>NZ_JBBODF010000001.1:2458666-4917333 GCF_038002825.1 Paenibacillus sp. FSL H8-0048 | reverse complement strand
GAATTAAGCCTTCTTGTCTGATACGTTCTTCCAATACTTTCATTACGGCGGATCTTCCTCCTTAGAAATAAAAAACGGATATAAAAAAGGACAGATTCCCTGAGCGTTTCTCTCAAGTGAATCTGTCCTTCTGGGTTTTTGTCCCTTGGCGGTGTAACACATATACGTGTCCGCATCGCTTGGACCAGCCTTTCCCGCGCCGCAGCACAAGAAACGGAACCCTAGATGCGCTATTTCACTCATAGTCGGATAATTACAGTGGCTATCCGGTAGAAACTTATGGGCCATATTCCCAAGATTATATGAGTTATATGAATCTGTTATATAAAATCTATTCATGAAGCATGTCTGTTATCTTACACGCTCTCCCCGCTGCTTACAAGCAAAATTTTAAGTAAATTGCGGTGATTTCAAAGTTTTCATGAAACCCCGGGCAAAAGCGGGCCTGCCTCCGGAACGCCTTGTAAATTTTAGGTTTCCGGTGTTTTCTTCCTATCTCTATATCGCTGAAGCTCCATAAAAGCTATAATTATATAGCTTAACATTCTAACTGAACAAAGGCGGCGAACAATGAGAATAAAACAACAGGTTTGGTTAGCAACTTTAGCTACTATACTGCTGCTAGGCAGTATGATTACTATATCTATCCTCTTTTTGGAGGGTGGCCCGCGCCTGATTGCAGCAGGATTAGGTACGGTCGGCATTCTGGTCAGTATCGGGCTTCTTTACAGCATCGGGCGGAATGTAGACCGCGGGCTTGGCCGGATCACGGAGATCTCGCAGGATATCTCCGCGGGTATTCTTAACCCTGCTGCGGCGGCTAATGTGCGGACGGATGAATTCGGGCAGCTGGCGGCTTCCTTTTTCGGGCTGGCCTCTGACCTTCACCACAGAACCGCTGAAGAGCGCGAACTGCGGCTTAGAGCCGAGGAGCAGGCTTGGATTAACACACAGGTGTCTGAGATGGCGCTGCTGCTTCAAGGCTCTGTCCAGCTGAAGACAGCCTCACGTGTGTTCATCGGCAGGCTGGCTACCGCTGTAGGCGGCAGCTACGGGGCTATCTATCTGAAGCAGGGCGGTCAGCTGAGCTTCGCGGCCGGCTATGCCTTCGATGATGCCGCAAGGCAACAGGAATCCATTCCGCTGGGCAGCGGCCTGGTCGGGCAATGCGCACTGGATGAGCAGATGATTGTTTTGCAGGATATCCCGGAGAATTATATCAAGGTCCGCTCCAGCCTGGGGGAAGCTGCGCCTTCCTCGCTGATTATCGTTCCTATTAAGCATGAACAGGAGGTTGTAGCTGTCATGGAGCTGGCTTCCTTAAGCCCGTTCAGCTCCAAGGAGATGCAGCTGATTGAACGCACCGGACAGAACATGGGTGTGCTGATGAATACGCTGGCGGATGTCGCCAGAATTGAAGAGCTGCTGAGCGAGACTCAGCTGCAGAAGGAAGAACTGGAAGCGCAGACCGAGGAGCTCCAGGCCCAGACCCAGGAGCTTGAGGCGCAGACCGAAGAATTGGCGGCACAGACCGAGGAACTCCGTATGCAGACTGAGCAGCTGCATGATCAGAAGATAGAGCTGGAGATGCAGGCTGAGAGCCTGCTAAGCTCCAATGAACAGCTCCAGACGCAAATGCAGCTGACTGAGGAGCAAAAAGCTGAAATTGAGGCCCAGGCCGATGAGCTGAAGCAGCAGACGCAGGAGCTGTACGCCTCCAATCTGGAATTACAGAATCAAATGGAGATTTCCCGCCGGCAAACCATGGAGATCAAGACCCAAGCCGATGAGATCTCTGCGGCAAACCGCGATATGCAGAAGCAGCTGCAAATCACGGAGCTGCAAAAGTCCGAGATCGCAGATCAGGCCGACGAGCTCCAGGCCCAGACGAGTGAATTGCTGGAGCAGAAGGAGCAGCTCCAGGCCCAGACAGAAGAGCTTCAATCTCAGACGGAAGAGCTTCAGACCCAGACAGATACCTTGCAGGCTCAGGCCGATGAACTGCTAACCCAGAAGGAAGAGCTGGCTGCCTCCCATGATCAGCTGCTGCTCCAAGTTGAGCTGACCGAGAAGCAGAAGGAAGAGATCCAGGCTCAGGCACAGGAGATCTTCATGGCCGCGCAGTACAAATCGGAATTCCTGGCCAATGTCTCCCATGAGCTGCGCACGCCGCTGAATAGCCTGCTGATCCTCTCGCAGATTCTGGCTGAGAACAAGGACGGCAATCTGGAAGCGAAGCAGCTGGAATACGTCCACACGATCTTCTCGGCAGGCAAGGATCTCCTGCAGCTGATCGATGAGATTCTGGATCTGGCGAAGCTGGAGGTCGGCAAAATGACCCCTGTCATCGAGCCGGTCTCTCCGCACGATCTCAGCAATCATGTCCACCGCCATTTCGAACAGCAGGCCAAGAAGAAGAACCTGCGGTTCGATGTCCATTCCGACAACCGGCTGCCTGATTATCTGATGACCGACGGTCATAGGCTGCAGCAGGTCTTGAATAATCTGTTATCCAACGCCATCAAATTCACACCGGAGCAAGGCTCCGTCTCCCTGTCGATCCGCACCGGCGGCGGGGAAGTCATCTTCGCCGTCAGCGATACCGGTATCGGCATCCCTGCCTCCAAGCTGGAGAGCATCTTCGAGGCGTTCCAGCAGGCGGACGGCACCACCAGCCGCAAATATGGAGGCACCGGCCTCGGCCTCACGATCTGCCGGGAGCTGGCTACACTTCTGGGCGGAAGAATTGAGGTTGACTCCGTGGAGGGCAAGGGCAGCACCTTCTCCCTGATCATTCCCGCTGTGGAAGCAGGAGAGGATGCCCAGACCCTTGCTGCCGCAGCCTATTCAGCAGCCTCTCCTGAGATTCCGGCCTCCGAACCTATCCGCCGGGAGAATCCGGCCTTCCGCGAGTCCTTCGTGCCCGACATTTCCATCTCCAATCCGAAGCTGCTGCAATATGCGGAGATGGATGATGACCGGAGCAATCTGCTGAGCGGGGATATTACCCTGCTGATCATCGAGGAGGATGCCGAATTCGCCGCCCGGCTGCTGGAGCTGGCGCGCAGCCGGGGCTTCAAGGCCATCGTCGCCTTCCAGGGCGATCAGGGACTTGCCCTGGCCCATGCCTACAAGCCTGATGCGATCCTGCTGGATCTGCATCTGCCCGTTCTGGACGGCTGGTCCATTATCAGCCGCCTGAAGAGCCGGCCGGAGCTAAGGCATATCCCTGTGCATGTCATCTCTACAGCCGAGGAGAACCAGCAGAGCCTGTCGATGGGCGCCTTATCCTTCTGGAAGAAGCCGAATGATTATGCAGAGCTGGAGGCAGCCTTCCTCCAGATTGAGACGTATATCCGACGTCCCGTGAAAAGCCTGCTGATTGTCGAAGACAACAAGGTGCTGCGCGGCAGTCTGGTCGAATTCATCGCCCATCCCGATGTGAACATTATTGCGGTTGGCACCGGCAGAGAAGCGATGGAGCACCTGGCCAGCCATCATTTTGACTGCATGGTACTGGACCTGGGCCTCTCGGATATTTCCGGCTTCGACCTGCTGGAGCAGGTCAAGACCAACCGCAAGCTGCAGACCCTGCCGGTGATCATCTATACAGGCAAGGATCTCAGCAAGACAGATGAGCAGCGCCTTAAGCACTACGCCGAGAGTATTGTGATCAAGAACGTGCGTTCCATGGAACGTCTCTATGACGATACGGCCCTGTACCTCCACCGCAAGCACGCAGATCTGCCACCGGATAAGCAGCGCCTGATTGAGAGCCTGCATAATCCGGAATCCGCTTTTGCCGGCAAAAGTATTTTGCTTGTGGATGATGATATGCGCAATATTTTTGCGTTATCCAGTGTGCTGGAAGGTTATAATATGGAGATCAGCTTTGCCCAGAATGGTAAAGAAGCCCTGGAGCATCTGGAGACCCACCCTGGCGTTGAACTGGTATTCATGGACATCATGATGCCGGAGATGGATGGTTACGAGACGATGGAGCATATCCGGCGCAACCCGGCTTATGATCAGATTGTCATTATCGCGCTGACCGCCCGCGCCCTGGAGGAAGACCGGGTGAAATGCCTCGAAGCTGGGGCGAGCGACTATATATCCAAACCAATTAATACCACACAGCTGGTGAGAGTGCTGAAATCATGGTTGATTCAATAGGAGGCAGCATGGAGTATCCGATTAATATTTTGGTTGTAGATGACCGGGCAGACGAGTTCCTGTCCGTTCAGGCTTTGCTGGCCGAGTCGCCCTACCGGCTGGTTCATGCCCTCTCGGGCCTGGATGCTCTGAAGTGTCTGCTGGAGCAGGAATTCGCCCTGATCATCATGGATGTGCTCATGCCCGGCATGAACGGGTTTGAAACGGCGAAGCGGATTAAGATGCGGCAGAAGTCACGGGATATCCCCATTATTTTCTTAACCTCACTGACCTCCGAGCTGGAGAACTATATGATGGCCTACTCGGCCGGGGCGATTGACTATCTGACCAAACCGTTCCACCCGACCGTGTTAAAAAGCAAGATCGACGGCTTCGTCCGTCTCTACCAGACCCGCAAGGAGCTGCAGCTCAAAACGCAGGAGCTGGAAACCGCCAACAGCATCCTGACCGAGCTGAAGGAGACGGCCGAGGTAGCGCTGCGGATCAAGAGCGGCTTCCTCGCCATGATGAGCCATGAGATCCGCACCCCGCTGAACGGGATCATTGCCATGTCGGATGTGCTTCGTTCCTCTGAGCTGTCAGCAGACGACCAGGAGATGGCCGAGATCATTCATACCAGCGGTCACGCGCTTGTCTCTGTCATTACGCACATCCTGGACTTCACCAAGATTGAATCCGGCAAAATGGAGCTGGATTACGAGCTGTTCAACCTTCATTCCTGCCTCAAGGAGACCGTTGATCTGTTCCGGGCGCTGGCCAGAGAACGCAGCCTGACCCTGGAGACCTCCATTGATCCTGACATCCCTGCTCTGCTCATCGGTGACCCCAACCGTCTGCGGCAGGTCCTGAATAACCTGATCGGCAATGCCATCAAGTTCACGCATTCCGGCGGCGTCAAGGTGGATGTCCGCCTCCGGCAGGTCGTGGACAAGCTGCTGGAGCTGGAATTCATTATCGAAGATACCGGGATCGGTATACCGGCGGACAAGATGAAATACCTGTTCCAGCCGTTCACCCAGATCGGAGCCACCATCAACCGCAAATTCGGCGGTACCGGACTCGGTCTGTCCATCTGCAAAATGCTGGTCGACCTCATGGGCGGCAGAATCTATGCCAAGCCTGATGTGGTGGGCGGAGCTACCTTCATCTTCACCATCCAGGTCGCTGAAGGCCAGCCGGACTGAGACCCTGGCCCGCTGATTGCATAAAGGAAGCTCCCCCTTCAGTTGATGAAGAGGGAGCTTCTTTGTTATGGGTAAGGACTATTGTAGAATGAATGAATAAGCTGCGGAAGGGGATGAACTCTATAGATGGCAACCTCCAGATTTCCTTTGTTCCAGCGGAACTTTGTTCTGCAAGCGCGAAGTAAGACTCATCCTTGGGAAGGCGCTGGACCCCTTTGGAGTGTAACGGAATTCAGATGGTGTTGAGTATTGCTGAAGACGCGCGGTTCGATCATCCCAGCTCGGTGTTCTATTTCCAGGTTGACAATATTCACTCATCGTATGAAACGTTGGTCGACCAGAATGTACATGCTCTGATGAGTGAGGTACCCGTGTCCGAATAATTACTTCCAGGGGCGTTATTGCCCCTCTTTTCGGTTTTTCCCATACATCCGGCCCCGCTTGCCTCCGCCACGCCAATTGTAATCGGTTTTTCGATTACATTCCGCTCGCACGCCTCCACCACGCCAAATGTAATCGGTTTTTCGATTACACTGCGCTCGCACGCCTCCGCCACGCCAATTGTAATCGGTTTTTCAACTACATTCCGCTCGCACGCCTCCGCCACGCCAATTGTAATCGGTTTTTCGACTACATTCCGCTCGCACGCCTCCGCCACGCCAATTGTAATCGGTTTTTCGACTACATTCGGTGCCCCCTATCCCCCCACCGCCGCAATCAGCACCGGAGGACCAGGAAGGAGGCCAACGTCGTCCAGACGATACAGCGCGAGACCAGCGCTGGCGAGCTGCCGAAGCGTTCGGCCAGGACGACGGAATTGACAGCCACCGGCATGGAAGCCAGAATCAGCAGCACCGAGAACAGGGTGCCTGTGATGTTCAGGGCGAGCAGCACCAGCGCGGCCAGCAGCGGAGCCAGCACCAGCCGGACGGTCAGCCCCGTCCAGAAGGCCAGCTGCACATTGCGTTCCGTATGTGCGGCTCTAACCTTCACCATCTGCGCACCCAGAATCGCCAGCACAACCGGCGAATAGGCCCCGGCGACCATCGACACCCCCGAAGCCAGCTCATGCGGCATATGCAGGCCAAGCGCCCGCAGCAGCAGCGCCAGAATGGCGGCGTAGATGGCCGGAAGCGAGAAGACTGACTTCAACGCGCTGCGTACAGAGAACTGTGAACGGGCGGCAAAATACACGCCGATCGTATTCACGATCACCATCTGGGCGATGACGTAGACCGATGCCTTGTCCAGGCCCAGCTGGCCGAAGGCCAGCAGCACCAGCGGCAGGCCATAATTGACGCTGTTCGTGAAGGTGGAGATGAGCGTAAGACCGGCGGCCTCCGGCGGAGCCAGCTTAAGAATTTTGCCGATCAGCGTCGCCACACCCCATAAGAGGAACAGGTTCAGCAGCGAGAATGAGAGTGTCTTATAGACATCATCGAAGGAGATATCCGCCGTAGCCAGTGTGTCGAGAATAATGGCCGGACTGAGAAAATACAGGTACAGCGTCAGCAGAGGCTTCGTATCGAGCTGCTTATACCGTCCAAGCAGCGCTCCGGCGGCCACCGGAATGGACAGCGGTACGATGACCTCAACAAGTGTCGTGAGTACAGTCTGAATCACAAGCCAGGACTCCTCTATGTATTAGTTATTTCTACTATAACCCTCCTTGGCAGGGAGCGTCTAAGACAAGGAAGCAATATCCTTGATAGCAATTGCCTATGGGCACCAGTCATTCTCCACAAAAAATCCCGCACCCTTCAATTAAGGGCCACGGGATTCCGGTTAGGTCTTCGGTTTACAGCATTTTGATCTCCAGCAGCTCGTATTTGATGATCCCCATCGGGGCGTTGACGCTGATGATATCGCCTACCTTTTTGCCGATCAGCTCTTTGCCGAGCGGGCTCTCGTAGGAAATCTTGTTGTCCAGCACATCGGCTTCCGCCGGTCCGACCACTCGATATTCAATCTTCTCCGAGTACTCCACATCATTCAGCGTCACGATGCAGCCTACACTGACTGTACTGAGATCCATAGTGCTGGCATCCACGATCTGCGCCTTGATCAGCATCTTCTCCAGAATCATAATGCGAGTCTCCATGAAGGATTGATCCTCCTTGGCAGAGTGGTATTCACTGTTCTCCTTCAGATCGCCGTAGCTGATCGCCAGCTTAAGCCGGGCTGCAAGCTCCTTGCGCCCTGCTCCCTTGAGTTCCCTCAGCTCTTCCTCCAGCTTGGCCAAGCCTTCTTTAGTCAAAAATACTTCGTCATTATTAGACATGTATACAACTCCTATTATTTGCTCGCTTTATAGTATTCTAACTCATATTCGCCCAACATGCGAAGAGAAAGCGCTATAACGCATGATAAAGGAGTATTTACGGCACAGTCACGGCTTCAAGCCTCCACCTGCGGAGCAGTGGTAGCTGCCGGCTTGCCGCTACTGCCTCTCAGGAGGAAGGTCATCGGAATAGCCAGCAGCCCCACTGCCGTAGCGATCAGGAAAATATCCTGTACGCCCATCGTCATCCCCTGCGCCTTCAGCAAAGAACCCGCTGCCTGGGACGTCCCGTCTGCCAGCTCCTGCTGATGGGCCAGCGATCTGGAGGCGAGCAGCGAGCTGAATACGGCAATGGACAAGGCACCTGTAGCCTGGCGGACCCAGTTGGTTACGGAGGAGGCATGGCCGGTAATGGCTCTTGGCACTGCCGACATACCGGCATTGGTCACCGGCATGAAGGACAGCGCAATGCCGACATTGCGCACCGCCATAAGCACGGCCACACGGGTATGAGTCACGGCCAGCGTGATGTGGGCAAGCTCCCAGGTCGAGGCGCTTAGCAGCAGAATGCCGCCCAAAATCAACCAGAACGGTCCAATCCGGGAGTACAGCTTACCGACCACCGGTGACAGAACGGCCATCACGATGGAGCCCGGCAACAGCACCAGCGCGGTCTTCAGCGGGGTGGACTGCTGGATATCCTGCAGAAAGACCGGAATCAGGAAGGTGCCCGAGTATAACGCAACGGTAATAATACAGTTGATGATCAGGCTGTAGGTGAACCGGCTCTGCCTGAATACCTTCAGATTCAGCAGCGGCTCCTGGAGCGACAGCTCTCTGCGGATGAAATACGTTAAGGCCGCCGCCCCAACCAGTAGCAGGGTCAGGGTATTCCAAGATGTCCAGCCCCAGGCGCCCCCTTTATTGAAGGCCAGAATAATGAAGGCGCTGCTCAGAATGACGGTGACGAAGCCCGGCAGATCGAAGCGTTTGCCGCTTGCAGCCTGCCGCTGAAGCGGCAGACATTTCAGAGCTACGCCAATGGCGATCAGGCCAATCGGCAGATTGATCACGAACAGCGATTTCCAGCCGAAATATCCGGTCAGCCAGCCGCCGAGTGTCGGGCCGAAGGCAGGCGCCAGCATCGAGGACAGGCTCCAGAGGCTCATGGCGAAGGCCTGCTTTTCTTTGTCGATAAACTGATAAATCATCGTCATGGTGGTAGGGATGATCAGGCCGCCGAATATTCCCTGGATAATGCGGAAGGTAATGAGTGAGTGAATATTCCAGGCCACCGTACACAGTGCCGAGAACAAGGTGAAGCCCGACAGGGCGAATACGTAGAGAACCTTATAGCTCCATTTATCCCCGAAATAACCCACCACAGGCGCAATGACGCCGGTAGCCAGCAGATAGCCGGTAATCATCCATTGTACAGTGCTGATCCCGGCGTGAAAGTCCTTCAAGAAGACCGGGAACGCTACGTTAATGGTGGTTGTACTGAGAATAGCCATGAAATTACCGAAAAAAATGGCCAGAATGATCAGCCAGAATGATGAATGTTTTGCCGCCGGACTGCTCAAGGGCGCTCTCTCCTCTATTTTGCGGTTCACCTTCATATAGGTGTATGATACAATCAACTTAATATATGTGTATTATACAACTATGTGTTTGAAAGTCAATGTGACTTATTTCATGAGTCTTTCAAAATGAGGCAAGAATCTCAGGCAGCCTTAGCATAAGGCCGGTATTATCAATTATACTAGGGATACATATGACAAAGTTACCAGTAAAGGACGGAATCTAACTATGGCTGATGAACAGAAGGACAAGCACCTCGAAGCTCTGAATCAGGAGCTGATTACGCTGATCCGCCACGGCTCGCTGGATAAGAAGCATGGCGGGCTGGACCGCTCCTCGTATACCCTGCTCCACCATTTGTCGATGCACGACAAGGTAGGCGTTAAGGCGCTTGCTGAACAATTCGGCCTTGACACCTCTACCATCAGCAGGCAGACAAGTGTCCTGGAGGCGAAGAACTATGTGGAACGGGTGCCTGATCCGCTGGACGGGCGCTCCAGCTATTTTCAGCTTACTGCGCTTGGTGCACAGACCTTCGCCGAGGCCCGGGACATCCGGCTTGCACGCTATGGAGAGATCTTTGGGGACTGGTCCCCGGAGGACTGCGGACTCTTCAGCGAACTGCTCGCCCGGCTCAACCGCAGCCTGCAGCAAAAATAGCACGAAGAGGATTGACGGATGCTGGCGAAGCTGGTAGATTGAATTAATCATACAAAACAACTCGGAATTATATTTTAGTCAAAGGGGCCGGTCTGCATGAACTTTATTTTCTTTTCCCCGCATTTCCCCAAGAACAGCGCTGAATTCTGTACGCATCTGCAGGAGCAGGGGGCCAACGTGCTCGGGATCGGCGATGCAGCCTATGACCAGCTGGAGGACAAGCTGAAATCGGCACTGACCGAATATTATAAGGTAAGCAATCTGGAGAGCTATGAGGAGATTCTGCGGGCTGTCGGCTATTTCACCCATAAATACGGCAAGATTGACCGCTTCGAGTCACTGAATGAATACTGGCTGGAGCAGGATGCCGCGATCCGTACGGACTTTAACATCTACGGCACCAAGTCGGATTTCGTCCATAACCTGAAGCAGAAGTCCAAGATGAAGGAATTTTTCCGCAAAAGCGGGGTAAGCACCGTCCAGTTCTCCACCGGCACAACGCGTGAGAGCGTCGAGAGCTTCATCCAGAGCGCCGGCTTCCCGCTGGTGGTGAAGCCCGATCTTGGCTCCGGGGCCAGTAATACGTATAAGATCAATAACGAAGAGGAGCTCCAGCACTTTTTTGACACGAAGCCGGAGAATGTTGCCTTCATTATTGAGGAATTCATAGACGGGGTTATCCTCACCTATGACGGCCTGGCGGACCGGGACGGGAATGTACGCTTCGCGGTCAGCCACCTGTTCGAGAACAGTGTGATGGATGTCGTCAATACGGACAATCACCTCTACTACTTCTGTCTGCGGGAGATCAGCCCGGAGGTCGAAGAGGCGGGCCGGAGCATTTTGCAGGCTTTTGACATCCGGGAACGGTTCTTCCATATCGAGCTGTTCAAATCGCACAAGGATGGCCGGATTATTGCCCTGGAAGTGAATATGCGTCCGCCCGGTGCCTGGATGACTGATGCGATTAACTTCGCCTATGATGTCAATGTGTATAAGGAATGGGCCAGCATGGTCGTGCATAATGAGGTCGGCGGTCCGTACGAAGGCAAATATTATACCGGCTATGCCAGCCGCAAGAATCATAAGCATTACGCTCACAGCCATGAGGACATCTACCGTGAATTCGGCGGGAAGATTGTCAATTATGACGAGATTGAAGAGGTCTTCAGCAGAGCAATGGGCAACCGCGCTTATCAGTTCCGTTCCCCCGAGCTTTCGGAGGTCAGAGACATTAGAGGCTATATTCAACAAGAAGAGGGATAGGATGTGTTAACGGATGAGGATAAGCTACCATAAGGAGTACAGCCACAACCTGGGCAGAGACATGGAGTATAAAATATACGGCCACGCCGGCAAACCAATGCTCGTTTTCCCCACCTCGCTTGGACGCTTTTATCAATATGAGGATTCGGGCATGATCGATACGCTCTCGTCCTTCATTGAAGCGGGCAAGCTGCAGATCTGGGCCTGTGACAGTCTGGATGAGGAAACCTTCTTCTCTACTCACTGGAACAACGAGGACCGGATCCACCGTCATGAACAGTATGACAAATATATTGCGCATGAGCTGATTCCAGGCATCCTCCATGAGAGCAAACGCAGTAACGGCGGGACCGACCAGCGCATTCTGATCTCCGGCTGCTCGATGGGCGCTTATTACAGCGCCAGCTTCTTTTTCCGTTATCCGCACTATTTCGATACCTTGATCGCCCTGAGCGGCGTCTATTCCACCTACTACTTCTTCGGCGACTATATGAGCGGGAACGTCTATCTCAATTCACCGCTGCATTATCTGCCGGGGCTGACGAATGAGCATTATCTGAACCAGTACCGCAGCAGCACCATTATCGCCTGTGTCGGTCAAGGGGCGTATGAGGACGAGATGCTTCATGAGACCCGGCTGCTTCAGGAGGTGCTGGCGCAGAAGGGCATTCCGGCCCGGATCGACTACTGGGGCCATGATGTCAGCCATGACTGGCCTTGGTGGAACAAGCAGATTCATTATTATGTGGAAGGCTGCCTGGGCTAGTGAAGCTTGAACGCGAATTCATTTCAACTGGAAACTGCTTTGCCGTCCTTTTGAAGGACGGTACCGTTTCAGCGAGAAATAGAAGGATAATGTATAGCGTGAAACATATGCATTCTTATATTTGAATAAAATCATCCTACCGGATTAATGGATTTACCTGCGCGCCACCGCAATGTATGCTGTTTTTCACATAAATTGGGCGGCACGAGGGTTGCCAGGCTAATTGTAATCGGAAAACCGATTACATTCGGCAGCGCGTGGGCTTCCGCACCGATTGTGATCGGAAAACCGATTACATTCGGCAGCGCGAGAGCTTCCGGGCTGATTGTAATCGGAAAACCGATTACATTCGGGCCATAGGCTGCTGTACCAGCCGATAGTACTAGTTTTTCAGCATACCAAGTTCAATCTTGCTCCTCGCGGCTGCCCTCAGCCACATTCAGCAACTAAGTACTCTGCGAATCATTCAACACGAGGAAACTATAGTTTCCTATACAAGCACAAAAAAGGAACTGATGAAATCAGCAGTTCCTTTTTCTTGAGACCATTATCGCCTTGTCCTATACAGGAACATGCTCCGTACAGAACTGAAGCAGCGCGGCTTCCTCATCGTCTTCCATATCGAAATCGAGCAGCTGGCCTGAGGAGGTCTCCAGCAGATCGTAGCTGACCATGCTTGTCTGCTCTTCTTCCACTTTGACAATCACGCGGGCGGACACGCCGTTCTCCACGTACAGCTCATCATCCTCCGGCACATCAATATTCACGACGAACTCATACCGCTTGCCGCTTAGGATATTAAATGGATCTCTTACGTTCTCCACGGTGTAGCTTGTAAATGTCAACAAGTTGCATTCCTCATTTCTCAATTCACTGCCAGATTATTGTAACACAGTATCTGCGGCTTTGCCTTTGGTCTTCTTGATCTGCTTGCTGCGCAGCTGCCCGCAGGCCGCATCAATATCGACGCCCTGCTCAAGCCGGGTGCTGACGCTGACGCCCTGCTTCTTCAGCGTATCGAAGAACGCACGCACAGACTCCCGCTCGCTCCGCTGATACTGGCTATGCTCATCCACAGGATTATAAGGGATCAGGTTGACGTTCGCCAACTGGCGGCGATCTCCGATTAACTCAGCCAGCTCCAGCGCATGCTCCTCGCGGTCATTGATATCCTTCAGCAGGATATACTCCAGCGTGATTCTCCGGTTCGTCTTCTCCAGATAGTAATCAATCGCCGGCATTAATTTCTCTATAGGAATGGCCCGGTTAATCTTCATAATCTGTGTCCGCAGCTCATTATTCGGGGCATGCAGCGAGATCGCCAGATTGACCTGCATATTAGCATCAGCGAATTCTCTGATTTTGTCCGCCAGGCCGCTGGTGGATACAGTGATTCCTTTGCCGGCAATCGCCAGACCCTTGTGATCCTTGATGGTAGTCAGGAAGTTCAGCAGATGCCGGAAGTTATCGAACGGCTCGCCAATCCCCATAACCACGACATGGGTGACCTTCTGGCCGTGGCCGGCCTGATCCAAATAATGCTGAACCTTCATAATCTGCTCCACGATCTCGCCGCTGGTCAGGTCCCGGCTCTTCGCCAGCAGCCCGCTTGCACAGAAGCTGCACCCGATGTTACAGCCGACCTGAGTAGTGACACATACGGACAAGCCGTATTTCTGCCGCATCAGCACGGTCTCTATCAGGTTGCCGTCATGGAGGCGGAAGAGGAACTTCACCGTACCGTCGGCTGATTCCTGCTTCACATGCTCTTCCATCGTCTGAAACACATAATTCTGTTCCAGCAGCTCTACGCATTCCTGATTCATTCCGTCCATCCCGGCGAAGCTGGTGATCCGCTTGCGGTACAGCCATTCCCAGACCGCAGTGGCCCGGGATTTCTTGTGGCCATGCTCCAGCAGCCATGCCGTTAACTCTTCCAAAGTCAATCCATAAATGGATTCTTTATTCATTTCATATCCTCTTTTCAAAACATTAAAGTTCAATCTATCTATTCTACCTTGACAGGGACATTAGCAGCAACAATACCTTATTGTCTCAAATTTCGTTTATTAAAACAAGAGGAAACGCTGCGGAGTTGGGCGCTTGGAGCAGGGAAATATAAAAAAGCGCAGTCCGCAGGGACCACGCCTTTTCTGTCAAACCTTATTTATACAAAACCTTCTCGACATTGTATTTCGCGCGAAGCTTGTTCACAATGTAGGTCTCATAAATCTCTCTGTCCACCGGATCTTCGACAAGGCAGACTTCAATGCGGGTAACCTCATCACGGTGGGGCTTCATCACAGATACATTGTCCTCGAAATGCTTCTTGATCCGCGGTCTCAGCTTGCGGGCCTTGCCCACAAACAACAGCTCGTCCTGATCATTGTAGAACATGAAGATGCCGCCGGCCTCGCGGGTAATCAGGTGGAAATCGGTGAATCCGTAAATATGGCTCAGCTCAGGGTTAGCTTGCTTGTAAATAATAACTTCCGGTGACGGAATGGTAATGCTGATCATTAAGCTTCACTTCCTCAATTGGATATAGAAATAAATAGTATCACAGAATGGGAAACGTGACTATTTCTATCTTGGAATAACGGTGATTGGCCAGTCACTACCCTTGTACTCTCCTGCTCATAAGTTACTTGCGCTTCGGCTTCAATTCCGGCATGCCCAGCGTAAGAGCCATATTGCACAGCATAGAGTTAGCCAGGAAGGTACTCACCTTCACCTCAGGGTGCGCAAACCCGGCAGCGGTGAACTTACTCTCCATCAGACCGGTTACCTCCTGCATTCCAGCTTGCATGGCCTGCCGGATCGCTTCATCCCGGATGCCGCTTGCCTGCACCTGCAGAATCAGCTCGTTCGGATGAGTGTCCATCAGCTGTTCATATAACTGGATCGCTTCGGCTAGCATTTGTTTTTTGGGGGCGCGAAATCCGGCAAAAGTAAGGAGAATCCGTTCAAACGCACGCTCCAGTGCAGCTAAGAACAACTCCTCCTTGTTCTTAAACAGCTTGAAGATGTACGGCTGGGAGATTCCCACCTTCTCCGCCACCTGAGCGGTTGTTGCCCGGTAGTAGCCATACTCGGCAAAAACAATCACCGCCGCCTCCAAGATCTGCTCCCGGCGATTCACAGTAAGGGTCTCATCTCCCTGTGAACGGATCTTTGCGGATTGCTTATTCATATAGGCTTCCCCCTTATGCCGAAGCATCCGCTCCCGCACTGATTGGTTATTGATCAATCACTTTTGATGGACTGATGGAAAGGACATCCCTTCGCTTCCGCAGCTTCATGCTGCCCAGAGTCCGCCTGTTGCTTCTTCCGGTAGACGAAGCGCGGGCTTAGCTGCAAATCACGCAGCTTGTTGTCATTCCAGATCGGTGTAGAGGAAGGCGACATCGGCGGAATCAGCCAGCCCCACTTGCCTGACACTTCCCTTCCCTGCTGCTGTTCCTGTTCCTGGAAGCGGACGAATTGATCTGCGGCTGTATGATGGTCCACAATGCTGACCCCCGCCTGCTTGAAGGAATGGAGGACGGCACGGTTCAGTTCCAGCAGCGCCCGGTCCTTCCACAACGAGGTATTAGTGGAGCGGTCCAGGCCCAGCAGGTCTGCCACCGCAGGCAGGCGGTTGTAGCGGTCCGCATCGCCGAAATTCCGCGAGCCGATCTCCGTCTCCATATACCAGCCGTTGAAGGGCGCTGCCGGGTAACGGATGCCGCCGATCTCCAGGCACATGTCCGAGATGATCGGAACGGAATACCAGCGCAGGCCCAGCTCCGTGAATTGCGGGATCTCCGGGTGGCTGAGCGGCACCTCCTGTACAAGTCCTGCCGGAATAGGGAAGCAGCGGGGTTCCTCACCGCCGATGCTGATCACGAGCGGCAGAATATCGAAATCCCCGCCCGTGCCCTGCCAGCCCAGCTTAAGGCAGACGGCGGTGAATTCATCCGAAGCCGGATCACCGGCACGCGGATGCTCCCGGTCCCCGGGATAACCGGCATAGCGGATGAGCTGATGATTCCAGATCCGGATGGTACGGCCTTGCTCCTCTTCACTGCGGAAGACGGAAATGACCGGCCGGATCCGGCCGCCGTTATTCGCATGCTCCATATGATGCAGCAGCGCCTCCGCCACCTCTTCTACAGTCTCTGCTCCGCGGGCGTCAATCACATCTAAGGAATGCCAGAATAGTCTTCCGATGCAGCGGCTGTTATGGCGCCAGGCCATCCTTGCCCCGTGTGCCAGCTCTTCTCCTGTATGCCTGTATGTACCTGTGCGCTGCACCTCTTCCCGTATGTCTGCCAGACGTTGATCCCGTTCACCCTCTGTTAACCCCAGCTCCTGATAGCAGGCCGTAATGAAGGACTCGGCCTGCCCGATCAACTCCTGAGTGCTATGCCGTGAGACTGAGTGTTCCATCTTCTCTCTCCTATCCATGCGTTCCCTGCATCAGTACCCTCAGCGTATCATCTCTGCTCCAGCTCTGCCAGTCTGGAGATAATCCGTCTTTTGCGGTAGAGCATCCGCGCAGCCTCCGTGACCTCCTCCAATGTCTTCCGGTTGAGGTAAGCGCCGAAGAACATACCAGCGACCGGAACGGTCTGGAGCAGTTTTTTCCAGCCCCAATTGTCGCGGTATACGGTCACTACCTCCTTCCAGCCCTGAATCCTGGAGACGGTCTCCTTGGTTGCGGCCAGAATATTGCCGTCCCCGCCTGCCTGCAGATTCAGCTCCTTCAGCAGTGTGCGCTTCCCCACTACATCGGAGGAGGCGAACTGCATCACCTTCACGGTGAAGATCCGCTCCGCCTTATCGGTCGGATCGTAGCCATAACAGAGGCCGATCTCCTGGATCGCCTTCAAGGAAAGGCCCAGGACAGCAGGAATATCGGCAGCCAGCGTGAAAATCCCGCCGAATCCCGTCGTCGCCCCTTGGGCCGTAGCCGTATTCCGGCTTCGCCCCGCGAGCTTCTGTGCCACTTCATCCATCACAGCCAGCGGGAACGGCCCGTCTTCCGGAGCCCCCGCCGCCCGGCTTGTCTCTTCCATCAGCTTGCCCACCTTGCGCCCGGCCACCAGATAATTGCCACCGTTCTGGATGTAGCCGCCCAGTTCATCGAGCAGCCGGCCTACCTTATCGTGGATCACCTTTGGCGTGATTGCATCCAGCAGCTTGAACGGCAGCCGGGTAATCCGGTCCCAGATCATCAGCCTGTTCTGCTCCTTCTCCCACTTGGTAATCTCCTTAAGCGCGGCATACAGCATCTCCGGTGTCTCCGGAGGGCTCCATGAATCAGTGTTATCCGCTTCTGGCATAGGTATGTGCCTCCCCTGAATGATCTCGTCATTACCTTATAACCTATTTCACAGCAAATGATTGCAAGGGCCCTCCATTCTTCCCTTGGGTACCATTAAAAGCAAACAGGCACCCCGGATCAACTCCGGGAATGCCTGTTCAACATAGCCTGTGTCAGGCTTTAATCCTGGGACCCGCCAACCTGCCTATCCATCGAAGACAATCTGTGCTTCTCTTCCTCCAGCCGCTCTTGGACCAGATCTACCCCTTGTCTGCCGACCGAACCTTCCGGGGCATGGCGTACAGCTTCTTCAGCGTGCTCCAGGCTGTTCTCTGCCTGCTCCAACATCTGCCCGGTCGGATGACTCGAAGCCTGAGTTACAGCGTTGTGCAGCTTCGTCACCGCATCATGCGCCTGATCAACCGTACTGTTGGTGCGCAGACTGGATTCGTAATGCTTCATAAGATCCTTCCCCCTCATCACGGTTTCGGTTCCTCTCTAGGATGGATTGGAGAGCGCAATCTTATGCGGAGGTTCCGGTCCTGGCACAGAATCGCCTACACCAGGAACATGGCGACAATCGTCATGGCCGTAAGACCCAGCAGGACCGGCTTCAGATTGCGCCGGGCCAGCTCGAACGGGCTGACGCCGCAGATCGCAGCGGCGGGAATGAGCGCCCACGGGATCAGGGTGCCGCCGCCCACCCAGATGGCGGCCACCTGCCCAAGGGCGGTCAGCGTCGCTGCGCCGGAATGGATCGCGGCGGCGAACAGCCCGGCAATCGAGCCGGCCAGCGAGATGCCGGAGAACCCGGAGCCGTCGAGGCCGGTGATCGCGCCGATCACCGTCAGCGTTACGGCGGATGCAGCCCCGTTCAGCGGCACGTGATTCGCCAGGGCCACGCCCAGGTCGTTCACGATGCCGTGCGAGCCGTCCGGCAGCACCTTGCCGTACAGCTCGGTGAAGGCAGCGTCGCCCAGATAGAAGAAGGCGGCAATCGGGATGACCGGCCCGAAGACCTTGAAGCCGAAGGTGAAGCCTTCTATGAGATAGGCGGTGATCTTCTCCAGCCCCTGCCCCTGGCCGCGATGGGCCAGAAGGGTAATGACAATAAGGATCAGCACGGCGGTTCCCCCGACCAGCGCGGTAGCATCGCCGCCTTGCAGGTGAAGCACGAACATGCCGGCCACATCCAGCAGGAAGAGCAGCGGAATGGCGATCGCCAGCCCTTTGCGCAGACGGTCACTCAGGAGGACTGGCTGGTCTTCACCCGTCCCTGACTCAGCCAAAGGCTCTGCTGTTCCCGGGGAAGAGACCAGGCCGTCTCTCCATGTGCCGTTCTTCTGGTCCCGCTTCATCATCCAGAATGCGCTCACCGTCGTGACAAGACCCATAACAACAACCAGCGGGATACTGGCCTGCATTACGCTGGACACCGGAAGGCCGGCGGCATCCGCTGTCAGCTTGGGAGCACCTTGAATAATATAATCGCCGGAGAGGGCGATCCCGTGCCCGAACAGATTCATCGCTACCGCTGCGCCCAGCGCAGGCAGGCCGACCCGGATGGCCACGGGCAGCAGAACCGCCCCGACCAGCGCTACGGCAGGCGACGGCCAGAAGAAGAACGAGGTCACCATCATAATCAGCCCGATTCCCCAGTAGGCCATCGCCGGTGTGCGCAGGAACCGGGTAAGCGGAGACACCATCGTCTCGTTGATGCCCGTTATAATCAGAATCCGGCTCATCGCCACGATAATAGAGATAATCATTATGGTGCCGAGCAGCTCCTTAGTCGCATAGACAAAAGAGTTAAAGATCCCTGACACCGACCCGCTGAGCGTCGCCGTTGCCAGCAGCCCGAGCGCCAGAATCCCGGTCACACAGATCATGGTTGTATCACGCCGCCTGATCAGCAGCGCCAGAATGAACACAATAAACACCAGATACACCCAATGAATCGCAGTAAGCTGGATACCCATTAGCCACGCGCCCCCTTTCCACTTACAAATAGCAAGCAGGTGCTATATGCTATGCAGCAGGATGGGCCATTGTTCGCCTTAGGGACACGCATGCCAGCAGCACAAAAAGACCCCCGCCTCCACATCACATGGATTCAGGGATCTTATTTGCGGATTACACTCTCTTACCGGTGCCTGCCTGCTCTCCTGGCCCGGAGGAACGCGAGCTGCTTCAGCATGTCCTGATCGTATAAGCTGCCCGCGATTTCCGGTTGCCCGGTATGTAGATGGGTAATCTCCTGCACTGCTGCCGGTCTTGCGGCGGCAGGAAGAAGAGTGGAGGTGCCGTCCCTGTGAATGATCAGGCTATGGCCGGGCGAGGGGTGCGGCCCGCGCACATACTCGTCAAGATAGCCATATACCCTACGCTGCATCACAGGATCTTTGCTCATCTGCTGCAGAATATTAGGAGCGATTACAAGCTCCCGCTGATCCCTCCGCTCTCCTGCATCCGCCTTCTTCCCCTTGCTGCCTTCTTTGGCTACCGCCATAATGCGGACTGACAGGCCGTACCTTGCCTTGATTCTGCGTGCCTGATCTTCAATTGCCGCTCCCACAGCCGCCATCATCTCCGGGAAGCTGAGCGAAGAGCGCCCGGCGGAAGCGTGCTCCGCCTGTTGCGGTGAGCGGGTCAGCGAAGCGGCGTTGATTCGTGATATGGGAATATACATCGAACGTTCCTCTTCTCGCGCGTAAAGTTCAGGACAACTCTTTATCGGCAAAAAGAGGAAAATTACTTATAAAGGGCTATTCCCTAGCCAATGCGCCCGCAGCCGCATCCTCGCCGCCGAGCCGCCCGGAGGTGAAGGAGTAACCCAGTCCAACGCCGTTGCCTACATAGGTATCATTGAATAACACCCCTTCAGACTCTACACCCACGGCATACAGCCCTTTGACCGGCAGACGCTTATCATTCAGCACCTGGAACTTGGTATTGACCAGCAGACCGCCTACTGAACAGAGGTTGTTAATCTCGGCTATAACGGCGTAATATGGTCCGCTGCTACCCATCGGAACCAGATATTCCTTCGCCTTGCCGAACTCCGTATCGGTGCCTGTCTTCGCTGCTTCCTCATAGAGCTTGAAATCAGCGGTGAACACTTCAGGGTCCATCCCTGCATTCTTCGCCAGCTCTTCCAGCGTATTGCCCTTGAAGCCGTCGCCGCTGGCTACCATGGATTCGAAGACTTTATCCGCATCCTTCCAAGGCTGGTCCAGTGTGAACTTGTCTTTATAGGAGGCATAGAATTCCGGCGGCATACCCGGCAGCTTAGGCGCCTGAAGCCCCTTCATTCCCTTCGTCTTAAGCGCATCCAGCTGCGCCTGCGAGACAATAACCAGATGATATGCTCCGTTAAAAGCACTGGTATTCGCTGCCGCAACCGCTGTAAGCGTCGCCGCCTCATCTCTGAATCTCGCGCCCGAAGGGCCGACATTCATCAGGGTCGGCAGGTAAGACAGCATCATCGGATAGCTCGCTTCAAACGGCTCGTACTCCGTCTTCAGCTTGTCTGTAGCTCTCGCCAGCGTCTGGTGCAGCATCTGCCCGCCGAAGTTGTCCGGCACCTTCGCGCCGATCTCCCAGGACATCTTGAGCCCTTCGCCGATGTTCTGCCCAAGCCCGCCGTTCACGCCTTCGAAGCCAAAAGCTTCCTTAACCATCTCTTTGTTTCCGGCATATCCTCCGGTAGCCATCACAACGCTCGCTCCTGCAATCTCCAGGGTTGTTCCGTCAGACTTCTTGGCCACGACTCCGGTAACCTCTCCATTAGCGCCAGTCATCAGCTTCTGGGCGATGGCCTCCGTGATCACCTGTCCGCCGCCCTTCTCTACGGATGCTGCAAGCATCTTGCGCAGCAGCTCCTGGCGGGTCTCAAAAGGGGGCAGCATATGGAGCTGTTCCCCGGCGAAGTTCAGGAAGGTCGTGGTGTAACCCTTGCCGGTCAGCCAGTCATAGGTCTCGCCCGACTTCGTGACGTACTGGCGGATTGCCGCAGCATCCACGCGCCAGTGATTGTTCACGATCCAGTCAGCAATCTCCTTCTCGACTTCTACTTTCAGCCCGCTGCTTAGCGCGGCAGAGGAGTTGTAGAATTTGCCCGCCCAAGACAGGTTGCTCGCGCCGCCGATCGTCGCTGTTTTCTCGATCAGAATGACCTTCGCGCCCTTATCCGCCGCTGATACCGCTGCTGATACACCCGAAGCACCTGCTCCCACAACGACAACATCTGCCGACAGCTGCTCGGTCTTGCCTTCTCCCGATTTCACTACAGCCTTCGTTTTAAAAGCCTCCACATTGCCGCCCGCCTGCTTAAGCGCATCCTCCACAGCGGTCAGAATCGCCTTGCTGGACTCGGACGCCCCGCTAACAGCATCAATATTCAGGGTCTGGCCGGATAGAATCTCCTCCTTGACCTTGTTGATCGCCTCTACTCCGATTCCGGCGGTTTCATTCTGGCTGACCACATTGATTCCGGTAATGACCGACTTATCGTCAAGAGTGACCTCAACCTGAATCTTGCCGTCCTTGCCTTCAGCCTCTGCTTTATAGGTTCCCGCTTTGAAGCCTGCCGGTACAGCACTTGTATCCGCTGGCTGTGACGCCTGCGGTGAAGCGGACGGCTGCTCTGAAGCTGCCGGTGCGGCGGAATTGTTACCGCTGCAGCCGCTTAGGAGCGACAGGACCAATACCAGACATACAGTGAATAGAAAAACCTGTTTTGTTGCTTGCTTACGCATCCATTTCTCCCCCTGTGCGGTTAATGCAGCCCCTTTTCTCTCTCTAATAGGACTGCTGACTACCGCACAAAGTGTAAACCTTGGTACTGTACCAAGGTCAATGAACATTATGTGAAATTTTTCTCAAAGTGGAGCAGATGCTATTCCGTTTCTACCGGAATATTAATCTCCAGATACGTTTTGCTGCCGTTACCCGTGCGCTCGGTGAACAGAATTTTACCGCTGATGTCCCCGCTAATCTTATAATTCTGCGCCTGCACGTAGTCCAGCATGAACCCGAAGGCATCCCGCTCCAGGTAATCCTCCTGGCCGCTGACAATGACAGCAGAGATGCAGACCGCAGGCTCCAAATACTCCACGCCATCATTCAAGCAGACCCCGAGCTTCACCTGATCCTCCGCAAGCAGGCCAAGTCCCCAGCTATACTCCAGCTGCCCTAATCCACAGACACATTCGCTTGCCTTATTCCCAACCCGGAAGGAGTAGAAGGTGAACGGCAGCAGCTCCATCCACGCCTGGACGGTGTCTTTAAGCTCCTCCTTTTGCAGCAAATGATTCTTGTTCGTCTGCTGAATCCGGTACATGCCCGGCACCTGCTTCATCTTGCATGTATATAGGGATGCGCTGACCTGCGCCAGCTCCGCCTGAATCTCCTGAATCTTGCCGAGCAGCAGTGTGCTGCGCCGGATCTCCTCCTCCAGCTGCATACCCGCAGCGGCAATTGACCCCATCACTTGCTCACACGGCGCGTCCTTAATCAGCCCGGCTACATCCTGAAGCGGAATCTGCATGCTCCGGTACCATCTGCTCGTCAATAGATTCCGTGCATCCAGATCGTTGAAATACCTGTAGTTATTATGATGATCCTTCATCGGCCGGACAATATCATGTTTCTCATATAAGCGCAGTGTATCTGCCGTCACTCCAAGAATAGACGCAAATTCACCGATCGAATACTTCATCAGCAGCCCCCCAGCTTACTTGATCGCATACGCTCATGCCTATGGTTCATGTCGTTAATGATAGAGGGTTTGGCCGGGAGACATTGTGGATTATGTCACACCGCCTTCCGCCGGAGGACCGGGAAGAGCTTTTCCTGTCGCAGGTGGAGGCGGCATGGTCTATACTTGAAGGATACGGAAGAAACTGACGAACGGAGGCGGCTGCCATGTCCGCACAGTTAATAGACAAAGTCGCCGGACTGCCCTTGACGCCTGGCGTATACCTGATGAAGGACGGCCTGGGTCATGTGATTTATGTCGGCAAGGCGAAGCAGCTGAGGAAGCGGGTCCAGTCTTATTTTTATAATAATAAGGGGCATTCGCCCAAGGTGAAGCAGCTGGTTAAGCATATCCGCGATCTGGACTACCGGCTGACCGATACAGAGCTGGAGGCCTTCATGCTGGAATGCCAGCTGATCAAAGAGATCAAGCCGATGTATAACCGCAAAATGAAGAATCCGCTCGCCTACAGCTATATTTCCATCGTGGACAAGGCGCCTTACCGGCAGATTGAGATAGGCTACGAGCCAAGTACAGAGGCGGGCAGCCTCGTGTATGGCCCTTATACCAGCCGGAGTACTGTGGAGAGAGCGGTGCTGGGCATCAAGGAATCACAGCGCATTCTATGCAGCAGTCCCCATGCCCGCAGCTCCCGCTGCCTGAACCATTCGCTGGGCTTATGTATCGGCATGTGCGGAGGCGGGGAGGCAGCTGTGGCGCAGTATGAAGCCGTCATAGACGAGATGATCTGCTTGCTGGAAGGCAAGGGCAGCGGAATTGTAGCCGGACTGGAAGCCCGGATGGAGGACGCTGCGCTGCGGTTCGACTTCGAGACCGCCGCCAAATTCCGCGATTATCTGGGGGCCGTCCATTCGCTGCTGCAGAAGGAGCAGGTGATTGAATTTACCGGAGCGAACAAGAATATTATCGTGCTGGAGCCGGTGGACGAACAGTCCCATAAGCTGATCCTGATTAAGGGCAGCGTGATTCTCTACCGTACTCTGCTGGCAAGAGACGCGCTGAACGAAGGGCAGCTTACCGGGATGATCGCGGCATCCGCCCGGGAGGTCTTCCGCAGCAGCAGCCAGACCGCCGCTACGGAAGAGATAAGCCGCCACAAGATCGATGAGGCACAGATCGTCTACAGCTACCTCAAGAGCAGCTCCAGCCATTATCTGCTCGTCCCGCTGGAGTGGCTGGAGGATGAGGGTGTGACGGGGTTAGAGGAAGGGATAGCGGAACTGGTTCAGTCATCTGTCTTGGATATGTAGCAGTCAGTTTTGCCCCCTTAATACACCGCCTGCGGCGCAAACGGCCCGGTGCCTTTTAACGTATAGTCGTAGAATTCAAGAATCAGCCTGTTCATGGTCTCAATACAGTAATACTTATTGATATCCGCCTGCCCGCGCTGCAGCATATTCGCAAGGATGGGGGAGAACAGCGGCAGATCGGTCAGGCTCAAGTGCTTGGCTCCCTGAAAATGAACGGTATACGCGCCCTTGAAGTTCGGATTCGCTTTGTTATTCGCTGCGTAAGCCGAGTTCTTCCCGAGCTGTCTCCACACATCGTCGGTGTATATGTTCAGCAGCGGTATGCGGTAGGGCTCATTTTTGGCAGCCAGATCATTGATCTTCCGGTCATATACCAGTTCTGTGAAGAACGGGGCATCCAGATTCACGGCAGCATCCACATCGCTGCGCTCCCGGCCAAGCGCGACGCTTGCCGCACCACCCATGGAGTGGCCGATTACACCAATGTGCTCCGTATCAATCCGTTGGTACACGGGGTCCTGGTCACTTGCCGCTTTGTCCAGAATCGTGTCGATTACCAGATTCATATCTCCGGTGCGCAGCTTCATCCATTTACGCGTAAGACCGTATAGCTCTTCTACGTTGTACACTCCGTCCTTATTGGAATCGTTGACCTCCCCCATATACGCTGCATTAATCATAGTGATCTTACCGTCCACACCCTGTGTATAAAAAGAATGGTAAGGATGATCGAGGGATACCACGACATACCCGTGGCTGGCCAGCTCCGTGAAGGTTGAAGCGTTGCTCTCCCTGATCCCGAAGGCTCCATGAGAAAAGATGATCAGCGGATACTTGCCCTCCGCATTACCCGGATACCAGAATTTCACATTCACCCTCCGGCGCTCCCCCGTATCTGTAAACTCCTCCACCCGGGTAGGGTCTGTATAGGTGTAGACAGCCGTTCTGACTTCATATTTCCCGGTCACTTCAGGTGCACGGTACTGCGGGAATAGAACAGGCGGGATAAAATCCAAGTCTTTGTTTCAGTACGGGCACATACTGTCTTGAAATGACTACACGCTCCCCATTATCAAGCAATGCTGTGAACCTGCCGCTGAGGGACGGACGCACGCTCTCGATCTTGGCGATATTCAGAATCGTGGATTTGGAGGCGCGAAAACAGTTCTTGTCCCGGCACAGCTCCTCCAGCTCATACAGCTTCTGCTTTACTTCATATACCTGGTTCTCGCTGTAGACGAATACCTTACCGTCCACGGCTTCGAAGTAATAGACATCACTGAGCTTGATGCGGCTGACCCGCTCTTCCTGTACCCCCAGGAGGACCAGAGTCTCTGCCTTAAGCTTATGTACAATCTGACTGATCTCTTCAGTTGCTTCATAGCATCTGATGATGATTTCCTCTTGCTGCTCCCTGCTGATATGTTCGATGGAAATTCGGATAGGATCACCTGCGATAATTCAGATTTGGATATCTGTTGCCTAATTAGTGTACATGATACGGGAACCGCTCCCATACGACAAATATAACTTACATACAGGTACGCCAAAAGACTGTCCTCCGGTTGGACCGGTCGGACAGTCTCATATGCGATGCAGAGTTTCCAGGAATGTAATGCCCCAATCCTTACTCTAGCGTATTCTCCTGCCTGTTATGATAACGCCCTCTAGGCACGACCAGCGGGGAACCGGAGACCGGATCAGGAATGACCATACTATCCAGTCCGAAGATCTCTTTGACCCGCCCGCTTGTGATGACCTCTGCTGGCGGGCCCTCGGCAACCAGCCTGCCGGAATGCAGCGCAAAGATGTGGTCGGCATACCGGGCGGACAGGTTGATATCATGCAGCACCATGACGATGGTGGTTCCGTGCTTGCGGTTCAGATCGGTGAGCAGGTCCAGGATCTCCACCTGATAGGTGATATCCAGGAAGGTCGTCGGCTCATCCAGGAACAGGATATCGGTCTGCTGGGCCAGGGCCATCGCAATCCAGACCCGCTGCTGCTGGCCGCCGGACAGCTCATCGATATTACGGTTAGCGAATTCGGTGATATTCATAATCTCCATCGCTTCGGCCACGGCCTCGTAATCCTTCCGGGACCAGCCCCCAAGCAAGGACTGGTGCGGGAACCTGCCGCGCCCCACCAGATCGGCAACCGATATCCCTTCCGGGACAATCGGGGATTGCGGCAGCAGCCCGATGACCCGGGCCAATGCTTTGGCCGGAATCTGCGAGATCGGCTTGCCGTCCAGCGTCACCTGGCCTGCTGTATGCTTGATCAGCCTGGCCATGGTTTTGAGCAGGGTGGACTTTCCGCAGCCGTTGGAGCCGATAATCACGCTGATCTGATGATCCGGGATCACCAGGTCTATCCCGTGAATAATCGTCTTATTCTCATAGCCCGCTATCAACTGCTCAGCTCCAAACACATGTGCCTTGTTCATTATAATTCTCCCTTTCGATTCATGCGGATTAACAGGAAGATCAGATAAGGCGCTCCGAGTAATCCGGTAATGATGCCTACAGGGAATCTGTACTCAAAAGCAAATTGTCCAATCAGATCGGACGCCAGGACCAGATTCACGCCGACCAGACCTGCGGGGATGATGCTGGAGGCACCTGTACCCACCAGTCTTTTGGCAATCGGCCCTGACAGGAAAGAGACAAACGCAATCGGTCCGGTAGTAGCCGTAGCCATCGCCACCATGCAGACAGAGCTGACAATCAGTGCAATTCGGGTCCGGTCTGTGCGGACTCCAAGCGAGGTAGCCGACTGCTCCCCCAGCTCCAGAATACTCAGATGCTTGCCCAGCAGGATAATGATTGGCGAACAGATCAGCACGATGATTATCAGCGGCGGAAGCTCGCGCAGCTGTGAGCCGTTGAGACTGCCGGTCAGCCAGCGGACTGCTGAAGGGATGTCCTTCTCGGAGCCGATCAGCAGCAGATAGGAGATCACGGCGTCCAGCATCGCCTGAAGGCCGATCCCAATCAGAATTAACCGCCCGATGGAGAAGGTTCTTCCCCTGGAGAGCACGTAGATCAGCAGCACGGTAGCAAGGCCTGCGATTACCGAAGCAACAGAGACTACAGCTCCACTGGCTTGCAGGATCACGATGCAGTATACCGCCGCCGCACTTGATCCGGAGGTAATGCCAATGACATTCGGGTTCGCCAGCGGATTGCGCAGCATCGTCTGGAAGGTGTACCCGGCCATGCCGAAGGCGAATCCGGCAAACAGGCCCGCCAGCATCCGCGGCAGCCGGATAATATTCACGGCGAAGGAAACACCCTTCAGCTCTTCGCCGGAGAGTGCGCGGAAGACCTCGGCAACCGGATAGATGGTATTCCCGAGCAGAAGCATCGCGCAGCACAGTACACAGGCAAGTACGGCAAGCAGGCTGGTAACGATCAGACCCCTGCGGTGTCTCCGGCGTCTGCCCGCCATAATGAATTCAATCGTTTCATTTCTCATAAGGACCGCACTTTCGATTTCATCGCTAATAGAATCAGGATTGGTGCCCCTACAAAGGCTGTAACCACACCGACCTCAAGCTCTCCGGGGCTGCCAATCAGCCGCCCGCCTACATCGGAGACCGTAAGGATAATAGCCCCGGTGACCGCTGACATCGGAATCACGAACCGCAGATCCGAGCCGAGGATCAGGCGGATCACGTGAGTGGACAAGAGGCCGATAAACCCGATAGGTCCGGCCAATGCTGTCACTGCTCCGCATAATAATACTCCGGCCAGTGCGGCGATAAGCCGCAGTGTTCCTGTGCGGACCCCGAGGCCGGTCGCCACATCATCGCCCAGGGCCAGCGCATTCAGGGCCGGAGCTGTAAGGAAGGCAATCAGCATGCCGATCAGCAGGAACGGAAGGAAGGTTGTAATCCCGCTCCAGGTCCCCGCACCCACGCTGCCCACCTGCCAGAACCGGAACTGGTCCATGACGTAAGCGCGCGGAATCATGATGGCGGTAACCAGAGAGGACAGAGCCGCGCTGATCGCAGCACCCGCCAGAACGAGCTTAATGGGCGTGGCTCCGCCACGCCCCATCGAGCCGATTCCGAATACGAATACCGCTGTAATTGCAGCTCCGGCTAAGGCTAACCATATATATTGGCCCGCAGTGCTTATGTTCAGGAAGGCAATTCCGCAGACCACGAACAAAGAGGCCCCTGTATTCACCCCGAGGATGCTGGGATCGGCAATCGGGTTACGGGTCACCGACTGCATCAAGGCTCCCGATACACCGAGCGCCCCGCCGCACATCAGGCTGAACACCGTCCGGGAGATCCGCTTGCGCACCACGTTTGCCCCATAGCTGTCCACCTCTGGACGGAATAGCCCGTCCATCAGCTCATTCCAGCCTACATGACGGGCTCCCAGTACCAGTGAGGCAATGATGCACAGGACCAGCAGGACCATGCAGCTCACCAGCACCAGGATGAAATTCTTCGGCATATGCAATTTTAGCTTGTTGTCGTCCGAGACCGGTGAACTCATCATTTTACTTTATCAATAGCTCCCCCAATTAAGGCAAGGTATTCATCAATCGTATACGCAATGGACAGCGGGTTCGGTGTTCCGGCAGCAACCAGCGGAGTATCACTGTCGATAAAAGCTACCGATCCCCGTTCAATGGCCGGGATTTTACCGATTAGTGAATCTGCCTGGAGCGTCTTCAGCAATTCGTCATTGCCATAACCTACGATCAGATCTGCATCATACAGGGCTTCCACATTCTCGGAGCTCAGGCTGAGCGAGTAGCTGGTAGGGTCTGTAATCTGTTTGGTAATGCTCTCGGGATACGTCATGCCCAGCTCATACAGGAATGCGACCCGGGAGTCCACAGGTGTATAAATATGCAGTTTCGATAAGTCCTCAGCGGAGAAATTGACCCAGACTACTTTTTTGCCGGCAATCTGCGGGTATTTGCTCAGCTTGTCCTTAACCAGGGCTTCAGTGTCCTTGATGAGCTGCTCGCCTTCAGGCTTCATGCCCATGCCTTCTGCGTTCAGCAGCACCTGCTCACGCCATGTCGTAGCCCAAGCAGCTGTCGGGTAAGCCACCACTGGAGCGATCTTGCTCAGGGTCTCATAGTCTTCCTTCGTTAGGCCCGAGTAAGCGGCCAGAATAACATCCGGGTTAGCATCAGAGATCGCCTCGAAATCAAGACCATCGGTATCCTGGAACACATTCGGATCGGTTACATTCAGCTCCTTGAGCTTATCTGCGGTCCAAGGCAGCAGCCCGCTGCCATCCTGCACGCCAAAGTTCGCAGCCGAGAAGCCTACAGGGACAACGCCCAGAGCCAGAGCCACATCATGGTTAGCCCATTGCACGGTAACTACGCGCTCCGGCTTGCTCTTAATTACAGCTTCACCAAGCGCATGCTTGATGGTAATCGGATAGGTCACAGCATCCTGCGCCGCCGGTGCTTCTGTGCTTGCCGCTTCGCTGGTTGCAGCTGCTGCCGGTGCCGGTGAAGGTGAAGCAGCAGAATTCGACTGGTTGGAGGAGCAGCCTGCCAGCACTAGAGTTAGCGCTAATGGAATGAATAATGTCTTGAACGAGAATTTCTTGGTACTGTACATGTGTGGACCCTTCCTTATCTGAATAGGTTTTTTATGCGATAATGAGAATCATTATCGATAAATATATACGTGTCTGGACAGGTTGTCAATGTAGAATATGGATTTCGCGCGCAACAAAAGCCCGCAAGCGGCACCTGTTACAGTGAGCCGCTTGCGGGTTTGATCTACTTTTGGCCTCGGTTTAACCCTGGCCTAATATAGAGGATTAACCTCTGCACCTTAAATTACATAGTCTTAGTCAGGGTAATGGACTGATCGGTGTTGCCCCATTGTACGTTCCAGCCCAGCAATTCGGTGATGAAACGAAGAGGAACTACGGTTCTGTTGTCGCCGTTCACGAAGACTTTGGCGCCGACGGATTGTCTCATGCCGTTGAGTTCCATGAAGTCTTTGTTCATCCAGAATACAAGGGTGTCGTTGCCTGCTTTGATCGTAACCTGCTGAGCCTGCTTATCCCATTTCACCTCTGCGCCGATGCCTTCACTCAGGTAGCGAAGCGGGATGTAGGTCATTCCGCTCCAGATAAACGGCTTAGTATCCATTTGAGTGACTTGTCCGTTAATGTTCAGGACCTCGCTGCCTACCTTCATCCAGACTTTCACCATAGAAGCAGGATCTGCTGGTGTTGCAGGTGCGGGTGCTGCTGCTGCATCCTGGAACTTGTCGTTGAACTGCGTAACAATCGCATTGCCCAGCGCTTGGCCTACGCCGAACATTGTCTTGTAGCCCTCGCGGTTCGTCTTGTAAGAAGCGTCATAGCTGCCCGCTGCATACTGCGTAAGCACCTGCTGTACCTGATTCTCGTGAGTGGTCAGTGCAGATTGCCCCGCTGACTTCGGCAGGTTGCCTGCTGTAGCCGAATCAAGGAAGGCTGCGAATTCAGTGGTGAAGCTGGCAATACGCGCTTCAACTGCCGCTTTTGCCGCTGCATCATTGTTCTTCACTGCCGCTGTGAAATCAGCCTGGGCATTCACATGATTCGTGACCCAGATTTTCTCGAAGGCCGCTGCCCCGTCTGCACCATAGATAGATGCAATGGCTGCCTTGAAGTCTGCCGTATTCATAGCTTCGGCTGCAATCAGCGCATTGGAAGCGGCTCTTCCGTCATATTGCTCCTGCATTTGCAGGACGGACAAGGCGAAGTGTTCACCCGCTAACTGGTTGAGTGCCGATCTCAGATCAGCAGCCTTGGTATCTGCCTTGGTATGCTCGAATTTGGCAGGCATTTGCGTGGTAATCGCACTGGACAAGGCCTTGCTGATGCCAAACATCTCTGCATACCCCTTACGGTAAGCTTCATACGCGCCCTTGTAATCACCGGCTGCATAATCCTCGAACACTTCCTGGACATGGTTCTCATGACTGCGGATAACCTGCTTCGCGGACGCGGCCGGAAGCTTGCCCTCTGTGGCCGTGCCGAGGAAATTCCCGAATTCGTCTACAAATCCGCTTACTTTATCTTCTGCAGCTTTGACGGCTGCGGCGTCCTTGCTCTTCGTCGCCTTCACCAGATCGTCGGTATACTTGTTATGTGCACGGAAAATCCGTTCAAATTCAGCTGCGCCAGCATCACCGTACAATGAAGCAATGGCGGGCTGCATATCGAGTGCGTTCTGATCAAGCGCCTGGTAAGCCGCTGCCGCATCCTTGGTACCGTCATAGGCCTTCGTCATTGCAGTTACGGCAAGGGTGAAATGCTCGGAGAGCAGATAATCCAGGCCCGCTCTCAGCTCGGCTGCCGGTGTATTCACCGAAGCCTTCATCATCGCGGCTGCCGGGGCTGCCTCCGCACCTGCCAGTGCAGGTATCATCAGGGTCAAGCTTAACATCGGGACGACTAATTTCTTCATCTTCATCTCACTTCACTCCTTAGGTTGGGGTAATATGTGGTGTTCACGTTGCCTGTTTGTCTGTACATACACTGAAACGCAGCGAATTCAGGTTTGGATCACCATCCCGGCCAAAAAAATAAAAACCACCCCCAACAGTCGAGAAATCAGAATTTCTATACACAAAAAAGCCGCCCGCCGGTGTCAAATACCGGAACGGGCAGCCTCTTATAATAAGATAACCTATCAGCAGAATGCAGGTTACGCCAGCAACGCGCTTACCCCTTCACTCAGCGGGGTAAGCGGACGGTTCAGCAGCTTCGCAAGGTCGCCGCTCTCGATATTCAGCGCGCCATCACGGATGGCTGCCTGGATGGCAACCACGATCGGCAGTGCCGCTTCCGGCACGCCTGCTTCGCCCATTACCTTCGCATAGGTGGCATCATCCACCTGCTGCACGGCAACCTCCTGGCCCAGAACCTCGCCGACCACTGCTGCCAGCTCTGCCTGGGTAAGCGGAGTGCCGGACAATTCGTAGATGACACTCTCACGGCTCTCTCCAGCCAGAACAGCCGCTGCCGCTTCAGCATAATCGCCGCGTGTAGCCCAGCCTACCTTGCCGTCTTCGGCTGAGGTCAGCCAAGGAGCGCCGGCCTTCACGGCCTGAATGGAGCCGGCTTCATTCTCCAGGTACCAGTTATTGCGCAGGAAGGCATAGGGAATGCCGGATTCGCGGATGAACTCTTCTGTGGCACGGTGTACCGGGGCCAGGAACAGGGAGCTGTTCTCGGCATCGCCTACACTGGTGTAGACGATGAAGCCTACACCTGCACGGACAGCGGCGTCTACAGCCGCCTTATGCTGGCGGATGCGGGTGTCGTTGTCGCCGTCAGCCGAGACGATCAGCAGGCGCTCCACTCCGGCAAAAGCGGTATCCAGCGTCTCCGGCTGATCGAAATCACCATGACGGACATCGACGCCGCGCGCCTTCAGGGCTTCTGCATTCTCCGGGTTTCTGACACTGGCTACAATATTCTCAGCGGGTACGGTCTTCAGCAGAGTCTCTGCTACAATGGAACCAAACTTACCTGTTGCTCCTGTTAATGCGATTGTCATCTTAATTCCTCCAATTAGGTTCTTGTATTTCAATCTCAGCTCTAAGCTCTCGTTGACATCGGTAATCATCACTCATGTAACCATTGTAGTTACAAGTAGGTCGGATGTCAAATAGATTGTGCAAGATTCACCCAACCGTCTTGAAATAGCGGTAGATCTGCTCCAGCTTCTTGCTATGCTTCCCTTTCTTGCTCTCCATATTACCGAACTCGAAGAACTTCACCTTACGGATGCCCACGTAGTTGAACAGGGCTTTGCGCATCAGTATCTTATGCGAGTTCCCCAGCCACAGCAGCGGGTAGTGGGTCGGCCCCTTCATGCTGGAAATGCAGACCACGCTTTTCCCCTTGAGCAGCCCCTCCGGCAGCAGGCCGCCCTTATCCCGGTAGGCGAAGCCCGATGCGAACATCCGGTCGATGTAGCCCATCAGCATCGCTGGCGGGCGTCCCCACCAGATCGGATAGACCAGAACGATCTGATCGGCCCACAGCAGCTGCTCCCTGTACTCTGCCAGCTCCGGTTCACGGTACATATCCCGTCGACGCCGGTTCTCATTGAACACCAGGACCGGATCGAATCCGGCCGCATACAGATCAAGCACCTTGACCTCCGTAATCTTGGCATTCTCCTTGCTGCCGCGCAGCACTTCCTCCAGGAAGGCGTAGCTCAGGCTCTTATGGTTCGGATGGGTGTAGATCACAAGTGTATTCATCAGTGGCATTCCCCTTTAGTTGTCATTTGATAACCAAAACATAGCACAGCCGTAAATTACTTGTCAAATGATAATTGTTTTTTGATAATTAATCTGGTATCGTGACCTCTGAGGTGATCTTATGGACAACAACCATCTTTTTCAGAAATTTATAGCCTTCACTGCCGCCGTCCATCAAATAACGAACGATATCTCCAAGGACGTGAACTCAGACGGCTTAACGCCGCTGCAATATAAGATTGTGGAATACATCGCCGTCAGCCAGCCTGTTACGCTCAGCGAGATCAGCGACTGCATGAACATGTCGATGCCCAATACGAGCCGGGAGCTGAAGAAGCTTAGCGAAAAAGGGCTATGTACCCGCATCACTGACCCCGCTGACCGCCGCAGACAGGGAATTACGCTCTCCGCCGCAGGCGAGGCGCTCATGAATGAGGCCTTCGGACAGATCGCTGTCCGGTTCGAGCAGCGCATTGCGGCGCTGAGCGCTGAGGAACGCAAAGAGACCGAGCGGGCGCTCGATCTCTTGCAGCAGAAGGTATTTTATTTGAGCTGAGGGTAAGGGCTGCCCTGCATTCTATGAGCGGTTATTTCACAGCAACGCCCTTCGCCGCAACCTCGGCAGGCGCAGGAGCCTCCTTCCGCTTGATGAACAAGGACAGGATCAGCGCAGCCACCGCGGCGCCTGTGGTGACCATAGAAGCCACATTCATTCCGTGAATTAAGCTATGGACATCGCCTGTCTGCTTCAGACCGCCGCCGCTGTAGGTCATTATAGTAACAAGCAGGGCCGTCCCAATGGAACCGGCGACAGTACGCAGTGTAGTGTTAACGGGGATGCCGTGGCGGATCAGGTCAGGCGGCAGAGAATTCATTCCGCTGGTGATGACGGGCAGCAGGGTCAGGCTGACGCCAGCCATCCGCAGAGAGTAGCCGACCATCAGGAACATATAGGACGTGTGCTCCGTCAGATTGGAGAACAACAGTGCAGAGATGACCGTCAGGCTGATTCCGGTAATGACCATCGTTCTGGCACCTATTTTATCGAATATTCTTCCCGCTATCGGGGACATGATACAAATCAGAATCGCACCCGGCAGCAGCATCAGACCTGACTTCAGCGCAGTATAGCCAAGCATGGTCTGCATATACAGCGGCAGCAGGAGCTGCGCGCTCAGCATGATAATCATCAGGATCATACTGATTACCGTAGCCAGGGTAAAAGAGGGGCTGGTGAACACCCGCAGCTCCAGCAGAGGATTCTCCATCTTCAGTTGCCGCCACACGAACAGGCAGAGCGCGATGAACCCGAACGAGAGGGAAATTAGCACCTCGGTGCTTCCCCATCCTTGACTGCCGGAGACACTGAATCCGTACAGCACACCGCCGAAGCCGAGCGAGGATAACGTCATGGAGAGCGCGTCGGCCTTACTTTTCACCTGTGGCGTCACGTTCTTCACCAGAAACACTCCCAGGAGCGTAAGCAGCAGCGAGCAAGGAGCCAGAATATAGAACAACAAGCGCCAGGAATGATCCTCCACAAGCCAGCCGTTCAGCACAGGCCCAATCGCCGGAGCGAAGTTAATCGCCAGCCCGATCAGCCCCATCGTGAACCCGCGCCGGGCAACCGGGATCAGAATGAACGTCAGGGTCTGCACCAGAGGGAGCATAATGCCCACTCCGACCGCCTGGATGATCCGTCCCGTAAGCAACAGACCGAAGCCGGGGGAAACCGCACACAGAAGCGTCCCCGCGCTCAGCATCCCCATCGCAAAGACGAATACCTGCTTCGTCGTGAAGCGCTGAATAAGATAAGCTGTGATCGGAACAACAATACCGGTAACCAGTGCAAAAGCAGTCGTTAACCACTGCACGGTACTCGCAGACAACTGGAACTCACCCATAATGTTCGGCAGTGCCGTATTCAGCGAGGATTGATTCAATAGCCCTGCCATTGTCCCGATAATTAGAATAGCCATGATTAAATTGGTTCCCTTTGGTGTCTTCTCCATCTCTGCTCCTCCTCTATCTCTACTTTTAAAACTAACTAGTTGTTTATATTTGTCTTAAAAAAAACCGCCCTTACAATAAAGACGGCTCCATGACGCCATGGATAATAAATTGCACGATCTGACTGGTGGCCTGCTCTCTATTCTGCGGGGAATCCAGATTGCCGAACACGTGCTCGAACCTTGAAGACGACTGCAGTGTCATAGCAATCATGTTCATGGCCAGCATCGGAAAGAGCGCGGGGTCCAGATCCCGGCGGAGGATTCCGTTCCTCTGGGCGGCCAATGCAACCTTATACATCTGAGGATCATCGTCAAGACGGTAGCTGATCTGATTCAAGGTCTTCCAGCCTTCCGCAGCCTCCCAGAACAGGATTCTCAGGTAAGTCCGGTGCTCCAGCAGGAAGGAGACCGTCTGACGGGTCCAGTAATCCACGAAATTTTTGAATGCGGACGGGTCCTTGAGTTGCTGCTCATCCTTCAGCAATTCGCTGATGAACGAGCCGGTGATCTGTTCACTAACCTGGTCCGCCCGCTTGACCACTTCCGTGTACAACCCTAATTTGTCGCCATAATATTGGTAGATCAGGCTTTTGTTATACCCGGAAGCCTTCGCAATGGCATCAATCCGTGCCGCTGAGAAGCCGTACTCGGCAAAGATCTCCTCGGCTGCATCCAGGATAACGCCCCGGGTCCGGGCGGCATCGTAGATTTTGGCGCTGCGTTTATTCCCAGTTGTGGTTATGGTTGTTACCCCCTATTCTTATTTATAACTAACTGGTTAGATTGTAATCTCCATCCTAGCGGATGTCAAGCTCAGTTCTTACAGCCTTGTCTGCGAAACGTTGCCAACAATTGGCACAAAACCAATTCACACCAATCGCGTCTAACTGGAGAGAGTTAAATCTATCCATAAGGTGATGAATCCATGACAACCAGAACAACTATGCTGCTGTCTCTGCTAGGACTGGCCCTGACCGCTACGGCGGGCGGTAATGCCCATGCAGATGCAGCACCCTCACCCCAGCCCATCTCCATTTACCTGGACGGGCAGCAGCTTCAGCCGGAGACACGGCCGCTAAATATCGGCGGGACTGTACTGGTTCCTATGCGCGGACTGTTTGAAGCCCAGGGAGCTGAGCTCTCCTGGAACAATGCAAGCAAGACCGTAACCGCCGTCAAAAGCGGCACTGCACTTACCTATACCTTAGGCTCGTCCACAGCTCTGCTGAACGGGAAGACAACCCAACTGGCTGTACCGGGACAACTGACGCAAGGCTACAGTATGATTCCCCTGCGCTTCGTCAGTGAAGCCCTGGGCAGCCAGGTGAGCTGGGAGCCGGCTTCGGGCTCCGTCCTTATCTCCTCGGCGTCCGCCTATGAGACCTCGGTCACCTGGGGAGTCAACCTGCGCAGCACCCCGGATGCCGGGAGCAGCGCCTCTAGCCTGGGCCTGCTGCCCGCCGGCAGCAAGGTCCATGTCATCCGTGAGGTTGACGCCCTCTGGCTGGAGGTGCAGACCGCAGATCATAGGAGAGGATATATCTCATCCAAGCCGAAATTTACGGATTACAGAAGCCCTTCCCTGCTGCAGAAGCAAGGGGAAGCCCTGATCGCCTCAGGTAAGAAATACCTGAATACCCCTTATGAATTCGGCGCTTCTCCTGACCAGACGAATACGTTCGACTGTTCTTCTTTTGTGAAGCGTGTATTTGGGGATACGCTGGGGATTGAGCTTCCCCGCGTCTCTTACGATCAGGCACAGGAAGGCCGGAAGGTTAGCCTGGACGAGCTGCGCACCGGAGATCTGCTGTTCTTCACGGCCAGGGGCCTCGATATCGGACATGTAGCCATCTACGCCGGCAATAACCGGATACTGCATACCTACTCCAAGGAGCAGGGTGTACATATGGAGGATTTCAGCAGCAAGTGGAAGCAGCGGTTTGTTACCGCACGGCGGATTCTATAGCGGGGAGAGCAAGCGGAAATTCAGCGGTCCCCTGTAACAATTGGATTTTCTACACTTGCTGCTAAGCAAATGCTCGGTTCAGGAGTAACAGTTGGAAAAAAGGCACTTAATCTGACCAAACACAGCCGATTCCATAAGATTCGGTGAATTAGGTGTACTTTCTCCAACTGCTTCTTCATATGACTCCATTCCGCCAGAAATAAGTGCCTTCTTTCCATCTCTTCCGATCCTGCTTCATGCTATGCCTTGCGCACAAACTCCGATTTCAGCTTCATCGCGCCGAACCCGTCGATTTTGCAATCGATATCATGGTCACCGTCCACCAGCCGGATATTCTTCACCTTGGTGCCGATCTTGAGCACGGACGAGCTGCCTTTGACCTTAAGATCCTTGACCACCGTTACGGTGTCCCCGTCAGCCAGGACATTGCCATTCGCATCCTTCACTACCTTCTCATCCTCGCCGCTTGCGCCCGCTGCATCCAAAGACCACTCATGTGCACACTCCGGGCAGACCAGAAGCGCTCCATCCTCATAGGTATACACAGAGCCACACTTCGGGCAATTCGGTAATTCATTCATTGATTAATAATCTCCATTTCTGCTTCATGCACGTTGTATTGGGATAAGTCTGCTTTATTTTAGCATATTCCTGCGCATGGTAGTTGATAAGATCATGTAATTATATTACTATCTAATTAGATATATAATTAATTATAAGCAGGTGAATATATGATTTGGTTAGAACCCGTACCGGACCCGTTAGTGCCGGAGAGTCTGGATATTCAGGCCTCCATCCTGAACTCTCAGCCTGAATTCAACCAGATGGTCGTGCATAAGACGTATCTGGAACCTCTGGAGCTGGAGGAGGAGAACCGCAACAACCTCGCCATGGGAGAGAAAATGCTATACATCAGAAGCCATGACCGGATTGCCGGTCTGATTACCTACCTGCCTGACTATAGCGCGGATCATTATCCGTGGATCGGCCTGCTGGTGATTCACCGGCAATACAGCCGGCAGGGGATCGGGAAAACCGCCGTACATGAGCTGGAGCAAATGTTCAGGAATCATGGCCTCAGCGCCGTCAGACTAGCCGTTCAGCTGGAGAATAAGGCTGGGGAGGCCTTCTGGACCAGGAACGGATTCGCCCCGGTCAGAAGAGCGACCGATAACCACAATAACGAAGTGGATGTTTACGAGAAGCAGTTTAGATGAATGGCCGGTGTGGTAAGAATTAGGATGTAGATTATTCCATTTCATTGGATATGCGGGAGGGGTATGAGCGTGAATGAGGGCAAAAATGAAGCTGAACTGGACAGACAACTGCCGGCAGGGGAGCAAGCTGGGGCTGAAGGGCTGGCCGCTGAGGCAGTAGACGCGATCGAGAACCTGTCCGGTGTCCATCCCGGATATCGCCGCGCCCATGCGTCGGGTGTCTGCTGCCGCGGCTTCTTCCGGCCGAGCGGGCTGGGGATGGAATTCACGGAGGCGGAACACCTTCAGGAGCAGCAGGTGAATGCCATTATCCGCTTCTCGGGCAGCTCCACCGATCCGGCACTGGCGGATCTGCTCTCTCCTGCCAAGGGAATGGCTGTCCAGTTCATCCTGCCGGATGGCGAGGTTACGAATCTGGTTGGAGTGACCGTGCCTGTCTTTTTTGCGCGGACCCCGGAGTCCTTCATCGACATTGTACATATGGCCCACCGGCTGCGGACCGGGACACTCGGACCGATTGAGCTGATGAAGGAGATTGTCAGCCACTTCAGCGAGAGCAAGGAGGCCCTGCTCGCGGTGCGGCGGCTGATGCCGCCTGCCAGCTACGCGGAATGTCATTACTACTGCATACATGCTTATGTGCTGGTCAATGCAGAGGGCAGGCAGCAGCCAGTCCGGTTCGAGTGGGTTCCCGAGTCGGGTGTGCGCACACTGACGCTGGAAGAGGCTGCGCAGCAGCCGGACCGCTATCTGGAGGAGGAGCTGGAGCTGCGCCTGAAGGACGAACCGGCCATCTTCCAGCTTGTCGCTGTTCTGGGCGAGGAAGGCGATGCGACAGATGATCCGACCCGGGCCTGGCCGGAGAACCGCCGGAGAATCGATCTTGGCCGGCTGCATATTTCCGAGATCTATCCTGATCCGAAATATCTGCTTATGGACCCAACGGTCATCACCACCGGGATGCTGCTCTCGGATGACCCGATTCTGAGGTTCCGCAGCGCAGCCTACGCCGAATCTTATGGACGGCGGATCGAAGGAAGATAGCCGCAGCAGGCAGCGGCAGCTATGCACCGGCCCAGCGCCAAAGGGAAATGCGCCCTTTGGCGCTTTTGATTCAAACGCTATACTTAGTTGGTTAATGGATATTAATCCGGTTACAAGAGAGAGGAGTGCAGTATGCAGCAGGCCATGGTCATCATGAACCCGTCGTCCGGCAAGGCAGAGGCGCGGGATTATATCAGAGCAGCGGAAGAGGTGCTGCAAGATGCAGGATATCAGGTTACCGTCCAGGAGACCGCAGGGGAAGGAGATGCAACCGCCTTCTGCCTCCAGGCCTGCGCCGAGTGCTATGATCTGGTGGTTGCCATCGGAGGAGACGGGACCCTTCACGAGACGATGAACGGCCTCACAGATCAGCAGCACCGCCCCACACTTGGCATTGTGCCAATGGGCACCGTCAATGATTTCGCCCGTGCGCTGCAGATTCCGCTTGTTCCTGAGGAGGCAATTCGCAATCTGGCTTCGCCACGGACCCGAAGAGTCGATATGGGCCGGCTGAATGAGCGGCTGTTCGTCAATGTGGTGGCCGCAGGCTCGCTGGCAGGCTCCCTCTCCTCGGTCAGCTCCGAAGACAAGAACCGGCTCGGGTTCCTTGCCTATCTAAGAGAGGGCATTAAGGAACTGGCCAACAAGACTGCACACACCCTGACGATTACTCACGACGGGGAGACCTGGGAGGGCTCCTCCCCGCTGTTCATCGCGGCCCTGACCAATTCCGTAGGCGGCTTCGAGAAGCTTGCTCCTGCTGCCGCTGTAGATGACGGCCTGCTCCATTGCTTCATCGTTAAGGACCTGCACCTGCTGAATTCCGTTACCGTAAGCATCTCTCTGCTGCTCGGCAATCTGCGCAATCATAAGGATGTCATCTACTTCACAGCCAAGGAGGTCTCCATCCGCTCCACCGAGCCGGTTCAGACGAATGTGGACGGCGAGCAAGGTCCGCCGCTGCCAATCCGCTTAAGCACCATTCCGCGCCACATTCAGGTCGTGGTGCCGGAGGACTGATCAGCCCGGACAACTCAGGCGTTCCAGGCTATAGATTACTGGCATCCGCCAAAAGCCTCTTCTTCAGTTGATTCCCTGCAGCTCTGTGAAGTCCTCATCCAGTGTCCATTCGAGACGTCTGACCCATTCACGCTGCACTTCCTTCGGGGCTATCTGCAGGCGGTGCAGGATATTCCATACCCTGTACAGACTCGCCGCCTTCATCTGTTGCGGCGTGAAGGACAGCGGGTTAACAGACAGATAGCCCTGCAGGAAGGCCGTATTAAGCAGCATGGATTGCACGGGATAATGGTGCTTCGTGAACCAGCAGACCCAGGCTACATCGTTCAGCGGGCTACCCCATTCCGCCCATTCCCAGTCCAGCACATGCAGCAGATCATCGGGTTCACAGAGCAAATTATGTACTCCGTAATCGCCATGGGTCAGGACCCAAGGAAGCTCCCCGGCCTCCGCAGCGGACAGAAAGTGAAGCGACTGCCTGCCAAGAGCGGCGGGGACGAATTCCAGCTTCTGAATCACTTGACTCAGTGCAGACCTGTTGCTGAGCCGGATCTCTGTCTCTTGCGGCTGATAAGGGCGGGAATGAATCTGGGCAGCCAGCAGTTGCCCCATTCTGCTGTAGATCCGCTCGGCTCTTGACCAGTCCCTGGCATCCAGAACGGATTGGGCGTTCCTGCCCTGCATGCAGTCCATAATGATGATGCGCATTCCGTCCATCTCTGCCACCTCATGCACCACCGGGGTATCACAGCTTCCCTGTACCAGCCGCATGACCTCAACCTCATTGAGCGTATCTTCGTTGGACATATTTGTTATTTTGGCTACAAGGGGCGGCTCCGCCCCTGCCATCAGATAGGTGAGATTCGTATACCCCCCTGTCAGCCGTTCCAGCCGGCAGGCATACCTTGCTTCCAGACCTCTGATGATGTTCTCAATCATGATATGAATCCCTCTCTTTTCCCTTCAGTAGACCCTATGCCAAGCGGAAACGACTTTGCCATCCTTTTAGGGACGGCACCGTTTCAGCGAGAAATAGAAGGATAAGTTATCGTATGCAACATATAAATCCTTATATTTCAAGAATATCACATGCTCCAGTTCATTACAGATTAAGCTATTCTGCACAAGCAGATCCAGGCTGCAGCCCGCATTATATGTATGACAAAGAGACCGGCAAGAGAATCCCGTCCAGTCTGCTTGAGCCATGCCTCATAGCGGTTCCCCTGCACAGCCCAGTAACTGCCCTGAACGGGCTTATGCCTGTGGCCCGGCCGGGATGTACAGCTTGCGGATCAACACCATTTGGCCGATATGATAGGCATTATGAGTTGCCGCATTACTGATGATCTCCCACCATGCAGCCGGTACCGGGAACCCGTTCACCTTCCCTTCCAGCCCTTCCTCAGACAGCAGGCTCTGCCAGTTCAAGAGCGTCTGCAGCAGCCTTCCGCGCAGCTCACTGAACACAGTATCTGGCGGAAGCCGGAAGCTGAGGTTATTATCCTTAACCGGAGGCACAGCATCCACATGCCCATCGCGGTACCGTGTCTGCCAGGCTTCATTCCAGTACAGCAAATGCTGGCTAAGCTCAGCAATGCTGCTGACTCCTTCACCAGGCTTCCAGAACGCTTCCTCCTCGGACACGTTCTCTACAGCCTGCATATAGGGCAGATGCCAGCTGGGATCGTTGGCCCCGGCCAGCAATTGATTGGCAAGCACATCCTTTGCGTGAACCATTGCTTCACTCTCCTTTTCACTGAAATATCACACTCCCGGCGGAATAAGCCAGGTAAGCTTCTTGTATAAACAAAGTCACCCTGCGTGTGAAGGACTGTATACTGTTTTTCACATACATTCGGTACGTGTGCCTGCTTGTGAGCATAATGTATGCTGTTTTTCGCATACATTCGGTACGTGTGCCTGCTTGTGAGCACAATGTATGCTGTTTTTCACATACATTCGGTCCGTATGTCGCTGTACCAGCCAATTGCTATTCGGTTACACCTATACAACAACAAAGTCCCCCTCCCCTACCGGGAACGAGACTTCTCTAACTGCTGTCTATCTGCCGGAAGGCTGATAATCGCTCAGCTTGCCGTAATAGACCAGATGCAGCCGGTCGCTCTGCCGGAAGTCATCCGGGGTAACAAGCGCAGGCAGCTTATTCCACAGCTTAATGCCCGAGCGCTCCAGAATCTCGGCAACGAACTGCGAACAGAAATACGAGTTGCTGAACTCCACCGGCTCCTTCAGTGCAATGCCGATGACGCCGAGGATATTGTAAAGATACTTCTGGCGGCTGCGGATGAAGACCTGGAGCACCCGCTTCATTTTCTCAATCTCCCGGTCCGTAACCTGAAGCTCGTAGATGACACAAGTCGTCTCCGGGTATTTGCTGTAGGTGCCTGTGCGGATATCCTCCTTCACGAACCCGCCGTTCAGCGGATTGGCCGGATGCTTCCTTCCGAAGCTATATAGCTCGGACAGCTCCCTGTTAAACGAGATGGAGGCATGATTATACGGCGCTTTGGTATAACCCTGAATGAGCTTCGTGAACAGCGTTCCCGTATTGGTGAGCATGATGTACACCGATGGATCTGCTGACATTTACAATATTTCCCCTTATCAAGTCAGTTGTTTTACTTCATAATAAGCTGGACGCTCTGTCTATTTTAGCATAAAATTCCTATATTGAAATGATACCCGAGACAAGTTGGTGATTGTAATGAACCGTTCTATATTCACACTAGTTCTGATCTTTGCAGCTCTATCGGTGATCCATGTGCTGTATCTTGTGGTGAGCAAATTACAGAAGGACAAGGATTATACCGGAATCGGCTTCCGCATCCGAACCTGGTGGGGCATGCTGTTCATTTTCTGCCTGGCTACCCTGTCCAATTCGGTCGTGTCCCTGCTGTCCCTGATGGTCCTGAGCTTCTTCGCCCTTAAGGAATACTTCTCCATGATCCGCACCCGAAAAGCAGACCGCAGGCTGTTCCTCTGGGCATACCTGTCCATTCCGCTGCAGTTCTACTGGATCTACATTGAGTGGTACGGGATGTTCATTATTTTCATTCCTGTCTATGTGTTCCTGCTGCTGCCGCTTCCCCGGCTGATTAACAAGGGAACGCTCGGCTTCCTGCGCGGTGTCAGCGCGGTGCAGTGGGGACTGATGCTGATGGTCTTCGGACTTAGCCATCTGGCCTATTTCCAGTTCGCCACGCCGGAATACGGTGCAGGGCTGGTTCTCTTCCTGGTGGTGCTGACCCAGCTCAATGATGCCGTGCATTATCTGGCCTCGCTCTACATCGGCAAGCACCGGATCGTCCCGACCGCGAATCCCCATCTGACCTGGGAAGGCTTCGCCTGCGCGTTCGTGGTGACTACAGCAATCTCGTACCTGAGCTATTCTCATCTTACACCGCTGAATCCGGCCTTCGGCTATCTCTCCGGCATGCTGATCAGCCTCAGCGGCTTCTTCGGCAGTCTGACCGTCTCTGTACTCAAGCGGGATCTGCTGATCGGAGATGACGACAAATTCGCAGCGCTGCAAAAAAGCTACCTGAGCCGCGTAGACAGTCTCGCCTATACCGCACCGGTATTCTTCCATGTCATCCGCTACTATTTCGACTTCATGTAGCCGCTGATCACAACCCTTAATGTGCAAAAGAAGAGACTATCCGCTAATGGATAGTCTCTTCTGTGCTGTCCCGCTTAATTCGTGCTTGTATCTGCTCCCTCTGGAGCTGTAGTACCCGCATCTGCCGGCTTCGTAGTGCCCGCATCTGCCGGCTTCGTAGTACCTGCATCTGCCGGCTTCGTAGTACCAGCGTCCGCAGGCGGCGTGCCTCCTGCTCCGCCAGGTCCGCCTCCGGCTCTGTTGCCTCTGCCGCCGCCGAAGCCGCCGCCTCCCGGCCCGCCCATACTGCTGCCGCCTGTGGTTACACCCGATGCATTCACCCAGGTCACCGTACCGGTGATGTCAAAAGCAACGAATTTGCTCCCCCCGCTGTACGTCCCGCCGGTATACAATCCGTCTGTGGCTGTTCCGGTAGAGCTTCCGCCGGTGTAGACGGTATAAGAGCCGTCCGTAAGCTCTGGAGCGCTGACCACTACGGTCTGGAAGCTCTTCGCCGGAGCGAAGGTCAGAATGGCCTTGCCGTCAGCGTCTTCCAGATGAACCATCGTTCCAGCCTGCTGAGTTGCTGCGAATTCCACGCTGACCGAATACTGGCCGGAGTCCTCACCAGGCGCCTGTGCCATTCCTGATGCACCTGCGGCTACCAGGAATCCGCCTGTGATGTTGAAGGCTCCGTCATAATCAAGCGCGCCGTTACCGGAGTTCTCAGGACCATTCACAATGACGGTGCCGCCGGTCATAGTCACTGAGCCGTTGGAGTCCAGGCCATCGCCTGCGGCATCTACGGTCAGGGTGCCGCCGCTGATGGTCAGCAGGTTGCTGCCGGTGCTGTTGAACGAATCCTGAGCCTGCGTTCCTGCTGCCGCATTGGTATCGTTGCCTCCAGCCACATTGACGCCATCGTCTGTGGCGGTCACATGAATCTCACCGCCGGATATGGTGATGTCCGCCCCTTCTATCCCTTCATAGCTCCGCGTAATATTGACGGTGCCGCCCGATATGGAGACCAATGCATCGGCGTGAATTCCGTCATCGCCTGTAGCGATCTGGAATTCCCCATCTGTCACGCTGATGTTTCCGTTACTGTGCAGCGCATCATCTGCGGCATCGACTGTAAAGCTTCCGCCGTTCACCGTCAGGTCGCTGCCTGCCTTAATTCCTTTGGCGCTGACAGATTCCGTCTCTGTCGCCGCCGCGTTGTCTGACTCTGCTGCCGCTGCAGTGTCAGACTGCACAGCCGTGGCCGTCTTGCCGGCAGTCCCGGCAGCATCCATCGCAGGCGGCGTATCTCCAGCTTCTCCCGGAGCAGGGAAGCTGCCGTCCTCCGGCCGCTGGCCGAAGCCGCCGCCGCCCATTCCCGGCCCGCCCTGATCGCCGGTCTTCACTTCGGCATTCACATAGCCGCCGCCAGTCACCAGCGAATAGGTGCCGCCGTCGATGACAGCAGCGGTCTCCGCTTGAAGCCCGTCATTACCGGCCGTAATATCAAAGGTCCCGGCAGCAATAACGATGAAGCCCTTAGCAGCATCCTTATCATTGGTTGATTTGATGCCGTCACCTTCTGCATGGATTGTAATATTACCGTCCTGAATGGCAATCATGTCCTTACCGACAATACCGTCATCCGCTGCCTTCACTTCTAGGGTGCCGGACATGATTTTCAGATCATCCTTGCCGGTGATGCCGTCGTTATAGTTGCCGGTAACCGTCAGCTTGCCGGTGCCGTTGATGGTCAGGTCCGCTTTGCTGAAGAGCGCAGCGCTTGGCCCGTCCTCAGCTCCGTCTGCGAACACATACGCAGTTCCATCTGTCACACTGTTATCCGTGCCTTCCTGCAAGGTGATCACCACTTTACCGGCTTCCTTGATGTAGACCGGAGCATTATCGGTGTCTGTCAGGTGTGCGCCATTCAGCACCAGCCTTACGGTCCCTTTGGCCTGCTCATCTACAACAATCTGTCCGTCATTTAGTGTGCCGCTGAGCACATAAGTGCCTGCCTCCGTGATAGTGACCACACCGCCTTGCGCCTTGGCCCCTGCACCATCAACGGCAGCCGTTGTTCCTGACAGGGCAATCGCGGTTGAATCCGCTGCCGTCCAGGCGGTTGCCGTATCCTCTGCATCCCAAGTGACGAGATCTGCAGCCTTCGCGCTTGCCAGCTGCACGGCAGCAGAGGTAATGTTCGCCGCAGCTGTAATAGCTGTACCGGTACTATTGCTTGTATCTGCTGGCGTAGCGGCCTTAGTGCTGCATGCCGACATGACTGCGGCGCATAAGAGCACCATTCCAATTCTGCTCACTGTATTATATTTTTTCATTATGCTCATTCCTTTCGTATTCACACTTTAATAATCATTCATCGTTGGAGCCATCGTCAGTGAGAGATCCAGGTTCCCGTTACGTGTGCGGATGGCGTCCAGCAGCTCCTTCTGGCTCGTATGCTCATCAATCGTTACTGCATAGACCAGCTCATACAGGCTGCCCAGCTCCGTAGTTCTGATCTTCTTCAGCTCGTAGGCCACATTGAAGGTGTTGAAAACCTCCGCGAAGGCTTCCTCATAACCAAGATTCTCAGGAATCGTTACCTTCAGTGTCTTATGCATCGACTGCTTGCGCCCGAAGCCCATACGGTTAAGCAGGACCATCAACACGCAGAGAATCAGGGTGAAAAATACTGCATACCCGAATGCTCCTACGCCGCAAGCCAGCCCGGAGGCCATAGTGAACAGGACAAAGGTGATGTCCTTCGGATCACCGGGGGCGCTGCGGAACCGGATGATCGAGAAGGCGCCCGCCAGGCTGAAGGCCCGGGCCACATTGCTGCCGATAAGCAGGATGATGATCGCTACAATAACCGGCAGCAGAACCATAGTCAGCGTGAAGCTCTGTGAATATCCGGCAGGGCTCGTCTTCATGTAGGTGAAGCTGATCAGCCCGCCGAGGATAATGGCAATGACGATGGTTAAGGCAGCATTCATGAATGTTAGTTCTGAAGTAGACTCAGCTACGGAAAATATCGAATCAAGCATAGCGGACACGCTCTCTTTCTGATTGGCTGTTTCGCAGCATTTTTTTGTATTCGTTGCCGTACTTGGAGAAGCTGGTGCGGTACATCTGATGCTCCGACAGCATCTTGGCCAGCCAGACCGGAATGGTCTTCTCCGCCTTCACTTCCATCAGCCATTGTCCCGGCTCCAGCAGCTCCTCACCATACACGCCATGCTCCATCTTCAGATCATACCGGCGGCAGCGGATATTGGTGTCGAAGGTGATGCGGAGATCGCGGTTATTTTTGCAGAACATAGCCTTACGGTCATAGGACAAATACAGCTTCGGCTGCAGATCATAGCGGGTCAGCATGTACTTGATCTCTTCAATCACCTGCTTGTTCATATAGCTCTCGAATACAGGCTCCCTGCCGCTCTCGATGAAGGCATAGGCTTCCTCCAGCTTCAGCGGAGTTCTTCTTTTGTTAACCAGGCCCAGCACCTTCTTCTTGATCTCCAGATAGACTCTGGTGTCGCCTTCAGGAATGCCGTAGGCTCTGATGCGCAGCTTCTCCTTGTACTTCGGCTTCGCCAGACTGCTGCGGATCAGGGAATTCTGCGGGGTGTCATAATACAGATTGGTGATGGAATAATATTCGTGCTGCTTGTTGTATGCATCAGGCTCCATATATTCCAGCAGTTCGTGATAGAGCTTCAGATAGGATTCGTGGTCGAACAGATACTTGTTCTCGTAACGGTTGAAGACCTCAATAGCCATGGTGATCAGTTCCTTTCAGGGGAGTAATGGTTGCCGCTTGCTTATGGATGTATCTTAGCCCCCGAACCTTTAACGAATCTTAACGGGTTAAGGTTGATTAAAGGTCCCCTTGATATAATGGCATCAGCAGCAAATCCATTACTTAAGAAGAGGATGAGCCATCCCATGAGAATATTAATCGTAGAAGACGAGATCCATCTGGCGGAGGCCTTAACCCAAATCCTCAAAAAGCACCATTATTCGGTAGACGCAGTCCACGACGGCCGTTCCGGTCTTGATTATGCGCAGAGCGGGATCTATGACCTGCTGCTGCTGGATATTATGATGCCGGAGCTGGATGGAATCAGCGTGCTGAAGGAGTTGCGCAAGGACGGCTTCTCCACACCGGTTATCATGCTTACCGCTAAAGGAGAGATCAACGACATGGTGACCGGACTCGATTATGGAGCTGACGATTATATCGCCAAGCCATTCGCTTCAGAGGAGCTGCTGGCCCGTATCCGGGCTGCTCTGCGGCGTAAGGGCGAGGTGATTCCAGACGATGCCTTGAAATTCGGGGATCTGGAGCTGAATACGGCTAATCCGAAGCTGACGGTGAAGGGCAAGGAGATGAAGCTGAATCTGAAGGAAACGGAGCTGCTGGAGCTGCTGATCCTAAGGAAGCAGGCGGTCACCTCGAAGGAGCAGATCATTGAGAAGCTGTGGGGGTTCGATTCTGATGCGGAGCATAACAACGTGGAGGTCTATATTTCTTTTTTGCGTAAAAAGCTGACCTTCCTGAGCTCGGAGGTGCGCATCAGCACGATTAGGGGCGTAGGGTACGTGCTGGAGGCGAGTGTCTGATGTTCAATAAACTCCGGACCCGGTTCCTGATTGTCAATCTGGTCACCATCTCCATTATCATGCTGGCGGCCTTCGCCGCCATCTACATCTTCACGTACCGCAATGTGCAGGCTGACATCTATATGGCACTCCACCGGATTGCGGACATGCAAGAACGGGGTCCTGGCGACGGACAAGGCCCGCGCGGTTCTGGCGGCGGTGGCGGGGCAATGCCCACAGGCCAGGGGCCGATCGACCCTTACCAGCCGGAGCGTTCCGTCTCCTTCAAGGTGCAGACTGATGCCAGCGGCACGCTGACCGGCAAGGAATCGAAGTTCACCATGGACGATGAGCTCTATACCGCCGCGCTGAAGGAAGCGCTCAGCCAGGGCAAGGACACCGGCCGGTTCACACTGGACGGCAGCCGCTGGATCTTCATGGTGAAGCCTGCAAGCAGCGGACAACAGTTCGTCTTCATGGATATCACCGCCCAGCAGCAGATCCTGACGAACCTGATCTATACCTTCGCGGCTGTCGGCCTGCTGACGCTGGTCATCCTGTACTTCACCAGCCGCTACTTTGCGGGGCGCTCGATTGCGCCGGTAAGGGAAGCTTTTGACAAGCAGAAGCAGTTCATTGCCGACGCCTCCCATGAGCTGAAGACACCGCTGACGATCATTAACACCAATGCGGATGTACTGCTGGCGAACAGTGAGGATACAATCCGCAATCAGGCCAAATGGCTGCAGTACATCAAGTCCGAGACGGAGCGTATGACGCGGCTGACAGGTGATCTGCTGTATCTGACGGAGATGGATGACTCCCGGACCGGGAAGCTCCACAGCAGGTTCAACATGAGCGAAGCGGTAGAAAATATTATTCTGACCATGGAGGCGGTCATCTTCGAGAAGAATCTCTCCTTCGACTATGACATCCAGCCGGATCTTACCGTGCCGGGCAACAGCGAGCAGATCAAGCAGGTAGTGATGATTCTGCTGGATAACGCAGTGAAATATACGAATCCCAAGGGCTCTGTACACATCTCGCTCTATAAGGTGAACACCGGTGTGCTCCTCTCCGTCGCAAATACCGGGGAAGGTATTGCGGCGGAGCATCTGGCACGGATCTTTGACCGCTTTTACCGTACGGATACCTCCAGAGCGCGCAAGCAGGGCGGCTACGGCCTGGGTCTGGCTATCGCGAGGTCGATTGTGGACCAGCATAAAGGGAAGATCTATGCAAAGAGCGTGGCCGGAGAGTCCGTAACATTCTATATGCAGTTGCCTTGAGGGAGCTGCAGCAGCTCCAGGCTCTTGCAGGCCGAGACTGAACGAAAATAAGGGTGCCCCCGTCAGCTATGTGCTATAGCTGGCTGGGGCACCCCCTTCCATATTGTAGCCTCAGTTAATTTCCAGATAATCAAGGTAAGCGTCCCAAGTCCCGTCATCGGCGGTAACCACCAGCTCAATCACCTGATTGCCGGTTCCATGGCTGACGTTACTGATCGTATAGACCGCAGGGCTGCTTCCGCCATAGTAGAAGGTCCCCTTCGTCACCCCGCCGATTTTGAGATCCACCCTGGCCATATTGGCGTTATTGGAGGCTCCGCGCAGGGAGAAATTATGGGTGCCGCTGGTGAAATTCTGGGTGTACTTCACAGAATCATTATTCGCGTACAAGGCAACTCCGGAGAAGGGTGTGCTGATATTAGCAGTATATTGGCCCGCCTTAGTCATACTCTCCGCCTCTACCTTCGTTGCAGCGGGGCCAGGACCATTGCCGCCGCCATCAGGCGCAACCGCCCTGCCGGTGGACGGCGAGATCATGCCTGAACACAGGTTACGGTTCTTGAGATTCTGTGCAATCTGCGGTACCGCCTGGAGTGTGGTCTGGTATTGGTCATGCATCAGGATGACATCCCCATTCTTCATCGTGCCTACGGCGGACACAATCTGGCCGGTGCTGGCTCCGTTCCAGTCCTGGGAATCCACGTTCCAGAGCACTTCGGTAAGGCCGTTCTGGGCCTCAATGGATTTGAGAGTCGCGTTGGTAGCCCCGTACGGCGGACGGAACAGCTTCGGAGCAGTGCCGGTAATGGACTGCAGCGTCTGCTGGGTATTTGTAATCTCCGATGTGATCTGGGAGGTGCCCACCTGGGTCAGATTCGCATGTGACCAGGAATGGTTGCCAATCCACATCCCTGCGTTCTTCTGGGCCAGGACGAGCGAAGGATTATTCTGCGCATTCTGCCCGACATTGAAGAACGTGGCGCGCAGACCATTCTGCTGCAGAGCATTCAGCAGGTTCGTCGTGTTGCTTGGATTCGGCCCGTCATCATACGTTAGAGCTACATAGCCGGCCGAGCAATCGGCGGCGAACACCTTCTCCCCGCCCACCGCCAGCGACCCCACAAATAAAGACACCACCAGCGACCCGATAGCTGCCCATTGTATAGCTTTCATTCTAAACATTCTCCTAATTCCCCTCTCGGCTTGAATAGTTTGCTGACTGTAACCGTTAAGCAGTAAAATCTTAAGGATGAAGCCTTTTAGGCTGTAACTGTATGTATACGCTCCGTTGAAGTCAATCGCTTACATTAGTAATTATAGCAATAATTCCCTTTTTAAGCTAGATGTGATTCTTGTAGCTTCCCTGTTTTATTCAATAATTTTCCATAATTTAGACTCGTCCGGGATGAATAGGTTTTCATTTTACCCGTATGATATAAAGTTCGACTTTATCAAGAACCCTATACGAGGAGGAAGATGAATGACCTTTGGTTTCAGGACACTGGGAAAAATGCTTTTGGCTCTAACACTGCTTGCAGGTACCGCTGCTATTGCCGGACAGCCGGTGAAGGCTGAGGGGGCAGCGAAGCTTTTTTATCACACCTCGGGCAGCCGGATTGTAGATTCGCAGGGGGACCCGGCCGTGTTCAACGGACTGAACTGGTTTGGCTTCGAGACGCCGAACTATTCCCCGCACGGATTATGGTCGCGTTCCATGGATGATGTGCTAGATCAGGTCCGCGCAGAAGGGTACAACCTGATTCGCCTGCCGTTCAGCAGTCAAATGTTCGATCCGGCTTCCCAGGCCAACAGCATCGATTATGCCAAAAACCCGGATCTGGCCGGTCTGACTCCGATCGAAATTATGGATACCTTAATCGAAAAAGCCGGCCAGCGCGGCATTCAAATCTTTCTGGACCGGCACCGTCCCGATTCCGGCGGGCAGTCAACGCTCTGGTATACCGCCGCATATCCTGAATCCCGCTGGATCAGTGACTGGGTGATGCTGGCTGCACGGTATGCGAATAATCCTACGGTAATCGGTGCCGACCTGCATAATGAGCCTCATGGCCCGGCAAGCTGGGGGACCGGTGATCTCAGCACAGACTGGCGGCTCGCGGCCCAGCGGGCAGGGAATGCCATCCTTGCGGTGAATCCGCATTGGCTGATCATCGTTGAAGGTATAGAGCAGAACGTGCAGGGTAACACCAGTAAGTACTGGTGGGGGGGTAACCTCACCGGGGTGCGGAATTATCCGGTAACGCTTACCGTGCCGAATCAAGTGGTGTATTCTCCGCATGATTACGGTCCCGGGGTAGCGGAGCAGCCGTGGTTCAGCGATCCTGCTTTTCCGGCGAACCTGCCTGCGATATGGGATCAGACCTGGGGCTATATCAGCAAAGAGAACATCGCCCCTCTAATCATGGGTGAATTCGGAGGCCGCAGCGTGGACACCCTCTCGGTGGAAGGGAAGTGGCAAAATAAACTAGTCGATTACATCGGTACGAATAACCTCTACTGGACCTACTGGACACTGAACCCCAACAGTGGGGATACCGGCGGTCTGCTGCAGGATGACTGGGCAACCTGGAACCGGCCGAAGCAGCTCATGCTGAACCGGATCATGAAGACGGTCACCTTCCCTCCTATTGAACAGCCTGGAGGCCCAGGAACAGGACCTGTAACCGCCACTCCGCTCTACCGCAGTGATGAGACCGGCAACAATGTGGGCTCCATCCGGGCAAGTCTCCAGCTGAAGAGCACTTCCACCGTCCCCGTCCCGCTCAGCCAATTCACGATCCGTTACTGGTTCACCCAGGACGGCAGCTCTGCGCACACCATGGAGATTGACTACGCCGTCGTCGGCAAAAACAATATCCAGACCACCATCGTTCCGCTCACAGTACCGGTCCCGAACGCCGACGCTTACGCGGAAATCTCCTTCAAGGATGGAGCAGGGACCCTGGCTGCTTCCGGCTCAACCGGAGAGATCCAGTTCCGCATTCACAAGGATAACTATGCGAATTACAGCCAGGCTAACGATTACTCCTTCCGGCCGCTGCTGACCAGCTTCACCGCCAATGATCGGATTACTGTGTACCATAATGGCACGCTCATCTACGGCATAGAGCCATAAAACAAAAACGCACGGGTACAGAGAGATTCGCCCTCTGCCCGTGCGTTTTTGTGATTGTGGGCCCAGGCTACTCTGCCTGTTCCTCCAGCCTCGCCCGCATCTGCGCATAGGCCTCCGGGGTGCCGACATCCTCTATCGTGCCCTCCGTATAGTAGGCCCGCATCTCCTGACGGGAATGCAGCCATTCGGGAAAATAACTCGGCGCATCCGGGTTGCCCCCTTCAGCCAGATAACGGGAGAACAGCGGCAGCGTAGACCGTTTGTAGATGTACAGCGCGAATACGCCAATGTTGGAGCGGGGCGCCTGCGGCTTTTCCTCCAGGGATAAGACCCGATTCTGCGCATCCAGCTCCGCCACACCGATACTGCGCAGCTCTTCTGGATCATCCACCGTCCGCACCAGAATACAGTCGGTATCCACCTTGTGAAAATAGTCCAAATACCCAGCGAGGCCGAAGCCCAGCACATTATCGCCTGCCAGCACCAGCAGATCCTCCTGCGGCTGCACCCGCTCCAGCACAAACTGGATATCGCCAATCGCGCCTAACCGCCCCTCGGGAGAAGAAGTGCCATCGTTCAGGATACGAACCGGCTTGCTCCCCCGGTACTGCCCGGCCCACTGTTCAAAAGCATGGAAAAACCGCTCATTCGTCACCACAAGAATCTCCGAAATCTCCTCCAGCACCTCCAGCCGCGCGGCCAGCAGATCCAGAATCGTCCGGCTTCCCTGCACCGGCAGCAGCGGCTTCGGGGTGTCTAATGTTAAGGGATACAGACGGGTAGCATACCCCGCAGCCAAGATTAATGCGATCATTCGCTTATCGCTCCTCTATCCGGTTCGGCAAACAGGGATTGGGAGAGCATAGCCATCGTCTGTTTGTATACAGCATGGGCGGCTTCGGCATCGCCAAGGAATCCGCCCATATACAGATGAATTACACCGTGCAGTGAGGACCATATGACGGCGACAAGAGCCCCGGTCTCTTCCTTGTCCGAAATAAGCCCCTGCTGCTGGGCGGTAATGATTAGAACCTGTAGTCGGCGTATGGCGGTCAACGTTCCCTGCATACTCTCCGCATCCGGCTTGAACTCGGCAAAAGCCCCTCCGAACATCAGCTTGTAGTAGCTGCTGTAATCCTGTCCGAACTGCCAGAAGGCTTCGCCCAGCTCCAGCAGATGCTGCCGGAGGTCAGCAGACGGCGGCACCTCATCAAACCGCCGGGCCAGCAGTTTGCAGCCCTCCAGATAGAGCTGCTGGGCCAGGCCCTCTTTATTGACAAACAGACTGTAGATAATCTTCGTGGAACAGCCCATTCTTTGCGATACTCTGCGTACAGTAACGGCCTCCGGCCCCTCTTCCTGCAGAATATCTGCGGCTGCATCTACCACTAGCTTACGGAGATTTTCTGTATTTTGCAGGCGGGCTTCCTGATAGGTCTTCAGTGTCCGGCCCGTGGGTGGTGCCGGCTTATCTTCGTTATGAATAGGAATCACCTTCATTCGGTTATCAATGTTATTGACCAGCAACAGGGTTGCCGGGTTCTAACAGGAATTCTAAACATTCGCACCTGGGATGTCAATTGAACCCTTACGCGATAAAATCAGGTTGACACACGTGTGATGTTTTAGTTACTATGATTCACATAGGTAACGTTGTTACCAAAACAAAACATCGGTGCAGAAGGAGTAGTCAAAATGAATATTAAAGGGAAATGGTCTTTAATCACCGGAGCCTCTTCGGGAATCGGTGAACAGTTTGCCAGACAATTAGCCAAGGAGGGCAGTCATCTGGTGCTTGTAGCCCGATCCAAAGGCAAACTGGATGCACTCGCAGCCGAATTGACCCGAAGCCATGGAATTCAGTGCCAGGTGATTCCCCAGGACCTATCGCTCGAAGACGCTGCCGGTGAGCTGTACCAGCAATGCCAGCAGCTTGGCCTGAATATCGAGCTGCTGGTGAACAATGCAGGTTTTGCCACCCATGGCCTGTTCGAGCAGATCTCCGGCAGGCGCCAGCATGAAGAGGTCATGCTCAACGTAGCCGCTGTAGTCGATATGACGCACCTCTTCCTTCCCGGAATGCTCCACAGAGGAGCAGGTGCTGTGATCAATGTCTCGTCTACCGCAGGCTTTCAGCCGCTGCCTTATATGGCCGTCTATGGGGCGACCAAAGCTTTTGTCTTGTCCTTCACCGATGCCCTCTACTGGGAGAATCGGGATCGTGGCGTACAATTCTTCGCCCTGTGCCCAGGCTCGACAGAGACCAATTTCTTCAACGTAGTAGGTACGGAGGATGCCTCTGTCGGCGGCGCAAAGGACTCGCCGGAGCGGGTAGTGGCCCTTACACTGCGTGCCATGGCCAGAGGGAAACAGTACGTTGTTCCCGGATTCCGCAATTACCTGGGTGCCCAGATTACCCGATTCATGACCCGCAGACAGAGTCTGCAGCTGGTTGGGGGTATGCTTCGCCCTGCCTCGAAAGAGCACTAATGGACAGCCGTCATAACCCTGAAGGAACATTGTATGGTGTCACCGCTGCCCTAAATCAAGTATCTCACTGCAACTTTTAAGCAAACAAAAAGCAGCTCATCCGGGCAGGAGGGCTGCTCTTGTGGTTGGAATTACCGCTACGCGCGCGGACGATATGCTACGCCGTCGATCTGGACCTTAAGTCCATCCGGGCCTCCCACATGCGCGAACTCGGTGGAGATCGTTTTGCGGGCAGGGTACTTGCCTTGGAATCTGCGCTTGAATACCTCTTCCATAACTGGAATCTCCCATACATCCCGCAGCAGAATGTCCACTTTCACCACATCTGTAAGTGTAAGTCCCACCCGTCCGAGACGATCACTCATGTCATTCAGCGCACCTTCCACCTGCTCTTCCACCGTTCCGCCCACATTGCCTACACAGAAGCTCAGGAAAACAAAATCCCCCGCCTCTACAAAACCGGAGTACGCATACTCCTCATTCACATCATGTCTGGTGATCCCGCCCATACTGGTTCTTGTCCCCTTATCGCCTGAGATATGATCAGTATAGCGGAATAAACCGAACATTTGTTTGTATTATTTTTTGCAGGGATAGTTCATGAAAAAATCCGAATCTGGACTCCCGCATCCGGAGGTTCATGAAGCCCCAAAACAACCTGCGCCAGACAATCTGCCAGCACCTCATCATACCGTCGGCTCTCTTCTGCCGTCACTTTTCCACGCAATGCTTCAAATGACGCCAGACAACGCTTGAAGTTGCTATCGTGTCTGGACTGGTGGGCCAGTCTTAAAGCTTGCATCATCCAGTCCATCGCCTCCGGGAGTCTGCCTCCCCGCTTGTGATATAGAGCCAAATGATAGCAATAATTCAAATAATAAGAGAGATTCCCTGCATCTTCATAGTCCCCAAACCCGGCACTCTGCTCCGCGAACGTATGCAGCAGATCATCCACATCTAACCCGTAATCCACCGCAGCCTGCAAAATTGTCCCTAACCCCGGCAACAGCTCCTCCGGATGATCCTGCAAGAAACAGCGATATTCCTCCAGAAGTCCATTCTGCCCTGAGAGAATATCCACCATATACAAGTTAGCACGTGCCAAGCCTCTGAACTCCTCGGCAATCGTCTCCCCTTCTACCCCCAAATCCTCCATCCAGCCAAGCTCAGCATAGCGGTATATCATCTCTCTAGCCTCGTCATACTTCTGCTGCTTCTGATAAGCGATGCCCCGCATTAGATGACTGAACCCGAAATAATAGACAAGCGGACGCTGCATGTCCATAAGCGGTACCGGAAGCCCTTTAGCCTTGTGATACTGCCGCTCCTCATAGATGCACTGCGCATAGCTGTGGAGAATACCTGCCGTATTCAGCACCTTATTCCAATCCTCTAAGCGATTTGCCATTTCCAGCATTTCAACGATAATGTCGGGATTGAGTAATTTCAGAATAGAAGGGCGCATGATGGTGCCTCCTTTTTCTTTATCAAATAGTTGAAAAGTAGTACAATAAATTAAATATACTACTATAAAGTAGTATTATCAATTACTTTTACCGCCTTTACGACCCTGCTATTTAAGCACGTACTCTCCTAACCTTTAGGAGAGGTGATTTTCTATGACAGACTTACGAAACACGGTCGGGGACCGAATGCGCGCAATAAGGAAGGCCCAAGGATTAACACAACAGCAATTAGCCGAGCTATCTAACTTGGATGATGCGTACATAGGAGCAGTTGAGCGCGGAGAGCGGAATTTTTCTATAGATACCTTGGAGAAGATCGTAAACGCATTACAAGTTCAACCCGGCGAGTTATTTCTCCATTCTCAGGGTCTTAACGAAACTGAAGCTGCACAGCGGAAAGCCCTTGATGAATATGCGGTTATTGTCAGCGGATTGAGCGTGAAGCAAATAAGCACTTTGCAGAGGATTGTTAGCGAGGTGAAAGGAGCTTTTGAGACATAAGTATTCTGAGGTGATCCAATGAATTTACCAGAAAGTGTAGGAACTCGGATACGCGAGCTTAGAAAAGCAAAAGGATGGACCCAGGAACAGCTGGCGGAAGCTGCGTCACTTCACTACAGCTATATAGGTGGGGTTGAACGCGGAGACCGCAATATTTCTTTGGAGACTCTGGAGAAAATAATAGCTGCTTTCCAAATCCCTGCTGAAGAAATTTTCCGTTTCGAGGATCATACCGACCGCCGCAAGGCGTTAGATGAACATATGACTTTGATAAGTAGCAGGAGTACAAACGAGATAGAAGCTCTTACCAAGATCAATCGGGAAGTGCTGGCTACACTGGATATTCAACCTGAAAAAAGTAACGGGGTACTTTGGAGATGCGCACGGACCATTGTTTAATGCTTGAGTTTTGGTGACGGCACCCTTACATATGAAATCTAACTTAGCTAGAATCTGATTGGAAAGGCGAATAGTATTATCTCTGAGCGCTTTGCTAGAACCTCAAGATAATAAAAACAAAACCATGACTCAATGAGCATGGTTTTGTTGAAGAAGCTTCACTTTCTTTTTCGTCTGCTAAAAAAAATGCTGATATTATGAAGCAGAATAGCGATGCTTATCGCTACCAAAAAATAATAGTTGTCATTTTTATCCGCCAAAAGCAGTGCGGCTGCCAATAAGGTAAAGGTAGTTATAAGACTAAGTGAAACACTTTGAGGACTGCGATCTTTTTTATAAGCTGAGTAAATGCTATAGTAAGCAAGCCAAGCGATACCCATTCCTATAAGTATATTTAGTATCATAGTAGATCAAACCCAACTAATAGATTTTATAGTTTAACCATATAAGTATAAGCTTTCTGCATATCATTCTTGGCAGTATTAAATGAATTAATAGTTATACCTGCAAGAACTGCCACAGGCGCACCAGCAGCAACCCATCCCCATCCAGTCCAAAGAAGTATAGCCCCCGTCCATCCTGATGCAACAGCTTCAGCGTACATTACATATTGAGCCTGTCTAAAGTCTGCGTAAGAATGGCTAAACAAATCCACTGCGTTTTTAGTAGTTGGAAACCAAGTGTTGCTTGGCTTAATACCACTCTTGTACACATGAGCGCCTTCTGGTTCTCCATGTGAGTTATTGTTCCCAATCCAATTATAATTCATTGACTGGTAGCCAGTAAATACATAAGAGGATAAATCGTTTGTACTGTAGTAATGACTAAGCCATGTTATGCCCCCAGTATCTTGTAATGGTGTGATAAGTGGGTTAGTGACGGCATTTAAATCTCCGATATTCAATTCTTCGTCATTGACTAAAATCTTATGATTTAAGTTATCATAAAATATTTCCGATGTAGTTGAGTCATCTTGGAAAATTGTCTAATAACTCTCTACGTTCTCATATTCAGGTAATAGTGTAAAATCTCTTGTCGTTGTAACTGTTGTAGTTAAACCTTCAGTTGCCTCAATTATCTTTACCGTATGTGTTTTAGCTACTGACCCAATTAAATCCCCCTCTTTTGAATAAATGTCGCTAGTTTCCGTAATTACTTCAGTTGTTGGTTTGGTTTCTGCTGCATACACAGAAGGATTAACACCAACGAAGGCAATTGCCAATGACAATCCTAAACTCGCTAAAATTTTCATCTTCTTCAATTCTCAAATCTCCCCTCCAAATAATTTATAATTACAGATATAAGTATGGATGATAACATTTTTGGTTTCATGAGTATTAAATACTAAATTTTATCAATTAAGCGATTTAAATGGTAAGGTGCTTTCGATTCAATTTTGTGTTTTTCTTTACATAGTTCGACTTTTAACAACAAAAATAGAGTTACATAGAGTAACCCTTGAATTTTATTCTACTTATTTTGTATATAAAGACCCACATTTATTAGCCTTCTACAAATTCATAAGCCAAGCGTCTCAGTAACGGTGAATTTGAAAATGATCGAGGTGCCACCAACTACAACTATCCCCCTTCACTTTCCCCACATGCCACAATACTGGGCTGGCACGTAATCAGATAACCTCTCCAATTAGCACCCTTATAAAAATACGGGACTACCCATATACAGGCAGCCCCGTCTGATTCGGCCTAATCCAGCTCCGCGCGCGAGAACAGATCGCGGATGAGCTCATCGTCCTCACAGGCCCGCTTGAAGGCAATGGCGAACTTGACCAGCGCCTCGCCGTCAGAGGAATAGGCGCAGAACATATCCGCTTCCGGGTCAAACCGGATGATCTGGGCCAGCTCAGGCATCCGCTCCTCCAGGAAGACCGCTGCCAGAGAGGCCCAATCGTATCCGCCCCCTTCGAAGCCCTCGTCTTCCCGCGCGGCGAATACTTCTGTCTTATAGCTTCCCGCGTTCAGAATCACGGACTTGCCGCCGTTATCCTGCTCCACGATAATAAAAGGCTTCAGATCTGCTGCTCCCACCGCTTCCTCCTCCTTCAGCTTCTTCAATAATTGTTCCTTCGCCTCATCCTTTAACCGGAGCGTCCCGTTCGTGTTCACGATCATGCCTTGGCGGACCCGGTCGTCCAGCCAGTCCGAGATGAAGCCCGGGGCATATCCGCCTGTGCTGAATTCACCGCCGAACGCGATCATTTTGGAATACACCTCAAGATATTGGTCACGGTTCGTATTCGGATAGGCGCTGGTGTAGAGCCAGAATTGCAGATCATACATCAGAGTGGAGCGTTCATCTGCATGAAGACTGAAATGCCCCTTCTCCTCAACGATGGCGGTGCAGATCCTGCGGATAATGCCCTCTATATCGTCTACTTCCGTAACCTTGCCGCACAGCTCCTGCAGCAGCGGAGAGAACTGCGCAGAGGCCACCTTCTTCAGGTCCGCCTGCTTGTCCTCTTCAGAGGTATCGAACACCTCATCGTTCACCAGCCCGCGGATGAAGGTCTCGAAGTCGGGGGCCAGGAATGTTATCTCGTAATTGCCCTCCTGATCCACATGAATCACCTCAGGCTCCCCCTCCGGCCCGCAGTGGCGGTAATCCAGCATAATGACATCATGTCCGGCAGAAGGACAGTCGCCGAAGACCACGCCAATATCGGGATAACCCCACTCCTCAATCATGAAGCGGCTGCCCAGGTCTCCGCAGAGGGAGTAGCTTTTGTCACGGCCGATTCCGGCTATCCCTGAGATCGCAACATGATCCTCCGCCCAGCACGTAGATTCACTCACCGGAAAACAGGTATTGCGCGGAATCCCCCCGTTATGCCGCTTCATCATGGCGATATAAGAGGCCGGCAGCTTATAGCCAAGCTCTTCCTCGACTGAAGCAATCAGCTCGTCACTGGGCAGCGGAGAGACATACTCCTTCAAGGCATAGTCGCTGTCCTCCCAGAAATCCGCACAGAAATCAAGGAAAGAACCCAGATCCCTGCTTCCGCTCTCTCTTAGCAATTTAGCATTATGTATCGCTTCGGCGCGTCTGGCCTGCTCTCTCGCCTCACGCTGCGCACCCTCCCTGCTATACTCCAGCATCGCCTGAATATCTCCGTCTCCTTGCTGCAATTCATCCGCCCGCGCAAACGCCTGAACGGCCTGCTCATACTGCTTCAGATGATAATAGGAATATCCTATGCGAAAATGCCACAGCGGATCGTCCGCGCCCTCCTCCGCCACACTAAGCAGCAGCTCCAGCGCTTCCCCGTATTGGTCCAGGTTATTGTAGGCCCGGCCTAACCGGCTGGTTAACTCATACCCTCTCTCGTCTACCGGAATCTCCAGAATGCGGTCCACGATCTGCTGGTGTTTATCCTCATCATGCCAACGCTTGAATTGTGCAAGCAATGCTTCATCCATCTCTGTAGCCTCCCTGTTTAGACACTGCAAAGCAAGCCCGTCCCCAAATCCCGCAGGCGCGCTTGCTGTCAGTTCATTTCCTACTACCCATTCACCGGAAATTCAGGAAATTAAACAGGCCCCTGGATCATCCCCTGATCCCTAACGGTGCGGAGTGCTTCTCCGGACTCATACTTCGGGCGGCCGATCAGCTTCGCACAATACAGCTCAGGCACCTGCAAAGGTCAATGTCACGGTTGTCCCCTGCACCGGCGTGCTGTCAATGGCGATGGAGCCGCCATACCGTTCCATGATCGCTCTGGCAATAGCCAGGCCCAGACCCGAGCCTCCCTGCGAGCGGCTCCGCGAATGCTCTGTACGGTAGAAGCGTTCGAAGATATGCGGTAGCTGCTCCGCGCAGATCCCGATTCCGGTATCGGCTGCGGTCAGCACCACCCTGCCATCTTCCAAGCGGGAATGCCTGATCACCACCGTTCCGCCTTCCGGCGTATACTTCAATGCATTCTCGATGATGTTGCGGAGTACCTGATAGCAGGCGCTGCCCGGTATCCTTACCAGTACCTCCTGTCCGCTGGAGCCGCTGTCATAATCAAGCTCTACGCCGGGATTAACATGAACCGTCTGCGGCAGCAGCTCGCTTAGCGTGATCTTCAGACTGCAGACGCCCTCCCCGTCCTCCGGCACGAATGCCTCTGCCTCCGCTTCGGCAAGCAGCAGGAGCTGGGAGATCAGCGCCTTCATCCGCCGGGTCTCATCCATCATGAAGGCCAGCGATTCATCCAGCACCTCCGGCGACTGCTTGCCCCAGCGCTGAATCATATGAGTATGGCCCTCAATAATAGCCAGCGGTGTCTTAAGCTCATGCGAGGCATCCGCGATGAAGCGGCGCTGCTGATCGAAGGAGACCTCCAGCTTATGCAGGAATCCGTTGAAGGTCTCCCCCAGCTGCTGGAGTTCATCCTGAGCGGCGGGAACCTGTACACGCCGTGATAAGCTGTTCGTTCCGATGCTGCGGACTTCGCCGATCATACTGCGGATGGGCTTCAGCGCCGAACGGGAGACCAGGCCCCCGGCGATTACCGCCATTCCTGCAGCCAGCAGCAGGCCCAGCAGCAGCAGCCGGCCTACCTCCTTCTGGGCGGTGGCACTGCGCGACTGTCCGCTGTCTGTAAGCTGAAGCCGGACAAGGCCATACACCGGCAGCGATATCTCCTTCTCCGCCTGATATACATCCGAGCCGGGTTCTGGCTCCCCTTCCCCCGCTTCGGCAAGCACGCGCCCGCGGGCATCCAGCATCTGCAGCACCTGCCCCTTCTCCAGCTCAGGAGCGAACATGGAGAAATCCGGCTTCAAAAAAGCTGCCGCACCGCCCCCCCGGCCCAGTCCGGGCTGAAGCAGGGACGGCAGAAATTCCACTTCGCCGACCCGAAGCTCGAACTGCTTCAGCTTGGCATCCAGCACCCGTGTTTCCTGGCTGTCTGTCCAGTGCTTGAAGGTAATATAGACAAATCCGCTGACCACTGCCGCAACAGCCAGCGCCGTCAGCGCAATCGAAGCACTGACCTTACGGGAGAATGTCCATGGCTTCATTCCCTCACCTCAATCTCTCAGGATATAGCCGCTGCCACGGACGGTATGGATCAGCTTCTCCCCGAAGCCCTCATCCACCTTCATACGCACATACCTTATGTACACATCTACCACATTCGTCTCACCTTCATACGAATAGCCCCATACCAGATTGAGCAGTGCCTCACGGTTCATCAGCCGGTTCTTATGGACCAGCAGACAGTGCAGCAGGTCGAATTCACGCTGCGAGCATTCAATCTCGCGTCCGGCCCGGCTGACCCGGTGGGCGGCCGTATCCAGCATCAGATCCTTAGCGCACAGCACCTCATCCCCTGGTTCAGCCGCATGCAGCCTTCGCTGCAATGAACGCATGCGGGCCAGCAGCTCTTCGATAGCGAACGGCTTCGGCACATAATCGTCAGCCCCGGTATCCAGTCCCCTTACCCGGTCACTGACCGTGTCTCTGGCCGTGAGCATAATAATCGGAGTCTGCTTGACCGCACGTACCCGCTTGCAGACTTCGATTCCGCTGATGCCCGGCAGATTCAAATCCAGCAGAATCATATCATAATGCTCGCCCAGCGCCTTCTCGGCACCTGTAATTCCATCCCCTGCAACCGTGATATCGTAACCCTCATAGAGCAGCTCCAGCTCCAGCAGGCGGATCATGGCCGCCTCATCCTCAATGATCAATACGCGTTCCTTCAACCCTTGTCCACCTCTTTACAAGATCAGTTCTGCATCAGCGATAACCCTGCCATAGCTTTAGCGTGAATCTGATAGGTACCTGCGCCAATCCGTCCATGTGCCTTGTGATTCTTCACAGTCAGCGGGAAGTCCGTTTCAATCTCGTCAAAACCTGACTCCGCATCCACCTCGACTCCCGCTCCTCCCGGCCAGGCCAGCTCCAGGTCTCCTACCGCCGTAGTCACTGTCCAATTGCCCCCGATTTTCCGGCTCTCCACCTCAATATTCCCCGCCACGGTAGACGCACGGACCGCAGCCAGCGCATCCTTCACCGTGAGATTCCCGTTGACCGCCTTCACTGCCAGATCTCCCGAGATCTGCGAAGCCTGCACATTGCCATTGGTCAGCTTAACCTCAACGCTGCTCTTCGCTTCCGAGACCTGAACGTCACCGTTGACCGTATGCAGAACAAGCTCCTCCGGGATGCCGGTAGCGGTGATATTGCCATTCACTGACGATAATTTGATTTTACCTGTACTAGAAACTTTTGACAAAGAAAGATTGCCGTTCTCCGTCCTTGCCTGCAGCTCCGCCTTCATGCCCTGCGGCAGGGTTACCGTCAGCTCCAGGCTCGGCGACTGGTGGTTGCCATAGAATTCGCTGTACGTCTCAATCTCCAGATTAGCTCCTGTGCCCGCCTTCATCCCGGACTTGTTAGCGATTTCCTTTGCCACTTCTGCCGTCGCCTGATGGACAACCACCGTCATCTGGATCTCAAGCTCCTTGACATTGCCCTGCTTGATCTCAATATTACCGTTGGTATTCTTAATAGAGACACTGTCCGTCCCGGCAGGCAGCGGGATGTAAGTAGTACCTTTGTCAAAAGAATACCCGGCATCCCCGGAAAATGAGCCCGCCCCCTCTGCCTGCCACGATTCAATAACCTCAGCAGCAGTAGAGGTCGCCCCGGAAATAGATTCTGGTAGGGACACAGACGCACCCGAGACGGATTCGGTGACCCTATCAGGAGCTGCAGAGACTGTGGCGCCCGCAGGCGCAGAGACGAAACCTTCCTCGCTCAACTGCCTAGCTTCGGCCGCCCCGCCAATCCCCTTGCCTATGTATAAGAATACCGCCGCCAGAGCGACACCCGTAAGCAGCCTTTTCCAAGTAACCTTCATCTTCCCATCTCCTCCATCCTTGTGATTACTCTTAGGTTATACCGGATTAGATGAGAAAGACTTTGCAGGAAGATTAGAGTTTGATGAGAAAAAAAACAGCCGGGAATTCATCCTCCCGGCTGTTCAGCTTCAATTCTATTCCATTCCGTACGCCTGAACGCGGCATTTCCTTGCCCGCTACCCCTGCTTAATCGGCGCTGTGAGAATCATCTTCCCGCGCGGGGTAACACCTGCGCCATCCGGCTCCAGTGTAACGGCTATGGTATCATAGGCCTTCGGGTCAAAAGAATAATATAGTGCCCCGTTTCCGCCCTGTGAGATGAATGTGCCCGCATTGACCGGCGAATCCCCTTTGATTAGCCATACCTGATAGACCTCGGTGCCGGTAAGCTCCGGCAGATCCTCTGCCTGAAGCACAAGGTGGGTGCCGGTAGGGTCCGCGACAATCGTTGCTGTACCCTTGGCGTTAACCCCTTCTCCAGCCGGACTAAGCGCTACCGCCTCATTCACCTTAAGCCCCTGGAGCGGTCCGGTGCCGGAGGCCAGCTGCTCCTTCAGCTCGGACACATTCCCGCGCAGCTGGCCGGTGTAGACGACCAGGAGCAGCACAGCCACAGCCAGTCCAAGGCTCAGGTACCCCCAGAAGCGGGTTCTCTTGGGCTCCGGGATGCTTAATTGGGGCAAGCCCTGCTCTGCCGGAGGAGTCCCCGCTGGCTCATGCTCCGCCGCCCGCTCTGCATCAGGCTGGATATTCAGCAGGCGGGTCTCCGGCCGGGCAGCCGGTGCAGCCGCATTCCCGGACTCCAGCACCCGTGACAAAATGCGCTCCTTCATGCCGGAGGGCGGGTCTGCCGGCTCAGAGGCAAGCGGAAGATGGTCCAGTACCTGCCGGTATTCCTCCACCAGCTCCCTGCATTCCGCGCATTCTGCCGCATGGGCAGCGAATTGCTGCATTTCCTCCGCCGTCAGTGCGCCCAGCGTATATAATTCAGCCAACTCACAGAGTTCCTCATTGTGTTCACTCATGTGCATGATCCCTCCTTCCCCAGTGCCGTAACGATTTGTGAAGCTGCTTCATCGCCAGCCGGACTCTTCCCTTGACCGTTCCCAGCGGGATAGCCGCAAGCTGCGCTACCTCCTGCTGAGTGTAGCCCTGGTAATAGATCATATCCATTACCTGCTGCTGGTCGCGGCTTAATCCCAGCAGCGCCTCTCTGATCTGTTCCCCTGCCATCTGCAGCTCAACGAGATCCTCGGTCAGCACACCATGGTCCTGAACCTGCTCCAGATTCCCGGTATCGGCGGATTGCCGCGGCAGCCTGGCGTCCCGCTTACGGAGGTAATCGATCGCCAGATTGCGGGTCACCGCGAACATCCAGGTGAGCAGCTTGCCTTTGCCGAAGTCAATCTGCCCCGCATTCTTCCACAGTCGCAGGAACAGCTCCTGCATAACCTCCTCGGCAGCCATCGAATCCTTCACGATCTGGTAAGCAAAGCTATAAATGACCCGTTCATACCGGTCATAGAGCAGTTCGAGGGCATTCGAGTCTTTCTGTGCAATAAGCAGAATTAACTGCTTATCGTCAGCTGTGTCATTCAATTGCCATCCCCCATTCAACAGAAAATATAGTAGTGCCAGTGGTTCCATGCTGAAAAACCTGCGTCCACTGAGTATAACCGCTTTGCACAACCGTCTCAACCTGCCGGGCTGACGGCTGATGGCATCCGGCTGCAGTTATTGAAGCCCTGCCCGCTTCCATATATGATAGCTATATCATATCCGCAAAGGGAGGATTATTTCTTGGCCGTACTGATTAATGAACAGATTAAGGCAGCCGAGGTCGAGCTGACCGGGCTGAAGGGCGAGAAGCTTGGCACCGTATCCAGAAGCGAGGCTCTGTCCATGGCCAGAGCCGCAGGGGCCGACCTGGTCTGCACCTCGCTGATGAGCAGCCCGCCGCCCTGCAGCCTGGTCGCCAAGGGCAAGGCGGCAGCGCAAGCGGCCCGCAAGGGCGATACCAGCCGTCCGCAACAAGGCGGCGGAAGCAGCTGGGAGAAGGTGAAGGAGCTGCGCTTCACTGCCCATATCGAAGAGCATGACTACGACACGAAGCTGCGTCAGGCGGACAAGCATCTGCGCTCCGGCAAGCCGGTGCAGCTTGTCGTGAAGTCCTCCGGCGCCAAGGAAGCCGCCGCTGCGAAGGCAGTGCTGGAGCGGCTCGTGGCCGATCTTAAGGAGGCCGGAACCAAGGCCTCCGGGCTGCAGACCAGCGGCAAGGGCGCACAGGTTAGAGTTAATCCGCGTACGTAAGTTTTCTTATAAACGAACACTTACGCCTGAATGATGTGCGGGTTCAGAACTGGCTGGACTCTACTTCTGTTGCACTTTGTACATTAGCCGACCCCGAAATTGGCCTAAAAATTGATTCTATTGCACTCTGTACAGCAGAATCTGGACAAATAAGGGCTTTCGGGCAGAATTCAAGAAAACCATTGTATAAAATACAACAGATGATTATTTAGCTTAGCTAAGCCCGAATTCTATTGCAGAAAATACAATCAGTCTAAAAAACTGCTCCAATGCCGCATGAGACAGCGATAGGGAGTCCTGCTCATACACAACAGGTGCCATCCTATAAGGACGGCACCTGTTACTAAAATACGGCTTAGCAAGCCGTAATCTCTAATCTTCCGGTCTTCTTCCACGCTTCTTCCAATTATACATTCCGCGCATATCCCTCGTCAGTTCATCGCCTGCCCGCTCAGCATATGGTCATTTCCTGCCTTTAAGCCGCTCCACAAACCGCTCCTTCGTCAGCACATGCAGCAGCTCCCCGTTGCAGTCCTCATAATCGCCGGTTAATCCGGCCAGCTCCTGCTCCACCCGGAAGCCCAGCTTCCGGAGCACCCCAAGCGACGCGGTATTGCGCCGATCTGCCTTGGCGTATAGCTGCTCCAGTCCGATCACATCGAAGGCGTAGCCCGCCAGCGCCGCAGCGGCTTCGGTAGCATATCCCCGGCCCCAGTGTTCACGCCCGATCAGATAATACAGCTCCGCATCCGGTGGTCTGAACTCCAGCACACCAGCCCCGCACCAGCCGATCAGCTGGCCGGTCGCCTTATCGCAGATGGCGAACGAATACTTGAACGGCAGCTCAAACGGCGTATGATAGCTGAACATCAGCCAGCGGAACATGCCCTCATACTCATGCCTCGGCATGACCTCCATATGCATGAAGGCCAGCACCTCCGGGTTCTGCATGAGCTCGAACGAAGCCATCAGATCACTTTCCATATAGGGACGGATGATTAACCGCTCTGTTTCGAGCTTCATCCTGGACAATGCCAGATTCATAATACACATAACCTCACCTTCGAGTTCTATCTGCCACCCAGCATAGTTCAGCCGGAGGATAGTCCACAAGGTAAAAGATAGTTTAATCCGTTTGCCCCCTGCCGTTATTCCACAGCGCACGGAAGGACGGGCAGTCGCGGATCAGGGAATCGAAATCGCCTGCCCCCGCCAGCCTGCCCTGCTCCATGACCAGAATCTGGTCCACACCGCTGATGAAATTCAGCCGGTGCGCGATAATAATGACCGTCTTATGCCTGAACTCCGCGAACACCGTCTCCATCAGGCTGCGCTCCGTAATATTATCCAGGGCCGATACCGGCTCATCGAGGATGATCAGATTCCGTTTTTGCAGGATTGCCCGGGCAAAAGCCAGCCGCTGACGCTCCCCGCCCGACAGCTTCAGCCCCCGCTCCCCAACCCGCGTCTCCAGCTTCTCCGGCAGCTCCAGCACCTTCTCCTTCAGGTGAACCTTATCCAGTACCGCGTACAGCTCTTCATCCGGCACCTGCTGCCCGAACACCATGTTGCCCCGGATGGTGGTGTCGAAGATCGGACTGTCCTGCGACAGATAAGAGATGTGATCATAGTAGCTGTCCAGACTCAGCTCGTCGATATCCGTGCCGTCGACCAGCAGCTCACCGCCGCTTTTTTTGAGCAGGCCCGTAATCAGCTTAATAACCGTTGACTTGCCGCTGCCGCTTAAGCCGACCAGAGCCACTGAGGTTCCGGGCGCAACCGTGAAGGACAGCCGGTCCAGCACCTGCACCTCTCCATAGCTGAACGTTACATCCTTGAATTCGATGCTGCCCTGTAGCTGCGCAAGCGTCTTGCCCCGCTCCAGATTCGGGTCCTCCGGGGCATTCAGGAAGTCCTCGAACCGCTGATAGGTGACCCTGTTCAGCTTATAGCCGACGAATAATACGTTGAAGATGGCGATCGGCGTATAGATTTTCTCAATGAACATGAACAGCGCGACCATGACCCCGATTGAAGCCTGCCCGGAGACGACATTCTTCACACCGTACAGCAGAACAACCACCTTAATGACCGTAATGAACAATTCGAACAAGGCGAAGAAGGATTCATGAATCATCTGCAGCTTCGCGCTCTGTCTGATAATCTGCTGTGCCGCCTTGTTCAGTCTGCCGATCTCCTGCGCATACTTCTTGTTGGTACGGAAGACGACCAGCTCCATGAAGCCTCGGACCCCGTACCGGGACATGGCCTCCTGCTGCATAAGCACCGATTCCTTGATCCGGTAGAGAACTTTGAGCAGAACATTCGTTAACCCGAAGATAACCACGTACCCGCCCGCAATCACCAGCATGATTCTGAGGTCATAGTAGCTGATGAACAGCAGACTGAAGAGAATGGTGGGCAGCAGCTCATGCAGCGTCTTCAGGATAAAAGAAAACAGGATACTGTTCCCGGCCGCCGCGCCGTTCTCGATCACCTTGATCATCTGGCCTGTGCCCATGTTCTGGTAGGCGGAATAATCCATTCTGGAGATTTTGGACAAGGCCATAATCTTCAGTCTTTCTGTGATGCTGCCCGATAGATAAGCGCTGGGATATTCATCCGCATAATTCAGCAGGACGTTCAGGCCGAGCAGTATCCCGTAGACGACTACTCCGTAGAGGGTTTCACGGAAGCCCGTGCACGCCACCGCCTGATCCAGAATCCGCTGAAAGACCACAATGCCCAGGCTGCTTAAGAGCTGAATAGCGAAGCCGAGACCTATATACAGTGCGGCCCACCCTCTGAGGTGGACAAGACATTTTTTTAACATGATCACAATCTCCAATCCTATTCATAAGAGTATGGCAAAAAGCCGGGAACTCTCCCCGCCACCCCGCGCCAAAGACTCCTGCCTCAGCAGTATAGTCTTCAAGCGGAATAACGCAGTGTCCCGGCTCACAAAGAATGACCCTCCAGGCACCGTTCAAGAATCCAGTTAATTGACCAAGAGGACAGACCTCCCCCTTGGTGGCTGGTACGCGTTCTACCCAGCCCGATAACTAGTTCCTTGCAACGGTACGGAATGGCATCCATTTCACCTCTTAGATAAGATTGACTCTCATTGTATGCTTCGGCCAGACCGGCCGTCAAGCCCTAGTGCTTAGTCTCTTTTGCCGCATCCGGTTCTGCATCAGGACTGGTATCCGAGCCGGAATCCGCTTCGGAAGCTTCGTCTGCATCCTCGCTATCCTCGTCTGCAGCGGCCAGCGCCGCCTTCTCACTGCGGCTCCATTCCAGGAATTCGATGGTATCCTGATCTTCAGGGTCCAGCTTGTTCGCCTTCTTGAACGCCTTGATCGCCTGGTCGTACTCATCCAGATAATAGTGGGCGTAGCCGACACGGAAATGCCACAGCGGGTCTTTTTTACCCTGATCTGCCGCCTTGTTGAACCATTTAAGCGCTTCCCGGTAGCGGCCCAGATTGTTGAGCGCCCGGCCCAGATGTACTGCCAGCTCTTCATCGATCAGCGGTGTCGGCACCTCTTTGATGCGGGATACGATTTCTTCATATTCGTCCGCCTCATGCCAAGCGTTCAATTGCGCGATTAATTCTTCTCTCATTACCCATAGCCTCCCGGTTAATAGTTCCAACTTCTCTTAGAGATACTTTATCATTTTCACACCAAGTTTCCCACTGTTGCCATGCGCTAGGCCGGGATGATGATCCGGAAGACAGTTCCCTTGCCCTTCTCGCTGGTGACCTCAATACGGCCCTTGAGCTTGTTAATCGTGTTATACGCCATGACCATTCCGAGCCCCGTTCCGTCCGCCTTGGTGGAGTAATACGGCTTGCCCAGGCGCGAGATCTCATCCTTCGTCATTCCGACACCGGTGTCGCTGATGGTAATAATAATACTCTGCCCGCTTGCGAAGACACTAATGGACAGGACGGCATCCTCCACCCCCTCCATCGCTTCAATCGCATTCTTGTACAGATTAATCAGACATTGCTGCATCTCATTACTGTCATAATGGGTGCTGAGCGGGTTGTTGAAGCTGAACTCAACCGCAACCTTGTGGATCGTGGCATACGGCAGGATCACATTCTTGGTGTATTCACATTCTGCCATCAGGTTGGAGTAGACCCGGCTCGCCGACTGCGGCTTGGCAAAAGACAGATAATCGCTGATAATTTTCTCCGCCCGGTTCAGCTCCAGCAGTGACAGCTCAACATACCCCTTCTCTTGCGGGGTGAGGTTCTTGGAGAGATTAAGCAGCTGCAGGAAGCCGCTGGTCACGGTTAACGGATTGCGCATCTCATGGGAGACACTGGCCGCCAGCTCACTGACCACATTCAGCCGCTCCGACTGCATAATCCGCTCACGGTTCCTGAGATTCGCCAGGATCTGCTCCAGCATGATCATTAGGATCGCCATAACCACCACATGCGTAGTTAAGGCATAGAAGGCAAGCGTCCAGAACTGGGTATCCAGCTTATCCATGATCTGGCTCAGGCTGATCAGATAACAGCCCATAGTCAGCACCACAATGGAGGTAGCCCACAAGATCCGTCCCTTGGGCTTAGACCGGAGAAATCTGGCGCTTATGGAGGGCACCAGAATGAAGACTGCTGTCGAAAAAAGTAAGGATTGGACGGTTCCCTCACCGCCTATGTAGAAACGGTACACATTCAGAATCACATATAAGGGCAGGGTATGTTTGTACCCTCCATACAAGGCAGCAATCACAAACGGAACATACCGCAAGTCAAAGATGAACCCGGTCTCCAGCCGGATCGGCTTGGCGATGCACAGGATCATGGTGGCGGCGATGAGCAGTACAAGAATCTTATGATTGTAGGCGTGGGGCCTGTTCTCGAAGAAAATCAGAAATATCAGCACCGGAAACAGCATAAACAAAAAATTGAGCAGCAGCGTCTCAAACAAGGCTAACTTCCTTTCGGTTCTAATGCTGGTGTCAGGAGATACGTTTGTATTCTGAGCACTATACTTAGAACATTACGCTAACCTGATATTAGAAGTAAAGGAATTATTGTATGCGTTTTTTTCTGCCGGAATTCAAGGATACCCGCGAGAAGTGTCGAATACGTATGCTTTGAAGGCATGATGCACAGCATTGCATAACTACAGCTACCGAAGGAGCGGGTATCCATGGCTTTTACCATTAATAACCTAAAGGACAATTCCAACGTTATCATCAAAGAACAGCTTGGCGGCTTCAGCATCATCGAATACAAAGAGGATCTCAGCACCACTACCCGGTATGAAGCAGAGACCAACTTCTTCATGAGCAAGAGTAATATGCGCAACAAACAGCTGATGATTGAGCTGAATAACAATGAGGTGATGCTGAGTGCCGGGGCCATGCAATATATGATCGGCAATATCGAGATGACCTCCGGCATCAAAGGCGTAGGCGGACTGATGCGCAATATGCTGTCCGGGGCGGCCACCGGAACCAGTGCAGTCAAGCCGCTCTACAAGGGAACCGGAACGATTCTGCTGGAGACCACCTACAAATACCTCTGGCTGATCGATGTGGACAACGACCATATCGTGATCGATGACGGCATGTTCCTGGCTTGTGAGACTACGCTCGACATCTCCGTTGCGGCACGCAAGAACATCTCCTCTGCCGTCCTCGGCGGTGAAGGACTGTTCAACCTGAGCGCACGCGGCAAAGGGATTCTTGCCCTCGAAGCTCCCATTCCTTCTGAGGAAGCTGTCGTGGTTGAGCTGCAGAATGATGTATTGAAGGTGGACGGTAACTTCGCTCTCATGTGGTCCAACTCTCTGGACTTCACGGTTGAGAAGTCAGGCAAGACCCGTCTGGGCTCCGCCGCCTCCGGCGAAGGCCTGGTCAACGTGTACCGGGGAACCGGCATGGTCTGGCTCGCCCCGCTCATGAATTACAGAAACAGCCTGCTACAGGGCGGGTCTACTGCTTAATTCCGAAGCGTGGCTCCCGGGTGCTTGATTTCATACCCTATGACATTGAACGAAATGTCTTAGGGTATTTTTCTGCTCTTACGTCTAAGTGCAGAACTTTTCGTGAATAACTAGAGGAAAACAGCAACTATTCTCGAATATCTATCTTAAGCAATTGTGAATGGTGGTGAGTTCATGGACGAGCAGATTTTGATGGAGGCGATGCGAGTTCTAGAGAAACATAATGGTTTTGCCCGAACGAGAGATTTCTTAGAAGCAGGGATATCCCCTTATTACGTAAAAAAACTGGAATCCATCGGTGAAATTGAACGGGTAAAGCAAGGAGTTTATCGGCTTGCGAGCGCGGGAAACGAACCATTAAATGAAATGCTTGAAGTGTCACGACTGGTTCCCAAAGGAGTCATTTGCCTCCTCTCCGCCCTATCCTATTATGAACTGACCACATATCATCCTTGGGAATATCAAATTGCTATTCATCGTGGCGAAAAAAAACCGCGGCTTCCAGACTATCCGCCCATTAAAGTTATGTTCTTTGCGGAAGCTCAGTTTAAAGTAGGAATAGACGATGTTTGTATAGAGGGGGCCACCGTTAAAATCTACAACCGGGAGAAAACAATTTGTGATATTGTACGATACCGTGAAAAGATGGGGATAGATTTGATGAAAGAGGGTTTAAGAAACTATCTTAAATCTCCTTATAAAAATATAACGAAATTAGTTTCCTATGCTGACCAGTTGCGGATAAGGACCGTTTTGCAAAAATATCTCGAGGTGTTGATCTGATGAGTGATATTAAAAATATTCCTGCCTCTGTTGCCGAACGTTTAAAAAATATTGCTAAGACCTCTGGAAAAGCATTCGATACCTTGCTGCTCCTGTACCTTCAAGAGCGCTTCTTATACCGCTTGTCTATATCGGATTATCGGGATAAATTCATCTTAAAGGGCGGGCTGTTTCTATTCTCGCAGACTCAGCTCAAAGCGCGTCCAACAAAAGACGTTGATTTTCTGGCCAGACAGATTGCAAATGAGCTTGAAATTTTAAGAGAGTCGTTTGTGATAATTTGTTCGATTGATGTTCCTGCAGATGGAGTTGAGTTTCAGCTGGACAACATGACAACGGAGAGAATTAAAGAGGATGCCGATTATGAGGGGGTAAGAATCAAGATAACGGCACTTCTGGGGAGAATGAGAAAGAGCCTGCAATTTGATATCGGATTTGGCGATATTGTAGTTCCTAAGCCGCAACTTATTGATTACCCGGTTCTGCTTAATATGGAAGCCCCGCAGGTACAAGCCTACTCGAAGGAATCCGTCATATCTGAAAAGTTTGAAGCCATGATTACATTATCCGTCATGAACAGCCGAATGAAGGATTTTTATGATATTTATACGCTTCTGAGCACCAATAATTTTGATGGGCGTGTACTGTATGAGGCCGTGTATGAAACCTTTCAGCGCCGGAAGACAATATTGGAAAAGGATCATCCTTTGTTTCAGACTACATTTGCTGATGATGACATCCGTTTAAGACAATGGTTGGCATTTATGAATCGCCTTGGTATAGAGGGACCGCTCACATTTCAAGATTTGATGAAATGTCTTGTTGATTTTCTGGAGCCAATATATCAATCATTGATTCATGGCGATGAGTTTTTTGGACAATGGAATTATAACCAAAGGGTTTGGCTTAACCGGCACTAAAATAAATTAGATCCCTTCAGCAATTGAAAGGGATCTTTTGGCAAGGATATAGATGTGAATCCAATCGATTCTAAGACTTCTGCTTACCCGCAAGCTGCTCCTGGGCCAGGCGCACCATCTCACGGACCATGGAGCCTCCGATGCGGCCGCCAATTTGTCCCGCCGATTCGGTGGTCAGCTTGCCGTTATTTCCGGCTTGCAGCGGCATACCCAGCTCCTTCGCCACCTCGTATTTCACATCGTCCGGGTGATTCGGATCTACGTGATATCCTTCCTGCCGCATAACCTCCGCTTTGAACGTCTGCATTCCCTGGGCGGACCCTGGTACCGCATATTTTCTGCTTCTTCTTGCCATTTACGGACACGCTCCCTTGCTGTCTTTCCTATAAGTTGCCCAGGAGCGCGGGTCTTCATTCCCTGCCGCCCTCTAAGACTGCATCCCATCCTCAATCCGCTGCATGAATTCTTCCACCGCACTGTATCCGAGCTGCTTGAGATACCAGTTGTTCGCAGCCGCTTCAATCAGACCGGCTACATCACGGCCCGGCTGAAGCTGGACCTCGATATGCGGGATCTGCACCCCGAGATATTCGGTGAACTGGGGCACCAGCTCCAGCTCGTTGTTGAGCGAATTCTCCTGCCAGGGGGCAAGCTCAATATCGAGTACGATCCGCGTCTCATCCTGGAACGCCCGCCGCCCGTACTGCCGCACGACGTTGATCAGGCCGATGCTGCGCAGCGCCAGGAATTCACGCGTGGTCTCATTATGGGTCCCGAGGAGAGTCGCCGGACCCAGCTTCTTCAGCACCACAATATCATCCGCCACGAAGCGGTGGCCCCTGCGGATCAGCGTATGCGCCGTCTCGCTTTTACCAATCCCTGACTTGCCGCGCAGCAGAATGCCGATCCCCGACACGTTGACGCATACCCCATGAATCGACAGCTCCGGCGCCAGCGTCTTCACCAGGAAGCTGTCCAGCTTGGCGATGAACTCGGTGGTCACCTCCGGCGTCCGCAGCAGCGGAATGCCCTCCTGATCGCAGAACAGCGTCAGATAAGGAATCTCCTGCTGGCCGCTGGTCACGATGAAGCACGGCGGATGATATTTGACGATATTGCCGATATGCAGCATCCGCTCCTCTACACTCAGCGTTAACAGGTAGTTAATCTCTTTACGTCCAAGGACCTGCACCCGCTCCATCGGAAAAAAATCAAAATAACCGACAAACTCCAGACCCGGTCTGTGCGTCCTTGGACGGGTGATATTCCGGTCCATCCAGCCCGCTCCGGCGAGCACCTCCAGATGGAATTTCTCTACAAGACTCTGCACGCTAATAGACTTCATTTGGTCCCCTCCCAATCCAATATTTTCCGATAGATTTATCTAAAAATCTTGTAATCTGCACACGCTAATTATATATTAAAAACAATATATAAGACCTAAGACCCACAAAAATCAATAAATACTATTAAAATCAAGAAGGTGTAACATATTGGCTTTAGCCTCTTGGATTGACCTGATTATGTGCTTCCTTCTGTTCCTGCTGCTCATCTATATTGTGGCTACGGTCACGATTACCAAGCTGCACAAGGTCTATTTAGGGTTCCATTTCGCCATGCTGATCTGGCCCTACTGCCAGTTTGCCATCAGGACCGTCGATGATCCTCTCTATCAGCTCTTTTATGTGAAGCTTGCCTTCGTGGATGCTTCCCTGCTGGGCCTGGGCTGGATCTTCTTCACGATTCTGCTCGCCGGACAATCCCAATTCCTTACTAAAAGAATGGTGTCCGTGCTGGTAATCCCTGCAGTACTGACATCCCTTGGAGTGGTGCTCAATCCTTATGGATGGTTCGTCCGTCCGGTGAACGGCGGATATGTAGAGCGGACCTACGGACCTATTTTCTGGATCAGCATGACCTTTCTTGTCCTTGATGCGCTCATATCCATGTATGTCATATACGTGGCTCTGACCTCTAACCAAGCCGCGCGGATCAAGAATCAGGTTATGTACATGCTCAAAGGCATTACGGCGCTATGCGTCTTCCTTATGATCGACGTGCTTCTCAATGTCCTTCTGGATGACTATCTGCCGGTAATTCCGGGCTTCACTTCGCTGGGTATAGTGGTGTCGGCTACGTTCTTTGTGATTACGATCCACCAGGACAAAGTATTCGATATCGTAACTATCGCCCATCAGGATATTATCAATACCATGGAATACGGGATTCTCGTGCTGGATGACCAGGAGCAGGTGGTAGAGATTAATCATGCCCTGCATCCCTATATCCCGCTTGTGACGGGTGCGGCGTTCAACATGAGCAGCTATCTGCCGGATGGTCCTGCCGAGAAGATTGAACACTTCCTGCAGAAATACCATGAGTACCCGCTGGAGACGGCCGAGCTGGAAATACTGCATCCCGTTATCCAAATGGTTGTCAGTATTCATGCAGCACCGATCATAGTAAGCGGCAGCCGGGTCGGGCGGATTGTCACCTTCCAGAATGTTACCGAGATCCGGCGGCTCATCGATGAGACGAACCAGCAGAACGCCATCCTGAAGGAACGCAACGACTCACTGGTGAAGGTACAGGAGGAGCTGTTCCAGACGAACGGCAAGCTGAGGAAGCTGGCGATCACGGACAGCCTGACCGGCTGCTACAACCGGCATTATCTGATGCAGCAATTGGAGCAGGAGGCGCTTCGGGTCAGCGGTACCCGGACACCTTCGACTATTATACTGATCGACATCGATTTTTTCAAAAAAATCAACGATCAGCACGGCCATCTCGCCGGAGATGTGGTCCTGTGCAGCACGGTGGAGCTGCTGCAGCGCAGCCTGCGGCCCTCCGATATCCTGGCCCGCTACGGCGGAGAGAAATTCATCATCTATTTGCCGGATTCGGATGGAGCCGAGGCCCGGCGTCTGGCCGAGCAGCTCAAATCCGAGGTTGAACATAACACGATCTATATCGATTATATCGATGAGCCCGTGTCGATCACCATCAGCATGGGGCTGCTCAGCATCGCCGAATTCAAGATCCCGCCTGCCATGGATGCGACCACCTACTTGAACGACCTATTCAAGTCTGCTGATAAAGCCCTCTACGCCGCCAAGCATCAGGGCCGGAATCAGATTGTCGCGGCGGAGGTTTAATTATAATCAATCTTTCTCTATACATCTGTGTTTCTCCCCTAGGATAATGAATAGCAGTTGGAGCCATTCATAAAGGGGACGCTGCCAGATGAACCATGATCATCTTATCCGTGAGATTAACCAATCCTACCCGTTACGTATTGAGCAGATCAAGCTTCACCGCGATATGATTGGCTCGGTTTATTTGGCAGAAGGCGGGAATAAGCGTTATGTGCTCAAAATATACCGCAGCTTCAAAACGGCCGATGCCATGCAGTCTCTTCGAATTCTTGACTACTTGCACGCTCATTCCTTTCCGGCTGTAACGGTCCTCCGGACTTCTAGACACAAGAACCACATTCTTCTTGAAGCTCAGGAGGGCTGGCTTACCGCTGTGCTCTACGACTATGCAGAAGGTGACAATCCTGATGGAATTGCCGAAGCGAAGCTTATCGGTTACCAGACAGCCGAGCTTCATAAGCTAATGCAGAATTACCCTGAAGAACAACTGATTAAGCGTACAAAAAATGAATATATTGATGATTATCTCTCTATTATGAGCGAACTGGACTGTGATTCAAACTCCGTGGCTGCTCTTGAACAATATGGAAATCAATTGTGGGGCCGTATGTCCAAGCTTCCACATGGCTTTTGTCACGGCGACCTTCATACAGGCAACATGATTAAGAACCGCCATGGGCAGTATATCTTTATGGATTTTGATGATGCCTCCGGCGACTATCCCGGCATGGACGTGGCCTACATGTCTGACGCTACTCATTTCAATCGATATCACGACTCCATGTATGATGCTACCCAGCGTTTATTTGAACGCTTCTATACCGGGTATTGTAAGGTGCGCACCCTGAGTGACAATGAGATCCGCGCGATTGTCGACTTCATTGCGGTAAGGCATTATCAGATTATCTCCCGCATTGTCCGCTGCCAGGGGCTACAGTCTGTAACGAAAGAATTCTGCGATGAGCAGTATGGATGGCTTATGAGATGGCAGGAGATTTGTATGAGAAAACGGCACTAGCCCTAAGCGGCCAGTGCTTTTTTTATAATTTATTTTTTTATTTTTACTGGAACCTTTTTGACTACGCCGCCGTCTATGATCACAAATAAACTACAAACTACTCACGAGGTGACTGGACATGAAGAAGACATTCAAGATGATCACCCTATCCGCAGCAGCCGCTCTGGCGCTCAGCTTCACAGGGCAACAATTCGCCTCGGCCGCAGGCTTCAAGGATATCCATAACGTGCAGGATAAAGACAAGATTATCGCGCTTCAGAACAGCGGCCTGATTAAAGGCATCAGCGCAGATCTGTTCGGCCCGAACCTCAGCATCACAGCAGCCCAGGGGGTGCAGATGATCGTCAGTGCCCTTGATCTGAATCTGGATACGATTCGGTTCGTGAAGGAGCCGCATGCCACAGACTATTTCAAGAATGCCAATGACTCTGCCTGGTATGCGCAGGCGCTGATTATTGCCGGTGTGCACGGCTTGGACCTGCCTGCCGATCTGAAGCCTGGTGAGAAGCTGACCCGCGAAGCTTTCACCTACCAGCTCATTCATGCGATGGAGAACACGAACCGCCTGCCGATGATTAAGCCAGTGGTGGTAGAGTACGCCGATCAGGATCAGGTGAAGGTAGAATACTCCGGTGCCCTGCAGCGTGCGCTGAATTACGGTGTCCTGAAGCTGGATAACAGCGGCAAGCTTAACCCGAAACAGGAGATCACCCGTGCGGAAGCGGCAGTAGCCATCAGCAATGCACTCGCTTATCTGAAAGCCCATCCGGCGCCGGTGGTGACGGACGAGGTGCTTACAGCAGCACAAGCTGTACAGGTGATAAAAGAGGTTGTCGGACCTGAGGCCAACCTGCAGATCAAGATTGATCCGGCGGCCAGCATGTCCCGTGAAGAATTCACTTATCTGCTGATCCATACTCTGCAGACCAGCGGGCAACTGCCGATGATTAACGTCATTCCGGTAGAGGTGAAGGACGGCGATCAGATCAATATCCTGAACTCGGGTGCCATCCAGGCCGCCATTGCCTTCGGCTTCGTGGAGCTGGATGCTGCAGGTAACTTCAATCCCAAAGTAGGGATTACCCGCCCTGAAGCTGCTTCTATTGCCGGGAATGCGGCGAACTATCTCAAGGCACATCCCGCGCCCGCTGCTATAGGTAAGACAATCACTGCCACCGAGGCCGTACAGTTCATCAAGGATGCTGCCGGACCTGAGGCGAATCTTCAGATCAAAATTGATCCGAACATGAGCGTAACCCGTGAATCGTTCACCTATCTGCTAATTAACACGCTCCAGACCAGCGGCCAACTGCCGATGATCAAGCTGATCCCGGTGGAGATCAAGGATAATGACAAGATCAATATCCTGAACTCGGGAGCCATTCAGACCGCGCTTGCCCTCAAGATCGTGAAGCTGGATCAAGATGGAAGCTTCCGTCCGCAGGACGGTGTCACCAGCGCTGACGCAGCGGCAATGGTCAGCCAGGTGAAGGCGATCCTGAGCGGAAAATCTGCGAAGTAAGCAACCTTCCCTTCATACTTGCCCCTTCTGCCGAAAAGGCGGGAGGGGCTTTGCTGTATTTTACAGCATCAGCACCATCAGATCCTCATCCAGGTACTCGCTGCCAAGCTTCATCGCCTTCGGCTCTGTGCCGTAGCGCACGAATCCCAGAGATTCGTAGAGTCTTTTGGCCGGAACGTTATGGGAGGTTACCGTCAGCATCAGCAGCTCCAGTCCCGGCGCGGCCTTCGCCCGTGCTATCAGCTCAAGCATCAGCGCACGGCCCGTGCCATGTTTACGGGCTCCTGGATCTACATATACTGCATAGACATGAGCTTTGTGCTGAATCTTGGGCCTGCTCTCCCGGAACAAGGTAGCCATTCCCGCCAGCCTTTGCTCCCCATCCAAGAAGGCACCCAGGGTGAAATGCTCATCCGAGGAGTCCAGCTTAATCCGGGTAGTCTCGATAGACAACTTCGCTTCCGCTTTATAGGAGCTTAGAAAAGCTTCCGGGTGCTGCTGCAGCGACTGCAAACGAAGCGCCCGGTATACTTCGGCATCAGACGGGGTTAACGTTCTTATATATATCACTCTTCTTGCCCCCTTACATTCCAATTTTACGATTTGTAGTAAATTGACAAATATCAAAAAGTCCGGTATATTTAAGTTCGTAAAATTATATTTTGCACAATTTAAATGATAGGCTTAATTCGACTCACATCACTTGAAAAGAGGGACTCTTTATGATGACTGTAAGTTCAATTCTTGTTGCCTTAGTAGCACTAGAGCATGTCTACATACTAGTACTGGAGATGTTTCTATGGACCACCCCGAGAGCACAGAAGGCGTTCGGATTGACCCCTGCGTTCTCCCGGGAGACGAAGTCGCTTGCTGCCAACCAGGGCTTGTATAACGGCTTCCTGGCAGCCGGTCTAATCTGGGGCCTGCTGCATCCGAGCGCAGACTTCGGTTACCAGTTGCAGCTGTTCTTCCTGATCTGCGTGGCGGTTGCGGCCATCTACGGCGGACTCACCTCCAAGAGATCCATCCTGCTGATGCAGGGCCTACCAGCCTTCCTGGCGCTGGCGGCTACAATTATCGCACATCTGTAAGATTTGCGGGCTTATCCAGGCAGCTTCCACACTTACCCTCACAGCTTCTGCGCGAACTGATTCAACTGCTCAGACATCGCCCGAATCTCCTCAATGAAGCTGGACATCTCTTGCGTTGAAGCTGCCTGCTCTTGTCCCACTGAGGCAATCTGACCGATGGATTGGCCGATTCCCTTCATCGCTGTCTGGATCTCCCGCAGGGTGTCCCGTATCCGCTGCGCGGATTGCTCGGTCTCCTGTGAGAACTTGCGGATTTCTCTGGCGACAATATCGAAGCCCCGGCCCTTCTCTCCGGCATGGGCAGCCTCAATGGCCGCATTAATTCCAAGCAGATGCGTCTGGTCGGCAACCTTCCTCAGAACAGCCAGCACTTCATCGCTTTTTTGGACACTTGCAGCAGTGGTCTCAGACTGGACCAGCAGCTTCTGAGAGAAGCCGGCCAGCTGGTTAGACCCGCCCGCTACCTGCATGATCCGCGCATTAGCCTGATTCAGGGACAGTGCCATCCGGTCGGCAATTTCCCGCAGCTCGGTCTGTCTGCGCACCTGAATACAGACCGCCCCGCAGACACGTTCATCCTCTCCATGTACCGGAAGGACCGTACCCACAAATTCGTATCCATAATACTCTTTGGGAACGTTGGCCCTTGAGTATTCATCATTTGCCAGTGCGTGATACAGAGGTTCGTCCGCGTGAATAATCTGCCCGGCGCGAATCCCCAGATCAATGGAATCCCCAGGGTAATAGGCGAGAAACTTCTCGGTATCACAGACGGCAATCGAGATATCGTATGGAAAAGCAGCTTTCAGAACGGGCGCGAGATTTATTATATCTTCAAGGGAGCGTACGATGTTTTTCATAGGTGAGGGTCTCCTTTTATTCAGTTAGCTTCAGGGTACAGCGAAATTAAGAGTTAAGTTCGACATGTTGCGACAAACCTCCTTTATTCAAAAATGAATAATTAAAATTTGATCATTGTGATCGCTTTTTCGATTACATTTTGCCCGTGAGCCCTCGACGTGATCAATGTAGCAAAATAGCCGGAGCCCTCAGTTACTACTGACAGGCTTCGGCTTATTGGCGTTCTTCTATTACGCTACACTTGATCCTATGAAATCCTTCAACCGGTTCAGCTGCAGCAAGTGATGGCGGTAGTGCATTTCAATCAGCAGATACCATTCTGCCGCAGACAAGGGGCCGAACCGGGGATGGGGGGCGGTGCTGTGCTCAGGTGCCTGCGCAAGCTTCGGCAGGGTCTCGCGCATACGCTCCATCACTGTGTTCAGGCCTTGGATCAGCTGCTCCTTGCTCTCCGGCTGCACCGGCGTATACTGCGGGGACGGCGGAACATGAACGCGTACAGGCGGGAAGCTGCCCCCGGCAAAAACCGCTTTACCATCCGGAGTCATCTCTGCTTCCTTCCCCGCTGCTTCCCCGTTCCCGGCCAGACAGAGATCGATATTACGGAGCTGCATGTACAGCGCCGATTGTATCAAGTGCTGGACCATCTGCCCAAGGGACCACTCTCCCTCAGCCGGTTGCCGCAGCAGCTCTTCCATACTGAAGGTATCTAATTCCATAAGATAGTGATTCGCAGTCTTTTCAAATTGCTGCAAGGCTTCTGTAGGGTTCATATTCATAATATTCAGGCAACTCCTTTATTCTTAAGGTCTGACCTGAATATACACAAACGCTACTGACAACGTTATGTCAGTAGCGTTCCAGCATTCCCGCCGCTTCCTCCCGCACAAGCTTACGCAAGGCTTCCGGCTCCAGGACAACCGCCCCCGCTCCCCAGCCAAGCACCCATTGCAGCAGGTCCCCGGGCTGGCGCACACGGAAGGTCATAAGCCTGCCGTCTTCCTGGTCCTCCACTGCCTCCAGATAAAAGTTATTCGATTCAGCAGCCTTGTCAGCGATCTCGGGATGCACCAAAATGCACACGCGCACATGGCGGTCATCCTCCGGCTGGTACTCGTGCAGATCGAAACCCACAGGCACTTCGAACCGGTCATCCAGAAGGGTAAGTCCGCTCATTCTGGATAACCGGAAATGACGGATCTCCTCCCGCAGCCAACACCAGGCGACCAGGGTCCAGGCGCCTCTGTTCAGAACAAGTCCATATGGCGAGGCGATTCGGACACTCCGGTGACTTCCGTCAGCTTCCTGTCTGCCCTTCGTATACCCGAAGCTGATCTTTCGCTGCTCCAGAATCGCACGGCGGATCTGCCCGATATAATCCTTCTCCTGTCCTTGCAGTCTGTCTTTAGAGGTATTCAGCAGCAGGACGCTCTGACGGATGCGGGAGGCATTCTCCCGGACATCGACCGGCAGAACCGCTTCAATCTTCCTGCCGGCTGCGGAGGCCCGGTCCCCGTATTCCGTATCGAACCGCTGCTCCACGAAATCCGTTCCGATCAGCAGAGTCACAGCCTCCTCCGCGGTGAAGCTGACCGGGGGCAGGAAATACCCCTTTACCAGCGAATATCCCTGACCTGTAGCTCCTACCACCGGCACTCCGGCTTCACTAAGCGCCTGTATATCGCGGTAGATGGTTCTTACGCTAGTCTCGAAGACAGACGCCAGATCCTCTGCCCGTACGACCCCTTTGCGCTGCAGCTCCAGTACGATGGCTAACATGCGGTCTGTCTTGTTCATACGGCGGCTGCACCCTCTTCATCCTGAAATCAGTTTATGTATTGATTATACTGATTTCCTGTTCACTTTTCTCCTTACGGCTTCTGATGGAGTACAGAACGAACAGCAGGATGAACCAGAGCGGAGTGAACAGCAGCGCCGGACGGGTCTCATCGGCAAAGAGCATGATCACAAGAATGGCGGCGAACAGCGTCAGGACAGCATAGTTAATCACCGGGGTGAATGGCGCTTTGAATTTGGAAGCGGCATGTAAGTCCGGGCGGTTCCTTTTATACTTGATATGGCAGACCAGCACAACGCCCCAGACCCAGATGAAGCAAATGGCACTGATCGTAGTCACGATGCCGAAGGCCTGGCCCGGAATGAGCTTGCTGAGCAGTGCTCCGGCAGAGATCACCAGGGTGGAGAGGAATAAGGAATTCGCGGGCACATGATTCCGGTTCAGCTTGCCCAGCTGCGGGGAAGCCTGATTCCGTCTGCTCAGATTGTAGAGAATCCGGCTGGTCGAGAACATCCCGCTGTTGCAGGCGGAGGCCGCCGAGGTTAAGACTACGAAATTGATAATCCCCGCAGCAATCGGAATCCCGACTAGACTGAAGGTGCGCACGAACGGACTTTCAGACGCGCTAAGCTGGGTCCAGGGATTAATGCACAGCAGCACGAAGAGCGCGCCTACATAGAAGAACAGAATCCGCAGCGGAATTTTGTTGATCGCGGACGGGATGTTTTTCTCCGGATTCGCCGTCTCTGCTGCCGATACCCCCACCAGCTCCACGCCAACATAAGCGAACACTACCATCTGGAAGGAGAACAGAAAGCCCTTCACCCCGTTCGGGAACACGCCCCCGTGCTCCCAGAGATTGCGGACCGACACGGAGCCTGCATCCGTCTTGAACTGGGTCACCAGCAGGACAATGCCCAGGCCGATCAGAGCCAGTATCGTAACTACCTTGATCAGGGCAAACCAGAATTCCAGCTCCCCGAAGCTCTTGACCGTCAGCAGATTCAGCCCGAGCAGAATGATCAGGCAGATGACGGCCGGTACCCACTGCGGAATATCGAACCAGTACTGCACATAGACGCCCACCGCAATCACATCGGCCATCGCCGTCATAATCCAGCAGAACCAGTAGGTCCAGCCTGTAATGAACGCCGCGCGCGGCCCCAGGTAATCCTCAGCAATATCCGTAAAAGATTGATACCCCGCCTTCGAGAGCAGCAGTTCCCCGAGCGCCCGCATCACAAAAAACACGGCAATCCCCACGATCAGATACGTGAGCATGATGGAGGGCCCGGCCTGCTGAATGGCTTTGCCCGATCCCAGGAATAACCCTGTGCCAATCGTTCCCCCGATAGCGATAAGCTGGACGTGACGGTTTGCAAGCTCTCTTTTTAATTCTGTCTGTGCCATTCCTGTTTCCCCCTTAATGTATACAACATTGTACGTAACGCAAAAAAGGAGACTGGATATCATCCAATCTCCCGGTGCATAAAAAGTTCCAAATAAGCTTCTGCAGCAGCGGCTGATCCGCATAGCAAAAACAAATCCGGTACTCTTCTGTCCTTCTGCCTGAGATTGTGAACCCTTCGGCGCTGCGGAACTCCGCAGTCTCTCCAGAAGCTGCTCCAGCTATAGTGTGATCCATAGCCTTCATAGCTCTTGTACTGTATTAAATTGGTGCTGCGTTAATGCATTCCGATATTCTAACATATTACTTGCAATGTGAGCAATCCTCTGTGAAAAAAGTCTCAATGCTTAGCAGGAGTTTTGCACAATGAGGTCATTTTTGAATAAACAGAGTCATTTGCAAGAAAGAATTCCGTTCATCTGCTCTACTATAATAAATTCATCCAGAACAAGTAGAGTGAGGTTAGAACTTATGGCAAATCCCGCACCACAAGCTATGAACACCAAGTCAGCGACACCGCCCCAGGGCCGTTTCGGCCGTCTGCTGCACAATATCGTGCGATACCGGGTGCTGCTGCTGATGCTGCTGCCCACGTCGATTATCTTTTTCATCAACTGCTATATTCCGATGTTCGGATTATTCATTGCCTTCAAGAATATCAACTACATTGACGGCATTATGGGCAGTCCTTGGGCCGGGCTTGACAACTTCCGGTTCCTCTTCGCCACCTCTGACGCCCTGCGGGTGACCATCAACACCGTGGGTTACAATGTAGTCTTCATTATCTCAGGCCTTATTCTCTCCGTCTCGCTGGCGATTGCAATCAATGAGGTGCGTAACAAGCTGGCTTCGAAGTTCTTCCAGACGGTGATGATTATGCCGAACTTTCTGTCCATGGTTGTAGTCAGCTTCATCGTATACGCCTTCCTGCACCCGGAGTATGGCTTCCTGGTCAAGCATATTCTGCCGATGTTCGGCTACTCCTCGGTGAATGCTTATATGCATCCTGAAGCTTGGCCTTACATCCTGTGGATCACCAAGATGTGGCATTCGATCGGTATCGGCAGTGTCATCTATCTGGCGGCCATCACCGGCATCAGCGAAGAGCTGTACGAAGCTGCGGTGATGGACGGGGCCAGCAAATGGCAGCAGATCACCAAGATCACCCTGCCGCTGCTTACGCCGATCATGGTCATTCTCACCATTCTTAACATGGGCGGCATCTTCCGCTCTGACTTCGGGCTGTTCTACCATGTGACTCTGGACTCCGGTGCGCTGCGCTCAACTACGGACGTCATCGACACCTATGTCTACCGGGGCCTGATCCAGCTCAATGACCTGGGGATGTCCTCTGCGGCGAACTTCTATCAATCGGTCGTCGGATTCTTCCTGGTCATCGGCGCGAACGCTCTGGCCCGTAAGCTGAACCGCGATACGGCTCTTTTCTAGAAACGGAGGATTCTAATGACTACTGCATCCCGAAGCAACCCTTATACCAAAGGCTCCACCACCGCCCAGATTATTCTGAATGTGTTCTTCATCGCCTTCAGCCTGGCGTGTATCCTGCCGATTGTGCTCATTGTCGCTATCTCCTTAACGAACGAGAAGGCCTTGACGCTGCAGGGATACAAGTTCTGGCCCGATCATATCGATGCTTCCGCGTACCAATATTTGTTCAAGCATTCGGAGACACTGGTTAAGGCGTATGGCGTCAGCCTGACCGTTACCCTTATCGGAACTGTTCTGGCCGTGCTGCTGATTGCGCTGTATGCGTATCCGCTCTACCGGAAGGATTTTCCTTTTAAAAAGACATTCAACTTCTACCTGCTGATCACCATGCTGTTCTCGGGAGGGCTTGTCCCCTTCTATCTGCTATACGTGAACTATCTCGATCTGAAGGACTCGCTGGTTGCGCTGATTCTGCCCGGCTTGTCCAATGCCTTCTATATCTTCATCACCCGTACCTTCTTCCAGCAGACCATCCCGGAGGAGATGATTGAATCCGGTAAGCTCGACGGAGCTTCGGAATGGCGGATCTTCTTCCAGTTGGTGCTGCCGATCTCCCTGCCTGTGCTGGCGACCATCGGACTGTTCACTACGCTGATGTACTGGAATGACTGGTTCAACTCCATGCTGTTCATTAATGACACCAATAAGTTCTCCCTGCAGTACGTTATGATTCAGATGATCCGCCAGGCCGAGTTCTTCAAAACCCAGCTTGCCGGCACCGGTGTCGCCCTGATGGTACAGGAATCCGTTCCAACCGAAAGTCTGCGGATGGCCATGGTCGTGCTGTCGATTGGTCCGATTCTGTTCATCTATCCGTTCTTCCAGAAGTACTTCACCAAGGGCCTCACGATTGGGGCTATCAAAGGTTAATGGGTCTAGCTCTGGCATAAATGCCGGTTAGAATATATGATCTAATTATCATTGAGGAGGTTCATACAAATGAGAACAACCAGAAGCTCGGGCGCGGTGCTTGCTGCCCTAACCGCCGTGATACTGGGCATTACCGGATGCGGCGGGGGCAATTCAGGTGCATCCGCACCCTCCAAGGCAGAATCGACAGCAGCAGCTACAACAGCAGGCACGGAAGGCAGCACGAATCCTGACACCTCAACGTTCCGCAAGCTGAAAGTGTACACGGTCGGAAATTTCCCGCAAAATGATACCAAGGCGGTTGTAGACGAGATCAACAAGTATCTCAAAGAAAAAATCAACGCCGAGATTGACTTCCAGGGACTCCCTTGGTCCTCCTGGGCCGAGAAGATGGCACTGGCCTATCAATCCGGTGAACAGGTCGATTTGACCTTTGCCCCGAACTGGGCGGATTTCGCCAATAACGTAGCCAAAGGCGCATTCCTGCCGCTGGATGATCTGTTAGCCAAATATGGACAAGGCATCAAGGACACCCTGGACCCCCGCTTCTTTGACGGCGGCAAGGTGGACGGCAAAATCTACGCCATTCCGACCAATAAGGAAATCGGCGAGAGCCATACCATTATGTTCCGCAAGGATCTGGTGGATAAATACGGATTCGATGTGAACTCGATTGAGACGCTGGAGGATCTGGAGCCATGGCTGCAGACGATCAAGGAGAAGGAACCGGCCATCGCGCCAATCTGGCTCTCCGGCAGCGGCTCGGACACCCTGGGCTACTTCGACAAGACCAGAGAGAGCATGAAGGAGAACTTCCGCTATGAGCTGGTGGCAGGCGCTCCTGCCGGAATCGTCCTGGATACCAAGACCGATAAGATGGTGATCAGCTCGATGGAATCTGACACGGCGATCTACCGTATGAAGCTCTACGGCGACTGGTTCGCCAAAGGCTACATCAATAAAGATGCGGCAACGACCAAAACCAGTACTGAAGACGCTTTCAAGGCCGGCAAGACCTGGATGAAATTCGGTTCAGACAAACCGGACTCCGACAAGGAAGATTCCATTGCCACCGGCATTGAACTGGTGAAGCTGAAGGGGAATGAACCCGAGATCAGCACCGCCAGCGTCAGCAACTCCATGATGGCCATCGGACGCACCTCAATTGATCCAGAGCGGACAATGATGCTGCTGAACCTGCTGCATACCGACCCGGTTCTGGTCAATCTGATTGACTTCGGCGTAGAGGGACGGCAGTATGTCAAGGTAGAAGGCAAGGACAACTTCATCAAGCTGCCTGACGGCATTGCTACCCGTGCCGATACCGGCTGGGCACCGGGAATTGAATGGATGTTCGGCAACCAGACCATAACCTATCTGTGGGAAGGTGAAAGTGCCGATAAATGGGAGAAGTTCAAGGCTTATAACGAGAGTGCCCATAAGGTGAAGTCCTTCGGCTTCAACTTCAATACCGACGCTGTCAAAACACAGGTCTCTGTGGTCAGCAATATTATCAAGGAATTCCGTCCGCTGCTGGAAACGGGCAGCCTGGGAGTAGACAAGGTGCTGACGGAATACAATAATAAGCTAAAGGCTAACGGCATTGAAGAGATCCGCGCCGAGGTTCAGAAGCAATACGATGCGTGGAAGGCTAAACAACCAAAATAAACAAGTGGAAACGACTATGCCGTCCTTATTTAAGGACGGCACCCGTTTTAGCGAAAAATATAAGGATATGTTGTCGTGTGGAACATACAAATTCTTATATTTTAAGCAAAGGGGAAGGACGGCAGCCGTCCTTCCCCTTTCCTGCCGCTCAGCGTGTAAATGTACCTAAGGATAAGGGGGATGACTGTGAAACTATCATTGCGATTCAAAGTGAGTGCCCTTGTCCTGCTGCTGGTCACGCCGCTGTTCCTTTTCCTCTCCTACACCAATCTCTATTCCACCAACATTGTCCGGGAGAAGGTTGCGAAGTCTGCTTCAGACACGTTGACCCTGCACTTAGGTACACTCGATGAGCTGCTGGAGCAGACCAGCCATTATCTGCTGCGTACCGCCAATGAAAATATGCTGCTGGAGCTCTATTCGGACAGCGGTCCCGACAGCGTCAATTATTACCTGTCCATCCGTAAGCTGATGGACCAGTGGTACAGCGATGTCAGCTACTACACCATTATCCGCAGTGTCTTCGTCTACCATCAGGACCGGGACGAGTTATTCCTCAGCAGCCAGAGAGAATATTACCAGGAGAAGGAGGTCATTGCCTCCGGGCTGTCCTCGCGCCTGAAGTCGCCTAATCTCCAGGGCTCCCTGAAGTGGGAGACTGTGACCCTCGGCGACGAGCCGGTGTTATTCAAGGTGCTGCCGGACAAGAGCGGACGGCTTCTCATGGGGGTACTGGTCAGTATCGATTCTCTGGCCCAGCCGCTGACCCAGCTGGAGTCTACCGGAGGCAGCGGGCAGGTGGGCATGATCGACAATGACGGTAAATTGCTCTGGGGCCAGTTCGCCAGTGAAGATCTTGCGCTCATTCGCACCCAGCTCGGCCGCCCTGACCGTCCGGTGGATGCAGCGATCCGGCTGAGCAACGGCAATTCTTATCTGCTGATTGACAAGCCTTCGCAGTATTCCAATCTGAATGTCTTCTTCCTGCTTGACGAGAAATCGATTCTGGACGAGCTGCCGATCTTCCAGCGGATCATCAAGGTTATTCCCTTCGCCATTATCCTCGTGATGGTTATCCTGCTGGCTCTGCTCAGCAGGCTGGTGTTCAAGCCTATCCAGCAATTGACCAGCGGGATGCGTATCCTTGGTAAGGGACAGCTGGAATACCGGCTGAAGGATGGCAACAGCAGGGAGTTCCAGATCATTACCATGCAATTCAACCAGATGGCCGAGCAGATCGGCAATCTCAAGATTGATGTGTATGAGGAGCAGATGAAGGTGCAGCAGGCCGAGCTGAAGCATCTTCAGGCGCAGATCAATCCCCATTTTTTCATGAATTCCCTGAATATCGTCTTTCATCTGGTAGAGCTGAAGCAATATGCGCTGATCAAAAAGATGATCGGACATCTGGTCTCCCACTTCCGCTTCATTATGAATACCAATGACGCCTGGATTCCGCTGCGCGGCGAGCTGGGTCATATTCAGAATTATATCGAGATTCAGATGGTTATGTATCCGAACAAGCTGTCTTATGAGGTGCAGCTTCCGCAAGAGCTTGAGTCTACACTGATTCCGCCGCTGCTGATCCAGCCCTTCGTTGAGAATGCCATCAAGCATGGCTTCGTCAACAATTCGAAGCCCTTCAACGTTGGCATAACTGTCCGTGAAGAAGCCGGGGAGAGCGGCAACTCCTGCATTGCCATTCAGATCCGCGATTCCGGGCCGGGCTTCTCCGCGGCTCAGCTCGACATGCTCAATCAAGGCGTGTATGAGCGCAAGCCGACAGACCGCCATCTGGGAATATGGAACGTATACAGACGCATGCTGATGTTCTATAACAACCGGGCACGGCTTACCTTCCATAACGCTCCAGACGGAGGCGCGGTTGTGGAGATCAGACTACCCGTTCAAAAGGAGCTGTGACGTTCAATGTACAGAGTACTAATCGTTGACGACCAATACTTCGCCTTGCTGGGCCTCCAGCAGGGGGTGGATTGGAGCGCGCTTAGCGTGTCGGATGTCTGTCTGGCGGAGAACGTGGATCAGGCGATTGCTATTCTTGAGCAGCAGCCCGTAGATCTGCTGATCTGCGATATCGAAATGCCCGGCAGAAGCGGCCTGGAGCTGCTGGCCTGGGTGAAGCAATCTGCCCCCGGCACGCTGACGATTATGCTGACCTGCCATGCCGATTTCGAGTATGCCCAGCGCGCGATTTATCACGGCGCCTTCCATTATCTGCTCAAGCCGGTAGACTATGAGGAATTGATGAAGATCTCCCGTGAGGCGCTATTCGAGATCAGCAGGCAGAAGGAGCAGCAGCAGTTCGAGACCCTGATCCAGGAGTACCGGAGACAATGGGAGCATCAGCTTCCCCTGCTGGTAGAACGGTTCTGGCAGGATATTCTCAGCCAGCGGGCGGCGCCCGTGCTGGAATCGCTCACCCTTCCGGCGAACACCTACAATCTGGATCTGCAGCCCGGGGACCGCTACTTCCTCGCTCTGCTGGGACTGGAGCAGTGGAAGGAGAATCTTAGCGCACGGGATGAGACGATTATGGAATATGCGCTGCGCAACATGGCCGATGAGCTGCTGCTAAGCGGGCTGGAAGGCACTGTGCTGCAGGATCAGCTCGGCCATAATCTGGCGGTCATCTACGTGCGGGGCGATATGAACGCCGCCCGGCATACGCTGGAGCAGAATGGCCGCACCTTCCTGGATACCTGCGGGCGGCTGCTGCATTGCTCCCTGTCAATCTACATCAGCGCAGGTGTCCCTCTGTCCGGTATCATGAGCGCATACACGGATGTCACGGAGCGGGAACAACGCAACCTGAACCGCTCGCGTCAGGTGTTCGGACCGGAGGATCAGATGTATGGCCGGGATCAGCCGCTTGCGCCCGTGCCTCAGGCAGCACCCATGCATATCTTCGGAGAATGGGCGACCCTTCTGGAGCTTGGCGAGCTGGAGGAGCTGGAGCGCCGAGTGACCCTGTGGTTCTCGAGCATTGAGGCCGGCCGCTGGACAAGTGAGCTGCACCGTCAGCTTATCCACGGCATCCTGTTCATTGTACACACCGTTCTCGCCAAAAAAGGCTTATCCGCACACGCCTCAGCCGAGCTGAAGCCCTTGATGGATAAGGAGAATTATCCGAAGCAGTCCGCTTCGCTCCAGCATTGGGCGGTGGAATGCCTGCGAGCCGTAATGCGCTTACTGCAGACCAGCAATAATGTATCCTCGGCCACGGTCACCAAGATCCGGCAGTATATCCGCTCCCGCCTGAGCGAAGAGATCACCCGGGATGAACTCGCGGCCTATGTCTACCTGAACCCGGCCTACTTGTCCCGGCTGTTCAAGAAGGAGACCGGGCTGTCAATCTCGGATGTGATCATACAGGAGCGGCTGCAGAAGGCCAAGCAACTGCTGGAGGAGACCGAGCTGAAGATCACCGACATCGCAGAGCAGGTCGGATACACCAGCCTCGGCAGCTTCTCCAACCTGTTCAAGCGGATCGTCGGCACCACGCCGCAGCAATACCGTGCGCGGAATAGGAAGTGAGCGGGGCGGGCGGGACGTTAGGGGCACCAGGAGCACCAGGCATACCAGAAGCACCAGCCATATGAACCACTGCGCTAGCGCATTCAGCAGACTGAACGCTGCGGCTGCGCATTGTGATCGGTTTTTCGATTACATTGGAGCCGATTGCCCAGCAGCGACGCATTGTGATCGGTTTTTCGATTACATTGGAGCCGATTGCCTCGCGGCTGCGCATTGTGATCGGTTTTCCGATTACATTGGAGCCGATTGCCCAGCAGCGGCGCATTGTGTTCGGTTTTTCGATTACATTCGAGCCGATTGCCCAGCAGCGACGCATTGTGATCGGTTTTTCGATTACATTGGAGCCGATTGCCTCGCGGCTGCGCATTGTGATCGGTTTTCCGATTACATTGGAGCCGATTGCCTCGCGGCTGCGCATTGTGATCAGTTTTCCGATTACATTGGAGCCGATTGCCCAGCAGCGACGCATTGTGATCGGTTTTTCGATTACATTTGGTCCGCGCGACCAAATCCGCCGCAATGTGTTCGGTTTTTCGCATACATTGGGACGTGTAACCTCGCAGCGGCTAATTGTATTCGGTTTTCCGCATACATCTTTCACACGCTTCCCGGCAGGATTGGCAGATATCTTTTGCATACTGCCGCCGCGCCACCATACCTGCCAAACAAAAAGAGCGAGAGGGCTATACGCCCCTTCGCTCTTCTTAACATGCTTTACTCTAACAAGTAACTCTTATTACTTAATAATCACGTATTCCAGTCCTACCAGCTTGGCGTAGGTAACGATCTGATCAGTAGTGAGGTTCAGCGATACAACGGTATGGTGGCCGCCGCCGTTCTCGATCCAGGCTCTAACGCCGTCCTGGAAGTTAGGCTTTACCTGCCACAGTACGCGAGCTACCGGCAGATTCGGAGCCGGAACGGTTGGCTCGAAGGCGGTAACTTCGTTAATCAGCAGCTTGTAGTGGGTGCCGAAGTCGGCCATCGATACCACGACGCCTTCGCCTGCCTTGCCGTCGAAGACGAGACGGGCCGGATCTTCACGGTCGCCGATGCCCAGCGGGGACACGATGATCTTCGGCTGGTTGCTGGCCAGGCTCGGATCAACCTCCAGCATGTGGGACTGGAGAATCGCTTCCTGTCCGGCTGCCATTTCATAAGTGTAATCTTCCATGAATCCGGTGTTCAGGTTGTGGCTCATCACCTTCATCAGGCGGTCCAGAGCCGCAGTCTTCCAGTCCCCTTCTCCAGCGAAGCCGTAGCCTTGGGCCATCAGGCGCTGAACAGCCAGACCCGGAAGCTGCTTCATGCCGTGCAGATCCTCGAAGTTGGAGGTGAAGGCATTGTAGCCGCCTGCATCCAAGAAGCGCTTAAGGGCAATTTCATAGCTCGCCTGCACCTTCACGCTGGCTTCCCAATCTTCCTTGCTGTACGTGCCGTAATCAACGGCATACAGCTTGGTATATTCTGCGAACAGGGCATCGATCTCTTCCTGCTTCACTTCATTCACATAAGCCACCAGATCGCCGATGCCGAAGTAGTCCACGGTCCAGCCGAACTGGATCTGGGCTTCTACCTTGTCGCCTTCGGTCACGCCAACGTTACGCATGTTGTCGCCGAAGCGGGCAACCTTGATGTTGAAGCCTTCGTTATAAGCTACGGCAACGTCCATCCATTCTGCAATCTGCTTCTGGACTTCCGGGCGTTCCCAGTATCCTACAACGACCTTATTCTGCTTCTTCAGACGGGCATTGATGAAGCCATACTCACGGTCGCCATGGGCAGCCTGGTTCAGGTTCATGAAGTCCATGTCAATGGTCGCCCAAGGAATGCTCTCATTGTACTGGGTTGCCAGATGCAGCAGCGGCTTCTGCAGCAGTTTCGTGCCGCGAATCCACATTTTGGCCGGGGAGAAGGTGTGCATCCAGGTGATTACACCGGCAACCTCGTCACGGTAGTTCACTTCTTTCATGATGGAAGTGATTTTGTCTGCGCTAACGGCCAGATCCTGCAATACCAGCGGATAAGGAAGCACTCCGCTATTGTTGAGCGCATCGGTCATTTCCTGGGCATGAGCCTTCACTTCACCCAGCGCTTCATCTCCGTACAGGTGCTGCGATCCTACGACGAACCAGAATTGCTTGTCACTTACTGTCGACATATCATTCATCCTCTTCTCTATTAGTTTGGTGAAAATTAGTTTGGTAAAAGTCAGTTACTTCTGCCCGTAATACGCGTCCTTGCCGTGCTTGCGCAGATAATGCTTGTCCAGAATCCGTTGCGGCAGCTCCTCGGCGAAGGTGTTCAGCTGGCGGGCGAAGTGGTTCATCTTGGACACTTCCTCCAGCACCACACTGTTCATCACAGCGGCGTGGGCATCCTTGCCCCACGTGAACGGCGCATGGCCCTTCAGCAGAACGCCGGGAATCGCCATGACATCCAGCCCCCGCTGTTCAAAGGTCTCAATGATCACATGCCCGGTCTCTGCTTCATACCCGCGGTCAATCTCTTCCTGGGTCAGGAACCGTGTACACGGTACAGAACCGTAGAAGGTGTCTGCATGTGTCGTCCCCATAACCGGAACATCCAGTCCGGCCTGAGCCCAGATGGTTGCCCACGTAGAATGGGTATGCACGATACCGCCGATCTCGGCATAATGCTTGTAGAGTACAGCATGAGTAGCTGTATCTGAAGAAGGCCGCATCTCTCCTTCCACCACATTGCCGTCAAAGTCCACAACGACCATATCACTCGGCTTCATTTTGTCATAGCTGACACCGCTCGGCTTGATGACGAACAGGCCGCTCGCCCGGTCCACCGCGCTCACATTGCCCCAGGTGTATTTGACCAGCCCGTGCTTAGGCAGCTCCAGATTCGCCTCGCATACCTCTTCCTTCAGTTGCTCCAGCATGTGTTAATTCCCCCCATTCTCTACAAGATGATCTACAGCGGCCTGCTCAATCGCCAGACCCGCCGTGTAGCGTTCCATGAACAATTCAAAGCCCTTCACATCCGCCGTAACCGGATGAATGGTCTCGCCTTCGATATCCTTGAAGACCTTCTGGTCGAGGAAATCATCCAGACGCTCCTGCTGCGCTCTGTTCTTCATATAAGAAGCCAGAATCGCCATCCCCCACGCGCCGCCTTCTCCGGCTGTTGACATCACAGAGACCGGAACATTCATCGCAGCAGCTACGATTCTCTGTCCGACAACAGGCGTCTTGAACAAGCCGCCATGCGCCAGAATGCTGTCGATGGACACCTGCTCCTTCAAGGTCAGAATATCCATACCGATCTTAAGCGCGCCAAAAGCAGAGAATAAATGCGTCCGCATAAAGTTGCCCAGCGTGAACCGGCTCTCCGGCGAACGGACGAACAGCGGCCGTCCCTTCTCCAGCCCGGTGATGTTCTCACCCGAGAAATATCCGTAGCTGAGCAAGCCGCCGCCATCGGCGTCTGCCTCCAGCGCTTTATTGAACAGAACACTGAACAGCTGCGCCGGATCAGCCTTGAAGCCCAACGCCTCCGAGAATTCCCGGAACAAGCCGACCCAGGCGTTGATATCGCTGGAGCAGTTGTTGGCATGTACCATTCCCACCGGACTGCCATCAGGGGTGGTCACCATGTCAATCTCAGGGTATACCGCCGTAAGGTCCTTCTCCAGTACGATCATGGCGAATACGGAGGTGCCTACAGAGATGTTACCAGTCCGTTTGCGGACACTATTCGTAGCGACCATTCCTGTTCCGGCATCGCCTTCCGGCGGACAGAGCGGAATGCCTGCCAGCAAGTCCCCGGACTCATCCAGCAGTCTAGCACCGGCTTCTGTTAACACACCTGCCTGCTCGCCTGCAGCGTAGACCTTGGGCAGAAGATCACTCAGCTTCCAAGGGTAATTCTTGGCGGCAATCAGCTCATCGAACTGGCTGACCATGGCCGGATGGTAATTCTGCGAAGCTTCATCTATAGGGAAGACCCCGGAGGCATCGCCAATCCCGATCGCCTTGCTGCCGGTCAGCAGCCAATGGATGTATCCGCCCAGCGTCGTTACGAACGTTGCCTGCGGAACATGCTCTTCCCCGTTCAGAATAGCCTGATACAGGTGGGCAATGGTCCAGCGCTCCGGAATATTGAACTGGAACAGCTCTGTTAATTCCTTGGCTGCCGCACCGGTTGTAGCATTACGCCAGGTCCGGAACGGAACCAGCAGCTCGCCCGCGCTGTCAAAGGCCATATATCCATGCATCATTGCTGAGAATCCGATCGAACCGACAGTAGTAACCGTAACCCCGTATTTCTGTGCAACCTCCTGCTTCATCTCGCGGTAAGCCGCTTGCAGGCCCTTCATAATATCCGTCAAAGGATACGTCCAATATCCGCCTTCCAGCAGGTTCTCCCACTCGTAGCTTCCGGATGCAACCGTCTCGAATCCATCATTAATCAGGACGGCCTTGATACGTGTGGACCCAAATTCGATACCCAGTGATGTCTCTCCCTTAAGTATCGCTTGCTTGATGTTCTGATCCATGCCCACGTTACTCCTCTCTGAACCAAACTGTGTTACTTACCAATCTAAAGAATGCGCTTCCTTTATGAACAGGTTTAGTATATTTTTTGTTCGTACATTTGTCAACAATAGATATAAGATATACCTACAAATTTACCGGAAAAACACCCCTATTTTATGCAAATCATTAGATATAGTAGACACCGGAGGATATTAAGCTTATATTCAAGCTATAATATGTACGTACAACTACAGAATATTTCTTGTTTTATATAAGAACAACTATGAAAGAAGTGACCCCTGTGCGAACCAAATACCAGATCATATTCGATGAACTCAAAAGCAATATCCTGTCCGGCACCTACAGTGTGGGCGAACAAATCCCTACAGAATCTGCGCTGCAGGAGATGTACGGCGTCAGCCGCCAGACCGTGCGGAAGGCCATTCTGGAGCTGTCCAACGAGGGATTCCTGCGGAGCGAAAAGGGCTCCGGCACCTATGTCAGCCACCAGTTCCGGTCCAAATCCGGGAATGGCGCGGGCAAACGGACCATCGGGGTAATCACCACGTACCTCTCCGATTATATTTTCCCCTCCATTATCCGGGGGATTGAAGGCAGGCTCAACGAGGACAACTATTCCCTGCTGCTCGCCAGCACCAATAATGATGTGGCCCAGGAGAAGAAGGCGCTGGAGATGATGCTGTCCTTCGGAGTAGACGGGCTGATTATTGAGCCTACGAAGAGCAACCTGTACAATCCGAATATCGCCTACTACCTGTCGTTCAAGGAGCAGGATGTCCCGTTCATCATGATTAACGCTTATTATGAGGAGCTGGAGGTGCCGTTCTTCTGTCTGGATGATGTACAGTCGAGCTATCTGGCGACCCGGGAGCTGATCTCGAAGGGGCATACCCAGATTGGAATTATTGCCAAAATGGACGATCTTCAGGGCAAGTACCGTATGAAGGGCTATATCAAAGCACTCGGCGAAGCCAAGCTGCGCTTCCACCCGGAGCAGGTGCTCTCCTTCGATACGGAATCGAAGCAGGCGCTGTCGGCCAATCTGGAGCAATTCCTGACAGATAACAGAGAGGCGCTGACCGCTATCGTCTGCTATAACGATGAAGTGGGGCTGGAAGTGGTCAAGGTGTGCCGCGAGCTTGGGATCTCGATCCCGGAGGATCTGTCGATTATCGGCCAGGACAACTCCTATATCGCCAAGAACGCAGGCATCAAGCTGACGACCTTAACCCACCCGCAGGAGCAGATGGGCCGGGATGCGGCCGAATGGGTCATTAAGAAGCTTCAAGGTAAAAAAGATCTGAAAAGCAGCACCTACTATCTGCCTGAACTGATAGAGGGAGAGACGGTGCGGGTGCTTGCGCCAGCGGAATAGGGTAGTCCGTCCGGAAATAAATACACAGACAAACAGCCCTGACCGCTTCATGACCGTTACAGGCCGTGAAGCGGCAGGGCTGTTCTTAATTCATCCGGCTGAACCGGGGGATAGGCTTAGTCCAGCAGCGTAGAGATGCTTATGCTTTCAATCTTAGCGCCCTTGACATGGAACAGGATATAATCCACATAGTTGCTTGGTGCGAACCGGTAGTCATCCTCTTCCTCAGGTGCCCCGTCTCCGGTCAGCTTGCCTTCGGGATAGGCTTTTTTGAGTGTATCCAGGCTGTCTCCGACCTTGATATTACGGACCGTAGTGTACTTCGGATCAGTAATCTTAATGCTGAAGATGTAGAACTGCTTGCCATCACCCGAATCAATTGTCTTAATCTCAAGGCCCGGGAAGGTATACGTGTTCTCTGTTCTGCCGATCAGGGTATCCATATTCTTACCGTCATCCAAGGAATATGTGTGCGATTTCTTCGCCGTTGCCTTGCCCAGCATACTCTCCAGCTTAGCATCATCCACAATGTCGGAGAGGGCGATGGTGTGATCCTTATGGACAAAAGCCAGCTCCTTCAGAATCACATTTCCTTCCTTCTCAATGGTTCCTTCCTTGATCGCCTCGGAGCTGGCCGCTGTAGCCGCAGGGGTTGGCTCAGCTGTAGCAGCTTCAGTTGCCGCAGGCTCAGCAGCAGGGGTAGCCGAAGCTTCCGGTGCCGGTGTGGACACCGCTTCAGCTGTAGGTTCTGCCGAAGGAGTGGCCGCCGGAGCAGCCGAATTGGACTGGCATCCGGCCAGAAGTGTCATTAACAATACTGCGGACAGCAGCAGCGCTGCCGGTTTTTTAAATGTTCCCATAAGTAATCCCTCCATGAATGTACGCGTTTGGCGCGTTGTTTGTTTGGTATGAGGTTAGTATACGAAAACCATTTATTAGTGTAATAACAGAGTTGTATCATTCTTGTAACGCCTGTTCACAGGAGCGGAAGATGGATGGAGACGGTGGTTCCAGTTCCGAGCTGGCTCTCTATGCTGAGGTGCCCGCCGAACTTCTCGGCGATCTCCTTACAGATGGATAACCCCAGCCCTGTTCCGCCTGCCGCGCTGGCATTCCGTGCCCGGTAGAAGCGTTCCTGGACGCGGGTAAGTTCATCTGCGCTGATTCCGATGCCCTGATCGCTGATCTGCACGACAGCTTCCTGCCCCCGGACCGAAGCTTCAATGCTTACCCGGGTACGGGGACCGGAGTATTTAATGGCATTGTCCAGCACATTAGCGATGGCATGGGACATCAATACCCGGTTGACATAGACGAAGACGGGCGGTCCCTGCCGGATCGTAAGCTCTATCCCCTTACTGTCCGCCTTGGCCCTCAATCCGGCGGCTACCCCTTCGGCCAGCTGTGCCAGGTCTGTCTTCTCGGCATCGATACCATCCTGCCCTGCCTTATCGAAGCGCGACAGCATGAGCAGCTCATTGACCAGCCGGGTCAGGCGGTCCGATTCATTCACCAGATGGAAGTAGATCCGCTGCAGCTCCTCATTCTCGTCCTCACCTTCGTACAAATATTGTGAGAACCCCTTGATCGCAGCGAGCGGCGTCTTCAGCTCATGGGATACGTTCGAGACAAACTGCTTCTGATACTGGATATAGTCACTGAGCTGAATGCCCATCCGGTTCAGGCCCGCAGCCAGCATGCCCAGCTCATCCTTCCTGTTCAGGCGCACCTCCCGGAACTGCTGGTTGGAGAAGCTCTCTGTCGCGCCAAGCAGATATTTGATCGGCTTCGTCGTATTGCGGGCGATGAACAGGCTGGAGAGCGTAATCAGAATAATGAACCCTCCTGCACCGGCGAACAGGATATAGCGGATCTGGTCCATCATTGTATAGAAATAAGAGACATCCTCCACGAACTCGTACACATAGCTGTTCTGATAATATTTGTCTTGAATCGGAACCGCGAAGTACAGCAGGTGATCCTCGGAGACCGTATAGGCATAATTGCCCTTAAGGGCGTTCTGGATATTCCCGGCAAAAATAACGGGGGTCTTGTTATTAATCACAATCCCGTCAACAGCGAGTCCCAGCAGCTTCTGGCTGCTGTCATAGATGCGCACCTCCTTGACGGAGGCTTTTAACGTCTCCAGCGCGCTTCTCGCCACTGCCTCCATCTGCCCGGCATCCACCTCTTGTTCGTGCCTGGAGAGTACCTCCCTGAAGGACATCTCGCCCAGATCCGCCTTCTCCATCATTTGCTTCTCAATCGTTACGAAGCTGAAATAGTCAATTGCCTTATTCACCGAAAGAATGATAACGGCAAAGGACAGCACCGAGAACAGCAAATACATTAGCACCAGCCGGGTCGCGTATTTCAGGCGGAGCCACCTCCCAGCTGATACCCGAATCCATATACGGTACGGATGTATTTCGGATTCTCCGCGTCATCCTCCAGCTTCTTCCGCAGACGCATAATGGTCATATCCACGCTGCGGGTGTCCCCCATGAAATCATAGCCCCAGACGAGCTCCAGCAGCTCATCCCGGGTATAGATTTTGTCCGGGCGTTTCAGCAGCGTCTCCAGAATCCGGAATTCCTTGGCCGTCAGAGCCACCGGAACGCCGCTCTTCTGCACCACCCGGGTCTCCAGATCGAAGGTCAGCTCCTCATGAGTGATCCGGGTATCTTCACCATCTGCGGGCAGACCGCTGTTCTGGGCTCTCCGGAGCACCACCTTAATCCGTGCCAGCAGCTCCCGGTTATCGAACGGCTTGGTCATGTAATCCTCGGCCCCCAGCTCAAGCCCCAGCACCTTATCTATAATCTCATTCTTGGCCGACAGCATAATGACGGGAACCGCCTGCCGTTTGGTGATCTCCTTACACAGGTCATAGCCGGAGCAATCGGGCAGCATCAGATCCAGCACCACCAGATCCGGCTGAAAAGCATCCAGGGCCGTAAGCCCCTCACTTCCGTTCTCTGCCGTCCGCACCTCATAATTCTCTCTGCGGAGCACAAGCTCGATCAGATCTCTAAGGGCCGCTTCGTCATCGATTACGAGAATTTTGTTCATCCGATCCCTCCTCCTATACCTAATATTAACACCGTGGGAGAACGTTAGACTCTCTGTCACCGTTCTAACCCCCGCTTACGACCCATTACGTTCGGTTCTCAGTCCTGTTAGAGCTTGGCAACAAGTGGAAACGGCTTTGCTGTCCTTTTGAAGGACGGTACCGTTTCAGCGAGAAATAGAAGGATAAAGTATAGCGTGAAACATATACATTATCCTATTTAAATAAACCTTCGGCAGATGGTTCACCTTATCCCTATTTCAACATACCTTGAATAAACCAACTAGAAAGGGGACAAATCAATGTATCTGCTCTGGGTAATCATCGTAGGGGGACTAATCGGCTGGCTAAGCGGCAATCTGATCGGACGTGATGTTCCGGGAGGCGTACTCGGCAATGTAATCGCCGGGTTCATCGGCTCCTGGCTGGGTTCCGAGCTGCTTGGTCCAAGGGGCCCTGTAGTAGGTGGCTTCCACATTGTTCCGGCCATTATCGGCTCCATCGTTGCGCTATTGATCTTCTTTGCCCTGGCCCGCGGCGGCGCCTTCCGTCGCCGTTAATTCTTCCCGCCGGCCGCTGTAAAGTCAACACAGAGCCCCTCCTGTTCACCCCAGGCAGGGGGCTCTGCTATGTCATCCTTACAGAATCCTTAGAATCTGCCTTTAGAGTAGAGGGATAGAAAGGATGATATACTATGCAGGATCATATTCTGGAAATACAGGATCTATGTAAAAGCTTCAAGCGCCAGACAGCCGTCAACAACGTATCGTTAACTGTTGCACGCAATTCCGTCTACGGGCTGCTTGGTCCGAACGGTGCAGGCAAATCGACCCTGCTCAAAATGATTACCGGGATGCTGCATCCCGATTCAGGCACGATCCGCTTCCAGGGGCATGAATGGACCCGGCAGGACTTAACCCGGATAGGCGTATTGATTGAAGCACCGCCGCTGTATGAGAATCTGACCGCCAGAGAGAACCTGAAGGTGCGCACACTGGCGCTCGGACTGCCGCAGTCGCGCATTGATGAGGTGCTTGCCGTTGTCGATCTGACCGCAACCGGCAAGAAGCGGGCCGGACAATTCTCCATGGGCATGAAGCAGCGGCTCGGCATCGCTATTGCCCTCTTGAACCAGCCGGAGCTGCTGATTCTGGACGAGCCGACGAACGGGCTGGACCCGATCGGGATTCAGGAGCTGCGGGAGCTGATCCGCTCCTTCCCGGAGCAGGGAATCACCGTCATCCTGTCGAGCCACCTGCTCTCCGAGGTGGAGCAGACCGCCGACCATATCGGCATTATCGCAGGCGGCGTGCTGGGCTATCAGGGAGCGGTCTCCCCGGATCAGGATCTGGAGGCGCTGTTCATGCAGGTCGCCGCAGCCCACCGGAGGGAGGGTGCAGCCCATGCTTAATATCGTTAGGGCGGAACACCTGAAATGGCGGCGTACCTTCATTCCCAAGCTGGTCTGGCTTGCCCCGTCAATTGCGCTTCTGCTCTGTGTGGCGCTTATGGGTGGAATCGATGTCCAGAACGGCTCCTACAACTGGTGGTACACCCTGTTCCTTCCCGGAGCGCTGAGCCTGGTCTGTTCGCTGGCGCTGCAGAAGGATGCGAAGCTGAAATACCGCGGACTGCTGGCCTTACCCTTTACACCGGGTACGCTCTGGACCAGCAAAATCCTTGCCTGCACCGGTTGGCTGCTCACTACTCTAGCTGTATTCCTGATCGGCATTACCGCCGGGGGCCTGCTGTTCGGGCAGACGATTCCACTGATGAGCAGCCTGGCAGGCAGCGCCCTGATCTTCCTTACCTTCCTGTGGCAGATTCCGTTGTGCCTGTTCCTGGCGGCCCGCTTCGGGTTATTCGCAGCGGTCCTGCTGAATATGGCCGGTACTATTGTGGGTGTAGTTCAATTCGACAGGGGCGGCTTATGGGATTACATTCCTTATACGATTACCGCCAGGCTCATGTGTCCGGTGCTGTCCATCCTGCCGAACGGCCTGCCGGTCCCTGCGGACAGCCCGCTGCGCAGCACGGATATGATTCTTCCGGGTACCCTGGTCTCTCTCGGCTGGTTCGCCATTCTGTTCCTGCTGACCACCGTATGGTTCCGTAGACAGGAGGCGAAGTAGCATGAATGCACTTCCCGGTCTGCTCAGAGCCGATCTGCTCAAAATGCGGCGCACCCCGTTTCTCCTGATCCATCTGCTGACCCCGCTGATCGGTGCCGGTCTGTTCATGGCCTATTACTCCATCTCTGCTGCCAGTGAAGCGGGCAAGGTGATGGGGTTCATGCAGGCAGTCGCTTGTGCGTTTCCTACCCTCATCGGGCTGGTCTGTGCGATGGCGGCGGAGCAGGAGGCTAGCACCGGAGGATTCCAGGGAATGCTTGCTCTGCCTGCGGCAAGAAGCACTACCTATACAAGCAAGCTGCTGCTCCTGCTGGGCTTCAGCCTGGGGGCTATCCTGCTGATCTTCGTCCTCTTCAGCGTGGGCTTTGCCGGAATGCTGGGGCAGGACCGGCACGGCATACTCTTTTATCTCACCGGGTCCGTGATCCTGTTCGCAAGCAATATTCTGCTCTATCTGCTTCATTTCGCGCTCAGCCTGCGCTTCGGCCGGGGCGTCTCTATCGGCATAGGAATCACTGGAAGCCTGCTCGCTGCCCTGATGCTGACTGGTCTTGGCGATATCCTGTGGCCGTATATCCCCTTCGCCTGGGGGGGCCGCTTCCTCTCCCTGCTGGAGTTTCAGCATTCGGGAGGGTTGCCGTCTTTTGCCGACACGGGATTGGCCACCGGCGTATCCATCTGCATAGGAGCAACGATAGCTGCGGGCCTCCTAAGTATGTTATGGTTCTACAAGTGGGAGGGCCGTTCTGCGGATAACTAGCCTACTAATCTGTAAATGAGGGAATCCATAACTATGGCCAAAATACTTGTGGTAGACGACGAACCCGCCATCCTGTCCCTGATAGCCAACGCGCTCAGTACCGACCGCCATCTGGTAACCACCTTCTCGGATTCCACGCTGGTGCGCGGGACTGACCTCGGTGCATATGACCTGATTCTGCTGGATGTGATGATGCCCGGCGTGGATGGCTTTACCCTGTGCCGGGAGATCCGCACGGCGGTGGATTGTCCCATTCTTTTCTTGACGGCGAAGACGCTGGAAAGTGACCTGATGTTCGGACTGGGGCTGGGGGCGGATGACTATATTATGAAGCCTTTCGGCATAGGTGCGCTGCGGGCGCGGATCAACGCTCATCTGCGGCGGGAGAGCCGGGAGAAGCGCAACATTCTGTACATGGACCCTGTGCGCTTCAACCTCTCCGGTAAAGAGCTGTACGCCCGGGAGGACAAGGTGCCGCTGACCAAAAGTGAATATGAAATCTGCGAGTTTCTGGCCCGCCACCGCGGTCAGGTCTTCTCCAAGGAGAATATCTATGAAGGGGTCTTCGGATACGACGGGGAGAGTGACAGCAGTGCCATTACGGAGCATATCAAGAACATCCGCGGCAAGCTGGGCCGGTACGGGCTTGAAGCCATTGAAACCATCTGGGGGATCGGATATAAATGGAAGCTGTAAAACAACGCAAAACCGTGCGGCTGCGCACTTTTTTCCTGCACTACCTGCTGCTGTTGAGTCTCGGTACCGTTCTGCTGCTGGGCGTATTGCTTGGCGCATTCACACTGGCGTTCGCCCGGGGAGCGCTGCTGCCTGCCAACTATGACGAGAAGGAGATCGCCCAGTTCAAGCAACAGCTGGCTGCTAGTGGAACAAATGCGGCTCCCCGGGTCCCAGACCGGCTGGAGTACACCGTATTCACCTTAGAAGGGAAGCCGCTGGCCGGCAATCTGAATGCTAAAGAGGCGAAGCAAGCCTGGAAAATTGTCCGGGAGGGGAACAACAGAAGCGCCTACTATTACACCACCGCCGAGCATGGACAGGAGCTGTGGATCTTCCGCTATGTTCTGACACCGCAGTATGCTTCTCCCCTGCTGCGCAGCGCGCTGCCGAATCCCCAGCTCCTGGGGCCCTTGCTCTTCGTGCTCGGGTTCCTGCTGATGGCCGCCCTGCTCGCGGCCCGGTTCGGCCGGAAGCTCTCGGAGCGGATGGCCGGACTGCAGGAAGCGACCGAGAACATCCGGCGCGAGAATCTGGAGTTCACCGTCCAGCCCAGCGGCATCCAGGAGATTGACGAGGTCCTAGGCTCACTGGACCGGATGAAGGATGCCCTGCAGACTTCACTGGAGAATCAGTGGGAGCTGGAACGCTCCCGCAGGGAGCAGATCTCCGCGCTGGCCCACGATATTAAGACGCCGCTGACCATTATCCGGGGCAATGCCGAGCTGCTGCAGGAGATTGTAGAGACGGAGCCGCAGCGTGAATACAGCGGCTATATCCGCCGCAGCGCCGAAGACATCGAAGCCTTCGTGCAGGAGGTCATTGACTTGTCCAGCCTGCAGGCGGGCTCATCCCGCCAGCTGGCGCGGGTCCCGGCGGCAGAGATCGTGGCTGAGCTGGAGCTGCAGATGAAGGCCCTGGCTGCGGGCAGGGATCTCAAGACCTCTGTCCGGCAGGAGAAGCTGCCGGAATTCCTGTACATCCACAAGGAGCTGCTGCTGCGGGGAATCATGAACCTGATATTCAATGCGGCCGAGTACACCCCGCCCGGGGGAAGTATCGCTCTGCTTGTCCAGGGCGAGGCGGCGGCGGTTCAGTTCACGGTTACCGATACCGGCAGCGGCTTCTCGGCGGCCGACCTCCGGGAGGCGACTAACCAGTTCTACCGGGGCGATCCCAGCCGCAGCTCCGGAGATCATCACGGAATGGGGCTCTACATTGCGCGCTCTGTGGCTGAACAGCACGGAGGCACCCTGAGCCTCAGCAACGCCGCCCCCGGAGGGGGCGGGAAGGTCACGATGCGCATTGCATTGCCCGGGCAGCAGCGCAGTCCGGGGATGGAGTAAATCGAATATCAAGGGATTGCCGGTCCAGCCGCAAGGCTGGGGGCCATCCCCTTTTGAATTTGCGCTTAGGCGGCGTCTATTTCCAGCTTTCTTTTCAGCTCCGGGTAGATCCGGCCATACAGCTTCCGCCGAAGTGCCGAATGGTACAAGGCCAGCACCAGTGTCACTACGATCAGCGCGGCGGGTACGATATACAGCACCGGATGATCCACGAAATAGCCGAACACATCATAACCCCGGTTAATATACCTGCCGTAGATTGCAGCGATGGCAACCACCAGCAGCACCGGCAGGGCGAACAGACCGGACAGGATGTTGACCTTCTTCATCTTTTTGTAGGTGGATTGGAACGCGCTTTCACCCTGGGCTTCTTCGAGCAGCATGACCTGCTTATCGAAGGAGTCGCTTTTGCGCACCGGCATCTTGGATTGTGTAATGTAGTTGTGCAGCACATCGAGTTCGTGGCTGAATTCCATTGTTCTTACTATTGCTCTTCCTGCGTTCATGGATGGTTTCCTCCTGTAGTTTATCAGTATGGGATTAGTTCTATCTCCAATATTGGACTTAAGCTTCGCCCCAGTTCCGCTGATATAAGCGGCGGGAGGGGGTGTGTTCCGTATGCTCTGTGTACAGGCTGGTCGCAGTTATACGCGCAGCCATCTTATCCAGGAAGACCGCCTTCGGCAGCTCCTGGCCGACAATCACCTCGTAGACCTGCTGCAGCTCCGCCAGGGTGAATTGCTCAGGCATTAAGAGCAGCGCGATTCCTGTTCTTTCCGTCTCCTGGCGCAGCCGTTCAATGGCATAGGCAATGATCTTGGCGTGATCAAAAGCGAGTCCGTCATTGGACAAGACGGCATATTGCACCGATCTGGCCGCCGGAGTAGCCGTCACCGTCTGTTCGATCACCGCGGTTAGCGCTTGGCCTGCGGCTTCCAGCCGAAGCTCATAGGTACGGGTGCGGATGCAGCCCGGCTCCAGCAGCTCTTTATGCTCCTGCCGGAGCTGGTAGCTTACTTTGAACCAGGCCGCAGCCTCGGCATCATCTCCGGCCTCTAACTGGATATGGCGGCTGTCGACTAGCGCCATATAGCTGCTGCTGATCACCCACGTACGGGGATCGCGCCCGGGGTCAGAGAAGGTGCGAAGCTGCTCCAGATATACACCGGTGACGCCGGTCTCCTCCTCCAGTTCGCGTGCGGCCGCCTGATCCGTGGTCTCGTCCGGCTGGGCGAAGCCGCCCGGCAGCGCCCACTTGCCCAGGCAAGGGTGCCCGCCTCTGCGGATCAGCAGGAGGCGCAGCTCCTTCGCCCCAGCCTCAGATTCCTGGTCCGCCGCTGTATCTGTAACGGTGAAGATCACCATATCCGCCGCCACGGAAGGCCGCTCATAGTCGCCGGCCCGGTACTGATCCAGGAATTCACGCTCTGTAAGTCCGTTACCATCTCTCAATTCCACTCTCTCCGCCTCCTTCTGTCACTGGCTCAATGCTCCAGCTCTCCGAAATAATTCCCGTACGGCTTGAACGCGGCAAGCACCCGGTCCACCTTGGCCATCCGCTCTTCGAGGGTGCCCCGCAGCGGAATATAGGGAATCCGCCGCTCCTTCAGGTCCCCGATAATCTGCTGGTGGAATACATGCCGCTTCTGGTCCCCGCTGCGGTCCCAGGTATCGTCATACGGAATGTCATCCTCGCACAGGAAGAACAGGTCGTAGCGCTGCGCATTCTCCAGGGCCAGCCGGGTTAGCAGTTCGGGAGCCTTCCCGTGGTAATCCAGCGCATACATATACGTGGTGATCGCATTCGTATCGACGAATAAATACCTATTGGCCTCAAGCAGCACCTGCTCCTCCCGCTCCAGATGCCCCACCGCAATCTCGTCAAAAGCCTCCAGCCCAATCCGCCGGTCCACCTGATGGTCCGTCCAGTAATCCCGCCCGTATTCGCTGGCGAAGGACGTGCCGTACTTCCGGGCAAGTGCTTCGGTAATCGTCGACTTACCGGTAGACATCGCCCCTACAAACACGACCTTCGTAATCAAATCACGGTACACACTCCCGCTTACGTAATCACGGTATTTGTAGGGGTCGGAACGGACCATCGTGGCCGATACCGGCACCTGCACCCTCGCTTCATCCACCCGCCGGTCAATAGCGCCCAGTGCCAGACTCATATGCTCTCCATAGAATTCACTCGAATAAAAATGCGTCACCCGCTCGCCCTTCAGCAGCCCGAGAATATACTGCTCCTCCCGGATCTCATGCTCCCTGTCATCGGAGTATCCGTCAGGGCCATCCCAGGCTTCTATTACCCGGACGGCAGGATAGAGCTTGCGAATCCAGTTGGCCCTAACCTGCAGCGGCACCGGAGAGACGGTCGTCTCATAGATCACCACAATCAGCTCGTCAACCTCCCGCAGCGCCGTCTCGAACATGAACTGATGCCCTTTATGTAGCGGAGCGAACTTCCCGAGTGTTAATCCAAGTGTCTTCATGACAGCGCCTCCTTAGCCCCTTTATTCCAGTTGTAGTAGCCGTAGACTGCATTAATCAGATAGGCGCTCCACATGACAATCATCAGCAGACCCTCCCCGCTGCCTTCCAGCGTCCGGATCACCCAGAGCAGCACGGTGAACATATTCAGCACAATATAGACCAGCCACTGCTCCTTGAAACGCCGTACCATCAGGATCGTTGCCACCACCGATAACACGGTAGTCAGGGCATCGATATAAGGTGAATTCTGCGCGGGAATGAACGATAAGCCAAAGCCCAGCAGCAGTGCCCCCGCCACACAGACTGCAATGGTGAGCAGAATGCCCCTCGACTCCATTTGGCGCATGGACAGCTTGCCGCCCTGCATGTTTCTTTTCCACATATAAAAGCCTACAATATTCATGGGCACAAAGAATAGCAGATTCAGCATAACCTCGCCAAATAATCCGTTGATATAGGCCAGATAAGCATAACCAAAAGTATTATACATCCCGAATCCATAGCTTGCCAGCTTCCCCTTCGCCGTCAGCACTACACATAGTACCCCGGTGATGAAGACCGTGAACCCGAAGAGCGAATCCTTGGAGATCACCGTAAAAACAACCGCAATCAGCGTAAATATCACCAGCCAGGCGAGTTCAAACCCGCTCCAGTTGCCGAGTGCCTTCTTCATGCTCATCCCTCCGATTCCTCTGCATCCCCTCAAAACTGATTACTTATTAACTAATTGATAATTACATTTTGTTAATATCAAGATAACAGATTTTATGGCGGGATGCAAGCATTACATTCCACAATTCTGGAAATGGAGCTTACACTCTCCTTATCGACAGGCTCAATGGCTGTACGCTACAATATGAAGAATCTTTGCACAGCAGAATTCAGAACCGCTAAGGGAGGACAATCATGAAGATCAGACAATTGAAGCTGAGAACCAATCACTTGGAGGATATGAAGACATTTTACAGTGAAGTTCTTCAGATGCCAGTAATTGAAGAGAGCGATACATCGTTTGCGGTGAGTGCGGGCGAGAGCGTAATCTCTTTTGAAAATAATTCCCAGCACGTATTCTATCACTATGCCTTCTATGTAGATGAGCTGCATTTCGGCAGAGTCCTGGATACCATCCAGGCTCATGTCCCCCTATTGCAGGATGAAGAGGGGCAGACCGAATTCTTTTCCGGGCTCTGGCAACGCAAGCAGCTCTATTTCCGGGACCCGCAAGGCAACATTCTGGAAATTCTGCCCTCCGGTGAGAGGTCTGCGCTTGAGAACGGCTGGCTGCGGGTGCAGGAAATTGGGCTGCCAGCCGAACATATAGATGAACTGCGCTTCCAGATACACATGATTAAGGACGAAATGGCAAGAGCCTCAGAGACTATAGCGTTCTATGGCGATTCGTATGGCGTATTTGTGCTCGTCCAGGAAGGCCGGGCCTGGTTCCCTACAGAGGAGGCCGCCATCGCTTCGCCCGTGGAAGTTGTTATAGAGCATGACCAACCGCTGGAAACTTTGCATTACAGTTATACTGGTGCTTGCAGGCGCAGGCTCCATCATCGGCTACAATTCCTCCGAGGCGAAATACAAACTATTCCGCGAGCATAGCAGACAGTTTGAGGCCGTGAAGTCGGAGACCCTGCTGCTGATGGACAGCCTGGATGAACGGAGCGATATCGGGAATACGTTCATCTATTCCAATAATGGGAATGCCGCTGCCTCCCAGCTCCATGATAGTATGAATACCGGCCTGCAAGACAAGATCCGGCAGATCGCTGCATGGTCCGGGGACAGCCTGGACTTCGTGCGCTACAGCAAGCAGGACGGGAAGCCGCTCCTCCGGTTCGTATTCGGCTGGGAAAGGGAGCATGGCCCGACCTATCATATTGTGTATTGCGCAAGTCAGAGCATGGTTCAGCAGACCTATGCAGCAGAGCCGGTGAAGTATAAGCTGACTCCGCTGGCCGACGGCTGGTATGGAATTAAGATTGAGTAGGTACAAAACCACCCTAACGGGTGAAGAATACTGGCGCCTTCTCTCACCGGCCGCTTGTAAGGAGAACATTGTTGCACATTTTGCAGGATTTCTTTATAAAAGATACTGGCTGAATTACAATGTTGCATGATTTGCACAAATTTCAGTGGTTAGAGCGAGTTCGCGCTGGATTTGTTGTATTTCGTGCAGGATTTCAGCTTAGAGAGCTTCAATAGGGAGGCATTGTTGCATTTTTTGCAGGATTCCTCTATAAATATTACTCGTATTCGGTTTAATAAAAGAAGGGGTGTCCCACGCCATGTATGGCTGAGACACCCCTTTCTTTTGAACAAACAGGTTGCCCGCTCTGCTCACACCACATATTCGGCCATAATCTGCTCGATGTGGTACGGAGTGACTCCCTGGTCCACCGAGAACACGGTATCCGCCTCTTGCGGTGACGCGGCCAGATCGCCCCGGGCCTTGGCATGAAGCGTGAACAGATCATACAGATCAGGCTTCTTCAAGGAGGTCATTGCTTTCCCGATAATCACCATCCCCTTCTGGTTCGCCTCCACATTATTCGGATAGAACGGGTCTCTGGTCAGAGACAGGTCGGTCCAGATGACGGTGCGCTCCACCAGATCGAGTATGACAGGAATGGCGAGTTGAGTATCCGCTGTGACATCAATCTTGTTCGATACCGTGGCTGGCTCATAAATTTCACCGGACCCCGGCTTCTTCCGCATCATCCACCCCGCGAAGCACTCTGGCAGATTGCAGTACGGCTGGCCTGTAAAAGAATGGAGGGTAGCCACCACATACCTTCCGCCATACTCAACAATAGAAGGAATATGCAGGTCAATGAACTCACTGGCCCCGTAAGGTGCCGTTACAATATCCCCGCTATGGACTGCACGATATTGTGCCGAGCGCAGATTCGTATAAGAGATATGCTCTATATACTTCCAGTTCTGATCGTACATCACCGCAGACAGATCAATATCAACACGGCCTGTAGGGGTACCGTCCATCTTCCCTTCCTTCCACCAGCAGAAGAAACGGACCGTGTTTCCTTCTTCCATCGGAATCCGGCTTCCCCGTACCAGCGTATGCAGCGCTTTGCTGGCCGACCGCTGGGAGAACGGCACCAGATAGTCCTTCAGGCGCTCATCCACATATACCTTTCCCAAAGACGGCTGGGCCGCAAACCGAGCCACCAGCGTCTGCTCGCACAGGTCCACCATATCCCGGCAGTCTTCTTCACTGATCTCCGGCAGGGTGTTCGGGGTAGCCCAGGCTTTGGCGACATTTCCCTTAGGGAAAAACACTCTCAGCTCCGGCAGCTCCCGCTGGTGCGCAAAGTAGTTCTTCACCTGCAGCAGCACCGGGGTGGATACCTGGTCTGCCACTTCTCTGAAGGCCATCACCACGTACTCCGGCTCGCGGGTCATCCGCAGCAGCTTCGCCAAGCGGCGTGCGAATTCGCCCGGGCGCTTCGCCAGCAGGTCCAGTGCCGTCCAGAGCTGCTGGTACTGAAGGGCAAGCTCTACACTTCCGTTATAGGTGGTGAAGGGCTTTTTATTACGCAGCACGGCAAAAGCTTCCTCACAGCGCACATACCGCTGCTTGTATTCCGAAGGGTGCAGGATTTCGCCGAGGCGAATCCAGCGCTCCCGGTACCGCAGCATATCCTCGGTGATTGTCTGGCACCGTTCCAGGAGCCCCAGCAGCAGCCGGCGCTCAAGCCGCTTGAACTTGCGGAAGCGGGTAGGTGCGGCCAGGCTGACATCGCCTTCCGACCAAGCCACCGCCAACCGCAATACATCGGTGGCTGTCTTGAAATAAGGGCTGATCCGGCCCACATCGGCCTTCTCATGCTTAAGCAGCGAAGCGGCTACGAATCCGGCATTCTCCTTGAACGGAATCTCGGGCGGCAGCAGCTCATCCAGCTCTGCTGCGGGTGTATTTGCAATAACGGCATCGATATCCTTCTGATCCTCTGCCGAGATCGAGCCCCTGGCCTCCATCAGCTGGCGGATTAGGGTCCGGAACTCTGTGATGCTCCCCAGGTCAATGACCTTCAGCGTTACCTGCTCCTGAAGCGGTTCTTTCTGTACAGGCTTATCGTATGGCACTTCCCAGGTATAGTAATGGAACATTGCATTGAAATACAGCTCCGCCTCATCCTCCTGCATGACCTGCTCCGGGAAGCCCGGATACATCGGAGCATAATTCACATGTGCCCCAACCATCCGCTTCACATCTGCAATCATTAGATGGTACAGCTGCTCGAAGGCCTCGCGGGACAGCCTCTGGACCGCCCGGAACAAGGCAGGCGACAACGTGTACCCCAGCCCCTGGAGATTGCGGAGGGCTGCGGCCAAGTACCCCTTTGGGAGCTGCTTCGTATCAACAGTGTCAGCGGAATATTTCACCATCATTTTGCCTGCTCTGCGCAGGTAGATTCTATTCATCATCATATTCATAGTACAGTGTCCAGGAGAGCCGTATCCCTACACGGTTTAAGGTTTCCATTGGGTAGAAGGAAGGAATACAATAGCCTCGACGCCTCCTCTCAAGATAAGCATCCTTCAGGAGAGCTGCGGCCCTAATTCATCCAATTTGAGTAGAAGGAAGGACCGCAATAGCCTGAAGATCTCCCGGCGATATTGCAGCCGTTTGATGTTTCCATCTTCGCACACGATCCAGCGGGCCAACAGGGCGAAAGTATTACGACAGAGGGAAATTTTAACTTATGGTATGTCTCGCCTCTTATCGCACCCTGTATTTTAGTTTCTCTTGAGGGTATGTTATCATTCATAGAGTAAGTTAAATTTTAAATGATTAGGAGGGATACCTGATGAAAAAGAGATCGATTCGATATCTGTCTGCCGGAATCGGGTATTCGACTGCTGTTTTCTTTTAGAATTTATGCGGACGGGACAAGTCTGTCTATTTTCTAACAAAAACAGCCCATTTAAAAGGAGACTTACCATCATGAATTTAAATAATAAGGTCGTCCAAAGATATAACCCTGAAAATATAGCAAAACCGGTTGGAAGCTACAGCCATGTGACCAAGATCAGCCGGGATGCTGAAATGTACGTCTTTTCCGGTCAAATCGGAATCGATCAGAACAATAATATCCCCGCAGATTTCAACCAGCAGGTTACGAATACGATGAGCAATATTGTGGACATCCTGTCCTCACAGCAGCTAACCCCGGACCATGTCATCAAAATCAACATCTGGGCCACGGAGGAAATCGATTGGGATCATTTCTATTCCATCTGGAATAATGTATTCGGCCCCACGCCTCCCTCCATGACGGTTGCCTATATCCAAGGATTAGGGCTCCCTGAAATCAAAATCGAGCTGGATGTGTGGGCCGCAGGATAGAGGATAGTGTAATTTAAAACATCCAAAACAAGCCCTAGATTATATTCTAGAGGCTTGTTTTGGGGTATCAGAACCATTCCCTGCTTCATTTGCTTTGCTCAAAAGCTTCTTAAAAGTAAAACATGTCTTCAAACTTGTTATCCAGTGCAATACATAAAATCAAAGCCAATTTTGCGGTGGGATGTATGCTGTTTCCCACATACATTTGGTCCGTGTGCCTGTATGCGAGCACAATGTATGCTGTTTTTCGCATACATTTGGGCCATGCACCTGCGTGTGGGCAGAATGTATGCTGTTTTCCACATACATTTGGGCCATGCACCTGCGTGTGGGCAGAATGTATGCTGTTTTCCACATACATTTGGGCCATGCACCTGCGTGTGGGCAGAATGTATGCTGTTTTCCACATACATTCAGCAACAAAGTCACTGTTTGAATTATTCAAAGAACTCTTATTCACAAATTTACATGCACTTGTCCACAGTAGGAGAAAACTAGAGTTTCCTATACAATATGAAAAGCAGGCCGCCTTCCCTATCACTCCCCTCCTACTTCTTCGCCGCAGGCCGCTCATACACCACAGCATAACTCTCGCTGCCCAGCAGCATCCGCTTGCCCTGGAACTCGTCATAGATGTTCACCCGTACCGTGGCGCCGGTGAGCGCCTTGTATGCCCGATTGTTCAGCGTAAAGGAGACAGTGTCCTGCAATCCTGCACTTGTCAGTTCCTCGCCCAGAGGCAGAACCTTCTCCGAAGGCTGGCCGAACGGATCGATCAGCTCGGCCACCAGCTTATGCTCATTCGTCCCGGCTACGTACAGCCCGCTGCGGGTTAACCGGTAGCTAAGCTTCGCCTCGATAGACTCGCGGTCCTCCGACAGGGTTGCGGTGGACTGGGTCACCGACATGACGAAGGGGAACAGCTCCAGCTTCTGAAGAGACGGCTGCGGTGCAGGATTCGTAGCGTTAAGAGCCAGACCTGCGGTATCAATATAAGCGGTCGGCACTGCCCCGGGTGCTGTCAGCTTGCCTGCGGCGATCCCTTCCCCGAGATAGAGGGTCAGCTCTGAAGCATTAATCTCCGGCGGAAGCTTACTCCAGACGGTGACGAGACTTTTCTCTAGAGGATTTAGGGCCGCCTCCGGCTGGCTGATTACCGCTTCGAAATACTGCTGATCCGCAGTTCTGTAATAACCCACCAGCTGTGACGGCTGGGTCTTGCGTAACTCCTCGTTGGTCAGTATCAGCTCTGTATAGATCAGCTTGGAATCTGTCCCCGGATAGATCCGGGTCTGTCTCTCCAGCACCTCTGCCTTCTTGCCGGTCAGTCCTATATGGAGAGGCTCACCGGCAGCAGCCGTTCTCAGGGTATTGTCCACTTGGCTGGTGAACAGGGTCAGGAAATTCGCTTTGGCCTCTCCCGAAGTATACTGAAGAATGATCTTCAGCTTCGTGAGATTATAGGAATAGGGAAGATTGCCTGCGATATACAATACGGCTGTCTCCCCGGGAACCAGATGAGTATCGGAGCCATTGATTACAAGCTGCGCGCTGCCGCTGATGTCCTTATCCCCCGCTTTCAGCAGCGCTGTAAGCGCCGGGAGCTGCACCGTGGACGCACCAGTATTGCGTAGGCTCACCTTAGTCACCACCTGATCCTGGTCCGACCACGGCAGACGTTCCACCGCTTCGAGCTTAACCACGAAGGTCCCCAGAGGGTTCTGCACAGGGTACTCTGTAGCCAGCAGATGATCCGGCTGCAAGGAATATGGAATCTGGAAAATCGCTGCCGGGAAGGCAATCCGGTCCGCTTCAGCCGGTTCAGTCATCTGCAGCCGGAGCACGCCCTGCTTGAGCTTCAGGGGCAGCTCGGCGCTGAGTTCTACGGTCTGCTCCTCCAGCGGCTTCAAGATAAGGCCCGCCAGGGCTGTATTGCTGACCGGGTAGCTGTACCCCTCGGCTGTGATGAGACTGAACGGGTACGCCGGCAGCGTCACTGCCTGATTGCCAGTGTTCCGTACACGGAATTTCAGGCTCCACTTCGCCAAATTGTCCTCCGAATACACCGCCGCACTGGCTAACTGGGTCTCAATCAGGCTGTTATTGACCTTGAGCCGTTTCATAGCGTTCACAGGTACATTAAAGTTAGGTGATTCCGCCGCAGGCAGCTTATATTCGGCAACCGGCAGCTTCATTTGCAGCGCATCGTCCTCCTGAACGAATTGCAGGGACATATTGTCCAGCTTCGTATAAGAAGGAAGGTCTGCCAGGTAATAGAGGATTCTTTTCTCCTTGGGCTGGATAGGGGTGTCAGCCTTGTCCGCCTTCAGCTCGAACATCGGGCCTCCCGGCGATACAAGGTATCCCTTCAGGCCCGTATCCTTAAGCACCTTGGCTCCCGAGTTGGTGAAGCTGACTCCAACCCTGGCATATACCTTGCCGTCCACCTTATAGATATGCATGCTTTCTGCCTTGCCGGTCACCGGCAGCCCTCCCAGAGTCAGCTTCTTGCTCTGGCCCTTGGGAGTCACTGTAGAGTAGGAGCCGGGAATCGTGAACATTCCCAGCTTCTTCTGGTAATTCGCCTGGCTGAAATCCCAGCCGAATAAGGCGATGCGGACTCCGTTAATTTTGGCAGCTTTTCCTGCATTGACGTAGTACGTCACCGGTTGACTGCTGTTAGCCGGAATAGACTTGACCGCAGCACTGCCTGTTACCGGCTTGCCTTGAATCACAGCACCGCTTGAAGTGGTGACCTTGGAGAAATAATCGATCAGGCTTACATTGCTGCCCGTTCCGTTGTAGTAATTCAAGGTGTACGTGAGTATATTCCCGCTCTCCTGAGGCTGAAGTGCTGCGTTCAGGAGCTTCACACTCACGCCGCTTTTCAAGGAGACCGCCCCCAGTTCCTCGAGAGTAGGTAAGGCGGTGGCCGCCGCTGTTCCCGCTGAAGATTTAGCGGCAGCCGTATAGGCTCCGAAGGCGATGGACTGGCTGAGAACCACCAGGCTTAGCATGGCAGCAGCATATTTTCGCTTGGAATGATACATGATTCTGATTCTCTCCTCCCTTAACTTCGCTTACGCTTGCGGCAGCCGCATCTCGAATCTTGTCCATATCTCGTTACTCTCCACAGACAGAGTTCCCTCATGCTGCTCTACGATGTTCCGCGCAATGAACAGACCCAGACCCGTGCCGCCATCCTGATGAGTCCGCGCCCGGTCCCCGGAATAATACATCTCGAAGATATGCGCCTGCTCCTCCGGCGGAATGGGATTCCCGTAATTGATCACCTCAACCGCTACTGCACCTGAATCAGGACGGCTGTTAATATCCACATATACGCCTTCCTGCCCATAGCGGGCGGCATTGGTCAGCAGATTCCCTAAGACCCGTACCAGCAGATCCCCATCCCCATAGACGTTTAGGCCGGGGCTAATCTTCAGCCGGGAGGTCAGGCCATTCCGCTCAAATACCGGATATAGCTCCTCGTTCAATTGCCGGAGCAGCTCACCGATATCCAGGTGCGTCTTCACCATAGGCAGCGTGCCATAGTTCATCTTGGTGATTTCGAACAGTCCGTCAATCAGCTTCTCCAGCCGCTGGGACTTGGTGAAGGCAATGGTGGCGTAGTGTCTGATCGTCTCCATCGGCAGCTTCTCCTCCTTAAGGATCAGATCCAGATAGCCAAGCACAGAGGTGAGCGGCGTACGCAGATCATGGGCCAGATTGACAACCAGCTGGTCCTTGCTGCTCTCAGCGAAATCCCCCCGTTGCACCGCTGCCAGCAGCTTAGCCCCTGCCGCATTCAGATCCTCTGCAATCGCGCTGAACTCATCCCTTGAGGCAATCTTCACCTGATTCTGAAACTCCCCGTTAGCCAGATGATGAATCCCGCTGGAGATCTCGTTAAGATAACGGATATAAGGCTTGGTGAACTTGAAAAAGAAGATCAGCATCAGCGGAATGAACAGCATCAGCGATACGTTGAAGTCCCCGAGCTTGTAGATGAACCGGCGCACTTCCGCCTCCGGGTCCTCCCACTTCACCCCGGAATAGTAGAGCTGAAGCAGCTTGAAGATCCCATAGGTCAGACCGGCTGAGAGCAGCATGCTTACCCCCAGGAACTGGACTAATCTGGCCCGGAAGCCCCGGGCCCGCTTAGTCATTGAACGTGTACCCGACACCCCAGATGGTCCGGATGAAGCGGTCCTTATTCTGATCCTCGCCCAGCTTCCTGCGCAGCGTACGGATATGCACCATCACGGTATTGCCGGATTCATAGTACGCTTCGCCCCATACCTGCTGAAAAATACTCTCCGCGCTAAACACCTGCTTGGAGTGGCTGGCCAGCAGATAGAGGATATCGAATTCCTTGGGCGTGAGGTCAATGGCCTTCCCGTATAGCGTAACTGTATGCCGGTCAGGGGATATCATAAGCCCGCCCGACTCCAGCACCGGGGCCTGCTGGGCAGCCGGAGGCTGGCTGAACTGCCGGGAACGCCGCAGCTGGGAATTGACACGGGCCAGCAGCTCCATAGGGTTGAAGGGCTTAATCATATAATCATCCGCTCCCATCACAAGGCCGGTAATCTTATCGAAATCTGAAGTCTTGGCGCTTAAAAAGATAATTGGCAGGTTATGCTTCACCCGGACCTGGCGGGTAACCTCGTACCCGTCCAGCTCCGGCATCATAATATCCAGGATCGCCAGATCAATGGACTGTGACTGAATGGCCTGCACCGCGGCCCGGCCGTCAGGCACCTGGATACAGTGATACCCTTCCTTCTGAAGGTGCAGGGCAATCAGGTCGGCAATCTCCATTTCGTCCTCTGCGATTAGAATCGTGGTTCGCTTCATACCGGGACCTCCCAGGCTTTGATCTATTCGTTAAGGTACGTAGTCGCCTTGTTCTGAATCAGCTTGGCCACATCCTCAGCCGTCTTCTGTCCGCTGAAGAACGCGTTTGCTTCCTCGCCGATGATGCTCAGAATCTTCACATCCATCATGGCGAAGTTATCCGCTGTATCCATCATGTCTTGGAACACCTTGAATTGTCCCTCTGGAACACTGGCAAGCTTGCCGTCCGGGAGCTTATACGTTCCGCTCTTCACCTGCTGCTGAAGCTCACTGAACTGCTTGTCATTAAGCGATCTGAGCAGGGAAAAGCCTTCTCTGCTCTGCAGAGACTGAACTTCATCAGAGAGCAGGAATTCCATGAACGTCCAGGCTTGTTCGGCAACCGGCGATTTGGCCTGTATCGCAAACGTATAGTTCGGAATAATTCTCATGGCACCGGAGTTTCCGCTATGCGGCTTATACAGCAGCTTCGGATTGGCGAAATAGGTATACGGAACGTTGATGAAATCCGCCGGGTTGTGTATAACGGCAGAATAGAACAATTGATTCTCGGTCTCCACCGGCTCAGTGGTCATCAATTTCTCCTGATACATCTCGTTAATCTCCCGCATCATAAAGATGAAGGCAGGTGAATCAAACTTGGCCTTGCGCGCAGCTACGTCTACGAACTGGTTATAGCCGTCGAATACCATCTCCTGAAGCAGCATATCCGGCGGATTATTCGGAAGCGCGTATCGGTGTGCGGACCCCTCCTGCTGCTCCGATGCAATCAGCGATTTGGAGATTTTCTTCCAATCCTGCCAGGTCCAGCTCTTATCGTTGATCTCCGCTTGCTTAAGTACATCCCCGTCTCCAAGGAATGCTCTCAGGCTGAACCCGGACGGAATGATATAGGTGCCCCCGTTCACCTTCAGCGCATTCAGCACATTCATTTGCAGGTCCTCCTTCTTCAGCGTCTTCGACTGCTTGAGGTAATCATCCATATCAAGGAATAGCTTCTTGCTCACGTAATCACTGGCGGGCAGGCTGCCCGTTTCATAAATATCGGCTCCTTTGCCTGAGAGCAGTGCCGTACCGGCGGTTTTCTGATACTTCTCATAATCCGGACCCTCCATCTTCTCGCTGATCCCCTTATACGCCTGAATCTGCAAGTCTATATCCGGATAAGCCTGTTCAAACTTCTGCTCTACCGCACGGTAGAACTCACTATCCTGCTGAACCGATAACGTAAGAACCGTCTTTCCTCCTGCGTTTGGAGCTTCTGCACTGTTCCCTGAACTACATGCTGACATCATCGTTGTAAAAGCAAGGCTCATCCCCAGCCAGCCCATTTTGTTAATCCTCTTCATCTTTCACTACCTCCAATAATTGTTCGTATAGTAGACCGTACTCCTACGGCTATTGCAGACGTACGCGGTTCCCGTCCTGCAAGGGCTCACTGCTCTCCAGAATAATCTTCTCATCCCCATACAGGTTATCCGCCATAATCATGCTGTCCGGGCCGTTCGTGATACTGGAGCGGATCTGAACCTCACGGGCGACAAACGTATTGCCTAGTGCCCCCCGCTGCTCCTCGATGGTATAAACGAAACTGCGCCCGCCCGTCTGATGGATGGCCTTAGTCGGTACCACCACTCCCTCCTGAAGGGACGGCTTCTTCATCTGGAACTGAACCTGCTCTCCCCCCTGAAGCGAACCGTCATTCATTACAATGAAGACCGTCTTCTGTGCGATGTCCTCCGCCCTGCTGGTATCCTCACTGGCCGGACTTCCGGCACGCGCCTCAGCGCTCTTGATCTCTGCAATCTGTCCCGGCAATATCCGGGCCGATGGCCCCTCAGCAGAATGAACCTCTACTTCAAGCTTCTCCCCCAAGGTAATTCCCAGGCTGGATAATAGCCCCGCGTCCGCTGTGAAATCGAATTGGAATCCCTCACGGCTGCTCGACAGCACCAGATCCGGCTCGCCTGATGACATTATCCCCGGGAGGGCATTCAGCCGGGTTACAATCCCGTCGAAGGGTGCCTTAAGCTGCTGCTCCGCAGTTAACCGGTCTCTCATCCCGGCAATTTTACGCGCCTGCCTGGCCTGGTCCTGCTTGCCTGCTTCAATCTCGCGCCGGGCCTTGCGAATCTGGAGCTCATCCCCTTCCGCATACGTCTGAATGAATTGATCCTGCAGGGTCTGCTGCCCGAGCTTTTGCTGATCCAGCAGCGCGATTTCATCCTGCAGCCCGGCTTCGGCAGACTGGCTGTCATAGAGAATCAGCCTCTGTCCCTTCTTCACCCGCTCCCCCTCCTGCACAAGCACCTCCCGGGGCTTCCAGCCGCTGCCATTCTGGAGCTTCACTTCATTTACGGGCCGCAGTATTCCGCTGCCCTCCAGTGTGAATTCAAGGCTCTTGCTCTGCGGCGTGACCGTCGTCACCTTAGGCAAGGTCAACGACTGCAGCGTATTGCTGAAGAAGGTGAAGAAGAGTAACACGCCCAGCAGCAGCAGGAAGGCTATTTTAATGTTTTTTTTGCGCCTGCGGTCTGCGGGCACTCCTGTAATCTCCATTTCCCCGTTCTCCTCCTATTTCTCATAAGTCCCTCATATGCAAGCCCTAGCCCTTGATCCCGGATAACTGAATGCCCTCAATGAAATACGTCTCCGCATACAGGAAGAGCAGCACCATCGGAGCCATGTAGATGACAGAAGCAGCAAACGCCAGCCCCTTCTCACTGCTGACATTCGATAAGTAGACGGACAAGGGCTGACGCAGCGGATTATCCAGGAAGATCAGCGGCTGCTCCACCATATTCCAGTAATCGACGAATAAGAGAATCGTAAGCGCGGCCAGACCCGGCTGAACCATGGGAACAATAAGGGTAGCAAAAATCCGTAAATGTCCGGCTCCATCCATCTTGGCCGCTTCGATATAGGCATACGGAATTTCCAGCATGAACTGCCTGAGCATGAACACACCGAAGGCCGCAAAAATACCAGGCAGGATAATGGCACCCGGGCTATTCAGCAGCCCCAAGCGGTCGGCCATGATGTAGTTGGGCACCAGAGTTACCTGAAAGGGCATCAGCATCGTCAGGACATAGACCAGAAACAGGAGCTCCCGGCCCCGGAATCTCAGCTTGGAGAATGCGTACGCAGCCAGGGCAGCAATAAGCGTCTGTCCGGCAATGATCGGCACCACCAGGAACACCGAGTTCCAGAACATCGATAGGTACATTGGGCTCTCCAGCAGCACCTTGCCGTACTGCTCCAGGGAGACCTGATCCGGCAACCATTTGAGGTTCGCGAACGGATCGCTCCTGCCCTCTATGACCGTGTTCATTTGTCCGACGGGACCGTAATTGATCTCAATCTCGCGGCTGCTCATGAACGAATTGATAAGCGTGACCCCAATCGGGAACAGCGTCAGCAGGGCAACCACACCCATAATGAAGGTTAATATTAGCTTGGGTAAGACCTTATCCACTGGCATACCTCTCCACCTCTATTCCATATTTCGACGGTACCGGCGCTCCATGGCGAACAGCCCGAGAACAAGGATAAGAATGCCGCCAACCATCAGGGCAGATGCCGCTGTCATCTTCGGGAGATCCAGGGACAGGAACATATTGTTCATAAAATGCTGCAGCATATAGATGCTGTCATGCGGATACGGTCCGGCCAGCAGATACGTCTCCCGGAATACCTTGAAGGAGTTAATGACCGACATCATGACGACAAAAAACATCGTAGAGGTTAAGTAGACCAGCGTAATGCTCCGGAACTGCCTGAGACGGCCGGCCCCTTCAATCTGGGCGGTTTCATAGTAATCCTTCGGGATCTGCTGCAGTCCGGCCAGGAACAGGATCACGTTGTACCCGATGTTTTTCCACACATACATCATCATAATGACATTCCGCGCGGCCTCCGTCTTCATCCAGTCCACCCGGGCCAGACCGAAGCTGCCCAGCCACGCATTCAGCGCCCCGTTCCAGTCGAACAGGATCTGCCAGACCAGGATGATGGACGCGACAGGCACGACCAGCGGGAGAACATAAGCAGTTCTTAGCCATTTCTGAAAATACAGCTTCTTATGGAGCAGCAGCGCGAGTCCCAGCGACAGCACAATCAGCAGCGGAACACTCACCATACTAAAGTAGAAGGTGTTAGAGGCTGCCTTGCGGAAGGAGTCGCCCGCGATCAGCTCCCGGTACTGCTGCAGGCCCACATACTGCCCGTCCACCGCACGGTCCATGAAGGAATAGAACACGCCCATGCCAAACGGAATCAGATAAAACAAGGCAAACCCGATGAGACTGGGTGCCAGAAATAACCAAGCCGCCGATGAATCCTTACGGGCCCAATTCTTCAAGTTGCTCCCTCCTTGTATTCAAGAATAGGCGCAACTATTTAAGAAGAAGTCGGGTAAAGATTAAAACTTTCTTAAATTCATCACATCACAAAAAAGCCGCGGACGGATGTATGATCCATTCGCAGCTATATTCGTGTAGCAAAAACTCACTACTTCACCGGCTGTATCTCCATGATCTTATCCCTAAACCGGTACGTCACACTAACATTCTCAATAATGGCTGTATCGTCGTAGGCCAGGGAGCCCTCGAACGCTAATGTATCGCTATTGCTCCACACCAGATGGTCCGCATAGCTGTAATTCTCATGATCACTGCGCGTCCAAGTATCCAGCTTACGCTGCGCGCCATGTCTGATTCTCGCCGACTCTACCAGCTCCGGGCTGATCGTCCCCTTCTCCACATTCAGAATTTGCACGAATTCGCTTTTATTGGAGCTCGTAACCACCGCAAGGAGCTTCCGGTCCGGGGACGGGAGGATTTCCTTAATGTACATGGAAGGGGCCGCGAAGCTGAAATACGGTTCCAGCACATCATCTTGTATACGCCAGAGTACATTCTGGGTACCGTAATCCGAATAATTGTTGAATAAGGCAAATACGATGCTCCCGTCAGCCATTTTGTGGAGATACGGACTCTGGTAGCTTTTCGACAGGATATCTGTGGCAAAAGCAGCCGACTCCGCGATCTTCGCGGAATCACTGGTCAAGAAGGGCCGCAGCTTCTGCAGCGCCAGCTCCCGCGCCTTGGGATCGTTGAAGCTCTCCACCAGCCGGTTCACCGCAATATATACCTTGTCATCGTTGCCGCTGGTTAACGCCTTCAGGAATTTGCCGGCCTCATACTGCGCACGGGGGGCCAGCTCCATATCCTCCGCTGTCAGATAACGGATATAAGGCTCCTCCGTTTTATTTCTGGTGTATTCTGTGGCAAGCAGTACGGTAGAAGTCGAGCTGTATACGACTAGACAGGCGACTACGGCGATTTTGGAGAACCTGTGGCCCCTGCTCCTGCCTCTTACTCCGCTGTCTTCAGCTGCTGCAATCAGCTCCTCGTCAATCAGTCCGATCTCCTTATATAAGTCCTCCCGCTTCATAGGTGAACGCCCCCCTGGTCTAAATGAACTCTAAGCTTGTTCCGGGTCCTGAATAGGCTCGACTTCACCTTACTGCTGCTCATACCGAACCTGCCGGCGATGGATTCTATCGAATCCGCATACCAATACCGCCTGATGAATATATTTCGCGTCTCCTCCTCCAGCCCATACAGGAATTCATTGATCAACTGGGCCGTTTCGCCTGCGGCATGCTCCGTTTCTACCGTCTCCGCCGCAGGCAGGCAGTCCTCCAGCTCCTCCAGAATCACCTCGAACTGGCGGCTCCGCTTCTTGGCTGTGTTATACCCATGCTTGTCGAGCGCAATATTGCGGGTGATTCGCCCCAAGAATACCGGTAGCCTCCTGGGCAGGTGAGGCGGAATAGCGTTCCACGCAGCCAGGTATGTATCGTTCTCGCACTCTTCGGTATCGGGATGGTTCGCGACAATGTTCCTGGCGATCGCCCGGCAGTAAGCACCGTATTTGTTCCGGGTCTCCGTGATGGCCTGCTGCGAGCGCTGTAAGTATAGCTGGACTATCCCCTCATCTTCCATCTGCTGTCCTCCTATACGTCCTCTTATGTATATAGTAGAGAATGCTTAGCATCCGTTGCATCCCTCTCACCAAAAATGCGATTAGCCCCCGGTTCATCACCGTTACGCTAATCGCATCCTGATTCCAACCTTAGATTAAAGCGTCGAAATGGCCCTCCGCATCCACCGTCGCCGTCCGGGGATCGGTCTGGCCGATACCCTTCAGACCGCCCTTCCACTCCATCCGCCAGGGCGGAGCCTGAACATTCTGGGCGGCGGCGCTCACATCCGTAACCGCGCTGCTTCCGGCTTTGTGCGCGAGCTGAACCTCAAGGAGACGGATCTGCCGCTGGAGCTGCTCCCGGCGGTAGGACGTCGCCTGCCCGCCCTGCGCCGCATTCACCCGGTCCAGCTCCATCATCAGCCGGTTCCGCTGCTTCTCCAGAGAACTGACATCGCTCTGTGTGCCGCCGTAGGCCATGATGACCTGTACCGGACTGACTCCTGATACACTCTGTCCTAGCATGATCCATCCCTCCAGTCCCCGGCTCCCGCCTCAAATCCAGATATTTGGAAGCTTCTATTCCTATCTATTACCCTGCTGCTCCCGGTATGACAACATTAAGATGCACTGCCGGACCCCCTTATTCTGAGAATCCACGAAAACAATTTACATAATACCCCATTTATGGTATCCTCAATGTGGATGCGCTTACATAATATGTCGGGAGAGGAGGAGGCGGCTCCGTTTCTGTAGAGGGAAGGCAACTCAGCTTAACCAATCGAATTAAGGAGGAGATATGAAATGAAGAAAATAATGACCCGAATTGCAAGTCTCGCTCTGGCGACAGCCCTGCTGTTGCCTGCAATGTCGTATGCATCACCTGTGACAGAGGAGCAGAATCTGAGTCTCTCTGCGGATGCCGCTGCGGCTGTAACCAGCACCATCACTCCCGCTCCTCAAGGCTATGCATCATACCGCAATAATATTCCGCACGGCAACGTACAGCAGATTTCTTATTATTCGACTACCGTAGGCAAGTCAAGAAACGCGATGGTATATACCCCTCCGGGCTATACCCCTTCCAAGACCTACAATGTTCTCTACCTGCTGCACGGCATCGGCGGGGATCAGAACGAATGGCTGAACGGGATGAATCCGCGTAATATCCTGGACAACCTGTACTCTGAGAACAAGCTTGAGCCGATGATCGTGGTGTTCCCGAACGGCCGCGCGATGGCGGATGACCGCCCGATCGGCGATATTTATGCACCGGATAAGGTAGCCGCCTTCGAGCGGTTTGAATTCGATTTGATCAATGACCTCATTCCTTACGTTGACTCTCACTTCCCTGTATACAAAAACAAGCAAAACCGTGCCCTGGCCGGCTTATCCATGGGCGGCGGACAGACGCTGAACTTCGGCCTGAAGCATCTGGACAAGTTCTCCTGGATCGGCGCGTTCTCCTCTGCTCCGAATACGAAGTCAGCCTCACAGCTGATTACTAATCCGGCGCAGACTGCCAGCCAGCTGAAGCTGCTCTGGATCTCCTGCGGCGCTTCGGACGGCCTGCTCTATGTCAGCCAGAATTTCCATAACAGCCTGACCAGCATGAACGTTCCACATCTGTGGTATCTGGATGTAGGCGGACATGAAGGCAAGGTCTGGAGCAGCGGACTGTATCAGTTCTCGCAGCGGATCTTCAAGTAATCCTGATCATAGCCTGCCCTCCCCTGATCCGCTAAGGTAGGGGGAGGGCAGCATTTCAAGATGAGCCCGGCCATACTACAAGGAGGGCAATACGATGGATGCGATAATCGATTATTATGATTCCTATGATGAGGAGGGAAGGCTGTTCAGGGATAACGGGCATCAGATCGAATGGATCACAACGATGTCTTACTTTAAGATGCTGTTTAAGGCGGAAGCCTACATTCTTGACGGCTGTGCAGGAACGGGGAATTACTCCTTTCAGCTTGCAGAATTGGGGCATAAGGTAGTTGCTGGAGATATTGTTCCTCATAATGTAGACATCATCAGAGAGAAGCAGCGCATACGCCCGCTATTGGCTGATATGTATACAGGAAGCATCACAGATTTATCCCGTTTTAACAGCGAAGCCTTTGATGTTGTTTTGAACATGGGAGCCTTTTATCATATCGGCAATGAAGACCGGCAGCTTGCCATGACCGAATGCCTGCGCGTACTGAAGCCGGGCGGATTACTCGCGGTCTCCTATATTAACAATGCCGCCGTTTCGGTATTGAGCATAAGTGATGGACTCAGGAACATGGAAGATGTACTTACCTGGCATACCAGCCAGACGAAGGATGGTCTATTCCTACATATGTCACCTCAGGAAATGGAACACATGGCGTCAGCCTATCATACAGAGATCGTTGCCCATCTTGGAACAGACGGGATCGGCTATCTTCTAGCTAATCATATCAATGGGGCGCGGCCAGAAGATTTCGAACACTGGCTTCAGTTTCATCTGCGGACCTGTGAGGATAAGAGTCTGCTCGGGTATAGTTTGCACGCACTGGTGATTATGCGAAAAGTGTAAACACAGACTCCCCTAACTGATGAATTACGTTCTGCTACGCAACCACACATTTATACATCCGGCCCACTTGCCCACGCAACGCCGAATGTGATCGGTTTTTCGATTACATTCGGCAGACGCACTCCCCATAACATAAAACAAAGCTGCACGCTCATCGCATGCAGCCCTCTCCAAGCCTCTTACAGCGCATCGACACGTAACACCTCTCTGCCGGAATCTTCTTGATGAAATGCCCGATACTCTCCTATTTCGGTTTCTACTCTACCCAAGCTCCGTATAAATCTGGAACGTCACTCCGAACTTGTCCGTCAGATCGCCGAAGCCGGGGCTGAACGGCTCCTCCCGAAACGGCATATTGACTTTACCGCCCTCCTGAAGTGCATCAAAAATTCTCCGCGACTCCTCCACACTATCCGTAGTCACGCAGATGGTTACCCGCTTCCCGCTCTCAACCGGCATACCGCCGGGAGTATCCGAGAACATCAGCTCCGTGCCGCCCACCTGTACCTTGGCATGGGCCACCAGGCTCCGTACCTCATCCGGGAACGTGTCCGGGAGGTCCGGCATATCACCATACGTCAGGATGGAGAGAACTTCAGCACCCATAGTCTGTGCATAGAACTGAATAGCCTCCTGCGTGCGTCCCTCCAGGGTGATGTAGGGAGTAAGTTTGACTGTCATTGATTGTTCCTCCTTAAATTCGGAATGGTGTCGCTTATGCGATTCATTAGTATAGACGTTCCGGCCGCGGCAGAATCATCGGTGCTCCGGCAATCCGAAGCGAATAAATAATTCAGCATCTATAAAATGATGAACATGCGCGATCTTCCCCCCGCTCAGCTCAAGCACATGAATCGCCCACGGGACCAGCAATCCGTCTTCTCCTGAGGGAACATACTGGGCAACGGCAGGCCGGTTCCCGTTCACCCGGACCGGTATCAACCGCGAGCCCACACAGTGACTGCGTGTGATCTGGTAGAAGGCCGCGAGATCCGCGCCGCCTTGCACCCACATCGTAAATGGCGGCATCGACAGGCTGCCGTTCTCCTGGAATAAGGCGAGTAGCGCCGCAATATTGTATTGTTCAAAAGCCTCCACGTACCGGGTAATCAGTCCTTCGTCCACTTCATCATCGTCAGCCTGCAAGGCCTCGGACCGGAGCTGTGCCTTCGCCATGGTTGCCCGTGCCCGCTGCATTGCGCTGTTCACTGCAGCCACGGTCATCTCCAGTGCCCCGGCGGTCTCGGCTGCCGACCACCGGAAGACCTCCTGCAGAATCAGCACGGCACGCTGGCGGGGTGGCAGCAGCTGAAGCAGTGCAATGAAGGACAGCCGCAAGGTCTCTCTGCTGACTAGGATATTACCAGGATCATCCACATGGCCCGGAGCGGGCCAGATCCAGGAATGCTGCGGCAGACTCTCCTTAGGCTCTGCAACCACAGCAGCCGGTTCTGAGAGATCCATCGGCAGCGCCCTTCGTTTGGCGCTTCTCAGCCGGTCCAGACAGACATTGGTGGCAATCCGGTACATCCAGGCCCTCCGAGAAGCCTGCTGCCTCATCTTCTCCTGGTTCTTCCAGGCCCGGATCATGGTATCCTGGACAGCATCCTCCGCCTCGAAGATGGAGCCCATCATCCGGTAACAATACCCGGTTAGCTCGGAGCGCATGTCCTCCAGCCCGTTCAGGGTCTCGGCGGTCTCATAGGTCTCATAATTATGATTCATTTCAGACAGCCTCTCCTTCATGATCCGTCCAGCTCTCCCTCCATGAACTGTATGAGGTAGTGTTCAGGCTGCATAACAAATTCCGGGAAGCTGCACAGATCCGCATATGTCTGATGCTCCAGATCATAACAGCCGAGCCGCCCCTTCTTCTGCGGATTCCAGACCAGCACCAGAGCGGAATAATTGTCGATATCGGCAGACAGGCGCAGCAGCTTGCGCCGGCCAGCCTTCATCTCTATCGTGTCAGTGAAGGTGAAGAAGTCGATGTACCCGATCTCATACTCATTGGGGGCAAGCGTCAGGCGCAGCTCGTCCCCGGTAAGGAATTGGACCAGTTCATCCGGCAGTTTATATTTGGCCAGCTCCGCTTTCTTGTTCGCTACATTATGGGCATCCGGCGGTTCCAGTGATTTCAGGTATTCCGCCATGGCGGTATGCTTGCTGCTGACCGCAATCGTATACGGCCGCTCACCGTCCTTCTCCGTAATCAATATGTCCGCACCGCGCTCAACCAGGAAGCGGACCATGTTCATATTCCCCATCCGGGCAGCCACCGTCAGCGGTGTCGCCCCGTAAGGATAGACCATATCCGGCTTGTTATAGTTAATATCTACTCCTTGTTCCAGCAGATAGGTAAGCGTCTTCAGATCATGGTCCGAGACGGCTTGCCGCAGCACGGCACCAGCATGTTGCCGGATGTCCAGACCCAGCTCATGGATCAGCGGGATATTCTTCTTGTTGCCGTAGTACGCCTGTGAATAGGCACCTGATCCTGTCCGGCTGAGCAGGTCCAGCTTCGCGCCCTGTGCAGCAAGGTAGCGGACGATATCCTCCTTGCCATAACGAATCGCCCGCAGGAAGGCCGGATTCTGGCGGACATTCAGCTTCGCGCCATGCTCCACCAGTAGCTTCACCACCCCGGTCTGCTGCGTAATAATCGCCAGGTCTAGCGGACTGATCGTGGTACGCTTGCTAAGCTCCAGCTCCGCTTCGATATCCCAGCCCGCAGCAATCGCGGCCTGCAAGGCCGGAACATCCCCCTGATAGATCTGCAGCGCCCGCTCCGGCAGTACCTCGAATTTCCCTATGTCCTTCAGGACAATCATCCGCACTCCTCCTTATTCTTCACTCCTATGAATACAATTCGCATCCCTTCGACAGAAGCCACGCTTTCGTCTTGGCGAATACCTGCCCGGCTGTCTGTTCATAGAAAATGGCTACCTCCTGCCCACCCGCCAGATTCAAGCGGATATAGCCCCCCAGCTCCCGATAGAACAGGTAGCAGACGTAAGGATTCGCAATGAAGAGATCCGGCGGATGGTCCGCCCGGTACAGGTCCGCCAGCTCTGTAAGCGTCAGCTGGCCCGCTCCCGGCGGCATCCGCAGGAAGATATGCTCGCGGGTTCCCGTCCAAGGCTCATAATAGACACTCTCCTCCTGGCTACGCCCATACATCCGGCGGTAGATGCCGTCCAGAATCAGGGCATAGCCAACGGCCTCTTCCTCTTCCCCGGCCGGCAGCGGAATCGCTTGAATCTGCTCCGCATGACGTGGCAGCCACAGCAGCCCGTTCACCCCCGGATGGACTGCCAGGAAATCACCGTCCACGGTGGTCCCGATAGCTGTACACTCCCCGATCTGCTGTTCCGTTATAGGACTGTCTTGATCATGCTCCCATAACCCGTATCCGGCAAAAGGCCGCAGCACCTCCGGGTCAGGAGCCTGCACATTCATCCAGCCCCGATACGTCCCTTCGCCGTACTGCTGCAAGAACTGGAGGTACGCTGGCGGATACAGAACGGTGTTCTCTGCTTCGAGCTGCTGCCTGTGATGCTCTGACAACCTCTTGGGCTCAGATACAATATACATTCGTCATTCCCCCGGCTTCCTGCGTGAGTTATTCATCAATAATCTTATTCTGCTGCTTCCGCCAGCCAGGCCTGCATCGCCGGAAATTCTGCCCGGTTCAGCCGCAGGGCAATGTCCGTATTCCCCTCATCCGGCGGCATCACTTCGGCAAGCACGCATACGTCCTCACGCGGCTGATTGAGTGCGAACAGCCCCTCAGCATCCAGTAGCCGCATCGCCAGCTCCATGGCCTCCAGCCGCAGCCCGAACTCATGATTCCCTGCGTCAGCCTCCAACACTGCAATGGACGGACGCGCCTGGAAGGACTGCTTGACCTCATCGAAATGCTCATCCCCGAAGCAGCAATAAGGCGAATCGGCATAAGACCATTTGATTAGCCCGGCGATTTCTGCTGCTGGTATGCTGCTGCCTTCTGCCTGTCTGGCCGCCTCCTGCTCCAGGGCTTCCCGCGACCAGGCGGAGAGGCTTGGCGCGTGTCCCTCGCCCGTTGTATATAACGTACAGTAATAGTAACGCTCCCCATTCGCAAAAAGCTCGCGGAACGCCCTCCGGGCCGCCTCCGCAATCTCCGCCGCCAACCGTTCTATTTCCTGCGCTGTATTCATGGCTGTCCTCCCTCTAACTGGCTGCTCCACTAAGGAATTCTAGGAGAACGCTCATCAATCAGCTGCTCCAGGAATCCGGCGAATGTCGGGGCGTATTCCTCGATCAGATCATTCATCAGGTCATAACGCATGACCGGAAATTCTCCCTGTTCATCGGGGGAAGAGGTGTCGAAGTAATACAGCTCATCGCTATCCGGCACGAACAGATCCATGCGATGCGGAAACCGGGCTACCCACCAATCCTCCGCCAGGTTCAGCCTGTGGATATACAGCAGATCCCAGTCGGTATACTCCCTATCCTCAGGAGCAACCAGCGTCAGAATTTGCCCGTCCCCCAGGCTCCCACCCCCATAACGGGTCAGCCACCAGCGGTAAGACGGCGGCAGCTTGAAGCCTAATTCCTCCTCAGCTTCGGCAATCCAGCTCTCCTCGGCCTCATGACCCGGAAACCACCGGATCGGGGAAGGCTTGCTTAATAACTCGGTCAGACGCTCATACATACGTTGTCTCCTCTCTTCCTGATAAGGGATGATTATAGGTTGTCAGGATGAACAGCAGCTGGCGCATCGTCATTCATGCGCAGCAGGATATACTCAATCTCCTCCAGCGGCAGCTTCAAGGTCCGGCTAACCTCATGGAGTCCCATCTCGCGGGAGAGGAGGAGGCGTGCCTGGTGGATTTTCCCTTCCAGCCAGTTATTGGCCAGCATCCAGCATTTCACCCGTTCCAGCAGCTCAGCTTGGGCAGTCTTACCGGCATGCTTGGTATACTTGGCAAGGGATTCTGCCAGATAGCTGTACAGGTGAATGCCCAAGGCCTCGCGCTGCTCATTCTTGGACATGCGCTGGTACAACTCGTAGCTTAGGCTGAGATCCAGATAGAGGGTATGATCCCCGCTGTCAAAACGTCTGAACGTTCTCCGCCCATAGCTATCAGGCAATACCCGGAACACCACAAAGATAGCATAGGGAAACTCGCATGTATTTGCCAGTTCCTCTAACGGCATCAATTCATCTCTAAGTACACCCACACAGGTTCCATGGGTATCCAGCGTAAAACCCAGTTGCATATTAGCACCCCTCCCCCCGCGCTTAAGACATGCTTGAATTATTTCCCCCTTCTATAGGCGTCTGCCAGTTGGACCAGATACCAGACGGCCGCACCGGTCAGGGCCGCGAACAGCAGATTAATACAGCCGAATACAAGAAATAACTTGGCTTTGCCCGGCCCGATCCGCACAGCAGCAATAAGCTGGAGAATCGCAGGGAGCAGGAACATCAGCCAGGAGACGGTGATCAGCTTTTCGGTCTTGAAGCTCCACCATACCGCACTGCATGATAGAGCCAGCACGCCCCAGGTACACGCCAACTTCAGCGCCATCTGTTCCCCTCCCTTTCATGGATAATCCAATAGATCAGCTAGGCCCTGGCTGCCTATGGATCACGAGTCCGTATTGTCTGACCATCCAGGAGTTGCTTAAATCTTCAGCCGCCGCACGGCTTATGCGTGCAGAGGGCTTCTGTTCCTCCATCGCCTCCGGGTCTTGCGCGGAGAAGCGGAGAGGCTTGGTCATTTTTTGAATAGAGCCGGTAATTAGAAATCCCCTCATTTCTCGCAAAAAAACCAAAGCTCTCCGTATCCGGCAGAACCGGCATCGAATAGATGAAGAAGGGGCGCACCCCGCTCTCTTTTCCCGCAGCTGTATAATATTGATAGAAGGCGCGATACGACTCCACCACCTGATTCTGATCATGCTCTGTATGGGTATAATTGGTTAAATAATACCGCATCTGCGTGGGCTCCAGAAGCTCTACAACTCTCTTAAGCTCCCCGGGTGTGATGAAGAAGCGCAGCTTGTAGAATCCGCTGTTTTTTAGCATCTTCTTCTACCATTCATACGTAACAAAGCGCGCTCTGAGCGTCTCTTCATACGGTAACCATTCCGCATCGCACCATAGAGACATTCCAGTAATTTCAGACAGGCGCTCCACCGCTTGCTCCGGGCCCGTAAGGCTGATGAATGCGCCGAAGCTCTCATCTTCAGTCTGCATCCCGAGCACCCGCTGGATATATTCGTCTGCTATACGCTCTTCCCGCAGCTGTTCAATTTCCTCCCGGGTCCACGGCTCACAGAAGATTCGTTCGGCCTGGATCTCCCCCTGCTCAAAGAACGACAGCTCGAAGATCTCCTCATTCATATATGCCACCGTCATCACCGGCTCCTGTAGCAGCCCGGACAACGTTCTGCCTGCCTTTTTCACCGTACCCCATACGAAATAATCGTGAAGCACGCTGATCCAGCCCTCATTACTTTGGCTTACATAGATAACGGCCTTACGCTCCGGTGTGTCAGGATAACCCAGTACTTTGCCATGCTTCCCGGTCAGCTCCTGTAAGGCTTGAAGCGTCTTCTCCAGGTCACCTGACTTGATATGCAGATTTGCAAACGATCTTCCCACGGATGGATGGCCTCCTTTAATGGCTTGTCTATAGTGACTTGACATACTAACATATAAACTAGATTTCATTTATTTTACCAAATTAATGCAAGGAGGAGCTACCTTGAACAAGAAATTCCTCTTGGCCAGATGGCAGGACGACCAGCTCTCTGAAGTGAACCGCTGTCTAGCTGCGATTTCAGGTAAACATAATCTCCATCAAAAGGACCGTTCCTTTCCCATCTCCCCTTATGGACAGACGCAAACAGGACTCAAGGATTACCGGGGAGTTACTCTGACCGAGAGCATACAGTACCTCACTCTACAGGATATTGATTTCTCTTACTCACGTTTCGAGGATGCGGCAACCTTGAACACCTCAACGCTCACCCGTTGTTGGCTGGATGGTGTAAGACTGGACAACAGATTCGTGACCCATACCTTCAATCACTGTTCCTTCCGGGGAGCGAAGCTGAATGGTGCCAGAATGAGCAAGACGTTCCAGGATTGTGATTTCACAGACTGCAACTTAAGCAAAGTGATCGCAAATGATGTGTCCTTCACCCGCTGCCGCTTTGATGGCGCTAACTTCCGCAGTGCCTTATTGTTGTATTGCCGGTTCGAGGAATGCAGCTTTGAGGGGGCGCTGTTTCAAAACGGGTCGGTCGCCGGAAGCCGCTTTGCGGGAGACGCCCGCTTACTCCCTGAGTGGGGAAATACGATACTGGATCATGTTAAATTTGAGGATTGACCACCCCGTCTCCTTTTCTATCATTGGAATGGTCACTTTTGTCATTTTATCTTCTCTTTAATAATGTCTATCATACTTCTCCCAGTAGCTATAATAGCCTCCTCTGCCGGGCGCGGGTTCCATCCCAGAAGACGTTTGGCCTTCTGATTACTCGTTGACATATCCTGGCCCAGAAGAGTAGCTATCATTCTTAGCTTGGGATTGAACAGCGCCGCGGCGCGGACAAGCAGATTGGGCATTTCCCTCGTAGGCACTTGTTCTGCGTCCTGCCCCAGGTGCTTCCGCAGAATCCGGGCTACCTCCAGCGTAGAGAGATTCTCGGCGCTGGAAGCGATGAACCGTTCCCCGCTGGCTTCGGGACGCACCATAGCCAGAATATGCAGTGCGGCTACGTCCCGGACATCCACATAATCGGAATAGATCTTGGGGACCGACTTCAGCTTGCCCTCCAGCATGTTGCGGACAATCTCATTAGAGTGAGAGTAATCCTTGCCCAGAATGGGTCCCATCACACCGACGGGATTGACTGCAGACAGCTCCAGCCCTCTGCCTTCATGGCGGATGAACTCCCAGGCTGCCTGTTCAGCGAGGGTCTTGGATTTTTGATAGGGATGGATGTTCGCGTCTGTATTGGACCAGTCCTCTTCAGTATAAGAGCCTGCATGCTGCTTATGTCCCACTCCAATGGCTCCGAAGGCAGAGGTTAGGACCACACGTTTGACCCCGGCCTCGCGCGCTGCTCTTAGCACCCGCAGAACCCCCTCACGCGCCGGCTGAATCATTTCATTCTCGTCTTTATATATCCGATTAGGCGTTGGAGAAGCTACATGAATCACATAATCCGCCTCCTTCACCGCCTGATTCCAGTTCTTATCCGAAGTCAGATCAGCCTCTATAAACGACAAGTCCTCTATATTAGCCCCGCCGCCCGCCAACACCATGGCCTTCACTTCATCCTGTCTGCCCATAGACCGCAGAGTAGCCCGAACACGATAATCCTTCTCCAGTAATTGCACAATAATATGCACAGCGATGAATCCTGAGCCTCCGGTCACCAGCACTACAGGCTTGTTATGCTCTCCCATAATCAATATCTCCTCCGGTAGACGTTACACTTGTAACGTGTTTTACCCTATAATAAGGCTGGACCTTATCGCTATCAAGCCGTTAACAGGCATGTGTGACAGAATGGAGGAACTGTAATGGCAGCCACCGATCATGCACAATTGATCAAAAAAGACACCCGGGAATGGATCACGATTGCCCTGCTGGAGCTGCTGCGGACGAAAAAAATGTCAGAGGTGACCATCTCGGAGCTTGTCAAAAAAGCCGGGGTCAGCCGGATGGCCTTCTACCGGAATTATGACAGCCTTGAGCAGGTCGTGACCGGATACTATGAGCCTAAGTTTGCCGATATCTTCTATAAAATCGCCCACAAACCGAATCACGAGCAAAAGATAACGGATCTGACCCGCTTTTTCCAAACCTTCTCCGCTGATTTCCGCCTGGCGATTGAAGGCAATTTCACAGGGCTGCTGTATCAGATCTTCAAGCACCATATTGCACAGTTCTACGATGAGCTGATTCCGTTTCCAGACTGGAACGGGGCAAGGCGAGAGTATTGGATTCATTTCATGAGCGCCGGCGTATTTGAGATCTGGATCATGTGGATCAGGAATGGCCAGCAAGAGACCCTGGAGGAGATATCCGCGCTTATCCGGCTTTTTCACAAATAATTATCATCCATTCTAGCCATAATAATGCAGATTCGCGCATCCCATACAAAGGAGCAGTTGAATGTGAAAAAGCTATGGTTAACGGTGTTTACTCTTGGGCTCGTCTTCAGTCTGGCCCAAGCTGCGGTTCCGGTACAGGCGCTCGCGGCCGCAAAGAAGGAAGCTGCCTGCATAAGCCCGCAAGTGGTGCAGCTGAGAAGCGAGATGCAGCAGGTGTGGATTGACCACACCATTTGGACGCACAACTATATTGTCAGCGCCCTCTACAATAACCCGGACCAGAAGGATGTCCTGGAGCGGCTGCTCAGGAATCAGGAGGACATCGGCAATGTCTTGGGGCGTTATTACGGGGAGGCGAACGGCAGCAAGCTGGCCGGACTGCTGAAGGAGCATATTCAGATCGCCGGACAGATTGTCGCGGCCGCCCAGAAGGGCAATGCGGGAGAGGTACAGAAGCTCCAGGCCGACTGGCACCGGAACGCCGATAAGATTGCCCGCTTCCTGAGCGGATTGAACCCGAACTGGCCCGTGAAACAGGTGCAGGATATGCTGTACGAGCATTTGCAGCTCGTGACGGACATCGTGCTTGATATCCTCAAGGCAGACTATCCCGCTTCCATTGCTGCAACCGACAAGAATGAGGTCCATATGATACATTTTGCCGACCTGTTGACTGAGGGGATTGTGAAGCAGTTCCCGGAGAAATTTTAGGGAAGCAAATAGGCTTTTCACCATCTCGCAAAGGAGGGTGAAAAGCCTTTTTATTGCGGTCAAAAGATCTTTTTCAGCAAACTGATCCTTTCTTAAAGTGTGAAGCCAAAGGAACACTTATATAATAATCATTTAAGTTTTCTTCACTCATTGCTCGACCACGACCCGGTTATCCGAAGATTCTGTAAAGGAAGGAGCCGGCAAATCACGCTCATAGCTTTGCTCGTGCCCTCTGAGCTTCTTAGCCCGGTACTGCAATCTCCAGCCAATGCGATAAATTTCAGTCTTATAGCGGTTGTATTCACTCTGTTCCAAAGTGGTTCTCTCCCTCCGAATTTATATTACATATGTAAGTAGGGAAATTTCGAGAGGAAAACAACAACCAAATAAGAACATTTGTTCCTATATATTATACCATTTTTTTATATTTAGTGAAATGGTTGTGAAACAAGAAGGTCAGTTTCCCTATCCTAAAAGCATAAATTGAGGAAGGAATGAATACATGAAGATTGAAGATGTGGTACCTTTGATAACCAATGTAGGTTTTCCGGTCACACTCTGCTTTATTTTGATTCGTTATGTGCTGGATACCATAGGGGAGAAGTTAGAAAAATTGGATACTTCGTTGCATTTACTCACTCAAGCAATTCAGTCCTTGGAGGAACAAGAAAAAACAGGGGATATCAAAGCGGTACGTAAATAGGCGCATTGGTTCAACAGACTTAGGGAGCTGCGTTAGCCGCAACTCCCCTAAGAAAAAACCATTTTTTAATTATTATTTATATTCACAGACACAGTGCTGTAAATGCTTGATTTTAAATTTATACCACTGCTAGATTTATGGAGAAGTTAGTAATTGTTCGAGCATATCCGAAAATGACTTATAGTCGAGCTTACTTACTATAGAATAATTTTGAATCGTTTCTTTCTTACTTTTATCATAAACGTAAACATATTTTTCATTAAGGAATGCGACACGGAAGAGGAGCTTTTGATTTTCTTTTGAATAGATAAACACATCATACTCAGAGGCAGCATCTACTTTATCAAAATTAGATGTTTTCTTTAATTTGAGATTAGACATTGGTTGAAACACTTTTCGAATCTGATTTTGATCAATGACAGTTACATCTTTACTTGGGACCGAATCTGTTTTAAGAGGTATTCGGATAATTTGAAGAGTAACGTTTGTATCATCAATCTTATTGAGTACCGCTTTATCCATAGTTGTAGATAAGCTCATAAAAAAATAAATCCCATAAATAATAATTCCAATAATTACAATTCCCGCTATTATCCAGTTTGACTTACGCTCCTTCATTACAATTCACTTCCTTTCCTGGTATTAATATACTGCTCCACAATCGCCACTTTCCAATTATATACTAATTCAATGAAAAATAGATGCTTTAAATTCATTTCTAGGCTCAATATAGAAGTTACGATAATACGGGACAAAGAGAACCTGATACAATAAGTATCAGGTTCTCTTTGTTAAATAATCTTATACTATTTCCCAACCACTGCCTGAATGTGCTCTCTCGATAACCCCTTTTCCAGAAACAAAACGAATAATTGTACCATTTTGTAAAGAGAATTCAAGGAATGGGAAACGAATTTGAAAAAGGTCGTACCTAGTCAACGGCTGCAAAGTCCGGGCCATTTCAGTCATTGCGGATACCCCATTCTGAATAACTTTCCCTGTATCATTCCCTACTCCACCAAACAAGCTTGCTACAAGACTTGCCACTCCAACAGCAACTCCGGCAGGCGTACTATATAAGTTGAATCAAAGTTTTTAGCAAACCTCGGCAAGGAAAAACGAACCATTTGTCGAATAAGAAACAGATCTATAAAAACGGACAAGTGGGGAACGTCATGGATAAGCATACCGAACTGGAAAAACTAACAGAGGCTATGAAGCAAGCTAAAGAGCGACGCATGTATGAGCGTTACCAAGCGATCTATTTGCATTTGAAGGGCACATCCATGACGGCGATCGCTGGCATTCTAAATCGAAACCGAATGACGGTGAGCAGCTACATCCACACATACGAAAACGGTGGATTGGCAGCCTTGCAACTGAAGTACTCATCAGGTGCACCTACTCGGCTGACGAAGGAACAGCAGGATCAGTTGAAACAGACGATCGCCTATTCGGTTCCGCATGAGGTTGGCTTTGCGGCTAAACACAACTGGACGCTTGAGCTCATTGCCGCTTATGTGGAACGAGAATGGAGTCACCGCTATTCGCTCCGAGGGATCTCCAAGGTCATGGAACGATTAGGGCTCAGCTACACGAAACCAACCTACACGCTTGCGGCAGCAGATCCAGAAAAGCAACGCCAGTTTGCTGAAACGACCTTTCCTGACTTGAAAAAAAGGTACTGAACGATGAAATCGATCACTTGCTATTTGAAGATGAATCAATGATCCGGGATTATCAAGCGATTCAGAAAACCTGGTTTCTTCGCGGAAAACAGCGAATCATTCCAACCACAGGTAAGCATCGCGGAGTCAAGCTACTCGCCACGGTTGACTATGTGACGGGACAAATCGTTTGGCAAGAAGACGAACACTATACCGCTGAAACGTTTCTTACCTTTCTCCAGAAAATCCTCTTGGCTTATCCAACGGGAAAACTGGTTCTCGTGTTAGATAATGCTCGAATTCATCATGCTAAGCTGCTTCAACCGTTTCTGAAAGAACAAAACAAACGGCTAACGCTTGTGTTTCTGCCACCCTACAGCCCGCAGTTCAATATTGTAGAAGGTCTCTGGAAATGGCTCAAATCCAGTGTAATCAATAACGTCTTCTATTCCAGCGTTTCCGAAATCCGTCTGCGCGTCGGGCAGTTTATGGATGAAATTATGGAAAACCCAGGTGCAATCATTGACCGCCTATGCGTTCGACTTTGATTGCTAGATTCTTTCGTTCAATTTATATAGTAACAAAAATAAGTCCAAGAATTGTAGCTGAAAATCCACCAAGCGCACCGCTCAAGGATACTGTATCAGCCGAGGAATCACCTCAATGCCCATAAACATAGGAGTAGTTTTGTGCGTCACGCATTTGTTGTAGTTGAGAAAGACTAACCGTTACAGAAGCTGCATATTCACGACTTGTTGCCATAAAGAATCTACCTCCAGATTAATATTTTTTTGAGAATCCAAGGCGCCTTGTTTTGTTTCTCACTTATAGGGATATTTTTTATAAAGTTTAACAACTCTTAATCTTTACTTTTTAAGTCTAGAACTCTCTGGAGTCACGCCCAAGCCTCAACGAATTCTTAAAAAACACAGATCCAATAGATCCACGATGCGTGTTCCGTAACACACACAACAAAAAGGCTTTTCTACTCCCCTCAGAAGAGGGAACGCGAAAAGCCTGTTTCTGTGTTTAATGTCTGCGCGCTTCAATAAATCTTCCCCAGCAGTTCGGTAACTTCCTCCAGGGTAAGGCCGAAGGACTTGTAATACTGAATGTCGCTCCCCATCTGCTTCAGGACCATCTCGTTACGAATCCGCAGCATCTCCTCCGGCGTGAATTCGGCGACAAAGCAGCCTTTGCCGGTTACCGTGTTGATCAGCCCGCTCCGCTCCAGCTCCTCCCAGGCCTTCTTCACCGTGATGACACTGACACCAAGTTCCAGCGCGGCCTGGCGGATCGGCGGCAGACAGTAGCCGCTCTCCAGCTCCCCCTGGAGAATCTGCGCGCTGATCTGTTCGTGCAGCTGCTGATAGATCGGCTTCTCGGAGGTGCTGGATATCGTTACATTCATAGAATCTCCACTTTCAGGAATCTCTTCACCGCAATCCGGTAGGCCAGCAGGTTACAGGCAATGAAGATCAGGACGCCGCCGGCCAGAATGGAGAGCTGCAGCCCTGTCCGGTCCAGCCCGGAGCCGTAGAACAGGCTATGCAGCCAAGCATTCTGGATACCAGCCCACTGGACCGCAGCAGCGAACAGGACGGCTGCAACGGTCGATGCCGTGGTCGCTAGACCATACTTATAAGCTGACTTATAGTATATCGGAATGAAGATGAGATTGAAAAGCGCCATCATAATGAAGCACATACCCCAGAAGCCCATATGCGGCGCAAAGAAGAAATATTGCATCTTCGGGTATAGCTGAAATGTAAATATACTGGCAATCATGGCGACCAGCAGATGCATCAGCTCCAGAATGACAAGTACAGTGACTCTGGACTTCACAATATCGCTCTTGGTCACAGGCAGTATGGTGCTGAACATCAGATCATTCTGGCTTTTGAAGCCGCCGAACATGTTCGGTACCGTGATGAAGCAGAAGTACAGCGGGACCAGGAAATAGAGCCAGCCGGGAATCAGCATAAGGCCGCCCATCAGGAAGGGCAAGACGAAGAACCAGGGATTAACGCCTAACTTCAAATCCTTCAGCACCAGATTATACATATACACCCTCCTTTTTGGCAAAGTAGATCATGATGTCATCCAGAGTCGGGATGGCCGTGTTAAGTGTCCAAGCGGAATCAATATCCCGGGTATGGATCAATCCGGTGAAGCCGAAGGAGTTGGTTTTGTAAGAAATCAGGCGGTCCTTCACCCTGCTCAGGTCAGCCTCGCTCCCGCTAATCAGGCGGTAGGATTCCTTGAACTCATTTTTCTCGCTACTTGCCACAATCTGCCCTTGTTCAATGAAGGTGATGTAGTCGGCACAGCGTTCCAGGTCGGAGGTAATATGGGTGGAGAACAGAATGCTAAGCTCCCCGCTGACAATAAGCTCCTGGAAAATATCGAGCAGATCATCCCGGGAGACCGGATCGAGTCCGCTGGTCGGCTCATCCAGAATGAGCAGCTTGGCGCCATGCGACAGAGCGAGAGTCAGGCTGTATTTGACCTTCATCCCGGTAGAGAGCTCGGCAATTTTCTTGTTCTCATCCAGCTTGAACCGCTTCAGATACTTGTAATACGTGTCATCATTCCAGTTCTTATAGAACTTCTTCGTGATTCCCGTCAGCGTCTTTATCCGGCTGCGGGTGTAGAAGTTAATATCGCCGAAGGCGCAGCCGATGTCCTGCTTCAGTTCCATCTCATGCTCCGCAATATTCTTACCCAGAATATGGATCTCGCCGCTGTCCATCTGAATCATATTTAAAATGGATTTGATCGTCGTTGTTTTGCCGGCGCCGTTCACGCCGATGAAGCCCATAATATATCCCTGCTCCAGTTGAAAAGATACGTCTTTGAGCTGAAAATTCGAATATCTCTTATTTAAGTGTCTAACATCCAAAGCCAGCATAACTAACCCCCTCAACAAATTGTGTATTCCGTGTATACACAATGTATCATGGAGATTTCACAAAGTCAACGGTTCAGTGAAGATTAGGCTGCCGCCTCCGCAGGCTTCTCCTTCGGCTTGCGCCGGAAGAACGGCTTGCCCTTGGACCAGTTAATGAACGGCTGCTCGATGAGATAATACGAGAGCGTCGCCGCCGCGTAAGAGATGGCTACAACGGTAAGACTGATGCCCAGCCAGCGCCACACATCCCTGACTCCGGCAAAGTGGTAATCCTGGAGCCCGTACTTCTCGATTAAGGTAATGAACAGATAGTGCCATATGTACAGGCCAAATGACACTTTGGCCGTATACCGGAAAAAGCGGTTATCCAGCACACGTCCGGCGTATCGGCTGAACGGTGCCGAGAACAGCACGATTCCGAACAATATGGCATAGACCGGGAACATATACGGCTGCTGCTGGAGACTGAAGTCGAATTCACCTGCGTGGCGCATCCGCCAGATCAGGAGACCGGCAAGGCCCAGAGCAAGTACTGCGGCAGCATCGAACACGCCGAGCTTGCTGAGCCGTTCCACTCTGGCACGGCGCTGCAGCAAAGCATTCGTTATCCCCGCCGCCAGAATTCCAATGGTGAAATGGCCGAAGAATCCGACAGGATTATATCTCGGCATCCAGAATTTCGCGCCGCCAACCTGGCCGTAGTCCCAGCCCCGGCCCTGCTCGCCCGGCGTGAGCCACTGATGAATGAGCGCATTGGCGGCCAGCACCAGACCGAAGACGGCGACCCAGAACAGGACCGCCTTACCGAAGGAATGCCGCTTGCCGAGCATGAATAACACTGCCATGAAGAGTGGCATCAGCAGATAGCAGATGACCTCGAAGCTGATGGACCAGAGCGGTCCGTTCAAGTCGGAGGGGAAGAACGTGGTGTAGTGGAAGCCCGAGGTGAAGGTGAAGGCTGCTGCAATCCGCCGCCCCAAGTACTCCATCGGAATGTCCAGCCTCCAGGTCAGGAGCAGACACACCAGCAGTGACACGTAGAAGCCTGGCATGATTCTCGCGGCACGGCGCAGAGTGTACGTCCGCAGGCTCGGATACGGCCCGTTACCGAGATACGCACTCCAGAAGGGGAACGACAGCAGGAAACCGCTTAACAGAAAAAACAGACTGACCCCGCTGTTCCCCAGAAGCAGCACGGATTGCAGCTCCTGGAGCCAGGGTTTTTGTGCGGGCATGGTCAGCTTTTGCGACAAGTGATGCAGGATGACTGACAGGCAGGCGATCGCACGAACGCCATCCGCTCCTGTCAGCCGGGTATTGCCCAGACGAATCGTTGACATCAGCTCAAATTCCTCTTTTCATGAGTGAATTCCTGAATATATCGCGCAGACCGGTCTCAGGTACTCTATCTTTCCATATATCAAGGCCAAATCCTTCAACGATTCAAGGCGTCAACGCATAAAATTTTTCAAACCGTGTTTTCTATTCTATTATTGTGAATTATTTGTATTATTGGAGGTTTTAATATAAACAACCGCCGACATTGAGCATAACCGCCTTCGTAAGATAAATGTAGTATAATACACGATAGGTGACGGCATATGTCACCGTTTCATACCCACATCCAGAAAGAGGGAAGCGGATGGACAAGGTCGAACGGCTGATTACCATCATCATGATTCTGCTCAAAAAAGACATTGTGCCCAGCAGTGAATTCGCCCAATTATTCGGCGTGTCCAAACGGACGATTCTCCGCGATATGGAGACGCTCAGTCTGGCGCACATTCCTATATACACTACTCCCGGCGTGCAGGGCGGCTACGGCATTATGGAAGAATACAAGATGGACAAGCGGCTGCTGAGCAGCTCTGACCTGGAGAATATACTGGCTGCACTCGGCGGGCTGGGGCAGATTCTGATCAGCGGGGATGTAGCCATGACGCTCCGCAAAATAGAAGCGATGGTAAGTCCCACCGCTCCTAAAGGGTCCGTTCAGCTCTCCTTCTATGATTGGGCGGGCCGCGCTGAGCTTGCCGGAGCCTTGAAGCTCTGTCAGGAAGCCATCGCCGGGCGCAGGCTGCTGACTTTCGGCTACACCGACAGAGCAGGCACCCCGACGGTACGGACGGTGGAGCCTTACCAGCTTCATTTCAGCGAATCGAGCTGGTATCTGAAGGGCTTTTGCCTGGAGCGGATGGGGCCCCGGATGTTCAAGCTCTCCCGGATGGAGCAGCTTGAGCGGAGTGAACAGACCTTCAGCCCCAGAGCAGACATGCTGGAGTGGACGCGGAAGGCAGAAGTTTCGCCGGAGTTAACCGAAGGCATACCGTGAAGAATTCCGTAAGTATCTGCTGGAAATGATGAGCCGGTATACGTAGAAATTACTGCGCGAAGAGAGCGTGCTCTTAATTCAGCTCCTTCAGGAAGTCCTCAATCTGATTCATATAGCCCGGCACGGTGATGTGCCGCGGGGCGAACAGACTGATCATGAGCGCCCGGAAGCTGGAATCCGCCGTCTTCTTGCTCAGCATGGAATGCTCTGCCTCCGGGAAGACAGCGACGCTCAGCAGCCCCGGCAGGATCATCTTGCGGTACACCTGCTCCGTCTCCTGCCAGTCGACATGAATATCCTGCTGGCCCAGCAGCAAGAGTACCGGCGAGCGGAACTGCTTAAGATCCTGCTCGGCATCCGACAGGTAATTCTTGCTGACAAAGGTCCACCGCTCCCTCGTCATCGGGTCATCCTCCTTCACCGCAGCCAGATAGTCTTCATAGCTCGCCTTCCGTGCCAAAAGCTGCTGAACCTCGTTGTTAGCCGCCTCTTCCGCTGCGATCTCGGCTTCCGATTCCCCTTGCTTCAGCATCTGCTGCCGGGTATGATAGGCACCCTGGCGCAGCCAGTTAATGGCCGGGGAGACCAGAATGCTGAAGGCAAGCGGTTCCTTGTCCGCCAGCTTGGGAATCACCCAGCCGGCCTGACTGGCGCCCCACACCCCGATCCGGTCCGGGTCAATGCCCGGCTGCTTCCGGGCCCAGGCAATCGCTGCACGCGCCTCCTCCACCCGGTCGTCGATGCTCTGGTCCAGCCAATGGCCTGCGGAACCGCCGATTCCCCTTTTATCCAGGGACAAGGAGGCATAACCCAGGCTGGCTAACCGCTCCCATAGCGGTTTGTAGCCGTCATCATGCGAGGCATTAATCGGCCCGTCCCCATGGATGAAGAGGACCAGTCCCAGCTTGCCGGAAGACACGGAAGACCCCTTGGGCAACACCAGCTTACCCGTCAGCTCGCCCTCGGGAGACGCAATCCGGATGGCCTGTTCCATCATCTCAAAGCGGTTCTGCTGCACAATGTACACCCCTGCCCCGCCTACCAGCAAAAGCACTGCCACACATAAATAAATCCAAATTTCCCTGGTTCTCATCATTGCTTTCTCAGTCCCCCTTTTTGAACCAGCACCATGTATTCCCATGCCCGCTCGCCCAATAATATGTCCAGGAGCTGCCTGTTCTGACGGGCACTTGTCTGGAAGGACATCCGCTCATAGAGCTGTCTGGCCCGCGGATTGCTAGCTGCAACATGCAGGCTGAGGCGGTCCAGGCCCGGATCGGCAGCCACAACCTCACCGGCCCAGCCAATCAGCATCCGGCCTACCCCCTTGCTGTGGTGGGCCGGACGGACCGCAAGATCGGTAATATAGCACTCGCCGGCCTCGGGGGAATGTTCAAGTACAGCCAGACCGGTCAGCATTCGGACCATGCCCCTTCTGCACAGCAGACTGGATATAGCGGGTAACGGGGGCAGCCGCTTGCCCCTTACCTCCTGGTTCGCCGCAGACTTATACTTTATCCCAATGCTGCCAACCACCTCGCCTTGCTGCAGGGCCACGCTTCTGGGGGAGAACGGTCCAGCCGGAGCATATTCGAGCAGCGCCTCCAGACCTTCAGCCAGCACAGCCTCATTCAGATGCAGCCGTCTGTGGAATTTGATCCGGAACGCCTGGGCCAGCAGCTGGCTTACCGGCCGGTTATACTCCGGCCGCATCGGCTCTATCGTAATCGGGGCTGCGCTCATAAGGAAACCGTTCCTTGCGCAGGTGCTCCCGGCTGAATCAGCGCCTTCAGCTCATAATGCAGCTTACCCGGAGCGAACAGCGACAGATACGACCGTTCAATCACCACCAGGGGTCCAACCAGCTTGATGGCTTGTGCAACCGCATAGGTCAAGAAATGATTACACTGTTCTTCAAGCTCCTCCTCCTGAATCACACATTGGCAGATCAGATACTCCCCGCCCGGAAGCGTCAGGTCGCCTGGGGCCAGCACCTCCAGATATAAGGTCACGGTATCCTGCTCATCTGCCACATAATAAATATCCGATTCGAACAGATCCGGTATCCCTGCCGCCTGCTCCGCCAACAGCGCCGCACTGAGCTGACTGTGCGCATCCAGCTTCATCATCTCGGTGAGATAGACCTCAGACTGCTGCACCCGCTGGAAGAGCTCCGCCTGCGAGCTGTAGCTCTGCTCCTCCTCCAGCATCTTGCGGATGAACTGCCGCAGCTCCCGAAGACGCGCCAGCTCCTGTTCAATCCCTTCGAGAGAGTGCTCCAGCAGCCCGCGATGCTGCTCCGGACTATAGCTCATACATTCGTTAATCGACTGAACAGGCACCTCAAGCTTGCGGAGCAGCAGGATATGCGCGAGCTGATACACTTGATCCATACTGTACATTCTGTACTGATTCTCACCGGTATACGCAGGTTGCAGAACACCCTTCTCTTCAAAATACCGGATTTGGTGGACCGACACATTCATGAGCTTGGCCAGTTCACTAATCGTTATTTCATTTCTCATCCTAATCACTCCCCGGACTGCGGCTTGGAATATCTCTACGATACACCCTAGGTCTGACCTAAGGTCAAGGGGAGGACTCGAGCTCCCGGGCCAGATGGATAAAAGCTTCAATAGCCGGAGAGAGCCACTTCTCCTCATGCCAGAACATCTGAGTTGCAAAAGATACTGCGGTCAAATCCCATGGCAGGGAGATCAGCTCCCCCCGCTTCAATTCTTCGCTTACGGCCATTTCAGGCAGGATGGCGATGCCCATCCCCAGCTTCGCGCATTGTTTGATAGCTTCTGCGCTGTGAAACTCAAGCTCCGTAATGCCCGCCATCCCCTTCTGCGACAGGCTGCGCTCGAAGAAGGTACGGTAGGAGCAGCCCTGCTCCGTCAGCAGAAAGGTCTCCCCGTGGAAATCCTGGATTGTAAGCACATGACGCGACGCCAGCGGATGATTGGGGGCGGCCAGGAGGCAGAAGCGTTCCTCCCTTATTTTTTCTCCGCAAAATCCGCTCTCGCCCTTCACTTCATCCAGCATGAAGATGACATCGACATCCCCGTCCCGCAGGCTCTGCCTGAGGCTCGGACTCACCAGCGGCAGGAAGATCAGCCGGACTCCGGGATGAAACTGGCGGAACCGGTGCAGCACAGCGGGAAGCCTATAGGTGCATAACGTCTCATCTGCGCTGATTACAATGGTGCCGGTCAGCTCACCAGGCTGCTTGAGGGCGTGCTGCGCCTCCTCCACCATACACAGGATGTTGTCTGCATAACGCAGGAACGTTTTGCCGGTATCGGTTAACGTCACATTTTTACCGAGCCGGTCCACCAGCTTCACTCCCAATTCTTCCTCCAGGGCCTTCATCTGCATTGTAACCGTTGAGGGAACATAGTTCTGCGCTTCGGCGGCGCGGGCGAAATTAAGCGTGGAAGCCAGCGTATAGAAGGTTTTAAGTTGGCGTAATTCCATTCAATGTCACTCCTTCATTCAAAAAAAATGAACGTTTCATTCAGAAACGTTTCTTTGACTTAACCTTAGCAGCATCGTAGAGTGATGACAAGAACGGCGGCCGATTCCGTGATGAATGTACAAGGAGTGGAAGAAATTGCATAACCGATTGACGATCTATATTCTGGCACTTGCCGTTTTTCTGATCGGGACGATTGAATACATTATTACAGGTGTGATTGAGATGATTGCCGCAGATCTTGGCGTATCCACCTCCGAAGTGGGGCTGCTGGTGACCGTATTTGCGTTGTCCGCAGCCATTATTGCACCGGTGCTCATTGCATTGACCATTAATATGGACCGCAAAAAGCTGCTGCTGACCGCCCTCGGCGTATTCATTGCCAGCAATGGTCTGATGCTGCTGAAGCTGCCTTATGAAGCTATGCTGGGGATACGGATTATTCAAGGGGCAAGCGGGGGCATAGCGACTGTAGTCGCCATGGCTGTAGCTACACGGCTCGTGGAGAAGGAGCGCAGAGGCAATGCGATTGGCATTATTCTGATGGGACTGAGCAGCTCGCTGGTTCTGGGTGTTCCTGCCGGTACCTTTTTCAGCGAATACTTTGGGTGGAGGGCTCTATTCATCATCGTCGGGGGGCTTAGCCTTGTTCCGCTGTTCATCATCTCAGCCAAGGTCCCTGCCATAAAAGAAAAAGAAGCCGTCACCCTGAGGATGCAGCTGTCTGTGCTTAAGGATTCCAGAATTGTTACCGCTCTGGCGATCAGCTTATTGTATGTAGGGGGTTACGCTACACTCTTCACTTATATTACCCCCTACCTTCAGGCCGCATCCTCCCTGTCCGTCACCGAAATCAGCGGGGTGCTCTTCCTCGCGGGGGTATGCAGCTTCATGGGCTCCAAGTTAGGCGGGCAATTGGCTGATTCCAAGGGATCGAAGTTCACCATAATGACAGGACTTCTGTTACAGGCAACCACGCTCCTCCTGTTCTCACTAACGGGCGTTCCTGTGATCATCCTCCTCCTGATCCTGATGCTCTTCATGCTGGGCACCTGGAGTATCTCCCCTGCGCAGCAGCTTCTGCTGGTCACCCTGGTTCCCAAGAACCCGGATATGGCCCTGAGCGTAAATACTTCCTTCATCCAGTTCGGATTCGCGCTGGGATCGGGCTTAGGGGGCTATGTGATCAGCCGTACCTCTGTGCTCCACCTGAACTGGTCGGGCCTCGCCGCTGTAGCGGTGGCTCTGATTCTGGCCATCCGGCTGTTCAAGACTCAGAAGGCTTGATCGCACTTGAAGTACTCAGCCGGGGAGATGACACAGCAAGACAAAGGGGCTGTCCCAAAAGTAAATATTCTATAGGTGGAAACAAAACCTGCAACTTTTTCAAAGCTTACCAAGTAAAAAAAGGAGCGATTCTCCGTTATTGGAGGACCGCTTCTTTGCGTTTCTGGTCGTTCGCTGCTTGCTTCAGCAGGTTGTGGGCGAGCGAAAGCCAACCGACCTCCAGCGTCACTTTTTCCAAGCCGCGAAGCAGAAAGCGCCGGAAGCCCCGGTTATTCTTTAATTGTCCAAATACACTTTCCGGCTCCGTCATTCGACGTACGGCCAATAGATAGCCTTCCTCGCTTCGGAGGATTTCTTTCGCCTGTTTCTGGTATCTAAGCCGCTCCAAACTGACTGCGATTTCCCGGTTTCCGCTTCCCTTCGTGCAGTTTTCTTTTAGCGGACAACCTCCGCAGCTTTGACTTTGGTAGTGACGCTTCTTAATTTCGTATCCACTCTCTGTGGTTTCCTTGCTTTCTCGTTGGAAATACAGCGGGTGTCCAGCTAAACACGTCCAACGATCCTCGGATCCGTCGTAGGTCCAGTTCTCGATTTTTCCGACGTCGGCTTTCCAGGCTTTGCTCTTTTCTTTGTGGTAGGTGCTGTATTTCACGACGGCCTGTATCTCGCTCTTTTCCAGATAGGCGTAGTTTTCTTCACTTCCATAGCCGGCATCTGCAATGATCGTCTTTGGAAGTTTCCCGAGGAATTGCTTTGTTTTTTCCAGATGTGGTTCTAAACAGCGGGTGTCACCCGGTCTTTGATGGAGACTGTAGGCCAAAATAAACTGGTTTTCGGTCCCGATCTGTAGATTATAACCTGGCTTCAGTTGGCCATTTCGCATGTGATCTTCTTTCATCCGCATAAACGTTGCCTCTGGATCGGTCTTGCTGAAACTGTTACGGTCCCCAAGCAGCTTTTGATATTGTTCGTACTTCTGCAGTCGAGGGAGCAAATCCTTACGCAACTTCCGAACCGTCTTTTTTAGGGGCGTGTCTTTCGGTTTTTCGGCAAGCTGAGCTTCAAGCTTTTGTACGGCTTGTTCGAGTTTCTCACTGTCCATTTCTGAACCCGTGCGGAGTTCAGCCAGATCTTTGCCCTGGTTCTTTTGTTCTTCCTGCTCTTCCGCTACGTCAATGTCAGCGAATAGGGCCTGTACCTTATCTTGCAGTTTCGCTTTGTGTTTGCTGACCGCTTTGCTCCAGACAAAGGTGTAGCGATTGGCATTCGCCTCAATCTTAGTGCCGTCCACAAAATAATGCTCCAGAGACACGTATTTTTCGTTAGCCAGAAACTGAAGCACGGCGGTAAATACCGTTTCGAGGACATTTCTCATCCGCTGGGAACGGAAGCGATTCAGCGTGCGGAAGTCGGGTCGCTGCCGTCCGGCCAGCCACATGAAGGGAATGTTCTCCCGGACCGCTTTGGCGATTTGGCGAGACGAATAGATTCGCTGAGTGTATGCGTAGATGATGACTTTGGTAAGCATTTTAGGATGGTAGCTGTCACGGCCGCCGCCGGGATAGGCCGCGTCAAAAATGGCGTTGTCCAGCCGGTTGACGGCAGCATTCACGACGCGAACGAGGTGATTTTTCGGGATATCTTCTTCCAGATCCATTGGCAAGCAAAGTTGGTCCATGGTATATTGAATGTACAAAGAAACCTCTCCTTTGAAATGGTTGTGTGGTAACTCCATTTTAACAAAAGAGAGGTTTCTTTGTGTGATTTTAGAAAGATTTGAAGAACCTTTTCCCGCTTAAACAGCGGAGAGGACGGAACGATTGTGGAAAAGCGGCAGCGGTCGCCTTGGTCTCCGGATTTTCACCGTTAAGGGGAATGAAAAAAATCTGGAGAGCACAGCGATTGGAACAACGGTCCGTTCGCGCAGCGTTCACCCAAGTGCTCACGTTGATCCTACTACAAAATAAAGAGCTGTCCCAAGCAGCCACTTCATGGCTTTTGGGACAGCCCCTTTGCATGTATATAAGAGCTGGCAGGCTGGTGGTCAGCTGCACGCCCTCTATTGCTATTGCTACAGATGGTTGACTGCGGCTGGCGGCTCATGTCCATCTGTTCCATTCGTCAGGCCCAGCGTGTGCGCTGCGGAAGCATGAATGTCGTTCAATAGCTGCGGGTTAGCGGACAAGGACATGCCGTAGGCAGGAATCATCTGCCTGATCTTCGGCTCCCACGCCTTGATCTGCTGCGGGAAGCACTTGGTGATGACCTCCAGCATGACAGAGACAGCCGTTGACGCCCCTGGCGAGGCTCCCAGCAATGCGGCGATGGAGCCGTCCGCGCTGCTGATGACTTCCGTTCCGAATTGAAGCATGCCTTTGCCGGCTGCTGTATCCTTAATAATCTGTACCCGCTGGCCCGCCACCACCAGCTCCCAGTCCTCGCTTTTCGCATCCGGGATGAATTCCCGCAGCGCTTCCATGCGCTGTTCTTTGGATAGCATGACCTGCCCGATCAGATACTTGGTCAATGACAGGTTCTTCGCTCCTGCTGCAAGCATCGTAACCAGATTATCCGGCTTGACCGAGGTAATCAGATCGAACATGGAGCCGTATTTCAGGAACTTAGGCGAGAAGCCGGCAAACGGCCCGAAGAACAGGGATTCCTGCTTATCGATCACCCGGGTATCCAGATGCGGAACAGACATCGGAGGCGCACCCACCGCAGCCTTACCGTACACCTTGGCATGATGCTGAGCCACAATCTCCGGCTTCTTGCAGACCATGAACAGTCCGCTTACCGGGAATCCGCCAATCTTTTTGCCTTCCGGGATACCGGATTTCTGTAGCAGGTGCAGGCTTCCTCCCCCGCCGCCGATGAAGACGAACTTGGCGTTATGACGCTCTGTTACGCCGCTGGCGAGATTCTTCACCTTCAGCTCCCAGGAGCCGTCCTGTGCGCGCTTCAGATCATCCACCTGATGATTATATCTAATATCGGTGTTATTGCTCTGCAAGTGGTTGAACAGCATACGGGTCAGGGCGCCAAAGTTGACATCCGTTCCCGAATCGATTTTGGTGGCCGCTATCGGCTGGTCCAGCTTCCGGTTCTTCATCATCAGCGGAATCCATTCCATCAGCCGCCTTGGGTCATCGGAGAATTCCATGCCTTGAAATAGCGGGCTATTTGAAAGCGCTTCAAATCGTTTTTGTAAAAATGCAACGTCCTTCTGTCCTTCCACAAAGCTCATATGCGGCACAGGAACAATGAAATCCTGCGGATTGTGTATTCGTTTCTGGCTTACCAGATAGGACCAGAATTGCTTGGAGAACTGAAATTCCTCGTTCACCTTAATCGCCTTGCTGATGTCGATCGATCCGTCCGGCTGCTCTGTAGTATAGTTAAGCTCGCAGAGTGAGGAATGCCCCGTTCCCGCATTGTTCCATTCCCCTGAGCTTTCCTCCCCGGCACCCGCACGCCGCTCAAACACGGTTATTTGCCAATCCGGTACTAATTCCTTTAACAGTGAACCAAGTGTTGCACTCATGATTCCAGCACCAATTAAAATAACGTCTGTTTTTGTTTGTTGGTTGCTCATATTATACCGTCCTTCTACCCTACGATTTGCAGGAAGGATGCAGGCACTCCTGCTTAGGCGCCATAGCAAGCCAGCGCGGACCAAGTCACACACCGTTTGGATCAATCCTGATCCTAGTTTATCACTAATGAAACTAAATTTTAAGATTTATCTTAATTTTTATAAACTTTTTAATTAATAATCACGGGCCGCATCGAACCAGCCCTGCGCCACTTCCTCTGTTATAGGCTGCCCGATCTGGTGCTCTGACTGGCTGAGCTGCCATACAGCTTCGCCCAGGTCTTCCCTCTCGGTAGTCTCGATGCCCTTCAGTGAATTGAAGCGCAGGGTGAAGGCGGTAATGGCTGCTTCCGCCTCTTCTAGATTGCGGGCCTCCGCCATAGCTGCTTGCGCAGTATCATAGGCTTCGTTCGCCAGCTTGGCCAGACGCTTCGGCCAGGCCGCGAACGGGCGGCCGTATTCGCTCTGCCACCACTCCGGCTTCCTGAGCTGGCTTATGGAGGCATAATCATCCCAAGGGCGGACCTTGGCGCGCGCCTTCATCTGCTGCCGCAGACGTTTGCCTATGGCCTCCTCGACATTGTAGGCGATGAACCGGTCCAGCAGCGGCCATGTATCCAGGGGAGGCAGGCCTTCCAGCTCCGGCATGAAACGGAGCTCCAGGCTGGTCAGCCCGGTAAGGCGGACTAGTGCGTCAAGATCACAGAAGCTGCCCCACAGGCTGAGCGACTCCAGGTTCGGGAATTGCTCCAGACCGTCCAGCGAGATGGGCTGGCCTAAGGGCGGGCTATTCAGCGCCAGGTGAGTCACACCCTGCAGCTCCCCCAGATCCGGCAGCCGGTACGGCGCATCGCTCTTGCGCCGGCTCGTATTCGGTACTAAGGCCAGAGTAGTGGGCAGATGACCGAAAGCTGAGAAGCGGGTCAGATCGCCGGACAAGCTCAGGTTGTACAGCTTCTCCGGCAGGACCAGGCTCAGCTGTCCATTTGCCAGAGGGCCCAGTTTGATGCCCAGGGTATAGATATTCGCCCGGCTACCGTCCAGCGAAGCAGCCTCCGGCAGCACCGGGGTCCAGCTTATATTCTCAATAGGCCGCCGTTCCGCCCATTCCAGGAACCCCGCATCACCGCCGGTATAGCTTATATAACGCGGCCATGGCGAGCCGGCCGGGGTGGCGAAGGGCTCGAAGACGGACCAGTTGATGCGCTCATCCGCAGCGACCAGCACCTCTGCCGGCGGCTTCGACTCCCGGGGGCCGATTGATAAGCTGCCCATACCGGGCTTGCGTTCAAGCGTGTGGCTGCCGGGCCCCGTCAGATCAAGGACATACCGTCCGGGTTCTGTAATCGGAGCCGGGGGAAGAGCTTGGTTATCTGTGGACATTTGCTTCATCCTTTCTACTCGAACCTACCTGTATTCTTAATACTACTAATATTCTCTATACTACCTTTGTTTGCTATTCTAACTCAACCATACGACATCGTGGGGTTCACAGCAAATTTGCCGGCCTCTATCCTTGCTTACATGTGGTCCACAAGCCCCCCTCGCGGCCCATTGTAATCGGTTTTTCGATTACATTTCCATTCGCGCCCCCCTCGCGGCGCATTGTGGTCGGTTTTCCGATTACATTTGCTCCACACGCCTCCACCGAGCGCATTGTAATCGGTTTTTCGATTACATTTCCGTCCGCGCCCCTCTCGCGACGCATTGTAATCGGTTTTTCGATTACATTTCCATTCGCGCCTCCCTCGCGGCGCATTGTGGTCGGTTTTCCGATTACATTTGCTCCACACGCCTCCACCGAGCGCATTGTAATCGGTTTTTCGATTACATTTCCGTCCGCGCCCCCCTCGCGGCGCATTGTGGTTCGTTTTTCGATTACATCCGCCCCAGCAAATCCCCCGCCCCGCACATTGTGTTCCGTTTTTCGCATACATTCGCCCATGCCGCAACGCGAACAAGCCCGGGCCGTTACCGGCCCAAGCGTTCATTCTCTATTCAGTTTGGAGTGCAGCTATCACACACTCTGCCCTTCATTCGTCCCTGGCTTGTACATACTCGCTGCTTCAACCGGATTCTCCTTGGCTGTCAGATGCTGCGGAGTGATCCGGCATACCTGCACCGGCCCGCCGTACACAGCCGAACGGTATTTATCGACATGCTGCTTGGACAACGGCCGATCATAGTAACCGGGCACATATTTGTTCATCATCTCCTGCAATACCTGCGTAGCCTCATCCAGATCCGTCACCGGCTCAGCCTGCCCGAAGACCATCACGCTCATATAGGCGGTATCCGTCTTGGCGGGCACGGGATTCGTAATCGTTCCATACTCCTCACATACTGTGAAGCATACCTCTGAATTCTCACTCATTACCTGATTGCGTCTTCCATCCCCGGCCCCGTGAAAATACAGTTTTCCGTCCATCCATACATAATTCAGCGGCACAACATAGGGACGATCTCCATCCGCTAATCCCAGAAACCCAATTCTCGCCTGCATTAAAAACTGCTCAATCCTCGCCTCATCCTTACATTCCCTGACCTTGTAACGAACCGGATTCATATCAAACCCTCTCCTCCCCGCGTCCTCCGCGTATACGTTATTCGGTAGTATATCAGCTATTGGACTGTGCTAAAATATCCAAAGAGGACGGTTCCGAGCAATCCATAATGAAGATATGGAACCGAAGCTACGACTAGGAGGGATGCCTTATGATGTTCGTCAACCGCAACGATACAAGCCCGATCTGGCAACAACTGCTGAATCAGGCCATTCATAATATTACACAAGGTATCTGGGCGCCGGGCGAGCTGCTGCTCCCTTCCCGTGAACTCGCCGAGCAGCTTGGAGTCTCCCGCTCCACGGTACAGCTCGTCTACGAGGAGCTACTGAGCAGAGGGTATACCGTAACCTCCCGGCGGGGCGGAACACGGGTCAGCCATTTGAAACCGTTCACTGAAGCGGTACAGGAGGAGCCGATGCCGGATGGACCTGTTCCCCCTTCAATTCCCTTGCTTAACTCAGCGGTAGATCAGCTGCAGGATTGGTTCGGAGGCCAGCAGCCTCAGAAGGTAGAGATTGATTTCACCCCCCACGAGCCTTACGTGGATAGAACCTTCCAGAACCACTGGCGGCAATCGCTGCTTCACGCCTCCGCCGCAATGGACGTAGCCGATTGGTCCTATGGCAATCCCTATGGTCTGCTGCCGCTTAGGGAACAGATTCAACGTTACTTGCTGCTTGAGCGGGGCATACGCATTGAGACCGATCAGATTCTGTTGACCTCAGGCGCCCAGCATAGCCTTGACCTGATTGCCCAATCCCTGCTTACGGAGGGGGATACCGTCTCTGTGGAAGATCCCGGCTTCCCTGCGGCCTGGATGGCGATGAATTACCGGCGGATGCAAGTAGCCCCTGTCCCGGTAGACGGGCATGGTCTTGTGGTTGACCAGATCCATCCGGAATCCAGACTGGTGTTCGTTACCCCATCGCACCAGTGCGCTATAGGCTCCGTGATGTCAGAGCCGCGCAGGCAGCAAATGCTGCATCAGGCTGTGCAGGAGCAGCTATGGATTATAGAAGACGGCTATGACAGTGAATTCCGCTACCGCGGCGACCCGCTGCCCACGCTCTATAGCCAAGCGCCGAATAATACCCTGTATCTGATGAGCTTCTCCAAAATGATCGCCCCGGCCATCCGCATCTCGGCGATTGTCGGCCCGGCCCGGGCCATTGCCCAGTTGGCGCGTGTACAGGAGCTAACCTACCGCCACCTTCCGGTGATGGACCAGCTCACCTTGACCCATTTCATCCAGAAGGGGCATTTCATGCGCCATATGCGCAGAGTCCGCAATGTCTACCGCCGCAGACATGAGGCCATCACCAAAGCGATAACCGCAAGCGGTCTTGGCGAGCGGTTCACCCTGAGCGGAGCAGAGACGGGGCTGCATGTATTCCTTGAGGCGGAGCCAGACTACAATGAGGAAGCCATGACCCGGTTAGCGCTGGAGCAGGGGATTCGGGTATACCCGCTTGCCCATTACTGTCTTCAGAGCCGCAGGAAGGGATGGGTGCTGGGATTCGCCAAGGTGGATGAGACCTTGATCGGGCAGGGGATTCACCGGCTGGCCCGGCTGCTCTTATAAGCGTGCTAAGTTAGGGCTTGTCCTAGCTGAACAGTGAAGTAATGCCCAGTCCAGCGAACAGAAGCAGTCCGATTCCAAGCAAAATGCCGCCTATCAGCGAATACCGTACCTCCCGCTGGAACGATGCTGTGCCGGGTCCCCCCGGTGCCGGCCGACCCGGCTGGGCCATACTCTCCAGACGGGTACGCCGGCCTGTGCGCCGCCGCTGATAACCAATAATCAGTAACACTACCCCGAGCAGACTTAAGAAGCTGCCGGGGTAGACGAATGCCATCCACAGGTTGCCCATAGTACACCTCCCTGTTCGTGATCTTGTTGTATACTTAACCAAGTCACGGTACGCCAAACAGGGAGATGCAGCCAGGCTAGAAGCAGGTGAACGAGCTGACCCGGTTCAAATCAACGCCGTAGTATCCCCAGAAGAAGCCGTTCCATCTGAAGCCTGCGACCGAACTTCTGCCCACGAATACCGGGTAGAACCAGAACTGCTCACCATTATTCAGCCAGATATAGGTGTTGCGGAACAGGCAGCCTCTGATGCCTCCGGGGTCAACCGCATAAGCCGTGACCGCCGGTGCTTGCGGTACGAATTGCGGCGGTGGCGCAGTCGGTGCAGCTACTCCTCCCGGTGCACCTCCTGGCGTCCCCGGAAATCCTCCGGGCCCTCCGCCCGGAATCCCCGGCAAACCTGGTATCCCCGGAGTCCCCGGCCCTCCCGGCAAGCCTGGTCCACCCGGAAATCCCGGTATCCCCGGAAATCCTCCGCCGCCTCCCGGCACTGGTATAAATCCCATATCTATCGCTCCTCTCTCGCTTCATTAGGCATAATCATCATATGCATTCGCGGAGAAGATGCCTGGGCGGATGCCCAGCTGCTATGGGCTTTTAACTGCCTCCTGCTTAGCCGAGGGTAATCGGCACTACAGCTGCAGCTCCATTTTGACGCGGCCATAATAATCCGATAACCCGAACTCCTTGAGCGGAATATACCCCTGCCCTGTAAGGACGTCCTTCTCCCCATGAATCATCAGACTATATCGTAAGGGCGAAACTCATCAATGAACTCCTCCAGCCAATCTTCCGTATAGTCCAGCGCACCGCTGGTGCTTCAGCTGTGTCAGCAGGGACAATTCATGGCCTTCGGTTTATGATACATTTCGCTCTCCCCTAGCTTGCTGCTCCAGCCGGACAACGGTCTCCTCGAACGTTTTGACCGGGCTGTAGCCCAGCTCGTTTTTTATTTTGCCGCAATTATACGCTGTTCTTATAGGGTCTCCGCCCGGTATAATGAACTTCTTGTTCAGGGCATGCCCGATACGCATCGTAAAATCTTTTTCCGGATAATTTCCGTCAATTGCGTTATAGCACTGATTCACAGCCGCAGGCTGCGTCGCTGCCAGTACACACATCTCAGCCAGGTTGTCTGCATGCACCCAAGGCGTCAAGTCCTCCGGATGAATCCAGTCCACTTCCCCGGAATCAGCAAGCTTAGCGACCAGTCTGTCGCCCCAGTGCGAGTTGGATTCGGAGCAGATCACTCCAGGACGCAGGATCACACTTGGCAGTCCGTCAGCCATTGCAGCCTGTACAATCCGTTCCGATTCACACTTGGTTGAAATGTAGACCTCCCCGTGGCCGAAGGCAAGACTGCTGGCCTCATCCAGCTCCACCTCTCCATCAAAATGACCATAGACCGATACCGTAGAAATATGCACGAAGCGCTCCACTCCCGCAGATACAGCACCGTGCGCCAGACTCTGGACTCCCTGAATATTGGACGCCTCGGCAATCGCCCGGTCCTCCCCCAGATACGCCGCAGCGTGAATGATAACGTTCACATTTCGAAGCGCGTTCTTGATGGCGGCTCTATCAGTCAAGTCTCCGATGACGGGTGTAATGCCTAGCTTTTCACATAGCGCGATCTGATCTGTACTTCGGATAAGTCCCTTGACCCCCGCTCCCTCGCTAACACATCTTCTGGCAATTTTATCTCCTGCCGTGCCCGTAACGCCTGTAACGAGAACGACTTTATCTCGAAGTCTCATGGAGAACCTCCTTTTAGTAAATACTATCTTTTATCGTCTTCTTATCTATTTTGCCTACGGATGCCCTGGCAAGTGAGTGAGTAATCACTAAGCGGGTAGTCAGCTTATATTCGGCTATCGTTTGGCCGCTCTCATTAACCGGGGCAACTTCTCAGCCGAAATAATCCTCCGGCAAATGCAGCGCCCGCAAGCAAGCGGCGAACTTTTCCCTGAAATTAGGGTTCCTTTTGTATTCGGGCCAGACCGCCTTATAGTAAGGCAGCAGCTTCTCGTGCGGAATAACATCCCAATATGAAATGGTGCTGCGCACCACCTCTGTACCACCACTGCGGAACATTTGTTCAATAATCTCCCAATTCTCCTGCTTGTTCCGGCAATCTCTCACGGCATAGACCGCAGCCGTCTGCATATCCAGGCTGGCATGGCACAGGAAGGGTGCGAAGTCACTGAAGCTCACAGCATCGCAGTCTTTGAGGATATAACCTGCATAACGCAGGGTTTCTGCGTCGTCAACGTGCTCAAGCCTCTGCCGGATCAGCGGAATAAATTCGGTCCGGTCCTGATTCTTGCCGTGAGTATTCAGAATGGTTAAGGCGTGCAGCGCTCCCTCCGCGTCATCCGACTGCAACAGCTTCAGCAGATAGGGCCTGCCCGCCGCAAAGGTTGTTTTGCAGAGCAGCGAGATGGCTGTCTTGGAATCCCGGGGGCTTTGCTCAGCCACATTGTTAAGGAATTCCAGGGTGGTCGGGGCGATTCGCTTGAACTTGAACATGGCCTCTAACGCCTTGACCTGCAGCTTCCCGTCAGGGGTGGTCCGATATAGCTGAATGAGCGTATTCTCGTCACCCGGCAGCCGGCTGCCAAACCATGGGTTGTGATAATCCAGAATAATCTCATCCAGCCAACGCTCGTACCAGTCCAGGAAGTTATCTTCATAGACAAAGAAGAACGGGTGGTCGGGATAAAACTCCGAAGTATACACAATCCTTCCCCGATGCTTCCCTTCCAGCACCAGATACATCTCATAATCGCAGCCCTGGGTGCCGATACACAGCATTCCGCCAAGCGCCTTGTTTCTGGCCTTCTCGTATTCTTCATCCGGGATGTCCCGCTCGCCCGTCAGCGGCTCCGTCAGGAGATTCCATTCCTCTGCGGTCATCTCCGGATGAAGCACCGCCCGCCCCTGGAGTGCCGGAAGCTCGGTATAGGAGGTTGCCTGTCCAAGCGTATAGATCCCGTAATACGGTCCCGCCCCGCCGTTCCCGATCTCTGTCAGGAACCCGGCAAAAGGCTCAGGAAGCTTAATCCCGTATCGGGCCTCCCAATCCGCCAGCTTGCCTGCTGTAAGCTTTTTTTTCAGCTTATATTGATGCGAAGAGGCACCGAATTCCGCAAACTCCGCATCCTTGCGACGGGCTTGTCCCAGCTTCACCTTGATCCGCTCAAGCTGCGCTGTCTGCTGCTCTAACTCCATGATGATCCCTCCTGTAAATTCTAAGAATATCACATAATGATCAGGTCAATTATCTTCCATCATATCACACCCAGCATATATCCCAGGCTCCTCGTTTACTCCCACAACAAATAAGCCCGCCGTCACGATGAAGTGACAGGCGGGCTTATACCCAGGCAACACTTACTGGACAGCGTTAGACAGCTCTGTGAAAATGACCCCCAGAGCAAATGCGCCCGCATCCGGGTAGCCGATGCTGCGCTCGCCTACCGTCCCGGCCCGGCCCATCCGCGCAACGATGGATTTCGTACGTTCCGCCCCAGTGACAGCCGCTTCGGCCGCCTTGGCGAAAGCCTCCTTCAAGGACAGCTTCTGCTCCGCACTGCTCTTCCAGGCTTCGGCACAAGGAATCAGCGCATCGATCAGCGTCTTATCTCCCACGACTGCCCCCCGTCCGAAGGAGCGTTCACCTGTCGCCTGGATGCCCTGAACCGCTGCTTCCAGCATTCCGGCCATCTCCAGTGTATTCAGCGAGGTCCGGCCTGTGGCATATTTGCCTGCTGAGCGGAAGGCCGAGCCCCAGATTGGACCGGAAGCTCCGCCGCAATGCTCCATAATAATCAGCGAGCAGGCCTGAAGGAAGCTGCCGATATCCGAAGCGTGATGCTGCACAAGCTCCTGCCATTCCCGCTTCAATTGCTTGAAGCCCTTGGCGACACTCATCCCGAAATCTCCATCACCGGCATGGGCATCCAGCTCACAGAAGGGAGCCTCATTCACGATAATAATCTCGCTCATCTTATCCACCAGATAGATGATGTTCGTAAGCTGCAGCCGTTCATCACGGAGGACAGCGAAGCCCGGATCAGTCTCTGCCGTCAGGCTCACCTCCGCCTGAGACTCCTGCTGCGGAAGAGGGCTGACGTATTGCACCGGCCCAAGCTCACCCGTTAACCGCAGCGCCGGAGTATCGCAAGGCTCAGCAAGCCATCTGCGCAGCTCATCATCCAGCTTCATCAGGCTGATAGAAGCGCCCGCCATATCTATGCTGGTCATATAGTTGCCGACAAGCGATTGGCGGATGATGATTTCCCGTTCGCCCAGGCTACGGATTACGGAGTGATTGAGCAGGTACAGCTCCTGCAGAGGCGTTGCGCCGAAGCCGTTGACCAGCACCACTACCTCTCCGCCGTCCGGCTGATCCAGGTGCAGACTGGACAGCAAGGCAGAGATCATCCGTTCCGCAAGCTCATCGGCGCTGAGCAGCTTTTCTCTGCGGATACCCGGCTCCCCATGGATGCCGACCCCATACTCCATCTCATCCTCCTGAAGCTGGAAGGTAGGCGTGCCCTTGGCTGGAACTGTGCATGAGGTAAAAGCAAAACCAAGACTGCGCACATGCTCTGCCGCATGCTGCGCGGCCTGCTTCACCTCTGAGAGCGGCAGTCCGGCCTCGGCTGCCGCACCGGCAACCTTATGCACCAGAATCGTGCCTGCAACCCCTCTGCGCCCCACCGTATACAGGCTGTCTTCTACTGCAATATCATCATCAACCTTGACATAGTCCACAGCGAGGCCGTCCTCAGCCGCCAGATAAGCCGCATTCTGGAAGTTCATCATATCGCCGCTGTAATTCTTGATAATCAGCAGCGCGCCCTTATGGCCGGTATGGTTGCGGATCGCCTGATAGACCTGAATCTGTGAGGGGGAAGCGAAGACATCCCCGCAGACTGCGGCATCCAGCATTCCCGGTCCGACCAGCCCGGCATGGGCCGGCTCATGGCCGCTGCCTCCGCCGCTGATCAGCGTTACCTTGTCAGGATTCGGCGCAGACCTGGAGATAATTTTGTATTTGCTGTCGAAGGTCAGCTGCGGATAAGCCATCACCAGTCCGCTGCACATCTCACGGACGAGGTTAGCCGGATCGTTGATTATCTTTTTCATACGCGCTGCTCCTTGCTCTTCTTGAAGGCTTCGCCCAACTTGTCAGCAACAGCTATGGCAGCGGCGACCGCTTCAGCGGTAACCGGGAACGGCATCGAATGAATCGACTCCTCCGGGATACACGCCTTGCGGGCCACTTCCATCAGCTCGTCATGGGAGATGGATGCGACACCAATATCGGCCAGGCATACGGGAAGGCCCACAGCGTGGCAGAAGGACAACACCTGATTGATCTCAGCCTGCTGCGCATTCTCCAGAACGAGCTGGGCAATCGTGCTGAAGGCCACCTTCTCGCCATGGTAATAATGATGGGTGCCTTCAAGCGCCGTCAGACCGTTATGGATAGCATGTGCGGCAGCCAGGCCGCTGCTCTCGAACCCGAGTCCCGACAGCAGGATGTTCGTCTCAATAATATTCTCCAGTGCCGGTGTCACCACGTTCTGATCGCAAGCCAGCTTGGCCTTGGCGCCATCCTCCAGCAGTGTATCGTAGCATAAGCGGGCAAGGGCCAGCGCGGCTTTGGTGCCTTTGGCCTCCGTAATCACGCCTGCATGCACTCCGCAAGGAAGCCCCGCATTGACATTGGAATAGGAAGCCGCAGTAGCTCTGGCCTCGAAGTAGGTGGAGAGGGCATCGCCCATCCCGGATACCAGGAAGCGGGTAGGCGCCTGCGCAATAACAGTTGTATCAATCAGCACCACCGAAGGGCTGGCTTTGAAGTAAGCATAATCCTCGAAAGCGCCTTCAGAAGTGTAAATAACAGCGGAATGACTGGTGGGTGCATCAGTAGCCGCAATGGTAGGAACGATAATCAGCGCCTCGCCTTCTGCCACACATTTAGCCGTGTCGATGGCCTTGCCGCCGCCAAGACCGATAGTGCAAGCACACTTGTGCTCACGGGCCAGCTCCTGTAGTCTGGAAATCTCCTGCCGGGAGCATTCGCCCTGGAAATCCCCCTTCACAAGGGTAATGCCGAATTGACGGCTGGTGGCATCAAGCTTGGCCTGCACACGCTTCACATCATCCGGGTGCGCAATCAGCAGAGCCGATGTACCGAAAGTACTGACGAAGTATCCCAATTGAAGCAGCTCATCCTCACCTTGTGTGTACTTAGCCGGGCTGATAAAGGTTCTTCTCATTCTTTCATTCCTCCTCGGGTCGTATGTCCTCATTATAGACAAGTGGATAGAGGCGCGCATGGGACAAAGCAAACGAATTAATATGCTGCAAAATAGTATTATTATGTTGTCAGCATCTGAATTATAATTATCTTGTTCTCATTGTCACTGTAGATGGAAAGGGTGAGCCGGATGCAATCCAAATTCGACTTGAAGTATATCATTGATATGGACGAATGGGGCAAGCTTCAGGAATCGTTGTCCCTTGTGACACTCATGGCTATCATTATGGTCGATTATAAAGGCGTGCCGGTTACCGCACATAGCCGCTGTCAGGCCTTCTGCCAGACCGTGCGCAGCGACAAGGAATTCTCAGCCTATTGTCAAAAATGTGACGCGCGCGGAGGTCTGGAGGCTGTGCGGCTGAGCCGGCCCTATATCTACCGCTGCCACTTCGATATTCTCGACATTGCTATACCTATCATTGTCGATAATCAGTACATCGGTGCGCTGATGGCCGGACAGATCCGGCTGGCCGAGGGAAGCGGCCCGAATCTGGAGCAGATTGTATCCCGTCCGCAGCAGGACGCCATGACGGAGGAACGGGCACGCAAGTATGAGCTGCTGCCCGTCATGACCTATGAGGAGGTTGTGGCTACCGCCGACATGCTCTATCATTTGTGCAACTATGTGGTCAAGGAATCGATCCTGAAGCATGAGCTGCTGGAGCGAAGCAGGCAAGTTGAGGCCATGAACCCCCAGGAGTCTAAGCTCCAGCTTGAGCTGCCGCCTTTGCCCGTAGAGCCGCCCTCGGCTCCTAAGACTCCGGCCTCTTTGGGAAGCGCATACAAGACGGAATGCATAAGTCCTACGCTACAGCCTGCCTTGGACTATATGCTTAGCCACCGGGAAGAGAATTTCTCGCTGAAATCGCTGGCACAGCTATGCCATATCAGCCCCAGCTACTTCAGCCGCCTGTTCACCAGGGAGATGGGCGAGCATTTCTCCCTATATGTCGCCCGTATGAAGATCGGGCGGGCGAAGGAGCTGCTGGCAACAACGGATTGGTCAGTCAACGAGATCAGCAATCACTTGAATTTTTGCGATGCCGGTTATTTCATTAAGATCTTCAAGAGATACGAGTCGGCAACTCCCCTGTCCTACCGTGCTTCTCTCCTAACAAATCGAATATAATAGATGTACACTATTCGAGCAGGAGGCTATCTTATGAAGCTGAACGAACAAGGTGTGCTCATCATAGAAGAGGATGATATCCACGACATGTACTTTTTTCTGGCCCATGACGGGTTGACATTCAAGGATTCTTTCGAGATTGGGCTGGAAAAGCATAAGATTGAGCTGTACCCCGGCAGCGTATCTGCTATTGTTCCCCCGCAGGCCATGCCCGAGGACTATGGCTACCCGGAAGAAGACCTTCCCCGTATAGTGGAAGGAATTTATTCAGCCGTCCGGGAGTATGATCCGGGCTTTGGGGTGTGGTAACATCCCTGCTGCCCGGCTATAGCATCAAGGAATAACCAGGCCGTTCTTGAAGGCCAGCTTCACATCATTCTCACGGTAATAGGCGGAATAGTTCCAGGCTTCTCCCTCACTTAGCTTCTGGTAGGTCTGATGAATATTCCGGCGCCAAGGCGACGGCCGACTGTTGAAGTAATGGGCGAAGAAACGCTGCGCCTGCTCCCCTGTGCCGAAGCACAGCAGGTAGGCCAGCGGACTGGATTCAGCATCGCAGATGCCGGGGAATCCTGCTCCGCAAGCGGCAAGCTGCTCAAGTGCACGGGGACGGTCTGCGAACAGCGCGAACAGCGGCAGCACACGTTCCCCGATCATCTGACCGATCTCGCGCAGGGAGGAGTCCAGCTGTGAGCCTGCAATCTGGAAGACAATGGCGCTTGACGATTTCTGCAGCCTGCACAGTGAGCCGAACAGAACGGTATCGTCCCCTCTGCCAGCCTGCCCGGCAGTCCATTTTTTGAGCTGCTTGCTGGTAATCCGCAGGTTCAACGTCATCCGCACATCGGTGCGGGTATTGTAAGATTCCGGGTGGAAGGATAACTCGAACACGGTGTCCTTGTCAGCCGCTGTTTTTTTCCATACTGTACCCGCCTTATTGGATTTGAAGCCCTCTGCCTGGAGGAACTGCTGTCCGGTCTGCTGGCAGGCCTGAAGGAATTGCACTTTGGGATCGAGCTTACGGTGGGACGGGTCCTCAGACCAAACTTCCCACTGGGCATAACGTTCGTCCAGCAAGGGCTGCAGGCGGTCATAATTCTCCCAGGTGTTCTCCACATGATAGATGCTTGGGTATTGGTTGAAGACCTCACAATAATCATTAAGATAGCTTTCATACTGAGCAGCGAACGCCGATTGATCGTCATAATAATCGGCGGCGAAGGCATTGCCGCGCTCGTCCAGATCCTCATCCCAGAACTTCCCGTCACAATACTCCACCAGGTATTCCAGCCCCGTGAGCTCACGCTGCTTCAGCCGCTTCAGCGCCTCCGCCGACTCCTCAAGGTGAAATTCGCCCGCCATCCCGTGGCCTAAGGCCCAGGCCAGAAACATGCCGATGTGAATTCCGCCATTCTCTTCCGGCAGATCCGCCGGATAATCTCCCCCGGAATGCCAATCGATCCGGTCATAAGCCATATGAGTCTCCTTTCGGCCAGCAGCTCTAGCTCCCGGCTTCCCTTCTTAATAAGTATTGGTACACCTCATCATTCAGCAGATCCCACTCTACTTTGCTTTCTGGAATCTGAGCAAGCGGGGTGGTCAGCAGGGGATGGTCTACTGTAGCGGCGGTTAGTCCCTGATTCTGTCTTATTTTTTGGATGAGCCGGACCTCATAAGGGATGTAATTCAGACATAGAATTTCTGCGAATTTATGGGGAAGATCCAGGGAGCTGTAGATATGGTAATCGCAGATTTCACCCATTAGGCTACGCAGCAGCTCTTCATCCGTGGTAGACCAATAATCGAGAAATCTCCGGTACACATGCTGCTCCGGCAGCATCGGATACAGCTCCTGATTGATCTGCTCCGTGACGAATAAGTCATGTAACAACGCCATGAACAAATGATGCGTCTCCTTGTGGGCATAGCGCTGCGTATCTTGTTCAAATATCATCTGGAAATAATCTCTGGCCAATTGTGCCAGCTCCTTCATATCCCATAGCAAGGCTAATCCTATGATACAGCCTATCGTTCTTGAAGAGACCTCTTTATACTTGAACAGTCTCCGCAGAATATACTCCTCCCAATACAGAAACCGGGTAACATACTTCCACCCTTCCGTGTCCCCGTTCAGAATCAGATTTTTGGGATAATCTCCGCCATGTACACCAATTCCAAGCGTTAGGTTTCTGGCAATGGTTTCTTTGTATCCGTCTTTGATGTCGTTCTGGATGCTATCTTTAATTAACGTGTACCATTCTTTGAGTTCTTCTTCAGATACGGTTTTCTTCTGGAGGGTACGAATCTCTTTGTTGAATGCATTCATTATTTTGCGGTGCTCCATCTGCTCACTCCCTGTAAGAGATCGTTAATCCAAGCGGCCCTTTCGGGTGCCGGATTTGTCATCAAGGATAGAATTCAGTACAATGATCAGCATCGGAAGGTACTACCCTAGATTATGATATACAGAAGGTGACACCGCAATGGAAAGTGGAGATTTGAGGATTTTTCAGGCTGTGGCCCGTGAGGGTACGATTACGAAGGCTGCGCAAGCCTTGAACTATGTACAGTCGAATGTGACCAGCCGGATTCAGTTCCTGGAGGCCGAGCTGAAGGTCCCGCTATTTCACCGGTCTAACCGTGGGATGACATTAACGCCTGCGGGCGAGAACCTGCTGGAATACGCGAATGCCATACTCATGCTTATGGACGAGGCTGTACAATCAACACAATACTCCGAGCACCCGGCCGGCCCGTTGCGGATTGGCTCCATTGAGACGACCGCGGTTACTCATCTGACGACGTTGATCGCCGATTACCACTCCCGCTACCCCGATGTTCATCTGTCGCTCATCACGGGTGAGACGCATGACCTTCTGCACAAGGTGCTTGATCACAAGCTGGATGGTGCCTTCGTCTATGGACCCATAGACCAGCCGGATATCGGGCATGTTGCGGCTTACGAGGAGGAGCTGGTGCTCATTGCTGAACCGGGGACTAGTGAGTTGCATGAGTTGCTGCACAAGCCCATGCTGTTCTTCGACGTTGGCTGCACGCACCGGGTTAAAGCGGAGCGCTTCCTGCGTGAGAGCGGGCTGCATTCAGTTCAGATCCGGGAGTTCGGCACACTGGAAATGATTCTAAACGGGGTGTCCGCCGGAATCGGCGTCTCCCTGCTGCCGAAGTCCTCGATCCGCAAGGCAGAAGAGGCCGGACGAATCACTTCCCACCGCCTCCCCGAAGAATACCAGAAGCTGGAGGTATGGTTGATCTACCACAGCAACGCCGTACTCTCCAGCGCAATGTCTCGGTTTGTGGAGATGGTGGGCAGGTATAGATAATGATAAAAGGAGTATTTTCCTTGAACGATACACCCAGCACACTTAAACAAATTATCGGAAAAACCGTTAAAGCGATACGACTCAAACAAGGCCTGAGCCAAGAGGACCTTGCTCACGAATGCAACGTAGATCGCTCCTATATCTCTATGATCGAGGTCGGCCGCAACGAGCCGTCCATCACCAAAATATTTGAGCTTTGCAGAAGTTTAAAAGTCGCCCCCTCCGATCTTATTAAAATGGTTGAAATAGAATATAACCGAGGCCGGGAGCAGGATTAAAAGAACACAATCCAACTGAGGATAGAGATGGCCCGCAACCACGACCGCTAACAAGTGGAAAAATGCTGCTTAATTCTTCAACATCTGACGCTAACGGGAAATTAAGTGGAAAACCAGCATCTGCTGCCACCGGTTTTGGCACTTCTAGTGAGAATTTGAACATTTAGGTGTTATTTTTTCAACTATTTCTGGAGTATCAGCCATTCGTTCGTTAGCAAGTGTACAAAATCCATCTATTCCCCTTATGCATTCCGATTGCCTACACTCCACCCTCATCCAATGAAAAAGATCAGAACCTAATCTTTCAGGTTCTGATCTTTTCCATCTTTCCGTCATATAGTGCCGATCCGGGAGTCAGCCCTTCATCCTTGCTTCGAATTCGCCATCAGCCAGGCCAGGAATTCCCCGAACGAATCGGCTACCTGCTCAACCTCTTCAAATTCAGGCTCACATCCATGAACAATAGCCCCGCTATCCGTTGCAATGGCATAGAAGGAATAACCATCCTCCACAGACATTACAATCGGCAAGTGATGATCCCACCAGGCCGTGATCTCTGACTGCCAAGTTGAATCACCCGCTGCGGCCTCCAAACTTAGCAGTTCAAATTCGTTCCACCGGAATTCGCTTCCCGCACTATGATTGAACTCAGCCTCACCAATAAACCAGGTTTGCTCATCCGGTGCAACGCACACCTCAACTACTTTTAGAAATTCTAAATACTCTTCGGGTAGTCCTTTATATCGGGAAGTAATGCCGCTATCTAAATGTAGCTGAGAACCGGACTTCCTCCTTATCTCCCAGCCCTGCTCCTCTGCCCAAGTCATAAATTCAACAACATGAGCTTTTCCTTTTCCATTATTCATGTCCAAATGTTACACCTGCCCATCCGATTAAGAAATGGAAACTCCTAGATTAATATACCATTTCCGCAGCTCTGCTTACATCAGCAGGTCATTCCGTTACCTTAATCTGCTCCGTCGCATTCTTTCCCTTCCATCTATTACCATTAGCCAAATGGTATTCTCTTTCTACCGACCCGTCTGTTTTGGTATAGCTGATAGCAAATACCTGTCCTTCTTCAATCAGCATCGGATATTCATCATACGGAAGAACACTACCCAGCAGCGGCAGCTTGCTGGCATCTTGATAAGCCCCCTCCAATCGCCAAAACTCCCGGAAGGCGTAATCCTTAAATCCGCTCAAATCACTCTTTCCAAAATAAGATGCCTCATACTTTTTGCCCTGCATGGTGATTTCATCCACTCTGAGCGGTTCAATATCCTTCACCATCCAGCTCAAATCCTCCGTATGCAGGTTGCCACCATAGTACTTATGTAATTGATTCGCCATACAGGGGACCGATTTGGTAGAAAGCTCCATTTCATTGACTCCGGTATGCGCTGCGCCGTAAATGCCCATGATGCTCTCGCTGCCCAGCTTTTCAAATTCGCGGATGAAATTCTCGGTCATCTTGTTCTCCCGATATACCTCATCGTGACTACTGTAATACCTCTCGCCCTGCTGGATCGCTTCGGTAGTCAAGGTATACATCTCTGATCCGGTGAGGTTGTTGTCCTCAAGATAAGACATGAACCGCTTACCGGTTATGTCCCATTGATGCCCAACATCTGTTCCGTGGAAAATAGTATCCGGGCATCCGCTTTTTATTTTCCGAAAATAAGTCTTCGTATAGGGCACGTGACCCGGAGTCCCCTCCCAATCCTGATAAAGCTCCTCCAGAATGTCGTCATTGTCCGACTGCATCCACAGGTTCAAGTATTCGGCAGCGTAATAGGACTGCTCCACGAATAGGTGTCTCATCCCCTTGTTGTGGTAATAATCGGACCAAGCCTCATATTCCTTGTCCATAATCTTGGCAATCCCATGAGATTCGCCATACAGATAAATCTGGCCGGTCGCTTTGGTCGTTAGCGGGGTGGCTGCAGGCGTTGCCTGGGCAAGTCGGGCAGGAAGTGCCGATGGCCTGGCTGGTTGTGCAGACGGATTTGCTTCCTCGCCCCCTAAGGAGTATCCGCTGCAGGCTGTCAAACTGCTGATTAGAAGGATAGCCATTAGGACAAGCAGCAGAGGGCGGTTACACCTTAATCCAGATTCAACCCTAAACATGAATTTTTTCACATTGTTCATTCATAACAACGCATCCACCTTTCACAATAATTTCTAAATATTGAATAATCTTAATATCGTTTCATCATAAAATACACCTTTCACTTTCCGCTACAGCAAAACGCACAAGCCCTTTGGCTTGTGCGCTCTTGTGCTTTGCTTTTTGCAGGCTCATTTGTACCTTCATTTGCCCTGCGATGCTCTGTACTTCTGCCGCTCCTCCTCATTCTTATCCGCAAAACGGTCATTATGCGAGGAGACCCCGGCCATCTTGGACCCGGTGGGATCGATATATAATTTGGCGCTGTTGACGGCAAGCACCGCGTCATTGAAGGCACCGGCGATCAGCCTTACCTTCCCGGCATGGGTTACAATATCACCTGCGCCGAAGATGCCTGGCATGCTCGTGTGCATGACGGGGCTCACCGAGATGCCGAACTCTTCATGCTCCAGCCCCCATTCGAGGATGGCCCCGCCGAAGTTCCGCTCGAACCCGTGATTCACCAGTACCTCATCCACCTCGAGCTGAACCGTTTCTTGGGAATCCGCATGCTGCAGCGTCACCGATCCGATTCTGCCTTCATGACCGTGCAGCCGGGCTACCGTATAAGGAACATATACAGTAGCCAGAGACTTCATCTCGGTTACCGAGGATTCGAAGGCGCTGAAGTCATCTCTCCGGTGAACGACATATACCTCTTTGGCAAGGGGAGCCATAGCCACCGCCCAATCGACGGCTGAATCGCCCCCGCCGGAGATCAGCACCCTCTTATCCTTGAACTTATTGATGCTCGTCACGGTATAGTGAAGGTTACTCAGCTCAAAGCGGTCAGCGCCTTCCACCGCAAGCTTTTGAATGCTGGTAATCCCGCGCCCCGTAGCCAGAATGATGGTTCTGGTATAATGCTTCTCTCCTGAATCCGCTGTGAGTATGAATATACCGTCATCACGCTTCTCCATCTGGACGATTTCCTGCCCATATACGATGCTTGGATCAAAAGTGGCGGCTTGCCGGATCAACGAGTGGATAATCTCCTCGCACCGGACAGGTCCGATCCCTCCAACATCCCATACCAGCTTCTCAGGATAGGTGCGCATGAATCCGCCCAGCTCCTGCTTGGCTTCGATGATTTTCGTCTTCATCTCCCGCATTCCGCTATAGAAGGCTGCGTACATCCCCGCAGGACCGCCCCCGATAATAATGACGTCATAGATAACCTGTTCCATTAGGGCACCAACTTGTCTGCCAGATAATCCAGGAGCAGCGGCGTGCCGATCAGTCCTTCACCCACTACAAAATCCGCTGTCTCCAAGCGGTACACATGCCCTTTTTTCACAGCCTCCATACCCTTCCAGATTGGAGAATTCTCCAAGTCCTTCATAGACTGCTCACTGCTGTAATTCTGCATCATGCGTTGTTCCACGAAGATATGATCCGCTTTTAGCTTGGGAAAAATCTCCATAGACATCGGCGTGAACCAATCTTTATAGTCTTTTAACTGCTCTGGAATATGTAGTCCCAGCTCGTTATACAAAATGCCGCTTCCGGGGCTTCCAGCTTCCTGGCCCAACACCCGATATTGATTTTGCTCCACACGCAAGACGAGAATGGTCTGATCCCCTAAAGCCTGCTGCAATTTCTCTTTGGTGTTTTTTATCTTGTCATTATATTTACTTAGGGCCAGCTCAGCCTCCTTCTCTTTATGGAACAGCTTGCCGAGGGCGGCAACACTCTCTCTGACAGTACCGCCGGCCTCCACAGCCACCGTAGGGGCAATTTGGCTCAAGGCTTCATACCTTTTGGTATCAATTGTACCATTATCGACAATAATCAGATCCGGTGCTGCGGCAAGAATAAGTTCAAGATTCTCTTCATATTGCTGAACCTCAATCATTGTCACCTTATTGTCATTGAATAACTTCGGCCGATACTCGGGTTCAATCTCCTGTACAAGTGTAACCATATCAGGGATCACGCCGAGCTCGATCAGATTCTCGGCATAATTCGAGTTAAGAATCAGCATGTTCTTCGGCTTCACAGGAATCGTAATGTCACCGAAGGCACTACTGACGACTCGTGTGGCAGACTCACTTGGGCCTTCTGTAGCCTTCGCCGTGCTGCTGCTTTCCGCTGTGGTGGTTGAACAAGCGACTAAAGTCAGCATTACTAGCATAGACAGTATATAGAGCATAGGTTTTCTCATTACATCATAGCCTCTCTTCTCTGATAATGATTATCACTATCAAATTATAAGGAATAATAAATGAACCTACTATAGCCTAAAATGTCGTAAACATTGGATTATTGTGTCTCAGGAGCCCCGCTGTCCAGCATAGCCTGTTCCATCTGCTGCAGGATTACCCTTTTGCCATACGCGCTGCAGTTATTAATCCATAGCCCGGTATCCACATAGATCACCCGGTTATTCTTCACCGCGTCTAAGGCAGCCCATTGCTCACTGGCCTGTAGCTTAGACAGGCTTAAATCTGCATTGTAGTACTCCATAATACGCTTCTCAATGAATAGATACGTAGGATTGGCCTCCGCTAATTGCTGCAATGAGCATGGATTGAAGCTGTTCTCGTGGGCACGGATAATCTCAGGCATGGTTAACCCCAGCTCCTTGTACAGCAGGGTAGCTGCATCGCTGGAAGCTTCACCAATATAACGGTAGCCGAGCTCTTCAACACGAAGGTACAGAACGGTGGAGCCTTCCGGGAGCTGCCTTTGCAGCTTGTTTCGCAGGAGATCGGCCTGCACAGTAAGCCCGGCAATGAGCTGTGCTGCCTGGGCCTCCCGGTTGAACAAGGTGCCGAAATAGCTGATCCGTGCATTCAGATCGTCCGGCAGCCTCGTTAGGATGGGAGCTATGGCCCGGAAATATTGTTTCAACTCTTCTGATAAATGCTCACCGATAATCAGATCGGGCTCTTGCTCTGCAATGAGGTCCGGCAGAGTGATATACTGCGGCATGGCCAGTAAGGTCACGCCGTGCATATGGAACATGGGTTGTTGATAGTCCGGGGTTAAAGCACTGACAATTACAACAGATTGGGGGATTACCCCTAAGGCTATTGCTATTTCTGCATGTGCCGCGGAGAGAAAGCATATCCGGCTGTCTGCAACCGATGATTTGAACTGCATGGGCGGAAGCCCGGCTACCTGTCTAAACTGCCGGCTGAAATAATGCGCATCCTCAAAGCCTGTCTTCCTCGCCACCTGTCTGGAGGAGTCGCCCGTAAGCAGCAGCCACTCCTGAGCACGATACATCCGGTAACGGATCAGATACTCCACCGGCGTCTTATGATAGAGCTGGGTGAATTTCCTGGAGTAATAGGATGGGCTGTATCCGGCGATTGCCGCCAGTTCATCTCTTGTGATCATTTGATGATAATTCTGCTGCATGTAAATCACCGTGCGCGCCAATCTTTGCTCAAGTGTGCTTTCAGCGGTTGGCTGTTCATGCTGCAATTCTTTTAACAAATGGTATAGAATGTATTGCTTCATGGTGATGCCAAGCGGCCCGGTGCTCCTGGTGAGGGATGAACGGATCTCTGCAACCACCGCTTCAGGCACACTCTGAACATAATAGCCAGCCGCCCGGTCTACTTGCCAGTGGTAAGGAGATTGCATTTCTGTGTCATAAGTATTGAAGCTAATCAAATAGCCCGAGAAATCAAAATGATTGGCAGAGGCCAGCCGGATGACCGAACCCTTCTCAAGAGCAATTAACTGGCCGAAAAGAAGCTGCTCTTCATGCCCGTTGATCGATAGCGTGGCTTGGCCATCACTTACCAACAGGAGGGCAGCCTGATCCAGACGTATTGTGGAGGGGACCGGTAACAAATCTGCTACATCTATAATTTCTGTGCAATGGGCAAGCCAGCCTGGATTAGCGTCATACATAGATATACTCCTTAGGTTCATTATTGATATATAGTAAAGCACCCGCCCTATGAAAGCAGCAGGCGCTTGAAGCAATTTATGACTTCCGCACAGGCCGGACATACTTGAAGTACCGCTCCGGGTTGAAATAGAAGTAGATGATCCGGCCGGGGGCAGGGTCGAAGCAATAGCCAGTGCCTGTATAGTCAAAAGCGGCCATCGCCTGCTCCATCCGTTTCTCGACACTGCGGTTCTCCTGCTCGTAATCAAACGGCCCGTGCTCGAACACAATGTACTCGGCCTCTGGAATATCCGCCATCAGCATCTGCGCGGGGACCTCGCCATCATAATCATAGGGGAGACGTACCCCATAGCACTCTGTACGCGGAAATCCCCAATCGCAGAGCCTGCCGTCCGGGTCATTCATATAGGCCATGATCTGGCCGTTGCCGCTGTTCGTATCGCTTCCGCCGTCATCATCCAGCTTCCCCTTGATACTGTCCAGCAAGCCGCTGATGGTCTCGCAGTCCTGCCCTGGAATCAGGCTCTGCTTCTGCCAGAAATCCCAATACCCGTTGCTCTCGTAGTTCTTAATGTGCAGGAATTTGTGCGCGGGAATGGTTACGAAATAGATTTTAACCTCTTCTGTAGATTTTACCATGCCAACCTCTCCTAGTCCGAAAAAGTAGCGGTCAAACGGGTTGATTTTGGTCCGAAGGACGACAGGATACGGGTGTCTCCGGTACTCGCTTGGGGCCACACCATAGGTCATCTTGAACGCACGCGTAAAAGCTTCATGGGAGGAGAATCCATAGTCGAGCGCAATATCTAGAATGCTTTTTCCGCTATCCCGTACCTCCTTCAGTGCAAAAGCCAGCTTCCGGTGGCGAAGGTACTCCCTAAGCTGCATCCCGGATATCTCTTTGAATTTCCTCGTCGTATGAAACTCCGAATAGCCCAGCTTGTCAGCGAGAGATTGCAGCGTTATGGCCTCACTGTTATGCTGCTTGATGCTGTGGTCCATATCATCGACAATGGTCTGGATCTGCCTGTGCCACTCGTACACCGTCCGCTCACCCCCTCGTTCCAACCGCTCTATAGTCATTCTAGAATACTGGAAAAAGCATTTCTTGATTCTACTTGCGGCATGGGATCAGCTTCATCTCTGTAAGATTGTCCAGATTGATCTCGATCCTCAGCTCATCATGCTCATTCACCGCGATTAATGTCCGGTCTTCGATGCTTAATTGCTTGATCGGATTCGTGGCATCCGAGAAAAAAGCCCAAACTAAAACACCACCTGTATCGGTGCAGGCAATGAAGCCCTCATTTCCCATTTGCCCGTCCCCGCCGTAGATTGTTCCGCCCTCATACTTCAGGCTCGTCCAAGCATCCACGATGGTCCAAGGATCATTATTATACTTCACAATACTCTCAATTGTTGTGTCACACAGGGGGTGGCAGCTCATTGTATGCTCATGGGTATTCGGGTCGTAGCAGGTCTCGATATTCAGAATCGTAATGCTGCCATCTGCGTAAGCCATACAATTAATCCCAGGAAGCTCATGCTCCTCCGTCCAGTGCTTCAGAATTAAGTTACTCATGGCCTTATCCTTTCATTTCGCTGGTTTCCTGTCCATATATCATTTCTGTTAACCGCCCCGTTTTCCCTTCAAAAGAGTAAAGGCCATCCTTCGCAGGACGGCCTTAGTATGTGTCTGAATTAACCCTTCGCTTGCACGGCTATGGGGTAATAAAGATCGAGCTGGAACGCTTCGTTAACAAACATCTCCCCGTTGAACAGGAAGTGCTCCTCCAGCCATTGACCCGGACCCGGCTGATATTTACTGCTCTGCACCCATTCATTTAAGCGGTTCCAGGCTTCGGGGATATCGAGACCGTATAAGCTGGAGACGGCATAGAGACCGCCGCTCACCTGCTTGATCCGTACCTCGCCCGAGGGTTCGGTGTCCTCACCGACCGTAGCCCACATCTCATAACCATGCTCATTCTGCGCGCCGGGCTGATTAAAGCCAAAATAACGGGTAGCTGGAAGCTGGTCTAACCCTTTTTTCTTCACCCATGCATACAGCACATTCCACGCCTCATCCTCCGGCTGATTCCCTGCAGTAGTCTGATAGTACGCCACCTTCACCGGCTTCAATTCAATAAACCGGACCTGATGATCCTCCAGCTTCACTAATTGATGTTCCATTCTTCCTGATTCCTCCGTCTCTATATTCAATTCTCCTTCACGAAACATGGCAGCAACGTCCAGATTAATCCGCTTCGACTGCTCCAATAACAGACCGATGGCATTGCCTTTGGCGACCCCCTGTTCCTGCAATAATGCCACATACCGTTCGAGCAGCTCCCTGAGTACCAGCATATTGCTGATCTCCCGCTGAACCTCCCCCAGTTTATTGCAGAAAACACCGACCGCCCTTGACAGTTCAGATGCTAACAGCACCGCTGAAATGTCCTTCACGGAGAAGCTTAACTGCTTCAGCAGCAGAATCAGTTCAAGCCTCCTGAGCATCTCCTGGCTGTACAGGCGTTTTGCACTGTTAGGTTCCCTGATGCTGGCGATCAGTCCAATCTCCTCGTAGTACCTAAGCGTGCGGCTGGAGATACCGTACCGGACCGACACCTCTCCGATTTTACTCAGCTGAGTGGTAATCATGAATTCTCCTTTCCTATGGCTATGAAGTACTTCATGGCTCTATCCTACAAGTTTACGTGCACGTCAAGTCAATACCTATATTGTAAGGAATTTCTATAAAAGAAACCTGAAGGAATAGTTTCCCGTAGTAAATATGAATTAACCGACATGGGATGTGATTGATTTGACTGGATTTTTGGGTGCTGTAATCATAGCTATTGGATTGGTTATAGCCATTTGGCCTAAGATAGCGTGGTATCTACGGCTGGGCTGGAGGTTCAAAAATGCGGAGCCCAGCGGGCTGGCCTTAGGGGCGGAACGGGTAACAGGGGTGGTCCTGGTAATCGCCGGTTTCATCCTGATGGTATCCAGCTGCTCCTCAGGAAACGCAGAGCGCCGCTGGTCCGAGCAGTTCAAAGAGAAGCTGAACTCGGGGCAGGTACAGGAAATCAGCATCGGCATGATTAACCCCACCTTATTAAGCGAAGAAGAAACGGATAGAATGATCCAAATGATACAGGAGGCTGAGCTTAGACCTTTTGATGCAGGGAATTCATTCGGAGCGAGCAACACAGGGACCATAACCTTTAAAGACCAGACCCGTGTAGACATGGTGATTCTGGGCCCGTCCGGGGGAATCGAGCTGCATCCTGGTGATGCACAGAGCGAATATGAGATTATGAGTGAATCACTGAAGTCGTGGCTGAAGAGTTACGGGAACTAGGTATGGTTTTATACACCAAGAAGCTGGAGGCTCACAAGAGGTCTTCCAGCTTTTTATTTTCTATTTGGTTTCTGCTTCAAGGGTCTCCAGCATCTGCTGCAGGGTCACATGCTCAAATTCCATCTCGCCGATCCGGGGATCGTATCTCCGTCTATGAGCTGCTTATACCTCGCATCCTCAGGGAAGCGGGCGTAATCCGCCCGGAACTGGGCAATCAGAACGTTGGCCCCGGTCCCTGAGCCCTCTATGCCCGACCCCAGCCCTGTCAAAAGATACCTGATCCAGTTCATTCTCTCCCGCTCCATATCCGCATACGAAGGTAAACGGAACACAAGCTCAGCCGCCTTGTTCCGCATCAGCACATCCCAATATCTCCCCAGCACGAATGCCGGATGTGGATCTAACGCCAGTATGGTCCGTTCAATCCCTATTGAAATGTGCTGATCCGCTTCCCGGTCCTGCTGTACCGGTCTGGCCAGCAGATGCAGATGCTGGCGTTCATCGTCTGTCAGCCGCAGGGCTCTGGCTATGTTATTACCTGCCTGCAAACCGTTCCACCGCCTCCTCCGTCACCGGCTGAAAGAGGTTCACCAGGTTGCCGTCGGGATCACGGAACAGCAGCGAACGGTTCCCCCACGGCATCGTCGTCGGCTCCTGTACCCAGTCCCCGACAAGTGGCTTAAGGCGCGCATATTCCGCATCGACATCATCGACGCGGAACTCCATAATGACCGTGCGGTTACTGGCCGCTGCTACAGAATCAGCACCGAATAGCTGCGCTGTCTTGGAGTGGCCGATGGCCAGGGTACATGCGGGCATAACGAATTCGGCAAATACCGGTGCGGGCCGCTGTGCTGTCACCCCTGTCACTTGCTGGTAGAAGTCGACCAGACGATCAATGTCGTCAGTAATGATACGTATCGAAGCGAAATTCATCAGCGTTCATCCTCTCTTGAATGTTTACATGTCCAATGATAAAAAAACGCTACTGACAACGTTATGTCAGTAGCGTTTATTTATTAGGCGGCGCGTTTATAGAACCCTGTGCTGTATGCTGTTTTTCACATACATTCGGTCCGTGTGCCGCGTATCTCCTATCCCTCTACCCTCAGCCTATCCTCAGCGCAATATTCCCGAGCTGCTCCGCGCGCTCCAGCCGCTGAAGAGCAAGCGGAGTCTCCGCTAAGGAATACACGCTATCCATGATAGGGTGTAGCTGATGCTGTTCCATGAACTCAAGCATCGCGGTGAATTCTTCATGGCTGCCCATGGAAGTTCCAAGCACCTGAAGCTGCGGGAAGAATATTGCTCTGGCGGGAATGGTGAGATCATCGCCTGAGCTTGCACCGAACATGACGATTTTACCGCCCGGCTTAATGACCTCGAAGTATTGCCCGAATATCGCTGGGCCCACGCTATCTAAGATCAGATCTACAGGCTGATGCTGAAGCTTCTCCCGCCAACGGCTATTACTGTCTATAACCTGCGTAACCGGTAATTGCAGGGCCTCTGCACGCTTCGCTTCACTTCTGGACGTAACTGTGACCTGCGCTCCAGCTGCTGCCGCCATTAGAGCAGCAAACGTAGCCACTCCGCCTCCAATGCCCGGAATCAGCACATGGTCGCCCCGCTTCAGATTCCCTCTGGTAAATAACGCCCGGTACGCAGTGAGTGCCGCTAAAGGTAACACACCAGCCTCTTCCCAAGACAGGTACGCCGGCTTAGGCACAACATTCTGCTCCGGCACAATGACATATTCAGCAAAAGTCCCGTCTGCAGGGTACCCCAATATGTCAGGCACCACAGGCACCTCATCCGCCCGATCCCAGCCAAGACATGGATTAATGATGACCTCCATCCCCTGAGCCAGGCCGTTTACCCCTTCCCCCGTCTCTTCGATAACGCCAGCTCCGTCTGAACCCAGCACGCAAGGATGAACCGGACCCGGCGTACCTTCTGTAGCAGAAGCAGCAGCTATAATGAACAAATCCCGGTGATTGAGTCCGGCTGTCTTTAGCCTAACCTTGACCTGCCCCTGTTCAGGACGCTTGTCAGGATGCTCCGTATATTGCAGACCTTGCGGTCCAAGTGTAATTGCCTTCATCTTCATATCCTCCTGTTACGCTGTAGTGGCTTCATACAAAGTGTAGGCTGTTACAGCGGTCAGGTAAAATGATTAGAAGAGAAGGTGAGTATCATTAATAATGATATTGCTCTTCTGCGGGGTGAGCTGGAAGCTAACCAGCAACGCAAAAAGCACCCAAGCGGGTGCCTTTTCTTTTTCGGGCGAACTCATTATCCTTAGACTATAAGCTCTGCCCGTTGGAGGCGATAACCTCCTTGTACCAGTCGAAGCTCTTCTTCTTGATTCTGCGCAGTGTGCCGTTCCCCTCATTATCCTTGTCGACATAGATGTACCCGTACCGCTTCTTCATCTCACCTGTTGAGGCACTTACAATATCAATCGGCCCCCAGCTCAGGAAGCCCAGCAGTTCGACGCCGTCTTCCACCGCTTTGCCCGCTTCAATTATATGGTCCCGCAGGTAGGAGATCCGGTAATCATCATGGATGCTCTGGTCTTCTTCAACTGTGTCTACAGCGCCGAATCCGTTCTCGACAATGAACAGCGGCTTCTGATACCGGTCGTAGAGCTGGTTCAGCGTGAATCTCAGACCCGTGGGATCAATCTGCCAGCCCCACTCGGACGCTTTCAGATAAGGATTCTTGACCCCCATTGCCAGGTTGCCCGATACCATCTCCAGCCCAGTCGGATTAGCACTGGCACACCGGCTCTTGTAATAGCTGAAGCTGATGTAATCGACAGTATGCTGCTTCAGCAGCTGTTCATCCTCTGCCGTCAGATCCAGCTTGATGTCATACTCCTTGAACCACCGTTTCACGTAAGTAGGGTAGTAGCCTCTAGCCATAACATCGGTGAAAAAGTAGACCTGTCTGTCCATCTCCATGGCTGTGAGAATATCATCCGGGTGACAGGTATGCGGGTAGTACGGCCCTGCGGCAATCATACAGCCCATCTGCGAGCCCGGAATAATCTCGTGGCAGGCCTTCGCCGCCAGCGCGCTGGCTACATGCTGGTAATGCGCCATCTGGTAGATAATCTGCTTCTTGTTCTCACCTTCCTCGATGACCGTTCCTCCGCCGACGAAGGGAATATGGAGCAGCACATTAATCTCGTTGAAGGCAATCCAGTATTTCACCTTGTCCTTGTAACGTTTGAATACGGCAATCGCATATCGCTCAAAGAACTCAATCAGCTTGCGGTTTCTCCACCCACCGTAATTGTTAACAAGTCCGAGCGGCATCTCATAATGGGATAGCGTCACAACCGGTTCAATATTATATTTTCGCATACAATCGAATAACTGATCATAAAACTGCAGGCCCGCTTCGTTAGGAGTCTCTTCGTCCCCGTTCGGGAATATTCTCGTCCAGGCAATGGAGGTACGCAGCGCCTTGAAGCCCATTTCAGCAAATAAAGCAATGTCCTCTTCGTATCTGTGGTAAAAATCTATAGCCTCATGGTAAGGGTTCTTCTTATCCGGATGCTCATAGGGCGGGTTAAAGATCCCGTTGGCCAGAATATCAGCAATCGATAACCCTTTACCGTTCTCCTGATAAGCGCCTTCCACCTGATTAGCCGCAATCGCGCCCCCCCATAAGAAGCCTTCCGGGAATTGCATATCTGTCTGTTTCATTCTATCTTCTTCCCTTCTATTGGTTTAGACATTAAGTTTCAGCAAAATATCCTTTTCTTTCACAGTGGACGGGCTGACCGCAGTAATGTCTGTGTAGTCACCCGTATTAGAGATAATTACCGGAGTGATGATATCGAAGCCCTCTTGAATAATGCTGTCCCTATCGAATTCAAGAATCAGATCGCCGACATTTACCCGGTCCCCTTGATTTACATGGAGCGTGAAGTGTTTGCCGCCCAGCTTGACCGTATCAATCCCGACATGAATCAGAACCTCTGCCCCGTCGTCACTGGTAAGGAGAACAGCATGTTTCTTTTTGAAGGCCACCGACACCACACCGTTAATTGGAGAGACCACTCGGCCCTCACTAGGCAGGATAGCAATCCCTTTCCCCATCGTCTCCTGCGAAAAGGCAGGGTCGCTGACTTCGTTTAAGCTTTTAACTTCGCCGGCAATGGGCGCATAGATTTGTTCATTTTGCAGCTTTTTAGCAGATACAGGTTCATTAACAGACGGCTCGGGAAGGTCCGCACCGTTCTCTTCTACTGGCGCCTCTGTAACATCCTTGAAGCCCAGAACATAAGCGACAACAGCTGCCACGACAAAGCTGACACACACTGCCAGAATCATCAGCGAAAATTTATGTCCGATATACAGCGGCAAGGACGGCAAGCCGACTTTCCCCAGGGCATAGGCTGCCACCTGGAAGATACTTAAGATGAAGGCACCTGCCGCACTGCCGATGAGCCCGGCAATAAACGGCTTTTTCAGCTTGAGGTTCACACCATAAATTGCGGGTTCAGAGATTCCCATCAGCGCACTGATCGTTGAGGCTCCAGACAAGGATTTCATACTGCTGTTCTTGGTTCTCAGGAATACGGCAAATACAGCACCGGCCTGCGCGATATTAGCAACGGTCATAATTGGCATAATGTAGTCGAAGCCGTTCTGGGCAATCGCCTGGAAGACAAGCGGAATGAGGCCGTAGTGTAGTCCGGTGATTACCATTAGCGAGAAGGTGGCTCCAAGCAGCGTTCCGGCGATTACACCGAAGTGCTCATAGAAGTACATGTAGCCATCGGCAATGGCATTACCCGCATAAATTCCTACCGGGCCAATCACGATTAAGGCGATAGGTGCCACAATTAACAGGATCAGCATCGGCTCCAGGATGGTCTTCAGTACATTCGGTACAATTTTGCGGACAAAACGTTCTACATAAGACATGATCCATACGGTTGCAATAATAGGAATAACAGAGGATGAGTAGGACACCAGCTTGACCGGCAATCCCAAGAAGCTCATAGACGTTATACCGTCAGCCATAAATTTGGCAAAGTTAGGATGGAGCAGCACGCCCCCGATCACAACCGCCAGATACGGATTAACATTGAATTTCTTCGCAGAGCTGAAGGCGAGCAGCATCGGCAGGAAATAGAATACAGCATCTGAAATAATATTCAGAATTTTGTAGAGATCCGTACTCGCCGCTGTGGCATTGAACATGACGATTATAGCCAGCAGCGCCTTGATCATCCCTGCTCCCGCTATGGCCGGAACAAGAGGGTTAAATATCCCTGGCAGTATATCTGCAAAAAACTTGCCGACCGAAGCCTTAATGCCGAGCTTCTTCCCTTTATTGTTACCTTGTTGTTCAGTGTTCTCCTTGGCAGAGCCAGCATTATTTTTGGCAATCTTGCTTAACTCCCCATACACCTTGGATACATCGTTCCCGATAATCACCTGAAATTGCCCGCCGTTAATGTTAACATCCATCACTCCAGGCAGTTCCTTCAGCTTTATTCGGTCTGCAGCCCCATTATCCCGCAGATTGAAGCGAAGTCTGGTCATACAATGGGTATAATCCTGTATGTTGTCTTCCCCGCCTACTAATTTTAGTATTTCTTTCGCCAGCTTTTGTTGATCCATGGTACAGCTCACTCCTCTTCATTTATAAGAAAAATATAAGAAAAACCTAAACCGGTGAAAGAATACCCCTAGCAAAATATAGGGATAGTCCTTTCCCAGTTTAGGTTTTGCCTGCTCCGCAGTAGCAACCCCAAACAAGGGTTATTTTAGATGTACAACTCTTTCAATATGAATCGTTAAATACATGACTTCTTCATTGGTCAGTGTACAATTGTATGTTTTACGGATATAATCCTGAATCTTCCGTCCACACAAGAAGGACTCCTTATACTGCTGCTTGACCATCTCATATAACTCACTGTCGGTATTCTCAATATGTGTGTCATTTAATATTCTTCGGGCGAAGAATTTGAGATGGGTGACGAACCTGTAATACGTTAGCGACTCTTCGTCGTAATCGATTTTGAAGTGATACTTCACGATATTGAGAATTTCATGCACAATCTTGGTGATTTTCACTACATTCGGGATCTCTTCATTCATATGCGCATTTACCAGATGGAGCGCAATATGAGCGGCCTCGTCTTCCGGGAACCGGATTCCCAGCTCCTCATGAATCAGTAACAGCGCTTTCTCACCAATCTCGAATTCATCCTTGTAGAATTTCTTGACCTCCCACAGCAATACATTCTTGATATGGTGTCCCTGCTTGGAGCGTTCGATCGCCGAATGGATGTGGTCGGTCAGGCTAACATAGATGCTGTCATGCAGCCTCTTCCCCAGATTCATTTTGGCGAGATTAATAATACGCTCCGAAATCTCCATATGCGCAAGCGGGATCTCGGATAGAAGCGTCTTCATTTGGTCGGATATACTCTCATTATCCATGAAGACCTTCTCAATTTTGTCTTCCTCAATGAGGTCGCCCGGCTTCTTCTTGAACGCAATCCCCCTGCCTATTACCACCACTTCTTTGTTCTGGTCATTCATAGTAATGATGGCATTATTATTCAACACTTTTGCAATTCTCATAATAACCACCTTTATCGCAAAATAAAAAAAGGCAACACCACAAACTTCACCATATATAAATATAGCTCTGTTAATGGTATTGCCTACATACGTAGTAACAATCCGTTGTCTATTTAATTATGGACCGATTATATCATGGATCAATAGGTTCAACAAGACTTTCTTGCAACCCTTTTCATGGAAAAGATTGCACTCCGCTGTTGCCTTTCAGCCGCCGGCGGTCAATGAAACCCCATCCCCCGTGTATGGTACCACCACAGGATACGGATGACCTCGTCTCCAATCTGAACCTCCTCCAGCTCCTCACTTTCCTCCATCAGCTTCCCCCGCAGGGGTGCAGGGAGGGGCCGGTAGGCCGGCGTAGGCCGGCTCTCATTCATTAGTCTGGGTATCGGAGAATCTGGGGCAGCCTCCAGATGGTAGGCGATAAGCTCGCACAGGTAGGCAAAAATTCGCTCCAGCGTCTCACCGCCTAAATCCCCGGGCATAGCCATTACCCATTCTGTACCCACCGCTTGTCTACTGAACAGGTGAGCCGCAGATAACCCGACTGTCGCGAATCTGGCCACCCCCTTCTCCTCTGCCGCCGGAAAAAAATAAATCTCGATCTGCACTCTCTCGGGCTTCATAAGGGTGATCCAGTATTCCGGTATTTTCCACACTCTGGTATATGCATCTAAGATGACCGTCTTTCGGATATCGAAGGAAAGCTCATTAGCTTTGCTGAATTCATTGGCTATGGCAAACACCCCCCCGTTGACTTGGCACTACACGATGGACTCCAGCCTTGCTACAGATAACCTCCCGTCTTCCATCCGGTACACCTTATCGCAATATTCAAGCATACGTTCATCGTGTGTAACCATAATCGCCGCCTTACGGCGTGTTCTCACCTCATGAGCAATCAGGGAGACCACTTCATGCGCACGCTTGGTGTCCAGGCTTGCCGTAGGCTCATCCGCCAGGATGATACCGGGATTGTTGATGAGCGCACGGGCAATTGCTGTCCGCTGCTTCTCACCGCCTGACAGCTCCTCCGGGAAGCTGTTCAGCTTCGAGCCCAGGCCCAGCTCTTCCAGCAGTTTAATGGCGAACGCTTTATCCTCTTTGTTCACCTTCCCTGACATCTTTTTTACGATGAGCAATTGGTCCAGCACACTTAGATAAGGAACCAGATTCGAAGATTGCATAATGAATCCGACTTCTTGCAGCCTTAGATCCGCCAGTTCCTGTGCCGTAAGCTTAGCAATAGCATGTCCATTCAGCTCAGCCTCCCCTTCTGAAGCCTTCAGCAGTGCTCCGGCAATAGACAAGAATGTGCTTTTCCCTGAACCCGACGGTCCGACGACAGCAACGAACTCACCAGGCTCCACGGATATAGACACATGATCGAGTGCTGCGATCCGGTTGCTTCCTTCGGCATAATATTTGGTGACTTCACTCATGTGTAATCCCTTAGTCATTGTCATTATTCAGCCCTCCCGAGCGCCTTGAGCGGATCAATCTTAGTAATCTTTCGAACCGATACCAGCGAACTTAACATATCGATAACCAGCAGAATCACAGAATACGTCACGACAAGAGTAGTCTCCAGCTTGAACGGCATCCCCTTCGGCATAATGGCTGCTGTTCCATAAGTAAGACTCCGGCTACAATGCTGGTCAGCGATAGCACCAATACTTGCGATACAATCGCTTTGCTTAAGAATCTGTTACTGGCACCTATAGCTTTCATAATGCCGAATTGATTGGTTTTCTGCATCGTCATTACGTAAAAGAATACCCCAAGCACGAAGGCGGCGATTGCAAGCAGAAAAGCCAGCATCATTAGAATCGTTCCGTTCTCTTCTTTGTACCCTGGCATTCCCTGTACTGCTGCCGACCGGGTAACCGTGTCTATACTCGCGAGCTTGCTGTTCACGACGCCCGGATCGATATCCTTGCCTTGCAGCATAATCGCATTAACAGGCCCGGCAACGCCTTTATCGGAACCAGGAGCTGCGAAGGCAATCTTCCGCCATTCGGCCATTGGAGTGAATACGGAGGCCACGTGGTTATAAGTCTGATTCTCCACGAATCCTATAATCGTTAGTGACTCAGTCGTGCCGTCTATTTGAAAAGTATCACCTATGCCATAGCCCTCATCCTTCATGGTTGAATTCACTATGACACCCGTATGGTTCTCAGCAGATAGGCGTTCCCCTTCCACGACAGACGGTTCCAGGAAGCTTCCCGGGTTAATTCCTATAATCGCGATATCCAGCTTGTCTTCATTCTTGGTGCTGTTTGCCTTCATCGCTGTTGCCATGCTAGTTCCCATAGGGGCAGCGCCACTCACGTTAGGCAGCAGCTCGACTTCCGCCAATAGTTGATCAGACAGCAGCGATTTGCTCATTGAAGACTGTGATCCTTCCTCGAAAATGACATAGTCTGCCTTCATCGTCTTAAAGGTTGACGCAGCCAGCGTAGATAGACCATTCCCTAAGCCTGATAAGATAAATACCAGCCAGGCCAGGAGCACAAAAATAATGATGATCATTAAAAATTTCATTTTGCTATGCAGCAGTTCTTTTACAGCTAGAAACATTCCCTTCCAACTCCTTATTTATATTATCGACACATGTGTCAATTTTAACCTGCCAATATAACCGACATCTGACACATTAAATTAAACACCATATTCGACACTTGTGTCAAATTGGATTCAACGCGGCAGTCAGCTCTTGGCCCCTCCGATCCACATTTGAAACAGCAGCTTACCCCAAGCGGGAGTAGGGATATTCAGCATATTAGGCGTATCAATCAGGTTAAAGAACACACCAATAAGTACAGGAAGTGGGATATCCTGCCTCAGGTCTTGATTCTGCTGGGCGCGTTCGAATAAGCGGGATAGTTGAATTTTGAGTGTCTGATGTCCTGCCTCAATATATTCAAGATCTCTCGCCGCTGCTGAAGAATTGGCCGTATTGATCTTATTCGCATTGCCCAGAAGCTGATGTAACGCAGACTCCTCCACGTAAATGAGCAGCAGCTGTTCAAGGGCATCCATCGGGTCAGCCTCATCAATGGCTAATGCCTTGTCTACTACTGCTGCCATTACGCGCTTCATACAAGCCGCCACAATCTCTTCCTTATTCGCATAATACTGATAGATAGTGCTTCTGGCCCCTGACAGATGCTGTGAAAGCAGCTTGAGATGAAACCCGTCATATCCATGCTCAAGCACCAATTGTTTGGTTGTGTCCAGCAGCTCTGTCTCTGTAAAAGACTGTTTTCTTCCCATTGCATCTCTTCCGTCCTGTCCTTGGTGATAGATATCATTAGTTTAGCATGGTTAGTGAACATTTCCCAACGGCCGCCGCGGATCAATAATGGAATGCTCGATCTCTTCGATGTAGGAATCAAAGGCCTCCACGCCTTCATTTAAAATTAATTCAGCCTCCTGCGCCGTGACTGGTAGCGCCCATAGGATCTGGGCCCTCTCGCTCCCGACCTGAATCTCCTCCAGCTCTTCACTTTCCCCCCTCAGCTCATCCAGCAGAAAAGCAGTGGTTGTCCAGTTAGCCGGGGCAAGCGGACTCTCCTCCATCACTCTAGGTATCCGCGAATCACCTGCGCTCTCTATATGATGGGCGATAAGGTCACAGAGATAGGTAAATATCCGGTCCACAGCCTCCCCGCCTAAGTCAGAGGCCAGAGCCATCACCCACTCTGTACCCACAGCTTGTCCATTCGGGCGGCGAGTTGCGGCTAACCCGACTGTTGCGAACCTCGCCACCATAGTCTCGTCCGTAGCCGGAAAATAGTAAACCTCAACATGGACGGCTGTAGCGGGCTTGCTTAAGATAATCCGGTATTCCGGCATCTTCCACTCCCGGATATAAGCCCCTAAGATTACTGTTCTGCGGATATCGAAGGAGAGCTCCCTCTCTTTGCTTGATTCCATATAGATAGCAATCACCTTCCCTCTTTTTGATTAAGCTATAGCTACTAAAGTAAGGATCTGTTTCACAAAGTTATCCGTGACTACCCTGTCCGGACGGGACTTCAGGAACACCGTGAGTCCTATTAACGAAATGACCAGTGTCTGCGCCAGATTCTTGGCGTTAATCCCGGGATCAAGCTCCCCTGACTGCATGCCCCGTTCAATCGTTTCCTGGAAGATCACCGAGAGGTACATCTGATGTTCTCTGGTCAGAATCTCAAACTTTTCATCATGGGGAGCCAGCTCCACCATTGAATTAATGCAGAAGCACCCCGTGCTCGGGCTTTTCTCATATTCTTTGGACACCACATCTTCAAAAAAGCTACGGAATGCCTCTTTCACCGAAGAATGCTTGTGCAGACTGCCCCGGACATAGGCTGCATGGGAGCTCGTATATTTTCGCAAGGCAGCTTCAAACAATCCTTTCTTATCTCCAAAGGCAGAGTATAGGCTTGGACGCTGAATGCCCATTCTTGCGGTTAGGTCGCTTAAGGAGGCCGCTTCGAACCCTTTTTCCCAAAACACATGCATCGCTTCCTCAAGCGCCTTATCCTGATCAAATTCGCGCGGCCGGGCCATAGCACTCCCTCATTTCATATCGAATGGTATATTACAATTGTATTTGGCGAAGATTCTCCTGTCAATCAGACCTTTCTATATATCTTCCACCCCCGTTCCCTATTGACAGTTAATTTTCCTTAGCGTTATATTTAGCAAGAATCATTACATACCTATCGGTATATTATTATCGGTATGAAGGAGGCGTTAGGTTTGGCGGGTTTTGTGAAAGAACCGAAATTTAATGACTTAGCAGCAGAACCAATACCTGTATCTTTAATGAACCGCAAGGTTGCGATGTTATTTGCCATAACCTGCGGACTGGCGGTCGCCAACATCTATTACGCCCAGCCTCTGCTGGACGCAATCTCTAGTGAATTCGGGATTACCCATTCTTCCGTCGGCATCGTGATTACAGTGACTCAGATTTGTTACGCCATTGGACTACTGCTGCTGGTGCCGCTGGGCGATCTGCTGGGTCGGCGCTGGCTGATTACCAGGCAGATGCTGGTCTCCGTGCTGGCATTGGTTGTCGTGGGTACTTCCCCTACCAGCATGGTGTTATTCATAGGCATTGCTACGGTCGGACTGCTTGCGGTAGTGACACAGACGCTTGTTGCGTTCGCAGCCACCCTGGCTGCCCCGGCTGAACGCGGACGAACGGTGGGTGTGGTGACCAGCGGAATTGTCATTGGGATTCTGCTGGCGCGGACGTTCGCCGGCGTGTTAACGGATCTGGCCGGTTGGCGTTCAGTCTACCTTGTCTCGGCGGGACTCACGTTAATCATGGCAGGTGTATTGTTCAGGGTGCTGCCGCAATCTGAGCCCCGGAGAGAATCCTTATCCTACCCGCAGCTTCTCCGTTCGCTGTTCATGCTGTTCGCAGAGGAACGGCTGCTGCGAATCCGTGCTGTGCTATGCCTGCTGATTTTCGCCGCCTTCAGTATCTTGTGGACTTCCCTGGTGCTGCCTCTCAGCGCTCCTCCGCTGTCCCTGTCACATACTGCGATTGGAGCGTTTGGACTCGCCGGAGTCACCGGGGCATTAGCAGCAGCACGGGCAGGCCGTCTGGCCGATCAGGGGCTGGGGCAAAAGACTACCGGCGTAGCATTGATTCTGTTACTCATCTCCTGGCTGCCGATCAGTTATACTCCTCATTCGCTGCTCGCGTTAGTCATCGGGATTATCCTTCTTGACCTGGCCGTGCAAGCCGTACACGTCACCAACCAGAGCATGATCCTTAATCTGCGCCCGGAAGCCCGCAGCCGAATTACTGCCGGTTACATGGTCTTCTATTCCATTGGTAGCGCCACCGGATCAATCGCATCTACCAGTATGTATGCTTACTGGGGCTGGAATGGAGTGTGCCTGCTCGGTGCAACGTTTAGTGCTGTGGCTATGATCTTCTGGGCGTTGACCCGCCGCGTAAAATGATGGATACAACGGTGTTACGTCCACCGGGCCGCTGCCCAAACACCTAGCCGACCAAGCCTGTAATTGTATATCTGTCTGGTATGAAATATCATACAATTAGGCAGATGGATGATTAGAAGGGCAGATGAGCAAGAATGAGCGAATTCCTGAAATTAATGAAGGATGCAAGGTTCAGAAGAACCATGCGGATGATTTTCAAGTTCGCCTGGGATTTCTGGTGGCTGGGCAAGCTGAAGTACTTGATGTCACGGCGGCGCTTTGCAGCCAAGCAACAGGCCTTATACCGCAAGCAGGCAGCATACTTCACGACAACCGCTATGGACATGGGCGGGCTAATTATCAAGCTTGGGCAGCATGTTAGTGCGCAGGTGGATATGCTGCCGAAGGAAGTTATTGAAGAATTGTCCAAGCTGCAGGATTCTGTAGAATTCGTAGATTTCTCCGAGATCCGGCAGAAGGTAGAGCGTGAACTCGGGGTATCCATCAGCAAGATGTATGCTGAGTTCAGTACGACTCCTATTGCAGCGGCTTCCTTCGGACAGGTCCACCGGGCAACCTTACGGACAGGTGAGCAAGTCGCCGTGAAGGTGATGCGTCCCGGGGTTGAAGACATTATCGCGATTGATTGGAAATCCATTCAGGTCGCAATTTCGTTATTGAAGCGCCAGAAGATGATTACAGACTTCATGGATCTTGATGCCGTATATGATGAGTTTCATGACACGATTATGGAAGAACTCGACTATCAGCAAGAAGGGCGCAATGCCGAAGAGTTCAAGCAGCAGCTAGCCCACCGGAAGGATGTCGTGATTCCGCACATTCATTGGTCCTGTACTACCCCGCAGGTGCTGACCATGGAGTTTATGGAAGGTGTCAAAATTAATGATTTCGCCAAGCTGGAGGCTTGGGGGGTAGACCGGACAAGACTTGCGACGTCGCTGATTGAAATGTTCGTGGAACAGATTTTATTGAATGGCTTGTTTCACGCTGACCCCCACCCGGGCAATGTGCTCGTGCAGCCTGACGGCACCATCGCCTTGATCGATTTTGGAATGGTCGGGCGGATTCCGAAGGATATGAAGACCCAGATGGTTGCCCTTCTGCTGGCCGTATATCTGAAAGACGCCCACGGCGCCATCGATGCCCTGAACAAGTTGAGATTTTTAAGACGGAATGTAGATCTGGAGGTCTTCTCCAGGAATCTTACCTTATTATTCGAACAAATCAACGGGGATACGTTCGATCTGAGTTTTGTGACCTCAGGCGACAATGTGGAGGAATTGCGCAATTTCCTCTACTCCCAGCCTTTTCAATTACCTGCCAATACCACATTCCTGGGCAAAGCCATAGGCACCGTGTACGGGCTCTGTACCGGACTGGACCCTGAGCTTGATCTGGTCGGGACGGTTAAGCCTTATGTGGAACAGGTGGTGCGGAGGGATCTGCGGGGAAGTGTCATCTCCAAGGTTGTAGAGGATGGCAAAAATATGCTCAAAGACATCCTTCCAACGACCAAGAAGTTCATGTCGGCCATCGATAAAATGGATACCGGCGGCTTAAGGGTTAAGCTGGCCAGCTCCCTCGAGCAAAAATTAATCGAGACGCAGAACAAAAATACACAGCGGTTAATCGCCACCATCATTGGCGCGGTATTACTTCTGGCCGGGGTCAACCTGTGGAATGAAGTGAAGCCCATCGTCTCTTATGTATTCGGCACCTTGGGCCTGCTCGTTATGCTCAGCCAGCTCCGGACGAGACAAGGCCGCCGGGATGAAAGACATGCAAGGCAAATCAACGCAATGCGTGAACGTAGCCGATTGGAGAAGCCGAAATCAAAATCGCGTGGATAACGAAATGTGGATAACATTAAGGCTGCGTACGAAACTAAACTGTACAAGTGGAAACGATACCGTCCTTTTAAAGGACGGTACCGTTTCAGCGAGAAATAGAAGGAAAATTCATCATGTGAAACATATAAATTCTATATTTTAAATAAAGCTCCTGCAAGTTTTGGATCATAATGCCCCCGTTAGTTGAGCAACAAACTCTCGAAATGTATTATCAATGAATCCAACGGATTCCCGATTTTCACATTTAACTCTTGCTCAACTTTAACGGCTGATTCCACCATAGATAATTGAGCAACAGAAATTTTCTTGTTTTTTTCTGAGGCATGTATCCCCTTTAGATACTTTGATAATTCTTCAACGTATTGCTCATTTTTACCTTGCATGATTAGCTCAAATGTATTCTCTATGACACGTGCCTCAATATGAATTGGCTTATCCTGTATAGAAGCAAATTCATTAAGCCTTCTCATTGTCCCCTCGACAGTTGCTGGATTAGTGAATAATAGAACTTGTGGTTCTGTAATATTGCAGACAGAACTAAAGAAAGGCTCATCGATTTTTATTATAGGAATAGATGTATTAAGCCGGTTTTCTTCAAGAAGAGCTATGTAATTAGTACATGTGATAAGAATAACCTCAACATTTGCTTGTGATATCCATTCTATTTGTTCGATGACTTTATTTTTGGCTTGTCCTTCATCGAAATTATTATCTGATGTAATTCTACTCATCAAACCAGGATCCACAAAATGAACCAATTCCAACTCATCAGAGGTAAGAGCATTTTGAATATACTGGATATTTGAATAGTGGGCGTGTAAACAAGCAATCTTTTTCTTCATGATTTTATCTCCTTAAACCCGTATTTTGAGCAGTCCCGATCCTTAATGATATCATGTTTCCCCACAAAACTGCCCGTTTTCGATACCCTCTCATTTCAATGCCTTCCATCTTTATTTCTACCGGGTAACTCACTCTAGTTGCCAACGCAAAAAACACCTCCAAGGATCTCTCTATCTTACGACAGAGTTCATTCTCTTGAAGGTGTTGATATTCTTTTCTTTTTCACTCTGGAATATAAGGAAGATCCAGCACCTTCGGAACATTGATTACATGCTGCTCTGTATATGTGCGTATGCCTTCAGCGCCATATTCACGGCCGATGCCGGACTGCTTGAAGCCGCCGAACGGGAACCGGACATCGAGCCCCTGCACCGCAGCGGTATTGATCATGGTTGTTCCCGCTTCGAGCTGACGTGCAACGGAGATGGCGTCCGCTTCCCGTCCCCACACCGAGCTCGTCAATCCATAGATGCTCTCATTATGCAGACGAATCACCTGCTCTACATCGTCGAATGGCAGAATCGGAACGGTAGGACCGAACTGCTCCTCCACGACAATCGGATCTTGATAATCGCAATTCAGAACAAGCGTTGGTTGTAGGTAGTACCCTTGTTCAAACTGTTGCTGATCCAGAATCTGACCGAGCGGAATGACCTTGGCCCCGCGCTTCTGCGCATCCTCAATCAGACCCTGCACGTAATTCTTCTGCTTCAGGTTATTCACCGGACCTACTGTCGTATGGGCATCGAAGGGATCACCAATGCGAATCCAGCGGTTGGCCGCCTCGATGTATTTCTCAACAAAAGCATCATAGATAGAGCGGTGGACATATACACGCTTGGCGATCATACAAATCTGGCCTGTAGTCAGGAAGTTGGAGATGACAATCCGGCGCATCGCCCGCTCATCCTGAACATCGAAGCTATCCAGGAAGATCGCCGCATCATTGCCGCCCAGCTCCAGCGTCATGTCCTTAATCGTATCCGCCGCCGCTTTGATGATGTGCTTGGCGGTTGCAGTTCCGCCTGTGAAGGCGATTTTGGCGATAAGAGGATTACTGGTTAGTTCAACGCCCACATCGGCAGCCCCATGAACGACATTGATGACACCTGCCGGGAACTCACCCGCGATCAGCTCTGCCACCTTCGCGGCCGCCAGCGGTGCAAATGGACTCGGTTTCAGCACAATCGTATTACCTGCAAGTAAGGCTGGGGCGATTTTTATCGTAGATAACGCAATCGGATAATTCCATGGACTGATCGCTGCCACCACCCCCATTGGATCATAGGACAGGATAGTTGTACCATGGTCATGCTCCTGGATCTCTTCCTGCAGAACAGATGCAGCTTCATTGCAAGCGAACTCCATCCACATTAACGAGACATAAATCTCACCATGGGCATCATACAGGGGCTTGCCATGCTCTCTGGACAGCAGGTGGACAATTTCGTTCTCAGCGGCTCTAATCTTCTCTATTGCCTTACGCATCCGGGTAATACGATCCTCAATAGAGGTCTTCTTCCATGTTGTAAAAGCTTCCGCCGCCGCTTCAATCGCCTCCACCGCTTGCTCCTTCGTAGTGACAGGGAAATAGCCTACGATTTCAGCCGGGTTAGCCGGATTCTCTTTGACTGACTGCGAGAGGGACGGCACATGGTGACCGTTAATGAAGGCTTCCACGATAACGGCATCTTGTTCAGCCTTCCAGACTTCGTCTGCAATCTCCTTCACATAACGAAGCTTACGCCATTGCTGTTCTTCCGTTAGGATATTGCCTTCTTCTGTAGAGGAGAATCCGCATTGCGGGCTCAAGCACAGCTGGTCAAGGGGCACATAGGTTGCTGCTTCGGCAATCCGGGCTTTAATGTGCTCTTTATCTTCCAGTTCGCCAGTTTTGGAGGTGAGCAGACCCAGTACGATTTTCAAATCCGGCCGGTTCACATATTTCAAGGGCTCGAAGCTGCCTGAACGCTCATCGTCAAATTCCAGGAATAAGCCATCTACGTCCAAGCCGCCAAAAATGACCTCAGAAGCGTAATCATAACCGCCGGTTGAGAAGTAGTTGGATTTATAGTTCCCCCGGCAAATGTGCATTGTTACCACTAGGTCTGCCGGTTTATGGGCCAAGGTTTCGTTAATCATGCGCTGCATCGTTAACAGCTCTTCCGCCGGTTCCAGACCCTTTGCCCGCAGCTTATCGTGACCCGCTTCTGAGAACAGGTCTGCCCAGGCGGTATCATCCAGTTGCAGGTACCGGCATCCAGCATCATAGAAGGCTTGAATGGCTTTTTGATACGCTGCAATCGTATCCTGAAGGAATTGCTCCCGGTCGCTATAACTATTGGCCCCCGGCTCCAGCCGGTAGATCAGCATGTTGGGACTTGGAATGGTTTGTTTCGCTACGGCGTCACCTGCATGCTTCTTGACGAATTCAAAATGCTCCACAAAGGGATGATTCGAGAAATCAACCTTACCCACCACACGGATGCCACCCTTGCGGGTCTGCATATTATGGAACTTAGGTCCGTCGATTTCCTCATACAGTTCAACGCCGTCCAGACCGCCCAGGAAATCAAAATGCCACCAGCTTCTGCGGAATTCCCCATCCGTCACGGCGAACACACCATTCTCCTTCTGCTGTTCAATAATCCGGATAATCTCTTGATCTTCCACCGCTCTTAAAGCTTCATATGTGATGTCGCCTGCTTTATATTGTTCACGCGCCTGGCTTAAGTTCGCAGGACGCAGGAAGCTGCCTACATGATCATTACGGAAGGGTATCATCGCTACATCTCCTTACAACTTTTTAGTGTACTGAGTATAGCATGAAGGCAAGAAATCCAGGTTATATGAAAAAAGCATGATTGGTCATAGCTTTTCGCGATAGCAGAAGGGGACCCCTCATGATTTCTGAACAGGAATGAAAATCCGGGGATGCAGCGTGATATCGCTTTTTCCAATGGGGCCAGTGTCACGTAAAATAGTCTTCAGATTCATTAGGAATAAGAAAGGGAGATCTGTATGAATAGCGTGGACAAAATCAGTTTTTCACTCTTTTTCGGGGAAGAGCCCGAGGCAGCTTGTTACGGGTATATAGAGCGGAATCGGGACGGCCATATGATTGCGCTCTATAACAGTTATGGTGAGGAGATCGACATGAATGGCGGACATAAATTCACCAGGGTACAATCGCTTGGCAAATTTGATGATGAAGACCGCGATAATTTCTACTCCCTACTAGAAGGCGATGGTGTAGGATAACCCGCGCATCAGACAGATGAAGATTTGGTAATGAATATTCTCTGGAGGTGGAACCGTATTCCGGTATCCCGCCTTTTCTTTGGTAGCCGTATTAATCGTAGTGCAATCAGAGTCATATAATACTAAACTCCGAGAACTACGAATTAATTGAGCTCCTCAGCCAGGAGTGAGAATATGAAAGTATCGGTAAACAAGGTGCCAAAAGAGTATGCTCTTAACAAACCTTCCTTTTTAAAATTACATTTTTCCAATAGATTTATTGATGCATGATTCTCAGGCATTACCATTGCTTGAATACGATGCAATCCTAAATTTCTAAACCCAAAAGGAATTATGGCGCCTAATGATTCTAACATAAAGCCCTTTTTCCAATGTTCTTGTGACAGGTTATAACTGATATTGGCCATTGACCCTCTTACAAAGTTACTCAATATACACGTGCCAATAATCTTGTCAGTCCCCTTTTCAGCTATTCCCCAAACAATCATTTCTTTTCTCTTAAACGCATTACTAAAGCGAACAAAGGTGTTAGCAACTGTCTTTACATCCTTTGGACAATCATATCCCCAAAACATTGTTACTTCATTGTTAGAGAAATAATTAAAGTAAGCTTCTGCATCCTCGGATTGAAGTTGGCGCAATAATAAACGTTCTGTTTCGATAAGAGGAAATTCTTGAAAGGATTCATTAAAACTCATTTTTTATCCCCACTCTCCATATGTATTTGTCTAAGCAACAGAAATAAGGGAAGACCCATTGAAGGACCTACCAGTAGCGTACCTGCAATCGGCAGCCATAGATACTTCATTCTCTTTCTGGTGCCTTCTAACCAAATGAATCCCAGAAGGACAATCACGGTAACTAAAACATCCATCCATGCAAAAGCTCCGATACGCGTACTGGTTATGGCTTCCCATAGGAGAGGCACATCGAGACCATTGTGCGTGATCCAAGGGATGAATTGCGAATAGGGCAAGACGAGCCCCAAAATAGATAATACTCCGTAAAAGTACTTCACTTATACTAACTCCTTCAGCACATTTTTAGCTACACGTAGCATACGCTCTGCTGCGACTCTGCCACCTCCTTAGCAAAGTGTTTTATTATTTTGTACGTGTTAATATATTATAAATAATAGAAAATAATTGAAAACAGTACAAGATGTTTAATTAGAATAGGCCTCTGGAGGATGGAAATGAAAGTAATCAATACATTCGTGGTTATTGTTGTTATAATGGCTGTTGCGATTCCGGCATATCTATGGAACGAAGCAAAAAGCTCTATCACGCACAAAAGTCAATATGAGCATAATTGGCAACTACAATTGCCTTCCACATTCAAAGAACTTGATCAATATACTAATCAAGGGGGATTTCGTGGCGATGGAGTGCGTTATACTATTTTTAGAACGAAAGAAAAACAACTGTCTTCAATAGTACAGCCATACGGCGGAAGAAAGAGGATTGAACAATATTCCGGGGATAATCTTCATGATAATGATAGAGATATTCAAAAATATGTGGAAAACACATTACAGCCTTTAGATGTTCCTGAAGATAAAACGCCAGATTTCAATGGAGTTTACTCGTGGCAAGACTTCAATTACGAATCTGACCGATTAGTTGTTCTGTATTATCCGAATAAGAACATTTGTTATTTTGTGGAGGATATGAGGTAAATCGTAAACCACCGTGGACTTCACCGGTTCTGTGCTCCCCACTCACATAGCTGCTCCAATACAGGCAGCAGAGTCTGCCCTTTCGGTGTCAGCGAATACTCCACTTTGGGCGGAATCTGCGGATACTCCACGCGCTTCACCAGCCCGTCAGCCTCTAATTCCTTAAGCTGCGCGCTGAGAACCTTGTACGTCACCGCTCCGAGCTGTCTCTGCATTTCGTTGAATCGGATCGACGGCTTGGCGGATAGCAGATACAGAATCGCCATCTTCCACTTCCCGCCGATCACCGACATCGTATAACCAAACGGCGTGTCTTGGATTACCGTTTCCTTGCCCTTCAGATCAGAAATACCCATGTTCACGCTATCCTTTCGGATAGTAGCCCACTTGTTTGTGCGTACTATCCCTTTATTTCTGCTCAGTCTATAATAGCTTTACTTTGAAGTAAAGGGGCTAAAGCAATGACCACCATTCGAACGTACAACCATACCCTCTGGGATCACGGAATCTCGCAGGGGTACCTTGTCGACAACACGCTGTATATCTCGGGACAGTTCTCCCATGATGCGGAGGGCAACTTCGTCGGAGCAGGCGATATTCAGGCACAAATGACGCAGACACTGAAGAATCTGGATACCGTGTTACAAGAGTTCGGAGCGACCAAGGATAATCTGGCTTACGTGGAGCTGTATCTGACGAATGCGCAGGAGCACGGGGAAACCGCGATCGAACTGTTCAAAAAGTATGTCGGAGAGCATCGGCCGGCAGGAAGCATGATCGGGGTGACTTACCTGGCATTTCCGGAACAGTGGGTAGAGGTGCGGGCTGTGGCGCACTTATGAATCCGTGCGGCTGGATAGCCTGGAAATAACCTATTCATATAAAACAGGGAGAATCAGAACCGTCAAAGGCCTGACTCTCCCTGTTTTCCACCAATGACATCGACCCTAGCTCCTCAAAGCTTCTATGGCAGCAGCCCCATATACATAAGCTCGGACGGATTCGCCGGGTTGTGGCCCAAGCCGACCCGGTCTCCGGCGCGCGGAATTTGAATTTTCGATACGAGCGTTTCTAATGTCTTCTGATACGTGCTCCCATCGTTCTCTGTCACGTTCAACACGAGGACGAGGATCGGATCGAAGTTAATGAGCTTTCCTGTATCCGTCACGGATAAGACGACAACGGTTGCGCTAAGCGGCACGGTGCCGCTTGCTGCCAATTGCGCCCGCTTCGCGGTATCCAGGCCTTGGTTAATGAGATTCCTGTGTTCTTTGGAGACCATAGTTTTCATAACCAGCCCCGACATCCCTTTGTTCATGGCCTGTGTTGCCTTCTCCAGACGATCCTGCGGTTCCTTCTTTTTGCCGAATAATCCCCACATATGCTTCACGCCTCTCTTCGTTTGATTTGTCGTTGTATCTTAACTGTATACGATTGCCATTAACCCGGACAATAGTATCGGCGACTTACAAACAAGTGAGCGGTAACGCGGGTTTTCCTTCCGATTCAAGCTTCTTTTTTTCCCAAATGGGGCTTTCTTGCAAAACTAAGGGCCTTAGACGTTATTCAATGCTCCACCGGCTCTAAAATTTTGTATTTAAACCTGACGGGAGGGCCCTCCCCCGCCATTATTCCTTAATAGATAGACCAGCTTCCGGTAGTACATGGACGATTCCTTATAGCGGCGGCCCTCCTCACACACGACTGCCAATGCTTCGTACAGCTGCTCAAGACGCATCTCGTGATGATTGGATTCGAAATAAGGCAAGCATTCCAGCGCAAGGCTTTGGAATCTCTCCGTGTCTCCTTGGGACAACGCCAGCTGGCTTTCATAGAAGGTTAGCGCCATCTCCTGATCCGTATTGGTTTGGGAAATTCGCAGCCTCTCAATTCCGTGACTAAGCAATCCCCAATTTTTCTGGGCAAAAGCGGCTTCACACCGGTAAATGATCGTAACTGGCTCAAGCTTCTTCCGGGTCTCCTCCGGCTCATTGGCGATTATTGCCTCGAAACGGACGATTTCATCCAGCGCTCTATCCAGCTCCCCAGTCATCGTGAGCATAACAATCCGGTTGTTCATAATGGTCGTGATTACATCGCCTGGCTGCTGCAAATAGACGAGGTTGGCTTCGGCCATCGACAGAGAACGCAATGCTTCCTGCACAAGGCCCATTGCAAAACAATAGCCGCTGTATGCCACATACAGGCCGGATAAACGGTGAAATAGCCGATCATCCACGATTTGCTGCATGGTTTGCTCGAATACCTGTTTTGCCTGCTCGAACTGCTTCAGCAGAATGCATGATTCCATTCTGATGTTCTGCGCCATGAGCCATACTTCCGTCCCCGGTTCTACCAGCCCGATTAAGCGGTTCACATCATCCAGCACGTTGTAAAACAGGTTTTTGGAACGGAAATACTGGATTTTGTACAGCAGGAGCGCTTTTTTTAAGGGTAATGGCAGCTCGACTTCGTCAGGCTTTCCGTACTTCTCCAAATAATGATTCAGGTAGGATTGATGCAAGTAGTCGTAAGCGGTCTGATCGTTGATCTGCTGATAGTAAACAGCTTTCATAAGGGCAGTCGTTAACTCTACGACGAGTGCATCATCCCGGTCGTCCAGAGCATCCACGTAGCTTTCGGACACGGCCCCCTCGGACATCGTCTGGAAAATGTGCTCCGCCCGCTTCAGCGTCTGCTCATCCGAAGTAGCTGCGGCGGTTAAATAACTGACGGGGACGCCTAGACGGCCCGCAATATGCTCCGCCAAATCGTCAGCCAACGGATACCTGCCTGCCAATATATTGGCAAAATGAGCCTGTGTAACAAGTCCCTCCACGAGGTCTTTCCTCGATATTTGCTTCTTCTTGCACAGAAGCTCGATACGTTCCTTGAGCATAAGACACCCCTCTGCCTTCTTGAACCTATATATCACTCCATTCTATCAAATGATCCTTCCCCCTGCCTGATGCGGCCAACGTTCCGGTTCATCAGATGCCGGACCACCCTGGTGTAGACGATTTTCTTGATCGGGCTGAGCCCTTGCGGATGAGCCTTGAAGAAGGCATCGGGGCTGTCGTAAATGCCGAAATCCTGAACGATGCCTTCTTTTTGCACGTAGGTGTCATTCTCGTTCCAATAGATATCCGGCTTTTGAAAATTATCAGTCGCAACGCCATACCCGCAAAAGGAACCCGTACACTGCTCAAATTTTTGCTGAAGCTTGGTTAAATAAGGAACGTCCAGTATAAATCCCTCAATATTCAACCACTTCTCTTCATATAGCACTTCAACCCAGCTATGAATGATCTCCCGGGGGGACAACCAGTAATACCACCCTTTCATGGCCCCCTTTTGCAGCTTCTTATCAATAGCAAATCCATGCATACGGCATGGTACGCCCACTGCCCTTAGCAACGCCATAAACAGCACACCCTTTGTATTACACTGGCCGTAGCCATCCTGCAATACGTCCGAGGCCGGAATATCGTCCGCCCGGTTGTAGCCAAATCGGATTTCGTCACGAACGTAGTTATAGATGCCGAGAATCTGTTCCTTCCTGGACATCGAATCCCACCGGCGGCTGTGAACAATTTGCTGGATCAACAGGTGAGAATGGTTCAGCAATTCCGATTCCTTCAAGTATGCACTCATGGAACACACCTCCTGCACCCATTGTAAGTTTAATGCAGGCTGGAAACTTTTAAAAAGACGCTATCTTTACGGATATCCTTCGCCGTCATGCCCAGCAACTGCCTGCTGGTAGCAGCTAAGTGGGACGGACTGTCAAAGCCTGCAGCCATCGCCGCATCCGTAATGCTGAGCCCCGCAAAAATCAAATAGACGGCCTTCTGCAGCTTGTGCAGCACCATGTACCCACTAAGCGACATACCTGTATTCTCTTTGAAGAGATGCGACAATCTGCTGTTGGACAAGCCTAACTGCCGGGCGTATTGGCTGACAGAGTGTTCGGAGTCGGTGCAATCTTTGATGAGCTGAATAAACTCTCTGATTCTCGGATCAGCAATAGCGGTGTTCACCTGCTCTACGCCCATTAGCATCAGGAGTTGCCCCAGAAAAGAACGATAGCTGTCCGGGTCCTTAACGCCAGCATATTTCTCTTGCACAAATTCGCGAATGCTGTTCATCATTCCTTGCGGAAATACATAAAATTGCTGCCCCTCCAGAATCCGCTTGAAGCTTGCCGCCAGCTCAGAGGTGCTGTCGATCAGAAGGAGCATCAGCGGGTGTCCTGCCTCTTTTAAGCGATGAACGGCGTTCGAATTGATAATGATACCTGGACAACGCAAGCCTTGCCCCGCCACCTCAATGTCAAATTCGCCCGTTAATGAGATCGTCACCTGTAAAAAAGAATGCCGGTGCTCTTCCGCATCAATTGAATCGGACACCACCATCAAATGATGCTCCGCTCCATATAAATTCATCATGTTTGAATCACTCCATTCGTGAACCAGGGCCATAACCCTTTTAAAGCTACCTTAACCCATTACTGAATACCCATGAATAAAATTCTTCCTTTTCAGGCTTAATATATTCATACTCTAGTGAAATCGTAGCACTATCTATAAGTTCAATCGCCTCTTGCATGACTTGTTTTGGTGTTTTTTCTTTAACATCAATCTCATATTCATTAATCAGTAACCGTCTTGACGGAATCGTTAAATACATTTTTTCAAGTAATTCAGTATCTACTAAACCTCCACTCTCACGATTAATCATTTGCTTTAGGTTCTGCTGGTAATCACTACAAATAAGCTTTAAAGTTATGTAGTTGAATCCTTTAAATACTTCTGGAATATCTCTTGTCCTGAGGTCATCAAAATCTAATCCGATAATATTCCCATACCCCAGCTTATTGAAATTCTTCAGAAGAACGACTGTATTTGACCATAGAGTTTCTTCTTCCAATTCTCCAGTAATCTCATAATTCCCATCAAGAGTAAGAAATTCAGGAATCATATTTTGTTCTATATACACACTCCTGTAATGTTGAAAAAGCTGTTTTGCTAATGTTGTTTTCCCTACACCACTTGGACCTATGATAAATATAAAATCTCTCATTTTGATTTATCCACCTTCTATATTTAGATTTCAGTTATTCGAGTTTTTCTTGCCGTTTGGGTATTAAAAGTTAAGGAAAATCCAGCTCCAATCTACAATGACGCTGTATGCAAAGCTTTTCTCTTCCCACAATCATAGCAAGAATCAGGTAAAAATTCTCCTACCTGATCAATCTGAACCGGTAGACCAAGTTCACTAAATATAATCGCTGTCAATTTGAAGGTATTTACAGCGGATAACCTTATAGTGTTAAAATATCGGTATGAAGTATTGAGGGTGAAGTTAGGCATGACTGAGTACAAAAATAACATCTTCTTCGGGAGGGCGATGTCGATGAGGGATGCTTCGGAGGGTCAGCAAAAACACGGGCAGCAAGAGCACAGTGTGATGCTGCCATTGTTCTCCACCACGGACAAGAACGGACGGATGACTACGCTTCAGCCTGGACATCGTATAGGACGGGGGGGCTCCATTGCTGCCGTGGTTGCTCGCATCCGCTGTACTATGGGCACTAACAGGCTCCGTGCCGTTCGGCGCTCTGCTCGGCCTGGCACCGACACCGGCGATCAGCATTTTCCTCGGTCATCCGGTCACTGTGATCGTCGCCGTGGTGCTGCTCTTCATCTCGATCAATGCGACCAGCAGTTTGTATTCAAGTGCGATTCAGCAGTTTGGACAGACCAGGATAGCTGGTCTGTTCGGGACGCTAGGAGTCACAGGAGGACTCACCGTAATCGCGGGAGCCCTCCTGCTCTGGACGCTAGCCAGCAATCCGTCGAGCCCCTTCAATCTCGAGGCAATAGCAACGTCGCCGACGATCCCCAAAGAGCTCGGCGCCGTCGTCGGAGCTGCCTTCGCCCTCTGGACCGCCATCACACTCCTGCGGTTGCCCGGCTCTATCTCCCACGCCCGGCGGCGTCAGGCGGACATCGAGCGACTCCGCACGGAGGGTTCGTCGTACACCGGAACGCTGACCGCCGTGAATTTTACTAACAGTTGGCTCTTTCATTTCCCAATATTCACGGTTGAGGTAAATTATATCGTTGACGGTGCTCCACGTGTTGTCTCAGCACACATGCGCACCAGCGCCGACCGCGTTCCTGTCGTCGGGTCGCGAATGAACGTGCTGACCGATGAACGCGGAACCACCCACGTGGAGCTGGACGAGAGTGGAGCAGTGTTCGAGCCGGACGCGAGTAAGTATGTCCCGTCGGATGGTTGATTTTACGGCCCAACTTTTTCTATGTCTAACCCCTTCCCGCCAACGGGACGGAGCCGAACCTGTTCCGCGCCTGCGATTAAAGGACGTGCGCGTTGAATGACGGCCAGCACTTCTTCGTTCTTGAGAGAGCCGGCATGAGCCTCTGCATCGCTCCACAGCTCAGTGACCCAGATCGTATCGGGGTCATCTGCGGATTCATTGATAATATAGAGCTCACAGCCCGCCATATCCTTCAAGCTACGCGAAGCTTCCAGCAATATTAGAATAAGTTCATCCCGTTTCCCGGGGCTGGCTGTCAATTTTCCGTACATCGCAAATTTGTTCATATCCACTCTTCATCCCTTCTGATCCTCTGATTTTATTTGCATCGCTTCGTAGTGTTTATACATTTCGAGGCTGACCTCAGCCATTCGGTTGATTAGCATTTGCGGCTCAAGTATCTTGAGAGACTTCCCATACGGAAGAAGAAAGTATGGTACATAGGTTTGCAGCGACAGTTCTCCCAGCTTAAAAAGAGCTTCGCCGGGCTGCCTGCGTTCGATCAGCGCATGACCAAACAGCCAATGCTTGCACAGTTCGTTAAGCGCGTGTTCGTGTCCCTGAAGCCTTACGATGACCAGCGTCTCGGCTTCGAGCGAATCCGGAAGTAAAGAATGCAAGAGGAAATCCCTCGCCGAAAAGGCAGCCGGACGTTCGAAGCGGGTATCCGCCGCCGCCAAACGGACGATGCGATCCACCCGGAAGCTTCGGATCTCTTGCCGCAACCGGCAAAACCCTGTTACGTACCATATCCCTTTCCAATGCACGATGCCGTAGGGGTCGAGGACCCGCTGGCTTGGCGTAAGCTCCGGTCCTTTGGCATAGTCCATGTTCAGCGACTCCCCTCGGGCTGCGGCCTCCTCTAACCGTTTCAGCAATTCAAGCTCTCTCGCGTCCGTTGGTGTCTGGATAACGGCAAGCCCGCTGCTATGTCTGTTAATCCGCTCAAGCTGCTCTTCATTCGTGTATCGCTTCAGCTTATCGACCGCCCGGGAGAGCGCATCCGTGAACGGATAGCCCGCTTCCCGTGCGAAGACGGATGCATGTACGAGCGCCTTCTGCTCTTCGGCATCGAAGAGCAGCGGAGAATCGACGAATTCACCGAGAAGCCGGTAACCGCCATTCGGACCGGCATCGGCAATAATCGGGGCGCCGCTCGCGCACAGTGAATCAATGCACCGGTATACGGTGCGGACATGAATCTCCAAATCGTCCGCAAGCTGCTGCGCCGTCACCCGCTTCCCCGAACGAAGCAACCATAGTATGGACAGCATATTATCCGCTTTTGACAAACGTTTCTTCACTCCCTAGACCGTTTGTTTCATTGTAAAGGAACTTAGATTAAAGGTGTTATCCCTTTCTCGACCCAAGTATCGTAAGTCGGACCGTAAACATCAGGCACTCGAAGTCCGGCTTGACGCATGAGCACGGTCATCTGTCCGCGATGATGCGCTTGGTGCATGATCGTATAACGAAGGGAACCTCCGTTCAGCCAAGCTTCCTCTTGAATCATGACCGACTCGCGCAAGGATTCGTCATTCCACTGCGTTTGAACCGCATTCAGCAGATTCTTGCTGATCCGCCGATACTCCGAAGCTATAAATGCAGCAGAATCCGGAGCTTCTTCGCCGCCAGAGGGAGCTTCGAACGCGAGCCCCAAAGCTGTCATGAAGTGCAGCGACCGAACCAGATGCCAGGCGATTTGTCCAAGCATCCGCCGGCCTTCGATAACCTCCTGTCCAAGAGAATCATCCGTAAGTGCATCCATTACGGCAGCAGTTAATTCCGCCTCGTTAGTCCATTCCGCAGCAAAGTCTTCAATCTTTGTAAACATCTTTTGTTCCTCCAATTCATTATTGGCTAACACACGACAAGCATACAAAAAAAACACTGACAGTTACGGTCAGTGTTTTGGACTCAACCTAAAAAATTTATTTGTTTGCTAAAGTTACGGAAAATCCAGCTCCTCATCGATGACACGGAATATCTCCCCACTCCGCACCGGATACCGGGCATCCAGCTCTTCCCACTGCCGTTTCGGTAAAATCAAAAATTCGTGTGTATCCGAAAAATATGAGGCCTCAAACAGCCGGATTTCATATTTGTCCCGAATCAGCTCCTGAAAGCCGCGAATCGTGATGTAGCGGTCTTGTCCGGTAAAGGTAAGCGCAATCGAATGCACTTGTCCATTGTAGGTAATATCCAGTCCTTTGTCCGTAGACGTCACCTCAACCGTTTCATCTGGGAGCCGTTTACCGAACAACCGGATGATCTCCTCGTCCTCCTCCCTCCAATCTACAATGACGCTGTACGCAATAGAAAATTGCTCAAGCTGTTGCTCATCTCCTTCAAATAGCAATGTCAGCTCACTGTCGCTTGGCATGCTCATCCCGGTATCCTCCTTGTGTTGACTCAAATAATATACTATATAAATAGAGAATAACCTTGTTGATCAGGCCCAAACCAAATGCTCTACAACTTGGTAGAATTTTATTTTTGCATAATCGATTTCTGATACTCCATAGGATGAAAAAAATAACTTGACCCATTGCTCGCCGAAGTTTCTGATAATGCTCTTCTCAGCTACTGCCAAATCATAATAACGGTCCGCAATCCCGCAATCCCGCAATTCCCCAGATCAATAAATCCACTTATAGAATTATTAGCAATGATGATGTTCGGCAAGCTGTAATCACCGTGTGTGAATACTAAATCTTCTTTGAGTTCCCGAGAATAATTGTTGACTTCAAGCAGCAACTTTTCAACATTATCCTCACCAAATTTTCTGTGCAGCTCCGTCGAATCAAATTTAATCCCTCTACTCAACTTGTACTGAATAGTGCTCATCAGCTGTTCAAATGAATGATCAAATGGACAATCTTCAATTGAAACTTCATGAATTCTCCGAAGACCTTGTGCCAATAAAGAGATTATCTCTTCTGTATTTGAAGAATACTGCTTATCGGAAGCTTGAACGCCGGGCAATTCAAGTGTTAATAAATACTCATAATTCCCGATCATACCGAAATCAATAACCTCCGGAACAGGTAACTTATTGTATAACCACAATAACCTTTGGGCTTGTCTTTCTAAAGATTCAGCATGGCCTGCTTCCTGGATTTTCAAATATTTATTTACTCCACTTTTACCCTGAATATAATAAGTCTTCGCTGTATTCACCCAAATCAATGAAGCCTCGTCATCTCCAACCAACTCAAGGAATTCAAAGGGTACTGTATCTTTTTCTCCAAAACTCATAATTTTCACCTCTATGACTCAATCAATATCTAATGTCCGGGAATGTAAAAGAGCATCTCTATCATAACCTGACATCGTGATTGTCTGGTACCCTTTTTCGTTCAAAACAGGAACTGTAGAGTTTCCGGTCGTCTCATCGGTTGTTTTGAACAAGCATACTGTTAAAGAGCCAGCGAAAGTTCCATTTGAAATACTGGGGCAGATGCCAATCCTCATACCCATTTAATGCACCTTGCTCCAGCCAGTAAGTCTCTGATTGTCCGCTTTTTACAGCGCCTGCAACATAAGCGATCATTTTCTCTAAAAAGCGTATGACATCTGTGATTCGATCTGAATTAGAGATATCTCCGTGCCCCGGAACAAAAGTATCGATCTTGAGATCTTGTTGCATCCGTTTAAGGATACGTATCCAGGCGTACGGATTACCGTAAGGGATGACCGGAATGGTCTTAGCCGACACCAAATCACCTGCAATCAAAGTTCGCTCCTCTGGAACATACACCACGGCATCACTTAATGAATGACCGCCTCCGTAAGACAACACTTCGATGGTTCGCTTTGTTCCCCGAATCACGAGTTTGTCGTCAAAGGTTATCGCGGGGACCACCCTGCGAAGGGAAGGGATCGTATCATACAGCGCATGCTGCACGGAAAGATCATAGTCGATTTCAGTGAGCATATGAGGATCTCTTTCCTGTGAACGCATGTTATTTAGGCTAGTTATTAACTTGCGAATGTTTTGTTGCATGGCATCAATATTCACTTCACCCATATCAGCAAGCAAATCTCTTGTCCACACAGTAGATATCAATTCGCTGTTCATAAATTCCTGATTGCCGTTGACATGATCTCCATGGAAATGTGTATTCACTACGTATTTGACCGGTTTGTTCGTTAATTGTTCAGCAGTATGACGTAACAAAGCAGCAGAATTCGGCAGATTAGTGGTATCCACTACCACGGTTAAATCCCCAAGATCAATAATGGCTGCATTCCCCAGAGAGCCGCTGCCGGGAACCGAAATAGCCCCCCAGACCCCCTCCGATGCTTGCTGAATCGTGAAATACTCGTTGTTCATTGTGACACCCCTTTAGTGTTTGTTCCTGTATTCGAATGAGTAACGTTAACTTACAAGTTAGAGTCAACTGGAAGTCAAGAGTTTATTCAGTACAAGGCTGGGGCGAATGTACACATTGGCTTTGAGCTAGCTAAAAGCTGTATAATATCTTTCAATATCAGCTTTCATAAAGGAGGAACAGAAATCCGATGCTCACCATCAGTCAAGTGTCAGAACAAACAGGACTAACTCCTTATACAATCCGTTATTATGAAAAAATCGGGGTGCTACATGAACCCATGCGCAGTAATGGAGGGGCTCGTGTCTACCAAGAAAGCGAGGTTTCCTACATTCAATGTCTAAATAAACTTAAAAAATTGGGTTTATCGCTTGAGGAGATTACAGAATTTACTCGTGAGGGCTGTGTCATGGATAAAATTCAACAAGGGGAGAAACCTTCTACTTATAGTCCAACTTTAAAAAAGCGGATTGAAATCCTTGAGCAGCATCTGATGGTGCTGGAATCCAAGCGGCAAGAAATTGATTACATGATTTCTCTCGCCGCAGAGAAACTTACCCTATACCAAGGACTTACGAAGGAATAAACACAGCTACAAACATATGAGCTTCATCCTGGTTTAAAAAGAGGGTGAGTCATATATTCTCTTGCTTTAATGCATCAATAATATTCTCCTTTTTTATTTTAGCTCCGGAATAAACTACCGCAGAGCTGACAATGACAAATACACACACAATGACATACAGAATGCTTATCCAGGGCAGGGTGAACCCATAGCTGAATTTGTTCGCAAATGCTTTATAGATCAGAACCATCACGGCGAAACTGACAGGAAGCCCATACAAGAGCGACTTGACCCCATAAAAAACACTCTCATAGTTCAGCATTTTTGCAAACCCCTTTGGCGTCGCGCCTACGGATTTCAGCATGGCAAATTCCCGTTTGCGAAGAGCCAGCCCTGTTGAGATCGTATTAAAGATGTTCGCAACGGAAATCGCAGAGATTAATACGATATAACCGTAAGAAAAGACGTTCATCAGCAGAATCCGTTGTTCTTCTTTTACTCTGGATTGATATACATTGTAGACATTCAGATTGGTCTCATTCATCGCTTCAATTTCCTGCTGCGTTTTCACCGGGTCCGTGCTTTTCAAATGGAGGTACATCGGAGCGTTAGCCAGCTCCTCGCCGTCTGCCAGCCGCTTCATGACGCGTTCCGACACGATCATATTTAACCCGCCTACGCCTACCGGGCTCATCCCCATCGGTGCCTTATCCGTCAATGCAGCAATTATCACTTGATTTGTCTTCGTTTCTTCCCCGCTCGCTTTAAAAAAACTAGTTAGCTCGATAGGTTGTCCGATATTCGCATATATGGACTTCGTCTGAATATATTTCCCCGTATCTATATCCTTGTAATGAATCCTATCCATCACGATTGCGGCAGGATGATCCAGATCCGTAAGCTGTTCGTAATCTGCGCCTACCGCTCTGGCATAGGCTTGCAGGCTCGAATCATTCAGTGCATAGAGCTTAATGTCGTAAGGGTATTTCCCGTCTTGCAGCATACTCTTATCCTGCTTAACCTTCTCCTGCAACTCGTCGGCGATGCTTGCTGCATCGACCCAAGCGTTCCTGACTAACTCATGACTCACGTTGTATTCCGTGATGCCATCCAGAGATACAAGCGATTGTATCAAGCGGTCATCTAGTTTTTCGCCATTACTGGACGACACTTCAATATCGTAATCGATGCCTTCCAGCGACAATGCCAGAGATTGTGTCAGGCCAGTCGTAAAAAACGATATCGTCAAAAACAAAACGATGCTGATGACAAGCGAAAAAAGAATAACATGATATCTTCGTTTGTTCCTTTTTAAGTTTTTCAGCCCGATTTCCGCTTCGATTCCGAAGAGCTTACGAATGATCTCGGGCGTCTTCACGGCTTTGGCCGTAAGCATTACGTCCGTGGTTTGGCGAATCGCATCCATGGGAGATACCCTGGATGCTTTAACCGCCGGGAGATACACCGAAACGAAAATCGTCAGCATCGAAACAAGACAAGTCATCAAGAGCAATAACGGCGTGACGATCAGCCTCAGCTTTTCACTGGTCCATAATGCCCCTTCAATCATTGTGTTCAGGAACGAAAAGGTGATTCCGATTCCGGCAAGACCGCATAAGATGCCAATGGGAACGCTGATCAAACCAATGACGATCCCTTCAAAAAATACTGAATTTCGCTTCTGCCTTTTCGTCGCCCCCACGCTCGCCAGCATCCCTAAATAGCGGGAACGTTCCGAGACGGATATCGCAAAGGCGTTATAGATGAGTCCAACCGAACCAATGATAATGATCCCAATAATGATTGCCGATAATGAGAACATCATGCCGGAGGAGGCTCCGCTGCTGGACAAGCCATAATAATGAAGCAAATCATTATTATATTGGACAGTGTTAATTTGGTTTTTCTCAGCCAGCTTCTCCGCATGTGCGAACAAGAACGGACTGACCTGCTGCAAGACCACCGACGCATCAACCCGGTCGTCCCCCCCGATGATTTGATCATCGACATAGCTAATGATCGTATACGCCGGGGCCCAAGCCGTTTCCGACACCGGACGTTTAATGAAACCTACCACCGTATAATCCCTAATTACGCTATGCTGTAATGTCTCGGTCAATGTGCCGTCTTTCCTGCGAAGCGGTGCCGTCTGATCCAGGGGATGATCGCCCCCTTGTTCGAATCGGTCGCCGACGCGAAGCGTTAGACGGTCGCCGATTTCGTACTTCACTTTGCCATTTGTTGCAACAGACTCGGAGATTACAACCTCCTTATCCGTGTGCGGAAGACGTCCTTTGCTTATTTCAATCTGAAATTGTGTGAACCCTTGCACATCATATTCCTTAACGAACAAGTACGGCTTATTGGGATTTTGTCCTCCTTCTAACGGGGCATACCCAAGGTCTCTTGTGATGGCAACCGTTTTGGTTGCATCATCGCCTTTTATCGCCGCAAGCTGTTTCTTGGTTATATCCTGATACTGAACATGCCACTCCCCTGTATCTGAGACCGTTTGTCTGATCATTAAATCCGCAAAGGAAAAAATAAGCGTAATGACAGCGGTCATCATGGATACCGAAATAATTACGCCAAAAATAGTCATAAGTGTTCTTCTCTTGTTCTGCTTCAGATGCCGGATGGTTAATGTATTGACAATATTCATCGCCTGATCACCTCGTTTTTGGCAATCCTCCCATCTTCAATCGAAATGATTCTGTCGGCTTGCAGGGCGATCCGTTCATCATGCGTGATTACGATCAGTGTCTGATGATAGGTCTTATTCAGCATTTTCAATAAAACGATGATCTCGCTGCTATTCCTGCTGTCCAGATTTCCGGTGGGTTCGTCGGCCAGCATGATCGCAGGATTGCCGATGATCGCCCTGCCAATCGAGACACGCTGCTGCTGTCCACCGGATAGCTGATTCGGCAGATGGTTTAACCGATGCTGCAAACTCAGCGTATTCACAAGATCAGCCAATTGCTTTTGATCTACCTTTTGTTGATCCAGCAAGAGCGGCAACGTAATATTCTCTTCCACCGTCAGGACGGGAATCAGATTGAAGAACTGGTAGATCAGCCCGATTTGTCTGCGTCTGAAGATGGCCAGCTGCGTTTCGTCCAAGGTATACATATCCGTATCCTGAACATACACTTTCCCGCCAGTCGGCCGATCTACACCGCCCAGCATATGAAGGAGTGTCGATTTCCCCGATCCGGAAGGTCCGATAATTGCGACGAATTCACCTTTTTGGACCGAAAAGGAAACATTATCCAGCGCCTTCACCGCCGATTCACCCGTGCCGTATATTTTGGACAAATTTTCAATGGTTAAAATCTCCATTTCCATCCCTCCTTCCCCAGATGCTCAATTCCAGGAATAGACCATCTCTCTATATCCAACATCCCACAGGGTTTCATTCCCCTCAATGGTTATCTTAAGCTCATTAGCCCCGGTGAGATAAAAGATCCTATTATCCGGCTCATGGAGCTGATCTTTTGCAGATACAGACAGGAGCTCATTCCCGTCAACGGTAACCTTAAGGCTGCCCTGAAAATCCTTATGATCAGGAATTCCATAATTCAAGTTAAGATACAGATCGCCCTTATTGCTTAGCGAATAGGTATAGGTTTCCATATTTTTACCTTCGATGCCATACACATTATACTCGGGTGTCACGTCTTGACCGCCAATCTTAAGGCTGCCCTTTTGGGTTCCCGTTATTCGATTTCCGGTACTATCTTCCCATTCGTTTATCGCTACAAAAGGAGCCAACTCTTTGGTGAACACTTGACCAACTACTCCGAAGACCCCCCACACGCCGAGCATTAATACAGCACTGGCAATTCCCGTAACAGTGATATTTCTCCAGTAGTTTTTTGTACGGAAGCCAATCTTGTAGCCCCCGAATCCAATAGCAGCGCCCACTGCGTTCGTTATGACGTCGTTCGTGTCAAAGCTGCCGAGGAATGTTAGGGCCTGGATGGTCTCCAGCACAAGAATGGACAGAATAAACCCTGTCATGAAGCGAACAAAGCTGGTGCGGTATAACAACGGAAACAGTATGCCAAAAGGTATGAAGGCTGCAATGTTCCCAATACCTACCAAGTCCATCACGGTCGGATGTAGAAGATCGGACAGACCCGGCACTCTAAAAAAATCGTCCGGCAAAAAAATAAAGGTGTACTGACTGGATTGATCTACAGTATCCGCTCTGCCGAAAGCAAAAAACATAAAAAAAAGAATAATCAGGGTGTAGCCTATCGTGATCATAAAAGTAATCTTGCGCTGCTGCTTCATTTGCATGGTTGTACCTCCATCGTTCATCTGATAAATATCATTTTATCTGTCTAAAATGACTTTACAGTGACGATGGAGGTGACAGTTCAGTCACTTACGGAGTGCTGTTAAATCACATGCTTATAAAATTTGATCCGAAACTCTGTACCCTTCCCGCTGTCGCTCGTTACATCAATCACGCCGTTCTGGCTTGCAATGATGCTGTGAGCCATCGCAAGCCCTATACCGATGCTTCCTTCATTAGCATTCTTTCCTTTATAAAAACGTTTGAATATATAAGGCAAATCCTCTTTCGGAATGCCCTCTCCGTTGTCAGCAATAACGATTTCCGTAAATAGCACATTGCCGGAAAAGGTGATGGTAATCGCACCGCCCTCAGGGGTATGCTCCACTCCATTCTTCAAAATATTGATAACCGCTTCAGCAGTCCAATGGAAATCGCCGTCAAAAGAGACGTTGTCATCCCCTGTGATGGAAACGGTCTGTCCCTTAATATCCATCGGAATCATAACCGGCTCCAGTGCCTTTTGGATTAGGGTTTTTATGTGTATTCGATCTTTTTTGAACGGGATCGTTCCCGCATCCATTTTCGCCAGCTTTAATAAGGATGAAACAAGCCAATCGATCCGTTCAAGCTGAATGCGGATATGATGGGTGAACTCCGTTCTTTTGAGTGGAGGCAGATCAGGGGCGCTTAACAGATCTGCCATGACTGTCATAGAGGTGATCGGTGTTTTGAGTTGATGTGAAATATCGGAGATGGCATCGGTCAGTTGAAGCTTATCCTGCTGCAATAGCGAACGATGCTCGGAGAGCATGCGTGTCACCTTGTAAATATCATTCTTTAAGATGCTAAGCTCACCTTCTTGATTATCGCGGGGGTCAAGGGAGGCCTGCCCGCTGCTAATCTCCCGCAAATAGACGGACAGCTTCTCTAGCTCGTAATACCTCCGTTTTGTGAATAATACAGCTGTGCCGGTAAGCAGCACGGATACAATAATAACCAGGGCAGCGGCGGCAGACGAAATGAAAGCAGCAATGACGATCGCCAATAAGCTGATCGAACCCATGACGAGTAATAATAGTAGATTTTCCCGATTACGCAGCATCTAATCACCAACCTTATAGCCTAAACCGCGTACCGTTTTGATCAGAGCCGGCTGCTCCGGGTGATCCTCCAGCTTTTCCCTTAGCCTTTTGATATAGACCGTTAACGTGTTGTCATTCACGAAGTCGCCGGCCACGTCCCAGATTTGCTCCAAGAGCTGATTCCTGGTGAGGACCTGTCCAACGTGGTTGCCAAAGATCAGCAATAAGCGGTATTCCAAGGCGGTTAGCGAAATTTCGGCACCGTTTTTATATACTTTGCCTTCCAGCGTATGGATGCGCACATTGTCAATGTCGATGACCGCTCCGGGTTGGGACAGCTTCTGGTATCTCCGCAAGACGGATTTGATCCTGGAGAGAAGCTCGCGGACCCGAAATGGCTTGGTAATGTAATCATCGGCTCCCATATCGAGTCCCATCACGACATTGACCTCGTCATCAATCACCGTTAAGAAAATGACCGGAATATCCCGCCGTTCCTTCACCATCTTGCATAATTCGTAGCCTGTTCCGTCTGGAAGCTGTAAATCGAACAGGCACAAAGTGAACTGATCGATGTCTTCGGCGAGCACCTTTCGGGCTGAAGCGGCATTATGGCAGAGAACAGCCCGATAACCCTCTTGCTGCAGGGAATATTCCAGTCCCGACGCGATCGTCTTATCATCTTCAACTAATAATATTTTCATCTGGAGGTCATCCTTTACACAATCTCTTTATTGAAATGTCCTCTCGTATCCGTTTCCGGATTAAAGACAGCATGATGCATGGAGCCATTTAATTTGCCTGAGGCGATACGAATGACCTCTACAACCTGCTCTTTAGATTCAACGGTGAAGTTTAACCGGAGCGCCTCGATTCCTTTGAGGTCTGGCAGCTCATCCAGCAGATTAAGCGTCTTCCCATTAAGGATAGTCGCTGTACAATCCTCATGGGATAGGATAGGGAACGTTCCTTGCTCATCTTTTAACTCATAGCTCTTCGTTCTGCATACTTTGCATTGATTCATTTTTCTCATCGGACAATATTTGGTGAACATCAACGGAGCTCTGCCATACACAATCATTTCCAGCGCAGGAGAACCGTCATTTTCTTCAACATAAGCATTCATTAAATCTTCAATCTGGCTCTTATTCATTTCATAAGATAAAGTGACCCGCTTGGCACCTAATTTATATAGTTCATAGCAGCTAGTAGCATTAATAACATTTAGAGAATAGTCCGTAACGAACGGATTGGTTCCTCTGTAGTGATGAATTCCGCCATATCCTCCGATCAGCAGCTGCCCTTCTTGTTCCTGATAATCATTCTGGTTTCTTCTAACCACATTGTCAAAATAAATTTCCGTAATTCCACAGCTCACGCAAGCATCATACTGTTCCTTAGTCGTTACAAAAGCCGTGAGGTATGGTTGTACAGGGGCAAAGCTTATTTTTTCTTTGGCTTCTACAGCCTTGGTTCTTTTCTGCTGGCTGTTAAGCTTTAAATCATATAAGCCCAGGACAATCTCTCTTCTTGCTGCATTTAACAGTTTAGCTGGAATAAACGCATTGCCTTCCTCATAATCGACCTGATTGAGTTCGAATATCGTATCGTTTAATCTGGAGAATTGCTTGATAACCTGGTCTTTGGTGGTTGGATTAGTAATGGCTTCGCCTAGTATTTCCTCACTTTCATAGGAATAATTAAAGCCTAAGCCCTCCGCCTCTATGAACAGCTTTGAATCTGGATATGCATATACTCTAAGATCCAGGTCAAACCGCTTAAATTCTTTTTCCAGTGAGGCTTCTAATTCTTTATTGTAGAAATAATCCTTCGTTTTATAGACCACATCTCCCGCAGACATCTTTTCTTTGACTTTGATATAGCAGACACCATCTGCTGTGTTGATTAAGTCGCCGTCTTTGTTGTATAGCTTGGCAACCGTCAAATTAACATCTTCATTGTTATGGCTTATCCGAATGGTATCGTTTTGATTTAAAGTACGTGTAAGTGTGATTTCATACCTGTCCTTCTCAATCCTGCTAATGGTTCCAATCTCATAACCAAAGTGATTAGGTCTTGTAATGTTTGTAATATTTCTCCGGTCTTCGTGAAACAAATAGCCCTTGGTAAAGGTCCGATTGAATGTTTTTTTCAGATTTTCTTTGTCTGCTTCGGTGATTTTATGATCTAAGGCCATACGATATTTGGATACCACATTAGCCACATACGTAGGCACTTTCATCCGGCCTTCTATTTTCAGAGAATCGATTTCTTTTAGATCATGAATGTAATCGATGGTGTTCAAGTCCTTAGTGGATAAAATATAGCTATTGCCTAAAGATGTACCTGTTGTCTGATCCATCAGATCGTATTCCTTACGGCAGGAACCCACACATCTTCCGCGATTTGCGCACCGAAAGCCGCTTAATCCTGACATTAGACAGTTTCCCGAATACGATACACATAAAGCACCGTGAACGAAAATCTCTAAAGGGATGTCCGCTACTCTTTTGATCTCTTTGACTGTTTCAATCTTAACCTCACGGGATAGAACCACTCTTTTCGCACCAAGCTCTTTGAATAATAAAGTTCCGTCTAGATCGTCTATTCCCATCTGAGTGGAACAATGTGCTTCCATATCATGAAAGTTTTTAACGATATAATCGAAAGCCGTCAGGTCCTGGACGATAATGCCATCCACACCGATTTCATTTAATCCGCGGATCTGCTCTTTCATCTCTTCCACTTCGTTTTCGAACACGATGGTATTCATGGCAACATAGATTTTAACATCCCTCAGGTGTGCATACGTAACAGCCTCTTTTAACGTTTCCAAGTCAAAATTAGATGAGTATGCGCGTGCACCAAATTTTTGCATGCCTAAGTATACTGCATCACAACCATTGGAGATTGCAGCTTTCAAAGCTTCCATATTGCCTGCCGGCGCTAATAATTCAGTCATAAATGATCCTTACCTCCTGCTTCTTTAACACTATAGCCCTAATCCCTGTAGTACAGACACAACAACTACTCAAACTTAGCACCATTGATCATAAAATAAGAACTACACCTTAAGCTACGGCAAAAAGCACAAGCGAGTGGCTTGTGCATGATTCTTGCGGGCTTATTTATTGAGCTGCCTGGTTAAGGGCGCTTAAGAATGTCTCAACGGGTTGTGCGCCAGAAACTGCATATTTTCTGTCAATGACAAAGAAAGGGGCTCCTGTTATTCCTAACTGTTTGGCTGTAGCTTCATCTGAACGCACTTCGTTGGCATATTTGGATGAATCCTGGAGAACGGACATTGATTCTTCCCTGTTCATTCCAACGGATTCTGCAATATCTGCTAATGTAGCATAATCGCTAATCAGCTTGCCTTCCGTGTAATAGGAATAGAACAGCTTCTCGGATAATTCCTTGTCTTTACCAACCGATTTGGCATATTGGGTAAGACGATGAGCATCAAACGTATTGGTGGGCTTCATTTCGTCTAATTTATACACCAGATCCATCTTCGCCGCTTGTTGTCCAAGCTTAGCATTTGTTTCTTTTGCTTGCTCTATACTCATACCATGCTTCTCCGAAAGGACTTGATGTATATTTTTTCCTGAGTACAAGGATGCTTGCGGATTAAGCTCAAAGCTTCTATATTCAATCACCACTTCATTCTGATGAGCGAATTGCTCCAGTGCAGATTCTAACCGCCGTTTACCAATATAACAGAATGGACAAGCATAATCCGACCATATCTCGATTTTCATTTCGAAGCCTCCTTTTTTTGAGCTTATTTGTTATAGACGATAGGCATTTTTCTAATCAATTGGTTGTCGCGGGTGGCAGCGTACATGATTTTAGCAACATTTTCTCTGGAAACCGATAATTTTGCCGGTTTATCACCAAATGAATAGTCATAAGATTGTCCTTTGTATTTAATATTGGGGTTAATAATTCGGACAACTGTCCAATCCAGGTTCGATGGTTTAATGATTCCTTCCATTTTCTTCATCTCTGCATAACCGTTTGGAAGGAAAACTTTGGCCATTACACCTGGAAGTATCGTCGAAAGGTTTTTCTTATCGTCACCCGATTGCAAAGCCGGCGTCGCAAGTGTAATTAACCTTGTTTTGTTATGTTTCTTCGTAGCCCTAATCATCAGTTCGTGTCCCTCCGCAATCGGCGTCCCTTTAAGCTTTCGTGACATATCGGATGCCGGGCCTAGTGTGCTGATTACGACATCTGATTTAGCAACAGCCTCTTCAATGGTTGAAGCATTCGAAAGCTCCCCTTGTACAAAGCTCAAATTGGGATGTTTGAGGCTAATTTTGTGGGGGTTTCTAACATATGCCGTAACGAAATCTCCGTGATCTAGAGCTAATCGTGTCAGCAGTTGTCCGATTGCACCACTTGCACCAAAAATGGTGATATTCATATTCACACGCGATCCTCAGTTATAAATTCTTCTACTCTGTCTCTCTTGGTATACATGTCGTACCAAATATCAGCGATTTTGTCTTGAACTCCTGAGTTCGGCTGCATCCAGATTCCGATCGAAAGGTGACCCGCATACACACCTTTGTCCGCTAATTCGCTGTTCAAATTAAAGATATAATTACGAAGCCCTGATACTGCAATTCCAACATTGCCCATCATCGGTACCGGGTGGATTGCAGCGCCTCCAGTAGTAAATAATAAGGCACCGCTTTGCTTAGCCAGCATTTCCGGCAGCACTTGCCGAACACTCGATAGCGCACCTAAAACATTAAATTGAAATTGGTATAACGCATTTTCTTCGGTTACCTCTAATGTTGGCGCTACGGTATTGAAGCTCGGCGTTGGACTGTATTCAAGAACATCAATAAATCCGTATTTCTCTTTAATTGCGGCGAAGGCGCCCTCGATTTCTTCTTTATTTAATATATCCGCTTGAAATGGAGCGGCTTCAATTCCCAATTGTTCTAATTCACTAATCAGCTGGTTCAGCTTATCTCCATTTCGGGCAATAAGAGCTACGCGAAAGCCGTTTTGTCCGAATTTCTTCGCAATGGACATTCCTAAACCTGCTCCTGCTCCAACAATAGCTATAGTTTTCATTTCATATCTCCCTTTCAATTTAAATTAATGGTCAATAAGATAAATAATGGTCAATGTGTTGTATATTTATCTTGTGTTTATTATGATTAATATAAGGTCAGCATTCAATATTTAATATTTCTGATTTTGAGAGATAACATGCAATTTCAGCTCAAATGTCGTATATCTAACAAAAAATTTAAGGGAATGAGTCCTAATGAATAAAAAAACTGATTTGCGTATCATTCGCTCCAAACATTCGATCAAAAAAGCGTTTATAGAGCTTCTTACGGAAAAGGGATACGAAGGAATTACGATTCAAGATATTGCCGATAAAGCGATGATTAACCGGAATACCTTTTACCTTCATTATCAGAACAAACCCGATTTGTTAAATGCATCTATGGACGAATTAATCGAAGAACTAAAGAGTACACTCAAGCAATGCTCAAGCAGCAAAACTCCGTTAAGCGGTTCTATGCTTGAACAACTAATGCAAACCATCCTGGAGAAAATCCAGGACAATATCCCTTTTTACAAAGCCTTGTTAGTGGATGAGAATAGAATTTATGGTTTTCAGTCAAAAATGGAGGAAATTATAAAAAATACAGTGGAGGATGGCTTGGATGATGCCCCATTGAAGATTTCAAAGGAATTATTACTCCAATATACTGCATCTACTTTTATGGGCATTGTGGTGTGGTGGGTTAAACATGATTTTCCCTATACTCCAAAGGAGCTCGCATCTCAATTTGGTAAAATTCTGACTCAAGGACATTTCAAAGCCGCAGGTATTCCAATCAATGATTAAGTGAAAAAATTTGATGTCGGTATATAAAAAATGGCCTTCGGTTGGAAGACCATCTCCTAGATTAAGTTATTGTTTGTTCGATAGTACGTTATCAAGAAATTGATCAGCGTCGCTATTAAACTTCCAATTCACACCGAATTTATCAATTAGCGTTCCAAAGCACGAAGACCACGGATAATTGGTTAACGGCATGGTGACTTGCCCACCAAGGGACAAACCATTAAAGTATTGCTCCAGTTTTTGCTTATCCTCGATGACTAGACTGATCAGAATATTATTCCCTTTCACCAGCTCGCCCGTCACCGCCTTCATGGAAGGCAAAATGTCGGACATCATAATTTTCCCGCCTGCGAATTCGATGGAAGACTCCATGATCATATTTAACTCATTTTCTGGCATTGGGTAGTTTGGATCTTGCGGGATATCCCCAAATCTTACTTTTTTGACTTCAGTTGCGCTTAAAGCCTCCGAATAAAATTCAATCACTTGTTCTGTATTTCCATCAAAGTTTAAATATGCAATAGCTGACATAAAACATAACCTCCCTCTTGTTATAAACGTAGTATAGTTCATAAGAGGTGACAGCAGTATGTCACCGTTTCATGCTAAAGTCAACTAGACTATAATCGTTAGGTAAAGGAGTGAAGATTAAATGATAAAATCATTTTTAATGTTGGGTCAATCTAATATGGCAGGCCGTGGATTCTTGTATGAAGTCGACCCTATATATAATGACAAAATAAAAATGCTGCGTAATGGACAGTGGCAGATGATGACAGAGCCGATTAATTATGACCGTCCGGTTTCCGGTGTAAGCCTGGCGGCATCTTTCGCCGATGCCTGGTCAAATGCCCATTCGGATGACGAAATTGGTTTGATTCCTTGTGCAGAAGGTGGCAGCTCTTTGAAGGACTGGCATCCCGAGGGCATCCTTTTTCAGCATGCTTTGTCCGAAGCCCGCTTCGCCTTGCGGTCCAGTCAGATCTGCGGAATTCTGTGGCACCAGGGTGAGAGCGACAGTTATCAATCGCTGCATAAAACGTATTACGACAAATTAACCTATATCATCGAGACCCTAAGAAACGAATTGAATCTTCATGAGGTGCCGCTCATCATTGGCGGACTTGGTGATTTCCTTGGGAAGACGGGTTTTGGACAGCAAGCGACAGAGTATAGACAGGTCAATGAACAATTGCAGCGCTTCGCTGACGAACAGGCAAATTGTTATTTTGTAACGGCAGCAGAGTTGACCGCGAATCCTGATGGCATTCATATAAACGCAGTCTCGCAACGCAAATTCGGCTACCGCTATTTCGAAGCTTTTTCGAACAAGTGTCATGTCCTAGATCCCCTTCCGGGGGAAGGGCAATCGCTGAAAATGGAGCGCAACTATTCGAAAACAGAACAGATCTACCTTCATAGCATGGATTTGGCTTTGGGTAAAATCACTTACGCGGAATTCGAGGCGCAGATGGTGAAGGTTATGCAGCCTTGATCCCGTTAGCTTAACGGGTCTACTGATCAGTTGACTTGAAGTATGCTCCAAGTTATAGAATCAGTTGTGTTAAGAAAGCCAACTCATTCTAATGTGAAAAGAGGGGTCCATATGGAACGTGTAAAGACAGTCTTAATTACAGGGGCAAACAAAGGCATTGGTTACGAAACGGCAAGACAATTGGGAGCCATGGGCTTTACGATCCTGCTTGGTGCGCGAGACGGCGAGAAAGGAAGAGAAGCGGCAGCAAGCTTAAACAAAGCGGGTGTGAGTGCCCGACATCTTCCGCTGGATGTAACCAACCAACAGACGCTTGATGCTGCGTTCAAGAGCATTAAAGAGGAGTTTGGATCGCTGAACGTTCTGATTAATAATGCTGGAATATCCAAGGACGGGGGCGTCTCCCCCAGTCAACTGGAGATGTCTGTATTGAAGGAAACCTTTGAGACCAACTTCTTCGGCATGTTTGCAGTGACGAGAACCTTGCTTCCCTTATTAAGAGAACGGCCAAACGGCAGAATCGTCAACCTTTCGAGTGGCCTGGGTTCACTAACTATAAATAACGACCCCAAATCGGAATGGTCCCGTTTTAATTTACTGGCCTATAATAGCTCCAAAACAGCCGTTAATGCTTTAACCGTTATGCTCGCCAAAGAATTCAAGGATACTTCCCTTAAGATCAATGCTGCTGATCCTGGTTATACGGCCACCGATCTCAATCGTCATACCGGTTATCGATCGGTCCAGCAAGCCTCAGAAATTGTAGTACGCCTTGCGACACTTCCCGAGGATGGGCCGACAGGAGGCTTCTTTGACGACAATGGCGAAGTTCCATGGTAACCAAAGAATAAGGAGATGATCGCGATTAACTCCATCGAACAAGCTGCGCACGTAACAAGTTTAACGAAAGATACGATCCGATACTATGAGAAAATCGGCTTGCTGGGTATCCTATTTTTAACCAGACTGAAGGCCACGGGAATGACGATAGAAGAAATGAAGCGATATCGGGAGCTTTCAAGCCACGGTAACGATGCCATTCCTGAAAAAATGTCTATGCTAGAAATGCATAAGCAAAATATCCAAAACGAAATCTCTAGATTAATGGAGGTTCAGAAGATCATCGAATATAAATTAGATCACTATCATGAAATCATACAGGATCCGGATTTTAACGATACGGGTTGTACGCCTACTCTTTAATAGAGGACAAGGACACGGTGAGAGTGATGAGGCGGGCGGGTGAGGTTTTGGAGGAGTTGTGTTGGAGGGTGGGGATATAAATAGAAGCCATCATGGCAATAAATTTACCTTTTGACGCTATTGTGCTCGTCTCTGTTACACAGCCCCTTTTAAAGGGTTAATCTTTATCCGACAGATTGTTGTCCAAAACCTAAGATAGTGTGACCGACCTCGTCTTGGGTCTTCAACATAAGATCAAATTAAGACTGGGTCTTATCTCTACTATTTCATAAACACTAACATACTGCTCGGTCATAACATGTGTAAAACCGGCCTTTTCAAGCACTCTGCGAGAAGGCAAGTTTTCATGCTCCGCTTTCCCCACAATTTTGGGCTCCACTCCAAGATTATGAAGTTGGACCAAGCCCCATTCCACCGCCGCAGTAGCTGCTTCAGTAGCATATCCGTTGCCTTGATAGGCCTCGCCAATGTGATACCCGATTTCTACGTAATCAAGCTCATCTTCAGGCCCATGAAATTTTGAAAGACTGACAGATCCAATCAATTGGCCGTTTTTCTTCAAAACAATGGCCACGCCGCATCCTGCTGTTTCTGTTAGCAAATTGATTTTTCGAGACCATACCGCAATATTATTCTCAATTTCTTTTGTCCAAAAAGAGGCCTCCAAGCAATGCGGCTCCTGAAAATAAAACCATCGTCTTCGGGAAGGTTTATTGCATAGGGATACGTAAGTTTGCAGATCTCCCATTTCAAAGGAGCGGTAGGTCAACCGCTCGCTCGTAAAAATATCATTTACGGTCATATTGAGAAGCCCTCCATTCGCCTTATTCCGGCAGCCATTTGTTGTACAGAAAGTCATAAGCACCTTCCAATGCCGAGTTGGTGAGTGTCTCACGGTTTCTTGCTTGAAAAGTGACTCGCGCGTAAAGCCCCGCAGGAAGAGTAAAGCTGCGCATGCCTTCAGGAACTTAACGGCTGAGGCGGAGGGAGCTTTTGCTTTCTGTAAGCAGAAGCTCCCCGCCGAGTTCACCGTTGTTGTGTGAACACCTGTACCAGAGCAGTATTTTGAACCGAAGTTAGGACATTAGCCCTCTGACAGATTTGACGATTCTGACACAAGTAATTTTCAGTTCGGTCCCTTCCACGGAAGGGCTCTCAGTGGGATGCTAACCCAACGTGAAAAAATAATTTCCAAATGTATGAATCTTAGCCGTTATTTATGATACGGTTCAGCTTAACGGGGCTATCGGCGAAAAATGCGTAACGATTTGGCCGCTGTGCATATTGCCCAAACTTCCAAGGAGGCATTATCAAACCTATAGAGATGCACGAAAGCCACCGAAAAAATCGGTGGTCCGAACGAACTTGATTTAACTGTAGTTCTTATGTTAGTTTTCTACCAAAGCATTAATATGTTTTATAGGATGATGGGACTTACTTTAATCACTTACAAAGTGATTTTGTTCTTGCTCTTAATAAAGATCAACTTTTGCCTTTAGCAAGCCGTTTTCACAATGAGCTTTTTTCATGATTAACGGAATCTATATTCCATTCATGCAGGAAAGATAGAACGTGAGGACACTGTTTTATTCTGGACGATTGGAGCACGGTTATTAACACTTAGCTATGCTTATAAAAACATTATTGAATAAATACTAATTCACACTCTCTTTACTTTAAGCTTAGATTTTACAGTCAAAGATATAAATCCTTATCATTAAATGATGATTTTGTTGGTATTTTCGCTCTCAGCAATAATCAAGCTTTCCCCTTGTGACAATGTATGCATCGCTGTGATTAATCCACTAACCAGGAACTCTTTATGAGAGAGAATCTTACCGTTAAAATCTTTGCTCCCTCATCCCTAAGTTTTAAAAGCCATTCATAGATATCATTGATTAATCGTTGTGGAATGCCAAAATGCTTTGGTTTCTTAATTACCCTTGTATATTTCAGATAATCAGCCGTATCAATTTCGTACTTTTCGTACAAGTTGTAGAGGATATCTAGGCACTTTTCATGACTATGAATATCATCACCATGTTTTTGAACAGGATTACGTCTTCATTCTGTAACTCCCAGTGCCTAAAGATATCTAAAAGTTTTAAGGGCTCTTATTGTTGAATCTAAATATACTTTTCTCTCCAAATTAATATCTTTGTTTATAATTATCAAACAATCACTAATAATGGTATTTCCAACACCTGTGAATTCTTTAATAATATCTGTTGTTATCCCCTTTTTCATCATTTCAATTATTACAAATCTTATGATTCCCTGTATATCTGTCCTCGATGTCAAACTTCCCAAAAAGGTTGCTGTAAATCCAGTAGTCTCCGCCAACTGCTCACCATTCGATTTGATGAAAAGTATGTTCGATTCAGTCTTTTTATTTCTTAACGACAGATAGAGCTCAAATTGATCTCGGAGCATGTGTGGCAGATGTATTTCATAATTGTTAATTGTCAATGTACCATATCGTAGGTTCACATGATTTATTTCTAACTTGGGGATAAGCTTGTACTTAATTCCAGTCAAAAGTATTGTTTTAATAATCAAAGCTGGAACATATATCCTATCAAAGTAGTCATCATCTATAGAATCTATTTTTAGTGCATCGTTACACAGACCAATCAACTCTTGTATTTCTAATTCGCTAAAAACTCTTGTGTGATCCTTATCTTTTAAATTTTTTGAAATCCAAGTATTAATCCTTGCTCGGTATGATCTGTCGCTATACGCGGGTGCATGTATTTCTTCATACAATTCTTTATTAGAAAAATGCTTATTTTCATATGCATATTGAAAGTATTCGGTAAATGCAGATATGAAACGTTTTGCGGCGGACATAGAGGTTACCTTACTATGATTTACATAATATTTGAGGCTCTTGATTATTAAATCTGTGTTAGCACCACCCAAAACGTGTCTCCAAGTTGATTCGCTTACTTTCTCTGTCTCAAGAAATTTCCAAAATATATATAAATCCTTTTCGTAGCCTTGGACTTGTGCAGAAGCACTTTGCTTTGCTGAAATGAATTCCGTCACTGATTCATTAAAGTTCATTTTCATTTCCTTTCATTAAGAATTTCGATAACGCGAATAAGCGAGTACGCAATCGATAACTACTTTGGTATGATTAAATAAAAAAGGGGGATTGGTATTATAAATAATTTTAAGGAGCTTTCTACGAAAATACTTGAACGGACTCCTTACAACGATTCAATTGATGAGATTGAAAGATTAGAAAAGCAACTGAAGATGCTGTCGATGCACGGATTGGGTAAGTTAAATGATATTCTATACAATAACACTAAAAACAGTATTAGGAATTATACGGACTTTATAGCAGAACATAACTTCGGAGCGGAACTCATCCGTTATAATAGAAGTATTGCTTCATCTATTGCTTATGAACCGGCCAGTTTTAAACGTCCTCCAGACTTTGTAATTAACAAGAACGATGTCTTCTTCTACATTCAGATGAAAAAATTGTCCGAGAGTGAACGGGAAAACAAACAAAGAAAACTCATTGATAGCATAAAAAGATCTTTCAAGAATATAACCATAGGAAAATTCGTAAGTCTTAGCTTGTCCGAGGATTTTAATTCCAAAGATGCAAATTTATTTTCATCATTCTTGAGAGAATCAGTTGAAACACTTCCAGATAATACTGATCTACAATTCCCTCCTACGGGCAGCCCAAAAATAGTTTATTCACTTTATCCGCCTAATAAAATTGAGTTACAGCATCTTACAGTCGGGACTTCTGGAAACTTAGAATGGATTGAAACCACTGGGGAGGCTGAACAACAAGTCAAAAACAGCCTTTCTAAGGCAATCGGTGCTTTTTTGTGGGACAGTGACGAGAAAAATATCAATATTATTGCAATGGAAGCAGATCGTTACGATGACATTGATATTTCACAAGCAGTCTTCGGAACTGAAAAATTCTTATTTTATAGAAATGGTTCTAGAGCATGGACTCGTCACAATGACGGTTTCTTTAATAATCCGAATCATTCCCAAAAAATTTGCGCCGTTCTTGCACTTAGAAGAATCAGTCATACATTGATAAGCAGATATAAGAAGACATTGTTTATTAACGAAAGGCATTTAGAGATGATTGATCAAGTCAAGTCAGTAATCGATATTGATAAAATTCTCACTATAAAAGATTTGCCTACCAAAAGATGACATCTTCATCGCCCACTCCCTGCTAGGCATGGAAATTTGCCCTTCCACTCTTCTTCTCGGAGCAAATTTCCATGCCTGACGGTCAGCTAACACCAAAACTTTTAGCCGTCACTTATGGTATATGGTATTTTTACCCGGTTGATTTTACAAACCCGATACATCTGCTCCAGCAGAGCACATACATCAGTTGGTGCGAATAAGTCATGTGCCCTAACATAGCTTCTTCTCGGCGGTCGCGGTGCGGTTAGTCAGTGCAGTGTGTCCGCCTTAATCCGCTCTCCTCAAAATTCCTTAGGCGGACTGAAGGCTCTATTGTCCGAAGCGCCGACACGTTATTATCAGAAAGGCAGTTCCTCAATGAATAGCTCAAAAATCAATTTGCCTGTAATAAATTACTTTCATTGTTTAGTAAAGCAAATACATCGATCGAATTATTAAGTAGGTTTCGAATTGTCATATTAACATCTATTTCTGTTTGTGCATAAAATCCTTGATGAACAATTTTATTTCTTAAGGTTGAGATAGCTTCCCACCAAAATAAATAATCAGTAAACCCGTTGTTATTTAGCAGTTCTTTCATTTTAAGTCCAGATAACTTGTTAAATAGGGCAATTCGTTTTTGCCTGCCTTGATAAGAATCCAATAATGCTTCTACAGCAGTATCCGAATTGCAATGTTTGTATGCTAACTTTGTTACTGTTTCCTCAAGCAACATTTCAAGCAATGTTGCAACGAATACAATTGCAACCTTTCTTTCTTTAAAGTCATCCAAATTCTGCTTTTCTACTAAACCAATTAGGATTAATACATCTAATGTTGGCCAATGGTGTCTACTTTCATTTGTAGCCCCACAGCAAGGAGAGGGATTATTAAGTTTTGCTGTATTATGATTTGCGTCTTTGAAAATCTCTCCACAATGTTGACATTTGTTGTATCCTGTTAACTTCATAAACACACCCCCTCTAAGTAATTTAACTGACCTTCTGTTAGCGTCATTCACGAACGTCCAACTTCATGAACATCCTGATACCCTAATTCCTGTTCATAAGCCTATTAGCTATATCGTTATGTTAATTATCTTTCATTTCAACGGCCAGGAACAGGGCAAATGTATGGCGAGACAAAATTTTCCACTTATTTTTTGCCGTCACGAATGGAAATACTATTCTCCTGCTAATCTAATCCCCCAATACACTTACCCCAGCAAGAGTATGCGCATCAGTTGTTGCGGCAGGGTTATGCTGTCTAAAGAGAGTTTCTCGTCGGCAAGCGAAAAAAACGATATTTTGTTGCCTGATTAACAGCTAATCCGTTGCACGTATCTGAGAACGAACAAGTCCAATTCACTTCAGCCCTTGCCGAAACGAGGGTCGAGTGGCAGGGTACCGTTATTTCTTCCATGGAAGTCTAAATGTAAGAGAGATGTCGATAGGATTAATTCTGCTATTAACCGTCACTTCCTTTAATTCAGTAGTCACCTCTCTTATAACTAGATCTTTCATCGGACATTTAAATAATGGTTTCTCTTTAGGAAATTCATCAAGGAAAAACCGTGCTTTCACAACTTGCCCTGGATTTATATGGGCTAAATGAATTGTACATTCCTCAGCATCTGTTCGCTCTAATTCCCATAAATATTCATAACCTGGTGGTATATCTTCGATATACCCAGGAATTACATATGTTGCTCCAACCGCCTCAATTGTTATAGGTGGATTTTCAATAGAACAATTTCCAGTATTAATAATATCTACTGCCAGCAAAGTTGGTTCAGGTAACAATTCATCTTTGTAAGTAATACGTAATTCACTTGTCGTATTTTTCAAGAACTCTCTGGATATGATTGGGAAAATTTGAATTTCATACGTTAGTTTTTGTGTTCGTATGCTCCTTCTTGTTAAATGTGCAGAAATGAACCATGAAGTGACACCTATGATTACTGTGATAAAAATAGAAACTATTGCAATGAGTTCTGGCGCCTGCAAATATAATACTTCCTTCCTAAGTAAATTTAGGGAAATATTACACCAACAATTTATCGGTGTAAACAGTTTTGTTCATTTCTGATAACGTCTTATTTGCAAAGTTCGCAAATAGTACATATCGTAAGTGTTTCCGAATTCATATTTTCCATAATCATACCATGCATTTGAAAACCTTTTTCCAATCTACATGCACAAAAATGCCCCCTAAAATCCATCTTTAGGGGGATAACCATTACAGCCCTCTTACCTCTTCCAATACCCATTTTTCGCCGTCACTTATGGTACGGTTCCCCCCTATTTATCTTCACCGCCCGGTAAACCTGCTCCACCAGCACCAGCCGCATGAGCTGGTGGGGCAGCGTCATGCGGCCGAAGCTCATGCGCTGCTGGGCGCGGCGCATCACCTCATCGGAGAGGCCGTGGCTGCCTCCGATGACGAAGACGACATGGCTCGTCCCGTAGGTGCCGAGCCGGTCGATCTCGGCGGCAAGCTCCTCGGAGCTCCAGAGCTTGCCGTCAATCGCGAGCGCAATGACATGCGCCTCGCTCTTAATCTGCGCGAGGATACGCTCGCCCTCGCGCACCTTCACCTGAATAACCTCTGCTTCGCTGAGGTTATCAGGGGCCTTCTCATCCGCCACCTCTATCATCTGGAACTTGAGGTAGGGCGTGAGCCGCTTGGCATATTCCGCGATGCCGAGTGTCAGATATTTTTCCTTCAATTTGCCTACGCTTATCAGTTGAATTAACATAATGCCTCCATCGGTCTGATCTTGTTATGTCCCTGTATTTTATCACATCCCTGCACACCCTATCCCGACAAAAGAAGAGCCATCCTTCACGGATGGCCCTAAGATACTTCAGATGCCTTGCAATTATTGCTTAGGCAAATCAACAACTAGCTGCTGCGTAGCCTTATTCTCCTTCAGGTTCATAAAGTCCAGGCGAAGCGATTGCGGTTTGTCCAACAGGAAGTAGTTTTCCGATACGATGGTCAGTGTATTATCCGAATACTTATAAGTAGAACCGCCCTCTTGCGGTTTGTACTCACCGTTCCCGCTCTTAACCAATAGTGACGGGTAGTAATTATTGTTAAATTTCTCCTTAAATGCCTTATCCGTAAACACAGCTTCATCTGAGGATAAAGTCGTGATGGTTGTTAATGGCGTCAGCTCCATGTTCACTTTAATCTGATGTCCAGCCATATCCACGGTCTCTTCCGGTGTCAGGGTCAGAGATTCCTGCTCCGAGACCTTAGGGTCAATCTCAAAGACTGCCTTCAGCGGCGGACTCTTCTTCACCTTGGCCTTCAGCGCGTTATACTTCTTCAGCAGCTCAGGACTGGTTTTGGAGGTTTTGTCCTTGGGATTCGCCTGAAAGGCTTTTTTAGCCTCTGCCATCATCTGTGCTTCCATCGCCTCTAACTGTTTCAGCTCACTGCCAGTTAGCGATGTTAGCCGAAACTCAGCAGCTACTTTTTGGGGAGCCGTGGTTAATGGGGGCGTTAGACGGATGACAGCCGTGCCGTGCATGATATGGTTTTGCTTAGCCGGGCTTACGCCATACACTCCAGCATCATTCATTTTCTTGCCGCTGATGACCTTCCCCGTAATGGCATCCGTCAATTGCAGCTCATGCACTTGCGGCGCCTGAGACGTGAATGCACGGTTACTGTCAGCCTGGGCGGTGAAAAGAATAATCAGCTCATATTTGTCGGTGATAACGCCGTTCAACGTCAACTTGTAGCCGTCTTTTGTAACAACGGTGTTCAAGGGCTGGACCAGATTATGCTTGATGGCATATTCGATCTGCTTATAATTCTGAATTCCTAGCTTAACAAAAGGGGCCAGTGCTGCCGATGGCTTCACCGCTGCCGCTGGAGCAGCCAACGCTTGACCCGTTACAGCAAAAGGACTGAGCACCAGCGCTGCGGCTGTCATGACTGCGACGATTGCGGTAGATAACCGGGTTCTGGAAGACCGCCGTTGATCTGGCGCTGACCCTTGCTTTGGCTCCTGTACAGGCTGCGTCTGCGCTGCTTCTGAGATCTCCATACCATTCCGCTTCATTTTAATCATAGTTACACTCTCCTTCATACAAATTATTAGTTTTATCCGAAACGAATCAGCTCTGATTCAGCGCCGTAAGATCAAAATTCATTTGATATGAACTCTCAGGCTCTTTCGTTCCCCTCAGTACCGGTGCCTTCTTGACGAAATCCAGCCGCAGCGATTGCGGTTTATCCATCAGGAAATAGGTCTCTGCAAGCATGTTCATCTCATAATCTGTATAGGTAATAGATGTACTGCGTGTTTGCTGCGTATGTTCTCCCGTTTCTGTCTTGCTCCACCACAGCATTGGAGAACCATATTTCTCATTGAAAGCTTTTTTGAATTCAGTGTTTTTAAAAACCGGTTTATCCGAATAAAATGTGACTATCGTTGTGAGCGGTGTCAATTGTAGTTTCACTCTGATCTTGTGTCCGCCTACATCAAGCGTTTCCTTCGATTGGATCGTATGTTCCTCTTGCTTCCAGTAATTTGCCCCCAAATCTAAGGTGGTCTGAAGTACCGGGGACTCCTGTGTCTTGGTTCCATTTGCTTCCACTGAACGCAACCGGAATTGAACCTTGATCTTTGAGGAAGGGTTCATCAAAGGCGGATCGAACTGAATTTTGGCAGCCGTATATTCAATATTCTTCTCCGGATGTTTAGTAGTGTTCCGCGGATCAGTCTGTCCATTAATTCGCTTGCCAGTCACAGCATCCCTAATGATCCATTCTACAAAATGAGAATTATGAGAGTCTAATGACCTGCCGGCGTCCACGCTCGCAGTATAGAAGATAAACAATTGATTCCTGTCCGCCATGAAGCCTGTCACCGTAACCTGGTAACCGTCTTTAGCAACCTTTATATTCATTGGTTTAAGCAGATGATGGCGAGTCACATACTCCGTCTGCTCCACATCCATGTGCAATAACGGCCCCAGGGACTCCCCTTGCTCCATTGCCGGTTCTGCACGTTCCTCCCCCGGAACGCTTCCAGTCAGCGTACCAGCGGGATTGGCCTTAGTACTCATGGCAACAGACTCACCCGGCTCCCTTGAGGCACCCGTTAGCGTCACGATGCTGAGTAGCGCGACCAGAATTACAGCTGCTGCGGAGATGCGGTAGGAGCCTTTGTGGAAAGACTGAATCATACGGATTCTTCTCTTAATCTGTTGCCGCTGCTGCGGGTTAGAGAAATAGAGATGACCCCTCCGCTCCCGGACCCGTGAGAGGTGCTTCAGGAATTCCACCAGCGTAAGCCCGTAATCGATGGCCTCCTCTTCCCCTAATACCTCCAACACATAGGCGTCGCACGCAACCTCTCTATCGAGCTTCATCCGCCGGATCGCCAGCCACATCAGAGGATTGAACCAATGTATCGTGGCGGCTAGGCTCCCTAGCAGGTTCCATAGCATATCCCTCCGCTTGCAGTGGGCAAGCTCATGCGCGAGGATGTGCCGCAGCCGGGAGGCATCCAGTTCCTGTAGAGCTTGCTCCGGGACAAAGATCCATGGACGCATTAATCCTGATAGATATGGGTTGTTAGCAGAACCCCCAGTATATATAGGTATCGCTCTCCTTATTCCAAACTGGCGTCTGGTGGCAAGAACCACCTTAAGAATCTCCGGGGCATTCACCCGTCTAAGCCGTCTGCGCTCACGCTGCATCCTCCGTATGTACAACAATCCATTCAGCAGCATAAGCATGACGCCCAGCAGCCAGATCACTGTGCCTATCTTCATCCAGAGCGGATAGCCCACGGCCCACGCAGAGCTGCGGTTATCCGCTACAGCACCTTCCTCTGCCCGGAGGATGTCTGTCTGCCCCTGTACATTCAAAACGGTGTTATTAGCCGGATATGTAACCTGATCTCCCTCTCCCGGCGGAAGCTCCTGATACTCACCCTTAGAAGCTCCAGTGTCCGGTCCCTTATCCAGGATAGCCGTTAAGAAATGCTTACTATTGCCGAGAATATGCAACATACTGACAGGGCTGTCCGGTACGGCAGGCAATAACAGCCGAGCGATAACAAGCAGCCATAGGAGGTAGCGCACCCGGGCGTTGATGAATCTCCGCAGAACATATTGCAGGAATAACACGGCCAGAATCACCATACTTGCCGCCAGTGTCTGTTCTGCGATACCGGCAAACCATCCGTAGATCATATTCATTCCTGCTTACCTGAGTTTCCGCTGGTGCCTTGCGACTTCTTCTCCCGGAGCAGCTGTTCCAGTTGTTCAATCTCCTGCTTGGACAGCTCCACATCCTCCAGGAAGCTGGTCACCATTAACTGGGTAGCTCCGCCAAAAACACGCTTCAGGAAGGAGCGGCTCTCGGCCCGGACACACTCATTCTCTGGCACCAGCGGATAGTAGAGATAGCTTCGGCCGACTTTCTCATACGCTATCGCGCTCTTCTTAAGCAGCCGGGTGACGAAGGTGCGCACCGTCTGCTCGCTCCATTCCACAGATGCAGGCAGGAGCCGGGTGATTTGTTCCGAGGTGAGCGGATGATGCTCCCAGATAATCTTCATAATCTCCCATTCAGCTTCTGAAATCTTCGGGGTTGTACTCATCATAACAGCTCCATTTCTTGGCGGCAGAATTAAATCTACAAGTGTAAATACAAGCTTTGTTCTATATATTACACTTGTAGATTTAATTTGTCAAATATGCCCACATTGTGATGAAAGCACGCGGAACGAAACCCTAAGTGACTGTAACATAGCAAAAAGCACAAGCCAGCGGCTTGTACTTCCTGCTTTCTATCCATAAAAATTCTATCCATAAGAACTTACTTACTCCTGTCACTCAGTTCCAGCTTACAACCCTGCAATCAGAGCTTTAACGGAGCTGTCGCTCTCCAGCGCCCGGATAATCACGGCCACCGCTTCAGCGCGGGTAGCCTGATTCTTTGGCGCGAATGCTGAGGCAGAGATGCCCTTCACCAGATTAGCCGAAGCCGCCTGGCGGATGGCGTCAGCTGCCCAGTAGCTGCTGCTGACATCCTTGAAGCTTGCCGGAGTGCCCGTCTGGAGCACGCCGAGATCAAGCACACGGCCGATGATTGTAACCATCTCAGCGCGGGTAATGGTCGCTCCCGGCTTGAAGCTGCCGTCTGAGTAGCCGGTTACGATGCCTTTATCGGCCAAAGCACCGATATAGCCTGCCGCCCAGTTGGACGCTGTATCACCAAATTTAGGGGCAGCAGAAGTGGTGCCCAGCCCGAAGGAGCGGGCGATCATCGCTGAGAATTCAGCTCGGGTCACCGGTGCATCCGGACGGAAGGAGCCGTCCACATAGCCGCTGATGATCTGCAGCTTCACGGCTGTAGCGATGGTGCTGCTGCTCCAGTGTCCTGCGGTATCCTTGAAGCTGATGCTCTGATTCTTCGTGGCTGCAATGGCTTCAGTTACGGTCTTGTATACAGCTTCTCTGCTGACCACTCCGGATTGGAACGGATTAACGCCGTTCTGTGGCTGTTTCTCCGGTTCAGCAGGAGTAGTGCTGCCATTCCCAGGTGTGGTGCCGTTGGTCCCTGGTACCGTTCCGGTATTTCCAGCCGGAGTCCCCGGCGTTCCGCCCGGATTGCCGCCGCCCGTTCCGCCGCTTGCCGTATCTGTGATACTAAGCGCAATCTGATCGCTCAGGTACATGACGTGGGTGTTATATTTGCTTGGCAATCCTTCAACCTCCACGGAGGTAAACTGCCCGCTGCGCTGGCTGACACCATGCGTAATGAGCGGAATCAGGCTGTTGCCTGGAACATAGCTGTTCGCGAAGTTCACCTTCAGCTTCCCGTCAGCCTTCACCTCACCCGTAACCTCAAGGATATCGTCTGCTCCAGTAAGGTCCAGTACAAGCGTACCCTCGGAGGCCTGAGTGAAGCTTCCTTCGATCAGTATTTTACCGTAGACGTTATCAACTACAGAACCGCCGGTATTCGTCACATTTCCTTTACCGAAGGCCGTTGCCGACTCTCCCTCCAGGACACCTGCGTTCACCTCTGTGCCACCGGAATACGTATTCCTGCCGGCCAGCTTAAGCGTGCCAGTCCCCTCCTTGGTCAGTCCGCCCGTCCCGGTGATATCATTGCGCCAGCGGTCTGCGGCGTGGAAGCCGCCCTTCGCAGCGTCCATCGCTACCGTTACGGGCTCAGCAAATGCACCGTACCCGTCAGCAGCGGCGAACAGGTTCAATCGTCCCCAGCCTTCGGGATCATTAAGCAGTGGATAACCGGAGGGGAGTGCCGTTGTTACGAGAACTGCTCTACGCTGATCCGCACTCATGTAAGGCAGGCGGGTCTCCAGCAACACCTCTGCTCCCTTAGGAGCAACAGCAGGCTCAGTCGTGGAGTAAATCTGCGGGAAGCCGTAGGTCAGCCGCTGGGTATACTGGGCCTTATTCTTCGCATAATCCGTGAACCGGTCTTCTGCGGTACCTGTCTGTGTGAGCAGCACTTCATGGGCCTGCGTGTAAGCCGCCTGCTTCAATGCCGCATTATCCGGGTCATTCAGCGCTCCCGCTGCGAAGGCCATGGCTGTTACCCGACCGCCCATAACGTCCAGCGGTGAGTGCATCCCGGCGACAACCCGGTTGTTGCCCATCTCCGAGGCCCGGGCCATCAGCTCCTGGAAGCGCTCAGGTACGGAGTACGCCAGAGCCAGGGCTGCCAGATAGGAAGCGTTGGTATGTCCGCTTGGGAAGCCGCCGTCTGTGGCAGGCGTACTGCTTCTCGCCGGCACCAGGGTCGGCACAATCACAGAGGTATCCTTCCAGCGGAACGGACGCTTGTAGCTGTAGAAATTCTTGGCCTGGCTCGTTGAAGCGTAATTGCCGCGGATGATTCCGATCAGGTCTACCATTTTACCCAAGCTTGAACTGGAATCTCCGGCCTTATTACTGTCATTACCATCATTGTATTTCACGGTAGTCGCATCATCTGGAATGCTGTTAATGGTCGTGAAGGTTCCTGACATCGAACGGTACACCTCAGACAACGGTCCAAGGCCGTCAGCCGCACCATAGGTCTGGTTCCGCCGGTCATCGTAATACGCTGCCTCCTCCTCTGCCGGAGTACGGGTCTTTGCCAGATCCGCTACATATTGAATGTTGTAATTAAGCACATCGGGATTCTTCATCTTCCCGGTATCCCAGGTGGCGCCCGGTGTCCAGAGATCCAGGAAGCCGGAGAGAACACCGATCGAGGGGTTGGAATACACCGCCATATTCACAGGTGTGTTATTCTTATAAGTATCTACGAAATGTCCCCATGCCGGAGCAGCCGGCAGCCCGGTTAATGAATGATCCGTGGCCGCCTCTGCAGGATGTACCGCGATAGAATTCGTGAGGAGTACCAGACCTGCCGTAACAGACAACAGCTTTCTTTTCGACTTCAAGTTCAATGTGTCAGCCCCTATCTTGTTATTTTGATTGCCTGAATCGGACTCAATATAGCACCTGCCTCCACCGCCGCTCAATAACACAATTTCGCAATTCTATGATTTTGGGAACAATTCAACCATTTCCGGCCATTTTACATTGATTTAACATGAATCCCGAACAGATTTGTGAGGGGCTAGTGTATAATCCGCCTGGGAGGAGAATACATCTTGCGAAAATGGAACTCTGCCTTTGCCGCCCTAGCGGCTTCATACATCTCTGTTGTGTTAGTCATTGTCCTCTTACTCTGTTCTGCCTTCTATCTCTATTTCTCGAACCATTATAAGGAAGAGCTTCAGGGACGCAACCGGCTCATCCTTGACAATACCGCCCGTACCCTGGAAGCTTCCGTGCTTCAGCGGGTCCAGCAGATCTATCTGGAAGTCTCTCTGAACCAGCGGGCGGCGCTCCGTATGCTGCCAGATGCTTCACTTCCAGCGAATCTCAGCAAGGTGAGCAGTCTCCAGGATTCGCTGAACCTGCAGGTATCCAATCATTCGGACCTGATTCAAGCCGTTCATCTGTATGCTCCCAGGCAGCATCTCCTGCTGTCCTCGCTGTATGGGCTGAAATTCCGCGCGGACCAGCAGGCAGGGGCCGCCTACTGGATGGACTGGGTGAACGGCATGAACCTTAATTCCCGTAACAGCCTTTGGACAGAGGCCCGGTTCGTGCCGGACGATATCGTCTCCAGCATCCCCGGCGGCAGCGGCAGCCAGCTGATCACCTATGTGCACAGCTATCCGTTCCAGTCCCCCGGGGCAGCCAGTGAGCTGCTGATTGCCATTGATCTGAAGGAGAGCGCGCTGCGCGCCATTCTGCAGAATATGATGCCTGCCCGCTATCAGAGCAGCTTCATTGCTACGCCCTCCGGCGGAATCGTGGCCGGCTCGAATCCAGATGCTGCCGCACAGGCCGACACCTATGCGGCCAGTATCTCGAATGCGCTAGCCTCTCCTGAGACCTCCGGGAACATGAGCCAGGACATCGGGGGCAGCACCTACGTCATTTCCTATCAGGACCTGCCGACCACCGGGTGGAAGCTCTTCAGTGCGGCTCCGGCGAACCTGTTCTATGAGAAATGGCTCGTTGTCCAGAGGGTCATCCTCTCCCTGTGTCTGCTTGCTCTATTGGTAGGAATCGGTCTGTCCGGCATTCTGGCCAAATTGAATTACAGTCCGCTTAAGCGGCTGCTTCGGACGATTAAGGACCTCTACGGCCCTGGGCCTGAGTTGCCAGGGGTGCGGGGACCCGCCCTTAACGAATTCGGAATTATTGACTCCGCCTTCAACCGCCTGAACGACAAAGTCACCACACTGGAGGGGACGCTTGAGGCCAGCAGTCCGCATATCCGGCAGAACATGATCCTGAATCTCCTTCAGGACAGCCCTGCCCAAGGCAGTGTAACCGCAGATCCGCAATTCCTGGGACTCTCTCCCGAGCACCGTTATTACTGCTGCCTGCTCCTCAACACCCGTGGAGCCTATGCCCGCATGAGTCTTAGCGGCTTGCAGGCAGCCATGAGCGGGATGACCGGAGAGCTTGAAGCGATCCGGCTTCACGGAATCCGTATTCTGGCTGAGGAGCTGCCGGACAAGCAGACGGTTGTCATTATCAGCGCGCGCGAAGCCTCCGGGACGCTGCTCGAACAGCTCTCGGACCGGATTACAGCAGCGGCGGAGCAGCAGTTCCAGCTGAATATTCAGCTCTCGCAGGGCTGCTGGGTGGATGCCATCAGCCTTCTCCACACGAGCTACGCTGAAGCGCAGACCTTGATGAAGTATGCTTATTTTCTGCCGGAGAGCAGGGTCTTGAAGGACCGGGAGCTGCTGAAGAAGGAGCAGAGTCTGGACGAAATTCCGCAGCCTGTACTAATGAGATTCAAGGATAAGCTGCAGACCCGGCAGCTGGATGAGACTCTGGCCGCGCTGGAGCAGCTGATAGCCGTCATGCGGGAAGGCAGCTACCCGGCGGATTATTGCCACTTCGTTCTGGCGAACACCGTATTTATGTACTCAGATTATCTGAAAAGCATCCGCTACACCCCTTCCGCGCACGGGCCTTTGGATCTGTATAACGAATATATTGCCCTGCCGGATATCCGGCATTTGCAGGAGTGGTTCGCCGCCTCCATCGGTAGCTTCATTATGGAGACACAGAAACGGAACAGTGACCGCGCACTCTGGGCCATTGAAGCGGCTAAGGCCTATATCGGGGAGCATCTGTCCGGGGATTTATCGCTGGATGCTGTATCCGCCAAGGTGTTCATCAGTCCTAAGTATCTAAGCAAGCTGTTCAAGGAAGAGCTGGGGGTCACCTACACCGACTATATTACCGGCATACGGATGGAAGAGGCCCGGCGGCTGATTGAGAACAACAACATGTCGATCGAACAAATCGCCGGCACGGTCGGTTATGGAACGACTCCATACTTCATCAAGCGCTTCAAGGAGATCTACGGCTGTACGCCGGGGAATTATCTGCGAACCGTGAATACACTGCCGCCGCAGGCGGAGATTAGCATGGGATAAGGAGGGTGCCATATGTATATGTATAAAAGATTAGTGCTCTTGCCCCTCCTGGGGCTGATCTGCGGCTGTAGCGGGCAGCCCGCTTTCCTCTCATCTGCGCCAGGACAAGAGCTGCCGGATACATCCGTTTCCGCTTCTGACTCTGCTGATTCTGCTGACTCTGCTGATTCTGCTGTTCTTGCTGCCTCTGCCCCGAAGCTCAAAATCTCCTGGACCATGCATCAGAATCTGCCGGTTGCGGAGGATGCCGTAATGGTACGGGAGCTGGAGCAGAAGTTCAACGTAGATCTGGACTTCTGGAATCTGCCGAACAACAAATACGAATCCCTGCTTGACCAGAGGCTGGTGCAAGGCAGCATTCCCGACCTGTTCCGGGTCCGGCAGACCCAGGATCTGTTGAAGTACCAGCAGCAGGACGTGCTCGCGCCAATTCCTGAGGAATTGCTGAACACCTACGCTCCCAATATTCTTAAGGCCATCCGCGAGAATGCACCGGCCTATCAGCAATATGGCCGCATTAACGGGACCTATTATGGCATACCGGTCATTAATCCTACCAACATCTATCGGGTCCCTGTGGTCTACCGGCAGGATTGGCTGGACAAGCTCGGCCTTAAGGTGCCGGACACCTTGGCCGACTTCGAGAAATTCATCTATGCTGCTGCGAACGAAGACCCGGACGGCAACGGGATCCGGGACACCTACGGCTTGTCGCAGGAGGGCATGAATGTGGTCTTCGGCGCGTTCGGGCAGATGGTCTTCACGGATCAGCTCTACTTCAGCCGGAAGGATCAGGGGCTGGTCATTGGCGCTCTGGAGCCGGATATGCAGGAAGCGCTGCGTTATCTCCGTAAATGGTACAAGGACGGAGTCATTGATCCCGAGTTCATCACCGGGGAGAATAGCGGAGGCTACAAGCATCTGTCGCACGCCTTCATTAACGGGCGGATCGGCATGACCTCCATGGGCAATTATTATCACTGGACACAGGCAGGAGCTTATACGGACTGGAGACTGGATGACCAGAAGGCAGCTAGGCTGGTTCCGGTAGAAGCCATGTTTAACGTCAAGGAGTTAACCGCCAAGCATCCGCAGGCCAAGATCGCTTTCGGGCGGCCGGTTAGCGGTCCGGACGGCAGGCGCGGCTCCAAAGCCTACGATATGCTGATGAGCTTCACTGCCATTGGCGCAGAAGCCACCCGGGAGCCGGGCAAGCTGGAGAGGATCCTCCGGCTGCTGGACTACGTCAGCGCAAATCCTGACCCCGATAAGGCGGCATCTCTGCAGTACGGTATTCAGGGGACACACTGGGACTGGGCCGGAACGGACAGGAAGGAGATCATCCTGCTGCCGCCGTATAACCATATGTTCAGCTACCAGAATACGATCGGTGCGGGGATCGGCATGACCCTGCCTATCCTTCCTGCCGGCCGGAGTGAGCAATGGGCGGCAACCCTGGGGCTGGATCACGACGGCATCTATAATGCCCTGGAGGTGGCTACTCCTTCTCTGATCAGGAACGGCCCTGGACTTATTAAGCTAAGAGACCAGGCGTACATTGCCTTCATCACCGGGGAGCGTCCGCTGGAGGAATTCGGGGAGTTCGTGGAGGAGTTCCTGGCGGCGGGCGGTGCGGAGGTACTGGCGGAAGCAAATGCTTCCTATAAGAAGCTTGATCCATAAGTGGAAAAGGTATCGCCCTTTCCGTCCTTTTAAAGAACGGTACCTTAGGAGATTACCTGCGCGACAGCCAGTTACATTCGGGCCACACGCCTGCGGCGCCAGCCAATGTATGCTGTTTTTCGCATACATTCGGGCCACACGCCTGCGGCGCCAGCTAATGTATGCTGTTTTTTGCATACATTCAGGCCATGCACCTGCGCGACAGCAAATGTATGCTGTTTTTCGCATACATTCGGGCCACACGCCTGCGGCGCCAGCCAATGTATGCTGTTTTTCGCATACATTCGGGCCATGCGCCTGCGCGACAGCAAATGTATGCTGTTTTTCGCATACATTCGAGCCACACGCCTGCATTGTGGGACTTTAGCTTCGATGATGACTCAGATACTTTGCGGCATTATTGTACAGCGTCCCCGGGCAGCTCCCTGTGCCGGTTCCGCGGATGCTCCGCAAGCATGGAATCGAGCATGCTGCGAACCGCAGGATTAGAGGACTGCAGGAACTGCTCCTTACTGTCGTTATATTCCACGATCTTGCCCTGATCCATGACAGCCAGTGCGTCTGAGATCATACAGGCGGCCTTAATATCATGGGTGATGAACAGATAGGACAGGCCGAACGCAGACCGAAGCTCCCCAAGCAGCCGCAAAATATTCGCCCCATTAATCATATCCAGACTACTAACCGCCTCATCCAACACGATGAGCTTAGGCTTCAGCGCAATCGCCCTGGCGATATTGATCCGCTGCAGCTGTCCTCCGCTGAATTGGTAGGGCTGCTTCTGCATGTCCGCCGCGCTTAGCCCGACACACTCCAGCAGCTCGCCTACCGCCCGCTTCTGCTCCTGAACGCTCAAGGACTCGTAATTGGACAGCGGCTCGCCAATAATCTGCTCTGCTGTCATCCGGGGATTCACGGCAGAATAACAATCCTGGAAGACCACCTGCAGATCGCGGCGGATGGTCCTGCGCGCCTGCGGGCTCAGCTTATACAGATCCTGTCCCTGAATTAGCACTTGGCCCGCGCGGGGCGGCTCCAGCCCGAGAATAACCCGGCCCAGGGTGCTTTTACCGGCTCCGCTTGATCCCAGCAGCCCCAGGCAGGTTCCCTCTTCTATATGAAGAGACACGCCGGACAGCACATATTCCTGCTTCTCCGAACGTCTCCACCGGCGGGATGCAGCATAGGTATGGGTAACTTCCCTGACCTCAAGCATGTATTCTGCCGCCATTCCGGTCATAGCTGGCCCCCTAACTGCGGACTAAGCTGGAGCAGCGGCCTTGCTGCCAGCAGCTCCCGGGTATATTCATGCCGGGGATGGTCGAACAACTCGAATACATCAGCGGTCTCAACAATCCGCCCGTGCTGCATGACCGCAACTTCATCAGCCAGCTCCGCAATGACGCCGAGGTCATGGGAGATCAGCAGAATAGCAGTTCCATGCTCCTGGCGGATCCGGTCCAGCAGCCGCAGCACCTGAAGCTGATTAGACACATCCAGAGCCGTAGTAGGTTCATCGGCAATGATCACGGAGGGCTTCAGACACAGGGTGAGCGCCAGCATCACCCGCTGGAGCATCCCCCCGCTCAGCTCATACGGATACTTTCCCAGCAGCGCTTCGGGATCGGGCAGATTCACATCGGCCAGGGAACGGATCATGCAGGCTTTGGCTTCTTTTTTCCCCAGCTTCATATGTGTACGTATCGACTCCACGAATTGCGCACCAATGGTATACACCGGAGAGAAGGCCGTCATCGGATTCTGCATAATCAGCGCAAGACTACTGCCGCGAAGCCTGCGCATGTCCTTCTCCGGGAGTCCGTTCAGCTCACGGGTATGCAGCCGGATACTGCCTTCGATCACACTCGTCTGCCGGTCCAGCATCTGGAGGAGCGCCAGTGACGTAACGGTTTTTCCGCTGCCGCTGCCTCCCACAAGACCCAGCACACGCCCCGGCTTCAGCTCCAGGTTAACGTCCTCTATGAGGGGCAGAACTCCTGAAGCTGTCTCCACTGATACCTTCAGATTCTTCACCTGCAGCACATATTCCGCTTGTTCCATGATTCGCTCATTCCTTCTTTCAGGAGCCTCGTTTGATCCCGTACCGTTCAGACAGCGCCTCGCCAAGCAGATTAAACGAAGCAACAACTATAATAATCATCAATCCCGGATAGAGCATCAGCTCGGGATGATTGCGGATGAAGGATTTCCCTTCGTTCAGCATCGCCCCCCATTCCGGTGTAGGCGCCTGGACGCCCAGGCCCAGGAAGGACATCGCGGAGATATCCATAATCGCCCAGCCCATCTCAAGCGTCCCAATCACCACAATCGACGGCAGAATGTTGGGAATCAGGTGTCTGCTCATGATCTGCCAGGGGGAGGAGCCGCTGATCCGCGCTGCCGTGATGAAATTCCGCTCCTTCAGGCTGACAATCATATTCCGGAACATCCGGGCGAAGTACACCCACTGCACCAGCATCAGCGCAATAACCAATTGTGACAGGCCCGGCCCCAGAATCCCGATCAGACCGAAGACCAGAATCATACTGGGAAAAGACATAATGCCATCGCACAACCGCATCAGCACAGCATCCAGCCACCCGCCGATGTACCCCGAAACCACTCCTGCGAGGAGTCCCACCCCTAAAGAAGCGGCAAAAATAAGTGAAGCAAAGCCCAGCGAGATCCGTGTTCCATACAGCAGCCTGGATAGATTGTCCCGCCCCAGCTGATCTGTCCCCAGAAGATATTCCCACGAGGGCGGACTGAGCTTCGCTGCCAGGTTCACCCGTATCGGGTCATGCGGTGAGATCCACGGAGCTAACAGGCCAGCAAGACCGAACAGGATCAGCAGGCTGCCGCAGAGCATGATCACTCTCTTGCCTTTGAAGCGGCTGCTTAAGTTATTCATCCTTGGCTGGCCCTCCCTTTACGCGCAATTCGCGGGTCCAGGAAGAGCTGGAGCAGATCGGCGAGCAGATTGCTCCCGGCAATCACACAGACCGAGAGCATGACATAGCATTGAATCACCGGAATGTCACGGTTAATGATCGCTTCAATGAAGTACCGGCCGAAGCCCGGCCAGGAGAATACCTGCTCTACGATAATCGCTCCTGTCAGCAGCTTCCCCAGATTGATGCCCAGTCCTGTAATAAGCGGTGCTATGGCAATTCTCAGCACGTATTTATACAGAATCACATGTTCCTTAATCCCTCTAGCCCGGGCATAACGGACATAAGCCTCCTTCAGCTCCTCCAGGACGGTCGTCCGCAGCAGGCGCGCGTAGATGGCAATCAGCCAGAGCGCCAAGGTAATCGACGGAAGAATCAGGTGCTGCACAGACCCTCTGCCCTCCACAGGCAGCCATTCCAGCTTGACCGAGATGAAGAACATCAGCAGATAGCCGATCCAGAAGACCGGAATGCAGGCACCGATATAGGCGAACACCCGGATGATGTGGTCCACCTGCCGGTTTTTGTAAATCGCCGCTAACACCCCGAGCGGGATGCTAACCACCAGTGCCAGCACGATGCTGGCAGATGCAAGCTGAAGCGTTGCGGGCAGCTTCTGGGCAACCTCTCCCCATACGGGCATATTGGACAGGTAGGAATGGCCGAAATCCAGCCGGAGCAGCCGGCCAACTGATTGAACATATTGCGTCAGCAGCGGCTGGTCCAGCCCGAATTCATGCCGCTTGGCCGCCAGCACTTCATCATCCGGCTGGATATGGGCCGCTGCCAGATAGGCCTCAGCCAGGTCGACCGGCCCCACCCGGATCATCACGAACATCAGTAGTGAGGAGAACAGAAGGATGGGGATGATCGCCAGCACTCTTTTTCCGATATATACGCCCACTTAGAACCCTCCTGCGTGACTACTACTTCTTCTCAATTCCATGAAGCGGGTATTCATCCCGGTTGGACGGGAACTTGAATTCAGCCACATTGTCCCGGTACACTGCCATCTGCTTGATGTAGGATATCGGAAGGATTGAAGACTGTTCCTGCAGCGTAGTGAGCACAGAGCCGAACAGCTCAGTACGGACCTTATCGTCTGTTGTTGCCATGGCTGCTTTGATTTTCTTATCAATCTCAGCCTTCATTGGCAGAGCCGCCAGGGTATCCGAGACCCCATAGCCCGGCTGAACCACAGCCGTCATGAAGGAATGCGGGTCATATGGCGCACCAAAGGTCGAATAGAAATTCATATCGAACTCATTGGCCTTTCTGCGCTGGATGTAGACGGTCAGCTCGACGCCGGTGATTTTCAGATTCACACCGATTCCCGCCCATTCCGCTTGCAGGGTCTCCGCCATCGCCTTCATCGTCTGATCCGCCTTGTCATACATCAGCTCCAGCTCAAGCTTCTGTCCATCCTTCTCCCGCACGCCCCCACCTGAAGGCAGCTTCCAGCCCGCTTCATCAAGCAGAGCATTCGCCTGCTCCACATCATATTTCACCGGAGTTACCTTGAGATTGGCATAAGGCAGATTCGGCGGCAGGATATTGTCTGCCTTCTCCTCCAGCCCCAGCGTCACTCCTTCGACCATCGCTTCCTTATTGAAGCCCATGCCAAGTGCCTGACGGACCTTAAGATCAGCAAGCTTCGCGTTCATGGTATTCAACACCAGATTGCGGGTTGCAATCGGCTCAGACAGCTTAGTGACGTACTTCCCGGTGCTCTCAAGCTCCTTGTAGGCGTCATAGCTGATGAGACCTTCGCCGTAGATCAGATCCAGATCCCCTTTTTCAAAAGACAGCACACGCGTCTCCGCATCCGGGATCACCTTCACCACCACCTTGTCCACCTTCGGCTTATCGCCCCAATAGTACGGATTCGGTGTAAAGGTTGCCGATTCATCCTTCTTATACTCGCTTAGCACCCAAGGTCCGGTTCCAATCGGGCTGCGAATGCCCTTGGACGTATCGCCATCCTCGGGGAAGCCCGCCTCGCCAAGGAAGCGTACCGGCCGCACTACTGCAAGATCATACAGTGCCGGATAATACGACTCTGTCAGCGTAAGCCGGAACGTAGTGTCATCCACCGCTTCTGTCTTCTCAATCAGCGGGATCATGCCCAGCCACGTGTGCAGCTTCTTATTATGTAAGACCGCATCCATATTCTTCTTCACCAACTGTGCGGTAAAAGCCGTTCCGTCCGAGAACTTGACGTTGCTGCGGATCTTGAATGTGTATACCTTGCCATCCTGTGACAGCGTCCAGGATTCGGCCAGAGCGGGAACAAGCTTCCCGTCCTGATAACTGACAAGCGGCTCATAGATCATAGATTGGGCCAGCAGCTGGGACGGATTATATAAATGCGGATTCATCGGTCCAATATCCCGGGGCCATGCCATTGTAAGGGTCTTCGTGGCTTGCGAGTCTCCGGCAGCCGATGATTTCTCCGTAGTATTCGATGAACAGCCTGCAGCGGCCATGGATATAACCAATAATACGAGCAGGCCTTGCAGCAGTCTTTTACCTTTAGATGCGAACATAGCGTTGACTTCCTCTTTTCTAATCGAGAATGATTATCAATACAATTTAAAATATTACTGTACCCGATACAATTCTGTCAATGGTAACGGTTGTATGCTCTGTACATACCAAAAAACCACCCCAGAACCTGGAGTGGCGATGATCTCATACGGTATATGTCATGCGTTATATAATTAATTATCCCTGTTCTTGCCCTTCTTCTTCCGGCTCCCCGAATCCCTCGTCTGGGCCAGGACTGACGTAAGCCTGCAATACGGAATCCAGCAGCCCGGGGAACCGCTCGTCCAAATCTTCCGTCCGCAGGGACAGAATGCGCTGGGTACCCTGCACCCGGGTATGAATGACACCCGCTTCGCGCAGCGTCCGGGCATGGTGGGTCAGCGTGGACTTGGCAATCGGCACCTTGAAGCTGTTGCAGGCCTTGGGGCCGTGGTTACAGATCTCCGACACTACATATAGGCGGATCGGGTCGCTGAGTGCATACAACACTGAGGCGAGTTGAATGTCCTTGCGGTCGGGATGATGGAGCTGCTTCATGAATAAGACTCCTTCAGAGTATATAATAGTAATTCTTTTCACGATGATTTCCTAATTGCATTTTACATTAGTGCATGCTATATTTCAATAGTTCGTAAGTAATCGAACAATACAATAACTTAATGAAGGAGTGGCTTTCTCATGACCTCATCACCTGCTTCTGAGGGCGATCAAGAGCATTCAATGGCTGCTCCGCAAGCAGCTCTTCCACGAGAAGGATTGCTAACTCTGCTATTCAGCATTGCTGTCGTGCTCGTGATTATGAACACAGCGATGTTCAATCTGGCCCTGCCCGATGTAACCGAGACCTTCGGCATCACCGCAGCGTCCGCCTCCTGGATTGTAACCGGGTATTCCATCATGTTCTCTATTGCCTCAATCACATACAGCCGGCTCTCGGACTTCCTGCCGATCCGCCGGTTGCTGATTATCGGGCTGCTGACCCTAGGGCTTGCTGCTGTGGCCGGATTCTTCAGCACCAGCTTCATCTTCCTGCTGATTGTTCGTATTCTGCAAGCCTCAGGTGCAGGCGCCGTGATGTCGCTGTCTCTTGTCCTGTTCACCCGCTACATTCCGCAGGCTAGGCGCGGCAAAGCCATGGCGACGATCATGTCGGCCGTCTCCCTGGGACTCGGTCTGGGCCCGGTAGCCGGCGGCTCCATTGTTGAATACCTCGGCTGGACCTGGCTGTTCGCAGTCACTGCCGCCATTCTGTTGCTGGTGCCGCTATTCCTGATCCTGCTGCCCAAGGAAGTTCCGGCTAGCGGCTCATTCGATGTTCTGGGCGGAATCTTCCTCGGCGTAGGTACCACAGGTCTTCTGCTGTTCCTGACCAGCGGACTGTGGATCGCGCTGATCGCCGGCATCGCCGCGATTGCCCTATTCGTAGGGCGTATCCGCACGACCCCTGATCCATTCGTGCTGCCCGCGCTGTTCAGCAACCGGTCCTATCTGGTACTGGCACTGATCGGGGTTGCCTCTTACCTGTGCAGCTTCGCTACCCTGTTCCTGCTGCCGCAGATTCTGACTCACCGCTTCGGCTTCAGCGCCAGCCATGCCGGCCTGGTCATCTTCCCGGGCTCATTGCTGGCCATCTTCGTCTCCCGCCTGGTCGGGCGGATGATTGACCGCTACGGCAACACCGGAATTCTGCGCTTCGCACCTCTGCTCGTTCTGGCCGCCACCGTATTGTTCGCCCTATTCGCCGGACAATCATGGATCGCCGTCATGCTCGTCTACATGATCATGAGCCTGTCCTTCACTGTACTGTCGAGCAGTGTGTCGAATGAAATCTCGCGCATCCTGCCTGCTTCGCAGATCGGCTCCGGGATGGGGCTCTTCCAGCTGCTGCAGTTCTTCAGCGGTGCCTTCAGCGTAGCAATGGCCGCCAGCGCCCTGGAATGGCAGCGCAGCCTGCCGCTTCAGGCCGCTTACTCCAACATCTACTGGGGCTTGTCCGTTGCAGCAATCGTGGCGATTGGCTCCGCCTTTATCTACCTGCGGGGCAGTCAGCGCAGCCCGCTGTCCGAGATGGCGAAAGCCGCAGACTGCTAGATAACAATACTTTTAATGTAATGCTATATCCGCAACTATACCTTTCACACATACGCCCGCACGCCAAAACACCCTGCAGCCTTCACGGCCACAGGGTGTTTGTTATTCCGGCCGCCCTCAGACGACCAGATATTCTGCATTTCGTTCACATTCCGCACATTTCGCCGGCGGGTCCCAGTCCGAGAACTCCGTCTCCTTCAGATCGACTACATCTGGTGCATCCTCGTACTCGTCCACAAATTTGTCGATGGCCAGCTCTACGTGTTCCTTACAGACTACATACATTCAATCAAGCATCCCTTTCTGTGCCGCTGCGGCGTAGACTTATACTACTGTTCTACCACACTTCCCTGCAAAAAGGAACCTCCCGCAGCGCAAAACCCGGGCCTTATTCCCTCCCCGTAAACTTCTGGATATCCCCGGCAATGAATCCGAGCGCCTCCTGCCAGAAATCCTGGGAATGCACATCAATATCCATCAGCATGGCAGCGTCTGCGATGCTCCGGGTACTGGTTGCTGAGAGGAACTGTTCATAGCGGCTCACGAACGCCTGGCCCTGCTTTTGGTACTGGGCATACAGCCCCTTGGAGAACAGCAGCCCGAAGGAATACGGGAAGTTCAGGAACTCATTGCCTGCCATATAATACCCTGCCTTGCTAATCCACTGGTAGGGATGGATGGACCCGGGCAGTACACTATCCCCGTAAGCGGCAGCCATCGACTCCAGCATCAATGCGTTCAGCTCCTCTAATGGAAGGGGACCGGATAACCGGCGGGCATAGAGCGCGCGCTCGAAGCAGTATCTCGCATAGAAATCGACAATATAATACCCCGCATCCGAGAGACTACGTTCCAGGATCGCATCCGCTTCCTCCGCAGGCAGCGAGTTCAAGAGTTCAACATGAATCAGACTCTCGCAAAAAATCGACGCGGTCTCCGCAATCGGCACCGGATAATCCATGTTGACCATCGTATGTCCTGCAAGGCGGCTGGTATGATACGCGTGCCCAATCTCGTGGGCCAGCACACTCACATCTATATATTGGCCGTGGAAGCTTGTTATGATCCGGCTCTCTCCAATCGGGACGATATCGACACACATCCCGAAATTGCCCTTCCCGCTGCGAGGCTCGGCATCAACCCAGCGTTCCCTGAACACCTTGCGGGCGAACCCGCCCAGCTCGGGGCTGAACCTGCTGAACCCCGCGATAATCATCGCCTGGGCCTCAGCATAGGTTACGCGGACTGAAGACTCCGTACCCATGGGCGCAAAAACATCCCAGAACGGCAGCTGTCCCCCCGCATGCCCCAGCCGCACAGCCTTCCCGGCATAATATTGCCGGAAGACCGGCAGGCTCTCCTGGATGGCCTGAAGCATCACCTCCAGCGTCTCCTGATCCATCCGCGCTGCTTCCAGCACCTTATGCAGCGGGGAGACATAACCCCTCAGCTCATAGACGGCAGCCGCCTCACCGGACACAGCATTAATACAAGCAGCACTCTGCTCCGCAACACTGCGGCAAGCCTTATGCTCTGCTTCTGCCGCTGCCTGCCGTACCACAGGATCAGGGTCGTAGACCAGATTCCGCAGCTCCGCCAGTGTCACACTGCGGGTAACTCCACCCAGTTCCAGATCGGTGCGCAGTGTGGATAGCGTCTGCATGTACAGCCGCTCCCACGCCTTCGAGCCGGTGTTCTGCATCCGGGCAATGACCGCTTCGCCTTCCGCGCTAAGCATATGCTGCGATTTGCCCTGTAATCCGCGCAGATAGAAGCCATGCTGCTCCAGATAAGCGCTGGAACGGAGACTCCGCTCCAGTTCACCCGCGCTTACCCCCGCCAGCCACTTGCTGAAGCGGACCAAAGCTTCACCCGCCCCGCTGGTCACCTCTTCCAGCTCGTCCATCAGATTCACAGCTTCCTCACACTGGCTATCCGCACTGAACCGCAGCTCCGCATAGCTGAACAGACGCAAAAATAGCTGTTGATACGCATTATATTGTTTAAGGAACTCTTCCATCAGGTCTGCAGCGTCCTGCCCGCTAACGGGCTGCGAGGCCGACCATGTATTCAGCTCCCCGGCAAGGCTCTCCACCTGCCTGCGGTCCTGCTGAAATCCCTCCGACTCGAACGAGGGATAGATCCGGTCCAGATTCCATGTTAATTCGCATGTTGTTGATTCCATTGATTAATCTCTCCTTATTTATAATCGCAGGAGCCCTCCGTTATCACATGCTTCCACCCCGTTCTAATTGATATATTTCCAGGATCGACCAGTTAAGTGTACCTTAATTTCCCGGGTTTGTCCTATCCACCGGACATGTACAGGATTATATCCGGCCCACACACCCCTGCACCCGCCCAATGTGGCCGGTTTTCCGATTACATCCGGCCCGCATACCCCAACTCCCCCATTGTGGCCGGTTTTCCGAGCATCCGGCCCGCATACCCCAGCACTCGCCCAATATGGTCGGTTTTCCGATTACATCCGGCCCGCATACCCCTGCACCCGCCCAATGTGGCCGGTTTTCCGAGCATCCGGCCCGCATACCCCAGCACTCGCCCAATATGGTCGGTTTTCCGATTACATCCGGCCCGCATACCCATGCACTCGCCCAATGTGGCCGGTTTTCCGATTACATCCGGCCCACATGCAAAAAAGCTCTTCCTGCCCCCAGCGGGACAGGAAGAGCTTTTCAGTTGCAATCACACACTTACCTCGGCTCTAATCCTAGCCTCTACACACCATCTGCCCCATTCAGATATTGGCCCGGCCGGTCCAGCTCATAGAGCTTGCGGTAACGCGGCTGCTGCTTCATCAGCTCGGCATGAGTGCCGCGCATTTCCACTTGGCCATTCTCCATGAAGATGACCTCGTCCATCTGCTCGGCGCCCACCAGATGATGCGTGACCCAGATCAGCGTCTTGCCGGCCATCGCCTCGAACATCGTGGCCAGCAGCTCGCGCTCCGTGCGCGGGTCGAGGCCAACGGTGGGCTCGTCCAGCACAACCATCGGCGTATTCTGCAGCAGAATACGGGCCAGGGCCATCCGCTGGCGCTCTCCGCCGGAGAAGCGCTGCCCCGCCTCGCGTACCGGAGTATCATAGCCCTCCGGCAGCGAGGAGATCAGCTTATCCAGCTTCGCCAGGGCTGCCGCCTGCTGGACCGCTGCCTCCGAAGCCCCCGGGTCCCCGAGCCGGATATTGTTCGCCACCGTGGTGTCGAACAAATGCGGGCTCTGGTTCAGCACCGCGATGAGCTGCGGAATCCGCTCACCGTAAGCCGCAGCATCGATCCCGTTAATCGTCACGGAGCCGACGGTGGGCGCAATCACGCCCTGCACCATCTTGAGCAGTGTCGATTTACCGGCTCCGCTGCGGCCGATTACGGCAATCTTCCGCCCCTGCGGCAGCGCAAGGTCAAGCTCCTGAACGGAGAAGTCGTCACCTGCCGCATAGCGGTAGCCTGCCGACTTCAGTTCAATATGAACCTGTCCGCTGGCCTTGGCAGCCTTGGCAGCCTCGGCAGCAGCAACGGCCTGAGCCGCAGCTTCGGCATTCCTGCCTTTCTCCGCCTCAGAGAGTACACCCTCCGCCGGGGGCTCCACACCCTCCAGCCGCTCCAGTGAATTCCGGTATTGCGGAATTTTCTCCACAGCCTCGGATACGGGCAGGAAGGCATCCGCCACCGGGAAGACCACCAGCACGAACGCTGCGATCAGCGTTCCGGCAATCGCCCCCTCAGCATACTGTCCAGCCGCCCAGTATAATAGAGACAACACGGCCAGTCCGACCACCGCCTGCCCGATGAACATACGCAGCCGTGCCCAGCGCCGCAGCGAACCGTCTATGCGGGCAACCGCCTGCTCGTCCGCTTCATACGTATCGACGAACTGGCTCTGCCGTCCGCTGATGACCCAGTCACCTAGTCCGAGCACAGCATCTGTCAGCTTTTGATACAGCCGGTTACGCTCCTGCTTCACCTGACGCTGACGCTTCTGGGTAAGCAGGAGGGAGATCAGCGGTAATACGACAACCAGCACCAGCATATAGAGTCCCATAAGCAGAGCAAAAGCCACATCGAACGTCCCAAGCGCAATCATCGCCGCTGCATAGATCAATAGCGCGATAATACCCGGAAAGACTGTACGCAGATACACATTCTGCAAATATTCGATATCATCGGCCAGCATACCGAGAATATCCCCGGTACGGAAGCGCGAGGACAAGAACAGCGCCTGCGGCTCCAGCATATGGTACAGCCGGACCCGCATCTTCGACAGAATGCGCAGAATCGTGTCATGTCCCACGAGCCGCTCGACATAGTGGATAACAGCCCGGCTGGTCCCGAAGGTGCGCACACCGACAATAGGGACATAGATCATCAGTATATTTTCCGGCGGAATCGAGGCCTTCGAGATCAGGAAGCCTGAGGTGTACATCAGCGAAGACGCTGAGAAGATGGTCAGTGCGCCCAGCAGGATGATCAACACGAACCGCCAGAAGTAGGCAGAGTAATAGGGAGCAAACCATCCTTCACGTTTCAATGGATTCCCTCCAATTGACTTTGAATAAGCTCATAATAAGCACCCCGCCGCGCAGTCAGCTCGTCGTGTGTGCCTATCTCAGCTACCCGTCCCTGCTGCATAACGACAATCAGATCCATGTCGATCATCCAGTGCAGGCGGTGTGTAGCCAGGAATACCAGCTTGCCCTCGAACAGCGGCAGCATCGTCTCCTTCAGCTCATATTCCGTCTCAATGTCCAGATGGGCCGTCGGCTCATCCAGCAGCATAATCGGGCGGCTGCTCAGCAGAGCGCGGGCCAGAGCCACGCGCTGCTCCTGCCCGCCGCTGAGCGAACGGCCGCCGCCCCCGATCATCTCGTTCAGACCTTCCGGCAGTGAGGACACCAGCTTCGATAAACCTGCTGACTCCAGCGCAGCAGCTACAGCCTCCTGCGAAGCCTCCGGATAATAGAACCGGACATTGTCAGCCAGCGTGCCGCTGAAGATGTAAGGGCGCTGCGGAATATAGGCCGTCTGCTTCCGCCAGCCCTCATCGGTCAGCGCACTGACCAGGCTTCCATTGATCGTAAGGGTTCCGGAGGTTGGATGAAGGAAGCCGCCCAGAATGTCTACCAGTGTAGACTTGCCTGCGCCGCTCTCTCCGATAATACCAATCTTGCGGTACCCGCTGAATTCAAGATGAACAGCTTCGAGCGACGACACTCCGTCCGCTTCATAGGTCACGCCTACCCCGTCAAGCTTCAGGTGGCTGTTATTGTTCCACGTGAAAAAGTCGCCTGACCAAGCTCCGCCAAGGCCCGCCATCTCCTTCTGCCCACCCGGCTCCAGCAGCTTCGCCTGGACTGTCTCACGGTCAATAATGCTCTTCATCGCTTCACCGGCTTCCTTACCATCCAGTGTGGCATGGAAGTCTGCACCCACCAGCCGTACCGGCAGGAAATACTCCGGCGCGAGAATCAGAATCGTCAGTCCGGTAACCAGCGTCATCTGCTCATTGACCAGACGCAGACCCAGGCTTACCGCTACCGAAGCAACAGACAGCATGGTGAAGAAATCCAGTGCGAACGAGGACAGAAAGGCGACTCGCAGCGTACGCATAGTTGCTGAACGGTAGCGGTCACTGACTTTGGCGATACTCTCACTGTGACTGCGGCTTCGTCCAAGGAATTTCAGCGTCTCCAGACCGCGTAGCGAATCCACAAAGTGATTCGATAAGGTACGGTAAGACTTCAGCTGACGGTCCATCTGCTTGCGGGCCGTCATCCCGATCAGGATCATGAATACAATAATGATCGGCATCGTTAAGGTAAGAATGACACCGCTGGACGTATCCAGGGTGAACACATAGACAAGCAGCAGAGCGGGTGTTACCGCCATACCGACCATCCGTGGAATAATCAGCTCCAGGTACGCGCGGAACTTCGTTACTCCTTCAAGCACTAATGTGACCATATTTCCGGTCCCCCGGTCGCCAGCCAGCCTTGGTCCCAGCTGGAACAGCTTGTCCATCATCTGTCTCCGCATGCTGCTGCCGGTCGCTTCCGCGAAGCGGTACGCCGCCCGGCTCATCAGCATAGCACAGGCATGACGCACAAGAAACGCAAGAAGGAACAAGAGCGCTCTAGCCCCTTGTTCCTTCAGCGGTTCTCCCGCAAACAGCGCAGAGACAGCTTCTGCCAGCGACTTCGCCAGCAGAAGAATGGAGAAGCTTTGCACCAGGGTCAGGAAGCCAACCAGCAGAAAGACAGGCTTAACTCCTTTATACCCAAGCAAATTTTTATCCATTAGTATTCAAGATGCTCCTTCTCATGAACCCGTTTGTGGAAGATGAAATAACTCCAGATCTGATAACCCAGCACGAACGGCAGCAGAGTCAGCGCTACAATCGTCATCACCTTCAGCGAGTATTGGCCGGAGGCTGCATTCGTAATCGTCAGGTTGAACGCCTGATCCAGCGAACTGATCATAACCCGCGGGAACAGTCCAATGAAGATCGAAGCAACAGACAGCGCCATCACAGCACCAGTCATTCCGAAGGCATAGCCGTCCTTCTTCTTAGTCATGAAATATCCTGCCAGCAGATAAGCGGCTGCACCCAGAACAACTACAATCCATAGCAGCGTTCCGCGTTTATCGAAGATATCTGTCATAGTATACGTCATTACAACGAAGGCTACCAGCAGCGCCGCCAGTGGAATCAGCAGCTTCTGGGCCAGCTTACGCGCCCGTTCCTGCAAATCTCCGAGCGTACGAAGCGTAGTGAACATCAGGCCGTGTACCAGACACAGCAGAACAACCGTAATGCCTGCAACTACCGTATACGCATTAACGATATCGAAGAATCCGGCATACATCTGCATATCCTTGTCAATCGGCAAGCCCTTGATGAAGCTGGCGAATACCACGGCGAGCAGGAACGGCGGCAGGAAGCTGCCGAAGAAGATGCAGACATCCCATGTTTTCTGCCAAGCCTTGGAATCGCGCTTACCTCTGAACTCGAAGGCAACACCACGGGCAATCAACGCCAGCAGGGCAAATACAAACGGTATATAGAAACCGCTGAACAGCGTAGCATACCAATGCGGGAAGGCCGCGAACATTGCACCGGCACCCGTAATCAGCCATACCTCATTCGCATCCCAGAACGGCCCGATCGAATTGATCAATATCCGGCGTTCCGTGTCATTCTTGGCCAGAATCTGCGTCTCCATCCCTACACCGAAGTCGAAGCCTTCCAGGAAGAAGAACCCGACGAACAGCACCGCAATCAGCAGAAACCATAATTCATTAAGTGACATTGGTTAGCCCTCCTTGTTATACGGATCGTGGGATTCACCGTGTTCGTTATCCATAGCATAAGGACCTTTTTTGATCACTTTGACGAACAGGCCAACCAGCACTGCACCCAATATGGCATAGATCGCGGTAAAAGAAATCACCGAGAACAGTACCTGTCCGCTGGTAATATTAGGCGATACACTGTCTTCTGTAGTCATAAGTCCGAATACAGTCCATGGCTGACGCCCGATCTCTGTCATAATCCAGCCGGCCGTGTTGGCAATCGGCGGAAGCAGCAGTCCCCAGAACATGAAGCGCATGAACCAGGTATTGGGTCTGTCCATCTTTTTGCGCCACATGAGGTAGATAGCATATACCCCAAACAGCATCATCAACGTGCCGGCAGCAACCATGATCCGGAAGCTCCAGAAGGTTGTTTTGACCGGCGGAATATAATCTCCCGGTCCGTAGGCTGCTTCATACTCCTTCTGCAGCTCCAGCATCCCCTTCACATCACCGGAGAATTTGCTGTAGGACAGGAAGCTCAGCAGATACGGAACCTGAACTTCATTGCTGTTGGTCTGGTTCTTCACATCGATATTGGCAAATACCGTCCAAGGTGCCGGGTCGCCGCTCTCACCCCACAGCGCTTCGGATGCGGCCATCTTCATGGGCTGTGTCTCTACCAGATATTGAGCCTGTGCATGTCCGGCAACCGCAACGCCGAAGGAAGAGATAACCCCTACAATGGCTGCAATCTCGAATGATTTCCGGAAAAAGGCGACGTCCTGCTTCTTAAGCAATTTGTAAGCACTGATCCCTGTTACCAGGAAGGCGCCTGTAGCGTAAGCGGCAAGCACTGTATGCGGAAATTCCACCAGCAGCTGGCCGTTCGTAATCAGTGCGAAGATGTCATTCATCTCAGCACGGCCATTGCTAATCTGGAAGCCCACCGGATGCTGCATGAACGAGTTAGCCAGCAGAATCCAGAATGCCGACAGCATTGTCCCGAAGGCTACCAGCCAGATGGATAATAGGTGAATCCGCTTGGACACCTTATCCCAGCCGAAGATCCAGATTCCGATGAACGTGGACTCCAGGAAGAAAGCCAACAAGGCTTCAATCGCAAGCGGAGCCCCGAACACATCACCGACGAAGCGCGAATAATCGGACCAGTTCATTCCGAACTGGAATTCCTGCAAGATTCCTGTTACTACACCTACTGCGAAGTTAATCAGGAACAGCTTCCCCCAGAATTGCGCCATTCTTTTGTACTCTTCATTGCCCTTTCTTACGTACATGGTCTCCATAATGGCAATTATGAGCGCAAGTCCGATCGATACTGGCACAAAGAAATAATGAAAAATTGTCGTCGACGCAAATTGTATACGTGACAGCAGTACTGTATCCATATTTCTCCCCTTCCTTCTCCCCATTTCGTTATGTCTATTTTGTCAAATTTCTATCACTCAAAGTGTGATGATTATCACATTATACGCCCCGTTTAGGCATAAAAAACAATAAATTTGTGACAAATATCACAATATTGCGCTTAAAAGCAAAAAAAATAAGACGGATTCACCGTCTTGAATGTGTCTCTCATATATAAGTTGTCTTGACTCATAAAGGTATTGGTCTAGGTAATGGAAATACCTTTCTTAAGCGATTTGAGATCGCCATTTGAATTAAGCAATTGCGGCAGCATCTTCATGCTACGAACCATTGGGGAATGACAGAGACGGCAGGAAGGTGCATGTTCAAATGCGAAATTATCCCTCATCCATCCATTACAATCCTCATTGGTGCAGGCCCAAATTGCGGTATTTTCTTCCGGTACTTCCTCCAAAGGCTTTTTCCGGTAGTTCATTGCCGTTCCTCCTTCCTTTATGTTGCAAGCAAGTAATGATAAAAAAAGACCGTCCCAACTTTCACAAGCGGGGACGGTATCTTCTATTAATTACAGTTTTACAACGTTTTCGGCTTGTGGTCCACGGTTGCCTTGAACAACGTTGAATTCAACGCGTTGGCCTTCGTCCAAAGTTTTGAAGCCGTCGCCAGTGATTGCGCTGAAGTGAACGAATACGTCGCTTCCGCCTTCAACTTCGATGAAACCGAATCCTTTTTCTGCGTTGAACCATTTAACTGTACCTGTTTGCATGTGTGTTACCTCCACAAATTTAAATTAATATGTTCTTTTTATCTTCAGACAAAGAAAAAATTCACACATTGAGAAAGGTTGTAGCTTTGGTTGACAGCCCTTTTCAATGCGAGAATAAGGTATCAATGTAAGAATAATTTCATGTTACCACACCTTAATAACAAAGGCAAGCTGTTCTATCCTAATTTCTCCGTTTTTTCCCTTATAAGGACTACTTCCCAATGTAAGGGCTACCAGTCGCATTAAGTCGTAATATTTATACCCATTACTACCATTTACCCCATTTATTTATTCTTGAAACAGCCCCGCCCTTTTCTTTTTTATGAAAAGGACGGCTTGAACTATTTCCGTAATCGTGACTGCCTCATTATTATATACGGCCATTTCCAATTTTATTCCTCTGGCTTTTCAAGAAGCTGGACTGTTGTCTGTTTCACTTCACCATCACGGTAGAAGGTGATTTTCAGCTTATCTCCGATCTTGGTATGATCGTACAGATATTTGCGCAGCGACAGCGTGGAAGTAATCGGCTTATCGTTGAACTTCGTAATCACATCGTTAAGCTGCAGGCCTGCATCCTTCGCCGGTCCCACAGCATCCAGAACCACAACCCCATCCGTTACTGTAGACGGAAGATTAAGCTCCTTGCGCTGATCATCGGCCAACGGCACATACGGATTATTCAGATCCACTGAATAGACGCCCAGGTATGACCGGGCTATACGGCCTTTGGAAGTAAGCTCATTGGCTGTCTCCACTACACGATTGGCGGGAATCGCAAAGCCCAACCCCTCTACCCCCGTATCGGAGATCTTCATCGTATTGATACCAATCACCTTACCGTCCAGATCCACCAGTGCGCCCCCGCTGTTGCCCTCATTAATGGCCGCATCCGTCTGGATCACTTCCTGCTCCCAATCGTACACGCCGTCCTGGTTCAGTGATACCGGTATCGTCCGCTCTGTGTAGCTGACAATACCGGAAGTTAATGTATCCCCGAGCCCTAGCGGGTTACCGATGGCAATGACTGTCTCACCCAGACGCAGCTTGGAGGAATCCCCGATCTCAGCAATCCGGTCGATCCCCTTGCCGTCAATGGAGAGCACAGCAATATCACTCACCTTGTCGGCGCCCACCAGCTCCGCCTTGTGTGTCACGCCGTCTACTGTAACCACTTCCAGCTTGCCGGCACCCTCAATGACATGGTTATTGGTAATGATAAAGGCCTTATTGTCGTCCTTCTTATAGATAACTCCCGAGCCTAGAGCGGATTCATCGAGAATATTAAGTTCCTTATTGTCTTTTTTATGATTAATGATGCTCACTACCGCAGGGCGGATATGTGCAGCAGCCTGAATAATCCGGTCATACGGATCAGCGCTGCTCGCAGCCACCTTATCAATAACCACCGGGGCCTGAATTCTCTCCGTGGTGAACTGTCCCGTTACCAGACTGAACAGCAGCACAGCCGCTACAGCACTGCAGACAGAGCTGATCAGCGAGATCTGCCAGGTTGCCAGCGACCGCTTCGATTTGCGGACAGCCCACTTGCCGTCAGCATATCCGCCGGTTGATTTAGATTTGCCGCTTTTGCGCCGTGACACCTTGGTTGAATAGAAATCATCATCGAATAATCCCATGTTACACTCTCTCCCCTCTATTGCCACCGCATTCACGACCTGAACGCCAAGCAACCACGCCCGAGCTTAACCGCTATATCTCTTAGACTTCACGAAGTACTAAAAGGTTTCACTTGATTTATTCACCACATTCCAGTGGGTTCTAAGCGCAAGGGATGTCTATTATTCTAATAAGCTACTAAAAAGTTAACAGCTTGTATCCGGAATATTTTGCAACTTAAAAGACTACAATAGAATTAGAACGCTCTATATGATTGTATCACAGGCAGCCGCGCTGCCCACATGTTTTCTATGTTAAATAAATGTAAATTATTCACAGCCTCACTATAACCTATTTCACAAGGAGGTCCGGACTATGGAGTCTTTTTCAACAAGTAAGGATCTGGTTCAGTTCATTGGCAAGCTGGGGGACCTTAAGGATGAACATTATCAGCTGATTCTTGTCCAGCATGCAATGATTGAGCTGTTAATTGATAAAGGCCTATTCTCCCGCCAGGAGCTGGAGCACAAGATTACCGAGGTTGACCGCCTTATGACTGACTCACCTTATCCCATGGCGTAGGCCGGTCATAGTAGGTATCACAGAGCCTGAACTCACTGTCTTTGTAAAAGCAGCCCCGGTCCTCCATCGCCCCGCGCACGGACATCTTCGCCAGATCCATCATATTATGGTCTCTGCTCAGATGGGCCAGATAGGCGCGCTTGGTCCGCCCGCTCAGAATCTCGCTGAGCGCTGCGCCTGCCGCCTCATTGGACAGATGCCCCAGATCGCCGAGAATCCGCCGCTTCGTATTCCAGGGATAACGCCCCATCCGCAGCATTTCAATATCATGATTTGACTCCAGCACAAGCACATCGGCATCCGATATAGCCGTTCTCACCTTGTCGCTGACATACCCGAGGTCTGTCGCTACACACAGCTTCTCCTTGCCGTCATAGAAATTGTAAGCTACCGGCTCCGCAGCATCGTGGGAGATGGCGAAGGATTCCACCCGCATACTGCCGAAATCCCGGTGCTGCCCGGTCTCCATAATGACCCGGTTATGCTCCTCAATCTTGCCAATCCCCTTCTCTATGGCTCCCCAGGTGTTCGAATTCGCATAGATCGGAAGATTATACTTGCGGGCCATCGCGCCCAGCCCCTTAATATGATCCGAATGCTCGTGCGTCACAAGAATCCCGTCCAGCTCCGCTCCCGTCAGCTCACGCATAGCCAGCAGCTCGTCAATCCGCTTCGCGCTTAAGCCCGCGTCGATCATAAGTGTGGTCTCGCCGTTACGCACCACTGTCACATTCCCGGTAGAACCGCTGGACAGTACTGTAAATGAAATCCCCATATCTCTCCTGCTCCTTCTACTCTGTTGTCTTCGGACTGATAATGTCCGCACTGATCGCATCCATATAGTAGGCGCTGCCGTCCTCCAAGATGAACCGCCACATCGGCGAAGCCACCTGGCTCTCGGAGTTGAACAGCTCACCGTAATAACCCAGCTCAATCTCCTTCACTGCGGCATCTGCAGGGAAATACTTCTCGATCAGACTGCTAAGCGCCTGTGAAGCCGGGAGCACCTTCTGCAGATCCTCGCTCCGGCTTGCTGCAATCTCAATCTTCGGCCAGCGGTAGGCCACAATCTTTTGATCACTGTTAATCAGCTCCAGCCGCACTCTGAACAGGGACCACTTGTTATCCACCAGCGGATGCAGGACGAACTTGCCCACCTCGCTCTCCTGTGAATCGAACCGGTAATTGGCAATGTCGGGAATCTGGCTCTTCAGCAGATTGCTCAGCTCCGAGAACGAGGAGTACATCAGCTTGCTGTCGATCGGCTCCTTAAGCTTCACAGGCAGTTCATTCTGCTCTTCGGCCGAATAACGGTACGTGATATCAGGCAGCTGTGGAGTACCAGCCGGAATCGGGCACAGCAGCCGGATGTTCTTCTCTTCCATCACCGCCTGAGTCTCAGCAGACAGGGAAGTGAAGTCAAGTCCGGCGCTGACCTGATCACGCACATCAATCCATAGCTGATAGCACAGCAGCAGATTCAGCACCAGAAAAGCATATATCAATACACTCTTGGCCCTTCCCCAGTCCATAACGTTCCTCCTCGAATCGGTAATCTGTCCGCGCGGCTTAATCTCCGCCCTAATTCAATGTAAGCTCACTGCCATCGCTGAGCGTAACCCGCCAGACCGGATGAAGCTGCAGCTTCTCCCCGGCCAGCGCAGGCATATAGGCAGGTGTAAGCTCAATAATCCGCAAGGAGCTGCCGATCTGCGCCAGCCGCTGCTTCAGCAATTCGCCGCCGGGCAGCTCGACAATAGTCTTCTCGGACTTCTCCTCATTCGTATACATCAGGGAGCGCTCATAGGAAGAGACCGTTCCCTGCTGGAGCTCCAGATGGATTACGCCATACTGAAGCTGCGGATTACTCATTATCGGATAGGAGCCGGACGGATAAGCGCCATAATATTGCTGAAAAGAAACCTTGCGGTCCTGCCGGCCCTCCTCCGTAGCAGCCAGCCTGTAGGTTCCGTTCCAGCCGCCATGCCGGTTCACGAAATCCACCGCCTCCAGCGCATCCTTTGCCGGCGTACTGTCACCATCCGGCAGTGCAGCCGGGTCGCTATAGCTCATCCAATTCTGCTCCTGGTCTACCTGCAAACTGCGCTTGCTGTCCGTATAGATTTTGGAGCCATCCTTCTCCGGAATATATCTGGTGCTGCCCGCATCGAAGAACAGATTGCTTTGCATTTGCTCAATGGTATACATACCCGCAGGCATTACGACCTTAACCAGCGGCACATCCGCCTCAGGGACATAATACTCACCATTCACGGCTGTATATAGAGTCAGATTCTTGCCGAAGTCCACATGCTGCTGCACATCCTGAACCGTAAGATCGGCCTTAGCCGCCTCGTACACAATATCCCCGCGTGTGCTGAAGAAGATGGCATGGGCTTTGGAGTCATTTTTGATATTATAGATCCAGATCCGGTCAATGCTCTCCCCCTCGAACAGTGAATCCGGCGAGATCTGCATGACCCGCTGCAGCAGCGTTACCGGAATGCCTGCCCCGAACGACAGCTCAATGCCCGGATTCTCGCTGCGGATCTTGTCCCAGTCGAAATCCTGTACGGACCGCCGCTGGAAGCTCTCGAAGCTGCGGCCCTTCAGGCGGTTCATAATCAGATTATAGAAGGTGGAGCTCGGGTAGAACAGCGTATGCTTGTCTCCGCCCATATGAATAATCATTTTATCGGGATAGAGCAGGTTCTCCACCTTCTCCTCCGGCCCCATATTATCCGTCTTCACATATAAGGTCTTCGACAACACCGCCGAGTCGCTGCCCGGCAGCCTGTAGATCAGATAATAGCTCTCCACGAGGCTTCCGAATATAAGCAGAACCAGCATCCATGATTTGATTCTCTCCTTCACGCCTCACTCCCCCTTTGCTTCATCAAAGGCAGCGTGAACGTGACCAATGAGCCCTCATTCAGCTCCGATTGCAGGGAAATGGAGCCGCCGTGGGCTTTGACAATTTCCCGGGCAATGGACAGCCCCAGACCTGTTCCGCCCATGTTCCGCGAACGCGCCTTATCGACCCGGTAGAAGCGTTCAAAGATGCGTTCAATATCCTTCTTCGGAATCCCTATACCGGAGTCGCGGACAGACACGGCCAGCATTCCGTCCTCGTTCTTATGTGCCTCCAGCCGGATCGTCCCGCCCTCAGGCGTATACTTGAGGGCATTGGAGACCAGATTGCCCAACACTTGATCAATCTGATCGCGGTCCAGCCAGGCTGTAGCGACATCCCTCTGCACCCTGGTGCTGATGTGAATCCGCTTCTGGCGGATCTGGAAGGAGAAGCGGTCGGCCACATCCTCCAGCATCTCAGAGATATCCGTCTGCTGAATGCGCAGGCTGGATTCCTTGGAATCCAGCCGCGACAGATGCAACAGATCCGTAACCAGCCGGATCATGCGCTCCGTCTCATTGCGGATAACTCCGACGAACCGCACGGCAAGCTGCGGATCTTCCAGCGCACCGTCATCCAGCGCCTCCGCATAGCTCTTGATCGTCGTTAGCGGGGTCCGCAGCTCATGCGACACATTCGCCACGAACTCCCGGCGGGACTCCTCCAAATTTTCCTGCTCCGTAACATCCTGCAGCACCGCAATCGTACCGGCGATCCGTCCGCCTTCACGGCGGTGAATCGGGGTGAAGGTCACCCGCACAATATTGGGGTCCTCTCCGCCCATGGGAGACAGATGGAGCATAGCCGACTGAGGCACGCCCTGGGTTACCGAGACAGACTGCTCAGGCTCCAGACCCAGCAGACCGCCGAGCGAGGCCCCCGCAGGAAGCGGTCCTTCCGCGCCCAGCATCAGGGCGGCGCGTGTATTCATCAGAATGACCGCGCCGCTCTCGTCCGTGGCTACGACACCGTCACTCATATTGGCGAGAATGGACGACAACTTCTCCTTCTCCTCTTCGTTCTGCAGCAGCGCCTCACGCAGCCTGTCCGTCATATAGTTGAAGGCCTGGCTCAGCTGCCCAATCTCATCATTGCCGAACACAGGAACCTTACGGTTGAAGCGTCCTTCCGCCACAGCCGTAGCATGCTTGGTCATCTCCTTAATCGGATGCGTGATTGTATGGGCCAGAATGACCCCCAGAACGGCCGTTAATGCCAGCGCCAGCAGCAGCCCCGAGAGGAATACACTGTTAATCCGGCTCATGGTGGCATATAAGTCTTTCATATCAGCAGCGATATAGATGGCGCCTACTACCTTATCACCGGAAATTACCGGCTTCGCCACTACCTTCTTGCGCACATTATCATCAGCGATGATATATTCCTCATTATCGCTGATGCCCTGCAAGGCGCGGCTGACCACGGTCTGCGTGTTCCGCTGGCCGACATAGTCATTCTGCGAAGGGATCGAGGTGGTAATAATCTTGCCGCTCGCATCCAGCACCTGAATTTCTGCACCATTGATATACAGATTGTTCACCATGCCGCGCAGGCTCTCCACCGCCGATTCCTCATCGGCCGTGCCCGTCTCGCTGCCGAATTTGTCAGCGGTGAGGATCGAGAGCATCTCGGCCCGGGCCTTCAGGTCCTTGGTGAAGTTATCCGTCAGCGAGTTCTTCATCGAGCTGACAAAGTACACGCCGATCAGCTGCATTGCAATCAGAATCAGCAGCACATAGATTACGATAAGCCTGGCCTGGATCGTCCGGAAAAAGGACAGTGCCTTCATTACAACCCTCCGTTTTTGGGGCTATGCATCAAATAACCGAGTCCGCGCCGGGTATGAATATACTCCGGCTTGCTGGGATTCTCCTCAATTTTTTCTCTGAGCCGGCGTATTGTCACATCCACCGTCCGCACATCGCCGAAATATTCGAAGCCCCACACAGCCTGCAGCAGATGCTCCCGGGTCATTACCTTGCCCGCATGGCGGATCATATAATAGAGCAGCTCATATTCACGATGCGTCAGATCCAGCGGCTCACTATCCTTGTAGACCATATACATATCCGTATCAATGAATAATCCGAAATGATAGACTCCCTGCTTGCTCTCCGCTGCCTCACTCGGCGCTTCCGACGGAGATGGCTTATGCTGGCGCCGCATTTGGGCTTTAACTCTGGCCAGCAGCTCGCGTGTACTGAACGGCTTGGTCACATAATCATCTGCACCAAGCTCAAGACCCAGCACTTTATCGATCTCCCCATCCTTCGCGGTAAGCATAATGATAGGAATATCCAGATGGGCAGAGCGTACCTCACGGCAGACATCCATTCCGTCCTTACCGGGCAGCATGAGATCCAGCAGCATCAGATCGGGGCGTTTGGACAGAGCCAGCTCCACTGCACTGTTGCCGTCGAAGGCGCAGATAACCTCGTAGCCCTCTTTTTCCAGATTGAATTTCAATATATCAGCAATAGGTTGTTCATCATCCACTACCAGAATCGTTCCCATTTGCATATGCTCAGCTTCACCTTTCTAACGGTACTCGAAACCCTGATTCCTTTATTTTAACATACCTGGCTTGGCGTCACATCTATATAAGGTACCGTTACAACGGAAAATAAAAACCGCCCGAAATCATCCGGACGGCAGGGAATTATAGAATGGAAGCCTATCTGTCATTCATTACTTTAGGTATTTCATCGGATTGATGGCCGTCCCGTTCTTGCGGATCTCAAAATGCAGGTGCGTCCCCGTCGAGCGCCCGGTGCTGCCCATAATGCCGATGGAACTGCCCTGTCCCAGCTTCTGTCCGGTTGAGACTGAGATACTGCTTAAATGCCCGTAGTACGTAACGTATCCGTTGTTATGGTCAACGATCACCACGTTGCCATAACCGTTCTGCACACCGGCGAAGCTGACCGTCCCTGCATCCGCAGCCTTGATCGTGCGGTTACCCGATACCAGATCGACTCCCTTGTGTGTGCGTCCCCAGCGCTCGCCGTAGCTGCTGGAGATCATTGCTCCGCTGACCGGCCAGGCGAACATTCCTGTCCCTTCACCTACAACCTTGGTACCGGAGTAGACCACTTCAGGCAGAGAGGCCTTCACTACGCTCTGGCCCAGCCACTCCTCCTGAACCACCTGTCCGTTCTCTTTGGTCACCCTGTATTTCATCGTTTTGAGCCCGGTTTGTCCGGGACGGACGACCTTGCGCTTGCCTGCGGGCAGCTGGTCGCTCTTGCGGATAATCACCTCAGGCTCCGTGACCACCTCTTCGGTTACCTGTTCTACGGTCACTACCGTAAGATCAGGCTGCGGCACCGTTAGCTGCAATTCATCCCCAATCTGCAGACTAAGCTCCTTCACCTCAGGATTATTGCGGAAAATCTCCGCCTGGGTAATGTTGAACCGGGAAGCAATAGCAGAGACTGTGTCGCCTTCCTGAACTGCATAGCGCAGCGGCGCCTCCCTGCCTTCGGTAAGTACCTTCACTGCTTCTTCTACACTAAGCACCTTATTGGGATCTGCCTTCACCGGAACGAGGTTGACTTCCTCCCGGATCTTGACTGACTCCACCTGATCACTCACGGCTGAACCAGCCGCTCCCGCCTTGGCCGCCGTCTTCTTCAGCTGTGCACCCGAAGCGGCCGCATTCTGCGGAGCGTAATGCGTCTTTACGGCCTGAAGCACTGCCGCCGCCGTCTCCTGATCCTTCACAATTCCCAGCGGTTCCCCGTCCACAGCCAATTGTACGCCTACGGCATAAGCCTTGAGCATACCATCCAGCTTGTCCAGTGTAGCCTCGCTGTTAACCTCCGGCTTGTAAGCCCGCTCGGCCTCGGTAGTAATACCGCCAGTCTGCAGTACCATCACAGAGTCAGGATACTTGAGCTGATATTCCCGTCTCTTCTCCTCGAACAGCTTGTTTAACTCCGCCTGCTGGTTCAGCGCACCAATCTCCTCGCCGTTCACCAGCACCTTGTAGTAGGTTACTGTATTCGCTGTTACCTGCTTCTTCTGCGCCCCCACCAGGAAGGTGGTCAGCAGAACCAGACCGGCAGAAGCCAGTATCCATGAACGCCGGCGGCGGGATTTCATTTCCGGCTTAAAGACACGGGATTCACCCGAAGTCATTGCATCTGTACCTTGTTCACCTGCTGCACCAGATCCTGCGGATGCTTCTGCACGGCTCCGCAGGTTCCCCATCCGGCGCATAAACTTAAATCCTTTCATGAAACTCTCCCTTTCGGCTGTAAAAACAAGAATGTATATGCTTAGCGCACCCGTTTTGCATGAATACGAATATGACTGTGTGACGCCATCGAAAAAGGTTACAAAATATTAACCCTTATTAGTCCTTTTTTACTGTACCATAGCCTGAAGAAAAATTTCAACTTTGCTCTCATGGCAAAACCCGCGAAATTCGCGGGTTTTTTCCCAAAATATGCGTTTTAAACGGCGGTCACGTGTCCAAAAAGTGACAATTATTAATTCTCATTCTTCTCTCCACTATCTGGTGTAAGCATTTTCATCAGCTCCTTATATTCATCCTCATTGACGTACTTCGCAATGATACCCTGCAGTTCCGTAACTTCGCTCTCTGTCAACCCGCCTTCGAGGGCAGCGGAGATCTTGATCATCTCCTCCTGGGGAAGCTTGTTCATCAGAATATTGAAGATATTGGATTTGGCATTAGCGGGCAGATTCTCCTTCAGGTCATTCATAGCCTCCGGCGTCATCACCAGATTCTGGTCCAGCCCCTGCTCACCTTGTTCTTCTCCCGCCGCTGCTTGTCCCATCACAGGCAGCGCATTATCCGGCACCGTCTCGTCCACCGATTTTTCTTGAAGATTCCCGGCTTTTCCGCCACTGCTATCCTTCTTCTCCCCGTCCGTCTTGCCAGAATCAGCCTCCTTGGCAGAGTTCTTAGTCTCGCTTGAGGCCGCTTTGGAATTCTCCTTGGCGGCAGCCCCGCTGCCGCCCATACCCGTCAGACTCTTCACGAAGCCGCCGATTCCCGGCTCTGGCCCGTCCAGCTTGATATCGAAGCTGGCCAGCACCGACTGGATATACGTGTTCACCACATAGGCCGTTGTCAGCATGGACAGGCCGCTCGCCAGCACCACAATCAGGCAGACGCTCAGCGCACGCTTCACTATTTTCACCAATCTCACTCCCTTACACCCTGCTCTATTCAACCTCTGAAGAATCAGTTCGCTATTGATCCCATTCTCACAGTATTGACTAGAACAACGTCCGGGAAACGTCCCCGAAGCACAGAAAGGCTGATTCACCTGCTGAAAAATCATCTGGACATACAAAAACAGGAGCCTCACCGAGGCCCCTGCTCCTATACGTATCTATTTAGTTCTGCTTCAGTCTAGATATAGATTGGCAGCACTTGATTGGTCTGTTCACGGTTGCGGCCTACAGAGAAGATCGAGATCGGAATTCCTGTCAGCTCCGATACACGTTCCACATATTTGCGTGTGTTGGCCGGCAGATCCTCCAGCGTCTTCGCCCCGGTGATGTCCTCACTCCAGCCTGGAAGCTCCTCGTAGACCGCTTCACATTCTGCCAGCATTTTCAGGCTTGCCGGGTAATGTGTGATAATATCTCCACGGTACTTGTAGCCGGTGCAGATCTTCACAGTCTCAAGTCCGCTCAGAACGTCCAGCGAGTTCAGCGACAGGCCGGTGATTCCGCTGACGCGGCGGGCATGACGCACCACCACACTGTCGAACCAGCCTACGCGGCGGGCGCGTCCGGTTACTGTTCCGTACTCATGCCCGGTCTCGCGGATATAATCACCAGTCACATCGTTCAGCTCTGTAGGGAACGGACCGTCGCCGACACGGGTAGTATAAGACTTCGCCACACCGATAACCTGCTTGATCTTGGACGGGCCCACGCCCGAGCCGATGCAGACGCCGCCAGCCGAAGGATTCGATGAAGTAACGAACGGATAAGTTCCCTGGTCGATATCGAGCATCACGCCCTGCGCACCTTCGAACAGCACCCGGGAATCCGCATCAATCGCATCATTCAGGACCACCGAGGTGTCGGTTACATAGCCGCGCAGCACTTCTGCATACTCCAGATATTTGGCCAGAATCTCTTCCACGTTCAGCGGCTCTGCACCGTATACCTGAGTGATCACCTGATTCTTCTCTTCCATCAATGGACGAAGTCTCAGCTCGAATTCCTCAGCATCCATCAGATCGGCAATCCGGATGCCGTTACGGGCAGCCTTATCCATGTAGCACGGGCCAATCCCCTTGCGTGTGGTACCGATTTTGTTCGGTCCTTTGCGGTCTTCCTCAAGTGCATCCAGCACCATATGATAAGGCATAATGACATGCGCACGATCACTGATTACCAGGTTCTTCGTATCGAAGCCATTGTCATGAATATAATTAATTTCTTGGATCAGCGCTTCCGGGTTGATCACCATTCCGTTGCCGATAACACAAGTCTTCTCTTTATAAAATACACCAGATGGAATCAAGCTCAGCTTGAACTTCTTTCCGTCAATCAGAATCGTGTGACCGGCATTGTTACCCCCTTGATACCGGGCGACCACATCTGCACTTTCCGCCAGAAAATCCGTGATCTTGCCTTTGCCTTCGTCTCCCCATTGTGTTCCCACGACGACTACCGTTGACATGTACATTCCTCCGTAGGTGCTAGCAAGCACCATTATTTTTCCGCTTATCATAGGGGCTCTGTACGCGCTTCATCTTGTACGCAGCCCTCCGGACACCAGGCGGGCAGGCCGCCAAAGCACAATAATCAGTGTAACAGCGGCACTTTTTAAAGTCAAATAAAAACGAACGATCACAGACTGGAATGTGCGATCGTTCGTGTATTGTGCGAAATTTGTCTAACCTGCAAATGGTTCTGCATGAGCACGCTCGTAGTTGACGAACTTGTTGAAGTTCTTGAGGAACACAAGCTCCACCGTCCCTACGGGACCGTTACGCTGCTTGGCGATAATAATTTCGATAATATTCTTCTTCTCGGTATCCTGATTGTAATAATCATCACGGTACAGGAACGCTACGATATCCGCATCCTGCTCGATAGAGCCTGATTCACGAAGGTCACTCATCATCGGCCGTTTGTCCTGGCGCTGTTCCACACCGCGGCTGAGCTGGGACAGGGCAATGACCGGAACGTCAAGCTCACGGGCGATCTGCTTCAGAGTACGGGAGATTTCCGATACCTCCTGCTGGCGGTTCTCCCCGGCCTTGCCCCGGCCCTGGATCAGCTGCAGGTAGTCGATGACAATCATTCCGAGTCCCTTTTCCTTCTTCAGCCGGCGGCATTTCGCCCGGATATCGGTAACCGTGATGCCCGGGGTATCGTCGATGTAGATTTCGGACTCGGACAGCGACTGGATGCCCATCGTCAGCTTGGACCAGTCATCATCGCTCTTGAAATCACCGGTACGCATAATATTGGCGTCCAGATTGGCCTCTGCGCAGATCATACGCTGAACCAGCTGGGGCGCCGACATTTCGAGACTGAAGATGGCTACCGTCTCCTTCGCCCGCACTGCCACATTCTGCGCGATATTCAGGGCGAACGCCGTCTTCCCGACGGAAGGACGGGCCGCCACAATAATTAAGTCATTACGCTGGAAGCCGTTCGTCATATGGTCCAGGTCCACGAACCCGGTGGGAATCCCCGAGGTTCCGCCTTTATTCTGATGCAGCAGCTCCACCCGGTCGAATACCTGCATGAGCACATCGCGGATGGCAATGAACCCGCTGCCGCTGCGGCGGTTCGAGATCTCCAGGATTCGCCGCTCAGCGTCACTCAGCATAATGCCTACATCTTCGCCGCCGGTATAGCCTTCGCTGACAATCTGCGTGGCTGTGCGGATCAGCCGCCGCAGCATTGCCTTCTCTTCAATAATCTGCGCGTAATAATCGACGTTGGCCGCAGTCGGCACCGCATGTGCCAGCTTCGCCAGATAGCTGACCCCGCCGATATCCTCAAGCTCCCCCTTATCCTGGAGCCGGGATGTCAATGTAATCAGGTCAATCGGCTGGCTCTCTTCTCCGAGCTGCACCATCGCCTCAAATATCATCTGATGCGGTTTGTCGTAGAAGTCTTCGGTATTCACCCGCTCCATCGCGGTAATTAGCGCTTCATCCGATAGTAGAACGGCACCCAGTACGGCCTGTTCTGCCTCCAGATTCTGCGGGGGAACCCGATCGAAAAAGAGATCTCCACCCATCCTACTCCTCCGTTACCTGAACCGTGAGGTTAGCCTTTACTTCAGTGTGCAGCTTGACTGTTACCTGGAACGTGCCTACATGGCGGATCGTATCGCTCAGCTCAATTTTGCGCTTATCGATGACGATCCCTTGAGTAGCTGCCAGGGCCTCGCCGATCTGCTTGCTGGTGATAGCGCCGAAGAGTCGGCCGCCTTCACCTGCTTTGGCCTTCAGGGTAAGGGTCAGCTCATCCAGCTTCTTGCCCAGCTGTATCGCTTCCTCCTTCTCCTGGTCCTTGCGGCGCTGTTCGGCTGCTGCCTGGTTCTCCAGTGTCTTCACATTGCCGTCTGTAGCCGGACGAACCAGCCCGCGCGGCAGCAGGAAATTGGCTGCATAGCCCTCCGATACCTCTTTAACCTGTCCCTTCTTGCCTTGACCCTTAACATCCTTCAAGAATATGACCTTCATTCAAATAACCCCTCTTTCGCTTCAATTTCGGCCAGCACTGCGAGCAGTCTGGCTTCCGCTTCTTTTGTTGTTCCTTCAAGCTGTACAGCCGCGTTGGACAGATGTCCGCCGCCGCCCAGCTTCTCCATGACTACCTGAACATTCATCCGTCCCAGAGAACGGGCGCTGATGCCAATCAGGCCGTCAGGACGCTCACTGATGACGAAGGAGGCAACCACGTTCGTCATCCCCAGCAGCGTATCCGCCGTCTGGGCGATCAGCAGCTGCGGGATCTTCATCCCGGGCTGTGTGACCACCAGCGCGATCTGTTCATACACCATTCGCGCATGCTTGATGATCTCCGCCTTCGAGATGTACTCCTGCAGATCCTCCTTCAGCATACGCTGAATAAGAATCGTATCCGCACCGACCCGGCGCAGGAACCCGGCTGCCTCGAAGGTCCGCGACCCTGTATGCAGTGCGAAATGCTTCGTATCGACCGTGATCCCGGCCAGCAGCATCGTGGCCTCCAGCGGGCTGAGCTTAATCTTGTCATGAATGTACTGCAGCAGCTCCGTCACCAGCTCACAGGTCGATGACGCATACGGCTCCAGATACACGAGCACAGCGTCATTAATGAACTCCTCACCCCGGCGGTGATGGTCCACCACCACAATCCGGCTGGCGTATTGCACCAGCCGCGGCTCCATAGTCATGGAAGCCTTGTGGGTATCCACAACAATGAGCAGCGTATGCTCCGTCATCATCTGGAGAGCCTGCTCTGGCGTGATGAAGGTCTTATAGAGCGCCTCATCCTTGCGGATCTCCTCCATCATCCGGGTGATTGAAGGATTCGGCGTCTCCATCACAATGCTGGCTTCCACATTGTACATCTGTGCTGCCTTAAGCAGGCCAATCGCCGCACCCACAGCATCAATATCCGGTATCCGGTGCCCCATAATCAGCACCCGGTCGCTCTCCTGCATCAGATCCCGCAAGGCATGGGCGATCACCCGCGCCCGGACGCGTGTGCGTTTCTCGGCGGCATTGGTCTTGCCGCCATAGAAGGAGAGCCGCTGGCCTGCCTTCACAGCGGCCTGGTCCCCGCCTCTGCCAAGCGCCATGTCCAGACTCGATTGGGCAAGCGCTCCCAGCTCACTGGCCGATTCCGAGCCGTAGGCAAGGCCTATGCTCAGCGTCATCGGCACCTTGAGGTCCGCTGTCATCTCACGCACCTCATCCAGCACCACGAACCTGCTTTCCTCCAGGGCCTGAAGGCTGCGGTGATTCAGCAGCATCAGGTACCGCTCGGAAGACAACCGGCGCAGATATACCTCGAATTGCTTGCTCCACTCGGTAATCTCACTGGCTACCTTGGCGATCAGCGAAGTACGCTGCTGATCATCCATCCCCTGGGCGGCTTCATCCAGATTATCCATCATGACAATTCCAATCGCCAGCTTCTCTTCCTCATACCGCTCACGCAGCACAACAAGCTCGGTGATATCGAATAAATACAGCAGCCGTTCGCTTGGAATCACCACGACCTCATAATAACGGTCATCGACCGTAAGCTCATGGCGTTGCTCCTTCAGTACCCCGTCCTTAACCGGTTCCCGCTTGGAGGGCAGGTTCTGCAGAGAAGCCATAACCTCCGGCATCAGCTCCTGCATATCTTCACCAACAAGCGACTTGCGGGAGAAGATCTGGCCGGCATTCCGGTTATGCCATTCCACCGCCCGGCTCTCACTGTACAGGATAATTCCTAGCGGAAGCATGCTTACCGCCTCCCCCTCCACCCGCTTGATGCGGAAGGACAGGCCGTTGATATAATCTACAAGGTTGCGGCGGAACGACAGCTCGGCCTGCAGCATGGTGAAACACAATGTGCCGGCCAGGAAGAGACTGGCAACACCGAGGACCCAGTTATAGATACTGACTACTATAATCAGGACCAGCAGCAGTAAGAACGCCCACACGGTATGATAGCCGTGCCAGCGTCTTTGCAGAAATTTTGGCATGAGCCCTCACCCTATCGTTTCGATTTCTTCACAAGCTCCCGCAGCGGAAATGCCAGGTCCACCACACCAATAATCCAGAATCCCGGCAGAGCAATAACAGGGATTGCCAGCAGAAGAGCGATGATCTTGCTCCACTTCCGTTCATGCACCAGGAAGAAGAGGAAGCCGACGGTCTGAATCTTGAACGCAATCTGCAGCAGAGGCAGCAGATTGGCCGAGACCATTAGCATGAAGCCGCTGTCGGCACCGCCGAACAGCAGGCTGATGACCACGCCAAGCAGATAATACCAGATGAATGATCTGGCCAGTCTCCATTCCCGCGCCGGCTTCAGCTTAGGCACCGCATATTCCATACTGTTCAGAATAGGGCGGACAATGGAATGGGTAATGACCGCAATCACGAACGCACTGAGGATCAGCGTCATCGGAATGGCCTGGATCGTCAGCCAGCTCATCTGGCCAATCTGATCAGATGAGATGGATATCTCGGACAGCAGCGGATTGCTTGCCCCCATACTTGCCAGCCAGTCCGCATAGGTCTTCAGAACATCATACACATAGTCGTATAAATTGAACTTAAGGAACGTCGTACTGATCAGCAGGATCAGCAGGAATTCAGCTAGTATAGCGACCATACCGGCAATCAGAGTAGAAATCGCTGAAGCACGCTTCTTGTACCATCGTCCCATCACAAGGGCCGGGATCAGGAAATAAGCTGCAATCAGGATGTACATCGGGGTAATCAGGCCCACAATCAGCAGCACCGGTAACAGATGCAGAATGAACTGCTTGGTGTTAAGGGTCGTAAAGAGCACTATGGCCGGAATAATCATAAAGAATGTTGTAATAAGTAGTAGCGGGGTTGACAGGGATAACAGCAGCAATAGATAAGCTACACTCCAAGCCACAGATGTCCAGCGAAATTTCAACAGTATTCACCTCTTACGCATATGTTCTTCTAATGCAGATATATCCTGGTACCATTCTTCGAGCTGATGGCCCTCCTGCCTGTGCTTTCGCAGCTTCTCCAGCAGTAGATCATCCAGCTCGCGATAAGGAATACCGAGTCTGCGCCCCAAGATGTACGAGCTCATAATCAGGCTGGCCAGACTGTCGCCGACACGCGCGGTACTGCCTTCCCACAGCGCCTTGAATAACCTTGAGACTTGATCAATTACTTCTGTCTTTAACCACTCAATTACCTTGGCACGTTTGGCCACATCCAGATCCTTCGGCACATTGGGCACTGTCTCTCTACCTCCGGCAAAAAGCATTATTCTCCATTATAGCATAAAAATATCCGAGCCACACGGACGCCTGCCGCCCCTGAATATAGCTATCCATCTTTCAAAAAAGGCCCGCATTCCGCTTCGCCGGAAATACAGGCCTTGGTTCCTTATAACGATTCGAGCGATTGCCGTGAGACAAATTTCTCGCAATATTCAATGATCTGGCTCCGGCGTACAATGCCGATAAACCGCTTCATGTCGTCGACCACCGGTACAAAATTCTGCACCTTGGCCAAATTAATCAGATCCTCCATATCCGCATCAATCGAGACCGCCAGATTGTTCATCCGCAGCGGGACATCCTTAAGCAGAAATTTGGAAGCATTCTCAAAAGTGACCGCGCCGCCCGACTCCTTCATATACCAGAGTAAATCCCCTTCTGTAACCGTGCCGGCATATTCCCCGTTGCGGTTCAGGATCGGCACTGCTGTATAGCGGTGAAACTCCATCCGTTCGAGGGTCTGCCGCAGCGTCGAATCCATAGTAACACATGCGACTTCCTGCTTCGGAAGTAAAAAAAACGCAATATTCATCTCTTGATCCTCCTCAAAGAATTCCGAAGGAATGCTACTTTACCTTCCTTGCACTAAAGCCCACCGTAGTTATACGTCTGCCCTCAGCAATTAGTTCCATTCCATTATAGCATGAAGACAGTAAACAGCAGCCATTAACCTTGCGGGAATGGCTGCTGTTTTTTATAACGGGTCAAGAATATCCGATCTGATCCTTACTGTATTGCGGGTGTGGCCGAAGGCTCAAGCGCATTGCCGGCCTTGCCTGGTTCAATCAGCTGGTCAACCGGTGTACTGGGATTCATCCAGTTGTCGATCAGGGCCTTGGCTTTGGTGAGATCCTCTTCGTTCACTATGTCGTAATAGATCCCGTCCATCCGTTTACCTTCCCCCATCACCGTGAAGCTGGAGATATCCATATCCTTGCCGCCCATGAACTTCTTAGCCAGACTGATGATCATGGAAGGCTCAATATCGGTTTTGAAATTGTCGCCCATGATATCCAGCAGTTCAGGGATATTGCCGATCTGGCTGATCGATAACATTTTATTCGCGACCACGTCTAGAAAGACCTGTTGGCGTTTGGTCCGGTTGAAGTCGCTATCCTCACGGTAACGGGTATAGTTAAGCGCCTCTTCACCGTTGTAATTCGACTTATTGGCCTTAATTGTGAATTTCTCATGGTCTTTGCCCTTGTTAACAATATCCTTCTTGATCGGGAGCGGCACACCGCCAATGGCATCGACAGCATCCTTCAGCCCCTGAAAGTTGATGGTAGCATAATATTGAATATCATGGCCGAGGAGCGCTTCCAGCGTGTCCTTGGACATTTGCTGCCCGCCAAACGCATAAGCATGTGTAATTTTATCCTTCTTGTTGTCCTTGTATCCGATAATTTCCGTGTAGGTATCCCGGGGAACGGAGATCAGCAGAATCTTATAATCCTCCGGCCGGATCACCGCATACATCATGGTATCTGAGCGTGCGGTTTCATTCTTCCGCTGATCGGTACCCAGCAGCATCAGAGAGAACGGGTCGCTTTTGAGTGCTACAGGTTCAGCCTTAACGGAAGTCGGTGTCTTGGTGGTGTTATTCTCCAGAGGCACATAGGATTCCTTCGCCAGCTTGTTTTCTACCTGATCTGACAAAAAGAGGTCAAAGGCAAGCACAGCAAGCGGCTTCTGGAACAGAAACCCTCCGGCTACAATCACCAGTACCAAAATGAGCGCAATGTATCTTTTCTTTATTTTTTTAAGCTTATTCATCATTTTTGATTCCTTCTTTATGGTGGAATGTACATATTATGAACGTAATCTATTTACAATGGCCGCCTGGGCTTCCAGGGCAGTCATGAGTGGGCTGTTCTAGCTGCTGTGCGCCGCCCTGCTTCAAATGGTATTATTCCCCCTTTCCGGGATTCGGGTCGTTCTAATTGTAGAATAAACCTGGAAAACGGCTTTGACACATAAACAATATTTCTATTGTAATCACTTCACCACTAAAAAGAAACAACAAATAACGACAACATTGACATATATGCCGCTTATATTCCATAAAGTATATGACGCAGCAAACGGCGTTTTGATTCTTTTTCAGGGAAAAAAATAAAAAAAGACAGTCTGTTCAGCCACATAACGCAGCAGATCAGACCGTCCTCCTCAGCCTATTGAGTATCCTTAATCCACCAGCTCTGCGGATCGATAATATTGCTTAATGCGTTCATTGTTACTCCTTGCAGGCGCTTATTCACCGCAGTAATGTCCGAGCGTTCAGCGAAAAAGATCATCGGAACCTCATCATTGATCAGCTTCTGCCAATCATAATAGATTTCCTTCCGATAGTCCTTATCGTACGCCTTCAGGCTGACTCCCTCCCGGATCAGGTCTTCACTGCGCTTCGACGTCCACCGGGGATAATTCCACGAATCGGTAGCGCGCCATAAGCCCGAAGGATCAGGGTCGCTGGCCAGTCCCCACACGCCGTTGAACAGCTCCATTGCCGGATCATCCGACTCCACCGCTTCATAAAAGGCGTTCAGCTCCTTCAGGCTTCCTCCGCTGAGCCGTACATCCAGCCCGACATCACGCCAATTCTGGAGAATGGCGGCCGTCCGCGCTTCAGCCGTTTTGCTGCCGCTCATCGCATCATAGTGAATAATGAGCTTCTTACCGCCGGGATCTTCGCGGAGTCCATCCCCGTCCATATCCAGATAACCGGCCTCATCCAGCAGCTGCCCGGCCTTTTCCGGCGAATAAGGATAGGTGTCAATCTCCTCGTCTGCGATCTTGGCCCAGCTGGAACTTGGTATAGGCGTCTCAATAAGCGTCCCCAGGCCATAGGAATATTTATCCAGAATCCCTTGCCGGTCAAGTGCATAATACATTGCCTTACGCAGGCTTTTATCCTGGAATTTGGGATTATCCATCACCACCTGACCGTCTGTCTCATCCCAGTGTCCGAACTTGAACCCGATATATTCAAACGTCATTCCCGGTGTGACCCTAATCTCTACATTATCCAATTGTCCTGCAGCCTCATAGGCATCACGCGGCAATGCCGCCATATCGACATTTCCTGCTTTAAGCAGAGAGGTAATATCTTTGCTGTCGATCACCTTATAAGTAATCCCATCCAAAAGCGCGCCGCCCTTGTAATAATTATCGAACCGTTTCATTTCCACCGTCTGGCCCGGCACAATGCTGGTTACCATGAACGGACCCGTGCCAATGGGCTGCTTACGCACCTGATCGCTATCCGCCATGTCCTTAACTGCGACTCCCTCGAAATACCGCTTGTTCATCGGGTAGGCCCACAGATTATCAATCACGTTCACCCGTGCTGAATTCATTGTAATGCGCAGTGTATACGGGTCCATCACCTTGAGCCCTGTAATTTCCTTCGCCTGGCCTTGGTGGTACGCTTCTGCTCCCTTGATCATCTCAACGCTATAGTATCTGGAACCCGTATACTCCGGGCTGGCGATAGTCTCCAGGGCAAATTTCCAATCCTCTACCGTCAGTTCATCCCCGTTATGCCAGCGGACTCCGGGCTTAATGGTGAATGTAAACACCGTATGATCCTCCGACTCCTGCCAGCTGGCAATATTAGGAGCGGTGGACAAATCATCCTTCACGGTAAACATAGCCTCAGTGGTGAACTCCAGCACATTGGAATCATCTTCTCCTTCAAAGAATGCCGGTTCAAAAATACCTTGAAAAGCTGACGGGTAGCCGAAGGTTACGGTCCCGCCTGTAATGGGTTCATCGGCTGTTTGGCTAAGGCGCGCCACAACATTCTTGACGGCCGGGCTTGGCCCATTGCATGCCGACAATGCCACCAAGAGCGCAAGCGGTAGCATCAGTCTGCCGATGAGTCGGTTTGACATATATTTCTTCCCTCCCGGGTTGGATCACACAGTAATGTAAGCGATTTCTACACTGGATTTTACTGTAATGCCTATTATGCAGATTATGGACAATTATTTATTCCACATTATAGAGGATATACAATATTCGCTGTGAAGTGAAGTCTTTAATTTATTTCGGTGCAGCCAAGAACCCTTCCGATATTGAAAAAAGCCTGCCCTGACGGGCAGACTTCAGCTACAGTAACGCCTTAATTTTCCTCTCCCGGATGGATGATGCTCAGGCCCTCCACATGCTTTTTACGCATCAGCTTACGCTTCTTCCGGGTCTCCTTACTCTCAAAAATAATATCAAAATCATAATCCTCGGGATACAGCTCCTCTTTGGACAGATAAGGCTTCAGCCGCTTATGGTTAATGCTCAGCTTCTGCTTCTGAATCATCACTCCGACCCTGCCCCGGCTGTCCTTCTTCTCATAGACAATTCCCGTTCGCCCCAGAGAGCTGACATAAACAGCATCCCCCACAGCAAATTCAGGTGCCGGAGCATTCGCCTGCTGTGATGGACTGTCTCCCTGCTCTCCGTCAGCCGTTCTATCCGCTATGGCGGTTATCTCAGCTTCGGCTGCTTTAGCCCTCTGTGCCGCTCTGATAGCGTCTTTCCACAGGCTGTCGCCGCCTCTGTGCCCCTGCTGCTCTGTCACAAGCTCTTTAGCCCGCTCAATGACGGAATGGAGAATCCCCAGCTTCTCGGCGATCTGCAGCGCGTAGCTCTCGCCAGCCTCGCCAATCGTTAGCTTATAGAGCGGCTGCAGCGTGTTCTTATCGAATTCCATCCGTGCGTTCTCAAAGCCTGCCGTTGCCGCCGCGAAGGCCTTCAGCTCATTGAAGTGGGTCGTTACCACAATATTAGCCCCCTTCCGGTTCAGCTCCTCCAGAATCGCGATCGACAGTGCGAACCCTTCACCGGGGTCTGTGCCGGCAGCCAGCTCATCAATCAGCAGCAGCACGCCTCTGCTGGCATCATAGAGCATTCCCTCAATGCTCTTCATCTGTGCCGAGAAGGTGCTCAGGGACTGTGTCAGGCTCTGTCCGTCTCCGATAACGCTTATTACATTGGTGAAGACAGCGAAGTCACTGCCGGGATCAGCCGGTACCAGCAGGCCGGACTGTGCCATTAATACGAGCAGACCCAGGGTTTTGAGCACAACCGTCTTACCGCCAGTATTCGGCCCGGTTACAATCAGCGATTTATATCCCTGGCCCAGCTCCAGACTGACCGGCACCATGTCTTTCAGCAGCGGGTGACGGCCTCCATTCATTCTCACATAACCCCGTTCGTTCAGCGCGACTGGCCCCGCATCCATTACCCTGGCAACCTTCCCTTTAGCGAAAATAAAGTCATACATGCCCGTTACCTCAATATTCAGCCGGATAGCGGCCTGCTCCTGCTCTAACAGCCCTGTCAGCATACTCAGGATTATTCCTTCCTCACGGGCCTCGTCAGCAGTCAGCAGCTCGATTTCCCCCTGTAATGAGGCCACCTCATCCGGCTCCACGAATACCGTCTGCCCGCTGGTGGACTGGTCCAGCACCGAGCCCTTGATTTGCTTGTGATACTCCCGTTTCACCGGAATGACATACCTTCCGCCGCGCATACTGACCAGACTATCCTGCAAAATGGATTTGTGACGGTTCATGATGCTCTCCAGCTTCCGTTGCAGGCGCTCCTTGGCAACCGCCAGCCGTTTGCGGACCCGTTCCAGCCCTTTGCTGGCCTGGTCATCAATGACCCCCAGCCGGATACACCGTTCTATCTCGTCCCGGACCCCATTCAGCTCCTGAAGCGATGCACCGTATGCGGCGATGCGCGGCGCGATCTGCTCCTTGGCGGCCATGTATTTCCTGAGCTGCCCGCAGCTGTTCAGAAACAGCGAGACTGCGGTGAAATCCTGCTCATTGTACATATAGCCGGTCCCCAGCAGTGACAGCACCCATTCAATGCCCTCCAGCGAGGGAATCGGCACACTGGCTCCGCGCTCCAGCAGCTCTTTCGCTTCTTGCGCCTCCTCAAGCGCACGGTGTATCGCCGGCAGATAGATCATCGGCTGAAGCTCTCTGATGTACCTTCTACCCTCATACGAAACCGCATGACGCATCAATTCCTGCTTAATGGTCTCATACTCCAATGTGTGCAGACTTTGCAGATTCAACTTGAGTTCCTCCTTGTATACAAGTATATTTCTTATCCCAATCAACTGCGCATACCACAAAAAAGAGGGCAAAGAACCGCCACCACGGCAGTCTTCGCCCTCTTTTTGCTGCTATTTGCTCTCTTTGGCCCCAGAGTCCCACCCCCTTCGGGAGGAGCCCTGAAAACAGAAAAAACCGTGCTGCAAGAGCACGGTTAATCACAAAGAGAACAATAGCCGGATCAAGAGGCCATCATGACGCTTCGCGTGTGTTCTTAACTAAATCATTCATTCCAGCAGCCCGCGGTCTACTCAGTCAGAGATGCCGCCAAGACAGACTCTAACAAGACATGCCCCTGACAAAATCAGAGCATGCGGCGGTTAACAGCCGGAACGATATGAAATTGCTTAGTTAAGAACGCTCACCAACATCAAAATTTCCCCTTTAGGTATAGGATACCTGTAATTTACTACATCTGGAATCTGTTTGTCAATTATGCGTGAGGCAGTTCATCACCCGGATAACCCGTTTTACCGTCATATAAATTTAAATTAAAAGAAAAAAAAGCAGCCGGCTTAGCCGGCTGCTTCATAAAACGTCCTATTCTGTTGTGTAAGGCAGCAGCGCGATTTGACGCGAGCGCTTTACAGCAATAGTCAGAGCGCGTTGGTATTTTGCACTTGTACCAGTTACACGACGCGGCAAGATCTTTCCGCGTTCGCTGATGAACTTCTTAAGAAGCTCAGTGTCTTTATAATCAATGTGAGTAATCTTGTTCACAGTGAAATAGCACACTTTTTTACGCTTGTTGCGTCCACCACGACGTGCCGGTCTTTTGTCGTTGTCCGCACCTTCTCTTGGTTTGAAAGCCATGTTCAGTTCAGTCCTTCCTTATTAAAATGGCAAATCATCGTCCGATATATCGATCGGTTTTCCATCGCCCGAAAAAGGATCTTGGGTATTGTTGTTACGCGAGAAATTATTGTTACTTCCATTTCCGCGAGCACTGTTCCCACCGTTACCGCCGCCACCGAAGGCTGGCTCTTCAGGCATACTTCCACCACTTGATGCATTTCCGCCTTCACGGCTCTGCGCGGATTCCAGGAAACGGACATTATCGGCAATAACTTCAGTAACGTATACACGTTTGCCTTCGTTATTCTCATAATTCCGTACTTGGATGCGTCCTTCCACGGCTGCCAGTCTTCCTTTGCGCAAGTAATTGGCACAGGTCTCAGCCAGCTGTCTCCAGGTTACTACCGGGATAAAGTCCGCTTCGCGTTCACCGTTCTGGCCCGTAAAGTTACGGTCTACGGCAAGCGTAAACTGTGTTACGGCAACACCAGCAGGAGTATAACGAAGTTCCGGGTCACGGGTCAACCGACCGATCAGAATGATACGGTTCAACAATTAGGTCCCCTCCTTAATAGCGCGATTCGTTACAAAGCTTGTCAATATCTTAGGCAACGTCGTTCGTAATGAGATAACGAATTACTTCGTCAGAAATCTTCATGATACGCTCAAGTTCAGTAACTACTGCAGGTTCTGCACTGAAGTTAACCAAAACAAAAACGCCATCACGATGTTTCTTGATCTCATACGCAAGACGGCGTTTACCTTGCACGTCGTGCTTTGTAATTTCTCCGCCGTTGGAGATGATGCCTTGGAATTTTTCGACTGCTGCTTGAACAGCTTCTTGTTCAATGTCAGGACGAATAATGTACATGACTTCATATTTGCGCATAATTTTCACCTCCTTATGGTCTGCGGCCCCTGATCAGGTCAGGAGCAAGGAACGAGCACAAACATAGACTCGCACCAAATCAATATACCAAATCCAGCAGAGGATTGCAAGTTTTATTAATACGTACCAGATGCTGGTCTCCAAGAAAAAACTGTAGCCGGTTCCGTAAGAACGCCCGAGTAATCCCCCGTCTTCAGGGCCACAATATAACAGCTTCATCATTCTATAACAGGAGGTTATCCACCAATGGGCGAACAGACTGAGTATGAAAAGGGCGACAAAGCCCCCAACCCGGGCGTATACACCGAGGTAGGCGAAGCGCGGAGCTTCCACACCGAGATTCAGAATCCGAAACGGATTACCATGGAGAAAGGCGACACCTTCCCTGAGACCACCAACCAGAACCGCAAGTGGAAAAAGGTCGAGAAAGCACGCGTCCATTAATTTCAGCAGCCAGGTATAAAACCCTCAAGGCTGCACATACTAGACCCAGGCAGTACAAAAGAGAGGTGTGGTTCCGTTGAACGTCGCAGACGAACACGATCACAGGGATTCTGAATTCAGCAGCTATCGTACCCGGGGAGAGTAGAGCTGGCTCTGTAAAAAGGAGTAACAGCTTTGGCAATACCCATTCACAGTAGTAGCTATAGACAGAGATTTCCGAACGTCATTGATGTACTGCCTCTGAAAGAGAGACCTGCGAAGGTCTCTCTTTTTGCATTGAAGATCAACAAATGTAGTCAGTTTTTCGATTACAACAATACAAAAAAGCCTCCGTATCATAACGGAGGTCTCATCATTTAAGAATATAATTGCTGAAGTGGCGGAGAGGGTGGGATTCGAACCCACGCACGCTGTGACACGCCTAACTGATTTCGAGTCAGCCCCCTTGGGCCTCTTGGGTACCTCTCCGCAGCAAGAATTATCATATCATGCCAAACGCACAAATGCAAGCATTATTCATCTACTCTTCGCTTCCTGAATCAGCTTAATTATTCTCCGCTCCGCCATCCGCTGAATGCAGGACCTTCTTGAGATTCTTTTCGAATTTGGCTCGTGGAATGAGGACGCTGTGCTGACATCCGGTGCACTTAATCCGGATATCCATCCCCATGCGGATGATCTCCATCTCATTCGTTCCGCACGGATGCTGCTTCTTCATCTGCACAATATCACCCAGCCCGAATACCTTGCGTTCCATTAGTCCTCCCCCTCCTCTGCCTCTTGCGCAGCTGCCACCTGCCTTCTTGGGCTGGCCTCCTGCTCCTCATGGGCTCTGCGGGCTGCCTCTTCGCGTTCCCGCTCACGGGCTGCCTCAGCCTCTCTTTCCTCTCTCTCCGCCTGCTCACGGGCCTCCTGCTCGGCCTTAGCGGCCTCCAGGGCACTCTGCTTCTCCAGAGCCTGCTTGATATCATTCTGAATCTGCCGCTCGGCGGCGTCTCTGGCGTTAGGCAGGCAATTCGCCGCTATGCGGATGACATACTCAGAGGTGCTCATCGACTGGATTCCCAGAATATTAGGATAGGCAATGACACTGGAGCTGCGTTCCTCAATGCCTTGAAGCGCCTCCCCGATCAGTGCCAGAGTGGCTTCGAGCCCGCGCTCGATTTTGACCGGAACATCAACCACAGCCAGTGCATTCGCCAGCGAATAATTCGTCACATTCACAATCGTGCCGTTAGGAATGATGTGGACCTCGCCCGTTGTACTTAACAGTCTGGTCGTTCTCAGGCCAATCATCTCTACCGTTCCTTTATAGGTTCCGCTCTGGATGACATCCCCGACTGCGAATTGATCCTCGAATATAATGAAGAATCCGGTAATCACATCTTTGACCAAACTTTGTGCACCGAAACCTATCGCCAGCCCTACCACACCTGCTCCAGCAAGCAGCGGCTTCAAATCGAAATTGAACTCCGACAGAACCAGCAGAATCATAGTGAAGTTACAGAAGAAGGTAACCACATTCTTCATCAGTCCGCCGACGGTAGAGAAGCGCCGGTTATTGACTAACGCCCTCCCCCTCGTCTCCCGCTCAAGAGACCGGTCAATCACATTGGAGACCACTTTGATAATCACCCGGGTCAGAATGAAAATCAGCAGAATCCGTATCCCCGAAAACAGCACAGTGGCCCACATATCTGCATTGCTTAGCCAGTCCCATACCTTATCCTTGAAGCGCACAGCATCCTTGAGGGCATCTCCGCCTGTTGTCTCGAGCAGCCAGTTATTCATCTAGTCCCACCTTCTTCCCCTACCTCTATATACCCGTCACCCTGAGCAGCTTTGGCATAGATTCCGCGGATCTCTATACTTTGCTCTTCTACAATGACCCGCACCTCTTCCAGTGCACTCCGTGAGAATTGAATCGACATCGCACAGCCGGCGGTGATTTCCTTGGGCGTAGGGAAGATATCGATTTCAATTTCCGCATATTCAAGCAGCATTTCGGCGCGCAGCGCCTGCTGGGTCGAATCAAACGCTATCAGCAGTTCCTCCTCCACACTCACGCCTCCCCTGGGCTTTTGGTCCTATCTATTGCTGCCATAGTATAAAAAACCACTTCCATCCATATACTAGGATCATCAGCACACGCTCCCGCGGACGTAAGCCTTGCATAATCAGCAGTCTGGCAGCCTGACCGCTTATTCAGCTGATCTTCCCGTGATTTGCAGTCGCCGCCTCAGAAAGGACGATTATATGAATTTCTCTTCCAAAGCAACACCACTGCAAGAACCATCCTGTTTAAAAATATCACATGCTGACCCCAATATCTATTCTGCCATTACCCACCGTCTGCTGTTCCACTTTTCGCGCACACGTCCGGATACACCCATTGTCATTATCTGCGTGGGCACGGACCGTTCGACCGGCGATTCCCTTGGACCTTTGGTCGGCACGACACTGGCCCGCTTTCACAGCCCGCTGTTTCATCTCTACGGAACGCTGGAGGAGCCGGTACATGCCATTAACCTGGAAGAGACAGTGGGCCTTGTATACCAAAAGCATGCCAACCCGTTCATCATCGCCATCGATGCCTGCCTCGGCCAGTCCACCAGCGTCGGCTGCATCCAGGTGGTTGAAGGTCCGCTGCGTCCCGGTGCAGGGGTCAACAAGCAGCTTCCCCCAGTTGGCGATATCCATTTGACCGGTATCGTTAATGTGGGAGGATTCATGGAATACTTCGTATTGCAGAACACCAGATTAAGCCTGGTGATGCGATTGTCGGATATTATTTCATCCAGCCTCTACTCTGCCTTGAAGCAGTGGAACCTGCATGCTAGATCTGCTGCAACGCGAGAGCAATAACTTCCTTCTCCTCCGGTGACAGAGCATACGTTGATTCTCCCTGTTCAACCGGTTTAGCATAGATATATGAGTTCTCGCGGTTGTGCAGACTGCTCAGCACAATCCCGCTGTGGTTGTCATCCAGAATGGCAAGCGAGAAGCTCAGGTCGTTACCGCGTTCTCCAAAAGCATTATAGCGCTTCATGGCCACCTTCGACTTCATGCCGCGCATTTTGGTATGTGCTGCCTCAAGCAGCGCCTTTTGCTCCTGCTGGGCCTCCTCCAGCATATCCCCCTGATTCTTCAGGTTGACCAGCAGATTCTCCAAATCCTCGATGCCATTCCCGCTCATCATAGCTTCATACCGGCTGCGCATTCTGCGAAGCTTGGCCCCTTGGACGATCATCAGAATAGCCATCAATATGATTACCCCTGCAAAGCCCATGATGAACGCCGATAAATACTCATTTATTACTTCATTTAACTCCGACATGTTGAATCATCCTTTATACAAAAATAAGAATTCCTACGCTGCAACAACACCGACCTGTATTATCCACCTGAATCCTTATCCACTTATTAGCTTGAACGCGATGCGCCGTACATTTCCTCCATGGCTAACAGCAGCCGCTGAACATCTGCTTCCGTGGAGCTTACTCCCACACTCGCCCGTACCGCTCCGCTATCCAAAGTGTCTGCTGCCTGATGAGCCAGCGGTGTGCAGTGCATGCCCGCACGCACAGCGATCTGGTATTCGCGGTCCAGCCGGTGGGCAATATGCGCCGATTCCTGCCCCTCTACGACAAAAGCCACAATTCCGCTACGCGGAGCGCCTGGCGCCGGACCCAAAATCCGCATGCCCGGAATAACAGCCAAGCCCTCCATCAAGAGCTGTGTCAGCTTCCATTCCTGCATATGAATCTGTTCTATTCCCAGCGCCTTAACCGTCTTCAAGCCTGCCAGCAGACCGGCTATGCCGACAGCATTTTGTGTCCCTGCCTCATAACGGTCCGGACGAACATTGGGCTGTTCACTATTCTCCGACTGACTGCCAGTCCCTCCATGCAGTAGCGGCTCCAGGTCCAGCCCAGGGGAGATGTACAGCCCCCCTGTTCCTTGCGGACCGAGCAGCCCTTTATGTCCCGGAAATGCCAGCAGATCAATATTCATGGCCGCCACATCAATATTCAGTGCTCCTGCACTTTGAGCTGCATCAACCAGGAAGACAGCTCCATGTGATTTCACCATGTCACCGATATCCCCAATCGGCAGAATACTTCCCAGCAGATTCGAGCTATGATTGCAGATCACCATACGGGTGTTAGGACGCAAAGAGCGCTGAAGCTCCTGAAGATTGATTTGGCCCTCGCGGTCCGCCTGTATATAATCCACTTCAACGCCAATGCTCCGGCGCAAATACTCCAAGGGTCTGCGCACCGAATTATGCTCCGTCATCGTTGACACGACATGATCCCCTGGTTGAAGTGTACCCTTAATGGCCATATTTAGCCCCATAGTAGTGTTATGAGTAAACGCAATATCCTGGGCATTCGCTACACCAAACAACTCTGCCAGCAGCAGCCGTGCACGGACCAATACCCGCCCCGTCCCCATCGCGAGCGAGTAGTTCCCCCGCCCGGCATTGGCACCTGACTGTTCTAAGGCCTCCACCATAGCTACGGCCACCTCTGGCGGCTTGGGCCACGAAGTAGCAGCGTGATCGAGATAGACCAATCTCTCCATCTTTCACCCTCCCTCTTTTCGATTTAAAAAACATACCCCTCCATATCCGTATTAAGGATATCTCAGGATATGTTTTCGGCACAAATATCCAAATCAGTTCCCCAGTAACTCCAGCAATCTTTCCAGGTCTTGGGCACTGTAATAGTTTAATTCGATTTTCCCTTTTTCCTTACCTTGTTTGATTTTGACGGTTGTCTTGAACCGTTCGCGTAGTACTTCCTCGACATTATCAATATAAGGATCGCGTTTTACAACTTTAGCTTTAATCCCGTTAGCAGGCTTGCGGTCGAGATTCTTCACTACCTCTTCCAGTTCTCTAACGCTCCACTGAAGCTCCACACACTGTGCAGCCAATTGCTTAATTACCTCCGAATCTTTCAAGGCAACAATTGCCCGGGCATGCCCCATCGAAATTGTTCCACGTGAAACATAATCTTTCACTTCCTCCGGTAAACTAAGCAACCGCAAAAAGTTAGCGATATGAGATCTGGACTTTCCAACTTTAAGAGAAAGCTCTTCCTGGGTCAGGGAGAATTGATCCATCAGTCCTTGATAAGCAACTGCTATTTCCATCGCGTTAAGATTCTCACGCTGCAGGTTCTCGATCAGGGCAATCTCCATCACCTGCTGATCACTAAGGCTGCGGATCACCGCAGGAATCGTAGCTTTGCCGCAGTATTGCGAGGCCCTGAATCTGCGTTCCCCGGCAATAATCTCATACCCTTTCAACACACTGCGAACAATGATCGGCTGGATCACTCCATGCTGTCTTATGGATTCTGCAAGCTCCTGGATAGCCTCTTCATTGAAATCCTTGCGTGGCTGATAAGGATTGGCTCTGAGCTGCGTTAATGGAATCTCTACCACCTTATCGTCCTCATTGATCGACAGAGAAGGTATTAATGCATCTAAGCCTTTCCCTAAGCGCTTACTCATAAGAGATCACTTCCTTTGCCAACTCTAAATATACTTCCGCTCCCTTGGAACGGGAGTCATAGGTAATAATTGACTGTCCATGTGAAGGGGCTTCACTTAAGCGTACATTTCGCGGAATAATCGTTTTATATACCTTTTCCTGGAAGTATTTCTTCACTTCTTCAATCACCTGAATTCCCAGATTAGTCCTGGCATCCAGCATCGTGAGTAATACTCCCTCTATTTTGAGATGCGGATTAAGATTCTTTTGAACCAGTCTTACAGTATTGAGCAACTGGCTTAATCCTTCAAGCGCATAATATTCACATTGTATAGGGATGATCACTGAGTCAGCAGCTGTTAGAGAGTTAATGGTAAGAATCCCTAATGATGGCGGACAATCTATGATGATGTAATCATAATTTGCCTTCACTGCATTCAGTGCCTTCTTCAGCTTCAGTTCCCGCGATATCGTAGAGACCAACTCGATCTCTGCTCCTGCCAGCTGAATCGTTGCCGGAATAATATGAAGGCCCTCAATCCGGGTTTCCTGGATCGTTTCCTGCGGATTTGCTTCATTAATAAGAATATCATAAATGCAATTCTCTACATCTGCTTTGTTGACGCCAACGCCGCTCGTAGTGTTGCCTTGCGGATCAATATCAACAAGCAGCACTCTCTTTCCCAGAGTAGCCATGCTGGCACCCAGGTTCACAGAGGTTGTTGTTTTACCTACCCCGCCTTTTTGATTTGCTATGGCAATAATCTTGGACACTTATTTCACCTCGAATTGTTTAGAAAGAATCATCTTGTAGTTCTTAGCTGTTAACGGCATAATAATCTGGTTCTACGGCATCACGTTTGCGGAGATGTAGACAAATACAAATAGACAATAACTTATCCTTAGAGTGTATATGTGATAACGTTCGGAGCTAGTCATACAAAAGGCGGCCAACACCTCAGGGCCGCCTTCAGCTTTTGTTGCCATTATCGTTTTGGAATTTGAATTACAATCTCATAATGATCTCCACGGTCGTTCTCGGAGGTCTTAATCTCCATTCCTGAGCCGGTCACCATGTCTATAGATTGGCGGATTGTATTAAGAGCGAGACGGACATCTTTGGTATAGGAGGTCCGTTTTGATTTTTTGGTCTGGGTAACGGCCTTGTAGAAGGCGATACGTGCTTCCGTTTGTTTTACATTCAATTCCTTAGCAATAACCTCAGCGAGTACCTTAAGCTGCATCTCCTCACTGTCCAGCGACAAGAGCGAGCGTGCATGGCGCTCAGTGATTTTTCTTTCCATTAATGCCGTCTTGACCTGTTCGGGCAAATTCAGCAAGCGAATTTTGTTGGCTATCGTGGATTGGCTTTTGCCTAGCCGCTGAGCCAGACTCTCCTGGGTCAATTGATGCAAGTCAATCAGCTTCTGATACGCGATCGCCTCTTCAATAGAGGTTAAGCCCTCACGCTGCAAGTTCTCGATCAGTGCAATCGATGCAGCCTGTGAATCATTGAATTCGCGGACAAGTGCCGGAATAGTGTCCATGCCCAGCTTTTTAACTGCCCGCCAGCGTCTTTCGCCTGCAATAATCTCATACTGGGAATCACGCATACGCACAACGATCGGCTGGATCACGCCATGAGTTTTGATAGTCTGACACAACTCGTCGATCTTCTCATCATCGAAAATTGTCCGTGGCTGATACGGACTGCTGATGACCTCATGAACCGGGATTTGTTTGATCTCTTCTCCGCTGCTCCGCTCGGTAAATCCAAAAAGCTTGGTGAATTGTTCTTTCATTCCGTTCATAACCACCTAATTTCGTTATAGTACGATCCTCTTAACCTTTCATGCGAAAAGCTTATCGTACAGCGTAAGAAAAGTATCCGTAAGCCATTCATAGCTACTTCTCTTAAAAGACGGCCTGGCATTCATTCTGATCACATCTATTAAAAGTCTTACTATATTATTCTATCACTTTTCTACTAATAATCCTATTCTCCATAATGACCTATTTTTCCTGCAAACCAGCCTCAACTGACCCAGCATTCCGCAAGTGGAAGCTGCTTTGCCGTCCTTTTGAAGGACAGCTCCGTTTCAGCGAGAAATATAATGATAAGTTTTGGAATGAAACACATATAAATTCTTATTAATCAAAAAAAGATCAAGCTCACATTCGCATGAGCTTGATCCAGTAAAACAGAAGACTGTCAAATGTTGTTTCACGTGAAACAATTAGATGAGCGGCGACTTCGCAGGTACGCCAGGCTTGCGCGGATACTTCGACGGAGTGGCCCCAGTCTTGCGTACAAGAATGATATGCCGGGAAGATTCTTCCACTGGAAGACTGAAGGATTCTACCTTGTACAATTCAGCACGCAGTTCCTTGAAGCTGCGCTTGGCTTCTTGCAGTTCCTCCGTCGGATCACTCCCCTTCATGGCAGCGAAGATGCCGTCCTTGCGGGTGAAGGGCAGACAGAATTCATTCAGAAGCGATAAGCGGGCCACCGCGCGAGCAGTGACTACATCATAAGCATCCCGGTGAACAAACTGTCTGGCGACATCCTCTGCCCGGCCGTGAATGAGCTTTACACCCTTCACCCCCAGAGTGTCACAGACATGCTGCAGGAAAGTGATCCGTTTGCTAAGTGAATCCACAATCGTCAGCTTAAGATCAGGGAAGCATATTTTTAGCGGAATTCCAGGGAACCCTGCCCCCGAGCCGATATCAGCTAGACTCTTCGTCTCCTCCATATTCACATAAAAGGCTAAAGATAAAGAATCATAGAAGTGCTTGGTATATACCTGGCTCCGCTCTGTAATCCCCGTCAGATTCATCTTCTCATTCCAGGAGACCAGCTCCTGATAATAGAGTTCAAATTGTTCAAGCTGCTTCATTGAAAGTTCCAGCCCATGCTCCTTGAGCAGGGAAGTGAATTCGGCTACCGTTGTATCCATAGATTATCCTTTCGCCGCTGTTACACGGTTGTAGTGCTCCAGATAGACCAGCAGAATTGAAATATCTGCCGGGGTAACGCCTCCTATACGCGAAGCCTGCCCAATTGAAATGGGAGCGATTTGGGTCAGCTTTTGCCGCGCCTCCATGGCCAACCCATGAATCTCATTATAGTTGATATCGTCAGGAATCTTCTTCTGCTCCATCTTCTGCAGCTTCTCTACATGCTGGAGCTGTTTCTCAATATAACCGGCATACTTAATCTGAATCTCCACCTGCTCCTTCATTTCTTCATCAAGCTCTTCCGGAGCAGGTGAAATGATATCCACGAAGCTGTAGGCTATCTCAGGGCGGCGCATTAAGGTCAACAGGTTGCTTCCGTCAACAATTGGTGCAGAACCATAACTGGCTAGGGCTTCATTCACTTGAATCGGCTTAACCTTTGTCTCCTGCAGACGGATAATCTCACGGTCGACCCGTTCCTTCTTATCAAGGAAGGCTTCATAGCGCTGCTCTGTAATCAGACCAATATCATAACCGATTGGTGTCAGCCGGAGATCCGCATTATCATGACGGAGCAGCAGACGGTATTCCGCACGGGAAGTCAACAGGCGATAAGGTTCATTCGTTCCCTTGGTGACAAGATCATCGATCAGCACGCCAATATAACCCTGCGAACGGTCCAGCACCACTGGCTCTTTCTCCTGTACTTTACGCGCAGCATTGATACCGGCAATAACCCCCTGCCCTGCCGCTTCTTCATAACCGGAGGTCCCGTTGATTTGTCCTGCAGTGAATAGTCCAGGCAGACGTTTGGTTTCCAGCGACGGCCAGAGCTGCGTGGGAACCATAGCATCATATTCAATGGCATAGCCGTTGCGCATCATCTCTACCTTTTCCATACCGGGAATAGACCGCAGGACTGCCAGCTGCACATCCTCAGGAAGGCTTGTCGACAGACCTTGTACATAGTATTCCGATGTGTTTTTACCTTCCGGCTCCAGGAAGATCTGATGCTGTGATTTATCACTGAACCGGACGACCTTATCTTCAATAGAAGGACAGTAACGCGGACCCGTTCCTTCAATAATACCGGTAAACATCGGTGCCCGGTGCAGATTGTCATTAATGATCTGGTGGGTAACCGGAGAGGTGTAGGTCAACCAGCAAGGCAGCTGCTCATTATCTGAGGATTTGGTTTCATAAGAGAAGAATTTCAGCTTCTCATCACCCGGCTGGATTTCTGTCTTGGAGAAATCAATTGAATCCTTGTGGACACGCGGCGGTGTTCCTGTCTTGAAACGGACCAGATCGAACCCCAGTTCGCGCAAATTCTCGGACAGCCGTACGGACGGCTGCTGATTATTTGGTCCGCTCTCATACGTCAGCTCACCCATAATCACTTTGCCGCGCAGATAGGTCCCGGTTGTCAGAATAACGGTCTTGCTGTGATATACCGTCCCGGTCTTCGTCACCACTCCGGCGCAGCGTCCATCCTCCACGATCAGCTCCTCCACCATCCCCTGGCGCAGAGTCAGGTTAGGAGTCTTCTCCATCGTTTCTTTCATCGCATGCTGATAGAGGAACTTGTCTGCTTGAGCACGCAAAGCATGAACCGCAGGCCCCTTGCCTGTATTAAGCATTCTCAGTTGGATGAACGTCTTATCTATATTGCGGCCCATTTCTCCGCCGAGTGCATCAATTTCACGCACCACATGGCCCTTGGCGGGTCCGCCAATCGATGGATTACATGGCATGAAAGCCACCATATCCAGGTTAATTGTGATCATCAGTGTGCGGCAGCCCATCCGTGCAGCAGCCAGGGCTGCTTCGCAGCCGGCATGACCGGCACCGATGACGATAACGTCATAGCTGCCTCCATCATAATTCATAACGCTTCCTCCTTCTTATTTGCCGAGGCAGAATTGCGAGAAGATCTGGTCCAGCAGCGAATCAGCTGCCGTATCTCCAATGATCTCCCCCAGCTGCTCCCAGGCCAGACGTACATCAATCTGTATCATATCTATAGGAATCAGCATCTCCGCTGCTTCATAGGCATCCTGTAGTGATTTATATGCCTTCTTAAGCAAGGCTATATGCCTAACATTGCTTACATAGGTCAGATCGCCCGATTCCAGCTTACCCCCGAAGAACAGTTCAGAGATCGCCTCTTCCAGTGTGTCTAGTCCTTCCTCTTCCAGCACAGACATCGGTACAATACTCGCTTCATCGAAAAAGGAGCGCAGCCTCCCCGTGTCCAGACGGGACGGTAAGTCCATTTTATTCATGATGACCAGCGCTTGTCTACCGTGGATTTGTTCCATCAGTGCCAGCTCATCCTCATGAAGCTCCTCATTGGCATTCAGCACGAGCAGAATCAAATCTGCATCGCCGAAAGCCGCCTTCGAGCGCTCCACACCGATTCTCTCCACCACATCCATTGTTTCACGGATACCGGCAGTATCCAGCAGCTTCAGCGGGATATTATTAATCGTTACATACTCTTCTATCACATCACGCGTTGTTCCCGGAATATCGGTCACAATCGCCTTGTTGTCACGGGCAAGCGCGTTCAGCAGTGAGGACTTCCCAACATTGGGCCGGCCCACAATAGCCGTGGTAATCCCTTCGCGCAGAATCTTTCCTTCATTGGCTGTCCGAAGCAGCTTATCTATGCCTTGCATAACCTCTTGACTCTTATCCTTGATGAAATCGGCAGTTAAGGATTCCACATCATGCTCAGGGTAATCAATATTCACTTCAATATGGGCCAGTGTCTCAATAAGGGTGTGCCGAAGCTCATGAATACGTGCGGACAACGAGCCGCTAACCTGCTTGAGCGCAACTGAGAAGGCCCGGTCCGACTTGGAACGAATCAGATCAATCACGGCCTCGGCCTGCGACAGATCAATCCGCCCGCCCAGGAAGGCACGTTTCGTGAACTCTCCCGGCTCAGCCAACCGGATATCCTGCTGCAGCAGCAGGTCCATCACTCTTCTTACAGAGATTACACCGCCATGGGCGCTAATCTCCACCACATCCTCCGTGGTAAAAGAGCGCGGTCCCTTCATGACGGTTACCAGTACCTCTTCCAGCTGTTCCCCGTCCTGCGGACTGACGATATGTCCATAATGCACGGTATGAGAATCGGCTTCCGTAAGGGGAATGCGGCTTTTGAACAAGGGGGCCACTTGGGGGATTGCCTGCGGTCCGCTAACCCGGATGATGGCGATACCCCCCTCGCCCAGGGCTGTCGATACAGCGGCAATAGTGTCACTAAGCATGTTGTAATTCACCTCAGGATTTGGTATTTAAAAAAACAATGACTCCTCGCATAGGTCAAGGAGTCATTGCGGCATATGATTCTACTTCAATGTTATAACGACGCGGCGGTTCGGTTCTTCACCCTTGCTGAGAGTGTTCACCTGCTTGTGATCCTGTAATCTGGAATGAATGATCTTGCGTTCCTGCGGGGACATGGGCTCCAGAACCACCTCTTTGCGGGTCCTCACCACACGCCCGGCCAGACGGTCAGCCAGCTCCTCCAGTGTCTTCTTGCGGCGCTCCCGGAAATTCTCCGCATCCAGCACGAGCCGGATGAAGCTGTCAGAATACCGGTTGGCCACAATATTAGCCAAATACTGCAAAGCATCGAGAGTTTGTCCTCTTCTGCCAATCAGCAGCCCAAGCTCAGGACCGGAAATTTGCAGAACAGTTGATTCCTTGGCATGAACGATTTCAACTTCCACCTCAAGCCCCATGCTCTTGGCGACATCTACAATGAAATGAACGGCCTGACCGTATGCTTCTTCTGCCGGGTGTCCGGAATCCTGGCGCGGTACACCGCTGATCGCCTCTGTATTGCTCTCTCTTGTTGTCTGCTGAGACAGTAGCGGAGCACTCGCCGCTGATGCCGGTGCGGCTTCCGGGATTAAGGTCAATTCCACCTTGGCACCCTTCGCACCGATCAATCCAAGGAATCCTTTTGACGGCTGTTCAAGTACGTTGACCGTTACCCGGTCCTTGTGAACTCCAAGCTGATTAAGTCCCCGTTCTACAGCTTCTTCAATGGTTTTCCCTGTCGCGACGACTTTGCTCATTTTGACTTTTTGACCCCCTTCTTCCCATTGCTTCCGTTTCCTTTAGCATTAGGAGTTACATCTTTGCGGGCGTTAGAGTTGCTGTTCTTGCTCTTCGTCAGGTTGACATCCTTAGTCTTGCTGTTGCCTGCACCAGCCGTAGCGCTGGCAGCGGTAAGTGCAGCTTTGTGCTTATCATTGTTGCGGTACAGGAAGTAGTTCTGAACAATGGTGTAAATATTGCTGTATACCCAGTACAGAGGCAGAGCAGCCGGGAAGTTGTAGGACATGATGAAGATCAGAACCGGATAGACCATCATCATGAACTGCATTGGACCCTGCTGTTGGACCGGGTTCATCTTGGTCATCATGCGGGTCTGAATGAAGGTAGTTGCGGCAGCAAGAACCGGCAGGATGAACAGGTGATCGGGTTTGCCAAGCTGCAGCCACAGGAAGTCATGTAATCTAAGATCCGGATTGTAGTAGATCGAGTTGTATAGGGCGATAAAGATTGGCATTTGCACAATCAGCGGCAGACAGCCCGCCATTGGATTGACCTTATTCTCCTGGAACAGGCGCATCGTTTCCTGCTGTACCTTTTCAGGCTCATCTTTATATTTTTTCTTAATCTTCTCAAGTTCCGGTTGAATTGCCTGCATGGCACGTGAGCTCTTCACCTGCTTAATCGTAAGCGGAAGAATCAGTGTGCGAACAATGATAACCATTACAAGAACGGCTAGGCCATACTGGCCGTTGAACCACTTCGCGAAAGTATCCAGGGCAATGGCGAAATAATACACAACATTACTCTGCCAGAAGCCTCCATTTTTCAAATCCTCCGTAGTGTGCGTCACTGTTGTCGCAGACGGAGAGCATCCCGACAGAACAGCGATCATTAGAACCATTAACCCGAGGAGAAGAAACATTTTTCCTCGCTTAGTCTTCATTAGAGACACTTCAAAACCCCTCTCATAAACATTCCTTTGCACCGTAAATCATAACATAATTATGGATACAAATAAACAAGCCCTCTTCAGGCTCTTTTACTTGCGTAAAGCCTTGAGCAGCTTGGCTTTGCGCAGCACATGCAGCACGCTTTTCTCCAGCTCGGCGTAATCCTTGGAGAGCGCTCCTTTTCTGACAATGAAAACGATATCCAGATTGCCGGCAATTTCCGCCTCGTGATGACGGACAATCTCCTTGACCAGCCTTCTCATCCGGTTGCGGACTACGGCATTCCCGACCTTCTTGCTGACGGATATGCCCACGCGGAATCGTTCCACTTCTCTTCTGGGGAACCAATACACCACATACTGATGATTCGCAAATGACTTCCCATGGCGGTATACGCGGCTGAAGTCGGCACGGTTTCGTAATCGTAAGCTTTTGTGCACGGGAATCTCCTATTCAAATACCGGAATTGCTCCAGGCTCCGGAATTTCATCTTCTAATTAGTATTGTCATTCAAGGGAGACCATAAACACTTACCGGGGCGGCCCTGGAGATCCCCTGCCGACAATCATAGACAGCTTGTGAAAGCTACAATCAAGTGAATTTGAATTCTTATATCTTCAAGTGGAAACGGCTTTGCCGTCCTTTTAAAGGACGGTACCGTTTCAGCGAGAAATAGAAGGATAAGTTATCGTGGGCAACATATAAATTCTTATATTTTAAAAAAAGCCCCGCAGTAGCGTTAACATCCCCTGCAGAGCCTATCATTTATTGTTGCCGCAGCAGAAGTAATGCGTGGGTTATCCGCTCGCTGAGCGTCATCCCATTCTGCGCTATATATAGAAGAGAAATAAAAACAGCTGATGCATTCTGCAAATAAAGCGTAAAAAAGGACCACAGCAGTGGTCCCAAAGTGGCCTATCTTACGCACTCAAAACTTTTCTGCCTTTCAAGCGGCGGGCTGCCAGCACTTTGCGGCCGTTTTTCGTGCTCATTCTTTTGCGGAAACCATGCACCTTTTTGCGTTTGCTCACATTTGGTCTGAATGTCGGTCTCATGTATTGCACCTCCCTTACAGGAACATAATTACTGTCATATTAAGCAGAAACGGACTAAGCCGCCCTTAAAGTAGGGACAGTATCTACAAGTATTATCAATTTAATTTGGAGACATATCCTCACAGAAAACACCTTTATATATTTAAACATATTTTTGCTCCAAAAGTCAACCATTTCTCTTTCTCCCTCTTTTTCAGGTTGCTCCCCTTCAACCCCCGTTTTTTGAGACCAGCCTGGAAGCCGGAAACTTATGCCCAGCGTGCCCGTCTCTTCACTGCTCCTAACTCTAACCGCTTATCCACAAAGGAACACATCCAAAATAATAATCCACAGGCTTGTCCAGTTATCCACCTGTTATTAATTCCGGGCGGATTTTGCTCACAGGTGAGCACAACCTGTGTATAAAAAAAATGGCGCAGTCGCGGAAACTGTCGAACGGTAAACAAATTATCAACAATATGTAGTGGTGTGCCTAAAAATTATACACAAGTGATTGAATTTGTGGATAAAATAGCGTCGCTCATTGAAAAATAAGGGGCGTTTTGCTATGATGGTATTACTTTTGAATGTGAATAGATTTGTTTGTTCAATAAATTATCAACAAGCTGTGGATAAAGTTGTGAACAATTCAAATTTATCCATATTTTTTTGTCTCTTGAAGTTGCATACTGGGGATAAGATTCAGCACCAACCCATTTTCTTCGACATTTCCACTTCATGGCTGATGCCACATTTGGAAGATTTAAAGGAGTGACAGTCTGTGGACAGCCATACTTCCGAATTATGGCAGCAAATATTATCGATTATTCAAACCAAACTAAGCAAGCCGAGCTTCGATACCTGGTTCAAGGCCACCAAGGCCATGACATTCAATTCCCAGGCACTTATCATCTCGGCGCCTACAACTTTTGCCGTAGAATGGCTGGAAAGTCGCTATACCAAACTGGTAGGAGCAACGGTTTATGAAGTTACCGGACAACAGGTGGAAGTCAAATTTGTCATTGAGGAGAACAAACCCTCTGAGCCTGTGGTTCAGCAAAGTGCGCCTACTCCCGTTGTGTCGCGCGAAGAGGCGCAGACACATTTGCTCAATCCCAAATACACCTTCGACACGTTCGTGATCGGTTCAGGCAACCGTTTTGCGCATGCAGCCTCCCTTGCTGTAGCCGAAGCGCCGGCCAAAGCCTATAACCCTCTGTTTCTGTATGGAGGCGTTGGTCTCGGAAAAACTCACCTGATGCATGCGATCGGCCATTATGTGCTGGAGCATAACCCCAACAACAAGGTGATTTACATCTCCTCCGAGAAGTTCACGAATGAATTCATCAACTCCATCCGTGATAACCGCGGCGAAAGCTTCCGCAACAAGTACCGCAATGTTGACATTTTGCTGATTGACGACATCCAATTCCTGGCCGGCAAGGAATCCACGCAGGAGGAATTTTTCCATACGTTCAATGCTCTTCACGAAGAACGCAAGCAAATTATCATCTCAAGCGACCGGCCTCCGAAGGAAATCCCTACACTGGAAGAACGGCTGCGCTCACGGTTTGAATGGGGACTGATTACAGATATTCAGCCTCCCGATCTGGAGACGCGGATTGCCATTCTGCGCAAGAAGGCGAAGGCGGAGAACCTGGATATCCCAAACGAAGCCATGATGTACATCGCCAACCAGATCGACACGAATATCCGGGAGCTTGAAGGCGCGCTGATTCGTGTAGTGGCTTATTCTTCCCTGACGAACCAGGATGTAACGACACATCTGGCTGCTGAAGCGCTGAAGGATATCATCCCTTCGAGCCGTCCGAAGATGATTACCATTAACGATATTCAGCAAAAAGTCGGTGAATACTACAATTTGCGTATGGAGGACTTCAAAGCGCGGAAACGCACGAAGGCTGTGGCTTTTCCAAGGCAGATTGCCATGTATCTCTCCCGCGAGCTGACGGATTATTCGCTTCCTAAGATCGGCGAGGCCTTCGGAGGACGCGACCATACGACAGTTATCCATGCCCATGAGAAGATTACGCAGCAATTAAAGGTAGACCAGGAGCTCTATAAAGTGGTAAATAATCTTTCGGAGAAAATTAAAAATCCTTCCTAAGAGGAACAAAGAGCCTATACACAATCTATACACATGTGGGTAGGCTTAATTTTATGCTGTTTAGCGACTTATCCACATAAACGGAGCCCCTACTACTAATACTATTAAATAACTATAATAATTCATCTTCTAAGAGCAGGTTTCAAAGAGCATTTCCGTACACCCATTTCCCAATTTTTCAGCTAGGAGTGAAATCATGAAAATCAGCATTCTCAAAAATGAACTTAACGAATCCATCGGCCATGTCTCCAAAGCAATCTCCAGCAGAACAACAATCCCTATTCTGACCGGTATTAAGTTTGAGGTTAGCCATCAGGGTGTTACGCTGACTGCAAGTGATACGGATATTTCCATTCAGTCCTTCATCCCAGCCGAGAATGACAGCCAGACAATCGTCAAGGTAGAGCAACCAGGCAGCGTAGTGCTTCCCGCCAAATTTTTCGTTGAGATTATCAAGAAGCTTCCCTCCAAAGAAATTCACATGGAAGTCAAGGAAGGCTTCCAGACCTACATCTCCTCCGGCTCTACGGAGATTCAGATTGTAGGGCTCGATCCTGAAGAATTCCCTGTTCTGCCAAGCATTGAGGAGAATGAGACCATCTCCATGCCCGGTGATTTGCTGAAGAATATGATTAAACAGACCGCCTTCTCCATCTCCACCCAAGAGACAACACCGATCCTGACAGGCATTCTGTGGAATCTGGCCGACAATGAATTCAAATTCACGGCTACCGACCGCCACCGGCTCGCAACCAGAGCTGCACACCTGGAAGGCACAGAGAATATCCAGTTCGCGAATATTGTTATTGCCGGCAAAACGCTGAATGAGCTGAGCAAAATTATCCCTGATCAGAATATGCTGGTGGATATTGTCGTCGCCGATAACCAGGTGCTGTTCAAAATCGACAAAGTGCTGTTCTATTCGCGGATTCTGGATGGCATTTATCCGGATACTTCTAGAATTATTCCAACTACCTACAAAACAGAACTAACCTTGGACACAAAAAAATTAAGCGAATCGATAGACCGCGCTTATTTGCTGTCCCGTGAGGAGAAAACGAACATCGTCCGGATGCAGACCCTGGAGAACGGCGATGTGGAAATCTCCTCCAGCTCCTCCGAGCTAGGGAAGGTTCGTGAAGAGCTGGAAGTCATCGATTTCAAAGGTGAGCCGCTGCGCATCTCCTTCAACTCCAAATATATGCTTGATGTGCTGAAGGTTGTGGAGAGCGAGCAGCTCGTGATCGCCTTCACCGGGATGATGAGTCCGATTATTCTCAGACCGCTCGATGAGAGCCGCAGCCTGTATGTAATTTTGCCATACCGGACAACTAATTAACGCCCTGTTCATGAACATGTGGATAAGTGGCCGAAAGGATCAAAAACATGAAAAAAATAGTTATCCACAGTGGATATATTAAGCTTGACCAGTTCCTGAAGCTCTCCGATTGTGTATCCACAGGGGGGATGGCTAAGGCGCTGCTGCAGGAAGGACATGTGCAGGTGAACGGTGAGGTGGAAGAACGGCGTGGCCGGAAGCTCTACCCGGGTGATACAATCGAGGTACAGGATAACGGCGTGTTTGAAGTTGAGGGCGGCGGAGTCAAGGAGGAGTAACCCTAAGGAGGAACAGGCTCTTGTTTGTCAAAAATATCGGACTGCAGGATTACCGCAACTATGGGCTGCTGCGTCTTGAGCATCTGGGCGATGTGAATCTCATTCTCGGACAGAATGCCCAGGGCAAAACCAATCTCATGGAGGCTTTGTTTGTCCTCGCGATGACCAAAAGCCACCGGACCTCCAAGGACAAGGAGCTGATCTCCTTCGATGCTCCGGCGGGCTCCGCCCAGATTGTTGCTGAAGTAGAGCGCAAATACGGGGATCTTAAGCTGGAGCTGACCCTGTCCCCGCAGGGGAAGAAGGCCAGAATTAACGGACTCGAGCAGCGCCGGCTCAGTGAATTCGTAGGCTCGCTGAACGTGGTGATGTTTGCCCCGGAGGATTTGGAGATTGTCAAAGGTACCCCGGGCATCCGGCGCCGGTTCCTTGATATGGAGATTGGCCAGGTTCAGCCGAGCTATCTGTTTCATCTGCAGCAGTATCAAAAAATCCTTCTCCAACGGGGCAATCTGCTGAAGCAGCTATGGGGCAAGGAGGCTGGCGGCCGGGAGCTTCTGGACATCTGGGATGCCCAACTTGTAGAGCATGGTGTTAAAATCGTCAAAAAAAGGAAACAATTCATAAAGAAGCTGCAGATATGGGCAGAAAGCATCCACCGTGGCATCACAAACGGCGGAGAAGAGCTCAAACTGCTCTATGTCCCCTCGTTTGGTGAGCGTGAAGAGGAAGATGAAGCTGTCTTATTGGACAAATTTATGTTAAAGTTATCACAAACAAGAGATCAGGAAATCAGGCGCGGCATGACGCTGACGGGTCCCCATCGGGATGACCTGTCCTTTTTTATCAACGGAAGAGAAGCTCAGGTCTACGGTTCCCAAGGGCAGCAACGTACGGCAGCTTTATCGCTCAAGCTGGCGGAAATTGAACTGATCCATGAGGAGATCGGAGAATATCCTGTGCTGCTTCTTGATGATGTTTTGTCCGAACTTGATCCCTATCGTCAGACCCAGCTTATCGAAACTTTTCAGAGCAAGGTGCAGACCTTCATCACTGCCACCGGTGTTGAGGGACTGAATGCTGATAAATTAAAGGGTGCAATCCTGTATCATGTTCATGGCGGCAAAGTGGGGCTATAAAGAGCGGAGGAAGACCATGTATATTCATTTGGGCGGAGAAAAAATTATTCGATCCTCAGAGCTGATTGCTATATTTGATATATCGATTGAGAAATCCTCCAAGGTATCGAAGCAGTTTATGACTCATTCCCAGCAGGATAAGAAGCTGGAACGCATTGGTGAAGAGGAAGCGAAGTCTATAGTCGTGACCAGGAATACTGTCTACTACTCCCCGATCTCCTCCTCTACTCTCAAAAAAAGAGCCAAGATCTTGTTAGAAATATAGGTTTCGTAAGCTACAGGAGATAATCTGAAAGAAGTAGGTGAAGGCATGTCAATGAATCAACCGACATATGATGAGAGCCAGATTCAGGTACTGGAAGGGCTGGAAGCGGTTCGGAAACGTCCCGGCATGTATATTGGCTCCACCAGCTCCAAAGGTCTGCATCATTTGGTCTGGGAGGTTGTCGATAATAGTATCGACGAGGCGCTGGCAGGTTTTTGCGACCGGATTCAAGTCAAAATTCACGAGGATAACAGCATCACTGTTGTTGACAACGGACGGGGAATTCCAGTCGGTGAGAACGTCAAGCTGAAGAAGTCCACGCTTGAGGTAGTCATGACAGTCCTGCATGCCGGCGGTAAGTTTGGCGGCGGGGGCTATAAGGTATCCGGCGGTCTGCACGGTGTCGGGATCTCTGTTGTTAACGCACTGTCTGAGAAGGTAGTGGTTACCGTCAAGCGTGACGGTCATGTCTATCAGCAGGAATACAACCGCGGCGTGCCGCAATACGACATCAGAGTTATCGGAGACTCCGAAGAGACAGGGACCACGACTACTTTTCATCCGGACCCTGACATTTTTACTGAAACAACTACGTTTGAATACAATACGCTTCTTACCCGTATCCGTGAGCTGGCCTTCCTCAACAAGGGCATTGAGCTGTCCCTGCTGGATGAGCGGACCGGCGTCGACAATACGTTCAGGTATGACGGCGGTATTGTGGAATATGTGAAATACCTCAACGAGAAAAAAGAAGCGCTTCATGAGGAACCGATCTACGTGGAAGGCTCACGGGATATGATTGCAGTTGAAGTGGCTCTCCAATATAACGATTCATACACAGAGAATATCTATTCGTTCGCTAATAATATCAATACCCATGAGGGCGGAACACATGAATCCGGCTTCAAGAGCGCCTTGACGCGGATCATCAATGACTACGCGCGTAAGGCCGGCGTAATCAAGGACAGCAGCCAGAATCTGACCGGGGATGATGTCCGTGAAGGTCTGACGGCGATTATCTCCGTCAAGATTCCTGAGCCGCAGTTCGAAGGCCAGACCAAGACCAAGCTCGGCAACAGTGAAGTCCGCGGGATTGTAGAATCGCTGTTCGGAGAGAAGCTGCAGGAGTTCCTGGAAGAGAATCCTGCCGTGTCGCGCAAGGTGCTGGAGAAGTCCCTGCAGGCTTCCCGTGCCCGTGAAGCAGCCCGCAAGGCCCGTGAGCTGACCCGCCGCAAGAGCGCGCTTGAAGTCAGCGCCCTGCCGGGTAAGCTGGCAGACTGCTCCTCTAAAGATGCGTCCATCAGTGAGCTGTACATCGTCGAAGGTGACTCCGCAGGCGGATCTGCCAAGCAGGGCCGGGACCGCCACTTCCAGGCCATCCTGCCGCTGCGCGGCAAGATCCTGAACGTGGAAAAGGCCCGGCTGGACCGGATCTTGTCCAATGCGGAAATCCGGGCGATTATTACCGCACTCGGAACCGGGATCAGTGATGATTTCGACCTCACGAAGGCACGTTACCACAAGGTTGTCATCATGACCGATGCGGACGTCGACGGCGCCCATATCCGAACACTGCTGCTGACCTTCTTCTACCGCTACATGCGGAAGATTGTTGACGCAGGATATATCTATATCGCCCAGCCGCCGCTCTTCAAGATCGAGCGCAACAAGGTGGTGCGCTATGCACAGACCGAGAAGGAGCGCGATGAGATCATTGCTGCCTTCGGCGAGAATGTAAAGGTTAACGTTCAGCGTTACAAGGGTCTGGGTGAGATGAATGCTGCTCAGCTATGGGACACCACGATGGACCCTGAGAGCCGCACCATGCTGCAGGTGACCATTGAGGACGCCATGCTGGCGGACAGCATTTTTGATACGCTGATGGGTGACAATGTCGAACCGCGCCGCGAATTCATTCAGGAGCATGCCCAAACGGTTAAGAACCTGGATATTTAAAGAGCACATAGCGAACCTCCGGATTATCCCTTGCGGATGAAACCGGAGGTTTTTTGTTAATACAGAGGGTATATGGCTTGCCGCTTGAATAAATAGAGCTAGATCTTCGATATTCGCTTGCGGCGGCTGGTTACCGGCTTTCGGTTAGGCTTCAACCGGCCATAGGCCACAGCATAACGGTGGATTTTGCGGTAAATTGCTTTGTTTGGGAACAATTTGAAGACAATGATGGAGGGTAAGGTGTTTACTTCGAGCAGCCATAGATCGTGATGCTGGTCCATGGCAACATCAAGCCCCAGCTCCTTAAGACCCGGATAAGCCGTTTCCAGCTGAGCTCCGACCCGGACGCCCAGAGATTTGAGCTGCTGGGTCGTCGCAGACAGTTCGTCACTGGTCATATGCTCCTTGAACAGGGTATCTACCGGAAAAACACTGCCCCCGCTGTGATAATTCGTGATCACCTTCTGCGGTGCGGCGACCCGGCCAAGCATGCCTGTAGTCTCCCAACTGCCCTGGGGATTCTTTTGGGTAAGCACCCGCAGATCGAAGGGGCGCTCCTGATGCTGCAGCAGATCAATGCCCTGCTGGACCAGATAGCTGCGGTCTTTAATCCGGGGCACAAGTGCGGTATGAAGTTCTTCGGGGCTATTAAATACCTCGACGTCCTTCGCATACCTGAGAATATACATCAGCTTTGGCTCTGCCGGTACCTCTGCTTCACTGTCCGCAGCTGTTGTCTCTGGTTCACGGCTCTCTGCCTGTTGCCCGCTGGGACTTAAGTGTACGATCCTCTGCTCGGCTCTCATTACTCCGCTGCCATAGGTGCCGCGGTCGGGCTTTATATATACCGTGCCGTGTAGATGAAGCATTTCTATCAGATCCTCCAGGCCGTATTTGCGCGTTTCCGGAATGTAGACCGAGAGCTGACGGTTTTGCAGAATGACTTTCGTTTTTGCCCATTTGCTGGACACGCGTTGAATCTTCATGTTCTGCCTCCGTTTCTTTACGCATAGCGAATTTTCAGGACAAGAAAGCAAAATAATGTTATAATATAAGGATATGAGATTATGCTTTTTTGGACGAAAACAGGGGCATGAAGCCTATCCTCTTGTCTCTACAGTCTATGTACTGAAGACACCAGCGGAGAGGGCGTATACCCTTATCCGTACTAAAAGAAAATCAATATAGACGATAACAGGCTATCATGTTTAATTGTGCTGGTTTTGTGAAAGTAATATAATATAGGGTAGCGGTTTTTAACTGAAGGAGGTCCACCAACTCATGGCTGAACAAAATAACCCGCAAATCAAAGATCGGGACATTGGCGTTGAAATGCGCGAATCCTTTATGGATTACGCAATGAGCATCATTGTAAGCCGGGCTTTGCCGGATGTGCGGGATGGACTTAAGCCTGTTCACCGACGCATTTTGTTTGCGATGTCGGAACTTGGAATGTCCTCGGATAAGCCACACAAGAAATCAGCTAGAATCGTCGGTGAGGTTATCGGTAAGTATCACCCTCACGGTGACTCGGCGGTCTATGAAACAATGGTACGTATGGCACAGGATTTCTCCATGCGCTATATGCTTGTAGACGGTCATGGTAACTTCGGTTCGATTGACGGAGACATGGCGGCTGCAATGCGTTATACAGAAGCACGGTTGTCCAAAATTGCCGGGGAAATGCTCCGTGACCTGAACAAGGAGACCGTTGACTTTGCGCCCAACTATGACGGTGAAGAGAACGAGCCTGTAGTCCTGCCGGCACGTTACCCCAATTTGCTGGTCAATGGTGTAGGCGGGATTGCGGTGGGGATGGCAACCAATATTCCTCCGCATAATCTCGGTGAGGTCATTGACGGTGTGCAGGCGATGATCAAGAATCCTGATATTACGCCTATGGAGCTTATGGAATATATTCAAGGCCCGGATTTCCCGACGGCCGGATATATTCTGGGCCGTGAAGGCATCCGTCAGGCTTACCGTACTGGACGCGGATCGGTTACTATGCGTGCCAAAGCGGTTATTGAAGAGAATAACGGCAAGGCCCGGATTATTGTGCATGAGCTTCCTTACCAGGTCAATAAAGCCCGGCTCGTGGAGAAGATTGCGGAACTGGTGCGTGAGAAGCGCATCGAGGGCATTACGGATCTGCGTGATGAGTCTGACCGTAACGGAATGCGCGTAGTGGTTGAAATGAGACGGGATGTGAATCCGAGCGTTGTACTCAACAATCTCTACAAGCACACTTCCATGCAGTCCACCTTCGGGATCAACATGCTGGCTATTGTCAACAATGAACCGAAGATTCTGAATCTGCGCGACGTGCTGTATCACTATCTGCAGCATCAGATTGATGTCATCCGCCGCCGGACAATATTCGACCTTAAGAAAGCGGAAGCACGGGCGCATATTCTGGAAGGGCTGCGTATTGCCCTGGATCATCTGGATGAAGTCATTGCCCTGATCCGTGCCTCACGCACAACCGACATTGCCCGGGAAGGTCTGATGGAGACCTTCAGTCTAAGCGTAGAGCAGGCCCAGGCGATTCTCGATATGCGGATGCAGCGCCTGACCGGTCTGGAACGCGAGAAGATCGAGAACGAATATAACGAGCTGTTGGCCAAAATTGCTGAATACCGTGAGATTCTGGCCAATGAGCATCTCGTGCTGGATATTATCAGCAATGAGCTGCAGGAGATCCGGGATAAGTACTCCGATGACCGCCGTACAGAAATTACCGTTGGGGAAGAAAGCATCCTCGACGAGGATCTGATTCCGCGTGAAGAGGTTGTTATCACGATTACCCACACCGGCTACATCAAACGTCTTCCGGTCAACACCTACCGCAGCCAGAAGCGCGGCGGACGCGGTGTCATCGGGATGGACACCAAGGACCAGGACTTTGTGGAGCATCTCTTCGTGAGTAACTCCCATAACTACCTGATGTTCTTCACTGATAAGGGTAAGGTGTACCGGATTAAGGCTTATGAGATTCCGGAGCTTGGGCGGACTGCCCGGGGAACGCCGATCATCAACCTGATTCAAATCGAGCAGGGCGAGAAGATCAGCGCGGTCATCCAGGTGGAGGAAGCGGACAGTGACAAGTATCTGTTCTTCGCTACCCGTGAGGGAATTGTGAAGAAGACGCCTCTGGAGGATTACAACAACATCCGTAAGGGTGGTCTGATTGCAATCAATCTCCGTGAGGAGGATTCACTGATTGAGGTGAAGCTGACGGATGGCGAGCAGAATCTGATTATCGGTACTGCACGTGGAATGTCGATTACCTTCTCGGAGAACGATGTGCGTTCCATGGGCCGAAGCGCTACCGGGGTTAAGGGGATCACGCTTGATTCCAATGACCATGTTATTGGTATGGATTGTGTAGACCAGGAGCTTGAGGTGCTGATCGTAACCACCAAGGGCTATGGTAAGCGGACACCTGCTGCTGACTACCGGTCCCAGACCCGCGGCGGTAAAGGTATCAAGACCATTAATCTTACGGATAAGAACGGACCGGTTGTCGGGCTGAAGGTTGTCAAGCAGGACGAGGACCTGATGATTATTACGACCAGTGGTACCCTGATCCGTACCAGTATGGACGGAATATCCACTATGGGCCGTTATGCGCAGGGTGTTAAGCTGATTAACATCCGTGAGGATGATGCTGTAGCTACACTGTGCAGAGCGGACAAAGAGGATGAAGAGCTGTCTGAGCATGAGGACGGCGAGGACATTCAAGGAGCTCCGGTAGAAGGCGAAGGCGATATTGAAGCCAGCCAGCCTGAAGCGGATGTCTTGAACGAAGAAGACAACCTCGAATAAGGATTGCAGGAGAGCATGGATTTCTGATTGTATAGAAATCCGTGCTCTTTTTTATACCCTATCAAGAGATGAACGGGGAATTCTCTATCTAGCCGCTTCCCGGGTTCCATACTATAATTAGAGAATTACAGGTGTCACCGACATAAAGGGGCTTAGGCTAATGCCAAACATATCCGTTGGAGAAATTAAAGCGGGTTCAAAGATTATAAAGGATGTAATTACTCCTTTAGGAGGAGTATTATTTGGGAAGGGTAAGATCATTCTCCCCCGGGATATTGAGATTTTACAGGCTTTTTTAATTGGACAGGTTGAGATTGAAGGGGCGCAAGGGGAAGACAAACCGGCAGAGAGCGCTAAACCGGCAGTGAAGCAGCAAGCGGCCAAGGCAGGTGCTCTGATTAATGAATCGGTGCTGGCCAAGAGTAATTCTCCGCTTCACGATGAGTATGAGAAAATGCTGGTGCTTATCAAGCAAAGCTACCGTGCAGCGGCCGCTGCGGCTCTTCCGATCTTTGAACTGCGGAGTCAGCTCGAGCTGCTGATTACCCATTTGAAGGATTACCATGTCTTAAAGTTTGCGCCGCGTGTGCTATTTGACCAGGAATATAACTATCATAATGCTGTTTTGTCTGCCCTAACCTCCTATCGTATTGCCCAGTGGTGCGGGTATCCGCAGAAGGACTGGATGCAGGCTGCTTTTGCCGGCTTGCTGCACGATATAGGTAACATTAAGGTAGATGAAGCGCTGCTGCTGAAGCCAACCCCTCTAAGCAGCGCAGAGATTGACGAGGTACGCAGGCACACTACATACGGTTATCAGTTGCTGCGCAATGTGACAGCCATTAACGAAGGGGTTAGACTCGCCGCCTTGCAGCACCATGAGAAGATAGACGGTTCAGGGTATCCGCTTAGGCTGGACGGCAGCCAGATTCATTTCTACGCCAAGATTGTGGCAGTCGCCGATATCTTCCATGCCATGACGCTGGGAAAAGCCTACAGAAAGGCACAGTCGCCTTATCTCGTATTGGAGCAGCTGCAAAAGGAGAGCTTTGGGAAGCTTGATCCGGTAATCGTACAGACCTTCATTCAAAAGACAACAGACCTGTATAACGGTACACGGATACGGCTCAGCGACGGACGTCACGGGGAAATCATCTTTACCGACCGTAACAACCCGACGAGGCCCATGGTTCAAGTTGAAGGAAACATCGTTAATCTGATCAATGAACGGGAGCTGCACATTCAGGAGATTATTGCTTAAGTACGCGGACAGCGGAGTAGAGCTATGCTAACTTGTTTGCCTGGCTATGGCTGGTTAGGGAAGGCGTAGCTTTAGTTAATGATTTTGAAATAATGCTTGCAATGAATTCTTATCCGTGATATATTCTATTTCTGGCCGCGAAACATCAACGCCGGGCTCGAAAAGAAGTTAAAAAAAGAGCTTGCATTGATCGGCTGAATGTGATATATTATAAGAGTTGCTGGTGACGCGGTGAGCGGCGCTGACAACGAGCTTGATCTTTGAAAACTGAACAACGAGTGAGTATCTGGAGATCACTTCGGTGAGATCCAAAATTAGAGAATGTAACAATTCTCGTCAGATGTTTCAAAATGAGCAATCGCTCTTTCTAAATACCAATTTGGAGAGTTTGATCCTGGCTCAGGACGAACGCTGGCGGCGTGCCTAATACATGCAAGTCGAGCGGAGTCTGAGAGGAAGCTTGCTTCCTTTCAGACTTAGCGGCGGACGGGTGAGTAACACGTAGGCAACCTGCCCTCAAGGCTGGGATAACTACCGGAAACGGTAGCTAATACCGGATAATTTCTTTCTTCTCCTGAGGAGAGAATGAAAGGCGGAGCAATCTGCTGCTTGGGGATGGGCCTGCGGCGCATTAGCTAGTTGGTGGGGTAACGGCCCACCAAGGCGACGATGCGTAGCCGACCTGAGAGGGTGAACGGCCACACTGGGACTGAGACACGGCCCAGACTCCTACGGGAGGCAGCAGTAGGGAATCTTCCGCAATGGGCGCAAGCCTGACGGAGCAACGCCGCGTGAGTGATGAAGGTTTTCGGATCGTAAAGCTCTGTTGCCAGGGAAGAACGTCCGGTAGAGTAACTGCTGCCGGAGTGACGGTACCTGAGAAGAAAGCCCCGGCTAACTACGTGCCAGCAGCCGCGGTAATACGTAGGGGGCAAGCGTTGTCCGGAATTATTGGGCGTAAAGCGCGCGCAGGCGGTTATTTAAGTCTGGTGTTTAAACCTTGGGCTCAACCTGAGGTCGCACTGGAAACTGGGTGACTTGAGTACAGAAGAGGAAAGTGGAATTCCACGTGTAGCGGTGAAATGCGTAGATATGTGGAGGAACACCAGTGGCGAAGGCGACTTTCTGGGCTGTAACTGACGCTGAGGCGCGAAAGCGTGGGGAGCAAACAGGATTAGATACCCTGGTAGTCCACGCCGTAAACGATGAGTGCTAGGTGTTAGGGGTTTCGATACCCTTGGTGCCGAAGTTAACACAGTAAGCACTCCGCCTGGGGAGTACGGTCGCAAGACTGAAACTCAAAGGAATTGACGGGGACCCGCACAAGCAGTGGAGTATGTGGTTTAATTCGAAGCAACGCGAAGAACCTTACCAGGTCTTGACATCCAACTAACGAAGCAGAGATGCATCAGGTGCCCTTCGGGGAAAGTTGAGACAGGTGGTGCATGGTTGTCGTCAGCTCGTGTCGTGAGATGTTGGGTTAAGTCCCGCAACGAGCGCAACCCTTGACTTTAGTTGCCAGCAGGTTGAGCTGGGCACTCTAGAGTGACTGCCGGTGACAAACCGGAGGAAGGTGGGGATGACGTCAAATCATCATGCCCCTTATGACCTGGGCTACACACGTACTACAATGGCCGGTACAACGGGAAGCGAAGCCGCGAGGTGGAGCCAATCCCAGCAAAGCCGGTCTCAGTTCGGATTGCAGGCTGCAACTCGCCTGCATGAAGTCGGAATTGCTAGTAATCGCGGATCAGCATGCCGCGGTGAATACGTTCCCGGGTCTTGTACACACCGCCCGTCACACCACGAGAGTTTACAACACCCGAAGTCGGTGGGGTAACCCGCAAGGGAGCCAGCCGCCGAAGGTGGGGTAGATGATTGGGGTGAAGTCGTAACAAGGTAGCCGTATCGGAAGGTGCGGCTGGATCACCTCCTTTCTATGGAGAATCGTTTCCTGCAACGGAAACATTCAAATCTTAAATCTAGCCGGTCGGCTAGTTACTCACTCGTTGGTCAGTTTTGAGAGCTCAAACTCTCACGCAAGAAACTTGATCCTTGAAAACTGGATACCGAAACGAATTTGCGTTTTAGAACATTCCTTTAAGCTGAACTTGTGTAAACAAGTTTTGAAGTTTTTAGCGATACTGAGCGATGGTTTTGGATTATGAGGGACTTTTGGCTTTGAATATTCTAGCAGGCGGAGTAATCCGGTTGCGCTATTCAAAACAAGATGAGCGAATAAGCCAATACCGGAGCGATTTGGTTAAGCTACTAAGAGCACACGGAGGATGCCTAGGCGCCAGGAGCCGACGAAGGACGTGGCGAACAACGAAACTGCCTCGGGGAGCTGTAAGCAAGCTTTGATCCGGGGGTGTCCGAATGGGGAAACCCAGCTGTGGTAATTCGCAGTTACTCGTATCTGAATACATAGGATACGCAGAGGCAGACCAGGGGAACTGAAACATCTAAGTACCCTGAGGAAGAGAAAACAATAGTGATTCCGTCAGTAGCGGCGAGCGAACGCGGAACAGCCTAAACCAAGGGGCTTGCCCCTTGGGGTTGTGGGACGTCTCACATGGAGTTACAAAGGAATACGGTAGGCGAAGAGGTCTGGAAAGGCCCGCGATAGAGGTAAAAGCCCTGTAGCCGAAATGGTATTCTCTCCGAGACGGATCCCGAGTAGTGCGGGGCACGTGAAACCCCGTATGAATCCAGCAGGACCATCTGCTAAGGCTAAATACTACCTGGCGACCGATAGTGAAACAGTACCGTGAGGGAAAGGTGAAAAGCACCCCGGAAGGGGAGTGAAATAGAACCTGAAACCGTGTGCTTACAAAAAGTCAGAGTCCTCTTTATGGATGATGGCGTGCCTTTTGTAGAATGAACCGGCGAGTTACGTTTAACATGCAAGGTTAAGGTGAGAAGCCGGAGCCGCAGCGAAAGCGAGTCTGAATAGGGCGACTAAGTATGTGGACGTAGACCCGAAACCGTGTGATCTACCCCTGTCCAGGGTGAAGGTGCGGTAACACGCACTGGAGGCCCGAACCCACGCATGTTGAAAAATGCGGGGATGAGGTGGGGGTAGCGGAGAAATTCCAATCGAACTCGGAGATAGCTGGTTCTCCCCGAAATAGCTTTAGGGCTAGCCTCGGTGAATGGAGTGGTGGAGGTAGAGCACTGATTGGGTGCGGGGCCCGCAAGGGTTACCAAGCTCAGTCAAACTCCGAATGCCATTTACTTCTTGCCGGGAGTCAGACAGTGAGTGCTAAGATCCATTGTCAAAAGGGAAACAGCCCAGACCATCAGCTAAGGTCCCCAAGTGTGTGTTAAGTGGGAAAGGATGTGGAGTTGCACAGACAACCAGGATGTTGGCTTAGAAGCAGCCACCATTGAAAGAGTGCGTAATAGCTCACTGGTCGAGTGACTCTGCGCCGAAAATGTAACGGGGCTAAACACACCACCGAAGCTATGGCTAGATGCTTTGCATCTGGGGTAGGGGAGCGTTGTGTAGGGGTTGAAGGTGTACCGTAAGGAGCGCTGGACACTACACAAGTGAGAATGCCGGTATGAGTAACGAAAAGATCAGTGAGAATCTGATCCGCCGAAAGCCCAAGGTTTCCTGAGGAAGGCTCGTCCGCTCAGGGTAAGTCGGGACCTAAGGCGAGGCCGACAGGCGTAGTCGAAGGACAACAGTTTGAAATTACTGTACCACCGTAATCCGCTATGAGCGATGGGGTGACGCAGGAGGGTAGTGACGCGGACTGATGGATGTCCGTCTAAGCAGTGAGGCTGGTGTGTAGGCAAATCCGCACACCGTAAGGCTGGGCTGTGATGGGGAGCGAAAATTACAGTAGCGAAGGTCATGATCTCACACTGCCAAGAAAAGCCTCTAGTCAGGAGAAGGTGCCCGTACCGCAAACCGACACAGGTAGGCGAGAAGAGAATTCTAAGGCGCGCGGAAGAACTCTCGTTAAGGAACTCGGCAAAATGACCCCGTAACTTCGGGAGAAGGGGTGCCTCGGTAGGGTGAATAGCCCGAGGGGGCCGCAGTGAAAAGGCCCAAGCGACTGTTTAGCAAAAACACAGGTCTGTGCGAAGCCGTAAGGCGAAGTATACGGGCTGACGCCTGCCCGGTGCTGGAAGGTTAAGGGGAGCGGTTAGGACGCAAGTCCGAAGCTGTGAACCGAAGCCCCAGTAAACGGCGGCCGTAACTATAACGGTCCTAAGGTAGCGAAATTCCTTGTCAGGTAAATTCTGACCCGCACGAATGGCGTAACGACTTGGGCGCTGTCTCAACGAGAGATCCGGTGAAATTTTAATACCTGTGAAGATGCAGGTTACCCGCGACAAGACGGAAAGACCCCATGGAGCTTTACTGCAGCTTGATATTGAATTTGGGTACGATCTGTACAGGATAGGTGGGAGCCGTTGAAGCAGGAGCGCAAGCTTCTGTGGAGGCGCCGTTGGGATACCACCCTGATCGTATCTAGGTTCTAACCTAGTACCGTAACCCGGTACGGGGACCGTGTCAGGCGGGCAGTTTGACTGGGGCGGTCGCCTCCTAAAGAGTAACGGAGGCGTTCAAAGGTTCCCTCAGAATGGTTGGAAATCATTCGCAGAGTGCAAAGGCATAAGGGAGCTTGACTGCGAGACCTACAAGTCGAGCAGGGACGAAAGTCGGACTTAGTGATCCGGTGGTACCGCATGGAAGGGCCATCGCTCAACGGATAAAAGCTACCCTGGGGATAACAGGCTTATCTCCCCCAAGAGTCCACATCGACGGGGAGGTTTGGCACCTCGATGTCGGCTCATCGCATCCTGGGGCTGAAGTAGGTCCCAAGGGTTGGGCTGTTCGCCCATTAAAGCGGTACGCGAGCTGGGTTCAGAACGTCGTGAGACAGTTCGGTCCCTATCTGTCGTGGGCGCAGGAAATTTGAGAGGAGCTGTCCTTAGTACGAGAGGACCGGGATGGACGTACCGCTGGTGCATCAGTTGTTCCGCCAGGAGCATGGCTGAGTAGCTACGTACGGACGGGATAAGCGCTGAAAGCATCTAAGCGTGAAGCCCCCCTCAAGATGAGATTTCCCAACATGTAAGACCCCTTGAAGACGACGAGGTAGATAGGTTGGAGGTGGAAGTGCAGCAATGCATGGAGCTGACCAATACTAATCGGTCGAGGGCTTATCCAAATTTCGATCACGCAGATTCGTTTCGGATTCAGTTTTCAGGAATTAAATTCCTGAAGCATTTACGCTGTAAATGCCCGTTTGGTGGCGATAGCGGAGGGGTTCCACACGTACCCATCCCGAACACGACCGTTAAGCCCTCCAGCGCCGATGGTACTTGGACCGAAGGGTCCTGGGAGAGTAGGACGTTGCCAAGCACTTAAGAGCCATTGTCGATAATTCGACAATGGTTTTTTTGTATGCCCGCATATTTAGAAAGGCGGGAAGAGATAAGGGATTTCAGTATAAAAACGCTTACAAACGAGTGACATTTTTGTTACCGACGAGGCGATGGTTCCAAGTATAATGGAAAAGTGCAATAAATAAGCAAAAACCTTAATACGAATGAACTACGTATAAATTCTATCTTGGAGTTTTCTTGCGTCTTTAGATGCATGGTAGAGGTAAGGAGGATTTAAGGTATGAAGAGAACTCAACCTTTGTGGATATTAGTTATTCTTTGTATAGTCGGAGCAATGCTGGCGGGTTGCAGCACGAAGGAGCCGGCATGGGAGACTTTTAACGGTGCACTTAATGAGGAAGAATTTCCCGTTCCCAAAGAGGCAAGCTCACCCGATAGAACAACTACAAACGTAGCCATGGACTATGTACGGTACTCCCTGCCGGGGTTAAAGGAGAAGAATGGCGTCCCGGAGCCTTATCTTGCAGCCATTAAGGCGTGGGGCTGGGAAGAGCAGGAACAGAAAGCAGACGATTCCAGGAGCTCCCGTGTTTTTCAGAAAGAAGGACTTATTGTACACCTGACCGTGTATGATGACTATTTCATCGTGATGATTCCGAAGGAAAAGAAGGTCACCACCAAAGGCTTGAAGAACAGATAAACAATCGCCGTCCGGTTATGGATGGCGATTGTTTTGCGTGCCGGCCGCTTAAATATAGCGCTATGTATATCTGGTTGGATTACTGGGCGTAATAGGAGGCGTCTGCCGCACCCAACTTGAGCATCCCGTCTTTGGCTACACTTCTTAACCGCAGCAGCGCATACAGACGGGGGAGCAGCAGCCACAGGTGGCATACCGCCAGCGAAGCCGTGAAGGCGGGCGGAGCCCAGACGATGAAGAGTGCGGCTATACAGAGACCGATCCAGAGATTATGCAGCTGTACGGTGCGGAAGATGCCGTAGTTGATATATTGATCAGGCATGTAACCGGGCCAGGGCAGGCGCAGGGACAACCTCCAGCGTTTGGCGATAGGGTGTCCGCTAATCAGCAGTACGGAGCGTGAGATGACATACTGAATCCACAGCATGACAGGTCCGGCTATAATCATGAACAGGATACTCAGCCAGGAGAGAAAGACACTTTCGAGCACAAGGCATATAAAGGGCAGGGTGATATAGACCCGCAGCAGAAAGGCTGTAATAGTAATTTTTTTGATAAGCTTGTATTGATAGAATGTAGCGGCACCTTTGGTGTTTGGTTCCATACCTGGAATTCGGACCTCCTCGCAAGTTCTCTTGTTATTATTATCGGCCTGCTCCTGCGTTTTATTAAACAACGGGCTTAGATTCACCGAATGGGTAGCAGGCGAATATATATATTTCAGGCTATGAAGGATTAGGAAAAAACTATGAAAAGGTTTAAAATGATAGAAGGTGTACCATACTGTTCTTAAAAGAGTCAAGGTGGGATGAAAATGGAACAGCAAACCGGGCAGGCCTGCATTATCTGCGGGCAGGAAAAGGAAGAAGGCATTGTGATTGTCTCGCATTTCATCTGTGAGGATTGTGAGAGTGAGATGGTGCGTACAGAGGCTGAGGATGTGAAATACAACTTTTTCATTAGCCGGATGAAGAAGATCAACCTGCGTATGCATGCTTAATGCGCGAATTGCAGTACCTGTAAAAAGCAACATATAAAGAGCGGGCGGTGAATCTGTGTCGCGTTGGCTGCAAATACAAAGTTCCTCTTAACGGCTTCTCCGCCCTGACCGGGTGAGGGGAGCCGTTTTATTGCTTGTGCGTCCCTTTGCGGAAGTGATAGGCGTTTGGGTGTATTTGCGTTAAAATAGAAGGTAACCCCCAGGGAAGGAAGAATCTATGGACAAGCTACAGCCTGGCAGGGCACCTGTATACGAAATGCTGGAACAATATAGACTTAAGGGTAATATATCTTATCATGTGCCGGGTCACAAGAACGGGGAGGCTTACCGGAGTACTGTCAGTGCAAAAAGTGCGGGATATCTCGCGGAAGTGATGCGTTACGATGTGACGGAGATTACCGGAACGGATGACCTTCATCATCCGGAAGGGGTAATAAGAGAAGCACAGGAGCTGGCCGCAGACTGTTATGGAGCAGAGGAGAGCTATATGCTGGTGGGCGGCAGCACCGCGGGTAATCTGGCTCTGATCCTGACGGTCTGTGCTGAGCCCGGAAGCCTGCTTCTATTGCAGCGCAACGTCCACAAGTCCGTAATCCATGGACTGATGCTGGCAGGAGCGCGTGCAGTCTTCCTGGAGCCGCAGATTGATCCGGGCAGCGGACTCGCCGTAGCGCCGTCGGCTGAGACGGTGCAGGAGGCGCTGAACGCCTATCCGGAGGCAGCCGGCGTCCTGGTCACTATGCCGAACTACTACGGCATGGGCATTGACCTTGCGCCCCTCGCGAAGGCCTGTCACCAGAGCGGCGTGCCGCTGCTGGTGGATGAGGCGCACGGTGCTCATTACGGGCAGCACCCGGCGCTTCCGGCCGGGGCGCTTGCAGGGGGCGCGGACGGCGTGGTGCAGTCCACGCATAAGATGCTGACGGCGCTGACGATGGGCGCCATGCTGCATGTACAAGGGCCATGGCTTGACCGTGCGCTGCTGCGGCAGCGCCTGGCCATGGTGCAGAGCTCCAGCCCATCCTACCCCGTGATGGCTTCGCTCGATCTGGCCCGGCGCCTGCTGCACAGCCAGGGCGCCGGTGCCTTCACGGCGGGGCTCGCCGCCGTGGATGTCCTGCGGCGCGGCCTGGCGGAGCTGCCGCGCTTCGGGCTGCTGCAGCCGGCTTCGCTGCTGCAGCCTGTCTGCGGCGATGCGGGCGCCGCAGGAGTGAATACGCCGCCGTTGCGCGGGGCGGCGTACGTGACCCAGGACCCCTTTAAGGCGGTCATTTATGACGCCGCAGGGGTCCTGGGGGGCTTCGAGCTGCAGCGCAGGCTCGAAGAGAGGGGGATCGTGCCGGAGATGAGCGACGACCGGCACGTGGTGCTGGCCTTCAGCCTCGGCTCGAAGGCTGAAGAGGCAGCGCAGCTGCTGACAGCGCTGCAGGACATTGCAGCGCAGACCTCCTTGGCAGCGCCGCAGAAAGGCGGGGCCGCGGCCTCCTCAGACCTTGATCTTACCGCTGGTGCAGAAGCAGTCACTGACCTTGATCTTACCGCTGGCTCCGGCCAGTCTACTTACACGTACACCGCAGCTCATGCTTCCCAAGGCGGAGAATCCATCTCCAGCACACGGACCGCAGCCCAGGCAGCGTCATATAATAGCAGAGAAGGAGATTCATCTTGCCCAGCGGATATTTCCACGTGGAACAATTTCGACATTCCGGCAGTATCAGCTCCGGTAGCGTTCTCTACCCGGCCAGTGGCTGAGGGGGAGACAGAGACTATAGCACTTGAGACAAGTGCGGGCAGGATTGCGGCGGAGATGGTTATTCCCTATCCGCCAGGCATTCCGCTTTTATATCCCGGAGAGAGCATTACTGCGTCCGTCTGTGACAGGCTGATCCGCCTGCGAACAGGCGGGGCGAAATTCCAGGCCTGTGCTGATCCGGCCTTACAGCATATTAAGGTATACAACATTCAGAAGGGCGGAGAAGTATAAGTGAAGCGAGAAGGATTCTTCATTACACTGGAGGGAGGCGACGGCTCCGGCAAAACAACCGTACTGGGCAGGGTGGCAGCTTATCTGCAGAACCATTCCATGCCCTACTTAATCACCCGTGAACCGGGAGGCATTGAGATTGCCGAGAAGATCCGCTCTATTATCCTCGACCCGGCGCATACGGCGATGGATGCCCGGACAGAGGCACTCCTGTATGCGGCAGCAAGAAGCCAGCATCTGGCGGAGGTGGTAGAGCCTGCTCTGCGGGAGGGGATTACTGTGCTCTGCGACCGTTTTGTAGACAGCAGCCTGGTCTACCAGGGGTACGCCCGAGGGCTGGGCATCGAAGAGGTGCGGGAAATTAACCGGTTCGCGACTGGCGGGAGAATGCCCGATCTTACCTTTTACCTGGATGTAGATCCCGAGGTGGGCCTGTCCCGGATTGCCGCCAACCAGAACCGGGAAGTGAACCGGCTGGATCTGGAGAGCCTTGAGTTCCATCAGAAGGTAAAAGCGGGTTATGAGCTGGTAACCAGCTCCGATCCGCAGCGGATTGTGGTGCTTGATGCGAATCGTCCCATCCATATGGTGGAGCAGGATATTGTACGTGTACTGAAGGACAGGATATTAAAGGATTTCTAAGGTGTTTTGTCAAATAAACAATAGAGGTATAATGATTGAACAGGGCTTCTCTCCAGATTGAATCAATACTGTGCGGAAAGCCTGTGAACATAACTAATAGGAGGGGATACGAAGATGAATTTGATCATTGCAATTATCCAGGATAAAGACAGCAACCGGCTATCCAGTGAACTGGTGAAGGCGAACTTCCGTGCCACCAAGCTGGCCAGTACTGGCGGATTTCTCCGTGCGGGTAACACTACCTTTTTGATTGGGGTAGATGATATTCAGGTGGATGCCGTACTCACTGTAATCCGTAACAGCTGCAAAGTGCGCGAGCAACTGGTCACTCCGGTTACGCCGATGAGCGGCACGACAGATTCCTATTTGCCGCTTCCTGTTGAAGTGCAGGTGGGCGGAGCTACCGTATTCGTACTTCCCGTCGATCGTTTCGAGCATTATTGAGCATAATGAAGATCAACCCGGGCTACAGGCCCTTAAAAAGCGAAATGCTGACCACGGAGGCTGAGAGGCGTCCGGTCCAGCAAAAAAACTTCAACGATGTATTTCAACAGCAAAGCCAGCAGAAAACTATAGATGAGTTGAACCGTCAGATTAAAGATATCCAGCTGCAAGGCGACCGGCTCTCCAAATCCATGACTGTACGTGAGCTGTCGATCTACCGGAACCTGATCAAACGGTTTCTGGAGGAGACGGCCCGCCGCGGTGTGATCCTGAAGGACACCAAGGGCTGGGACCGGCGGGGCCGCGGCAAACGCTACAAGCTGCTTGAGGAGGTTGATGCGGCTCTGCTGAATATGGCAGATGATCTGCTGGACAGTGAGCAGGGCCGGATCGATCTCCTGGGACGGGTTGGCGAGATTCGCGGACTGCTGATTAACCTTTCTTTCTGACAACTTGGAGGAGCCTATGTCTTTTCATGAACTATTAGGCCAGGAGGATGCCAAGCGGCTGCTTCAGAATGCCTTACGTAAGGATGCTGTCAGCCATGCCTATCTGTTCACGGGTCCGGCAGGCAGCGGGCAGGTGAAGATGGCACTGACGTTCGCCCAGGCGATATTCTGTACCGCCAGCAAGGACGATGCCTGCGGAGAGTGCCTGGAATGCCGCAAGGTGGAGCATGGCAATCATCCTGATCTAACCCTGCTGCGTCCCGACGGGTCCAGTATTAAGATCGACCAGATTCGTGAGCTTCAGCGTGTTTTTTCCTACCGCTCGGAAGGGATTAACCCGAAGGTCTATATTATAGAAGGAGCGGACAAAATGACGGTGCAAGCCGCCAATAGTCTGCTGAAATTTCTGGAGGAGCCGCCAGCCCCGGCGGTTGGTATTCTGATTTCGGATAACAGCAGTTCCCTGCTTCCGACGATCCAGTCCAGAACCCAGCGTATTCCGTTTAGCCCGCTGCACCCGGATATTATGCTGCAGGCGTTGTCCGGTGAAGGGGTTCCGGTGCCGCTGGCGCGATGCGCGGTATCACTGACGGCCGGTCTTGACGGCTGCAGGGAACTTTTGGCACAGAATTGGTTTGCAGAAATGAGAAATCTAGTGTTACAATTAGCGAAGGAGTCTCTGGGCAAGGGCAGCACTGCAGTGGCAACTGCGGGTTCGAAGCTGTTCAAGACCGGACTTGGTGAACATTTGGATACTCTATTCAGCATGTTCCACTTATGGTTCAAAGATATGCTCTACTTCCTGTACCGAAAGCACGAAAGTATCGTTTTCATAGATCAGTTAGACTTTATTTCGAGGGCTGCCCGTCAGAGGAGTACGCAGCAGTGGGTGGCTTATATGGAATATGCGGCGGAGAGCAAGCGGAAGCTGCGTTCCAATGCCAATGCCCAGCTGTGTCTGGAGCAGTTTTTAATCCGGCTGGAAAGCTAGAGGTTCGGGTTATTTATAATAGATCCTCCGGGATATAATCCTCAGCCCTGGAAAGACCGGGTATAGCGGACGAGGAAGGACAAGCATGGATCATCAGGGAAGCAGTCTTGCTTAAGGGTTCCTTTACCGTCAAACAAGGGGGTTAATTTTTGTACAGCGTAGTAGGTGTCCGCTTCAAAAAAGCGGGTAAAATATATTATTTCGATCCGCTTGATTTCCCGATTGAACGCGATCAATGCGTGATTGTAGAGACAGCAAGAGGAGTCGAATACGGTAAGGTTGTCGTAGGCAAAAAAGAGGTGCAGGAAGCTGACGTTGTACTGCCGCTCAAGAAAGTCATGCGTATTGCCGGCGAGACCGACGCGCGCGTGGTGGAAGAGAACAAGGGTGCAGCGAAGGATGCTTTTACCACCTGTTTAAATAAAATCCGCGATCATGGCCTCAAAATGAAGCTGGTGGATGTGGAGTTTACGTTTGACCGCAACAAGATTATTTTCTATTTCACGGCCGAGGGCCGCGTGGATTTCCGCGAGCTGGTGAAGGACCTGGCCAGTATTTTCCGTACCCGAATTGAGCTCCGGCAGATTGGTGTACGTGATGAAGCCAAGATGCTGGGCGGACTAGGCCCATGCGGACGGGTGCTCTGCTGCTCCTCCTGGCTTGGTGATTTCGAGCCGGTGTCCATCAAGATGGCGAAGGATCAGAATCTGTCGCTTAACCCGACCAAGATCTCGGGATTATGCGGACGGCTGATGTGTTGTCTGAAGTTTGAGCATGATAATTATGAGAGCACGAAGGAAGAAATGCCGGCTGTAGGCAAAATGGTCGTTACTTCACTGGGGGACGGCAAGGTAGTCGGTATCAATGCCGGCAGCCGTACAGTTCATGTGCAGCTGTTTGAAGTGGGTAAAGTTAAAGAACTTCCAATGGATGATGTTGTCGTCAAGTAAACCATTATAAGGTTACTTTCGGGGTGGAAACTTGGAGAAGAAAAATATATTTACACACATGCAGGAGATGGAAGCGCAGATGGATGAAATGCGCACCACTCTGGGCGATTGGAAGCAGACGGTCAAAGAGCTGATGGAAGCAAATCAGAAGCTGAGTCTGGAGAACGAGCAACTTCGTATCATATTGAAAAGGGAAGCGCCTGTAGATAAGGCCGCACTGTCTGCGGAGGCGGAGGCTATACTTGCTGCCGAAGGGAAAGAGGAGGTTGTCGGGGAAGGCTATGATAACCTGGCCCGGCTGTATCACGAAGGCTTCCACATCTGTAATGTCTACTTTGGGCATTTGCGGACGGAAGGCGATTGTCTGTTCTGCCTTTCTTTTCTTAATAAATGAGGATATCCAGCCGTAGGAGATTGTCGCCTACGGTTTTTTTGAATGTAAGGCTATGCTTCCGGAGCATATGCTCAACAAAAACTTTTAGGAGATTACATTACAATGACCCATTCAATAAACAATATACCAGTACCCTTGCATGAAGCAGAACGGATCGATGACCTGCTCACCCATGATCTGAGAATTATCCAGAGTGATGAAGTATTCAGCTTCTCGATGGACGCCGTGCTGCTTGCACGGTTCGCGGGTGTACCGCCGCGCGGACGGGTGCTTGACCTGTGTACGGGTAACGGAGTAATTCCTATGCTGCTGACTACACGGACGAAGGCCTCGATTGAAGGAATCGAGCTTCAGCCCCGTCTGGCAGACATGGCCCGGCGCAGTGTATCGCTTAACGGTCTGGAGGAGCGGGTGAAGATTCATGAGGGCGATTTGCGGGAGCTTCATCTTACAGCGGGCTATGGCGTATACGATGCGATCACGGTGAATCCCCCTTATATGCCGCTGAATGGGAGCGATCTGAAGCTGAATTCTCATCAGGCGATGGCCCGCCATGAAATCGGTTGTACCCTGGAGGAGGTCATTCAAGCCTGTGTCCGGCTGGTCCGTACCGGAGGCAAAGTTAGCATGGTGCATAAGCCGCAGCGTCTCGCGGACATTATCAGTCTGATGCGGAAGCACCGGCTGGAGCCGAAGCTGATCCGCTTCGTACATCCCCGCGCCCATCTGGAAGCAAATATGGTTCTGATTGAGGCTGCGCGTGACGGGAGGCCGGAGGTGCGTTTACAACCGCCTTTAATCGTATATAATGAGGACAATCAATATTGCCCTGAGATTATGGATATTTATTACGGGAACAAAGAGGATACGAGCCAATGACCATACAATGCCAAAGCAGCTTTCAAAATAATAATGACGGAGTGAAGCCCGAAGGATGCGGAAGTCTGTATCTGGTGGCTACGCCGATTGGCAATCTGGAAGATATGACATATCGTGCAGTACGCATGCTGAAGGAATGCGATATTATCGCCGCTGAGGATACTAGGCAGACGCGTAAGCTGCTGAGCCATTTTGAAATTACACCGTCCATGCTGTTCAGTTACCATGAGCATAACAAGGCTGCCAGTGGACCGGAGCTGATACGCTATATAATAGAAGGTAAAAATTTGGCACTCGTCAGCGATGCCGGTCTGCCGGCGATTTCCGACCCTGGTGCTGATCTGGTAGCTCTGGCTGTCAGCCAGAAGATTCCGGTGATTCCGGTGCCTGGGGCGAATGCAGCATTGTCGGCTTTGATTGCCTCAGGACTGCCTACGGCCAGCTTTACATTCATCGGCTTCTTACCTAGGGAGCGCAAGGATATCCGTGCCGTTCTGACACCTCTGCGTTCTGCCCAAGGGACACTCCTCTTCTATGAGTCCCCGCACCGCGTTGCCAAGACCCTTGTTCATTTGCAGGAGGCCTTCGGCAACCGCCGGATCACACTAGCGCGTGAGCTGACTAAGCGGTATGAGGAGTTCCTGCGCGGAAGCATTGAGGAATGTCTGGCCTGGCTGGAGGAGCATCCCCCGCTTGGCGAATACGTGATCGTGCTGGAGGGAGAGAGTAAAGAGGAGGCCGAGCTGGCCGAGTCTTCCTGGTGGCGCCAGCTTAGTACCGGGGAACATGTGGCTCACTATGAAACCTTAGGCTTAACGCGTAAGGATGCTATGAAAAAGGCAGCGTCCGACCGTGGTTTGTCCAAGCGTGATATTTATAATGAACTGCTGGAGCGGAGTTAGAACACTGCGGTCTGTAGTTATTCCAATTCCAGAAAAAACCTAAAAATGGGTTTAATCATCTGAACATCCAATGAAATAAATGTATTACGTACACTTATATGGATTGTTTTGTCCCTTTTATTGGTTTTTAGTGTAGTTTATTACAACTGTTCCAATCGGGGGGTTGTTCTTTATGAGCGTTTGGCTTAGCGTAACGGACTGAGGTGCTTTTATCCGGGAAGAAAGTCGTCACTTGGGCGATTAACGGACCCCAAGGACCTTATCCCCTGCCATTCAGCTCCAAAACGACTCGTAGAAGGACGATAAGGTCGTCTGAGTCCGTTACGCTGCAAAAGGTGGCGTTCTCGTGGGAATAAGGTCTTTTCGGTCCGTTAGATTTTTTTTAAAAAAAGGGGTATCCGGGGAAAGTCCCCAAAAAGCACATAAAAAAAATACCTCCCGCGCGAACGGGAGGCCAAGGAGATATAAAAAGGTTAGAATTAACAATTGGATTAGTTCCTATTATACCCTATTTATTTTAGTTTGTCACAGGGGTAGGGATAGCCGAAATGCATTCATGGCAAACAATTTTACCCTTGAAGTAAGTTACATTCTCAGCATTGCCGCAGAAAATGCAAGCAGGCTCGTATTTCTTAAGCATGATCCGCTCACCGTCCACGTAAATCTCGAGCGCATCTTTTTCTCCAATGCCCAGGGTGCGACGCAATTCAATTGGAATAACGACCCGTCCAAGCTCATCTACCTTACGTACAATTCCTGTTGATTTCATCATTACAATCGTTGCTCCTCTCAATGTTCAAAAGCGTCATTATTCGACATTCTTCACTGTTTTATGATATTTATAATACCAACCATTCCCAAAACAGTCAACCTTTTTTCAGGCTAATTTTAAGGAATCTTTTGAGACTACATTTATTCCGCGTTTGACCGGGGAAATCACTCTAAAATAGCTTATGAAGATGTTGTCGATTTGGCAGTGTATAAATCGCTATTATTCGACAAATAGCGACAATATAGTATATAAAACAAGAAAAGGAGATGATTTCATGAAGCAACCGCTGTCAGAAGAGAAGGTATTTAAGGACCCGGTTCACAATTATATCCACGTACAGGACACTATTATCTGGAGACTGATCAATACTATGGAGTTCCAGCGTCTGCGGCGCATCCGGCAGCTGGGCACCTCCTATTTGACCTTTCATGGGGCGGAACACAGCCGGTTCTCCCATTCTTTGGGGGTATATGAGATTACGCGGAGGATTATCTCCCAGTTTGAACGGAGCGGCTACAAGGACTGGATGCCGGAGGAGAGACTGCTTACCCTATGTGCGGCACTGCTGCATGATTTGGGGCATGGCCCCTTTTCACATTCTATAGAAGAAGCTTTCGAAATGGATCATGAAGACTGGACCTGCCGTATCATTCTGGAGGATACAGAGATCACTGCTATTCTGCGTGATGTGGCTGAAGATTTCCCCGGTAAAGTGGCCTCGGTCATCTCTAAAACCTATGAGCATGAAATTGTTGTCAATTTGGTGTCGGGACCGCTTGATGCTGACCGGATGGATTATCTGCTGCGGGATGCCTATTATACAGGGGTGAATTATGGAACCATCGACATCGACCGGATTCTGCGGATGCTGCGTCCTTATGACGGCCGGGTGGTTGTGAAGGAATCGGGGATGCATGCGATTGAGGATTACCTGATGTCGCGGTATCAGATGTACTGGCAGGTCTATTTCCATCCGGTAACCCGCAGCTCAGAGATTATTCTCAGACAGATTCTCCGCCGGGCCAAGGAACTGGTGCAGCAGCAGCATGCCTTCCGTTTCATGATCGAGCCTTTAAGTGATCTGTTCAGCGGAGAGGTAACGGTCGGGCAGTATTTGCTGCTGGATGAAGCCTTGATGCAGACTGCCTTCATGCAGTGGACGCTGGAGGAGGATGAGATCCTGAGCGACTTGTGCAGCCGGTTTATCCATCGTAAACTGTATAAATATGTAGAGATGGAGCATCTCGATGCAGACACAATTGGCGAAATCCGCCGCAGCTTTGCCGGTGCGGGACTCCGGCCCGATTATGACCTGGAAATTGATTATCCCACCGATCTTCCTTATGACGTATTCCGTCCGGGAGACGGCTTTGACAGCAAGCAGATCCTGCTTCTGGACAAGCATGAGCGGCTGAGGGAAATCTCCGAGGTCTCGGATATTGTCCGCTCCATCAGCGGTATTCACCGCGGCAGACACCATCTGTATTTTCCGCAGGATAGGCTGCAGAAAGCCCTTCCACAGCTGCCGGCGTCCATCGCAGAGATTTTTGCCAAATAACCGATCAAGCTTGGAATTATAGATACAATAACAGGCCGAAAGGATGTAATGTAATGCAGTTATTCGACACCCATACCCATCTGGACGCTCCACAATTCGACGAAGACCGCGAAGAGGTCATTGCCAGGGCACTGGAAGCTGGCGTCAGTAAGATGATCAACATCGGCTTTAACCGGGACACGATACCGACGACCATGCAGCTTGCCGAGAAATATGATTATATTTATGCAGCTGTTGGCTGGCATCCTCAGGATGCCATCACGATGAAGGACGGAGATCTGGAATGGATCGCCTCCCTGTGCACTCATCCCAAGGTGGTTGCCATCGGTGAGATTGGACTGGATTACTATTGGGACACCTCCCCTAAGGATGTGCAGCATGAAGTATTCCGCAAGCAGATCGGGCTGGCCCGTGAGCTGAAGATGCCAATCTGTATTCATAACCGCGATGCTCATGAAGATGTGATCCGCATCCTACGAGAGGAGAAGGCAGGCGAGGTTGGCGGCGTAATGCACTCCTTCTCCGGCAGCTGGGAAAGTGCCAAAATGTGTCTTGATTTGGGCTTCCATCTTTCTTTTGGAGGACCGATTACGTTCAAGAATGCACGTGTGCCCAAAGAGGTGCTTGCCCAGACTCCGCTGGACCGGCTGCTGATCGAAACCGACTCCCCATATCTGACTCCGCACCCCTTCCGGGGCAAGCGAAATGAGACTGCTCATGTGAGACTGGTAGCGGAGGCGGCCGCGGCAATAAAAGGGATTGAATTACAGGAATTGGCGGAAATTACGTATGCGAACGCACTGGAACGATTTGGAATACTATGAAAACGGGAGTAAAAGCGGTGAAAAATGAAGTATAGCGGATATATTAAACTTTTATAACGGAAAAACGGCCGATTATTACAATATTTTAATCATTTTTTTACGTAAACGTGGTTGAATCGTCCTTTACAACATGTATCAAAACAGGATATCATCTTTTCAGTGCAGTGAGCTGTTGTAACTGTGACAGTCACTAATTTCATGGATCGTCTCGCTGAGTCTCCGGAAGTGGAGAATGGGGGAACCAATAATGCTCTGCCGCATGAACGTACAAGAGTACTAACGCAGAATTGCCGCAGGCATTATTTGATTTCTTTACGTGGTCTTGGGGTGAATTTGAGGGCAACCGCCGTGAGCGGGTGACCTGAGATAGGGCGTCTCTCTTATGTCCGAACCCGACAGCTAACCCCGTAAGCGCAAGTAAGAGAGGAAACCTCGTGCATAAGCATTCCGACGTATTCGACACCGGGAAGCCACGAAAGAGTCCTCTATGAACTCTTTTTTAGGCTTCTTTTGTTTTGAATAATGAGGATGCTCCCGGCATACTGTTATATAACAGATCTCCGGAGTACCTATGCCGAGCAGGCGATCCATGAGCAGGAAACGCTGAAGCAAGTGCGGGCGTATCCTGTTGCAAACTCAAACCTAGTTTCGTCAGAAATGATACAGTCTACCTTGATATAACTTGGACGACGGGGCTATGTAAGGAGGATGGAAAGAGTGGGCGTATTCCAACCAGAGGTATCCCATGATTCGCAATCATCCAGCAGGTCTTTCGCATTACGGTTGAAGCAAGTAAATCCCCGCGTAGTTTTACTTGCCGGTGTGGCATCGATTGTTATCGCACTGTTAATACTGCTGTACGTACACGGTCTGAGCAAAAAAGAAATTACCCTAGTAATAGACGGACAGGTACAGACACTGGAGACGCGGGAAACGCTGTTCAGTGATGTGCTGGCTAAGGAACAGATTACGCTGCAGGCGCATGATGAATTATCTATTGGCCTTAGTGATGAAATAAAAGACGGCGACCGTATCGTGATTAACACTGCGCAAAAGTTCGCTCTTACCGTAGACGGAAAGACCGAGACGTTATTTACGACCGAGGATACCATTGGTCAGGCCATCGGCAAGCTGGGCTACAGCCTGGAAGGCTTAGACAAGATTTACCCTTCGCTAGACACCGCAGTATCTGCAGACATGGAAATCAAAATTGTCCGGATTAACAAGCATGTGGTCCAACGGACAACTAATTTGCCTTTCCGGGTCATTAAGACAGCAGACCCCTCATTGACCAAGGGAACCGTAAGAGTGGCACAGGCAGGTAAGCCTGGCGTAATGATTCAGCACATCGAGAAGATCTATCAAGATGGCGAGCTGGCATCCATGCGCATGATCGGCAAGGAAGTACAGACGGTTACCAAGGACAAAGTCATTGCCATTGGTACCAAGCCGCTTCCTAAGCCCGTCGTAGTTACTGCCAAAGTCTCCAAACCTGTAACAACCTCCAAGTCATCTAAAGCCAGCGCAAAGGCCAGCAATGTTACCAGTAAGGCTGGTGTGGATTTCGAGTATAAAAGAATGATCAAAAACGTATCCATGACCGCGTATTCGTCGCAGGAACCGGGTATTGGAACACGTACTGCCTCCGGTACACGCGTAACGGAAGGCCGCACGATAGCTGTAGATCCCAGTGTTATACCAATTGGCTGGTGGGTGTACATTGAAGGATTAGGGTTTCGCCGAGCAGAGGATACCGGCGGTGCCATCAAAGGCAACAAGGTGGATGTCTATTACGATTCGCTGAGCCATGCCCGTAATTTCGGCCGCAAGTCGCGCACACTTTATGTGATCGGACCTGTGAAGCCGGAGCTGAACTAAACGTAATGTCTTTTGCAAATTAGCGGTTAATACGATATAGTGAGGGAAGCACTTACGAAATTTTAGAGAGCTGCCGCTCATCACTTATACATTCTTTAGCCAAAAAGAAGGGGAGCGAATCCTCTTCTTTTTGCGTTCTGGAGTAAGGAGTAAAATTATTTATGATTAAAGAGCTAATTGTGGTTGAAGGGAAAAGTGATACCGTTGCCGTTAAGCGGGCGGTTGAGGCCGATACGATTGAAACCGGGGGTTCGGCAGTGGATAGCAGGGTCATTGCCAAGATCAGGCTGGCCATGGAGCGCCGGGGTGTTATCATTCTTACCGACCCGGATCATGCCGGAGAGCGAATCCGCAAAATCGTCGCGGCCAAGGTGCCGGGCTGCAAGCATGCCTTCATCCCGGAGAAGGATGCTACCCGCAAGGGGGATATCGGAATAGAGAATGCTTCGCCTGAGGCTATCCGCCATGCGCTGGAGCATGTACATACCTCCTTCGAGGGGGCACCGGCTATCATCGGGCTGGATGAACTCATGGACGCAGGGCTGATGGTGCATCCCCGGGCGGCTGAGCGCAGAATGCAGCTTGGCAATCTGCTCGGTATCGGTTATTGCAATGGCAAGCAGCTGTACAAACGTCTGGCGATGTTCGGCATTACCCGCGAAGAATTCGCGCAGGCCCTCGCCCAAATTGATCAGGGAGGCATTACTTCATGAGCGGTATCGAGAATATCTCGTCCCCAACAAGAACCAAAGCGATAATTCAGCGTTACGGATTCTCCTTCAAAAAAAGCCTGGGCCAGAACTTTCTGATTGATCAGAATATTCTGGATAAAATCGTGGATGCCGCCGGACTGGACAGCACAGCCGGTGCGCTTGAGATTGGGCCGGGGATCGGAGCACTGACGGAACGGCTGGCGATGACAGCCGGGGCTGTCACTGCGGTAGAGATTGACCGCAGGCTGATTCCGATTCTTAGAGATGTCCTGTCGCCATATTCCCATGTGAAGATCCGTAACGACGATGTGCTGAAGGTGAATCTGCAGGAGCTGTTCGCTGAGGATTTCGCGGGCAGGGACCGGGTTAGCGTCGTAGCTAACCTGCCGTATTATGTGACTACTCCCATCCTGATGAAGCTGCTGGAGGAGAAGCTGCCGCTGGATAATATCGTAGTCATGATCCAGAAGGAGGTTGCTGAGCGTATGGCGGCGTCTCCAGGCGGCAAGGAGTACGGCAGCCTGAGTATTGCCGTCCAGTATTACAGCGAGCCTGAGCTGGTCTGCATGGTGCCGCGTACGGTCTTCATCCCGCAGCCGAATGTGGAATCGGCTGTGATCCGGCTGAAGGTCAGAGAACGTCCACCGGTAGAGGTAGCGGACGAGAAGCATTTCTTTGATGTGGTTCAGGCCTCCTTCACCCAGCGGCGCAAGACGATTGCAAATAATCTTAAGGCCCGCTACTTTCCGGAAGAAGGGAGGGAGCGCCTGGAGGCGCTGCTCTCCGAAGCCGGAATTGAACCGTCGCGGCGCGGCGAGACGCTTAGCATTGAAGAGTATGCGCGGCTCAGTGCGGTTCTTCTGGCCGCAGGTATCGCATAGAATACAGAAAACCCTCCCGGTGGATGAACCAACCGGGGCCTTTGCCCATAACATGGGGTAGAGGTGGTGTTGTAATGAATCTAGGAGACTTGGTCATTCGTAAATCCTATGGCGGCGATGTGACCTTCCGGGTAGACAATATATTGCAGAATAGAGCAGTCATTAAAGGCACGGAGTTTCGTCTTCTGGCGGATTCCCCGCTGGAGGATCTGGTTCAGGTGCCTCCTACACGGGTTACCGAGCGGGGAGCGCGTGCGCAGATCAAGGCAACAGAATCACTAAGCTGGCTTCGTAAAGACCGGCAGATCCAGAGCCAGCGGAGCGGTGAGAGCGTATCGGGGTCTACGGGGACCTGGGGCCCATCTCCGAAGGAGGCGGCTTACTTTGAAGTGCCGGGCAAGGTCCTGCATTTGGACGGGGATGCGCTCTATCTGAAGAAGAGCCTGAGCCTCTACGAGCAGCTGCGTATACCGGCGGAGGGACATCACGTCAACGAATCCAAAATGGCGGAGACGCTGTACCGTCTGCTGCCCCGAGTGCGTCCTGATATCGTAGTGATTACCGGCCATGATGGAGTACTTAAGCAACAGCAGAATTATGATCTGTACAGTCTGAGCAGTTATAAGAATTCACAGAATTTTGTGGCAGCGATCCGGGTGGCCCGTGAATATGAGCGAAATTTCGATGCCTTGACGATCGTAGCCGGAGCCTGCCAGTCGCACTTTGAGGCTCTTCTGGGCAATGGTGCCAATTTCGCCAGCTCCCCGGGCAGAATACTCATTCATGCTCTGGACCCGGTGTATATCGCGGCCAAGGCCTCTTTTACCTCCATCCGGGATACGGTGAACTTAAGCGATGTACTGAGCCATACGATCAGCGGCAATCAGGGGATGGGCGGAATAGAGACGCGGGGCAGCTTCCGGATCGGAATGCCCCAGCTCCAGAACCTGGCTACGCTGAAGGTTGCACCTTCCGTGCTGTAACCGGGCAAGCGATAACTGAACAGGTCGAAGGAATAGGGTAAGCATTCGTGCTTATCCTATTTTTGCTGTTAAGGAAGCAGCTTCTGACACAAGATGACCAAGGGAGCAACCAGTCATCATTACAGATAACAAGGTGTTTAGATCAGGACTTTCTTCGCCTAAAAAAATTCCGTTGACAACTTTTTTGTCATCATCTATAATTATTTATTTAATTTGACAAGTGGTTATAGAAGTTGTATAATGGACAAGGAAAGAGGTGGTCGTCAGGCAATGGCTAATAACGCGCTGTTGGAAATTAAACGCAGTCTTGAAGCTCACGTCGGTCATAAGATCACGTTGCGGGCTAACGGTGGCCGTCGGAAGACCGTTGAACGCACCGGTGTCCTGGAAGAAACGTACCCTTCTGTATTTATTGTCAAACTCGATCAGGAGCAGCAGACATTCAAGCGTGTCTCCTATAGCTATGCCGATATACTTACTGAATCTGTGGAAATCACAGTTACCGAAGACGATGGGCAGATGCGGATTATGTATATCAAAGCTTAGCGTCATGACAGTCTCCCTTGCAGGGGGGCTGTTTTTTGCATGTTGGGGTCTTCCTGAATTCTGCTGAATGACACTGGCCTTCTGGCTGCATACTATACAGGCAGTACGTTCATCATAGAGCAGCATACAAGGGAGGAATTCGTAATGAGCCGCAGAAGACGGAGCATGATGTCGGAGGAATTGAAGACGGAGCTGGCGAAGGAGCTTGGGTTCTACGAAACGGTTGAGCAGGAGGGCTGGGGCGGGATCAGGGCAGTGGACGCCGGGAATATGGTGAAGCGGGCGATTCAGCTGGCAGAGCAGGCTGCTGCGCGGAAATTGTAAGTTGTTATAGCGGTGTCGTGCCGCACCGGGTATCGCCTGCGGGCGGTACCTTTTCTGCTTCTTAGAACCGGATGTATATTTAATGGACTTCATTGTCAGTTTCTCATATAATATGTTAAGTTGTTTTGTACGGGAAAAGCTGAGGGTGGGTGAACGCCTTGAAAATGTATGAGAAGGCACCGGCAAAAATTAATCTGATGCTGGATGTGCTGCATAAGCGGGCTGACGGATTTCATGAAGTGGAAATGATAATGACAATGGTCGATCTGGCGGACCGTCTGGAGCTTTCGGAGCTGAAGCGGGATTCGATTATTATCTCAAGCCAGGCCGGATATATTCCGCTGGATGAGAAGAATCTGGCCTTCCAGGCGGCAAGGCTGATCAAGGACCGGTATAACGTCAGAAGCGGAGTACATATCCATCTGGACAAAAGAATTCCGGTCGCTGCCGGCCTCGCCGGCGGCAGCAGCGATGCCGCGGCTACGCTGCGCGGCCTGAACCGTCTCTGGCGCCTGGGCATCCCGGTGCACGAGCTGCAGGAACTGGGCGCTGAGCTGGGCTCAGACGTCCCGTTCTGCGTCACGGGAGGTACTGCCCTGGCTACGGGCAGGGGCGAACGGCTGACTCCAATCGCGAATCCGCCGCAAATGTGGGTCATCCTGGCGAAGCCGCCGATCAATGTATCGACGGCAGAGGTATACGGACGCGTGCGCGCCGGCAATATAGCGGTGCATCCGTCCGCACTGCGCATGCAGCAGGCTCTGGAGGCCGGTGACTTCTCAGCCGTCTGTGAGGGTCTTGGCAACGTGCTGGAGGAAGTGACGCTGAAGCTCCACCCTGAGGTGCAGCAGCTCAAGGAAGCGATGCTGAAGCTGGGTGCAGACGGCGTGCTGATGTCGGGGAGCGGTCCGACCGTATTTGGTCTTGTCTCCAAGCACTCCAAGGTGGCCAGAATTTATAACGGGCTGCGCGGATTCTGTAAGGAAGTCTATGCAGTGCGTTCACTTAGCTAAGCGGAACGGGACCCTGCTCTGATAACGGCGGCAAAGCGGTTTTCGCTTGTGTAAATCCGTACAATAATGATATTATTCATAGTAATATTCGGTTTTGGCGAGGAGCATTCCGTGAAAAAACTTAAACGAAGCCAACGGTTAGTTGATATGACCCAATTTTTACTGGAGAAGCCGCATGATCTGCTGCCGCTGTCTACTTTTGCAGAGCGGTACGGCGCGGCGAAGTCATCGGTCAGCGAGGACCTGGCTATTATAAAAGAGGTATTTGAAGGCGAAGGAATGGGCGAGCTGCAGACACTGGCCGGGGCAGCAGGCGGAGTGCGGTATATTCCGCGCATGCCCATGGACATGGCGCTTGCCTTCGTGAACCGTCTGTGCGGGCAGCTTGAGCAGAGTGACCGGATTCTGCCCGGCGGTTATCTGTATATGTCGGATTTGCTCGGCCTCCCGTCCCTGATGGAGCAGGCCGGCAAGATCATTGCTACAGCCTTCTACGGTGTGGAGATTGACGTCGTCATGACGGTGGAGACCAAAGGGATTCCGCTGGCGTATGCAACGGCTGCTCAGCTGGGACTACCGGTTGTGCTGGTCCGCCGTGACCATCAGGTGACGGAGGGCTCAGCTGTAAGCATCAACTATGTGTCGGGCTCCCATAAGAGCATCCATACAATGTCTCTGTCCAGACGGGCGCTGCGCGAGAAATCCCGGGTGCTGATTGTCGATGATTTCATGAAGGCGGGCGGTACTGTACGCGGCATGGTTGATCTGCTGGGTGAGTTCAATGCAGAGGTCGCAGGCGTAGGTGTGCTGGTAGAGTCCGGCGATGTGGAGAATGAAGAGCGTCTGCTGCATGACTACGTGTCACTGGTGAAGCTGACAGAGGTGGACTCCAAGGTGCGGCGTATTTCGGCGTTTCCGGGCAATTATTTCTCCTCCTGAACGAGTGATGAGGCCGGTTCTGAAAAGTAGGGCATAATGTCGAAACTGTGAGGATTCATAAGATAACTGCACGAAATCTGTCGAAATTGACGGTTCTGCAAAAATAATCTTCTTAATCAGGCATTATTTGGAATGAAAAAGAAGGAATTCGCTTTGCTGTGTGGAATTATACACCAAGTCTCTGATGGAAAAAGGTGGTGAACACACACATGCAAATTACGGATGTCAGACTCCGCCGCGTTAACTCTGAGGGGAGAATGAAAGCAATCGCATCCATTACAATCGATAACGAGTTTGTTGTTCATGACATTCGCGTCATCGACGGGAATAACGGGATGTTTGTTGCAATGCCCAGCAAGCGTACACCTGACGGAGAATTCCGCGATATCGCACACCCGATTTCTTCGGGAACGCGCGAAAAGATTCAATCTGCGGTTCTGGCCGAGTACGAACGTGCCGCTACGGAAGAAGAGGAAGTTATTGAAGAGGGAGCTTAAGCGGTGAACCGCTGACTCTCCGGGAGTTGCTGCCTCCCCAAGGGCGGCACAGCCCACACCGCATTATATGTTTCGGGGTTCCCGCAAAGTACCCGGGTCAGCCTTGGAGCCAAAGCCTCACTTTGTGGGGTGATTTTATTGGGGTTCGAAGAAAAGGGAACCATGCCTGCATGGTTCTCTTTTCTTTTTGCCCGGAATGAGATATATTCAGTAGTGAGTTCAAGAAGTAGGAGGTTGGCATTCTTGAAGAGAATGGCTGTTGTACTTGCTGCAGGTCAAGGCAAGCGCATGAAATCTAAATTATACAAGGTACTGCACCCTGTCTGCGGCAAACCCATGGTAGGGCATGTGCTTGATACAGTGAAGGCGACCGGATGCCAGCGTAATGTAGTTGTCGTAGGGCACGGCGCCGAAAAGGTTAAGGCATATTTAGGCGGGGATGCCGAATATGTGCTGCAGGATGTCCAGCTGGGAACCGGCCATGCCGTCAAGCAGGCCAAGGATCTTCTGGGCAGTGAAGAAGGAACCACCATTGTTATCTGCGGCGATACGCCGCTTGTCATGAGCGAGACACTTGAAGGCATGATGGCTTTGCATGAAGCACAGAATGCCGCTGCAACAGTCCTTACTGCTGTTATGGAGCAGCCTGCCGGATATGGCCGGATTATCCGCGGCGAAGACGGCGGAGTGCTGAAGATTGTGGAACAGAAGGACTGCACAGAGAGTGAAGCTGCGGTTCACGAGATCAATACAGGGACGTATTGTTTTGATAATGCTAAGCTCTTTGCCGCTCTGGAGAAGGTTACGAACACCAACAACCAGCAGGAGTATTATTTGACGGATGTTATCGGCATACTCCGGGCGCAGGGCGATATCGTTCTGGGTTATCAGGCCCACGATGCAGCGGAGTCCATTGGTGTAAATGACCGCCTGGCTTTGTCTGAGGCCGAAGGCTATATGCGTCAGCGCATCAACCGGGGGCATATGCTCGGCGGAGTCACTATCATCGATCCGGCTTCCACCTACATCGGGGCAGAGGTTGAGATTGGAGCAGATACGGTGCTGTATCCAGGCACGGTACTCAAGGGCAAGACAGTGATCGGCGAAGATTGTGTGATCGGTCCGGCAAGCGAAATTGAAGACTGCGTGATTATGGACGGAGCGGCTGTGAAGCATTCCGTGCTGAATCAGGCTCAGGTCGGCACACGGGCTTCCGTTGGGCCTTTTGCGTATTTACGTCCCGGCACCGTTCTGGGTGAGGGTGTTAAGGTCGGCGACTTCGTGGAGATCAAGAATGCTACAATCGGCGACGGCTCCAAGGTATCTCATTTAAGCTACGTCGGTGATGCTGAGGTCGGCAAGAATGTCAATATAGGCTGCGGCGCGATCACCGTTAATTATGACGGCTATAATAAGTTCAGAACTGAGATTGGCGATGATGCCTTCATCGGCAGCAATGTGAATCTTGTTGCTCCGGTTACAGTGGGCAAGGGCGCATTCATTGTCGCCGGTTCCACTATCACGCGTCCGGTTTCGGAGAACGATCTGGCGATTGCCAGAGCAAGGCAGGAGAATAAGCCGGGTTATGCAGAGAAGATCCGCTCCCGGGCCAAGGCGAAGAAAGACCAGCATAGTCCATTGTAAAGCGTGTAAGCAGAAAGCAGCTGTAGGCTTAGAGCGCCGGACGGACTTCTTGCACTTCCGCGCCGGTGCTTTGGCCAGTTAAATTCCGTCACGGAGGGTTTATATTTTATGACTTATTGTGATTCCAAACTCAAGATTTTCACCTGCAACTCCAATCCTAAGCTGGCCAGCCAGATTGCTGATTATATCGGCATTCCGATGGGCGAGTCCCATACAACCAGCTTCAGTGACGGAGAGATTCAGGTTAAGCTGTCGGAGAGTGTCCGGGGCTGTCATGTCTATATTGTACAGTCCACCTGCGGACCGGTGAACGACAACCTGATGGAGCTTCTCGTGATGGTAGATGCGCTTAAGCGTGCTTCCGCGAAGAGCATCAATGTCGTGATTCCTTACTACGGGTATGCCCGTCAAGACCGTAAGGCCCGTTCCCGTGATCCGATTACGGCCAAGCTGGTAGCGAACCTGATTGAGAAGGCGGGTGCACACCGCGTCATTACTATGGACCTTCATGCGATGCAGATTCAAGGCTTCTTCGATATTCCTGTGGATCATCTGCTGGGTGTTCCGATTCTGGCCCAATACTTCCGTTCGAAGCAAATTCAGAATCCGGTGGTCGTCTCTCCTGACCATGGCGGTGTGGTGCGGGCCAGAAAGCTGGCAGACTTCCTTAACGCTCCGCTGGCGATTATCGACAAGCGCCGTCCTGAACCGAACGTCAGTGAGGTCATGAACATTATTGGTAATATTGAAGGCAAAACGGCGATCCTGATCGATGATATCATCGACACGGCAGGAACAATTGTTCTGGGAGCCAATGCTCTGATGGAAGGCGGCGTGAAAGAAGTCTACGCCTGCTGTACGCATCCTGTATTATCCGGTCCGGCGCATGAACGTCTGGAAAACTCTCCGATCAAAGAAATCATCGTGACGGATACCATTCCAATTCGCAGCAGCAACCCGACCTCGAAGCTCAAGGTGCTGTCCGTAGCCCCGCTTATGGGCGAAGCTATCATTCGCGTGCATGAAGAGCTGTCGATCAGTAAGCTGTTCGAAATCGAATAGACCGCAGGCAGATCAGCAGAAAAAGGGTTACACCTTTCGTCAAGCGGAAGATGTAACCCTTATCGGCGTGATGCAGCGGCTGGGACCGAGGCCCTTATAAGCCTCAATATCCCGGACGGGAGATGAAGGTGAAGAGACTGCGGTTGTACAGCGTACCCTGCAGCTCTACGAAGCCTTCGTCTACCGCTGTAATTACACCGATGTCTACGTGCACGTTCCCCCTATAGACTTCAACAGGCACAGCATATTGAATATGGTACTGGAAATGGCGCTGCAGTGTTAAGATATCGCCCTGATGTGGCATGTTCATCACCTGTCTCCGGAGTATAAACTTATTGTACCAAAAACGGAACTCTTCTGCTGAGAGTACCGGGTGGAAAGGAAAAACCTTAAATATGAAATGGATTGTTGGACTCGGGAATCCCGGAACGCAATACGCGAAGACCAAACATAATGTCGGCTTCATGGCCCTCGATGAGCTTGCTTCCAGACATGGAATTGCCTTTAACCAGAATAAGTGCAAATCGGTAATCGGTGAAGGGATGATCGGCGGTGTGAAGACGGTGCTGATCAAGCCGATGACCTTCATGAATCTGTCCGGGGAAGCGGTACGGGCTTATATGGATTATTATAAGGTCCAGCTGGAAGATATGATTGTGGTCTATGATGACCTGGATACGGAGCTGGGAAAGATCAGGCTGCGTTATCAGGGCAGCGCCGGCGGGCACAATGGCATCAAATCCATCATTCAGCATACGGGCACCCAGAGCTTCAACCGGGTGCGGATGGGCATATCCCGTCCGGAGCCGGGTTTTGCTATAGTGGACTACGTACTCTCTACCTTCGCCAAGAAGGATGGAGCAAAGCTTGAGAGCATGATAAGTGATACTTGCGATGCTGTGGAATTTAGCCTGCAGCATACCTTTGAACAGACCATGGCCAAATTCAACGGATGAAATACAAGGCATAGAGTTCAGGACCCTGCGGCTAAAGCCTTCCCGGGCGGGGCATACTGGAGGTATATACTACCTTCAGGAGGCATATAGATGGCAATACACTATGTATGCAGGCACTGCCGGACGTTCTTGGGAAGCATTGGCAGGAGCGATATGACAGAGATGCAGCTGGGGCTGCAATCCTTGACCCCTGCGGAGCGCAGAGATATAATAGCGTATGATTCAGAAGGCGAGATTACGGTGAAGGTGACCTGCGATTACTGCAAGCAGGCGCTGGATAACAACCCTGAGCTCAGCCTGCTGGCCAGTCCGCTTCAGTAAGGTGGAAGCGCCTGTCTCTATCGTCATCCGCAAGCCTTGGCCTTATCCGCTGAGGCTTGTTTTCGATTCCAATTATAATAGGTGACAGCGGCTTGCCGCTGTTAGCCTGTTTAGTAAGAGAGGTGCACCTGTTGTTACAAGGTCTTATAGAAGATTTTTCCAAGGATACTGATTTCCAGTCTGTCACCCGTGGCATCGCAGCAGGGATGAAGGAACAGCTGATCTCCGGTCTATCCGGCTCGGCCAGACAAATCATGCTGGCTGCCCTGCATGAGGAGACGCAGCGTCCGCTGCTGGTTGTGACCCATAATATGTTCTCAGCCCAGAAGATGGCTGATGATTTACAGGAAGCGCTTTCCCCGGAGCGTGTGCTGCTCTACCCGGCGAATGAGCTGGTTGCGGCTGAGGCCGCTGTCTCAAGCCCGGAGACGCTGGCCCAGCGGATTGATGTGCTGACGCGCTGCGCCCAGGGCTTCCGGGGAATTGTAGTTGTTCCATACTCCGGCGTTCGTAGACTGTTACCCGCTCCGCATGTCATGGCTGAAGCGCAGCTTACGGTTTCGCAGGACGGAACCTTGCCACTGGATGACTTCCTCATGTCTATGATTGAGATGGGTTATGAGCGGGTGGAGCGTGTAGAGAACCGCGGTGAGCTTAGTGTACGCGGCGGTATTCTCGACTTCTATCCCATGACCTCTCCACTGGCTTACCGGGTGGAGCTGTTTGATGATGAAGTAGATTCCATCCGTACCTTCGATCCTATGGATCAGCGCTCCATCGATAAGGTCCGCAGTGTGAAGATTACACCGGCGAAGGAGATTATATTCGATCAGCTCCGCCAGGATGCGGCTTCTACCGCTGCGTCTGCGATGCTGGAGCGGCAGCTTGAGAAGATGAGTGACCGTCAGGCCAAGCTGCGCCTGCGTGAGGAGATGGGCCGGGAGCTGGAGATGCTGCGGCAGGGCACCTATTTCCCGGAAGTCTATAAATATATCAGTCTGCTCTACCCTGAACGCATTCATCTGTACGATTACATGGCTCAGGATACTTTGCTTGTCCTGGATGAGCCGGCCAGACTTCTGGAGACGGCCAAGCAGCTGGAGCGGGATGAGTCGGAATGGAATATGCACTTGCTGCAGAACGGCAAGACGCTGCCTGAGCTGCAGCTCTCTGTCGACAGCGATGTTATTATGTACCAGCGTCCGTTCCAGAGCCTGTTCATGTCGATATTTCTGCGTCAGGTTCCGCATATTCAGCCACAGAATATCTTAGGCTTCATCAGCCGCGGAATGCAGGACTTCCATGGCCAGATGAATGTGCTGAAATCCGAGATGGAGCGCTGGCACAAGTCCGGCGTGAAGGTGATCATGCTGGCGAACGGCGAGGAGCGGATGGAGCGTATCCGCCGGGTACTGGATGACTATGGAATTGAGGAGCCAACGATCCTGCAGGGCAACCTGGGCTCCGGCTTCGAGCTTCCTTCGATTCATCTCGCGGTGATCACTGAAGGTGAGATGTTCTCGCAGAAGCAGCGCAAGGCGCGGAAGGTCTCCAAGGGCATGGATAATGCCGAACGGATTAAGAGCTATACCGAGCTGAAGATCGGCGATTATGTGGTTCACCAGAATCACGGGATCGGTAAATATATGGGCATCGGGACGCTTGAGGTCAGCGGCATCCACCGCGACTATATGCATATCCTCTATGCCGGAGGCGACAAGCTCTCTGTTCCGATTGAACAAATTGACCTGATTCAGAAATATGTGGGCTCGGAAGACAAGGAGCCGAAGGTATACAAGCTGGGCGGCAATGAATGGACCCGGGTTACCAGCAAGGTGCGGAGCTCGGTTCAGGATATTGCCGATGATCTGATCAAGCTGTACGCAGAGCGCCAGAGCGCACTTGGCTATGGCTTCGAGAAGGATACGCAGGAGCAGCGCGAATTCGAGGAGATGTTCCCGTATGAGGAGACCCGTGACCAGCTGCGGGCGATCGAAGAGATCAAGAAGGATATGGAGCAGAACCGTCCGATGGACCGGCTGCTCTGCGGCGATGTTGGCTATGGCAAGACAGAGGTGGCGATCCGGGCTGCTTTTAAATCTGCGATAGAGGGCAAGCAGGTGGCGGTGCTCGTGCCGACGACGATTCTGGCGCAGCAGCATTACGAGACCTTCCGCGAGCGCTTTGCCAATTATCCGCTGAATATTCAGGTGCTGAGCCGGTTCCGCAGCCGCAAGGAGCAGAATGACACGATCAAGGGAGTACGCCAGGGGACAGTGGATGTCATTATCGGTACACACCGCCTGCTGTCACAGGATCTGGTCTTCAAGGACCTCGGCCTTCTGATTGTCGATGAGGAGCAGCGTTTCGGCGTGACCCACAAGGAGAAGCTGAAGCGGCTGAAGACCAATGTCGATGTATTGACACTGACAGCAACGCCGATTCCCCGCACGCTGCATATGTCGATGCTCGGGGTGCGTGACTTGTCAGTTATTGAGACACCACCGGAGAACCGCTTTCCCGTACAGACGTATGTGGTGGAGCATAGCCAGACGCTGACCCGGGAAGCTGTGGAGCGTGAGCTGGCCCGTGGCGGTCAGGTCTACTATCTGTACAACCGTGTACAGGGTATTCAGGAAATGGCGGCGCAGATCTCCATGCTGGTGCCGGAGGCAAGAGTGGGTATCGGGCATGGACAGATGTCGGAATCGGAGCTGGAGAAGACGATTCTCGACTTCCTGGACGGAGAGTATGATGTGCTGGTCAGCACCAGTATTATAGAGACCGGTGTCGATATTCCTAATGTAAATACACTGATTGTTCATGATGCTGACAAAATGGGCCTGTCCCAGCTCTATCAGCTGCGCGGACGTGTCGGCCGTTCCAACCGGATTGCTTATGCCTACTTCACCTACCAGCGCGACAAAGTGCTGACAGAGGTGGCTGAGAAGCGCCTGCAGTCCATCAAGGAATTCACAGAGCTAGGGTCCGGCTTCAAAATTGCTATGCGCGATCTCTCCATCCGGGGAGCAGGCAATCTGCTGGGGGCGGAGCAGCATGGCTTCATCGCCTCGGTCGGCTTCGACCTGTATTCGCAGATGCTGGCGGAGGAAATCCGCAAACGCAAGGTGAGCGTGCTGGGCGAGGAGGATACTTCGCTGAAGCAGGGGAATACGGTCATTGATTTGTCGATTGACGCTTATCTTCCTTCCGAGTATATTTACGACAGTATCCAAAAAATAGAAATCTATAAAAAAGTGGCTGCAGTAGCCTCCTTCGAGGATGCCTCGGAGCTTGAGGATGAGCTGCTGGACCGGTTCGGCGAATTGCCGGAGTCCGTTATTAATCTGCTCTCTGTGGCCCGGCTGAAGGTGTACGGCAAGCTGTACGGCATGGAATCCATGGTCCGGCGCGGGGATGAGGTCCTGCTTAATTTCCACGAGGGCAGCCTCGGGGCCTTTGATACGGCAAAGCTCGCCAAAGTTGGTAATAGCTTTGAAAGGCGTGTACAATTTGATAAGGATGCCAAGGCAACTATCCGTATCAAAGCGAAGGATTTAGGTGACAAGGAGCTGCTGGATGTGCTGGAGCAATTCCTGGCGGCAGCCAAACAGTCTTTAAAATCGAAGGGAGAATTACACAATGTCGTTAAATAAAAAATCCTGGAAGGTACTGGTGGTCTCACTGACCGCAGCCCTGTCCTTCTCCATGCTTGCTGCCTGCAGCAATAAAAGTGATGATACTGCGGTGGCAACGTATAAGGGCGGCACCATTACCCAGAAGGAATTCAATCTGGATACCCGCGTAATGAAATTCTTATCCCCCGAGCAGGCGCAGTATCTGGAGATTGATATGTTCAAGGAGTCCATTCTGAAGCAGGAGGTCGCATTCGAATACTTGGCGGACAAGGCCTCGGATGAAGCGAAGAAGGCTGCGGAGAAAGAAGTCGATACACAGATCGGCTCGATCAAGACTGCGCTGGGCGACAAATACAAAAGCACGCTGAAGGAACAGGATCTGAGCGAGTCGGACCTGCGTTCCTATATGCAGCGCGTACTTACCGTATATCAGGACATGCTGCTGAAATTAACGGACGAGCAGGTCAAGACCCATTATGAAGCCACCAAGGCTGATTATAGTGTGGCTACTCTGCGTCATGTCCTGGTTGGCCTGACGGATAGCGCCGGCAAGGAGCGGACGGATGCCGACGCGCTGAAGCGCGCCCAGGAAGTGAAGGCGAAGCTGGATAGCGGTGCGGACTTTGCAGCCGTTGCCAAGGAATACTCGGATGATACCAGCACGAAGGAAACCGGCGGCGAATATAAGGACAAGGCTCTGGTAGATTATGTAGCAGAGTTCAAAGCCGCGGCCCACAGTCTTCCGTTGAATACGATCAGTGAGCCGGTCAAGACTACTTACGGATATCACATTATCAAGGTGGAAGCCCGCAAGGACACTACCTTCGATACGCTGACTGCCGACCAGCTCAAAGCCGTGAAGAACGCTGCGGCTTCTGCCAGCCTGGAGACCTTCCTGGAGAAGGACCTGGATAGTCTGGAGATTAAAATCAACCTGCCGAAGAGCTCTGCTCCTGCAGGTGAACCGGCAGCGACAGCTACACCGGCTGCGGGTAGTGACACGCCAGCCGCTACAGATGCACCGGCTGCTACGGAAGCCGCTAAATAAAGTTAGGCTGGACAAGCCGCCTGATGCGCCATGCATCCGGGCGGTTTTTTTTCGGCACAAAAGGAAATGCGGAGAATGGTGCGGTGGTATAGAAACCCCAATTAGTGATCATAACTGGAAAGATGCCAGGTCAGGGCGTTCTCATTCTCCATGAACAATTATATGCGGGCTGACCGATGTATAAGGAACTGGGAAGAGATGAATACTATGGTCAGATATTACGATAAATCACCGGGATTAACCATTCCCATAATGGACAGTAGTTGGACCATACTTCTTAAGAAAGCGGGGCAACATGTGAAATGAAAGCTACTGGTATTGTAAGACGTATTGATGACCTCGGACGAGTTGTTATTCCTAAAGAGATCAGACGCACCTTGCGGATTCGTGAGGGCGATCCTCTGGAAATTTTTGTTGACCGCGATGGTGAGGTTATCCTGAAGAAATATTCGCCGATTGGTGAGTTGGGTGATTTCGCCAAAGAATATGCAGAGTCGCTGTATGAAGGAACAGGGCATATTACCATGATTACGGACCGGGACACGTTCATCGCGCTCGCCGGCGGCTCCAAGAAGGATTATCTGGAGAAGCAAGTGGGCGTGCTGCTGGAAAAGGTAATGGAAAGCCGTAAAACGATGCTTGAGACCAATGCAGGCAGCTATGACATCAGCAAGGACCACTCGGAGCTGTTATCCACGTATGTGGCAGCGCCTATTATCTCCGGAGGAGATCCCATCGGCTGCGTAGTGCTGCTGAATAAGGATGATTCAGTCAAAATGGCCCAGATGGAAGTGAAAATGGCAGAGACAGCCGCAGCCTTCCTGGGCAAGCAAATGGAGCAGTAATCAGCTGGTGCTGAAGAGCCCCGCTTTTCCTTTGGTTATATAACCGTAGGGAATGGCGGGTTTTTGCTGTGAAGGAGACCGGATTGGGAACCTAAGCAGGGTCACTTACACTTCTAGGCTTGGATAAGTTATAATATAGAAATTCATTTGCTTAGGTATAAAGCAAGGAAGCTCTATATTATGGCAGTTATGGCTGTAGAAGCAGGTAAACGATGACATCCAATTCGCAAGGCTCGAAGCTGCTGCAGGGCGCTTTTATTCTTAGCGCGGCAGCTATTTTCTCGAAATTGATCGGTACGCTACAGAAGATACCGCTGCAGAATCTGGGCGGTGACGCCGCGTTCGGCATTTACAATACGGTCTATCCGCTGTATACAATTCTTGTGACGGTGGCCATGCTCGGGCTGCCTTCCGCTATCTCACGGTTCGTGGCCGAGGCTTCGGCGGCACAGGACGTGCAGCAGGGGCGGAGGGTGCTGCTGCTCTCAGCCGGAATTACGGCGGCCAGCGGCCTGCTGCTCGGGATACTCGTCTACGCCGGGGCTCCGCTGATTGCGGTATGGGTCGGCAGCTCCCATATTGTCCCGGCTCTGCGCAGCAGCGCCTGGGGGCTGGCGGTGGTGCCGCTGATGGCGGCGCTGCGCGGCTACTTCCAGGGACTGCACAATATGATGCCGACCGCCGTGTCACAGGTGGTCGAGCAGTCGGTACGCGTCGCGGTCATGATCGCGCTGCTGCTGTATCTGACGGGTGCTGGCGCAGATGCGGCAGGCATTGCTGCCGGTGCGATGCTGGGGCCCGCTGGAGGCGGGATTGCGGGTCTTGGCGTAATGCTGCTGTATTGGCGCAGCCACCGCCGGGGCTTGCCGGACAGGCAGCTCCAAGCTCCGCTCAAGGACAGAACGGCATCGGCTGTACGAAGTGCCAAGCAGGGCGTTCCTGCCCGCGAGCTGCTGGCCTACGGCCTCCCGGTGATGCTTGGCGCGCTGGCGGTTCCGTTAATCGGACTGGTTGATGTCTTCACGGTTCCCCGCTTGCTTACGGGGAGCGGGAGCAGCGAGACGGCTGCGATGGCCCAGTTCGGCATCTATAACCGCGGGCTGCCGCTCGTGCAGATTGTAACGATGCTGGCGACCTCACTCTCGGTGGTCTTCATCCCGGCGCTGGCCGAAGCGAAGTACCAGCGGGATGAGGCTTTGATCCGCACGCGCATCACGCTGTCGCTGCGCTGGTTCTGGCTGCTGGGCTTAGCCGCCTCCGTAGGCCTGGCCGTGCTTGCAGAGCCGGTGAACACGGCTCTGTACGGAGATGCTGCCGGCAGCGGCGCAATGACCTGGCTGGCCTTCACCGCCGCGGGCGGTACGGTCAGCATCATCTCCGCCGCGCTGCTGCAAGGCCTGGGCGCCGTGCGCGCGCCGGCGCTGCACCTCCTGGCCGCAGCAGCGCTTAAGGCGGCCCTCAACCTGCTGCTGGTCCCGCAGCAGGGCATTACCGGTGCGGCCATCGCCGGCGTGGCCGCACATCTCTTCGCAGCAGCGCTGAACGTGCTGCTGCTCTACCGGCAGGGACATCTGCGGCTGCGCGCCGCAGATGTCCTGCTGAAGCCCGCGGCGCTGCTCGCGGGCCTGGGGCTGGCCGCCGCAGCCGTGAGCCGCGGCGCAGCCTGGGCGGCAGACGCCGCCGGCTTCGGCGGCGGGCGGACCGCGGCCCTGGCGCAGAGCCTGCTCGGCGTGCTCGCAGGCTGCGCCGTCTTCGCACTCGGCGCAGTGGCGCTGCGGCTGCTCAGCGAGAGCGAGCTGCGCCAGCTTCCGGGCGTCGGCCCCCGCTTAGCGGACAAGCTAAAAAAGCTGCGCCTGTTCCCTTAAGGCGCTGAACATACATAGCGCAGCCGCCTTCGCGAATAGCAGCAGGCGGCTGCCTGGAAGGAGTAGACTGGCATGAGCGCAACATTAACGATCGTCGGCCTGGGCTCCGGGAACCCGGACCGGCTGACACTCGGCATTATCAAGAAGCTGAAGGCGGCCTCGGCCGTATACGTGCGGACCGCAGAGCATCCTGTCATGGCTGCACTGGCGGAGATGGAGATCGCCTGGGAGTCCTTCGACGGGCTGTATGAGTCGCTGTCGTCCTTCCCGGAGGTCTATGAAGCCATTACGGCAACGCTGATCGAGAAGGCTGCGGCCGCTCCGCAGGGCACGGAGATCGTCTATGCCGTGCCGGGGCATCCCATGGTGGCCGAATCCGCCGTCTCCCTGCTGCGCGGGCGCTGCCCGGAGGCGGGCATTGAGCTGAATATCCTCGGCGGCGAGAGCTTCCTGGATGAAGCATTCGTCCGTCTGGGCTTTGATCCGATTGATGGCTTCCAGCTGCTGGATGCCTCCGGTATCCGCAGCTCCCAGCTCCACCCGGAGCTGCATACCCTGATCGGGCAGGTCTATGACAGCTTCACCGCGTCTGAGACTAAGCTCTGCCTGATGGAGCTCTACCCGCCCGAGTATGAGGTGATTGCCGCACATGCGCTTGGGGTGGAGGGCGAGGAGCAGATACTCCGCGTGCCGCTGTACGAGCTGGACCGGCTGGACGGCTATGGTAATCTGTCGCTGGTATATGTTCCGGCGAGCCGTGCGGATGAAGCGCGTAATCGCACCTTTGCCCGGCTGCATGAAATTGTCGATATTCTGCGGAGCCCCGAGGGCTGCCCCTGGGATCGTGAGCAGACGCATGAATCCTTGCGCAAAAATCTGATCGAAGAGACCTATGAGGTGCTGGAGACGATTGACGAGGATGATCCGGATCATATGAAGGAAGAGCTGGGTGATCTGCTGCTCCAGATTATGCTGCACTCCCAGATGGAAGAGGAGCTGGGAACCTTCAGTGTCTACGATGTCATAGAGGGGCTGAATGAGAAGCTGTTGTTCCGCCACCCGCATGTCTTCGGGGATCAGGCGGCCGGCAATGCCGAGGAAGCGCTGCAGAACTGGGAAGGGATGAAGGCTGAGGAGAAGCGGCGTAAAGGCGTGGAGCCCGAAGCCCTGTCCGCACTTAGCGGGGTCCCAAGGGATCTGCCGGCACTAATGAAGGCGTACAAGCTGCAGAAGAAGGCCTCCAAAGTCGGATTCGACTGGGACAACACCGGCGATGTGCTGGCTAAGATCCGCGAGGAGATTGACGAGCTCCAGGAGGCGATTGAGACGGGACAGTCCGCCGAGGAGCAGATGCTGGAGCTGGGCGACCTGCTGTTCGCAGCCACCAATGCGGCCCACTTCATCGGAGCCGATCCGGAAGAAGCCCTGACCCGTACCAACCGCAAGTTCGTAGCCCGGTTCGAGTATATTGAGCGGCGTCTGCGCGATCAGGGAGTCCGGCTGGAGGACAGCCCGCTTGAAGAGATGGAAGGCCTCTGGCAGGAAGCCAAGGCGGAAGAGCGGAAGCAATAGATTCTAGAATTATAGTCTTCTGCGGTATATCCCGTGCGTTTCAAGGCAATGCTGTGACTATTGGCGCGAATCTCTGATTTAAAGTGCATTGAGAGGTTTATAATGTTATAGTGCTAAAAGCCCCATATCCTACGCATGATGTTACTTTTTCAAAAAAAACGGCGGATCGTGGCAGGAATTGAGGGCGGAGTCCAGAATATCATAAAGACGAAATGACGATTTGCCGTGATTTTCCGGTAAACCTGATTTTCATTTATTTTTTGTATCCTAGGAGGAACTTCAAATTATGAACAAGACAGATCTGGTAAACAACATTTCCGAGAAAAGCGGACTATCCAAAAAAGACGTAGAAACCGTACTTAACGGAATGCTGGGCGAAATTACAGAAGCTCTCGCAAGCGGAGATAAAGTACAGCTGATCGGCTTCGGTACTTTTGAAACGCGCAAACGTTCCGGCCGTACCGGCCGTAACCCGCAATCGGGCACACCTATCGAAATTCCTGAATCCACAGTGCCGGCCTTCAAGGCAGGCAACAAGCTCAAAGAAGCCGTTAACTAATGCGTCTGGACAAGTTCCTGAAGGTCTCCCGTCTGATCAAGCGCCGCACCGTGGCCAAGGATGTGTCCGAACAGGGCCGGGTGTTGATCAATGGACGGGAGTCCAAACCGAGTAGCACGGTAAAGATCGGTGACGAGATTACCGTGCAGTTCGGCCAAAAGCTTGTGACGGTCAAAGTGGAAAAGCTGGTGGAAACCACCCGCAAGGACGAGGCCGCCGGAATGTATACCCTGCTCCGTGAAGAACCTGTTGCCAAAAGCACGGGACTCGACTGGTAGCAGATCATCGCAGCATAAGGTTAAGAGGTATCCCTGAAGCCGGAAGACGGCGGAGCGGGATGCCTCTTTTTTAAAAGATAAGAATTTATATGTTTTGGGGTCCCCGCAAAGTACCTGAGTCATCATCTAAGCTAAAGCCCCACTTTGTGGGGTTATTTTCTTGTTTCCACCTGTTCTATACCCTGTCCTTCCTTCATAGATTAGAACCAAGAAGGAGGGGTACATGCTATGATCGAGCCAGCCAAAGTCAACAAACAGCATGATCTGCACATGCGCAGCCGCAAGCAGATTGAGCTTACCGGTGTGCAGAATGTGGAGAGCTTTGACAGCGAAGAGTTTCTGCTGAGTACAGAACTTGGTCAGCTGACTATTCGGGGGACTCATTTACATATCAAGAATCTAAGTCTGGAGAATGGAATGCTGTCCCTTGAAGGCAATGTTCATTCCCTGATTTATCTGGACCCCGGGGCGCAAGGCAAAAATAAAGGGATTCTCCGCAAGCTGTTTAAATGAATCCCTCCGTTCAATGGATCACCCTGCTCTATATGATTCTGTCCGGCATTGCCATGGGACTGGCCTATGACAGCTACCGGGTGCTGTCGCAGAAGCTGAGATTTCCCAATTGGCTGAATGCGCTGCTGGATTTGCTGTATTGGATAGGGGCGGCCCTGCTGGTCTTTCGCATGCTTTATGCCGGAAACCAGGGACAATTGAGGTTTTATGTCGTTCTTGGCCTCTTTCTAGGTGTATGGATCTATTTTTTGATCTTCAGTATTACGGTGCAGCGTTTTGTGGTAAGGTTAATTCAGTCGGTTCAGTATGTATGCAGGATGCTATGGCGGTTCGTTACCATAGTCATCGGAGGTCCGATTCTCTGGCTGTGGCGCCTGGTTAAGGGAACAGTGCTGCTGATCGGCCGGGTCCTTCTTTATATTTTTAAGCTGCTGCTGCGTCTAACCAAGCCAATCTGGGTACTTCCTGTAAGGTGGGCCTCTCCGTATGCATCCCGGTTCGTTCATAGCGCCCGGATCGTGAGGATCACCGAGTGGATATCAGGGTGGCGGAAGCGCTGACCTTGAAACCCTGGAACTGGAGGTAAGCTGAATGAACAGATTCTCTGCGGAAGAGAAGAATACGAACCAGAATGCTTCGGCCGCAGGCGCGAAGAGAAGAAAGTTTATATGGATTCTTGTGATGGCTATTTTCTTCGGCTGGGCCGGATTCACTTTCTTTGCCCAGAGCGCAGCAATCGCCGACAAGAGCGAACAGCTCGCCCGTAAGAAAGAGAACAGTGAGAGTGTAACAGCCACGCTGAATCAATTGAAATATGAGGTCTCGCGGCTGAATGACGATGAGTATATCGGACAATTAGCACGTAAATGGTACAATATGTATCCTGCAGGGGAATTACCCATCCGTACCGAGCAATCCGGGCAATAAAAGCAGGAGAAAAGAGGCTTACGCTGTGTTGCCTTGCTTTGCTCTTTACTGTATAATCAAATCACCGCAGACAGGATGGACATTATATTCGTCTGTATATTTTTAAGGGAGGATCATTTTATTCTATGGCAATTGAAGTGGGCACCAAGTTAGAGGGCAAGGTGACAGGCATCACGCATTTCGGAGCATTTGTGGATCTGTCAGGAGGTGTCACAGGTCTCGTTCACATCTCGGAGATCGCCGATAACTACGTCAAGGATGTTAACGATCATTTGAAGATTGCGGATGTAGTAACCGTTAAGGTGATCAATGTTGACAAGGACGGCAAGATCGGACTTTCCATTAAGCAAGCCGTTGATAAGCCGGCATCGGAAGTACGTCCCCCCAGAGCTCCAAGACCTGAACGTCCAAGCGGTGGAGACCGTTTCGGCGGCGGAGGCGGCAGTGGCGGAGGCGGCGGTGGATTCAATCGTGAACGGGGTGGGCGTCCATTCAAGCCTGCAGCCGGTAAACCTTCATTCGAGGATAAAATGTCACGCTTCCTGAAAGACAGCGAAGAACGGATATCTTCGATCAAGAAGAACACAGAAGGAAAGCGCGGCGGCCGTGGAGCCAAGCGCGTATAATCTGAGTCTTGCACATCATAAATAAACCGCTGGGGCGTCCTTTGCCCTTCGCGGTTTTTTTGTGTTTGTGCCCGCGGGCCGAATGTAATCGGAAAACCGACTACATTCGGTAGCGTGGAGGTGCGTGAATCAAATGTAATCGGAAAACCGATTACAATCAGCAAAGTGGGGGCGCATTGACCAAATGTAACCGGAAAACCGATTACAATTTGCTCGCAACGCAGAGTATGAGCAGCCCAGCCCGCCCCAGCTCTATACCGCGCGCCCGAGCTTCCGGCTATTTTTGTCGGGCTTTGAACAAATTGCCGACAGCATCCATGCCATTCTCACATAACTCTAGGGCAATCGCTGACGAATGTCCGCGCGGGCATTACCTGCAACCGGCAGTGCGACTGCGGCAGTCCGCAGCCAATCTTTTACCCCGTACGGGATTGAAAGGCTTTTCCACAGAATGTCGGGACAGGCTTTTTTGTCGGAAATTTTTTACAGATTGCTCTCTGTTTCTGACAAACTTTCTTAAGACCTCCGCTATATAATGAGAACCATAAAATTCATAAACGGGTGGTGCATGGAATGAGTAAAAGCAATGTGGTGAATTTGCCGGAGTGGACAAGAGCAGGAAGCAAAGACAAAAATCAGAAAGAAGCCTTTGGTACGCGCCTTACGGCGTGGGGCACCAGGCTGCCGATGGTCCAGTTCATCGCGGTTAAGAAGTGGGCGCTGCTCCTTAGCCTAATGGGCTTTTTGCTGGGACGGGCTATGATCCTGGATGAGCTTACCCCGTTTGCTGCTGCTTATTTTGCCGTCATTGTATTTATGCGCAGGGATTCCATGCTCCCTGTGGCTGCAGCCATCGTGCTCGGCAGTCTCTTCACACCGTTTCCGGGTGCCCTCGTGGTTGCGGCAGAGCTGATTATTTTTTATCTGATCTACAAAGGGCTGGAGAACTTCCAGCGGGTGGATCTGTCTTATGCCCCATTGATGGTGTTCGTAGCTTCTTTTATGGTGGGACTGTTCCAGGTCGTTATGGGTCCTTCACTCACGTGGTATCCGCTGATGATGGCGGCCATTGATGCCATACTCGGGTTCGTGCTGACGCTTGTATTCCTGCAGGCGCTTCCTTTATTCACCTATAAGCAGAAAAGCAGGGCACTCCGCAATGAGGAGGTACTCTGTTTGATCATCCTGCTGGCTTCCGTTATGACTGGCCTTGTCGGATGGACTATTAACGGGCTCTCACTGGAGCATGTGTTATCGCGGTTTCTGATTCTGATCTTTGCCCTGGCCGGGGGAGCGCCGCTTGGTGCTGCGGTTGGCGTAGTGACCGGGCTGATCCTCAGTCTGGCCGATATCGGAGCCATCTATCAAATGAGCCTGCTGGCCTTTTCCGGGATGCTGGCAGGGATGATGCAGTCCGGACGCAAAGGGGCGGTCTCCATCGGGATGCTGCTGGGATCAACGATTCTATCGGTCTATTTCATGGGACCGGGCGATGTCATGAATTCCACCTGGGAGACCTGTGCAGCCGTAGTATTGTTTCTTCTAACACCTAAGGGGCTGATTACTGCCATAGCCAAATATGTACCAGGCACGGCCGATCACAGCCGTTCCCAGCATGAATATGCCCGGAGGGTCCGGGATATTACAGCAGACCGGGTGACCCAGTTCTCACAGGTATTCCAGCAGCTCTCCAGCAGCTTCGGGCAGATTCCCCGGGCCGCAGAGGCGGGCAAAAGCGACCGTGAGATGGAGGACTTTATGAATACGGTAACAGAAGGAGCCTGCGCCGGGTGCATCCGGCGGACCCACTGCTGGGACGCCAAGTTCTATCAGACCTACAGATATATGACGGACATGATGACCACGGTTGAGGAGTGCCCGGACATTACCGCTGCCCAGCTGCCGCCGGAGTGGAGCCGGATCTGCGGCAGGACGGGGGAGGTGCTTGAGGTGATGAAGGGGCAATATGAGCTATACCAGCATGATATGCGCTGGAAGCGGCAAATATACGACAGCCGCCAATTTGTGGCCGAGCAATTATCCGGTGTCTCGCAGGTCATGGAGGATCTGGCGAAGGAGATTAAGCGGGAAGGGCAGGCGATGTACCGTCAGGAGAGCCAGATCCGGGAGGCGCTGGAGAAGCTGGGCCTCTCCATTCACAGCATTGAGATTCTGAGTCTCGATCCCGGCCGGGTGGAGATTGAGGTCGTGCATGCCTACACCCGGGGCTTCGATGAATGCCGCAAAATGATCGCCCCGCTGCTCTCGGATATTCTGGAGGAGAATATCGCAGTGGTCAGTGAGACCGCCGTCCATCCTCGCGAGGGCTTGTCGATGGTGACCTTTGGCTCGGCCAAGGCTTACGAGATATGCTCCGGCGTAGCTGCCGCTGCGATGGGAGGCGATATGCTGTCGGGAGACAGCTTCAGTACGGTGGAGCTGGGCAACGGCACCTTTGCCGTCTCTATCAGTGACGGAATGGGGAACGGGGAGCGAGCCCGGATGGAGAGCAGCGCTGCGTTATCCATGCTGGAAAAGCTGCTGCAATCGGGGATGGATGAGAAGCTGGCGGTGAAATCCGTCAATTCCATTCTGCTGCTGCGCTCCCCGGATGAATTCTATGCGACAGTAGATATGGCGCTGATCGACCAGTATTCGGCGCAGACCATCTTCATGAAGATTGCTTCCGCTCCGAGCTTCATCCGGCGGGGCAGCGAGGTAATTCCTGTAACGGCCAGCAATCTGCCAATCGGCATCATCAAAGACATTGAGGTGGATCTGGTCACCATGCAGCTGCGTCCCGGTGATATCCTCATCATGATGACCGATGGTATTTATGATGCGCCCGGATATGCCGTTAATAAGGAGATATGGATGAAACGTCTGATTCAGGAGCTGGAGGGCGATGACCCGCAGGATATGGCGGATGAGCTGCTGGATAAGGTAATCCGCTATCAGGGGAATGAGGTCCATGATGATATGACGATTGTGGTCAGCCGTGTCGATCATTATCACCCGGAATGGTCCAGTCTGCATATGCCCGGCGTCGGCCGGATGGAGCGCCCTCGTACGGTTAGCTAACCAGTTAGCCGTTGACCTGAAAACTAATTAGTCTATTGGGTGAGTAAGCGGGAAATGTTGCACATATTGCAGCTTGGCGCTGAAGATACCCCGGTGTTTTAGTGGATTGTTGCATAAATTGCAATATTCTTTCGGCTAATTGACTTACGGGGGTAGGAATCCTGCCTTTTGTGCAACATTTTCCATACCAGGAGGGATTAATGAGAGGAATGTTGCATTTTAGGCAGGATTATGGGATTTGGAGCAAGAGCATGAATATAAGCCCGGGTATGGGTAAAAGTATGAGTAAAAGTAACATTTAAGGGCCGAAAGCACGGTCAGTGCTGAAAGGCCGGGTCTTGTCTTCAAATCATTCGGCGAGTGCATTCCAGTCACTCGCCAGCCCCTGCTCCGCTCCGTTTCAACCGCTGCTGGTTAGCGGCCGGAAGTTGGGGTTGAAGGTTTATCGTAAAATAAATGGAATGGAGAGAATTTTGGAGCCGCAGAAGCGAAGCATTCGCCTTTGTCTTCCGATTTCAACCGCTAAATGGTTTATCAAATCAGAAACTCGGAAGACAACAGCGATCGGAGGCCCAAAAGTCTCGCAGAGACTCATTTTTACGTAGTATTTTCAATTCAACTTCCAGCGTAAAGCGGCGTTTGAAATCTCTCAACCTTGGCAATGCTAGTAACTAGACAAGGAAGGGAGGAACGGTCATGAAGCAAATTCTGCTGATCACGGACGGTTGTTCAAATGTGGGGGAGAGTCCGGTGCTGGCGGCTGCGCACGCCCGTCAGGAAGGAATCACGGTCAATGTTGTAGGGGTCATAGATTATGGAACCATCGGTGAGCTGGGCAGCCGGGAGATTGCCGATATTGCCAAGGCAGGGGGCGGGATCAGCCGGATCGTGGGAACCCCGCAGCTGGCCCAGACCATTCAGATGATGACACGCAAGACGGTGGTTCAGACCATTCAGCAGGCGGTTAATAAAGAGGTGCAAAAAATTCTCGGCGACGGCTCGCTGGCGGAGCTGCCTCCGCAGCAGCGGTCACAGGTGGTTACCGTGGTGGATGAGCTGACCGAGACCTCGCCGCTGCGCATAGCGCTTTTAATTGACGCAAGCGCCAGCATGAAGCCGAAGCTTGGCGCGGTGGAGGACGCCATCCGTGATCTGGCGCTTAGTCTGGAGGCCCGGGAAGGGCGCAGCGAGATTGCCGTATTCCATTTTCCCGGGCGCTCCAGCAGTGAGGATGCCATGCTGGATATTGACTGGACCCGGAATGTGTCTGAGGTCCGCTCCCTCTTTTCCAGACTGAAGATGCGGGGGGCTACGCCGACCGGACCGGCTATTTTCAAGGTGCTGGAACATTATCGGTATGATAAACTGGAGGAACATCGTAATTATCTTCCAGGGGAAGATGACGGGGCAAGAGAAGGGATGATTGATGGGTATGTCGTCTAATCCATCCTATCCGGCAGGCACAGTGATTACCGGCAGATGGCGGGGGAACCGTTATGTCGTGGAGCGTGTGCTGGGGAAGGGGGCAAACGGAACCGTATATCTTGTGCAGCGGGAAGGCAGACGGGAGCGGTATGCGCTTAAGATCGGATACGATACGCTGGAGCTGCAGTCTGAGATTAACGTGCTGACCTCCCTGCAGTCCTGCCGTAAGCGCAGCGAGCACCGGGCCCGCAAGGAGTCGCCGCTATCCTCCTATTTGCTGGAATCGGATGATTTCAAGGACCGGGACCATACGCCCTTTTATGTGATGCGTTATGTGGAGGGAAGGCCGCTGCATCATTTCCTGTCCAGGAACGGCGCCTCCTGGCTGGGGCTAGTCGGAATGACGATTCTGGAGAAGCTGCAGACGCTGCATGAGTGCGGCTTCGTATTCGGAGACCTCAAGCCGGAGAATGTCATGGTATCCAGCTACGGGGAAGCCGAACTGATTGATTACGGGGGAGCAAGCCCTATCGGACGCAGTGTGAAGCAGTTCACCGAATGGCATGACCGTGGATTCTGGAATGCCGGAAGCCGGACAGGCGACCAGAGCTATGACCTGTTTGCTTTTGCCGTCCTGTGCCTGCGTCTGCTTAATGAAGAAGGGCTGAAGTCTGCAGCCCAGCAGCTGCCGCAGACAAGGAGCGTAGAGGAGCTGATGAAGCTGGCCCGCGAACTGCCGGACAAGAAGCTGTCCTCCTGGCTATGCCTCGCGCTCAAAGGCGGTTTCCCCGGTTCCGCGCAGGCTGCGGAAATCTGGCGAAGCCACATCTACAGAGGACGGAAGACCGGACATGAGACGATGGCGACCCCGCGCTGGCTCAAAAATGCGTTCGCGCTGTCTTTATTTCTGCTGGCATTCACGCTATACTGGGTTTTCCGTTTCTGATATCTGTAATAAGCAATCGTACATAATCACCAAGATGCTGACCGCCGGAGCAGGCCGTGTAAGGGATGGCAGGAAAGGAAGCCCCTATGGAGCACAGGAAGGAACTTGTGGAATCCGTAATGGAGGCCGCAGCTGAATATGAGCTGTGGGCGCCTCGTGACACCATTGTAGTCGCAGTTTCCGGAGGGCCGGACTCTGTGGCTCTTTTGCGTATTCTGCATGAGATCTCCCTGACCCGGATGCCGCTGACGCTGATATGCGCCCATGTCAATCACGGCTTCAGAGCCGAATCGGCAGAGGAAGCAGAGCTGGTGCGGGCCCTCGCGGGAGAGCTGGGCATTCCCTTCGAGCTGGGCGAATTCGATATTCCGTCCATTATTAAGGAGAGCGGTCTCGGCCCTGAAGGTGCTGCGCGGGAGAAGCGTTACCAGTTCCTGATCGCTACCGCACACCATTATCAGGCGCGCTCGGTGGCGCTGGCCCATCATGCAGATGACCAGGCCGAGACGGTGCTTATGCGGCTGCTGCGGGGGAGCGGGCCATCGGGCCTTGCCGGCATGCGCTGGAAACGGACCGAGAAAAAGGTGGAACTCATCCGCCCCTTCCTGCGTATTAACAAAACGGCTCTTGTCGGCTTTTGCCAGGAGGAGGGCCTGGCTTATGCGGAGGATGCGACTAACCTCCTGACGCAGTACAAGCGGAATGCAGTCAGGCTGGAGGTGCTGCCTATGCTGGAGCACCATAATCCGCGAGTGAGACAATCGCTTCTGCAGCTGGCTGAAATTGCCTCGGCGGAAGATGAATATATGGAGGCGAATGCGGCAAAATGCTTTGATGAGCTGGTTTTCACCGAGCATGGAAAATACACCTTGAAAAGAGCTGCCTTTGCGACCATACCCTCCGCTTTACAACGGCGTTTGATTAAACTAATATTAAATTATCTGTCGGCGGATTCATCATTCATGGATTTTTCCAAGATTGAAGCAGTACGCCGGGGAACGCTGCAGGAATACCCTACCGTCTGGACGCTGGATATGGGTGGCGGTTATGTCTGCGTGCGGCAATATGATACCATTGTGTTCTCGTTAAGGCCCTTGAACCGGCAGGTAAGCTATACATACCGGCTGTCTTTGACTCATCCCCGGATTAAGCTGATGGAGATAGGAAAGGTTATGACGATGAGGGGGCTTGCGGGGGAAGTTTTTTGTGCACAGGAGGAGGATTACGGGAAGAACTCGGCTTGGTTTGACGGGGATGATCTTGTCCTGCCGCTCACCATTCGTTCCCGGTTGCCTGGAGATACCATAAGGGTTATGGGATTAAACGGAAGCAAAAAGGTAAAAGATATTTACATTGATGATAAAATACCTTCTTCCGAACGGCCTGCAATTCCCCTTGTATGTGATGCACTCGGCAATATCGTCTGGATTCCGGGCGTTAGGCGCTCGGTGCATGCCGCAGTTGGGCGGCACACGGCCTCGGTTCTGCTCCTGACCCTGGAAGACATGGAACAGGGCGAACAATCGTAATGGCCGAAGTAAGTCTTTCATAAGTATATCTTAGGAGGTTCGCAAGTTGCAGAATGATATTCAGGAAATCTTGATCAGCGAAGAAGAAATTCAACAAAGAATCAGGGAGCTTGGCGCCCAGCTGAGCAAGGAATATGCAGACCGCACACCTTTAGTGATTTGTGTACTCAAAGGTGCGTTTATTTTTATGGCGGATCTGGTTAAAGTGATTACAGTACCCGTTGAAATGGACTTCATGGCGGTATCCAGCTACGGCGGTACAACCAAATCATCCGGCGTAGTCAAAATCATCAAGGATTTGGATACATCGGTTGAAGGCCGTGATGTTCTGATTGTCGAGGATATTATCGACAGTGGCCTTACACTCAGCTATCTGATTGACATGCTGCAGGGGCGCAATGCCGCTTCTGTCAATGTAGTCACTCTGTTCGACAAGCCGTCAGGCCGCGCAGTGAATCTTGAAGCCCAATATACCGGCTTTGTGATTCCTGATGCATTCCTCGTAGGCTATGGACTGGACTATGCCGAGCTGTACCGGAACCTCCCTTACGTCGGTGTACTGAAGCCTGAGATTTATACCAAATGAACTACCCGACAGCCTTAGATCTACGGATCACTTTTCTGGATTTCCTGACAATTTGAGGAGTCCGGTCAGGCTATGGTACAATAACTTGAGCGTTGCGAGAGGAGGTAGGGGATGAATCGGTTCATCCGGAATTCTGGTTTTTATTTGATTTTATTTTTAGTCGTGGTGGGCATAGTCCAGTTTGTAAGCAATGGAAATGAATCCGCCGATCTCCCTAGATATGACGAGTTGCGGCAGGAGATCTCGAAGAATAATGTGAAGAGCATGACGGTTCAGTTTGAGGGGAATGCCTTTCTGGTAACTGGCGAATATAAAGAGCTGCCACCCGAGGCTAAATCGAAGAATTTCTCCACTTATGTTCCTCCTACAGACCGGGCCCTTGATGAACTTGTGGCAGCAAGCGATCAGAACGGCATAGAACTGAGCCAGAAGAAAATGGAAGGTGACAGCATCTGGCTGACATTCCTTTCTTCCATGATTCCACTGGTCATCATGTTCATCCTGTTCTTCTTCCTGTTCAATAATGCACAGGGCGGCGGCGGCAAGGTGATGAACTTCGGCAAGAGCAAAGCCCGGTTATATAATGAAGAGAAGAAGAAGATCAGCTTCGAGGATGTTGCAGGGGCTGACGAAGAGAAGCAAGAGCTGGTTGAGGTTGTTGAATTCCTTAAGGACCCCCGCAAATTCGCAGCGGTGGGTGCCCGGATTCCGAAAGGGGTACTCCTTGTAGGTCCTCCGGGAACAGGTAAAACCTTGCTAGCCCGTGCAGTTGCAGGGGAAGCAGGCGTACCGTTCTTCAGCATCTCCGGTTCCGACTTCGTGGAAATGTTCGTCGGTGTCGGCGCATCCCGCGTACGTGACTTGTTCGAGAACGCGAAGAAGAACGCACCTTGTATTATCTTTATCGATGAGATCGATGCAGTGGGACGTCAGCGCGGCGCAGGACTTGGCGGCGGACATGACGAACGGGAACAGACCCTTAACCAGTTGCTCGTTGAAATGGACGGCTTTGGCGGCAACGAAGGCATTATCATTGTCGCGGCTACCAACCGCGCAGATATACTTGACCCGGCGCTGCTCCGTCCGGGCCGTTTCGACCGTCAAATTACGGTTGACCGTCCAGATGTGAAGGGCCGTGAAGCTGTACTGAAGGTTCACTCCCGCAATAAACCGCTGACCAAGGATGTAAGACTTGACGTCATCGCCAAGCGTACTACCGGCTTCACCGGTGCGGATCTGGAGAACCTGCTGAACGAAGCGGCATTGCTTGCTGCACGCCGTAACCGTAAGGACATTACGATGCGTGAAGTGGATGAAGCGATTGACCGTGTCATCGTGGGTACCGAGAAGCGCAGCCGCGTCATCAGTGACCGCGAGAAACGGATTGTCGCTTATCACGAAGCAGGCCATACCATTGCCGGCTACTTCCTTGAGCATGCTGATGTGGTTCACAAGGTCACTATTATCCCGCGCGGCCGTGCCGGCGGATATGTCATTATGCTTCCTAAGGAAGACCGGATGATCGTTACCAAGCAGGAGCTGCTTGATAAGGTAACCGGACTCCTGGGCGGACGTGTTGCCGAAGAATTATTCATTGGTGAAATCGGCACAGGCGCTTATAGCGACTTCCAGCAGGCTACGCGCATTGTGCGTGCGATGATTATGGAATACGGGATGAGTGATAAGCTTGGGCCCTTGCAGTTCGGTGCAACCCAAGGCCAAGTCTTCCTGGGCCGTGATATCGGACATGAACAGAATTACAGCGACTCCATTGCTTATGAAATTGATCAGGAAATGCAGAACCTTATCCGCAGCAGCTATGAGCGCGCAAGAGAACTGCTGACCAAGCACTCCAAAGAAATGCATCTGATTGCCAACACCCTGATTGAGAAGGAGACGCTGGAACTTGATCAGATCACAGAATTGATTGAGCAAGGCTACCTGAGTGAGGATGGCAAGCCGGAAGAAGGAGACGCCGTTACCAATGAAGCGGGCGAGCCGATTATTGATTCCATCGGTGATGTACGTGTCCGGATTCAAGGTAAGAATGACGAAGAATCCCCGTTAGACCTATCCAAGGATATTCCGAACAAGCCGGACCCTGAAGAGGGCAACGGACCGGATGACGGGAATAAGGGCGGCGGAAGTCTAGTCTAAGCTGTATTGAAGCAAATTGTGTAGTCTAGCCCGGAGAACCACTGGTTCTCCGGGCTTTTCTTTTAAATTATAAGAATGTATAGGTTTCACACGGTAACTTGTCCTCCGGTTTCTCTCAGAAACAGAGCGTCCGCTTAGATTGACAGGGGGTGGAACGTTGTGTACATTAGTGAATAAACATCAAATTTATCATTTATAAGAAATGTACTGGCGGCAAGCCATGAAGACATAAGGGGGAGACTGACCGTGGAAGCTCTGGCGCTTGAGCGCAAGCAGGAACAGAATCGAGAACTTCGTGTGCGCCTTGAACAGCTTAAGAAGGAACGGAATGCTATTATTCTGGCTCATTATTATCAGCGTGATGAAATTCAGGAGGTTGCCGATTTCCGGGGAGACTCTTTTTTGCTGGCCCAGAAGGCGGCGGAGACAGAGGCAGATGTAATCGTATTCTGCGGCGTTCATTTCATGGGGGAAAGTGCCAAGATTCTGGCGCCGAACAAGACGGTCCTGATTCCTGACGAACGTGCAGGCTGCCCGATGGCTGACATGGTCAATGTGGATGGGTTGCGGAAATTGAAGGCGCAGCATCCGGGTGCCAAGGTAGTAACCTATATCAATTCCTCGGCAGAGATTAAGGCGGAGACAGATATTTGCTGCACCTCAGCGAATGCGGTGAAGGTTATCGAATCGCTTGATGCCGAAGAAATTATCTGGGTGCCCGACAAGAATCTGGGTCAATATGTGCAGGATCAGACCGGCAAGAAGCTGATTATCTGGGAGGGCTATTGCAATACTCATGACATGCTTACTGTCAAAGATGTGATGGAGATGAGAGCCAAATACCCTGAAGCTGAATTTGTTGTACATCCCGAATGCCGCCCGGAAGTCGTAGCAATGGGGGATTATGTTGGCAGCACTACCTCAATTCTGGAATATTGCCGGAAATCGGACCGCCGGCAGTTTATTGTAGGCACTGAGGATGGAACTGGGTATCAGCTGCGGCTGGACAGCCCGGATAAGGAGTTTCATTTTGCCACCAAATTCCTGGTGTGTCCTAATATGAAGGTTAACAATCTGAAGAAGCTGGTCAAATGCCTGGAGACAATGAAGCCGCAGATCTATGTACCGCCTGCAGTCGCCGACAAAGCCAGAACATCCCTAGAGCGCATGCTACAAGTCCGGTAGCATGCGCTACTCTTTCGTTGAAACAGGTGAAAAGCGGTCATGATTCCACAATATTTGGTTGATTTTGATCTTCAGGGACTTCCTGTAGTTAAGACGGACTGCCTGGTTATTGGGTCCGGTATTGCCGGGTTATTCACAGCGATTAAGGCCAGCGAAGACCGGAAGGTTATTATGATTACGAAGAAGACCGTAATGGAGAGCAACACACGGTATGCCCAGGGCGGAATTGCGGCCGTCATTTCGGAGGATGATTCGCCCGCGTATCACCGTCAGGATACCCTGATGGCCGGCGCGGGGCTGAACTCCTCTGCGGCTGTGGATGTGCTGGTCAATGAAGGCCCCGAAGGCGTCCGCGAGCTGATCCGGCTTGGCACTATTTTCGATAAGGAGAATGGTGTCTTGGCCTTAACCCAGGAGGGGGCACATAGCCACCGCCGTATTTTACATGCAAATGGGGATGCTACAGGATATGAGATTGTCCGCGCACTCGCTGAACAGGCTGCCCGGCATGAGAATATTGAGACCTGGGATGACCATTATGTCATTGACCTGATTACGGAGGGCGGAGAGTGTCTGGGAGCGCTTGTACAGCAGCCTGACGGCGGAAGGTTGTTCCTTCAGGCAGATGCAACCATCCTATGCTCCGGCGGAGCAGGACAGCTATACCGTTACACGACCAATCCTGAGGTGGCCACCGGAGATGGAGTAGCTATTGCTTACCGTGCCGGTGCCCATATCCGTGATATGGAGTTCATCCAGTTTCATCCGACAGCACTCAGCTATCCTGGCGCTCCGCGCTTCCTGATCTCAGAAGCTGTGCGGGGAGAAGGGGCGGTCCTGCGGAACATTAACGGTGAGCGGTTCATGGAACGTTATCATGAGCTGCAGGAGCTGGCCCCGCGGGATATTGTTGCCCGTGCCATTGTAAGCGAGATGGAATTGACCAAATCAACCTTTGTCTATCTGGATATTACGCATGAACCGTCGGATATGGTTAAACACCGCTTTCCGACCATTTATGCGACCTGCATGAGCTACGGGCTGGATATTACAAGTGACTGGATTCCGGTGGCTCCTGCTGCGCATTATATGATGGGGGGCGTGAAGACCGACCTGAGCGGAGAGAGCACGGTTGCCCGCCTGTTTGCCTGTGGTGAGGTATCCTCTACTGGTGTGCAGGGAGCCAACCGGTTGGCCAGCAACTCTTTGTCGGAAGCCGTAGTGTTCGGCCGCCGGATCATTGAACGCATCCGTCAGCTGCCGCCGCTTGACCGGGATAACCTACCCTCAGCCTATCATCAGGCAAGGGTGGAAGCTCCTGCACAGGCGATTGTAGAACGGCGGCTCAAGCTGCAAAAGGCTATGGTGCGTTATGCCGGACTGCGGCGGAACCGGGAAATGCTGAATAAAGGCTTGGATGAAATCAAGCGCCAGCTGCCGATTTTTAGGACCAAACTGACAACACGGGAAGAATACGAGTTCGCCAATATGCTTACATGCTGTCTGCTGATCACCGAATCGGCACTGGCACGGGAGGAGAGCCGCGGTGCACATTATCGTGAGGATTATCCGCTGCGCAGTGACGCACAGTGGCAGAAGCATCTGCTCCAGATTCGCGAACTTGGAATAGTGGAGGAATTAAGTGATGATGTTTAACGGATATAATGAAGACCTGCTTAAGGCTATTAAGGGATGGCTGCAGGAAGATGTCGGCTCAGGGGATATTACCACCCGTACAACCATACCCGCAGGGCATGAGTCCAAGGGAATTATCCATGCTAAGGAGGACGGGATTATTTGTGGAATCCCCGTGGCCGAGCTGGTGTTCGAGGTCGTTGATCCTGGGCTCGTATTCACAGCAATGGTCCAGGAAGGACAAGCTGTCTCCAAGGGTACTGTGATTGCCGAGGTAGAAGGCAGCACCCATGCCATCCTGACCGGTGAACGGCTTGCCCTCAACTTGATGCAGCGGCTATCGGGTGTGGCTTCGCGCACGGCTTCTTTTGTAGAAAAGCTTCAAGGACTGCCGACCCGCCTGGTGGATACCCGCAAGACCACGCCGGGCCACCGGATGCTGGAGAAATATGCAGTCCGCATAGGCGGCGGAGCCAACCACCGTTACGGTCTGTATGATGCGGTAATGATTAAGGATAATCATATCAAGGGGGCCGGCGGCATCCGTCAGGCAGTAGGGCGTGCCCGTGCCAATATCCCGCATACCATGACCATTGAAGTAGAGACGGAGAGTCTGGAGCAGGTGGAGGAAGCGCTCGCGGCCGGAGCGGATATTATTATGCTCGATAACATGTCTCCTGAGCAGATGGCTGAAGCCGTGAGAAGAATCCGGACCAAGGCGAAGCATGTCACCATTGAGGCATCGGGCAACGTATCTCTGGAGACGGTCCGGGGCATTGCTGAATCGGGTGTGGATGTCATTTCGGTAGGCCGACTGACGTATTCCTTCGCCAGTCTCGATATCAGTCTGGACCTGAACGCGAAGAAGGAGGGAACCCTCTGATGATACTTGTCGTTGATATCGGCAATACGAACATCGTGCTGGGTGTCTACCGGGGCAGTGAGCTGCTGCACCATTTCCGGCTGAGCACTGCCCGCGGGTCCACTGTCGATGAATATGGTGTGATGATTCATAATTTGTTCAGCATGTCGAATCTGTCGTTCAGGGATGTCGAGGGGGTCATCATTTCTTCGGTGGTTCCGCCGCTCGTGCAGGTCATTGTGGAGATGTGTGTCAAATTCATCGGCAAGGACCCGCTGCTGGTGGGACCCGGTATCAAAACCGGGCTTAATCTGCGTTATGAGAACCCGCGCGAAGTGGGGGCGGACCGGATTGTGAACGCGGTTGCGGCGATTGAGCAGTATCAATGTCCGCTTGTTGTCGTTGATTTTGGTACGGCAACCACCTTCGACTGCATTGATGCCGGGGCCAACTACCTGGGCGGTGCTATCGTGCCGGGTCTGGTCATTTCTACGGAGGCCCTCTATCTGCGGGCATCCAAGCTGCCCCGGATCGAGCTGGAGAAGCCCAAGAAGGTAATCGGACGCAATACCGTACATGCGATGCAGGCCGGGATCATTTTTGGCTATGCCGGTCAGGTAGAGGGTATCGTCAGACGCATCAAGCAGGAGATGAACGCTCCCGTTCTCAAGGTTATTGCTACAGGGGGGCTGGCCTCACTGATTGCCAGTGAGACAGAGTGTATCGACGAGGTTAATCCGATGCTGACACTTGAAGGATTGCGCATTATTTACAACCGTAACAAATAATCTTAAAGATGAACCTATACAGAACAGACAGATAGGAGGAGTATGCACCCGATGGATAATAAGAAGGACCGCCTGGTCCGGGGGACGGCGATGAACGGAAGAGTCAGAGCGTTCGCTGTCCGTACCACAGAGCTAGTCGATGAATTGCGGCGCAGACATGATACGTATCCGACGGCTACGGCAGCGCTTGGACGTACGGTTACGGCCGCAGCTATAATGGGGGCCATGCTCAAGGGGCAAGAGAAACTGGCAATTATGGTCAAAGGAAACGGCCCACTCGGACAGATTACGGCTGAATCCAATGCCCTGGGAGAAGTTCGCGGTTATGTGAATAATCCGCATGTTCATCTGCCAAGCAACAGCATGGGTAAGCTGGATGTCGCAGGGGCGGTAGGAACGGAAGGCTTCATTGATGTCAGCAAAGATTTGGGCATGAAGGAGCCGTACCGGGGCAGTGTGCCTATCGTTTCAGGAGAGCTGGGTGACGATTTCACCTATTATTTTGCCCTCTCGGAGCAAACGCCTGCTGCTGTAGGACTTGGAGTGCTGGTGGAGACCGATAATTCAGTTAGAGTTGCCGGAGGCTTTATCATTCAACTGCTGCCCGGCCTGACCGATGAGCAAATTACCGAGGTTGAGCAAGCGGTTGGAGCCATGCCTTCGGTTACGTCCGTGCTGGATCAGGGGCTTGAGCCTGAGGAAATGCTGCGGATGCTGCTGCCGGATGCTGTGATCCTGGATGAGCTGGAGATCAGCTTTGTATGCCAGTGCTCACGGGAACGGATTGAGCAGACTCTGGTCAGTCTGGGTGAGCATGAGCTGGAACGGCTGATTGAAGAAGATGATACGGCAGAAGTCGTCTGCCATTATTGCAATGAGAGCTATGTATTTAACAAGGATGAACTGCAGGTAATCCTCGATCAAGCGAAGTCTTAGGGCTATGAGATGGTGACAAGACAGGAGCGCGCGCTGCGCAATGCCGTTATATTACTTGCCGTGGCAACGCTGGTACTGGGAGGGCTATTATTCTGGAGCCTGCGTGCTATGGCGCTGCTGAAGGCAGAGACGGCTGAAGGGGAAGCCTCGGATGTCGCTGCTGCCGGAGGCCAGCCGGTCACGGAACAGGAATGGATAGAGGAGCTTCAGAAGAAGCACGGGGAAGAAGTGCTGCTGAGCATGCTGAATCATATCGTGGTAGGCAAGGAAGCCGCAGCGCTGGGAATTACGGTCACGGATGAAGAGATTGAGCAGGAGCTGCTGCGCGGCATCTCCGGTTATAGCTCAGAAGAGCAGTACTATCAGCAGATGGAGTCTGAGCTTGGACTATCCCGTCAGGAGCTGCGTGAGGAGACGGCATACCGGTTGACGCTCCAGGCAATAGCTACGGCCGGCATTACGGTCAGTGAAGCGGAAATTGATGAATATCTGAAGCAAAATAGCGAGAGATTCATGCCCCGCAAGCAAATGCAGCTCTCTATCATCCAGACCTCCACCTACAACGAGGCTAGTACAGTGATGGACCGCCTGGAGCAGGGGGAGGATTTTGCAGAGCTGGCCCGGGAGGTCTCGATCGATGAGGAAAGCCGCCAGCACGGCGGCAGTATCGGAACGGTCGAGGAGAAGGACCCGTTCTGGCCTCAGGAGCTGCTGGAGACAGCAGCCGGGCTTGAGAATGGGAATATCGCAGGGCCGCTGCAGGTTGACGGGGGGTACGCTGTAATCCGTCTGGAGAAGCTGATTGATCCTGTCAAGCCGGATCAGGAGGAGCTGCGCCGGATGATCGGCCAGCAGCTGAGACTGGAGCAGGCAGCGCCCTTGCAGCAGGTAGAGCGTGAATTACGGGCCAAATACGATACAGCAATATATATTGACAACAGCCTGCAAGATTGATAATATGAGATTAAATATAAAACCTACTGATTTAGTCGGGAATATTAAGCGGTACAATTTCAACTGTTAGTTACCCAGGCATTGTGAGCCGGGAGCTACGGTAATATATGCTGATAGCATCTGTCATAAGTTCCGCACCCTAATTCATTTATCATTCCAAGGAGGTTTTTACTCATGGCTAAAGTCGTCAACAGTGTAACAGATTTGATCGGTGGCACACCGCTCGTACGCTTGAACCGGATTGTTCCGGAAGGTTCGGCAGAGATCTTCCTGAAGCTGGAATACCAGAATCCAGGCTCCAGTGTGAAAGACCGTATTGCCATCAGCATTGTAGAAGAGGCAGAGAAAGAGGGCCTGCTGAAGCCGGGTGGCACGATTGTAGAAGCGACCAGCGGTAATACCGGGATCGGGCTGGCGCTTGTGGCAGCGGCCAAAGGCTACAAGGCCATTATTGTTATGCCGGAAACGATGAGCCTTGAGCGCCGCAATTTGCTGCGCGCTTACGGCGCTGAGCTGGTATTGACTCCGGGATCGGAAGGAATGAACGGTGCGGTTAAGAAGGCTGAGCAGATTCTGAGCGAGAATCCGGATTATTTCCTTGCGGAGCAGTTCAAGAACAAGGCTAACGTGAAGATTCACCGCGAGACCACTGGACCTGAAATCGTTGAAGCGATCGAATCCGTAGGCGGCCCGCTGGATGCATTCATTGCCGGTGTCGGCACAGGCGGAACGATCAGCGGTGCCGGTGAAGTGCTGAAGAATCAATATCCGGGCGTGAAGATCTATGCGGTAGAACCTGCCGCTTCACCGATTCTGGCTGGAGGCAAACCGGGCCCGCACAAGATTCAGGGTATCGGCGCTAACTTCGTGCCAGAAATTCTGAATCAGGATATCTATGATGAGATTATTCATGTTGAGAATGATGAAGCGTTCGAAACTGCCCGCCGCGTAGCCAAGGAAGAAGGCGTGCTGTCCGGTATTTCCTCCGGTGCGGCTGTATTTGCTGCCCTGAAGGTGGCGAAGGAACTGGGCGCAGGCAAGAAGATTGTTGTCATCATCCCAAGCAACGGCGAACGTTACCTGAGCACTCCGCTTTATAACTTTGAAGTATAATTGCTGAGCATTCAGCTCGTTAGAAGAGCCTGCCCTATCCGCTTTCACAGGGATACTGCAGGCTCTTTTTTGAATAATAACTAATATAAGTCGTTTGGGCTTTTCAAAGTAACCCTATGTACAGTATACTGACAGGCAATAAACTATCGATGAGACGGGAGAATGGTTGTGGAGATCTTAACGGCTTGGCAGGACTGGGAGCAATGGGCAGAAGCAGATGAAGCCTGGAGCATCTTGCCCCTGATCCTGAGGAAACGGCAGGACAATCAGGGCTTGCCCCGCAGCTGGAAGCAGGCCTGGGAACAGGCTTCCCCCTATTCGGTTGTTCTGGAGAGCGGCAAGGGCGGGCGCTACACCTATCTGGGACTAAGCCCTGTCTCGATCATTGAAGGCCGGAGAGCCGTTGCACAGAGCTATACTCCCGGAGCTAAGGCTACGGGGCATATAGAATCTGCCGTAACAGAAGGCCAGCCGCTGCAAGTGCTTCAGGCATGGATGAAGGAATATACGTCTCCCCGCCTGACACTCGATGGTCTGCCGCCATTCACCGGAGGCTGTATCGGATTTCTTGGCTATGATGTGGCCCGTTCCCTGGAGAAGCTGCCGTCGCTTGCCAGGAACAACCCAGAATTTCCGGATTATCTGTTCATGAGACTGGAAGAAGTGTGGATCTACGATGAGCAGGAGCAGCAGCTCTACTGTGCAGTTCATGTTCCTGTGCCGGATACGGTATCCGGTGACCTGGACGGGCTAAGGAGACTATATGAGGCTGCTGTGCACCGTGCGGAGCGCATGGAGGAGCAGTGGGGCCTTCTCTACGCACCGGCAGAGCCGGAAGAAGCCGCTGCTGCAAGGTATGCCGGGCTTACCCGCAGGGTGGAGAGCGAGACCGAGAATACCGGTGAGTGGCCCGGTATGAACTCGGATTTCTCTGCCGCGCACTTTCAGCAGGCTGTGCTGAAGGTCCAGGAATACATCCGTGCGGGGGATGTCTTCCAGGTGAACCTCTCGCTGCGCCAGCAGGCGCAGCTCAAATCCACACCCGAGGACGTCTACGAATGGCTCCGTAGACTCAACCCGTCCCCGTACATGGGGCTGCTCCGCACGCCCGGCTTCGCGCTCTCCAGCGCATCGCCGGAGCTGCTCGTCAAGCTGCACGGGGACAAGGTCAGCGCCCGCCCCATTGCCGGCACCCGGCGGCGGGGCCACACTCCCGCGGAGGACGCCGCCATGGAGGCGGAGCTGCGCGGGAGCGAGAAGGAGATCGCCGAGCATATCATGCTTGTCGATCTGGAGCGCAGCGACATCGGCCGTGTCGCTGCCTACGGAACGGTCAGCGTGCCGGAGCTGCTGACCGTGGAGCGATACTCGCATGTGATGCATCTCGTCTCGCAGGTCGAGGGAATCGTCGCTCCCGGCAGGGATGCGTACGATGTCATTGCCGCCTTGTTCCCCGGCGGCACCATCACGGGCGCGCCCAAGGTGCGCACCATGGAGATCATTGAAGAGCTGGAGCCGGTCCGCCGGGGGCCATATACTGGATCTATGGGCTGGATTGACTATAACGGCAATATGGAATTAAATATAATCATACGCACGCTCGCCGTGAAGGACGGAATCGGCTACATTCAGACAGGTGCTGGAATTGTAATTGATTCAGATCCTTACCGTGAGTACCGGGAATGCCACAACAAAGCCAAAGCGGTAGTAAAAGCCATTCTCTGCAGTGAACGCGAGCAGGAAGAGCGGGCTGCCCTCGGCGCCGAAGGAGGAAGCGCATTATGATCTTGGTCATCGATAATTATGATTCCTTTACGTATAACCTGGTGCAGTATCTGGGTGAGCTGGGGGAAGAGGTTAAGGTAGCGCGCAACGATGAGATCAGCCTTGAGGAGATAGAAGCATTAGCCCCGGATCATATTCTGATCTCTCCGGGACCCTGCACACCGAATGAGGCAGGCATCAGCCTTGCGCTGCTGCAGCATTTCAAAGGGATCATCCCCATATTCGGCGTATGTCTCGGACACCAGGCGATCGGACAGGCTTTTGGCGGTAATGTCATCCGTGCAGAACGTCTTATGCATGGTAAAACCTCGCCGATCCACCATAACGGTACCTCCGTATTTGAAGGGCTGGAGTCTCCATTCACAGCCACACGCTACCATTCACTGATCGTGGAACGTGAGAGTCTGCCGGATTGTCTGGAGATTACCGCCGAGACCGCTGAAGGCGAGATCATGGCCCTGCGGCATAAGGAATACCCGATTGAAGGGGTGCAGTTCCATCCCGAGTCAATCATTACGAATCACGGGCATACCATGCTGCGCAATTTCCTGAAACGGAGAGCCGGAGAACCGGCATGAAATATATAGGAATTAATAACAAAGCAGTCGACGCCAAAGACGCCGTGGTCTCCGCTCTGGATCACGGCTTTTTGTACGGCATGGGCCTGTTCGAGACCTTCCGTACGTATGGGGGACAGCCTTTCCTGCTGGAGCGCCATCTGAGCAGAATGGCAGCGGGCTGCCGCCAGCTGGGCATTCCTTTTGAGCCGGATATACAGGGGCTGCGGGAATGGATTCAGCTTGTAATGGACAAGAATGAGCTTAGTGAGGCGTATATCCGCTACACCGTTACGGCCGGTGAGGATATTCTGGGTCTGCCATCTGCAGCCTATAAGCAGCCTAATCAGCTGCTCTATATCAAAGCTTTGCCGGTCACACCAACCGGCTTATACACGGAAGGCAAAGAACTTCAGCTTTTGAACCACCGGCGTAATACCCCGGAGGGACCGGTAAGACTCAAATCGCTGCACTATATGAACAACATTCTGGCAAAACGTGAATTGGCCGGATATCCGTCCGCAGAGCATGGGGCCGAGGGACTTATGCTGACCGCACAGGGAGAGCTCGCCGAGGGCATTGTGAGCAATATTTTTTTCATCTCCAATAAAAGGCTCTATACCCCCGATATAGCCACCGGAATTCTACCGGGAATTACCCGGGAAATGGTGCTTGAGCTGGCAGCGGCCAGCCTTCAGCCGGAACAGGGCTTGTACCGCTGGGAGCAGCTTGCGGATGCGGATGAAATCTTCCTCACCAATTCGGTGCAGGAGATTGTACCGGTAAGTACATTATGGAATGGAGACCGGCGGGTAACCATAGGCAGCGGGCGCTGTGGAGAGCAGACGGCTGCACTTATGAGGCTGTACAGAGAAAGGACGGATATGCTGATATGAAGCCGATCATCTATGAACGGACTTACCGCTGCGGAAGCAGCGAGCTGAAATTGGGCAAGCGCACGCTGATTATGGGGATACTCAATGTGACGCCGGACTCCTTTTCGGATGGGGGTCTGTGGGCGGAGCGGGATAGAGCGGTAGAGCATGCGCTGCAAATGGCGGCAGAGGGTGCCGATATTATCGATATAGGCGGAGAATCCACGCGTCCGGGTCACCAGCCGGTGAGTGCTGAAGAGGAATTGGCCCGTGTCCTTCCTGTCATTGAGCGTATCCATCATGCCGCTCCGCATCTCCCCCTCTCTATAGATACTTACAAGGCGGAAGTCGCCCGTCAGGCGATTCAGGCCGGTGCGCATATTATCAACGATGTATGGGGTGCCAAGGCCGATCCGCAGATGGCGGCGGTTGCTGCGCAGGCAGACTGTCCGATCATTCTGATGCATAACCGTCATGACCGTGATTATAAGGACTTGATCAACGACATGACGAATGACTTGAGTGTGAGTATTGACCTGGCGCTGGCAGCGGGAGTGAAGCCGGAGAATATTATTTTGGACCCGGGAATCGGTTTTGCCAAGGACTATGCAGAGAATCTTCAGGTCATGACGGGGCTAAGCGCACTGACGAAGCTGGGGTACCCGGTGCTGCTGGCCACTTCGCGCAAAAAATTCATCCGCACCGCCCTCGGTCTGCCCGCAGATGATGTCTTGGAGGGGACCGCGGCTACTGTTGCCTTCGGGATTGCTCAGGGCTGTCAGCTTGTGCGGGTTCATGATATTGCGGCAATGAAACGTACCGTAGAGATGTGTGACGCCATGTTCTATGCAGGGTCCCCTGTGCTCAGCATATAGATTATATTTTTCAAGAGAAGGCAGGTACCCTTAATGGATAAAATGAAGCTGCACCGCATGGAATATTACGGTTACCACGGAGTGTTTGAAGAGGAACGGAAGCTCGGCCAACGTTATTATATCGACCTTGAGCTGGAGCTTGATCTGCAGGGCGCGGGGCTCAGCGATGATCTGGAGCAGACCGTCAATTATGCTGAAGTTCATGTTCTGGTCAAAAAAATTGTCGAAACCCAGTCCTTTAAGCTGATAGAAGCTTTGGCGGAACGTATTGCATCCGGGTTACTGGACACTTATACTGTTATCAATGCAGTAACGGTCCAGGTGACCAAGCCGCATCCTCCTTTTGATATTCATTTTCAGGGAGTCACTGTAGAATTGCGCCGGACGAGAAAGTGAGACAGACTGATGAACATACCTTCCACCTCTGAGGCATCAGAGGCTTATATTGCTTTAGGGGCTAACCTGGGTGACCGTCAAGGCACCTTGAGAGAAGCCCTGAACCGGCTGGAGCATCACGACAAGATTGAAGTTGTGCGCACCTCCCGGGTCTACGAGACGGAGCCTGTCGGTTATCTGGATCAGCCTCAGTTTCTTAACATGGCGGCTGTTCTGCGCACCACACTGGCACCGGAGGATCTGCTTCATGTGATGCTGGACACGGAGAACCAGCTCGGCCGGGTCCGGGATGTGCGGTATGGACCGAGAACGGTAGATTTGGATTTGCTGTGGGTAGAGGGGCTGACCCTGGACACACCGGATCTGACACTGCCCCATCCGAGGATGCTGGAGCGGGCGTTTGTCCTTCTGCCGCTAAGCGATATTCTATCGCAGAACGAAGAGACTTCCGGATTCCGCAGACTCATTACAACAGCGCTGCAAGACATAGACGGAAAGGCAGGAATTCGCCTGTGGACAACAAACGTATGGGAATGCGGGTCAGAGCGTTCCGGAAGCTAAAGGGCTACACGCAGCAGGAACTGGCGGATTCTGTCGGAATATCACTTGCTGTGCTTGGCGCAGTGGAGCGGGGCAACCGACGTTTGGAAGATCAAATTTTAAATAAAATTGCGGATTTTCTGGAAGTGACCGTAGAGGAATTGGCCCATCCGGCACCATAAGACCGGGCTGAACGTTACAAATTGAGGTAGGGAAGTGATTGGGCCATGCTGAAGATTGGTGATATTGAATTGAAGAATCAGGTCGTGCTGGCGCCGATGGCTGGCGTATGTAACCCGGCATTTCGTCTGATTGCCAAGGAATTCGGGACTGGCCTGGTCTGTGCGGAGATGGTCAGCGGCAAGGCGATCGTACATGGCAACCAGCGTACGCGTGAGATGCTGTTTGTCGATGAGCGCGAGAAACCGCTGAGTCTGCAGATTTTTGGCGGGGACCGGGAATCGCTGGTGGATGCGGCGAGAATTGTCGACAAAGAAACCAATGCCGATATCATCGACATTAATATGGGCTGTCCGGTGCCGAAGGTGACCAAATGCGATGCCGGAGCACGCTGGCTGCTGAATCCGGACAAAATCTATGAGATGGTATCTGCCGTAGTCGAGGCCGTGGACAAACCGGTCACTGTGAAGATGCGGATCGGCTGGGACAGCGAGCATATCTTTGTGGAAGAAAATGCGCGTGCGGTGGAACGGGCCGGCGGAGCGGCCGTCAGTGTACATGGGCGAACCCGCGAGCAGCTCTATACCGGGCGCGCCGACTGGAATTATATCCGTATGGCTAAAGAGGCTGTATCGATTCCGGTGATCGGCAACGGTGATGTGAATACGCCGGAGGATGCACGGGCGATGCTGGACCAGACCGGCTGCGACGGTGTAATGATCGGGCGTGGCGCACTGGGCAATCCGTGGATGCTGTACCGGACGATTCAATATTTGGATACGGGTGTACTGATGTCTGAGCCTGGCGCTGAAGAGAAGATCAAGGTAGCCATTCTTCATATGGACCGCCTGATTGCCCTTAAGGGTGAAGCGGTGGCTGTCCGCGAGATGCGCAAGCATCTGGCCTGGTATTTGAAGGGCTTTAAGGCAGCGGCCCGCGTGAAGGACGTTATTATGGAAGAAACGAAACGTGACGAGATGGTGCGGATTTTGAATGATTTTGTCGGTCAGCTTAAGCAGGATGAGGAGCAGAGTAGCGCGGATAGTGCGCTTTTTGCCGTATGAGCCTCAGATAATCCTGGGACTAAGCCCCGTTCCTGTGCGCTTTATTGAGTATCGCTAAACATTATATGGGGCGTCATTGACATTTTGTAGCGGTTCCAATATAATTTCACAGTATAAAATCGCCGTTACAGCAGGAGCAATGGTGAAGGAGGGTTCTGATCCCTCCGGATTCGCATATAGTATGGTGTTTTCAATAAATGTATACGACAGGAGAATCGGTTGAGATGAGCGATAAAGAAGTCATCCTTACACCGGACGGACTTAAGCGTCTGGAAGAAGAACTGGAGACCCTCAAATCCGTGAAACGCCGCGAGGTAGCGGAACGTATCAAAGTGGCCATCGGCTACGGAGATATCAGTGAGAACTCGGAGTATGAAGACGCAAAGAATGAACAGGCTTTTATTGAAGGACGGGTTCTTACTTTGGAGAAGATGCTCCGCAATGCCCGTATTATTAATAGCGATGAGATCGTGACAGATGTGGTAAGCATCGGGGTCACAGTGAACGTTGAGGATATGGAGTATGGAGACATTATGGAGTACACTATCGTGGGTACTGCCGAATCCGATCCGCTGAACAACAAAATTTCCAATGAGAGCCCTGTAGGCAGAGCGATCATCGGCAAGAAGATTGGTACGATTGTAGATGTTAGTGTCCCTGCAGGCGTCATTCAATATAAAATTCTTGATATCAAAATGAAGTAAGACGGTTCCGAAGCTTCCTTAGGGAAGCTTTTTTCAAAATAAATACCAGCCGTAAAATATGGGTGAACACATACAGCTTATATTTTGTACCGGAACGGACTGTCCTCAAGATCGGGGCGGAGCCGTTTCTTCTTTTGTATAGTGAGTAAGAGAGGATGAAGAACATGACGGAAGAAATCAACAACGTCGAAACTACAGAGAATGAATTAAGTGAATTGCTGAAGATCCGCAGGGGCAAGCTGGACGAGCTCCGCGCACTCGGGATCGATCCCTTCGGCAAGAAATATGAGCGTACCGCTGCTGCTGGCGATCTTCTGGCCAAATACGACGGGCAAACCAAGGAAGAGCTGGACGAACTGGCGCTGGAGGTCAGTGTGGCCGGGCGCATCATGGCGAAACGGGTCATGGGCAAGGCAAGCTTTTCTCACATTCAGGATCTCAGCGGCAAAATCCAGATCTATGTGCGCCAGGACAGTATCCCTGAGTCGCAATACGCAGCCTTCACTATTCTTGATCTGGGCGATATCGTCGGTATCCGGGGAACCTTGTTCAAGACAAAAACCGGCGAAACCTCTATTAAAGTAGATAATCTTGAGGTGCTGTCCAAATCCCTGCTTCCGCTTCCTGAGAAGTATCATGGTCTGAAGGATGTAGAACTCCGCTACCGTCAGCGTTATGTGGATCTGATCATTAACCCTGAGGTACAGCAGACCTTCATCATGCGTTCACGGATTATCCAGTCGATGCGCCGTTATCTGGACTCACTGGGCTATTTAGAGGTGGAGACGCCAACCCTGCATGCCATCGCAGGCGGAGCAGCGGCCCGACCGTTCATTACCCACCACAATACGCTGGACATGCAGCTGTATATGCGGATTGCCATTGAATTGCACCTGAAGCGTCTAATCGTCGGCGGTCTGGAGAAAGTCTATGAGATTGGCCGTGTATACCGTAATGAAGGTATTTCAACACGCCATAATCCGGAATTCACAATGATCGAGCTGTATGAAGCGTATGCGGATTACAAGGACATTATGCATCTGACAGAGAGTCTGATCGCTCATATTGCCAGTGAGGTGCTGGGCTCCCAGGTCATTAATTATCAAGGACAGGAAGTGGATCTGTCTCCAGGCTGGCGCCGTGTGACTATGGTGGATGCTGTTAAGGAAGTAACCGGAGTGGACTTCGGTGTTCAGATGACGGATGAAGAAGCACAGGCCCTGGCTAAGGAACACCGGGTTCCGGTGGAGAAGCATATGACCTTTGGACATATCCTCAATGCGTTCTTCGAGCAGTTTGTGGAAGAGACGCTGATTCAGCCGACCTTCGTAATGGGACATCCTGTAGAGATCTCACCGCTTGCCAAAAAGAATGAAGAGGACCCGCGCTTCACCGACCGGTTCGAGCTGTTCATTGTAGCCCGTGAGCATGCCAATGCGTTCAGCGAGCTGAATGATCCGATTGACCAGCGCCAGCGCTTCGAAGCACAGATTCACGAGAAAGAGCAGGGCAATGATGAAGCCCATGGGATGGATGATGATTTCATCCGTGCTCTGGAGTATGGCATGCCGCCAACAGGGGGCCTTGGAATCGGTGTAGACCGTCTGATCATGCTGCTGACCAATTCGGCATCTATCCGTGACGTACTGCTGTTCCCGCATATGCGTAATAAAGACTGAGGATTTCTCATAGTCGGGACCCGGATAACCAAGGGAGCTGCTTTGGCAGTTCTCTTGGGATCAGGGATTGAATGCACCGGTCAAATGATTTTGAAATAATGCTTGCAATGAAACTCTATCCGTGATATATTCTATTTCTGGCCGCGAAACATCAACGCCGGGCTCGAAAAAGAAGTTAAAAAAAGAGCTTGCATTGATCGGCTGAATGTGATATATTATAAGAGTTGCTGGTGACGCGGTAATCGTCGCTGACAACGAGCTTGATCTTTGAAAACTGAACAACGAGTGAGTATCTGGAGATCACTTCGGTGAGATCCAAAAATGAGAATGTAAATTCTCGTCAGATGTTTCAAAATGAGCAATCGCTCTTTCTAAATACCAATTTGGAGAGTTTGATCCTGGCTCAGGACGAACGCTGGCGGCGTGCCTAATACATGCAAGTCGAGCGGAGTTTGAGAGGAAGCTTGCTTCCTTTCAAACTTAGCGGCGGACGGGTGAGTAACACGTAGGCAACCTGCCCTCAAGACTGGGATAACTACCGGAAACGGTAGCTAATACCGGATAATTTCTTTCTTCTCCTGAGGAGAGAATGAAAGGCGGAGCAATCTGCTGCTTGGGGATGGGCCTGCGGCGCATTAGCTAGTTGGTGGGGTAACGGCCCACCAAGGCGACGATGCGTAGCCGACCTGAGAGGGTGAACGGCCACACTGGGACTGAGACACGGCCCAGACTCCTACGGGAGGCAGCAGTAGGGAATCTTCCGCAATGGGCGCAAGCCTGACGGAGCAACGCCGCGTGAGTGATGAAGGTTTTCGGATCGTAAAGCTCTGTTGCCAGGGAAGAACGTCCGGTAGAGTAACTGCTGCCGGAGTGACGGTACCTGAGAAGAAAGCCCCGGCTAACTACGTGCCAGCAGCCGCGGTAATACGTAGGGGGCAAGCGTTGTCCGGAATTATTGGGCGTAAAGCGCGCGCAGGCGGTTATTTAAGTCTGGTGTTTAAACCTTGGGCTCAACCTGAGGTCGCACTGGAAACTGGGTGACTTGAGTACAGAAGAGGAAAGTGGAATTCCACGTGTAGCGGTGAAATGCGTAGATATGTGGAGGAACACCAGTGGCGAAGGCGACTTTCTGGGCTGTAACTGACGCTGAGGCGCGAAAGCGTGGGGAGCAAACAGGATTAGATACCCTGGTAGTCCACGCCGTAAACGATGAGTGCTAGGTGTTAGGGGTTTCGATACCCTTGGTGCCGAAGTTAACACAGTAAGCACTCCGCCTGGGGAGTACGGTCGCAAGACTGAAACTCAAAGGAATTGACGGGGACCCGCACAAGCAGTGGAGTATGTGGTTTAATTCGAAGCAACGCGAAGAACCTTACCAGGTCTTGACATCCAACTAACGAAGCAGAGATGCATCAGGTGCCCTTCGGGGAAAGTTGAGACAGGTGGTGCATGGTTGTCGTCAGCTCGTGTCGTGAGATGTTGGGTTAAGTCCCGCAACGAGCGCAACCCTTGACTTTAGTTGCCAGCAGGTGAAGCTGGGCACTCTAGAGTGACTGCCGGTGACAAACCGGAGGAAGGTGGGGATGACGTCAAATCATCATGCCCCTTATGACCTGGGCTACACACGTACTACAATGGCCGGTACAACGGGAAGCGAAGCCGCGAGGTGGAGCCAATCCCAGCAAAGCCGGTCTCAGTTCGGATTGCAGGCTGCAACTCGCCTGCATGAAGTCGGAATTGCTAGTAATCGCGGATCAGCATGCCGCGGTGAATACGTTCCCGGGTCTTGTACACACCGCCCGTCACACCACGAGAGTTTACAACACCCGAAGTCGGTGGGGTAACCCGCAAGGGAGCCAGCCGCCGAAGGTGGGGTAGATGATTGGGGTGAAGTCGTAACAAGGTAGCCGTATCGGAAGGTGCGGCTGGATCACCTCCTTTCTATGGAGAATCGTTTCCTGCAACGGAAACATTCAAATCTTAAATCTAGCCGGTCGGCTAGTTACTCACTCGTTGGTCAGTTTTGAGAGCTCAAACTCTCACGCAAGAAACTTGATCCTTGAAAACTGGATACCGAAACGAATTTGCGTTTTAGAACATTCCTTTAAGCTGAACTTGTGTAAACAAGTTTCAATATTTTAGTGATGCTAAGTGATTTTCCTAACGGAAAACACATTGGTTAAGCTACTAAGAGCACACGGAGGATGCCTAGGCGCCAGGAGCCGACGAAGGACGTGGCGAACAACGAAACTGCCTCGGGGAGCTGTAAGCAAGCTTTGATCCGGGGGTGTCCGAATGGGGAAACCCAGCTGTGGTAATTCGCAGTTACTCGTATCTGAATACATAGGATACGCAGAGGCAGACCAGGGGAACTGAAACATCTAAGTACCCTGAGGAAGAGAAAACAATAGTGATTCCGTCAGTAGCGGCGAGCGAACGCGGAACAGCCTAAACCAAGGGGCTTGCCTCTTGGGGTTGTGGGACGTCTCACATGGAGTTACAAAGGAATAGGGTAGGCGAAGAGGTCTGGAAAGGCCCGCGATAGAGGTAAAAGCCCTGTAGCCGAAATGGTATTCTCTCCGAGACGGATCCCGAGTAGTGCGGGGCACGTGAAACCCCGTATGAATCCAGCAGGACCATCTGCTAAGGCTAAATACTACCTGGCGACCGATAGTGAAACAGTACCGTGAGGGAAAGGTGAAAAGCACCCCGGAAGGGGAGTGAAATAGAACCTGAAACCGTGTGCTTACAAAAAGTCAGAGTCCTCTTTATGGATGATGGCGTGCCTTTTGTAGAATGAACCGGCGAGTTACGTTTAACATGCAAGGTTAAGGTGAGAAGCCGGAGCCGCAGCGAAAGCGAGTCTGAATAGGGCGACTAAGTATGTGGACGTAGACCCGAAACCGTGTGATCTACCCCTGTCCAGGGTGAAGGTGCGGTAACACGCACTGGAGGCCCGAACCCACGCATGTTGAAAAATGCGGGGATGAGGTGGGGGTAGCGGAGAAATTCCAATCGAACTCGGAGATAGCTGGTTCTCCCCGAAATAGCTTTAGGGCTAGCCTCGGTGAATGGAGTGGTGGAGGTAGAGCACTGATTGGGTGCGGGGCCCGCAAGGGTTACCAAGCTCAGTCAAACTCCGAATGCCATTTACTTCTTGCCGGGAGTCAGACAGTGAGTGCTAAGATCCATTGTCAAAAGGGAAACAGCCCAGACCATCAGCTAAGGTCCCCAAGTGTGTGTTAAGTGGGAAAGGATGTGGAGTTGCACAGACAACCAGGATGTTGGCTTAGAAGCAGCCACCATTGAAAGAGTGCGTAATAGCTCACTGGTCGAGTGACTCTGCGCCGAAAATGTAACGGGGCTAAACACACCACCGAAGCTATGGCTAGGATCGACTTCACTGCGCCTTTGAGGCGTGTTTATCCGGAATCATGAATGCCAATGAATTATCTGAAAGGATGGTTGGCTAAATGACTCCAGGGGATAAACACAGACTTCGAAGCTGGAGTGAAGTCGATCCTGGGGTAGGGGAGCGTTGTATGTGGGTTGAAGGTGTACCGTAAGGAGCGCTGGACAGCATACAAGTGAGAATGCCGGTATGAGTAACGAAAAGATCAGTGAGAATCTGATCCGCCGAAAGCCCAAGGTTTCCTGAGGAAGGCTCGTCCGCTCAGGGTAAGTCGGGACCTAAGGCGAGGCCGACAGGCGTAGTCGAAGGACAACAGTTTGAAATTACTGTACCACCGTAATCCGCTATGAGCGATGGGGTGACGCAGGAGGGTAGTGACGCGGACTGATGGATGTCCGTCTAAGCAGTGAGGCTGGTGTGTAGGCAAATCCGCACACCGTAAGGCTGGGCTGTGATGGGGAGCGAAAATTACAGTAGCGAAGGTCATGATCTCACACTGCCAAGAAAAGCCTCTAGTCAGGAGAAGGTGCCCGTACCGCAAACCGACACAGGTAGGCGAGAAGAGAATTCTAAGGCGCGCGGAAGAACTCTCGTTAAGGAACTCGGCAAAATGACCCCGTAACTTCGGGAGAAGGGGTGCCTCGGTAGGGTGAATAGCCCGAGGGGGCCGCAGTGAAAAGGCCCAAGCGACTGTTTAGCAAAAACACAGGTCTGTGCGAAGCCGTAAGGCGAAGTATACGGGCTGACGCCTGCCCGGTGCTGGAAGGTTAAGGGGAGCGGTTAGGAGCAATCCGAAGCTGTGAACCGAAGCCCCAGTAAACGGCGGCCGTAACTATAACGGTCCTAAGGTAGCGAAATTCCTTGTCAGGTAAATTCTGACCCGCACGAATGGCGTAACGACTTGGGCGCTGTCTCAACGAGAGATCCGGTGAAATTTTAATACCTGTGAAGATGCAGGTTACCCGCGACAAGACGGAAAGACCCCATGGAGCTTTACTGCAGCTTGATATTGAATTTGGGTACGATCTGTACAGGATAGGTGGGAGCCGTTGAAGCAGGAGCGCAAGCTTCTGTGGAGGCGCCGTTGGGATACCACCCTGATCGTATCTAGGTTCTAACCTGGTACCGTAACCCGGTACGGGGACCGTGTCAGGCGGGCAGTTTGACTGGGGCGGTCGCCTCCTAAAGAGTAACGGAGGCGTTCAAAGGTTCCCTCAGAATGGTTGGAAATCATTCGCAGAGTGCAAAGGCATAAGGGAGCTTGACTGCGAGACCTACAAGTCGAGCAGGGACGAAAGTCGGACTTAGTGATCCGGTGGTACCGCATGGAAGGGCCATCGCTCAACGGATAAAAGCTACCCTGGGGATAACAGGCTTATCTCCCCCAAGAGTCCACATCGACGGGGAGGTTTGGCACCTCGATGTCGGCTCATCGCATCCTGGGGCTGAAGTAGGTCCCAAGGGTTGGGCTGTTCGCCCATTAAAGCGGTACGCGAGCTGGGTTCAGAACGTCGTGAGACAGTTCGGTCCCTATCTGTCGTGGGCGCAGGAAATTTGAGAGGAGCTGTCCTTAGTACGAGAGGACCGGGATGGACGTACCGCTGGTGCATCAGTTGTTCCGCCAGGAGCATGGCTGAGTAGCTACGTACGGACGGGATAAGCGCTGAAAGCATCTAAGCGTGAAGCCCCCCTCAAGATGAGATTTCCCAACATGTAAGACCCCTTGAAGACGACGAGGTAGATAGGTTGGAGGTGGAAGTGCAGCAATGCATGGAGCTGACCAATACTAATCGGTCGAGGGCTTATCCAAAAAACTACCCCAAAAAGTGAAGATGACGCTGACGAAGCGGATTTCGAGTACTTTCCGGGGGCCCCGTAAGAAGGGCGAGCGCAGATTCGTTTCGGATTCAGTTTTCAGGAATCAAATTCCTGAACGATTTTAAGTTGCATGTCCTTTCTAAGGATTGATATTTTGCGGGAGTGATCTCACAGATGTCCACGCAGCGCAAAAATCATGTTTGGTGGCGATAGCGGAGGGGTTCCACACGTACCCATCCCGAACACGACCGTTAAGCCCTCCAGCGCCGATGGTACTTGGACCGAAGGGTCCTGGGAGAGTAGGACGTTGCCAAGCACTTAAGACCACTGTTGATAATTCGACAGTGGTCTTTTTGTATGAACGGACCGACATCGACATATCATGCCGTGGGCGATGACTGAAGGCGTGCCGGATGCGCAGCGATCTAAGGTTTACGGGAAGCAGTTGGATTTTATCCACTTCTTGATGAGCAAATGGTCGATGCACAGCCAAGAGTTGGATAAACAACACTTAATAGATTCAATTTTAGCCAAAATAGCGTTCGCAGGCAGGAATAGTTGCTGTTTATCCACTTGCTTCAGCTGATGCCATTGATATTAACTAATTAAGATACGTTTCTCCAATTGTTTGTTCCAGAAGGATTATAGTGAACCGATTAATTTAGATTTTAGCTACAGGTATAAAGGCGTCAAACGCGGCTGAAGCTGCTACGTTGTCCACTGTAGACGGACTTTAGTCCAAGAATTCGCTTACCGGAGGGCGTATTGCCTAATCCCTTCACAGAGCGGTGTAATATTCTTGACAGGCCAAATGCCCTTTGCTAAGATGGACAATAATATATTTTTGGACAAGCCTCTCAAACCTTAACAGAAGACACAATTATGTATAACTCCCAGGCCTCTACCGCTGTCTATCGGGTATGGACTTGACGCAGGAGTTTCTTTATTCATAAGTTGGCGGGCGGGTAGAGAAAAGAATTTAGAGGAGGAATGACCCAGGTGTGGGAAGATAAGTTTGGTAAAGAGGGATTCACTTTCGATGATGTGCTGCTGGTTCCGCGTAAATCCGAGGTATTACCTAAGGAAGTGGACCTAACCACTGTACTCAGCAAGAATGTGAAGCTGAATATCCCTTTGATGAGTGCAGGTATGGACACAGTCACAGAAGCCGCTATGGCGATTGCTATCGCCCGTGAGGGCGGGATCGGCATTATTCATAAGAATATGTCCGTAGAGCAGCAGGCAGAAGAGGTGGACCGTGTGAAGCGCTCAGAGAGCGGGGTTATTACCAATCCATTCTCACTTACGCCGGACCACTGGGTATCCGATGCTGAAGTCCTGATGGGCAAATACCGTATCTCGGGTGTGCCTATCGTAGATGAAGAGGGTAAGCTTGTCGGTATTCTGACGAACCGCGACCTGCGTTTCATCCATGATTTCAATATTCAGATCAAAGAAGTGATGACTCATGAGAATCTCGTTACAGCTGCTGTAGGAACTACACTTCAGGAAGCGAAAGGTATTCTGCAGCGCCACAAGATTGAGAAGCTGCCGCTGGTAGACGAGCATAATATTCTCAAAGGTCTCATTACTATTAAAGATATAGAGAAAGCTATCCAGTTCCCCAATGGTGCCAAGGATGCCCACGGACGTCTGCTGGTTGGAGCGGCAATCGGAATCTCCAAGGATACGCTGGAACGGACAGAAGCATTGGTAAAAGCCGGTGTGGACCTGATTACCGTGGATTCTGCACATGGCCATCACATTAACATTATCGATGCAGTGCGCAAGCTGCGTGAGACTTATCCTGATCTAACAATTGTAGCTGGTAATGTAGCTACAGGCGAAGCTACCCGCGAATTGATTGAAGCAGGAGCCTCCGTAATCAAGGTGGGTATTGGCCCGGGATCTATCTGTACTACCCGCGTAATTGCCGGAATCGGTGTTCCGCAGGTTACTGCGATCTACGATTGTGCGACAGTAGCCCGTGAATATGGCATTCCGGTGATTGCAGACGGAGGAATCAAGTACTCCGGTGAGATTACCAAGGCCATCGCCGCCGGTGCCGCTGCAGTCATGATGGGCAGCCTGTTCGCTGGTACAGAAGAAAGTCCCGGAGAGTCGGAAATCTATCAGGGACGTAAATATAAGGTATACCGCGGCATGGGCAGCATGAGCGCCATGAAGCAAGGCAGTAAAGACCGTTACTTCCAGGATGATGATAAGAAGCTGGTACCGGAAGGCATAGAGGGCCGTGTAGCCTTTAAAGGGCCATTGTCCGACACGGTTCACCAATTGATTGGCGGACTGCGCTCCGGTATGGGTTATTGCGGAACGAAGACGTTAGAAGAGCTGCGCAATGATACCTCGTTCATCCGGATCACTGGAGCGGGCCTGCGTGAGAGTCATCCTCATGATGTACAGATCACCAAGGAAGCTCCGAACTATTCCCTGTAAGCCGGGAAGAATCACCTATTTTGTTGACAGGCAGGACTAATTTAGTCCTGTCTGTCTTTTTTTGCAGATACCCCTGTGTTAGAATAGAACAAGCACTGATTTGAGGATTAAAGGAGAGTTAATCATTGAAGGCCAAGCGAAAACTAAGCAGTAAGCAAATTGTGATTAAAACAGCGACAGTAGGTCTGCTTTTAAATATGTTAGCATTTCCTGCGGCTTCTGCGATGGCAGAGGCAGTAACTAAATCGGCTACAACAGAGGCTGGAACGAAGGCGGCGGCTACCCCTGCCAAGACAGCAGTAGCCAAGATCCCAACCGTAGAATCGCTCGGACTGAATGTGAAATCTGCAGTGCTGATTGAGCCTACTACAGGGGAGATTCTGCTCTCGTATAATGCCGATCAGCCTATGCCTCCAGCAAGTATGACGAAGATGATGACTGAATATCTGGTGACGGAAGCTGTGAATAGCGGCAAGATCTCCTGGGACCAAAAAGTCACCATACAGGAGAATGCGTCCAAGCAGATCGGTTCACGGATTTTTCTGGCAGCGGGTGATGAACATACAGTTAAAGAACTCTACATAGCGATGGCAGTAGGCTCAGCCAATGATGCTACGGTTGCCCTGGCCGAACTGGTCGCGGGTTCAGAGCAGCAATTCGTCACTATGATGAATGAAACAGCGAAGAAGATGGGGATGAAGACGGCCCATTTCATTAATCCCACTGGGCTTGACCGTAAGGACATGCCCAAGAAATTCCGCCCGGAGGGTGAAGGCGAAACGGTAATGTCTGCGATGGATGCAGCGATTCTTGCCAAGTATATTGTAACGGATCATCCGGATTTCACCGATTTCACCACAATCCAATCCTATAAGTTCCGTGAGCGCGATTCGAAGCCGATGGTTAACTACAACTGGATGCTGGAGGCCAACAAGGATATTCCGAACTTCAAGGCTTATGCGTATCCTGGCCTGGACGGGCTGAAGACTGGACATACATCCAAGGCGGGGAACTGCTTCACCGGTACTGCGGTGCGTGACGGCATGCGTCTCATCAGCGTTGTTATGGGAGCGGACTCTGAAGCCCACCGTTTCACCGAAACCAAGAAGGTACTGGATTTCGGCTTTAATAATTTTGAGATTAAGCAGGTTGTTGCGCCTAAAGCTGTGATTGCCGGCACTGAAACTGTGCCTGTGCTGAAGGGTAAGAATAAAGAGGTATCCGTAGTGACGGATGCTGGTGTAACGTTCATGGTTCCGAAGGGCACTGTATCTCCGCAGATCAAAACTACAGTGGTCACGAATGATCCGGCTACGCTGGTCGCACCGATTGCTGGAGCCAGCAAGGTAGGTAAGGTCACTTACTCCTATAAGATAGAGGGAATGTCTCAGACGCAGGAGAAGACGGTGAACCTGATTACTACCGAGGAAGCGGAGAAGGCGGGCTGGTTCAAGCTACTGCTGAGAGCCATTGGTGATTTTTTCGGTGATCTGTTCAAAGGAATTAAAAACCTGTTCTAGCCTAACAGGGCACTGGCCTCGGCTTCACGACAAAATCCCAGTAAATAGGTTGTATATATTACTGCCTTACGGTAGAATTACATGTTAGATTAGGTTAGATCTAACGGGAGGCGTAGATATGGAAACAGGAACTTCGCGAGTCAAAAGAGGCATGGCGGAAATGCAAAAAGGCGGCGTCATTATGGACGTCATGAATGCAGAGCAGGCGAAAATTGCTGAGGCCGCGGGCGCAGTTGCCGTTATGGCCCTGGAGCGTGTACCTTCCGATATCCGCGCAGCGGGTGGTGTCGCACGTATGGCTGATCCTACTATTGTAGAAGAGGTCATCAAGGCAGTAAGTATTCCTGTGATGGCCAAAGCGCGGATCGGCCACTATGTGGAAGCCAAGGTTCTCGAATCTCTGGGTGTAGACTATCTCGATGAGAGTGAAGTGCTTACGCCTGCCGATGAAGTGTTCCATATCAACAAACGCGAATTCACGGTTCCTTTTGTATGCGGAGCCAAGGATCTTGGGGAAGCGCTGCGACGCATTAGCGAAGGTGCCTCCATGATCCGCACCAAGGGTGAGCCGGGAACCGGCAACATCGTGGAAGCGGTCCGCCATATGCGCCACATTAACAGCCAGATCCGCAAGGTGGCTGGTCTCTCGCCTGATGAGCTATATCATGAGGCTAAGACGCTGGGTGTTCCGTATGAGCTGCTACTGGAGGTTCACGAGCTGGGTAAGCTGCCTGTCGTTAACTTTGCTGCCGGTGGTGTAGCAACGCCTGCCGATGCCGCGCTCATGATGCATCTGGGTGCTGACGGGGTGTTTGTCGGCTCGGGAATTTTCAAATCGGACAATCCTGAGAAGTTCGCCCGTGCCATCGTCGAAGCGACAACCCACTTTACGGACTACAAGCTGATTGCTGAGGTGTCTAAAAATCTGGGCACTCCGATGAAGGGAATTGATATCGCCACGTTATCCCCGGCTGAACGCATGTCGGAACGCGGCCGTTAATAGAGAGAAGGCTTCCGGATGAGAATTGGAGTGTTGGCGCTTCAAGGCGCTGTTACAGAGCATATTGTCAGCATTGAGAAGACCGGCGCGCAGGGCCTGCCTATTAAGCGTATAGAGGAGCTAGACGGAGTAGAGGGTCTAATCATTCCCGGCGGTGAGAGTACGACGATTGGCAAATTGATGCGAAAATATGGCTTTATTGAAGCGATCCGCGACTTCGCGGGTCAAGGTAAGCCTATTTTTGGTACATGCGCCGGGATGATCGTGCTGGCGAAGCGGATTGCCGGAGATGAGGCCGGTCATCTGGAGCTGATGGATATTACCGTGGCCAGGAATGCCTTTGGCCGCCAGCGGGAAAGCTTTGAATGTGATCTCCAGGTTAAGGGGATTGCTGAGCCGGTGCGGGCGGTATTTATCCGCGCTCCGCTTATCGAAGAGGTGGGTCCTGATGTTGAGGTGCTTACGCTCTATAAGGATGAGATTGTAACCGCGCGCCAGGGCAATCTGCTGGCCTGCTCGTTTCACCCGGAATTGACCGATGATTACAGGCTGCACCAATATTTTGCCGGCATGGTAGAGGACAGGATTGCAGCCAATCTATAGAACCGCATATAAGGACACTTTGACTCTTTCAAAGCTGCAAACAAAACAGCATTTTGAAAGAGTTTGGGCTGTTTTCAGGAGGGAAACTTTGTGTTAGATGTTAAAGTATTGCGCAGCGATTATGCAAGAGTAGAAGAGGCACTGAATAAAAGAGGAAAGTCGCTGGATTTGATTGCCGGCTTCCCGGCGCTGGATCAGCGCCGCCGTGAGCTGCTTCAGGAGACAGAAGGGCTCAAGAACCGCCGGAACACTGTATCCGGAGACGTAGCCAAGAAGAAGAAGAATGGTGAACCGGCCGATGATCTGATCGCAGAGATGCGTACGGTATCTGACCGGATTAAGGAATTGGATGATGAGGTGCGTGAGCTTGAGGTCAAGATTGATGAGCTGACAATGAGCATCCCGAATATTCCGCATGAATCGGTGCCTGTGGGCACCTCCGAGGCAGACAATGTTGAAGTGCGCCGCTGGTCAGAGCCTACAGAGCTTGGATTCACTCCGAAATCCCACTGGGAGCTGGCGCAGCAGTTGGATATCATTGATTTTGAGGCAGCGGCGAAGGTTACGGGTTCCCGGTTTGTCTTCTATAAGGGACTCGGTGCCAGACTGGAGCGTGCCCTGATTAATTTCATGATGGACCTGCACAGCGGAGAACATAACTATGAAGAGATGCTGCCGCCTTATATTGTTAATAAGGACAGCCTCTATGGAACGGGACAGCTGCCCAAATTCGAAGAGGACCTGTTCAAGCTGCGGGATACAGAGTATTATCTGATTCCTACAGCAGAAGTGCCTGTGACGAACTATTACCGTGAAGAGATTATGACGGCTGGCGATCTGCCAAAGTATCATGTGGCCTACAGCTCTTGCTTCCGTTCGGAGGCGGGTTCTGCGGGACGCGATACCCGCGGTCTGATCCGCCAGCATCAGTTCAACAAGGTGGAGCTGGTGAAGCTGGCCAGCCCGGAGAGCTCCTATGAGGAGCTGGAGAAGATGACAGCCGACGCTGAGCGTGTGCTGCAGCTTCTGGGGCTGCCTTACCGCGTTCTGCTGCTCTGTACGGCGGATATGGGCTTCACCTCTGCCAAAACGTATGACCTTGAGGTGTGGCTGCCTGAGAGCGGCATGTACCGCGAGATCTCCTCATGCTCCAACACCGAGGACTTCCAGGCACGCCGGGCCAATATCCGTTACCGCAAGGACCCGAAGGCGAAGCCTGAATTCGTGCATACGCTGAATGGCTCTGCGCTGGCTGTAGGACGTACCGTAGCAGCTATTCTGGAGAACTACCAGCAGGAGGACGGAAGTGTGCTGATTCCGGAATGTCTGCAGCCGTATATGCGTAATGTGAAATCCATTTCTGCAAAAACAGCTCAATAATAATAGTTGCATATTATTTGCTGGGCGTGGTATAATTCCTAATGCATGTGAAATTTCAATGCATTGGAGAGGTACCGAAGCGGTCATAACGGGGCGGTCTTGAAAACCGTTAGGGTGCAAGCCCACATGGGTTCGAATCCCATCCTCTCCGCCATTCCTTTACAGCTAAATAAGTGCAGATAGAAGCCGTTCTCTTAGGAGGGCGGTTTTTTTGTTTTTTAAGAAATTATGATTTTCTTCTGATGTGATTCTAGAGAAATCCTGCAAATTGCGCAGCAATGCCTGACACTAGCACCCTTCACCCGTTAAGGTGAGTTTGTTCTTAGCTAAGGCCTCTTTTTCACAGAAGCTGTTCCGGCGGGAATAAAAAACCGGCTTTCTCCGCAATGTATTAGAGAAGGAGGCTGATGATAAAGATGGACCGACAATTGCAAGTAGATCAGCAGAGTCTGGTGTCTGCCTGGCAGGAGCGGCTGCCGGAGCTGATGGACAATGGAGACAGCTTCAGTGTGCAGGGGGATGCGGCCAACGAGAACAGTCTGCTCATCCATTTCAATGCAGCAGGACGGCAGGGGTATTCTCTGGATTTCCGCTGCACCTATGTGGATAGCCGCGAGGTTGCCGTAGACTTGCTTGACGCCGAGCAGGCCGGGGTACACGCAGATGAGCAGCTAGATGCTGTTCAGCTGTTGGCGCAGCAGTATACGAGACAGATTCATGAGTGCGCACAGGCCCTTCAAGGCTTAACTAATCCATAGGAGGTAATCGTAGTGAGCAAACCCAAGAGCATGCCTGTACCCGGCGTACAGCAGGACAATCAGGGGCCCCGCAAGGAGCACCATTCTTCAGGTCCGGCACCGTTATCCGGGTCTAAAAAGGTGAAGCAGGCCAACCATGTGGACCATAACAATCCCCAGGGTTAAAGGAAATATGGAACGAAATTAGTAAATGATGTTTCTCATATTTGCCAAATGGTTTATCATTAGGGAGGGGAAAGAATTTTTTTACATGGGAGAGGAGAAAAATAATGAACAAAAAATGGGGGTTATCCGCTGCCGCTTTACTGTTAACTGCTGCAGTAATTCTGCCGGGATGTGCAAAGAAAGAGGAGCCTAAGGCAGCTCTGACTTCAGCTGCAGCCAAAGCTACAGCTATGACATCTTACGAAATGAAGACCAAATTAGTTATTAATGATCTGTCGATAGACACAGGCACCAATGAAGCAGATGCTTCAACGGGCCAGATGCTCAGCATGCTTAAGAACGCCGAGCTTACCATCGATGGAGTCTACCAGGCAGAGCCGATGCAGACAGAAATGACAACCGTTCTGAATCTGAAGGGGGACATGGCCATGTCCTTCACGGTTCCAATGGTAATGACCGGACAGAAGCTGTATGTCAAAGTACCTTCGATTCCGTTCCTGCCGATTCCTGAGACGATCGTGAACAAATTCGTAGAGCTGGATCTGAAGCAGCTGGCTGAAGAACAGGGCGCTGAATTCAATCCTGCACAGATGGATGCACAGAAGGTGCAGAAGCTGTCGAATGAAGTGATGAATACCTTGCTTGGCGAATACGATCAAGCCAAGTATTTCAATGATATCAAACCGAAGGATGCAGGCCTGCCTGAAGGCGTAGAAGCCAAGCAGGTCGTTCAATTCCAGGTTACCAACGATAACGTCAAAGAGGCGCTTACCATTCTGGTGAACAACGCTATGCCGAAGATTATTGATATTCTGGGCAAAGAAGAATACAAGGATCTGCTGCAGGTTGAGCCAGCCAAGCTGGCCGAAGCCAAGGAGCAGCTTCAATCCAGTGAAGCCCGTGCAGAGTTCGACAAGAGCCTGGCTGATCTAAACAAGTATCTCACTATTAACCAATTCCACCTGAATACCGCTGTCAACAAAGATGATTATCCGGTATACCAGGATATGCTCATGGACATCAAGGTTAATGATCCTGACAAGGGTGAGAATGTTACCTTATCTATGAATGCAAGCAACCAATACAGCAAGATCAATGAGAAGCAGACCTTCAAGATTGGCATTCCGCAAGGCGATGATGTCATCACTCTGGAGGAGCTGCAGCAGCAGTTCGGAAACACAGGTACGAGTACTTATTAATACCATAGTTGCGCACGCTAAAAACCCGTATGAGCGAATTCCACTCATACGGGTTTTTGTGTGGACATATGAAGGTTAAGGGGACTGCTGTTCCTCTGGCAGGAACTCCTCAGCCAGAATGGCATAGGTACGATGATCCTGCCATTCGCCGTTGATCCGGATGAAGCGGCGTGCGAGTCCTTCAGCCTGGAAGCCGTTCTTCTCCAGCACTCGGCGTGAACCGGTATTATGAGGCAGAATGGCAGCCTGTACCCTGTGAAGCCCCAGAGAGCGGAAGGTGTACCCGAGGATCAGGTGTACAGCGGCACTGGTATGTCCTTGCCCTTGCTTCTCATGATCGATGAGATATCCGATATCGCAGAATTGTCCGACTCCCCTCACTACGTTAGAGATCGTAATCTGGCCGATCAGCTCCCCGCTGAGCAGATAAATGCCGAACATATACGCCCGGTCCAGCCGGGCTTCCAGGATACGCTGGTTAATGAGCTGATGCTGGCTCTCCAGGGTGAAGTAATCTTCATCGCGCAGGGGTTCGAATTGCTGGTGCGCGGTACGGTTGCGCAGACGAAGGCTTAGCAGCTCCTCAGCATCTTTAAGCTCCAGCAGCGAGAGATAGATCCCCTGTGCGTTGTTATACAGCTTGTAGGACATCTGGTATTCTCCTTATATATGCATAATATGTTAATGGGCGTTCTAGAGCTTCGCAGGCCGCTTCCGCAGCTTGCGGAAGAAGGAGGTCAGCAGCTCCGCACATTCCTCCTGCAGAACGCCCTGGATGACCTCTGTGCGATGGTTAAAGCGTGACTCCTCCAGCAGGTTCATGAGGGTCCCTGCACAGCCCGCCTTGGGGTCTGGAGTGCCATACACGGTAAGTGGCAGCCTGGACTGCACCATCGCCCCTGCACACATGGGACAAGGCTCCAGGGTAACATAGAGCCGGCAATCAAGCAAACGCCAGGAGCCCAGGACTCTACTGGCTTCCCGAATCGCCACCATCTCTGCATGGGCAGTGGAGTCGAGCGTTGTCTCACGCAGATTATATCCGCGGCCTATAATTTGGCCTCCGTGGACGACCACGGCACCAATTGGTACTTCGCCCAAGGCTTCAGCCTTGCGGGCCTCTCCTATCGCTTCTGTCATCCAATGTTCATGAATGGCCCGCTCCTCCGCCGGCAGTTCTTCAAGCCTGGTAATCAAATGCATCTTCCCTTCTTCTATGCCCATTGTCCAACGAACAAATATTCGTTCTTAACAAATTGTGTACAACTCTGTGGATAACGACCGACTTATACACAAAATTGTGCACATCGCGATTTGGCAAAATGTTTATATGTGCATAACCTGTGGATGGTTTCTTACCTATTGTAGAGAAACTGTCCCGATAATTCAATATCTGCCAGCGCCCGGCTGTAGGGAAAGGCCTTTTCAAATGGAAGGGCAAAAGGTATGATTATGTTGAATGCCCGCTAGGATTTACCAGCGGATAAGAGGTGAACAATACGCTTGTCCATAAAAACGAAACTATCAGCGATTATTTTTGGCTCGGTGCTCTTAATCTTGATGCTTAATCTTACACTCAATCTTTATGCTGCCCGGAATAATCTGCGTAATGAGAGTGTGAGCAACATGAAGATCACTGCGAAGCAGGTGGCCGTATCGGTGGAGCAGAGCGGCTATAGCTCGAATTACGTGCAGGATAAAATTGCCCAGAACCTGCGGTTGACTGCCATTCTGGCGTCCTATGAGCTGGACCCGGATATCAGGAATATTACCAATCAACAATTGAAGGCGCTGTCCACCAAGCTGGGGGTGTCGAATATCTCGCTGCTGGTGAAGACTGCGGATGATATTATCGTAGCCAAATCTTCAGATCCTGCAGAGATTGGACTTTCGACCAAGGGCATGGGTTTTTGGTATGTGGCTTTTCTGGAGCTGTTTGCAGGCCAGCGCGTATCTGTTGATCAGGGGCAGTCCCTGGAGAATTTCTGGTCCGGGCCATTTGAATATTCAACCTCCAATCCGGAGTATATTGATAAATGGGGCTATTATTATGACGGGGCCCGTAATTATATCATAGATCCGTTCGTCCGGAGTACAGCGGTAAGCGATTATGTCAAAATTATGAGTCCTGATGAGATCATCCAGGAATCCAAAGCTGTAAATCCCGGGATTCTGGAAATTACGGGAATTAATCCGAAGACCTTCGGGGCCTCAAGCATGCTGCCTGACGGCACAGATCCCAAGAATACGAAGCTGCGGAACCGCCCTATTCAGTACGGCACCTATTCATACGGCAATATAGCAGAGGACAAGGCGGCAATCCGTGAAGCATTGAATAAGAGCGAGCCGGTAACACTGGATACGAAGGCATTGGGTAAAAGAGTGCTCAAAAGCTTCATTCCGATTGAGCGCCCGGGAGCCGCGGATTATGTGATCAGTGTAGTCATGGACTACCAGGCGATCTCCTCCGTCATCCGGGAGCAGCTGTTCAATAATATCACTACCTCGGTGCTGCTGCTGATTATCTTCCTTCTAGTGAGTTATGTCCTGGCCGGTGTTGTTACCCGCCCGATTCAGGATATACTGGCTAAGGTCAATGATGTGGCCAAGGGCAAGTTCGAGCCCCCGCTTAATGTATCCAGCCGTGATGAGCTTGGACAGCTGGCCCAGCGCATCAATGCGATGACCTCACATCTGCTGCAGCATACGAACCGATTGGGGCAGACGCTGGAGGAGAACCGTGCGGTGAAGGAGCATCTGGAGTCGGTGATTAACGGAACTTCAGATGCCATCCACACCGTGGATATGGAGGGGCGGATCATCAGTACGAACAGAGCCTTCGAGGACCTCTATGGATGGGGTGCTGCAGACGCGCTGATCAAGCCGCCTTATCTGGTTCCTGCCACCGTGCAGCAACAGGAGAGTATACGATTGCAGCAGCTTAAGGACGGAGCCTCTTTACCGCCTGTTGAGACTGTCAGGCTGAAGCGTGACGGCTCCCTGGTAGAGGTCAGCGTCAGCAGCTCGGTTATCCGGGATGAAGAGGGCAACCCGCAGTCGGTTGTACATGTATCCCGTGACATGACAGAGCGCAACCGGATTGAGGAGCTGCTCAGACGCTCAGAGAAGCTGACTACAGTCGGCCAGCTTGCGGCAGGCGTTGCCCATGAGATCCGCAATCCTCTGACCACTCTGCGGGGCTTCCTGCAGCTTCAGCAGGAGAAGAAGGTTCTCGTTCCGCTGCATATTGATCTGATGCTCTCGGAGCTGGACCGGATCAATATGATTGTCAGTGAGTTCCTGATTCTGGCGAAGCCGCAGGCGGTTCATTTCCAGCAGAGGGATCTGCGGCATATTGTCGGCGATGTCATCTCGCTGCTGGACAGTCAGGCCCACCTGTTCGGTATTGAATTCACCACGGATTTCTCGGGAGTACCCGCCATGGTACATTGTGAAGAGAATCAGCTGAAGCAGGTATTTATCAATGTGATCAAAAATGCAATAGAAGCGATGCCAGACGGGGGAACGATTACCGTGGAGCAGCAGGAGCAGGCGGATTCTGTCGTTATTGTGATTACGGATGAGGGCGGAGGCGTCCCTGAGGATATGCTGCCCAAGCTGGGGGAGCCGTTCTTCACGAATAAAGAGTCAGGAACCGGGCTTGGCCTCATGGTCAGCCAACGGATCATTCAGGCCCATAAGGGCAGCCTGGAGATTAGAAGCGAGTATGGCCGGGGGGCACAGGTAATCATCAAGCTGCCTGAAGCAAAGGAGCAAGCACCTCCGGCCGGTATGAATATAGAACGGAGTGAAGACGAGCATGAGAATCAATAAATTCATCAGTGAGACAGGCTATTGTTCACGCCGAGAAGCAGATAAGCTGGTTGAGGGAGGACGGGTCACCATCAACGGTGAGCCCGCAATGCTGGGCAGCCAGGCAGAAGCCGGGGATATTGTGCTGATCGACGGCAAGCCGCTTCAGACGGGCAGCAGGATCGTGTATATCGCGCTTCATAAGCCGGTGGGCATTACCTCTACCACAGAAGCGCATATTCAAGGCAATATTGTCGATTTCATAGGGCATGAGGAGCGGATATTCCCGATCGGGCGGCTCGACAAGGATTCAGAGGGATTGATTCTGCTCACCAATGACGGTGACATCGTTAATAAAATATTGCGCGCTGAAGGCAAACATGAGAAGGAATATGTGGTCACTGTAGATCGACCTGTTACGCCTTCTTTCCTGACCGGTATGTCCACCGGCGTAAGAATTCTGGGCAGCAAGACGCTGCCTTGTGAGATTACGCGGATTAGTGAGCGGGTATTTCGTATCGTGCTGACCGAAGGCAAGAACCGGCAAATCCGCCGCATGTGCAGCGCCTTCGGTTATGAAGTGCGGCGGCTGCAGCGCATCCGGGTAATGAATATCCGCCTTGGCGCGCTGAAGACCGGAGAATGGCGGGAGCTGTCTCAAGAGGAGAAGCAAGAGCTGGGAGCTATGCTGAACTATCAGCTGCAATAAGATTATATTGACCCTACCTATAATAAGAGCTGCTCCGATGGACCCTGGCAGGGGTCGTTCGAAGCAGCTCTTATTGGTTTCATTTCGATTCAGGGAGCTGTTACATTAGAGACATCCGTTGTCTCTGTAGCAGCGTCCTTATATTTACGAAGGATGGATACTTCTACCCGGCGGTTCTTGGCCCGCCCGGCAGCCGTAGCATTACTGGCGATGGGATGATATTCGCCAGAACCGGTGGGGCTGAACTTCGTCGGGTCCAGGTTGGGATTCAGCAGCAGAATCTTCATGAACTCAAGGGCACGGTCTACGCTAAGATCCCAGTTCGAGGAGTACGTGCTGTTGGAGATCGGAACATTATCGGTATGCCCCTGTACCAATACTTCATAATCAGGGAATTGCTGCAGCATAGTTGAGATCGACTTGGCCAACTGGCGGGATTCATCCTTCACTACAGCCTGTCCCGAAGCAAACAGGGCATTGTCGCTAATCGTGATCATCAGCTGAGACTGATTCAGCTTCGTGCTAAGCAAGTCGGTCATTCCATTGTTCTTGATGTACTGGTCAAACTGCTTCTTCAGCTTCTCCAGATCCTCCTGCTCCTTGGCACGGAGCTTAGAGAGATCGGAGGTTCCAGTGTTCTTGGCAATCACATTGTTCATTTTATCCTGCTTTCCCTGGTCCAGCTGGGTGCTGGTCGGGGAATCCGACCGGTACTCCAGAACGCCGCCGCCGCCGCTGAGCGCTGAATTGAAGGCTTCAGCCATTTGCTGAAATTTAACGGCGTCTGTTGCGCTCATGGCGTACATAACAAGGAACAGAGCAACCAGCAGGGTCATCAGATCGGAATAGGGAAGCAGCCAGGATTCATCTGCATGCTCTTCATGTTCCTCATGCCTAGTCTTTTTGCTCACTGGAAGCCCCCTCCTTCTCGCTCAGCTTGGCACGCTCGGACGGAGTCAGGAAGACGGACAGCTTCTGGTTAATGGCAATGGTAGACACCCCGGACTGAATGGAGAGCAGGCCCTCCACCATCATCAGGCGGACTTCAATCTCGCGTTTGGATATCCGCTTCAGCTTGTTGGACATAGGGTGCCACATGACATAACCGGTGAATATCCCGAGCAGGGTTGCAATGAAGGCACCGGCAATCGCGTGGGCCAGAACGTCCATATTACTCATATCGCCCAAGGCGGCAATCAGCCCGATAACAGCACCGAGGACCCCCAGCGTAGGAGCGTACATCCCGGCCTGGGAGAAGATCAGGGCCCCGGCTTTATGTCTGTCCTCAGTGGCATGAATATCTTCCATTAATACATCCCGGACGAACTCCTGATCGTTGCCGTCAATAATCATCCGCATGCCGTTTCGGAGGAAGGCATCTTCAATCTCATCGACATTGGACTCCAGGGCAAGCAGCCCTTCGCGGCGGGTAATGGACGCCCATTCCATGAACATGGTAATCAGTTCGGGCTTGCCGACCATTTTTTTCTTCGTAAACAGGATCTTTAGCAGCTTAGGGAAATTCTTGACTTCCGACATCGGAAAGGCCATGAAGATAGAGGCAGCCGTGCCAAGAAAAATAATGACATAGGCAGCGGGGTTGTTCAAGCTTGCAAGCGGAGCATGCTTGAGTATCATCCCCCAGACTACTGCGATCAGACCAAAAACCAGGCCTAGAATTGTTGAGATTTCCATTTATGCACCTCGTCCATGAGAATTAAGAAGTGATCGACTAACCGCGTAATTCGTCCTTGAACCGCGGGAGAACACTCTGTTCGTAACCAAATCACGTATATTCTTCTTTATCGACATCATTCCCTTTTTTGTGAAGTGATTTTTTCGGCTATAATAGATAAGGTAGGTTATTATTCATCAGCGAAGAAAACGGAGTGATTGATGTGGGAGTTAAGCATGGCAGAGATTACGGTGAAATTCTGGTTGAACTGACAGGAGCCGTTGGACGGATTTCAGACGGGTACATTTTTTTTGAAATGGAGCCTGAAGAGTGGACGAATCTGCCGGAGGAATCGAGGCAGGAGGTCTGGGAGGCGCTTGCGGAAGACCTGTTCTACGCGCTGGGCAATGAGCCGGTCATTCAGGTGGGCAGCGGAGTTGTAATGTACGATAAAGAAACACACCGCATTAACATTCTGCTGGGCGATGAAGATTTGGCTTCGGTCGTTCTTGTATAAAGCAGGGGCAAAATGCGGCAGCTGGTTTGTCCCGGGCATCCGGCCATGTTAAGATTGGAAGTGGAGTACTAATTGCCGGGATGTCAGAATACATTTAATCAAAAATCTTTGGCCTGGCACATCCCTTGGACTTTCTGAAGCTGAGGGATGTTTTATTTGGAGGAAAGAGCAGGCTTAAGAAACCGTTAACTTAGCAAGGGAGGAAACGAATTGCAATTAACTGAGGAACAACTGCAGGAGCAGATCGGCAAGCTTGAGGGTTGGAAGCTGGAGAGGGATAGGCTGGTGCGCAAATATATGTTCAGTGAATATATGAAGGGAATTGCTTTTGTAGATGAGGTAGCGGCAATTTCGGAGGCCTTTGAGCATCACCCGCATATCACCATTGATTACAAGACGGTCGTTCTGCGGCTGGCTGCAGATGTGGAGAAGCTCGATCTCCGCCAGGCGCATGAATTTAATGAGGCATTCGAGAAGACCCGCTAGAGGACAAGGCCCCTAAGAAGACAACAGGAATATCTGGTCAATAGAAATGCCCGTGCAAGGATCATTCGTTATCCTCGTCACGGGCATTATACATTTATTTCTTCTCAGCCAGCCATAAGGCTACATTCGCAATCTCTTCAGGGGCCAGCCTGTCTTTGAAGGGAGGCATCTGTCCGCGGCCCTTGGTGACTATGCTGTAAATCTGAGCTGCGTCATGCGAAGCGCCTTCCTGCTGCAGGCTGGGTCCCGCCCCGCCCTGAAGCTGGTCACCGTGGCAGGAGATACAATTGGCCTTCACTGTGGCTTCTGCGCCCGCAGCGTCCAGCACAACCTCCGGCATGGTCGGCTTGTTCTGTTCGGCTACCTCAGATTTACCGGGTAAGGTAAACATTAAGATTACTGCAAAGGCACAGGCGGCAAAAAACAAACCGCTCATGATCCATTTCTGCATCTGCATCCGTCCCTCCATGTAAGCTGCTGACTCCATTATAGCGGAAGGTGAAGCGTTATCATAGTATGTGTGTCAAAAAAATGAACACAAATGATCCATTTTTTGAAAATCAATCTATTTCTGGTGCTATTCCTCATAGACCATGCAATAAAAAGGCTTATTACCGGTCGGAGTGCGGCGTTCATAGGTATCCGTTATAGTGAACCCGCATTTCTGATAAGCGCGGATGGCGCGCTGGTTCCAGGTCAGCACCTCCAGGTCGATCTCACGCTCCGGGTAACGCGCCTGTGCTGCCTGCACAATAGCCTTCATGAACAGATGCCCCATCCCATGGCCGCACAGCTCGGGCCGCATTCCGACACCAAGCCGGACTACCCCCTCCATCGGAAAGAGCTGGGCAAAGCCGCACAGATCCCCCTGCCCGTTCACGACAGATACATATTGCTCACTTCGCAGCTGCGGATCTCCGAACTCCACCCCCAGCGCCTGCATCTGCTCCCAGGACATCCAGCCGTAAATATTATACGGAGGCTTGTAGCTCCACTCACAGATCTCAGCGGCATGCTGCGGCTCCATAGGCACCACGTAAAAGGTTAACGGGGAGCTTATCATTAGGGGAGACCTCCTTCCAGCCGAAACGGTATCATCCTTTAAAGGGACGGCAAGGCCGTTTCCACTTGTTCTTAATATTAATTATATACAAAAACGGCCAGTTTCGACGCAAATTCCTTGCGGAAATGCAGAAACTTGACAAACGCCAATAATTATTTTCCGAAAGTATAGAATCGGTGTTTTACAAATATAGAGGCGGGTAAGTAATTTTATAGACAAAAAAAGCCCTTCTCCAAGATTTCGGGAAAAATCTCGGAAAAGAGCGTTTGGTTGCAAAAAATTATTGTACATCATCATTGTCTTGGGAATCCGAAGCTACATTCTTGTAAGCATCTGTACTCATGATTCGTTTGGCGCCAACGTAGCGGTTGACGTAATAGCTGTCACTCAGCGAACTGATGGTTACACCACGTGAGGAAGAGGCATGGGCGAATTCGCCGTCACCGACATAAACACCGACATGAGACACGCCTTTACCATTGGTATTAAAGAATACCAGATCGCCCGGTCTTATCTCGTCACGGGACACGGCAGTGCCCATCTGATACTGGGAGCCGGATTGATGGGGCAGGTTAATGCCGATCTTATCAAAAACATACATTGTAAATCCGGAGCAATCAAACCCGTTAGTTGATGTACCGCCGGACACGTATTTGGTTCCGATGGCTTTGTCGATCACTTTATCCATTTTGGAATCCGCGAAAGCGCTTCCTGCTCCGATGGTGAAGATAATGGACAAGCTTAGTACTGCGGCTGCTAGCTTCTTCTTCAAAAGTAAATACCCCTTCCAATGCCTACGAGGTTAGCTTAAGGGTTCGGTTGAAGGTCCCCTATGACCCCTCTTAGAATAGGAGGTCAATTCACCCAAAGTGGTTCCCCCGTTTCCCTAATTCATTAGGGAACTCGGCACGACTGTTGATTAGGATTAGCGGTTCATTCAATACATGACAAAACCTTTGTTAAAAGCGATTCAATAATTACAAAAATGTTACTAAAAGCTCACTGCGATAATTGTAACAAAGACTAAAGCGCTTGGCAATCACTTATAACATATTAATGCATCTTTTTTGCTGTTTTTTAGAGTTATAGCCCTTTCGGAAGACTCATAACTATGCGCAGGCATTATTTTATATGATTTTTTCTTTGTTTTTGCAAGAAAATGCTGTTTCAAGGCTGTAGATTCGGGTAAAAGGTAGAATAAGGAAAAGGAAAAACCCGGAAATGATTACGGCAATAATCATCCCGGGCTCGTATAAGTTACATTTAGTTGTTAGAGGCTGAAATATTCGGGGTATGCTTCAAAAGGTTCAATCGTAAGCGACAGCTTGGTAGGCTGTTGTGCTCATTACTCGTTTGGCGCCAACGTAGCGGTTGGCCCAGTAGGACTGGCTCATCGAACTGATGGTTACACCACGTGAACTTGAGGACTGTGCGAACTTCCCGTTTCCAACATAAATACCGACATGGGACACTCCGTTACCCAGGGTATTGAAGAACACGAGATCACCGGAACGCAGATTGCTCTTAGATACACTTGTTCCAACTTTGTACTGTGCTTTCGAGGTGCGGGGCAAGGAAAGTCCTACATTCTTGAACACATACTTGGTAAATCCGGAACAGTCGAAGCCGCTGGTGGTTGTGCCCCCGGTTTTATACGACGTCCCAATGGTTTTTGAAATCACAGTATCCATTTTGGAATCTGCGAAGGCACTGCCTGCTCCGAGTGTGAATACCATCACAAGACCCAGCGCTGCTGCGGTGCATTTTTTCTTGAAATTCTGACTAATCAAAAGATGTACTCCTTCCAGGGCCTGCGAGGTTAGCTTAAGGATTCGGTAGAAGGTTCCCCTATGACCCCTCTAAAGCGAGATCAATTCACCCAAAATATGGTTCCCCCACTTCCCGGTGCAGGGAATTCGGCGTTTTATGCACCAGAACAGTGACTTATCGGCATTGATTAAATTGCAATAGTTACGGAAGATTTTGCTTTAAATATTACAAGTTTGTTACTACTAGTACAGCCATCATTGTATCAGAGGATTTACTCTTTTGCAAATGCTTTTGTCCTCCGGTTCATGCAAAAAAGAGTCCTGCTCCCTGATAAGGGGCTGTGACTCTCTTTAGTATGCCGCTTCAGCAGCTTATTATTGTGGAAATGATTTACTGGACCAGAGATGGTACTGGGCAGCGATTCCCCACATGTTGAACAGCGTGGAGGGCAGCGGAGCGGCCTGGCGGAGCATAATAGCCGGCAATCCGGGATAGAACAGAGCAGAGGCGCTGCAGAGCAGAATTACGGCCAGGCTTCCCGCTCCCAGAATGACGGATATACCGATCGAAGGCATCAGCATCTTCAGACAGATCAGCAGCGAGGAGAACATGCCGTTACCTGCGGTATAGCCGAACTGCATATAGAGCAGAAGCTTGCGGACAAGGAAGAGATAGAGCAGCCAGCCTAGCACATAAGGCACCAGCTTGAGCAGGAGCTGTACATCGAGAACGCCGCTAAGCAGATGACGGTACATACGCGGAAGCAGCCAATAGAGCGGCAGGAGGGTTAGCGCCCATTCGGCTATGCCGAACACCAGCATCGGTAGCCCATATTTTCTCATTCCGGGAAAAAAGAACAGTCCCCGCGCTCCGGCGCGCTCCTGGTGAAGCTCATGCAGCAGCCCTGCACGGATAAAGGGAGTCACCAGCAGCCTTAGCACTGTCAGCGCCAGCAGCATCCACAGCCAGTGCTGCACGGCAGGGTCGGTGCGCAGCGCGGTCTGACCTTCGATATAGTACAGCAGCCTGCCTATTCCGCTGCCGCCGGCATTCGCATCCGGGTAGCGGAGCAGGACGGGGACAACCGCGCTTTTAATGAATTTGTACAGGAAATATCCCCAGAACAGCCGGTAGATAAATAGCAGAATCAATATATAGAACTGCTCTTTCATACTGATCCAACCGCGGGCAATTGAACTTTTCACCATTCCTTCACCTCACCAGACAAGAGTTCCGAGCAGGGTTTCAAGCAGAGTAGATGCGCTAAGCGTCCAGCGGGAGAGTGTACGCGGCTCAAGCTCCGCCATTCTGAAATTATTTAGATGCCTGCTCTCCAGCAGAATGGAATGCCCCGGATCGATCTCTGCGGAGACCAGCGGCGCTTTATACGCTAACTCGAAGGAAGTAGACTTACCCTCGCCATTCCAGTATTGCTGCACAGTGTACCCGTCTGCGAAGGTGAATTTCACGGGAACATCGGGGTACAGGCTGCCTTTATTGCTTACATCGACCACAGCGCTATAGCGGCTGTCCCCGCCATCGCTGTTGTCCCGTCTGACCGTGAGCCTGATATCATCAACTGCGAAGTCGGGTGCCCCCCCGCCATAGACATACCGTTCAAAATAAGTCTGCCAGGATTGCTTGGTCACTTTCTCCACAACCTTCTGGAAGTCGGCGGTGGTCGGGTGCTGGAAGCGGTATTTGCGGGCATAGGCGGCGAGGATGGCATCCATATTCTTGGTCCCGGCGATGCGTTCGATATCCTTCAGCACCAGCTTGCCACGGATATATACATTGCGCGTGTAGGCATCATCACCGGTGTATTTCCAGGTCTCCAGCTTAAGCGGCTGTGAAGAGGAGACCAGGCTGGACTGCAGCGGGAGGCTTGAGACCACGCCGTATTCCTGCTCCATCAGCCGGTCTTCGGCATACGAGGTGAAGCTCTCATCAAGCCAGGCTTCTTCGAATTCATTACTGGCCACCAGGCCGTAGAAATACTGGTGCCCGATCTCGTGGATAATTGTGCGCTCCAGGGAAGTGCCCGGTGAAGAGTCGGTGGCGCCGAAGGCGGTAATCAGGGTCGGATACTCCATTCCTCCGGCCCCGTTGCCGGACTCCGGCGGGACAACGATCGATAAGGTGGAATACGGATAAGGGCCGTACCACTTGCTGAATGCCATCAGTGCAGCCTCAGCCGCCTGAAAGTAGCGCTCCTGGAGATGCTTGTGCAGCGGGTCCAGATAGAGCTTGATTTTCACCCCGGGCACCTGCGGCGCAGAGAAGGCCTTCTCGGCAACCACGAAATCAGGCGATGCGGCCCAGGCGAAGTCATGGACGTCATCTGCATAGAACTGATAGATCTTGCGCCCCTTTACAACCTTGGCGTCCCTCACCGGAAACCCGGTTGCGGCGACCTTATACTCGGGCGGGACAGAAATCGATACATTGTAGATTCCAAAATCACTATAAAACTCGGAGTTGCCGTGATACTGGTGCAGGTTCCAGCCTTCTTCCTTGAGTCCTCTTCTGCCGGCCGGCTCATAGACGCTAAGCTTCGGAAACCACTGTCCGGCCATCACGAAGTCGTCAGCGGTTCCCATCCGGGCGAAAATTTTGGGCAGCTTGACCTCGAATTTAAGCCTTACCGTCACGCTCTCACCGCCGTTCACCGGCTGCGGCAGATGGACCTTGAGCAGTGTTCTGTCATTGACATTGCCGTCGTCTGGCTGCACATATTGTGTGCGCTGCATTAGCGAGACGCCCTCGGAGGTCCGTAAATCTGTCAGGGTAATGCTCCCGTAACCCCCTGCAGGCATGGTGTCACCGCGAAGCGTACCCCCGGACTCCTTCATGAAGGTGGTGCTGGCGGATGCGAATGCATTGGGATACAGATGAAAGTAGAGCTCCTGGACCGGCTTTACGCCCGGATGGGTCCAGGTCAGCGTCTCGGAGGCGGCCAGGGTCTCCTTATCGGGCAGGAGCTCCACATCCATGTGGTATTCAACCACGCGCTGGCTTAAAGCCTCTGTCTCCGATGTGTAGATCGTATCGGAAAGATCGGACTGCACGGGCTGCTGCCGGGGGATAATGGCGGGGGACTTGGCCTCTTTTGGAACAGAGGCAGTCCATACGGCAGGGCTATGCCCTGACAGAAACCATATTCCGCCTCCAAGCAAGGTGAGGACAGCCAGGGCTGCGAAGATGAGGGTATACCTTAATGAATGTGGCTTCATACTATGATTCCTCCCGTGACAAGCATCTACGGGATGTATATGTTTGCAATCGCCGCATTATTAGCTAAAATTAAATAATTAGTGAATGGAAAGGATGTGCACATGTGGATAACGTACAACCGGAGGGCAAAAAACAAATTGCCTTGAATATTGTGAACGCCAGAGCCAAGCATAAAGGCTTCGGTGCAGGCTCGATTGATCTGAACAATGTATCGCCTGTCATTATTGATCAGGGCATCGCCGTTATCGATATCGGTGCCATGCATGCCAAGAGCAAAGTGGAGAAGGGGATTAAATTCTCTATGAACCGTGAGGATGTTCCGGCGGGAAGACAGGTATGGGTCGTATGGGTCGCCGTTGACCGTACCCCGGAGGGGCAGTTCTACGGCGGAATTACCGCCTGTGAGATGTGGATTGACACCGAAGCGCGCCGCGGCTGGAAGATTCTTGCGGATCATGTCAATAAGCTGGATGCGGCCTTGAAGCGAAAGCTTATTCTGGATGGACTTGGAAGTACCGAGCGGGCAGCGCTGAAATCCCTGCTGATGGCCCATAATGAAGAGTGGTGGGCCGCTTCCCCTGAGGAGCTGAAGGCCGCGCTGTCGGACTAGAAGATCATGTATAGGCTTGTCCCAAAAATTAAGGCTTGGCCCCGCCGGGGCCAAGCCTTATCTGATGTCTAAGCAGGGATGAATGAATAACGTTACTGCGGATCTGTTCTGCCGGAAGTGTTCAGCTTGCGCTTGAGCTGGCTGACTCTGGCTTGACTGATGCCAAGAACCTCGGCAAGCTCCTTCTGGTTGGCATAAGGATGATCTTCGATCGCTTTCATAAGACGCAGACTCATTTCTTCGGTCTTGCTTCTCCGTCCTCCGCGTGCCGGCTCGGGATGCTCTTCTGCTGAACTTGGGGAGGCATGGATGGGTTCTGATCCGCGATCGGGGTCACTTAGCTCCTTCAGACAGGTATTGCAAATGAACTGATCCTTATAGTAGGTCACATGATCAAGACTTCTGCAAAAGGTGCATTCTGTGGAGGTGTACTTTCGGAGGACAATGATATCCTCATCCAGTATAAAAAATTCGATAGGATCCCCAATGTCAATATTACGTGTCATGCGGATTTCTACGGGAACCACAATTCTTCCGAGACTGTCTAAGCTTCGGATCATGCCTGTATCTTTCATCCCATGTCCCTCATTTACATCTTTATATTTTTTGTAGATATATATGATTATAGCAGTAATTGTAAGTTAAGAGAACGGGGGAAGCGTATACAAATAGGGGGATTTATTGTCATTTTATAGGAGTGTTTATCATTTTTTGGCGTCTGAGGGTGCGGAAATCAAAAATCGAAGAAAAACCTCTCCGCCTGGGAAGTCCCAAGAGAGAGGCTGATTAGGGTTCTCTTATTAATACCCAATATACCACAGCCGAAACAGGGGTATAGGTCTTTAGAACAGCTTATGGGGCTGTGCCTGCGGATCGCTGACCGAGACATAAGGATTGCCCCGCAGATAGAAGCGCCAGGGGCGCCCGGCATACTCTTCTGCATAAGGAATATTGATGCGCGGGGCCTGGACAATATCCAGGGACTCCGGGTCTTCCCCCTGCTCGATGCTCAGCGGGCCTTCCGGCAGATCGAATCTGGAATGGTTAAGACTCTTGTCAATCCGCAGCGCCCGGCACAGCTTGCCCGGCCCGCCGGAGAGGTCCGAGGGCTTCCTGACGGCAACACCCCTGTATGCCGTCATAAGCACGGCATCCCTTTCCGTAAGCGGCTCTACTGCCCGGATCAGAACGGCATGCGGCTCATCACGGGCAGCAGTTACGACATTCAGGCAATGGTACATGCCGTAGATCAGGTATACATACACTGCACCTCCGGCGCTGAACATGACCTCCGTCCGGGCGGTCCGGCGGCTGCCATACGCATGGCTGCCTTTATCCTCGGCACCTCCGTAGCTTTCTGTCTCCACAATGCGGCAGCGGATGTCCCCGTCTTCCGTGCGGCGGACCAGATGCTGGCCAAGAAGGCGCGGCGCGGCTTCAACTGCCGCGAGCTTGTAGAGCTCAGGCTGCAGCAGCTGTGGCGCGTCCGGCTCAAGGCCCGCTGAATAATTCGGCTTCATGGATGAATGACACACCTTCCTGCGGCGGAGTTAGGCGCGCGTACGCCTCTGCCGGTCTCCCCATCGTAACGCAGGGCAGCGGGAAGCGGCAATCCCCGGTTAGTTCATCCACCAGCGCTTGATATTATTCCATAGCGAATGTTCTTCCTTAACCGGATCAGCAGGACCGGAAGGCGTAGGGCTGTCGGAAGCACCGGGTTCACCGGAGCTGTGCTGGTCACAATATCCGGTAGGCTCTGTGCCGGTGATGAAGGTCTCCAGCTTTTTCTCAGGACAGTCAGCTGTAGCCAGCATGCCGGACAGCGGATCGATATATACGCTGACTACGCCATCGGGAATGGGGAAAATCTTCGGCGGCACATTCTCCAGCGCTTTCTCTGTAAATCCGGCGAAGATTGGCGCTGCCCGTCTGCCGTCGGCGGTTGCTATATCGCGGCCCTTATCGTATCCGACCCACACGGCGGTTGAGAGCTCGGGCGTGAAGCCTACCATCCATCCGTCTGTATCTGTAGTGCCGGTCTTGCCGGCAACCGGACGCTTGATCATCGAGGCCACCCGGTTCCCGGTGCCTCCGCTCTCGAAGACCCCCTCCATCAGCCGGGTTAACACATAAGCTGCTGCCGGCTCAACCACGGGCTGACCCTCAGGCTGCGGAGCTTCATATAGAAGATGTCCGCCCGCATCCGTAATCTTCAGGACTGCAGTGACCGGCTGCTTCACTCCGCCATTCGCAATCACTGCGAAGGCTGCGGCCATCTCCAGCGGGCTGACAGGCGAGGTTCCGAGCGCCAGAGAGGGAACGCTCTGCAGCGGGCTGTTAATCCCCATGGCGGCCGCCATAGCGGCGACCTTATCTGCCCCGATCTTCATAATGGTATTCACTGCATAGATATTGTCGGATGCGGCAATGGCTTGCCGCATATTAATCTCTCCCAGATATTTATCCCCGAAGTTCCGGGGCTGGTATGTCTTGCGGTTGTTATCATAATGGAACAGCGTCGGCTGGCTGTTGAAGACGGACAAGCCGGTCATTTCTTTGGTCGACAGCGCCGCCAAATACATAATCGGTTTAAAGGAAGAGCCGGGCTGGCGCGTCTTCGCCAGCGCATGGTTGAAGGAGCTCGTCCGGTAATTCGTACCCCCGACCATAGCCTTCACATAGCCGGTGCGGGGATCAACAGAGACGAGGGCTGTCTCCAGCTCGCTGCTGTGGTCCATGCCCTGATCCACGGCCGCTTCAGCAGCCTGCTGCATATCCGGGTCAAGTGTCGTATAGACATTTAGCCCGCCCCGGTCCAGCTCGTCACTGCTGATATGCAGGCTGTCGATCACAAGACTGCGCACATAATCACGGAAATAGGGTGCAGCCACCGCGGTGTCCTTTTGACCCTGCGGGCTCAGCTTAAGCTGCTCCTTAGCTGCCTCCTGTGCCTGCGATTCCGTAATATCCCCCGTATCAACCATAGCGGCCAGGATGATGCCTTGACGCTTCAAGGCGCTGTCCAGATGATTATATGGAGAATAATAGGTGGGTCCCTTGGGCACTCCGGCCAGCAGGGCGCTCTCCGCCAGATCCAGATCTGCAGCAGCTTTGCCGAAATACATCCGGGCCGCAGCTTCAATTCCATAAGCGCCGTGCCCGTAGTAGATCTCATTTAAGTACATATTCAGAATTTCATCCTTAGAGTATTTCATTTCCAGCTGCAGGGTATATAGCGCTTCTTTGGCCTTGCGGGTCCAGGTCTTCTCGTGGGTCAGGTACAGATTACGCGCGAGCTGCTGGGTTAAGGTGCTGGCCCCTTGCGTGCGTCTGCCCGCCTCCAGATTGGCGAGTACCGCTCTTCCCATGCCTTTCAGATCAAAGCCGATATGATTATAGAATTTCCGGTCCTCCACAGCCAGCGTGGCCTTGATAAGCAGCGGGGAGATCCGGTTAAGCTCAACAGGCTCGCGGCTGCGGCCGTCTGTAGTGAAGGTGGTCATTACATTGCCCCTGGCGTCAAGCAGTCTGGAGCGGACATCATCCCCGAGTGGGGGAAGCGGCTTCTGATATAGGTATCCAAGCAGAGCGCCGGCGGCCAGCAGGAACAGCAGGGCGGAGACAACCAGCAGCCGAAAGAGCAGGCGGAAGCGGCGTTTGCGGACTTTGGGTGTGGCGGAATCGCGCGTCATGGCATCAGGCTCCTTCGAATTCAAGCAGTTACACAGGCTGGGTCCATAAGGGCTACCGCTGCTTGTATTCCTCATTATGGGAAAGGTTGTGAAGAGATATTCACCATTGGCAGAGAAAGCGGTTCTTGCCGAACATGGCGGAGAACCGGGAGCATACGCTCTCTGCGCAATATGTGATTTTATGAACGGTTATGGTAAAATTTTAGATACTTATGAGAATGCATGTAACTATCATGCCCGGGAGGACTGCCGCCATGGCTTTTCGCGTATCTGCTGTACAATATCATTTGCACACCATCTCTTCCTTCGAAGAGTTCGCTGCCGAGTGTGAGCACTATATCAAGACGGCCGGAGAGTACGGCGCTGAATTTATCCTCTTCCCTGAATTTCTTACGACACAGCTGATGTCGATCGGAGGCGGGAACGGGGAAGCGATGGGGATAGAGGATCTGCCGCAGTTCACCGACCGTTACCTGGAGATGTTCTCCGGGTACGCCAAGAAGTATGCCGTACATATTATTGGGGGGACTCATGTGCTGCGGCGCAGCGGCAAGCTGTATAATGTAGCCCATCTTTTTTATCCGGACGGAAGAATTGCCGAGCAGGCCAAGCTGCATATTACCCCTGCCGAGGTAGAGGGCTGGAATATGGGCGCGGGTGAGGAGCTTCAGGTATTCCAGACAGATCATGGAACCATTGCCATGCTGACCTGTTACGATATTGAATTCCCTGAGATTGTGCGCATGGCCCGGGCTAAGGGCGCAGATGTGATCTTCTGCCCGTCCTGCACGGATGACCGCCACGGCTTCCACCGGGTACGGTATACGAGCCATGCCCGGGCTATCGAGAATCAAGTCTACGTGGTGCTGACCGGGACGGTAGGCTCGCTGCCTACCGTTGACCTGATGCGGTCCAACTTCGGCCAGGCAGCGATAATTACACCCAATGACATTCCGTTCCCTCCGCAGGGTCTGCTGGCCGAAGGAGAGATCAACAATGATATGATCATCACCGCCGATCTGGATCTGGAGCTGCTGTACCGCGTCCGGGAACACGGGTCTGTAACCACCTGGCGTGACCGCCGCACTGACCTGTACACCGACTGGAAGTAAGGGGGGAACTAGCGGATGTATTATAAGAAGTTCTACGCTCTGGACGGCCAGACACCGGTGCCTGCGGTGATCCGTTCCTATACGGAAGCTGACTTCACCGAGCTGATTACGATCCAGTCTGAGGCGTTCCCGCCGCCTTATCCTGCGGAGCTGTGGTGGAACCGGGAGCAGCTGCTGAATCATGTGACACTTTTTCCGGAAGGGGCTTTATGTGTGGAGGTGGCCGGGGAGCTGGCCGGATCGGTTACCGGATTCCTGATGAATTTCGACCCGGAGGCGCCGATGCATCATCATACGTGGTCAGAGGTTACGGCAGACGGTTACCTTACTTCGCATCAGCCGGACGGGAATACGTTGTACATAGCGGATTTGTGTGTCCGTCCCAAATACCGCAAGCTGGGTCTGGGCAAGGAACTGGTCCAGTCGTTATACCATGTCGTCGTGGAACTGAAGCTGGAGCGGCTGCTCGGAGCGGGCCGGATGCCGGGCTATCACAGGGTGGCCGGTCAGATGACAGCGGAAGAGTATCTGGCCGGGGTGGTCGCCGGAAGCTGGTCTGATCCGGTGATTACTTTTCTGCTGCGGTGCGGCCGGTCTCCGGTTAGTGTAGTCGCAGGTTATCTGGAGGACGAGGAATCAGGGAATTACGCAGCGCTGATGGAATGGCGGAATCCTTTTAAATAAATGAATACAGCCTATCACTTGGAGGAGATCCCTTGACTATGGAATATAGAAGAATTACAGATATTGCCGACCCGTTGTTCAGAGAGGTGCACCAGCTGCTGTCGGATGTATTTCCGCCTGAGGAAGTGCTGGAATACAGCCTGTGGAAGGAGCCGCTTGCCGATCCGGGAATACGCGTGTTCGCTGCGGTGCATGAAGGGAAGGTTGTAGGTACTACGGAATACCGGTATTATGCCGACTGGAATGTGGCGATGACCGATTTCACCATCATTGGCCGGGAAGGGCTGGGCATTGGCCGTTTTCTGGCGCGTCAACGCTTGAAGGACCTGGAGAAGCTGGCGGCTGAGAATCACACGGAACTGCTGGGGATGTTCGCTGAGATCTATGATCCGTACCGTGTGGGGTATGATTTTGGCGGAATTAAGCCGATGGACCCGTACGTCCGCCGTGAAGTTCTGTCACATTTAGGCTATAAAAGAATAGACATTCCCTATGTCCACCCTTCCTGGCAGGGGGATGGTGAGGCGGTGTCCGGTCTGGACCTTTGCTTCATGCCCGGAGATGAGGAGCTGGAGAGCATCGCGGCGCCGCTGGTGGCCGATTTCCTGACCCGTTATTACGCTGTGCTTGCGGACAAGCCGGAGACCTGGACATCGATGGTCAGCCAGCTTCGCGGCAGGGAGAGTGTGGCGTTATTGCCGCTGTGAGGGCCGGGGCAGATGAAAAAGCGATTGAATTGCCCTCCTGATCTGAATATAGTGTACAATGGGAAAGCGAATATGACCTCTATGATTACAAGTACGAATAAGCGGGGAACGTGTGATGACTGAAGGACCGCAAGGCAAATACGGCGTTTTGGTAACGCTGGAGAGTGTGCAGGGCACAGAGCGCAGTGTGGTGCATGCAGCAGGAGAGGCTATTGCCAAGGGGCAGTCGCTGTACATCATTTATGAAGAGCAGCAGACCGGACCCGAAGGCGCAGCGGCTGTGGTACGCAACACGCTGAAGATTTCAGAGGGCAGAATCAAGCTGATCCGCCATGGCGCTGTCCAGTCGGAGCAGTCCTTTGAGCCGGGGCAACCGCTGCCGGGATTCTATCGTTCGCCTTATACACAGTTCAATCTCACCACAGACACGAAGACACTGGACATCAAGCGCGAAGGAAGATCGCTTGCCGTTTCATGGGAATATGATCTCTACGTATACGGAGAAGTAACAGGACAGTTCGCTATAAGTTTGAATATACAGGAGGAACCACAATCATGACACAATCTTTAAATCCGCTCCAGCTTGCCCATGAACGGGTGAAGGAGGCCATCGCCGATGCGGTTGTAGCCGCAGGTCTGGTGTCCCGCGAAGAGCTGCCGGCCATTGTGCTGGAAGTGCCGAAGGACAAGGCCCATGGAGATATGGCTACGAATGCTGCTATGCAGCTGACCAAGATCGCTAAGCGTAACCCCCGGCAGATCGCCGAGGCTATTATCGGGCACCTGGATACAGGCCGCGCTTCTATTGAGAAGGCGGAGATTGCCGGACCGGGCTTCATCAACTTTACTTTGTCCAAAAGCTATCTCTACCCTGTGATTGCACTTGTGGCCGAGCAGGGTGACGGTTATGGCCGTGTGAACATAGGCCAGGGCAAGCGTGTAGAGATGGAGTTCGTCAGCGCGAACCCTACCGGCAGCCTTCATCTGGGACATGCCCGCGGCGCGGCCGTCGGCGATGCCCTGTGCAACGTGCTGGATTACGCCGGCTACAACGTGACCCGCGAGTACTACATTAACGATGCCGGGAACCAGGTCGCCAATCTGTGCAAATCCATCGAGACCCGTTACCTGCAGGAGCTGGGCCAGCCGGCCGAGATGCCGGAGGACGGTTATCATGGAGAGGATATCAAGGGCTTCGCCAAGGAGCTGGTGGCGGAGAAGGGAGATTCCCTGCTGGCTATGACACCGGGCGACCGGGCGGCATTCTTCCGTACCTACGGGCTTGCCAAGGAGCTCGACAAAATCAAACGCGACCTCAGCCGGTTCCGGGTCAACTTCGATATCTGGTTCAGTGAAACCTCCCTCTATGAGAACGGAGAAGTGCTGCGTTCGCTGGATGAGCTCCGCGAGCGCGGAGAAGTCTATGAGAAGGAAGGCGCAACCTGGCTTGCGACTACCAAATACGGTGATGATAAAGACCGCGTGCTGATCAAGAACGATGGTACGTATACGTACCTCACACCGGATATCGCCTATCACAGCGATAAATACGGCCGCGGCTACGATACGATGATCAACATCTGGGGAGCCGACCACCACGGCTATATTCCACGGATGAAGGCGGCGATGGCGGCGCTCGGGAATGATCCCGAGAAGCTCGTGGTGCTGATCGCCCAGATGGTCAGCCTGTTCCAGGACGGCGAGAAGGTCAAGATGTCCAAGCGTACCGGCAAGGCCGTGACGATGGAAGACCTGATGGAGGAAGTCGGAATCGACGCGATCCGTTACTTCTTCACTATGCGCAGCATGGATTCGCACCTGGACTTTGACATGGATCTGGCGATTTCGACATCCAATGAGAATCCTGTATTCTATGTACAGTACGCACATGCGCGGATTTGCAGCATATTCCGCCAAGCGGAGGAGCAAGGGATTGTAATGCCGGATGCTGACAAGATTGATTACAGCAAGCTGACTGCCGCACATGAATATGATCTTCTCCGCAAAATCGGTGAGCTGCCTGCGGAGATTACCGTTGCGGCCGAGGGCTATGCGCCGCACCGCCTGGTACGCTATGTATACGATCTGGCTTCGCTGTTCCACAGCTACTACAAGGCAGAGCGTGTAATCACTGAGGATGCCGCTCAGACGGTTGCCCGCCTTGCCCTGCTGGGCGCTGCACGGACGGCCATTGCCAACGTCCTGCGGCTGGTCGGTGTTACCGCACCGGACCGGATGTAACTATACTTGGAAAGCGCCGCCCCTCTATTATGGGGGCGGCGTCTTTCTATTTCCCGCTGAAACGGTACCGTCGTTTAGAAGGACGGCAAAGCCGTTTGCACAGGCGGCATAACAGGTTGACCGGAGATAGGTGGATTTTGTCCACCTGCTGATGAATGGATAAACCCTGCGGCAACAGCAGTTGGATAAATTACACCTATTACAGTACGTTTTACCCACCTTAGTGAATTCGAACAAAATTAGATGTCGATTATCCACTTGCTTGCCTCTATTACTCGAAAAGTAGCGAATTAAGATACATTATTCCATTTGTTTGTTTGAAGGAGCCGGTACCGTGCCTTACGCTCATGCCGCCGAGCTTACGCTGGCCCTTAAGCCTTCACCATAGCCGCGGCCTTCGCCTCGCTGCTGCTTCCGCCGCTGCCACCGGCTCCGCTGCCGCCTGCGGCGCTGCTGGCGCTGCCGTTGCCGCGCCGGGCCCGGATGCCTACGCGCAGCAGCCGCAGCGCATCGACCGCGCCGCCGCCCAGCGACGAGCGGCGCTGGCCCTTGCGCAGCCGCACCGGCGAAGCTGTGCGGCGCAAGAGCAGCTTCAGCTCGCGGGGCGACAGCCCCGGCCGCAGCGCGAGCAGCAGGGCCGCGGCACCGGTGACATGGGAGGTCGCCATGGAGGTGCCGCTCATTTCCTTGTATCCCTCCCGCAGCCAGCAGGAGGGGATACCCTCGCCCGGGCCGTACACATCGATGTACGGTCCGCGGTTGCTGAAGGCTGCGACGCGCTGCCTTCTGTCAAGGGCGCCTACGGCAATAGTCTCCGGATAGCGCGCGGGGTAATCCCCGCCGCGCTTGCCGTCGTTGCCGGAGGAGGCGATGATGGCGATCCCGGCCCGGTAGGCCTTGATCACCACATCATGCAGGGCCTTGCTCCGGTTCCTCATCCCGAAGCTCATATTAATGATATCGATTTTGTTCTGTACGCACCAATCGATGCCAAGGACAATATCCGACACATAGGCGGAGCCGTTGTGGTCGAAGGCTTTGACCGGATAGAGCAGCGCCCGGGGGGCTACGCCCATCATGTTGCGTGCGCCCCCGGCTGCCGCCAGGGTGCCGGCAATATGCGTGCCGTGGCCGTTGTCATCGAGCGGCATCATGCCGCGGTTCAGCAGATTGACCCCGGAGGCCAGGGAATGCCTGAGATCAGGGTGGCGGAAATCAACGCCCGTATCGATGACGCCGATCTTCACATGCACGCCAGTAGATCTGGACCAGGCCTGCGGAGCGCGGATGGCTTTGATTCCCCAAGGCATCAGAGAGGAACCGCTTTTGTCCGCCAGGGGCGAGTGGACTTTAATCCGGTGGTCTTCTTCTATACAGAGGGAGTCCGCATAACGGTTCATCAGCCGCTCTGCTCCTGCGGCGGGCACGAAGAAAGCCCGGATCAGCGTAGAGACCTGAACCTGCCGCAGGCCGGGCTTCTTACTCTTCAGAGCTTTCCACTGTGATAATGCGCCGGCATACATGCGGGGATCGTTGAAGGTCACAATGTGCCGTGGTGCACTTTTGGAGGCAGCCTTCATTTCTTCAAGCAGCATCTGCCAAAATCCGTAATAATCCATAGGTTACGCCGTCCCCTCCTCGGTGCCGTGCTGCCATATTGTATGAAAGGGGGATGGCGTCCGAATGGGAACTTGCCCTTTTTTAACGAAATGGGCTGCCCATCGTGTCAAAAGGCTGGAGTTTACATAAAATAAACAGAGGGAACCGCAAGGCGCCCTGCAACATCCCGTAAGGAGCCGATCCTTGGCGTGGATACAGTCATGCGCGGAGGGGCAACCCCTCCGCCTTTTTGCAATGAAAAGTCCGTCTATGCTATCCCATGTATTGCCCAGTCCAGGCGGACAAGCCTTCTTCCTGCGGAAGGGCCGCGGATTCTGTTTCCCCGATCTTGCTGCAATAGACTTGCAATTTACCCGCAAATAGGTTTTACTTAGTTTTGTTAATGGATATCATGAACGAAGCATGATTTAATGTGAACAATGCGTGAGAGGAAGTGTCCTTTAGTGAGTACGCCACTCAATTTAAAGCTGGACCCTGAGAAAGTAAAAGAAATGCCGATGGTAGACCTGGCCTTCCTGGTGCTTAAGGCAGCCAATACGCCTTATTACTACCGTGATCTGATGGTGGAGGTTGCCAAGCTGCGCGGGTTGACCGATCAAGAGAGCCAAGATACGATCGCCCAGTTATATACCGAGATTAATATTGACGGACGTTTTGCCTGTGTCGGAACCAACCTGTGGGGCCTGAAGCGCTGGTACCCGCTTGAACGCTCCGATGACCCTGTCGGCAACACCAAGCGTGTGCGGATCATCAACGATGAAGACGACGATCTGGAAGATGACGACTTTACCGATGAAGAAGAGAATTATGCTGCTGAGGAAGAGGATTTCGATGCGATTGATGAAGATCGCGACGACCTCTATTCTGACGACGACAGCGAAGAGGAAGTTGACGAAGATGTGGTCATCGATGAAGACGACATTGACGAAGACGAATCCGATGATGAAGATTCCGAAGACGGCGAAGAAGACGATGCCGACGATGAGGACGACGAAGATAAATATTAGAACAGTCTTTGCAATGGCGCAATTCCTCCCTTGACAGGGGCGGGACGCTCAGAGTAAACTATTGCATGGGCTTATAATGAAAGTTAATATTGTTTTCTAAAATAAAAAGTGCCCCGGGTCTACGGGTGTCACTTTTTTGTTTTTTTACAAGATAAGAAGGAATAAGCTTCGCTTCATTTGTATGCCAAGAAGCTGCGGTTTTCCGCGATTTCCAGGCTGCCGGCCTTGAATTTTGGCGAGTGGAAGCAACTTTCGGGTTCCCCGGTTGGATGATGGAAAAAAGGGATACGATAAGAGGCATGCGTCCCCTGAATTTCTGGACTTTATTTAGGAGGGTTTTACAGTGACAAAGTATATTTTCGTAACGGGTGGCGTTGTGTCTTCCCTTGGCAAAGGCATTACCGCTGCTTCGCTGGGCAGACTGCTCAAGAACAGAGGTCTCAAGGTAACGATCCAGAAATTCGATCCTTACATTAACGTGGACCCGGGGACAATGAGTCCTTATCAGCACGGGGAAGTATTCGTAACCGATGACGGCGCGGAGACCGACCTCGACCTTGGGCATTACGAGCGCTTTATTGACATTAACCTGTCCAAGAACAGCAACGTAACCACAGGCAAAATCTATTCCTCGGTCATCAGCAAAGAACGCCGCGGGGAATATTTGGGAGGAACCGTGCAGGTTATCCCGCATATTACGAACGAAATCAAGGAACGTGTATTCCGTGCAGGCCGTGAGACCGGCTCCGATGTAGTCATTACCGAAATCGGCGGCACCGTGGGCGACATTGAGAGTCTGCCGTTCATGGAAGCTATCCGTCAGATCAAGAGCGACATTGGCCGGGAGAATGTTATGTACATTCACGTGACCCTGATCCCTTATATCAAAGCGGCCGGAGAAGTGAAAACAAAGCCGACCCAGCACAGTGTCAAGGAGCTGCGCAGCATCGGGATTCAGCCTAATGTGATCGTATGCCGTACCGAATATCCGCTTACCGACGATATGAAAGCCAAGCTGGCTCTGTTCTGTGATATCGATGCGAACGCTGTTGTGGAATGCCGCGATGCCTCGACGTTGTATGAGGTGCCGCTGAATCTGCGCGACGAAGGTCTGGATGAGATTGTCGTCAACCACTTGAAGCTGACTACCCCTGCGCCGGATATGCGTGAATGGGAGAGCATGCTGGAGCGGATTCAGAAGCTGGAGCGTACTGTTGAGATTGCTATCGTCGGCAAGTACGTGGCGCTGCATGATGCTTATCTGAGTGTGGTTGAATCGCTGTCCCATGCCGGATTTGCCTCCAATGCCGAAGTGAAGCTCCGGTGGGTCGATGCAGAGCTGGTGACCGATGAGAATGTGGACGAGCTGCTGGGCGGTATCGGCGGCATTCTGGTTCCAGGCGGCTTCGGCGACCGGGGAATCGAGGGTAAGATCTCGGCCATCCGCTATGCGCGGGAGCAGTCCATTCCGTTCTTCGGCATTTGCCTGGGCATGCAGGTGTCTGTCATCGAGTACGGCCGTTCCATGCTGGGACTGGCAGGAGCGAACAGCTCCGAGATTGATCCTGCGACTCCGCATCCGCTGATTGACCTTCTGCCAGAGCAGAAGGATGTCGAAGATATGGGCGGCACGATGCGCCTCGGCCTGTATCCTTGCAAGCTTTTGCCGGATTCCCTGGCTATGTCCTGCTATGACGATGAGCTGGTCTATGAGCGTCACCGTCACCGGTATGAGTTCAACAATGCTTACCGTGATGAGATGGAGAAGGCAGGTCTGGTTATTTCCGGAACCTCCCCTGACGGACGTCTGGTGGAGATTGTCGAGCTGCCGGGTCACCCGTGGTTCCTGTCCGTGCAATTCCACCCGGAATTCACCTCCCGTCCGAACCGTCCGCAGCCGCTGTTCCGTGAATTTGTCAAAGCCTCGCTTACACATTCCGAGCAAATGTAACTATAGAATGATTAGGCCAGACAGGCCTGTGGGAGCTCCCGGTAAGGGAGCTTCTTTTTTGAAAATACCTCCTTTGCACAATAGCTCCCGGAATGCAAGGGGACTGTATTCCCGCTTTTTCACCGAAATTCCTCCTTTATATGGCATAGATTTACGCATTTTAGCCAATTAGCAGGATTTTGGCTGCAAAGCACGAATAATAGGTTTCGTATAGACTAAGTTGAAGCGGGGCCGTTAGCTGTTGAGAGGGCGCGGTATGGACAATCTGCCTTAAACTCTGGGAGGGTATCGTATGGAAAAGAAGAAAGTGTTAATCGTCGACGATCAGAATGGAATCCGGATTCTTCTCATGGAAGTATTCAATAGTGAAGGTTATGCCACCTTTCAGGCAGCTAACGGGAAATTGGCGCTGGACATTGTCAGGAACGAATCGCCGGATATGGTTTTGCTGGATATGAAAATTCCGGGGATGGACGGACTCGAGATTCTCAAGCATCTGAAGGAGCTTAATCCGGCGATCAAGGTCATTATGATGACGGCCTACGGAGAACTGGACATGATTAAGGAAGCGACCAAGCTGGGAGCCCTGATGCATTTTACCAAGCCGTTCGATATTGATGAGATGCGCGTTGCCGTCAATATGCACCTGCACAACAAATCAGTAGACCAATGCAGCTAGCTTAGAAAAATAGAGTTTGGGGACATCCTGTTATGGATACGCTAAAAGAGAAAATGATCCGCCGATAAAGGGTTGGCTGAATATCGTCCCACCGGGACATTTTTTTGTGTATCCTATTTAGTATTTAACACAGGATGTGCTATAATAGGCCTGTATGTGATGTCGGCTTATATAAGCAACCCAATATTTTAGGAGGATTGAAACCATGCCATTAGTATCTATGACAGACATGTTGACCAAAGCACTTGAAGGAAAATATGCAGTTGGCCAGTTCAACATCAATAACCTGGAGTGGACACAAGCGATTCTTGGTGCAGCAGAAGAAGAGAAGTCACCGGTAATCCTTGGCGTATCCGAAGGCGCAGCCCGTCACATGGGCGGCTTTACCACAGTAGTTAAGATGGTTGAAGGTCTTATTCATGACATGAAAATCACCGTTCCTGTAGCCATCCACTTGGACCACGGTTCAAGCTTTGACAAATGTAAAGATGCTATCGATGCCGGCTTCACTTCCGTAATGATCGACGGCTCCCACCACCCAATCGACGAGAACATTGAAATGACTAAAAAAGTCGTTGACTATGCTCACGCTAAAGGTGTTTCTGTAGAAGCAGAAGTTGGTACTGTAGGCGGACAGGAAGATGACGTTATCGGCGGCATCCAATACGCTGACCTTAACGAATGCGTACGCATCGTAAAAGAAACAGGCATCGACACTCTGGCTCCTGCACTGGGTTCCGTACACGGTCCTTACCTGGGCGAGCCAAATCTTGGATTCAAGGAAATGGAAGAAATCCGCGATGCAGTTAACCTTCCGCTGGTACTTCACGGCGGTACTGGTATCCCGGTACATGACATTCAGAAGTCTATCTCCCTGGGTACTTCCAAGATCAACGTTAACACCGAGAACCAAATCGCGTTCGCTAAGGTTGTCCGCGAAGTTCTTGCTGCTAAGCCGGATGCTTACGATCCGCGTACATTCATCGCACCAGGCCGCGATGCTATCAAGCAGACTGTTATCGGCAAAATCCGCGAATTCGGATCCAACAACAAAGCCTAAGTATTACCCTGCCGCATAACGTTTTTCCGCACAAGCTATTTCGTTTTCCTCAGAAACGGGTGCCGTCCTTCAGGTAAGGACGGCGCAGCCGTTTCTTCTTCTAATCACCATTCACAAGCAGTCCTTATGTCACCTTAAGCCACAACTGGTATTGCCACAACATGCTGCAATACACGTAGGGGGAACCAGATAAATTTATGGAAAAATTAATGATTGGCGGCGGACGTCCGCTAGAGGGCGTTGTTACCATCAGCGGAGCAAAGAATAGCGCCATTGCGCTTATTCCTGCAGCAATTTTGGCGGAGTCTGAAGTTGTGCTGGATAATTTGCCTGCGCTTAGTGATGTTGCCGTTTACTCCGAAATTCTGGAGGAGCTTGGCGCGAGCGTGTCTTGGACAGGCAGCCAAATGAGAATTAATCCCTCCCGTATCGTATCCATTCCCATGCCTAACGGACCGGTGAAGAAGCTCCGGGCCTCTTATTATATGATGGGCGCACTCTTGGGCCGGTTTAAGGAAGCGACCATTGGATTACCCGGCGGCTGTAATTTTGAGCCCCGTCCGATTGACCAGCATATCAAAGGCTTTGAGGCGCTTGGTGCGACTGTTACCAATGACCATGGCTCGATTCACCTGTATGCCAAAGAACTGCGCGGTGCCAAGATCTATCTGGATGTATCCAGTGTAGGTGCCACCATTAACATTATGCTCGCGGCCTCTCGTGCCAAAGGCTCTACAATTATTGAAAATGCGGCTAAAGAGCCTGAGATTATAGATGTAGCTACCCTGCTCAACTCCATGGGCGCTGTTATTAAGGGCGCCGGTACCGAAACGATCCGGATTGAAGGCGTAAGTGAAATGCACGGCTGCCGCCATTCAATCATTCCTGACCGTATTCAGGCGGGAACGTACATGATTGCCGCTGCGGCTACGCGGGGCAATGTCTTAATTGATAACGTGATTCCCAAGCATCTGGAGGCGCTCACTGCCAAGCTGCTGGAAATGGGAGTAGACATAGAAGAACTGGATGAGAGCATCCGGGTGATCGGCAAGGCCAAGTACCAGCATGCGGATGTTAAGGCACTGATCTATCCCGGTTTCGCAACGGATCTGCAATCTCCAATGACGAGTATGCTGACTCAGGCTGAAGGCGTTAGCGTCCTGAGCGATTTTGTCTACAGCAACCGGTTCAAGCATGTTCCTGAATTGGTCCGCATGGGCGCTAAGATTCGTGTAGAAGGACGTTCCGCAATCATTGAAGGCGGTCCGCTGAATGCGGCCAAGGTGAAGGCTGCTGATCTCCGCGCAGGCGCAGCCTTGGTGATTGCCGGTCTTACTGTTGAAGAAGGTGTCACTGAAGTGACAGGTGTAGAGTATATTGACCGCGGTTATGACAACCTCGTAAGTAATCTTCGCAGTTTGGGAGCCGATGTCTGGCGCGAGAACGAATAAGGAAGAATACCCGGATTGGCAAGAGCAGAAATTGGCTGACTGAGTGCATATCTCCTTCCAATTCGGGTAATCCTATCCTAATAAGCATTTTCATAGACTCATAGTTTAGAACTCATCATACACAAATTGAATAGGTGGTTATAGCACATGGATCTTCAAATTTCCGATCTGGAAGAAATGAAGCTTACCGATCTGTATAAGCTGGCCAAGAAATACCAGATCCCTTATTACGGAACGCTTAAGAAGCGGGAGTTAATCTTCGCTATTCTTAGAGCACAGGCAGAGCAGAGCGGCTTAATGTTTATGGAAGGCGTGCTTGAGATCCTGCCGGAAGGCTATGGCTTTCTTCGGCCGATTAACTACTTGCCGAGTGCAGAGGATATTTATATCTCCGCATCGCAGATCCGCAAGTTTGACCTTAGAAGCGGGGACCTGGTCTCCGGGAAATGCCGGACGCCCAAAGAGAACGAACGCTATTTCGGACTCTTGCAGGTGAATGCCGTCAACGGCGAGAACCCGGCAACTGCAGCTGAACGGTTACATTTTCCGGCGCTTACGCCGCTTTATCCGCAAGATAAGCTGCCGCTCGAAACATCCCCAACCCATTTATCGACCCGTATCATGGATTTGCTTGCTCCTGTAGGTCTGGGGCAGCGCGGTTTGATTGTAGCACCTCCCAAAGCAGGGAAGACGCTCCTCCTCAAAGAAATTGCCAACAGTATCTCTACTAACAATCCCGAGATTGCACTGTTTGTTCTGCTGATCGATGAACGTCCCGAGGAAGTAACAGATATGCAGCGTTCGGTTAAAGGTGAGGTAGTGGCTTCGACATTTGACGAGCTGCCGGAGAATCATATCAAAGTTGCAGAGCTTGTACTCCAGCGTGCGCTGCGCCTCGTAGAGCACAAGAAGGATGTTGTCATTCTGCTGGACAGCATTACCCGTCTTGCCCGTGCCTATAATCTCGTGGTTCCGCCTTCCGGCCGCACACTTAGCGGAGGGATTGATCCTGCCGCGTTCCATCGTCCTAAGCGTTTCTTCGGCTCCGCACGTAACGTGGAGGAGGGCGGCAGCTTAACTATTCTTGCTACCGCACTGATTGATACCGGATCACGGATGGATGATATTATTTATGAGGAATTCAAGGGTACAGGGAACATGGAGCTCCATCTGGACCGTAAGCTGGCTGAACGCCGGATCTTCCCGGCAATTGATATCCGCCGTTCGGGTACGCGCCGTGAAGAAGTATTGCTTAGCAAGGAAGAGCTGGATACAATCTGGTCGATCCGTAAAAATATGAATGAATCCTATGACTTCGTAGAAGGATTCCTGAAGAAGCTGCGTGACAGCAAGACGAATGCTGAATTCCTGGCCTCCTTCGATGCTGCTGGAGGCAAGGATTCCCCGTCAGCAAGCGGTACGGCCAGCAAAGGCGGTACCTCGAACAGCGGCTCGTCCGCCCGCCGCACCACGCGTCCCAAAGCGCCTACTGTGCCGACTACCTGAGAATAGATAACAAGAGGAGAATAACATGTATTTGGTATATGCCGACGAACAAGGAAACGTATATGATCATCCCGAGCTGTATGGCCTGGCCCGCAGTGGCGATATGATCGTTGAGATACTGGAGGAAGAGCTGGTTCCGCTGCCTGAGGGGGCTACGCTGGTCGGGCTCCCGAGCACGCGGGCGATTGGGATGAATCCGGAGACCGGTGAGATGCTGCCCCTGCCGGCAGGTTCGCAGGCTGTCGGAGCCTTGCTGCCGCAGGGATACACCCGTCTGTGCCTTCCCGGCTACGTCAAGACAGACAAGACCTACAAGCTTCCGCTCTTCGGATATTCCGCTGTAGTATGGAAGGACGGCGGTTTCTATGTGGCGGCTGATCTTACTGATGATCCGGAGCAATGGAATCCGCTTAACTGCGACCGGGACGATGTGAAGACCGGTGTGGTTGAACTGACTGCCAAGTACCCGGAGAACCGTCTGTATAATCACTTGTCCAACTGCGCGCTGGAATATGAATGCTTAACCTCGTCCAACACCTTCCTCGGCCGCTGGGAAGGCGCTGTTCCGGTCTCATACTCCTGCAACGCCGGTTGCTTCGGTTGTATCTCTGAACAGCCCGATGACAGCGGGTTTGTGTCCCCGCAGACCCGGATGAACTTCCGTCCGGCCGTGAACGAAGTATCGCAAGTGATGCTGGAGCACCTGAAGACGCCGGAATCCATTGTCAGCTTTGGACAGGGCTGTGAAGGTGAGCCGTCTACGCAGGCGAAGCTGATTATTGAATCTATCCGTGAAGTCCGGTCCATTACCGATATGGGCTATATCAATATCAACACCAATGCCGGCTTAAGCGATCATATCCGCGGCATTGTCGATGCCGGTCTTGATCTGATGCGGGTTAGTACCATCAGCGCGCTGGATGACCATTATAACGCCTACTACAAGCCTCGCGGGTATACGCTGGCTAACGTAGAGAAGTCGCTGAAGTACGCTGCTTCACAAGGCGTATATACCTCCATTAACTATTTAATTTTCCCGGGGGTTACTGACCGCGAGGAAGAGATTGAAGCGATGGTGGAGTTTGTCAGACGTACAGATCTTAAGCTCATTCAGATGCGTAATCTCAATATTGACCCGGAGAGCTATCTGGAGCTTATTCCTCCTGCACGGGGCGAGATTCTTGGCATGAAGACCATGCTGGAGATCTTCCGTGAGGAGCTTCCGGAGGTTGTCATTGGTTCCTTCACCCATGTTCCCCCTGCTGAGTTAGCCCGTGCCAAACAACGCAGAGTACAGCTTTAGGCCTTAAATTTTTAAGAGAGGCTGGCCTATTGCAGAGCCTGGGCTTCACATGCTAGAATGTAGCTTGCGTAATCATATAACTCTAGGCCCGCATGAGGCTTAGGGCGTGAGAGGTGAGATTTTATATGCAAACAACCATTCAACCCAAGTACAATGTAACGAAGGTAACCTGCGCTTGCGGCAACACTTTTGAAGCCGGTTCGACAGTACAGGAGCTTCGTGTCGAAATTTGCTCAAGCTGTCACCCGTTCTTCACCGGTAAGCAGAAGTTCCTGGATGCCGGCGGACGTGTGGACAGATTCAAGAAGAAATACGGAGTCTAATATTGCATAGTTGATTTTTGCCTGTCCGTAAGCTATACTTATCTTCGCCGTGCTAGACGGGGAGGTAGCGGTGCCCTGTAACTCGCAATCCGCTGTAGCGAGGTTGAATTCCTGTTAGAGGTGCTGTCGATGTGAGGCCTTGGTTCCTATGGGCTGTGTTGACGGTTGGGTCCTCCGCAATGAGTGCTTGTGAACCTGGTCAGGTCCGGAAGGAAGCAGCCATAAGCGAGTTTGCTCTTGTGCCGGAGGGTGGCCTAGCCCGAGCAGTTTTGTAGGGTTACCGCTTGGATCGCAGCCATCAATAACAGGTGCACGGTTTAAATAAGGATGATGATAGCGTCTTTGCTACAAGCAAAGACGCTTTTTGTTTTTCTAGGTATGTTAGGTAATAAGATATTATTCCCGCTCTGGCTGTTATCCTTCCTTATCGGATGGTGAGTCGCTTCTGCTTGGTCAAAGACTTGGGAATATAGTATAATAAATTAGCGACAAATGCCGGAAAGCGGCAGCCTGAGAGAGGGTAATGCATAGTGGAACATATCGCGCTGTACCGTGCCTGGCGGCCGCAGTCGTTTCAAGATATGGTAGGACAGCAGCATATTATCCAGACGCTGCAGAATGCGATCCGTGAACAACGGGTTTCGCATGCCTATCTGTTCAGCGGACCGCGGGGGACCGGTAAGACGAGTGCGGCCAAGGTATTGGCCAAGGCAGTCAATTGCGAGCGGGGGCCGGGTCCTGAGCCCTGCAATGAGTGCCCGTCCTGTCTGCGAATTACAGCAGGCAACATCATGGATGTCCAGGAGATAGATGCGGCATCCAACCGGGGCGTTGAAGAGATTCGCGATCTGCGGGATAAGGTGAAATATGCACCTACCGAAGTACGCCGTAAAGTGTATATTATTGATGAAGTGCATATGCTGACAACAGAGGCATTTAATGCCCTGCTGAAGACGCTCGAAGAGCCTCCGCAGCATGTGATGTTTATACTGGCGACCACCGAGCCGCACAAGCTGCCGGCTACGATCATCTCGCGTTGCCAGCGGTTTGACTTCCGCCGGGTCTCGCTGGAGGAACAGACGGGCCGCCTGACTGAGATTTGCCGGAAGGAAGGCATTACAGCAGATGCAGATGCTCTCCAGTATATCGCCCGCCTGTCTGACGGCGGGATGCGGGATGCGCTTAGCATTCTGGATCAGATCTCTTCCTTCACTGACGGGAATGTGACCTATCAGCAGGTGCTGGGTATGACAGGCGGCATCCCCTCCGAGCAGTTCGCACGTCTGGCGAACGCTATTCTTGAGAGTGACATGGGGCAGCTGCTGGAGCTTGTGGAGCAGATGATGCATGAGGGTAAGAGCGCAGATAAATGCCTGGAGAATCTTCTGTATTATTTCCGTGACTTATTGATGATCAAGATGGTGCCTGGAGCAGATCAGCTAACTGACCGCGTGCTGAATCCGGCCGATTTCCGCGATATGGCTAAGGCCTTTACCCGCGACCGGTTATTCCTGATTGTGGAGACGCTCAGCCGTTATCTGGGAGAGATGAAGTATGCTACACATCCGCAGACTATATTCGAGGTAGCGCTGATGAAGCTGTGCAGCGGTCTGCAGGATGCTGGTCCGTCTGCAGGCGATCCGGCAGCGAGTTCGGCCGCACCTGCAGCCGTGAGTGGTTCTCCGCAGGTACAGTCCGGCGAGCTGGATCAGCTCAGACAGCAGATTGCCGCGCTGGAGAAGAAGCTGGAACAGGCTATTCAAGCCGGCGGGGTTGCCGGGGGCGGGCGTGAGCAGGCACCGCAGCGTACTGCCGCGCCAAGCGCTCCGCGCGTATCCTCAGCCTCTAAGCTTCCTCCGCAGCTGGATAAGTTTATTGCGGGTAAGGACAGTCCTGATTTTAGTACGGTCTTCAAGCAGTGGAGTCTTGTTCTTCAGGGTGTGAAGGAAGAGAAGGTCACGGTACATGCGTGGTTTGTGGACGGTGAGCCGGTGGCGGTGATGGAAGATGCCGTACTGGTTGCCTTCAAGAATACCATTCACCGGGATACCACAGAGAAGCCTGCGAACCGTCAGGTCATCGAGAATGTAATGAATGCCAAGCTGGGTAAGCCGTACCGGCTGGTTACTATGATGATGCGCGACTGGAATGAAGCGGCGACCAAATCTGCGGCTTCGGCCGGAACAGAGGAGCTGCGTCTGGAGCATGAGCACGAGAGCGGCGAAGGCAAGTCCGAACCATGGATTGATGAGGCGATCCAGCTCTTTGGAGAAGACCTTGTTGTCATAAAAGAATAAGGATTCAGTTATCAGCGCAGAAGTGCGCATCCCAAAGGAGAGATGAAGTATGAATAATATGAACCAAATGATGAAGCAGGTTAAGAAGATGCAGGAGCAGATGCTCAAAGCCCAGGAAGAGCTGGGCAGCAAGACAATTGAAGGTTCTTCCGGCGGCGGTGTGGTTACCGTTCAGGTGAACGGACACAAGAAATTGCTGTCCATTCAGATCAAACCGGAGGTAGTTGATCCGGAGGATATCGAAATGCTGCAGGATCTGGTGATCACTGCTGTTAATGATGCTCTTACCCAGGCAGAAGAGTTGGCGAACAACGATATGGGTAAATTCACAGGCGGAATGAAGATTCCTGGCTTGTTCTAGGCTTACTCCACTCCCTGCCAAAGGAGAACCGATACTTTGTATTATCCAGAACCGCTAGCCAAGCTGATAGAAGCTTTTACACGTTTGCCCGGGATTGGCCCGAAGACAGCTGCCCGGCTGGCCTTTCATGTGCTTAACATGAAGGAGGATGAGGTGATTGATTTCGCCAAAGCCCTTGTCAGCGTCAAGCGTAATCTTCATTACTGCTCGGTTTGCTGTAACATAACGGATACCGACCCGTGCCGGATCTGTCAGGACAAAACCCGCGATGCCTCGGTAATCTGTGTGGTTCAGGACTCGAAGGATCTGGTGGCTATCGAACGAACCAAGGAATTTGACGGCTATTATCATGTGCTCCAGGGTGCAATCTCGCCGATGGAAGGCATAGGGCCGGACGATATAAGGCTGAAGGAGCTGCTGACCAGACTCAGCGATGAGCGGGTGAAGGAGCTGATTATGGCGACCAACCCCAACATTGAAGGGGAAGCCACCGCCATGTATATCTCGCGTCTTGTCCGTCCCTTTGAGATCAAGATCACCAGGATAGCCCATGGCTTGCCTGTAGGCGGCGATCTTGAGTATGCGGACGAGGTAACCCTGTCGAAGGCGCTGGAAGGCCGTCGTGAGCTGTTCTGAGTGTTGTGCTGTTGTATTATAAGTGTAGGGAGCCCTCGGGCTCCTTTTTTAATTTCGGAAGAACCACTGATACGCTGCTAAAAGTTCTGCTAAGACCCCTCTCCCGGTTCTAAGTTTGTCCCTATTCCGATATGTATGAGATTAACGGGTGTGAATCACCGCGGTTGTACCTGCAATTATTCATATAACATAGGAGGGATTGCAATGGGATGGTGGAGTACCAAGTGGCTGAGCGGGAATGCGGATAAGGCAAAGGCGGTGGAGACGGAAGAGGAATGGGGCACGGTGTACCAGGAGGTGCGCAAAGCGCAGTCTGAGTGGGAGCGTGCTTACCTGATGTTTGATGAGGCTCTGGGCCAGGATCAGATTGACTATGCGATCTATATCCTGGAGGCGGCTGAGCGTAAATATCAGATACATCTTAAGGATGCCAAGCGGCTGGGGCTTAACCGGAGCCAACTGCAAGTATGAACAGACTGAGTAAGCGAGGAGGAGAACAATGCTAAGAACTGTTGCAATGGGTGTGCTGATTATTTCTGCAGCGCTGCTGGTACTGATTGTATTTAGGAAGAGATTGGGGTGGGCCTGGCTGAGTGTATTTGGAACCCATCTTATATTGGCGGCGCTTGGAATTTATATCATTAATTTCTCAGGAGTTGTAAGTGATTTGCACATTCCGCTTAATCCTACAACCATAGGTGCTGTAACCATTCTTGGGCTGCCGGGAGTGGCGCTGTTATTAGGTTTAAAATTAACTTTGTTTTAGAGGTTGACGAAGGCTCCTGATTCATGATACATTAAGTCTCGGCCCTTTGGACAGGAGATCTTCGGATCACTTGCTGGAAGCTAAAGCGAAAAAAGAAATTAAAAAAACGCTTGACTGAAACAAGGGTGCTGTGATATATTATAAAGGTCGCTGCTGAGACAAACATCAACGACAAAAGATGAGACATTGATCTTTGAAAACTGAACAACGAGTGAGTGGGAGATCACTTCGGTGATATCCAAAATTAGAGAATGTAACAATTCTCGTCAGATGTTTCAAAATGAGCAATCGCTCTTTCTAAATACCAATTTGGAGAGTTTGATCCTGGCTCAGGACGAACGCTGGCGGCGTGCCTAATACATGCAAGTCGAGCGGAGTCTGAGAGGAAGCTTGCTTCCTTTCAGACTTAGCGGCGGACGGGTGAGTAACACGTAGGCAACCTGCCCTCAAGGCTGGGATAACTACCGGAAACGGTAGCTAATACCGGATAATTTCTTTCTTCTCCTGAGGAGAGAATGAAAGGCGGAGCAATCTGCTGCTTGGGGATGGGCCTGCGGCGCATTAGCTAGTTGGTGGGGTAACGGCCCACCAAGGCGACGATGCGTAGCCGACCTGAGAGGGTGAACGGCCACACTGGGACTGAGACACGGCCCAGACTCCTACGGGAGGCAGCAGTAGGGAATCTTCCGCAATGGGCGCAAGCCTGACGGAGCAACGCCGCGTGAGTGATGAAGGTTTTCGGATCGTAAAGCTCTGTTGCCAGGGAAGAACGTCCGGTAGAGTAACTGCTGCCGGAGTGACGGTACCTGAGAAGAAAGCCCCGGCTAACTACGTGCCAGCAGCCGCGGTAATACGTAGGGGGCAAGCGTTGTCCGGAATTATTGGGCGTAAAGCGCGCGCAGGCGGTTATTTAAGTCTGGTGTTTAAACCTTGGGCTCAACCTGAGGTCGCACTGGAAACTGGGTGACTTGAGTACAGAAGAGGAAAGTGGAATTCCACGTGTAGCGGTGAAATGCGTAGATATGTGGAGGAACACCAGTGGCGAAGGCGACTTTCTGGGCTGTAACTGACGCTGAGGCGCGAAAGCGTGGGGAGCAAACAGGATTAGATACCCTGGTAGTCCACGCCGTAAACGATGAGTGCTAGGTGTTAGGGGTTTCGATACCCTTGGTGCCGAAGTTAACACAGTAAGCACTCCGCCTGGGGAGTACGGTCGCAAGACTGAAACTCAAAGGAATTGACGGGGACCCGCACAAGCAGTGGAGTATGTGGTTTAATTCGAAGCAACGCGAAGAACCTTACCAGGTCTTGACATCCAACTAACGAAGCAGAGATGCATCAGGTGCCCTTCGGGGAAAGTTGAGACAGGTGGTGCATGGTTGTCGTCAGCTCGTGTCGTGAGATGTTGGGTTAAGTCCCGCAACGAGCGCAACCCTTGACTTTAGTTGCCAGCAGGTTGAGCTGGGCACTCTAGAGTGACTGCCGGTGACAAACCGGAGGAAGGTGGGGATGACGTCAAATCATCATGCCCCTTATGACCTGGGCTACACACGTACTACAATGGCCGGTACAACGGGAAGCGAAGCCGCGAGGTGGAGCCAATCCCAGCAAAGCCGGTCTCAGTTCGGATTGCAGGCTGCAACTCGCCTGCATGAAGTCGGAATTGCTAGTAATCGCGGATCAGCATGCCGCGGTGAATACGTTCCCGGGTCTTGTACACACCGCCCGTCACACCACGAGAGTTTACAACACCCGAAGTCGGTGGGGTAACCCGCAAGGGAGCCAGCCGCCGAAGGTGGGGTAGATGATTGGGGTGAAGTCGTAACAAGGTAGCCGTATCGGAAGGTGCGGCTGGATCACCTCCTTTCTATGGAGAATCGTTTCCTGCAACGGAAACATTCAAATCGGAAGCTCAGCTTCCACAATAGAACCTTCGGGTTCGGACACTCACTCGTGTTCAGTTTTGAAAGAGCAAGTCTCTTTCGTATGCGTTTGGTGGCGATAGCGGAGGGGTTCCACACGTACCCATCCCGAACACGACCGTTAAGCCCTCCAGCGCCGATGGTACTTGGACCGAAGGGTCCTGGGAGAGTAGGACGCCGCCAAGCGAACAATCAATTCATTGATTGCTTCACTACTGTAAGTTTTGTTATATGGGCTTTTAGCTCAGTTGGTTAGAGCGCACCTCTGATAAGGGTGAGGTCGGTGGTTCGAGTCCACCAAGGCCCACCATATAACAATTTGGAATTGAATAGCAAGTACCGGGGTCCCCGAAAAGTAATCGGAATTAACCTCGAAGCTGCACCTCACTTTTTGGGGTATTATATGGGGCCATAGCTCAGCTGGGAGAGCGCCTGCCTTGCAAGCAGGAGGTCAGCGGTTCGATCCCGCTTGGCTCCACCAAAACTTCTTTACAAAAGTATATGCACATTGTCTGTTATTCCGAACATCACAGTCGTGAATGTTTCATAATAACAGCATCTTGATCCTTGAAAACTGGATACCGAAACGAATTTGCGTTTTAGAACATCTTTTAGCTGAAACTTGTGGAAGCAAGTTGAAATAGTTATTAGTTGCTACCGTGATTTTCCTAACGGAAAACGCATTGGTTAAGCTACTAAGAGCACACGGAGGATGCCTAGGCGCCAGGAGCCGACGAAGGACGTGGCGAACAACGAAACTGCCTCGGGGAGCTGTAAGCAAGCTTTGATCCGGGGGTGTCCGAATGGGGAAACCCAGCTGTGGTAATTCGCAGTTACTCGTATCTGAATACATAGGATACGCAGAGGCAGACCAGGGGAACTGAAACATCTAAGTACCCTGAGGAAGAGAAAACAATAGTGATTCCGTCAGTAGCGGCGAGCGAACGCGGAACAGCCTAAACCAAGGGGCTTGCCTCTTGGGGTTGTGGGACGTCTCACATGGAGTTACAAAGGAATAGGGTAGGCGAAGAGGTCTGGAAAGGCCCGCGATAGAGGTAAAAGCCCTGTAGCCGAAATGGTATTCTCTCCGAGACGGATCCCGAGTAGTGCGGGGCACGTGAAACCCCGTATGAATCCAGCAGGACCATCTGCTAAGGCTAAATACTACCTGGCGACCGATAGTGAAACAGTACCGTGAGGGAAAGGTGAAAAGCACCCCGGAAGGGGAGTGAAATAGAACCTGAAACCGTGTGCTTACAAAAAGTCAGAGTCCTCTTTATGGATGATGGCGTGCCTTTTGTAGAATGAACCGGCGAGTTACGTTTAACATGCAAGGTTAAGGTGAGAAGCCGGAGCCGCAGCGAAAGCGAGTCTGAATAGGGCGACTAAGTATGTGGACGTAGACCCGAAACCGTGTGATCTACCCCTGTCCAGGGTGAAGGTGCGGTAACACGCACTGGAGGCCCGAACCCACGCATGTTGAAAAATGCGGGGATGAGGTGGGGGTAGCGGAGAAATTCCAATCGAACTCGGAGATAGCTGGTTCTCCCCGAAATAGCTTTAGGGCTAGCCTCGGTGAATGGAGTGGTGGAGGTAGAGCACTGATTGGGTGCGGGGCCCGCAAGGGTTACCAAGCTCAGTCAAACTCCGAATGCCATTTACTTCTTGCCGGGAGTCAGACAGTGAGTGCTAAGATCCATTGTCAAAAGGGAAACAGCCCAGACCATCAGCTAAGGTCCCCAAGTGTGTGTTAAGTGGGAAAGGATGTGGAGTTGCACAGACAACCAGGATGTTGGCTTAGAAGCAGCCACCATTGAAAGAGTGCGTAATAGCTCACTGGTCGAGTGACTCTGCGCCGAAAATGTAACGGGGCTAAACACACCACCGAAGCTATGGCTAGATGCTTTGCATCTGGGGTAGGGGAGCGTTGTATGTGGGTTGAAGGTGTACCGTAAGGAGCGCTGGACAGCATACAAGTGAGAATGCCGGTATGAGTAACGAAAAGATCAGTGAGAATCTGATCCGCCGAAAGCCCAAGGTTTCCTGAGGAAGGCTCGTCCGCTCAGGGTAAGTCGGGACCTAAGGCGAGGCCGACAGGCGTAGTCGAAGGACAACAGTTTGAAATTACTGTACCACCGTAATCCGCTATGAGCGATGGGGTGACGCAGGAGGGTAGTGACGCGGACTGATGGATGTCCGTCTAAGCAGTGAGGCTGGTGTGCAGGCAAATCCGCACACCGTGAAGGCTGGGCTGTGATGGGGAGCGAAAATTACAGTAGCGAAGGTCATGATCTCACACTGCCAAGAAAAGCCTCTAGTCAGGAGAAGGTGCCCGTACCGCAAACCGACACAGGTAGGCGAGAAGAGAATTCTAAGGCGCGCGGAAGAACTCTCGTTAAGGAACTCGGCAAAATGACCCCGTAACTTCGGGAGAAGGGGTGCCTCGGTAGGGTGAATAGCCCGAGGGGGCCGCAGTGAAAAGGCCCAAGCGACTGTTTAGCAAAAACACAGGTCTGTGCGAAGCCGTAAGGCGAAGTATACGGGCTGACGCCTGCCCGGTGCTGGAAGGTTAAGGGGAGCGGTTAGGAGCAATCCGAAGCTGTGAACCGAAGCCCCAGTAAACGGCGGCCGTAACTATAACGGTCCTAAGGTAGCGAAATTCCTTGTCAGGTAAATTCTGACCCGCACGAATGGCGTAACGACTTGGGCGCTGTCTCAACGAGAGATCCGGTGAAATTTTAATACCTGTGAAGATGCAGGTTACCCGCGACAAGACGGAAAGACCCCATGGAGCTTTACTGCAGCTTGATATTGAATTTGGGTACGATCTGTACAGGATAGGTGGGAGCCGTTGAAGCAGGAGCGCAAGCTTCTGTGGAGGCGCCGTTGGGATACCACCCTGATCGTATCTAGGTTCTAACCTGGTACCCTTAGCGGGTACGGGGACCGTGTCAGGCGGGCAGTTTGACTGGGGCGGTCGCCTCCTAAAGAGTAACGGAGGCGTTCAAAGGTTCCCTCAGAATGGTTGGAAATCATTCGCAGAGTGCAAAGGCATAAGGGAGCTTGACTGCGAGACCTACAAGTCGAGCAGGGACGAAAGTCGGACTTAGTGATCCGGTGGTACCGCATGGAAGGGCCATCGCTCAACGGATAAAAGCTACCCTGGGGATAACAGGCTTATCTCCCCCAAGAGTCCACATCGACGGGGAGGTTTGGCACCTCGATGTCGGCTCATCGCATCCTGGGGCTGAAGTAGGTCCCAAGGGTTGGGCTGTTCGCCCATTAAAGCGGTACGCGAGCTGGGTTCAGAACGTCGTGAGACAGTTCGGTCCCTATCTGTCGTGGGCGCAGGAAATTTGAGAGGAGCTGTCCTTAGTACGAGAGGACCGGGATGGACGTACCGCTGGTGCATCAGTTGTTCCGCCAGGAGCATGGCTGAGTAGCTACGTACGGACGGGATAAGCGCTGAAAGCATCTAAGCGTGAAGCCCCCCTCAAGATGAGATTTCCCAACATGTAAGACCCCTTGAAGACGACGAGGTAGATAGGTTGGAGGTGGAAGTGCAGCAATGCATGGAGCTGACCAATACTAATCGGTCGAGGGCTTATCCAAAAAACTACCCCAAAAAGTGAAGATGACGCTGACGAAGCGGATTTCGAGTACTTTCCGGGGGCCCCGTAAGAAGGGCGAGCGCAGATTCGTTTCGGATTCAGTTTTCAGGAATTAATTTCCTGTGCGGATTTACATGGCTACCATTAATTTGGAGAGATACCCAAGTGGCTATAAGGGGACCCTCTGCTAAGGGGTTAGACTGCGTAAGCGGTGCGAGGGTTCGAATCCCTCTCTCTCCGCCATTATAAATCCAATACTTGTAGTGTGGCGGCGTAGCTCAGCTGGCTAGAGCGTACGGTTCATACCCGTGAGGTCGGGGGTTCGATCCCCTCTGCCGCTACCATACATACCCGGAGGCTTAGCTCAGCTGGGAGAGCATCTGCCTTACAAGCAGAGGGTCGGGGGTTCGAACCCCTCAGCCTCCACCATTTTTATTTTTTGAAGTTCAAATACCTTACACCGTGCCGGTGTAGCTCAACTGGTAGAGCAACTGACTTGTAATCAGTAGGTTGGGGGTTCAAGTCCTCTCGCCGGCACCATTTTTACAACTAATTGTGGAACCGTGGTGTAGTTGGCCTAACATGCCTGCCTGTCACGCAGGAGATCGCGGGTTCGAATCCCGTCGGTTCCGCCATTTTTTTGTTTTTAGGCTTTTTCATGGCTCGGTAGCTCAGTCGGTAGAGCAAAGGACTGAAAATCCTTGTGTCGGGGGTTCGATTCCCTCCCGCGCCACCATACATGGAGGCTTAGCGAAGTGGCCAAACGCATCAGACTGTAAATCTGCTCACGTACGTGTTCGGTGGTTCGAATCCATCAGCCTCCATCCCTTTTTAGGAGCCATTAGCTCAGTTGGTAGAGCACCTGACTTTTAATCAGGGTGTCGAAGGTTCGAGTCCTTCATGGCTCATCTTAAGCCAAACGGTCATCACTTTAGAGTGGTGGCCTTTTTTATATTTTGATACATGATTCAAGCATGCTCATAAGCGCAAATTCCGCATTTTACAGCAAAATATGATAAAATAAGCGAAAAAAGCAAAAGTGGTGGAGAATGGTGATGATGGATAGTGAGGGTTTGCGTCAAAAATTGGAGCAACTCACCGGAAAGAGGACCGGAATCAAGCAGCTGGGGAGGCAGCATTCCGCTTCACTTTTTGGCATAGGTACGGATAAGGATCAGGAACTTCCGGTCATTCATGAGGGTTATCTATGGCTTCCCTTGTATGAGAATGATGGCCGTGTTACAGCAGTGTGGGTGGAGACAGAGGGGCTGTCGCCGCTGGAGCTGCAGCTGGTGAATTATGCCGGGCGCAATTTTGCGGTAGCACTGAAGGCAACCGGATTCAAGGAAGAAGGAGAGATGGAGGCGCGGCAGCTTAGCAGCTGGCTGAATGCCCAACTGGAGCAGGAGAAGGACGATGCGGAGATCCCGGATGAAATTTCACTGAAGGGCCGGCTGTTCGGGGATATGATTCCCTTCATGCTGGTAAGTGAGAGTGTTCATAATCCGCAAATGACGTATCGCTCCTTAATGAAGCTGCTGCGCAGTTATTTCGAGCATGATGTATTGCTGGTTCCTCTTCAGGATAAGGAATGGTTAATTTTAGCCCGTAAGGAACTCCTCACAGGCGGAGATGATAAAGAGGATGAGGAAGAGAGTGCTGAGGATTTGCTGTCACAGACTTCTATGGGATTGCATGAACTGATAGCCAGCGAGTGGGTTGGCGTCTTTCATCTCGCGGTCTCTCCGGCCATTATCCCGGTTAAAGGTCTGACTGGAGCAGTAGCTTTGCTGCGGGAGACTATTATTCTTGGACGCATCTTCCAGGTAGGGGATTATATTCATCTTCCGTGGGAGCTGCATATGGAGCGGTTGGTCAACAGTATTCCGGATGACCGGCGGAGACAGCTGCTGGGCCAGATCGGTGATTACACAACTGTACTGGCGGATAAGGAAATGCTGCTGACGCTGGAGACTTTTTTTGAAATGGACTGCAATGTTAGTGAAACCGCCAAAAAACTGTACATTCACCGTAACACGCTGCTCTACAGGCTGGACAAGATCAAACAGGAGACGGGGGCCGATGTCCGCAGCTTCGGAGATGCCGCTATTGTGAAGCTTGCCATGTTATTGTATAAAGTGACGAAAAGAAAATAGGTTTTTTGTGAACCTTGCAAATAGCCATGAGGCCGGCTCTGGGGTAAGATAAGTGTACAAGAAAGCGTTTGATTTTCTATTCCAATAATAGACTCGAGGGGGAAATACAATGGCAGGCGTACGTTTAGAGCATATTTTCAAAAAATACCCGGGTTCCGATAAAGCAACAGTAATCGATATCAATCTTGATATTAAAGATAAGGAATTCCTCGTACTGGTTGGTCCTTCCGGTTGCGGTAAATCCACAACCCTGCGTATGATCGCTGGTCTGGAAGAAATCTCTGAAGGTAAAATGTACATTGGTGACCGTGTAGTGAATGACGTTGCTCCTAAAGACCGTGATATCGCGATGGTATTCCAATCCTACGCCTTGTACCCGCACATGAGTGTATATCAGAACATGGCATTCGGTCTGAAACTGCGCAAAGTGAAGAAAGAAGAAATCGACAAGAAAGTACGCGAAGCAGCGAAAATCCTGGATATCGAGCACTTGCTGGATCGTAAACCTAAGGCACTGTCCGGTGGTCAACGTCAACGTGTCGCTCTAGGCCGCGCTATCGTCCGTGATCCACAAGTCTTCTTGATGGATGAGCCTCTTTCTAACTTGGATGCTAAACTTCGTGGTCAAATGCGTGCTGAAATCACTAAGCTGGTTAAGCGTCTTGAAACCACTTGTATCTATGTAACGCATGACCAGACAGAAGCCATGACGATGGGTGACCGTATCGTAGTTATGTACGATGGTATCATCCAGCAGGCTGCTTCCCCTGAAGAATTGTATAATGAGCCTACGAACCTGTTCGTAGCCGGATTTATCGGTTCCCCTACCATGAACTTTATCAACGGTACTCTTTCCGAATTGAACGGCGCTGTCCGTTTCCGTGCAGAGAACCTTGATGTTGAAGTTCCAGGCGGCAAAGCTACAATCCTGCGTAACAAAGGCTTCATCGGTAAAGATGTAATCATGGGCGTTCGTCCAGAAGACATTCATGAAGAGCCAGTATTCCTGGAAGCTTCCCCTAACACAATTTTCACTTCGATGGTTGATGTTACGGAAAACCTTGGTCATGAAATGCTCCTTTACTTGAGCGGTCTTGGCAATAACACTGTAATTGCGCGTGTAGATGGACGTTCCACTACCCGTGAAGGCAGCAAGCCTAGATTGGCCATTGACATGAACAAAGTCCACATCTTCGATAAAGAATCCGAACTTAACGTTCTGCTGGGATAAGATCTCTGCAGGGTGAACATAGTTTATAATGAAGAAAGCCGCCTGGTTAGGCGGCTTTTTCTTGTAATGATCATGGTGGAATGGAATGATAACCGCTGGGGTTAAGATTGCATTCACTGGCATAATCCATTAAGATAGCAGGAGAATTACCTGTAGCTGGAATGGATAAAGATGTAACCGGTATGCGGGGAAGCGGCATAGCCGCGGGTGACGAAAGGACGGACATATATGGCTAAGAAGGTAAAAGTATCAGAATTGGTGCAGCATTTTCAATTAGAGGTAGTATCCGGACATGAAGGTCTGAAGAGACCGATTACAGTGGATGATTTGAACCGTCCCGGGCTGGAAATGGCCGGTTATTTCGAATATTATCCGGAAGAACGTGTGCAGCTACTAGGCAAAACAGAGCTGGCTTTTTTCTCTATGCTCTCAGAGGAAGAACGGAAAAGCCGGGTACGCGGTATCTGTAACGACAATACCCCGTGTATCGTCATTACCCGTGCGCTGGATGTTCCCCAGGAGCTTGTAGACATCAGCAACGAGAAGGGACTTCCTGTGCTGCGCAGCTCGATGGCGACGACGATTTTCTCAAGCAGACTGACCAGCTTTCTTGAGGGCAGACTGGCACCAACAGCAACAATTCATGGTGTTCTCTGTGATGTGTATGGGGTAGGGATGCTGATTACAGGTACCAGCGGCATTGGTAAAAGTGAAACCGCGCTGGAACTGGTTAAACGCGGTCATCGTCTGATTGCCGATGATGCGGTGGAAATTCGCCAGACTTCGGATAATCAGCTTCATGGTACCGCACCGGAATTGATCCGTCACCTGCTGGAGATCCGCGGCGTCGGGATTATTAATGTTATGACGCTGTTTGGGGCAGGCGCTATCCGTAATCATAAGCGGATTACCCTGGTGGTCAGACTGGAAGCCTGGCAGCAGGACAAGCAGTATGACCGTCTGGGACTGGATGAGGAGACTACACGGATTATTGATACCGATGTGCCGCTGGTTACTATCCCTGTCCGTCCGGGACGTAACCTCGCTGTCATTATCGAGGTGGCAGCGATGAATTACCGGCTCAAGCAAATGGGCTTCAATGCCGCGCTGCAATTTACGAATAAACTTACCGCCACCATCTCAGAAGATATGGATGATCTGGATTAGGAGTGTGAGAGCATGTTTTATTCACTAGCGATTGACCCGATTGTCTTCTCGATTGGTTCTCTGCCAGTTCACTGGTATGGCCTGATTCTGGGTCTTGGAGCGCTTACCGGACTGTTCTTGTGTATTCAAGAAGGCAAACGCTTCAACATTCCACAGGAGTTCTTCATGGATATGCTGCTGCTGGGCTTGCCATCGGCTATTATTGGGGCGCGTCTATATTTCGTAGCTTTCAAGTGGGAAGACTATAAGGATAACCTGCTCGATATCTTCAAGGTCTGGAATGGCGGTATTGCGATTTATGGCGCCTTAATCGGTGCGATTATCTGTGCGATTATTTACTTCCGCTATAAGGGCTATCCGTTCTGGCGTATCGTCGATATCTGTGCTCCCGGACTGCTTGCCGGCCAGATGATCGGCCGCTGGGGGAATTTCATCAACCAGGAAGCCTATGGCGGAGTGGTTGAGGAATCGTTTTTACGGGATAAGCTGCATTTGCCGGACTTTATCGTTAATCAAATGTACATAGGGGATGCTTTTCACCATCCAACCTTCCTGTACGAATCACTCTGGAGTCTGCTTGGCATTCTGCTCCTCTTGGTGCTGCGCCGCCAGAAGTTCGTACGTGCCGGAGAAATCTTCATGTCATACTTCATCTGGTACTCCGTCGGCCGCTTCTTCATTGAAGCTCTGCGTACGGATAGTCTTGCCTTTGAAGGCAGCAGCGGTGTGGCATCCTTCATTAACGGGCTATGGAGTCCGATGAAGTGGATGGGCTTCGAACAAGGCTATCTTGATCCGGCTTACGGGAATATCCGTATTTCTCAACTGCTCGCGCTGTTCATTATTGTTGCTGCCATTGCGCTGATTATTGTACGGCGGGTAAGCGGTCAGCCGAAGGATCATTACCTGGACCCGATCATCAGCACCAAACCGGCGGCAGCGGATGCTGTAGTTCCAGAGAGTGCAGCTAATACGCCTCAGAAGCCTTCTCAGCCTGTTCAGCCGGTGGAAGATCCCTCTGAAGATAAGGAAACAAAGGAGTAATACTATCAATGATAGAATGCGTGTTATTTGATCTGGACGGAACGATTGTGAATACGAATGAGCTGATTCTTAATTCATTCATGCATGCGCTGAAGGAGAATCATCTGCCGGTTCTGACCCGTGAACAGATCATCCCCATGATGGGGACTACACTTCAGCAGCAGCTAGGCGCGTTCTCCGGCCTGGAGTCGAAGGATATAGAAGTGCTGGAACGGTCCTACCGTTCGTACAACAATGCGCATCATGATGAGCTGGTCCGCGCTTTTCCTCAAGTGAATGAGACGATGGAGGAGCTGCAGCGCCGGGGAATCAAGCTTGGGGTGGTGACGACCAAGATCCGGCCTAACACATTGAAGTCGCTGGAGATGTTCGATCTGCTGAAATATATGGAGACGATTGTTACGGTGAATGATGTGACTCATCCGAAGCCGCATCCGGAGCCGGTGCTCACGGCAGTTGCCAATCTGGGTGTTGATCCGGCCAAGACACTGATGGTAGGCGACAGTGCTGTTGATATTCAGTCTGCGAAGGCAGCAGGGGTTCGTGTAGCCGCTGTGGCGTGGTCGCTTAAGGGTGAGGCTGTGCTGAGCACCTATGAGCCGGATTACATCATCCAGGAGATGAAGGACTTGTACTCTATTGTAGAGCAGGAGACTATGCAGCCGTGAGAAAGATAACCCGTTATCCCGTGGAGGGGCATAATGCGCTCTGGCATATTTACCGTACGGTCAGCCCATGGAAGGGTGTGCGCAATTTTATTTTTATCCAGATTGCCCGTTATTGCCCGATTCTGCCGCTCAAGAACTGGATTTACCGCCGGGTGCTCGGGATGAAGATAGGTAAGCATACTGCGTTTGGGCTTATGGCGATGGTGGATGTTTTTTTTCCGGAGAAGATCTCTATCGGGGAGAACACGGTTATCGGCTATAACACTACGATCCTGGCCCATGAGTATCTCATCAAGGAGTACCGGCTGGGTGAAGTTATTATCGGAGAGAATGTAATGATCGGGGCTAACACGACTATTCTCCCTGGGGTTACGATTGGGGATGGGGCTACGGTTGCGGCGGGATCGGTGGTTCACAAGGATGTTGCTGCCGGTTCGTTCGTCGGGGGAAATCCGCTCCGTGAGCTGCGTAAACAGGAGGAATCATAATGGCTCAAAAGGAAAGAATACCACAGCTTGATATTTTTCGGGCAATCGCTATATTTGCAGTGATCGCCATTCATGCCACCTCACGCACGTTGGCTGAGACACTGGGCACTTCCATGTTCGCTCCGTTTCTGTTCATAAATAAGTTCAGCCAGTTTGCGGTACCGTCCTTTATATTCTTAAGCGGGTTCGTCCTGTTCTACAATTACATTGACCGTCCGCTGGGCGGGAAGGTGCTGGCCAAATTCTACAGCCGCAGGCTGATCTATATTATTGTGCCTTATCTTGTGTTTACGGTGCTGTATTTTGGACTCAAAATGACGGCCGGCCATACCTGGGGGATGCCACTTCAGGAGATGGGCGGGAAGTTCTTCAAGTACCTATGGACGGGTACGGCGTATACGCATCTGTACTATATCATCATCATTATCCAGTTCTACCTGCTGTTCCCCCTGATCCTCTGGTGTCTGCAGAAAGTCCGGCATCTCGCGGCCTGGGCACCGGTGATTGGGCTTGCATTACAGTGGGGCTTCGTGCTACTGAACAAATATATGGTGAACCACGGGTATTGGCAGCTGTCGAAGGGTAGTCTGGCCATTACGTATTTCTCGTATTTCCTGCTGGGTGCGGCGATTGCGATCTACTACAGTGCTCTGAAAAAGTGGCTGGTTCCCTCCCGCGAAGGCTGGCGCTCAGGTAAAGGTATGGGCTGGATGGTACTATGGATCTTATGGGCGGCTGCCGGGGCTTACCATGTGGTATTGTGGTATAACAACTATACGAAGAAAGCAGTAATCAACAGTCTGTGGTATGAAGGGTTCTCGAACCTGCATGCCTTGCTCTCTTGTCTGGTCCTGTTCCAGCTGTCCTTCCTGCTGTATGGGGCAGGACGCAGCGTGCTGACGAGACTGCTGCTCTCGGCCGGGGCGTGCTCCTTCGGTATCTATCTGCTCCATCCGCTGCTGCTGTTCATGTACCGGAAGCTGCCGTTCCACGGCGGATCGCTGGCCTATACGGCGGCAATAGCGGGCGGCTGGCTGGTGGCCCTTCTGGGTTCTTGGCTAGTGGTTGCACTTGCCTTCCGTTATGTGAAGCCGGCGTGGATGGTGTTCGGCTCCTCACCGCAGAAGCCGGCAGCAGCGCCAAAGGCGACAGTGTAGATTTAGGCTTAGTATTAAAAGCGCCGGCTGGCCGCAGATGCGGCTGTCCGGCGCTTTGCTGTAAGCAGGCGGTTCTGGAGAGCAGGTTAGCCGGGCTGTTCCCCGGCCTGTTCGCGCTGGAAGTCGGCAATCGCCTGATACTGATCCGCCAGACTGCGGGATACCGAGATGAAGATGGGCAGCAGCTGTTTGTAGGCTTTGGCGTGGGCAGTAACCGGCTCATGCCGGTGAGTGGAGCCAATCATGCTGAAGACAGCATCCAGAGAGTCGATCCGGCCAATGGCGTATAATCCCAGGACGACTGCGCCGAGGCAAGAGCTCTCGAAGCTCTCCGGGACAACCACCTCCTGATCGAAAATATCCGCCATCATCTGCCGCCATAGCGCCGAGCGGGCGAAGCCGCCGGTAGCCAGGATTCGAACGGGCTCGCCGATGCATTCTTCCATGGCCAGCAACACGGTGTACATATTGAAGATGACACCTTCCAGCACTGCGCGGATCATATGCTCCTTACGGTGATTCATGCTCAGCCCGAAGAAGGAGCCGCGGGCATCGGGATTCCACAGCGGTGCGCGTTCTCCGGTAAGGTACGGATGGAAGAGCAGTCCGTTGCTGCCGGGCGGCACTTGCTCAGCGATTCTTGTTAATACTTCGTAGGGATCAATCCCCAGGCGTTTTGCAGTCTCCACTTCAGAGGCGGCGAACTCATCACGCACCCAGCGGAAGAGCATTCCTCCGTTATTCACAGGGCCGCCGATTACCCAATGCTTGTCTGTCAGGGCGTAGCAGAATATCCGTCCTTTGGGATCGGTCAGCGGATGGTCAACTACAGTACGGATGGCACCGCTTGTGCCTATCGTTGCAGCGATTACCCCCGGCTCCATGGCTCCTACGCCCAGGTTAGACAGAACGCCGTCACTGGCGCCTACTATAAATGGAGTGTCTGTGAGCAGACCGAGCTTTCCGGTAAGCTCTGGGAGCAGTCCCTGCAGGATATGGGTGGTCGGGACCGGACGGGACAGGCGCTCCGGAGTAACACCGGCAATCTGGAGCGCCTCCTCGTCCCAATCGAGCTTCTCCAGATTGAACATGCCGGTGGCAGAGGCGATGGAATGGTCAATCACATATTCGCCGAACAGCCGGAAGAAGATATATTCTTTGATCGAGATGAACTTGTAGGTCTGACGGAACAGCTCGGGCTGCTCCTCGCCCAGCCACATCAGCTTGGTGATTGGAGACATAGGGTGTATGGGCGTTCCTGTCCGCAGGTACAGCTCATGTCCGTTCAGTTCGTCCTTCAACCGCCGGGCGCAGCGGCTGCTCCGGTTATCGGCCCAGGTAATGCAGGCGGTCAGCGGCTTACCCGCAGGATCTACAGCAATGACGCTATGCATAGCGGAGCTGAACGAGACCAGCAGAATGTCTTCAGGTGCGGCAAGGCTCTCCTGCATGACCGCTGCTATGGTATGAATTACGGCTTCCAGAATCTGCTCCGGGTCCTGTTCTGCGACAGAGGGGGAGGGCTGATGCAGCGGATAGCCCTGATTGCTCTGAGCGACAATCGTTCCGTTCTCCTTAAAGAGGACAGCCTTCGTGCTGGTGGTTCCAATATCAACGCCAATCATATAGGATGTACTCAAGCCGTCAGTCCTTCTTTCTGCTTCTGAATTAGATACCGGGAATACTTCATGGAGGAAATAAAGTACAATCATATTAACCTATTATATTCGCCGCTTATCCCGGTGGCAAAAGGAACTCTGGAATTCAAGCGAATTGTTGACGCAAAAGGATAGTCCGTGATACGATATTGCCACTACTTTACTTTGCTACCACTTTACCATGATAAAGCATTTAATGATACCCTTCAACATATCCGATGAGGTGAACAATGAAGATGGCCAAACCAAAGGGATTTGAAAAGCCTGCCGGCGTAAGGGATTATCTCCCGCGTGCGGTAACGAAGCTGCGCAAGATCGAGAAGGATGTACTTCACTGTATGAGCCGCTGGGGCTACCGGCAGATGATTACGCCTACTCTTGAATATTACGATACAGTCGGTGTAGCCAGCTCTACCTCCGATCAGAAGCTGTATAAATTGCTTAACAACCGCGGGCAGGCGCTGGTGCTGCGTTCAGAGATGACGGCACCTGTAGCGCGCGTAGTCTCCTCTCTATTGAAGGATGAGCCGCTGCCGCTGCGTCTGTCCTACCATGCCAACGTCTTTCGGGCGATTGAAGAAGAGGCCGGACGGGAGGCGGAATTCTTTCAGACCGGTGTGGAGCTTGTCGGTGATGATTCACCCGAAGCTGACGCAGAGGTAGTCGCGCTGGCGATTGCTTCCCTCCAGGCGGCAGGCGTAAAGTCTTTCAAAATCGCTATTGGACATGTCGGCTTCCTGGACGGCCTCTTCCAGGAGGCGGTATCCGGTCTGCCGCAGGCTCAGGAGGAGCTGAAGAGCCATCTGCTCAGCCGCGATTATGTAGCCTTCCGCGAGACGCTGCGGCGTCTTGAGCTATCCGCTGCCCAGAAGCAGGAGCTGGACGGACTGCTGCGGCTGCGCGGCGGAAAGGAGATCTGCGGCCAGGCGCTGGAGCTGAGCAGTCATCCGGTGGCGCGCGCATCGATCGAGCATCTGTGCAAGGTATGGGAGGTGCTGGTGGCTTACGGTGTCTCGCAGCATGTGCTGATTGATCTGACGATGATCGGTGATTTCTCTTACTATACAGGCATGACCTTCGAGGGGTATGCTTCCGAGCTGGGCTTCCCGGTATGCAGCGGCGGCCGGTATGACAACCTGCTGCAGCAATTCGGGCGTCCGATTCCCTCCACCGGCTTCTCTCTGAAGACCAACCGTATTTTAGATGGAGTCTCGGGGCTGCCGGAAGAGGAAGAGCTGCCGATTCTGGTCCAGTACGATGCACTGCGGCGCCAGGAGGGTCTTGCCGAAGCAGCGAGGCTGCGGTTGGAAGGGCATGCTGTGGTCACGCGGCTGGCAACCGGTCCGGAGGAGCTAAAGACTGTGAAGCGGCTGGATGCGGATACTATTCAGGCAGAGGGCGAGCTGTACGGCGAGATCTACACATTCGTGTCGTTTGTCAGCGAGCATGGGTGAGCGGAGCAAGATTAAGGAATGGAACCATGATGTCATATAGAAGCAGATGTTAAAGAAGCGGAAATACGAAACGGGGGCGGGTATTGATGGCACAGATTCTTAAGGTAGCCATGCCGAAAGGCCGGATTTACAATAAAGCGGCAGAGCTGTTCCGCCAGGCGGGACTGCCGATTCCTCCGGATGGAGAAGAGTCGCGCAAGCTGGTGATTTCATTGCCGGAGGCCGGAATGGAGTTCATTCTGGCCAAGCCGGTAGATGTGCCGACTTATGTAGAGTATGGAGTGGCGGATATCGGTATTGTCGGCAAAGATGTACTGCTGGAGGAGAGCCGCGATGTGTACGAGCTGCTGGATCTCGGGATTGCCCGCTGCCGGATGTCGATCATCGGGCTTCCGAACTGGCAGCCGGGCATTCAGCAGCGCGTAGCCACCAAATACCCGAACGTGGCTTCGCGGTATTTCCGTGAGCAAGGCCAGCAGGTGGAGGTTGTGAAGCTGAACGGCTCCATTGAGCTGGCACCGCTGATCGGGCTGGCTGACCGGATCGTGGATATGGTTGAGACCGGCCAGACACTGAAGGATAACGGTCTGGTGGAGATGAAGAGCATCTTCGAGATCACCAGCCGCCTGGTGGCGAACCGGGTAAGCTACCGGATGAAGAATGCGGAGATTCAGCAGCTGTGCGACCGGCTGCAGGCTGTTATTGCAGAACCGGGATTGCAGATAAAATAATATAAGCAAAACTATAGAGCTCAAGGGGGAAGCGGCGGTGAAGATCCAGTCCAGTAAGGAATTTAAGCTGCAGCGTGAGGTGGAATACGGCACGCCGGAGCAGAACAAGGCCGTACGTGAAATCGTGGCCGATATCAAGCGGGAAGGCGACGCGGCGCTGCTCCGGTATACGGAGCGCTTCGACGGCGCTGCACTGACGCCAGCACAGCTGCGCGTAACGCCGGAGGAGCTTGAGGCCGCCTATGGCCGGGTAGAGGAGTCCTTCGTGACGGCTATCCGTGCAGCAGCCGTGAATATCCGTGCGTTCCATGCGCGGCAGAAACGCAATTCCTGGATGGATCTGCAGCCGGACGGCACGATCCTCGGCCAGATCATCCGCCCGCTGAAGCGCGTAGGCGTCTATGTTCCCGGCGGCAAGGCGGCGTACCCGTCCTCGGTGCTGATGAACGTGATACCGGCACAGATCGCCGGGGTGCCGGAGATCGTGATGGTGACGCCGCCCTCGACGGGCGGTTCGGAAGGCATTGATCCTTATATTCTCGTGGCCGCCGCTGAGGCGGGCGTACACGAGATCTACCGCGTAGGCGGCGCGCAGGCGATTGCCGCCCTCGCCTTCGGCACGGAATCCATCGTGCCGGTCGACAAGATCTGCGGGCCAGGGAACATCTTCGTGGCCCTGGCCAAGCGCGAGGTCTACGGCGCTGTCGACATCGACAGCATCGCCGGACCGAGCGAGATCGTCGTGCTCGCCGACGATACCGCCGAGGCCGCCTACATCGCGGCCGACCTGCTCTCGCAGGCCGAGCACGACGAGATGGCGTCGGCGATCCTTGTGACGCCGTCGCAGCGTCTCGCGGAGGCGGTGGCTGCCGAGGTCGAGCGGCAGCTGCAGGCATTGCCGCGCGAGGCCATCGCGCGGGCCTCGGTAGAGAACTACGGCGCGATTATCGTCGTAGACTCGCTGGCGGAGGGCATCTCCGTGGTGAACCGGCTCGCGCCGGAGCATCTGGAGATTGTGGTGAACGACCCGATGGGGCTGACCGGCGCAATTGAGAACGCCGGGGCGATCTTCCTCGGGCCGTACAGCTCTGAGCCGGTCGGCGACTACTTCGCCGGACCGAACCATATTATACCGACGAACGGCACAGCGCGGTTCTCCTCGCCTGTAGATGTGGACGACTTCATCAAGAAGTCCAGCCTGATCTATTACAGCAAGGAAGCGCTGCTGCGGGACGGGGCGGCGATTATGGAGCTTGCCCGGCGCGAGGGGCTTGAAGGCCATGCACGCGCCATCGAAATCCGGCTTACGAACGAAGCGAAAGGTGGAGACACAAATGGAGAATAATAACAACGAACTGGCGCTGCGTAAGGCCGGACTTAGCCGTACAACCAATGAAACGGACATCAAGCTAACCTTTGCCGTGGACGGCAGCGGGGTCTCCGAACTGGAGACCGATGTGCCGTTCCTGAATCATATGCTGGATCTGTTCACGAAGCATGGACAGTTTGACCTCTCTGTACAGGCGCGGGGAGATATCGAGATTGATGATCACCATACAGTAGAGGATATCGGGATCTGTCTCGGACAGGCTCTACGGGAAGCGCTAGGCGATAAAAAAGGCATCAAGCGGTACGCCAGTGTCTTCGTCCCTATGGATGAGGCGCTTGCCCAGGTAGTGATCGATATCAGCAACCGGCCGCATTTCGAATATCGGGCAGCGTATCCTTCCCAGCAGGTCGGCAGCTTCTCAACAGAGCTGGTACATGAATTCCTGTGGAAGTTCGCGCTGGAGGCGAGAATTACGCTGCATGTCATTGTTCATTACGGCTCCAATACCCATCACATGATTGAAGCGGTCTTCAAGGCGCTGGGACGGGCACTGGACGAAGCAACGATCGTAGACCCCCGGGTGAAGGGCGTGCCTTCAACGAAGGGAGTGCTGTAGTTATGGCCGTTGCAATCGTCGATTACGGCATGGGCAACCTGCACAGTGTCAGTAAGGCCGTAGAGCGTCTGGGGTATACGAGTCTTGTAACCTCGGATGCCGCCGAGATTCTGGCGGCAGACAGTGTCATTCTGCCGGGAGTCGGTGCCTTTGGCGATGCGATGGAGCACTTACGGGAGAGCGGAATGGACGACGTCGTCCGGGCTGCGGCGTCAGCGGGCCAGCCGGTGCTGGGCATCTGCCTCGGCATGCAGCTGCTGTTCAGCAGCAGCGAGGAGCACGGCGAGCATAAGGGACTGGGGCTGCTGCCCGGCGCAGTAGTGCGCTTCGCCCCCCGGGACGGCTACAAGGTGCCGCATATGGGCTGGAACAAGCTGAGCTTCAGCCAGCCAGAGAGTCCGCTGCTGGCAGGTCTGACGGAGGGGCATGTGTACTTCGTGCACTCCTATCACGCACTCGCGGCGGACAGCGATCTGCTGGCCGTCACAGACTATGGACATCCGGTAACGGCTATTGTGGGCCGCAGCAATGTCTACGGTATGCAGTTCCACCCGGAGAAGAGCGGGGAGCTAGGCATGAAGCTGCTGGGTAATTTCTTAAGACTCCAGGCACAGCAGGCGTAGCCTGCCTGAATCACTAATTTGCAATGAAAGCGGGGAGTATTCATGTCTTCTTTTATCCTATATCCGGCGATTGATATCCGGGACGGCAAGTGTGTCCGGCTGCAGCAGGGTGATTATGCCCAAGAGACGATCTATAACGACAGTCCGGTAGAGGTGGCTAAGTCGTGGGAAGAGCAAGGCGGGCAATATATCCATCTGGTGGATCTGGACGGAGCCAAAGCAGGCTGTCCTGTGAATGATGTTATCATTGGAGCCATTGCTAAGCATGCGAATGTTCCTCTACAGGTCGGCGGCGGTCTCCGTACTCTTGCTGATGTTGAGAAGCTGCTGGGCCTTGGCGTCAGCCGGGTGATTATCGGAACGGCAGCCATTAATGATCAGACTTTTACAGAAGCGGTTCTTGCCAAATACGGCGACAAAGTTGCCATCGGGATCGATGCGCGTAACGGCTACGTGGCAACCCACGGCTGGCTTAATACCTCAGAGGTGCGCGCGGAAGACCTGGCCAGAGAGCTGGCTGCCAAGGGTGCTGAGACTTTCATCTATACCGATATTTCCCGCGACGGGATGATGCAGGGGCCGAACGTGGAAGGTATTCTGTCTATGGCCAAGGCAAGCGGACGCAGCGTAATCGCCTCCGGCGGCGTGACCAGCCTTAATGATCTGCTGCGCCTGAACGTACATAGCGGCAGCGGGATCGGCGGGGCGATAGTGGGCAAGGCGCTGTATACCGGCAATATTAATCTGGCTGAAGCGCTGCAGACCCTGGGCCAATCCTCCGGATTGCGGTAAGTCTATACTAAGGAGGGTCTTGGCATGTTGGCGAAACGGATTATTCCCTGTCTGGATGTGAAGGACGGGCGTGTGGTAAAAGGCGTGAATTTCGTGAATCTGCGCGATGCCGGAGATCCGGTGGAGCTTGCGGCGCTGTACGACCGCGAGGGAGCAGATGAGCTGGTATTCCTCGATATTTCCGCTTCTGTGGAAGGCAGGGCGACCATGATTGAAGTGGTGCGGCAGACGGCGGGTGAGATCGCTATTCCCTTCACGGTGGGCGGGGGCATCTCAACCCCTGATGATATGAAGCGGATTCTGCGTGCCGGAGCGGACAAGATCGGCATCAACACCGCCGCTGTAAATAACCCCCAGCTGATTCTGGAAGGGGCCCGTCACTTCGGCTCCCAATGCATTGTTGTGGCGATGGATGCCAAATATAATGAGGCTTGGGGCGAATGGGAAGTGTATACGCACGGCGGACGTACGCCTACGGGTATCCGTGCCTTGAACTGGGCCAAGGAAGCGGAGCGGCTGGGGGCCGGCGAGATTCTGCTCACCAGTATGGACGCGGACGGGACCAAGGACGGCTTCGACCTGAAGCTGACGGCGGCGGTCAGCGGCCTGCTGAGTATTCCTGTCATTGCTTCCGGCGGGGCCGGGAGAATTGAGCATTTCTATGATGTATTTACGGAAGGCCGGGCAGATGCCGGACTTGCGGCAACCATTTTCCACTATAAAGAGATTGCTATTCATGATCTGAAGGCTGATCTGAAGCAAAGAGGAGTAGAGATCCGATGAGCGAGGACAAGAAGGATATCGCACTAAGCCAGCAGGAGGCAGTGTCGGGCATACGCTGGAATGAATCGGGCCTGCTGCCTGCTGTTATTCAGGATGCGCGCACCCTGGAGGTATTAATGTTCGCCTATATGAATCCTGAGTCGCTGCAGCGCTCCCTTGAGAGCGGCCAGACCTGGTTCTGGAGCCGTTCACGCAGCGAGCTGTGGCATAAGGGGGGGACGTCCGGCAATACGCAGGCGATCACCTCGATCCATTACGATTGTGACAGCGATACGCTGCTGGTGAAGGTAGTGCCGGAGGGTCCGGCCTGCCATACCGGGGAGAATAGCTGCTTTTACCGCGAGATTCCGCTCGATTCACCGGCAACCGTAACTGAGACTGCCGGGGCAGCAGTAAATGCTGCTGATGAAGTAGAGAGCGGCCGGTTTGCGGTACTCGGTGAGCTGGAGCGTGTCATTGCTGAGCGTGAGGTGAACCGTCCTGAGGGAGCGTATACCACCTATCTCTTCGACAAGGGCGTGGACAAGATCCTGAAGAAGGTCGGTGAGGAAGCCTCCGAGACGATCATTGCCGCCAAAAACAAAGATAATGCCGAGCTGCGCCTGGAGGTCAGCGATCTGATCTATCACCTGCTCGTGCTGCTGCAGGAGCGCAAGCTTCCGCTGGATGAGATTCTGGAAGAGCTAAGCGCCCGCCATGAACGGCCGCGGCGCGATTAGGAGGAACTTTCAGCATGCACATCGATTATCATACCCATCATGAACGCTGCGGCCATGCGGTCGGGAAGCTGGAGGAGTATGTGCAGCGGGGCATCGCGCTGGGGCTTGAGCAGCTCGGGCTGTCGGATCATCTGCCGCTAATCCATGTCGATCCGGACCAATACTATCCTGAGATGGCTATGCCTCTTGCGGAGCTTCCGCGATATGTGGAGGAATGCCTGACGCTGAAGGAGCGCTACCGGGGCACGATTGAGCTGCGGGTCGGGCTGGAGGCGGATTATATTGAGGGATATGAGGAGCAGATCCGCGAGCTTTTGGCACCCTATCCGTGGGATTATCTGATTGGTTCGGTGCATTTCCTGGGAGAATGGGATATTACCGACCACCGGCAGACCCATGGCTGGGAAGGCCAGGATGTAATGGCGGTCTACCGCCGTTATTATGATGCTGTACAGAAGTCGGCGTTATCGGGATTATATGATATTATAGGACATATGGACGTCATCAAAAGGTTCGGTTACGGCCCCCGGACGCCGGAGGACCTGGCGGAAGCCAGAGCGCTTGAGCTGGATACGCTGAAGATCATCGCCCGCAGCGGAATCGCCATGGAGCTGAATGCTTCCGGGCTGACCAAGCCTTGCGCCGAGATGTTCCCGGCAGAGCATGTGCTCGTTCAGGCGCTTACGCTGGGCATTCCGCTCACGGTTGGCTCTGATGCGCATGATCCCCTGAAGCTGGGAGACGGCTTACCAGAGGCCCGGGACATGCTCTGGCGCACCGGCTTCCGCGAACTGGCTGTCTTTGAAGAACGCCGCCGTACCAATGTACCGTTTGCATTATAAATTATAATCCCAGGAGGGTACTATGCATCATCAATTACGGATTTTTTCCGGTTCGTCGAATCCGAAGCTTGCCGCTGATATTGCGGAGCGCCTTGGTGCGCCGCTTGGCCAGATCAAGCTGACCCGTTTCAAAAGCGGCGAGATTTATGTGCATTATGAAGAGAGCATCCGGAACTGCGACGTATTTTTGGTGCAATCCCTGGCTCATCCGATTAACGAGCTGTTTGTAGAGCTGCTGGTCATGATTGATGCCGCCAAGCGCGCGTCGGCCAGAACGGTGAACATTATTGTTCCCTATTACGGGTACGCCCGGCAGGAGCGTAAATCGGCACCGCGTGAACCGATCTCGGCCAAAATGGTCGCCGATGTGCTGACCACCGCCGGTGCAACGCGCGTAATTACCATTGACCTGCATGCCGCAGCCATACAGGGATTCTTCAATATTCCGGTCGATCATCTGACAGCGCTTGATCTGATCAGCGGGTATCTGAAGGTGAAGGGGCTTACCGATCTGGTCGTGGTCTCCCCGGATGCGGGACGCGCATCCATGGCGGAGAAGCTGGCCAGCCGGCTGGATTCGCCGTTCGCCATCATGATCAAGAAGCGTCCGGCTCATAATGAATCGGTGATCACCCATGTCATTGGCGATGTGGAGGGCAGGACGCCGATCATTATCGAGGATCTTATTGATACCGGAACGACTATCGTCAATGTGGTGGAGGGCCTGAAGGAGCGGGGTGCGCGGAACAGCATCGTCTGTGCTACACACGGACTGTTCTCCGGAGATGCGCTTGCGCGGATGGACCATCCCAATATTGACGAGATTGTCATTACCGATTCCATTGCCCTGCCGGACAAGCATTCCAGCAGATTCGCAGTGCTCTCGGTAGCCCCCATGCTGGCTGAGGCCACGCGCATTATCATCGAGGGCGGTTCCATAGATAAGCTGTTCAGAGACGCGGGGATTTAACTCCCGCGTCTTTTTTTGTGAATGAGATGTGAGCAGGCCCTAAGGCTGCATTATTCCAAGCTTTTTCCTCCCGTCAGCACTCTCTTGAGATTGAGAATCTCGTTGCCACATGTGGTATACTGTGTGAAGAAGACAGCCGAGACCATAAATGGAAACGATCAGGTAAGGTGTAAGGCTAGGGAAGCTGACAAAAGGGAGGTGCCTTGCTTCCATGATTGAGAGAACTTCAGAGAATGTCGCGGAGAACAGTAATGTCATTCCGGTCACTCTGGATGCCAATTTTTTCTTTGAAAGAGCCGTTCGGTCGCTGGACCGCTTTCAATATGATAAGGCATTAAGAAATTTTCGCAAAGCTGTTGAATATGAGCCGGACAATCCGGTGAATCATTGCAATATGGCGGGTATATTATCTGAGATGGGCAATTATACCGCATCTAACGAGATTCTTATCCATGTTCTGGAGAAGATCGACCCCGCTATGACGGAATGCCATTTCTACATGGCTAATAACTTCGCTAATATGGAAAGCTTTGAAGAGGCGGAGCGTTCGCTGGTCACTTACTTGGAAGAGGATGCTAACGGCGAGTTCATGACCGAATCCGAAGAACTGATGGAGCTGCTGCAATATGAGCTGAACCGGCCTGCTCCGCTGGTGCGTATCCGCAGCCGTGAGGGAGTCGTAGAGCATGACCGGGCGCGCAGTCTGCTGGAGGAGGGCAAGTTTCCTCAGGCTGTAGAGCTGCTGGAGGAGATCACTGCGGGCACCCCGGATTTTTTGGCTGCGCACAATAATTTGGCACTCGCCCATTTCTATATGGGCCGGTTCGCCAAGGCGAAGGAATGTCTCAACGAGGTATTGAAGCAGGACCCCGGCAATCTGCATGCTCTGTGCAATATGGCCATCTTCCTGCAGTATGCAGGGGACAAGGAGCAGCTTGAGACGCTGCTGGGGACGCTTGAAGCAACGGTGCCGTTCCATCAGGAGCATGTATTCAAAATGGCTACAACTATGGGTATCCTGGGCCGGCATACCGCTGCTTACAGCCATTTCCGCCGTCTGCTGAAGGACGAGGAGGTCGCCGCAGACGCCGGCCTGTATCATTACTGCGCGGCAGCGGCATGCAATAGCGGAAGACATGATGAGGCGCTGCGCTGCTGGAGACAGGCAGCCAAGCTGGACCCTGCTTCCGCTGTCCCGGCGTTCTTCCTGTCCCAGCTCCAGCAGGCCCGGGCAGAAGGACACCCTATGCCTTCTGTCAGCTATAATTATCAGCTGCCCTTCCAGGAGCAGCTGAAGCAGTGGAAGGGGAATACGGGCAGGTTCACTGAAGAAGTGCGGAATAATCCGCTGCTGCGGGCCTCGTTCTTCTGGGCACTGCGCTACGGCGATTCCGCTACGAAGCTTCAGGTGACCGAGGCGCTCCGCTGGATTGAGGACGAAGAGATGTCCGAGGTGCTGCGCGGGGTTCTGGAGCAGGAGCCGCTGCAGGAGGACCGACTGCAGGAGGCGGCGTTATTCAGCCTTCAGCGGCTGATCGGGGAGAACCTGAATGAAGCCGGCGGTTCGCCCGGCGAAGAGCAGGAGCCTGCGGCTGCTCCCGGACCCAAGGGGATACTGCCCGGAACCGGCGGCTTCTCGCCGTCCACTACCCGTATTTGAAGCTACTTTTGTTCTAAGACACACACCTACTTGTAAGGAGGCCAATGTAATGTACAAAACGATTGTAATCGGAACAGGCCCGGCAGGGCTGACTGCCGCGATTTATCTGGCGCGTGCGAATCTGAGCCCGCTGGTAATTGAAGGCTTGCAGCCTGGGGGACAACTGACAACGACGACAGAAGTGGAGAACTTTCCAGGCTTCCCTGAAGGGATTCTGGGTCCTGACCTGATGGACAATATGCGCAAGCAGGCGGAACGCTTTGGCGCTGAATTCAAGAACGGCTGGGTGGAGTCGGTGGACTTCTCACAGCGCCCGTTCAAGGTAACCGTGGACGGGATGGGTGTACTGGAAGCAGAGTCCGTTATTATTTCAACCGGGGCTTCTGCAAGATATCTGGGCATCCCGGGCGAGCAGGAGAATGTGGGACGCGGGGTCAGCACCTGTGCGACCTGTGACGGCTTCTTTTTCCGTAATAAAAAGATTGTCGTCGTCGGCGGCGGAGACTCCGCCATGGAGGAAGCCAGCTTCCTGACCCGCTTTGCGTCCAGCGTAACGCTGGTTCACCGCCGTCCTGAGCTGCGTGCCTCGAAGATCATGCAGGACAGGGCCCGTGACAACAGCAAGGTAGCCTGGGCCTTGAACCGCACACCTGTTGAGGTAACAGTAGGAGAGACCGGAGTGAAGGGCCTTACAGTGCTTAATAATGAGACAGGTCAGACAGAGCTGGTAGAGGCAGACGGTGTGTTCGTAGCCATTGGACACACGCCGAACACAGCCTTCTTGGGCGGGCAGATCAATACGGATGCTAACGGCTATATCGTGGTGAACCCGGGTACCACCGAGACCAATATCCCTGGTGTATTCGCCTGCGGTGATGTGCAGGATACCCGTTACCGTCAAGCGATATCGGCAGCGGGAACCGGCTGTATGGCCGCCATGGATGCCGAGAAGTTCCTGGAAGGCACGATGGTGCACGACTGGAGCGAATCGCTGGACAAATAACGGGTTTACAAGAATTACCCGCACAGGTAAAATGTATTTAATTAGATAAGATACCCACTAGGGGAGCCTGAATAGGCTGAGACGGGAAAATTGAATTTCCGGACCCTTGAACCTGATCTGGATTATACCAGCGTAGGAAAGTGGAGTCGGACCTTTTTTGAATACAGTCTTATTTGGCTGTTCCTTTAATAAAGCCGCTCCAGGTGGAGCGGCTTTTTGATTTGTAAGAATCTATAGATTCTTCAGCTCAATCTGCTGCGTAACCTCTTATCTGATGATTGTACAGAACGAAGAGGAGGAGATTGAAATGACAGGAACGGGTAAGAACGAAGAGGTGGATCTGTCCGGATTCCCCGCAAGCCGTAAAGTGTATGTGGAGGGCTCACGCCCGGATATCCGGGTTCCGATGCGGGAGATCAGCCTTAGCAGAACCGAAGGCGTTGCCGGGGAAGAGGAGAATGCTCCGCTGCGTGTCTATGACACAAGCGGTATTTACACGGATGCCGCAGAGGAGACAGATATTAGGAGGGGGCTGCCGCCGCACCGTTCAAGCTGGATCGCGGAGCGCGGTGATTCGGAGGAATACACCGGAAGGGCGGTCCGGCCGGAGGATAATGGAATCCGCAGAGACGGGACTGCCGCTGAAGCTTGTCCAGGACTGAGCAGGAATCCCCGGCGGGCCTATACAGGCTGTAATGTGACCCAGCTGCATTATGCAAGGCAAGGGATCATCACGCCGGAAATGGAGTATATTGCGATCCGGGAGAATATCCGGCCGGAGTTCGTAAGGGATGAAGTGGCTGCGGGCCGTGCTATTATTCCGGCCAATATCAATCACCCGGAGAGTGAGCCGATGATTATCGGCCGTAGCTTCCTGGTGAAGATCAATGCGAACATCGGAAATTCTGCGGTCACTTCTTCTATAGAAGAGGAAGTGGAGAAGATGCGCTGGGCAACCCGCTGGGGGGCTGACACCATTATGGATCTCTCCACCGGCTCCAAGATCCATACTACCCGGGAGTGGATTATCCGCAATTCTCCTGTGCCGGTCGGTACAGTGCCCTTATACCAGGCGCTGGAGAAGGTGAACGGCATAGCCGAGAACTTAACCTGGGAGCTCTACCGTGACACCCTGATTGAACAGGCGGAGCAGGGGGTGGATTACTTCACTATTCATGCAGGGGTGCTGCGGCGCTATATTCCGCTTACTGCCCGGAGAATGACCGGCATCGTATCCCGGGGCGGTTCGATTATGGCCGCCTGGTGCCTGGCCCATCAGCAGGAGAACTTTCTGTACACACACTTCGAAGATATATGTGAGATTATGAAGACGTATGATGTGGCCTTCTCTCTGGGGGATGGCCTGCGTCCCGGCTCTATCGCCGATGCCAATGACGAAGCTCAGTTCGCCGAGCTGGAGACGCTGGGAGAGCTGACGCTGCTAGCCTGGAAGCACGATGTTCAGGTCATGGTCGAAGGTCCGGGGCATGTGCCGCTGCACAAGATTAAGGAGAATATGGACAAGCAGCTTGAGATTTGCCGGGAAGCTCCTTTCTATACGCTTGGGCCGCTGACTACGGATATTGCACCCGGCTATGATCACATCACATCGGCCATCGGAGCAGCGATGATCGGGGGGCTCGGAACGGCGATGCTGTGCTATGTCACTCCTAAGGAGCATTTAGGCCTGCCTGACAAGAATGATGTGCGCGAAGGAGTCATTACCTATAAAATTGCTGCACATGCCGCAGACCTCGCCAAGGGGCATCCGGGAGCGCAGGACCGGGACAATGCCCTGTCCAAGGCGCGGTTCGAGTTCCGCTGGCGCGACCAGTTCCATCTCTCCCTCGACCCGGAAAGGGCGCTCGCGTATCATGATGAGACCCTTCCTTCGGAGGGGGCCAAGCAAGCGCATTTCTGCTCGATGTGCGGCCCTAAATTCTGCAGCATGCGGATTTCGCATGATATCCGTAATTTCCATAGGGTGGAGCAAATTACTGTAACTTAGCTGCTAATACAGCGGAATCATAACATTCTTAGGCTATCCCCCAAGCTGAGTGGCTTGCGGGGATAGTCTTTTTGTAGTTAGTGATTACAATCACAATCCACCCCTGTACCCTATGCTAAGCTGAAGTTGAGAAGAATTCTCATTAGTGAGGTGTGCAAAAGGATGAGCATAGCGTTGAAGCTGGATGAATCGGTCTTTGAGCTGGTAACCAGGCACCCGGAAATTGTTGAGATCATGGTGGAGCTGGGTTTTCGTGATATTGCGAAGCCTGGAATGCTGCAGACTGCAGGACGATTCATGACCCTGTCCAAAGGAATGAAATTAAAGAAAATAGAGCTGGAAACCGTTCGGCTGGCCTTTCAGCGGCATGGTTTCGAGATTATAGAATAGAAGGGGAGATTACGATGAGCGAACTGATTAATAACCGCGAGGTCGATATTCCGGAACAGACGCGCCGCCAGGCTATGCTGAGAGAGATCATCAAGGAGCTGCATGCAGGCAAAAGCGTGGAGGAGGTTAAGGCGCGTTTTGAAGAGGCGGTAGGCGATGTTACGGTGGAGGAAATCTCCGCCATGGAGCACTCCCTGATGACCGAGGAAGGCATTCCGGTAGAGGAAGTACAGCGCCTCTGCTCCGTGCATACGGCCATTTTCAAAGGCTCAATTGAACAGATTCACCGTTCTTCTAAGCCTGAGGAGCAGCCCGGTCATCCCGTGCATACGTTCAAGCTGGAGAACCGCGAGATCGAGCGTCTGGTCAACTTCCGGCTGGAGCTGCATGCGGATAAGTTCAAGAAAAACGCCAGCGATGAGATTATTTTCAAGCTGCTGGAGGACCTGAGTCTGCTGCTCGATCTCGACAAGCATTACAGCCGCAAGGAGAATCTCCTGTTCCCTTACCTGGAGAAGTACGGCATTTACGGTCCTACGAAGGTAATGTGGGGAGTCGATGACGGAATCCGCAATATGATCAAGGAAGCCAAGAAGGCGCTTAGCGCCTATAACGGGGACAGCGGGCAAATTATAGCCGCACTTGAAGAGATTATTAAGGAAGTCAATGAGATGATCTTCAAGGAAGAGAATATTCTGCTCCCGATGGCGCTGGATAAGCTGACTGAGGATGAGTGGGTCAAAATTGCCCGTGAAAGCGATGAAATCGGCTTCTGCCTGACTGCGCCTGAACGGGAATGGATACCGGAACGTGCAGCGGAGCCAGAGGGCGCCGATGTTCCGGCGGGAGAAGGGGAAGGCCTGTCTCCGCAGGGCTTCATCCGGTTCGAGACCGGACTACTGTCGCTCCACCAGCTGGAGACGCTGATGAATCATCTGCCGGTGGATCTCACCTTTATCGATGAGAACGATGTCGTCCGCTATTTCTCGCATGGCAAGGAACGGATCTTCGCCCGGACGAAGGCTGTCATCGGCCGCACCGTGCAGAACTGCCATCCGCCGCAAAGCGTGCATGTTGTTGAGAAGCTGCTGGCGGACTTCAAGGCTGGAGTGAAGGATGCCGAGGATTTCTGGATTAACATTAAGGATAAATTCATCTATATCCGTTATTTCGCCGTGCGGGATGCAGACGGCCGTTATATGGGGACGCTGGAATTCACCCAGAATATCGCACCGATCCGTGCCCTTGAGGGCCAGAAGCGAATTTTGTCGGAATAGCATATTTATTATAGAAGAAACATTTGGACTTTCACGCGAGCAGCGGCGCCTGAGAGTCTTTTTGCTACGCCGTGACCCGGGTGTATCGCCTTTCCTTGACCGCAGGGGAGCCTTCTATTATAGTGGGTACGTAGGATTAACTATTTTAGCATAGAAAAAGGTGGCTTGTTACATGTCTGAACATATCTACGTTGGCGTGGATTTAGGTGGTACCACGATTAAGGTTGGAATCTGTAATGCCGAGGGAAGCCTGCTGCACACTTACGAAGGTCCGACAGGGACTGCGGATGGCGTCGATGCTGTCATCGATAATATCGAGAAGTATGTACGCCAGATTGTGGAGGACTCTCCGTATTCCTGGGACCAACTGGCTGGTGTAGGTGCGGGACTGGCCGGATTTACGAATATTCGTGAAGGAATCATCATCCTTGCGCCTAACATAGGATTTAGAGATGTGCCGATCCGCTCCATTCTGGAGGGTCGTCTGAACAAGCCAGTCAAAATAGACAATGATGCCAACGTGGCAGCACTGGGTGAAGCCTGGAGCGGGGCAGGCCGCGGTATTGAGAACTGTGTCTGCTATACGCTCGGTACGGGTGTCGGCGGCGGTATTATTATTAATGGTAAAGTGTATCAGGGCTTTGCCGGCCTGGCCGGTGAGCTGGGACATATCTCCGTAGTGCCTGATCTGGAAGCGATCCAGTGCGGCTGCGGGAACATGGGCTGTTTGGAAACCGTTTCCTCAGCGACAGGCATTATCCGTATGGCGAACGATGCTGTAGCACGTGGAGATCGGACCTCCTTGTCCACCGTTGAAAAAATCGCTGCGAAGGAAGTATTCGATGCCGCCAAGACAGGCGATGAGGTTGCGCTGCGGATTGTGAACCGGGCAGCCTTCTATCTGGGCAAATCGATGGCTTCCGTTGCTGCGGTGCTGAACCCTGAAGTATTCATCGTCGGGGGCGGGGTCTCCAAGGCAGGCGACATCCTGTTCGATGAAGTCCGCCGGGTGTTCGCTAAGCTGGCACCTGCCCCACTGCAGACCGGTGTTACGATTGTACCTGCAGCACTTGGCAATGACGCCGGTATTATTGGTGCGGCAGGTCTGCTCCTGCGTTCTTAAAAGACCGGAATTATTCATATACTAAACATAGGGAGGGATGCTGTAATGACCGACCTCGAGCAAACCCTGCCCGCCCATGCCACCCTGATTATCATTACAGGCATGTCGGGTGCGGGCAAGACGATTGCCGTGCAGAGCCTGGAGGATCTGGGATTCTTCTGCGTCGATAATCTTCCGCCTGTGCTAATCCCGAAATTCGCAGAGCTGATTGAACAGTCCAAGGGTAAAATCGCAAAGGTGGCGCTGGTCATCGACCTCAGGGGGCGTGAATTCTTCACCGCCCTGTCGGAGTCCTTGGCCTATATCAAGGACGAGTCAACGATCGGGTGTGAGATCCTTTTCCTGGATGCCACAGACTCGGTGCTTGTACAGCGTTACAAGGAGAGCCGGAGGCATCATCCGCTTGCTCCCAAGGGCATGCCGCTGGACGGCATCCGCATGGAGCGCCAGATGCTGGAGGAGCTGAAGAATTCGGCTACCCTGTGTCTGGATACCAGCAGCATGAAGCCAGTGCAGCTCAAAGAAAAAATAGTGTCACGCTTCTCCCACCTCGGGAAAAGCACCCTCTCGGTTAACATTACTTCTTTTGGATTCAAGTATGGGATTCCGATCGATGCTGACTTGGTGTTCGACGTCCGCTTCTTGCCTAATCCGCATTATGTGGACCAGCTGCGGCCCAAGACAGGCCAAGACAACGAGGTGTACGACTACGTAATGAAATGGCCTGAAACGCAAGAATTCCTGACCAAGCTGCTGGATATGCTTCAATTCCTTATTCCGCAATACCGCAAGGAAGGCAAATCCCAGATTATTATCGGCATCGGTTGTACCGGCGGCAAGCACCGTTCGGTAGCCATCGCCGAATACCTGGGCAAAATGCTGGGGGTTAGCGAGACGGAAACGGTAGCAGTCAGCCATCGGGATTCCGAACGCGACCGGCATTGATGAGAGAAGGGATGAATAGTGGCTGAAGAACAAGGACAGCGTCCGAAGATCGTCGTGATGGGCGGCGGGACCGGACTCTCCGTGATGCTCCGGGGGTTGAAAGAGAAGCCGCTGGATATCACGGCGATCGTAACTGTCGCAGATGACGGGGGAAGCTCCGGGATTCTGCGCAGTGAGCTGCAGATGCCGCCGCCAGGAGATATCCGCAACGTACTTACAGCTATGGCTGACGTTGAGCCTCTGATGGCGCAGATTATGAAGTACCGCTTCAGCAGCGGAGAAGGTTTAGCCGGACACAGCCTAGGCAATCTGATTCTGGCTGCACTTACCGATATCTCGGGGGACTTCGTTACAGCAGTCCGGGAGCTGAGCCGTCTGTTCGCCGTTCGCGGCCGGGTGCTGCCTGCAGCCGGAGAAGCAGTAATCCTGCATGCCGAGATGGCGGACGGGACGCTGATTACCGGCGAATCCAAAATCCCGGAGGCAGGCGGCGTTATTAAGCGCGTGTTCCTGGAGCCTGTGGATGTGGAGCCGCTGCCGGAGGCGCTGGAGGCTATCCGCAACGCAGATGCTATTCTGCTTGGTCCGGGCAGTCTGTATACCAGCATTTTGCCGAATCTGCTGGTACCTAAACTGGCGGAAGCCGTGGTGGCATCAGAGGCCATTAAGATTTTTGTATGCAATGTAATGACTCAGCCGGGTGAGACAGATAATTACACGGTGAATGACCATCTACAGGCCGTATATGACCATATCGGGCTGCATCTGTTCGATTATGTGATCGTGAATGACGGGGAGATCCCGGAGCAGGTGCAGATCAAATACGCCGAGAAGGGCGCCCGTCCGGTACAGCTTGACCGTGAGGCTGTAGACGGTAACGGGTATAAGGTGATTGCCGACAAGCTGGTATTATTTAAAACCTATTTGCGGCATGATACAGATAAGCTCAGTCACCATATTTTCCAGCTGGTGAAGGATTGGATTGACAGAAAGAGTTAAATGAAAGAGGTGAGCCCCTTGTCTTTTGCGGCCCTTACCAAAAAAGAGCTGACGATGGTCGAGAGTCCGCCCTGCTGCGAGAAAGCGGAAATGTCAGCGCTGATCCGAATGAACGGTTCGGTGCAGCTTTCGAGCAAAAAGGTGGTTCTCGACATTTCGACGGAGAACGCCGCGATTGCAAGGCGGGTATATTCTTTGCTTAAGAAATATTACCAGGTCCATATCGAGCTGCTCGTGCGTAAAAAAATGCGTTTGAAGAAGAATAACGTCTATATTGTAAGAATCCCGAACCAGGTCCAGGAGATCCTGAAGGATCTGCGGATTGTCTCTGAGGGCTTTATTTTCACGGATGGGATTGATGAGGAGATTGTCGGCAAGAATTGCTGCAAGCGCGCCTATCTGCGCGGGGCCTTCATGGCAGGCGGTTCGGTCAATAATCCGGAGGGCTCTTCGTACCACTTGGAAATCGCTTCCATGTATGAGGAGCACTGCAAGGCGCTCGTTGAGCTGGCTGGTGAATTTCACCTGAACGCCCGCTGCATAGAACGCAAAAAAGGCTTCATCCTATACATCAAGGAAGGCGAGAAGATTATCGAGTTCCTCAGTCTGATCGGCGCTCATCAGGCGCTGTTCAAGTTCGAGGATGTGCGGATCATGCGTGATATGCGTAACTCGGTCAACCGGATTGTGAACTGCGAAACGGCCAATCTGAACAAGACGATCAGTGCGGCGGTACGCCAGATTGAGAACATCAAGCTGCTGCAGCGCGAGGTGGGTCTGGAAAGTTTGCCGGATAAGCTGCGGGAGGTTGCCGAGATCAGACTGGCTCACCCGGATATTAACCTCAAGGAAGTCGGGGATATGCTGGGCGGGACGGTCAGTAAATCGGGTGTGAACCACCGTTTGCGCAAAATTGATGAGCTGGCGGACAAGGTCCGCGGCGGCTGATTATTTTTTTTCTAGTGCGGTATGCGTTATAATGATATAATATTATAAAATTAATGTGAAATTTTTTGGCAGATCTCAAATAGGGGGTAAGCGTTTCATGACAAAGCACCCGGTAGTTGTTCGGTTGAAGACGGGGCTCCATGCTCGGCCGGCAGCATTGTTTGTGCAAGAAGCTAATAAGTTTTCGTCGGAGATTTTCGTGGAAAAAGACGATAAAAAAGTGAACGCCAAGAGTATCATGGGCATTATGAGCCTTGCGATCAGTTCCGGTACGGAGATTCATATCAGCGCAGACGGTGCAGACGCGGAACAGGCTGTAACCGCTTTGACCAGTCTGGTAAGCAAGGAAGAGCTCGAGAATCAATAAATGCAATATGGTCTTACCAAAAGCCCTTAGGGGCTTTTTTTCATACCGGAATAAAAATAAATATTGTACATTGCTGATGCAACTTTTACCATGCTGTCCCGTCTAGAGGGTACTAACACTTAAACGAATCGAAAGGGGATGGCAAGCATGAGAAGATGGGGTAAATCGATTGGAGCAGTATTGCTGGCAGGGAGCTTGATGATTGGAGGAATGGGGTTGAGCGGAGTGCTGAGTGGACCTGAAAAGGCTTACGCTGACGAGGTGCAGAAGAACATTGTGAGCGTGGTGGGCAAAGGTGAGCTGTCGATTAAGCCGGATATCGCTTATCTCTCTATCGGGGTGAGCACTACAGCGGATACTGCACAGGAGGCACAGAAGGGTACAGCGGCGAAAATCTCCAAGCTGACGGCATTGTTCAAAACCACTTGGGGTATAGCCGACAAAGACATCCAGAGCAGCCAGTTCAACGTACAGCCTAATTACACCTACACGGAGAAGGACGGCCAGAAGGTCAAAGGCTATAATGCCCAGCACACTCTGGAGGTATCGTACCGTGATCTGACGAAGGTTGGGCAACTTTTGGACGCAGCCTCTACGGCCGGGGCGAACAACATCGGCAATGTGCGGTTTGCCATTGAAGATCCCTCTGCCTTCGAAGCACAGGTGATCGAGAAGGCTATGCAGAATGCAGACGTCAAAGCAGCAGCCATAGCCAAAGCGGCGAAACGGGGAGTGGGCCAGGTGGTTACGGTGATTCAGAGCGATGACGGCAATCATCCGGTTGTCTACGCTGAAGCAGCAATGATGCAGAAATCGTCAATGGATAACAATGCCGGCAGCTCTGTTGAACCCGGTCAGGTCAAAGTCACTACCCAATTAAATGTAACGTATGAACTGAAATAAACGTTTCGCATGAGGCGCTTGCTCTGCTGATTTGGCAGGGCGGGCGTTTTTTAAAATATAAGAATTTATATGCTTTACGCTATAAATTATCCTTCTATTTCTCGCTGAAACGGTACCGCCCTTTCAAAGGACGGCTAAGCCGTTTCCACTTGTATCGTTTCCACTTGGCGGTGAATTATTATTGAAATCTCTCAATTTGTTTATATAGTGGTAACAATATCTTTAGATAGAACCTTCAAAATTAAAGAAACTGTAAAGCGGATTGTAACAACCCCGGCGTCCATTCTCCCTATAATAGGAAGAGTGGAAATGAGGAACACAACTAGACCAGACACAGAACCGGATGAGAGGAGAAGCAATAATGACTAAGAACTCGACTTCAAAAAACAACGCCCGCCGATGGGGTGCAGGAATACTTGCCGCAGGGTTGCTCCTTGGGGGAACAGGAATCTTCCCGTCAGGGACGACGGAGGCTGCAGCTGCTGCTGCCCAGACGAAGGCTGACACTTCTCAGGTGGTGCTGAAGGTAAACGGTAAGATTACTTCACAAACGGGGCTGTTCAAAGAGGGAAAGGTATGGGTTCCGGTAACCTTCATGCGTGATTCGCTTGGCATGCCGCTGTCCTATGACAAGGCAGAGAAGGCGTATACCATTGGAACAGGCACTGCCCAGACGAAGCTAACTACTACAGACTATGGCATTACGATCAGCGTCAATAACTATTACATCGGAGACTATGAAGCGAAGCAGTGGAATAACAAGCTGTTCGTTCCGATGGATCTGCTGAATGATTACCTGGGCTATAAAAGCGACTGGAGCGCGGTCTCAGGACGGCTGAACTTGATGAAGAGAACGCAGAATGCAGTTACGATTAAGACCGCCAGCTATGTGAAGGATCATAAGGATGCCCCGATCCGCCTGGACTATCCGCAGGTTAGCGGCCTGGCCAGCCCGGAAGCTGAGAAGGCTATCAATGACGCGATCAAACAGACGGTGTTGAAGTTCGCAGCCGATGCCGAGGATCAAATTACTAAGCGGGCAAAAGATGACCGGCCCTATGAATTCGATGGCGGATATGTAGTCACTTACAATCAGAATGGCGTGCTCAGTCTGATTACGAATCAATATGAGTATACCGGGGGCGCACATGGTATGACCTACCGCAATGCGTTCACCTTCTCGCTCAAGGACGGGAAGCGCCTGCTGCTGGGCGATCTGTTCGGAGCGAATCCGAATTACAAGAAGCAGATGAATGCCGAAATTACCAAGGAATTCAAGAACTTCAGCGGAGGTTATCTCGGCGGATTCACCGGCTTGAACACCGAGAAATACTTCTATCTGAGAGACGGCAAGGTAGTGCTCTTCTTCCAGCTGTATGATTACACGGTATATGCCGCAGGCTTCCCGGAATTCAACTTCAGCTTCAAGGAACTCCTGCCGGACGGAAGCAGTCCGTTCACAGCGCTGAAATAATAGACCTTCATAAGAATACCCTAGAATGCCCTTGTACCTTCTCCGGGAGATGCAGGGGCATTCTTCATGTGCAGGGCCTAATCAGCTTGCCCTGCCGTTACCACTTCACCCGGATAGTCATAAGCTATAGAAGGCAAGCAGCTTATAACGGGGAGGGGAAGGTTATGGTCTATGCGTATACAGCGATCGGGGATTCACTAACAACCGGCTTCGGGGCGCTGCCCGGGAACGGCTTCGTCCCCGTCTACCGGCGGATGGCGGAAGGGAGGCTGGACACGCCGGTGGTGCCGGCGAATCTTGGTGTCAACGGTCTGACCACCGGGGGGCTTAGGCAACGGCTGAGGAGCTCCAATACCTACCGGGCGGCGGTGAAGGATGCACAGATCATTACGTTGTCCATTGGCGGCAATGACTTGATTAAAGCAGCCCGGGCAGCCGGGCCCCGGCCCGGTGAATTCCAGGGCTTGCTGCAGCAAGCGCTTAGGGACTGCAAGCGTAACTACAGCGACATCATGGGTAGCCTGACACAGCTCAAGGCAGGTTCCCGCAGCCCCTACATCCTCCGGATGGTCGGCCTCTATAACCCATATCCGCAGATAGATGAGGCAACAGAGTGGGTGCGGGATTTCAACCGCTATGCCGCAGGTTACAGCAGTAATAACGTAGGGTTTGCTTCGATATATCATGAATTTGCCGGCCATGAGCGGGGGCTGCTGTTCCTGGACCATATTCACCCGAACGGCAGAGGCTACCGTGTAATTGCAGGCAAGCTCGATGCCCTGGGGTACGGAGGCTTGAGGTAGGCATGAAGAAAGAGGCTGTAACATGACCGGACCGGTCTGTTACAGCCTCTTCGTGTATTCATTTGGATAGATTACTTATACGCCTGTCGGCAGAGTCTTCTCAATTACCTTGTCCACGATACCGTATTCAGCAGCGTCTGCAGCGCTCATGAAGTAGTCGCGGTCAGTATCCTTCTCGATCTTCTCCAGCGGCTGGCCTGTACGCTCGGACAGGATGCGGTTCAGCTTCTCACGCAGCTTGATGATGCGGCGGGCACGGATCTCGATATCCGAAGCCTGGCCCTGGGCACCGCCTAGCGGCTGGTGAATCATGATTTCACTGTTCGGCAGGGCAAAGCGCTTGCCCTTGGCACCGGCGTTCAGCAGGAACGCTCCCATGGAAGCGGCCATACCTACACAGATGGTGGATACATCCGGCTTAATGTATTGCATTGTATCGAAGATTGCCATACCCGCTGTGATGGAACCGCCTGGGCTGTTCACATACAGGTGAATATCCTTATCCGGGTCCTCGGCAGCCAGGAAGAGCATTTGTGCGATGATGGAATTGGCTACCACGTCATTAACCTCCGTTCCAAGGAAAATGATGCGGTCCTTCAGCAGGCGGGAATAGATGTCATAAGCGCGCTCACCGCGGTTGCTCTGTTCTACTACCATAGGAATATAACTCACGTGGAAAACCTCCTTGAAATTGGTGCTTCGAATGTGTTCATTTTTTACTGTTACCGTATTAACCACATGATAAACAAATTCAAACAAAAAGTCAAAGAAAGTCAAACTTACTTTCAAAAAAAAGAGCCCTCAAGCGGCTCATTGGTTAAATATAATATATCCGGCACTAAATTATGTACAAGCTTGAAAATAATGGCGCGCCCGCCAAGAATCGAACTTGGATCTCAGGCTTCGGAGGCCTACGTCATATCCATTGGACCACGGGCGCAACAGAAATTATTATAATACACATCTCAGATAAAAGCAATGTGTATTAAGCATGCTGCTCAAAAATTGTTTTGTCCCCCTCTATTAAGAGAGCCGGAGATGTGCCTCCTGCCTGCTGCGTGCCGGACAAGCCCATGCATAAGATGAAAGCGGGCTGAGAATTATAGTCTCGGAACACTTGCACTCGACGTCAGTTTTGGGTAGAATATGGGTGGGACTTAAAAAGTTAACCCGGGACATTTTGAGACCACGAACAGGGGATAAGAGAAAGACGAAGTTGCAGGAGTGAAAGCATGCGTAATCTATTGGAAATCCAAAAGCAGCTTCTGCCTGATCTCATGGAAACCCTTAAGAGACGGTATACGATTCTACATCAGATCATGCTGTCCGATATTATTGGGCGCAGGACGCTAGCCGCTTCGCTTGATATGACCGAGCGGGTACTGCGCGCCGAGACGGATCTTCTGAAATCGCAGGGGCTCATTGAGATCGAGAGCGTCGGTATGCGCATTAGCGATGCCGGTCGCAGACTGCTTGACCTGCTGGAGCCGGTCGCCAAGAGCCTATTCGGCCTGGATGATCTGGAAGAGAAAATTCGTACTACGTACGGTCTCACCAAAGTAATTGTGGTACCTGGCGATTGTGAGACATCGCCGTTCACCAAGCGTGAACTGGGGCGCGCAGGCTCCAAGGCACTGCTCAGCGTACTGCGCAGTGACGACACGGTTGCCGTCACAGGCGGATCAACCCTGGCCGAGATGGCCGATCAGCTGACCCCGCCGCTATCCCTTTCCTATAAGAACGCCTGGGTTGTTCCGGCGCGCGGAGGACTGGGAGAGAGTATGGAGATACAGGCCAACACCATTGCTTCAACCATGGCCAAACGGATTGGCGCCAATTACCGTCTGCTGCATGTGCCCGATCTGCTTAGCGGAGACGCTTATCAGTCGCTTGCGCAGGACTCCAACATTGGAGAGATTGTACAAATTATCCGCAGATCGCGTATTATTGTACATGGAATAGGTGATGCCATTGAAATGACCCACCGCCGCAAGCTGGACTCCGGGACAATCTCAGAGATTCAGGGTGAGGGTGCTGTAGCCGAATCCTTCGGATACTACTTTAATGAGGACGGCGAAGTGGTTCACACTATGCTGACCATGGGGCTGCGCCTGGAAGACATTATCCGCACAGAAGTCGTTATCGGTATTGCCGGCGGCAAACGTAAGGCGAAGGCCATTCATGCGATGCTGCGGTTCGGGCAAGAGGATATTCTCGTCATCGACGAGGCGGCGGCTGTCGAAATCGGCAAGGAAATCGACACACAGCTACAAAAGGTCCTATAGATTCCATTAAATGGGGCGCGCACAAAGGGTTTATGCATTATACTTAACATTGTTGTCTTGACGAGCCTCACGGCCTGTCTTGAATAAATAAAACGAACTCTAGGAGGAACTATTCAATGAGTGTAAAAGTTGGTATTAACGGTTTTGGACGTATTGGACGCCTTGCATTCCGCCGTATTCAAAATGTAGAAGGTATCGAAGTGGTAGCAATCAATGACTTGACTGACGCTAAGATGCTTGCTCATTTGCTTAAATATGATACAACTCAAGGTAAATTCCAAGGCGATGTTGAAGTGCATGACGGCTTCTTCAAAGTTAACGGTAAAGATGTTAAGGTTCTGGCGAACCGCAACCCTGAAGAGCTTCCTTGGGGAGAGCTTGGCGTTGATATCGTTCTGGAATGTACTGGTTTCTTCACAACTAAAGAAGCCGCTGAGAAGCACCTGAAAGGCGGAGCTAAAAAAGTAGTTATTTCCGCTCCAGCTACAGGCGACATGAAAACTGTTGTGTACAACGTTAACGATGACATCCTTGACGGTTCCGAAACAGTAATCTCCGGTGCATCTTGCACAACGAACTGCTTGGCTCCTATGGCCAAAGTTCTGAACGACAAGTTCGGTATCATCGAAGGTCTGATGACTACTATCCACGCTTACACAGGTGACCAGAATACTCTTGATGCTCCACACGCAAAAGGCGACTTCAGACGTGCCCGCGCTGCTGCTGAGAACATCATCCCTAACACTACCGGTGCTGCTAAAGCCATCGGCCTGGTTATTCCAGAACTGAAGGGCAAACTTGACGGTGCAGCACAACGTGTGCCTGTAGCTACAGGTTCCCTGACTGAGCTGGTTACTGTTCTGGATAAGAGCGTAACCGTTGAAGAAATCAATGCAGCCATGAAAGAAGCTTCTGACCCAGAAACTTACGGCTACACTGAAGATGAAATCGTATCTTCCGACATCAAGGGTATGACTTTCGGTTCCCTGTTCGATGCAACTCAGACTAAAGTACTGACTGTTGGCGACAAACAGCTGGTTAAAACTGTTGCTTGGTACGACAATGAAATGTCCTACACTGCACAGCTGGTTCGTACTTTGGAGAAATTCGCTAAGCTTGCAAAATAAGACAGTTTTCATATAAGCACTACAATAGAGCGGAAACAAGGAAAGTCTGTTTCCGCTCTTTCTAAATGAACTGAAATGGATTCGTTTGAAAATGGCTTCGTGAAGGAACCAATTTTGGGTGTGGAGGAAATGTTAATCATGAACAAAAAAAGTGTCCGTGATGTAGAAGTAAAAGGCAAACGCGTATTTGTGCGCGTGGATTTCAATGTGCCAGTGGAAGACGGCAAGATCACTGATGATACCCGTATCCGCGAAACCCTTCCAACAATTAAATACCTGATTGAGAACGGTGCAAAGGTCATTCTGGCCAGCCATATGGGCCGTCCTAAAGGTGAATTCGTTGATTCCATGCGGTTGACTTCCGCTGCAGTCCGTTTGTCTGAATTGCTCGGCAAACCGGTAGCCAAGGCGGATGAGGCCATTGGCGAAGCGGTAAAAGCGAAAATCGCTGAACTGAACGATGGCGATGTGCTTGTGCTTGAGAATGTCCGTTTCTACAAAGGCGAAGAGAAGAATGATCCTGAACTGGCTAAGCAGTTCGCTGAACTGGCTGACCTGTTCGTCAATGACGCATTTGGCGCAGCTCACCGTGCCCATGCTTCGACAGAAGGAATCGCTCACTTCCTGCCTGCAGTATCCGGTCTGCTAATGGAGAAAGAATTGTCCGTTCTCGGTAAGGCACTTTCTAACCCGGAACGTCCTTTCACGGCCATCATCGGCGGCTCCAAGGTTAAAGACAAGATTGACGTTATCGATAACCTGCTGAATCTGGCTGACAATGTACTGATTGGCGGCGGCCTCTCTTACACGTTCACCAAGGCTCAAGGCTTCGAAATCGGTAAATCCCTGGTAGACAACGACAAGATTGATGCAGCGCTTGGATTCATCGAGAAGGCCAAGAAGCTGGGCAAGAACTTCGTGCTTCCTGTTGACGTTGTAGTCGCTGACAAGTTCGGTGCAGATGCCAACACCAAGATTGTAGATGCAACCGAGATTCCTGCTGACTGGGAAGGTCTGGACATCGGTCCTAAGACTCGTGAAATCTATGCCGATATTATCAAAAACTCCAAGCTGGTTGTATGGAATGGACCGATGGGTGTATTTGAAATTGACATCTTCGCTGAAGGTACAAAGGCTGTAGCTCAGGCTTGCGCTACTACCGAAGGCTACACTGTTATTGGCGGCGGCGATTCCGCTGCAGCTGCTGAGAAATTCCACCTCGCAGACCAGATGGATCACATCTCCACTGGCGGCGGCGCATCGCTCGAGTTCATGGAAGGCAAGGCTCTTCCAGGTGTAGAGGCACTGAACGACAAGTAATACCGAAGAGGGAGGCAATACATCACTATGAGTAGAACACCTATTATTGCAGGCAACTGGAAAATGTTCAAAACCGTTCCGGAAGCCGAAGGCTTCATCGCTGAAATCAAAGGCCAGGCGGAAGTAGCAGGCGTAGAGACTGTTATCTGCGCGCCATTCACTAACCTGCCTGCACTGGTTGCAGCAGTACAAGGCACCACCATCAAGATTGGTGCACAGAACCTGCACTTCGAAGATAACGGCGCTTATACAGGTGAGATCAGCGGCGTAATGCTGAAGGATCTTGGTGTAGAGTATGTTATTATCGGTCACTCCGAACGCCGTGCTTATTTCGGTGAGACGGACGAAATCGTCAACAAAAAAATGCATGCGGCATTCCGTCACGGCATTACTCCAATTGTCTGCGTAGGCGAAAAGCTTGAAGAGCGTGAAGCTGACCAGACTAAGGACGTATGTAAGGTTCAGACTGAAGCTGCATTTGCCGGTCTTAGCGCAGAGCAGGCAGCAAGCGTAGTTATCGCTTACGAGCCAATTTGGGCGATCGGCACAGGTAAATCCTCCACTTCCCAGGATGCCAACGAAGTTATTGCTTATATCCGTACCCTTGTTAAAGGCCTGTACGATGAAGCAACAGCTGAAGCGGTACGTATCCAATACGGCGGCAGCGTGAAGCCTGAGAATGTAACGGAGTACATGAGTCAAAGCGACATCGACGGCGCTCTAGTCGGCGGTGCCAGCCTGCAGCCTGCTTCCTTCGTTTCACTCGTTGAGGGGGCGAAGTAAGAATGTCAGCTCCAAGACCTGTAGCACTGATTATCATGGACGGCTTCGGACTGCGGAACACGGATGAAGGCAATGCGGTTGCCCAAGCCAACAAGCCGAACTACGACCGTTACCTGAAGCAATATCCGAATACCACGCTTACCGCTTGCGGCGAAGCTGTAGGTCTGCCGGAAGGCCAAATGGGTAACTCTGAAGTAGGTCACCTTAACATCGGTGCCGGCCGTATTGTATACCAGGACCTCACCCGTATCGATAAGTCGATCCGCGACGGTGAATTCTTTGAGAACGAAACGCTGGTGGCTGCCGTAAGAAGCGCCAAATCAAATGGCAAAAAGCTTCACCTCTATGCCCTGGTATCCGATGGCGGCGTACACAGCCACATCAATCACCTGTTCGCCATGCTCGATTTGGCCAAAAAAGAAGATCTGCATGAAGTTTATATTCATGCCTTCATGGATGGCCGTGACGTACCACCCGACAGTGGACAGAAGTTCATTCAGGATCTGGTCGCCAAGATTGAAGAGGTTGGCGTAGGAACGATTGCTACGGTATCCGGACGTTACTTCGCGATGGACCGTGACAAACGTTGGGATCGTGTAGAGAAGGCTTACCGTGCAATGGTATATGGCGAAGGCCCTAAATATACCGATGCCCTTCAAGCCATCACTGCATCCTACCAGAATTCTGTGTTCGATGAATTCGTGGAACCAAGTGTAATTGTGGACAGCCAGAACAACCCGGTAGCGACAGTGGAGAGCGGCGATTCCGTCATTTTCCTTAACTTCCGTCCTGACCGCGCGATTCAGCTGTCGCAAGTGTTCACGAACTCGGATTTCCGCGGCTTTGACCGTGGACCTAAGTTCCCGCAAGGCCTGCACTTCGTATGCCTGACTACCTTCAGTGAGACGGTTCAAGGCTTCGTGGCTTACTCCCCGAAGAACCTCGACAACACGCTCGGTGAAGTGCTGGTTCAGCAGAACAAGAAGCAGCTGCGTATTGCGGAGACGGAGAAGTATCCGCATGTGACCTTCTTCTTCAGCGGCGGACGCGATGAGGAGCTTCCGGGCGAGACCCGTATCCTGATTAACTCGCCGAAAGTGGCAACCTATGATATGAAGCCTGAGATGAGCGCTTACGAAGTGGCGGCGGCCTGCGTAGCGGAGATTGAAGCGGATAGACAGGATGCCATTATCCTGAACTTTGCCAACCCTGATATGGTAGGACACTCCGGCATGCTGGAGCCTACAATCAAGGCGGTTGAAGTAACGGACGAATGCGTAGGTATGGTTGTGGATGCTGTAGTTGCCAAGGGCGGCGTTGCTATTATCATTGCCGACCACGGAAATGCTGATATGGTATTCGATGAGAACGGACGCCCGTTCACAGCCCATACCACTAACCCGGTTCCGTTCATCGTTACCACTGAAGATGTAGTACTGCGTGAAGCTGGTATTCTCGCAGATGTGGCACCGACGATCCTGGATCTGATGGGACTTCCGCAGCCTGCGGAAATGACCGGACAATCCATGATTGCCAGCCGCAAATAAGCAAGACATCTGTTTGTGTAAACCCAAAACCATTGTATAAAAGGAGATTAACTTACATGACTATTATTTCTGATGTGTATGCACGCGAAGTCCTTGACTCCCGTGGTAACCCTACTGTAGAGGTTGACGTATATCTGGAGTCCGGCGCAAAAGGCCGCGCTATCGTTCCTTCCGGCGCTTCCACTGGCGCTCATGAAGCTGTAGAGCTTCGTGACGGCGACAAATCCCGTTACATGGGTAAAGGCGTTCTGAAAGCTGTTGAGAACGTAAACGAAATTATCGCTCCGGAAGTAATCGGTATGGACGCTCTTGACCAAGTGGGCATTGACAAGCTGATGATCACTTTGGACGGAACTCACAACAAAGGCAAGCTGGGCGCTAACGCTATCCTGGCAGTATCCATGGCTGTAGCACGCGCTGCTGCAACTGCTCTGGACATTCCTTTGTATGTATACCTGGGCGGATTCAACTCCAAGACTCTTCCAGTACCGATGATGAACATCATCAACGGTGGTGAGCATGCCGATAACAACATCGACGTTCAAGAGTTCATGGTTCTTCCAGTAGGCGCTCCAAGCTTCAAGGAAGCACTGCGTACTGGTGCAGAAATCTTCCACAACCTGAAATCCGTACTGCAATCCAAAGGCCTGAACACAGCTGTTGGCGACGAAGGCGGCTTCGCACCGAACCTAGGCTCCAATGAAGAAGCGATCACTACAATCATCGAAGCGATCGAAAAAGCCGGCTACAAACCAGGCGTTGACGTATTCCTTGGTATGGACGTTGCTTCCACTGAGTTCTACAAAGATGGTAAATACACACTTGCAGGCGAAGGTAAATCTTACACTTCCGCTGAGTATGTTGACCTGCTGGCTTCATGGGTTGAGAAGTACCCAATCATCACGATCGAAGACGGTATGTCTGAAGATGACTGGGATGGCTGGAAATTGCTGACTGAAAAATTGGGCGACAAAGTCCAATTGGTGGGTGATGACCTGTTCGTTACAAACACTGAGCGTCTGGCAACAGGTATCGAAAAAGGCATCGGTAACTCCATCCTGGTTAAGGTTAACCAGATTGGTACACTGACTGAAACCTTCGATGCGATTGAAATGGCGAAACGTGCCGGCTACACAGCTGTAATCTCCCACCGTTCCGGTGAGTCCGAAGACAGCACTATCGCTGACATCGCTGTAGCAACCAACGCTGGTCAGATCAAGACTGGTGCTCCTTCCCGTACTGACCGTGTGGCTAAATACAACCAACTGCTTCGCATCGAAGACGAGCTGGGCGAATTGGCTCAATACAATGGTCTGAAATCCTTCTACAACCTCAAAAGATAATTTCTTTTGAATCTATAGGTACAATGAGCCTGCCGGTTTCCGGCAGGTTTTTTGCTGCAGCCTGCTCGGTATAGAGGGAAAGGTAAGATTTTCATAGAGAGATAGGCGGGAATGCAGTCTGGAAGGTTGTATTCATTCCGGGGCTATGATAAAATAAAAATGCTGTTTATGAAACGGAAATTCTAATTTAGCATAGATAGTGATGCTTGGACGTAGGAGGTGGAAGTGAATGGATATCTTTTTGAAAGTGGTGCTTCTGATTTTTGCCGTAGGTCTGATTGCGGTCGTTCTTCTGCAAAAAGGGAAAAGTGCAGGTCTTTCCGGTGCCATCTCCGGCGGTGCTGAGCATCTCTTCGGTAAAACAAAGGCACGCGGTATGGAGCTTGTGCTGCAGCGTGTAACAGTTGGTCTGGCGGCTGGATTTTTCATCATGTCAATTGTTGTAGCCATTGTTATTGACTAGTTGGTTAACAGTAAGCCTTCGCTCTGTTCTGAATGGAATAGACGGGGGCTTTTTTGTATGCAGATTTAATATTGTGAACATCATAACAGGGATGCCCGGGATTGATTTCGTGTATACTAGGGTATGAAGTATATAAAGGTAAATTTTACTTGAAATGATTACTGTGCAGTAGGACAAGGCATACAGTATGCCAATGCATAGGAATGCAGCAGGAGGCTGAGGTGACGAACATGATAACACAGGAAATCTTACTTGATTTCATGCGGGAGACCGCTTATAAACCACTAACTTATGAAGAACTGGTGAGCCATTTCGCCGTGGAGGATAGTGCCGATTTCAAAGCCTTTGAGGCTCTGTTGATTGAACTGGAAAAGGACGGACGGATCATACTGACCCGGGGCAGCCGCTATGGTGTGCCTGAGCGGATGGATTTGCTGCGCGGACGGCTGCAGGTTCATGCGAAGGGCTTTGCTTTTCTGATTCCCGATAACCGGGAGCACCCGGATGTGTATATCCACGCGAACGATCTGAAGGGTGCAATGAACGGCGATACCGTCTTGATCCGTATTACCTCGAAGAGCCCGTCCGGCGGGCGTATGGAAGGCGAAGTGGAACGGATTCTGATCAGAGGCGTGTCGCAGACGGTAGGTGTCTTCCAGAGCCTGGAGACGTATGGCTTCGTGCTGCCTGACGATAAGCGGATTAACCGGGATATTTTCATCCCCAGGGAGTCTTTCAAGGGTGCGGTTGACGGGGAAAAGGTGGTTGTCCGCATCGTGAACTATCCGGAGGGCCGTGCTGCGGCTGAGGGTGAGATCATTGAGATCCTTGGCCATAAGGATGATCCGGGCGTGGATATTCTGTCGGTCATCCGTAAGCATCAGCTTCCGGAGGCTTTTCCGGCTGAGGTAATGACGGAAGCGGAGCAGGCGCCGGATTCGATCACAGATGAAGAGATTATCGAGCAGGGGCGGCGTGATCTGCGCGGGCTCAATATCGTAACGATTGACGGCGCTGATGCCAAGGATCTGGATGATGCGGTCAACGTACAGCGTCTGGAGAATGGTCATTATAAGCTGGGCGTTCATATTGCTGACGTAGGCTATTATGTGCGTGAAGGCTCTGAGCTGGACAAGGAAGCCTATGACCGCGGGTGCAGTGTGTACCTGGTGGACCGTGTCATTCCGATGCTTCCGCACCGGTTGTCGAACGGTATCTGCAGCTTGAATCCGCAGGTTGACCGTCTGACGATGTCCTGTGAAATGGAATTCGATGAGCAGATGAAGGTCGTGAAGCACGACGTCTTCACCAGTGTCATCCGCACGAAGGAGAGAATGACTTACTCTGACGTACGGAAGATTGTCGAGGATGAAGATCCTGAGCTGCTGGAGCGTTATGCTCCGCTGATCGGGGATTTCCGGCTGATGAAGGAGCTGGCGATGAAGCTGCGCGCTGCCCGGATGCGGCGCGGGGCGGTGGATTTCGATTTTGAAGAGAGCAAGATTATTGTAGATGAGGCCGGTAAGGCTATTGATATTGTAAAACGTGAGCGTTCTGTGGCGGAGCAGATTATTGAAGAGTTCATGCTGGTCGCTAATGAGACGGTGGCCGAACATTTCCACTGGCTGAAGGTTCCGTTCCTGTACCGGATTCATGAGGACCCGGACCCGGAGAAGCTGCAGAACTTTATGGCTTTTGCGGCTAACTTCGGTTACCACGTGAAGGGCCGGGGGAATTCGGTTCACCCGCGTGCGCTCCAGGATCTGCTGGAGCAGATTCAGGGAACGAAGGAGCAGACGGTTATCAGCACGATGATGCTGCGCTCCATGAAGCAGGCGAAGTACGATGCCGAGAGCACCGGGCACTTCGGGCTGGCAGCGGAGTTCTATTCCCACTTCACCTCACCGATCCGCCGTTATCCCGATCTGGTAATTCACCGCGTTATGCGTGAGGTTCTTGAGAATGGCGGAGCGCTAAGCGAGAAGCGTCACGAATACCTGGCCTCCCGGATGCCGGATATTGCGCAGCAGTCTTCGGAGCGCGAGCGTGTGGCTGTGGAAGCCGAGCGCGATACCGAGCAGCTGAAGAAAGCGGAGTTCATGCAGGACAAGGTTGGCGAGGAATTCGAAGCCATGATCAGCAGCATGACCAGCTTCGGAATGTTCATTGAGCTCGACAATACGGTCGAAGGTCTCATTCGCCTCAGTGCGCTTACGGATGATTACTACCACTTCGATGAAGCTCATATGGCGCTGATCGGCGAACGTACCTCCAAGGTGTTCCGCATCGGCGATGAAGTGAAGATCCGTGTCGCTAAGGTCAACATGGATGACCACACCATTGACTTCGAGCTGGTCGATATGAAGCCGCGTGCGGCAGGAGATCACCGGAGCTACGGTGGCCGTGGGGGCAAGGGCGGCCGTCCGGGCGCCGGAGGCTTCAGCAAGCCGTTCGCCGGTAAGGCCGGAGGCGGCAAAGGCCGTGGCGGTAAAGGCAAGCCCGGCAGTGTGGCCGCCGGAGGCAAGAACGGTGCCGGTAAGAAGAAGGGCGGCGCGGGTTCGGGCGGTAGCTTCGGCGCGGCCGGGAAGAACGGTGCCCCTGCCGCAGCAGGCGGGGGCGGAAGCCTTGGCGCCGCTCCTGCAGGCGCCGGAAACGGGCCGCGCGCAGACGGAGCGGCGGCGTGGGACACCGCCGGCGCAGCAGGCAGCGGCCGCAAGCGCGGCCGTGGGCCGGAAGCGGCAGCGCGGCGCGGTCTGGCCGCCGCCGCAGGCGCAGCGGGCGGCGCGAAGGCGGACCGCCGGGGCGAAGCCGGCGGGTCTGGCGCTCCGCGCGAGGGCGGCAGAGGCCGCGGCGCGGAGGGTGGTGGCGGTGCCGGGGGCCGCGGCATCGCATTCAGCTTTGGCTCGGGCAAGGGCGGCTACGGCGCGCCGAGCGGTGGCGGGTCTGAGCAGGCGGGCGGTGAGCTGCGCGGCGTAGACGCGGGCACACGGTTCCGCAGCCGCGAGGACCTGGGGCCTGACGGGCGCGGCGCAGCGCCCGAGGGCAAGAGCCGCCGCAAGAAGAAGAAAGGCGGCGTGTTCATTGGGCCTTCCGTGACGCCAGGCACTGATAAGGCCGCGGATACGCAGAAAGTTAAGCGCAAGAAAAGAAAAAAGAACGTGGACTAGAAGAGCTAGAGGTATTCTTCCTCGCATCGCGGAGCGTCCTCACCAAGCACAAACGTCCATCCAACTCCAAAAAAGGGGTGTCCCAGCCATTTCATGGCTTATGGGACACCCCTTTTTTTAAAATAGTCAATAAATAATTGTAAAGGGAGCTTTACATTTGAAAAAAAATGGTACTATGATAAAAATGTAAACTAATTCAAGAGGATGGTAAATATGGGGGTAGATGATCAGAATTTAAAACATCATATTATTGAGTTGCGTGCAGAGAGGGGTTGGACACAGCAGCAGTTGGCAGATGCCCTTCGGGTTAGCCGTCAGACGGTCATCTCGATTGAAAGGAACAAATATATGCCATCCCTCAAGCTGGCTTTCCGCATTGCTGATGTCTTTCAGAAAAGCATCTACGAAGTGTTTGATTATGTGGGGGGAGATTAATGTGGACGTTTTTTCTCGTGTGAATTCTATTTTTGCAGTACTGGGTTTTTTGTCCTTTATAGGGATACTGCTTCTCTGTTTGTCTAATATCCGGGACGAACGGGGAATCTATATTCTCAACAAGTTTTTCAGGAGTATGTTTGTCGTCTTGAGCACCAGCTTTTCACTAATTATCCTGATTAGCTCATGGATCGATCCGGGCTACGAGCTGTATCGAAATATGGTGACAATCTTATTTTCATTATCTTTTATAATAGGTCTTTTTATCTGGGTAGGCTTGTGGAGACGGAACTGAGCAGTGTTGGCCAGCAGGTACTAGGGGGGGATGAAATTGGACTAAATGAGCCTAACGGGGCTGGAAGGAGGGCTTTGGGTATGCGGAAATACAGACGGAGGAAACATCTTTGATCTGCTGAGTGCTATTGTAAGAGCTACTAATGACGATAATCAAGTTATTAATATCAGTGCCGGCAGTTACATTCAAATGGATGATGCGGGACAAATTCTATTAGATGCTTATCAGCGTGCGGCAGATTATGCAAACAAAAATCAAGTTATGATTGTGGCTTCTGCTGGAAATCGTGGTCTCGACGGTTCTGATAGTGCATACAATGAAATTCATGTTCCCAGTATGCTTGAACATGTTATTAGTGTGGGTGCGGTAACGAAGAGTAATCGCTTGGCTCCTTATTCCAATTTCGGTTCTTACATTGATTTTGTGGCATACGGCGGTTATTTAGGCGACGACTTTGATACAACGGGAGAGGTGGAGGTAACAGATTTGATGCTTACCAGTTTTCCTAGGCTGCTTCCGAATTCGCCGCTCGATAGTATATTAAATATACCACAAGGCTTTTCACTGTCCTACGGAACAAGTCTGGCTGCTCCTCAGGTATCGGCAGCAGCTGGGCTGCTCATTTCGAATTATTATGATAAGCATCATCAATATCCCCCAAAAAATAAAATCATTAAATTTATGGAACAAAAAGCTGTTGACCTCGGTGACCCGGGCCGGGACAATCAATTCGGTTATGGAGAAGTGCTTGTGCAGCAAATGATCCAATAGAGAAGCTGAACTTACAGGGAGGTTAAATAATGTCCAAATATGAATACAATTATGTATCAATTGCGGTGGGAACGATAAGCGGAAAATTAAAGGAGGATTACAAGCAGGTAATCGATCGATACGCTGCCGATGGTTGGAAGCTGCACAGCCTTGTGCCCATGCCATTTCTGGCCGGTGGACAGGCTTCTGTGCTGGATCTTATTTTTGAACGTATAAAAGAATAATCTCTTCAATCCTCAAGCAACCTGTTAGTAAGCTGCGGAGTCATCATAAAGCACCAGCTATGGCCGACAGCTTGCTTGCGTGAACAATACCGGCTTTGTTACAATATAAGTTGAGTCCTGATGTTCTGCTGTTTTCTGATTGAACTAACAGGAGTTAGATCCAAAGATCTTTTGATACGATGTAAGGAGTGACGCTCATGGGTAAAAAAGCAGACGGAAAAGTGCTTGCCCAGAACAAAAAAGCTTCCCATGACTATTTTATTGAGGACACCTACGAAGCGGGGATGGTACTGACCGGTACCGAGATTAAGTCGCTGCGCAATGGACGGGCGAACATCGGCGATGCTTTTGCCACCATCCGTAACGGTGAGATTCAAGTACACAACATGCACATTAGCCCGTTTGAACAGGGGAACCGCAGTAATCCATTGGACCCGACCCGCACACGCAAGCTGCTGATGCATAAGGCGCAGATTCACAAGCTGCTCGGGCAGTCCAAGCAGGAAGGCTATTCAATTGTGCCGCTGAAGGTCTATGTACGCAATGGTTATGCGAAGCTGCTGATCGGCCTCGGTAAGGGGAAGAAGCAATACGACAAACGCGACTCCGCTGCCAAAAAAGACGCTCAACGTGACATCCAGCGTGCCCTGCGCGAGAAGCAGAAGGTCGCGAGATAACCGGCCCGGCCAGCCGTTCCAGATTCAACCTTCATTTCCGTTAACCCACGTATTAAAGTGATGATAAATGTGCTATACTGGGTAAGTAGATTTTGAAGCTTCTGAACAGCCATCTTATGTCAGATCGCTGTGTACCGGATCGGCATTTGTGCTTGTCATTGATCCGTTAATCCGAAGCGCCCTTTCTAATGAGGGGCCGTTCTTGGATTCGACGGGGATAGTTCGAGCATGAGTAGCGAGTAGTGGGGACGCGTCCGCTTCATCAACGCTAAAGCCTATTAAACGGCAAACAACAAAACAACTACGCTTTCGCAGCTTAATAACCTGTGTGCGTGCTTCTACCCTGCATCGCCCATGTGACAGGGATAGGGGCTAACAAGTAGTGGGATACGCTGTCTGGTCTCCGCCTGGGGTCAGCAGAAGAAGATAATCAGGCTGACCCGAAGGGGACCCGGTTACGGGGGGCTTCTAGGGTGACATCAAAACTGTAACTACACTCGTAGAAGCTTATGTGCCGTTATCTTCGGACAGGGGTTCGACTCCCCTCGGCTCCATCCTGTAAATCCACAACATTCAGTTTAAAGATGACATCTACATGTTCTTTGTAGATGACGACCTTCTTCACGTAACTGCCGATGAACTTTTTGATCTCCGGTATGTTGCGGTCAGCAATTTCATCTTTGAACCGGGAAAGCAGTTGTCGCAGAGTATCCTCTGTGATGGCTGCTTTTTCTTTTATAGGAGGTTTGATCTTTGAGAGCTGCTGCTCGATTTCTTCTCTTTGTTCCTCCAATGCATTCATTTTCTCCAGAAGGGCGGAATTCGCAAATCCATCCGCCACTGCTTTGACGATGTTCTCCACTTGCCGGGTAATCCCATCCAAGGCTTTGTTCAAACGTACTTGCTCGCCTTTTTGCTTTTGATCTTTCGAGGCTTGGAAATCATTTAGCTGCTTTACGAGAATCGGAATCGCCTGATCGTTGAATATGTTCTCCTCGAGTTGTGCCAAGACGTAGTTTTCAATGTATTCTCTTCTTAGTTCCGGGTTTTTGCATTCCTTGGTCCGATCTCTGTTGCCGCAGCGATACGTTACATACTTGAGCTTATTCCTCCCGCTGTACTTGACGTTTCCGGCCATTGAATACAAAGTGCCGAGTTGTTTAAGGCACTCTCCGCAATAGCACAATCCGCTCAGCAAATACATTTCTTTTGCCTTATAGGAACCAGGACGCCCTTGATTATTTTTTATTTTTTCCTGAGCGGCCCAGAAGTCTTCTTTGGATATAATCACAGGCATACCACCCTCAATCCGAATGACGTCTTCATCCTCCTTTTTGCGGTTGCTATTTCGTTTGCCAGCGGCATCCTTGCTGTCTGTCAGGTTGTAGATATATACTCCAGTATACTTTTCATTGTTAAGAATGACGGGAAGACTGCCTTTGCTAATAGGCCGTCCATAGCGGGAGCGGTATCCTTTCTCTGCAAGCTCCCTGACAATCTGATTGTAGCCGTGTCCGGCCAAAAACATGGAGAACGTCGTCTCTACAATCCCCCGCTCCTCTTCATTAATAAGATAACGCTTCGTTACTGGGTCAACAGAGTATCCTATAGGAGGAAGTCCGCCTGTATGCTTACATTGGTATGCCGTTTCCTTCATGCCTTTCATTACTTCACGGGCAAGGTTTCTGGAGTAATACTCAGCCATTCCCTCAATCACTGATTCCAGGATACCACTCTCGGGGGAATCGTCCAGGTTCTCGGTGACACTGAGGAGTCTTACTCCGTTCAAATTTAATTTTCGTTTATAAAAGGCGCTGTCATAACGATTTCTGCTGAAACGATCTAGCTTGTGCACAATAATATAATCGAACTTGTTATTCCCGCTGTCGGCTATCATTCTCTGAAATTCGGGGCGCTTATCTGATGTGGCAGATTTGGCTCTGTCAATATAAGTCTCTACTATGACATATCCTTTCTGCTTGCAATAAGCTTCAATAGCCCGCAGTTGCGCGTCAATAGATTCCTCCCGCTGGTTATCTCCAGAGAACCGTCCGTAGCTGCCTACTTTTTTAATCATTGCTTTCTCTCCCCTTGAGGTATGATTTGCAACAGTTCCCTTTCGGGAACCATTGCAATAGTAAGGAATTTAACGAGGGCGCTTTAAGATTTTATCCAGTAACTCAATTGCAGGTTCGTAATAATTTTCGGGTTTCTCCCGGGTTTTATCGGACTTCTTCCAGGAGAAGGAGTCAGGTTGTGTGGCATATTGATTCAAATTCTGACGCGAGACGCGAGTAGTGTATAACATATGCCTATCACCTCTTACTCTTTTTGTTTGCGATGGTCAATAATTTCAAAGACAAGCTGAGTAACGGCAGTTATGAGGGCGAGGATCGCTTTCTTCATTACATCAGCCCCCGTTCTTTCAAGCTGACAAAACTGCCGTCACCGATGATGATATGATCTAATAGCTCGACTCCAAGAATTTGCCCACTGTGAACCAGCCTATTGTTCATCTCAACGTCCTGAGGACTTGGATCAGGTACACCAGAAGGATGATTGTGGCCAGCGATAATAGCTGCTGAGTTAGCCAGGATTGCCAGCTTAAAGGTCTCCCTTGGGTGGACCAGAGAGGCATTCAGAGTACCGCAGGAGACTTGGTGTAATGCAGTAGGCTCATTCTTGGTGTTCAGGCAAAGGATACAGAAGCATTCGCGGTCACAATCCTCAATGAACTGACGGAACAACTCGGCAGCATCTTCAGGCTTGCGAATGGCCCTTTGAGAATAGAGTAGCGAAGGCTTCTCCCGTACCATGCGAAGCGACACAATTTGAATGCGCTTGGCGATTTCTTTTTTATTCATGTTCAGGTGTTCTCCCTGCCTGTTCAGTCAGCCAGTCCAGTGTCTCGCTGTCCATAATGGAAGCCGGAACGATATACTGAGCCAGCCAGTCGTTGTCCAGCAGGATACCCACTCTAAAAGCCAGGGTTTCTGTAATTCCAATAGTCTCGGCGTACTCCAGTCCCATAGAATGCACTTGCAGCAGTATCCTCAGAGAGTCACCGGGTTCACACAAAATGAGAGGATTCCGAAGCAAATGATCTTGCTCATCTCCTGGTTCTGCCTCTGACTGCAAGCTTGTAAACAGTTCAGAAACAAAGTTGCAGAGGTCCTTCGGGTAGATTTCCGGCATTAGAGCATTTAATTCATTCAATTCTTGGATGATAATCATAATCTTGATGTTGCCCCTTTCAATAATTAATTTGGCATCAAGATCATGATATTTATATCAAAATACAGTAAATACAATTTAGAATATTTGGATAAACAAGTCGCGCTCCAGCTGTAGTAAGCGAAAGAAGCGAAAGTTGCGACAGCAGGGTTGCGAATAGATGGAGAAACTAACTTTCTCTTTTTTCGATTTCGATCACCTTCGCAAAGCCTTTATTCCGAATATCATAATAGATACCGTATTCCTCCAGATTGGACCGGATCTGCTGCAAACGGATGCTCAAAACATGTGCTGCCCTGGGCCATAAGCGAGAGCGAGTATTGATTTTCTTGCTCAGGGCAATCTGCTCCAAGACATCTAGAAGCTTGGATACAGAGCCTTCCCATAGACTTTGCTCCTCCATCAAGAAACAGATTGCCGTGGCAACGGGATTTGAACTCATGACTTCTTCGTTTATCCGGCTGCGATTCTTCTCGTAGGCTTGGAGGAATAAGTCGCCATCAACGTTGGCAGCTTGAGCAATGGCATATCCCCAACGGGTGAAATCCGCCATACGACTTAAGGCTGACAAGTGAACTTTAGGATAAGTCACCATTGCCTTGCTTATGAGCTCGAATATAGCACCCAGAATAAGAGGCTTATCCGCTTCGAACGCTCTCCAAATCTCCGCCTCTTCCATCCGGTCATGTTCGTCTATACGATCCAACTCGAGAAGGATGGAACGATCCAGAAAATCCGAACGGTTGGCTACAACACCGATACCGTTAAGTGTCAGACAGCCTTTGAAGGAAAGAACGGTTTCATCATCATCCGTAAACAACTTTCGTTTTGAAATGCTGCCGCCGGTTACTGCCATGCAGAGAAGATCACTGGTCTCTGGCCGTAAAGTATCCATATTGTCGAGTGAGAGCATGAACTGCCTGGATAAAGATAAGGCCAGGTTTGTCGTCCCTTTGGGCATGAAAGCTATGTCTTGGTGAGAGGGATCAACAATCGAACGAATCATTCTTGCAGTAGTTGTTTTAGCAGCACCCTTCTCCCCGGAAAGTATAAGAGCAGGATGTGAGATGTTAGGAATGAAGCAGGTGACCAAGTAGATCATGAACAACAGGCCGTCCAAATCATTTTTAATTCGCAGATGATTGAGAATGTTGCTCAGTTTACCTCCGTTTTCGGGAGTCACCTGTGTTTTTGTTAAAGTGTTTCGTTGAAATAACAGAGGATGCTCCCTTGTGATTTGGTATCCTTGCTGGGTAATCTGCACATGCTGCCATTCTGAGTCAGCCAGGTCGTAGTATATAATACCCTCTGCCTCGGCAACACGGAAGAATAAGGGATGTACTTGATTCCTCATATGAGCCTGTGCCTCAAGTAACTGTAAGGTCTGTCTGATAGCCTCAGCAGAAGGGGGAGTTCCTTTCTCTTCAAAATAGCGAATGAACAGCCACTGTTTAAAAGATTTACCTCCAACTTTATGAACTACCTTTGAACCGTTTGATTCAATTGAGGCGTAAGGTTCATGATGCTGGTCCAAAAAAAGATTGGCTACCGAGGCCATGCGGATGAGAGCATCGGTTGGATTTTCTTTGGTATCCTCTCGGCCCACCTGAGTAGACTTATCGTCGGGTTGACTGTGAATGTCTAGCATGATGCCCCTCCTTTACATATTGCTCCACGGATGTGATTCCGGCGGAACAGGCCCAGTTGGCTTTCTCGGACGATTTGGTGGCGCTATACCTCTAGATTTCGGGACTTTTTTAATCATGGGAGAGGGCTGCACAATTGCAGTTACGCTATTCTCAACAATTTCTTCTACCATTGACGGAGCAGCACTTTGTTGCCTTTCCTGCTCGTTGGTCCGAATAAGTAGTTCCACGTTTACTGGACATTGGAGTGGGCGGAGATTGGCTATAGTACTGTAAATCCTGCCCTCTCGTTCTTCCTCTTCAACAATGATTTCCGCAGTTCGTCCGACGAAGCATTGGCAGTCAAAATCTTCCCCTATCTCCGGAAGAACATCGAATTGCGAACATAGATTATACATAGGGTCGCCTATATCCCAAAGTAGTAGAGTTTGTTTTTCGGTTGTTATATGCTGTTTCCCGATCTGAAATTTTACCTTCAGCATCAGAATCCCTTCAGTTTCAGAAGCATCCGGTGCAGATCCGTCAAGGATATCCCAGTCATAAATTAATCCGGAATACGCTCCAGCAGGTGGTCTGTTTATAGTGCGCGTAATTATCTTCTTCATTTTTGATTCCTCGCCCCTCATCATTTAAAGTATGTTATATTAAGGGCGAGTCCAGGATGCGACCCTGGACCCGCAGTGATTGTGAGCGGCCCGGCATTACGCCGGGCTTTTAATCTTGATCCCAGTCGTTTTCCGGGTATCTAATTCTGGATAATTGAAGTTCATCAGCGTAGATCTCTTCAGTTGATCTGATGGCAAAGGTACCGTAATCCATTTGGCTGAAATACAGGGTGAGATCAGCCTTTGGCAACCCGTGTGCTTCCAGCAAATCAGAGATTTTATTCTCTCTTAAGGCCACAACGTTGAGCATATCGGCGAATTGAACCATTGGGTCACGCTCGATGTCGTTCAAGCAGGTGATGCTCACACGTTCGGTTCCGAGGTGCACCGTTGCAGCATAGTAGGGATAGAGGCTGAGCAAGAAAGGACGCAACTTTTCGATATCGCATTTGAATTCGGTAGGAAAAGTAATTCGAATTCCTTCTTCTAGTGGTGCGTTGTTTTCTTTGAATAAGTTTTCGTACTCGGTTTCGTATGACATTGATATCACTCCTAATCATTTTTTTATTAATTTTCAAACAGTGCAGTCGCAAAGTTTATTTAATTATCAAGGAGCAGAGGCGGTGCGAAAGAGCGACGATGACTAGCTTAACTGGAGTTCATATATTGCATTTCCATTCTCCTTTTTGATGATGAATTGTTGTTGCACGTTTATCATAAAACAAGATGCACCCTTTAGGAATTAAAGGTGCATCTCGTAAAAGTCTTAATTGACATATTTCTAGACTGTGGTATTATTTTCTGTTAGGATTTTTATTTTTGGTTCAAGATGAGTTGCTACCCAATAGTCCAACCCTTCATTGATATCTTTATAAACCTCAATCAAATCTTCATATTTCAGTACATTGAATTTAATTCCAATATCTTTAATTTTATTTATAACATCAATATGTAGCTCCTCTGCCTGTACTTTGGTGATTAACTGTAAGGTTAATTTCCATTCTTCTCGTAGTTCAATATCTTTGATGTCCTTAACGATTGAATTCATTCTAGAGAGGAATTCTTTTGTGTTTTGATAAATTTCCTCTACAGATTTTCCAGTAGGCCTTTTTGAAGTGAGGGCTACTAAATACGATTCCCCCATTTCTTTTAATAACTCAATAATAATTACCTTTTCCGACTTGAAAAATACAATTTTATTATCATCTGTTTTAAATGTCTTAATATCAGCACCTATATACATAAGGAATTTTCTTAGTCTTAAATACGCTGCTTCATAAGTGATATGAAGGTCCTTTGATATAGTCTGTAGAGAGACAATCCCTTCTTTTTCTTGTTTTTTTTCCAGTGTCAGTATCTCTGTCTCTTTCTGTTTCTTTTTTTTCAATTTTGATAACTCCTCGCCTTCGTATAGTTGTAACAAAGTGCATACTACCATTTCTTGAATGGAAATGTCGATGAAGGAAGGCGCAACCAAAGGGATAGAATAAAAAAACAATCTGTGTTTAATTGTTGGTTACATCTAGGGAAACACACAGAGGCAACCACAACTTTAGGAAGTGTGAAGGTTAACATATCTAAACCAATAAAGTCAGCCCGTAACTAAAAAAACGAAGCAGCGCATTCTTTAGGAAGGCACCACTTCGAATTTAATCAAATATTCCATGGTCTTACAGTTAGGAGTATAAATCTATTAACTTGGCCGTCTCTCCTTTATCGGTAACTATTCTGATAAAGTAAGAACCTGGGATTTCCACAAATGACTCTCCCTCATTATTCGTAAATGAAGAAAGTGGAATTAGTAATCCCTCGTATCCATTATTAGAAATGATGGTTTTAGAATTCGGTGTAAACGTGTAATCCTGAATCTGCACGCTCTTGATCTCCATGCCGGTCAAATAAGGATCAAAGATTTTCAGTCCATCGGGACTGAGGGTTAGTTGCAGGCTGTCCATCTTCTTCTGCATTTCTGCTTGCAGTTCGGGAATAACCACCGTGCCACCCTGAGAACGAGTCGAGCGGATGTCATACTCCTGAGACGAACTGAGCAGATTTCCCGCGATCAGGAAAGTCATGGATTCAGTCTGCTTACGACCTAAGGTATCCACCGTGTCTACGCTTCCACTACCCACCGGAATCCCGTTCACGGTGATATTATCCCCAGCCTTGAGCGCAGCCGTTCCAGGGTAGAAGATCTGAAAGTACACGCTGTCCTCCCAACTCTCCGTGGTCTCCCGATACTTGCCGCCAGCGTGGGCAATGACTCCGGTTACGGCCTTGCCGTTGCTCAGGCTGATTTGCTGAATACTGTCGATCTTTAGAAAAGTGAAGTTGACAATCGTGGAGCCGTACTTGGCCCAATCGCGGGCAATGTCGTTCACGGAAACAGCCTTAGCTACCTTATCAAGCGACAAAGGATCAGTGGCCGAACCGAAGAAAGCTGCCTGGTTATTAGAGATCGTCTGTTTGGCACCGGTACTGAGCTTAATTCCTCCAGCATATTGATTAAGGGCCAGTGACAACGTGGCAATCCCGTCCGTTGATGTGGAAGCAACAGTGGCAGTTCCGTTTGCAAGGACCACCGTGTTATTTTTGAAGCTCACACTGTACCCGAAAGCTTCGGCCACCGCCCGGGCTGGAAGATACACCTTATTTTGAATGGACTGAGCGGGCACCTCCAACTCTTTAAACAGCTTCCCGTTCTTGTAAACTTGCTTTTTGCCGACAGTCACACTCACCGTGGTATCTCCCTTGATTGCTGTGACGGTCTGCGTCTTGGCATCCCACTTGATTTGGCCGACACCCAGGGCGTTGAGCAGCTCCCGCAGGCCGAAGAATGTGGTGCCTTGACGGATGAAGGACTGGCTTGTGACTACCGTTCCGTTGACGTTGAGCTTGACCGAAGCTGCGGAGACTGTGCCACTTAGAAGAGTTAGAGCGGCGATGGAGGCAATAAACAATGGTTTGAGTTTTTTCATGAAATGATATGCTCCTTTGGTATTTGATATGCTTTGAACAATAGCCGAGTGAAACTCGAACTATTGCTCAGCCTTGACTATTGAACTGAATTGAAAAACTCCTTGATCGACCTGGAGGGCGGTGTAAGTCCATACGTTGTCAGTCGTTTTCTCAGTACCATCCGCTGAAATGACCTTGATCTGCTCGCGGACCTTCATCGTGAGCGTGCCAGTCTCCTCATCGTAGGATGTTGATTGTATCTCGTATTCTGCCAGTTTTTCACGGGTGCCCTTCTCGCTGAGTGTTTGAACAAGTTTTTGCTGCTGGATGTAGAGTTCACTGTCGTACAGCAAATGAATCTCCACCAAGGAAAAATCTCCGGTGTTAACAGCTTCAATTTGGGAGTTTAGGTATCCCAGGTAGTTGTCCTCAAAGATGAAGTCGTCAGACTTGCCGTTGCCGCCTTCGATGGCTGGAGTGTTCTCCACAGGTTTAGGTTCAGCCGCTGGGGGAACAACGGTTACGTTCTGAGAGGCTGACAATCCGCCTTCAAATGATGTAATCCGGTATACGGCGTTTTGTCCCACATTGAAAATGAGTTCGCTCACTTCCTGGGGTTGGACGACGAAGCCAACGCGGAGTGTTCGCTGACCGCCTGAAAGGACAGAAGCTGTCTGATTGTCAGCGGTCTCTACGGTTTCAGCTGTCGGATCGTACTCTAGAAGCTCCTTATTAACCGTAAGCAGGTTAAATGCTCGTCCCGAAACGTCCAAAGGCTGGTCAGTTCCGTTTTGCAGCGTAATGTCAAACACCAAGTATTCATGATCAAAGACGTCCTTGGTAATCTCGGCCCTGTTAATGCTAATGGCAAGACCCTTATACCCATCTTTCCAGTAATGTCCAGTGTTTGCCGATTGTGTTGTAGAAGTTGTGGTATCAGGCGAAGGCGGGATGTTGGATGTTGCTAGTGGTGTGTTGGCCTGATTCGGAGAATTCGTTGCTGCTGGGATGGAAGCAGGGCTTTCTTTCTGTCCACAGCCAGACAAGAGAAGCAGGGATATCAATAGAGTTAAAGGTAATAGCTTCATAATTAGATGTCTCCTTAAAAATGGTATGGAAAATTAGTCCAAACAAGATCAATCACATTATAACATCAGTAGTTCTTTTGGGGTATATTTTTAAATAAAATACCCTATCGTCCCTTGGTGCCTTTTCTTTACTGAAATAAGGTTGGCATAGGGTGATGATCTTGAGCGAAATCATGAAAAAGGTCGGACAAGGAATTCGACATTTCCGCAAACAACGCAAAATGAGCCAAGAAGAACTTGCACATTTGGCTCAAGTACATGAAAGTTACATGGGGAAAATAGAAAGATCAGAGAAGGTTTGTTCTATTGAAGTGCTCGAAAGAGTCACAGGTGCTCTTGGCATTTCATTAGAAGCGTTTTTTCGTTATGTCCAACCTCTTGATAGTGTCAGACAAGAAGAATTTACAATGGAAGAGATTGTTGATCAATTACGAGGGCGTAATGAAGAGGAGCAAAAAAGGGTTTTGAGAGTAATTAAAGCACTATTTGAGGATGATCGTAAGGAATGAGTTAAAGTTAGGGTTGTGATATATACCTCTGATTAATTTGTAGCTTCTCTCCCTCATGAAGTAGGTAGAAACGCATGTCTCTTGTGGACTGGTTGGCCTGTTCAGTAAAGGCGCGGCTGATCTCAGGCTTGTCAAACACCCAAAAGTCTCTTTGCCGTTGCTGGCTAAAGAGGCTTATAAGTGCGTAATTGAAGCTGGCCTCGTTGCAGATTCCGGCGGTTCCCACAGGCAGCATACCAACAACCTGGCCCACAGTGAACTCTGTCGCGGAATTACTCATTACCTCCAACGAAAGAAGGAAGCAGGCGAACAGTACATCGCAGTTGGCGCGCCCGATGATCTGTTCCGTCCTGAAGCGCTCAGAAGTAAGTCCATCCCATGTAAAAGTGCGAATGGTGGGTTCTGTGGTCCTGAAGTCCGGCGACACCAACTTGTAGGCATGCCTGTTGCCGTAGGCCTTCAAGAAACGATCAAGCTTGATTCGTGAATAGTCTTTATAAGGCAGTTTGGGGAGGATAGATCGAAAAAAGATTTTGTAATCCTCTAGATTGGTGTATTCAAGCCCCGTACTTCCCGCTTGTTCGGAATGACTTATTTCCTGAAGTAGCTCCCGCATAGCTTCCATTCGGTGGCGGTCTACAAGTTCGAAATCTTCCGGACGTTGAAGGTGCAGTAAAAATGCTACTGCAGAAAAGCCAGTGTTCCAATCTGGAAGATGATCCTGCCAGAAGCGAAATATCTCCTGTGACTCTGCCGAAGCTATTGGCAAGAACTCCTCCCAAATTTTAAGAATTGCAGAGATTGTACGCGACACGGAAGAAGGTAGGCTCTGGCGTTGCCAGCATCCGAAATGCCATCCCAGAGCCTTTTTGAGAAGGGGCAGCGGCACAGTGGACGGATCACAGAAAATAGGATACCAATCCAACATTGGTTCTGCAGGGTACCTAGCGTAGGGAAAACGCGTCAGATGTCCGTCGATACGATCTTGAATGAGGGCTAATAAGGCCCGTTTTTCTTTTTCGTTTAGCGTGTTCATATGTTGCTCCTTCCAAATATGCGGTGGTTTGGCTAATCATTATTCCTCATTTGGCTCCTTGAAATAATTTCAAAAGGATCCTCTGTACTCTTTGGCCGCTCAGCCTCCATAGCTTTGTGTATCTCTAATTCTTCAAGTGCTGCCTTTTTGGCTTCTTCTGAGACCCACAAAGGAGTGGCTAAAGCTGAAACCCATTCTAAAGCTAACTCATTCGGACTCCCCTCAATCAGGGGCGGTTCATCAGCCAGAGCCTGCTCATCAAGCAGACGAAGTTCTTCTCCTTCTTGAATAATATCAAGTTCGGTCCCATCCCAGTATGGATTGATTGAATTCCCCTCCCAGTAGGTCAGTGCTACTCTCAATCTCCAGATTGTTTCTTCGGTAACGTTTTTGTCTGTCATCCTCCGGATGGCAACGGCCAGCAGGTGAATGGAGCCGTCGTAATCCAACGTCTCCTTTAAAAACTCCAACATCCCTTGTCTCAGTGATTCGCTTGTGTAAACATCATCATTCATACCAATCTCCTCCTGAAATTATACTTTCAAATATATGATATTTATTTATGGATTGAGGCTCTACAGAAAAAGGCTTATATTAATAAATGGCCACTTACTCAGAAAAACAGCGCTAGAACTTTTTTCGCTATTGATGGTACTTTTGCTTTGAAGGAGGATTTCGAAATGATGTATTGGAGAAAATTATATGTATCAACTGGAGAAATGCCGGTTGAAAATGCGATGAAGATTTCTGTAAAAGGCTTATCATATTTAGTGAGTAAGATTCTTAAGTAGCTTGATCTGCTTAGGATTGTTTTCAAAACTACAATTATGTCCTAAATCATGGTAAACTTTATCTGTGTCAAAAAGTTACTAAGTTTAATGGGGGCGAGAAGTGATATCCTCTCACCCTAACAAAGATCGACAGGGTGAACGATTTGGCAAAGATGATCGAGTGCGCTCAGGCTAGATTTGTTGGACTACTATACATCTTGGATAACCGTGTATTCTCAGGTTTCGTTGCTTCCGTATGAAACAACACACTTGAGCATCTCCTCTGGCGTTAAACAAAACACTGCAGAGGCAAAAAGGGCAGCAATTTCAGGCTTTTGGACGCTCAAGGGCAAAGCTACCCTCTGATCATTGAACTTACGGCTGAGAATTAACATAATTTTTAAAGCATTTATCTTTCAGGAAAAATATTATTATCTTAATGTGATTTAAGATCGGAGATTAAAACATGTGGATATTTGACCGATCAAGAACGACATATGCAGAAAGTGCGAATAAATTTATTAAGGCTATTAGTTATAGATATTCAGATGAAGTTTTTAAGGCAATAGCGAAGTTATTTAAAGTAACATTAGAATCGGCAAAGAATACTTATGCAACACCAATTTTCCATCTTGGAGTTGCATACAAAGTAGAAGTTGATAAATATCGCTTTGGAAAAACAGAGGTGAACCCTGCAATGGTGGGAACTTCAAATGTAGAGTATCGTTATACAGATCCAGCACTTTTATTATTATCTGGAAAAATAAATCTCGAAACTTTTATGTTAATAAACATTATTAGATTTCAAGTTTTGAATTCCACTCTAGAAAATCCGAAATTTATTGAAAGAATAAATAATAAAGTTCTTCCTTTACTTTTAACAATACAAACAATAAAGCAGTTAGAAAAAATAGATCCTCGACAAGCATATATTTCTGAAGCTGAAATAGGTTTACTATATCAAAAGACCGATCATAGTGACATGGTTGAATTTGCAAAGACAATAATAACGTATAGGGAAGATCCTAATTTATCGTTACCTCCAGGAAAAAATCCAGACGCTTTTTTTAACTTGTTTGACTCTACAGGAGTCGTTAAAAGCTGTAAACAAGTTTGGATAAATGGTCAAAGAAAAGGGATTTTAGTGTTAGCTGCAAATCGAAAAAATATAATTGAAAAAATTTTGTTAGATCCTCCAGAGTTTATACCGATAACATGGAATGACAGATGGAAATGGGCCCACGCATACACTAAGTTACCCGCTAATCTTAATAATTATTTACAATCTGACAAGCAGCCTGTTTTAATCAGAAACCTTCCACCAGATTCCCGCTATGATTCAAATACTGGAACACTCTTTCTGTATTCTATTTTTGGAGCACAATTTAAAATTGATGATTTAGTAATATGGAGCAATCCGATCTCAGATCTGAAGGAGAATGTTATATATAAAATTAGCAACTACCCCTCTTTCCTTCAAGATGGTACAGTAGCTATAAAAATAGTAGAAGAATTTAGAAGTTCTCAAAGTAAGATAAGTTATTAGGAGGTTTTGGCATTGGAATATAACGTTGATCTTACAAGCGAGTTTATTAAGGCAAATGAATTAATAAAAGCAAACGAGAAAGAAATTTCTTCTCATCGTCTAAAGCCAGTATATATTTATGATAATAAAGAAGAGCTTGCCTTAAATGAAGACCACATCAACGAACTTTTTATTTTCAAAAACCAAGGAAAGATTATTTTTAAAGCAATCCAGAGTGGGGGGGCAATACGCCTAGAACAGTTTCGTATTTTGAGAAGACCCATCGAAGAAATATTAATTTAGGGGGCAATATATATGCCAGAGCAGGTTTTTCTTGACCAACTAGAGAAAGAAGGGTTTTGTTCAACTACTGATATTGAAAATGATTACAGTATGTCGTTAACCGTTCAGAATGACCGTTTATCTTTACTCTCAAAGGATGATTTAAAAAAAAGGGTAGAGGAGATATCCGAAAATTTTGCTGTTGCTACTGAAAGTATATATTCTATTTACTATGGGCTAATAATGGGGAATATTATATTAGAAGGTCCACCTGGAACTGGGAAGACAACACTAGCCAAGGTAATTAGTGAGGAATTGTTTAATGTTAGATTGGTTGAGAGTACTGCTAACATAGAATGGACGGTATACGATTTAGTAGGAAGGAAAACACTAGAGATAGTAGATGGTAAGGAACAAATAGTTCCGGAAAATGGTCATATTACAAAAACAATAATAGAGTGTTGTCAGCAAATATCAAGTCATGAAGAAAATCAACTAGAGCCGCAAGCAGAGTGGCTGCTAATTGATGAAATAAATCGCTGTAAAATTGATAGAGCCTTTGGTGAATTCTTTACTGTTTTAGGTAGCGCTAGCAATCAATCGATTGTTCTATCACATCAATACAAAGGAAATCAAAAGCTCTATGTTCCCAAAAAATTTAGAATTATAGGAACTATGAATTCTGTAGATAAATCATATGTGAATTCATTTTCTCAAGCATTTGCAAGAAGGTTTCATTTCGTAACTATTGATATCCCTAAAACGGAAGAAACTCTAGCAAGGGAAAAATTGATTACTTTGAATACTGCTGTTAAAGAGATTTCTTCCTTAACGAGTTTTAACCGACAAATAATTGATACAAAATCTACTGAAGTTGAAGTAAGTACTGCTCTTGATAAAATAGACTCTATAATTCATTTGCTGCGGTTCGGTGATGGGGATGATTGTCCTGCCATACTATCAGTTGGAACTGCACAGATAATTGATATAAAAAAAGCCTTTCTATTGAAATTATTACTTGATGATGAAACGGAAATATTATCAGCAATAGTATGGGCAATTTCCACAAAACTCTTAGCTCAGCTAGACTCAACAATAATCTCTGAAGATGCTCAGTTGGCATTTATTAATGCTATTCCTAGAGAACTGAAAGGAATAAAAGAAGATGTCCAAAGAATATGGGGATTTCACGAATGAGCAGAGATATAGGATTATTGAAGAGTCTCTAACCTTAATTAGCACTTATTTTGGAAAGGACACAGAGCCTTTAATCCATAAGTCCCAATTATTTTTGGGGGAATCGAACAGTTCTAATATTGATTCTTTTGAATATATTAGAACAAGATTTTTCTTGGCAAAATGGGTATCTTTTAAGACGATTATTGGAACACTTGACTCTATTTTTTCCTCCACCTATGAACCTATAAGAGAAGAATTTGTTGGAAAAATTCAAGGGAGTCTGATTGTTCCAGAATATGTGTCAAATAAATGGAATAATGTAACCGTCAAGAGTTATCCTTGTCTTATCTCGTCTGAGAATTACGAAACACCTGAAAATGCATTTTTGTACAAGGTTATTTATTGGTTTTATAGTATTTTAAAAAAATTGCCATTGCCTAATGACTCTGGGGAATTTTTTCTTCAAAAAAAGTACCTTCAAGAATGTGCCAATATGCTTCATCATCCAGTTATGAAGATAATAGTGAAAAGTAAATTTATGAAAATGAATATAAATGATCTCATCAGCATAACTCAAACGAGAAATAAACAAGGTAAAACAAAGGATTTTAGAAAGATATCATATATAATTCAGTGGTTTCAATCGCTTAACTGGACTTCCATAGAGAATGAAGGTATTGAATCTTTGATTCTTCTTTTTGGGTCTAGTTCTAAAGTATGGGATAAGCTTTTTGAAATATGGGTTATGTCTATGATTAGTGACTCTATTCATGATATTAGTATGAAAAAATACAAAACAAAAAGGGTCATTTCCCCTCTGGATCAAAGAGGTCTACATTCCGTAACAAAAATCATTACTGATGTTTGTGAGATTGATATTTACTATCAAAACTCAAGTCTTGTTCAAAGTCTGTGGCGATACGAAGATGGAGCAAACTTAAGGGGCATACCAGATATTGTAATAAAGGTGCAGGGATCCTCGAACTTTACTGTTATTTGTGATGTTAAGAATATTAAGTATTTTCAACGTAAAGATGCAAATACAGAGAAGTACAAAATGTTAGGGTACTTCGAAAACTTTCGAGGGTCATTAAATCATCAACCTATCGGTCATTTGTTTCTTAGAAACGATAATCAGTATTTAAATGATAAGCTCGTTACAAAAGATAAAGCCAGCCTGTCACTTCATACAGTATCTCCTAACAGTTCAAGCATAGGATTTGAAAAATTTGCTTCTGATTTGTGGAACTTAATTGAAGACAATTCTCTGGTGGGAGTGAAAAAAGGACAGGCTTTGGATAACAGTGAAAATTCTTTGATTAAGAGAAGTGATGAAGCTCACAGAATTGCTGAACAACTTGTAATTGAAAAGCCTCAAGAATTAAAAAAATGCAAAAACATCTTAATGAATTATGTATTTCCCTCTACTTGGACTTATTTTTCAAAAGAATGCCAAACATTATTAGGTATGGCTGAACTTTTATATCAAGATTTACATGTGAAGTGTGGGGAAGATCCTGACATTGATTGGGGTCCAGTCGTACTAGAATACTGTAGGGCGGTTGAATACTTTTTTAATCATGAAATTATCAGTCCGTTTAAAGAATCTCCTATGTTTAATAGCTACTTAAGTGCTTCAAATATGACAGATACTAAATCTTATGAATATATAAGAAATAAGAGAACATTAATGTTCGGAGAGTTAGCAAATTTCTTTATAGAAACGGATAAAACTAATGGTGGTATTTACAGTTATCTTTTAGGAATAAATCATTACTGTCAAGACCTGAATTTTTGGGGGGATGAGTTAGGAGTTACGTTAAGAAAAATAAATAAAGAATACCGTAGAAAAGCTGCACATATCGATTTACTTACTTTTAAACAAGTTTCAGATTGCCGTTTGAAGATTTTAGGTAGTGGGGACACCAAGGGGTTATTACCAAGTCTGTTTGAAAATCTTAAATAATAAGAGGAGTGATGTTAATATTAACATCACTCCTCTTATTATTTTTTTAACCATAAAACAGTATTTTCTTTAATTAATTTACCGCTGTTTTTTTTGTTGTCACCAGTGACACTGATAGAAAATTCGTCGTTAATTGAGAAACCAAGATTACGTGAAGACTCAATTAGCATTTTTGCAGTGTCAATTATTAAATCTTTATCACCGGCCTTTGTTAAATTATTACCTATTACAATAAAAGCAGAACCCTTTTCCTTGAGTAAAAAATGCATGTTATTAAGAAATTCAGTCATTGATGAAAAGTAGCTATAGAGTAATGAGGCCATATTTTTACGTCTAAAGCCAACAGAAGATTCTTTGTTTAATTTGTAAATCTCAGTAATAAGATCAATTGCGTAAGGAGAGGTAATATTATCGAATAGTCCCTTTTCAATGCGAGATTCTAATTCACTTTTTGTCTTATTTCTTATTTCTCTGCTTCCTATTAGATCTTCTTCAATAGGATCCCTTTTTTTAGAGGATAAACTCATTAGTATAAGTAAGCTTAATCTATTAGTATCTATATAGGGCAATGCGGTAGCGTAGGGTGGACTTGTAATCACGGCATCTATACTACCCTGTGTAAGTCCATGAGATGTAAAACTGTCAGTCTTTCTGCAATCACCTGACCATATTTTAGATTGATAAAAAATTGAAGGAGAATAATCAACAGAACTGAAGTAGCTTTCAAGCTTGGAAATTTGTTTTTCTAAATTCTGTTTAAACATATATACGACCGGCGAATCCAGTAAAGGTTCTTTTCTTCTTCTTATTCGTAGATCAGTTGGGTCTTGTTGTGATATATCTCTTATTAAATTGCTAACTATTACCTCTAGAAAATTTGAAATTCGATTATCTGGTATTCTATGAATCTTTTCAAACAAAACTCCAAGTTTATGAATAACTTTTTTTGGAAACCAGCTTTCAAGTTCAGCATGTGCTTGAGTGTCTAAATGATTGTACAAATAATTAGAGGTGGTGATACAATCATCGTGTTCTAATGTTCTTAAGAAATTCTTCAACGTATTTAATAGTATTATTGGATTCATTCTTAATATTTCTGTTTTTGCTTTCGAAATTTTAAGAGCTAAGGGATTGATATCACATCCATAAGCTTTATAGCCTGCCAAGTAAGATTCGAGAATAGTAGTACCGCTACCCATAAATGGATCGAGTACTGTACTTCCTTCTTTTAAATTCGATAAAGATAAGAGACTTTTACAAAGTTGAGGGTAAAATTTACCTTTATACTCATGGATGCCATGTGTCACATATTTTGATTCTTTACGCAAAGATTGGTTATCTAGGGTGTCGCCATTTTCTACGATACTTTGCCAAGTTGATACAGGTTGTAAACTAGGAGAAGTTACTTTGTGAATAAATGTAAGCTTCTTTAATCTATCTATATTCATGGAACTAATAACAGCGGACCATTGTTTTTCTCCAGATTGTTTTAAATCTATTGGGGATAGCTTCTGAAGTTCACGTTGTAAAAGTTCCTTCTCAAATGCCCAAAGTTTGTATGGAGCTTCATGCAATTGTATTTCTATATCTTTGATGGGTTTTCTTAAAATCACAATTGATTCACTTGTTGCTCGCCGAGCGTGACTTTCAAATGATCTGCGGCTCGTTGGTAAGTTTCTAGATATCGTACCGATGTATTCAAAACCTATTCGTAGAGCTTCTTTTATATAAGCCTCTGCAGTATTATATAAGATTTTATTGAAGACAGAGTCTCCAACAACAAATACTGCAAAGCGTCCTGGTTTTAAAGCCCTATAACAGTTTTCTAGACATGGGGTGATTTCAGACATATAGTCTTCAAAACCGGTTTTTTCTCTTTGATGACGTAAATGTGAGCCTATCTCCACTTTTCCAAACTGAACAGGATCAAAACCTAACCAAAACATTCTAAAGCGGTGATATAAATGATAATCAGTTACATTTGCATAAGGTGGAGAAGTAACAATGAGATCAATCTGATTCTCTAAGATGGGACTGTCCTTGCTGAGTGGATCTCGTAAATCATATGTTTCAAACGTAGCCTTTTTCCCTCGGAGTAGACTGCTACATGCAAGTACTTTTGAAAATACTGTGTCCAGATCCCCAATAAAATAGCGAAGAGTTTCTTTTTTCATTAACTCTTTAGGTTTACTAGCATACCTTGTTTCACTTTCTTGATTAGAAACCTTTGAAACAGTTCTTGATAAAGCAACTTGAGCAATAACTTTGCAGTTTGGTGAAAGGTTTTCTATGTGTCCTTTTATTAATGCTAATTCTTGAATAGCATTAGGATGGAACCATTTTTCTATGTTTGGAATATCAGGTATTTGTATTTCCATATCTAAATAATCATGTTCTATTTCTAAAATATCGAATAGCCATTGTCTACATAGCTGTAATTCTACTTGTTCTTCATCCGTCAAAGTAATGGTCTTGCATTGTCCGATAATACTTGCTAATGGATTAGCATCGGTACTGATAGACCGACGGTCTAATAATAATGCTTCTAAGGCTGTTGTTCCTGAACCGCCAAAAGGATCCCATATTAATTCACCAGGAAGACTCAACGCCAAAATCATATTGCATGGTATCTGAGGAATATATTTTGCAGGGTAAGGGTGTATATCATGAGTTAAGTAAGAAGTATCATTCTCTGGAAAGTCCCAATTAATATTGTTCAATTTGTTAAATACATCATCCCTTGAAGATAGATCAGATAAACTATCCGGTGTGTTTAAATATCGTTTTTGAAGCTCCGTGACATACTGATTTACTATGGTTTCACTCTTAGTATTAAACCATTCCGTTGTACTGGATCCATATTTTGATACGTGCTCTTTAATCAGTTGCTTACGAATGTCAGAGGATTCAATGATGAATCTCTTATTATTTTCAGACAAAGGGATGCTCCTTCCGATTTAAATCTGGGATTATTATAATATAGCCCAGATTTTTTTGCAACGCGCTAAGAACTATAATTAGTACAGAAAGTCTAATTAGGCATATAATTGTATGGATTGATCTTTCTAATAAATCCATATAATTTAAAATCTATGCAGATTATCTTACTGCATAGATGCTTTATAATCAAGAACATTTGTTCTTCTTTGTGGGGTAGACATTATTATTATCTTGACTCTTTCAGAATTCTACTGCTAGTGATCCTGATATGGAAATCTATTGTATATGCTAAAGCAAAAGGCTAGTAATGGTACGCTTTTGAATGCGGATGTAGTACAGGAGATTGCCGTGGTTCCTAAAAGAAATGATATCGTTGATATTATACGGGGGGTAGTTGGTTCACTGCTGGGATAACGTACAGATTTTAATGTGAAGTACGTCGCTTGTGTCTTAGTGACGCTTTTGTCCATGCTCTTTTATTTTTGTTGAAGTGGGAGTGCAGGTTTCATTCATCCACAAGCTATATGCTTTGCAGAAATATCAAAATTTTAGAGTTTACGCACATCTTTAAGGACATAATGAAGAGCATCTTCAAGATTGACAAGAAGAGGAGTGGGTGTTATTCTTCTTCGAAGAGGTTCTTGAAGGATATCTTCAAGGATAAAAAGATCAAAGGGAGTGATCTACGATGGAGTTATTCCAATGCAAAACATATCCTCTAAATGTAGAGGATAAATTTAATGAGTTTGTGACCGGAGGATTTATTGCAATTGGTTATCCTGGTTTGGATGATTTATGCGGTCTAAACAAACAGGAAATCCGCGAACGTTTAGAGCGTGTGTATCATGAAAATCCGGCACGAACTCGTTATCATCTTGGGATGGTTAATGCTTTTTGTAACAGCATGTCGCCTGGAGATTTCGTTCTTATTGAGGATCGAAACAACGGCAACGTTCATGTTGGTGTGTTAGGGGCCTATAGTTTTAAGGGGAATTTGGATGACGTGGGCTTATCACATCAGCGTTCTGTCGATTGGAAAGCAGTCATTCCTCGAAGTGAATTGACAACTGAGTTGAAGGAGTTCATCCGAAATCGACCAAGCATAACACAGTTTAAGCATCCGATTGAGGTCGCTAAACTTGAAAGATACCTCAATCAACAACCAGCCACTTTAGGCGCTGAAACCAATGAGTTACTGAGCAAGGCTCTTTCGATACTTTCCGAAGAGATGGATTCAAAGGATACTGAGAGGAAAATACGCGCTGCAATAGCATTGTTACAATATTTGAAGAGCTAAGGGGTGTGTCTAATGGTTCTCAGTGTTGATTCGGTAAGGAAGTAAACTATGTTCCTCATCGTATCGAGTACACGAAATGGTTGAAGAAGCTACAAAAATTCGATAATATTGCTTATGATCAGGTATGAGAGGCATTTAATATTATAACAGCTAACATCCTGAATCTTTAGGATTTGGTCGTTACGGAAAGTTGAATCCTTGCCCTTACAAAACCAAAATGGTTAATTTTGGACAGAGGTTCTTCGAGGTTCTAAGCCTGATCGTTTCTTATGGTTATGCTTTTGATGAAATAATATTTTGCAAAAAGCAGATGATAACGATTGATTAGGGTTACTGGTAGGAATATTGTCATTATAAGGGAGGGATATATGACCATTACTTGTGTTCTTTGTAACGGTGATTTAAAGAAAGATGATGTTGGTATTTACTGTTTTGATTGTGGAGAAGATTACGTTATGATTGATTCTTTAGAGAAACTCAAAAAGTGTGTTCTTCCTAATGAAAGTATTGCCTATATACATACTACCAGAATTGGCCGATTTCCTTGTGACATGAGTCCTGTTATAGTTCAAAAGTGTAAACTCAAAAAATGCAAAGTGAGGTCAGTTGAAGAAAGAGCGAAGTTAGATGCAAGAAATGAGAAGACACGTCAAAAAAGTGCAGAAAAACGGATACGTTCAAGAATACTCCAAAATACTGACCTCCCATAAGAATATCAAGCTACCTCCCCAAACAACCTCAGCATCACACGGCGACGAATTGTGGATTTACCAAGCCACCCCTCATTTTCTAAAATCCCTTTCCCGGAAAGGGTTTAAGCCCCTTTTGGGAAAGGGGTTCAACATGCTCATCTTGGAATATATTGATCATGGTCTGCATTCTGGATAAATTAATATTAATGCGTCTTTTGACGCTTTTGTCGGTACTGACGCTTTTTTGCACTTTGTAATATAAAAGGGGAGCATAATGAAAAACTTCGCTGAAGAATTAGTTTATTGGTACTTACGATTCAATGGTTTCTTTCCACTAACAAATTTCGTATTGCACCGTCAAGGATTACTTGATGACCATCAGAGTGCAGATGCTGATCTTCTTGCAGTTCGCCCGAAGTTTGTAGCGGAAGAGGTTGGCGGGGAACACCGTGATGATTATCTTTTCAGACATTTTAGCGCCCAAACCAATATTGGTGTGATGTGTGAAGTGAAGTCGGGTAACAACGTTAATATAGAAAAAATACATCTCAGAAGAGAAGATCGAATAACTTACTGCTTAAGAAGATTAGGATTCTTTCCTGAGAATAAAGTAAGGTATCATACAGAAGTTCTCAAATCCCATAATGTATCAAAGGGACAATTTCATGAGGTGGGAAAGCTCTTAGTGACAAAAAGAGATATGAATATACCTGGTTTCATATGTTTAACGATGGAGCAGGTTGAAGCTTTCATTTTAGAAAGGATACGCCTTTATTCGCGTGAAAAAAATGGGGCAAAACTTCACTTTGATTCTGATATGCTCCAATATATGATTTGGAATAAAGGTGTGTAAGTAGTTTCATAAGATTAAGCTGATAATGAAAAGGAGTGGTACCCGGATGATATCAAAACCGTGGCCGCATTTATAGAAACTTGCACTGGCATGCTTCGGACAAGGGTTCAACTCCTCAGCTTCTAAAGTAGAAGACATTTTGAAATATGGGGGAATGCGTCGTTATAATAATCCTCATATCAGAAAGGCGAGCGAAGAGTCTTTCATGCAATTAAATGCCTACACAGTAGTTTGAACGAGACTCAACGAGAATTATATGGACTTATGGAGGAGGCCATGAGTACAGAAGAGGGACTTGAAGAGGAGGAAGCCTTTGTTGTCGGATTTCTAGAAGGATACCGCTTTATAAAAGAGCTCCAAAGATCAGGCGGAGGTCTGACTCTGGTTTAGAAGATACCACCCGATATGCTATTTAACCGGAGGTGTCCAAGATGCGATGGGATGAAGTTCAGGAGCGTTTTCCGAATGAATGGGTCGTTCTTGAGGCGACCAAGGCCTATTCTAAGGAAGGCCAGCGTTTTATTGAAGAGATGTCCGTGATAGACTCCTATGAGGACTCTACCAAAGCATTGAAGCGGTATAGTGAACTGCACCAGGATGACCCTCACAGAGAGTATTGTTTCTTTCACACCTCCCGTCCTGAGGTTGTGGCACGTGAACGATATGTGGGGATCAGAGGGCCGAGATGAACATAACAGAAATTTATGGGCTTCCCTTTGTAAGCATGACAGTTATGTTTAGGGGGAGAGAGTTAAACCTTAAGAAGGTGCTGCTTGATACAGGTTCTGCCAGCACACTTTTGACGCGGACATCGTACAGGAGATTGGTATGGTTCATGAAGAAAATGATATCGTTGATATTATACGGCGTGTAGGTGGTGTGGAGTATGTGTACACCAAATGCCTGGACTCGATTATAGTCGATGAAGCAATACTTAAAGATTTTCAAGTGGAAATCGGGAACATGGATTATGGCATGGAGATCGACGGAATCCTTGGATTTAACTTTTTGAAACATTCGGGCTCCGTGATTGATACAGGAGAAATGCAATTGAAAACTAACGTTTGCTAAACGGCTATCTCGTACAGTTCCAGCAGCAACCCCCGCCGGATTGTGGCTCTGCATGTCCACGCCTCGGCTCCATATGGAGTAAAGTAGAAGACACCTTGAAGGGTGTCTTTTTTCATTTTTGCGGTTATTTTGGACTATAAGACAGCCCCTGGCCCTATAATAAAAACAGCAGCAGCCATAGACGTAAAAATAATGTTATGGACTAAACAAATTGAAATGGTCTACATGTAAGGCCATGAGATTAATTTAAGCCTGAAAGGTTTGGGAAATAATAGTTGACTTGAGAAAAGCAAGAGAGTATATTTTACTTGTATATTTAGATAACTATTTAAATATCTAATAATTAACACTAGATGAAGTGGCTTAGTGAGGGGGTCAAAGGAACTGGGAAATTAGATTGGTTTTTTTATTCAATACATATGGACTGCAAAGGAGAGTTTGATATGGTTTCTAACGTTACGATGATAAGTATCGTGTTTCAAGGGTGTTTTGTTATTTCGTTTGTTGTAGCACTATTTTTCATTATGCGAAAACGCGAGCGTTTTTCAATTCGGGCGGTATGGGTTGGTGCTCTTGTTTTCTTTGTGTTTTCACAGGTACTGGAGAAAATCTTACATATCATAGTCTTACAAGGCAAAACGGAGCCACATGGTTTACTCGCCAATCCGTTACTTTTCGCAGTGTATGGGGCACTGGCAGCTGGGATTTTTGAAGAGGCCGGCCGATATTTCGGGTTCCGCTTACTGCTTAAACATAATCGGAAACGAAGAGATGGCATTGCATACGGACTGGGCCATGGGGGATTTGAAGCCATATTTATTGCCGGAATGTCCTCGATTCAGACGCTCGTATATGCCGTAATGATTAATACGGACAAGCTCGAGCGGTCACTGGGCGGGAAAGCATCACCCGGTGTATTGGCAGATATTAAGAGCAAGCTGCTGAACGCTTCATTTTATGATTTTCTTCTGGGAGGATTAGAACGGATACCCGCACTTTTTATTCAAATTGCTCTATCGCTTATTGTCCTGTACGCAGTGCGTGCAAAGAGGAAAATAGTTCTGGTGTATGCCATTTTATTGCATGCTCTTATTGACTTCACTCCGGCTCTCTATCAGGCGTACCCAGGGAAAATTAGCCTGTGGTTTGTGGAGATTCTCCTGCTAATAATCGGAATTGGTGCTTTCTGGCTGATCAGCCGCTCGCGCAAATGGCAAATTTGGTCGATGGAACTAAACTAACGGGCAGTTTTCTATAAGACGATCGATTCATTCAGGGGATTGCGGGAATTTCAAAAGTGGAATATAATTAACATATTGGCTTACTAATTAATGATTATATTAATTCTATTGGAGTGGATGTATTATGTATCCCCATCATCAAGCTGCCATTGATGCCATCACCAACAAGCTTAAAGCCAGACCCGACGTACAAGGGATCATCATCGGAGGTTCCGTGGCGCATGGCTTTGCGGGCGAAACCTCTGATATCGACATTATGATCGTCCTTTCTGAAGAGGATTACAAGAAAGCTTGTTCCATCCATAAACTTGGGTATTTCGAAACGGAATCCTGTTCTTACGAAGGCGGTTATGTGGACGGGAAAGTTGTATCCGCTTCCTACATCAAGAAAGTGGCCGAATCTGGCAGCGAGCCTGCTAAGTTCGCATTCCAGGATGCGTTCGTCACCTATTCCAATATCGAGGGGCTCAAACAGTTGGTCCAAGATGCTCCCCGATACCCGTTGGAGAAAAAAGCAGAGAACATGCAGAAGTTCTATGCACAATTCGAAACCTGGAAATGGTATTATTACGAAGGACTGAAACGCAACAATCGTTTATTAATCGACTACTGTTTGACCCACTATACCTTTTTCGCAGGCCGGTTGATTTTGCTGCACAACGAAACGCTATTCCCTTCTTATAAGTGGTTCTTAAAGGTTCTGGAGGGGGCCCAAAAGAAGCCGGAGAATTTGTTGGCGGACATCCATCGGGTACTGGAAGAACGAACGCCGGAAGCCGTAGAAAATCTGTACGAGAGTATTGTGAAATTTAATAACTGGTATCAGGCAGAGCATCATTGGACGGTTCAGTTCATGATGGATAGCCAGCTGAACTGGATGGACGGACCGGTTCCGGTTCTCGATTTATAAACTGCTTCGCTAACGGAGTAAATCAGAAGACACCTTATCAGGTGTCTTTTTTCATCTCTGTAGATGTCTTATTATTTCCCCAAAACATAACAAGCTGTCTCCCTCGGATGGCTGAGAGGAAAATGATGGCCATAGGGAACAACATCAACCTTACCAAGCTGTGCTGGAACGGAATAGCGCCGATCTTGGTCTCCCCAAATAATATGAAGATTAGGCTTTGGTACATTGGTGAAATCCCCTTGATAGTTTTTCGACAGGAAATGGTTGAGCTGAAGTGTGGTATTTACAATTCTAGGCGAAGTGAAGCTGCTGCGTACTTTAGCAATATAATGCTTCGGAATGCTCTCCCTAGTTTCAAACAGACCGTTACCAATTAAATAACGTTCTAATGAATTAGCCGTTGCTGACTTTAATGCCCATTTGCTCATAAATGGAGGGATATTGAACGCTTTAGAATTTTTTTTGGCAACAGGTGGCTGAAGTAAAGTAATCGTATTCTTCGTATCCAGGTACTCTCGCCCTAATGCTTCCAGCAGAATAACCGCTCCGAAGGAATGGCCAATCCAATGTGCGCCATTAGAAGCTTTTTCTGATAACTGCTTCACTACATTCAAATAGAGATCCAGAAGATTCTTTTCCCGCTTAAAAGGGGAACGTCCTAAACCCGGGAGATCCGGAATCCATACCGGCTGACCCGTTTTGTCATGAAGCTCTAGTCCTAGAGGAAATAAATCTTCTCCATCACTGAGCAAACCGTGGAATAAAATAAATGGCTTGCCCTCACCTGGTATTTGATAAATCACAGTGTTCCCGGTTAAGGTTCGTTCAAATGCAGGATGCTGCTGGTCATTCGGGTACATCAAGCGATAATCCAAATCTGCGACTACGGCCGGGAAAAAATTCATAACACTCGTCTTAGTAAACCAATTGGCTCCCATGACTTTTTTCGGTAAATCATTTGCAAACTTTCTATTAGTAATAAAGTTCAGTCCATCCGACGGAATTTGTGTGATTTTACTAATCCCGCCATTCATAAGTGCCTTCATGAAGCGAAGGGGCACAGAGATTGTAGGTGCGGTCATATTCATACTTTCTGACATCACGCCTAATAATTCAGATATATCCGGGTCCTGCGGTTGGTCTGGAACAAGTGTATAGGTTTGAATAGACGATGGCTCCCGCGTAACAACCTGAACAATAAACTTCGCCAGCGCATCGTTTGCAATAAGTGGTAATTTATACCCCTTGCCTCCAGGGATAACCGGCATCAGCCCTCTGCGCATACTCTCCACAAGCAAGCCTAGGCCAGCTACCTGCTCCGTACTCCCTGTTGTACTGCTGCCGACTACGGTAGGCGGATTAATCACAGACAGCGGATAGCCTACCACGGAGGCCTGTTGGCGAATGTACAGATCTGCTAGAAACTTTGTTCGTTCATAAGGATTTTTTATTTTCAAATAGTCGTGCCCGTCTTGGAACACATCAATCGCAACCTTGCTATTATCATCATCAAAGGGGCTCATATATCCAACGACATGAATAAATTGCTGCAAACCCTTCAATTGATGGATGCTTTTAGCGAATTCACTGATATGCTTGGCGCCGTTTAGAAATACATTGGTTGCTTCCTGCGTTGTCGCTTGAATATCCATTTGTCCGCCGGCGTGAATAATAACATCCGTGCGTAGTACCCTCTCCTTATCTTCATCGCTTAGACCTAAATCCGGTTTCGTCAAATCACCTTCAATAAAGTACAGGGCTGCCTCGTTGAAATACCCTTTATCCTGAAAGACACGTGTTGCTTTACTCTTCGACCTCACTAAAAGAAAAATCATAACCTCCTCTTTAAGCAGCTCCTCCACGAGTTGCCTCCCGATAAAGCCTGTTCCACCTGTTAAAAATATAGTTCTCATATCATCCGCGCTCCTTTTTAGTACTGATTGGTACTAACTATGTGTAAAAAAAATGCCTCTTATCGAAGCAAGTTGAAAAAGTGGCTGGCTGTTTGCGTGATCACTGTTGCGTCCTTCAATGTCTCTGCAAGAAACAGCGCTCCTTCCAGATTCGTTATAAAAAGTGCCGCTACCTCGTTGATATCAATCGTATCTCTAAACTCGCCTTTTTCTGCTCCTTGCTTAAGTAATAGAGAGATTTTCATTTGTAAGCCTGTAAAAAAGAGCCCTATTTTTTCTTTAATGTGCGTAGCTTGTGCCGGAGTTTGAATATAAAGCGTAATAAACGGACAGCTCCCCTTATACTCTCTGGACTGAACGCCCTGCGATAAATGCTTTAGAAACATCTGGACACGCTCTTCCACAGATAATTGGTTCTGGGAAAGGATTTCATCCATTGCACGCTCATACGTCTCAATCCAATAATCCACGACCCCTGCTAACAACTCTTCCTTATCTGCGAAGTGATAATACACATTCGATTTGGACACTTTGCTTACACGTACTAATTCATCCATGCTGGTATAAGCAAATCCCTTTTCTAAAAATAAGGCTGCCGCGACTTCAATCACACGTTTTTGATTCATTACTTTTACCTTTGTCATGATTAGAACTATACAGTACTAATTCGAGTGTTGCAAGTATTCTCATTTTTGCATAACCCCCATTTATCCTCTATAATTGTAGGCTACTATGCACCCAGTCAGGAGGAAATGATGAATTTTATTAAAGAGAACCTAGCAGGATATGGCGTTAGCGAACAGATGAGTGTGTATCTCTCGAACATCATTATGGTCTTATGTATTGCTGTACTCTCTGTAGTGGCTAATCTTGTAGCCAAAAAAATCGTCCTGAAGATCATCATTCGGATGATTAATAACAACCGGTATACGTGGGATAATATCTTTTTGGAGAAAAAGGTGTTTCACAAGCTGTCGCATCTCGCACCGGCCTTCATTATCTATTACGCCGCACCTGTATTCCCGCTGTATCAGTCTCTCATTACAAAGCTCGCCTTAGCGTATATGATTATCGTAATGATCACGGTGCTCAATGCTCTGCTTGATGCCATCGATGCTATTTACCGTACGTATGAGGTGTCCAAGATTAGACCGATCAAGGGCTACATCCAGGTTGCAAAAATCATTATGTATATCATTGGTGCGATTGTGGTGATTTCGAACCTCATGGGCCAGAATCCGCTGATTCTGCTTAGTGGACTGGGCGCTCTGTCGGCTGTTCTTATGCTGGTCTTCAAGGATTCGATATTGGGCCTCGTGGCAGGGGTGCAATTATCCTCTAACGATATGGTCCGTGTCGGCGACTGGATTGAAATGCCTAAATATAATGCCGACGGCAATGTAATTGACATTACGCTGAATACGGTAAAGGTGATGAATTTCGATAAAACCATTACCATGATTCCTAGCTATGCTTTGATCTCAGATTCTTTTAAAAATTGGCGGGGCATGGAGGCTTCCGGCGGCAGAAGGATGAAACGGAGTGTCTGTATTGATACGAGCAGCATATGTTTCTGTACTAAAGAAATGATTGAGGAGTTCCGGAAGGTCCACTACCTTAGCGATTACATCGCTACAAGAATAGATGAAATTAACGCCTATAATATCGAGCATCAGATCAATATGGAGAGCAAAGTGAATGGGAGACAGCTCACGAATATCGGGGTATTTAGAGAATACGTCCAAGCATACCTGCGCAATCATCCCAAAATTCATAAGGATATGACGCTCATCGTCAGACAGTTGGAAGCAGGAGACAGCGGACTGCCCTTAGAAATTTATGCGTTCAGTAATGAGACGACCTGGGGTGTGTATGAGTCGGTGCAGTCGGATATTTTTGATCATATTTTTGCGATTATCCCTCTGTTTGGACTCCGCGTTTTCCAGAACCCGACGGGTCAGGATATTGTTAATTTAAAAGAGAGAAGGGAGTATTCGGCGGGGTATTGAGGATATTATTATATGAAATATCACAAAGAGACCCTTCGGGGTCTTTTTTCACGTTGATGTATTCAGAAATTTAATGGGTTGTATCTGTTTATATAGTATTACCTATACTCATAATGTTAATGACATAGTTTTGGATGAACTTATCATAAAAAGTTAGTGATAATCATAAATTAATAATTAGTGATATTGAAAAATTACAAAGTTAACGTTAGAATGGGGGAATAAAGGAGATGAATCTTATGAGTAAAGCTCTTTTCGATCTTACCCAACAACAAATTAACATAGGCTATAAAGAAAAGAATGAAGGGATTCTTGAAAAGGAGACTGAATTTCTCTTCAATAAGATATATAAAACGTTCATGGTTGCTTTTTCAGACAAGATTGCTGCGATTAAAATGGATATGCAGAGTTTAAATCTAACACCTAGCTATCTCTTTTCTGAGGAACATAAAAACAATTTGAATAAGTGGCTTAGCCGATTCTCACAAATGGAATTTCCTACATCGGATCTGGAGTTTGGGAAACTGAAAATAGATTTTGAGCATTGGTATATGCAGCTTGGCGGAGAAAAGATGGAATTTGTTTTTGTTGAACACTATCTTATGACACCGTCTGAAGCGGCTGCTGCTTTAAATATTTCTACGGTCACTTTGCAAAAATATATTAAACAAGGCCTAGACTGTGTCGATACGGAAAAACATCGTAAAATTCCAAAGTATGCTATAGAACTTCTTAAAGATCCTATCTACGGCATACGTATGCAGATCCTTGCGCAGGAAAAGAAAAAGGGGAAGCAGACGAAAGAGGAGCGGGCTAAAGAAATTGCTTTGGAGCTGATGGATCTTCAACTAAAATATAAAGGTAAAACGTTTAAGGATGCATTTGCAGACTACAACGGTGATGAAATGGATGATCCAACGGATTACCATCGGTGGTTAGACCTCGAAGAGGAATTGGCTGAAATTATGAAGCTCAGCGGAGGTGCAAATGACGCAAAGTAAGATTGAGCAATTAGCTCTCAAAAAACTCTTACCCGCGAATCTTTTTAGTATTACAGCTCAATTCGGTCATTTGCTTGAGACTTATCCTAATGTTCCAGGGAATTCAGGTATATATGGTAATTACACGAGAAATACAAATAAGTTAGATGTGCTTTTTCCTTTAAAAGAACATCCTGTACACGGCATTACTGGTTTACATGTGCTGGAATCATACGATGATGCTGGTTATGTTCGAAGATACACATATAGCTGGAAAATTATCATTCCAAAGATGGGCGTGAGTCTGCATCATATATCGGCTTGGGGTAACGATCCTCATGATTCCCCAAATACACCTGATGAGTTCAAGGTAATTACAGAACCACATCACCATCACCACATTCCTGGTAATAGAAGGCACAGAAAAGAGAACTGGGATGTGCATACTCTGGAAGAGGCGTTTAATTTTATAGAGCCTTATATAGTTAATGGTACCGAATATAAAGGAAATATTTAGAGAGACCGTCTTATGGCGGTCTTTTGATCAATTGGGTAGTTGTTCTTAAATGTTGCTTATACATCATACTGGGAGGTGCTTAAGATGAATGAACCCGGATTAGAAAAGGCTATGGACACTTTGCAGTATTTGAGTCAGGATTCTGAGGCCAGACGGTTGTATGAGGCTAGACAGAAGTATTTGCATGATGAGGTATCTATGGTTGAGGGGGCAAAGGCTGCAGGGATTATGGAAGGTAAGCTGCTAGTCGCTCGTAACTTACTGGCAACAGGAATGGATTGTGCTAATGTTGCTAAGTTGACAGGCCTTAGTGAAAGGGAAATGAAGTCTACAGAGCTTTAAAATTGTTAGGTTTAAATTTTGGAGATTCGCAATGAAATTCAAGGACACTGGAGAAATTGTTCAGGTCCTTTTTTTATTGTAGTTTTATCGCATATTGTTAAAAAAGTTTTGTTACTAATTTTTTGGATTTACAAAATAATTATTTCAACATGGTTACTGCACTGCTCCATCACGGCAGTAACATCCTGCTTCCAGTCACGCTTGTCGAAATCCATAGCTAACAGCCAGCAGGTCTCATCCGGCAGCATAGGGTAGATCCCAATGGTCCGGTCTTGCCGTGCATCCAGATGGGCGGACAGAACTTCGGTGCTGAGCGGCAAAAAGCTCTGATGCTTACATACGGAGCATTTCACGCGGGGCTTCTCACAGACAGCAGTCCACTCATTGGCGAATGCTGGTGAATACCCGGATTTACCCTGCTTGTTGCTCCAGCGAATCGGGTAGACATCTTCTCTGCCGCGGAAATAACTTTTATATAGAGCGAGTTTGTCATCTACAGTGGAGTACTGATGAACATTAGATTGGGCAACAGATGCAGCTACCTCGGGGCTGGATTTTTCAGGAAAAGGGGTCGTTTCGCCCTCCTCCTTTGTATGTCCCAGAAGAGCTCTTAACCGGCTGATTTCCAGCTCAAGTTCCTTGATATATGCCAGCGCCGCCTTATATTTGTCCTCGATATTGTCCATTGATAGGTCCTCGTGTTTTCTTTATAGTATACCTTGAAAGCTTTTAAAGAATGAAGAAGCCCCTCATTAGTGTATAATAAAGCAAACTATAGCCCTATCCCTGATCGGAACGGATAGGAAGCTGAGGAGGAATCGTTGTGGCCAGCATCAGACAGAGAATTGTTCCGCATCTATGGTATGACAAAGAGGCGGCAGAAGCCGCCCGCTTTTATGCTTCTGTGTTCCCGGAATCCAGAGTTACAAGTGTGAACACCATTCATGATACGCCGTCCGGCGATGCGGGTCAGGTCTCTTTTGAGGTCTGGGGGCAGCCGTTCATGGCGATTAGCGGAGGTCCTTATTTCAAGCTGAATCCGGCTATATCTTTCTTTGTGAATTTTGATCCATCTCGGGAAAAGGATGCAGCAGAGAGATTAGATGAGGTGTGGGATAAGTTAGCTGAAGGCGGCACAGCCCTGATGCCGCTTGGTGAATATCCCTTCAGTAAGCGTTACGGCTGGATTCAGGATAAGTTCGGAGTGTCCTGGCAGCTGATTCTCACGAACCCGGCAGGGGAAGAGCGGCCTGCGATTATTCCTTCCTTGCTGTTCGTCGGGGATCAGTGCGGGAAGGCCGAGGAGGCGATATCCTTCTACTTATCCGTATTCAAGGATTCGCGGCAAGGGAATATTGCCCGATACCCGGCAGGCTCAGGGCCGGATCAGGAAGGAACGATTATGTTCGCGGACTTCATGCTGGAGAATCTGTGGTTCACGGTAATGGACAGTGCGCATAATCACCAGTTCAGCTTCAATGAAGCCGTCTCCTTCATGGTATCCTGCGATTCTCAGGAAGAGATTGACTACTACTGGGACAAGCTGTCCGCAGTTCCTGAAGCCGAGCAATGCGGCTGGCTGAAGGATGCCTTCGGTATCTCCTGGCAGATTGTTCCTGCGGAGATGAACGAGATGATGAAGAAGGGCACGCCGGAGCAGCTGGCGCGTGTGACGAAGGCTTTTCTGCAGATGAAGAAGTTCGAGCTTGCGGAGCTGCGTAAGGCCTATAAGGGAGAATAAAAGCGGCAACTTGCTGGAATATCAACATTAGCGATAAGGAACACCTCCTTATCGCTTCTTTGCGCGCAAATATAAGAATGTATAGGTTTCACTTGTCCTACACCTTCTGCCCGCCATCCCCCGCACGGTACTTCTTCCGGTACTGGGCGGGAGTCATGCCGTATACCTTCTTGAAGCTGGAATAGAAGGTGTTCAGGGACGAGAAGCCGAAATGCTGCACGATGGGCTCGATCGGCGAGTCGGAGGCAATGAGCTCCTGGCAGATGAAGGTTAGCCGCTTCTCGGATATTTTATCGGTAATGGACTGGGTGGTCTCTGCTTTGTATAGACTGCGGAAATAATTGACCGACAAGCCCAGATGATCGGCCAGCATGGTGGCAGACAGATTCGGGTCGGTGAGATGACTCTCGATGAACTGGTCTACCTGTCCGATCAGGGCGATATTCTTGGATTGGCTGCGGGCCGCCGCAATGTCCTCGAGCGTCTTGGTAATCAAAGCCTCCATCCAGGGCATGACGTTATCCATCGTTTCCTGCCGGATGATCTGCTTCTCGATGGACGTCAGCCCCCACGGGCTGGGCAGCGGCTGGGCGGAATGCTCCTGGATGAGCCGGCGGATGTCCATGAACAAGGTGATCAGAGACATTTTACATTCAAAATAAGGCAGTTCCCGCAGCTTCACTACCGCTGAGCGTAAGACCTCCAGAATGACGGCGGCGTCCCCCTTGAGTATGGCCTGGGCGATCTGCCGCTCCTGGCTCACAGGCAAATGATATAATTCCCCGGGTGCAGCGGGCAGCCATTCCTTCACAATGAGCGACCGGTGTCCGAACCGGAACCTCTCCTGCGTCAGATCATAGGTCTCCAGATACACCTCATGCATGTCGGTTAAGCCAGGCAAAGTCCGGCCCCAGGCCACAGTGGTTCCCACGGACAAATACTGCTGGATCAGCTGCCCTGCCACTTGCAGCTCCTTCGCGAATTCCTCTGACAACGGAGCCGATAAGACTACAGCCACGTGGTCGTCTCCCATATCTACCGTCTGCAGCTTGTGCCTGGACGATTGCAGCGACTCCTGAATGATATTGGACATCGCGAACCGGAGCAGCCGCCGGTCCTTCTCCGGGTACACTCCCGAGAATTCCGCGAAGTGGTCGATCCGGAAGATGGCTACGGACAACTGATCGCCCGGCAGATCAATCCCCCATTCCACGAATTGAGCGCGGATCTCCGCTGCCGAATGGTACGTCTCCCCCAGGAAATCCCTTAAGAACCGCTCTCTGCCCAGAAATTTATTATGCCGCCATTGCTCGGTCAACTCGTGAATCTGATTATGCTGCGAGGTGAAAACGCTGGATAAGTATTCGAGTTCATTGGCGTTCGCGCCAAGGCCCGGCTTCTCCGCCTGATGCTGCCGCATGACCCGGCTGATCAGCTCCTGAATGGGTGAGTACACCCGTTTGGAGATTAGAATAATCACCGCGAGGGAGGCTGCGAACAAGACGAGGAACAGGATCAGGCTGGTATCGCGCAGGACCGTGATTTTATTCAGAATGGCGGACTTCGGGATCATCTCAATGAAGGTCCAGTCCTGGATGCCCTTAACGGAGGAGTCGGCATAGACCACCAGCTTCTCCCCCTGATCCTGGGGCTGGAACAGCTTCCAGCCGCTGGCTCCCTTCATCCCATGGCTTCTGAGCTCGGCAATCTGCTGCGGATTCATTGGCGTGCTGCTAAAAATCGTCTCGTCCCGGTCATTCAGCACGGTGATCGACCGGCTCGCGAAGTTAGAATTATTCTGCAGCAGGGTCATGAGATTATGGGTATCCACATTCATGACGAACGCGGAGATAGAGCTTCCTTTTTCATAAAATCTTACAATGGTCATTACTTCTTTGGGTGTGTTCCCGGTAAGGGGGAGGGACAAGGTTCTCGGAATAAGCACGCTGTGGTTCGCTGTCTCCGGGTCGCGTAAGCGCTTAATAATATCCTGATCGTAAAAAGCTGCGGTATCATTTAACCCAAGTCTGGAGTCAATGACCGTATTCGTATAGCCGTTAATGAGATAGACGGAATCAATGGAGGGGTTGCCGTTCTTAATATCCATCAGCTGGCTCCATACCTCATAAGTCTCGAAATCGCTGTAATGATCGGAGAGCGCATATACCTTAAGCGCGCTGTCATTGCTGGAGGAGAAGCTGAAATCAAGCGCCCATTCCATCAGCCGCGACGTATTCCGGGCCCCGTTCACCAGGAGGGATTCTGAATGATCGCCGATTTCCTCCAGCAGTGTCTTGGAAGATTGCCCATAGAGCAGTACGAAGGAGATCCCTAAGACCAGAACGTTCGCACTGACAAAGTAAAAAATAAGCTTCATGTAGGTAGGGTGCCGCTTCAGCGAGGCGAAGAACGGTTGTCTGAATTTCATGGCTCTGGAACCTCCGTAATCATAACTGTCCGGCTCATTATAAGTAGATTTATTATAGCACACAGGTTATTTTCGTCTGCCGAATCGTTTGTTTTGGGAAGAGTGTTGTTTTTGGGAAGGCGGTAAATCTGCACTTGCGGGAAGGATCGGCGTTTCTCGGAATTGCTCAGGGCGCAAGGGCTTGATAAGGTGACGGCATAGATAACGGGATGCTCTTCAGGCGATTACCGGTCTTGAGGAAGGGGGGATATACAAATGAACTACCCGCTTAGCGCAGGTAAACGTTCAAAATGGAGGCATATCACGCAGAATCCTTTTCTGTATGTGATGGCTGTACCGGGGCTGTTGTTTTTCCTCGTGTTCAGTTATTTTCCTATATACGGGATTATGATTGCCTTCAAAGATTATGATTTTGCCAAGGGGATCACGGGGAGTGACTGGGTAGGGTTTAGGAATTTCGATTACTTTTTCACATCAGATGACTTCTGGGTTATTCTGCGGAACACACTGCTGCTCAACGTGCTGTTTATTGTGTTCACGACAGTGGCGGCCGTTCTGATTGCCCTCATGTTCAATGAGATCCGCAACAAATATTTCAAACGGATCTCGCAGTCGCTTATTTTCCTGCCTTATTTCATGTCCTGGATTGTGATCGGGATGATTGTCCAATCCTTGTTCGGCGGGGAAGAGCCCATGATTAATGTCTGGCTGCAAAATATCGGTATGGAGCCGGTCAACTGGATGTTTGAGTCGAGCCTTTGGCCTTATATTCTGACAGTGATCCGGGTGTGGCAAGGAGCCGGTTATCTCTCAATTATTTTCCTGGCCGCCATTACGGGGATATCGGAGGATCTATATGAGGCGGCCCGCATTGACGGGGCTTCTAAACTGCAGATTGTGACGCGCATTACGCTGCCGCTGCTGGTTCCGACGATCATGATCATGACGCTGCTGGCCGTGGGCAAAATTTTCAACGGTGACTTTGCGATGATCTATGCCATCATTGGCGACAACTCGATGCTGTATCCGACTACCGACGTCATAGATACCTTTGTCTTCCGCTCAATGCGGCAGCTGCACGATTTCGGCATGTCTTCGGCCGTAGGCCTGTTCCAGTCAGTTATGGGTCTGATCTTTGTCATTGCTGCCAACTGGGTCACCCGCAGGGTATCCAAAGAATCTGCTTTATTCTAGGAGAGGTACTATGATACAGAAACAAAGCGCTGCGGACCGCACCTTTACGGGATTCGCCCATACGTTCATTTTGCTGTTTACTTTATTTTGTCTGTTTCCTTTTCTGCTGATGATTGCCGGCTCCTTTACGGATGAGGAGGAGCTGATAGCACACGGCTATACCCTATTCCCGCAGAAATTATCGCTGGCCGCCTATAAGGCCGTTCTGCAATCCGATGTGCTTTTTAACGGCTATGGCGTCACTCTGTTCATCACCGTTATCGGGGCCTTAAGCGCCTTGTGCATTTCCGCCATGCTCGGCTATTCACTGGCGAACAAACGGAATGTTCTGCAAACGCCCTTTCTGTTTTTTTGCTACTTGCCTATGCTCTTCTCGGGAGGGATCATTCCGTTCTATATTGTGGTCAGCCAGTGGCTGCATTTGCAGAATACGATTTGGGTGCTCATACTGACGATGTTATGCCAGCCATTCCTTGTCTTCCTGCTGGTCAGCTTCTTCCGCACCATACCTGAGGAGCTGGAGGAAGCCGCCAGAATCGACGGCGCGAATGAGATGAGAGTGTTCTTCCAGATTATGATTCCGATCTCCAAGCCGATTCTGGCTTCCGTCGGCCTCTTCTATGCGCTGAGCTTCTGGAATGACTGGTTCATGGGACTGATGTTCATCGACAACGAGAAGTTATTCCCGCTGCAGCTAATCCTGCGCCGGATGGTCTCCAACATGGAAGCGGCCAGGAATCTGATTCCTTCCGGTGCAGCGATTGCAGTGACTCCACCGACATACGGGGTGCGGATGGCGACTACAGTACTGACCATCGGCCCGATTGTGCTGCTGTATCCGATGCTTCAGAAATATTTTGTCAAAGGTCTAACGGTAGGCGCTGTCAAAGGGTAAGTTATTCAGATTGTCCATAGATACGGGAGGGTTACGAGATGAGGTTAAACAAATGGTTCGGCACGGCAACAACAGCGGTATTGGTGTCGTCACTGGTGCTGGCAGGCTGCGGGGGAAATGCGAAGAATGAAGGCAGTACGGCGAATTCTACGAATTCCCCTTCCAGTTCGGAGGGTGCAGCGCCTGCTTCCAAGGAAGTAGTGACGCTGAAGGCTTATTTCCCGGGAGATAAACCTGCGGGGTTCGATGCTGTACTGCAGGCGGTTAACGACAAGCTGAAAAAGGATAATATTGGAGCGGCCCTGAATATCAACTTCATGCCTTGGACCGATTACGGGAATGCAGTATCCGTGAAGATGTCTGCCGGGGAAGAGTTCGATATGTATCTGGATGCCCCTTGGCTGTCCATGAACCAGATGATCGAAAGTAAATCGTTGACGGAGCTGGATGCGGCAGTGGCTGCACGGCCGGAGCTGAAGGCGTCCATTCCGGAGGAAATGTGGGAGTACAACAAATTCGGCGGCAAAATTATGGGGATTCCGCTCGGCACCACTCAGGGCCAGCTGTATGGCGTACTGATCCGTAAGGATTTACGCGAGAAATACGGTCTTCCCGAGCTGAAAACGCTGGATGACCTGGAGAAATTCCTGTATGCAGTCAAGGAAAATGAGAAAGACATCAAGCCTTTTGTCATTAACGGAATTAAGGCCGATAAGCTGCCATTCATCCTGAGTAACTCTGCGAATCTGGCGCAGGATGAAGTGCTGGAGATCGGGGTCAACATGTTCTCGTATTCGATCAAGGATAAGAAGGTCATTGGCCAATGGGAGAGTCCGACGATTGCCGATGCTTATGAACGCGTTACCAAATACTACAAGGATGGAATTATCTCCAAAAATATTGCCCAGGAGCAAAATGCCGAGACGCTGTTCAAGCAAGGTAAATATGCGGCGACCTACTATGCAGCGGATGGGGTCGAGGGACTGAAATACTCGGAGATGCTGAAGGACGGCAGCGACAAGCTGGAGATTTTCATTCCGAACGGGGAGCAGGCTAAGCCCTATACGGCTTATCAGCAATGGAACTTCCTCTGTATCCCGACAACCTCCAAGCATTCTGATGTCACTATGGATGTAGTGAACTGGCTGTCGATTAAGGAGAACCATGATCTGATGGAATACGGCATTCAAGGGAAGGACTGGGAGCCTGTCGGCGATTCAAGCTATAAGGCACTGTCCGGCTATACCTTCCCTGGGTATGTGCTGACCTGGCGGCCGACGCTCAACCGAACACCTGATACCATGATGCAGGATGACAAGAAGTGGTTCGACTTCTCGACCAACACGTCCAATTTCACGCTTAGCCCAATCGCAGGCTTCAACTTCAACGCTGAGAAGGTAAAGACAGAATATGCCAAAATCACGCCGCTGCACGATTCGATCTTCCTGCCGCTAAGCCAAGGCCTGATCCCTGCGGCAGAAGGAAAGAAAACGATGGAGGATAAAATGGCCAGTCTCGGCGGGCAAAAAGTAATTGATGAAATCCAGGCACAGATTGACGCCGTTACCGCCGGGAAATAACAGCACTTAAACCACAGAAAGAGGTCACTCCAATGAAAATAACACGCAGCGCGCATAATCCGCTGATTGAAGCGAGGGATGTTGCTCCCTCCCGTCTTGATTTCCAGGTGCTGGGCGCGTTCAATGCAGGCGTTGCGCAGCTACAGGAGGAGACGATCCTCTTGCTGCGCGTTGCCGAAGCGCCAATACCGGACCGGGCGGACGAGGTGCTTGTTCCCCGGCTGAATGAAGCAGGGACGGAGGTGCAGGTTGAGCGGTACGACAGGAATGATCCGGGCTATGATTTCTCCGACTCGCGCTTCGTCGCCAAGGACGGACAGACGGTGATGCTCACCTCCTTATCCCATCTTCGGGTAGCGCGGAGCCGGGATGGCATTCATTTCGAGGTCGAGCCGCAGCCGGCCCTGTTCCCGGAGCATCCGCTGGAAGCATGGGGAATCGAAGATCCGCGGGTGACCCGGATTGGGGACACCTATTACATCACTTACAGCGCAGCCTCCGCGCGCGGTGTCGGCGTCATGCTGGCGGAGACCCGCGACTTCCGCACCTTCAAGCGGCGCGGGCTGATGCTGCCTCCCGAGAATAAGGATGTTATGATTTTCCCGGAGAAAATTAACGGCAAATACTACGCGCTGCACCGTCCTGTGCCGAAGTCCTTCGGCGCGCCCGAGATGTGGATCGCGGAATCGCCCGATCTCGACCATTGGGGGAACCACAGGTTCCTTATGGGACTCGGCGAACAGGGCTGGGATTCAGCCCGCATGGGCGGCGGGGCGGTTCCGATTCGCACACCTCAGGGCTGGCTGGCGCTGTATCATGGCGCGGACAGCAGCCACCGCTATTGTATGGGGGCGGTACTCCTGGATCTGGAAGACCCCTCCCGGGTTCTTGCGAGATCGCGTGTCCCTGTGCTGGAGCCGGAAGCTTCCTATGAGGTGAACGGATTCTTCGGCAAGGTCGTGTTCTCCTGCGGCGCGTTGCTGCTGGACCAGACAGTCCGTATGTATTATGGTGCGGCGGACGAAGTGATGGCTGTGGCGGACATCCCGCTTCAGGATATATTAGATACTCTTGTGTAAGGTGAGGAAGGCAGTGGGAGCTGCCTTCCTTAATCTAAAGTTTAGAAAGCGCTAACAAAAGTCTGGTGCAGATAAGCGAAGGAGCGTGTACATGACTGGTAACATGCAAAGCAGGATCAAAAGATGGATATGTCTCATGATGGTGGGTTTGATGATCTCGACTCTCGGGTTCAATTACCCTGTATCGGCGGCGGATAGCTCATCGCAGGAGCTGGCTGAAATGAAGCTGATGAAGCAGCGGGCGGTGGATTTCTATATCTCCAAGGACATCATCAATGACGGAACCAATGGCCGGGTGGAATGGACTTTTAAATCACAGGCCGGAACTTATTTATCGACTCAAAAAGCGGATGGAAGCTGGGTGGATGTAGATTATGCGAATACCACCTCCAGCGCGAACGGCAGAGCGTGGTCGCCTTACCTTGCGCTGGACCGGATGCAATCGATGGCCCAGGCTTTTGCAGATCCGAAGGGGCCTTACTATCACGATGAAGCCATGTTAGCCGGTATTCAGAAAGCGCTGGATCACTGGTTCAAGGTCAAGCCGACCTCCGTCAACTGGTGGGAGACCGGCATCGGCAAGCAACTGCGGCTGAGCAAGGTTGCACTATTATGCGAAGGCTATCTGACTGCGGAGCAGGCTGCCAATATTATCGAAACGTTAGACAAAAACCCCAACACTGTCGATGGTGCCAATTCGTCCTGGTACAATCAGAATTATATGATCCGCGGCTTACTGCTGGAGGATGCCCAGAACGTCCGCAGCGCGGTAGAAGCGTTCAACGTGCTCTCGGCTGTGACAGAGACGGTAACGGGAATTCAGTCCGACATGTCCTTTTTCATGCATGGGAAGACGAATTACACTACGGGCTATGGACGAAGCTTCGCCAGAGATATGTCCTTCTGGGCCTATGTGGTCTCGGGCACAAGCTTCGCCTATAGCCAGGCGGCTATTGATTCGTTATCCTCCTATCTGCTGGATGGAACCAGATATCTGGTGCGAGGTGATGTTGCCGATCTGGGGATGGGGATGAATGGGCCGGAGTGGCCGGATTATGAGAGCTCTGCGCTGACCTTCTATGAAGATCCGCTGGAGTGGATGCAGGCGGCTAATCCGAAGCGGGCGGATGAGTTCACTGTTTTCCTGGATAATATCCGGGGTGTTGGCACGGTCTCGGGCAATGGACAGGATGCGAACAATATGACGCAATGGCAGACCCTGGTCTCCTCTCATATGCGGAAGGATTACGGAATTACAGTTAAGATGTCCTCCAGCACAGTCAAAGGGGGCGAATGGAGAACCATTAACCCAAGCGGATATAATCTGCTCTACTGGACTTCGCAAGGCGCTACTGCTATCCAGAGAACCGGGGATGAATACAGAAAAGTGTACCCGCTGATGGACTGGAATCATGTTCCGGGAACAACAGCTCCCTACGTTTTCACGAAGGAGAATAATTTCAATAACCCGAAGACCTTTGTAGGCGGCGTGACCAATGAGCGGTACGGAGCCACGGCGTTTGATTTCAACAAGCTGAGTACCAGCGGGAAAAAGGGCTACTTTTTCTTCGATGATGAAATGGTAGCACTAGGCGCAGGCATCACTTCAACGAATGCTGCTCCGGTCCATACGACGCTGAATCAGAGTCTGGCTGCAGGCGATGTGCTGGTAGACGGTAAAGCAGTGATTGATGAAACGTTGCAGGTAAACGGCGGACGCTGGGCTTATAACGATAGTACCGGGTACGTGTTCCCGGATAAGACGAATTTCCAGGTGAAGCAGGAGACGAAGACCGGGAAATGGAGCGATGTGGTTACTGGCAGTTCAACGGAGCCAATCACTAAGCCGGTGTTCTCGATGTGGCTGGATCATGGCGTGAAGCCGGTCAATGCCTCCTATCAATACATTGTATTGCCGGGTAAAACCGCCGGGGAGGTCGCCAGCTATGCGGAAGCAAGCCCGATCAGTATTCTGGCAAATACACCATCTGTGCAGGCGGTCCGGCACCGTTCGCTGGGTATTGCGGAAATGCTGTTCTATCAGCCGGGTACAGTCACGCTAAGAGAAGGATTGACCGTCACCGCAGATAAACCGTCAATGGTGATTGTCGATGAATCCGCGGACCCTGTCCACATCTCGGTGGCGAATCCCGAAACGCCGGGGATTACAGTGAACGTAACGCTGAACCGGAACGGAGATCAGACCACGACCACATACAGACTGGGCAAAGATACGTTTACCGGCCGGAGTATGACGCTGAGCGAGGGAGCTTCTATCGACGACAGAGGGTATGATCTCGCTTACAGTAAGGGCACGGTTGCTTCCTCCAGCGTGGGCAAGCAATTTGACTCCAATGCTACGGATCTGTACAGAAGCTCCAGTTGGAGCTCAAACGCTTCAAATGATGAGTGGATTTATGTGGATCTGCAGGATCAATATATGATCAATAAGGTTAGATTGCATTGGGAGAAGGCTTACGGCAGAAGCTATAAAATTCAAGTATCCGATGATGCGGCCACCTGGAAGGACGTTTATGCGACCTCCATGGGGGATGGCGGAATCGACGACATTTCCTTCGGTAAGACCAGCGCCAGATTCGTCCGGATGCTGGGCGTCCAGCAGGGGACAGGAGACGGCTACTCGCTTGCTGCATTTAACGTTTATGAAGCGGTTGTTCCTAACCTTGCGGAAGGCCAGACTGCGATTGCAAGCTCGTCCAAAGCGGCTGATGTGTCGGCAGGGAATGCAGTAGACGGCTCATTGACGTCCCGCTGGGGGTCTAACTATGCCGATCCGCAGTGGATTTACGTCGATTTGGGCTCCGTTCAGGCGATTTCCAAGGTGATGCTGCATTGGGAGGACGCCTATGGAAAAGAATACCGGATCGATGTCTCCGATACGCTGGACGATTGGAAGACGGTATATAGTACGTCCAATGGAGACGGGGGGATCGACGAAATCTCTATCGATCCGGTGAATGCCAGATATGTCCGGATGTATGGAAATCAGAGAGGGAGCAAGTACGGATACTCGCTCTGGGAATTCAAAGTATTTGGACCAGAGACGCAGCAAAGCGTTCCTGCTAGGGTACAGCTTGCGGCAACCCCATCTTCTGTGGTGCCTGGAAGCAAAGTATCCGTTACGGGTGCTGTCTATGCCGATGGCGATCTTCCGCTGTCCGGTGTAGAGGTTGAACTCACAGCCGCCGATGGAAGCCTTGAACCTGCCAAAGTCACTACAGATGTGTACGGCAAGTTCAGTACGGTGTTTACTGCACCGTCTGTTCCCGGCAAGGTATCCATCTCGGCCCTCCTACCGGCAAGTCCATCTGTGACAGGGGCAGTTACCGTATCCGTAGAAGAAGAGGCTGTGCCTGTATCAGCCCGGATTGAACTGGAGGCCAACCCGTCCTCCGTATCCGCTGGAGGCAAAGTGTCCGTTACGGGAACCGTCTATGACGGTGAAGAGCTACCGTTAGCCGGTGCTGCGGTCCAGGTCACGGCAGCTTCAGGCAGCTTTGAGCCTGCTGTTGCCGTCACGGATGAGCATGGTCAGTTTAGCACAGTCTTTACGGCACCGTCTGCGGCCGGGGATGTGGTTATTACGGCTGTACTGACCGGCAATCCTTCCGTGACGAATACGCTTACCGTATCTGTAAGCAAGGCGATACCAGTCCCTGCTCTTATTGAACTTCAGGCTGCACAGTCTGCCGTAAATACCGGAGATGACGTATCCATTAGAGGAAAAGTCTTGGGCAGCGACAATCTTCCGGTCTCCGGCCAGGAGGTTAGACTCGCAGCTTCTTCAGGCAGCCTTGAGCCTGCTACTGTCGTAACGGATGAGCACGGCCGGTTCAGCGCAGTCTTTACGGCACCTTCCACGCCTGGAGAAGTGTCGGTTACGGCGGTCTTGAGCGCCTATCCGTCCATTACAGGCAGAATCAGCGTTTCGGTCAATGAGCGTTCGGGCGGCGGAAATGGCGGCGATCCTGGAGTCGGAACGCCAACGTCTCCGTCAGTACCAGTACCGCCGGTTATTGTGGGAACGCCTGGTAAGCCGGATGAGAGCCCGCTAACCCCGGTTACTCCTCCTGTGGCTGGTCCATCTCTCACCGATATTGCCGGACATTGGGCCGAAGCCAGTATCCGGGAAGCGGTTAAGCAGGGCATTATTACAGGTTATCCGAATGGCTCATTCCAGCCTAACCGCAACGTGACCCGTGCTGAATTCACGGTCATGCTGGCGAAGGCGCTGAAGCTTCAGAACACAGAAGCAGCGTTGTCCTTCAAGGACAGTGACCGGATCGGATCATGGGCCAAGACAGCCGTTGCGCAGGCGGTAGCTCTGGGAATCATCCAAGGGGATAACAACAGCAATTTCCGCCCGGATGCGCCTGTAACCAGAGCGGAAATGGCCGTCATGCTGGCAAGAGCATTACAGCTGGCTCCCGTTGCCCGCTCCGCTGGATTCACGGATGACCGCGACATCCCCGCCTGGGCAGTTGGAGCAGCAGCCGAGATGAAGAAGTCAGGACTGATGCAAGGCAAAGGCAACAACAGCTTCTTCCCGAAAGCTGCCGCAACGCGGGCTGAGACGGTTACGGTTCTGCTTAAAATATAAGAATGTATAGGTTTCACGCTATACATTATCCTTCTATTTCTCGCTGAAACGGTACCGCCCTTTAAAAGGACGGCAATGCCGTTTCCACTTGGAATGCTGGAGGCTAAGTAAACATAGCCAACCTTTCATTGGTATACGTTAGAACACAGCAAAGCAGCGATTCTCCTGTTAATAGGGAATCGCTGCTTTGCTTATGCTATAATTTAATCAAGTGTTTTTGGGCTTAGAGAAAATTGGATAAAGGATGCATTGACCAACCATGTATGAGAATCAGACTTCTATGCACCACAAGCTCTTTATTATCGGCGCAGGTGCTGCCGGACTAATGGCCGCTGTTACTGCGAGTGATATGGGGATCGATACGGCCATTCTGGAGAGTAACGACCGGATTGGCAAGAAGATCTTAATGACAGGCGATGGCCGCTGCAACATTACGAATGAATCCACTGTGACAGCTGAGGATGAAGCAGCCGCTTTATCGCACAAGTATCACAGTAATCAATCCGAATTTCCGCTTGCGGTAGTGCAGCAATATGGCGTCAGCCAGACGATTGATTTTTTCTCCTTTCTTGGGCTTCCGCTGACAAGACTCAAGGGGGGCTTGATGTATCCGATGTCGCTGCAGGCAGCGGCGGTACTGGATATTTTCCAGCTGGCGCTTGAGGATCGGAATGTTCCCGTATACCTTAAGAATAAAGTGGTGGATGTTACGGCTTCGGCAGATCATCCGCGCTTCACGATAAAATGCCTAACGGAGACAGAGGAAGAGGTTGTGTATACCAGCGACTATCTGCTTCTGTCTACGGGTGGCAACACCGGTCCCAATGCAGGAAAAGAACCTCCCGGTTATACCCTTGCCGAACGTCTGGGGCACACCGTGATTGAGCCTTTTCCGGCCATTGTGCAATTGAAGCTGCAATATCCGAATATGAGGGCGCTGTCCAGTATCAAATCTCAGGGACAAGCCCATATCATTGTAAAGGGTAAAGTCATCGGCAGTGAACAGGGTGAAATAGCCTTTACAGACTATGGTATCACCGGTCCGCCCATTCTCCAGCTAAGCAGGAAGGCTGCGTATCATCTGGCCAGAGGAGAACAGGTGAAGTTATCGGTGGATTTGATGCCCGGCCGCACAGAGGAAGAGGTAGTCGATTTCCTAGAAAAGCTCTGGGAGACCTTTGGGCACCGAACCGTGGCGGATTCCCTCGTGGGTATCTTTAACAAGAAGCTTGTTACTGTCCTGCTTAAGGAGACGGGCTTAGATCAACAGCCACAGCTTCTTTGCCAGAATCTCAAGCTGAATACTAAGGAGAACTTTTATCGCCTCTTGAAGCGTTGGGAATTTAAAGTGACGGATACCAATGGCTTTACGAATGCGCAGGTAACAGCCGGCGGCATTGATACGTCGGAGCTCACCCGGGGAACGCTGGAATCCAAGCTGGTGCCCGGGCTGTATTTGGCCGGCGAAGTGATGGATGTGGACGGAGATTTCGGCGGCTATAACCTGCAATGGGCCTGGAGTTCCGGATATGTGGCTGCCATGGCGATCGCTAAGTCCATTCAATAAATTTATTAGGAAAAGGGATGCATCAATTAACATGTATAAGGATCAGACTTCTAGGCACCACGAGCTGTTCATTATCGGTGGGGGTGCTGCAGGTCTAATGGCTGCAGTTACAGCGAGGGATCAAGGTATTGATACAGCCATTATTGAGAGCAATGACCGGCTCGGGAAGAAAATCATAACAACGGGTAACGGGCGGTGCAACATTACGAACCAATCCACCGCTACAGGTACGGATGAAGCGGCTGCTCTATCCGTCAAGTATCACAGCAATCAGGCAGGCTTCCCCATACATGTGCTGCGGCAATTCGGTGTCCGCCAGACCATCGATTTTTTCTCCTCGCTCGGGCTTCCTTTTATGAGCTTGGAGAATGGCCGGATGTATCCGATGTCGCTGCAGGCGGCTTCGGTGCCGGGGGTGTTTAAGCTGGCGCTGGAGGACCGGAATGTTCCCGTCTATTATAAACATAAAGTGCTCGATGTGGCCGTATCGGCGGGACATCCGCGGTTCGCGATAACCTGCCAGACGGAGACAGAGGAACAGGTTGTGTATACCAGTGACTATCTTTTTCTATGTACCGGCGGTCTTACCGCTCCCAAAACAGGAACAGACGGCTCCGGTTATACGCTTGTCCAGCGTCTGGGGCACACTATGATCCACCCGGTGCCAGGCATTGTACAATTGAAGCTGGATTATCCGTATTTGAAGGAACTGTCGGGCATCAAATTTGAGGGAGAGGCCCATGTTATCGTAAACAATGAAGTCATCCGCACGGAGTCTGGCGAGATTCTATTTACGGACTACGGGATTTCGGGTCCGCCTATACTTCAGCTAAGCAGAAAGGCTGCGTATAATCTCGGCATAGGAGAATCCGTGACCCTGTCGGTTGATTTGATGCCGGAGCGCACGGAGGAAGAGCTAATTGATTTTCTGGAGATCCACTGGGGGATCTTCGGACACCGGACCGTTGCCGATTCCTTCGTGGGCATCGTCAGCAAGAAGCTGATTCCCGTGCTGCTGAAGGAGGCTGGAATTGATCAACAGCTGCATTTGCTGTGTCAGGATCTATCCTGGAAAACCAAGAAAATATTCTATAAACTATTGAAGCGTTGGGAATTTAAAATCACCGATACCAACAGCTTCACGAACGCCCAAACTACAGCCGGTGGCATCGATACGGCGGAGCTCATCGAAGGAACGCTGGAATCCAAGCTGGTGCCGGGGCTCTACTTGGCCGGTGAAGTAATGGATGTGGACGGAGATTGCGGCGGCTATAACCTGCAATGGGCCTGGAGCTCCGGATATGTCGCTGCGATGGCGCTTGCTGATCGGCGTGCCCGTACCACGTAAAGGGATAGAGAGTGATGCAGTACCAGTGAAGACACCCTTAGGGGTGTCTTTTCTATTTCTCTTTGAGTTATAAATTCGGGGGAAAGGATTAACAATTACTCCCTATTGATCCGATAAATATATAGATACATATTTTAACTTTGGAATGGAATTGTGGGATAAATCCCAGAATATCTTGTCAAGCGGTTCATTTCATTATGTTGATAGCTTTACTTATGGTGGTACATGTAGCATCCAATAAACTGTAGGGGGATTTTCAGAATGAAGTTAGTTAAAATGAGGAAGTCTGTGTTTGTTTCATCTATTGTAGTTTCAAGTCTGCTATTTGGCACAGTAGGGGTGTTTGCAGGAAATGGGGTTGAAGCAATCAAGGCAAAATTGAACCATGATATCAAGTTTGTCCTTAACGGTTCCAAATGGACTCCAAAAGATCAATCGGGTAATAATTTATCTGCTTTAGTCTATAACGGTTCTACATATGTGCCCTTAAGATCTGTGTCAGAAGCTCTTGGAGCGGATGTTAATTTTGATGGGGCTTCTTTAACTATTTCGATTGATGGTTCAGGTGATAGTGGTATTCCTTATAAGGATACCAGTACGGCATCGACTCCCCAAGAACCGGCTAAGCAAACTGTTAACCCGACTGTGACCAATACACCATCTCCAGCGGCAACGACGTCGACTGCTTCGGCTAATGGCGGTAAAACCCTTAGTTCTGCAATTCCAATAGGCAAGTCGGTTACATTTAATGACCCCTATAGTTATGATGGTCTGTCGTTCACAGGAAACTACACTGTCTCCGTAAGCTCAGTAAAGTCAATCTCAAGAAGTGAAATTGCAATTCTTGGTTTCAGAGAGCCAGAAGCCAATGCTTTGATTGAGTATAAATTGGCTAAGGTGAAGTTCGTTATGAATAATGGTAAGATTATCTCTGATGATAAAAACGAAGGCACTTATGTTGCTGTTGATTTTGTACCACAACTGTGGGGTTCTAAAACTTCAGACGGAGACAGTATCGTCGGTGTGAAGAATTCCGGTTTCACCGGCTCCCTGGATGATGCTATCCGTGACGCAACGGATTTAAAAAAGCTTAAGGCGGGTGAAAGTTACAGCTACACTGCAGAAGGTCTTGTAATCGTACCGGTACATAAGGGTGTGGCGAACTATCTGGCCGTCCAGCTCAGAGACAATAGCGATTATGACAAGTCATTCTTCTACTTCAACCTTTAGTCATCAAGAGGGCTAAGTAATCAAATATGTTTTTCGTTAGCTAAAAGGGGTACCTCTAAAGCCAAATTATGGCTTAGAGGTACCCTTTGTTTCTTGAATACGAGAGAAAGAGAGAATCAAAGGGTTTGATAAAGAAATGTTCGGTCGATTCTGGGAACAATGCAGACAAGAGGGTTTGACGGAGTTGTTCCGTAACAGTCATAATTGTTCTTGTCTTCACGAAAAGGAGGTGTCACAAGTTGCCGATAGAACCTAAGAACCTGTCCACTAAGCAAAGGTTTGTAGAAGCGCTTATGAATGAATCACTTGTGGATCTGCAGTCCATTCCGAAAAGCGATTTGCATAACCACGCCGGACGCGGAGGGAACATTCGATATATTAGCGAGTGGGCGCATGTTGACATAGAGCCGCCGGCGGAACCGTTCCGATCGTTGCAGGATATGCAGCAATGGTTTGTTGAATCTGTGAAACGGCATTGCCCTGGTATTCAAGGTTATTTGAAACGGATTGAAGCTTCCTTTGCGCAAGCGGCTGACGACCATATTGAGAGATTGGCATTAAGCTTTGGAGTGGATGAGGTGGATACCTTGGGAGGAATGGAGCCATTTATGCGGATCATGAATGAATATCATCGCCGGTGTGCTCCTGCAACACAGTTTCTCCCGGAGCTGGCTTTGGACCGTGCCTGCAATGTAGATGAAGTGTATAACCGGTTAGATGAAATATTGGCTTACCGCTGGTTTCGCTCCATTGATATTTGTTGCGATGAATTTGCTCAGCCGATTACATCCTTTAAGTCCATTTACCAAGCTGCGAATACGGCGGGGCTGGCGCTCAAGGCTCATGTGGGGGAGTTCGGAACCGCAGATGATGTTATGGAAGCTGTTGAGGAGCTCGGGCTTCATGAGGTTCACCATGGAATTGCAGCCGTCCGTTCGCCCCAAATTATGAGCTGGCTTTCTGCTCACCATATTCAACTGAATGTCTGTCCTACTAGTAATATCATGCTTGGTGTAGCGGAGAACTACGGCAGCCATCCTATTCGGAAGCTGTATGATTGTGGGGTACCTGTGACGATTAACACCGATGATTTACTGATCTTTAATCAAAGCGTTTCTCAGGAATACATGAATCTGTATCAAGCAGGATTAATGACAGCAGAAGAGCTGAACGAGATTCGTATGAGAGGACTTGGGGCGTTTTTCGATGTGTTTGAAGAGGATCTGGGCATTCTTGAAGATCTAAGGGATCGTTGATAGGACTAGTAGCTCATCAGATCTAAACGTGAGAAAATTACTTTAACTCATGGCTTGCTGAGGGTTTACCGCGCCACGTTTAGAGTGCAAGGGGAGGCTTAATTGCAATTTGTACAGCTAAATCGCCTTATGTGCCGCTAAATCTCCGTTTAGTTGTATTTCCTGCAATTAAAATGCCTCTAGTTCTGGATTTTCGCCCATATGGGCAAATTTAGTTGTACAGACTACAATTAGAAGAGGAACTCCACCCGTTTAACTGTTTTTAGTTGCACAGAATACACTTACCCCTTTTTTTTCGCTACGAATTCAGCTTCATCCCTTACCACATTTATGGAATGAAGTCACTTGTTTAAATCTGATGTGGTACTAGATAAAGGCAAGGTGTCCAAATGGCTGATGAATATATCTGGGTTATTTTTGTTGCTGAGCAGAAGAGCGGAGAGCTGGTTGGAATGGATGCGATCCATCATGAGCATTTTCATTTCAAGGAGATGGACGAGTAAGTTTAACTAAGTCAAGGAGGCTTCTTATATGAGCGCAGCAGAGCTGCCTTTGAGCGATGGCCCTAAGATCCGCAAAGAAAAAATAATTGCATCAAAGATGATCCGTATCTATTGCAAGAAAAAACATCATGGGCAGGAGCTCTGTGAGGAATGCTGGAATTTAAATGAGTATGTTATGAAAAGACTCTCCTATTGCAAATTCGGTGATGAGAAGACTGCTTGTGCGAAGTGTCACATTCATTGCTATACACCGGCTTACCGCCAAGAAATCAAGCGCGTGATGCGTTTCTCAGGACCATGGATGCTGCTGTATCATCCGGTAGAATCCATAAGGCATATCCCCATACCGGAGAAGTTAAAAAAAAGGTTGTCACGATAGCCGGCAGGCGACTCCAGCTAAAAACAACCAAGGAACAGGATGGCCCTGCGCCTTGGCTGTTCGTGGTTACATATATCCCTGCCCCAGCCACTCCCGCTTCAATATAGCGAACTGCTGCGTGTTCTCGTACTTCGGCGTTCCGTCTTCGTTCGTGGTGAAGGAGATGAATTCGAGGAAGCAGCCCTCCCGGCGCATCCCCAGCTTCTCGCAGAGATTCTGCGATCTGGAGTTGTCGTCCTCGACGTAGGCGTAGATGCGTCTGGCTTCCTGCTCCAGAAAAAGATAGCGCAGCAGCGCGCGGGCGCTTTCGCTGGCATAGCCGACGCCCTCGTAGGCCGGGTTGAAGTGCCAGCCTACGCTATAGGTATCGGGCTCCTCTTTCATGCAGAACAGATCGCCAATGATTGCCCCGGTCTCCTTCAGAGTGACGGCCAGATGGGAATCGTCCTGACTCCGTTCGCTGGCAGAAGCGAGGGCTTCTTCTAACGTGGATAGGCGTTCGCTAAGGAAACAGTTCACCCGCGGATTTGCTAAGTACTCCAGCATCCCCGGTGCATCTGACTCCCGGAAGTTTCTGATGATTAATCGCTCGGTACTGATGTCTTGCATGATGGTTCCTCCTTAAGGTTGGGGTTGTGGGGTATTTACCGGCAAGCGGATGTGGACGGAATACTTGCTTCCAGTGCTTGTAAACGTGATTTCGCCCTTATGCTGGCTGATGATTTTGTGGCAGGTCTTGAGGCCGATCCCGGTGCTATGGATTTCATGGGCCGCCCTTTTAATAGCATTCGTGATATCCATCAACAGCCAGCGGCCTTCAATCCTATACGCAATAGTGACGGGGTCAGACGTATCGGCATACTTCGTAATGTTGGAGAAGAGATTGTCGAATACCCGCCTGAAGGAGATCAGGTGAAGCTCCACGCGGAAAGGGACAGGGGAAGGCTCCCATGCTACCTGTAAGCCGTGATTCTCCAGCAGCATCGACTGCTCATCGATTAACTGATCCATGAGCTGAATCCCATCGTAGGACTCGAATTCCAGATCATTCTCCTCTGTGTTATAGACGGTGAAATATTCAAATAGCTTGTCGGACAGATGCTTGATCTGATAGGCTTTTTTCCTGCTGTTATGAATGTATTTCGCTAACGCTTCCTGATCCTGATACTTCTTGTATTCAATGATGTCAAGGTAGCCTACCAATGCGGTCAGCGGTGTCCGCAGATCGTGGGACATGGCGGTGACCAGCTCGCTGTTGGCCAATCTGGCCTGCTCCTCGCTCTCCAGGCGCTCAATGAACGACTTCCGCATCTCATTGATGCTCTGGGCCAGCGACGACAGCTCGTCCTTCCCCCTCAGTGTAATCGGATAGTCCAGATTCCCGCCCTCCAGAATTTTAATCTCCTTCTCCAGCACGCCAATGTAAGAGGTCTTCTTGTTGATGAAGAACAGGACCAGGATGATGAAGAATAGGAACGACAGAATCACACCCAGAATCGTGATGAGGTTGTAATACTTGTATTCAAAAAAATACTCCATATACACCTGAGCAGCCGTATCCGCAAAGGTAACCGTGGAATACTGGGATTTGCTGAAAATGTTAGGGTCCGGCAGGAACCTCGTGTTCTCGGTCTTGATCGTGTACCCGTCGGTAGAGTAAAGGAATTGGTTATCCTTATAGAGATAGAGGTTCACGTACTTGGCGTCTCGGACCCATGCGGCGATCTTCGCGTCATCCTTAAGCGCAAGATGCTGCCCGGAGATATATTCCTGGAGTGCCGGAAGGGCTTGCTCTTCTTGCTTGTTAATGAACGAGCTTCTGGTCCGGTAATGCTCCAGCAGATCTTCACCTGTGGACTGCAGCAGCAGGAATAATCCTGCAGAAGCCACGAACGAACCGATCAGGCACAGGATTAATTTCAGTTTCAGCCTGTTCCACCGCAGCTTGTTATTCAATCCGGTACCCCTTTCCCCAGACGGTTCGGATGAATTTGGGATTCTGCGGGTCCTTCTCCAGCTTCATCCGCAGATTGCGGATATGAACCATCACCGTATTGTTGCAGCTATAGAAATAAGGCTCGTCCCATACACTCTCATAGAGATTCTGCGCCGAGAAAATCTTGTTGCGGTTGCCGGCCATCAGCGCCAGCAGCTTGTACTCAATTTCGGTCAGGGTAAGCTCCTTCCCGTTCATCAATACCTCGTTGACTGCACGATTAATGCTTAGCCCGTTGAAGGTAATTACATTCGAGGGGGAGGAGGTATCCTCCTTGCCTTTGTATACATAATATCGCCTCAGTAAGGCCTTCACCCGAGACACCAGTTCGGTGTAGGAGAAGGGCTTGGAGAGGTAGTCGTCGCTTCCGGCCGAGAAGGCCAAGGTTTTATCGGAGTCTTGAGTCTTGGCTGTCAGGAAAAGAATAGGTGCACTGGTCATCTCACGAATCTCCACGCAAGCCTTGAAGCCCGATTTCCGGGGCATCATAATATCGAGAATAATCAGATCGATGCTATCGTCTACTTTATTCACGGCATCTTCACCGTCTACAGCCTCAATGACATGGTATTGCTCGCTCTCCAGGAGCACCCGGACAATCTCCCGGATCTCGTAGTTGTCGTCGGCTATGAGTATGGTCTTCGCAGGACTCATCATTTTTCCATCCCCCTCCTTTCACGAGCACTTGCCGTGCTTACATTATAGATTGTCCATAGCGCTTAAACCACCGGATGACAGGCGACTTAAGAATTCTTAAGGAATTCCATGCCCGGATCTTAAGAATATCCACCTAAGCTGGAGGTATGTTAAGCCAGTGAAGAGAGGGATTCGAATGGATTGGTTATTACACAAAAAGCGGGTCAGCAAGGTTCTCCTCGCTTGCGCAGGCCTTGTGACCACGATTGTATTCATCAGATACCTGCCGGAGCTTCTGCGACTGACGATGTCGCTGGATGCCTTCCGGGATTATATCCTTTCTACAGGAAAGCTAGGTCCGGTTATGCTGGTTCTCTTCCAGATTCTCCAGACGGTGATCGCACCCATACCGGGAGAGGTCGTTCAAATTGCCGGGGGATACATCTATGGGACAACGTTAGGGGCAGTCTACGTGACTGGGGGGATGATGCTGGGGGCGATGATTGCCTTCTATTTCACCAGATTTCTGGGCGGGTCTTTCATTGAGCGGCTGCTGCAGAAGGACAAGTTCAAGTGGATGCGGGGGATGATGGATAATAAGAAATTCTCAATCTTCCTGTTCATTGTTTTCATTATTCCCGGATTCCCCAAGGATATGTTCATCTATGCCGCGGGATTGACGACGATGAAGCCCCTAAGATTCTTTATGATCCTGCTCATTGCCAGATTCCCGTGGCTGCTGGCCTCCGTGAGCGTCGGGGCTAATATTTACGATAAGAATTATGGCCCCACCATCGTCATTTCCGTTATCTCAGTCCTAGCCTTTATCCTGGGACTAATCTATAAGGACAAGCTAATCGACAAATTATCTTCCTTCAAAGGCGGCAAAAGCGAGTCGTAATCAGCGCCCTTCGATTTTGACCACAGGTGTGCACAAGAAGGTCAGCGTCAGCTCAGGAGGCATGCATTGGTTCTGGTACCATTCATAATTCGGTCTTGAAGGGTCGGCTCTCCAGCCGCTGGCGGGCAGCCATTCCTCCATCCAGCGGTCCCAGGTGGGGCCGATCTCTTCCGATGAGCCGAAGTGAACCGTCACCGCATACAGCCCTTCGGGAATGATGTACTCCTGCAGGCCGTATGTGCCCGTGAAGTCATCCGCTACATGTACGGCGGCGTAGGATCTTTTATCCTTCACCGGAATCTGCGGGTCATGGTCGGGAAAGACCGACATCCACTCCTTGGCATGAGGGTATAGCTGATGTTCTCCCAGGATGCTGTGGAAGCTCTCCCAGGCATGCGGCAGGCCCCAGTAATCCCCTTTATTAAGAACGCCAACGATTCGTTTTGCAGCAAAAGCAATAATCTTCGTCTCCATTGAATGCACTCCTTCAGGATTAAGGTAGAACCAATTCGGCTGAAGCCGCTCGCTGTAATGCAGGCCTACGGATGAGAAGAGGCAGCCCTCCCAGCTGGGGAGCTTCCGGGCCAGGGTCGGTGTCAGGCCATAAGTGTGCTTAAATGCTTTGGTGAAAGCCTCTGCTGTCTCGTAACCGGCATCGAAGGCGACCTCTGTTACGGCTGTCTTCGAGTTCCGCAGGGCATGCATGGCCTTCTCCATACGCAGTCTTCTCAAGCATTCATGCACATTCTCGCCGGTCAGCTCCCGGAACTTACGGTGGAAATGATACGGCGAAGAATAGACCTCCCTAGACATTTGCCTGAAATGCAAGGGCTCATCCAGTGTGTTCATCATCCTAAGAATTGCAGTCTCTACTTTACGGTGCCAGTCGGTTACTGTATTGGCTCTCATAACACCTCTCATTTTAATCCCGGCGGGAGAATCGTACCTGTCTCGCATTGCTTTTTTGGTCGGTCTGCTCTGTAGCTCCATTATAAGCAACGAGTAGGAATGATGTCTGTAATTTGGACATAGAGTGGAACTACAGGAGGCGTTGCATATGTTAATTCAGCTTAGTGTTGCTTTTGCGGCGGTCGCGTTTATCTGTCTGGCCGTGTTCTTGATTCTTACGCTGCGCAAGGGAATGACCACGCTTGGGGAGACCAACAAGACGCTGGGCGAGGTGAGGAATGCCATCCATGGATTGACGGGAGAGGCGACTCAGCTCATTCACACAGCGAATCAGGTCACCCGGGATGTGAAGGGGAAGATCAAGACCATCGATCCGATCTTTGAATCGGCGCACAATGTAGGGGAAGTCATTCAGACTGTGACCGAGACCTTCAAGAAGAACGCTACCGATATCGGCCAGAACCTGAGCCAAGAGCCTGAGAAGCCAGCGGTCAAAAGCAAAAGCGGCCAGATCCGCGTCAATACGAAGTTTCAGTAGCCGTTGTATCACCAATAGTAGCGACAATTCAAGGCACCCTGGGCGGGTGTCTTTTTGCATGCAGGTATCATTTCGCTGCAAAATAATCATTTTCTCATAATAGCGCATAATCGCAGGCGATATGAGCAAATGATTGTTTCAGCACTAATTCGGCTTCTGCTATGCTCGGGGTATCCGTGAGGCTCAGATTCTTATGTCCTTCAAGGATACAGATCAGCAGGTAAAGAGGGGGTGAAAAGAGAAGCAACATCAAAAATTGCAAGCGGTTACATGTAATTCTGCAACAAATAAATCCGGGGAGGCAAATGAATGAAAAGGTTAGTTGCGAAGGTAACCAGTATGGCTTTGTTGTTTTCTCTTATACTCACTCTGATATACGGCGGATGGGGAACCGGGGCAGTGTACGCTGCGGGGGTTACGCTGACAGGCAGCGGTGGCGGGAATGAAGCGGCGTATGCGGAGTGGTCGCCTGTCAGCAATGCGTCTGGTTATAATGTGTATGTCAAGGCTTCAGGTGCAGCAGACTCGCAGTATCAGCAGCTTCACAATGAATTAATCCGCAAATATGCTTCCTACTGGAGAGCGGACGCCGTAGGCCTTGCAGCGGGAAGCTATGTCATGAAGATTGAAGCGGTATTGTCAGGCGGAGGAACGGTTAATACAGTTACGGGTACACTGAATGTAACGCCGTATGACCGGTCCGGATTTGCTTTCTCCTCCAACTCTCCGTTTGGTACAGGCTCAGGTGCTTATAACAACAACGGAACGCTCAAGAGCGGCGCACAGGTGCTGTATATCACCTCGCAGAATGCCAAAACCGTAACGCTTCCCGTAGTGGTCAGCAGCTCGGGTACCGTGCAGACGGGAGTAGGTCTTGGCGGCATTCTTACTCTTCGGCAAAAAGGCTATGACACAACGCCGCTGGCCATCCGCTTTATCGGGAAAGTGAACGCAGCGGATCTCAGCGGACAGCTTAACAGCAGTGGTTACTTGGAGGTAAAGGGGAAAAGTAACTATACCCAAATGAACCTGACAATCGAAGGGATCGGCAAGGACGCCTATGCCTATGGCTGGGGGCTGCTGCTTAGATATACAGGGAATGTGGAGGTTCGGAATCTGGGCGTAATGCTGTTCCCGGATGACGGCATTTCCATGGATACAGGCAACGCGAATGTGTGGGTGCATAATAATGATATTTTCTACGGATCAGCGGGCAGTGATGCGGACCAGGTCAAAGGCGACGGTTCCACAGACCTCAAGAAAGGCTCCACGTATATCACCATTTCGTACAACCACTACTTCGATTCCGGCAAAGCAGCTCTGGTCGGACTTAGCGAATCGGCAGAGTTCTTCGTCACCTTCCACCACAACTGGTTCGATCATTCCGACTCGCGTCACCCGCGGATCAGAGTGGCCTCGGTCCATGTGTATAATAACTTCTATGACGGTGTATCAAAATACGGTGTGGGCGTGACGACCGGCGCTTCGGCCTTCGTGGAAAGTAATGTGTTCCGCAATGCCAAATACCCGATGCTTAGCTCCCTCCAGGGGACGGATGCACTGGGCGAAGGCACATTCTCCGGGGAGACTGGCGGGATGATTAAGGCCTTCAATAACAGTATTACGGGGGCGTCCAGTCTCATTTATGCCAACTCCAATACCGGAACAGCTCCGGCAAATGCAGCCTCTAACGATGCTTACCTGGCCTCATCGAGAAGTGAAGCCGTTCCCGGCTCATACAAAGCACTTGTTGGCGGAACAGCTTATAACAACTTTGATACGCTGGTCGATACAGGTGTCAGCGCAGCAGCTGTTGATAACGTAAGCGTAGTAGGGCAGAAAGTTACAGCGGGAGCAGGACGCCAAGGGGGCGGCGACTTCAGCTGGACCTTCAATAATGCCGTGGACGACACCTCCTATGCCCTCAACGCGCCGTTAATGTCTGCCATCCGCAGTTACACCTCAGGGCTGGTGTTTGTGGGAGGCAATGCTAACCCGGGAGGCCCAACGCCGACTCCAGCGGCGACGCCTGTGCCAACGGTAACACCGGTGCCAACGGCAACACCAGTGCCAACAGCGACGCCGGTACCGACGGCAACACCGGTGCCGACTGTAACTCCAGTGCCAACAACTACTCCTGCCCCGGGAGCTGCGGTTCACAATTTTACAGCGTCAGGAACTTCGAGCAGCTTCTTCACCATTCAAGGCAACCTCTCCACCAGCAAAGGAACGGTAGTCTATAACGGCCTGACCTTAACACAATGCCTGAAGATCGAGAGCGCCACCAGCATCCAATTCACCTCAGCCAAGGCGTCCACACTGACGCTGGTGTTTGGCTCCGAGGGAACCAAGATTAAGGTGGATGGGACAAGCTATCCCATAACGAACGGTGTGGCCACCGTCTCCCTTGCGGCGGGTGCGCATACGATTACAAAGGATAGTACGGCTAATTTGTATTATTTGGTGGTGGAGTAGGGGAGAAATCCTTCTCCGCTGGCAGTAACCTGGGCGGCCTGAATGGGCCGTCTCTTTCTTTCGGTTGAAGAGGCACTATTGTGCCTCTCACGAGTGAGTATTACTATGATCATAATTTGCTATAATGAAGGGTATAAGGGTAATACTCCATGTGAGGGGAGCGCTTGAGATGCTGAAGAATTTTTCGTTCCAGAGCTTTAAAAGCTTTGATTCATCTATTCTAGAAATTGAGAAATTAACATCGGTTATTGGCACTAATGCAGGCGGTAAAACCAATGCGATTGAAGGGATGAAGATACTCTCTGAAATCGCTTCAGGAAGAGACCTATCTATTATTCTGGATGGCTCTAAGAATGTGGACAGTGAGATCAGAGGTGGTAGTGTAGGCTGTCCCAGAATTGGTACAGATACATTTACTCTAGGATGTCTGGTGGATATTGATGCGGATTATGACTTGGAGTATTCCATAACCATCAAAGTGAGCAATCGTGTTTTTGTGCTTACTGAGCATTTGTTGAAGCTATCCTCTAGCGGCGCAAAGCCGATGACCATTTTTCAGACCAAAGACACACCTGACGATTATAGCGATATGAACGTTGAATATAATAATGGGCGCAAGGGGAGAAATCCCGAAGTGACCTGTATTCGTTCTGTCTCTGTTCTATCACAACTATCTTCGAAGATGCCTACGACTACAGAGAATAATAAGAAGAACGTGTCTTATATAAATCTGGTTCTGGAACGCCTGGGGAAGATACTCTTCTTAGATCCTTTGCCGGTTCGAATGAGAGATTATTCAAGGATGAGCGACCATGAGCTAAGACCTACGGCCGATAATATTTCTTCTGTTATATATGAATTGTGCAAGAATGAAGAGGTTAAGCAAGAGCTGCTGAACGCCCTAAAGGATCTGCCGGAGAATGAAATTTTGGATATTGGGTTCATAGAGACTTCCATTGGTGATGTGATGTTCTGCCTGAAGGAGAAGTATGGTGAACGCTCGGAATTCGTGGAGGCCAAGCGTCTCTCGGACGGTACTCTCAGATATGTGGCCATTCTATCCTCGCTGATTACTGAAGACCCTGATACTATGATTGTGATAGAAGAGGTGGATAATGGAATCCATCCCAGCCGAATTAAGAGCCTGATCCAAACGATATCCAGACTAACCAAAGAGAGACAGATAGATGTTATTATTACAACACATAATCCAACCTTGCTGAACGCTCTATCCAAAGAAGAATTGTTTGGGGTTGTTTTGTGTTACAGGGATCCTGAGGACGGCTCAAGTAAATTCTATTCCTTGCCGGACATGGAATCCTTACCGGTTCTATTGTCGAAAGGCAATCTGGGCGATCTGACAGTCAGGGACGAATTAGTGAAGGCGGTAAAGAATCCGGCTTTAGATTAAGACTTTGTTAATATCGCAAGTATTTCTGTTATACTTTTAACAAGGAATTAAGTTAACCAAACACCTTCTAAGTGCTATGCGTTAAAAGAAATTTTATATAGTTTATACATAATATGAGTGTACGGATATCTAGATTCTAGTTATAAAATTCCTATGTTCCAGTGTTATATTTAAAATGTTGGACCATACTAATAAAGAAAGGGGTGTACCTATGGCGAAGCATGTTGAGAGCATTAATATTCAATCTTTTCGTGGTATACGTAACTTATCTATTCAAAAATTCGGAGATATCAATGTGCTTATTGGTGATAACAATAGTGGGAAAACTAGCCTTCTCGAAGCTATTATGCTTTTAGTCGGGCCATCTGATTTTTCAAACTTCGCTTCAGTATCTCGTTTGCGAGAGCGATATAACTTTATGAGTAAAGGAAGCCTAGGTTTATATGATTCATTTCTCTATATGTTCGATAGAAGAAACGAAAACTTAAATATTAAGTTGGATGGGGAAGTAAATGAGCATCAAATTGCTATAGAAGTGATTGGTAATAAAGTTAAACAACTAGTAGATCCAAAAGAACTGAGACAATTCTTATCTCCATTAGCCCAAAAAAGACTAACGTTCGAACCTATAGATATTGAAGAAGTTGAAGGTTTTGAGGGGGAACTTAAATATTCGCATGGAGGAGAAACGAAAACTGAACCAATTTTAATGCATAAATACATTAAAAATATCCGTGTTAATAGAACAGAGTATTCCCTTCCTTCAAGATTTATTTCTACAATTGAACACATTGTTAATAACACATCTCGCTCTCTTTTCAAAAGCTCCTCAATTAAGCGTGATGTTGTTCGGGCTTTAAATATTTTTGACAATAATATAATAGATATCGGTATCATTCAGGAAGAGGATCAACGATTTATTCAAGCGCTAGAACACCGTAGCTTAGGGATGTTGCCTCTTTCTACTTTTGGTGATGGAATGAAAAGAATGGTCTCTCTAGCACAAGGAGTTGTCTCTGCAAAGAACGGTGTTCTATTAATTGATGAGATTGAGACATCTATTCACAAAAAAGCAATGAGAGAAGTGTTTAATTGGTTAGTAGAAGCTTGTATTAAATTTGATGTGCAATTGTTTATTACAACACACAGCCTTGAAGCAGTTGATGAAATTCTCAATAGCGATGAGAACTTTCAAGAACAAATACAAACCCATATAATAACATTGGTTAAAAAGGACGAACAGTCTGTTGCACGTGTCCTTGATTCAAATAAAGCTCGGCAAGTTCGTGATGATTACGATATGGAGTTGAGATTATGAAGAGCGTAATCATTTGTGAAGGCAATACAGACTTGGTACTTCTTCAATACTTCCTTGAGAAAACTTATAATTGGGAGTATGTCAACATCAAACATTATACAGATAAAATGAACAGGATAACTGAACCCAATAACCAGAAATGGTTTAGTCATTCATCGGGAAACTCTCTTTGCCTAATTTCTGCTGGGGGCTGTAGTAAAATTCCAGCAATATTAAACAAATGCCTAGACTATAACTCTTTAGGCCCTCTCTTTCCTTACGACAGCATTGCAGTTGTTTGTGATCGTGATGAAGTAGAAACTGAAGCCGTATTTCTTACAAGCCTATTATCTGAATTCAATCGTTATCATGTTCAGTTTGATGGTGAATTTGTTCACAATAATTGGAATAGATCTTCATACACTAATGCTCTTCAAAGCCAGCAAAGCTTGAACTGTCTCCCGCTTATAATACCTTTTGAGGATACTGGAGCAATTGAATCTTTCCTTCTAAATGCGCTTAGTCAGGCTTCAGAGCAATCGGATCCTGAAATGGTGGACAAACGTGTCATCGAGCAATGTATTGATTTTATTGATAATATTGACTGTTGTGGAAAATATCTAACACGTCGTCGAGATAAAACTAAGGCTAAATTTGACTCAGTTTTTGTTGTGATGACCCCGGCGGAGGCATTTTCGAATAGACGGAATTTATTAAGATCAGTTCCGTGGGAAGAATTCGAAACAATTCAAATCGGATTTAAACATTTCAGCCATTTTTCACACTAAAACTCCAGATATATCATTATGATGATTAAAGAGGCGGCTAAGAAATTAACCTTTTCTAACTGTCTTCATTTTTTTATGATAGCAGACTCGTTTGTGATATTTTTCACCATAACAATCAAACGAGAAATCAGTCAAATCGATAATCTCCTCAATGTTTAAAGGTGTCAACGATTCTAACGATATGACTGAAGCTAATGCGTCACTCTTAGATCGCTTAATGCTGCATTACGGACCCAAGAGATTCTGCATAACTTACTTCAAGAAATTTTATGCTTTACGTTTATACGTACCATATACACTCTGTAAATATGCTACGCTGACTTAAATCCTAAAGTTAAATGTAGCTTATGAAGGAGGCCCCAATGCCCAACATTCTAGAATCGCTATATCATGGCAGTTTATTCCCGAATGAGGATATTGTCTCCAAAGACCCTGATTACCGCCCGCTCAACAGGCAGATTACCGAATCTCTTGAAGCTTGGAGACTGAGGCTGTCACCGGATGAGTTCACGGAGCTGGAGGCATTATTGGATCTGTATTCACAGGTGCAGGGGATGGATATGGCGGCTGCATTTGTATCTGGATTCAAGACCGGGACGACGATGATGATCGAGGTTTTAGTCGAGGGGTAGTTTTTCTTTGGACACCGTGGAAGGTGTCTTTTTTTGTTTTGTCCAATTTTTTTAATTCCAGTGAAGGAATATCGTTACAATCTAAAGAATTTCATACATATCAAACTCAAATACTCCATTATGAGGAAGTGCCATGGACGAAAATAAGTTTTTAATACTAGTCAGAAAAAAGGACCGCACTGCAGATATCGCTTCATTTACACAATGCGGTACCAATATTCAAGTTACGTTCCGCAATTATCCAACTTCCTATAACTTTCTTGCAAGTGATGTAATAATCCTCAGCAATCCTGCTGCTATCGCAATTACTAAAGAGCAGGTGATATTTAATCAGGAGCATCCTCTGAATAATGTGATGAAAGTGCTGGATTTTGGGCCTAGAATCTGTGTCTTTTTTAATAATGGAACCAAACGGGTGTATGAATCTCAGAACGTCACGATTGAGAACAGCGGCATTAGGACCTCTGATGCACTACAAGTCATGGAGTATTGGACTTCCATCTCACTTCATCTCAGAAGCTCAGAAGAGCAGTCGGAAACGAAGGACTTTCTGAAAAAGCAGTTTGCCAAACTCAGCTTTGTGCGCCCAGAGAGTGTTTTGAGTCATTATGTTAATGGCTCTCCGGTGAGTATAGATGCTTCTTCTGAAATACAGCCGATCTTTCCTTTTCGTTACAACCTAAGTCAAAAAACAGCATTAGACCAAGCCCTGCGCAGTAAAATTAGTATCATTGAAGGGCCTCCGGGTACAGGTAAAACTCAGACGATTCTCAATATATTAGCTAATTTGGCGGTCATGCAGCAGAAGAAAGTGGCTGTGGTCTCGGGGAATAATGCAGCAGTTCAGAATGTACGCGATAAGCTGGAGGCGGAGGGATATTCATTTTTGACAGCATCGCTGGGGAATACAAAGAACAAAAAACGTTTCTTTGCTAACCTGCCTATTGCGGAGGTTGCGGGCTGGGACAGTGAGATGCCGGAAATAGAGCTTCTCTCTAAAGTACAAGAGCTGGATGGCCGTATCACTAATTTAATGAAGCTGGATGTAGAGAAGGCAAGGTTGAAGCAACAGTTATCTGCGTATGTACTGGAGCAAAAGCATTTTGAGAATTATTATGCTGATCAGGAGATTGAATCTCTCAAGAGGCTGTCATTCTACCGAGAGACCCCGGAGCGGATGCTTGAATTCATGAAGGATAGCCATCTTGCGGTGAGAAAAGATAAAGATACTGGCTTACTGTACAAGTTCAAGCTGTTTTTTAAGCATGGGTTCACTGACTTTAAATACTTGAGAGAACAGGGTGCAGATGTAATTCTGAATGTTCAACGGAAGTTCTATGCCCTGCGTATTGAAGAACTGTCTAGCCGTATTGAACAGATTGAACAAGAGCTTGAGTCCGCGTTCTATTTACCCTTGTTGGATGAACATCAGCAGTGCTCTGAAGAGCTTTTTCGTCATAAACTGCATAAGAGATATTTTAATCTTCCAAGTGTTAAATGTAGTGTGAAAGATTATCGGCAGAGTAAGAATTTTAAAACATTTATCAACTATTATCCAATTGTATTGAGCACAACCCATTCTTTACGTAACTGTATTCCAGAGAATGATTTATTTGACTATGTCATCATTGACGAAGCATCCCAAGTGGACTTGATCACAGGTGCACTTGCTCTATCCTGTTGTAAGCGAGCAATCATAGTTGGTGATACGAAACAATTGCCACAAATTGTGACTATGGAGATCCAGCAACTGGTTGGAAATGCAGATTCCGCTGGCATTGACGAAGCTTTTAATTATTTTGAACATAATCTATTGTCATCTATGCTTGCTTTATACGGTGACAATATTCCTAAAGTGATGCTTAAAGAGCACTACCGCTGTCATCCCCAGATCATTCAGTTCTGCAATCAGAAGTATTATAACGGTGATCTCATCACTTATACGGCTCAAGAAGAGGCGGATCTGCCACTGCTAATTTACAAGACTTCCCCAGGCAATCACTTGCGGGAAGTTACTAGGGGGGAAGGTAAGGGGAAGTTCAACCAGCGGGAACTGGACGTCATTGAAAAAGAGATTCTTGTGGGTTTGGAGGAAGTGGCAGTCGGGCACACAGATATTGGTTTCGTCACACCATACCGGAAACAGGTAGAGAAGGCAGCCGGGCAGTTCACTGATGATATAGAGAGCGACACCATACATAAATATCAAGGCCGTGAAAAACCTATTATGATTATGTCAACCGTGCTGGATCAGACGCGTTCCGGCAAAACTGGTATGAAATTTGTGAATAATCCTTGCATGATTAATGTAGCTGTCTCCCGTGCGCAAAATAAGTTCATTCTGGTAACCGATCATGCCCTGTTTCGGAAATATGGTAACGAAATTGGCGACCTCACACGTTATATGGAATATAGCACATTAGATGAGAATGTGGTGGAGAGCGAACTTGTTTCTATATTTGATCTAATGTATAAGGAATACTCCATTAAGCTTCATGCATTCAGAGAACGAGCGAAGTATTTCAATAAATCCCGGTTCCAATCAGAAAATTTAATGGAGGCATTGCTTACGGAATTGTTGCAAGAACCGGCTTATAGCGGATTTACACTTGGAAATCAGATTCCTCTTAAGAATTTGCTTAGAAGTGTAGATAAATTGACAGATCAGGAGCGGCAATATATCAAAAACTGCGCTTCTGTTGATTTTGTCATTTATCATAAACTGGACATGACAGCGGCACTAGCCATTGAAGTAGACGGATTTGAATTTCATGAAAATAAGCCTGAACAATTAGAAAAGGACAAAATGAAAAATAATATTTTCAAAACCTATGGATTGAAGCTGAAAAGATTTGCAACCAATGAAAGCTTGGAGGAGCAGAAGATCCGGAAGCTGTTGGATGATATTATTCAAGCAAGCTGAAAGTATGGCTCACCGGGTTCTTCAATTTCCCACTGCCTTTATCCCTCCCCATACCGCCCCACCGCCATCTCCGCCGACTTCAGCATGCGCTGCTTCAGTTGCTCGCCCTGGGTGATCTTCACGCGCAGGCCCAGGAAGCGGATGCGGGAGAGCAGGAACTCGCTATCGTCCCTCATGTAGTGGACGGTGATGTGGTAGATCCCCGTAGCTTCATCAAAGGCTACTGACTTATCGAAGCAGGAGAAGGTGGACAAGATCCGCGACAGCTCGGCATTGTAGACAGGAATGACCTGAATGCAGGCCGATTCTCTCAGACCGTCCAGGAGACGGGCGATCCGGGCCTTGAGGCCATCTATCCGGTGGGCGGGGATGGGAGCAGGTTCGGCAGACAAGATGTTCCGCAGCTTGGTGGACATGAGTGAGCGCTGCCGGGTGCTGTACCACTGCAGATACCATTCCCGCTTATACATATTGTACTCCAGCTTGTGGGGGAAGCCGGACAGATCGGTCCGTTCGCCGCCATGCTTGATCGCATACGTGATCTGAATTCCCTGATTCTCCATGATGATGCGGCGCAGGGGGCGGAGCAGCGGATGATAGACCTGGCGCTCCTTGCTGCGGGCCTTCTCGATGATAATCTCTCCTACTTCAATAGATGCTTCAGGCTCCAGCAGGGAATTCAGTTTACGTAAGGTTTCCATTGAAAAAGCTTCAGCCGCCGCCGGATGCCCCAGCATCGTCTTCAGCCAGGATCGCTCCTGCGAGGTCAGTGCCAGGGAGCCTGCTTCCTCCAGGCGGGAGATGATCTGGAAGTTGAATATTTTCTCAAAGGGATTCATAGTAGCTCTTAATCTCCTTCCATTCCTCCATGAACTGCTTGCGCAGCCAGCGGGGCTCCAGAATCTCGCAGCTGGAGCCGAAGCTCCGCAGCCAAGGCTTAATCTCAAAAATCTCATTCACCGTAATCTCGTACAGGAAGGTCGTATCGGATTCCTCTGTAATCACGCCCCACTGCCCCTGCGCCTCGACCCGCTCGCGGATGAAGTTGGCGCCGGACCGGCTAGGGTTATAGAACCGGACGGCCACCTTAACTGTACGGTTGGTATCCGTCACCCAGCTATACTCCAGCTGAGCCTTCAATTGCTGAAGTCTCTGCGTGAATTCCTCTTCTTCTACAGGCTCGCCCTCTTCAACCTGGGTCAGGCCGTCCATCCGCAGCTTCTTGATCCCCGTCCGGCTGTGATAGCCGATCAGATACCAGCGTCCATACTGATGATCGTAGACGACACGCAGCGGAAGCAGGCTGTCGCTGACACCCGCCGATTCCCGCGCGAAGAGGGGGTTGGTGTTCTGGGAGGTGTAGTTCATCCCTTTTTTGGGTGACAGATAGAGGAATTTGATCCTGCGGCGCTGCTGAACTGCCCCGAAGATCGTATAGAGATGCGCCTCATCCAGAATCCGTGAATGGTAATGGTATTTGTACCGATGGGTCTCTGTCGTCTCGGGATTCATACCCCGTATCCGTAGAGCCTTCTTCAGGTTGTCACGCAGCAGGTAACCCTGAACAGACGGAATCTGCGTATTGGCTATGACATCTACATAATCGAACAGATCGAGCAGTTCGTCATCCGTCAGCTGGTCCAGCAGATCATTGGCGGCCTTATACCGGTAGGGACGCTTGTCATTTACCCTTACAATCACGCCGACCTCCTCCAGGTATTTCAGGTCCCCCCGGATCGTCTTCTCGTCCGGCAGCGGCGAGTCGGCAGGCATCTGGTCACAGCAGCCGTCATGCAGCTCCTTGGCCGTCAGCTCTTCGCTCTGAAGTGCAGTTAACAGCAGGGTTAGCCGGATGCTCTCTGTCTCCTTCAGCGATTTCGCCCGGAACAGGAACAGGAGCAGCGGATCGGCAGATTCATAGTAATTATAGCGGAGCCAATCGGATAGCTCGGTGCCTTGTTCTGCGGTCAGATCCTGCTGCAGGACGGTCACCATCTCTTTGAGATTGCGCAGCGTCTTGTCATAGGTATGAACGGAAATGCCAAGCCGCTCGGCGAATTGCTGCCTGCTGTAGGCTCCCCCGGCCAGTGACAGCATACGGAGAAACTGTATTTCTTTATCGAAGCTTTCCTTGGCCATATGTATACCTCCAGCCTGTAACGCATTCATGAGTTGTAATAGTTAATACCTCTATTAAGCACCAGAGTTGCTTGAAATGGAAGATTTTTGTCCGCCGCCATACTTACACCCTGTTCACCCTTGGCAAAATGAGGGAAAATAGAGCCGGCAAAGCCGACTTGGAACGGAGGGACACCATGAACTCTATAAATACGCTCATCCATGAGCAATTGAAGCAGATTGAACAAGAGGAGCAAGTGACGATCCTCTATGCCTGTGAGTCCGGCAGCCGGGCGTGGGGCTTTCCCTCGCAGGACAGCGATTACGATGTGCGGTTCATCTACCTGCATAAGCCGGAGTGGTACTTATCAGTCTGGGATGCACGGGATGTCATAGAGCGTCCGATTAACAATATGTTAGATTTAAGCGGCTGGGATCTGCGCAAAGCGCTGAAGCTGTTCCATAAATCCAACCCGCCACTGCTGGAGTGGCTGCAATCCCCCATTCAGTATGCTGAGAAGTTCAGTGTGGCGGAGCAGCTTAGGGGGATCTCACCGTACACTTTTTCGCCGAAATCCTGTATGTACCATTACTTGAACATGGCCAAAGGCAACTACCGGGATTATCTGCAAGGGGAGCAGGTCAAGATCAAAAAGTATTTCTACGTGCTGCGCCCGGTGCTGGCCTGTGAATGGATTCACCGCAACGGGGAGATGCCGCCGATGGCATTCGAGGTGCTGGTGGACCGGCTGATTCCAAGGGATAGTGAGCTGTGGCAGGTTGTGCAGCATTTGCTGGCCCGGAAGAAGTCGGGAGAAGAGCTGGACCTGGAGCCGCAGCTGAGTGCGATTAACGAGTATCTTGAGGAGCAGCTGCAAGCGCTGGAGAAGACAGCAGCGGCATACATGAGTGCTAGGACTGACAATCGGGACCGGCAGCTTGATGCCCTGTTCCGGGATGCGTTGCAGGAAGTGTGGGGGCTAAAATTGAACTTGGAAATCTAAGTTAAGGGAAAAGTGGCGGAGGGTAATTTTGGAACTGGGGGAGCGTTAGCGGCCGGAAGTCCAAAACTTCTCTGGAGTCACGGTTAATCCCAGAACATAAAAAGCTAGGAGGAATGCAATCATGGCTATTGTACAACTGAGATCAACGAACCCGCAGCTGAGCTTCATCATCCGCAAGAATCCGCAGAGCGGCATGCAGCTGCGCCCGGTCCGCCAGGGTATCGCCTACGGCTGGTACTCGGATGAGACTACTTATAATGTGTATTTCAAGGACGCTGACAATGAGGTCTCCTATAAAAAGAATGACGGCGAGAGCTTCGAGTACCTGAATGTCTCCCGCTATAACACCCCGCTGTTCCCGCTGAATGCGGTGAATGAGTTCTTCTCAACCCCTTTCAAGGCACAGGCTGAGCGGGATGCGGAAGGGTTTGAGCACTCTTTTACCATCCAGATGATTCATGTCGAGCGCCTGCATTACATCCGGTTCTTCGAGCAGCACCTGAAGGACTACACGTTCAAGCTGGAGCATCAGGCGCATAAGAGCTATTCTCTAACCATTACTACGCATAAAAGCCTATACCACCTCCTGCATGTGGTCAGTGTGCTGTCGTTGTTCTTATCGATCTTCGGGGATGAGTATATCGATATCTCGGACCGGATTCTGGAGAAATATATCCCCAGCCTGAACGTAATGGATGCCCCATTCTATATCCGCAGCCTGTTCGCCCGGAATCTTCTGAAGACCCGGGAGCAGTTCAAGCGGTACAAGGCGGCGGTCGAGCAGACGGATCTGTACCCGATCGGTCTGGAATATGGCAGTACGGCGATGCAGCGGCGGACGTTCATCTCGGGTGTGCTTCCGTTTGATAAGCCTATTCTGGATATCGGCTGCGGCGAAGGCTTCTACGCCATTCCGTATGCCGGGAAGATCGAGGGCGCTTATTATGCGGTGGATATCAACGAGGAGCTGCTGGAGGTCGTGAACCGCAAGGCAAAGGCCAAGGAGCTGGATAACATCGTCACCTTCCGCTCGCTGGAGCATTTCCTGGAGCTCTACAACGGAGAGCAGGTGGATGTCATTCTGACCGAGGTGGTGGAGCATATGAGCGAGACAGAAGCGGCTGCGCTGATCCGGCAGATCATCCGCCATGTGGATTTCGGACAGCTGATTGTGACTACGCCGAATGCGGATTTCAATCCTTATTATGAGCTGGAAGGCTTCCGGCATGAGGATCACAAGTGGGAAAAAGGCCAGGCGGCATTCCAGGAGTGGCTGACGGCCACCCTGCAAGGGCTGGGCGTGGAAGCCGAGTTCTCGCTCGTGGGTGACCGGGTAGGCGACATTCGTACTTCGCAGAGCGCGATTGTGCGCAGACAGGAGGGTTAGACCATGGACATTCAGACGAAGGTACACACGATATTCATGCTGGTGGGAGCGACGGAGTGCGGGAAGTCTACTTTTGCCAAGGAAGTGCTGATCCCCCAGCTTAAGCTTGCGGACAGCGCTACAGGTCTGCGTACCAATGTGCAGTACCTCTCCTCAGACCTCATCCGTCAGGAGATCTTAGGCTATGATTACGATAAATACGACCAGGTCATGCTGGAGGCCAGCTCGCATACGTTCGCGCTGTTGTTCGAGCGGCTGAAGCGGGTGACCTCCTGGCCGATTAATGCGGAGTTTGTCATTCTGGATACGATAGGTCTCGCTGAGGATTACCGCAGCAAGGTGCGGGCGATTGCCCAGGAGAACCAGTATAATCTGGAGGTCATTCTGTTCGATTACCGTAAGCGGGAGGATTATTATGCCTCGGAGCGCTCGAAGAAGCTGATCTCAAATCACCTGAACCGGCTGCGCCGGGAGGTGCTGCCTGTGTTGTCCCGCGAGGGCTATCATAGTATTCATAAGGTGCGCGCGAAGGATTTTCTCTTGGAAGGTGTTGAAGGTACTGAAGATTTAGGGGAAAAGCGGCCGAACCCGGATTATCGGGTGCACATTCAGGATTGGGAGGCGTATGCTGCTGCGGTGCTTCCGCAGGATCAGGAGTACATTGTGATTGGGGACGTACACGAATGTGTTCAGGAGCTGCAAGGCCTGCTGCGCAGCTACGGCTACAAGATCGAGGAAGGGAAGCTAAGCGCTGCGGATAAGCTGAAGAATACACGAATCATCCTGGCGGGCGACTGGATCGATAAGGGCAAGCAGACCCGGGAGATCATAGAGTTCCTGTATAACAATCAGGAGCATTTCCTGTTCGTCATGGGCAACCATGAGAATTTCGTCTACAAGTACCTGCGCGGGGAGATCAAGGGGACTGAGCCGGAGCTGCTTAGGACCTATTTTGACTCTACTCAGGTGTTACGGGAAAATGAAGAGTTGTTCCGTCAGTTCTCCGTGCTGGTGGAGCGAGCGAAGCCCTTTTACCGCTATATCGGGAGTCGGGGGCCTTCCTTCTATGTGACGCATGCCCCTTGCCGCAATAAGTATATCGGGAAGCTGGATACGAATTCGCTGCGCCATCAGCGCAACTTCCGGCTGGACCGTGAGTCTGCGTACGAGCAGCAGCTTGACTTCCTGAAGGAGGAGGCGGAGGGGAATCATCCGTTCCATCTGTTCGGACATATTGCCGCCAAGCAGACGTTCCGCATCAAGAACAAATTACATCTGGATACGGGGGCGGTGCATGGGAACGGGCTGACTTCTGTCCTTATAACCTTCAAGCCGTTCTACAAAAGCCATAAATCCCGCCAGCAGCAGCAATTGCCGGAAGAATTGCCGGTTCTCTTCCGCGAAGTGAGCTCGGTCTCAGTGGAGGAGCTGGATGTGGAGTCCATGCGCAGACTGCATTATTCCTCGAAGAATAAGGTTAACTTCATCTCCGGGACGATGTCGCCTGCGGATAAGGATGAACTAGCAGGCGAGCTGGAGTCACTGCGCAAGGGTGTGGATTATTTTGCCGGACGCGGTGTATCTGAGGTGGTCCTTCAGCCCAAGTATATGGGATCGCGCTGCACGGTGTATCTGTCTCGTGAAATAGAGCATTGTTATGCGGTTAGCCGCAATGGCTATAAGGTCAAGGCTGTAGATCTGACGCTGGTCTATGAAGGGCTGCTGGAGCGGTTCGGAACGTATATGGCGGAGCAGGGTATCCGTGTGCTGGTACTGGACGGGGAGCTTCTGCCCTGGAAGGCGCTGGGAGAAGGGCTGATAGAACGCCAGTTCCAGCCGATAGGGCGGGCGCTGGAGAACGAGCTTGCGTTCCTGAGAGAGCATGGGTTCGAGGAATCGCTCGGTGAACTGATCCAGGCGTATGAAGCCAGCGGGTTCGAGCAAGACCAGCATCATCTGACCAAAGAAGCGCTCAACAAGAGCTACGGCGCGCACGTATACCAGACCTATAAGCATGTGCGCAGCATACGGGATGCCTATGTGGAGCTTGACCAGCGGGACGAGGCGTACCAGGTGTATAAGCAGCAGCTGGAGCTGTATGCGGGGGATGCGGAGCTGGATTATAAGCCTTTTGCCATTCTGAAGGAAGTGCTGGAGAGCGGGGAGGAACGGGTGCCTGAGGGGGTAACCTCGGAGCAGTACCGCTTCCTGAATGACGACGAAATCCTGGTGCTGGACCTGCAGGAGCCGGAGGCTTACAGCCGGGCCGAGGAATATTTCGCTACCATAACAGTTGAACGGCAGATGGAGGGGATCGTGATCAAGCCGGAGCAGGAGCAGCCGGGAGTAGTCCCTTATCTGAAGGTCCGCAATCCCGGGTACCTGTCGATCATCTACGGCTACGATTACCGGTTCCCGCACAAATATGCCAAGCTGATGAAGCAGAAGAATATCGCACCTAAGCTGCGCACTTCCCTGGCTGAGCACCGGCTGGGTAAGCAGATGCTGGAGATTAAGCTGGAGGATATTTCGGCGGACAACAGCACCTACAAGCAGATTGCCGCGAACCTGTTGTTCGAGGTGACGAAGGAGAAGGAGATCGATCCGAGGCTCTAGCAGATACTAGAGGAGTCGGTCAAGGCTTTTGAAGCAGCATATGCAAAAGAAGGAGAGCGTCCCGCGGGGCTGCTCTCCTTCTTCGTATATATGCTATGCCGTTCCTTGGACCGGCTTGAAGTTAACCCATCACAACCAGCACTTCGTTCTCTGCCGCCATCCGGGACACCGGAATCAGGTTGCCCCCGATCTCTTCGCCGTTGATGACGATGCGGGAGACGCCTTTCTGGACGCCGTTCTTGTTCTCGACCTGGATGTTCAGCTTCTTCCCGCGGAATTCGCGCACCATGGAGAAGTCGGTCCAGTCCGAAGGGACGCACGGGTCCAGACGGAGGCCGTCCTTCTGCGGCTGAACGCCCATAATGCCCTCGGCCAGCGAGACCATGACAGTGGAGGCCGTGCCGGTCAGCCAATGCACATGGGCCCGGCCCTGATAAGGGCTATCCTTGGACTCCACGAATTGGCCATGGACATAAGGCTCCAGCTTACGGACCTCCGCATGGTCGTTCATCGTGGCCGGACTGCAGTTCAGGAAGTACTCGAACGCGCGCTCACCGTTGCCGATCACCGTCTCCGCCAGGATGAGCCAGCCCTGCGGCTGGCTGAAGATGCCGCCGTTCTCCTTCGTAGAGGCATTGAACAGTGCCATCAGTGCAACCGGCAAGCCATATTTGCGGAATGGCGGGTAGAACAGCATCGTGCCGTAATCGGTCCGCAGATTGTCATAGACCTTGTCCATGGCAAGCTTGGCCTGTTCCGGGCGGGCTGCGCCGCTGAGCACCGACCAGCTCTGCGGATTGAGCCAGATTCGGCCCTCATCGTTCTCCCAGGAGCCGATGGTATAGTTGTCCTCGGTGAAGCCGCGGACGAATTGATCGTTCTCCCAGGCATACTTCTGGATATTGCCGTCCAGCTCCTCCAGCAGGCCTTGCGCCCACGCAGCATCCTCCGGCTTGTTCTTGTTCTCCGCAATGCCCATGAATACCTTGAAGCCCATGTATAACTGGAAGGCCACAAACAGCGATTCACCCTTGGCGCCAAGCCGCAGACAGTCATTCCAGTCGGCATGGAGGCCGACCGGCATCCCATGCGCACCCATCCGGTCCAGGCTGAATTGCAGCGCTTGCCGCAGATGCTCGTACACCGTTGCTTCGCCCTTATCGGAGTAAGGAATGACCTCATCGGTGAAGTCCCAGTTCCCGCTTTCATTTAAGTATTTGATCACTGTCGGGAACAGCCACAAGGCATCGTCGGCCCGGTAGTGGGGATGTCCGGTCTCCCGCACATATTCAGGATCGTCCGGTGTTCCCTCATGGCCCGGATTATGGTCGAATTTCACCAGCGGCAGCCCGCCGCCGTTAGATACCTGGGCAGAGATCATCAGCCGCAGGCGTTCGAGAGCCATCTCATGATCGAGATGGATAATGCCCTGAATATCCTGCACCGTATCCCGGTAGCCGAGCCCGTTGCGCAGGCCGGAGTACTGGAAGGAGGCGGCGCGCGACCAGATGAAGGTGATGAAGCATTGATATGCGTTCCAGGTGTTGATCATATGGTTCAGGTTGCTGCTTGGAGTCTGCACCTGGAAGCGGTTAAGCTTGCTATGCCAGAAGGTCTTCAGTTCTTCAAGCTCCCGGTCTACAACCGATAAGTCCTGGTAATGGCTAAGAATGCCGGAGGCCCCCTCTTCATCATATTGTCCCAGCAGGAAGGCAATTTCCTTCTCTTCTCCCGGCTGCAGCTCCACATTCATCTGCAGGGCGCCGCAGGCATTGGCATTGTAGTTCAGTGAGTTCGAGCATTGCCCGTTCTCCACGGAGAGCGGATTCCCGTAGCTGCGGTAATCTCCAAGGAATGTATCGCGGTCTCCGTCATAACCGGCCACCTCTGCTCCGGCCGCGCCGAAGAATCTCCAGGTCTGCTCTCCCGCGATATTTTCATTGATGACTTGAAGAATTTTATCGTGCTTGAAGTAGGTCCGGGAAATAAACAGCGTGTATTGCAGGTTTACGGTATCTTGCTCATAGTTGTTGTCATTGGTGAACTCGGCGAAGCCGAAGAGAGCCAGCTTACGCGGAGTGATGCCGTCATTGCGGATTTTCATGCGCCATACTTCATAGGTTTTGTTCAGCGGTACGTAGTATAAGGACTCGGTATGGATGTTGTCATAATCTGAGACGATGTTCGTGTATCCGGTTCCATGATGGCAGACGGACTTGTATTGCTCCAGATCCTTGCCTACCGGCTGCCAGGAGCCGGACCAATAATCGCCGTTCTCCAGATCTTTGACATAAATGTAGCGCCCAGGCTCGTCCTTGGAGTTGAAATGATAGCGGATATGCCGTCCGTTGGCCCCGGATTTCACGAAGCTGTAGCCTCCGGCATTGCCTGAGATAATCGCACCGTATTCCGGCGAGCCGAGATAGTTGGCCCAGGGAGCAGGCGTATTCGGCTTTGTAATCAGGTACTCTTTGTTCTTGTCGTCAAAATGACCGTATTGCATAACCATTCCTCCTCATGATAGATGACAGGCAGGGTTATGAACGCGCGTTCATAAATGACCGAAGAATCCCGCCCAATTCCATTATAAGACAGTTGGGGGCTGACAATATACCCTATATTTGAGAAAAAAACAAACAGTAGAGTCTTTTTATAGCAGTTTCCTATATTTGAATGGGAGTATGGTGTTGATAAGATTAAGAGGAAGGAGGGGTGCACGATGAGTATGAAGCAATGGTCTGAAGATACGATATTCTACGATTTAAACGGTGATTGGTCTATTCGAAGAGCAGAGCCCAAGGAGTGGGGCGTATATTGCTCCGTCTACTATAACATGGAGTATAACGGTTTTTTTAGAGAGGAAAGCTATGCGAATCCGCGCAGAAATGCCTTTTGGATATACAAGGGGGAGAGCAAAATCGGCGGAGTCCGGATGTCACCCAATGTGATCTACCATCTCTTTGTAATCCCGCCATTTAACGATACATTCAGAGTGCTCAAGCAGCTTAAAAAGCTGTTGATCGAGTGGTCTGACCGGAAGGAGCCCATACGAGCCTATGAAATTCTGCCGGATCAGGTTCAGCTGTATGCCCGGGCAGGCTTTTGGCCGGATGAGTTCAGATGCCGCTGGATGCAGCGGCCTACAGAATATTTCCAAGTGAATTGGGAGGATAATCTGAGGATTGAGAGTCCTGAAGTGGAGGTAACCGAGGCAGGGGGCAAACGGTTCATCCTTGCAGAAGAGATTGCCCGCTGTGATTTTGAGAGCTTTCGAGGCGGACTGGATGCAACCCGGAGGAAGCAATTTGCTTTAGAAGATTTTGTACCCGGTGAAGATCCTAATTACTCCAATGAAATATTGACGCAGGCTTCCACGTTGGTATTCGATAACGCGACTGATCAGCTCATTGCCAATTGCAGGTTGTGTCTACAGGACGGCGTGGCCGCAGTCTATAGCATTGGCGTTAATCCTGCTTATCGTGGGAGAAGACTGGCTACACGCATGCTGCAAAGAGCCCTCACCACTCTGAAGGGTTCTTATCCGCTGCTGAGATTGTATGTAATGGAAGGAAATGATGCGGAATCTATGTACTACAATCTCGGGTTCATGCCCGGGGTGCAGGAGATTCAGAAGATTTATATTTCGTTGGATTAACCGAAATAAGCGATCCGCAGGATCAGCCAAGGCACCCTTAGGGGTGTCTTTTTTAATTATAAATAGGAATGATAGCAAAAAGTGAAAGGGAATTCGCAATTATGCAATGGTATTTGTCACAAAAAAGGAGGATTGTAGAGTTAATGTAGAGGACTGTCGGATACTATTAGGAACTAAGAGATTATTATACACAACCTGCCGGTATCCGTATCTTACGATTTGGTGAACGCCTGCATAGGAAGGGAGGAATTTACAGGTAACAGGCAAGCGGTCTATGAACAATAGGAAGTGTCGGCTGATCCCATACAAGTCCCATTAGATGAGGAGTACACAAAAAGATGACAACATCGAAGAAATGGAATAAAGGATGGTCACGCACTCTGGCCGCCTCTTTATCAATTGCGCTGGTCACCGCCAACTTTGCGGTGCTTGGGCCAGTGGCCCATGCGGCTGTAGCGGAGAATGATGGTTCGGAACAAATTTTCACTTCGGATAAGTACCGGAGCTTCACCAAGGATGGCGGAGCAGTAAAATTAACCTTCCCGGAGCTCTTTATCACCGCAGATGCGGGTGAAATGATGACAGGGGCTACGGTTGTCATTAACGGATATAAAGCGGGCGATCAGATGACATTCGCCACATCCGGTACAGGAATTACAGTAGCGACTAGCGGGGGCAACGGAGCCTATATCTTAACAGGCAACGCGGCGGTTGAAGTCTATCAGCAGGTATTGGAGAATGCCCAATTTACGATGACCACTTCCGGTGAACGTAGTCTGACCTTTGGTCTTGGCCCTGTTCTTGCCTTTAATAAGAATGGTCACTTCTATGAGTATGTTACAGATCCAAGCGTGAAGTGGACGGATGCCCGGGTGAAGGCCGAACAGCGGACCTATTATGGCCGCCAAGGGTATCTGGCGACGATTACCGGCCCGGATGAGAACGCTTTTATTGCGGAGAAGGCTAGAGGGATTGGTTGGGTTGGCGGGAAAGATGTAGCTCGTTCCGAGGATATGAACGGAAGGGCCAATACACGTGTGTTCGCCTTGCAGAACAACAAATACAATGGTTATGGCGATTGGCGCTGGGTAACCGGACCTGAAGGAAAGCTGCAGTACGAAGGCAAATCCGGGCTTCCTTTCTATAAGGGGTACAACGCTAATGGTGGAAGAAATGATTCTGCCACAGTGACGGATCTTACTTATGGGATTGGTACTAACCATATCATGCATAACAACTGGGATGCAGGAGAGCCGAATGACTCTACCTACGAACATGTGGTGCACATCTTTGCAAGCGGAAAGTGGAATGACTATCCAATAGATAACAGGGTTGATGCTTATCTTGTGGAATATGGTGGTATGCCAGGCGATGCGAACTCCAGTATTAGTACTACTATAACATTAGTAGACAAAACCCCGCTGAAGCAGGACAACGATACAGCAGAGGGTTATCTCGGTCTGGAGCCGCAGGTCTATACGAAGGCTTCTCTGGCAGTGCTCAAGGATGCATCGGATGCAGCCAAGGCGGTCCTTGATGATGACCATGCTTCCCCTGAAGAGGTTGAGGCCGCCCGCAAGGGTCTGGCGGATGCCATTGCCGGATTGGTGAAGCAGCCGCCAGTGGCTGATAGCGCAAGCTATACAGAGGGCAGCAACAACCAGGTATCCATTAAGTTCGACAAGCCGGTTAAGTTCAATGATGGCGATGCTGACCCTACGGATGACTTCAGAGTGACACTGGACGGAAAAGTGGTGGATGTTACGAACGCTGTAGTATCCGACCAAGATCCTAGTGTCATCATTCTGACCCTGGCCAGCCCGTTGTCCAATGACCCTGTGGTTCGAATCGAATATGATGCCGCAGAGTCGGCAATTCAGGCTCAGACTTCCGGGAAGGAGCCAGTGTCCGACTTTACGCTTATTGCGAACGGACCGTTCGGGGATTCCTTGGAAATTGAAACGCCTGCTAAGGGAACCGAGGTATATGGAGCAGATCTGCCGCTTCCTGTAACTGGACAAGCTGCACTTGATTCGGTGGTTACGGCTGCTGTATATAAAGTGGACGTCCACCCGAATGCACATCTGTTCGATCTTGAGGTAGGCATTACCGTAACCGATGATGTCTATAAGTGGGACACCAAGCTGCCGGGACCGCTGGCACCGGGCTCCTACCATGTGGCGGTGACTTCGACCAAAACATTCGGCGATGAAGTAAGAACAGAAACGAAGCTGGTGCCGTTCACTGTACCACAGCTGGAATTGACCCATGTGGCGGTAAACGAAGGCCAGCCGGATCACGCTGTATTGACATTCAATCAGCCGGTTGGCTCTGCGTTGACCGATGGGGATTTCACCGGGCTGACCATCGATGGCCGGAAGGTTATTGCTGTGAAGTCGGTGCAGGGCGATAAAGTGGAAGTCGTTCTGGAGGAAGCGCTTGGTCCGGATGATGCATTGATCGTAGGGTACGATCCTGCTGCCGGTAATGTTACGGCTGAAGGCAACGTCCTGAATGAATTGAAGCCGATTCAGGCCGGTGAGCAGTCCGGCATTACGAAAGATAACAATGTGATTCCGCTTCAGCTCGTTGCTGCTTATCCCGAAGCAGGGCAGCTCAAGCTGGTGTTCAATAAGCCGATCAACGATCTGACCGATCTGGCCGGGTTCACTTACGGCGGCGTGCCGCTTAAGGAGCCTTTTGAAATCAACGGCAATGAACTGATTGTGTCCATTCCTTCTGATTCTAAGGGTGGCCTGCTCAGTTACGACCCAGAACACGGAAGTGTGACCGAGAATGGAAATAAGCATAACCCGCTTACGGGATTGCAGCCGGGGATTGATCTCGGCGGAGACGGCAAATATATCGCAGACGGCGGCAAGCTGCCGGAGAACGGGCTGGGATTGAGTGCCGGGGATAAGCCGGTATCCTTAAGTCCGGGCTTCCAGCCCGACGTACCAAGCGGCTATCTGGCAACCGTACCTAATGAGACGGATTCCATCGCCCTGAATCTTGCTCCGGCAGGAGATAAGGATAGACTACGCAAGGTAACCCTGAATGGGGTAGAGGTTCCTGACGGCGACTGGAGTAAGCTGCCGCTTCAGGAAGGGCTGAATACCATCCAGGTGGATATTGTGGATGCGAAGAACCCGGGCATTAAGCTTGGACAATATCAAATTCAGGTCATCCGCGCCAGCGGGAAGCTGGTTTCGCTTGAGCCTTCCAGCGGCACCCTACAGCCGGAGTTCAAGCCTGAAACTGACAAGTATGAAGCAACTGTTAGCAACAGTGTGTATGAGATTTCCCTTAAGCCGTTTACCCTGGACCCAGGGGCTGTAGTAACGCTCAGCATTGCGGGCGAAGCTCCTGTACAGGTGAAGAGCGGCGACTGGAGCGCAGCTCTCCCGCTGAAGGTAGGGAAGAATGAGGTTGTTGTCACCGTCAAGGATTCCGCAGGCGGAACGAACACCTACACCGTAACTATCACCAGACAAGAGCCTGCTCCATCAGGCGGAGGTTCCGCTCCGGCGCCAGCAGCGCCTGAAACATCCAAGACCGAAGTGATTCAGGTGGATGTGGCCATCGGCGGAGCCAATGCGGCGGGTATCACGAAAGTGCCGGTTCAGCGCACCACTCAGAGCAATGGCACAATCACCGATCTGGTCCGCTTCACCAAGGATAAGGCTGAAGAAGCGGTGAAGAAGGCGAAAGAGACGGGACAAAGCATTGCCCGTGTAGTCATCCCGGATGCGGCGGACAATGTCAGCGAAGTGAATGTCCAGATTCCGGCGGAGACCGCCAAATTGCTGAAAGAGAACGGAATTATACTGGAAATCTATACGGAGAACGCGATTGTGCGTGTTCCGAACGAATCGCTGGAAGGCATCGGACAAGACTTCTATTTCCGGCTGGTGCCGGTGAGAAATGCAACAGAGCGGAATGAAATCGAGAAGAGAGCCACACTCGAAGCTGTGGTCCGTGAAGTGGCCAAGGATAACAAAATTGAAGTGGTCGCCAGACCGATGACCATCGAGACGAACCTGTCCAGCCGGGCGGTAACCCTGATTCTGCCGCTAAGAGATGTGAAGCTGCCTGCGAATGAAGCGGCGCGTAATGCATTCCTGGCACAGCTCGGTATCTTCATTGAACATACCGACGGCACGAAAGAGGTTGTCAAAGGCAAAGCGGTTACCTATAAAGAGGGACTGCTTGGACTGGAATTCTCGGTAAGCAAATTTAGTACCTTTACGATTATCAACTTCAATAATCAGTCGCCTGCTACGCATGTATCCTATATCGTTGGCTTCCCGGATGGTGAATTCAAGCCGGATGAGCGGGTAACGCGCTCGCAGATGGCACTCATGATTGCCCGGAATCTGGGCTACAATGCAAGTGCGGCTGTAGGCAATCCTCCCTTCCCGGATGTGGCTGTCCGTCATTATGCAGCGGGAGCTATCGCCTTCGTGAGCGCACAAGGCGTGATGAAGGGCGATCCAACCGGAAAGTTCCGGGGGGCTGCTCCGATTACGAGAGCGGAAATGGCCGCAGCTGCTGCCAACTACCTGAAGCTTGCCGTACCGGCAGACGGTGCATCCAGCTTCAATGATATAACCGGGCATTGGGCACAAGGTGTAATTGCAGCCAACGTGTCGGCAGGCTTGCTCAAGGGCTACCCGGACGGCAGCTTCAAGCCGAATGCTTATCTGACCCGTGCGGAAGCTGTAGTCATTGTTAATCAGATGTTCGGCCGCGGCCCGCTCCATGGAGCAGATGCGGTGAAATTCCCGGATGTCTCCAAGAATCATTGGGCCTACCTGGATATCCAGGAGGCTGTCATCGACCATCAGTACCGGATCGACAGTGAACAGAAGGAACAACGGGTTACAGAATAAATGGATAGGGGTTGGAGGAGAGATCATTCTCCTCCAACCCCTAAATCATTAAATTTGAAGTATAATGGTTATAACACTGTACCGATTTCCAGTTGCGAAGGAGATCCGAATGAGAGCAATCCTGATTGACGATGAAGAATTGGCACTTAAGGCTTTGGAACGCCAATTGCATGCGCTTGGGTGTTTTGAGATTATCGGCAAATATACCGATCCGCTGCAAGGACAGCAAAAGGTGGAGGAGACCGGGACCGATATTGTGTTTCTCGATATCCATTTACCGGAGCTGAGCGGGATTGAGCTGGCGGAACGGCTGTTGGAACGCAGGCCCGATCTGCAGGTTGTATTCGTAACGGCATATGATAAGTATGCGATCAAGGCTTTTGAGCTGAATGCCCTGGACTATTTGCTTAAGCCGATTCATATGGACCGCCTGAAGCTTACAGTTCGAAGATTGAATGCTCAGCAGCAGCCTGGCCTGGCAGCCCGGGCGGCTTCAGCGCAGACAAGCTGGAGGATGCTAATGCTCGATGCCTTCCGGATCTATGAAGGCGCGCAGGAGCTTGCACCGCTGCAATGGAGAACGGCGAAGGCGCAGGAAATCTTCTTTTATCTGCTGCATCATCGCGGCAAAGTGGTCAGTAAAGCTACCCTGATTGAGCTGCTGTGGGCTGATTTTGATCCGAACAGGGCCTATCCGCAGTTATATACCGCTGTGTACCATATCCGCAAAATGCTGGAGCCCTTCAGCAGAGAACGGATTCTCCTGCAAAATACGGCGGACGGCTATCTGCTCAAGCTGGATGGCATCTGCCTGGACGTTGATGAGTTTGACCGCTTTATCCAAGCGGGGGTAGAGCTAGCGAATGATACACTGCCTGAATATGAACGAATCCTGAAGCTGTTCAAAAGCGAATATCTGGAGGGGTACGATTATGTGTGGGCGGAGCTTGAACGGCAGAGATTTCAGCTGCAGTGGATTCGGCTCAAGCTGAATCTGGTCCGCTGGTATATGGGCGAAGCAGAATATGAACAGGCCTTCAAGCATATTGAACAGGTATGCACCCGCTATCCGTTAGAGGAGCAGGCGCAATTATTGTACATGCAAATATCGGACAGAATGGGCTTTCATTTTCTCGTGCAAAGACAATATGTCATGCTGGAAACGGCCATGGAAGCAGAGGTTGCTGAGAAGCCGAGCCGGGAGATTGTCAAATGGTATAGGGATTGGGACAACAAGCGTCAAAAAGGGTGAGTCCGTGGATTCATCCTTTTTGCCCTATCTAAATTATGATATATTTAATCTTGAATGAACTTGTTCTGCAAAGACCCGACGAAGGAGCACCCCATGACCCAATTTGTCTACAAGCAGATTATTGCTGATCTCAAAACGAAGATCTTTGCCGGGCAGTACGCCGATATGAAGCTGCCGGATGAGCGCAGTCTCAGCGAGGCGTATCAGGTTAGCCGCAGTACCATCAAGCGTGCGCTGATGAAGATGGAGAGCTCGGGAATTATTTTCAAGAAACGCGGCTCCGGCACCTTCATCAATCCGTTATACATAAAGAACGATTCGATCTTCAACTACGAGGGCTCTAACCTGGGGGTGTCGGATAATTTCCAGATGCACGGCAAGAAGCCGGAGATCAAGGTGCTGAGCTTCGAGGTCATCCGCCCCACGGAGGAGCTTCAGCGGGATTTGTTCCTGATGCCCCATGATTTCGTGTATAAGATCGTGCGTCTGCGCCTGTTCGAAGGTGCGCCCTTCATGATTGAGACGGGATATATTCCGATCAAAATTGTGCAAAATCTCGACCAGACGATTATCGAGGGCTCGATTTTTCATTATCTGGAGGAGTCGCGCAATCTGGCGGTGACCAAATCCTTTTTGTCTATTTTTGCCGAGCCTTCTCTGCCGAATGACCAGGAGCTGCTCCATCTGAAGGAGAATGAACCCGTTGGGATCATGGAGGGGATCTTCTTCCTGGATAACGGCACGCCGTTTGAATTCTCGCACATGCGCTTCCATTATGAGTATCTGAAGTTCAATACGTTCGTGTCTGTGCATTGACGGATGGACGGCGTAAACAGCATAACTGAGGTATAGCAGGCCGGGAGGAGTCCCGGTCTTTTTGTGTTTTTTATAGATAACAAATTAATCCATAATTATAAAAATGATCATCTTTTTGTGCTTGATTTGCAGCGAATTTCATACTATGTTCAAAATTTCACAATATTGGACCGTATTAATTTCTAAAAAGATTGAATTTCTGAAATGCCGATGTATGATGTAACTGTAGAAGTGATACATTCAATTTACAAAGAAAAAGATTAGGGAGTGGAAGACATGGGATTAACAATCGAACAGGTGGATTATTCCTCCAAAACGTATCTGGCAAAGCTTGACGCTTACTGGCGCGCAACGAACTACATCTCCGTAGGCCAGCTTTATTTGAAGGATAATCCGTTGTTAAGAGAACCGTTGAAGGATGCAGACGTTAAAGTGAAGCCGATCGGACACTGGGGCACCATCCCTGGGCAGAACTTTATCTATGCGCATCTGAACCGTGTAATCACTAAATATGATCTCAACATGTTCTATATTGAAGGCCCGGGCCATGGCGGTCAGGTGATGGTGTCGAACTCTTATCTGGACGGAAGCTACACCGAAATCTACCCGCAGATCACTCAGGATATCCCTGGTCTGAAAAAGCTGTTCAAGCAGTTCTCTTTCCCTGGCGGTGTTGCCTCCCATGCTGCTCCTGAAACACCTGGATCGATTCACGAAGGCGGCGAGCTGGGTTATTCCCTGTCGCACAGCGTGGGTTCGATTCTGGATAATCCTGACCTGATCTCCGCAGTAGTTGTAGGTGACGGAGAAGCAGAGACCGGCCCGCTGGCCGCTTCCTGGCTGTCCAACCGGTTCATCAACCCGATTACAGACGGTGCTGTATTGCCGATTCTGCATTTGAACGGCTTCAAGATCAGCAACCCGACCATCCTGTCCCGGATGAGCAGAGAAGAATTGACCGCCTATTTCGCCGGAAACGGATGGGAAGCCTTCTTCGTAGAAGGCGAGAACCCGGATCTGATGCACCCGGAAATGGCTAAAGTGCTGGATACGATCGTAGAGCGCATTGCCGCCATTCAGAAGAATGCCCGCGAGAATAACGATACTGCACGCCCTGTATGGCCAATGCTGGTCTTCCGTACGCCTAAGGGCTGGACGGGTCCAAAAGCATGGGACGGCGTGCCGAATGAAGGCTCCTTCCGTGCCCACCAGGTGCCGATTCCGGTTGACCAAAAGAACATGAAGCATGCTCCGGCCTTGCTTGAATGGCTGAACAGCTACAGACCTGAAGAACTGTTCGACGAGAACGGCCGCCTGAACGCAGATCTGGCTGAAATTCTGCCAACCGGCGACAGACGTATGGGCATGAACCCGGTAACCAATGCCGGCAAGCTGATTAAAGACCTGCACAAGCCGAACTTCCGCAACTACACTCTCGATAATTCTGCTCCAGGCCAAGTGATTGCGCAGGATATGGCCGTGCTGGGGAAATACCTGAAAGAGGTTGTTACCCTCAACGAAGAGAACCGCAACTTCCGTATTTTCGGACCGGATGAGACTATGTCTAACCGACTGGGACCTGTATTCGAAGTGACCAAGCGCCAATGGATGGATGCCATTCAGGAACCGCAGGATGAATTCCTTGCTCCATACGGCCGTGTCATTGACTCCCAGCTGTCTGAGCATCAAGCTGAAGGGATTCTGGAAGGTTATGTCCTGACTGGACGCCACGGTTTCTTCGCCAGCTATGAAGCCTTCCTGCGCGTGGTCGATTCGATGATTACTCAGCACTTCAAGTGGCTGCGCAAGGCAACAGATCAGACCTGGAGAGAAGATATTCCTTCACTGAATGTGATTGCCACATCGACAGTGTTCCAACAGGACCATAATGGCTATACCCACCAAGATCCGGGTCTGCTTGGCCATCTGGCTGACAAGAAGCCTGAGTTCATCCGTGAGTATCTGCCGTCTGATGCGAACAGCCTGCTGGCTGTGTTCGACAAGATCCTGAATGACCGCCAGAAGATCAACCTGATCGTATCCTCCAAGCATCCGCGTCCGCAGTGGTTCTCGGCAGACGAAGCGCAGGAGCTGGTGGACAAAGGCCTCAAGATCATTGACTGGGCCAGCACCGACAAGGGCGGAGAGCCGGATCTCGTCATCGCTTCTTCCGGTACTGAGCCTACAATGGAAGCACTGGCTGCCATCTCGATCCTGCATGAGAAGCTGCCTGAGCTGAAGATCCGTTACATCAACGTGGTCGATCTGCTGAAGCTGAGAAGCCAGAAGCTTGATCCGCGAGGCTTGTCTGACGAGGAGTTTGATCAATTTTTCACAAAAGATAAACCGGTCATCTTCGCCTTCCACGGCTATGAAGGCCTGATCAAAGACCTGTTCTTCGACCGCCACAACCATAACCTGCATGTGCATGGCTACCGCGAGAATGGCGACATCACTACACCGTTCGATATGCGTGTACTCAACCAGATGGACCGCTTCGACCTCACGAAGGAAGCTGTGCTGAGCCTGCCGGATGCAAGCAAATACCAGGCTATCGCTGACGAGATGGATGCCATTGTGCAGAAGCATCACGCGTACATCCGCGAAGAAGGCATCGACCTTCCAGAGGTGGAGAACTGGGTATGGAAGGCTTTGAACTAAGGGCAGGATGATAGTGTTATTTCATTAATAATATAGTAAGCTTCAATCAGGGAGCGCTCCGGGGTCAGATAATGGCTGCGGGGCGCTTTTTGTGTCCGGTGAATGGAGTTGGATTATGGTCTCCAGGACCTCCGGGATCGATGAGTTCTCCCGCGGCAATGCCTTCTTCCGCTGCCCCGCGGTAAGTACAGGCACACCGCCCCTGTCATTCATCTCCACCATATGCTTCCAGTAGCGCTTCGGCATTAGTGAGGAACGCAGCCGGTCGCTCTTGCGCTCCTTGATGCCGATGGCATGGTAGAAGCCAGTCCATAAGCGGCGGTACGCTTCCTCCGTCTCATCGGGCTCAGGCGGGGCCCACCCGCTTAAGGGCACGATGGCCTCCCGTCCGGGCTCATGAATCAGCGCCGCCCCGTGGGTCTGGTCGTAGATCATGAAGCTCTCCCCCTGGAACCGGTCGCAAAAATGCTCCTGAATTACAGGCAGCACATAACCTTGCGGCTCAATGACTGCGGCCATGACCGGGCCGTATACAGAGAAGCGGACGAATCCCGTGTACAGATGTGCTTCATGGCGGAGCTGCTGAACGGCCTTCATCAGACTATTAACAGTATCATCGGCCAGCATATTCATTACCTTGCGGCCATGCTTGAAGCCGAGATACAGGAAATTCAGCAGCAGCATTTCCTTGTCGGGGGCGCAGCTCCAGAAGCCCAGGCGCACCAGCTCCTCGGCTTCGCGGCTGATCCGCAGCGGCAGGGACTTCAGTACCCGTGCGGCCTTGTCCTTGTCGGTCTCAATCCACTTGGCTTCCAGCAGCAGGCCAATTTCTCCGCCCTCAGCATGAATCGCCAGCGGAATCTCCTTCCAGGCATAGCTCTCAAATACACAGCACAGCAGCCCCTCGAAGCTGCCGTCATAGGTATACGCGAGGGCGGACGGCTTGAACATCAGGCCTTCGCCCCCTTATTGATGCTGTTCCAGTCACCGGCGGCGGGCAAGGTGGAGAGGTTAAAGTCATCGAACAGCGTGAGCTGTTCCACCTGCGGTTGCTGGAGCGCGAACTGCTCCCCGGACATGAGTGAGCGAAGCAGCGTATGTTCGCTTACCTTCAGTCCCTCCAGCGGCTTATCCTTGCAGGTGATGAAGAACTGGGCGCGCTTCAGAACCACTCCCAGCTTCTTCAGCGCATGGAAATCAAGCGATCCGGCCCGTCTGGCCTTTACGATCCGCTGTGCACTTCTTACGCCAATGCCGGGTACACGCAGCAGCATTTCGTACGGAGCGCGGTTGATCTCAACGGGGAACTGCTCCCGGTGGTTAACAGCCCAGCTGCATTTGGGGTCCAGCAGCGGGTTGAAGTTCGGTACGGCCTCATCCAATAATTCATTCGCCTTGAAGCCGTAGAAGCGCAGGAGCCAATCGGCTTGATAGAGCCGATGTTCCCGCAGCAGCGGCGGCTTGGTGTCCAGAGCGGGCAGGAGGGAATCCTCCACAACCGGGGTATAGGCAGAGAAGAAGACGCGCTTGAGCGAGTATTTGCGGTATAGGCCTTCCGTCAGATTAAGGATCTGGTAATCCGTATCGGGTGTTGCCCCCACGATCATCTGGGTGCTCTGTCCGGCCGGAGCGAAGCGGGGTGCGTGATTATACCGGACGATATCGGAGCGGTTCTCCTTGATCCGGCTGCTAATCAGCCCCATCGGCTTCAGGATGGATACCTTGCTCTTATCGGGAGCAAGCCGTCCTAGGCTTTCCTGCGAGGGCAGCTCAATATTGACGCTCATGCGGTCGGCGAGCAGCCCCAGTCTGGACAGCAGGGCTTCGTCTGCTCCAGGGATGGCTTTTACATGAATATAACCGTTGAAATGATAGACATTGCGCAGCAGCTCAAGTACAGCAATTAACTGCTCGGTGGTGTAGTCCGGACTGCGCATAATGCCTGAGCTAAGGAATAGTCCTTCTATATAATTACGGCGGTAGAATTGCATGGTGATATCTGCGATCTCTTCGGGGGTGAAGGCCGCCCGGCGGATGGGGTTGGACTTGCGATTGATGCAGTACGCACAATCATACACACAGCCGTTGGTCATAAGTACCTTGAGGAGCGAAATACAGCGGCCGTCCGCCGCGAAGCTGTGACAGATGCCCATCGCGGAGGTGTTGCCCAGTGCCCCGGCCTGACCCTTGCGGTCCGAACCGCTTGAAGTGCACGCCACATCGTATTTGGCTGAAGCGGTCAGAATCTCTAGTTTCTCCATTACATCCACGGTCTCAATCCCCCTCATATGTGAGCATTATATACCGAACGTACGTTCTTGTCAAAAGCACAAACTACCTCACTGGCCGCCTGCAAAATGTATGCGCATTCCTTCTTGTGCTATAATAGAAATTGATGGTTCATGGAATGAGGAATCATACGGTTATTGAAAATCGGGTTAGGAGTGTTGCTGAAGTGAGAGGATATAACATATGGCGGCCCATCATGCTGATTGCGGTTGCGCTGCTGACAAGACAGTTAGTGACAAGTGTGTGCCTGATGTTCGGTATGTCGCAGGAATCGGCAGGCAGTGTAGCCATGCTGGGCATGATCGTTGCCGCTCTTATTATGTACAACCGCATGATGAAGGGCCGCCGCCGCAGATAAAATAAATAGAAGATCCGGACGTATCTATTCAGGCGGAACGGATTGCATAGGAACAGGCTTGAGAGACGCCCGCACAGGTGTCTTTTTATTTTAGAGCGGTGCTTGAATAATATGGCTGGAGCTTATATTCTTAGAAGGATATGCTATATGAAGGACCATACAGATTCAAGGTAACGTACATCCTTGCGGGGAAGGCGATGTCTATAGAATCAACCCACAGCATGGGAAACGAACATACAGGAGGAAACCAATTGAGTACACAGAACATTGGAGTGCCGTTAGAGGGTTTTGCAGAATTTAGCCGGACGGTAGCCGCAGAAGGTGCGGTACTGCTGAAGAATGAGGGACAGGTGCTTCCGCTGGGTAACGGTGAGAGCGTGGCTGTTTTTGGCAGAATACAGGTGAATTACTACCGCAGCGGTACAGGATCGGGCGGTAGCGTTCACGTTGCATATACGACGAACCTGCTGGATGGACTGCGCAGCAAGAAGAACATTAGCGTGAATGAAGAGCTGGCTGCAGCCTACGAGGCCTGGATCGGGCTGAACCCGTTCGATGACGGCGGCAAGGTATGGGCTGCGGAGCCGTGGAACCAGAAGGAAATGCCGCTTACGGACGAGCTGGTGAAGCAGGCAAGAAGCCAGTCAGCCAAAGCGGTTGTGGTTATTGGACGTACGGCGGGCGAGGATCAGGATAATGCCGATACCGCAGGCAGCTACCGGCTGACGGAAGATGAGAAGACGATGCTTGTCGCGGTTACGGCTCATTTTGAACAGACGATTGTGGTGCTCAATGTGTCCAATATCATGGATATGAGCTGGGTAAATGACGCTGCTTATGTGAATTCTATCTCTGCTGTGATCTATTCCTGGCATGGGGGCATGGAGGGCGGTCACGCGATTGCCGATGTTCTGGCGGGAGAGGTTACGCCAAGCGGCAAGCTGACGGATACCATTGCCTATTCCATTGATGATTACCCGTCGACCCGCAACTACGGTAACGAGTTCAAGAACCTGTACGAGGAAGATATCTATGTAGGCTACCGTTATTTCGAGACCTTCTACCCGGATAAGGTTCAGTATGAATTCGGCTACGGGATCTCGTATACGACCTTCAAGCTGGAGCCGGAGGAAGCGAAGCTGGTGGACCAGGCGGGCGAGCCGCAGATTGAAATCGGCGTCACTGTAACGAATACGGGAGCCGTATACGCCGGTAAAGAAGTCGTGCAGGTGTATTATGAAGCGCCGCAGGGACAGCTGGGTCAGCCGGCCAAAGCTCTGGCAGCCTTCGCTAAGACCAAGCTGCTGGAGCCGGGTGAGTCCCAGCGCCTTACTGTGAGCTTCCCGCTCCATTCCATGGCTTCCTATGATGACGCCGGAGTGACCGGGCATGCTTCTGCTTATGTACTGGAAGCCGGTACCTACCGCTTCTATGCAGGCACCAGTGTCAAAGCAGTGTCAGCAGTGCTTCTGGATGGACAAGAAGGCTATGTGCTGGAAGAGCTTAAGATCGTGGAACAGCTGGAAGAAGCGATGGCACCTACCGAGAGCTTCATGCGGATGAAGCCGGGTGCCCGCAAGGCAGACGGTTCGTATGAGCTTGTCTCCTCCGAGGTGCCTACACGCAAGGTTGATCTGGCGGAGCGGATTGAACGCAATCTCCCGCAGACTCTCGAGCAGACCGGCAATCAGGGATATACCCTGAGAGATGTCCATGACGCAAAAGTCAGCATGAGCACGTTCATTGCCCAGCTAAGCGACCAAGACCTGGCGGCGATTGTCCGGGGCGAAGGGATGAGCAGCCCGCTGGTCACTCCGGGTACGGCTTCGGCGTTCGGGGGCGTCAGCGACAGTCTGTTCAGCTATGGCATTCCGGTTGCAGCTACAGCGGACGGCCCATCCGGTATCCGTATGGACAGTGGAGCGAAGGCTACACAGGTATCGATTGGCACCCTGCTTGCCGCTACATGGAATGCAGAGCTGGTGGAAGCCCTGTATGTCATGGAAGGCCAGGAATTATTGCGCAACCAGGTGGATGCGCTGCTGGGACCGGGACTGAATATCCGGCGCAGCCCGCTGAACGGGCGCAACTTCGAATATTTCTCCGAAGACCCGCTGATTTCGGGAATCTTCGCTGCCGCATGCACACGCGGAATTATGAAGGGCGGCTCTAATGCGACGCTGAAGCATTTTGCCTGCAACAATCAGGAGAAGCACCGCAGTAAGGTCGATGCTGTCGTATCGGAACGCGCGCTTCGTGAGATCTATCTGAAGGGCTTCGAAATCGCAGTCAAGCAGGGCGGAGCCAACTCGATCATGACCTCCTATAACCCGGTGAACGGGCATTGGGCGGCTTCCAACTATGACCTCAACACCACGCTGCTCCGCGGCGAATGGGGCTTCCGGGGGATTGTCATGACCGACTGGTGGGCCATCATGAATGATGTGGTGAACGGAGGACCGGCAGACCGTAAGAATACGAACTGGATGGTCCGCGCCCAGAACGATCTGTACATGGTTGTTAGTAACTATGGGGCAGAGGTTAACGCTTACGATGACAATACAATCGCATCTCTGGAGAATGGCACGCTTACCCGCGGGGAGCTTCAACGCTGCGCGATTAACATCTGTGAATTCATTATGAAGGCTCCGGTATTCTCCAGAGAGCACGAGATTATTGAAGCGGTTGATACGTTCAAGGCTAATCCGGCAATCGGAGCCGAGCAGGTGCACGTGCTGAGCCAGAACGCACAGGTAACCCCTGCGGTGTCCGGGCCGACCTACATTCAGGCAGACGAGGCGGGCCAGTACCGCATTATTGTCAGCATCATGTCTCCTGAGCCTGAGCTTGCACAGAGCGCCTGCAACCTGACGCTGAATGGACAAGCGGTAACCACCATTCAGACGAACGGAACGGAAGGCCGGTGGATCAGACAGAAGCTGGTCAAGGTTGAGCTGGAAGCCGGACGGTATGAGCTGAAGCTGGACTTCGTCAAGCCCGGCCTGCAGATTGAATGGATTGAATTCAAGCAGGTATAGCATCAGCAGTATTAATAGCAATAGTATCAAGGCACCCTTCGGGGTGTCTTTTTTGCAATATAAGAATTTACATGTTCCGCCTGATTCCGCATACCCGCAGGGCCGCCGAATAAAATAGAGATAAAACGGCTACTATGAAGGGATGGCAGGAACGTATGCAAATACATGTAGTGCAGCCGGGCCAGACGCTGTATGGCATTGCGCAGGCCTACGGAATCAGCACAGATACGATAACTGAGGCGAATGAGCTCTCTGCGCCGGGAAGGCTGGTGGCAGGGCAGGCGCTGGTAATCCCGATTGCCGGGCAATACTATTGGGTGCAGCCGGGCGACAGCTACTATAGCATTGCCAAGCGGTTCGGCCTGAAGGCAAGCGGGCTGGCGGAGGTGAACGGGCTGACGCTGAATCAGCCGCTGCAGGCCGGTCTCCGGCTGTACCTTCCTCCCGGACCGAAGCGGCAGGCGGAAGTGAACGCTTATGTGGAGCCCCGGGGGGAGAGTGTCTCCCAGCCGCTGCAGAATGCTGCCCGTGAGGCTGCTCCTGAGCTGACGTATCTCGCACCGTTCAGCTTCCGGATCAAGCGGGACGGAACACTGGTGCCACCGCCGCTGGACGGCCTCGCTTCCATTGCCGCAGAGCATCAGGTGACGCTGATGATGGTCGTGACGAATCTGGAGGATGCCCAGTTCAGCTCGGAGCTCGGGCGCATCATTCTGAATGATCAGGAGGTCCAGGACCGTCTGCTTGAGAACATCATCGCTGAAGCGAAGCGGCTGAACTTCCGGGATATTCACTTTGATCTGGAGTTTCTCCGGCCGGAGGACCGTGAAGCATACAATACTTTTCTGCGGAAAGCGGCAGATGTCATTCATAAGGAGGGCTTCCTGCTATCCACCGCCCTTGCCCCCAAGACGAGCGCGTCACAGGTTGGGGCCTGGTATACGGCGCATGACTATAAGGTTCACGGTGAGGTGGCTGACTTCGTCATTATTATGACGTATGAATGGGGCTACAGCGGGGGACCGGCGATGCCTGTCTCGCCCATCGGGCCTGTCCGTCAGGTGCTGAACTATGCAGCAAGTGAGATGCCCGCCGGTAAAATCATGATGGGCCAGAACCTGTACGGTTATGATTGGACGCTGCCTTTTGTAGCAGGGGGGCAATATGCGAAAGCGCTCAGTCCGCAGGCAGCCATTGATTTGGCCAGGAACAGGAATGCAGCCATTCAATATGACTATAAAGCCCAGGCGCCGCATTTCAATTACACCGATGATGAGGGGCGGCAGCATAAGGTATGGTTTGAGGATGCCCGCTCGATTCAGGCCAAGTTCGATCTGATCAAGGAGCTCGGGCTGCGGGGCATCAGCTACTGGAAGCTGGGCCTGCCTTTTCCGCAGAATTGGCTGCTGCTTACGGATAACTTCAAGGTGGTCAAAAAATAAACCGGAGACCTTGCGGCCAGCGGCGGCGTAAGAAGCTCCACACCAAAACGGATGTGCCCATCGAAGTGGCGGCACATCCGTTTTTTAAGAATATACGTATTAGCCCATTAAGCCCTTGAGCCCGCCCAGAAAAGGCCGGATCGACTTGATCATATTGTAGCCCATCTTCATCACCGGCATCGCCTTCTGCACCATTCCGAACATGCCCATGAACCGTCCCAGTCCTCCGATACCGGCAGCCCCGCCGCCTCCGCCCATCAGCGAGCCGAGTAGAGGCATGAAGCCGGATACCTCTGCTCTGCGCGCAGCTGAAGAGGATTTGCGTTTCGAAGGTGGCCCCTTACGCGTGCCGGGTCTGGACAGAATCACCGCCTCCTGGTTCAGGTCTGTAATCCACCCTACGTAGGATCGCCCATTATGCAAAGTGATGCAGACCGGCTGGCCTTTCAGCTGCTGTGCCCGCTTGCGGAGCTTTGTTGAATTTGCCATTCGTCATTCACCTCACTGTTCTATTTACTCTATTTTACTCAGAACCTGAGGGGCGGCTTGTGCGGGTATGGAGTTCTGCGGATTATTTTTGAACAACCCGGGGCTGTCTTTGGGAGCAGGATAGCGTACTATTAGTAGGTAGGTGGGATTATATTACAATAGTCATTCTATGATTAGGGGGAGAACCGTTTGACCGATATCGGGAAGTTAGCGGCGTTCATCTGCGCCCGTAATACAGGAGACCAGCAGTGCGGGTATGTAGGCAGTACGCTGGAGGATGTTATGCATGACCTTAGTGACGGTACGGAGGAAGCCAGTCTGGTGCTGTATGAAGGAGAACGTATTACTGGCGCGATTATCCTGGACATCTATGACGTTGGAGGCGGGCGCAAGGATATTGAGGTATGGGGACCTTATTATTCAGCTCATCCAGAAGAAGAGCTCCGGCGCTTATTCAACTACCTGAGTAAGACTGCTCAAGCTGGAGCTATAAGGTATGTCCATCTTTTTATTAGCGGTGATAATACTGCGCTCATTGAATATGTTGCCCGCTATCGGGCTGAGAAGGTGAGCACACATTACCATTACTCGGTCGCTATGGCATCTGCGCCTGACAGCAGCCGTCACATGCACCCAGGCCTGTCCGTGCTGCCCGTCACAGAGCCTGCCTCCAGGTGGACCGGGCAGATTCTCGATCTGCATAATCAGCAATTTCAAGGCGCAATTCTCACCCCGGAGGAGATTACTGCAGAGATAGAAGACAGCAGCAACAGTGAATATGACGTTCACGCTGTCCTTAACGAGGGCCGGTTCACCGGATACATAATTGTTAGAAGAAATGCACGGACCGGCACCCTTCATCTGGAGTACCTGTGTATCCGGCCCGAAGAGAGAAGCCGGGGCATAGGCAGGCATCTGATTGCCTGTCTGGCAGAGAAGTATAAATTGCTGGGCTATTCGGGTATCAGCTTGGTTGTCAGCGAGGAGAATACAGCCGCCATCCGCTTCTACGACAAGAACGGGTTCACCAGGGACCGGATCATGAAGCATATCCTTATTGGGGGCGGGATGTTCTGAAAATATACAAATTGTGAATTTAAATGAATGGTAGTGAAATATTTTACAGTGAAAAAAAGGGAAACGGATATGCATGTAGAATTACCCTGAAGTACTGGGTTTAAAGTGAAAAAAAACATGACTTTAGTCCCGGTTCTAATTCTATTGGGGAGTGACCTAATCTCTTGGCTATCCATCGTTTATTAAGAAATACTTGCTTCATCGTCTTATTATTTATTCTTCTACCCTTTACACGGAGTTACGCCGAGGCCGGACAAATGGCAGACATCAAAGGACACTGGGCGGAATCGGATATTCAAGAATGGCTGGATCAAGGGCTCATTACCGGCTATCCCGATCATACCTTCCGGCCGGGGGCTGAAGTATCCAGAGGTGAGTTCGTAGCGCTAGTGAACAGAGCGTATAAGTATTCGGATACGAAAGCTATCAGCTTCAAGGATCTGAAGCCGGCGAATTTTGCGTACATAGAAGTACAGAAGGCTACCGCTCAAGGATATATCAGCGGATTCAGCGACAATACCTTCCGTCCTGACAAGCCAATCACAAGGCAGGAAACTGCAGTGATCCTATCCAGAATATTAGGCTTTGACAGTACAGGGGCAACGGCTTCGGTCTCTGCACAGGACGCGAATCTTATCCCTGCCTGGAGCAAACCCGCTGTCCAGTATCTTCTGGATCAGGGGATCATGAGCAAGAATGCGGATGGAGCCTTCCAGCCTCAGCGCAATATGACCCGTGCAGAGACTGTAGTGGTCATTAAGAAGGCGCTGGCTCTGAGTACAGTGGTCTATGATCAGGCGGGTGCTTTTGGAAAGGATGCAGTTAGTACTGTACACCATAATGTAAGAATTACAGCTTCCAATGTCACGCTCCGCAATATGCATATCCGGGGTGACCTCGTCATTGCTAAAGAGGTGGCCGATGGGAACGCCTACCTTGAACAAGTTCAAGTAGACGGTGTAACCCGTATCGAAGGCGGAGGCAGCAACAGTATTCATATCCGGAACAGCAAACTAAACACAGTATCTGTGAATAGACTGAATAATGCGGTGAGAGTTGTAGCTGAGGGTTCAAGCTCGGTGCAGGAAGTACAGATTCTATCCAGCGCGGTTATTGAGGAGAAGGATCTTGCCGGCGACGGTTTTGTGAATGTAACCGTGCTTCCTAATACCCAAGAATCGTCATCAGAGCGCACAGTGGTGCTTGCCGGAGACTTTAAGAAGGTTGCTGTAGGCGGCAGCCTCAAAGAATTCAATGTTCGCTCAGGCAGCGTAGCTAATCTGCTTATCCAAGAAAACCTGGTCATCCCTACTCTGAATTTCAGCAAGAATGTTGTTATTGAGCAGCTGGAAATGAAGAGTAAGCTGACAATCTCCGGCGAGGGACAAGTCAAAGGCGTTGTGTTGTCGGAGGGCGTACCGGACCCTAAGCTGTCAAAAGAACAAACGCCTGCTGTACCTGCAACTGGCGGCGGTGGAGGCTCCTCTAATCCTGGTCCGGGCGGAGGCAGTGGCGGTGGTTCTCCTGATCCGGGTACCGGCGGCGGCAACGGTTCTACTCCTGTACCGGCGCTGGCTGTAACGGGAATTACCGCAGCAAACGGCATGATAGAAGCCCAATTTAACCGGAACCTGGACAGCCTGCCGGATGCTGCTGATTTCTCCGTTCTCGAACAGGTTAATCATGGCGAAGTCCATAAGGTTGAGGTAACTTTGGTTACGCTCCTTGACAATAAAGCAGCAACAGTAAGGCTCACAATTCCTTCAATAGCGAATAGTGAGACTGAGCAACTGGCGGTATACTCCGTATCTTATAAGGGTGGAAGCCCTGTATTATCTGGAGCGATTACTGTGCCTAAAGCTAATGTAAACGTAACTGGGCGTTTGTTTGTTCAGCCTTATACGAAGGATAAGCCGGTTCCTGCCTACAACCTTCGTATCTATTTAAGAGGAGTGCAGGATACTCGGGGGACTTATACGGCTATCGTTGAAAAAGGCGGAGAGTTTACTTTTGAAAATGTGGTGCCGGGTACTTATGCAGTATTTATGCCGCTTTCTACGTACAACTATTATTCAGATGAATTTACTGTGAAAGCAGGTGAAAATCTGGTTCTGCCAGATTTCACGATCATAGAGAATCCGCCTGAAATACAGGTTGAACAAATTACTTATACGGATATCCCTTATATCAACGGAAGGATTATGAACGTTTATGATTCCTTCAGTGTGAAAATTGAGCTTGAGAACGGGGAACAGTTGAACAGTCCTGCCGAAAAATACAGAGTGTACTTTAATATTAATCTATTTGAATTTAACCCGGACCTGCACCTGAAGGCTAATGATAAATTATTTGTGACCGTGTACACGGATCGCGGCTGGTCCAGCCAGCGGTTTGAGGTGAAGGTCGTCGAACGGCCGCAGACTAAGGCGCCTGTAGTAACCAGCGTAGTGTATGACGATACCAATAGGATCAAAGGCACCATAGAAGAACCTTATGCTGATATTACATTAACCAGGGAAGATGGAACAATAATTGGGATAGCTAATAGCTATGGTAGCATGTTTGATATCTACCTTAGTAATTCTAATTCCCCGCTTTTCCATGTTGGTGAGAAGCTGAAGGTTTATGCTCAGGCGAGAGATAAAAGAAAGAGTGAGCCTGTCTACATCACTGTCGCAGTACCTACGGCTGTAACAGCACAACCGGTTGTTACGAAAGTTGTGTATGAATATGATTGGGAAATCTATGGCACAGCCGAAGGATACTCAGACATCGTTGTCACACGTGCGGACGGAACCATTTTGGGGCAGGCAAAAAACTTTGGCCCATCCGCCGGATATTTTTGGATGTCACTTGATTCACAACTTGTTGCCGGAGAGACTCTATATGTAACCGCCAAGGGATACGAGAAGCTCCCTAGCAAGCCTGTTGAGGTTGTAGTAGCCAGCAAACCAGTTACTCCGACACCTAAAGTGGTTGGTGTGGTTTATGGTGATAGTACGAAGATAGAAGTATATGTCCCTGGTCTATCCGGCGAAGCGCATTTCTTTCTTAAGACTAAGGATGGAAATGTAATTGGAGAATTTTATATGGCCGGTGAGCGGGCTTCCTACGAAGTTATAGAATTTAAACTTACTCCTAATGTGCAATATCAAGCGACGGTTGTTGGCCCACTAATGAGAGAGAGCGAACCTTTCTTCTTCACAGTGATAGACCGGACCAAAGCGACCGAATAATGAAGCAATTATAGTGAAAAATCTAAAGGACACCTGCGGGTGTCCTTTTTTCGTGTACGCGGTGCTGCTGCCTGTTCCACAATAATTCTACGTCAGGTCAAACCATCACTGGAGCCGTTATACATCCATACTCTATGAAGTTAGGCTCAGCACCGTTTGCGCAAGAGCATCTCCCTGATGCTCCAGCGTAGCAACCTTCGCCAGCAGCTCTGCCTGCTCTTCACGCTGCCGGGTCGTCCAGTTGGCTCTGGGGGCAGTGCCCGTTGTTCGGAGTATAGCCGGGTCTAACATCTCCTTATAGTATTTATCCAGCAGACCAGCCATTTCCCCATAGATTGCCGACATCTCTTCCAAGGCTGCCTGTTGTTTCGGGTCATGCACTAGCGGCAGAGAGCCCCGTAAGTAGGCGGCGGCGCAGCGGCGGGCATCTGCCAGGGCCATCATGCAGAAGTGATTGACAGATAACCTGCGGCTGAAGGCTTCTTCGTCGGCTGCGGCATACCAAGGGTGGTCCAGGAGTCCCTCTCTCCATAGCTCCAGCGCTTTGTATCCTACAGCATAAGTGCTGTTGCTGGCTATGGCCTCAGCCTGCATAGATTCGAGCTTAAGGCGGAGCGATGCATACAGATTCTCAAGCGCAGACGGGGCTGCTGACTGATCGCCAAGGCGAATCAACCGGTAAGGCCATTGATCCACATGGAGATACCCCTGGCTTATCCTCATATGAGCCTGGAATTCAGGATCAGCTTCAAGCTCACTGAAGGTCTCATCGTCAAAATAACTGCGGCACAGCAGCACATCCCCCTCCGCCAGATATCCTGTAATGACCCCCCACTCCGGCGCTACTCTGAGGTTAATGGCAAGGGGCAGTCTGCCTTGGCGGATATCCTCCAGAATCGCCAGCTTCTCGGCTGTGCGCTGCTGCGGCTCTAACCGGTTGGCCCGGTAGGCGCTTAGTCCATAAGCTTTGCAGGCGGGAATAGAGTAGTCATAGACGACAAGGGCATCCGCAGCGCTGTAATCCCATACCGGTTCAAAAGCCGCTCTCCAGCAGGCTCCTGAATGGCCCATCACCTGCTCATAGGTGGTCTCTATGCCTCTGGCGGTAAGAGCGAGCGTCATGGCCCCTGCCCAGGAGCAATCCTGTCCCCGTCCGAAGCCCAGCCGCGGAATCCCTTCAATGATGCATTGATCCCGGGAGGAGCGGGTCTGATAGAGATGGCAGCGGTCCTGGCTGTAATGAATCTGTTCGCCTTCCGCGCAGCTTACGGCATGAATACCTTCTGCATTCAGGTAGACCAGCAGCAGGTAGTCCTGCCCCCCACAGCCGATCAGACTGGGAAACAGCTCATGTGTGGCGGTGAACTGAGTCCAGCGGAAATGCTCGTAATGCTTCATTTTGGCCGCAACGCTGCCGTGTGCCTGTTCATTTCCATAATGCGCAGCAATAATCTGCAGCTCATTATGGCTTGGGACATACCCGTTCGAATGAATATCTATCGTAAGCAGCTGGTCCTTCAGTACAAAGGTCGAGTACATACCGTCAGGGGTCTCATAGGTGACAAGCAGCAGCTTCAGGCGGCCGTCATTCCAGGAGTGGGGAAAGAGGTGCTCCCCAGGAATTAAGCTTAAGCGGTCTGAGGCAACGAACTGGTTCACAAGCTGGGTAACCTCCAGCTCCTGCTGACCATCCGTATAGATCGCAGAGAGCACCACAAGCTCCTGGGGCAGCAGAATGCTGTCAATCGAGTGATTGAGTGCGGCGGATAGCAAGGGAAGGGTGGCCGTCTCCGGCAGAGATTTGCCGGTCTCCCACTTGGATACCGCCTGGGCGCTGACATGGAGCAGTTCCGCTAATTGTTCCTGGGACAAGCCTTTTGTTTTGCGGAGGGTAGCAATCCGTTTACCAACTTTTTCGCTAACGATCATGCGCAGTACAACTCCTATAATGGATTCCGACGTCGTAAGTCTATTATAATATCAGCTCTCAAAATAACCCATATACTGGAGTAGGGCATGCGGTTTAACAAAATCAACTGTAAGTTGAGGCAAGCAGTTATACGCCAACCAGCCCCTTCCCAATATGGCTATGTTCCTCCTTAACCATGATAAACAAGTGGAAACGGCATTGCCGTCCTTTTGAGGGACGGTACCGTTTCAGCGAGAAATAGAAGGATAAGTTATCGTGTGCAACATATAAATTCTTATATTTTTAAAAAAGACTTGTTCTTCTGAAGAATTCATGATATATTACTTCTTGCGTTGCATTGAATGTTTTCTTTGCGGTCATGGCGGAATTGGCAGACGCGCTGGCTTCAGGTGCCAGTGGTAGCAATATCGTGGAGGTTCGAGTCCTCTTGACCGCATCATAGTTTTAACCGTAATGCAAGCGAAGGCCCTTCTTAAATGAAGGGTCTTTTTTTTGCTGAGAAAAGAATGTATGCGAACAAAATGTGCTGATGACAACGCGAACGTTACAAAGCCCCCTTCCCCCACATCCAAGTGGTAGAAAGGGGGCTGCCGCATGATCATGCACGCATCATCGCCGCTGCGAGGCCACGCGCTAGACTACTCCTGCCAGATGTCAGCAATCCGCACCGGCTGGCCGGTCTTCATGGAGCGGTTAGCGGCAATGCCAGTCATAATCGACATCGCGCCGTCCTCGTGTGAAGCCGCGCGATTGAAGCGGTCCTCCTGCTTTTTGTCGAAAATATCGCTCAGCAGTACCGGATCACCGCCGCCGTGTCCACCGCTGCTGCTCTCGAACTCTACGCGGTAAGGCTCCTTGAAGTGCGGATAGATCATAATGCTGACGCCTTCCAGCGCGCCTTCGTTTTCTTTTGAACCGCCGGAATTGACGTAGGACTGCTCTGTAATCCGCACCTCCATCCGGCCCTGTGTACCGTTGAACACGATGATGAAGCCCTCCCACGGCATATATGCGTTAAGTGAATAGTTCATGACGGTCTTGTTCTTGTACTTGACCATGACATTCATAGTGTCCTCGATGCTGATATTGTCCCCGAACACACTCTGGTCACGCTGGTATCCGTCCTCGTGCTCGGCATCCAGGTACATGCTCTTCAGATGTTCGTTACGGTCCAAATGTAGCGCGAACGGGTCGTTCTCGGCAGCCTTGCTGCCGTAGGCACGCTGGTAGAACTCGGTGATGCCCCGTTTCTCGGCATTCTCTCTGCCGTAGAAGCGCAGGTCGCCCATGGCGAAAACGGTGTCCGGCTGTGACCCCAGCCAGAAGTTCATCAGGTCAAAGTGATGTGTCGATTTGTGCACCAAGAGGCCGCCGCTGTTCCGCTTGTCGCGGTGCCATCTGCGGAAATAGTCCGCTCCATGCTGGGTATTCAGCAGCCATTCGAAGTTCACGGACAGAATTTCGCCCAGCACGCCGTCCATAATGACCTCACGGATCTTCGTGTTATGCGGCGCGTAGCGGTAGTTGAAGGTTACCCGCAGATTCTTGCCGGTGCGCTCGATCGCATCGAAGATCTCCCGGCACTTCTCCTCATCAATTGTCATCGGCTTCTCGGAAATGACATCACAGCCCAGCTCCATCGCGCGGATGATATACTTGTGATGCGTCCGGTCAATCGTAGTCACCAGCACGAAGTCGGGCCGGGTCTCGGTGATCATCCGGTCGAAGTCTTCTGCCTTGTACGTAGGGACCTCATGGTAATCGTATTTGCTTGTAAGCATATGATTGGCGAAATTCATCCGCGTCTGATTGACATCACAGAAGGCCACCAGCTCGGAGGTTTCGTTGTAAGCGGTAACAAGAGCGCCATAGAAAAATTCAGCCCGGCCGCCGGTGCCGACAAGTGCATATTTCTTTTTGGACAAGGGGATCACTCCATTTACTTGGATTTGATTCTATTTTATAGTATAGAAAATGCAGAAAGTGAACGGTATTTAGTCTTTTTAACTCAAAAGTGTGCATATCTTATCCTGGCAGGGGGCATAGTGCAGGGTGGAACCTATCTTTCAGATTGAGCAGCTGAAGCGCATCGGATATTTCAATATGGACACCGACCATTTCCATGATTTCTACGAAATCTATTATCTGCTGTCCGGGCAGCGTCACTATTATATCCGCAACGGAAGGTATGCGTTGGAGGCTGGAGACCTCGTATTTATTAACAAAAATCACCTGCACCGTACAACCGGCGGAAGCCATCTGCCGCATGAGCGGGTGCTGATCAGCTTCAATGATACCTACCTGGAGCCGGTGGCACCCCGGGCAGACTGGATGAATGTGTTCGAAGGTGAGAGCTTCCTGCTGCGGCCCACGGCCCATGAACAGGGAGTCATCACAGATCTGCTCCAAGCGATGCAGGAGGAACAAAAGGAGAGCCTGCGATGGAGCACTGAGTATACAAGAACGCTGCTGCTGCAACTGCTGATTACGCTGGAGCGGATACAGAGGGCGAAGCCCGACCTGGTCTCACCGGAGCAGAGCGAGGGGCAGCGCCGGGTGTACAGCATCATCGAGTATCTGGACAACCATTACAGCGAGCGGCTGAGCCTTGGGGGAATTGCCGAGCGGTTCTTCATCAGCGCAACGTATCTGTGCCGGATTTTCAAGCAGACGACAGGCTTCACTATCATTGAATACCTGAATGTTGTCCGCATCCGTGAGGCGAAGGCGCTGCTTACACAGACGAAGTGGCCGATCACCCGGGTGGCGGCGGAGACAGGATTTGAGAGCATTGCCCATTTCGGGCGCGTATTCAAGGCCACCACAGGGCGTTCTCCCCTCCAGTACCGTAAGCAGCACAGGGGTTGAAGATAACGGCTCGCATCAGCCATCCGTTATTTCATTCGACACTCGCTGCGAATATGTTACATATTTTTCAATCTCTTACGCCGGAGATGTCTTATAATAGTGAAGGATTAAATACAAATATTGGGGTGTGTTATGAAAATGAAATCAGGGGGCCTCTGGCTTGCTGCCGCCATGCTTGCCGTAACTGTAACCGGGTGTTCTTCAGACAATGCAGGTCCCTCATCAGAAGATATGGAGAAGCTGAAGACAGAGGTTAGTGAGCTGCAGAAGGAGAACAAGTTCCTAAAAGAACAGAATGAAATGTTAAAGGAGAGCCTGGTAAAGCCTGTGACAGCGGAAGAGGAGGGCGGTACGGCTGAACTTCTTACTACCGGAGACAACCCCGCAGCGGCTGATTCCGGCGATGAACACAAGCAGATCGTAAAAGGCACGCCGCTGGTTATTGAGGGGACGGGTGAGTATACCGTTACCAAGACCTCTTTTGGCAAGAAGATTATTCCATCAAATCCGGGATCTTTCTACACCTACTATGAAGCCAAGGAACCGGGCACAACCTATCTGGCGATCACACTGAAAGTGAAGAACCTGGCAGGTGAAGCTATGAATGCAGACGAAGTAGCGGATGTGAAGGTCAAATACGACAATAAATACGAGTATAGTACCTTCGATACCATTGAAGAGAAAGGCGGGGAAGACTTCACCTATACCAGTCTTTCGAGGATTGAACCGCTGAAGAACGGCACGCTGGTGTTCCTGGCTGAGGTTCCCGATGAAGTGAAGTCCAGCGGCAAGCCGCTATATGCGGACTTCGGGATAAAGGGCGAAACCTACCGCTATATGATTACGAAATAAGAGAAGAGCCTGTGCGGCCGCAGAAGGATCTGTGGTTTAGCATAGGCTCTTTATTGATGTTAAGGAATTAGTCCTGAGCGAAAAAAGCCGGCAGATACTCCCTGTTCGCCTCCAGCATCTCATCCAGCATGGCGATGGCAACCTCCACGGAAGGGACAAGCGGGTGGTGTGCCAGGGCTTGAATGGCCAGGCTGCGGTCTCCGGTGACAGCGGCGTCGATGGCGAGCTGCTCGTAGACTTTAACGGCGTGAATCAGTCCCTTGGCCATCGGCGGAATCTTCGTCAGCGGCAGCGGAAGGGGGCCAGTCTTCGTGACGACGCAGTTCACCTCGATGCTGGCATCGTCCGGCAGGAAGTTTAAGATGCCCCGGTTTGCCACATTCAGCGTCTGAATATCATTGGTCCCGTTATAGAGCGAGCGCATCAGGTTCACAGCCGCTTCCGAATAAAAGGCTCCGCCGCGCTGCTCCAGCTGCTTCGGCTTCTCGTCCAGCGCAAGGTCGCCGTAGATGGCGAACAGCTCCTCTTCCACCCGCTTGACGACTTCAGCGCGGTTCCCGCCTTGCGCAGCGGCTTCCTGCTGCTCCGCGAGCATCGCATCGGTCATGTAGAAGTACTTCAGATAATACGAAGGCAAGGCGTGCAGCGATTGCAGGAACTCCGGGTTCCATTCGCGTGCCGGAACATTCTTTGCACTGTAGCCGGCGGTATCCTCCAGCATCTCCTGCAGCTTGTCTTCACCCTCCACATCAATCCGGGTAATCCAGTGCAGGTGGTTCAGGCCAACGAACTCGGCGTAGATCCGTTCCGGGGCAGCGTCATATTTAGCCGATACCTGCTTGATCAAGCCGATGGGGGCATTGCACAGGCCGATGCTCTTCACCTTGGAGTACCGCAGCACGGCTTCGGTAACCATGCCTGCGGGGTTAGTGAAGTTGAGCAGCCAGGCGTCCGGTGCCAGCTCCTCGATATCCCGGCAGATACCGAGAATGACCGGGATGGTGCGCAGCGCCTTCAGCATGCCGCCGGGGCCGGTTGTCTCTTGGCCGATCACGCCGTATTTCAGCGGAATCGCCTCGTCGCGGGCACGGGCATCCAGCATCCCGACACGGATCTGCGTGCTGACGAAGTCCGCACCGGCAATGGCCTCGCGGCGATCCGTGGTAAGATGGACCTCGATCGGCAGGCCGGACTTCTCCACCATACGCTTCGCCAGAGCGCCCACGATGTTCAGCTTATGCAGGCCTGCCTCAATATCTACAAGCCATAGCTCCCGGACCGGCAGCTCCTTATGATGCAGAATGAAGCCTTCTACCAGTTCTGGAGTATAAGAAGACCCTCCGCCGATGACGGCAATCTTAAGACCTTGGTTCGCTGTCACAATGAATCACTCCTGTCTGGTGGTAGTGGGAATAAGCTCGAACTCCCTGTAAGCACGCATCGTCTCATACATAGCCTGGTTGACGGTGATCCCGTCCCCCTCAAGCGCTGACCATAGAGCGCCGACCACAGGCTCGGTGGAGAGGGTGACTACTGACGCGCCTGGCGCCGCTTCATGCACGGCCTGCTCAATCGGACCGCGAATCCAGCCCCGGTCGCCCCGGGTCAGCAGGCTGCCGGCCAGCACAACATCGAATTCATCGTTCTCCATGCTGAGACGATGAATGACGGCCGCTGCGGCCTTGCCCAGCTCTACGCCTTGGCGGTTCAGGATCGCAAGCGCTGGGGCATCGCCCTCCGACGCTGCCGGGAAAAGCAGGCGGGCCGCATCCAGCGGCACCTGCTTCCCGTGATCGAGGAAGTCATCGTACATGTCATCCACCCGCTTATAGCCGAGCAGCTTCAGGAGCGGCTCCGTCAGCAGTGTGGAGCCCTCACGGCCGTCCCAGGCCCGGATGACTGTTCGGAACACCTCGATATTCAGCGCGCCGCCGCCGCCGAAATCGCCGTACATATAATCGAAGCCGCCGCACTGGAAGTGGCGGCCCTGCGGACTCAGGCCTGCCGCATTAGTGCCGGTGCCGCAGATCAGGGCTACGCCGTAGGGGCGGTCCGTCCCCGCCCGCAGGCCGATCATCGTATCGCCGCTGATCGTGTAATTCGTGAAGCCGATCCGGCGGATCATCGGATGCAGAATATTATAATCGGTCTGGCGGTCCGCCCCGGCCAGCCCAAGGCAGGCATGGCGGAGCTGATCCAGCCGGAGCCCGGCTTCGGCCAGCGCGCCGGATGCTGCTTCGCGGATGCTTGCTTCAGCCTGCTGCACGCTGGTCTGGTGATTGCCGTTGCCGCTCCTGCCCTTGCCAAGAATATGTCCATGCTCATCGCATAGCAGGGCGTAGGTTTTGCTGCCTCCCCCATCGATCCCCAAGTAGTAAGCCAATGTTTGTCACTCCTAAACGTGTTCAAAGTGTATAGAATACAACTAGCGCTGAATATTCGCGCCCCCGCGGGTGGATTCCCGCACAATCAGCTCCGGGTCGATCCGGACAGCGGAGCCGCGCTTCATCTCTCCGCTGATCCGGCGCAGCAGCATGTCGGCGGCGGCAACTCCGATCTTGTCCGCCGGCTGGCGCACGGTGGTCAGATGCGGGTGGAGCTGGGAGGCGATATAGTGGTCGTCGTAGCCGACTACAGCAACCTCCTCCGGCACCTGAACGCCCGCCTCCATCAGGGCATTGATCACCCCGAGGGCGATATTGTCATCTCCGGCGAATACGGCCCCCGGCAGCTTAGCCTCAGCAAGCCAGCGCTGCACGGTATCATAGCCCATGGCGATCTCGAATTCGCCGTGCACGATCTCGAACGGGGCGAGGCCCTGCTCCTGCAGCGCCTGCAGGAAGCCCGCGCGACGCTCCCGCGTACTGCGGAACATCTCCTGCCCGCAGAGATGGGCGATGGAGGTATGCCCCAGCTCCAGCAGGTGGCTGGCTGCGGCATACCCGCCCTTGAAGTTGTCGATGGTGATGGAGTAGCTGTCATTCTCCGGCAGCTGGTTGTCGATCAGCACATAGGGAATGCCCCGGCGCTTCAGCTCGACAATATAATGGTCCTCATTAATCGGCGATAGCAGGATGAGTCCGTCCACCCGGTCTTCCTGGATCAGATAGTGGCTCTCGCCGGAGCCGATGCCATCTGACACAGAGATAGCCAGATAATACCCGTGCAGGGCCAACGTCTCATTCAGCTCCTTGACCACGGCATCGAAGAAGGAGTCCTGCAGGGTCGTTACGATCAGGCCGATGATGCCGGTCTTGCCGCTGGCCAGACTGCGGGCTGCCGCATTCGGGCGGTAATCCAGCTCCTTGATCGCGTCGAGCACCTTCTGGCGGTTGCTCTCCCGCACTGACGTTGCTCCGTTTAAGACCCGTGATACGGTGACCACGGACAGCCCTGATTTTTTGGCCACATCAAAAATACTCACTTTCATCTCAAGCGCTCCTTGCGGCGGATTTGCCGGTGCTTATAAAATATAAGAATTTATATGTTTCACACGATAACTTATCCTTCTATTTCTCGCTGAAACGGTACCGCCCTTTAAAAGGACGGCAAAGCCGTTTCCACTTGTTCTATCTCCAGTATACAGGCCGCACCGGGGTTCCGCTAAACATATAACCATCGCCGGTCCGCTACCGCTTGATGATCTCCGTGACCTTCTTCTGAATCACCGGCATCACCTCTTCCAGGGTCTTGTGCCCTGTCTCGACCGGCTGCAGCTCATTGATGAACATGTCGTTGATCTGCGAGTAGTTGGTGATTAGATGGTTGTAGGATTCATAGCCGTATTTGGCCGCGCCCTCGTAGACCTTCTTCACATCCTCCGGATCAATGCCGTCGAAATGCTTGTAATACACCTCAGCCGCTTCCGTATTCACAGGCGGATTGCCGCCGCTCAGCTCGATGGACTTCTCCTGGACTTCAGTGGTCATCAGATATTTGATCCATTCAAAAGCCTCCTTCGGATGCTTCGAGTCCTTCAGTATCAGCAGCGGATCAACGAACAGCGTGCTGCGCACCTTGTCGTTGCCTCCCCAAGGCACGGCGGCTACGCCGATTTTGAACGGGAAGTCGTTAGCCCCCGCGAGGTTCCAGGAGCCGCCGATGGACATGCCGATCTTGCCTGCGACGAACGGGTCGCCGTTCTGTCCGGCAACGCTTTTGCTCCATTCAGAGGTTGGGGATACCTTCTCCTTGAACACAAGGTCGAACAGCTTCTGGTACGCGGCGATCACCTCCGGGGAATCAAAATGCGTCTCGGACGGGACGCCGCCGTTGGTCCAGGTATCCTCGGAGTAAGGCTCAGCCCCGAAGTACAACGGCCGCATATCCCGCTCCGCCCAGGTGAAGTCTACGCCGTACTGTGTTTTGGCAATATCGTCCGAGACGAGCGTCATCTTCCTGGCATCCTCCACCATGCGGTCAAATGTCCAGCTCTTATCTTCATAATCGCTTGGCGGGTAGGAGACGCCTGCGGCATCGAACATATCCTTGTTGTAGAGCATCAAGGTGACGTACATATTAACAGGTATGCCGTAAGTATGACCGTTTACAGTATAGATTTTCATCAGATTCTCAGGGATGCTGTAGTCCTCCGCCTTGAAGCCGTCCTCCTTAATGAGGTCCGTCAGATCCAGCAGCATACCCTTGTTATAATATTCGGCAAAACCGCCGTATCCGTAATGACTCGTCACATCCGGGGAATTACCGCCGGCAATCAGTGTCTGCAGCTTGCTGTCGAATTGCTCATACGGTGCCTTCTCTACCTTGACCTTGATGTTCGGATGCGCCTTCTCGAAATCCGGGATCAGCTTCTCGATAAAAGTCCGGTCCTCGGAATCAATCGTATAGTGGGATATCGTCACTTGCTTCCCCGGATCGCCAGTATTCCCGGCTCCGCTGTCTCCATCCGCCACATTGCCTGCCGACTTGCCGCCGCCGCAGCCCGCCAAGATTGTAGTTACTGTCAGGGCTGTTGCCAGCAGCAGCGCATACCTTTTACTTTTCGTGATATTGTTCATTGTCCAATCCCTCCTGATTTCAAGTGTGGTAACCCGGATTGCTTTGATGTCTTACTTGATACCGGTCAGTACGATGCCTTCGACGAACTGCTTCTGGGCGATGGCGAACAGGGTGACGATTGGAACCATAGCCAGGACGGAGGCGACCATCAGCAGATGCCACGGCGGAATGCGGAAGCGCGATGAGGTGAGGGAGGCCATTCCGACCGGAAGTGTGAATTTGTCCGATGAGCTTAGATAGAGCACAGGGGTCAACAGATCATTCCAGCTATAGATAAAAGCAAAGATCGCAACCGTCGCCAGCGCCGGCGCCGACAACGGCAGTGCGATGGTCCGCCACATCCTCAGCTCGCCGCAGCCGTCTATACGTCCAGCGTCGAACAGCTCCTCAGGCAGCGTGGAGAAGAACTGCCGCAGCAGGAAGATGTTATAGGCTGAGCCGAAGAAGGCAGGGACAATCAGCGGCAGGAAGGTGTCGATCCACTGCATCTGAGAGAACAGCACGAACTGCGGAATCATAATGGCCGGATAAGGCAGCATCATCGTGCTCAGCAGCAGGATGAACCAGAAGCTGTTGCCGCGTCCCCGGTATCTGGCGAACCCGTAAGCGACCAGTGCTGATGAGAGCAGGGTGCCGAATACAGAGAAACCGGCGATGATCAGACTGTTCTTATACAGTGTGCCGAACTGCAGCGTGTCAAAAATATCCGTATAATTGCTCCAGGCCCAGCTCTCCGGCAGAAAGGTCGGCGGGAACCTCAGCATCTCCCGTTTCGACTTCAGCGAGGTGGAGACCATGAAGAACAGCGGCAGCAGCATGAGGAACGTTGTAAGGAGCAGCGCGGTGAAGCTGGCAATCTTAACGGGCTTGATTCTACGGTGCAGCCGGGAGGGCGGACCAAGCGGGCGGGTGGCCTTGACGGTGCTCATCGGCGGTTGCCTCCTTCATAATGGACATAACGGCGCGACAGTCTCATAATGACCGCCGTGAACAGCATGACGACAATCAGCAGCACCCAGGCAAGCGCGGAGGAGTATCCGGCGCGGTATTCCTTGAAGGCACTGGTATACAGATTGTAGACGTAGAACCAGGTAGAGTAATTGGGGCCGCCCTGCGTCATGACGAAGGCTTGCGTGAAGACCTGGAAGGAGTCGATCAGACCCATAATCAGCTGGAACAGCAGGACAGGCGAGATCATCGGCAGCGTAATATTCAGGAAAATGCGGAAGCGTCCTGCGCCGTCCAGATTGGCGGCTTCAATCAGGCTGGCCGGAACGCCCTGCAGACCGGCGAGGAAGAGAATCATGCCTGAGCCAGCTGTCCAGAGGGACATGATAATTAGGGCATAAAGAGCCGTATCGGGATTCATCAGCCAGGCCGGGCCGTGAATGCCGAACCAGGAGAGCATATAATTGAAGAGGCCGATCTGCGGATTGAAAATCCAGTACCAGAGGAGTGACATGGCCACGCCAGAGACCATGCTGGGGAAATACATCGCTGTGCGGAAGAAGCCGCGCCAGGGGATAGTCTGATGCAGCAGCAGGGCGAATCCCAGGCCAAGCAGCAGCTGCACCGGCACACTGATGAAGGTGTACCTGAGTGTGACCTTCACAGAACGCCAGAACAGCTCATTGTGGAACATCTCCGTGTAGTTGGCAAGGCCGATGAATTTGGGCGGATGAATGATATCATAGTCGGTGAAGCTGTAGTACAGCGAAGACAGGATCGGGTACAGGGCGAAGATCAGGAAGCCGATCAGCCACGGGGAGATGAATAGATACATGTAGAACGTTTGCCGCCGGCTCTCACTCTTAATCACGGACACACCAGCCTTTCCTTTTTAAAAAGTATAAGCGCTTAAACTTTAGGGGGAAATGAAAAATCGGATTTGCTAAAATAATTATAACTAACGATTAAAATAATTATAGCAGACCATACCATGAACACATTAAAGTTAAAACGCTTTAATTTTAATGCCTGCCATTGAACTAATCATATTGGATGAAACCCAAATAATCAACCCTTTACTTCTGAAATAAAGCGCTATCAGTCAGAAAATATAACAAATTAGTTGATAGTTTTGCTGAAAATGATGAAAATCCTAATGTGAATAGGAGTTTTGTGTGAGGTAATGTGACTTATGCGGCGTTGTTTCAGGAACAGCACGCCTACGGGCGACCGATTGCTAACCGGTTCTTCGCATACAATCCGCCCGGTGGCCCACGCACCGCCCAATGTAATCGGTTTTCCGATTACAATCCGCCCGGTAGCCCAGGCGCTGCCCGATGTAATCGGTTTTCCGATTACAATCCGCCCGGTGGCCCACGCGCCACCCGATGTAATCGGTTTTCCGATTACAATCCGTCCGGTAGCCCACGCGCCGTCCGATGTAATCGGTTTTCCGATAAAAATATACTCCCCGTAGCAGCAAAAAAACCGTCCGGCATTGCCGGACGGTCCTTGCACCCCTAACAGCCGGTGCGCGGCTTCATTCAGTTCCACTGATGATCGCCGGACAGATACTTCTCGGTCAGTACCGACAGCAGCTCAATCCCGACCTGATTCTGTCCGCCTTCTGGGATGATCAGGTCGGCGTATTTCTTGGAGGGCTCGATGAAGGCCTCGTGCATTGGCTTCACCGTAGTGAGGTATTGCGTATGGATCGAACGGATGGTCCGCCCGCGTTCCTCGATATCCCGCAGCACCCGGCGCAGGATGCGTACATCGGGATCGGTGTCCACGAACACCTTGATGTTGAGCTGCTCGCGCAGCTTCTCATCCGACAGCACATGCAGCCCTTCCAGAATGACGATGTTGTTCGGGGCCAGCCTCACCGTCTTCTCGGTGGAACGGGCATGGACCGTGAAGTCATATACCGGAGCGAAGGCGGCTTGTCCGGCCTTAAGGCAATTCAGATGCTCAATCAGCAGGTCGTTGTCGAAGGCCAGCGGGTGATCATAGTTAATTGCACCGCGTTCTGCCATGCTGAGGTAAGAATGGTCTTTATAGTAGTTATCCTGGGATATGAATGTTACTTTGTCAGAGCCAAGACGGTCAATCACGGAGCGCGCTACCGTTGTCTTGCCGGAGCCGGTCCCGCCGGCGATACCAATAATAAGCATGGTGTATTTATAATCCTCCCTAAGCAATTGCCTTTGCAATTCCAATATTGTAGCACAGCGGTCAACTTATTTCACCTTGCTGGAGAGGAATATCATGTGAATATTCAAAACATTCGGTTATTTTGTAGGAGAATGATATAATTTCAAGGATTCATTCAGTTCGGGTGCTACGGAGAAGGAGGCTAGGATAAGAAAATGAACGAGGAGAATGCTTTAATGGAGGCGTTCGGCCGGACACAGGTGCAGCTTGCAGGCCATGGCGGACGGGACGCAGCCGTACTCAAAAAAGCGCTGGCCAGTGTAGAGGACAGCCTTGCTGCGGACATGTACGGGACAGGTACGGTGATTGAGGAGTTCCAGGCGGAGATGGCAGAGGTGCTGGGTAAAGGATGCAGCGTGTTCTTCCCCAGCGGCACGATGGCCCAGCAGATTGCCCTGCGGATCTGGAGTGACCGTGAGGGGAGCAAAAGGGTCGCTTATCATCCGCTATGCCATCTGGAGATTCATGAGCAGGACGGCCTGAAGGAGCTGCATCATCTGGAGCCGCTGCTGCTGGGCAGTGCAGACCGCCTGATTACCCTGGAGGATGTGCAGGGTATGGGGCCTGGAATCGCCTGTCTGCTGCTGGAGCTGCCGCAGCGGGAGATCGGCGGACAGCTGCCGGAGTATGCGGAGCTGGAAGCGATGTCGGCGTATTGCCGGGAGCAGGGAATCAAGCTCCATCTGGACGGAGCGCGGCTGTTCGAGGTGCTGCCTTACTACGGCAAGACGGCGGCCGAGGTCTGCGCGCTGTTCGATAGCGTGTATGTCTCCCTGTACAAGGGCATCGGCGGGATTGCCGGAGCGATCTTAGCCGGGAGCCGGGAGTTCACGGAGGAGTCGAAGATCTGGAAGCGCCGCCACGGGGGCGACCTGATCAGTCTCTATCCCTATATTGTCCCGGCCCGGTATTATTACCGGCAGCGTATTAGCAGGATGTCACAATACTATGAGCAGGCCAAGGAGCTGGCGGCCTTATTCAACAGCTGCCATAAGGTATCCACGCTGCCGGAGGTTCCGGTCTCGAATATGTTTCACATCCATTTCGCACTGCCTCGGGAACAGCTTGCCCCTGTACTCATCGGAATCTATAACGAGACGGGCATTGGCCTGACACCGCGGCTTAAGCCGACCAGCGAGAACTCCTGCTACTACGAGCTGAACATCGGCGATGTCTATGGCGGCGTCTCGGGGCCGGCTCTGCGGGAAGCGTTCCGGCTGCTGGATGAGCGGCTGAAGCAGCTCTGACTCTGACAGATCAGCAAACAAGCCTCTGCGGAAGCCTGCAGAGGCTTGTTTGCTGATTGCAGTGCAGGTGGAAGCAGGAACAATGAAAGGCAGCGCCTGGGTTCAAAGAATAAGAATTTATATGCATCGCGCCGCGCAATAAAAATTCCTTATCTTTCTTCTTGGAGGATGCAGACTAGGCCTGACTCCGCAGAGCCACTTTTCTCACCGGTCCGGCCACCATCTGCTTCTCTGCCCCGTTCAGTCCGAACAGCCACATGGTCAGCACATAGATGAGGGAGTAGAGGATGACATACATACCCAGGTACACGTAAGAAGTGATGCTCACGAAGCTAAGCAGGAACCCGCACGCACCGGTCAGCAGCACCACCGGAATGAAGACGCGGATGATCTGCAGCCAGAAGTGAAGAATATCGAACTTCAATTTATATTTGTAGTACACATTATTCAGGCATACATTGATGATCATCCCGATAGCCGTAGCAATGGCACAGCCTGTAATCCCCCAGATCCGGATGAACCAGAAGGTTAAGGCCACCTTCAGAATAGCAACAGAGAAATAAATGAAGGCCTTCACCCGGTGCATATTCATCGCTTCCAGCATGGTGGCGAACAGCGATTGCACAATCGATGTGATCTGGGGAATGATGATGATCAGCGCAACCGTGTATGCATATTTGTAATCCGGGCCAAGCCAGATCAGAATGAAGCTCTGTCCGAATAATACGAAGCCCGAGACGATGTAGCCTACGATCAGCGCCTGGATTCTGCCTATTTTGACCAGCTCCAGCATTAGGGCCGCCTGATCTGCACCCTTGACGATCATCTTGGTGAGCTTCGGCAGATAGAAGCTGGCCAGCACATTGGAGAAGTTGAGAATATACGTGTTGAGCTGGGCAGCGATGGCGAAGACGGCGATGGGCGTAGCTCCGAGGAACATCCCGATGATCAGCGGATCAGCATTCGTATAGATTTGAAAGGCAATCGACGACAATAAGATATACGATGAATAGCTGAAGATCTCTTTGAACAGCTTGGTATCGAAGCCGTGGAATCTGACCTTCAAGTTCAGCTTGGTCCGGCAAAAGACCACATTAATCACGCCGATTGCCAGGTTCAGCACAAGCGCAACAGTGACCATTCCTGTCGATCTGAAGTCCAGCAGCAGGACCAGCACCATCATGGCCGGAGACAGGACGACGCGGATCAGGTTGATGATTTTGAGATAGACGAACCGCTCATAGGCCGTAATGATCGAGCTGAAGATATTCAGCGGGAACGAGACAGCCACATTGATGGCGGCAATGATGAATATGGTCTTCAGAATGCCGAGCTCAGCTGCATCGAGGCTGCTGAAGATCGAATCGAAATTGAACACCAGAATCACACTGGCAAGTAAGGAGAGGAGTCCGATGGCTGAGAAGAGCAGCAGGAACATTCCGTTGATATTGCGCTGGCCTGCAGAGTCATTCTCAGAGATGTATTTCGCATTGAAGCGGATGACCGCGCTGCCGAAGCCCAGATCCAGCAGGACGATATAGGCGATGATGGAGTTCACCAGCGCGAATAATCCATATTCGGATTTCCCCAGGGTCGACACAATGAATGGCGTCGAGCCCAGGGAGATGACAACGCCTAAAAATACGGAAGCATAGGTTATGATTGCAGCAAGTTTAATATTGGTTTTCAAACAGATCGCTTCCTCGCTACAGAGAGTGTCTTGTGCTTATCTTAAGCGGTAACGATGGACGAAGCAGATTCTTCAGCGCTGCTGCTTGCCATGGATTCAATGATCTGGCTGTAGTGCTGGACCGAGAACTCATTATTGTACCGGGGGCGCTGGATCGTCTTCAATTCTTCCAGCAAGGCCGGGATTTGCTTCACATCGTTCGTGAATTTCACATAGCCCAGATGCTTTATCCATTCGTAGCTGCCTACAACCTTATAATTGTAATTCCCCAGCGCAATACAAGGCGTGGACGTAATCGCAGCAAAAATCATTCCGTGCAGCCGGTCCGTAATCACAACCTCGGCCTCCTTGAACTGGTTCCATAAGGTGTTCAGCTCGTGGTCCCGGTCTTCCAGGGAGACAGGGCGGAGGATGCAGGTATCCGTGAAGGTAGTGGAGCTGTAGTGCTTGGAGGTGTACTCCTGGATGACCTTTTTATCCTGCTCGCTGAAAATACTCTCCTTATCGGCTCTAATGCACAGAAGGGCACCATGGCGCTCCTTGGGAGGATCAGTGATATCCAGGGACATTACAATGTCCGGTGTTAACAGCACTGCGTTGTTTCTGAAACCTGCTTTCATAATTTCGTACGACGTTGCCTCTCTGGCGACCAGAGTGAGGTCCTTATGGGAACCGTAGAGGTCCTGTGTCTTCTTGAACTCCGCGCGGCCAAGCTCGGTCTCACCGAAGTAGATGGTCTGCGGGAAGACGATGATTTTGTTATTCGGGAATTCGGAGATAATCTTGCGGCGGACCTCTTCCTCGCGGAAATACTCGATTCCGAAGTTGCCTCCGCCCTGTAGCACGAAGATATCTTCCGGGGTGCAGAATTCCTCCAGGCACTTCATGTTATGCATCAGCCGGTTGGCGACAATCTCAATCAGGGTATAGTCGGGAAAAGCTTTCCGCAAAAAATTCATCTGCGCATAAGTGATGGCGTGATCGCCCAGATTGTCATGCTCGGGGGAGCCGACGACGTAAATGGCTTTTGTCTTGTCTTTATATGCATTCCGGTAGCTCAGATAGCCCTTATAATATTGATAGACGGGAATATTGCTTACATAATTACGGAAAGACAGCGGCAGGATCTTCTCAAGGGCTTGGCTCATATCATATTACTTCCCTTCAAACGGAGTTTGGAATAATACAGCATTTTGTATACCGTGGAGCTGGTCAGAATAAGCAGGGCTGCGGTCTTCATCTCCCGGCGGATGATGCGGTTGCGCAGGATCGCGGAGGTATGCTTGCTCAGGAACCCGCCCAGCTCGGCCAGATATTCCTTGTTCACTGCAGTCTCGCCGGTAATCAGCTGGAAGTTGCACAGCTCAATGCCTTCGGTTACGGTGCGGGATAACGAGATTTCTTTGGCGAGCGGATAGTTTTTATCCTGAATCGTCTCGTAGATCTCCAGTGCTGCACGGAAGCGGTCGTAATATTTCCGGTTGTTCATCGCTCCGGTGATGCTGTCGCTTCGCTTGAGATACAGGTATTTGGGGGAGTCCAGCGAGACGGTCTTCTTCGCCTGGAGGAATAATTTATAGGTGGTAAAAATGTCCTCGAAATATCGGCCGACCGGATATCTCACCTGGCTGAACAGCTCGGCCTTGTACAGCTTATCCCAGGCAAGGTTCTGGATCTCGGTATCCTCAAGCAGCTTGTCAACGGCTTGCGCATTATCGTATACACGCACCTGGTGCGTGAAGGACTTTTCCAGCTTGACATCATCCTGTACCTCGCAATGGCCGCATACAGCGATATCTGCATTGTGGGCGGTGATGAGTCCGTGCAGAGCTTCATACATGTCCGGTTCAATCCAGTCATCGCTGTCGACGAACCCGATATACCGGCCCTCTGCCACATCAATTCCATAGTTGCGGGCATCGGACAATCCGCCGTTCTGCTTATGAATGACGACGACACGCGGGTCCAGCTCCTTGTAATACTCGCATATCTCGCCGCACTTATCGGGTGATCCGTCATTGACCAGAATCAATTCAAAGCTGCGGAAGGTCTGCGCCAATATCGAATCCACACACTTCCTCAGGTACAATTCCACGTTGTAGATAGGCACAATAATACTTATCTCTGGCTTCACTCGAGCAGTCACTTCCTTTCCCGGTTCTGATTCGGGTCTACGCGTCACTATATTTGTGATAATCTTACTATCCGGGTCAAAAGGTTGTATATACTACTAAAGTGTACTTATCGCTTGAGGAGGGGCGTGAGCTGCCTGGAGGGAAGCCGCTGTTCCGCAGTAAAAAGACCGCAGCACCATGGGGTGACTGCGGCCTTTCGCCTGCGGAAATTTAGTTAAATGTAATCGCCAGCGCGCTGGTAAAATGGCCGCCCGGCGGCAGGGAGATGGCATTCTGCTTCTCCCGGAAATCGCCGGTGAAGCCTTCGAGATCGGCCACGCCATGCCAAGGCTCGATACACACGAACGGCGCATTCTTCGGCTGCCAGATGCCGAGATCAGGGAAGCCCGTGAAGGCGACCGTTACGCTCTTAGCAGACTGTTTGCTTTTCAGGGCAACCGATTTAGACTGGACATTGCGGAACACAAGGGCATCATGTGCGAACATCCCGTGGTTCAGCGGCAGCTTGTTATCCGCGCCTAGCATGGTCTCGCTCTGGCCCGGAGTGATCAGGCCATTCTCATTCAGGAATAAGCGCTCCAGGCGCTCCGGCTGCTCAAATTCAAGATAGTAGTCGGTGAAGCTGCCTTCTCCGTCAATCGGGCAGTTGAAGGCCGGATGGGTGCCGAGCTGGAAGAAGATCTCCCCTTCACCGGGATTCTCCACCCTGTAGCCGATGTCCAGCGTGCTGCCGTTCAGATTATAGGTGAGATACAGATGGAACGGGTACGGGTAGCTGGCCAGCGTGTCCTCGCTGTGCGATAGCCGGTAGATCGCTTGCGTCTCGCTTGCCTCCACCAGCGTGAATTCGTTGCGTCTGGCGAAGCCGTGCCGGGCCAGCGGATAAGTCTGTCCATCTACACGGACCACTTCGCCTGCGGCTCCCCCGATCATCGGGAACAGCACCGGAGAACGGCCTGTCCAATAAGCGGCGTCTCCGTTCCACATATATTCAGTGTCTGTATCCGTTCTTCTGAAGCTGACCAGCTCAGCACCGAGTGAACTGATCTCGGCCACGGCCAGGCTGCTGCGTAAAATAGTGTTCATGCTTTTACCCCTCTCGCCCTGCAATATGTAATCCTGATGTCTCATATTCTAACAGACTTCCCCGCAGGTGCCAGCAAATAACGGAAATTCTCCAGCCTATAATTTTTACAGTATGTACAATGACAAACAGGTGGAATTCGTTAACATATAAGGATAGCAATCATTCCATATCAGCGGAAACGGGGGAATAAGCCGATGCAGGTGAAGCAACTATTGGTGAACGGTGAGCGGCTGAAGAATACCATTGAGGCCTTTGCGGATTTCGGGCGGACAGACCATAACGGAGTTACCCGGCTGTCGCTGTCGGAGCAGGATGTGCGGGTGCGCGGCTATTTCACCGCCTGCTGCGAAGAGCTGGGCATGACCGTGAAGGTGGATGATATGGGCAATATGTATGCCACTCTGGCTGGCAGAGAAGAGGGGCCGCCGATCGTGATCGGCTCCCATCTGGATACCGTGAAGAAGGGTGGCAGATTCGACGGTGTGCTGGGGGTGATTGCCGGCCTTGAGGTCGTGAGAACCTTGGTAGATCAAGGAATTAAGCCCCGGCTGCCTGTCACGGTGATGAACTTCACCAATGAGGAAGGTGCCCGCTTCGAGCCGTCTATGATGGCCTCAGGCGTCTTATCCGGCAAGTTCGATAAGGCAGCCATGCTGGGGAAGAAGGACGCGGAGGGCGTCAGCTTCGGCGAAGCACTGGAGGCCAGCGGCTATGCCGGCGACGCAGAGAACCGGATCAGGGAAGCGGCGGCTTATCTGGAGCTGCATATTGAGCAAGGCCCTGTGCTGGAGAAGGAGAACCTTAAGATCGGTCTGGTTGACTGTGTGGTGGGCATGGCCTGCTATGAGATTGAAGTGACCGGGGAATCGGATCATGCCGGGACTACGCCGATGGATATGCGCCGGGATGCGCTGTTTGCCGCTACGGATATTATTGCGGAGCTGCGCCGCAAGCTGGCCGTGCTTGATCCTGAGCTGGTCTACACGATGGGGCGGATGAATGTGCTGCCGAATATCCATACCGTGATTCCGAACAAGGTGATCTTCACCGTGGAAGCGAGACATAAGGACATGGATGTGGTCCGGGAGGTCGAGGAGGTCATTCACGGCTTGCCGGAGGAACTGCTGGACTGCAGCGTGTCGAAGACGAAGCTGTGGGGCCGCGACACGGTATGGTTCGATCCGGACATCTGTGCGCTGGTGACTGACGCAACGCAGAAGCTGGGCTACAGCAGCCGGAAGCTGGCCAGCGGCGCGGGGCATGACGCCCAGTTCGTGGCCGGGTTCCTGCCGTCGGCGATGATTTTTGTCCCAAGTGTGAAGGGGAAAAGCCACTGCGAGGAAGAGCTCACCTCCTATGAGGATTGTGAGATGGGGGTGAATGTGGTGCTGGAGACGGTGCTGTCGGTGCTGGCGGGTGCTTGAGAAGCAGGGAGGCTAAGTAACTCCATAGGATACGGTATATAAATATGCTTAAAGGAGGGATGCGATTTCCCTCCTTTTAAATTCGCCATTTAAGATTACGAACCCAATCAACCTCGTTTTTTGCTCATCATGAGTGGATAGGCAGATCAAAATCCAATCTGTCAAACTTCCTCAAGATATCCAAATCAGAGGTAATATGATGAGTACCCCAATAATAATTACCGATGGCTTGTTCAGCGACACACCAACGTTTGCCATCGGGATGCGGGTTATTATGTTCAAAGGCGTTTAATTCTTCCTCAGGTGCTATTTGAATCTCATTTGTATTATGTAGTGTGTCAATAATCGTATCCAAATTGATATCCGCAACATGTTTAAGTTCTGGATAATGCCTGCTTTGTGGCGAACCAATAAAATATACGGGCAATGGTAACCAAAACGGCCATGTTACAGGATCAAATGATTTCATTTCTAATAATACCGGGTCATAATCGGGTACACCGTTAAGCAGGATTTGACCACACATCCTATACTTGTCTTTTAAAGCCACTGCTTTGTGGTAGATATCAAGGTTGTGGTCTGCATATGTGAGTATAAAATCGGAAAGTCTCTTTGTTACTCCAATATCAGCTTCCGTGGCTTTCTTTGGGTCGAAATGAAACCATGGCAGATGTGCGAAATCATTGTTGCTAGGGATTCCTTGCATCCCCACCCAGCCGTCATCCAAAAAATATGTACCGGAATCGAGGTATTTGATGATACCCGTAATAACTAAATCTTTTATACTGCTAACAGAATCATCTGCTGTGTCCAGATAATCCAACGCTATACATATTGTATAGGGAGAAGAATTAGGGTTCCAATTGTTACACTCGATGTTGTAACCGAAACCGCCATCCTCATTTTGGTAACTGGATAGAACCGAAAGGAATTCCCCGCAGCTCCCGTTCTCAAATAAATATTTCCATTTTGTAAATTCTAGCGGTCTGGCATTACGGTGAATCAGTTTTCTTAATCTCAAAAATTCATCCAGCGATATTTTTTTCAAAATTTTTACCTCCCCATGTAATCTCGAAACACTGGGATTATTATACATTTTAGTATTAGCTGCTGTCGATGCTGATTGGTTGTCTGTTTAACCCTCAGTTGACAGAATTCGCCCATCTTCTTTAAGTGGGGGATGAATAGAAACGGTCTAATCTACATGGATTCTAACCGCCTAAGATGCAATAATTAAAGTATTCAGTCGTATCTTGGAAAGGTCAGTGAAATCAATGAAGTTAGATTCAAATAACCATTCAGTATTCTCCCTTCACTTTCACCTTATTCTAGTCATCAAGTATCGTAGGAAAGTCATTACAGATCCCATATCCGAACGTCTGAAAGAGATATTTGCATACATTCAGCCTACTTACAATGTGACTTTGCAGGAATGGAATCATGACAGGGATCACGTTCATATCTTAATGAAAACTCATCCTAATACCGACATTTCTAAATTTCTCAACGCTTATAAGAGTGCATCCTCTAGGCTGATCAAGAAGGAGTTTCCTACCCTCCGAAAATCACTTTGGAAAGAGGCTTTTTGGTCACGCTCCTATTGCTTGCTTACAACGGGTGAAGCGCCAATAGACGTCATTCAAAAATACCTCGAAAACCAAGGTGTGAAAGGGTGATCACCATTGCTGAAAGCCTACAAATACCGTATCTATCCAAGCCATGGGCAACAACACTACTTCGCTAAAGTGTTCGGATGCGTTCGCTTCATCTACAACAGAATGCTTGCAGATAAAATGGAACATTACAAGCAAACGGAAACGATGCTGAGGAATACACCCGCACAATACAAAAAGGAATTCGACTGGCTGAAAGAAGTCGATAGCCTTGCCTTAGCGAATACCCAACTGAATTTAGACAAGGCTTATAAGAATTTTTTTCGTGATAAGAAAACGGGATTTCCTAAATTCAAGAGCAAGAAGACGAATCATCATAGCTTCACAACGAATAACCAAAAGGGAACAGTGGCTATAAAGGATGGATATCTCAAGATTCCAAAGCTAAAAACGGGCATCAATATCAAGCTGCACCGCCCATTTGTGGGGCTGATCAAATCATGCACGATTTCAAAAACACCAACGGGAAAGTATTATGCTTCCGTATTGGTTGAAACGGATATCGTCCAGTTGCCCAACATGCATACGAAGATTGGCGTTGATCTTGGGCTGAAAGACTTCGCGATCACTTCAAATGGCGAAATCATATCCAATCCTAAATACTTGCGTACGTCTGAAAAGCGGTTAGCGAAGCTGCAAAAGGATGTATCACGGAAGAAGAAGGGAAGCCATAACCGTCATAAGGCTAGGCTGAAAGTGGCCAAGCACCATGAAAAAATAGCGAATCAGCGTAAAGACTTCTTGCATAAAACGTCTGCCAAAATGATAAACGAAAACCAAGTTATCGTGATGGAAGACTTACGTGTAAAGAATATGATGCAGAATCACAAACTTGCAAAAGCGATTAGCGAGGTATCTTGGCGTATGTTCCGTTCGATGCTTGAATATAAGGCTCAATGGTATGGCAGAGAACTGATTATTGCCCCTAAGCACTATGCAAGCAGTCAGCTTTGCTCCTGTTGCGGGTATAAGAACGCAGAGGTGAAGAATCTCGCCTTGCGAGAGTGGACTTGTCCAGAATGTAACGTGCATCATGATCGGGATGTAAACGCTGCTCAAAACCTACTGAAACTAGCCATGTGATATTGCAATGATTGGGCTAGGGACTAGCCTTTGAGCTTGGGTAAACTTGGAGCAGTAGCTTCATTGACCAAGAAGCCGCCACCTCTTAGGTGGATGGTAGTTCACTTAGGATATCCAATACCCTTCACTGGCGGTTATTATCTGGAGGCGCTGATGCGGCTGAAACGGGGGATTCCAGGGTATTGGTATGAGCGGACCGTGCTATAGATCCCAGCTATGTGGGATGGCGGTTCCGGGGCCCGGCCTTGATAATCGGTACATGACCTGTTGTGGTTATGTACCGATTATTATTTTCGGAGGGGATGAAATGAGAGACAGCATGAGCGGGGCAGCCAGCCTTTGGGAGCAGGTAAACGGAGATCAGTATGTACAGAACATCAGCCGCAAAATTCCCGGCTACGCGCTGCAATATGGCTTGATGGACACGCTGCTGACAGCGTGGCTGGACAAGCAGGACAAGCAGGACAAGCCAAGGCTGTTAGTCGTGGGAGCAGGCGGAGGACAGGAAATTCTGCAACTGGGCCTGAGCCACCCGGACTGGAGCTTCAGCGGCCTGGACACCTCGCAGAGTATGCTTCAGGCTGCCAAGCAGCGGCTGGCGGCTGCGGGTATTATGGATAGAGTGCGGCTGCATCATACGGAGATTGCCGCGTGGAGCAGTAATGCGCTGCATGATGCCGCAACTTGTATGCTGGTGCTGCATTTCGTGCAGGGACGGGAGAGCAAGCTGGCGCTGCTCCGCAGCATTGCCGCACGGCTTCAGCCGGGCGCGCCGCTGTGCCTGTCCGCCATCTGTGGGGTGCCGGGCTCTCCGGCCTGGGAGATTCAGATGGCGGGCTGGCGGCTGCATATGCTCGGGAACGGCATCACAGAGGATCAGTGGCAGACCTTTGAGCACTCTTTCGGAGTAACCTCCCATCCGCTCCCCGCCGCAGAAATGGAGGAACTTCTGGAGGAGGCCGGGTTCACGGCCGTATCCCGGTTCTTCGGCGCTTATCTGATTGACGGCTGGGTGGCGGTAAAGGCGCTAGAACAGCAGTGTTTGGATAGCCAGCGGGAGTGAGGAGCATCGGCAAGAAATCCAATTAATTCCTGAGGGTCTGGCATCCGGGCGTGATTAATAGGTAATTGCACTTTGTACAATGGATTGCTGTAAAAAAGGCTTCGAAATCGATTCTATTGTATTCCGTACAATTGAATATTGAAAAAAGGCCATTTTTCAGCCAAATCACAACATTCTACTGTATGAAATACAATAGAATCCCATTTTACGGTCAGCGATGCGTTTTCTATTGCAAGAAATACAATCAGTTGTCACCCCTTCACCGCCGAGCTGGCCACTCCTTCAATAATGTACTTCTGGCCGAGCACGAAGACGAGGATCATCGGAATGATCCCGGCGGTTGCGGCGGCCATCATGCCGTTGTAATCGACATTGTTCTCCAGGATGAAATTCTGCAGCCCGAGCGGAACGGTGAACAGATCCTGGTCGATCAGGAAGACGAGCGCGTTCTCATAATCGTTCCAGTGCCAGGAGAAGTCGATAATTGCCAGTGTTGCCAGCGAGGGCTTGGCCATCGGGAGGATAATCCGCGAGAAGATGCGGAAGTGTCCGGCACCGTCGATGAAAGCGGCCTCCGAAATTTCGTGAGGCACGGAGAGGAAGAACTGCCGCATCATGAACACGCCGAAGATAGTGAACATACCGGGCAGAATCAGCGCCCAGTGGGTGTTATAGATGCCGGCCCAGTCGAACATGATGAACTTGGGCACGAACAGCACCTGCGGAGGAACCATCATCATCGACAGATAGACCAGGAACATCGTGTTACGCCCCTTGAACTCAATTCTGGCAAAGCCATAGGCCGCCAAAGCAGACAGGGAGACAGCGCCGATGGTGCTCAGCACAGCGACCTTAAGGGAATTCAGATAGTAAGGCACGAAGCTGCTCTGGCCGGACCACACCTTGATATGATGACTCCAGTTGAAGTGGTCGGGAATCCACTGGATTGGATAGCGGAAGACCTCCGCAGGGGTTTTGAAGGAGGTGCTGATCATCCAGAGGAAGGGCACAATCATGACGATGCTGAAGAACAGCATGATCAGGGTGGTGATGATTTTGGCAACGGCGGCTTTATTCATATTCTCAGCTCCTTAGTAGTGAACCCAGCGTTTCTGGCCCAGCCATTGAACGACGGTGAAGATCAGAATGATCAGGAACAGGGCCCAGGAGACCGCTGATGCATAGCCCATCTCGTAATAGCGGAAGGCATTCTGATAAATGAACAGGGATAATACGGTGGTGCTGTTCCCGGGACCGCCTTGCGTAATCGCCTGGATGATGCCGAACTGCTTAATCGACATGATCAGACCGGTAATCAGCAGCAGAAAAGTAGTAGGACTCACCAGCGGCCACAGAATGCTGCGGACCGTCTGCCACGTGTGGGCACCGTCGATGGTGGCTGCCTCCAGCAGCTCCCCGGACACCTCCTGCAAAGCGGCGAGATAGATAATCATGTTATAGCCGAGCATGAACCAGATCCAGATGATATCTATCGCATACATGGACGTATCCATTGTGGACAGCCAGCCGGGAGGGTTAGCGATGCCCATAGAGCGTAGAATACCATTAATCGGCCCGTTATTCGGGTGGAACAGCAGCATCCACACGAAGGCTACGGCTACGCCGCTGGTAATGTAGGGCATGAAGTACAAGGCGCGCAGCAGCTTTTTGAGATAGACAGAACGGTTCAGAATGACAGCCACCAGGAACGCCAGCCCAATCGATACAGGAACAGAGAGCAGGAACATCAGCGTGTTCTTGATGGCAATATAGAAGACCTCATCCCCCAGCATCCGCCGGATATTGGCCAGCCCGATGAACTTGGTATGGGGACTCATAAACTTGTAATCTGTAAACATGAGATAGAACGAATACATAGCCGGTATGATAAAAAACAGTATCACGCCAATCATATTGGGCCCGATAAACAGATAGCCCAGCAGCTGCTGGCGTCGCATCCAGGTTGCTTTCACAATAGCCCCACTCCTTCTGGTCTTGTAAGTACATTACAAGCATAGCAAGCGTTCCCGTGAGGGTTAAGGAACAAAACCACCCACTTCATGGCACAGAAATATACAATTACACAAGCGGCAGCAGGCACTTCGGTCTTAGTTATGTTCTATTGGCGTTCCGGCAGCAAGAAAAAAGCGGCATTCCCGAGAGGAATGCCGCTGGAGTGACACAATGATCGTTATCCGATAAGAAACAGGCTACAGGCTTAAGCTATCCGGCTTCTCCCGCTGTTGATGCCGGTACTGGCTGGGCGTCTGCGCGGTCAGGCGCTTGAAGATCTTAATGAAGTAGTTATCGCTCACGAAGCCGACCCGATTGCCGATCTCATAGACCGGCAGGTCGGAGCCGGTCAGGAGCCGGATCGCCTGATCTACCCGTACACGGTGCAGATAGTGGATGAGGGTGTGGCCGGTTTTCTTTTTGAACAGGGTGCTGACGTAATTCTCGGCCATCATCACATACTGGGACATCGACTTCACGGTAATATCCTCAGCGTAGTGTTCATGCAGATAATGAAGAATCTTCTGGATCTCCGGGTGGCTCGTAATCTCCTCATGGGCCGGCGGGGGCGGGGTAGGCTCCTGAGGGCTGTCCGGCTCTACCTTGCGGTTCTTCTCCAGCTCGCCGCTGATCTTGCGCAGTGTGTCCCGGAGTGAATTCACACTCATCGACAGCTTCAGAATATAATTGGACGCCCCGTATTCCATGGCCTGCCGCACGTTCTCGAAGTCATTCATGCAGGTCAGCATGACGAAGCGGGAATCGAACCCTTCCTCACGGGTTCTGCGCAGCAGCTCGACGCCATCCATCTCCGGCATGACGATATCCGAAATCACCAGATCGGGCGCATCTTCGCGGATCATCTCCAGCGCCTCAGCCCCGTTGCCCGCTTCCCCGCTGACCGTGAAGCCAAGCTCCTCCCAGGCGATAATCTCGCGCACACTTTCCCGAACGAATACCTCATCTTCCACGAGCAGTACCTTCCACATGTGTAATCCCTCCCTTAGTTATGCGCCTCAAGCCGGATGTTCGTTGCCGTAAGGTGTGGACAGGAGCAGCGGCAGCGTCAAGCGTACAGTAACACCTTCACTGGATGAGAGCACCTCAAGCTGTCCCTCTTCCCGGAACAGCAGCCGCAGCCGCTCCTGAATGTTACTCAGTCCGATGCCCGGACGCTTGCGCGGAGCCTTGGGCCCCCCGCCCTGCTCCATGCCTACGCCGTTGTCCCGGATCTCGACAAGCAGCCTGTGCTCTTCGCGGCGGATGTTCAGCTCAATGAGGCCATGGCCGGGCAGCCTGCTGATTCCATGGATAATGGCGTTCTCGACCAGAGGCTGGAGGCTGAGCTTCGGCACCAGAGCATACAGAATGTCCTCGTCATACGTGAAGGTACAGTCGAATTTGTGGGCGTAGCGGACCTGCTGAATATGGACATAGGCCTCTACAAGCTCGATTTCATCTTTGAGATGGATCAGATCCTTATCGGTATTCAGACTGGCCTCCAGCAGCTTGCCGAGCGACAGGGTCATGTTCGTAATGTCCTCGTTATGCTCGCGGATGGCGATCCATTTGATCGTATTCAGCGTGTTCAGCAGGAAGTGGGGATTTGTCTGGGCCAGCAGCATCTGAAAATGCACCGCCTCCTTCTGCCGCTCCTCCGCCTTCAGCTTCTGGATCAGCAGGTTGGTATCGTCCAGCATCGTATTGAAGGTCCGGGTCAGCTCCAGGATCTCGCCGCTGAATTTGTGCTCCGGCAGGCGGATCTTCAGGTTCTTCTGCACCGCCGCCTTCATCTTGTTCTGCAGATGGGACAAGGGCCGCGTTATGGTCGTAGCAATCACGAAGGTCATCATCAGGAAGATGCTAGTCAGCACCAGGAACGTCACGAAGTACTGCTGCTTCAGCCCCTCGATCTCCGCAAACAGCACTGACAGCGGAATCCGGTTGACGATGTACCAGTCCAGCGACTCCACATAGATATAGTTAATCAGGGCGTTCGATTCTTTGTCGATAAAATATTGCTGTCCCGGCTGCCCGGTGAAGCCTGCCTTCACCTTGTCAGACAACTGGCTGCCCGGAACCGACTGGGAGATATCCTCGCCCGAACGGGTAATCAGGAAATACTGTTGCTCCAGGTCGGACTGCTTGTGGATGGAGCGCAGCCAGTACGTATAATCAATGCTGATCCGGGCCATGCCATACGGCTTATTTCCGGCATCCTCCAGATAGGCATATAAGGAGAGAAGATAGGCGCTGGTAGAAACATCCCGCAGCACGTAGTTGGCATCATTGGGCACCCAGTGATAGGAGTTGTTATCCATCTGCCCCCGGTCGAACCCCGGATTGGCCCGCAGCTTGGCATAGACCAGTGGATCCTTGGGCGGGTATGAGGTGTATGCGCTTTCAGATAAGTCCAGAATCATGAAGTAGACCGAAGGATTATACAGGAAGAAGCTGTTGTTCAGGTTCTTGAAAATATTCTCCATCAGCCGCTTATTCTCCAGCTCATTCCGCTGCTCAGGATGGACCAGCACGGACTTCACGGTGTCATCCTGCTTCAGGAACAGCAGCGTTTTGAAGGCGATGCTGATCTGGTCCTCCAGCGTGCGGTACATCTGCTCCAGCTGATAGTGGCTCTGCTGGCTGATTTTCTTCTGGATCAGCGTCTCAATACGCTGATAGTTATAAATATTCAGTGTGCCGAACGGCAGCAGAATCAGGCACACGAATGCGGTGAACAGCCGGTATTTCAACTTCTGGGGAATCAGCACGCGCAGCAGCTGTGACACAGGGAAGCACCTCCAAGCCTGACTGAACCTGCCCGGTCCGGGCCGGTTGATATGCTAGATTATAGCATAATCGCTCCGCCGGATTGGCGATATTTCAAATTGCATGGTTTTGTTCCAGCGGACACGGGAGGGTGGCGAAAATGCATAGATTTGTTCTATTCGGGGGGCTTGACAGCGGCAGAAGAAAGACGGAGCGGATAGTTATCCGCCCCGCCTTGTCAAGGGACCTCTTGGAGTCTGCTGGGGGAGAAGATGTCAGTTTAAACGAATGATGTTGTACTTCAGCGCAAGCAGAAGAAACACGCCAGCCAGGAGAAAGCCCCCCGCCGATACTAATCCGCCTATAATGATTGTCCTGTCAAAGGGTTTGAAGCTTTTGAGCATTTCATCCCTCCTTTGCGAAGATGGTCCCTCCTCCCAGATTATAAACGATCTTCCAGTGTGCGTGGTAATTAGGGTTACCGGGCGCATGAACCGCCTATGTTTGTGGAACGAAGGACTGACGGACGATGGACTGACGGACGATGGACCGACGGACTGACGGACTGACGGACTCAGGTGCTCTTATCTGGCGAAATAATCAGCTTTATGCCGGTGGGCGGACTCAGAGGCCGCTATATCCTCCAGGTAACCGAAATTGAGAGGGAAAATGGTAGTTAAGCGCATCTGAGTCCGCGTAGCCTCCAAAATAGCGCGATTCAGCCAAATAAGCGCATCCCAGTCCGCAAGCAAACTGCATTCCTCTATGGTTTCACTAACATCACTATCTTCGCTAACTCCGCTATCATCGCTATCATCGCTGTCTTCGCTAAATTCGCTAACTCCGCTATCTGCACCCGAGCCGCTACTTCTTCTGCTTCAAATACTCGTTATGCCGCGCTGCCATGGCCTGCACAGTCTGATCTAGCGACTGTGAGCCGAGGAAATATTTCTCGTACTCCTGTGAGCGCAGGTCCATTACCTCTTGCGGAAGGCTGCGGACGTAGGTTGGCGTCTTATTGTCGAACATGACGTACATCAGGGAGTCCAGATCGTAGGAGTCACTTTTGTCGCCGATGAGGCTCTTGAGTGCATCCTCCTGCTTGGCATCCTTGGAGGCCGGGAGTCTTCCGCCCGCTGCCATCGGGGACATGCCGCCATCGGAATACCACTTCAGGAACTCCCAGGCCGCTTCCTGCTTCTTGGACTTGGCATTAATGGAGATGTAATCGCCGAGGCCCCCGCGGGTCACGTAATCACTGGCGGATTCAGTGAGCCGGGGTACCGGAGCGAAGGCGATTTTGAAATCACGCGGGAAGTCGGTGAAGTTATTGGAGCTGCGCAGCAGCCACGCCCCGATATTGAGCATTGGCACCTCTCCGCTGAGGAAGACCTGCTCCACCGGCATCTTGGAAGTTAATTGCTCGCCGAGCGGCGGCGTGGTCTTATCGTCCTGCATCATCCCGTTCAGCGTCTCCAGCCATTGTCTGACCAGCGGATGATCCAGATTGGAGGTGCCGTCCGGCTTGGTATAGCCCTCCTGGGAGAGCACGGAGTCGATGGGGTCCACGAAGGGCTCCATATTTTGAATAAAACCGTACGAACCGCCGTTCTTCAGCTTCTTCGCATACTCGCGCAGCTCATTCCAGGTCCATTCCTTCGGAACGGGCAGACCGGCCTTGTCCAGGGCGTCTTTATTCAGGGCGATGAAGAATGGGCTTTTGGTCGTCGGAACGCCGTAGAATTTGCCCTCAATTTTCCAGCTCGCGGTGTCCGCGCCCATCTTCTCTTCAATGTTGTAATCGGTGTAGCCGCTGAGGTCCAGGGCCAGACCGGATTCCACCCGCTTGGCGGCATGGGAGATCGTATAGTTCACGAACAAATCCACATCCTGGCCGGTAATCATCGCCGTGTCCAGTTTCAGATTGCCGTCATCATCATTAACATAGCGTACATATTCCACCTGAATATCGGGGTGCTCCTTATTCCAGTTGTCCACGACCTGCTGCGGACCGGATTCCGGCGGGACACCGCCCCACATTTTGAGCGTAACCGGTGTATTCTTACCTGTAGCAGAGCTTCCATTGTGCGCTGAAGATGAATTGCTGCTGTTCCCGCAGCCTGTGGCCAGGCCCATGATCAGAACGAGTGAAGTGATTCCGGCAATAACACGGCTCTTATTCAAAAGCGACAACCTCCCTGTGTGTACTGTATAAGCTTGCAACTCAAGAATAGCAGATGGCCAGAAGCGTCAGAAGGAACAAAAAACAGTAGTATATGGAACATAACTTTACATTCTCTCCCCGGATTAGGGCAAGGGCGGTGATAGTGCAGGGAAACGTTCTATTCCGGGGCAGCCGCTGTGGCATCTTAAGCCCATTGTGTAAAAACACAATCATGTCAGATCATGTTTTTCTTTTTACCCAAAATGCTGCTGGAAATCATATGTTATGATTCTTTACATAAGAGAACTCTAACCTGACAGGAGCGATGAAAGATGATTATTGGCGTACTTAAAGAGATCAAAAACAATGAAAACCGTGTAGCGATTACCCCGGCGGGTGTTGTAAGCCTAACCGCTGAAGGTCACAAGGTGCTGGTGGAAGCTGGAGCCGGTGTAGGCAGCGGATTCCTGGATCAGGAGTATGCCGCAGCCGGTGCGGAATTGGTTGCAGAAGCTGCCGCTGTGTGGGCTGCCGCTGAAATGGTAATGAAGGTGAAGGAGCCGCTGGCCAGCGAATACGGCTACTTCCGTCCGGGTCTGATTCTCTTCACCTATCTGCACCTGGCTCCTGAGCCAGCCCTGGCGGCCGCGCTGAAGGACAAAGGCGTGTTCGCGATTGGCTACGAGACCGTAGTGGATGGCCGTACCCTGCCGCTGCTCACCCCGATGAGCGAGGTAGCCGGACGTATGGCCGTACAGCTTGGTGCGCAATTCCTGCAAAAAAACTACGGCGGACAGGGTATCCTGCTCTCCGGTGTTCCCGGCGTAAGCCGCGGCAAGGTCAGCATTATCGGCGGCGGTGTGGTCGGCACCAATGCAGCCAAGATGGCCATCGGACTTGGTGCCGAGGTGACCATTATCGATTTGAGCGCAGACCGGCTTCGTCAGCTCGACGATATTTTCGGTGCCCAGATCAGTACCCTGATCTCCAATCCGTACAACATTGCTAAGGCCGTTGCTGAGGCCGATCTGCTGGTAGGGGCAGTGCTGATTCCAGGCGCGAAGGCGCCTAAGCTCGTAACGGAAGCGATGGTGCAGACGATGAAGCCGGGCTCCGTCATTGTCGATGTGGCGATTGACCAGGGCGGGATTGTGGAGACGATTGACCGGGTGACCACGCACGACAACCCTGTATTCGAGAAGCATGGGGTCCTGCACTATTCGGTCGCCAATATGCCGGGCGCAGTCGCCAAAACCTCGACCATTGCCCTAACCAACGTCACCGTTCCATATGCCCTGCAAATTGCCAACAAAGGCGTATTCCAGGCCATCGAAGACAATGCCGGTCTGAAGAGCGGCGTCAACGTGGCCAACGGCAAAATCACCTGCCAGGCCGTAGCCGAAGCTCTTGGGGAAGAGTATTTCACGGTTGAAGCCGCTGTAGAGCAGGAATTCACGCTGATCTAACTTATAGAGAGGAAGTCGGCTAGAGTAGAGTGGCAGTGCAATAGACAGAGACGGAGTCCGGTGAGCAATCACCGGGCTTTTTGTGCGGAGTAGGCCGAATGTAATCGGAAAACCGATTACAATGGGCACGTGCGAGGGGGAGCGGTCCGGATGTAATCGGAAAACCGATTACAATGGACACGTTGGGGGTGTGCGGTCCGAATGTAATCGGAAAACCGATCACAATGGACACGTTGGGGGTGAGCGGTCCGAATGTAATCGGAAAACCGATTACAATGGACACGTTGGGGGTGAGTGGGCGGAATGTAATCGGAAAACCGATTACAATGGACACGTTGGGGGTGAGCGGTCCGGATGTAATCGGAAAACCGATCACAATGGGCACGTGCGAGGGTGTACGGGCTGGATGTAAGCGAACTGCTGGTGCGAAGACATGTATGCCGGATACACCATCCATGTAAGCTATCGCTGCACACTATTTTGTGTTTGACGCAAATTCTTCATCGGATGTCAGGTTTCCTCCACATTTCTTTTATCCCCCTATAGGCAACTGCCAGGCGCTGTAATATAATGTAATCACTTATATAAGCTTCGGCTATTCTTTGGGGTTGGGGTGGTAACATTGACAGAAGCAGAGCCAGCATTTGACCGTTTTTTTGACAGCATGGAATCCCTGGCGGATACCCTTAGTGAATCGCTTCAGGCTCAGGTTACGATTGAGGACAGCAATCATCATGTGATCGGCTACAGCTCCCATCAGTTTGAGAGCGATCCGGCGCGAATCTCGACCATTATCGGCAAAAGAGTACCGAATACCGTGATCATTGGCCTTCGCAAAAAAGGTGTGATGCACAGTCTGGAGAATACCGGCCATCCGATCCGTATCCCCGCCGTGATGGAGGTCGGTCTGGGTCCCAGACTTGCCATGTGCATCCGGCACCAGCAGGAGATTCTCGGCTATATCTGGGTAGTGGACGGTGGCAATCTTACCGAAGGTCATGCGGAACATATCGTGGAGAAGGCTGCCGGGATTGCCGGACGTTATCTGCTGAAGCAGCGCGGCTGGAAGACGAAGCAGGAGAAGACGTTCGAGGATTTCTTTTGGAAGCTGCTGACCTCGCATTATGAGAGTGAGCCGCGAATCCGCCAGGAGGCAGAGGCAGGGGCGATCCTGCTGCCGGAGCGTTATTATGTCGGGGTGCTGGAGAGAAGCAGGCCGGTGGATGAGCATTTTTTGCAGAAATTCCGCAGGGTGATGGATACCTATACCGGTCAGCGACTGCTCTTTCAGACTGCCGAGCAGAACCGGCTGATTATTCTGTTCTCCTTTATGTTTCCTGTGGAAGGGACGGGGCGTCTGTCTTCGTTCCTGCACAAGCTGCTAGGGGAGCTGGGCCAGAGCGAAGGCGGCAAGTTTACGGCAGGCTGCAGTCCGGAGTACCGTGAATATGCCTCGGCCGCCGAAGCGTACCGTGAAGCGGTGCAGATTTTGGAGCTGAAAAAGCTGCTGCCTTACCATACCCGTGAGCTGCTGCTCTATGAAGAGATCGGGTTCTGGGCGTATCTTCCGGCTATACTGGAGCAGAAACGGAGCCGCCCCCGCCGGAGTCTGCTGCTCTATCCGCTGAAGGAGCATGACCGTGAGCATAAGAGCGATTTCTTGAAGACCCTCGCCGTATATCTGTCGCTGAACGGAAATTTGAAGGAAGCGGCCGCTTTTCTGCATATTCATACCAATACCTTAATGTACCGCCTCAACCGGATCGCCGAGATTACAGGCCGGAGCCTCAAGGAGACCGATTACCGCACCTCCATCTACCTGGATCTTTTAACCGAGGAAACAGCGCAGGTGAATCTATGGTTCCAGGAGGCTGCCGGGTCCAGAGAGTAGCTAATGTTTGCGGGCGATCCGAAACGCGTTGGTAGCTGCTTCAAAGCCGATTTGAGGATAGAACGTTAAGGCCTCCTCAGAAGATAAAAGCACGATGGCTACTTGATCTCCTAAGGTCTGCTGAAGAAGTTTTACCAGGTCTTTGCCTATATTTTGCTTCTGATACTCCTTGATGACGGCCAAGTCTGAGAGGTAACAGCAGTAACAATAGTCCGTAATGGCCCGTGCTACTCCGACTACCCGTCCGCCATCCCAGCAGCTAATTAAGATGTCGGCTTGATCAATCATTTTGCCCATACGTTCTAGATCGCTGTGAGGGCGCTTTAGCCCCGATAATCTAAACACCTCGGCCATTTGTTCAGGGAGCAGTTTTTCATTGACCTTAAATTCTAATGCCATAATGACTCTCCTTTTACATTCATTTTTATTATTCTAATCTATAAATGAGCAAAAATGGATAAAGGATACTCTTGCATCGTTTATGATTAAGAGTATATAGAGCCTGCCTTTCTAATGGGTGGGTTCTTTATGTTGAAAGGACTTTCTTGCCCCAGAGGAAGCGAGAGCCCGATACAGGAACGTTGACATAAATTTAACTTTATAAGTAAATAATGTTATTATTACGTCATTCCTCTGGCAGTTCGCTCTGATATAATTTCTGCTAGGTAAGGGAAAGGAGATTAGAATATTGAAAAAAGAGCTAGGATTATTGATGTTATTGAGTGCCATTTTGCTTTCAGGATGTGGGTCAGATAAGCCTGCAACAGTTACACAAGGTGCAGACGATTCTCCCAGTAAACAAGTAACAACACAGCCGGAACAGATTACAGATCGTTCTGGAGATTGTACTGTAGACCGTATAAGCTTGGATATTGAAACCGCACAAAATTTCTATGGAACTTGGAAAGTTGAGAAACTTCTAGGGTTTGCAAGTTCATACAACGATGCTTCCGAATATCCCACAGGGCAAAAATTCATTGGAGATAAAATTATCATCGAAAAAGATTTTTTTTCATCAAAAGGACTTAAAAAATACACGAAATATCAAACTGAACTAAAAAATCCATTATACGAAATTACAACGACATGTACTAACTCTGACTCTTTTTATAGATTCTACAAAATAGATATTCCAGACTTAAATATAAAGGATGTAGTAAAAGTAATAGATGTAAGTGATCCTCATACAAAACTTGGCATACCTTCTGGCTTGAATTTTTTTGCTGTTAATAGTGATAGACTTATCTTGTTATCAGAGGCAACTATTTTTGAGCTTAAAAAAGTCTCGGATTAATGCAATGTTTGCTGAACCAAGTAGCGAACGACTAGTAACGCAAAGGAGCGGTCCTCCAATAACGGAGAAACGCTCCTTTTTTACATGTTAAGCTTTGAAGAAGCTATAAGTCTTGTTTCCACCTATAGAATATTTACTTTTGGGACAGCCTCTTTCCTGTTTATGTCTTAAAACGATTGAACTACAGAGTATATACTGGATATTTGTGAGTATAACCAGAGCCTTTACAAAATAAAGTGGCTTCTTCATTTCTTCGTCTTTGTAATTTTTTATCATATGAGAATGCTTTACTGACCAATTTTGAACAATTATCAATTTCGTTTGTTGTACGTGGGCCAATAAAAGTTGGATAGATTTGCTTATAGGCAAGCATGGCTCTTACATCTGGAGTTGTTAGCACCCCAGGACCTCCATTAAAAGTGAGTTAAACAAGGGCATCAAACTGATTTTGTGAAAGTGTATGGCCGTTAGGAAGTGACAATTTATTTACTGCCGAAACAGCCTTTGCAGTATCCTCAGTAAAAAAAGTATTTGCCTTAGACTGAGAAATTGGTGAAGTATAACCTAAATTTAAAGAACTTGATAGAGCATCAGCTTCTGCTTGGGTTAGAAGAGAATCCTTTGGATTACCGGTTGTATTTCTGTTATCAGATGTCCCCATCCAACTGTTGGATACCCAACAGGATCTCCATAAAATTTCAAAGAAAATCCCTCATGCGATTTGATAAGGTCTGCTCCGCCAGCGCCAAGATTTGCCATAGTAATCACTCCTGAAATTATTTTTAGTAGAAGAACAATAGGGAGGAATCAAAGCCAGAGCACCATTCCCAAGTTTTCTGCAATGCCGTATTGTCTTCACATTAAAAAAAGAGAAATAAGTCTCTTTATTTACAACCACGCTCCTAATTTTATTTCAATTCACTAATATCAAAAGTTTGTATAACCTCAATCATTTTGACATAAAGCTTTTAATCGGTGTTTGGAGATATTTTGTTGGGTGTAACCTAATTTTTTGGCTATTTCCTCGTCCTTAAGGTTGTGGACATAGGCTAGTGATAGAATCTCTTGTTGTCGGGATGAAAGGGTCTCATAAGCTTGAAAAAGTGCATAGTCTGTGATGTGATCTCTGAGATTTGCATGTATAACATCTGGATCATAAATAGTTAATAGGACAGATTCCATATTGTCATCGTTGTCTAGTGTTAGAGGAAACCGAGTGTCCTTCATTCTTCTTTTTTTGTCATAATTAATGGAGTTGTAATAAATAAGATTGGCCATGTACGAAATAAAACGGCGATTTAAACTATCATCCGGTTTCATTGTCTGCCCCTCCTTTTGAAGAGTTCCTTCCTACACTATAAAGAGAGATTAGATTCCTTTTTTACAATCATTTCCCAAATAATAAGAACAAATGTTCCTATATTTTATCACTCTAAATACTAGAGTCAATGTAAATTCCCTTTTACGAACCACGGCAAAAAAATTTATCGTTCTGGTTGTAATCCATCTGTGTAAATCACCTTATATAGTGAGGGCATCTGTTCTGAGCCTACCCTGCTAACTAGAGGAGTGTGATAGAAATGAAGAATGTACTATATGTACCGCTGGATGACCGGCCTGTGAATCTGGATGATGTGATTGTGCTAGGGAAGTCGGCCGGGATTCATGTGATCACACCGGATGTAACGGACCTTAAGAACCGCCTGGATTCGCAAAAGACAGCATCGGGCACAACCCTGTTGACCACAGGTTCACCGGCTTATGGAGACACAGCCAGGATCCGGCAATTTATTCTGGAGCACGCCGCTTCTGTAGACGGCTTCATCCTGTCGGCGGACATGCTGGCCTATGGGGGACTGATTGGCAGCCGCCGTCTGCGTACGGATGCAGGGGGCGCTTATCCCGCTTACGATGCAGCAATTACAGACTTGCTGGACGTCATCCGTGAAGTGAAACAAGCTTATCCGGACAAGCCGGTGTATGTAATGGACACGATTATGAGGCTGGCGACCACCTCTTTTGCGGGAGGACTGGACCTCGCGGCTTATACGGAGTCCCGTAATTTCATGCTTCAGCCGCGCAGAAGCTTCACGCAGTATGGCGATATTCTCAGCGGATATAACCTGTCCCCGACCGGCGACTATGGCAGTACGGCTACTTTTGATAAAGAGCAGTATTACAATACCAGAGCGCATAAATTCAAGACGAACCGCTATATTCTGGAGGTGCTGGCGCAGGAGGGCTCTATTGATTTCCTTGCAGTCGGTGTGGATGATGCTAACACTCAGGGCGTGCAGATTAACGAGATTCACTATATGGAGGCAGGCATTAATGAATGGCTGGGCGGGACCCAGGGTCAAAATCCGCACCGGGCCGTCATTCTCCCGGATGCAGACGGACTGGGACAGGCCTTGCTGGCGCGGATGGCGAATCAGCTCTACCGGAACGGGGCTACCACCAGGTACACCGTTGAATATTTCGGACCTCATGGCTCTACCCTTACGAGTCCGTATGAATATATGGATGTGCACCAGAACATTTTGCGTCATCTGGATATTGTGGGGGGAGTGGCGGTAGGCGATGCCCGTGAGGTGGAGATTATCGCGATTACCGCTGCAGATCAGGCGCTGGCTGCGGTTAACCGGATTGAATATAACGATTCCCGCGCCGTCCCGTCGTTAGTGATTGACTGTGTCGGCGCAGGTGCAGCAGATGCTGGTATAACTGAGACTCTGCTGGGCAGCAGGCATACTGGCGCGCTATTAGGATATAGTGGCTGGAACACGCCGGGGAACAAAATCGGCCTCGCACTGGGCATGGCCCAGGCCCGATATGCTTATGTCGTTACAGAGACCGATGCGGCTGCGCTGGAGCTTGCGGTTAACGCTCACGGCTCACTGCTGTTCAAGCGCTTCCTGAAGGACTATTTCTACAAAAGACTGGCGATTGGCGAAATCCGGACGTACTCCAGAGCCCATTCGCTCTATGAGAATGCTGCAACATTTACAGATCAGAATATGTTGTTGTTCAACAGCCCGGAGGACTACGCTCATCTTCAGGCTCTGCTGAGAGAGCGGATGCAGACACACACGGCTGCGCTTGCCGGAGAGAGCGCCTTCCTGATTGGCAGTGCTGAACCAGCGCGCAGTATCCGGCAGATTAACGGGGGCGATTGGGTCTTCTCGGAATATACCAGTGCTGCCCTTCCGTACGATGACCCCGATTATATCTGGGGCCGCGCCTTTGAAATTACTTTGAATCCTCATGTCACGTTAGAATAATAGGTGTTTTTGACCGGCAGCTCTCCGTGGATAGATTACGGGGGGCTGTTTACGCACCAATAGGAGGCCCGACACGTACAATAACCTATATTTCATGGCAAGAAGACGAAAGGGGGAAGCAGAATGGGGTATGGATACGCGGCTCCGGCAGATCCGGCATTTGAGAGCAGAATGCGGGGGGAGATTATTGCGGCAGCCCGGGCAATGAATGTAGGGGGTACAGATTTCTCGACCTTCGAGAATTCCCGCTGCAATCCGAGGTATTGGACCCGTACAGGAGGCGGCGGATTTGAGCTGAATTCAAATGTCACTCCTTCGGCGGCGATTAATGATATTTTTGTCAATGGACAGCTGTATGCCTTCGAATGTGCTATGGCGATGGTGATGATTCTCTATAAAGCGACCATCAACATGATTGGGGAGGCAGCCTTCAACCGGTATTTCACCGGTCTGTACCTGTGGGATTGGAACTATGACAGCAATCTGAAGCTGATTACCACGTTCAACCGGAATGAGCTGCAGCCGGGCGATGTGGTCTATTTCAAGAATCCCGACCATGATCCGTCTAAGCCGGAATGGCAGGGGGAGAACGCGATTATGTTGTCCAGAGACAGTTACTACGGACATGGACTCGGGATTAAGAATGCCACGCAGATGATAACCTCGCTTAACAGGGAGCGGGTGCCGGGCAGCCGGACTCCGGCCTATCTGGCGGATGAAGGGCTTCATCCGGACTTTGCTTATATTGCTTCACTGGGCAACGCGCGCCTGAACCTGCCGGTCTCCGCCAAAGTGAATGCAAAAACGTCCATCTTTTCCAGAATAGGTACGAAATCTTATATTATCCGCTAGAGCAGAGGAAGTTTAACCCTTGGACGAACGGAATTTGAGCGGATGCAGGCCGGTGGTTTTTTTGAATACTGTGCTAAAATAATGGGGATTCTCATAGCCAACCCGCTCCGAGATCTCCATGACCTTCAGGTCCGTGGTCAGCAGCAGCTCCTTCGCTTTGCCTATGCGGATCTGGGTGATATAGTCGGTAATGGTTCCGCCGGTCTCCTTCTTGAACAGCAAGCTGATGTAGTTAGGTGTCAGAAACACCTCCTCGGCAATCCTGGACACGGACAGCTCCGAGGCGTATCCCTCCTGAACGATAGTACGGATGCTGCTGACGATCCGGCTGTTCCTGGAGGTATTCTTGCCTGCCACATAAGCGCTTAAATCATGCAGGAGCGACAGCATATACGCCTTAAGGCCGGTAATCGTGGTCTGCTGATATAGCTTATCCATGATGCTAATCCGGTCGCTCAGCACCTGACCGATATCCTCATCAATCTCATACAGAGCTCTGGCGGAGGTGAAAATCATCTCTGCGCAGAGGCTCTGCACATATTCAATTCTATGCTTGGGCCCGGCCAGCCCGTCAAAGAGCTGCTCCATCAGCCGGGTGACAGTGTCCGTATGTCCTGCCTTCAATTCATTCATCAGCCGGGCCTGGAGTTTATAGATAAAGGTGCTCTGCAGCTTCTCCGTGTCGGGCTGGATATCCTTGATGTAGAGGACGGAGGCGGGACCGGTATAGAATTTGTACACCAGCGCAGCCAGCGCATCCTTATAGGAATCCTCAAGCTGGCCCGCCAGCGGACAAGCCCGCCCGATGCCGACGGAGGCGTCCAGCCGCAGATACTTCTGAATGTTGGCGATAATCTGCCCGCAGGTCCCGGAGATGGAGTGGGACGGAGGCGTCTGCGGGGTGCAGAACACCAGGATGAACTCGTTCTCGCTGGCCACGAAGCTGATGGCGCAGGGGTGGCTGTCCAGGCTCTCCTGAATGATATTCTGGATGGAAAAATAAAGCAGCTGCTTGTGCTCCTCCGAGTATTTGTCCACCGCGCTCCGGTATTCATCCAGCTGGAGTACACATACGCTGAGAGGCGTCCCTTGCTGGAAGGGCAGGGAGAAATACTGTATCTTCTGCCAGATCTCCTTCTCCCTGCGGTAGAGGCCGGCGATCAGATTCTGGAGGAATTTCTCCCGCAGCAGCGGCATATTGTCTTGAAGCTGCTGCTTAAGCTGCTCCATATCCAGCTGCTGCTCGCGCTGCTCTGTCAGCTTCGCCACCGCCTGACGGAAGACACTGCGGATCTCGGGCAGCTTGACAGGCTTCAGAATATATCCCTCTGCATTGACCTTCAGCGCCTCCCGGGCGTAGGAGAAGTCCTGGGCGCCGCTGATAATAATAATCCGGGTGGCGCAGCCTGCTTCCCGCAGCTTCTCTGCTACCTCAAGTCCCCCCATTAGCGGCATCATAATGTCGGTGAACAGGATGTCCGGCCGGAGCTTCAGGCATAATTCGTAGGCTTCCAGTCCGTCCGAGGCTTCCCCGATAAGCTCAATCCCGAACTCTTCCTGCCAATCGAACACACGGATCAGACTGCTGCGGATAAACGGCTCGTCATCCGCTACGATCATCGTTAACATCTTCGTTCACCTCATTCCAAGTAGTGACCACCGGGAACCGGATGACAGCCAGCAGACCGCAGCCGTCTTCGGTATTGTCGTAGTAACGGATGCCATAGGACTCTCCAAAAAACTGCCGGATCCGCATATGCACATTGCGGATGCCATAAGACTGGTTGCCCGGCTGCGGGTCTGCCAGCAATTGGTTCAGCCGCGCGGGATCTGCGCCTATGCCATCGTCGAACACGGAGATGCTAAGCAGCTCCTGTGTCTGCTCTACCCGGATGCGGATCGTGCCTGTGCCCCGCCGCTGCTGAATCCCGTGAATCAGGGCATTCTCCACCAGCGGCTGGAGACTAAGCTTCACCACCAGACATTCCTCTGCCAGCGGCTGGTCCGTCTCCTCCAGCTCATAGTGAAGCCGGTCCTGGAAGCGGAACTGCTGAATCTGCAGATAGCTCTCGACCTGCCGCAGCTCATCGCGGAGCGGGATGATATTGCGGCCCTTACTCAGGCTGTACCGGAAGAAATCCGAGAGCGAGGTGACCATGCTGCTGATCTCGGGAATATCGTGGTTAATGGCAATCCAGTTAATGGAGTCCAGGGTGTTGTAGAGAAAATGCGGATTGATCTGGGCCTGGAGCATTTGCAGCTCGGCTTCCTTTTTGCGCAGCTCGGTGACGTAGAGCTTGTCGATCAGCGCTTTAATCTGCTGGAGCAGCTTGTTGTAGCGGTTGAATAAATAGGAGAATTCGTCCTTGCGCCGGTAACGGATGGGGATATTGAAGTTCCCGCTCTCGGCATGCGACATTGACTGGATGAATTTGCGGATGGGTGCGGAGATATTCTCGGACAGCAGCAGCGCCATCAGGAAGGAGACGAGCATGCAGATGACAATTACGGCGTACATCACCCGGCGGAAGGAGATCAGCTCCCCGTTAAGCTCGCGGACAGGCGAGAAGGACAGGATGGTCCAGCCGGTGTTCTCCAGGGTTGTGTACGAGACGAGCATCTCCTCGCTTCCGATGGAGTGGCGGAAGGAATGCAGAGCGGACGGGTGGTCTGGAGGGAGCGGGTTACCTGTGTGGTCAGTGTGGTCAGTAACGTCTGTAGTCAGGCTAAGCTTGCTGTAATAATCCTGGGCGGCGATATTCTGGCCGATCAGCGACGGCTCGGGGCTGATGGCGATGGTTCCGGACTTGTCTGCGATATAGACCTTACTGCCGGGCGTGGGCTTATAATGCTCCAGGAGCGTGCCGAATTCGGCCGCCGGAATATCCAGGGTGAGCAGTCCGACATAGGGCAGTTGTGCATGCCGGATACCGAACAGGCGCTTCGCGAATTTGAGGGTGAACCGGGAATCCAGCGAGCTAAGTCCGACCACGGCAAAATCGGCTTTGGCCGGAATGCTTAAATACCAGGGCTTCAAGGTGATAAGATCAATATTGAATACACGGCGTGAGAAGTTATATTGGGTATATTCCGGCCGGTTCAGCATATAGAGCATAGGGACGAAGCTGTTGCCGGAGGTCCCGTTTGCTGGGAAATCCTCAAGGATTTTGCTAAGGGAGGCCAGCTCATTAATGATTCCGGTGCTGTCTGCTGGCCGGTTGGAGGAGATGAGGTCCGCGAATTCAGAATTCAGGTACAGCGCAGTCATGGCTTGATTGGCGGCTTCGAACCGCTGGGACAGATTATCCTGAACCAGATTGAAGTTATTCTCAATCGATGTATTCATATTCCGGGTAATGATCCCGGCAGATTTGTTATAGATGGTGACCGAGATGATCGTAGTCGGGAGAAGAACGAGGAAGAGGAAGTAGAGAATCAGGCGGCTGCGGATGCTGAAATTGTAGAGGAAGAGTGCCTTCGACAACGAATCGTAATATTTCTTCATCGGAGTCCTCCTTCCGGGGTAATAATTGGTATACATTGTAAAACGCGTGAAGTCAGGATGTCAACGCAGGAGGTGCGGTGTGAAAAGGTTATTGTTCAAATATAAGAATTCATATGTTTCACATGATAACTTATCCTTTTATTTCTCACTGAAACGGTACCGTCCTGTAAAAGGACGCCAAAGCCGTTTCCACTTGTATCTTATTGCCGTCTTAGGCTGCGGGCTGGTTATTTACACTCTTGGTTCTAACCGCCCGCTGCTGCCGGACCTCACTCCAGGCGAGAAGGCCGTACCGGCGGCGCAGCCCACCCGGGTGAGGGTCGCCCTGTCTGACTGGACGGAGAACCTGGAAGTGAAGAACGCCATCAGCCATTACAATAAAACGAATCCCGATCAGATTGAGATTGTGCCCATGAACCTTGCAACAGACGCCTACGACGATACCTTGAATATGCTGATGACCTCCGGGCAGGGGCCGGATGTGTTCAGTGTGGATAACGCCTGGCTGGCCACTTATGTCAACAAGGGGTATCTTGCTAATCTGTCAGCGGAGCTGGATGCGGGCTGGCTGCTGCGCTTTCCGGTATGGGCGAGGGCGTACGCGTCCGGCCCGTTGTTCAAGGGCGGAATCTACTTCATGCCCTCCAGTATTGATACCGTCCGTCTCATCTACAATAAACAATTGTTCCGGACCGCCGGACTTGACCCGGAGCAGCCTCCGCATACCTTCGCTGCACTGGAGCAGGCTGCCCTGCAGATTAGCCGGGCCGGAGCACCTGTGAACAAATACGGCTTCGCGTTGCCCGCCGGGGATAGCCGGGCCAGTCTCCAGGCCGGGCTGGAGCTATCGAATACCTACAGCGGTTATTATCTTTATGATTACCGGTCGGGCCGTTATGACCTGAGTGTCTATGCTCCCTGGCTGCAAATGGTACGGGAGATGAAGCAGCAGGGCAGTCTCTATCCGGGGGAGACTCTGCTGAAGCTGAGCAGTGCGCTCCGGCAATTCGCGGACGGCAATATCGGTATGATGTATGTTACCAGCAAAGATTATGTCAGGCTGCAGGAGTATATGCCTAAGGATGACTGGGGGGTAGCGCTCCCTCCCGCAGCGGACCTGTCACGGCGCGGGGCCGGGGCCCTGATGATGGTCCCCCACGCTCCGCTGGTGGTGAACAGTGCAGCGCAGAGCCGGGAGGCTGCGGTGAAGGTCTGGCGTTTTTTTCAATCCCAGGAGTTCCTGGGCATGCTGTACCAGCAGGCGCTCGCCCTCCCGGTGACAGACGGGATTATGGATCAGCCGGGCGCTTCGCGCGGGCTGCGCCACTTCAGGGAATTCTATCCCACCGCAGCAGAATCGGTCTACCCGCTCTCGCCGCAGATCATGGACCAATACGATCCGAATACGGTGTCGATGGAGCCGCGTTATTCAGGCGACCGTCCAAGAATGCAGCTGTACCTGCGGATCATCGCGGGAGATATTCCGCTGGACCAGGGACTGGGCAGCGAGAGTGAGCGGCTGAATCAGATGCTGGATATTGCAGCTACCGGGTATTCTTTTCGGCGTGAGGAGTATATCTATCCGCAGTTCGATCCCCGTTCCCCGTTATTGGGGGAGAGCCTGCAGAGCCGTTCGGGCAGCGGACGGGAATAGAATAGGCTTATATTCAGGGACCTTTCCCGGCCAATGCGGCTGAGGAGAGGCTCTCTTTGTGTTGTCTCCTATTTATACAGGATGCTTGCCGGAATCTAGCTCTACTGCACACACCCTGCCAGAATCGCAGAATATTACTATATTGATCCATCTTTCTGCTGCTAGCTTCTATGTAGTCAAAAGATAGATTAAGCGAGGAAAGGACAATCTATCAGGGCAATGCAAATCTGTCATTAAAGGAGACTGGGAAATGACTCTACTATCTACAGGACCACTGGAAAATAATGCAGTAGGAGGGGTGAGACCCACTACGCAGGTTACGGTCAGAATTGATAACCGCAGTAGTGTTGTAGCTTCTACAGTATCTTTACAAGGCTATTACATGCAGGGAGGCATGCGGGTACTGTATGTCAGTCAATCACTTAATGTAGCTGTTAATGGATCTATTACTAATACTTATTATGCGGATCTGGACGCCTTTGAATTTGTGTTTGACACTCCAGCAATTGTAGATGATCCGGTTCAGATCTCTGTATGGGGGAAGAGCAGCACGGGACAGCTTGTTACTGCCCACCGGCTGGTCTCGGCTGAACTATTGGGTGATACTGGTGTAACGGGTGCGACTGGGGCTACTGGAGCAACCGGTGTGACGGGTCCGACAGGTGCGACAGGCGCGACGGGCGCAGGAGTAACAGGAGCGACGGGCGCGGGAGTGACCGGTGCGACTGGCGTGACAGGTCCGACCGGAGCAACGGGCGCAGGAGTAACGGGAGCAACGGGCGCAGGAGTAACGGGAGCGACCGGGGCAACGGGAGTGGGAGTGACCGGGGCGACTGGAGCTGGGGTAACCGGTGCGACCGGCGCAACGGGTCCGACAGGTGCAACAGGTGTGGCAGTGACAGGGGCGACCGGTGCAACGGGAGTAGGAGTGACCGGAGCGACTGGAGCTGGGGTGACCGGTGCGACTGGCGCAACGGGTCCGACAGGTGCAACAGGTGTGGGAGTGACAGGGGCGACCGGTGCAACAGGAGTGGGAGTGACCGGGGCGACCGGAGCAACGGGAGTAGGCGTGACCGGGGCGACTGGCGCTGGGGTGACAGGTGCGACTGGCGCGACCGGAGTAGGCGTGACCGGAGCGACTGGAGCTGGGGTGACCGGTGCGACTGGCGCGACCGGAGCAACGGGAGTAGGAGTGACGGGAGCGACTGGTGAAACGGGTGCAGGAGTGACCGGGGCGACCGGTGCAACGGGAGTGGGAGTGACCGGAGCGACTGGTGCAACGGGAGTAGGAGTGACGGGAGCGACTGGTGCAACGGGAGTAGGCGTGACCGGGGCGACTGGTGCAACGGGAGTAGGCGTGACCGGGGCGACTGGGGCAACGGGAGTGGGAGTAACGGGAGCGACCGGGGCAACAGGGGCGACTGGAGTAACCGGAGCAACGGGAGCAACCGGGGCAACGGGAGCAACCGGGGCAACAGGTGATACAGGAGCGACCGGGGTAACTGGGCCAACGGGAGCAGCGGTGGCAGGAGTGGCGGGAGCAGCAGGTGCGACCGGTTCGACCGGAGCAACGGGCCCGAATTTTGCAGCGGAAGGATTCTCCGCCTTGCTGCCGACATTCTCGGCCACGACCAGTACGCAGCTAACGGGTTGGACTGTAAATTCGCCGTTCTATGACAGTGCGACACTTAATGATGCTACAGGAAGCTATACGATCCCGGCATCCGGCAGATATTCAATCAAGGCGACTATTAACTATAGCACTACGGCCGCGATCACGGTTGCATTGGGGGCGGGAATTGATCCGGCTTTTGTAGTGCGGAGAACATCTCCGACAGTAACAGATCTGATAACCGGATTGTTCCCGCTGCTCAATGTTAACATTGCGCTTCTTATAAGTCTGCGGACGATTCTTGGTAACGGTACAGTAACATTGTCAGGCGAGGTTGAACTGAGTGCAGGCGATGTCATCGGCCTCTTCTATGTAGCAGATGGATTAACTCTGCCACTGGATCTCGGCGGTCAATCCTCGGGTATTGTGTGGTCTGTCCACAGACTGACCTAATCCCGCCAGGCGGATCAAGCGCATAAGCTTCAGCTAAAAGAGCGTTCCACAGCGGTTATCGTGGAGCGCCTTTTTGTGTTTTGTCCTTGCCTCTGTATAGCTTCCGGTACGAAAAATAATTGGATTTTCGCCACTAATTCGTGAACAGAGGTCTTCGTGTACGAAAACAGTTGGAGAAACAACACTTAAAATTCAACCAATATAGCGGAGTAGGGGGAATACGCAAAATTAAATGACGTTTATCCAACTAAAGCCCGAAAGAAATCAAAAGTATCCGAATTAAGATACGTTTATCCAATTAATGTACCTCATGCCAGAGCGAGGAGGGGGCGAGCTGTCCACCTCATGCCAGAGCGAGGAGGGGGCGAGCTGTCCACCTCATGCCAGAGCGAGGAGGGGGCGAGCCGTCCACCTTACGCCAGAATCAGGACGGGAGCGGTGCGCTTTCCCATCCCTTCTGACTGCCGTTTCCAGCTTGGCCGGAAGCGAAGCCCATCCAAACTCCGTAGGATTTTGAACTTTTATTATAGATGGCCTTATTTAGCATGGGGCCGCCTGCGGCTACACTTAAGGCAGGGAAGAGAGGGACTGCTGAAGGAACACGGGAGGCGGAAGACAATGGTTATCGAGTCCAAAAGAAGTATGGCGGTCACAGGCAACGGCAGCAGCTTGCCGCCGGTAGGCCGCAATACGAAGAAGAGACACATGCTGAAGCATCTGCTGAAGCATAAGGTGCTGCTGCTGATGCTGCTGCCGGGCGTAGTATTTTTGCTGATCAACAATTATTTGCCGATGTTCGGGATTGTGATTGCGTTCAAGAATATCAATTATGTAGACGGGATTCTTGGCAGTCCGTGGGTGGGGCTGGATAACTTCAAATTCCTGTTCGCCACCTCGGATGCCTGGATTATCACGCGCAATACGGTGCTCTACAACTTCGTGTTCATTGTGCTTAATCTGCTCTTCGCCGTATCCATTGCGGTGGCCCTGAATGAGCTGAGGAACAAGCTGGCCGCCAAATTCTATCAGAGCATCATGTTCTTCCCCTACTTCCTGTCGATGGTGGTGGTGAGCTATCTGGTGTTCGCTTTTCTGAATGTTGAATACGGTTTCATCAATAAAGGGGTCTTCGCCCTGTTCGGTCTGGATGAGCTGAACTGGTATTCGGAGCCGAAGTACTGGCCGTTCATTCTGCCGCTGATCAATCTCTGGAAAGGGGTGGGCTATGGCTGTGTCATCTACCTGGCGGCGATCATCGGCATTGACAATGAGTACTATGAAGCGGCTCTGATCGACGGTGCCAGCAAGTGGAAGCAGATTCTGCACATTACCATCCCGCTCATCCGGCCGGTCATTATTATTACAACGATTTTGGCCATTGGGGGCATCTTCCGCTCCGACTTCGGGCTGTTCTACCAGACTACGCTGAACTCCGGGGCGCTGTACCCGACTACGCTGGTCATCGACACCTACGTCTATAACGCGCTGATCAATATGGGGAACCTGGGGATGTCCGCAGCGGCCGGATTATACCAATCGGTGGTCGGCTTTTTCCTGGTCCTCGGCTCGAACTGGATCGTGCGCAAGGTTGACAAGGATCAGGCGGTTTTCTAGCGGAAAGTCTGGCGGCGCACGTACCCTGTAGAAGGAGTGGAAATCCGTGGCTAATAACGAAATATCCCGATTCACTAATGTTCTTCTCCATATTATTTTTATCATTCTGTCCCTGGCTTGCCTGCTGCCGATTGTCCTGGTCTTCATGATCTCGATTACCGACTACGATTACATTGTCCGTAGTGGCTATCAGTTCATTCCTGAGAAGCTTAGCCTGGAGGCTTACGCTTATATCTTCAAGGATTACAGCGTGGTGCTGCGGGCCTACGGCATCTCCATCTTCGTCACAATCACCGGAACGCTGGCCAGTGTGTTCCTCTCTTCCCTGTATGCGTATCCGATATCGCGGGCGGATTTCCGGTACCGGGGGGTGTTCGCTTTCCTGATCTTTTTCACCATGCTGTTCGGCGGCGGGCTGGTGCCGTGGTATATGGTCTACACTCAGGTGCTGGACCTCAAAAATTCGATCTGGGCGCTGGTTGTGCCGATGCTGCTGTCCCCGTTCAATGTGCTGATTATGAAGACGTACTTCCAGATGAGCGTGCCGCCCGCGCTGATTGAAGCCTCTACGATTGACGGGGCGGGGGAGCTGCGGACGTTCTTCCGGATTGTTTTCCCGCTGTCTCTGCCGGTCTTCGCGACCATTGGGCTGTTCAATACACTGCATTACTGGAACGACTGGTTCAACAGCATGATCTTCATTACTGACACAGACCTCTATTCCCTCCAATATCTCATGTACAAAATGATCTCCCAGGCAGACTACCTGAGCCGCAACGGGGCACTCATTCAAGGCTCGGCCACCGAGCTGGCCAAATTGCCGGGGGAAACGATCCGTATGGCGATGGCGCTGATCGGCATTGGGCCGATTGTGCTGGCCTATCCGTTCTTCCAGCGGTATTTCATCAAAGGACTGACGCTCGGCTCGATCAAAGGCTAACCTCGGAACCTACCGATTAGCATATATTTGTCCATCAAGGGGAGGAAAAAAGTATGGCAGGTAAAAAAGTCACAGGTCTGCTGCTGTCGCTTGTGCTGATAGCCGGATTCACCCTGGCCGGATGTGCGGGGAACAATGGCAATACAGCTGCGCCTACAGAGAAAGCGGGAGAAAGCACCACAGCTCCGGCGGCAACGAAGGAAGCCACAGGAACCGAAGCGGGCGGAACAGAGGCGCCGGATGCACTTCCGCCGGTGGAGCTGTCCCTGTATCTGCCCGGCGGGCCGGATAAGGATGTGGCGTCCGTAGAGCAGGAGATCAACGCCTACTTGAAGGATAAAATCAACGCCACCCTCAAGATCAACCAGCTGAGCTGGGATAAACCGGCCGACAAGGTCAACCTGATGATCCAGTCCGGCGAGGTGTTCGATATGGTCTATACCTGGAACTTCATGACCAATGCCGCGAAGGGGGCGTATCTGCCGCTGGAGGAGCTGCTGGACACCTATGCCAAAGAGACGAAGGCACAGATCAACCCCGCTTACCTGCAGGCGGCCACCGTCAACGGACATTTGTATGCGGTTCCAACCGAGAAGGAGCTGGGTCAGTCGGTCGGGTTTGCTTTTGACAAGGCGATTGTGGATAAATACGGCTTCGATGTGAACAGCCTCCAGAAGCTGGAGGATATTGAACCGATGCTGAAGACAATTAAGGAGAAGGAGCCGGCCCTCTCTCCGCTGTTCATGAACCATACCGACAGTCTGCACTGGTTCACCGCGTATCCTGACAGCGAGGACTTAGACGGCAGCAATGATATCCCGACCCTGCTGGATTACAAGACCATGAAGGTGTTCAACGAATACGACACGCCGGCAATGACGGAGCGGCTGAAGCTGATCCGCAGCTGGTATGAAGCGGGCTATATTAACAAGAACGGAGCCACTGACAAGACCGAGCTGAAGGATGCGGTCAAAAGCGGCAAGGCCTGGTTCGTCTACGGCAACATGAATCCGACGTCCACCAATGATTGGACCCGGCTCGCCGAGAAGCCGATGATCATCAAGACGCTGCTGCCTGTTCAGGTCAGTACCAAGAGTCTGCAGGGCTCCATGCTCGCCATCTCCAGAACCTCGAAGAACCCCGAGCGGGCGATGATGTTCATGAACCTGATTCACACCGATCCGGTGCTCTACAACCTGCTGACCTTCGGCATTGAGGGCAAGCACTACAAGAAGCTGGAGAACAATACTGTGGAGTTCATTGCGGACAGCGGCTATAACTCCGTCTCCTCCTGGATGATCGGCAATGTGCTGCTGAACTACCTGAATAAGGATGAAGATCCGAAGCGCGTGCAGCTCTATACGGACTGGAATAAGAACTCGAATATTTCCCCAGTCATCGGGTTTGTGTTCGATTCAACCAAGGTGCAGTCACAGATCGGAGCGCTGATCAACATCACGAAGCAGTATAAGAACACCCTGTTCTCCGGGGAAAAGGACCCTGAGCCGGTCCTGAAGGAGATGAACAGCAAGCTGAAGGCCGCAGGCCTGGACGCTGTGATTACGGAAATTCAGAGTCAGCTCGACGCTTTTCTGGCCGCCAAATAAGCAGTAGAGGCCATAGCACGCCCGGTATCCGGCAGCAGCAGTCACGCGGCCGCCTGCGGCAGGTACCGGGTATTCTCTTTCGCTAATCCAGCCTTTGGGGAGCCCTATCTGATTAAGAGAGGGTGTTACTATGCGAATTCAGAGAATCACAGGCAAATTGCTCATTGCAGCGCTGGTATGGATGTCCGCAGCATTGCCCGGAGTACAGATCAGCTCTGCCGAAATGCCGCCTGCACAGGCGGTTGTGGAAGATCATGCAAATAACAGTACGGTCACAGAGGATACCTATCAGCCGTCTTCGCTGCTATGGCAGGTGGGCGAGCAGGATAACAGCTCCGCAGAATTTACAGTGTATCAGGATGTGTACAGTGAGAATATTAACCTCCCCGTCAATCCCCTGAACTGGAATACGATCTCCCGCGGCATGAAGCTGGACCGTAATGCGGCGATGGAGCTAAGCTTCAATCTTACGGAAGTCCCCCTCAATGGTGTTGAGTTCAGCTTCAAGGTACTGGATGCAAGCACAGCTATTCCGCAGCTGGCCGTGTTCACCAATGGCAGCTTCAGCGGGCTGATTCAGATTACCGGGCTGAATGACGGAGAGACCCCCCTTACGAACACATGGAAAGAAACCTATAGACTCTACATTCCCTCAGAACAGCTGAAGACCGGCAGCAATGAGCTGAAGCTGACTGTGGATCGCGGGCTATACGCTGATCCGCTGTCGCCCGGATATGACGGTGACAAGTATCTGTGGTTTGAGTGGGATTATTTCAGGCTGAAGGCACTGGAGGAGCCGGCCACAGAGCCCATCCATGGCAGGTATGTTCATCTCGGCAGCACGATTGCCGCTTCGACCTTCAGGTATGACGAGCATGCAATCCGCCATCTGGCGCCGATGGCCAAGTGGCTGGGCATTGCCTACAGCGGCAACTGGATGCGCACCTCCTTCTGGTCCGATACCAGCACAGGCTGGGACCCGCAGGGCCGCAAGTATCTGGAGACGCTGCGCGACCTCAACCTTGCGCCTATGGTTAATATCATCGGCGGCAACTGGAAGACTAACAGCGAGCTGGCGGCAGGGACGATCAGCTCTGCGCTGAGGAGCTATTACAGCGGCTTTGTCAACAAATTCGGCGATCTGTATCAGTATGCAGAGACAGGCAACGAGCCGGGACTGTTCGGCTGGGCGCAGAAGGCAGTGCTGGCGCTTCATGAAATGATGGACGAGGAGAGGCAGACGAACAGCCAGCCGTACCTGAAAATTGTCGCCCCGGGCTGGGCCTACTGGCCGTATAACGGCACCCCAGACGGCTGGGAACGGGACGCTGCCCAGCGTGCGCCGATTGAAGCACTGTCGGATGTGACCAACGGACACAGCTATGGCGGGACCGGCGTCCAGCCGTTGCCGGGCGGAAGCCTCTATGAGAATCTTCGGGTGTACAACGATTCAGAGGAAGGCTTCGGCAAAGAGATGGCCATGAGTGAGACCGGCAGCAACGACAATCATTCCGACAATACGAAATACGGGACGTATGCTTACAGGTTCGCTTCTGCTTTTGACCGGGAGCTGCGGGGGAATATCGGTTATGCCGACCATATTATGCAGCATGCCGCCTTCTTCAATGACGGGACGGAGTTTGGCCTGTTCGATTCCGCGATTAACTGGAACACGCACCGCTATGAGGATACGGCGGCGGTACCGGCTAATATCAATGAATCCGGGGAGACCCGGCTGAAGACGTTCCGCAGACTGGCCGCTGCTTACGCTACGCATGGAAGCCCGCTGGGCTACGAGGTACTGAATGCGGCTGAACTGACCGGGCTGAAGGCATACTTCCGCGCAGTGGATACCTCGACGCTGGGCACTTCGGCCATCGGGGCTGCTGCGGATAAAATCCTGCTGAACTTCGTGAATTTCGAGAAGACGCCGGTAACGATGCAGGTCCGGGTGGCCCTGCCGTCCAGCGGAGTATATACCGGGGAGCGGTTCGGACCCGGGGAGACGTACGCCGCCGCCTACTCCCGGGTGGAGCTTACGGCAGATCCCTACGTTACCCTTACAGTGGCACTGGACGCGGGAGAGACAGTCCAGTACATCCTGGATGAGCAGGACAACACACTGCCTGCTGCTCCGGGCAACCCTGCGGCAACAGCCGTAAGCCATGAGCAGATCCGGCTGACCTGGGCGGGTTCGACAGACAATGATGCTGTGGTCAGCTATAACGTCTACCGTGACGGCGGAGCGGCTCCGGTGATCAATATTCCGGGTAGGCTGACCTTCTGGAGTGACTATACCGTTGCGCCCCAGACCACTTACAGCTACACGGTGCAGGCCGTGGATGACTCCGGCAATGTATCGCCTCTTAGCGCAGCCGTGTCAGCGACTACGCCGGTTATGCCCATTACACCGCATGCCGCAGGAGATCCTTCCAAGTTCGAGGCCGAAGCTACCGCCTTTGCCCTGCCGCTGAAGACCGGTAATAACAGCAGCGCCTCGGGCGGCAAGGTCGTAGAGCAGACACATAGCGGAGGCTTAACGATCCAAGGCTTCCACTCCGTGAACGGAGGCAGCTATACTTTGACAATTGTATACGCTTCCAATGAGGAGTCGAAGAAAAACATTCTCGTGAACGGCGTGAAGCAGTCCACAGTAACCCTGCCTTCTACGGGAAGCTGGACCGCGAATCTGACAGCACGGCAGTATGGCATTACCCTCCAGCCGGGCTATAACACGATCAGCTTCACTTCGGCCGGGAAGGGGGCGAATCTCGATTACTTCAGGCTGGAGGAGGGGCAGTACGTTCCGCTCTCCCACTGGTATCCGGCCGCACACGATCATCCTTATATTGACTATGCCGGATTCACGCCTGCGCCCAATGGAGTCTCCCATGTGACCTACGAAGAGGATGCCACAGCCGCCTTCAGCTTCAATGGCATCGGTGTCCGCTGGAGATCAGATATCAAGAGCGATATGGGCAGTGCGGATGTCTACGTCGATGGCGAGTATAAGGAGACTGTAGTTATTCCGCAGGCAGGGCTGGAGGGCGATCATAAAATTGTCTACGAGCTGACGGGTCTGGAATACGGGCTGCACCGGATAGAGATTGCAGGCAAAGGCGGAAAGGTAATGGTCAGCGGGCTGGAGTATGAGAGCTACGAGTCTGTACTGCCTGTACCGGGACCGGATCTGACCGTGACGGATATCGGCTGGCAGATTGTGAACAGCGACGGCAGCCCTTCCGCGCACAGCACACCGCAGCTGGGCGACTCCCTAATTTTCTGGGCCAAAGTGAAGAACATCGGCGTCCGTCCCACACCGCTGAATGCTTCGACCGGACTTGGGCAGATTACCGGCGGCGCCTTCTCGGTCAACGGCGGGGTGGTCTCGTGGACGGACACGAATACCAGTGTGATTCAGCCGGGCGAGGAGATTACACTGACGGCTAACGCCAGTGCCCAGGGAACGCCCCGCTGGACGGTGCCGACCATCGGCGAGTTTACGGTCAGCTTTTTTGTGAATGATATCTGGCGGTATGCGGAGATGAACAAGGAGAATAACAAGCGGGCAAGGACGCTTCTGATCAGCCTGCCCTGACGGGCTAATCAGCCGCTGGGGATATGCGCGCAGGCAGTTTGTAGAATATTGAACTTATATTATAGCTGGCTGTATGTAGACCAGCTTCGCGATCCGGTACACTGGACTCAGAACAGAACCTGCCGGGAGGAGCTTTAAATGATGCAGAAGCCGTTAACCAAGGAAGAACAGGAGTGGGTAGAGGGTACGCTTGAAGCGATGAGCCTTCGTGAGCTGATCGGGCAGACGATGCAAGACCACGCAGGCAGACTGCCGTTCAAAGGAGATGATGAGGCAAGTCTCCGCAGGTATCTGGAGCAGTATCCGGTGGGCAGCTTCTTCATCGGCGGGGAGGTCATTCAGAAGGCTGCGGGCAAAGCGGAGGATTACCGGGACTGGGCGGGAATGCTGCAGGGCATCAGCAGGTTCCCGCTGCTGTTCTCCGGTGATCTGGAATTCGGGGCAGGCTCGGCCGTGAGAAGTCTCACGGCCTTCCCGCCGCTCCTCGCGCTTGCCGCCGCCGATGATGAGGCCCTGGCTTATGAATACGGCAAATATACCGCGCTTGAAGGCCGGGCGGCGGGGTTCACCTGGGCGCTGGCCCCGGGCACCGATCTGCTGCTGAACTGGATGAATCCCGTGATTACGACCCGTTGTCTCGGCGATGAGGCCGGACGGGCGGCACGCCTGGCTGCCGCTGTTATGCGGGGGATGCAGGAGCATGGCCTTGCGGCATGCGCCAAGCATTTTCCTGGTGACGGGGTCGATTACAGGGATCAGCATATCATTACTACGTTGAACAGCTTATCGGAAGAGGAGTGGTTCTCCACTTACGGACAGGTGGCCGGGGAGATGATTGATCAGGGTGTGATGTCCTATATGACCGGACATATCGCCCTTCCTTGGATCGAAGACGGGGCAGGCAGCGGATCGAAGCCGATTCCGGCAACCGTCTCGGAACGGATTACAACAGGGCTGCTGCGGGAGCGGCTGGGCTTCGATGGAGTTGTGCTGTCGGATGCGCTCGATATGGGCGGGTTCTTATCCTGGGGAGACTACACGCAGCGCATCATCGACTGCTTCAATTGCGGTACGGATGTGCTGCTCTGGCCAGGAGTGCGTTACTTCGCGGTCATGGAGCAGGCGGTGGAGGACGGACGTGTCAGCCGGGAACGGCTGAAGGCCAGTGTCCGGCGGATTCTGGAGCTGAAGGCGCGGCTTGGCGTGCATGCTGCCCGCGCCGGGGAAGAAGACGGCCGGGCGCTGCCGCTGCTGGACGACAAGCTGCTGCCCAGTCTGGACCGGCAGGTCAGACAGTTCAGCCGCGAGCTGGCCGGGCGCTGCATTACCCTGGTGCGCAACCGTACCGGCCAGCTGCCGCTGAATCCGCAGAAGATCCGGCGGGTGCTGGTCATCATGCTGAATAAGGTGACGGAGGGGCGCAGATATGAGCGGATGAATCTTTTTGTGGAGCAGCTTAAGGCCCGGGGGCTTGCGGTCGATATTCTGGATGAATTCGAGCCGCTGACGACGCTGCGGCAATGGGAGCTGTCCGGGGTCCGCTGGGATGCCGCCTTCGCCCCATACTTCCTTCCGCTGCACGGAATGATGAATACCGCCCGTCCAGTGGGGGAAGCAGCCAAAGCCATCTGGGCCATGCAGCATGCAGAGACTGTCCGGCCGATCGGTATTTCGTTCGCTACGCCGTATCTGCTGCAGGACATTCCCTTCTTAGATACCCTGGTGAATGCGTATTCCCTGCATGAAGATACGGTAGAGCTGACGGTGAAGGCACTATTCGGAGAGATTCCGTTCCAGGGAAGCTCTCCGGTGAGGACGGAGATTCAAGAGGGATATTATGGTTCAGGGAGGCTCTCCGGTAAAGGCAGAGATTCAAGCGGGTGAATACGATTCAGGGAGGCTCTCCAGTGAGGACGAAGATTCAAGAGGATGATTACGATTCAAGGAGGCTTCAGAGGTCTTGACTATCAATCGGGAGTTAGCGAACAGGCAGGCATTAGAGCAGAAGCTGGAGCGGATCTGGGAATACATGCGCTCCGAGCAGCACCAGGGCAATTGGGCTATGGATATAGATCATTGGGACTGGGTGCCCGGCGTGGGCGTAATCTCGTTGTTGGAGTATGGCACGGTGACTGATAAACAAGAGGTGAGGGATTACCTGCTGCACTGGGTGAACCGGAATAAGCAGAAGGCTGAGGGGGGTTGGGTTATTAATTCCCTGGCCCCTTATGCGCTCTTTCCTGAGCTGTACCGGCTGACCGGCGAGCCTTGGCTACTCAGCCGGGCGCAGGAGGTTGCCGCATGGATACTGGAGACTGCCCCCCGGACCCGGGAAGGGGCGCTGGAGCATACGGTGACAGAGGCGGTGGAATTCCCGGAACAGGTATGGGCCGATACGGTATATATGGCCGTGCTGTTCCTGGCCCGGCTTGCCGGCCTAACCGGCGACAGGGAGGCTGCCGCCGCCGCTGTGCAGCAGACGCTGCTGCACCTTCGTCTGCTTCAGGACCCGGAGACGGGGCTGCTGTTCCATGGCTGGAACAGCCGGGCAGGCAGCCATATGTCGGCAGCCCGCTGGGCCCGGGCCAATGCCTGGGTGCTACTTGCTATCCCGGAGATTGTGGCCGGGACAGCAAGCCTGATTGCTATTCCGCATGAGCTATACAGCCGCTACCGCAGGCTTGCTTCTGCGCTGCGGCAGGCTCAGGGGGCCAGCGGCTTGTGGCATACGGTGCTCGATCAGCCGGATTACTACGAGGAGACCTCGGCCAGCGCCGGAATTGCCTGCGGCTTCCTGAAGGCGGTGAAGAGCGGACTGCTGGAGGCTGCTTATCTGGAGAGCGCGAAGGCGGCCCTTGCGGGTATTCTTCCACTTATCTGCGAAGATGGTGAGGTGCAGGGAGTCTCGGGAGGCACTCCGGTCATGCCCTCGATAGCAGCCTATAACACCATCGAGAGATATCCGGCACTGTACGGGCAAGGGCTGGTGATGCAGCTATTGACAGAGGCACTGGATCTGGGGGAAATGGAGTATCGGCTTGCGGGGCAGGAACATCAGGAGTGTAAGCAACGACACGCGGACCAGAGGAGTAAAGAGCCTGAAGAGTACCAGAGACGACAAGAGGGCTAAGGGTGTCAAGAACATCAGGAGCGCCAGGGACGACAAGAGAGCCAAGGGTGTCAAGGACATCAGGAGCGCCAGAGACGACAAGAGGACCAGGGGCGTCAAGAACATTCAGAGCGTCAAGGGGGTAGCAACGTCAGGCGCAATCCGAGGGGAGGGTTCCCTTGAAGTTGAAGGAAAGGCAGGGAATAACAGTGAAGGATAACTTAGAAGCTGCGGGTGGAGGGCTGGATCAGCGGCAACGGCTGATTCATAAGATGGCCGGACTGGAATCCCGCTATGATTCGGCAATCTGCATGCTGCGCTCTCCGTTCAGCAGCCCGGGGTATCATACGACACTGAAGGAGGCGGAGTTCATCCACTCCACCAGAGACTCGCTCAGCTATGCGCTTGGACTACTCGACACGGAGCTGGCCGGTTATGAACAGCGGGCATTCGATATTATCCGGCAGGTGATCTCCTTGCAGGATACAGACCCGGCGCATGATACCTTCGGCATCTGGTCATGGTTCTATGAGGAGCCGCTGGACCAGATGGCTCCGCCGGACTGGAACTGGGCGGACTTCTGCGGCAGCCGTCTGGTGCAGGCCCTTTCGCGCCACGGCCACCGCTTCCCGGACGATCTGCGGGAGGCGGCCGTCTTGTCCATAGAGTATGCCTGCGAAGCGATTATCCGGCGGAATGTCGGACCCGATTATACCAATATTGCGATAATTGGCGCGTTCGTGACCCGAATTGCCGGGGAGAAGCTGGGGCGTAAGGATTATGCAGACTATGGGCTGGAGCGGCTAAGGAGGCTGCGTGCTCACACCCTGAAGCATGGGGCTTTTCAGGAATACAACAGCCCGGTCTACACCTACATTGCCATTCTGGAACTGTCGAAGCTGCAGTCCGAGACCTCGGACATCAGGGTTAAGGCATGGACCGGCGAACTGCTTGAGCTGACCTGGAGGACCGTGGCCGGGTATTATCATCCTGCCACGGCCCAGTGGTCCGGGCCGCATTCCCGCTGCTATGGGGTGCTGCTGGAGGACCAGAGCAAGGCGTTTCTGCAACTGGCGACAGGAGGAGCCGCGATGTTCTTCCCATGGGAGGAGTTGCCCTACGAAGAGGAATGGTATAAGAGCGGCATCCGTTGTCCCCCAGCCTATTTGGATCGATTCAAGGTTCCTGATACGAAGGAGGTAAGGCAGCGCTTGGAGGGGGAGGGAGAAGGAAAAGAGGGAAGGGAAGGTCGGGAGCGTGAGGAAGGACGGAGGGGGGAGCAGAGTCAAGAGCAGAGTCAGGAGCAAGAGCAGGGTGAGGACCGGGAACTGGAACTGGGGCTTGAATTGGAACTGGAGTTGGAGCTGGAGCTCGGTCAGGGTCCGGGTCAGGTGCATAGGCAAAGGCAGGAGCGTGACGGCAAGTGGGCGGTCACTTATATGACTCCGCAGTGGAGCATGGGCTCCTTCACCCACAGTGACCTGTGGAACCAAAGACGGCCGCTGCTGATCTATGCAGATCATTACGGTCAGCCTGCCTATATCCGGCTCCGTTGCCTGCATGATGGCTATGACTACTGTTCTGCACGCTTTCAATCGCTGCAGAAGGCAGGCCATGTGCTGTTCGGGATCGATTTCGTAACGGATGGAGGGGATACCCATCCGAATCTGGACCGGACCGGCGGTGTGATTGCAGCCTCGGACCTGCGGCTGCGGCTGGAGGTTGGCGGCGCTCTGGACGAAGTTACTGCCGGATTAACAGAGGAAGGTGCGGTGATCAGCATCGGAGGGACGGAGTTTAGCCTGATCACCTGGTTCGCAGCATTCAGCAGACCAGCGAATGCAGAGAATCGCTTGGCATGGGAGGTTCATAAGGCAGACGGCCGGATGAATATTGATATGATTCTCTACGCCGGTCCGCGCAGGACCCTTGATTTCACCTCCATGCAGCAGGCAGCGCTGGTGTTCTCTCTGGTGGCTGGAGAGGAGGGGAGATTGAACTCTGCCCCGCTTCTGGAGCAGACAGATGAGGGCGGACTGCGGGTTAGCAGTGGGATGGAGCATGAAGAGGACAGAACGCAGGGAGTTGCAGGAGAGAAGGCAGCGGGAGCGAAGAGGGTCAACGTATGGAATGATGAGAATGGAGCGAATGAAGTAAATGGAGTAAATGAAGTAAACGAAACAAACGAAACGAATGTTGAGAAGGGAGGGTGGGGTGTAAGGGGCGTGAACAGCATGAACAGCATGAAGGGAGGTTTCGTACTTAACCTGCGGCCCGCGCCGGGAGAGCCATGACCTCACCACTCAAAGAATGAATGTATGCGAAATACCGAACACAATTTGCTGGTACAAAGGCCGATGACCAAATGTATGCGGAAAACCGAATACAATCGGTAAGTGCGACGGCGCATGAACCAAATGTATATGAAAAACCGAACACAATCGATGCTGCTGCGATGAGGGTTAGTCCCCCATATACCGTAGGCAGTAACATCGTAGAGAAATCCTGCTAGAAGTACAGCAATACTGCCCCATAGAAGCGGCTTATGCTGAAATCCTGCATGAAAGGCAACAAAGCCAGCGCTAATTTGCTCTCATCACCAGAAATCCTGCAAATGATACAACAATATAGCGTAACCTGTAACTTTTTTAGGGAAATCCTGCAAGATGTGCAACAATGGGGCTTCATCATGCAAGCGACCAGTGAGAAAACGCGCAGAATTGGCAAGAGATAGGCGGAGCACCGCTACGAAAGGAAGGGACAATTCAGAACGTATGCGAAAACAAACCTCATAGACAACACAAGGAGCTGGCCCCGTAATGCGGGGACCAGCTCCTGTGACATTCAGAGGTTTTATTGCGGCAGCTCTATAAAATCATCTCTGAACCGCTCGTAATCGGCGGTCCGGCATTCCAGCTTCAGGCGTGTGCCCTGCTCTTCGTAGCTGACGGACTGCACATCGGCATGTTCATTAAAGTAGGAGACAATGCTGCCCCGGTCGAACGGGACCAGAATCTCACACTGTACATAGTCGGTGAAGATGCGGCTGCGGATCAGAGTGACCAGCTCGGCGATCCCGCGGTTTTTCTTAGCAGACAGGGTTACAGAGTTCTCCTCCACCTGCGGGTAAGGCTCCTCCCTAAGATCAGCCTTGTTGTAGGCGTACAGAGTAGGGATTCCGTCAGCGCCCAGCGCCTTCAGGGTCTCATTCGTTACAGCCATATGCTGCTCATGCTGCGGGTCGGCAATATCGACGACATGAATCAGCAGATCGGCTTCCGTTACCTCCTCCAGGGTCGAACGGAACGCCTTCACCAGATGATGGGGCAGCTGGCTGACGAAGCCTACGGTGTCGGTTAACAGGAAGGTCTTGTGATCAGGCAGCACGATGCTGCGCACCGAGGTCTCAAGCGTCGCGAACAGCATATCCTTGGCGAGCACGCCTTTGCCCGAACCGGGATGATAGGTCTCGACCAGGGTGTTCATTAAGCTGGACTTGCCGGTGTTGGTGTAGCCGACCAGACAGACCACAGGTACCTCATTCTTATGCCGCTGCTTACGCTGGATCTGGCGCCTTGCGACCTGCGTCTGCAGCTCTAACTGCAATGCGGAGATCCGCTCTTCAATCCGTCTGCGGTCCAGCTCCAGCTTCGTTTCCCCGGCTCCCCGGTTCTTCAGGCCGGCCCCGCCGCCCTGTCTGCCGAGAGACTCACGCAGTCCGCTCAGGCGGGGCAGCATATATTGCAGCTGAGCGACCTCTACCTGCAGCTGGGCTTCCTTGGTCTTCGCCCGCGAGGCGAAGATATTCAGAATCAGAATGGTCCGGTCAATGACCTGGCGGTCCAGCGATGACTCCAGATTGCGGATCTGGGAGGGAGACAGCTCATCATTGAAAATAACGACCGGCGCTTCATGCTGCTCCATCAGCAGCGCCAGCTCCTGGATTTTGCCGGTACCGATGTAATGCGACGGGTTCACCCGGCTGGATTTCTGGCTAAGCTCAGCCACGACCTCAATCTCGCAGGCGGCTGCCAGATTACGCAGCTCCTCCATCGAATAAGCGAAGTTCGTATCGTTCTGCAGCTGCATGCCGACGATAACGGCTTTCTGTTGTACGGGTTCCATATATAGATCAACCTCCATAGTGTAATTTGGGCATCAAAAAAGCACAGGCAGTCTGCCTGTGCTAACAGTAGGTGGAGGAACAACAGAATAAGGTCTGGTATAGCCCGCTGCGCGGGAGCAGCTATACGGCCATGCTTGCCATAGACACCATGAAGGTTCAAGCTGCAGGGCCAAGGGCCCCGGCAACTTAAAAAGATATAAAGCTAATCCTCCCGGCAAACACAGATCCTGACGGGGCGGATACATGCACTAGTGGACACAGTGTACCGGATCCGGGAATCAGCGTTCGGGTTGCGGATTAACAGGTGAATTCTATGGGTTACGTGTTATGGACAGACTTATCCTGAGTCCTCTGCACAGGGCAGAGCTTTCGCGCTATGGGAAAATAATTAGCCGCGCAAAGTGCGAATCCGGATATAATCTATCACACGCAACCCTCCGTTCTAAAAAAGTTACATTGATTTTAGCACAGTCCTTGCCATCTGGCAACAACCCCCAGTAAGCGGGAGTGTGTGTGATTTGACAAGTGCCATGGTCTGTCAACCGACCAGAAACTTCCATTTTCCTCTGCATATCCTATTGAATACGGCTCTAATCGGAGGGTGATAACTATGCCTATACTTACAACCAATATGTTAACAAAGAACCCTACCCCGGGAGCAGGACTCATCAGTCAGGCGGTAGTGAAGGTAGTGAACAACGGGATCGCCCAGGGATCGGTCTATTTGACCGGTTACAACAACGATGTAAGTCCCTCAACGCTGTTTGCACAGGAGCTGTTTGAGTCGAACTATCGGGAAGTTGTGACCAAAACGTATAATATTACGCAGAATTTTTTTCAATTCAATATTTCCTACTCCCAGGAGCAGATCCGGGCACGGATCTTTCTGGTGGACAGCAGCGGGGTCTGGATTCCTGTTACTCTGCAGCCCATAACGCTCAACCGGATTACCTCGGAATTCCGTAACAATATCCCCGTAACCGGCAGCGACACCGCAGCCCTCAGCTTCCGCAGAAGCACCACGATCACCGTTCCTGAAGCAGTGACCGCCGAGATCTTTCCGGACGGGTTGGAGATTCTGGCCTCCACTCCCATCCGCTATACGGTGATAGCCGGGGGGACCGTTAACGGGGCTTTTGTGAATTACCCTACGCCGACTACGGCTATCCCTGTCACTGAAACAGCGCTGCTGGTGAACTATACCTGCACATCGGTCACCGGCGGACGGGTGCTGACTCAAGGCATCGGCTCCGGCATATCCGGGGCGTACCAGAATGTGGCGGCGAATCTGCTGAATCAGCGGCTCGCGTACGATCTTCAGCTATTGCCGGTCACGCTGGTGGTCAGCTCGCTTGCCGGTGAGGACAATGTGGCGGTTACCTTCCGAATGTCTGAGCAATGGTGAAGACTGCCGGGTGAACGCCCGTTATTGCCACGCTGGTTGACTGGTAACAGACCCATGCCAGACCTGTAGCAGATAAAAGATAGCCGGAACAGGGGGCATCCGCAGCAGCGAATTATCCCACCCATTCCCGGCGCAGTGTGAACAGATCCTTCAGCGCGTCTGTGGACAGCTCGGTAATCCAGCCCTCGGAGCCGGAGATGACGTCGTCGCTGAGCTGCTGCTTGCTCTCCAGCATCTCGTCAATCTTCTCCTCCAGCGTGCCGAGTGAGATGAACTTGTGCACCTGCACATCCCGGGTCTGGCCCATGCGGTAGGCACGGTCCGTGGCCTGATTCTCCACCGCCGGATTCCACCAGCGGTCGAAATGGAACACATGGTTGGCGGCCGTCAGGTTGAGGCCGACCCCGCCCGCTTTGAGCGAGAGGATGAATACATTTGGCTGATCGGACGGCTGCGCTCCGGCGGCTGCATCTGCAGCCCTAACCCCTTCGCCCGCAGGCAGCACGGGAGCCTGGAACCGCTCAATCATGCGGTCGCGTGTGCTCTTCGGCGTGCTGCCGTTCAAGTACAGCACCGGTTCCTGCAGCTCCTGCTGAAGTACGGCCTGGAGCATCTTACCCATGCCTACATACTGGGTGAAGATCAGGCAGCGCTCGTTCTCCTCGCGCAGCTCGCGGACCATGGCGAGCAGCCGTTCCAGCTTCGCAGAGCGTTCTATCAGGGAGGTGGTGTCCAGAGCGCTGCCGTCCTCCGGCTCAGGAAGTACCTCCTTGGTAAGCAGCATCGGATGGTCACAGAGCTGCTTCAGGCTGGTCAAGGCGGCGAGGATGGCCCCCTTGCGTTCGATGCCCTCCAGCTTTTGCATCCGTTCAAGCAGGCTGTTCACATTCTGGTCGTAGAGTGCAGCCTGCTCGGCTGTCAGGTTGATGTAGGTTTTCATCTCATTTTTATCCGGGAGATCAAGCTGGATCGCCGGGTCCTTCTTCTTGCGGCGCAGCATGAACGGCTTGACCAGCCGCTGCAAATCAGCGGTCCGCTCGGCATTGCGCTCCTTCTCAATGGCATTTGCGAACCGGTCCTGGAACCCCTTCGGGCTGCCCAGATAACCAGGTGTAATGAAATCGTAGATCGACCACAGCTCGGACAGCCTGTTCTCAATCGGCGTTCCGGTCAGCGCGATCCGGTGCAGGGCCGGGAAGCTGCGCACGGCGGCGGACTGCTTCGTTCCGGCATTCTTAATATTCTGTGCTTCATCCAGGCATACCGTTGCCCAGGTGAACTGCTTCAGCAGTTCCTGGTCCAGTGCAGCGGTAGCGTAAGAGGTAAGCACAACATCCGCCTGTGAAGCTGCGCCGTAGAAATATCCGGCATCCAGCCGTCTGCTTCCGTAATGAAGCATCACGTTCAGGGAAGGCGCGAAGCGCTGCAGCTCCTTCTGCCAGTTGCCCAGCACGGAGGTCGGGCAGATGATGAGCGAAGGCCAGCCCGCCGGTTCGGTCTGCCGCCGGGCCACAGGTGCGCCGGAAGCTGCAGCTTCCTCCTCCTGCTCCTTCAAATGGAGCAGGTAGGAGATTAGCTGCACCGTCTTGCCAAGCCCCATGTCATCGGCCAGGCAAGCGCCCAGCCCGAAGCGGCGGAGGAAGACCAGCCAGGCGAAGCCCTCGTGCTGGTAGCTTCGGAGCTCGGCGTGCAGACCGGCCGGCACCTCTGGCTTCGGCCACTGGCTGCGCTGGCCCAGCTGGCCGATCAGCTTCACGAGATGCTCGTTCAGCTCGACCTCCAGCCGGACGCGGACCGCTTCTTCCTCGGCACGCTGCGCTTCCGCTTCCTCCGAATCACCGTCTGCACCTTCGTTCAGCAGGTGCAGCTGCAGCACGTCCTGGAAGGACAAGCCGCGCGACTTGTCCATCCCGGCCATGGCCCGCTGAATCTGCGCCAGCAGCGCAGGGTCCAGCGGAATCCACTTGCCGCGGAACTGGACGAGGCGTTCCCCGCGCGCTACGAGGTCGGCGAACTCCGCCTCGGACAGGTCGGCGTCGCCGATGGAGATGCGCCAGTCGAAATCGACCAGCGCATCCAGGCCGAACAGCGACTGCCCGCGGCTGCCCTCAGCCGTGCCGGAGCTGATCTTCGCGCGCAGGCGCGGCTTCCTGCGGCTGGCGGCTTCCCACCACGCCGGCAGCAGCACCTGCCAGCCAGCCTCCAGCAGCGCCCGGCTGTCGGCCGTGAGGAACCGCCACGCGACCTCGTCGCTGAGCGGCTCTGCCAGCACATCGGCGCCGCGCCCGATGTGCTCCGGAAGGCTGTCACGCAGCCGTGACAGCCACCCGCCCGCCCGCTCGTGGACATGCGCTGTCCACGCTGCGGGCCAAGTGCCATGCGGCTCGCCGTCTCCGGTGAGCCGCAGCGGCACAAGCGCGGACTCGTCGCGCTTGTCCTGGAGGAGCAGCTGGAGCCGCCAGTACGGCAGCTCATCGTCAGGCTCAAGCAGCTGCAGCACCGGCCGGAACGGCGCGGTGTCTGCCTTCCAGCCGATGGACATCAGCCAGCTGTCCTCGTCCATACCGGCTGCGCTTCTCCCACCTGCGCTGAACAGCAGCGGGAATTCACTGCGCAGATCACCGGCCTGCGCCTCGGTGCTGTAATACCGCTGGAAGACCGCCGCCGAGAAGGCGGCCTGCAGCCCTTCAGCGAATCCGCTGCGCTCCTGAAGACGATGCAGCGCGGCCGCATCATCCCAGTCTGCCTCGGCGGCTTCCGCCAGCACTTGCTCTGTCCAGGCCCAGCGGAGCTGGCCTTCACGGTAGGCTGCGAAGCTGGGGGCGTACTGCCGTGCCTCCAGCATTCTAGCCAGCAACGGGGCCAGCCGGGTCAGCAGCTGGGCATCGCCCTGCCAGCTCCAGCCGACATGCCGGAGCAGCCGCAGGTCCGCAAAGAACGGCAGGACCTGCTCGGCAGGCAGCACCACCAGCTCGACCTCATCGGCCTTCGAGGTGCTAAGCTCCGTGCCGTAGAAGGATTCCTCATGCCAGGCGAACAGCAGCTGCTTGAGCTGGATACCGGGCATATAATCATCCCGGTCATCCACACCATAGATCAGCGCATCCCCATACTGGGTAAGGGCGAGCTGGACGGTAATATTGCGCATCTTCATATTCATGGGATCAGTTTTCCTTTCCGCAGCTCCTCCTGCAGGGCGCGCAGGCGGCTGTGTCTATCCGTGAAGCTGTCCAGGAACACTTCCCAGCGTGCTTCGCGTTTCAGTTTTTTGTACAGCTTAGCGAGCCGCTTCAGCAGCTTCACGGCCGCTTTGTAGCTGTGCCGGTTCTTCTCCAGCACGAAGCGCTCCACCGCCTGATGGTAGAACGGCAGAAGCAGCTCCGGCGCATTCTTCTCGATCGGCTGGAGGTCACTCACCCGGAAGTCGGCAGGCCGATGGCCGGAGGCGATCTGCATATCCATCCATTCCTGCCATTTGCCGTAGGCTAGGAGCTGGGCTTCATAGATTTCGCGTGACAACGGCAGCATACCCGACAGCGTCTCCCACATCAGCGGCTCTTCTTCTGGCAGGTGACGGACTGCCTCATCCCAGTAGCCCGCATAATCCAGCAGATTATACATTCGGCTGTTCAGCAGCGGGCCGAGCGCGGTCAGCCACTGGGTCAGGCGTCTCCACTCGCCGGCTTCGGCCAGCGGAGGCAGGAAGCTCATCAGCTCCTCCGGGTGCAGCCCGGGCCGTTCGGACGCGGCGTTCAGCTTCTCAATAGCGGCCGAATCCTCATGCAGCAGCGCATGCATCCGGCTCTCGGCCAGCAGCAGGGCATGTCGGGGAGCAGCGCTTAGCTGTTCTCCGGCCTGTTGCAGCTCCGCCAGCTCCTTGGTGTACAGCTCCGGTCCGCTTAGATTCGGGGTAATCCAGTTGATCCACAGCAGGCTGTAACAAGCTGAGAAATAAGGCTGTTCTCTGGCGCGGTCGCGCGTTTCGTTCAGCATCTCGGTCCGGAGATAGGCAATCGTATCGTAGACTCTCGGCCACTCCTCGGGGGCTTCCGCCAGCGGCAGACCCCGTTTCATCGTGTCTATGATATGCTTTTGCAGCTCGGAAATCGCAATAGAGGTGTAGTAGCCCACGGAATAACCAAGGGACAAGGGGTTCGCCGTTAGGGAGGTCCCGCCAGGCCGGAGGATACTCTCCAGCACACAGAGATGAGCGTGTAGCTTGAACAGTTGGGCAGCAGCGGGAGGCAGCTTGGGCTGGCCCCCGGTAATGGCGGCGAGCGCCCGGTCCGCATACTGCGGGTTGCGCACCGTATGGGCAAGCGGCTCCACCAGCAGCGCCATGTATTCGCGCCACTGCTGCACCGTAGCCTCAGGAATCAGGGCGGCCAGCTTCTTCAATTGTTCGCCGCGCCGTCCCGGAACAGCAGGCGCCGCAGTGGAATGAAGCTTGGGCTGGCCTATCAGCGCCTTGGCGTTTGCAATGGAATGCACAGGCTGCGCCTGCTCCTCAGCGTATTTCATCAGCACAGCCGCCATATGCTTGCACATTCCGGACACTGGACAATCGCAATGGCTCTCCTCCAGATCGTCCAGGTCAATAGAGACCCCATAATCCTCGCGGCCTTCGACCAGCGACATGATTCTGTGCGGCGTGATCATTCTGAAGGCCTGCACGCGCTGCTGCTTATAATATTGAAATCCCCGTTTCAGGGTCAGATCATCGAAAGAATGGGCAACCACCGAGATGAGCTTATCCCACCCGGCAGCATCCATCATATAGTTTGACTGCATCGCTATCGTTCTCCTGTAGCAGATTGGGTGAATCCGTCGTTCCATTATATCATTATTGCATAGCGTATCCTGCAAAAGTCTGAAATCCTGGCAGGTATGATATGCCCCATATTGAAAAATTAGGGGGAAAGTAAAACGGGATGTCTGCTGACGGCCGGGGGGAGCAGGAGGATGGGTTCTATGCTCCGCAGCAGTAACATTTATAGAGAAATCCTGCAGGAAGTGCAGGAATACTGCCCCATAGAAGCGCCAGAGCCTGAAATCTTGCATGAAATGCAACAAAGCTAGCGCTAATGTACTCCAAACACCGGAATTCCTGCAAATGATGCAACAATGTACCTCAGCCCCTAACACTTTTAGAGAAATCCTGCAAGATGTGCAACAATGCGGCTCCAAGCAAGCGGCCGGTGAGAGAAAACGCTCAGAATCGGCAAGCGATAGGTCGGGCACCTCCAGGAAAGGAAGAAACACTTCAGAACGTATATGAAAAACGGAATATATAATTACATAATTTTGATTTTATAGAAACAAATATGCTTGAACGGCGTCTAAAATAGAAATCTGTCATCCAGGGAGAGATCAGGAATGAACAAACTTTTGAAAATAGCCATATCAGGATTAGCCTTGACCCTAGTGTTTAGTGCGGGTGCCTTTGCGGCTACAGTTGCTCCAAAAATAATCGTAAACGGCAATCAAGTGAAAACTCAGACGCAGCCTAAGATTATTAATGGTACGGTATATGTCCCGATTCGGGCCGTTTCAGAAGGATTTGACGCCAGTATTCAGTGGGATAATACAACTAAAACCGTGTATGTGGATTCTGATCCGAATTTCGGAATGGAGCGCAGCAGTGTGGCTTATGTGGCGAACCGCAACCTGGCATATAGATGGATTATGGCGTATGACGAACGGGATCATCAAGGAGTGCTCGATGTAATTACGCCTGATTTCAAGACCGATATCTATAACGAAAGTTTCCCGGCGGGAACGTATAATATGGAAACGATTGTTGACATGAAGGCTGTAGCAAGTACAGACAGCACCTTAACGGTGCGGATTGTCCAGAGAGTGACTGCGGAGGATGAGTACAAGGTGAAGGTGGAGCGGTGGAATTTTATTTTTGGGCAGGGGAAAATCAAGTCCGTGAAAAGGGTACCGGACACGGCAAAATATCTGGACCGGTACACCCTTTTCCCGGGAGCTAACTTCGGCATCTAGGTTCCTTATTCGGGGATGGCCCGGATCAGATCCGTATAAGGGAGGCCGGAGAATTTAAAGGTTGTTACAGTGCCGTCGCTAAGCCTCTGATAACCGCTATACACCCCGTTGTTGTAGCTAAAAGAATCCTGAAACAGATCAGAAATATACGCTGGCTGCACACCGCCGAACGTAGTTGCCGGATAACCGGGGATATCTGCTTCTGAAGCCTGCCATATGGCTGTGGCCGTTGTGCCTGTAATCTCAACCACAGTGGTTATTTCTCCATTGCTGTAGGCATAGCGGGTGGCGTCCTTTGAGGCAAAGGAATAAGAGTAGTATTGGGAGTGGTCACTTTGTGCACTTGTACCGGGCTTGAAAGAGTAGCGGACCGGCAACGAAATGGCTGCCAGGCGGGCCTGCTTAAGATCTGCTGAATGGATGGCCTGGGCATCAGGAGTGAAATTCTTGGATTGAATGAAGATGATTTCCCTTATTTTTTCATAGTACACACTGTATCCAAATGCCTCACTGACAAACTTTGCGGGAACCATGATTCGTCCGTTGTAATTATTGGCTTCACTATCCATTTGTACCGGTACGCCATTCTTATAGGCAATCGATTGTCCCTGAGTCATTTCAAATTGGTCATTTGAGGAATTCGTAATCGTTACCGTATGGCGGATACCATCCCAGGAATAGTGGAGCCCCAGGGAAGCAAGCGTGCTTATGGGAATCATCATTCGGCCAGCGAGTATGAGGGGACTGCGATCAGCGGAGATAAAAGCCCCATCGATGTTAATCTGTATAGGTTTTGTGGTTGACTGGGCCTGGCTGGCAGCAGCGGCGGAGCTAATGCCGGCAAATAAGAATAAGAGGATCAGACAGAACGGAACTAACCTTTTCAGTATAGGCATTGGCAGCTCATTCCTTCCAAGTAATGTATATCTTTTGATTATAACGTGAGGTTCAAAGGATGTTAAGATTGCGGGCAGATGAAAACAAGCCTTCCAGACCCCGTTAGGGCGTTGGGAAGGCTTGTTAAAAATATACGGGTCACCGTAGAATTCTGTCAGCTATAAGATAAAGTCACAACCCTCAAAGCGCTGCCCCTTAGAGATTAGCATCACCGCATGAGCAATAGCGGCTTGTTGAGATTCAGACAGTCCGGACTCATCGCCGTTCCAAGCATCCAGCCACCAGAAATAGGAGCAGATATTCCGGTAGTCCATGAGCATAGGGAGCTGCTGAATCCAGTAAGCGGATAACACATGATGCAAAGAGTAACCGGTCAGAAACTCATTCAGGAAGTGAGCGGCAAACTTATTTTTGGACTGCCGGTCTTTCCCGGGGGGACCCCACCAGACCGCATGGACGGCTGCGATTGCTATATCAAGGGCGTACCAGCCATAGATGCTGTCATCGAAATCGAACACCGTAAGCTCACCTTTGTCGATATGGAAATTATACGGATGAAAATCATTGTGGATGAGTCCATATGAATCCGTATCTCTTGGCAGACTGGAGAGGACATCCTCCAGGGCTTCCAATTTGTCTGTGAGCATCCGGTAGCGGCCTTGGTGCAGATAAGGGTTAGTGATACGCCGCCTTCCCCAGTCAGACCGTCTTGCAGCGGGATCTGCAGGAGAATAGCTTTTGGTGAGCAGGTGTATCCGTCCCATGGTCTCGCCCCATAGTCTGAATATGGAGGGGCCCCACAATTGCGGATCGCTTTTGTCAAAAAAACATCCGGGTGCCATCTGAAAAGCTGTAGCAATATAACACTGTTCCTGCTGACTGTATACAGCGGTAAGCTGCCCGTCTGAGGTATGGACCGGCAGGGAAGTGCGCACTCCATTGAGTGCCAGATAGTAGACCCAGTCTATCTCCGCTTGTATTTGTTTCACATAGGCTGCAGGTTTCGCTGACATTCTTAGGATATGCGGCTGATTGTTTTTGACAAACCGGTAGACTTCATTGCTTGAGTTGCTCAGGAAGACTAAAGTTTCCGCATCAAATCCAAAGGCTGCCGCTGCTTGGTGCAGCAGTTGTTGACTCACCAATTGAAACCCTCATCTCATCTTTAGCGTCCCCCGGCCGGGTGCACCCTCAGACTAACAGCATTTCCCGCTGAAATATAGACTTATAGTTTCCTGTCAAATATACTAAGACTTAAGTCCAAATCATTTTATTTCTTCACCACAGGAATCCATACCTCGCAAATACATTCATTGTGCTCATCATTCGTTGTTACTCCGGTCATGCATTCCATCGTTTCTCTTCAACCATCCTGTTTTATCATATACTCCATTCTATGCGTTTCCTGAAACCCGAGGCTGTTATACAAATGTATGGCTTCATTCCCAACAACGCAGGACAAGGTAACGTTTGTATAGCCGCGCCGGTGGATCTCATTACATAAGTACTTCACGAAGGTTCGTCCGATTCCGCGTCCCTGAAGATCAGAACGTACACTAACACTGCTGATTTCATTCCTGTGGATGTGGCTGTAAGCCGCAATTTCCCCGTCAAGCTCATAGACCAGCCGGTCCTCCGCATCCGCTGCCCAGGCTGTTCGTCTGCCTTCATTAGGCTCTGCAACCACAGAATCGGGGAAGCAGCCAACGCGCATCCGCATTTCATGAAAAGCAGTAGCATACAGCGAATGGGCGTCAACAAAGTCCTCATCTCTATACAACCTTGCTGAAGCCGTTTCCTGAGGAAAAGAACCGCCGGTCCGTTCCATATAAATAAGTGAATAGTACGGGGCATAGCCAAGGCTGCGGGCAAACGCAAGGGAAGAGGATACCCCGGACCGGACGGAAGTACTGATCTTACGGGCTCCGCCTGCCTGTAGTTGAGCTTCAGCCACCTGCATCAAAGCCCTGCCAATGCCTTGCCGGCGATGCTGCGGGGCGACGAATACATTTAAATGAGACTGAGGTGCAGGTGCTTCCATTTGGACTAACGCAAGAAGCGTATCATCCACATAAGCGGCAATAAAAAGTTCCGGCTCTTCTTCAAGCGCATGCAGGAGGTCAGGAGCAGCGTCAACATCCAGGCTTAATAGTTTTGCGGCAGCGGGAGAATCCTGCATGCTTAGGCGTTCGCAGCGGATATCTGATAGTTTCATTGGCTCTTAGTCCTCCGAATCAAGATAATAGTTGGATAACGTACTTAATTCAAGCAGTCAATAATAGCATTATTAGCTGCTGTTTTTCCACTTGCTTCCGCACATTGCCCGGAAATCTGCCAGGTAAGATGCGTTTTTCCAATGGTTTGTCCATCTGCCTCACTGTCGTAATCTTGCTCTCCTATCTCAATAGGCTGCATAAGCCGAAACGAATCGTTTATACTGGCGGTAAGAGGTGATGGGGATGGACCCGCAATTGTTTGAACGCATCTATGATACGGTGGTGCGGCGTGAGCCGACCTATGACGGCATCTACTATACGGCGGTGAAGACGACGCATATTGTCTGCCGCCCGTCCTGCCGGGCGAGAACGCCGAAGGCAGCGAATGTTGTATTCTATGGCTCCTTGCAGGAGGCTATTTCGTCAGGCTTCCGTCCCTGTAAAAGATGCCGTCCCGAAGAAGGCGGCACCCTCCGGCCGGACGCGGTCCTGGCGGCGCAGGCGGATGCCATTATGGACAGGCGGTTCGGCAGCAAGCTGACCCTGCAGGCGATGGCTGAAGAATTGAAGGTCAGCCCGTTTCACCTGCAGCGCACCTATAAGCGGGTAACCGGCCAGTCACCGGCTGCCAGATTGGATGCGCTGCGCACGGAAGAAGCCCGCAGGCTGCTGGCGGAGACGGATTCGGGAGTGGCTGAGGTTGGCACGGCAGTGGGGTTCCGCACGCCGTCCCATTTTGCCGCCTGGTTCGTGAAGAAGACGGGGCTGTCCCCTACAGAGTACCGCAGCAAGCATAACGAAGGAGGAAACCAACATGAACCCAAGCCCAAGCCGGAATAACAGCCGGAGTACAAATACTGTAAGAATTTATCATCATACCCTGAATCCCGGAAAAGGGGAGTGGACCCTGTGGGCCAGCGATAAAGGCCTGATCCGCATATCCTTCCCGCAGGATGAAGGGCAATTACCCGCCTCCTGGTTGAAAATGTATGCGCCTGCCCATGAGCTCATAGAGGATGCCGGGAGATTTGAGCAGCTTGGGGTGATCACGCTGCTGGAGCGGTATTTTGCCGGAGAGCCGGTAGATTTCAGCAGGGTGGAGCTGGATCTGTGGGGCACCCCGTTTCAGCAGGAGGTGTGGCGGGGGCTGCTTACCATCCCGCATGGGGAGACGGCCAGCTACAAGCAATTGGCGGAGCGGATCGGCAGACCGCTGGCGGTTCGTGCTGTTGGTGCGGCCAACGGGCAGAACCCGGTACCGGTTATTGTACCCTGCCACCGGGTCATCGGCGCGAACGGTACCTTAACCGGCTTCCGGGGCGGACTTCAGATGAAGCAGGAGCTGCTCCAGCTGGAGGGAATTCTGAATGTAAAGGCGGCTGGTCATGAACGATTTGCTTTTTGAGCTGCCGCTGCCGGAAGACTTCGACTTGGGAGCCTGTCTGGAATATATGAACCGCTCGCCGCTGGAATGCCTGTTCCGCACGGATGAAGCAGGCGTCAGCCGGATGTTCAGGATAGAGGGCGGCCTGCTACTGGTGAGGCTCAGTGTGTCCGAGGATCACAAGCTGAGTGTAACCCGGCTGCATGGGGCGATCCCTAGCGTGCTGGAACAGGAGCAGTTGGCCCGCTACATTGTGGAATGGTTTGATCTGGACCGTGATCTTGCCCCGTTCTACAGTTTGGCGGCGGCGGACCCGCTGCTTGGGCCGCTGGCCAATGAGCACCGGGGACTGCGGATTATCGGCATCCCCGATCTGTTCGAGGCCTTATGCTGGGCGATTCTGGGCCAGCAGGTGAATCTGGCTTTTGCCTACAGGCTGAAGCAGCGGCTGACCGCTGAATACGGGGAAGCACTGGAATGGGAGGGGCAGACCTACTACCGGTTCCCCGGACCGGAGGTGTTCGCGGCGGTGCAGCTTGAAGAATTATGCGCTTTGCAGCTAACCCGCAGCAAGGCGCAGACGATTCTTACAGTTGCCGGGTTGATTGCAGCCGGGGAGCTAAGCCGGGAAGAGCTGCTGGCGCTACCGTCCCCGGCTGCCGCCGAGCAGCGGCTGCTACAGATCCGCGGGATCGGCCCGTGGACCTCGCAATATGTCCGTATGCGCTGCCTGCGCGATGCGTCCTCTTATCCGGTCGGCGATGTCGGCCTGCAGAACGTGATCAAGCATCTGACCGGCATGGACCGCAAGCCGACGCCTGCGGAGCTGCTGGAGCTGGCCCGGCCGTGGCAAGGCTGGGAAGCATACGCCACCTTCTACTTGTGGCGGGCGTTATATTAGAACAAAGCCCTGTCTCGCGGAAGAATCCGTTGAGACAGGGCTTTTTAGATGAAATTGTAGAGTGATGTGGTGCTGAACGTATCTGGAGAATCGCTGGAAGGAGCAGGAGTGTGTTTGATTCCACAGGTCAAAGGCCGAATGTATGCGAAAAATCGAATACATTCGAAGCTGTGAGACGCTTACTCCCCCGCTCTCCGCCCAATTCCTACTTCCTGTTATCCATGAAGATCTGGAAGCAGACGCCGAACTTATCGGTCACCATGCCGTAAGCAGGACTGTAGTAGGCCGGTGCCAGCTCGATATCGACAGTTCCGCCTGCCTTCAGTGAGTTGAACAACTGCTGTGCTTCAGCTTCGGTCTCCACCGTGAGACAGATGTTGATGCTGTTTCCCCGGCTGCGCGGCATCCCCCGCTCATAATCGGCCACAAAAAACTTCGTCTCTCCCGCCAGCAGCACGGCATGGGCAATCAGCGCCTTTTCCTGCTCTGTCATCGGGTTCTCCGGGTTCTGCGGGCCCTCGCCCATTGTTTGCTTGAACAGCACCTTAGCGCCCAGCACCTCCTGATAAAAGGCAATCGCCTCCTCAGCAGATCCGTCCACCAGAATATAAGGGTTCATTTGCAGTTTCATGTCTTGTTCGCTCCTTGGAAGGTATATTTGCCTGTACTAACCGGCTATGGTTATAGTGTAGACTATAATAGTGACAGGTCTTGTCATAGTTAAAATATAAAGGGAGTGAACCCTGTGTCGAAATCCAAAAGGCTGCTGGACCTGATGATGACCGTCAACCGCAAGCGCAAATTTACCGTAAGGGAGCTGGCTGACGAATTCCAAGTCTCTTCACGCACAATCCTTAGGGATTTGCAGGAGCTGGGGGAGCTGGGCGTACCGCTCTATTCCGAAGTGGGGCCGCATGGTGGGTATCAGGTACTAAACGAGAGAATCCTGCCGCCCATTGCGTTTACGGAGGAAGAGGCGGTGGCGATTTTTTTTGCCAGCCATGCCCTGCGCCATTATAAATATCTTCCCTTCAAGGAAGAATCCTTATCCGCCCTGCACAAGTTCTATAACTACATGACTGGCGATGTCCGTGACCGGATTGATGAGATGAAGAACAGGATTGATTTTCTGACCCCGGCGCGGCAGGCGGAATTCCCTTATCTGCCCCAACTGCTGGAAGCGGCCACCGGGCAAAAAGTGCTGCTGATCGATTACCAGTCGAAGGGCCGTCGACAGCAAAGGTGGATTCAGCCCGTCGGCATCTATGCCAGTAACGGACTGTGGTATTGTCCGGCGTATTGCTTCCTGCGGGGCTGCATCCGTACTTTCCGCTGCGACCGGATTCAGTCTGCCGGGTATGATGAAGCGGGACCGGCCGCGCTGGATCTGCGTCATATCCACTTGGACAATACGGAGCATTACGGCAGCCCGCCGCAGGAGCAGGCCGAACAAAGCCTTATCCGGCTATACGTGGAGCTTGGGAGTGAGGGGGTTCAGGCCTGCGAAGGAGAGGTGTGGTCCCCGCAACTGCTGCATATCCGTGCAGACGGCACAGGCTGTCTGGAGGGAGAGGTTCCGGGAAGTGATCTGGGCTTCTTCGCGCGGTTTGTGATTGGCCTGTGCAGCGAGGCAACGGTGCAGGAGCCGCCGGAGCTGGTGGCCCAGGTGAAGCGGACGCTTGCGGATATGCTGGAGAAGTATAGTTGATCTAAAAGCCTGGGTGATTGTATTTCCTGCAACAGAAAGCTTAAATTTGACCGTGAATTGATATTCCATTGTATTTCGTACATTGGAATGCTGCATTTTGGGCGAAAAATGGCTTTTGTTCAATATTCAATTGTACCGAATACAATAGAATCTATTTCGAAGCTGGTTTGACATCAATCTGTTGTACAGAATGCAGTTACCTGCTGTTCCAGTGCATATAATAGTATACGAAAGACTGCGTAGGAATGTATGCTGGCTCGTTGAGTTCCGCCGCTGAGGGTCTTATTTGCAATATTGGCATCTGGTTTTTCACAAGTTTAAACCTGATGCTCTACTAGCCCAGCCATGCCCCGGCCAATCTGCGGATGCCCTCATCGATCAGGTCCTCGGCGATCCCGCCGAAGCCCAGGATGAATTCAGGTTCATCGTATTCCGGTTTGGCCCACCAGGTATAGGACATGGGGGTGACGCGAATGCCTTCGGCTTCCGCTACGGCAGCGAGCTCCTTTGCGCTGGTACTAATGCTGGCTCTATTGCTAACTCTGGTGCCAGCTTCTGCTGCAGGCGGCTTAAAGCTCAGCAGCAGATGGAATCCGGCATCCGTTCCGCTGAGCACAGCGGCAGCGCCGAAATGCTGCCGGATCGAGCGCAGCAGCAGGTCATGCTTGCGCTGATAGAGCAGGCGCATCCGGCGCAGGTGCTTCTCGAAATGCCCCCGCTCCATGAAATAATGCAGCGCAATCTGATGAAGCCGTGAGGCTGAATGCTCCAGGTAAAGCTCGCTTCTCAGGCTGTGATAGTCCGGCAGCAGCTCCTCCGGCAGAACCATATAGTGAATACATAAGGCAGGGGTTACCGATTGTGCGAAGCTGCACATATAGATCACCGGACTGCTCTCAGCAAGCCCTTGCAGCGCAGGGATCGGCCGCCCGTGGTAGCGGAACTCCCCGTCATAATCATCTTCGATGATATAGCCGCCTGTGGAGCGGGCCCACTCCAGCAGAGCAAGGCGTTTGCTGATTGGCATGGTCATCCCCCGGGGATACTGGTGGGACGGCGAGATGTACACAGCATCTGCCCCGCTGCTGTACAATTTGTCTAGCTGCAATCCGTCCTCCTCCAGCGGAATTGGCTTGATTTCGTATCCGCTGCGCCGAAATGCCGCTGGCAGCAGGTGGTACCCCGGATCTTCGATACCCAGTCCGCTCATTCGTCCCTTCAGCAGCAGACATACCAAAGAACACAGCGTATACTGGTCTCCGCCGATTACAATCTGCTTCTCCGTACAGCGCAGCCCGCGGAATTGCCGCAGATGGGCGGCGATGCTCGCGCGGAGGGCCGGCTCACCCTGGGGATCGCCGTACTGGAGCAGGTCTGGATTCGCCAGCTGCTCCTGGTAGAGGCTGCGCCATATTTTGTGCGGGAACAAGGAGAAATCATTGCGCGACATATGGAAATCATATGTGTAGTGCCGTGGATCACGGGGCGTGATCGGGCGGGGGGCCGGACTGGGCCGTTCCCCGGCGGCAGGGCTGCCTTCCCGGCGAACGGGCAGGATGTAGTAGCCGCTGCGCGGCTTGCTGGCGATGAAGCCCTCTGCCAGAAGCTGCTGGTAAGCAAGCTCCACCGGAGTGGCGCTGATTCCGCATAACGCCGCCAGACGGCGGATAGAAGGCAGGCGCGTCCCGCTCTGGAGGGTGCCGCCCAGGATGGCTTTTGCCAGATAATCATAGAGCTGTATGTAGTAAGGGGTCTTGCTATGTTCATTCAGATCCGGGACAAGCAGCATGCTTCACCTTCCATCTGTCCTTTGAAATCGGACGTTTCTGTATATTTTATAGTATACAGATTTATATTACGATAAGAGCAATTACGACAGTGGGAGTGGACAGAAATGAACAGTAATTCAAGGCTTTTAACAGGGGATAAGGTATATTTGCGCTCCCTGAACGGGGAAGACGCCGGGCTGTATTATGAGATGTTCCACGGCGCGGAAGTCCGCAGGCTGACCGGTACCAAGAATCATGTCACCAAAGAGCAGATTGAGCAGTATATCGCCCGTAAATCCGGGGATGACAGTACGGTGCTGCTGCTGATCGCGCTGAAGGAGAACGACGAGGTGATCGGCGACATCGCCATTCAGGATATCGATGGGGATAACCGCAATGCCAATCTGCGGATCGCCATCGGGGACGAGCGGCATCAGGGCCAAGGGTACGGGCGTGAAGCGCTGCTGCTTATGCTGGATTATGGCTTCGGCATTCTGAATCTGCACAGGATTGAGCTGGAGGTCTACAGTTATAATGCCCGTGCTGCGCATGTCTATGAGTCCATCGGGTTTGTGCAGGAGGGAGTGCGGCGTCAGACGCTGTTCTATAACCATGAGTATCATGATGTGATTATGATGGGCATGCTGGAGAGTGAATACCGGGAGCGTTATTTGAAGTAGAACAGGAAGGTCAAATAAGGTCAAATCTTTAATAATATTAAAATATATTATAAAAAACGAGCCGAAACGCCGGATTTCCCCGGATTTTCGGCTTATACCGGTTTTGTTTTCTCCGGGGGTGCAGGCTATAATAAAGCCATAGGTCAGACAAAGTCAAAGCCTGGGCAAGACCGAATTCAAAAAATCAAAAAGTCGAATGAGAGGAGAATGAAAGATGTTTGATTTGGTTCCTTTTGGTAAACGCAGAGATGATGCTTTTGGTGTGCTGGCGAAGTCGCTGAACGAAGTGTTTAATGATGATTTTTTCGCACCACTGACAAGTAACGCGCTGTCTTTCCGGACTGATATCCGGGAGAGTGAAGGGGCATATCTGATCGAGGCCGAGCTTCCGGGCTTCCGTAAAGAAGAAATCGACATTGATTATTCCAGCCCTTACTTGACGATTAAGGCGGTTCGCACAGAAGAGAGCAGTAAGGAGAACAATGGGCACCAGATGGTGCGCCGCGAACGCCGGTATGGTGAATATGTACGCCGGTTCTACGTGCAGGATATTGCTGAGGAAGACATTCGTGCTTCCCTGAAGGATGGTGTGCTGAGCCTGGAGGTGCCGAAACGGCAGAAGTCCCAGGGCAAACGGATCGAAATTCAGGATGGCGGAAATGATACTTCAGACCGGAAAGAGCTTCAGTAAGCAGAAGGGCAGCCTTAAGAGGCAGATGGACCTCCAAGTCCGGCTGAAGCTGCCGCTTCCGCAGGAGCTCCGGGCTTAGCGGCTGTAGCCGCTGGCCTATCCGGTTCACCGGGCGGCAGCAGGAATTCACCGGGCTTTTCATATAGCAATTCATATTAGACGCATTGTAGTGGGGGTTCCGGCTATAATGCGTCTTTTCCCGGAGGAAGGCAGAAAGGTTCCCATCACATGAAAGGAGGAGGTTCCGGTGGCGGCAAATTATTATGAGCGTCTTGGGGTAGACAAGAAAGCCTCGAAGCAGGAGATCAAGAAGGCCTATCAGAAGCTGGCCAAAAAATGGCATCCCGATGTCAACAAGGCCCCGGAGGCAGAGGCGAAATTCAAGGAAGCAGCCGAGGCATATGAGGTGCTGGGCGATGAAGCGAAGCGCAAAATCTATGATGAGGAGCTCCGCTATGGAGCCGCAGCAGATTCGCGGGGTCAGCGCAGCTACGGATCAGCCTCCTCTGCGTCATGGGAATCGCCGTTTGGCGCGGGCTGGAGCAGCGGAGCCGCCTCTTCCGGCGGTATACCGGAGGAGGATCTATTCGGGATGTTCTTCGGCAGCCGGGGCGCGGCTGACCGCGCGGGCTTCTTCTCCGGCGGCAGTAGCTCCCGTCCAGGCGGAAGCCCGTGGGGGGATGAGTTCAGTACGATGCAGGCCCAGCTTGAGATTACGCTGGAGCAGGCTTATAGAGGCGGTAATATCAGCGTTCAGGCGGCAGGCAAAGACCTGAACGTACAGATTCCCGCACGCTCAGCGGAAGGGGCCGTCATCCGGGTACCCGGCGGCGGAAGCGGAGCCGGGCAGGGCGGGGATCTGCTGATCTCGCTGCATCTCCTGCCGCATGAGATCTATGAGCCGGACGGCGGGGATCTGCTCGGCACGGTTGAGATCGCTCCCTGGCAGGCGGTGCTTGGCGGGGAAGCCAAGGTGGCGCTGCCGGATGGCAGCAGCGTGAAGCTGAAGATCCCTGCCGGGATAGCCAGCGGCGGAACGCTGCGTCTCTCCGGCAAGGGGCTGAGACGTCTGGACGGAACGAATGGCGACATCCTGTTCCGAATGGAAATGGTCATTCCGGCCGGAACGACCGAGGCGGAGAAGAAGCTGTACCGCCAGCTGGCGGAGTCCGGCAGCTTCCAGGCGGGTGCGAAACGGCGTACCACAGGCGGAGCGCAGCGGCGCAGAGCCGGAGCACGGTAAAGGGTTCAGTAAATATCACAGCCGGGCATCCGCCTGATTAACCTATACAAATAGAAAGTACAAATAGAAAGGCGATGATGGTATGGATTTCAATAAGCTTACCCAGAAGCTGCAGGAAGCTGTGGCAGAGGCGCAGTCGCTGGCGGCTTCCGGCGGGCATCAGGAGATTGACAATCTCCATCTGCTGAAGGCACTGCTCCAGCAGCATGAGGGCCTGCTGCCCCGGCTGCTGCAGAAGATGAATGTTCCCGCAGCCGAACTGCTGCAGGGAACGGAAGCGCTGCTTCAGCGCAAACCCAGCGTAAGCGGGAGCGGAGCAGGCACCATGCGGCGCTATGCCTCGCCTGCGCTGATTGCCATGCTGGAGCAGGCCGAGCAGGAAGCGGCCAAGATGCAGGATGAATTCGTTGCGGTAGAGCATGCCGTTCTGGCGATGGTCTCGGATGCAAGCAGCGGGAACCGCGAGCTGCGCGGGCTGTTCACCAGCCGGGGCGTTACCCGGGAGAAGCTGCTTGGCGTATTAGCGGAGATTCGCGGACACCAGCGGGTGACCAGCCGGGAGCCGGAGGCCACCTATGAGGTGCTGGAGAAATATGGCCGCGATCTCGTAGCCGAGGTAAGGGCAGGCAAGATCGATCCGGTCATCGGGCGCGATGCCGAGATTCGCCGGGTGATCCGCATCCTCTCCCGCAAGACCAAGAATAACCCTGTCCTGATCGGGGAGCCGGGTGTCGGCAAGACAGCGATTGTCGAAGGGCTGGCTCACCGGATTGTCCGCCGGGATGTGCCGGAGGGACTGAAGGACAAGACGATTTTCTCGCTGGATATGAGCGCGCTGATTGCCGGTGCGAAATACCGCGGGGAGTTCGAGGAGCGGCTGCAGGCGGTGCTGAAGGAGATCCGTGAGAGTGACGGGCGGATTATTCTGTTCATTGACGAGCTGCATACGATTGTCGGTGCGGGCAAGACAGAGGGGGCCATGGATGCGGGCAACATGCTGAAGCCGATGCTGGCCCGGGGCGAGCTGCACTGTATCGGGGCGACCACGCTGGATGAGTACCGCAAATATATCGAGAAGGACCCGGCGCTCGAACGCCGCTTCCAGCAGGTGCTGGTCAGTGAGCCGGATGTCGAGGATACCATTTCGATTCTGCGGGGCTTGAAGGAACGCTTTGAGGTGCATCACGGGGTCAAAATCTATGACAGCGCCCTGGTCGCAGCCGGTGTGCTGTCTAACCGTTACATCACCGACCGCTTCCTGCCGGATAAGGCGATTGACCTGGTCGATGAAGCCTGCGCGATGATCCGTACGGAGATCGACTCCATGCCCGGCGAGATGGACGAGGTGACCCGCCGCCTGATGCAGATGGAGATAGAGGAAGCCGCACTCAAAAAAGAAACCGACGACGCCAGTGCGCGCCGTCTGGAGAATCTCCAGCGGGAGCTGGCCGACCTCAAGGAGAAGCATCTGGGGATGACGGCCCGCTGGGAGAAGGAGAAATCGGCCATTCAGGGCATCCGTGACCTGAAGAAGCGGCTGGAGCAGGCCCGCAAGGATCTGGTCGATGCGCAGGAGATCTATGATCTCAACAAGTCGGCTGAATTAAGCTATGGCATTATTCCTGATCTGGAGCGGCAGCTTAAGGGCGCGGAGGAAGCGGCGCAGCAGGATCAGGAGACCCGGCTGCTGCGTGAAGCCGTGACGGAGGAGGAGATCGCCGATATTGTCTCGCGCTGGACGGGTGTTCCCGTAAGCAGACTGGTGGAAGGCGAGCGGGATAAGCTGCTGCGGCTGGAGGATACGCTGCATGAGCGGGTAGTCGGGCAGGATGAGGCGGTCCGGCTGGTAGCCGACGCTGTTCTTCGGGCAAGAGCCGGCATCAAGGACCCGAACCGTCCGATCGGCTCGTTCCTGTTCCTTGGACCGACCGGGGTCGGGAAGACGGAGCTGGCCAAAGCACTGGCGGTATCACTGTTCGACCGCGAGGATGGTATGATCCGCATCGATATGTCAGAGTACATGGAGAAGCATAGTGTCTCCCGTCTCGTAGGTGCTCCTCCCGGATATGTCGGCTATGAAGAGGGCGGCCAGCTGACGGAAGCAGTGCGCCGTCAGCCGTATACGGTGGTGCTGCTGGATGAGGTGGAGAAGGCGCACCCGGATGTATTCAACATTCTGCTGCAGCTGCTGGATGACGGGCGGCTGACCGATTCGCAGGGCCGGATGGTCGACTTCAAGAACACCATTGTCATCATGACCTCCAACATCGGTTCACCGCATCTGATTCAGGGCACGGATGACAACGGCGAGCTGACCGAAGCCGTGAAGGACCGGGTCATGAAAGAGCTGAGCGGGCATTTCCGTCCAGAGTTCCTCAACCGGGTGGATGATATTGTAATGTTTAAGCCGCTGACCATGAATGAGACGGAGCAGATTGTCGTGAAGCTGGTAGACGGCCTGCGTCTGCGATTGGCTGAGCGGAACATCGGGCTGGTCCTCAGCGCCCGGGCGGTGCACTTCATTGCCGAGGAAGGCTTCGACTCCGTGTACGGCGCCCGGCCGCTGAAGCGGTTCATCCAGCGCAGCCTGGAGACCCGGGTAGCGCGTGCGCTGATCGCCGGAGAAGCGGAGGAAGGCTCAGTGATGACGGTGGACGAAGCGGACGGCGAGCTGACCGTGCAGATAATGGCACCGGAATCTGCGGAGACCGTAGGATCGATGTGAAATGTAATGGGCCCCGGCGTCACCTCCTAGTACTGTGTCAACGGCCCGAAGAGGCCGTATCCCCACGAGAACGCCACCTTTTGCAGCGTAACGGACACAGTGGACCTTATCGTCTTTCTGTGAGACGTTTTGGAGCTGAATTGCAGGGGATAAGGTCTTTGCGGTCCGCTAATCGCCCAAGTGACGACTTTCTTCCCGGATAAGTGAAGCCCCTGTGTCCGTTACTCTACCTCCCGGCTAGGTCTTTGGTATAGTCTAATCAGCATCGGAGTGAGACTATGAGACGATTCTTTGTAAATATGTGGTTTAAATGTTATCAAGACGGGGGCTGCCGGGTAATAGAAATGATTAGAGCTTTCGAATATGGCTGGATTTGAAGCAGAAGCCAAGGAAACGGAGGGAGAGATCATGGCGGCACAGACGGTATCTGGTATCAGCCCGGTACGGGCCACTACAACTTACGGCAGCACACAGAGTGATGTCAGTTCGATGGAGAAGCAGCGCAACCGGCTGCTGATGGAGCTGGATAAGGTGAATGCGGCGCAGGGCGGCGCGATGCAGACTCCTTATCGCCGGGAGCAGCTGCAGCGGCAAATACGGCAGCTGGAGGCACATCTGGTGCAGAAAAGCGGGAGTACCGCTTCGGCTTCATTTGTACCTGCTCCCCCGCTTCAGGATCATACTCCGCCCTGGCGGACTGAGGGAAAGGGAGGCCTTAAGGGCATCGGTCTGACTGATCCCCGGACAGCGACGGTAGACGCAGAAGGCCATTTTGATGCGTTGATTTAGATAAGGGAAAAGTGAACCCAATCCTTCCCTTTGACCGCGTTCATGTTTTCAAAGAAGCTTTGAGCGCGTTTATTGTTAGTAGAAGTAATCCAAGTCATGTTGGCATATCCATGATTCTGTGAGTACTGTTGACATGCCAGGAATAGTTCTGATTCCACTTCGGTATCACTAAAGGGTTCTCTTACAAAGAGGTCGTTCATAATACTGATTTTATCTGCTTTCATAGTGCTGAATGTAAAGAATAGGGTAGCAAAGCCGACCAATTCTCCATTCTGCTCTGCCACGAACTGCACCCCCTCCTGCCGGTCAAAAAGGGTCTGGATTAAGGCGTTGATTTTATCGGCAGGAGGTTTAGGGTTCTGATAAAAACCAACGATGTATTCATACATCAGCTCGGTCAGACTGTTTACATCATTAGGCTCAGCATTTCTGATTATCAATGGCATAGGTGTGCTCCTTTTTCGCGAAGTATGAATAATAATACAACTGTTAGTATAATAACTCAACACTTGATAGACATATCCGTACAAAAAAGGCCATCCATAAAGGGTGACCTTATCCAAAATCTAAAGGATTCTCACTATATTGTTAGAAACTGCCGGATAGTGTTCGAATATTTGCAGATCATGGAATGGGAGCAGAATGAATCCTTAGCAAATTATTGCACCAGTAGCATTCATCGCCGGTTATTATATATTCGGTATGAACCGATAGCCTGTATCGCCCTTTTCTTCTCAATGAGGGTGATTAATGACAAGCGGGCAGGGCCACGGGTAGGGTGGCGTTTGCCCGCTTTGTCATGTGCTGTCCCCGGCCTGTATGAAGTTAAGAATCTCCGTCACAATATGAGAAATGGCATCCTCCCGCGGGAGAAGAATGCATTGACTGACCATTTCAATGTCCTCCTGAAATAGCTCAATGATCTGGAGCATGGCTTCCGGCCGTTTCTGGCGGACACCGGTCAGAAGGTCTGCGAATTCGCTGTCTGTGATAGCTGCTGGAGCATTTTTTGCTTCCATTTGTTAACCCCCTGTTGACTCATATGCAGCTGTGCCGCGACCTCAGCCTCTGTCATTTCCTGCAGATAAATCTTCTGCAGAATCACCTTTCCTTTGGTTGGAAGTGTATCTAATAGCTGCTCAACGGACAAGCGGTTAATCATCTCCTCCGTTTCATTCCGCTGAGCCGGGCGGATATCCAGGAAGGTACATTCATGCCGGCGGGTTCGCTTGCTGCGGTATTGTAAGCGCCAGCCGATTCGATAGATTTCCTGCCGGTAACGCTGTATCATTTGCTGTTCCATTGCGGTTACGCCTCCTCTTCTATATATCTTTCTAATAATAGGGAAATATTAGGTTATATTTTACAACCAAAATGCGAACTTATGTTCTGTTATTTTATCATATTTGCCTGCGCACCTATAGTGATTTATTTCCTGAGGCTGATTCGCACAAAAAGAAGAAGCCCCGATAGGGAGCTTCTTTCTCTCTTCTTATGACTAGTATTGTGCCTTATTCACTCCAAGGCACCAGCCGGGGATGCGGGTCAAGGATAGACTGGTACTGCTCCTTCCAGCCGTACTGGGCGTCCGGGTCCAGCAGCATATAACGCAGATACTTCTCCAGCCGGAATTCAGGCTTCGACCAGCCAAGATGCTTCAGGCGCAGGTTGCTTAACTGATGGGACAGCTCGAAGATATTCTCCGGCAGCCGCCCGCAGTGCTGCGGCAGATCATTCCAGGCATAGGTGAAGTCTTCCCGGTAACGGAGCAGGAACGGGCGGTAGCTCTGGTGAGCCTGCCAGTAGCTGTCCTCGCGGTAGCTGGCCTCATCCCAGAAGTCGTAGAGCCGGAAGCAGAATAAGTCGCAATCCGCTGTCCGCAGCAGGGAATCAATCTCTTCTGGAAAACATGACTCGAACAGCTCATCCCCGTCCAGATTAAGAATCCACTCGGGCCGGGCCTTAACCACCGCCTCCCACTGCTGCTTACGCAGCTCTGATTCATTATGGAAGCGGGAGACAGGGTTCTGTATCAGGTGCAGCGGAATCCCCTCAAGAACCTCGCGGCAGATATCGGCTGTATCATCTGTGCTTGCGTCGTCGATAATGACGGCCTCATCGATATACTTACGGTGCTCCTGCAGCACCTGACGCAGGAACCTGGTGCCCTCATTCTTGACGATCATGGTGAGAGTCAGCTTGGGGCGGCGGGAGGCAGGAGCTGCAGAAGTAATCTTCTCCGCCGCCCGGGTTGCATCAGCAGGCAGAGGCTCCTTGGACAAGTGCTGCCGGGCTTCGGCTTCGGTCCACAGCACCTCCCACTGCGCTGCTGCCTCCTGCACTCTTTTGTCAGCGGGGGTATCGCTGTCTTCAATGCCCGCTGCTTCGTGTGGGCCGTCAGGTTCTGCTTCCGTGTCCGAGGTGTGCCGGATGAACTCCGCCACCAGATCCAGATCGCTGTCTCTGTAGAGGTGCAGTGCCGGGAAGTGGGTATCCACGAAGAGCGGAAGGCCGAGAGCCGCTGCACGGATGCAGAAATGACGGTCCTCTCCCCAGTAGGAGATATTGCGCATCCGGTCGTAGCTGATCCCGGAGCTGAGGGCTGAGCTGCTGATCAGCGTGCAGGCGCCAAGTCCGCCAACCTCATAGATTCCGGGCTGCTGCATCTTCTGCAAAAAAGCAAAAAAGCGGTGCTGAATCTCCTCCGGCGAGAGCTGCTCTCCCGGATGAATCTCCCACTGGTTGTATTCGTCATGCATCCATACCTGCGGCTGAAGCAGTGTATTCGGCTGCCACTGTGTCCAGAAAATCTCGGAGATAATATCCTTGCCTGTACCGATCAGATGCAGCAGTGTATCCGGGTGGAGAATGAGATCGGAATCAATCAGGAACAGGTAGTCATAGCCGAAGGCCTCGGCCCGCCGGATCATCAGATTCTTGAATCCGGCCACCTTCCAGATCAGATTGGAATGCCAGACATGCGTATGCTCATCACGGATATAGTCATCATGAAGCCCAGAGGATTGCAGGAAGACGGATCTGCCGTTCCGGGCGAACTGCTGCAGAAGTTCGCTTGCGGCTTCATCCGGGTTATCGTCAATCAGATAGAAGTCCAGATCGATATCCTTCAGGTTCAGACGCAGCAGAGAGTTCAGGAATTGCTCCAGGATCGCCGGTTTTTGATGAATCGGGCTGCCTAGCAGCACCCGGGTTCTATTCGAATTCATAGCAGGCCACTCCAGAATAAGGTCAACATGATAGAACATCCCCTTGGATTCGCAAATAGTTGATATCAATTATATGTATTCGATATTTTTAGAGAAGTACCGGAATTTCCCCATTTCCCTGAAATAATAACCTGCATGTATAGAGGAGAGCCGTATTGCCGTCTGCCCTGAGCTGTTGTACAATACCGCTAATATATATAATCCCCGGTAGAGGGCAGGCAGGAGTGAGAGGATGGACAAGCCAACGTTAAAAGTACAGCAATTGATCAATGTCCTCCTGGCGATGAATCCGCGTGCCGAGGTGTACCTGCATACGGAGGGCGGAGAGCTTAGGCCGCTCGTGGACGAGGATATCGAGGAGATTTATGCGCCGCTGCATGCTGCCAAGACGGCAGTATATATCGGTGCACCAGCAGATACTGCGGCCCGTGTAGAGGGGGAGTCGCCATGAAGCAGGCTCTGATCCGTCTGGAGCAGGGACCGGAGATTCAGCTGGAGCTGTTCGAACAGGAGGCGCCGGGAACCGTAGCCAATTTTGAAAAGCTTGCGAACAGCGGCTTTTACAACGGTCTGGCCTTTCAGCGTGTGGTTCGCGGCTTCGTCGCCCAGGGCGGCTGCCCGGACGGTAACGGTAGAGGCGGCACAGATCCCATTCCCTGTGAGACGCAGGGGAATCCCCATAAACATGTGCGCGGGGCGCTGTCTATGGCGCATTTTGGACCGGGTACGGGGTCCTGCCAGTTTTTTATCTGTTATGATACGTTCGATTATCTGGATGGCTGGCATACGGTATTCGGCAGAGTCACAGAAGGCATGGAGCATGTCGATGCCCTGCGGCGCGGCGCGGTCATGCAGGAGGTCCGCGTCTGGTAAAGAGCATGATAAAGACCATGGTAAATTCATACATTGTAATTCCTAGTATTCCGATATATAATTGCTCAACAACGAGTAACAATGCTCATAGACATGGAGGAAGAGACAATGCGTAAAGGGATAACAGGGGTTGCTATTCTACTATTATTAACACTGGTGATCAGTGCATGCTCCAATGGGAATAACGCTTCATCTACCAATGCCGCACAGACACCGGCTGCATCACAAGAGCCAGCTGCCGGCGAGCCGAAGGATGGAGGCAGTCTGATTATAGGGGTCGCTTCCGATCCGGTAGTACTGAACCCGAACTATGCGGGTGACCGTGTCAGTCTGACGATTGACCAGGCGCTGTATGCTCCGCTGTTCCAGGTGAACAACGGCAAGAAGACCTACTATCTGGCGGACAGCCTGACACCGTCAAGCGATAATCTGACGTATACATTGAAGCTTAAGGATGGATTGACCTGGCATGATGGAGAGAAGCTGACGGCAGATGACGTGGTGTTCACCATCGACAGCATCCTTGACGAGAAGCAGAACAGCTTCCTGCGGGCCAACTTCCTGATTGGCGGCAAGGCCATCAAGGCCGTCAAGGTTGATGATCTGACCGTTGATTTCAAGCTCCCGCAGGTCAGCCCGGCCTTTGAGGCTACACTGGTGCAGGTAACCCCGATTCCTAAGCATATTTTTGAGAATGAGACTAACATCGAGAAGAGCACCAAGAACGCTTCCCCGGTAGGCTCCGGTGCCTTCAAGTTCAAGGAATACAAGGCTGGCGAGTACCTGACGCTGGAACGCTTCGACAACTACTTCGGCGGCAAGCCGCATCTGGATTCGGTCACATACCGGATTGCCAAGGATACCAATGCTGCGAATCTGGCTCTGCAGAACGGCGAGATTAATGTGCAGTATCTGGACCCGAAGGATGTTCCTACGATTCAAGCGACGAATAATTTTGAGATTCTCCCGTATAGCGAAGGCCGCCTCGCTTATCTCATGTTCAATGCGAACAGCGATACCGGCGCCCTCGCCAAAAAAGAAGTCCGTCAGGCCCTGTCCCTGGCCCTTAGCCGCGACGAGCTGATCCAGACGGCTTATACTTCCAGCGAATATGCTGATCCGGCAAAATCCTTCCTGACACCGGATGCGCTGTACTTCACGAACGATGTCCCTACCTTTGACAATGATGCTGCCAAGGCGAAGGAACTGCTGGCTTCTGCCGGTGAGAGCAACCTGAAGCTCCGTTATATCGTACAGAGCGGGAACAAGGCGCAGGAAGCCATCTCGCTGTATGTGCAGCAGAAGCTGAAGGCAATTGGCGTAGAGGTTGAACTGCAGAACATGGATTCCTCGGCCTGGGTGCAGAAATTCATTGATCTGAAGGCGACCGATTATGAGCTGGCGTTGACCGGCTATATCATGGGCTATGATCCGGATGCGTACCGTATCCTGTTCACTACGGACAGCTCATCCAATTACTCGCATTATTCCAACAGTGAAGTTGACAAGCTGATGAATGACGGTGCAGGCGAAGCAGATCCGGCCAAGCGTGCAGAGATCTACAAGAAAGCACAGGAACTGGTAGCCGAGGATGCACCGATCTATCCGATCGCCTATACTAAGACTGTGGTAGCGGTATCGAAGAACTACGGCGGTATTGATGAAGCGGTACTGAAGCCTGTCGTCATCTTCGAAGACCTGTCCAAGATCTACAAGAAATAATTGGCCTCACAAAATAAGCAAGGCAAAAAAATAAGCTGGTTTCCCCAGCTTATTTTTGCCTGTTAAGAGCTGGGAGAAGCTGCGTATGAGACAACTCATCGTCCGAAGGTTGCTGCAAACATTGCCGATGCTGTTTTTCGTATCGGTGGTCTGTTTTACTATGATTAAGCTGGCTCCGGGAGATCCGGTGCTGTCTTTCGTTACGCCCAATATGCATGCTGATGATATTGAGCGCATCCGCCATAATCTGGGGCTGGACAAACCTGCTTATATCCAATATTTCATCTGGATCAAGGAAATGGTCCAGGGTAATTTCGGCTATTCCCTGGTCAATCACCAGCCTGTGCTGGGCCAGATCCTGGAACGTCTGCCTGCGACAGCGGGACTAATGGGCAGCGCCATCGCGCTGGCAGTAATCCTGGCAATTCCGCTAGGCCTCGCGGCCGGTGCGAACCGCAACCGCTGGGTAGACAAGCTGATCAATTTTATCGCTTATATCGGCATCTCCATCCCCTTATTCTGGCTGGCGATCCTGCTGATGTACCTGTTCGCGATCAAGCTGCATCTGCTTCCAAGCATGGGAATGCGCACCATTGGTGTGGAATCGCCGCTGGATGTGCTGAAGCACGGGATATTGCCTTGTACGGTGCTGGCCTTCAGTTTCCTGTCCGGGTATGTGCGCTATATCCGCTCCAGCACGATCGGACAGCTTAAGGAGGAGTATGTGCAGATCCAGTACGCCTTTGGCTCGAAGAAATCCACCATTCTGTTCCGCCATGTGCTGAAGCATGTACTGCTGCCGGTCATCACTCTGATCGGTATGTCGATGGGAGATCTGGTGGCCGGGGCGATTGTTACGGAGACGGTGTTCTCCTGGCCGGGGATCGGCTCCCTGGGAATGACGGCGGTGAAGGGGATGGATTATCCTGTCATTATGGGGATTACCCTGTTCTCTTCCTTAATGCTGATCTTCGGTAATCTGGTGGCAGATATTCTCTACAGCGTTGTCGATCCAAGAATCAAACTGAAGGGGTGACCTCATGAATCGCAGTAAATGGAAAAACCTGCAGTCCGAGCTGTTTACGAACGGTCTGGGTGTCGCTGCTCTTGTCATATTGACGGTGTTTACACTGGGGGCGGTCTTTGCCTTCCTGTCCGGCCATGATCCGAATGCCATGGATGCCATGGCCCGCCTCACGAAGCCCGGCGCCGCGCATCTGTTCGGTACCGATGATTATGGCCGAGACTATTTGTCCAGAGCCTTATACGGCGGCCGGGTTTCACTGCTGGTCGGATTCGCTTCCATGATCGTAGCAACCTTTGTGGGCGTGCTGGTTGGGGTGATTAGCGGATATTTCGGCGGCTGGATCGATAATCTGCTAATGCGGATGCTGGATATCATCATGTCGATCCCGTCCTTCCTGATCCTGCTGCTGCTTAGCGTCTATCTGAAGCCGAGCATCGGCAATCTGATCATTATTATTGCTCTCTTGATGTGGATGAATGTGGCCCGTGTCGTTCGCGCGGAGACCCTGACGATCAAGGAACGGGAGTACGTGTTATATGCCAAGGCCTCGGGACAGAGTGCCTTCGGCATGATCTGGCGGCACATCCTCCCGGGACTGGTCCCGGTAATTATCGTAGGGGCGACGAATAATATAGCCTCGGCCATTATGATGGAATCGTCGCTCAGCTTCCTCGGCTTCGGGGTGCAGCCGCCGAATGCCACATGGGGGAGTATGCTGAACAGCGCACAGGGGTATATTGCCCAGGCGCCTTATCTGGCGCTGTTCCCCGGACTGATGATCCTGTTTACTGTGCTGAGCTTCAATGTGCTGGGAGATATTTTGCGGGTCGGCTTTGAACCCAAGCTGATCCGGAGATAGGAGAGTGGAACATCATGACTGAACGGCTGCTGACTGTTGAGGATTTACAGGTTTCTTTCGCTACCCGGGACGGAGAGAATCAGGCCGTCCGCGGCGTTAGCTTCCATATTGATGCGGGTGAGACCGTAGGCATTGTCGGGGAATCCGGCAGTGGTAAAAGTGTTACAGCCAAGGCGGTCATGTCCCTGATCACACCGCCGGGACAAATGACTGCCGGGAAGCTGGAATTCCGCGGCAAGAGCCTGAAGGGGCTTACGGAGAAGCAGTGGCGGTCCTTACGCGGTAACCGGATTGCAATGGTCTTCCAGGACCCGATGACCTCGCTGAATCCGGTCAAGCGCATCGGCCAGCAATTAACAGAGGTTATCCGCAGACACCGGGGACTGGATAAAGCGGCGGCATATACCGAAGCGGCGGAGCTTCTCCGCCAGGTCGGCATCCGTGATCCGGAGCAGCGGCTGAAGCAATATCCGCATGAATTCAGCGGAGGAATGCGCCAGCGGGTGATGATCGCGATGGCGCTCTCCTGCCGCCCGGAGCTGCTGATTGCCGATGAGCCTACCACCGCACTGGATGCGACCATTCAGGCGCAGATCCTTGATCTGTTCAAAGAGCTGAAGGAACGGGGAGATACAGCAGTTGCGCTTATCACCCATGATCTGGGAGTAGTAGCCCAGGTCTGCACGCGTGTCATTGTCATGTACGGCGGACTGGTTATGGAGGAGGGGACGGTGCAGGATATCTTCTACCGGCCTCAGCATCCGTATACGCAGGGCTTGCTGCGTTCCATACCGAAACGCGGCGGCGGTGAACGTGAGCGGCTGATTCCGATCGAGGGCACACCGCCCGACCTGCTGAATCCCCCGCCCGGCTGCCCGTTCATGGACCGTTGTCCGCATGCCTTCGCCCGCTGCAGTGAGCGTCCTCCGGTAGTCGAGTTTGCACCAGGACACCGCTCGATGTGCTGGCTGACCGAAGGTACAGAAGAGATGACGGCAGTTACAGCAGGGAGGGATTTCACTTGAGTGAGCGCAAGGTGCTTGTAGAGGTTAGCAATCTGAAGAAGCATTTCCCGAAGGGCAAGGATCTGCGCGGACGGGATAAGGCGGTACTTAAGGCTGTGGACGGGGTCAGCTTCCAGATTCGTCAGGGCGAGACCTTCGGACTGGTTGGCGAATCCGGGAGCGGCAAGTCTACGGTCGGACGCTGTCTGCTCCGTCTGTACGATTATACGGACGGCGAGGTGTTCTATGACGGGAAGCCGCTTGGCAGGCTGGGCGAGAAAGGGCTGAAGCCCTTCCGCAGGCGGATTCAATCGATTTTCCAGGACCCGTACTCCTCACTTAACCCAAGCCTGAACGTACTGGAGCTGATCAGTGAGCCGATGCGGATTCATGGTCTCTATCCAGGCGAAGAGCGCAAGGAGGCGGTGGCAGAGCTGCTGGAGAAGGTGGGACTGAAGCGGGAGCACCTGTACCGATTCCCCCATGAATTCAGCGGCGGGCAACGCCAGCGGATCTCCATCGCACGGGCGCTGTCGGTCCGGCCCGAGTTTGTCGTCTGCGATGAGCCCATCTCTGCGCTGGATGTCTCTGTCCAGGCCCAGGTCGTTAATATGCTGGAGGATCTGCAAGCCGAGTTCGGGCTGACCTATCTGTTCATCGCCCATGATCTGTCGATGGTCCGGCATATTGCAGACCGGATCGGCGTGATGTACGGCGGCCGGCTGGTGGAAGTGGCTCCAAGCGATGAGCTGTACGATAATCCGCTCCACCCCTACACCAAAGCGCTGCTGTCCTCCATTCTGGAGACAGACCCGATGAAGGCCAGCCAGCGGATTCAGTTGGATACCTACCCGGCGGCGCGCGGGACGGAGGAAGCTGCTGCACTGCGGGAAGTGAGTCCTGGACATTATGTGGCCGGGGACTATGGAAATTGACTTATACGAAAAGGGAGGATGCACCAATGACAGAAATGAAGAATAAGATCAAATTATCACAATGGGATGCGCTTCTGCTGGAATCGCTGCGCGCTTTGTCAGGATCTGACGAAGAGCTGCTGCGCAGAGTCAGTGAAGGGGATCTGCCGGCCGATGAAAGTAAATATGAGTTCGATTACGGGCAGTTGTTAACCCTTGCTGATGAGCAGCCCGAGTTGTTCCGTCAGGCTGTAACGGAAGGCTACCAGATCAAGTACAATACCATCCGCGGCATCCGCAGCTGGATTGAAGTTGCCTTCGGCATCGAGCCAAAGCTGGAGCTTGAGGAAGGCTGCGAAGCAGTCGAGGCGTTGTTATCTGAATCACAGAAGCGGCAGCTGGAGGGTGTATTATCCTTCGGCTGGCACATTACAGGCAGCGGATCATCCGCAGATGGCGGGAATGCCGCTTACCGGATCGAGCCGATCCAGAGATAGACCGGAATTGCCGGGCGATCTTTGTTTAAATATAAGAATTTATATGTTGCACATGATAACTTATCCTTCTATTTCTCGCTGAAACGGATACCGTCCTTTACAAGGACGGCAAAGCCGTTTCCACTTGTTTGGATTGGAGCAGGACGTTGGTCCGTAGATGATAGGTTCTAGTAAAGTGAAGGGGGACGAGAGATGAGCTTGATCCTGAAACACATCTTCACAGTGCTGCTAGCACCACTTATGCTGATTACCGCAGGCTGCGGATCTTCCGCTGACACTTTAGCTGCGGAGAACACACAGGTTACCGAGCCGGTTAAGCTGGATTGGCAGGAGATGCAACCTACGCTCAAGCCTGAGGCTTGGGCAGGTCTTCCTTCAGATGCGGAGATCATTTCGGAACAACATCTGGAGGCATTCGGAGGAATCCGGCTTACCTTCTTCACGAAGCCCGGGGATGAGGATTATGTATATGCTGGACTGGAGTCTTCGGCCGGATCTTACTTTCTCGGTCCGTCAGGGACTTACAATTACCGGGAACCCGGTGATAGTACTGCCGCTGCTTGCGTACTGTTTGACGGTGTGGCCCTCAAAATCACCGGTGGGCTTGGAGCAAATCTGTCGCTCAGCAGTTATTACACCATTGATGCTTTAGGGATACCGGCTGGAGTATTGCAGGTGAGTACCGGGCATACCCGTGAAGCGGATGTGGACCGGGATGGGAGTACGGAGGTGGTTGCAGCACATGGCACCCCTATGTCGGCCTATGTGTACCGCTGGCATAACGGCCATGCCGAGGAGGCTTATCTGAATGATGCCCTGCAGGCCGATTCCGTGATGCTCAGGGATGATCTGGTGTACGAAGCTGCTGATTTGGGTGAGAGTCAGGTAATGGAATACCGGCTCATTCCCGAAGGATTGATTCCGGTAGATGCTGAATAAATGAAACGGTGTACTCCCGACAGTAAGAAGCCGTGTACACCGTTCATTAATATTCAGCTGCTTACACAGTATGTTTACATATTTAACTGAATTCTGCGCGTGCTTAGTACGCCTTCCAGTCCGGTAGGGTCGGTGCTAACCTTGCGGGCCACGAAGGCTTCGGCCCGCTCCGAGGTGCGCAGGCGCAGCGGCTTGGTCTCAAGCTGTACCAGCTCCCACATCACATCCGCAACAGAGTCTGCCGTTTGCGGCTCCACATTGCGCTCCAGGAAGGCCGCTCTATAAGCATCCAGAATGGGCTTGTACTCGTCTTCCAGAACGCCGCCGGTGCTGGCGACATGCCCCATTACAGTTGAATTGAATTCCGTGGCGATTGCCCCTGGCTCAAGCAGGGTGATGTCGATGTTGAACTGCGGCTTGTAATAGGTGGCCAGACTCTCCAGCAGCCCTTCCACTGCGAATTTGCTGGCGCAGTAGACCTCGTTCATCGGTTGGCCGACCAGCCCGCCGACACTGGAGGTGGCGACAATATGGGCGTAGCCCGTCTTTTGCAGCAGCGGCAGTGCAGCACGGATCGTATGCATTACCCCGTACACGTTGGTATTGAAGACATCCTCGATCTCAGGGAACGGTGCCTGCCCAAGCGCTCTCAGGTAGCCGAAGCCGGCATTGCAGAATAATAGATCCAGCTTGCCTTGCTCCGCTTCTATCCGTTCAATCACCTGCTTAATACTCTCCGGCTGTGTCACCTCCAGCTCTACGAACTGCAGACCCTCCACATTCTGGTACAGCTCCTGTTCACGCTTCAGATGGCGGGTTCCGGCGTAGACCGTCCAGCCCTCATGGGCGAACTTCAGTGCTGTGGCAAGGCCGATGCCGGAGGATGCTCCGGTGATGCAGATTACTTTTGACATACTAGCTTTCGCCTCCATTAGTTTGAACTTCATTGATTTGGACCTATTGAAAAAGGTATAAATGTTCCAATTTCGCCCACATTATAGCATATAGCAATAGAGCTACCTGAAAATCGACATAAAGTTCGCTGTTTCGCGGGAATTGGGCTGTGCCAAAGTTGCTATAATTGTTTTCAGTACGGTACACTATAACTAAAATCTTAATCGCCTGCGAATGGAGAGGAACAAGGGAACAATGGAAGTATTCAAGCGTTATGTCGCCAATTTAACAGTCCGGCGCTTCTTGATTCTGGGATTGATTGGACTGCTGCTGTACAGTATCAGGGATATGCTGAATCTGGTGCTGCTGACCTTCCTGATTGCTTATGTAATGAACAGCTTTCAGGTGCTGCTGAGCAAGCGGATCGGCAAATTCGTGAAGGTGAACAGCAAGGTCATCATCATTATACTGTATGTGGCGCTGATCAGCATGATCGTCATGGCACTCGTCAAATACATGCCCAAGGTATTCTCGCAGATCAAGCAGTTAACCACCTTTCTCGGTACGCTGACCTCCGATGATATTCCGCAGAATGAAATTATGCAGTACTTGTTCCGAAAGGTCAAGGAGCTCAATTATCAGAGCTATTTGAATCAGGGGATCGAATATGTCTTCAAAATCAGCAACTGGGGAACCACCTTCGTCCTGTCCACAATTCTAAGCCTTGTCTTCATTCTGGAAAAGAACCGGATCGTCAACTTTACCTCCCGTTTGAGAGACAGCAAAATCTCCTGGTTCTATGTGGAGCTGGAGTATTTCGGCAGAAAGTTCATCTCCTCCTTCGGTAAGGTCATTGAAGCGCAGATTCTGATTGCGCTGTTCAATACTTTGTTTACCGTGGTCGGGCTGTGGGTGCTTGGTTTCTTTTTCGAGCCGTTCCCGTATCTGTTTGCCCTCTCCATTATGATCTTCATGCTTAGCCTGATTCCGGTTGTCGGCTTTGTCATTTCACTGATTCCGCTGTGCATCATCGGCTATAACACGGGCGGACTGGTGCTGACGGTTAACATTCTGGTGATGATTGCCGTTCTGCATGTCATTGAAGGCTACTTCCTGAACCCTAAGCTGATGTCCTCCAAAATGAACCTGCCGATGTTCTACACGCTCGTAGTGCTATTGTTCTCCGAGCATTATATCGGGGTGTGGGGACTGATTCTCGGGATACCGATCTTCGTCTTCTTCCTGGATATTCTGGATATTAGCCGGGACAATAAGCCTTCACTGGAATGATGCAGCCAATTATATAATCCGTAGTACGCATAGAGCGATATTCAACCTGCACAAGGTTCGGGTATCGCTTATTTTCATATTAAGCATTGGAGGAGACATAAGATGATCAGATATCCAGTATTAGAAGCAGGAGCCGTTATTGGTGTAACTGCACCCTCATCTGGAGTGGGGGAGGCGCTTCGTGAACTGCTTGAGCTGGCTGTAGAACGGCTGCAAAAAAGCGGGTACGGCGTAGTCTGCGGACCCACAGCGTGGACACAGCAGAAGGCCAAATCGGCCCCGGCCGCCGTACGTGCCGCTGAATTCAACAAAATGATGGCCGATGAGTCCATCGGACTCGTCATGCCGCCCTGGGGCGGGGAGCTGCTGATCGAGATGCTGGAGCTGGCGGATTTCAGCAAGATGAAGTCTAAATGGATTCTCGGGTATTCCGACATCAGTGTGCTGCTGCTGGCGGTCACTCTGAAGACGGGGATTGCCACTGCTCATGGCACGAACTTCATTGATCTCCGGGGAGAAGAGACAGACCCGACAACCGCCATGTGGGACAAGGTATTGTCCACTTCAAGCGGCGGGACTGTAATTCAATCATCCTCACAGCAATATCAGCTGGAATGGGGAGGCGAGCCGTCACCCCATGTGTTCAACCTTACAGAAGCAACTAACTGGAAGACGGTGGGCAATCACGCTATCGCCATGCAGGGGCGCCTGCTGGGGGGCTGCATTGACGTTATCCGGCATCTGATCGGCACCCCTTACGGAGATGTCCGGCACTTCCAACAGCATTATATCAACAACGAGCCGATTCTGTGGTACTTAGAGAACTGTGAGCTGTCCGTGACCGATCTGCGCCGCTCTCTGGTGCAGATGAAGCTGGCGGGCTGGTTCGAGCATTGCAGCGGTCTTATGTTCGGCCGTAGCGCGGCTAACCGCCCTATGGACAACTATACCGTTGAGGATGTCTACCAGGAGCTGGCCGATGAGCTGGGCCTGCCGGTTGCATACGATATCGACTGCGGGCACCTGCCACCCCAGGTTACTTTGGTGAACGGCGCTTTTGCAGAGGTAGTGGTTGGGGCATGTAAGGGAACGGTCACGCAGTACTTCCGGGATTAAAGAAATAGTCCCAGGTGGGGTGAATTTCAGTGGTTTCCGATGTATGAAATACAATAGAACCTTGAAAAAAGCTGGCCCTCCAAAGCCCCAATGAAATGGTTTGAATATCCTTTTTTTACCTGTTCCCATACCATAAGCAGTCCTCTCTTAAACAGGTATATTCGTCATATATAATGTGAATTTATGTCGAATTTAGTTGAAAAAAAGTGATGGGATTATTCAAGGAATACTCTACGCATAGCTTGCATCCTGTATAATTTATGAATATACAGACAGCCATAGCTGCCGATTCCTGAGCAGTGAATCCCTCACGAAAGAGAGTAGTGACTATGAAATCCATCGCCTGGGTGACTGACAGCACCAGCACCATTGATTCTGAATTCGCTATGAATAACCATGTGTATATCGTTCCCCTCCGTCTAATCGTCAATAATGAATGTTATAGAGAAAATATAGATATTAACGCCGATCAGTTCTATGACAAAATGCGTCAGCATGACAAGGTGGGCAGCTCCCAGCCGCCGATTGGCGAGTTCGTGGAATTATACGAGCGTCTGAAGGAAGAGTATGACGAGATTATTGCGATCCACTGCTCCTCCGAGCTTAGCGGAACCTTCAACACCTCAATGCAGGCGGCGGATATTGCTGGAGTGAACGTAATGGGTATCGATTCCAAAGTAGGCGCATACCCCATCCGTGAGATGCTGCTGCGCGGTATTCACTGGCAGCAGGCAGGCTGCTCTGCACAGGAGATCAAGCACAGAATTGATAATATAATTGAGGAAATGTCCTTCTATATCATCCCGGCCAGCCTAAGCCAGCTGCACCGCAGCGGACGGCTCTCCGGCTCCCAGTTCCTGCTGGGCCAACTGATGCGGATACATCTGCTTCTGAGGTTCGATGAGGGCAAGATTGTCGTTGTTGATAAAATCCGCACCTTCAAGAAGACGAAGCAAAAGCTGCTGGAGACCATCCAGGAAGAAAACGGCCGCTTCCAGGATGTATGTATTATGCACGCGAACAATAAAGAAGAGGCGCTGAGCCTGGAGTGGGCTATTAAGGCCATGTCCCCTTCGGTGCGTACAGAGATTATGCCCTTTATCCCGGTGGTAGGTGCTCATATGGGCGAGGGAACACTGGCGTTGTCTTGGATTAACCGTACGGCCCTGAATAGTATTGATGCTGAGGATGAAGTGCTGGAGTCTGTGCTCTAAGTTGATTTGCGTCAGGCGTAGCTGCCTGCTCCCGTCCTTAATGAACCTGATAGACGCTTGGACTTCCGTATGTGGGAGGCAAGCGTCTTTTTGCTTTTAAGAAGACCCCAGTACCCCTGTTGTTGACAGTACTAATCCTATTCGTTATGGTGATTAAAAACAGGATTTAATTGAGAATGATTATCTGTTAGATCATTTTAGGGGGAGCTTGCGAACAGCTATGGATGCTCTGAGACTTATACAATTATGGAATCAGGTGACGGTGCGCGTGCTTGATGTACGGCTGAAGCAGGCTGGAGCAGGCGGGGATTTGAAGCAGTACCATTTACCGGCGAGCGCATTTTTATTCGTTTTCCAAGGACAGGGTGAGTTGTGGGTTGACGATGAGGTATGGCTATGCGACCGTTTTTACGTGCTGCACGCCGGTAAAGGTGCTCAGGTGACGATCCGGAGCCGGGAAGCCCTAAACGTATATATCGTACTGTACAAAGCTTCGCTACCTGCTTCAGCATTACATGAATTTCATAGGATGTTGCAGGAATCCGATCCTTTTCTGGATAACTGGGGCTTCCCGCCCATTGAACCGCTGGCCCTGTTAGAGCTGCTTCAGACCATATGCGGCAGTTGGCTTCAAGGGGACGAAGGGTTGACCCGACTCTCGGTCAAGGGAGATTTCATCCGCTTCGTTCACGCGGTTCTGAGTGAGCGCCTGTTCAGACCCGGTGAGCTATCCTTGTCCGAGCAGGTCATCCGGTATTTGTCCAGAAATTACCGTAAGCCCATCTCCCTAGAGGAGCTTGCACGCCAACTGAATTACAGCCAGCAATACATATCGAGAAAATGTAAAGAACAGACAGGACTCAGTCCGCTGGATTATGTCATCCGTTTCCGGATGGAGGACGCGAAGACTCTACTGGCCGGTACGCTGGCAACACAGCAGGAGATTGCATCGCATATCGGTTACCCCGATCTTATGTATTTCAACCGGATGTTCAAGAAATATGCTGGCATAACACCGGGCCAATATCGTAAACGATACGGACAGTCCGTTTCAGATTATGCAAGGAATAGGTCACAATCGTCCGTTGTTCCGAGCCGGTCATTACGCTATCCTTTTCATGTGAGTGATATTGATTATCAATTTCAATGGAATGAGGCGAATAAAATGACCAGAGCAACCAGAAGTATGTATGCAGCGATGCTGTTATGCTTGACCGTGATGTTAACGGCTTGCGGTGGGCCGGTGAACAACGGAAGCCCAACGCACAGCCAGGTTGCCGTCAGCGCTTCTCCAACCGTTACCGGTGCTAACGCCTCTTCGGAGACTAAGATGGTTAGCACCGCTTTTGGCGATGTTGAGGTTCCTGAACACCCTAAGCGCATAGCGGCAATCTCTTATCTCGGTACTGTACTTGCGCTGGATGTTCAGCCAGTTGCAGCCGAATCGTTCCTGATGTCGAGCCCGTATCTGGAGGGAATGCTGGATGTTGTGACGGATGTCGGCGACTCGCTTGAGAAGCTGCTGGAGCTGAATCCGGACCTGATCATAACGCATAATCCACAGCCTGAGGTAGTTGAGAAATATCAAAAGATTGCACCAACGGTATCTGTGCCTTATAATCAGTTCGCATCTATTCAGGATGAAATACTGTATTTCGGCAATTTGCTGGACCGGCGCGAGGCCGCGGAGCAATGGAATGAACAATTCGAGAAGGAAATTACAGACATTCGGGCGAAGGTTCAACAAGCGGTTCCTGAAGGGAAGACGCTCTCGATTATGCAGGAGTATGATGGGAACGTGAGCCTGTTTGGTCCGAAGTCGGGCCGGGGCGGCAGGTTAATGTATGAAATTATGGGGCTGAAGCCGCCGGCTGCGGTTCCCGGATATATGCTGGAGGAATCCTACTACGAATTTTCACTGGAGAAGCTCTCAGAGTATATGGGGGATTATTTAATTCTGACCACAGACTCCAGCTTGGAATCGCTGCAGGCTGATCCGATATGGGGGTCGCTGGGCCCCATTGCCAACAATCGGGTGTTTATTTGGACGGAGAACCAATCCTGGTACCGTGACCCGATCGCTGTGAAGAGACAAATCAACGAACTGACCGATTGGATCATCGAGGTAGCTAACCAGTAATAGATTTAGGGTAGGGTTGATACAAGCTACGCTGGGAGGGAGCGGAACGATGTTCTTATACCATTATTATGATGCATCTGTGGGTCCGTTTGTCAGCCTATCCGATTTGCCAGGCGATCAGGCGAGGGCTGTGCTGGAGACGATTAAAGAGACCAAGCCCAAGGCCCAGAGCGCCCAAAGACACGATAAGTATGTGGAATATCGGCAGAACTGCGAGAGCAGCATCCGGTCGGAATTTATACGTAAGGGCGGTGTGGTCCAGCGGTCCTCCCCGCATTATATGGTAGTTGAACACAGTCCGTGGCTAAGCACGTGGTTTGAGAATGGCGCATCGCTCAAGATTCCGATTGAGGAATTTGAGGTGAACACGATTTCTTTTACCTATGGGGACTCCATGCCGACCTTCAGCCCGTTGATTAACGATGGCAAAGAGTACAGGCATACCCTGTATACCTATTCCGAGATTGTGGGCATCATCGACAAGTACGGGTTACCGCAGAACTGGAACAATGACGGAAAATACGGCCCCGAGCGGTACGTCGAAGCGCATATCTGGAGCGATGAGACGGTTGGGCGGTATCTGAGTGATCGGGGCCGGAACCGATAATGTAATATCGAAATAACCAGAAAACGGCTGGATCAGGGGAACCTGACCAGCCGTTTTGTTATGAAATAGTATTATTATCAAGACTTCAATCTAAATGATAACAGAAGTGAAATGAATAGTCTAGTAATTTCTGGGCGAGGTGTTAACATAAGGTTACCGGTAAAATAAAATGGGAGTGCGCACGCAGGACTTGCAGACCTCCGGGGCGAACCGTTGTCGGCCAGGTTGCTTATCAACCGCATGGTGGAGCAGGCAGTTCAACTGATTTTTCTCTATAACAAAAGGCTCCGGCCCGGAACCTACAAATGGATATCCAGGGAGCTGGCGCAGATCAGCCCTGAGGTTAGCAGGCAGACCAAGCAGCTTGAAGCTATTTTGCTGGAACCCTCTGTTACAAGGGCCGTTGAACAAATGGAAGAGATATTAACGGAATTAGTGAATCAACATAACGAGATGAAGCTGACGGATCATATTGAGCTTCAACCCTCCATTTTCTACGCAAGAGGCTTGCAATCCTATTCTTATACCAATATGGAGGATGCTCTATTCGCTACGTTACCCGAAGAACTTCAGCAGCTGGAAATCCCGGGTACGCTGGATCAATTCATTACAGAAATTAGTCGAGAAAACCCGCTCCTTTAGGGGTGGGATGAATTGTCTTTGTTTAAGGAACATCCTTATGTTGTCAAAATTATATTAAATGAGCGCATATTTTTGAGGCAGTTAAATTATTTAACTGCTACAATCTAGGTATGAGACAATCCTATATAAATACGAAAACAACCGTACCGAAACGATCAAACAATATGTTGAGGAACAAAAAAACAAGGGGGGTGAAACCCTGCAAACGGTAACGATTCAAATCCGCATTTTTCCAACCCATCCGTCTGTATTGGTGGATATGGGTAATGAATATATCCGAACCGTCAACGAATTAACGGAGCAAGCCGAAAGGTCCGGAACGTTTCCGAAGCTAACTTCAAAAACCGTACATGCCAATCTACCCTCTGCCGTAAAGAATCAAGTGATTCGAGACGCCAAAAGCCTATTTCAGCGGTTTAAGAAAACGAAGAAGCGACCTCATCTCCAAAAGAGGGTGTACTACGTGAACAATCAAAATTATACGATCTGGGGCAACCACATTTCTTTTCCGGTGATCCTGGAAGGAAAAGCACAACGTCTTGTGGTTCCTGCGCTTCTTTCGGACCGGGAGCGAGGCATGTTTGTGAACGGGAAGCTTGGACTTCTGCGCGTGGTTCAAAAATCAGCGAAATGGTTTGTTCAAATTTCAATCGAACGCCCCACTAAGCCAGCCGAGGGTCATGAAGTGATGGGGATTGATTTAGGCTTGAAAGTTCCTGCTGTTGTCGTAACCTCTAGCGGCAAGACAAAGTTTTGCGGAAATTGACGTAAAAACAAGTTTGTTCGCCGTAAGTACAGTGCCTATCGCCGCAAATTAGGAAAGCTTAAAAAGTTATCAGCGATCCGTAAACAGAACGACAAGGAAAGTCGTTTTATGAAAGATCAGAATCACAAAATCAGCCGCCAGATCGTGAATATGGCGATTCAAGAAAAGGTGTCTGTCATCAAGCTGGAGAAACTGACGAATATCCGTAAGACGACAAGAACAAGTCGTAAAAACGCTAGAAATCTGCATCATTGGTCGTTCTATCAGTTGCAAATGTTCATCGGGTATAAGGCGACACTCGCTGGAATCAAAGTGGTTGAAGTGAATCCGGCTTACACATCGCAAACCTGTCCCTCTTGTGGAGAGCGGAACAAAGCAAAGGATCGAACGTATCAGTGCGACTGCGGTTATATAGCACATCGAGATCGGGTCGGTGCCATCAACATCATGCGTCAACCTGTGGCAGATGGTAATAGTCTGCCAGCCTAGATAGCTATACGCTCTGATCTAGGATGGGTGAATGAACTCGCCCTTAACTTAGCAGTAGGGTAAAGCGGAAACGTATGCACCCACTAACTAGCTAAGAATCCCACCCTTTTAAGGGTGTGGAGGTTCAAAAGTGAACAGGTATTGATCTGGGCGGATCACTATTCCAAATTCAAGTCAATATACGGCGTCAGGTCTGATATAGAGAGAACTGGGGTGGGGGATATGATTGTATAGCTTTTGCAACCTAACGTTGCGAAAGGGATGCGCATTATTCAACTTACCCTCGATTTCGATATCATCCCTTCTATGCTACTATTGGCTGTGTTGAGTGATAGTAGAGTGGAGGTGTCGTCACGTTGATAGATAATAACAAAGCCGGGCAGAATATATTGAACTTAAGGAAGGGGTTATCCCTGACCCAGACAGAGCTCTCCAGCTTAGTTGGCGTAAGCCATCAGGCGGTTTCCAAGTGGGAGCAGGGAGACTGCCTGCCTGATATCGGGGTGTTGCTGAAGCTTGGACAGGTCTTCGGGAAGTCGGTGGAAGAGCTTCTGTTAGGGGATAGTGTTAGCGGCGGTTCAGCTTCTGATAAAATTGTAAGCCCTCCCATCGAGCTGCCGGATGAGGTCTGGACTGAGGCTTTGGATCATATTCAAACCCGCATCTCGCCGCCCAGCTTCAACACCTGGTTCAAGGGCACGAAGGGGAGGCAGCTGGGGGAGACTTACTGCGTCTACAGTCCTAGCCGTTTTGCTGCAGAATGGTTATATCACCGCTATTCGGATTTAATTGTACCGGTTCTCGAAGATATTACAGGCACATCCGGCCTTAAGGTCGAGTTCTGCTCTACGGGAGCGTGGGACATCAACCGTAAGGATTAGGTTTCTGCCCGGTAGGTTTTGCCGAGCTGATGACCCAGACCAAAATAATGGCGGAAATTGTAGATGAGCGGACTCCATTTCAGAGGATCGATATGATTGTCATCGATAATAATATCCTGGTGGGCATGTACATGAACAGCCTGCGCCTCAATGATGGCAAAGCCAGGCGAATGATCCGGTATACGAATATGTTGGACGCTTGCTTCAATTTGTAACGGGCATTCCATAATTCGTGAAGGCTTAACTGTTTTGGACGATACGGGTGTGAGTCCGCTGGCAGCATATTTATCCTTTTGATAGGAGTACCCATGTTGTTGCTTGTAATCAGGGACAGGATTCTTACCCGTATAGGGAGCAAGCTGCTCCACATTCTCCCATAGTGAAGGGCCGGGGATGTTGATGACGCATTCGGGAAGCTGTTCCAGGTTCTCGATGGCTTTTCCCCCAAGGCCAATTCCTAGTACTATACAGTCTCCCAAGGCCCAGGAGGACGAAATAGGGGTGATATTGACGGTATCATCCTCATTTAAGGTGTTCAGTAAGATGACAGGAGTTCCATAATATAAAATCTTGGGTTGTATCGTTTCAGTGTTCATTCTTTGCTTCGTAGGGTTCATTGTATTTCTCCTCCCATATTGTAGATCCTGCTTCAGTGTATAATATAAATAATTCAACACTCATCGAAGTATGGAATACAAAAAGGAGGTTTAGGATGCAGGCCAATCCGAATGTTGCGATCATCGCAGCTCTAGTGAGTGAAGCTTCGCGGGCGGCAATATTAACCGTTTTACTGGATGGAAGGTTCCATTCAGCAAGCGAGTTAGCCTATATGGCAAGAATCAAGCCTCAAACGGCAAGCTTTCATTTAGCGAAATTGATCGATGCTAACGTTGTAGCTGTAGAGAAACAAGGGAGACATCGTTACTTTGCGATTGGAGGTCAAGAGGTTGCGCAGGTGATGGAGTCCTTATTATCTATTGCTCCGCCTGTGACCGTTAAGTCTTTAAGGCAATCCTCACAGGATAAGGAGTTGCGTTATGCCAGAACATGTTATGACCATCTCGCCGGGAATGTGGGGGTGCAATTAACTAATGCGTTGCTAAGAAACGGTATTTTGATTGAAGAAGAGGACAGGTATACGGTGACGGAGCATGGGGAGAAGTTTTTTGCCGACTTTGGCGTTGATTTGAACGAAGCTGCAACGAAACGCCGTCAATTCTCGCATCAATGCCTGGATTGGAGCGAACGCCGCCACCACCTGGCCGGAGCCCTAGGAAATGCCCTTCTGGAGAGAGTCTTGGAGCTGGGCTGGGTCCGGCGTCTGCCGGGTACACGTGCAGTACAGGTCACGAATAAGGGGAAAGCGGGTTTTGAAGAAATATTCTCCCTGGATTTGAATTAGGGGGAATGTGTGCGAAAAACCGAATACATTCGGTGGGCACAGAAGCCAACGGGCCAGATGAACAAGTGAAGTAGTAGCGCATATAAAAAAGCTGTTCCACGCGCAGTGTACTGCTCGTAGGACAGCTTATTTAAATACTTTAAGTCACATTTAATTGTCGCTGCTCCGATTCATTCACTCACCCAAATGAAGTCTCGACACTCTGCGCCACAATCTCCCTGAGCTCGGCCTTCTGCGCGTTGAACTGCTGCGGGGTGATGCTGCCGCTGGCGAGTCTGGCTTCGAGCTGCCGGGTCAGCTGCTTGACCTGCAGGTTGATGACCTGGGTCACGTTGCCGCCATTCTCTTCTGCGATGTTACGCAGGGACTTGCCGTCATACAAGGCGTCGTATAGCTCTTCGTCAGAGGCCGGGTTCAGGTTCAGGGCATCCAGCAGCTCATCGGTATCGGCCACATCTGAGGTGGACCATTTGGCGACAGGAAGGGTATGTAACGCCGGCTTGCCCCAAGCCGTTCCTCCGAACGACATGGCTACGATCATTGTTCCTACAATCATTACGCGCTTGATATTCATATGTTTTATATTCATGTGTATAATCCTCTTTTCGTGGTTGGTTATATCGGTCAAGGTTCATCATTTACGGCGGCTTGTGAACTTCAGCTAAGTACAGTTTACCCAACTATACTGAAATGAAGCTTAAGTCTTCTTAAAGATAACCTAAACTTTGCTTGTCTCTGCCGGTTCCTTGCTCCGGCTTCTTCATCTGCGTTATTCTTGAAGGGCATTACCCGAACTGAACAAGCGCGAGCGGAAGGATGAACCGTCTATGAAAAAAATACTGGTCGTCGATGACGAACCGGCCATTGTGAGTGCGATTGCCTACGCGCTGCGGCGTGAAGGCTATGAAGTCGATACTGCCGGTGACGGGGAGGAAGCACTGAGCAAGGCGAATACCTTCCGTCCAAATGTGCTGGTGCTGGATGTAATGATGCCGAAGCTGAGCGGTTATGATGTCTGCCGCAAGCTGGAGGACCGTGATGATATTGGAATTATCCTGCTGACCGTCAAGAATGATATTGTTGATAAAATTGTCGGTCTGGAGCTGGGGGCAGACGATTATATGACCAAGCCCTTCGAGATCCGCGAGCTGCTGGCCCGGGTGAAGGCGCTGCTGCGCCGGCTGGAGAAGAATACGGCTGAGGGCCGCAGTGAGCTGATCGAATACGGTCTTTTGCAGGTTCACCCGGACCGGCGCAGCGCCGAGCTTGGCGGGGAGCCGCTGGAGCTGACCCCGAAGGAATTCGATCTGCTGCATCTGCTGCTCTCGCACCCGCAGCGGGTGTATATGCGCGAGGAGCTGCTGGAGCAGGTCTGGGATATGGACTATGCCGGGGGAATGCGAACCGTAGATATTCATATACAGCGGCTGCGCAAAAAGCTGGGTGAGCCCTACCAGAATATCCTGCAAACCGTCTACGGCGTAGGCTATAAGGCCGTGCCTGCGGGGAGCTACTCATGAGAATCAGCATTAAGCTGAAGTTCAGCCTGTTCCTGGCGGCACTGCTGATTCTGGCCGTCGGCGTGCTGAGCTACTTCGTCTTGCGCGGCGTGGAGCGCAACGAGCTGGGCCAGACGGAGCGCAGTCTGGCCCAGCATGTCAACACGGTCAATCTGCGCGTGAAGCAGACTTATTATACAGGCGCGCGCCTTACGCCGCAGGCCTTCATGCAGCAGCGCGGCAAGGCGCTGGCTGCCGAGCTGGCCGGATTCACCGGCCTGGAGGTGACCCTGTACGACAGCCAGGGCCAGCAGGCGGGCACCTCGGCGCAAGACGGGCCTGAGCCGGGTCCGGGCAAGCCGGATCTCAGCACAGCGCTGGACTACGCGCTGAATAACAAGGTCGCCTACCAGAGTGAAGGCGACAAGCTGTTCTATCTGGCCCCGCTGCAGGGACCGGAGGGGCAGATGGGCGTGGTGCAGCTGCAGTATTCCCTGGAGGGCGCCCGCAGCTTCCAGCAGACACTGCTGAATCTGTTCCTGACGACAGGCGGCGCGGTGCTGGTGTTCAGCTTCATCCTGGGGTATCTGTACTTCAACCGTGCGGCTGCCTCCATCGGACGGCTGAAGAAGGCGGCGGAGGATATCCGCGGGGCCAACTATATCACGGCTCCGCCGGTGCGGCGCAAGGATGAGCTGGGGGAGCTGGCCGAGGGCATCTACTTCATGAGCCGGGAGATTGAGCGCAGTATTGCCGCCAAGGATGAAGAACGGCGCAAGCTCCAGCTGGCCGTGGAGAAGCTTCAGGCGCTGGAGCAGCAGCAGAAGCAGTACATCGGGAACATCAGCCATGAATTCAAGACACCGCTGACCTCGATTAAGGCGTATGTCGATCTGCTGAATATGTATGACGATGACCCCAAGCTGCTGTATGATGCTAAGCTGAGCATTGCCAAGGAGACAGAGCGGCTGTACGAGATGGTGGAGAAGGTACTGCAGTTGACGGCACTGGAGAAGTATGATTTTGAATCCCAGGCAGAGCTGCTGGAGGTAGAGAGTACGCTGCGCGATATCTGCGGACGGATGAAAGGCAAGGCGGAGCGCTACGGCCTCACAGTCACGCTTGATGCCCAGCCCGCGCATATCTGGATTGACCGGGAGAGCTTCATGCATATCTTCATCAATCTGCTGGACAATGCGATCAAATATAATGTCCCGCAGGGGAGTATTCATCTGCACAGCGAGATCAGGGAGCAGCGGGTATGGATCACCGTGCAGGATTCCGGCATCGGCATTCCCGAGGCGTCGCGGGAGAAGATCTTCGAAGCGTTCTATACGGTCAATCGTGACCGTTCCAGAGCCTCGGGCGGCACAGGGCTTGGTCTCTCGCTGGTCCGTAATCTGGTGGAGAAGCAGGACGGCACCATTGCCCTGCTGGAAGGCTCAGTCGAAGGAGCAGCGTTTGAGCTGTCTTTTCCGCTGGTGACCTGAAGGGATAATGTTTACAAGTTGGATATAGTTGAGATGCAGTTTGGAAATAAGCGTCCGGTATGCTGAAGAGGCAACATGAGCGATGAGCTGGAGGGAAGCCTGAATGAATCATATGAGCCTTAGAGCCAGCGGCAAAATCTGGAGCATTCTGCTCTGCGGAGCTGTTCTGCTATCAGTTACTGCCTGTAGTACTGAGAACACAGATACACGTGAGGTTGTAGAGAAGGCAGGCCGCAAAATTACAGTCCTCGACAATATCAGCGAACCGGTCTACACAAAGCTGAAGCTTGACGGCATACAGAAGGTGGATGGTGTGCGGGGGACGGATTTTGCCGGTGAGGATGTAATGGTAGTGACCAAGGAGAACCGCAGTCTCCCCCCGCAGGTGATTGAAGGACAGGAACGGTATCCGCTGAATCTCTATCTGCATACCCTGTCCACAGGTGAGGAAGCTCCGCTGCAGGTTGGAGAGCTGAATTATGGCGCGCCGCAAATCTCCCCGGACAAGACGCATATCTTCTTCAAGGAGCTGTACGACAACACAGGATTCGGCTATATTATGGATCTGTCCGGAGGTGCTCCGGTGAAGGTAAGCGATGCGGAGTTTCGGGTAGAGGAAGGGAAATGGGCGGATGACGCGCATGTGATTTTTCCTGATATGGAAGGCAATATTCGAAGTGCCGATCTAACCGGCAAGCAGGAGACGATCCTGAAGACGGGCATTCCCTATGTGCATGAGGTGGTTCAGACCGGCAGCCGGATTCTCTATGTTACTGGTGAAGACAGCCAGCTTAGCGCCTATGACACAGTGACGAAGCAGACCAAGGTGCTGCGAAAAAATGTGATCTGGGCGGTTCCCTCCCCGGACGGAAGCCTGCTGGCGATTGTCGAGCGTACCGGACGCGGAGAGATGACGCTGAAGCTCTGTGACAGCGAGGGCAATGAGCAGTCTAAGCTAGCATCGGGGCAGCAGATCTTCGGCACCAGCTGGTCGCCGGACGGCAAGCTGCTCTCTTATGCGGTCACGGCGGCCGGTTCAACGGATGACCAGCAGGACCTGTTCATTACCGAGGTGGAGACCGGAGAGCAGACGCCTGTGCTGAATGATTTTCGTTTGGCTGATTCTCTCCACTGGAGTCCATCCGGTAAGAAGCTGCTGGCTACAGCTACGGTGCTGAAGGATAATATCTATCAGTTTCTGACCTACGTGATCAGCCTGTCGTAACGCTTTTATGCGACAAAAGCAAAAGGCTGCCCGGAATCAGCCGCATGACGGCTACCCGGACAGCCTTGCTTTTTAGATGATGAACAGCTTGACGGCTGGCATTAATGCACTAAGGCTGGAGGGTGATCGTGGTCTCCAGATTCTTCAGATAAGTCCGTTTGCCCAGATTCTCGCTTCCCGGCAGAATGTTGCCATTGCTGTCTTTCTTCTGCCCCACAATGGTGAAGTCATCGTTCTTAACGGTCAGAGTATACGGCTTGATGGTTATGGTCTTAGGCGTGTTAGCAAAAGGAGGATACAGCTCATTCAGATGGTATTCTGTCTTCGGCTTGCTGTCGTAGAATCCGTATCTATTAGGGTCAATAGAATTGCCCTGGTCATCTACAAGCTCATAGTACATCATGCTGGCATGATATTCGCCGGACTGCTCTGCGGATTGCGGCACCTCACCCTGACTGTTCAGAACCAGACGGGTGGATACCGGAGTGACCTTTAATTGTTCGACAGTATAGCTGAAGGCACCCTCTGTTTTGGTGATATTCGGAGTAACCGTGAGCGCGGTATCCATGATTTTTACAGGTGCAACGAATGTAAAGGTCTCATTCATTGACTTCACCTTGGCCTCCACCGTCAGGGTAAATTCATTCGGCAGATTTAAATCGCCCGACAGCTCGGCCAGATAAGCATTATCCTGATAAGGAATATCGCCGTAGGCTCCTGAAGTGAATTTAACCGGTTGCCCGTCAGCCAAGACGGCCGGAGGCTCGATCAACTGTCCTATAGTTCCGCCGGAGAAATCTAATCCGCCCTCATGCTCAAGCTGGAAGCTAAGCCGTGTGCCGTCATAGAGCAGATCCGTCAGCTTGAGTGTCACTCCGTTATGGGTTACGCTGAGACCCGGCTGTGACAATATCCCCTGGCTTTTGGCCAGCTCAAGCGACTGTGGGCTTGTTCCCTGATAAAGAATGCCGATCCCCGGAATTTTCTTAAGCGTCTCTGCCATTGCCGGTGACACGAAGCCAGCACCCAGAACGCCTGCACCCAATACCCCGGCGATGGCGGCGGCGATAGCTGTTTTTTTGATGAACCCCGATCTGGCCTTCGCTGCTCTTGATCTTGTTATGTTGCTCATTTCTTCCTCTCCAATCTTATTCATAATGATCGTGCTTAACTCCGCTCTTGGCTTAACGGACTCCCGGATCTGTTGTTCAATGGCATCCATCTCAGGATGTCTTGTTCGCTCCCGATATTGTTCCATGCATCCTCGCTCCTTTTTGGCCGGCACGCTCCAGCAGTTTTTTGCGCAGCCGTTCGTATTTTTTGCGGACTGTGTTGGCCTTGATCCCCATAATCCCGCTGATCTCCTCGAAGGTATACTGCTCTACCGCCTTCAGCAGCAGGATGTGACGCTCCTCTGTGGTCAGACAGGCCATTAGCTCGGAGGTTACCGATTCACCTGGCGGGACCTGCTCCTGCCGCTGCTGATCCTTGTAATGCTCTACTAATCTAAGCCAGCGGCTTTGTTGTTTCTTCAAATTGATTAGATGGTGGTAAGCCATCTTGTACAGCCAGGCTGAGAAGGAAGTGCTGCTGCCATAGCGGTGAAGGTTCGCATAGGCGCGGATGAAGATTTCCTGAACGGCATCTTCTGTTTCGGTATGGTCTTTGAGAATATAGAAGCAATAGGTATAAATCTGGCGTTGAAACCGCTTAATAATGATTTCGTACGACTGCTTGTCTCCAGCCTTCACAGCCTCTACAGCCTGCTCGATCATTAAGCTTCGTTCGTCCGCTTCCCCGGGGACGGTTAATTGCACTTACCTCACCTCCTTTGGTTGGATACCTATATAACAATCGGAATGCCACGTATTGTGACACAATCTTATACACAAGGGAATTACGAGTATAAGCGGGTTAGCCGGTCCAATCTTATTTTTCTAATTCATACTTGACAGGTTGGTTTAAAGGGGTATATGATAACAGCAATCGTTCACCGCTAATTAAATGAACAGTGAAAGAATCGCTGTGAACATCATACCTGAGATTTGAGCTGATTGGACCACCAAAGGCTCCCGTTACAGTTCCCGAACAGGGAATGGACCGGGGGCCTATTTGCGTCCCGTGGATGAATAGCAGAGGAGAGAGAACATGGAGTATAGACAATGGGAGCGGCTGGAGCAGGCGGATCATCTGTTCCGTAAGCTGGTACGCAGGTTCGTTAAGGAGCGTGACCGGGTAAGCGTGGAGGGAGTGGCCTTGCCGGGAATGCTGATTCTGCACAAAATCATCCGCGACGGGGAGCAGCGGCTCGGCGATCTGGCGGAGCAGCTTGATTTCACCTCAGGCGCTATAACAGCGCTCAGCGACAAGCTGGAAGCGGGCGGATATACGGTACGCAGGCGTAAGGAGGATGACCGCCGGACTGTGCTGCTGGATATTACAGACCGCGGCCGGGAGATGGTGCAGCGTAACGGCAACATCGGTGCGAGGTGTATTACGCTTCTGTTCGAGGGCTTTACGGAGGAGGAGCTGGAGCAGCAGAGCCGGTTCTATGAGCGGATGATCGGGAATCTGGAAGGGTTCTCGGAGACGCTGCTGGAGCTGGCAGGGCAGAATGCTGCCATTCCAGTTCCTGTACAGCCTGAACAGAAGCCGAGCACAGGCACGAAGAGTAATTATCTCAGCTACTGAGAAAAGAAGAGAATACGAACCCAACCTAATGATGAGGAGAGATGAGCATGGGACATTCCACAATATATCCAACAGGGGCAACTGTATATAACCCGGCCAAGGCATGGAGCGGCTACACGGTATTTCAGGCAGGCGATGAGGGCGTAGTGCTGATCGACATGAGCGGCAAGGAGGTACATCTATGGCAAGGGCTGATCGGTTTCCCGGCCAAAATCCTTCCCGGCGGCTATGTCCTGGGCAGTACCGGCCGAAGAGATCCCAAATTCGGCATTCAGGATAATGTCGATCTGGTGCAGGTGGATTGGGAAGGCAATGTGGTCTGGAGATATAACAGCTATGAGTTGATCAAGGACCCTGGGGCCGAGCCGCTCTGGTATGCCCGCCAGCACCATGATTACCAGCGGGAAGGCAATCCTGCCGGATACTATGCTCCCGGGCTTGATCCTTCGGTTAACAGCGGGACAACACTAATTCTGGCGCATAAAAATCTGTATAACCCCGGGATTTCCGACAAGGAGCTGCTGGATGACACGATTATTGAAGTGGACTGGGAAGGCAACGTCCTCTGGGAGTGGGCAGCCAGCGATCATTTCGCGGAGCTGGGCTTCGACCAGGCGGCGCGCAATGTCCTGTTCCGCGACCCCAACACCCGCTCCTTCGGCGATCTGGGCGGCGGCGTAGGCGACTGGCTGCATATTAACTCTGCGTCCTATGTGGGGCCGAACCGGTTCTATGATCAGGGTGACGAGCGCTTCCACCCGGACAACATTATATGGGATGCCCGTGAGGCAAATATAATCGCCATCACCGATAAGCGCAGCGGGGCCATCGTCTGGCGTCTGGGCCCGGACTATTCCCTGCCCGAAGTGATGCATATCGGCTGGATTATCGGCCAGCATCATGCCCACATCATTCCGAAGGGGCTGCCGGGGGAAGGCAATCTGCTTGTATTCGATAACGGCGGCTGGGGCGGCTACGGTCTGCCGAATCCGGCATCGCCGTTCGGGCAGAAGAACGCGCTGCGTGATCACTCACGCGTGCTGGAGATTAACCCGGTGACGCTTGAGATCGAGTGGCAGTATACTTCGGCGGAGGCCGGATTCTCCATTCCGACGGATTCCTATAAGTTCTACAGCCCGTATATCAGCTCGGCACAGCGGCTTGCGAACGGCAACACGCTGATTACCGAAGGCTCCAACGGACGGCTGTTCGAGGTCACAGCAGCGCATGAGCTGGTCTGGGAGTATATCTCCCCATACACCGACCGCCGCAATACGAATATGGTCTACCGTTCTTACCGGGTACCCTATGCCTGGGTGCCGCAGCTTACGAAGCCGCAGGAGAATGCGATTGCGCCGCTTGACGTGTCCAGCTTCCGGGTGCCGGGAGCCGCGCCGAAGGGATCGGATTCAGTCGTGCAGGTGGCGACGACGCTTCCTTTTACAGAGGGGGCAGCCTGTGTAGCCACTACGGATGAAGGCAGCGTCCGGCGGGCCAGGTAGAGACTCAGGCAGGCTTCATAAATTCATAGACGAAGAGGTGCGTTCTTGTGACAAAATCATGGTACAGCTCAAGCCTTCTGCTCTTATCCTTATCGCTGGCACTGGTGCTCTCGGGCTGCAGCTCCAAGGGAGATGCGGCAGCCTCTTCGGGAGAGGGCGGCGGTACACCGGAGACCCTGAAGATCAGGATTGCCGATATCAATACGAATCCGACCTTTCGGGTAGCCCTTAAGCAAGGCATTTTCAAAAGCCACGGCATCGATGCAGAGATCATCAACTTCGGGACACCGGCGGAGGGAGTGAATGCGCTGTTCATCAAGCAGGTGGATGTGGCCTTCGGGGCGGACTTTCCGGTGCTGAACGCCGTTGCCAAGGGCGACTATTCGATCATTGCTTCCGCCGGTCAGGCCACGGATCAGGCAGCGGCAGTCTGGAAGCTGTACGTCAAGGACGACATTCAGTCTGCCGCTGACTTGAAGGGCAAGAATCTGAGCTTCCTGCGCGGGACGTTCCTGCCGTATCTGTGGGATGAATACCTGAAGGAGCAGGGCATCGCGCTTAGCGATGTGAAGCTTACAGGACAGGGGGCCTTCGACGAAGCCTTCATCGCCCTGAAGCAGGGAGATGTCGATGCCGCCTGGTTCAGCGGTTCAGCACTGACCGATAAGCTGGCTGCGCTTGAGGGCGTGCATGAGCTGACCGATATGTCGAAGACTCCGGTGCGGCTGGGGATGGGAATCGTAGCCGCGGATGCTTTTGTAGAGGAGCATGGTGAAGGCATTGGTGCTTTCCTGGCAGCGGTGGATGAAGCCTCGGCATACGTGCAGGAGCATCCGGAGGACGTGGCGGAGCTGATGTACAAGGAAGTGAAGCAGCCGAAGGAAGCAACGCTGAAGGATCTGCCGGCGAATCCGTGGAAGGTGGGCTTCACCCAGGCTGCATATGACAGTCTCGCCGGACAGAAGAAGTATATGGTGGATACAGGGATTATCACGCAGGACTTTGATCTTGGCAGCAAGCTTAAGCTGGAGCCGCTGAAGCAGGCGCTGCCGGATAAAGTGACCTATCCGAAATAAATGAAATCACAGGAGGTGCCCCATGTCTTTATCTGCTAAACCAGCGGCAAGGCAGCATGCTATTCATATCGAGCAACTGCGCAAGAGCTACAGTGAACCGGCAGCCGGAGATGTCCACTACATTATTAAGGATGTAGATCTGGTGATCAAGGGCGGAGAATTCTTCGTGTTGCTTGGCCCAAGCGGCTGCGGCAAATCCACGCTGCTCAATATGATTGCCGGGTTCGTCTCCAAGTCGGGCGGACATTTGCGGGTAGACAATATCGAGGTGGATAAGCCGGGCCGGGACCGGGCGGTGGTGTTCCAGCAAGCCGATTCGTCCCTGTTCCCCTGGCTGACGGTGCGGGAGAATGTAGAGTTCGGACTACGGATGAAGAAGGTGGCCAAGGCAGAGCGCCGAAGCTTATCGGACCGGTATATCAAGCTTGTCGGACTGAACGGTCATGAGGATAAATTCCCGAAGGCGCTGTCGGGCGGGATGAAGCAGCGGGTACAGCTGGCCCGGGTGCTGGCGAATGATCCGGCGATCCTGCTGATGGATGAGCCGTTTGGTGCGCTGGATGCCATGACCCGGCGGACGATGCAGAAGGAACTGGTGCAGATCTGGCGGGAGACGCATAAGACGGTGATCTTCGTGACCCACGATATTCAGGAAGCACTGCTGCTGGGGGAGCGCATTGGCATTATGTCGGTAGGGCCCTCCTCCAATATCACAGACATCTATGACAATACGCTGCCCTTCCCGCGGGATGTGGCTTCACCTGAATTCTACGCGCTGTATGGCCGGATTCAGAGCCATTTTGAAGAATAGGACGGAGGTGAACCTGATGAGATGGCTGGAAAAGAAATGGGTATCCATATCCCTGCTGTGGCTTGCCGTACTGCTGCTCTGGCAGCTGGGCGCCTGGGTGTATGGTCCGGATGTTATTCCCGGGCCGTGGGCCACGGCCCGGGGCGGGCGGGAGCTGGTGGAGGACGGAACGCTGGTGCAATATATCGGGGTCAGCTTGTACCGCGTGCTGATCGGCTGGGTGCTTGGCAGTCTGCTGGCTATTCCGGCAGGACTGATCACCGGCAAGGTGAATGTTGTCCGCCTGTTCGCCGAGCCGTTCCTGAATTTCATCCGCTTCATTCCGCCGATTGCCTTCATTACCCTCTTCCTGGTCTGGTTCGGCATCGGTGAGCAGTCGAAGATCGCACTGATTATGTATGCCACCTTCTTCATTGTGGTGTTGAACACCCTGACCGGGGTCATGTCGGTGGAGGAGGACAAGATCCGCTCCGCACGCAGCATGGGGGCCAGTGAGTGGCAGATTCTGCTGCACGTCATTGTGCCTGCGACGATTCCGTATATTTTCACGGGTGTGCGGCTGGCGATGGGCACCTCCTATATGGCGATTATCGGCGCGGAGATGATTGCCTCGAACGAAGGGGTGGGGTACCTAATCTGGAATTCGCGGCTGTTCTTCCGTACCGACTGGATCTTCGTAGGGCTGATTAGCCTCGGCTTCATGGGCTTCTTCACAGACCGGGCCTTCGGCTGGTTCGGCCGGAAGGTGCTCTACCGCTATGGTGTGGTCAGCGCGGGTGCGCACAGACGATAAAGGAACGGATTAGATCGGATCGGATAGATGCAGCGGGATTCATGGTATAATGGGGGAATCTGCAAGCAAGCAGGATGAACAGGAAGGAGCAGTACCCCGAATGGAAGTAACCGCACAGGAAGTAGCGGAGTGGATGGTCAAGGAAATCAAGTTCACAGGGACGTTATACCAGACCGCTGCGATTGAATATGTGAAGGCAAACTTCGGTGAACAGTTTGTATTCGTGAATGAGAACAGCAACGCTTCGTTATCCAAGGAAGTGAAGAAGGCCTTCCGCAAGCTGCATGGCGGCCGGATTGCCTGGGACCGCGACGGATTCCTGTGGGCCTGGACTTAAGATAGGCCGGTGCATTGTGCTGAACCGCTGTACGCATATAGCGGGGTATGGCGGATTGGCCGGAGCCCGGTGATTGGGCGGGATTAACAGAATACTGGCATGTCCCGCTGGCGGGCATCCGCCAAAGAGCACTAAAGGGAGCGCTGCAGTAATTGCAGCGCTCCCTTTATACTTGTCCAAGTGCGGACGGGTTTCAATGTAGTCGAAAAACCGACTACAATTGGCCAGATAGCGGCACGTAGGCCCAATGTGATCGAAAAACCGACTACAATTGGCCAGGTGGCGGCACGTAGGTCCAATGTGATCGAAAAACCGACTACAATTGGCCAGATGGCAGCGCGCAGGCCCAATGTGATCGAAAAACCGACTACAATTGGCCAGGTGGCAGCATGTAGGTCTAATGTGATCGAAAAACCGATTACAATTGGCCAGGTGGCGGCACGTAGGCCCAATGTGATCGAAAAACCGACTACAATTGGCCAGATAGCGGCACGTAGGCCCAATGTGATCGAAAAACCGATTACAATTAGCCAGGTGGCGGCGCGCAGGCCCAATGTGATCGGAAAACCGATTACAATTGGCCAGGTGGCAGCGCGCAGGCCGAATGTGGTCGAAAAACCGATTACATTCCGTCTACACCGGGACCTCCCGGGTGCTTGGTTCCATCGGGGAGCTGCATAGCGGGCACGGCTTCGAGGCCAGGTGCTCCTCTGCTCCGCCCGCCTTCTTACGGGTCCAGCCCGGGCAGGCTCTGCCGGTGCATTTCCAGACCGCGACAGTATGTGTTCTCACGGGGGCTGAACCCGGGGCGCTGCTTCGGGTTATAGGCGTTCTGCCCGGGCGGCTGCCTCCGGCAGCCGGAGCCGGTGCCTGCGGGCGCACCGCAGAACGGAAGGCCGCAAGCATGAAGCGCGAGACCTCCGCCTTCTTGCCCCGATGCCGGGCGGGCGAGCTGATGAACAGCTCTTCCTTGGCCCGGGTAACGGCCACATAGGCGAGTCGGCGCTCCTCTTCCAATGCGGCATTGCCCGCTTCGGCTGCGGCTCTTGCGGCGGCCGGGCTGATTACCTTGACCGAGGCCTTCGCTGGCTTGCGGTCCTTCACGCGGTTCTCCTCCAGAGCGGAGCTATGCGGCAGAATGCCTTCGGAGGCTCCAATCAGGAAGACTACGGGGAACTCCAACCCCTTGGATTTGTGGATGGTCATCAGCGCCACCCGGTTGCCTTGCTCCTTCAGCCCCGGCTGCCGGTTCTGCTCATTGCGCTCTGTTACGTTGCCGATGAATTCAAGGAATAGCGGAATCGTAGCGAAGCGCTCCGCTGAGGACTCCAGCTCATCGAGCATTTCCTTCAGCGTCTCCCGGTGCAGCGTAGCCTGATGGCGCTCGCTGCCTTCGATGAAATAATCGTAGAATACCGTGCGGATCTGGCGGATCGCTTGGAGCGGTGTCAGCTCCCGCAGGCCGCGGATCAGGTCCAGCCGCTCGCGCAGCTTGCCGCCCTTGAAATCCTCCATGCCCGGCATGGACAGCAGATGTATCAGCGGGCCCTGCTTCGCCTGCACCGCCTCCATGCGCCGGATATGCTCCATCCCCTTGTCCCGGTTCATGTAGAGTGTTGGCAGAATATTCTCCATGGCGGCGAAGTCACGGCGGTTCAACGACAGGCGAAGGTGATCCAGCACCGGAGAGATCAGCCAATGCTCATACAGCAGCTGACCTTCCCCATAATCTATATAAGGAATATCGTGCAGCAGCAGCAGCTCCAGGACCGCCCGGTTGCTGCTGGTCGCGCGGTATAACAGGGCGAAATCACGGAATTCCCTGGTCCCGCTCTGGGTCTCACGCTCTATATGCTCCACAATCTGCGCGGCCTCGTCATCTGCCGTCAGCGGACGCAGATAACGGGGCGGCAGGCCGCTATTGCGGGCGGCCTGTAGCGTCTTGGCACGGCGCCGTGAATTATGGCGGATGATGCCGTTGCCCAGCCCGATGATCGCCGGGCCGGACCGGTAGTTGATATCCAGCGTAATCACCTTGGCCTGCGGATACAGCTTCTCGAACTCCAGGATGAACTCGCTGCGGGCTCCGTTGAAGGAATAGATCGTCTGGTCATCGTCACCGACCACCATCAGATTATCCTGCGGAGCAGCAACCATCTTCACCAGCTCATATTGCAGCGCATTCGTATCCTGGAACTCATCGACCATCACATATTGATACTGCTGCTGCAGCTCCCGCAATAGCGCAGGCTGTTCGCGGAGTATCTGGTAGGCGAGCAGCAGCACATCATCGAAGTCGATTTTGAAATGATCGGTCTTCCACTGCTCGTACAGAGCCAGAATAGCCTTCATCTCCTTCTCTGCTTCTGTAGTCTCCGGCAGCTGTGCGGGCAAGCCCATGTTCATCTTCCAGGCAGAAAGCAGACTGAGCAGATTCTCAGGAGGATAGGCATCCTTCGGCAGTCCTAACTCGCGCATAATCTGCTTCAGCAGAATATGCTGGCGGCGGGTCTCGCTGAAAATATCCTGTCGCAGCCCCTGCCGCCGCAGGAAATAAAGAAAGAACGAGTGGAACGTACGCGCCGTAAGGCGCGCAGCATCCCCCTCGTTCACCCCCGGCAGCAGGGCGATCCGCTCGCGCATCTCTGCTGCTGCCTTGCTGGAGAAGGTCAACAGCAGCAGGCGTCCGGGGGCGATGCCGCGCACAGACAGCAAATACCCGGTTCTGCAGATCAGCACCGAGGTTTTGCCGGAGCCGGCTCCAGCCAGTGTCAGCAGCGGCCCGAGATGATGGCGGACCGCCGAGATCTGCGGCGGATTGAGCAGAATGCCTCCAGCCTCCAGCCGCCTGAAATAAGACGCATCGCGTTCCCCCGGCTGAACCGTCTCCCGGCTCGTCCGGGCCGAGGCGACCTTCGCCTGGGGTATATTCTCACCGCTGGCTCCCAGCGGGATATTATGGAATAAGAGCTTGTTCATTATGTTCACCTTCGTTTGCTTCTGAATGCATAATCAGTCATGCGGTTTTGGCCAGTATACACTATACCATTCTGCACTCTTTTCTGCACGAGGCTATCTCGCGGATGTATTTAGCTTGGCCAGAAAAGAATTCACCTTGCGCTCATACAGCCGCGGCTGATCCTCCTTGATCTCCTCCAGCAGGAAGGACAGGCACTGACGGATTCTTGGAGGCATGCGCACAGCGATCTCAGCGTAGTCTCTGCGGAAAGTGTCGTCCTGGAGAATTCTTTGGTTTAGCACAATCGCCCAGTTACGGGCATGCTCCAGCATCTCCGGCAGCGATTCCAGCAGCTGGGTCAGATACATCTCCATCTGGACACTCTCTACAAAATGAACAAGGCTGAACATGACCTCTTCCTGCTCCGTATCATCGTCGAATACTTTGAAAATCTGGTGAATGACGGCATCTTCCGTATCACCGGCCAGACCCTCCAGCGCCTGATCAAACTGCTCGCATTCCAGCTCGGTGCGCAGCAGCCGGTTCTCATATAACCGGGCAATCCCGGGGTATAGGTGGTTCATAGAGTAATTCCTCCCAGCAGAAAATAACGCCATTTATCATAAAGTCCACTTTTTGGCAGATAATACTAATATATTGGACAAAGGACTAGCTGATTATAACAGATGGACAAATAGAAGTGAGGTAATGGAGGGATATCATGTTTATTCCGGTGCTTATGGAATTAAGCAATGCCGAACGGTTGATGCTCATTCTATATTTGGCCCTCAATCTGGGAGCCATCTCATTATGCTTCATCCGGCGCTCGGGAACCGACCGCAGGTAGCAGAGAGCAGCCTTCATTTGAAGGCTGCTTTTCTGTCCAAATATAAGAACTTATATGTTTCACACGATAACTTATCCTTCTATTTCTCGCTGAAACGGTACCGTCCTTTAAAAGGACGGCGAAGCCGTTTCTACTTGAGAAGATGCCGCAGCCCAGCCGCTACACCATTCTCCGTATGGCTTAACGTAATGAAGTCGGCGGTCTGCTTCAGCACGGGGGCGGCATTTTCCATGGCAATCTTATACCCCGCCATCTCGAACATAGGCAGATCATTGTAGCTGTCGCCCATCACCGCCACTTGCTCCACGGGAATCCCGTAATGGGCAGCGAGCATGCTTACACCGGCGCCTTTATTCGCTTCCTCATGGTTGATCTCGATATTGTTGACATGCGATGCGGTAATAATCAGTCCGGGAATGGCGGCGAACCGCGCAGAGGCTTCCTTCAGCAGCTCACGGTTCAGCGAGAAGACCAGGGTTTTATAGATCAGATTTTCTTCCTTGCTCCAGACGTCCTCCATCTTCTCCACGTAGGTCACCGCTGCCTGCTGGAACTGCTGATCTACCATCGCCTGAAGCAGCCAGGCCAATTCCTCGGGAACCTCAGTATCCTTATGAGCAGCCAGCTTTTCCAGCTGTACCCGCTTGTCGAGCTCTACATATACATTATCCTCAGTGTACACCTCGTAATACAATTCAGGAATTTCATTCATCCAGCGTAGTAGGGGGATAATATCCTCTTTATTCAGCGGGGTGCTTGCCGCCACGCTCCGGTCAGCCAGCGTGATTACAGCACCGTTAAGACTCACCACAGGACATTCCAGATCAGCCAGCCGCAGCTGCCGCTCAGCGTCCATATAGGACCTGCCTGTAGCAATAATCACGATATGCCCCAGGCGCTGTGCTTGAAGAATAGCCTCTTTGTTCTCGTTGCTGATTTCACCCTCCGCATTGAGCAGCGTTCCGTCCATATCCAGTGCAATAAGCATGTAATTGTTCTCCTGTTCTATCTATGGCTTTGTCTGTATTTTATCATGACTGACCGGAAAATTTGAAATGAAAGTGATCATCTAGAGGATTTTCAGAAAAGAGTACTCACGTGGTACAATGTAAGGCAGACCTGTAACCTGACAGCCTGGTTTATCTTCTGCATGTGCAAGGGACGATGGCCGGGATGCTAGCGGCATGGGGTCGCTATGTAAGGGGGAAAAGATACTGATGAAATCCAGAAATTTAGCTACGATCTCACTGGCTATTATGGCCTGCGGCTTTCTGTTCACCTTGTTTCTGCCGGAGAATCTGGCAGTTATTCTGCTGAGAGGCGGCTTCGAGGCAGGTCTGGTCGGAGGCATCGCCGACTGGTTTGCCGTAACGGCGTTGTTCCGCCATCCGCTGGGCCTGAGAATTCCGCATACCTCGCTGCTATTGAAGAACCGGGATAAGCTGATCCAGTCCCTGATCTCTGCGATGGAGAATGAGCTGCTGAACAAGGAGAGCATTGAGAATAAGCTGCGCACATTCAATATAGTTTCGCTCGGAGCTACCGTGCTGACCCGGTTCTTCTCCCGAAAGAAAGCGCGGCAGGAAGTGCTGGAGCAGCTGAAGGGCTTCGTGCTGCGGCTTCCGGTAGAGCAGGCCGTTCCATATATTCAATCGGCAGCGGCAAGCTACCTGCGTGAAGCTAAGCTTGGAGCCGCAGCAGATACGATTGCCACTAGCCTGATGAATGAGGGCAAGGATATTGCAGCTCTTGATTTTGCGCTGGAGGGGATCTCCGCCTGGAGTGGACGCCCGGAGACGCGGGCTATGCTGGGTAAGATCGCCAGCGAGAAGCTGGCCGAGGTCAAGCTTGGCGGACTGAAGGGGATGGCCTTCCAGGCCTTCGTCGGGTTCGTGGATGCCGATATGCTGGGGGAAATGCTCCAGGGCATGGTGCAGTCTACGATCCGTGACTTTAAGGAAGAAGATAGCCCCTACCGGGAGGAGGTTATCCGGGAGATCCGGGTGGCTCTGTTCCAGCTGCTGAGCGATGAAGAACGGATTGCCTCGCTGAAGAATTGGGCGCTGAATGAGCTTGAAGGGGAAGCGGCCGCCGCATTTGTGCTGCAGCAGCTCCAAGGGCTGCGCGGCAAGGCGGTTACACTGCTGGAAGAGGACCGGGGGCGGGGCGGGTGCAGGCTGTTCTCGCTGTATGCCGCGCTGGTCCGGCGGGTTAGCCGGGAGAAGGAATGGATTCAGACATCAGAAGAACGGATTCGCGGTACGCTGATCTCCTTCGTGGAAGCTAATCATTACCGGATCGGGCAACTGGTCAAGGAGAACCTCGATCAGATGGACGATGCCGCTCTGGTGAATATGCTGGAGGAGAAGGTCGGCAAGGATCTGCAGTGGATTCGTGTCAACGGGGCCGTCTGCGGCTTTGTGGTCGGGCTGGTGCTTACCGTCATCCAGCTGATCTGAGATTGATATATCAAAAATTCATAAAGGCAGCAAGGCAGTCCCCGGTCGTCCGTGATGGCGGAGAGCGGGGGAATGCTTTGCTGCCTCTTTCAAAATATAAGAAGGCGCGAATATAACAGGGCGAAGACGCTCTACAACTGGTTCTTGCCGTTGCTGATGGTGAAGACCTCTTGTACCGGCAGGACAAAGATTTTGCCGTCGCCGAAGGAGCCGTGCTCACCGGTTCTGGCTGTACGCATAATTATGCTGATTACGTCATCCTTGTCATCATCCTGAATGACGATCATCAGCAGCTTCTTGGAGATTTGATTGTAATGGTTGGTTCCGACCTGAATGCCCTTTTGCTTGCCGCGTCCGAGCAGATCCATCTTGCTGATGGAGGGGAAGCCGGCCAGCAGCAATTCGGCCATCACTTCATCCGCTTTCTCAGGTCTTACTATAGCTTTGATCATTAACATAACGATGCACCCTTTCTACAGCGAATAATAGGTTGTAGGGGGTTGCCAATATCTCGGTGGATTACTGTACAATGCATTTGTTTAATGGCAACGCTTACATGTGTAGTATATGATTAACTCCCGGCTGCATCCTGCGAGAAGGATCACAAAATCCGTATGACACATTGTCGCAACCTGACTGGACTTTCATGCTGGCAACGTCTGCCCTCCAGAGGAGCATTGCAAGGTAAAGGGGGGGCTCCTTCGTTAACCAGAAGAGCCATGAAGGAGAAAGCCTCCTCTGGTTAACGTAATCCCGTCAGCTTCAAATAAATATTCTCCAGCAGCTCTGCGGTATGCTGCCACTCATACATCTGCAGCGCGTCGCTTCTGCCCTGTAGTCCGATCCTTGCGGCAAGATCCGGATTGCGGCCGATCTGCAGCATACGGCTGGCAAAAGCAGCAGGGTTCCTGTACTGCTTCACCAGATAGCCGTTACGGCCCGAATCGATAATCTCCCGTATTCCGCCGTTGCTGGAGGCAATCACCGGCAGCCCCGAGGCCATCGCCTCCACATTCACCAGCCCGAAGGCTTCATGCTGCTGGGAGGGGCAAATGAAGCAGTCGGCAGCCTGATACATACTGTGGATGTCCTCATGGGGAATGTTGCCGAGAAAAGACACGTGTACGCCCAGCCGCCGCGCAAGGACTCTCAGCTGCCGGAGATACGGCGGCTTCCCCTTGCCCGCGATCAGCAGCCGTGCAGGCATATGCCGGTTCAGGCGGTGCATGGCCCGGAGCAGCACAGGCACTCCCTTGCGCGGGATGACCCGGCCTACGAACAGGACCGTGAAGCCGGTGCCAAGACCATGCAGTGTGCGCAGACGCGCCTTCTCCTGCGCAGACGCAGGAGTGAAGCGCGACAGGTCTGCTCCCAGAGGAACCACACGAAGCTTGCTGCGGATGCCGGGGAACCTCCGGATAAGCCGCTGCTCCAGGGAGCTGCTGTTGGCCGTGACGGCATCGGCCAGGGCCAGGCTGCGGGCGATGCCGGGCTCCTGGGGCACGAAGGTGAGAGAGTGAAGGAATATCATCACCGGAGTGCCGGGGGACTGCCGCTTCACAGCCGCTGCCAGCCGTGGCCGGTTATCAATCTGAATAAGGTCGAACGGTTCGGCAGCTTCCAGGAACATGAGAACGGAGCTGCGGTACCGGGAAGGGCTGCCTGAAGGCAGCCGGATGAACTTGACCTGCTCAAGCTCATCCGTGTCAGGAAGACCGGCGGCTCTGCGGCTTAGGATGGTTACCTTATGTCTCTTGGCCAGCCTCCGCGCGATATTCCAGATGCAAATCTCCACAGAGCCGTCCCCGGGAACCGTGAACTGCTCCGGTGCAATCATGCAGATGTGCATTGTAGCTGCTCCTCCCGCTGCATAGTAGATAGGGTTCTTAACCTAACATATGCGTTCTGGCGTGCAGAAGACACAGGAGCAAGCAGGGAACGGCGGTCTGCGGCTTAGCTGCCCGTCTGTTTAAGAGTAGCGGCAATGATTCCGGCAATTGTCTGCTCATACTCCAGGATCTTCAGCTTGCCCGCTGCGATCTGCTTGTATCCGGCGACCATAGAAGATAAGGATTGTCCGGCCAGAGCAGGATTCTGCTTGCGGATAGCCGCCTTGAAGTCGCTCCAGTCTGCCGTTAGCCGCTTGTTCAGGGCAGAGACTGCGCTTTTTTGTGATTTGATTAAGCTTTGCGGTCTGTCAATGCCGGCCAGGGTCTTGCGGGCAGCGGCCATCCGGCGCGAACGGGTATCCTTGGCGGCCTTGAGCAGCGCTTCCTTGTCGCGGATCTCCTGGCGGGCTATCTGGACCAACAGCTTCATGGCTTCTGATTGGGCCTTCAGAACGGAATTCAGCGTCTTGTCCTTCAGTCCCTTGAGCAGGGAGATCCGCTTGTTCAGCGCGCTGTATTGATCGAACAGCGGCTGATAACGCTGCTTGGCACTGCTGACGGAGGTGCTCAGCTTGGTGATGGAAGCCTGGTCCATATTCTTGATGGACTCCCGGACTGCATTCAGCGCCTCTGTATTCTGATCATGAAGCGCCCGGATCTGCACCTCCCGGCTGTCATACCCGGCAGACAGAAGGGTTAATTCGGTGAATTGGCTCTTCATCCGGGCGCGGGCAGTGCTGTCCGCCTTAGCAGCAGTCAGGTCAAAGGAAGCTTGAACCGTTGAGGTAATGACCGTCGCAGCTGCCGAAGCCGGACCGGCCGGGAAGCTTAGGGCAAGGGCAATCAAGAGAGACAGCAGCAGGCAATTTGGCTTATACAGATTGTTCATTAACATTCCTCCGCTTGTCTTCATGTCCCGGAACACAAACAAAGCACCCGCAGTAAAGGCCAACAGGCCTCTATTACGGGTGCTTCCGGCGTAATGAGTCACGAAGATAGTTTTATTTTTAAATATAGGGAAAACCGTATATTTTGTCAATGATTTCAATTTGAACTTTTAAAAATCAAGGACTGGGCTTCCATTTCGTTCTGTGACAGTCATAGCGTATACTGTGAAGGTAGAAATGGCAGACGAAGAACAGCAGAGGGTCTGCAGAAGCGAGCGCCAGCCCGGAATGAAGGAGGTCTTATGTAATGGATAACTTGGCCAGTAATAACAGCATTTTCGATCAAGCCTTCCGTTTATCCCCCGTGGGGATGGCGGTATTGTCTCCTGAAGGAGGCCGATGGATGAAAATTAATCCTGCCTTTTGCAATATGCTGGGCTGCACTGAAGCTGAGTTTCTCTCAGGGACTCAATCGGGGGCCGGCCGGGAACTGCAGGAGCGGTTCACCATTCAGCGAATCGTGACAGAGCTTGCACAGCAGCAAGGACAGGCTCTCCAGACGGATCAGCGGTTCTCCGGCCGTGACGGGCAGCCGTTCTGGCTCGCCCTGACCTTCATTCCGGCTCAAGAGGAGCCTTCCGGCCAGACTGTTATTGTATATGCACAGGACGTAACAGACCGCAAAATTGCAGATCAGCTGACCGTAGACAGCCGCGATCTGTACAATTTATTCATAAAAGACGATCAGAGTATGATCTCCTTCTCGCTGCCGGACGGAACGATAACATTCATATCGCCGTCCTCTTACTCCCAGATTGGATACTATCCAGAGGAGATTATCGGCAGGAACCGCGCAGAATTCTATCATCTTGACGATGTTGGGGCTATCAACAGCTCCGGCGGTCTGCTGGAGAACAATATCTCCAGCCGCCGCCTGCGTCATAAGGAGGGTCACTATCTGTGGTTTGAGACCTCCTTCCATGTGATCCGTGGCGAGAAGGGTGAAATCACACGGATAATGGGGATTGGCCGTAACGTCACCCGGCGCAAGCACAGCGAGGAGGCTCTTGCATCCGCCCAGCGGGTGGCCAGAATAGGCTCCTGGGGCTGGGATCTGCTGAAGGGCAGAGTCACGTTCTCCGATGAACTGCAGCGTATTCTGCAATACAGTGTGGAGACAGGGCATGTGAATCAGAATGCCTTTCTGGCACTGGTCCATCCGGAGGATGTTCCGATTCTGAGGGAGGCCGTCGAACGGGCCAGGGGACTGGGGGAGCCGGGGAACACGGCTTTCCGGATGATTTTGCCGGATGGGGAGGTCCTGATGGTGCATGTCCAGTGGGATGTTATTGCGGGACCGGAGGGCCGGCCGGCCCAGCTGTTCGGCATGATGCAGGATATTACCGAGCGTATGCATATGGAGGAGCAACTGCGGGAGAGTGAACGGAACTTCCGGCTGATGTCCGAGAATTCCCTTGACCTGATCTCCCGCCATGCGATAGAGGACAGCATCTTCCTGTATTGCTCGCCGGCCAGCCGGTCGCTGCTCGGCTATGAGCCTGAGGAGATGATCGGCACCAGTGCCTACGATTACTTGCATCCTGATGATCTGGAGATGATTCTGAATCAGATGGCGGAGAGTGAGGATTCGGGATTAATTCCCCCGGCCTCCTACCGCTACCGCCACAAGAACGGTACCTATGTGTGGTTTGAGACGAACAGCCGTTATATTTTTGATGCGCAGGGCCGGAAGACAGAGATTATTGCGGTAGGACGTGACATTACTGAACGCAAGCAATTCGAATCGAAGCTGCAGGAGAGTGAGCAGCGCTACAAATCCCTGTTCGAGTATAATCCTGCGGCGGTATATTCCATGAATCTGCAGGGGGATTATCTGACGGCGAATGCCAATCTGGAGCAGCTGAGCGGCTACTCGCTGGAGGAGCTGCTGGGGAATTATTTTGGGCCGCTGGTCGCTGACAAAGATATTCAGAAGACGCTGCATCACTTCACTCTTGCCAGCCAGGGGGAGCCGCAGAGCTATGATCTGACGCTGATTCACAAAGACGGGCATCCGGTGGAGATCAATACGATTAATATTCCAATTGTTGTGGATCACCAGGTAGTAGGGGTATATGGAATCTCCCGCGATATCACAGATCATATCAGATACACGGAGCAGATTGAGAAGCTGAGCAATGATTACACCCTGATTCTCAATGCCGTATCCGAAGGAATATTCGGTCTGGACAACGAGGGGCGGGTGACCTTTATTAATCCTGCGGGAGCGAATATGCTGGGCTTCGAATGTGATGAGATTACCGGACATCCGTACCTGGACCCTATCCAGCAGACTGCGCTCGACGGCAACCATTACCGGCCGGAGGAGTCTCCGCTGATGCGGGCAGTCCGGGCAGGAGAAGCCCATCAGAGCCTGGATGCGGTGCTGTGGCGCAAGGACGGCTCCAGCTTCCTGGCCGAGTACCAGGTTACCCCTCTGTTTGACAAGGGGGAGCGTAAGGGAGCGGTTGTTGTCTTCCGTGACACTACCGGGGAGAAGGAGATCATCCGGGCCAAGGAGCTGGCGGAGAAGGCCGACCAGGCCAAATCGGAATTCCTTGCCATCATGAGTCATGAGCTGCGTACACCGATGAACGGAATTATGGGAATGACCGATCTGCTGGCTGAGACGGAATTGACGGAAGAACAGCGGGGGTATGCCCAGATTATCAGCGAGAGCAGTGCATCCCTGTTATATATTCTTAATGAAATTCTGGATTTCAGCAAAATCGAGGCCGGTAAAATGACGCTTACCCGTGAACCGGTAAGTCTGGCGGAATTGCTCGACAATATCACGGAGCTGTTCATGCCGAAGGCCCGTGAAAAGAATATTGAGCTGTCCTGCCGCATGGCTGCGGATGTGCCGGAGCTGATTATGGGAGATGCGGCCCGGCTGCGCCAAGTGCTGGTGAACCTTGTCAGCAATGCCGTGAAATTCACCGAGACGGGACAAGTCTCTATTCTGCTGAGCAGAGAATATAGCAGGGACCGCAGGAGGCTGACGCTTAAGTTCAGCGTGGCCGATACAGGCATTGGCATCCCTCCCGAGAAGCAGCCGCTGCTGTTCCAGTCCTTTTCACAGCTGCATCCGTCTATTAACCGCAAGTACGGGGGAACCGGACTGGGTCTGGCAATCTGCAAAAAACTGGTGGAGCTGATGGGCGGGGCCATCACGGTAGAGAGTGTGGTCGGGGAAGGATCTAATTTCTATTTCATCCTGCCTGTAGATGTTGAGCTGGAACCGGAAGGAGGCAAGGAGGACATGTTGCCCGTCTCTGATCCGGCGTTAGCCTCTGAACAGACCAGTATTCCGGAAGAAGGCCAATCCGCTGCTGAATTCGGGCCTCTGCGTATACTGGTGGCGGAGGATCATCCGGTGAATCAGAAGCTGCTGGTTACGATGCTGGACAAAAGAGGCTATGCCGCCGATCTGGTCGATCATGGCGAAGCTGCGGTGCAGGCAGTGCTCCGTGAGCGGTATGATCTGGTATTCATGGATGTTCAAATGCCGGGGATGAGCGGGCTTACGGCAACGGCCAGAATCCGCGAACAGGCGCCTGCTCCGCACCAGCCGTACATTGCAGCCGTGACAGCGTATGCCAGAAAAGAGGACCGGGAGCGCTGCTACGCGGCGGGTATGGATGATTTTGTCAGCAAGCCGTTCCTGGCTGCCGATATTGACCGGGTGCTGGAGCATTGCAGCCATAGGGTATCCCTATGAGCAGGAAGACTTCCGGGGAGCGCCTGAAGGCGAAGGCTTATACACAGTGGGAGACAGGCGTAGCCTCACCTTCCTCAGCTTGCGGACCGGCAACCATGGCCGCCCTTCTGGAATATTGGCATTCGAACAGGAGCCGGACGTTTATTCCGGGTATCCGCCATTTTGATTCCATGGCCGCACATATCAATTATATCTATACCCACCATGGCGGGACGCCCTGGGGCATGAGCACACGCAGCTTTGTCAGAGGCCTCCGGGCGTACATCGGCTCAGCCCTGCCGCTTTTACACAACCGCTCCGGCCTTATTGAGGTATCCGTCTTCAATGATATCGGGCGCTACCGGGCCGAGATTAATGCCGGGCGTCCGGTCGCGCTCAAATTCGACAAGTGGTTCAGCCTCCGCTGGCGCGGAAGATATGCGTATGACTATCATTGGGTGCTGGGAATCGGCTATGAGGATGAGGAGGACGGCTCCTGCAAGCTGGTTGTCCATGACAACGGGGTGCAGCATCCGGGCGGCGGTTATACTCCGGGCAGAGAACGGCTGATCTCCTATTCAGCGAATAAAAAAATACTTACGATGGTGTCGCTCAACCTGCCGGAATCTCCAGATGTGCAGTAACAGACAAGCGGGCGTTGTTCTTCAGGGGCGTTTGGTTTGGCGTAACGGACTGAGGTGCTCCTATTTTGGAAAGAAAGTCGCCAATCGGGCGAATAACGGACTCCACAGGCCTTATCCTTTGCCCTTCAGCTCCGAAACGTCTCATAGAGAGACTGTAAGGTCGCCTGAGTCCGTTACGCTGCAAAAAGTGGCGTTTTCGCGGGGATAAGATCCCTCCGGTCCGTTAGAATTTGGGTGGATAGATAGTGGCCGGGCCGGGGCAGGATATCTGCTGTGTTCCGGCCTTTTTGAACGATAAGAATGTATATGCTTCGCCCTATCCTTACAAAGGACGGTAATGCCGTTTTCACTTGCAGAGTGTGATTCAAACGTTTGCACAAATGTGGCGGTTAGGATAAAATTTCATATAGAGAAAAACAGAGTTGAATAAATACTTGAAATTGTGCCGTATATTTAGTTAAGGGTAAAGGAGGCGGTATGCCTTGTCAGTACAGAAGGAAATGAAGGAACCGATTGATTACGGGGACCCGGCGGCTACCGGCGGAATCTCTGTCTTCGACCGGAGTTTCGATGAGCTGTTCAGCTATGAAGGAGAGGATCTTGGCCTAACCTATTCGGCGTCCGGCTCAGCGTTCTGTCTGTGGGCCCCGACGGCCCAGGAAGCGGAGCTGGTGCTCTATCCATCCTGGAAGGATGCTGCGCAGCGGCAGATTCCCATGGTGCGTGACGTCCGGGGAACCTGGAGACTCAGCGTTCCGGGTGATCTGGACGGAATGTTCTACACCTATAAGGTGCGCATCGGTGATCTATGGAATGAAGCGGTGGACCCGTACGCCCGCGCGGTCGGCGTGAACGGGGACAGAGGGGCTATCCTGGATCTGCGCAAGACCGATCCCGCGCGCTGGACGCAGGATAAGCCGCCGCTTGCGGACCCGGTGGATGCGGTGATCTATGAGCTTCACTTGCGCGATTTATCCGTCCATCCTGCCAGCGGGATTGCGCATACAGGGCAATACCTGGGTCTTGCTGAAGCCGGAACCCGGGGTCCTGAGGGCATTGCCACCGGTCTTGATCATATAGCCAGTCTGGGTGTTACCCATGTGCAGCTGCTGCCTATCTATGATTATGCGACAGAGAGCGTGGATGAGACCCTTCTTACGGAGCCTCACTATAATTGGGGATATGATCCCAAAAACTATAATGCTCCAGAAGGCTCTTATGCGTCAGATCCGTATGTACCGGGTCTGCGTATCCGGGAGCTGAAGACGATGATTCAGGCACTTCATGACCGCGGCCTGCGTGTCATTATGGATGTGGTCTACAATCATGTCTATGACGGCTTCCGGGTGAACTTCACCAAGCTGGTTCCCGGTTATTATTTGCGCTACACCGCAGATGGCCGGTTATCCAACGGCTCCGGCTGCGGGAACGACACTGCTTCTGAGCGCAAGATGATGTCCCGTTTCATCGTGGAGTCCGTGCTGTACTGGGCTAAGGAGTACCATATTGACGGCTTCCGCTTCGATCTGATGGGACTGCATGATACAGGGACCATGAATGAGATCCGCCGCCGTCTGGATGAGCTGGACCCCTCGATTATGACCATTGGCGAAGGCTGGGTGATGGATACGGAGCTGGCAGAAGAGCAGCGGGCCAACCAGTGTCAAGCCAATGAGATGCCGGGCATCGGACACTTTAATGACGGCTTCCGCGATGCGGTGAAAGGAAATATATTTCTCCATGACCAAAAGGGCTTCATCAGCGGCGGGTTCGGCTTCGAGCGCAATGTGAAGGCGGGCATTGCCGGAGCGATTTACTATGGGCCCGGTCTCGGGCAATACGCCCAGGAGCCGCAGCAGAGTGTGAACTTCGTGGAGTGCCATGACAATCATACACTGTGGGATAAGCTGGTCTTGTCTACGGCAGGAGCGGAAGACGGGCAGCGCCTCACCATGCATCATCTTGCCTCAGCCATCGTGCTGACCAGTCAGGGGATTCCATTCATCCATGCCGGGCAGGAGTTCCTGCGGACCAAGGATGGTGTGGAGAACAGCTATAAATCACCAGTGGAAGTGAACTGGCTGGACTGGGAACGCTGCGCGGAGCATGCTGAATCCGTAGCGTACATGAAGCAGCTAATCGCGCTGCGCGCGGCTCATCCCGCCTTCCGGCTGCGTACCGCAGAGGAGATCCGTGACCATCTGGTGTTCGAAGACGCACCGGCGCAGGCGGTGGCCTTCACGCTCCGCGATCATGCCGGAGGAGATTCTGCGGAGCATCTGTACGTTCTGTACAATGCCAACCCGGAGGGTGCAGCCCTGAAGCTGCCCGAACTGGGCACATGGGACATCGTATTCGGCGAGGAGCAGATCAGCGGGCTGGAGGGCGGTATTTTAACCGCTGCAGGAATTGGAATGATTGTACTTGCTGTGAATTGACTGATAGCTATCGCGATTATAGGTATCGCAGAAGCAGTCTGCCTGGGCAGTCTGCTTTTTGCTGTTTGTCTGTGCAATGCTATATTAAGGTAAATACAGTCGAACTTATAAGGACGTGAAGCACATGACCAATTATATTAAACAAATCCGCACCTTAATCGGAACTCATCCCCTCATTATGGCAGGAGCTTGTGTGATTTTGTTGGACCCCCATGGGCGATTATTATTGCAACAGAGAACAGATAACGGCATGTGGGGATTGCCAGGAGGTTCCATGGAGCCGGGGGAAGAGATGATAGAGGTTGCGAAGCGGGAGCTTTTCGAGGAGGTAGGATTAGAGGCGTTGGGCTTAGAGCTACTGGATTTATTTTCTGGGCCGGAATTGTATTACCGGTATCCCAATGGAGACGAAGTACATAACGTTGTTGCAGCATATCTGTGCAAGGGTTACAGGGGAACCCTTAGAGGAGACGGGGATGAGGTGCAGGATATTCAGTTTTTTGAGCTGGATCAACTGCCAAGTCACATAAGCCCTCCAGACCGGCCCATCATATCAAGGTTTCTAAGAGATCAGGTATAGTATCCTGAAGCAAGCAAGGTGATTCCGAAAAACGGGACAGTAAACTCCAGGAATAAGATTCAGTTTAAGCGTCCTTTGGAGGAAACTCTCCAAGGGACGCTTTTATGTCAAGGGTTTATCCGAGCCTGCTTTAGCACGGAATCCGCCCATAACCCCGCTTTTAAAAATAAAAAGTATTTCCGTGTAAAACACTACTTCATCTGTCGTAGTAATTGTGCTACAATGAACCTAATTACTACGACAGATGAAGTAAAGGAGGCAGGCAATTGATCAGCAGTGATGTGATCAGGGGATATAACGATACGATGATCCTCTACATGCTTCTGGACGGGGAGTCTTATGGCTATGAGATTTCCAAGAACATACGGAAGTTGTCGGAAGAGAAATACATTATGAAGGAAACCACTCTCTATTCGGCATTCACCCGGCTGGAGAAGAACGGTTATATTGATTCTTTTTATCTGGATGAGACGTTTGGCAAAAGACGCACCTACTACCGCATCACTCCGCAGGGTCTTGCCTACTACCGGGCCAAATGCGAGGAATGGCAGATCACGCAGGAAGTTATCAACAAATTCATAAAGGAGCTGTGAGGAACTTGGATACCATCATTGTATACTTGAACAATATGTTCGCATCTCTGCCCAGAACGGAACAGATGGCGATGCTGAAGCAGGAGCTGCTTGGCAACATGGAGGAGAAATACTATGAACTGAAGCATGAAGGGAAGTCGGAGAACGAAGCGGTGGGCATTGTCATTTCTGAATTCGGCAACATTGATGAGCTGGTCAGCGAGCTGGGGCTTGGAGAGGTTCGTAAGGAGGAAGAACTGGGGCTGCCCATGCTGGATGAGCTTGCTGTAGAGGGATTTATCGCTGCCAAAAAAAGATCAGGCCTGCTCGTAGGCTGGGGTGTAGGGCTGATTATGCTGGGCGCTGCTCTGCTAATCCTGATCTCAGGTCTGGGGGAGAACGGGTTCATGGACTCTGTATTCTCTGAGGATGCGATGAGCATGATCGGGCTGGTCTCCCTGTTACTGCTCCTCGTTCCTGCTATCGCCTTATTTATCTACAGTGGCACGAAAATGGAGAAATACAAATATTTGGAGTCCGGGTTCAATCTGCCGTATCCTCTGGAGGCATATATTGAGCAGAGACAGTCGGCTTTTGCCGCCACCTATACGTTGTCGCTCATCATGGGGGTCTGTTTATGCGTATTGTCGCCGATTGCCATCTTTGTATCTTCTGTGTTTGGAGATGAATACAGCTCGTTCGGGGTAGCCGTTCTGTTGATCATGGTGGCTGTAGCGGTGTTCCTCTTCGTGTATTACGGAAATATCCGGGGGGCTTATAAGAAACTGCTGAAGACCGGTGATTTCAGTGAAGCGAAGAAGGAGGAGGACCGGTTTGTCGGTGCGGTTGCCGCTGTGATCTGGCCGTTGGTTACTTGTGTTTTTCTGGTGAGCGGTATTGTGTTTGACCAGTGGGAGATCAACTGGATCGTCTTCCCGTTAACGGGCATTCTGTTTGGGGTGTTCAGCTCGGTCTATAATATGTTCAAGAAAAAAGATGCTGCCTGACCCTGCTGTCCACGATTTGCCACATAACGTTAACACAAAAGGTGACATTGCTCATGTTCTCTCCCTGCGGATAGGTGGTAATATGAAGGCATTTATTCCCCTTATGATAACCGTGCAAGAGCCTGTACCGGGGTGATTTGAAGCCCCGTTACAGCCTCTTGCTTCGCTGCTTTACAGTGACAGAATAACGGACGGTGACAGAAGAGTGTGTTTCTTTTTGGAGCCGGGTGTGGGCATGAATGCCGTCTATTACCTTTCGGCGGCCAATCAGAGAGACTCGGAGGATGACAGGGATGGGTAAAACAACCGGATTTATAGAATATCAGCGGCGCACGCCTGCTGAATGCGAGCCGCTGGAGCGGATTAAGAACTGGAATGAATTCTCGGTTCCGATGGAGGAAGAACAGCTGCGTGAGCAGGGTGCCCGCTGTATGGATTGCGGAACACCGTTCTGCCATGTCGGGCGTATGTTGTCAGGGATGGCCAGCGGCTGTCCGCTGCATAATCTGATTCCAGAGTGGAATGACATGGTCTACCGCGGCAACTGGCAGGTTGCGCTAAAGCGCCTGCATAAGACGAATAACTTCCCGGAATTTACAGGACGCGTCTGCCCAGCGCCTTGTGAAGGCTCTTGCACAGTAGGGAAGAACGGTGATTCGGTAACGATTAAATCGATCGAAAAAGCGATTGTAGATAGAGGATTCGCGGAAGGCTGGATCGTTCCTGAGCCGCCGCTGACCCGAACAGGCAAGAAGGTTGCCGTCGTCGGCTCCGGCCCTGCCGGGCTGGCCTGCGCTGCCCAGCTGAATAAGGCGGGACACAGTGTAACGGTGTATGAGCGGGCTGACCGGATCGGCGGATTGCTGACCTACGGTATTCCGAACATGAAGCTGGATAAGAAGAAGGTGCAGCGCCGGGTGGATCTGCTGGCAGCGGAAGGCGTTACCTTCGTCACCCGGACTGAGATCGGCCGGGATATTACAGCCGCACAGCTCCAGGAGGAGAATGATGCGGTGGTTCTCTGCGGCGGTTCTACGAAGGCGCGCGACCTGCCGCTGGAGGGCCGGGAGCTGCGCGGCATCCATCAGGCGATGGAATTCCTGACGCTGAATACGAAGAGTCTGCTGGATTCCGGGCTGGAGGATGGAGAATACCTGTCGGCGGCAGGCAAGGATGTGGTCGTCATCGGCGGCGGAGACACGGGAACAGACTGTGTAGCGACCTCCATCCGCCACGGCTGCCGCAGCGTGATTCAGCTGGAGATTATGCCGCAGTCTCCATTGACCCGCCAGCCGGGCAATCCTTGGCCGGAATGGCCGAAGGTGCTGAAGGTGGACTACGGACAGCAGGAGGCAGCTTCTCTATATGAAGAAGATCCGCGCCGCTATCTGGTGAATACCAAGCGTTTCGTCGGCGATGCAGATGGCCATGTACAGGAGCTGCACACGGTGCGCATTGAATGGAAGCGCACGGAAGACGGGCGGATGGCGCCGGTCGAAGTACCAGGCAGCGAAGAGGTGATCCCGGCGCAGCTCGTGCTGTTGGCGCTGGGCTTCACCGGGCCGGAAGAAACGGTGCTGGGACAGCTTGGCATAGAATGCGATGAGCGTTCCAACGTGAAGGCAGAGTTCGGCGCGCAGGCAACGAATGTGGAGGGAGTCTTCACCGCCGGTGATATGCGGCGCGGCCAGAGTCTTGTGGTGTGGGCGATTAACGAGGGCCGCCAGGCTGCCCGCGAGGTAGACCGCTTCCTGATGGGCTCGTCCAATCTGCCTTGAGGCTGCTGATAAGTGAGTTTGAGTGTGGTGCTCCATTGTGAGACGCTCAGTCAAGCGATGTCCGTCAAGGAACGCCTGATAAGGTGTGTTCTGCCAAGTATGTCCCCCAAGAGACGCCCTTCCCGGGCGTCTTGCTTTGCGTTCCCCGCCTCAGCTGCTCGTTTATAGTAGGATACAGGTGTGGGATGTAGCGTTCGCGTCTAATGTTGCACATAATGCAATTTCGAACCGGCAATAGGCGGGGTTCAGGCGGAATTGTTGCACAGAATGCAGGATTCAGCCTGTAATTTCGCCCGGAGGAGAAGGAATGCTGCTTTTCATGCAACATTTTTGTATTGGGCCTGTGGCTGTAAATAGGATGTTGCATTTTTGGCAGGATTTTGGCTGAGAGTTTCAACTAGTTTGGCAAAAAAGCGTTATAGTAGAAGTTAGTGACAGGTATATTCACAGAAAGGAAGCATCCACATGAAACTAATGTTCATTTCCGATATTCACGGATCACTGTACTGGCTGGAGGAGGTGCTGGCTAAAGCGGAGGAGGAGCAGCCGCACACGCTGGTTATACTGGGCGACTTTCTGTATCACGGGCCGAGGAATCCGCTGCCGGAGGGGTATAATCCGCAGGGGGTCGCCGACAGGCTGAATGCATACTGCCAATCCGGTAAATCGCTGGCGGCGGTAAGAGGTAATTGTGATGCTGAGGTGGATCAGATGCTGCTGCACTTCCCGATGATGGGCGACTATGTACTGATTCTGCATGAAGGCCGCAAAATCTACGCCACCCACGGGCATGGCTTCAGCATCGACCGCTTACCGGCGCTCTCCCCGCAGGATGTGTTTATTCAGGGGCATACGCATCTGCCGGTGGCAGAGGTGAGGGGCGGCATTAATGTGCTCAATCCCGGATCGATTGCGCTGCCGAAGGAGAACAACCCGAACTCTTACGGTGTCCTGGAGAATGGGGAATTTCTCATTAAAGACTTCAGCGGCAATATCCTCAAGCAAATCAGGCTGTAACAGATTTAGCAGATTGAAAAAGCCATTTCCACTCTGCGATCCCTCTGGATATTTCCAGAGGGATTATTGCTGCGCAGCAATTGAGCCCATCGGCATATTCATGTATGATGGGTGAGGAGCTTTGCGGGCAGACAGTACAGCCCGGCTTCAAATATGAACAGCAGAGGTAACTAAATGATGCATCCACGTGATTTACACTATACAATGCCGGCCGAATGGGCCAAGCATGAACGGACCTTCATTTCCTGGCCGGTGAAGGACTCGATGGTACACCCTGATAATCATGAAGCGGTCAGCGCAGGGTATGCCGAGATTATCCGGGCGATTGCCGAATTCGAGCCCGTGACCGTGGTTGTTAACCCGGACGAGCTGGAGGCCGTTGAGCAATTGGCGCTTGGTGCTAATGTAACGCTGCTTCCGATCAAGCATAATGATGCCTGGCTGCGCGACAACGGTCCGACCTTCGTCGCTGGTCCGGACGGCAAGCTGGCCGGGGTCAACTGGAAGTTCAATGCCTGGGGCGGCAAATATTCGCCGTGGGATCTCGATGATGCGGTGGCACCGCAGATTCTTGAGCATCAGGGAATCACCAGATTCAATGCCCCGCTGGTGATGGAGGGCGGCTCCATTCATACGGATGGCGAGGGCACCCTGCTGACCACAGAGGAATGCCTGCTGAATACGAACCGTAATCCTGAGCTTAGCCGCGAAGAAATTGCTGATTATGTCAAGCAGTATACCGGGACCGAGTCCATCATCTGGCTGAAGCGCGGCCTCAGCGGGGATGAGACGGACGGGCATGTCGATAACATCGCTTGCTTCGCGGCACCGGGCAAGGTGATTATCCAGGTCTGCGAGGACCCGCAGGATGAGAACTATGCGATTACGCAGGAGAATCTGCGCATTCTGGAGCAGACGGTTGATGCCAAAGGCCGTAAGCTGGAGATTGTCCGCATTCAGCAGCCGCCCCGTGTAGATTTCGAGGGCAGCCGCCTGACGCTGAGCTATCTGAATTTCTATTTCGTGAACTGCGGAATCATCCTGCCGGTCTTCGGCGGTACAGCGGCTGAGACGGACAAGCTGGCTGAAGAGACGCTGGCCGGGCTGTTCCCAGACCGCCGCATCCGTACCGTTAACGGAATGGCCGTGATCGGCGAAGGCGGCAACGTGCACTGCACCACCCAGCAGATGCCTGCGGTGAATGGAGCTTAACGAAAAGCGAAAAGAAGCGGAGGGGAAATTTGGAACTGTAGGAGCGTTAGCGACCGCCTTTGTCACCGGATTTCAACCGCGGAGAGCGGATTAAATCAAGAAATCTGGGGACAACAGCGGCCGGAAGTCCAAATGTTCACCGCAGCGACGACCAAGCTTTGAGTTTTAAGTGTTATAAGTTCATATAAGGAGGAACAACCATGAGACAAGTAAAAGTAGCCGCGACGCAAATGAGCTGTTCCGGCGACATTGATGAGAATATCCGCAAGGCGGAGGCCCTGGTTAGAGAGGCTGCCGCACAAGGAGCGCAGATTATTCTGCTGCAGGAGCTGTTCGAGACGCCGTATTTCTGCCAGAAGGAGAAGTCGGATTACTATGCCTATGCTACAGAGCTTGAGCAGAACAAGGCGGTGAACCACTTCAAGGCGATCGCCAAGGAGCTTGCGGTGGTGCTGCCGATCAGCTTTTATGAGAAGAAGAACTATGCGCGTTACAACTCGCTGGCGGTAATTGATGCGGACGGAACCGTGATGGGCAAATACCGCAAGAGCCATATTCCTGACGGTCCAGGCTATGAAGAGAAATTCTACTTCAACCCGGGCGATACCGGCTTCAAGGTGTGGAATACCCGCTATGCCAAAATCGGAGTCGGCGTATGCTGGGACCAATGGTACCCGGAAGCTGCCCGGGTGATGAGCCTGATGGGTGCGGAGATTCTGTTCTACCCTACAGCCATCGGCTCGGAGCCGCAGGATGGGTCGATTGATTCCAAGGATCACTGGCAGACCTGCATGCTGGGTCATGCTGCCGCTAACCTGATTCCTGTCGTGGCCTCCAACCGGATCGGGAAGGAGACTGACGAGGATTCCAGCATTGATTTCTACGGCTCGTCATTCATCGCCGGTCCGCAGGGCAACAAGATTGTCGAAGCCGGACGGAATGAGCAGACCGTGCTGGTCAGCGAATTCGATCTGGATGCCCTTGAGGTAGGCCGGATTGAATGGGGGATCTTCCGTGACCGCCGTCCGGAGCTGTACCGGATGATTGCTTCCTATGACGGCGATTTAACCTTCTAAATTATGCGCTAATATATAGATTGACCATTCAGTAAGCAGCCAGAATGCTGCCGGAGCTCTCTCCGGGACATTTTGGCTGCTTTTTTGCATGAGATGTTACAATATATCGATAATAGTGTCATATTATATTACACTAGTGGATAAAGTTAATTGTCATCATTGCTTTAATCTGATAAAATCTCCTTAAGTTATTTTACAAATAAGTAGGGGGATTGGAGAATGGGAATCCGGAAAACATGGGCGATGTCAGGTATGGTGGCACTCCTGGTCTTGGCAATAGCGGGTTGTGGCTCTGGTAATAATGCAGAAGGCGGCAGTTCGGACGGGAAGAGCCTCAAAATCGCTACCGATGCCAGCTATGCACCAATGGAGTATATGGATACCGATACAATCAAGGGCTTTGACATTGATTTCATCAAGGCGGTAATGGAGGAGGCCGGCGTCGATTACACGGTCACCAACACAGGCTGGGATACCATGCTGACCAGTGTGAAGCAGGGCACTGAATATCAGGCGGGTGTATCCTCGGTATCGATAACAGATGAACGCAAGGAAACCTATGACTACTCCATCCCTTATTTCGAATCTACGAACATGATCATGGTGAAGGAAGGCAGCGAGATCAAATCCTCCCTGGATCTGAAGGGGAAAAAGGTAGCGGTTCAGGCAGCTACGACAGCGGATGAGCTGATGAGCGGCATTATGGGCGTCGACAACGGCAACCTGAAGCGGTTCGACAGCAATGCGGTAGCGCTGATGGAGCTGAACGGCGGCGGCGCGGATGCGGTGGTCGCGGATATCGCCATCGTGAACGAATACATCAAGAACAATCCGAAGGAGAAGCTGACCGGCATTATCGACAAGGAGAATTTCGGCTCCGAGTACTACGGCATTCTGTATCCTAAGGGCAGTGAATGGAAGGAGAAGCTGGACCCGGCGATCAAGAAGGTCATCGAGAACGGCAAATATGCGGAGATCTACAAGGAATGGTTCGGCGAAGAGCCGGATACGGCGGCGCTTATGAACGCGAAGTAGCCTGAGAACCGGCAACAACCAAGCATGCGTAATGATTGCTATTGCGCGTGCTTCTTTTTTTGAGTAAGGCACATGCAGAAGAGAAGGGAAGAATTCTATGGATTTCAGATTCGACATCATCGTTCATTATTTACCGGTTTTGCTAAAAGGGACCTTGTTCACCATCGGCGTATCGCTGGTCTCCATCCTGTGCGGCTCCCTGCTGGGGCTGGTTATCGGCTTCGGTAAAATGGCGCCCAAGTGGTATTTCCGCTGGCCGTTCCATGCCTATATCAACATCTTCCGCGGTACGCCGCTCTATGTGCAGATTCTGATCGTCCACTTCGGGCTGATCCCGTTGTTCTATGGCAAAACCTACGCGCTGATGAGCGCATTCGTGGCGCTGTCACTCAATTCTGCTGCCTATTCTGCGGAGATCTTCCGCGCGGGTATACAGTCCATCGACCCCGGGCAGCGGGAAGCGGCCTTATCCCTCGGGATGACCCGGCGGCAGGCGATGCGCTTCATTATTCTGCCCCAGGCCATCAAACGGATGGTTCCTGCCTTCGGGAATGAATTCATCGTGCTGGTTAAGGACTCCTCGCTGCTGGCGCTGATTGCCGCCCCTGAGATTATGTACTGGAGCAATACCATGAAAGGCCAATACCTGCGGATATGGGAGCCTTATCTGACCGCTGCACTGATCTATTTCATCCTTACTTATTCGCTCAGCAAGCTGCTTAATTATATCGAACGGAAGGTGTAACCCTATGGAACCGGTTATCTCAGTCAAGCATCTGCATAAATCATTCGGTGCCCATCAGGTACTGACGGATATCAGCGTCGACATTCACAGCCGTGAGGTTGTGGTGGTCATCGGGCCTTCAGGCTCGGGCAAATCGACCTTTCTGCGCTGCCTTAATCTGCTGGAGCAGCCGCAAGCGGGTGATATTATCACTCTAGGCACTTCCTTGATGGCAAAGAGCACAAGGATTAACGATATCCGAACCGAGGTGGGGATGGTCTTTCAGCAGTTCAATCTGTTTCCGCACCGCACGGTGATCGAGAACATCATGCTGGCCCCGGTGAAGGTGCGGAAATGGACGGCGGATCAAGCGAGGCAGAAGGCGGTAGAGCTGCTGCAGAAGGTGGGCCTCAGTGAGAAGGCGGAGATGTATCCGGCCTCGCTCTCCGGCGGTCAGGCCCAGCGGGTGGCGATTGCCCGGGCGCTGGCGATGGAGCCGAAGATCATGCTGTTCGACGAGCCGACGTCGGCCCTGGACCCCGAGATGGTGGGCGAGGTGCTGGCGGTCATGAAGGAGCTGGCCCGTGAGGGGATGACCATGGTTGTGGTGACTCATGAGATGGGCTTTGCCCGCGAGGTGGGGGACCGGGTGCTTTTTATGGAGCAAGGTGTCATAGTCGAGCAGGGTGCGCCGGAGCAGCTGTTCGGCAGCCCGTCGCATGAGCGTACACGGGAGTTTCTGTCCAAGGTACTGTGAGAACCGCCCAAAGTAGAATATTGTTATTTAATCGGTTATATTAGAAGAGTAAGAAATAGGCAATAAGTCCATGAATGATTAGCTGCCCAGGGTGGCGGGGAGGAGGCTCGGGGATATCTTTTTTTATAATTCCATAATGATAGAAGGAGAATACGATGAGCACATTCAAAAATTGGCTGAATACCACCAAAAACGGACTGACGGATCAAGTGAAGAAATTTAAAAATAAAGACTTTATGAACGCGGTAGTAGCAGGCTGCGCGCTGGTGGCTGCGGCTGACGGCAAGATTGAGGAATCCGAGAAGAATAAGATGGCGGGATATATGAATCTCAGCAATGAACTGAAGGTATTTGACATGAGAGATGTCATCACCCAGTTCAATTACTATGTGAGCAACTTCGAGTTCTCGCCGGAGATCGGCAAGCAGGAAGCGCTTAAGGCCATCGGGAAGTTTAACGGCAAACCGGAGGTTGGACGCTTAATCGTGGGCGTATGCTCGGCGATTGGTGCAGCAGACGGCGACTTCGATGAGCATGAGAAAGCGGTTGTGCGGAATATCTGCAATGTACTGGGACTCAGCCCAAGTGAATTCAGCCTGTAAGTACAGGCTGGATTTTATTTGCTAATGACTGAAACTTTAGGCGATTCACCGCCGTATCACTGATGTAACACCCGCAAGGCATACTTCTATCTGGAAACGGAGGTACTTCAAGTTGGCTGGAATTAATCTGGTAAAAGGTCAGAAGATCGATTTAACCAAAGGCAATGCCGGGCTGTCTAACGTAATTGTAGGACTGGGCTGGGACCCTGCCGAACCTTCGAGAGGCTTCTTCGGAATCAAGAAACAGGCGAATATCGACTGCGATGCTTCAGCGCTGCTGCTGAATGAGAACGGCAAGCTGACGAACAAGCTGAACCTCGTCTGCTTTCACAACAAACAGAATGCGAATAACTCTGTAGTCCACTCGGGAGATAATCTGACGGGTGAGGGAGACGGGGACGACGAACAGATCATGGTGAATCTGAAGCAGATTCCTGCGGATGTCCATAAGGTCCTTGTAGTTGTTAATATCTATGATGCGGTGAACCGCAAGCAGGATTTCGGCATGATCAAATCTGCGTATATCCGCATTATTAATGCGGCAGGCAATGCAGAATTGGTTAAGTTTAATCTGACAGACAATTATACAGGCTTCACGGCACTGATCTGCGGCGAGCTGTACCGTCATGGCGATGAGTGGAAATTCGCAGCCATCGGTGAAGCAGCCCACGCCGCGCATATCAATCAGCTGGCAGAACGCTACATCTAAATCTAAATCCAATTTAAGAAAAGAGGGCTCTATTCATGGCTATTAACTTATCCAAGGGACAAAAAATCGATTTAACCAAAACGAATCCAGGCTTGTCCAAAATCACAGTCGGCCTCGGATGGGATACGAATAAATATGATGGCGGCAAAGACTTCGACCTTGATGTGTCTGTGTTCCTGACCGATGCCAGCGGTAAAGTGGCCAAGGAGTCCAACTTCATCTTCTTCAACAACAAGCAGAACGAGAACGCCTCCGTTGTTCACACCGGCGACAACCGTACAGGTGAAGGTGACGGGGATGATGAGCAGGTTCAGGTAGACCTGCAGAATATCCCGGCTGATGTGGACAAAATTGCGTTCACGATTACCATCTATGATGCAGAAGGCAGAAGCCAGAACTTCGGACAAGTCTCCCGTTCTTATGTGCGTATCGTCAACGATGCGAATAGTGAAGAGCTGATCCGCTTTGACCTGGGTGAAGATTTCTCCGTTGAAACAGGTGTAGTTGTCGGCGAATTGTACCGTAACGGCGCAGAATGGAAATTCAATGCGATTGGCAGCGGCTACAAGGACGGTCTGGCTGGCCTGACACGTGATTACGGCCTGCAATAAGCCCGGCGGCTCCGGGAAATAAATCTGTAATGAAAGAGGGTTTTCGAAAGTGACGATCAGTCTTTCCAAAGGACAGCGGATTGATCTTACCAAGACCAATCCGGGTCTGACGAAGGTAATTGTAGGTCTGGGCTGGGATACAAACAAGTACAGCGGCGGACAGGATTTCGACCTCGATGCTTCAGCATTCCTGCTGCATGAGGACGGCAAAGCCAAAAGCGAAAATGACTTTGTATTCTATAACAATCCAAGCGGCGGTACAGGCTCTGTAACCCACACAGGCGATAATCGTACTGGTGAAGGCGATGGCGACGATGAGCAGATTATCGTAGACTTCAGTCTGGTGCCTGCGAATATTCAGCGGATCGGGATCACGGTTACGATCTATGATTATGAGGCCCGGGCGCAGAACTTCGGACAAGTCTCCAATGCTTTTGTCCGCGTAGTGGATGCATCCAGCGACCGTGAGGTTCTGCGGTTCGATCTGGGCGAGGATTTCTCCACCGAGACGGCAGTAGTCTTCTGTGAATTCTACCGCCAGGGGGCGGATTGGAAATTCCAGGCGATCGGCAGCGGCTTCGCCGGCGGACTAAGCGCATTATGCAAGAACTACGGGCTGGACGCGCAATAAGAGCTTCAAAGGCGGGATCATCATCGATCCTGCCCTTTTTATACACAAAATCTGATAAGTTGCACTCTTATCCATGTATAAAGGTGGCGTAAGAATGAGTACAGAAGTAGTCAAAGGACAGAAAGCAGATCTGACCAAAGGGAACCCGGGACTCCGCAGCCTTACGGTTGAGATCGGGTGGAAAGCTCCGTCTTCCATGGATATTGATGCTTCCGCATTCCTGCTTGGAGCTGGCGGTAAAGTGGGCAGTGACGACGATCTGATCTTTTACAATAACCCGTCTACTCCCTTTATCACCTATAAAGATGTACCGGGTACAGCTTCGGGCGGACTGAAGCAGTTCGAGGTCTCGCTGGAGCGGATTCCGGCAAACATAGTGAAGATTGCCTTCACGCTTACTCTGTATGACGGAGAAAAACGCAAGCAGATGTTCGGACAAATGAGTGAAGCGGAGTGCCGGATCGTGAATCAGGCGACAGGTGCGCAGCTTCTGCGGTGTAACCTCGGAAATCAGTTCTCTGTGGAAACGGCTGTTGTAGTTGGAGAATTATATAGACATGGCGAAGAATGGAAATACAGTGCGATTGTTGCGGGCTTCTCGGGCGGGCTTAAGGCACTATGCGGGAACTATGGCATAGAAGTAGAGGACGAGCCTGCTCCGGCAGCGAAGCCGCCGGAACAGACGCCGCCGGCACGCCCGCCGCTTCAGGTGCCGCCGCCCCGTGCGGAGTCATCCAGACCGAATATTGTGATTCCGCCACCGCCTGTACCTGCACCGGCACCGCCTAAGCAGGAGGCAGCTCCCGCACCGGCGCTGAATCTCAATCTGAAGAAGATTGAGCTGAAGAAGAAGGGCGATTCGATTAACCTGAAGAAATCGGCCTCCGGACTGGGTGAGCTGCTGATTAATTTGAACTGGAACCAGAAGCAGGGCGGAGGACTGTTCAGCCGTAACAAGGGCGGGGTGGACCTGGATCTGGCATGTCTGTATGAGCTGAAGAACGGCAGCAAAGGCGTGGTACAGGCACTGGGCAATGCGTTCGGCAACCTCCAGCAGCCGCCTTACATCATGCTTGATGGAGATGACCGGACCGGCTCCGTAACATCCGGCGAGAATCTGCGTATAAACGGAAGTAAGGTAGCCCAGATCGAACGGATTCTGGTGTTTGCCTTTATTTACAAAGGAGTTACCAATTGGTCTGAGGCGGATGGAGTGGTTACCCTGAAGCAGGATGGAGGACCGGATATTATCGTGAATCTGGACGAGCATAACAACCGTAAAGGCATGTGCGCCATCGCGCTGATCCGGAATGTGGAGGGCGAGACCTTCAGTATTGAACGGCTCGTGCAATATTTCAGCGGTCACAGAGAGATGGATGAGGCTTATGGCTGGGGGCTTCGCTGGGTAGCGGGAAGCAAATAATTTGATATTACCGGAGGCGCAAGTGGAATGGACTGGTTCAGTGATTTTTTTAGGAGTATCGGTGAGAATTACGGGCATTTCTTCTCATGGAGTGATATTGCAGGGACGCTATCCGACCCTGTCAGCTGGGGGATTATCGGAAGTCTGATTCTGCTGGAGGGTCTGTTGTCCGCTGATAACGCGCTTGTACTGGCGGTCATGGTTAAGCACCTGCCGAAGGAGCAGCAGCGTAAGGCTTTGTTCTACGGGATACTAGGTGCTTATTTATTCAGATTCCTGGCGATTGGTCTAGGGACCTATCTCGTCAAATTTACGCTGGTTAAGGTGCTTGGGGCCTTGTATCTCTTCTATATTGCCTACAAAGGGTTGTTCAAGGGCAGCGGTGAAGATGGCGAGGTTAAGAATAAAGGCGCCTCTTTCTGGAAGACGGTCCTCCTGGTTGAATTAATGGATATTGCCTTCAGTATTGACAGCGTGGTAGCAGCATTCGGTCTTAGTTCTGAAGTCTGGGTACTCTTCCTTGGCGGTATTCTCGGCGTACTGATGATGCGCGGTGTAGCTCAGGTGTTCCTCAAGCTGATCGCAAGATATCCTGAACTGGAACAAACGGCATTCCTGCTTATTGCACTGATTGCCGGTAAAATGCTTGCCGGAGCCTTCGGCTATGAATTGCCGCATGTCATTTTCTTCGGTATTCTAATTGCGGTGTTTGCAGGTACTATCGTGTATAGCGCAAGCAAACGCAAGAAGGCTGAGAACCACAAGGCCTGATTGATCTGCATGCTTCATCTCTTTATCCTTTATAGCAGTGCAGGAAGGCGCGGGGTTCACGGGAAGGGTGGACTCCGGCACGCCTTTCGGGTAATCGTAATAGGTTTATAGCATGGCCTTTGCTTGGGTTCAAATAAAGCCGGATACCGTCCCCGAGAGGACGGCATAGCTGGTTCTGCTCGCAGCCAAAGGCCATTTGTATTGTGCTGGCACAACATTAAGGGGGAAGGGCCTTGAGATATTTCGATTACCTCACACAAGAACAGGAAGCCTCATTATTCCATGTTCCGCCGGTTTCATTTGATCATACTACCCGCAAGGATTTACTGGCTTATGCCGTCGGAGCAGCCCTTTATATGCCGGCCACCCGTGCCAGTGTTGCCGAAGATATTATTAAGCTGAGAGCCTCGGGGCTTATTACGGTAATCATAGATTTGGAGGATGCCATCGGGGACGGTGAAGTGGATTATGCCGAAGAGTCCATCGTCAGGCATCTGGCGTTTCTATCCGCTTATGCGGAGAATGAGCCAGACCAGCGCGGCAGTCTTCCGCTGCTGTTCATCCGCGTACGTAACCCTGCACAGCTGAGAGACCTGATTTTCCGGCTGGGATCATTAATTACCATGCTGACCGGCTTCGTCTTCCCCAAATTCTCCGTAGAGAACGGTACGGATTATTTCGAGGCTATTGCCGATTACAATGACACACGCAGCTATTCCGCTCCGGTGCTGTACGGGATGCCGATTCTGGAGAATGCGCCGATTATCTACAGGGAGAGCCGGATGGATACTCTGCTTGGGGTCCGGGATCTGCTCGGGCAATACCGCGGGTATGTGCTGAATGTCCGGATCGGAGCAACGGATTTCTCCAGCCTGTTCGGACTGCGGCGCAGCCCGGATATCAGCATCTATGATCTGACACCGATCCGCGACTGCATGTCGGATATTATTAACGTATTTGGCCGTGTGGAGGAAGGATACGTGATCTCGGGTCCTGTTTGGGAGTATTTTGCCAGCAAGGGGCACCGGGTCCTCCGCCCGCAGCTGCGGGAGACGCCCTTCGAGGATACCTACGGCAAGCATGGACGCGAGATGCGCAACAGCTTCATCTCAAGCTCCATGGACGGGCTGATCCGGGAAGTGATTCTGGACAAGGAGAACGGCATTGTGGGCAAAACCATTATCCACCCCTCCCACCTCAGACCCGTGCAGGCCATGTATACCGTAATGCATGAAGAGTATGTGGACGCCTTAAGTATTGTAGACAGCAATGATGGCAGCCGCGGCGTGTTCAAGAGTGAATACTATAACAAAATGAATGAAATCAAGCCTCATTTGAACTGGGCCAGACGAATTTTATTACGATCTCAAATATACGGGGTGTTACATGAACAACAGCATTTTGTCGGATTATTACCCGAGAACGAATACACACACGTTTAATATCGTCGAGAATCTGCAGGTTACGGTGACAGAAACCTCGAATCCTTTTCATATGCCTGTGGAGTCTTTGTTCTCCATGGCTGCACGAATCAATAAGAAGCGCTCCTTCCTGTTCGTCAGCAAAGTCCTTGGCAAGCATATTCCCGTAGGACCGTATACCCCGCTGCTCAGCGGAGCGGCACTCGCCTTGCTTCTGTATCTGGAGATGGGCGCGGATACTGCTGACCGGGAGGTTATTGACCCGCTGATGAACCAGGCCGTTCATGGTCTGATCCATCCTGAGGTTGCGGAAGAAGCTTACCATGCGCTGCTTGCTGCGCGTCTGGTTCTGCCGCAGCCGGTCCTGTTCATCGGATTCGCCGAAACCGCTACCGCCTTGGGCCATAGCATGTATAATGCGTTCGCCGGCGGGGCGTCTTATATTCATACCACACGAGAGCTGATTCCTGAGCTGGAATCGGTGGTCACCTTTGAAGAGGAGCATTCCCACGCCGTAGATCATCTCTGCTATGCCCTGAATGCTGAGCTGTTATCGGGAACAGAGCCGATTGTGCTGGTGGATGACGAGATTACGACAGGTAATACGGCGATTAATACAATCCGGGACATCCAGTCCAAATTCCCGCGCAGGGACTATGTAGTGGCCTCTCTCTTGGACTGGCGGAGTGAAGCTAATATTCAGGCTTACCGCGATCTGGAGCAGGAGCTGGGGATACGGATAACCGCTCTATCCCTGCTTCAGGGAAGCATCAAGGTTGAGGGAATCCCGCTGTTGCAGCCTGCAGCCGATAATGGAACCGCTGCTTCCACGGACGCAGAGCTTGTAACCACTTATGTATTCGACGGTTTAGAGCGGCTTCCGGTAACCTCAGCGGATGGGCAGGGCGTGATCAATCCAGCGCCATATCTGAAGCACAGTGGCCGCTTCGGCCTGGAGTCTGCGGATAATGCGCAGATAGATGCAGGGGTAAGCCGCGTGGCCGGGCAGCTCCGGGGACTGCGTGAAGGTGCCCGTACGCTGGTGATGGGCGTAGGCGAGTTCATGTATCTGCCGATGCGGATCGCCGCAGAGATGGGAGAGGGCGTGTTGTATCAGTCCTCGACCCGCAGTCCGATCCATCCCGAGCGGCGTGCGGATTACGGCGTGCACAGCGCCGCTGCCTATCCGTCCGCAGGCGATACGGAGATCACGAATTTCATCTATAATGTGGACCCCGGCCAGTATGACGATATCTTCGTCCTGCTGGAGCGCGGGGTGCCCCGGCAGCGGATTGCGCCGATGACGGATATTTTACAGAGGCTGGCGGGCAATAAGGTACATCTTGTTGTGCTAAGCCCAGAACCAGATACGGGAGGCTCAGGGCTATGAAGGGAATAGATATCGAAGCCATTCACAATAGAATAATATCTCCTCCGGTGCCACTGGGCAGCTATCCTGCTTCCGACGTTACCTTCCTGCTCAAGGATCTGAGCAATGTATCCCTGGAGCGGGGAACGGCCGAGCGGGAGGAAGCGATCCAGTCCGGCGTGCATTATTCGGAGATGCTTCCGGTGGAATACCAGCCGACGGAGCAGTATATCGAATTGTTTCATGAGACGCTGCAGCAGACTGCGGGGAAGGTGGCGCTGGCTGTAGCTGTGGTGTCCGAGATGATTGTTGCCCGGCGGGGAACGGCGAATACCGTACTGGTCTCGCTGGCGAGAGCGGGCACTCCGATCGGGGTACTGATCAAACGTTATATTCTTGAGAAATATGGAGCGGACCTTCCGCATTACAGCATCTCCATTATCCGCGGTAAGGGGATTGATGAGAATGCGGTGCTCTATATGCTGCAGCAGCATGGAGAGGATGCCGGGCTGCAATTCATCGATGGCTGGACCGGCAAGGGGGCCATCCGGCAGGTGCTGATAGAGGCCTGCGAGAGTATGCATAAGAAGTATGGCATTACGCTAAATGATGATCTGGCGATACTTGCAGATCCCGGTCACTGCTCGGGAACCTACGGCACCCGGGAGGATTATCTGATTCCAAGCGCCTGCCTGAACTCTACGGTATCCGGGTTGATGAGCCGTACGGTACTCCGGGATGATCTGATCGGGCCTGAGGAATTCCACGGGGCCAAATTCTACAAGGAATGGCTGGACAGTGATCTGTCCAACGTATTCGTTGAAGCAATTACCCCGTATTTCGCGGAAGTAGCGGCAGAGGCACTGGCACAGGCTGCGGAGATGCTGGAGCATCCGCCGGAGATTACCTGGCAGGGGCTGGCCGATATCCGCAGTATCCAGGATACCTTCGGCATAGATAATATCAATCTGGTGAAGCCCGGAGTGGGGGAGACGACGCGTGTGCTGCTGCGCAGAGTGCCCTGGAGAATCCTTGTCGACAGGCTGGACAATCCCAACCTGCGGCATATTCTGCTGCTGGCTGAGGACCGGGGCGTGCCGGTAGAGGTCTATCCCGGACTGACCTACTCCTGCTGCGGAATCATCAAGCCGCTGAAAGGGGAGAGTGAATGATCTACGCCAGCGATCTGGACCGCACACTGATCTACTCTCTTAGCGCGATAGGCGTTCCTGAGGATACCCCCGGTCTGGTTCCTGCAGAGGTTGTTGACGGCAAGACGGTATCGTATATCTCACAGCAGGCTCTGGCTACACTGAAAGAGCTGGCAGCGAAGATTGTCTTCATGCCGGTGACTACACGTACGATTGCCCAGTACCGGCGGATTAACCTGTTCCAGGAGACGGTCATTCCGGATTATGCCATCACCAGCAATGGCGGCAATATTCTTGTGAACGGGGTAGTGGACAACGATTGGCGGACGACTGTCGGCAGAGCGGTGGAACGCGGCTCCGCTGCGGCGGAAGAAGCTGAACGCATCGTACGCGCTGTTGTGCGGGAAGAATGGATCATTAGCCGGAGGTATTGCGATGAGCTGTTCTATACGTTCGTGGTTCACCGGGATTCGCTGCCGCTGGAGGAGATTGCCCGGATGGCGCAGCGGCTGGGTGAGCTTGGCTGGAGAGTATCCCTGCAGGGGCGCAAGCTCTATATCGTGCCGGAGGCGGTGAACAAAAGCGATGCCATTCTCCATGTCCGCCGTACCGTGCATTCAGAGCCGATGGTCGCCTCCGGCGACTCTCTTCTGGACAAGAGCCTGCTAGCCGCCGCCGACTATGCCATAGCTCCTTGCCACGGAGAAATATTTGCCGAGCAGCAGGCGGGTTTAGTACACTTAGAGTATCCGTTTACTGAGCGGCAGGGGGTATTCGCCGCGGATGAGATTATGCAGTATGTTCACAGGATTTATACACATTTGACAGCATTGGGAGTTGGACCGCCATCATGAAAAAGGTAAATATATATTTCAACCGCTGGTTCTCTGTTGCCTATCACTACATGAATCTCATCCGGGGCAATGAAGACGGCGTTCCGGTGCAGATCTTCGCCACCCACCCGGATATCCACCACATGTCGCTGCAAGGCGCGGATGTGGCCGGAACTGAGCCGGCGCTCGAAGGCATTGAATATGTGCAGTTCTGTGTTGACTTCTGCCGCCGGAACGAGATAGATATCTTCATCCCCCGGCTGCATATGCTCGATATTGCGCTGCATGCATCGCTGTTCGATGAGATCGGGACGAAGGTGCTGGTCTGCCGTGATCTGGATCTGCTGGAGATGATCATGGACAAAGGCAAGTTCTATGAGAGTGTGAAGACCACCGGGATTATGACGATTCCTGATTATCATGTGGTTAGTAATGCGCAGCAGTTCAGGGAAGCTTATGAAGACCTCGCAGCCAAAGGACACAAGGTCTGCTTCAAGCCTACCGAGACGGAAGGCGGACTCGGATTCCGGATCATAGATAATGACCGCAGTCCCGTGGAGGAGCTGTTCGGCCATGTGACTCCGCTGATCTCCTTCGAGGAGGCTTACCGCATCCTTGATGAAGCCGGGAGCTTCCCTAACCTGATGGTGATGGAGCTGCTGGAGGGCTATGAATATAGTATTGATTGCCTGTCGGATGAGAAGGGCAGGCTGCTGGCTGCAGTGCCCCGCCGGAAGGCAGGCGGCCGCCTGCGGTTGATGGAGTATATCCCGGAGCTTGCGGAGGTGGCCCGCAGGGTGGCTGAGACGTACCGGATTCCGTTCAATTTCAATATCCAGATGAAATACAGCGGCGGCGTCCCCAAGCTCCTGGAGATTAATCCGCGGATGTCCGGCGGCCTGCATATCTCCTGTCTGTCCGGAATCAATTTCCCTTATCTGGCTGTCAAAAGCGCGCTCGGCGGCGAGGTTCTGCCTGCATCGTTCGAGCATAACGTCCTGGCCAGCCATGTCGAGCAGCCGCTGATTATGAGAATAAACGGAGAATCCGTCATTACGGATTCCGTGAATTGAGCGTGTAGCATTCACGCTCATAAGAGGTGAGAAGGAATGCAAGCTAAATTCAAAGTACTGGCGTATGCCGGTGCCGGTTATGTCGTAGCCGTGCTGACCAGCGGCTTCCTGCCTGAGCTGGTCTCGCTGCTGCTACCGGTGATCGGGGCAGCACTTGCAGTGCCGGAGCTCAGGCGCACCAGAGTGAATCTTCCGGTGGAGGTGATCCCTGCCGGACAGGAGCCGAAGGCCATTCCTGCGGTATCTTCCTCAGCGCCGCAGGCTTCGTCTGCTGCCGCTGCTGCTCCTGCAGCTGCGGCGGGACAGGCCTCCCCGGCCCATCCGGGAGCCGGGCACAGGGAGGAAATACAGATCGGGGCAGAGTTCGCCCCGGTGGTGGAGTATCTCGGAATCCTGGAGGATATGATTATCTCCGAAGGGCAGAAGGATACGCTGGACAATGAGATAGTCGAGAAGTCGCTGGCGCTGTTCGCCAGACTGCAGCGCGTTATTCCGCTGCTGCAGGAGCTGGGCAACGGCGAGATCAACCATACCGTCCGCAGGCTGGTGCTGAAGGACCTTAATGGAGTAATCAACCCGTTCCTGCGCCTGGGCGGCGAAGCCAAGACAAAAAACCGGAGAATGCTGCTGAACGGTCTGCGTGATGTCGATGCCAAAATTTCTGATATTGCGTCCACGATCGAGCACAAAGACCTGATGGAACTTCAGACCAAGGCGGAACTGATACATCAGCGATATAGCAGTTCCGAATTATAGGAGGAGGAGAACCATGTCTACGCAGTTAATTGAGCTTAGAAAAGAAGATGAGCAGAAGGTAGTTCAGGAGGCTTCCCAGTTAATTGAACAGGTAGCCAAGACAGACACGGTGGCGCTGGATTCCCTGATGGATGACATCGGGAAGCTTGGGGTGAAGACACAGGAGAAGGCAGGCCAGACGCTGAAGCTGCTGGACCGCCCCGTCAATGACCTGATGAGCGGCAAGCGGGTGGAAGTGCCCAATATGATTATGAAGCTGCGGGGTGAGTGCGAGACCCTTCAGCAGAGCAAGAATGTCAGCTTCTTCGGCAAAATGCTGCGCAAAAGCCCGCTTAAGAATTATGTCTACAAATATCAGTCGGTCCGCACCAACATTGATGCCATTATCACCGGTCTGCGTGACGGCCGGGATACGCTGGAGGAGAGCATCGTCAACATGCGCCAGCTGAAGCGCACCTCCATGGAGGAGATCTATAACCTCCAGACCAAGATCGCCTTCGGCAACAAGCTGAAGGAGCTGTTCGAGGTTGAGATCGCCAAGCCTGAGAATGAATTCCGCAAAGCGTATCTGGAGCGCGGGCTGCGCAAGGTTATGGTGCGGATTCAGTCCATGACCGAGATGATTCTGCTCTACAATCAGGCGATTGCGGCAACGGATATCATCAATGACAATAATGACAAGCTGATTGATTCCGTAAACAACGCGATTGATAAGACCTCTAACCTGATCACCGTCTCGGCGATGATTGCCATGTCCCTGGCAGATCAGGAGAATGTTATCAATGCGGTGGAAGCCACGAATAAGACCATCGAGGACCAGTTCAAGGAGAATGCGCGGCTGCTGCGCACGACGACCGAGAAGACCACGGAGCTGCTCTCCAAGCCGTCCATGTCCCTGGAAGCCGTCAATCAGGCCATTGGCGACCTGCTCAGCGCCCTGGATACCTCGGAGCAGTCCAACCGGCGGATCATCGAGAGCTGTCAGGACTATACGTCCAAAATGACCACCATCAACACCCAGCTGAACAACCGGCTCGGGCTTAACGAAGGCTCACAGCCGCAGGCTTTGAAGCAGGCGGAGAACGGGCTGAGCAGCTTTTTGAATTAAGGGTTTAAATCTGCACCCATACAATAGCCTGAATAATGCACCAAGCCTGCTGAGATGGATTCGGCGGGCTGTTTTTGTTGTTAAATTTCTAATTTACTAATATATTCCGGTGAGATATTATGAGGTGGGTTCAGTCGTACATTCAGGGGGAGAATATTGATGGTCAGGAAGTTAACAGGAATATTGGCAGGTATGGTTGGAGCGGGGATGCTATTCGGTTCTATGGGGACAGCGGCAGCCGAGTCTACAGTGATAAAGGATTATGAGGGACATTGGGCCCAGCAAACGATTCAGAGCTGGCTGGATAACGGCTGGCTTAAAGGCTTCGGGGATGGATCGGTTAAACCGAACCAGACCATAACCAGAGCGGAGTTCATGACGCTCATCAACCGTTCATATCATTTTACGGAACAGAGTAAGGTGAAATTCACCGATGTGCCGTCTACCAGTTGGGCGTATAGCGAGGTTGCGAAGGCGGTAGCGGCTGGATATATCCAGGGCTTCAACAATGAGATGCGCCCGAATGCTCCGGTTAACCGCCAGGAAGCGGCAGTTATAGTTACTAAGCTGCTGAAGCTCAGCGCCGGTGATACAGAGGTCTTGAAGGGTTTCAGTGATGCGGGCCAGATGGCATCCTGGAGCAAGGGAAGTATTGCAGCAGCAGTCACAGCTAAGGTGCTTAAAGGGTATCCGGATGGAACCTTTGGGCCCGTCAAAGCCCTGACCCGTGCAGAATCCTTAGCGCTGATTGATGCGGCAGTCTCCCGAACGGGTCAATCTGCACAGGGAGTGGCGACGCCTGCTCCAGCCGTAACACCATCGGCAACTCCAGTAGTTACAGCTGCACCAACTGCAACTGCTGCTGTAGCTGCGGGAGGAAGTGGCGGTGGTAATGGCGGAGGAGGAGGTGGTCCTCAGGTGACGCCAACCCAGGCTCCGGCAGCAACACCAGCGCCGGTTCCAACACCGACACCGAGCCCGGAACCTGTTAATGAATTACCGGTCAAAGAGCTTCCGGCTCTGGATATCAGCATCACCTCCCGCCCTGACAATTCAGTTACGAATGCGGTTTATCTGGAAGTTGATTATAGCAAGGTGATTGGCAGCACTATCCATCTAAATGACCAGATAACTTATTATGTAACCGCGAAGCCGATTGGCTCTAGAGATCTCTACTGGGAGCTTACCAATCTCCAGTACGCTTCAATTAGTACGGGGTACTCATTGAAGGCGCTCACATATACCGGTGTTTCGATTCCGGCGAGCAGGGTTGGAACAGCAGGCGATAAATATGTCTCGGTTGTGGTACGGAATTCATCTAATGAAGTGACCGGATTCTATACTCAAAAGGTGAATTTGCAGCCCTCAGTTACTGAGGCCTCTAACAGTATGATGTTACTGCACAGTGGTGTGACTATTACCCAGGAGAAATTCAACACCGTGTCTTCCCAAGTATATTATCGCGACACTATTGATGTGGAAGAGGCTGCTCTGCAATTTGGCGGAAGAGCAGTGGGATATACAATTACCCCGAAGTACTATAGGGACAGTAAACTGAATTTGGAATTGAATGATATCATTCATGCTTCGCGTAAAGTGTACAGAGATAGCTGGGTCAGTGCGGTTGATGCCACAGTATCCTCTAATGCAGCATTAGGTGCTTCATCACCGGGCTATATCCCTTTTTCCTATGACACATTATATAATTTCAAAACATATAACGAAGACGAATACACCATTATTTTCCTCGATTCCGAGATGAAGGCGTTGGGATATTACACCGGCAAGGTGATGCTTAGCACAGACTTGAAATTAGAAGCTGCCATGAAAAGAATCGACGAGCTTCCTTCGAATGTTACTTTAACGGATGAAGATGCAGTTAACAGGGCTTATAGAGCCTACTTGCCTTTTGATGATTCTTTCAATTGGGGAGAACGAAAGACTAAGCTTAATTATGCTGTATCAGCTCTTATGGACGCAAAGAAATCGGGACCGCTACAGAATATGGATCTGGTTCAATCTGTAATTGTTGATGGATATAATCAATTCAACGGTAAAACAATAAGAATGAATTTGATGGGGTTCCCGGAAGAGCTGAAGGAAAGCGTAGGCAGCTTCTCGTATTACATTACAGCCAATCCTGTTCGTGCAGAAGATTTAGCACAACCAAGCCCTTATGGGGAATTTGATTTTGCTGACATTCATTCAGTAGTTCTTCCGGTGACAGATAAGAGCGGACCGAACTACGTTACTGTGGTCTATTATAATAAGGCGGGGCAAGCAATACGTTATACCACCAAGCTGGTAGATTTCTCGTCGAAGCGGCCCGTGTGGGACGGAACGGCGGCACAGATTGGGGATGGAGTTAAGCTGGTCCGGGATTATAATAACGGTACCCGTATAGACTATGTATCTGTAAAAGATTATCAGAAAACGCATCCCGAGGCGGTCTATTTCACAGTGACCTCTAAATCAGCGTTGGCAGCAGCTAAGCAAGAATTCACTGCAGAATCCGCAGTGAAGTATTTAAATGATTACTGGAATACTAACAGTATCTATCCTTATGAGCGAATTCAGTTATCTGATGATGCGGCGCGGAACGGACAACCGGAAGACTACATTATCCTGTTCTATGATGCTAATGATAAGGTGCTTAATTATTATATTGGCGGTTTGACTGACTGATTCTCCGCGAATCCTACTCATATTATCCCGCTCCTCCACATACGTTGTCACTAAGGCGACCTGTGGAGAAAGAGGGGATAAGCGGGATGATTCTGGGATGCTTGATCGTAGTGCTTATCGTCGTAGCCAGCAGTGAGAAGGCGGAGGCGATTGCCAGCCTGAATGATCGGGAGGATAACAGCCTGTGAAAAGGGTGCGGGCAGTGAACGGAATCCATAAATTATTCATGCTCTGTGATTCAAGCAATTTCCAGTGGTTTATTGGGTATAATAGCCTGGAGGCTGTACATCAGTCTTCCGGCACCACTGAAAATCTAAAGTGAATACGGAGGTCAAATGGAGAACGAGGCACTGCTGCAGGTAGAGAAGCTTGCACTTAAGAAACAGAAGATCTTCCGGCAAAGCGTATGGCGTTACATTGCCAGGGCCATGCTCGCCAGCATGTTTATCGGATTCGGCGTGATCGTAGCCTTTAAGACCGGCAACTTCTTCTATATGGAACAATCGCCGATGACCTATCCGATGGCTGCGATCACGTTTGGCGCAGCCATTATCCTGATTTCCTACGGCGGGGGCGATTTGTTCACCGGGGATACTTTTTATTACACCTATGCGGCACTGAGGCGCAAGCTGGCATGGACCGAGGTTGTGCGGATGTGGGTCGTCAGCTATCTGGGCAACATTCTTGGAGCTACGGCGTTTGCCCTGCTGATTTTTCTGACCGGACTGTTCTATGATTCGTCTGTCAACGGGTTCCTGCTGAATGTGGTGGCCCATAAGATGGAAGCTCCGGCGATGCAGCTGTTCTTCCGGGCAATTCTCTGTAACTGGCTTGTCTGTCTGGCCTTCTTCGTGCCGATGTCCATGAAGAACGACGGAGCCAAAATGTTCGCCATGGTGCTGTTCGTGTTCTGCTTCTTCATCTCGGGGTACGAGCATAGTATTGCCAACATGTGTACCTTTGCGATTGCCCTCGTCCTGGATCACCCCGGTACGATCTCCTGGGGAGGCGTAGTGCATAATCTCGTCCCGGTCACATTAGGCAATCTCATCGGCGGGGGTGTGCTGATGGGCGTAATGTATTACTATGTGAACAAGCCGTTTCTGGAGGACGAGTCTCACTGAACGGCAATATAATCGACTGCACAACAGCGATTCTCCGGTGATAGGGGGATCGCTGTTGTGCGTTTGCAGAATACATTGTGCTGGCGAGGGTGCTTGGGCGAAATGTATGTGGAAAACTGAATACAATTGGTGCTGGTGATGGTGTGCGGGCGAATGTATGCGAAAAAGCGAATACAATTGGTGCTGGCGAGGATGCGTGGGGAGGATGTATGCGAAAAACCGAACACAATCGCTGCTGTAGAGGGTATGCGGGCAAATGTATGCGAAAAACCGAACACAATTGGTGCTGGCGATGGTTGCGGGATGGTTGAAGTTTGAAGACAGCAAAAATCAGGGACACTAATGTCCCTGATTTCGCTTAATGCCGCAGAATAAGTTGTTACATCATCCCAACTGTTAGGGTGAGTATGTGCTGTAGCGGCAAGCTGCCGCTTACCACTTGGAGCCGCCGGAGCTTCGGCCGGATTTGCCGCCGCCAAACGAAGAGCCGCCGGAGGAACGCCCGCCGCCCCCGCCGCCGCCCCAAGAAGAGCCGCCGGAGGAACGTCCCCCGCCGCCGAACCCTCCGCCCGGTGGGCCGGAATTGCGTCTGCGGGCCTGTTCCCGGCGCTGCTGTTCCCGCAGCATGGCCATTCGGGCTGCGCGTTCGGCCTCTTCCTTCTGGCGGACCAGCCGGTTCGCTTCTTCTACGAAGGAAGCGATCTGGGCAGCATAGGAGCGTCCCGTCTCCTCCAGTTGATCCAGATCGTAGGGACCTGAGGCCAGTCGCTGCTCCAGCTCGGTATACTCCGGCAGCAAGGACAGCTGGAAGCGGTTCTGCGAGGCAATGCCTCTGCTGTGCAGCAGATTGTAGGCGGCATCCACCCGGCTCTGCCCTTCCGTGAACAGTCTGTTCAAGCTGTCCAGGCGCTCTTCTAGAGAGTCTAGACTGCTGCTAATGCTATTCATGCTGTTTGCCGTCTCATCCTGCAAGGCAAGCAGCCGGTCCAGCCCGCTGCGGGCATTGTCATACTCTCCGCGTGCATCGCTGGTCCAGGTCTCAAGCTGCGGCACTTCGGCCGCGCCTTGCCGCAGTGCGCCGCCGGCCTCCTCCAGCAGCTTCTCCAGAGCGTCCAGGTGCTGCCGGGCGAACCGGTTCTTCGCCCCGGCAAGCCGGCTCTGTAATTCGTTCCGCCGCTGGCTAAGCGTTGCCCATGTGCTGCGTACAGTCTCCAGATCCCTGAGGTTATTCTGCCGGATCATAGCCTGGCGTTCCGTCATAGCCACGGCTTCAGTCAGAAGGGCATCCATATCAGCACCAATCCGGCGCACTTCATCCATATCGCCGCTGTGCAGCGGCGCTTCCATGGAACCCGCGGCAGCGGAAGCCTGCTCCAGGCTGTCGTAAGGTTTAACCTTCATATTGTGCAGGGAGTTCTGGTCGATCAGCCCGGCAATCCGGCTGCGGGCAGCCGACAGGACACCGGGGAAGGCCTTCAGCTTATCGTCAAAGGCCCTCGCATCCTGCACATCCTGCTCAATCTGCTGTTGCCGCTTCTTTGCCTGTGCAGTAATCTCCTGGGCAGCGATTGGGTCGAACAGCTCGAGCTGATCTGCCTTGGCCGTCTCTTCGGCCAGTTCCTGAAGATCTTGGGCAATCTCCTCCAGCGTATAGCCCGTCTCCCGGACTGCTTGCTGCCGCTGTTCCTCAAGCTCAGGGGCAGCCTGCTTCAGCTCGGTGATCTGCTGCTTGACGTTCCGGTCGGCAGCGCTGATGACCGCGACCTTCTTCTCCTCTTCCTCCAGGGAGGCACGGAATTCCCCCTCTGTCTGCTGAAGCTGCTCTGTTGCCGTCTTAAGTGCGGACAGGCGGTAGAACGGCGGCAATGGTGCTTGCCCGGCGGTCTGCAATGCAGAGATTTCAACCAGCCGGGAGGTCAGACGCTTCGAGATCCCTTCGACCATCTCACCGGTCTTGCCCTGCACAATCCCCTGGAAAGGCTGAAGGGATTCCAGGGCGTGGTTCGCCCGTACCAGCAGGTCGGCGAGCTGCTCACGCTGTGCGGATAGTCCCTTGCGGCGGCGCAATCCGGTAATTAGCACATACAGGAGTAATATCAGCAGTGCGGCCAAGGCAAGGCCGCCAGCGACCGGCAGGAGAGGGAAGCCGCTGCCGCTGCCGTTAGCTCCTGAGGCAGCTCCTGCGGTCCCTGCGGCAGCGCCGTCTGATGCACCGCTGCCGGTACTGCCGCTCTGTACGCTGCTGCCTATGGCTTGCATCTGCTGGATCACAGAACGTATGCCTCCAGAGATATCTCCGTTTCCGGCATAAGGATTGAAGTATTTCTCCAGCACCTTGTTAATTGCTGCGCTACCCGCAGCTCCGCCCTGTTGTCTGGACCAGGCATCGAGCGCATCCTGCAGTCCGGGGTTAATGAAGCTGATCTCGGTCAGCCGGTCTTCGTAAGCGATCAGGAGCAGGATGTCCCGGGACTTCAGCCCCCAGGTATCATATACATCCGCAGCATAACTGGACATGTCGCTCCCGGGCAGCGAATCAACGGTTAAGACATGGAAGGTGTACCGGTCTGTAGCGGCAATCCGGGCAAGGCTCTCTGCTTCTTGGGCAGTCAGCAGCCGGGCTTCATCCGTTATCAATCCCTGCTGTGCGGGAACATTCGCAGCATAGACCCCCGGAATCCACAGCAGCGATAATATTAAGACCAAGGCGAGGGTGAGGTTTTTTCTCAAGCTGACACACTCCGATCTATAGGCTATTGTTCGTTATAGTATGCTGATCATTATACTATATCATTAAACATTCTGAGCTCTGCAGATGCAGGTGCCGCCGAATTGCGGGAGTTTGCGTACACCCGAGTGCCCACATTGATCTTTATTCCAAATCAAAAGCTCCAAATCAAAAGGCGGTCCCGGCAGCCATTTCATGGCTTTTGGAACCGCCTCTTGTGTAAGAAGCAAGCGATATTCATCTATTTCTGTATGAAATGATCTATCGGGTCTGCAGGCACAGGATATACTGCAACCGGGACTTGATTTCTTTCTGCCATTTCATATCTCCGACTTTCACAGCAAGATTGAGCAGGTCCAGGTAATCGTCAACCTGCAGGGCGGTCCGGGTAGTGGCTGCGTTCATGGGTGTTCAGTCTCCTTTTAGCTCAAATATAGAAAATAATGAATGTTATACATCCAATAATGATAATCATTATCAACCATTACTGATATTATCCACATTTTAACCGCAAAAAGCAATACAAATCTAAAGTTTTTGATTAAATCTAAGATGACGCACTAAAGAGTCAGGGATATAAACCCGCAGGATATGCACAATTTATCGGAAATGAGAAAAAAGGAGCAGGAACCCTACCATATTTTGTCGAATAAGCTTGTATACATAGTTAAGCCGATCTTACTTGGGATAAAGGAGAATTGCGATGAAGCGGTGTAAATTGTTGCTTCTGATTAGCATTGTGCTCATGCTTGCACAGCCCGCTGCCGCTTATGCCGAAAGACAGGAAATTAAGTATCAGGCAGAACTGGAGTATCCACCTTATAAGTACATACAGAATGGTTATCTGACGGGCTTCGATATTGATCTGACAAGCATGGTCTTTGAGAAGAATGAGTATCTCGTCCACTACAGCACCGGAAATTGGGAGCAGACGTACCGGAGGCTGACTGAGGGCGGGATTGATACCACCGGGCTGATGGCTGTCAGCGAGGAGAGGAAGCAGGACATTCTTTTCTCGAAACCCGTGCTGAAAAGCTATATTTCCGTCTATGCGCGTCAAGGACTCCAGGGGGAGGTGACGCTGGGCACACTCCATAAATACAAGATCGGTGTTGGTAAAGGACAATATGCAGAGACAGTCCTGCAGACTAAGGCGGGTATCCCGTCATCAGAATACATAGAATATGCAACCGTACCGGATGCGCTGGAGGCTCTGCGTCAGGGCGAGATCGACCTGCTGTTCGAGAATCAGGGGGTGGTCGATTATCTGATTGTAGAACAGGGCTTAACCGGTAATATTATCCGCAAAATGAGCAATTTGTATCCGCAGGATGTGGCCTACGGCATCAGCAAGTCCAAGCCGGAGCTTGTGTCCTACGTCAATGCAAGGTTGGAGCGGCTGGTAAGCTCCGGTGCCTTCGAAGAGCTGTACCAGCAGTATTTCTTCGTGCATTCCGACTATTATAATGAAAAAATGCGTAACCGGATTTTTACCGTGTTCTCCATCGGGACCATTCTGCTGGTATTCGGTGCCGTCCTGCTCCGGATGTATATCCGGCGGCTGCGCCGTACGATTCACTCTGAACAGGAATTCTTCAAGGATGTGATCGAGAATACCGGGGTGATTGTGTGGGCTGTTCACGGGGATAAACGGAGCGTGCGCTTCAATAAATATGCCGAGCTGATGACCGGGCTTAAGGAGAAGGAGGTGCTTGGCGTTAGCATAGTTGAGCTGCCTCTGGAAGCCGGAGCCGCTGTGCTTAGGGATCTCCTTGCCAGAGCGGCAGCCCGGGATTATGTGACCAATGTTGAGCTGAGACTTCCCGACCATTCTCCGGGTGCACATTACTTCTCTGTCCGCACCGCCCTGATTAAGGGAATGGACGAGCAGGCGGAGGATATCTTCGTGCTGGTCGGCATTGATATCGATGAACGCAAGCAGAATGAACTGAAGCTCCAGCTTAGCTACGAGGAGCTGGAGTCCACTTATGAGGAGCTGGCGGCCACAGAGGTAGAGCTGCAGGATCAGTTCAATAAGCTGGGGGTCAGCGAACGGCGGTTCCGCCTGGCCTCGGAAGGCTCGGGCGCTTACATGTGGGAGCTGGACTGGGACAGCGGCTTCTACAAGCTCTCGGACCGGTGGTATGAGGTGATGGGATATACCGAGACGGAGATCAACTCCTTCGAGGGAGGCGTGCTCAGCATTATTCACCCGGACGATCAGGAATCCGCGCGCAAGGCCAGACAGGAGCATCTTACCGGACTGACACCGATCTATGAAACCGAATACCGGATGAGAACGGGGCAGGGTGAGTACATCTGGTTCGAGGTGCGGGGGAAGGCGATCGTTGATCCGAAGGATCAGATTGTCCTGTTCCTCGGCTCCCTGATCGATATCAGTAAGCGCAAGCAGGCTGAATTCAAGCTGAATAACAGTTATCAGGAGCTGGAGGCGACCTATGAGCAGCTTACAGCGACCCAGCAGGAGATTGTGGGGCAATATGATATGCTGCTGGAGAATCAGAAGAATATGCACCGCCTGGCGTATATGGATTCGCTCAGCAATCTTCCGAACCGGCTCAGTCTGCTGGAGACGATGGAGAGTTATTTCCGCCGGACGGGCGGAAGTGCGGCGCTGCTTTTTGTAGATATGGATAATTTCAAATACATCAATGACACGCTTGGACACAAGTCCGGCGATATTCTGATCCGCAAGGCCAGTGAGCGTCTCCAGTCTGTAGTGCGTGAGGAGGACATGCTGTCGCGGCTGGGCGGAGATGAATTTGTGATTTTCCTCAAGGATATTGAGAGCCGGGTGGATGTGCTTAATCTGGCTGAGGATATCATGCGTGCGTTCCGCAAGTCTTTTCTTATCGGTGAGAGCAATCTGTATGTGTCCTCCAGTATCGGGATCTCCTTCTACCCGGAAGACGGCGAGACAACGGAAGAGATTCTGAAGAACGCCGATGTAGCGATGTACCGGGCCAAGGAAGAGGGGAAAAGCACCTACGTCGTATATGATAAATCGATGCATACCGCCTTCAATGACCGGATGAATATTGAGAAGCATCTGCGCAGTGCGATGAATAATAACGAATTCGAGCTGCACTATCAGCCGCAGGTACAGATGGAGACCGGGCTGATCTCAGGCTTCGAGGCTCTGATCCGCTGGAACAGTCCGGTCCTTGGCTTCGTCTCCCCGCTCACCTTCATCAAGATCGCCGAGGATTCCCGGCTGATTATCTATATCGGCGAATGGGTGCTGCGGGAGGCCTGCAAGTTCATGAACAGCATCCATCAGCGGACCGGCATTCCTTACAAAATATCGGTAAATATCTCCATTATTCAGCTTCTGCAGGATGATTTCGTAGAGGTTGTGCTGGACAGTCTGGAGGAGAGCGGCCTTGCGCCATCCAGTCTGGAGCTGGAGATTACAGAGTCCATCTTCATGGAGTCGTTCGGGAGTACGGTCAGCAAGCTGGAGTTCCTGCAGTCCCGGGGGATACGGATTGCCCTGGATGATTTCGGAACGGGGTATTCCTCCCTTAGCTATCTGCAGCAGCTGCCGATCTCTACCCTTAAGATGGATAAAATCTTCATCGATTCCCTGGCCGATAAGGCCTTCAGCGAATCTTTTGTGCAGACGATTATTATTCTGGGCCATAAGATGGGTCTCGATGTAGTAGCCGAGGGAGTTGAGGATGCCAGCCAATGGGCTTTCCTCCAGGAGGCACGCTGCGATAAGGTGCAGGGATATCTGATCAGCCGGCCGGTGCCGCAGCGCCAGGTGATGGAGTTACTCGTTCCGCAGCGAAGGTATGGAGCGGAGGAGCTGGAATAGAGGGCAGAACCGGTTCAGACGATAAGCGGGTCCACGGCATAGGTTGCTATGTACGGTGGACCCGTTTTTTTGCGCACAGGAGGGGGAGATGGTTAGCCTTACAGGATAACAATTCTGTTCTTGCCGGTCTTCTTGGCCTCGTACAGGGCGTCGTCTGCCTGCTGAAAGATAGAGCTCTTGGTGTCCCCGCCGTTATATTCATGCATTCCGATGCTCACGGTAACCGATGCATTGTCCATTTCGCTGATTGGAAGGCTCTCAATTCCTGCGAGGATATTCTCCATAATGCGGCTCGAATCCTCTAATGTCTTGGATGTCAGAATAATCACGAATTCCTCCCCGCCGTACCGGGCTGCGAAATCATCCGAGTCGATATGCTGGAGCATGACAGCGGCGACCTGCCGGAGAACGATATCTCCGACCCAGTGTCCATACTGGTCATTCACTTTTTTGAAATTGTCGATATCAATAACAGCCAGCTGCATCGGAAAGGGATTGCTCTCTTGATGGTCGATCAGCCAGCCCAGATATTCATGAAAGGTCTTATGGTTGTACAGGTCGGTCAGCGGGTCAATCTTGGACAGCCGGTCCATAATAATATTCTGTATCCGCAGCTCCTGCTCGGACTTCACCGAATTCTCCAGCGAGCGCATCAGCTCCTTGCCCCGCGCAATCACGGCGAAGCCGGTCAGGGAGACGGCCGCGAAGATCAGGGTGATGATGATGTTCTGGATGCGCAGAGTGAAATCGTAAATAGAGGTGTTCAGGAACAGGATGATAATGTAGAACAGACAGATCAATGAAGAGGTCTTCAGGTAGTTCTCTCTCAGATAGATCATCGATACCAGCAGCGGAAACAGCATAATCAGCGGCTTCACAGGGTAGTCCGAGCTCAGATTCAGGATGATCAGGATACCATACAAATGGCTGGTAAGCAGAATTGATAATTCGGATAACACCGGTTTATGTTTAAGAATATTCTCCAGAATGAGCAGCAGGACGAACAGAATAGAATCCGGTATCAGGATATGCATGATGAGATGCTGCTTGCCGGAGAATTCGGGCCGGTGGCTCCACATCGCTAAGGTTACATAGAACTGGCTGGCGAGATATACAAACAGCACCAACCAAAAGGTGTTGAGGAGGGCGCGGTTCCAGTACATTTGGCGAGGAGTTGGCGGTGGGATCTGCATAAGATGTTCCTCTTTTCCAGTGGCAATGTACTTATATATTCGACAATGTTCACGTTTCTCCTTCTAGGTCTTATGTCTGGGAATAGGTCTGGAATAACGTTCGTGTTTGTAAGGTGTTTGTTAGGTTATTCGGACGATAAATTCCGCACAATGCTATAAACACGAACTATTCATGCTATTCATCATTGACACATTCGGGTTTATTCGGTAAAATTCCAATTGGCCCGTAATAACGGGTAAAGCTGTTCGTATATCCTCAATGATAAGGTTTGGGGGTTTCTACAGGGGACCGTAAATTCCTGGCTACGAATAGGATGCATTTTGCATACCTATGAAGAGGCCGGGATTTTTTTGTGTGCTGTTGTGTGCTGCTTGGATAAGTGGACGAATATACCGCAGAGACGCTTCGCGGCCCCTGTCAAAAGCAGGCCGAAGCCGTTTCACCTTGGGAGGAACAGAGAAGATATGAGTAAATATGATGTAATTGTTGTTGGAGCCGGTCCGGCTGGAATATTCGCCTGTTATGAATTAACGCTGAAGGCCCCTGAGCTGAAGGTGCTGCTGGTGGACAAGGGACATGATATTTACCGCCGCAACTGCCCGATCCTGGAGGAGAAAATCAAGCTCTGTCCGCCCGCCTCCGGCCGCAAGGAATTCGCCGGGTGTCTGCCGGCCTGCTCCATTACTGCGGGCTTCGGCGGTGCTGGCGCGTACAGCGACGGCAAATTCAACATTACCACCGAATTCGGCGGCTGGATGACCGATTATCTGCCTCCTTCCAAGGTGATGGAGCTGATTGAATATGTGGATGGAATCAACCTGGAGCACGGGGCAACCCCGGTCATTACCGATCCGACCACGGAGAGCATTCGCGGTATCGAGCAGCGGGGATATGCCGCCGGGCTGAAGCTGCTGCGGGCACAGGTCCGCCACCTCGGAACCGAGCAGAACCTGGAGATTCTGAAATCGATCTATGAATATCTGCGGACACGCATTGATATGTTATACAAGACAGAAGTGGAAGATATCGTTACCGTCAAAGAGAACGGAACACACCGCATCACAGGCATTACGCTGAAGAACGGGGAAAGTCATGAGGCTGGCCTGGTGATGATTGCTCCGGGACGGGACGGCTCGGCCTGGCTGACCGAGGTGCTGAAGAAGCGCAGGCTCAAAATGTATAATAACCAGGTCGATGTCGGTGTACGCGTAGAAACCTCGGATGTGGTAATGCGGGAAATCAATGAGCATTTGTACGAGGGCAAATTCATTTTCAATACCTCAGTGGGTACACGCGTCCGTACCTTCTGCAGCAATCCCTCGGGGCATGTGGTGGTGGAGAATCACAGCGGAGCGATGGCCGCGAACGGGCACTCCTATAAGGACCCTGCGCTGGGCTCGAAGAATACCAACTTTGCGCTGCTGGTCTCCCATACTTTCACCGAGCCGTTCGACAAGCCGAACGAATATGCCCGGGAGATCTGCAAGCGGGCGAACGATCTGTCCGGCGGCGGGGTCATCGTGCAGAAATATGGTGATATCCTGCGGGGCCGCCGGTCTACGGAGACCCGGATCAAGGAAGGGTTCCTGGAGCCTACGCTGAAGGAAGCGGTACCCGGTGACCTGGGTCTGGTGCTGCCGTACATCACGATGAAGAGCCTGATTGAAATGGTGGAAGCCTTGGAAAAGGTAACACCAGGTATCGCCTCTGAGCATACGCTGTTCTATGGCGTAGAAGCCAAATTCTATTCCGCCCGTCCGAAGCTGACGGAAGAGTTCGAGACCGAAATCTCCGGCCTCTACTGCGGCGGCGACGGGGCAGGCATTACCCGCGGACTGGCCCAGGCCGGAGCGGCTGGCGTCTGGATTGCCCGCGGCATGATGGCGAAGAATGCACAGGAAGTTAGGATCCAACCGGCGGGAGTGTAATTCTGGGTCGGAGGACACCATTAGAACAGCCGTACTTTCAGATGCTGGAGGCGGCTGTTTTTTGTTTTTTAGCAAACTATGATTTTCCTCATGCTTAAAACCAAATAGCAATTGGCTGGTACAGCGGCACACAGACCAAATGTATGTGGAAAACAGCATACATTGTGCTCGAAAGCAGGCACATGGACCGAATGTATGTGGAAAACAGCATACATTGTGCTCGAAAGCAGGCGCACGGACCGAATGTATGTGAAAAACAGCATATATTGTGCTCGCAAGCAGGTGCACAGACCAGATGTATTTTAAAAACACCATACATCTGCTATATAGATTGAACTAAAAATTTAAGTTAAGGGAAAAGTGGCGGAGGGGAATTTTGGAACTGGAGGAGCGGTAGCGACCGCCTTTGTCTACGGATTTCAACCGTTACAAACGTATAAAATCAAGAAATCTGTAGACAACAGCGGCCGGAAGTCCAAAACTTCTCTGGAGTCGCGGCAAACCCCTAACAGAAAAATATAAGTGCAATCCATAGAGTAATGGTTTCCTTAATTTAACTCTGCTGATATAATGTTAGAATACATAACATGATAGAGTGGAGTGAACGTGCAGAATGGAAATTCGCCGGAGCAAGGCCGCTATCGTTATTATTTTGCTGCTGGGTGTGGGGTTGTATGGCTTATGGATGGAGATGTACTGGATACATAAGGTTGTCTATCTGCTGCTGATGGCGGCACTTGCCGGGCTTGCGCTGGATATCCGCCGGGGCGGAGCAGCCGGAGCCGGGAAACTGGCAGAAGCCCGGAGCAAGGTAGAGAGGCTGGGCAATGAGATTGTGGTTACCTCGGACCGGCTGCATGGTGCTCTGGAGGAGATTACCCGCCATACCGAAGGACTTCAGCAGACAGCGGACTATTCGCATGCCTATGAGGTAGAGCTGCAGACCCGCAGCAATGAGGCGAAGGCCAATATTGAGGGGGCTTTTGCCAGAATGGGCGGAGTAGCAGCGGTTACCGGACAGATTGGAGAGCTGACCGGGCGGCTGAGTGCGGCGATGCAGGCAGCACGTGCAGGGATGGCGGGGATGGTGGATTCCCTGAAGAATACAGATGAGGTCATGGAGGAATTGCAGGAGCAGAGCGGAGATATGCTGGACAAATTCACCGTGTTAAGCGGACATATTGCGCTGGTGGAGGAGATGAACGCCCTGATCGTAGGCATCGGCAATGAGACCTCGCTGCTGGCGCTGAATGCCTCGATTGAAGCTGCGCGGGCCGGAGAAGCAGGCCGGGGCTTCGCTGTAGTCGCAGGCCGGATCAGGCAGCTGGCCGATCAGAGCCGGGATTCCGTGGAGCGTTCTACGGCGGTGCTGCTGGATCTCAATCATGGAGTGCGTCAGGTGCTGGAGTCGGTTACGAAGGAGCAGGCTGCGGTTGCGCACGGAGTGAATGAAGTAACGAAGGTGAAGCAGCGCCTCGGGGACATTTCAGCCCGGGTGGAGGAAGTTGGGGGCATAGTTACGGAGTCAGCGGCTGCGGCCGAGCGGCAGAGCAGGCTGATCGCAGAGGTGACCGGCGAACTAAGCGGTGCAGTGGGGATTGTTAATGAGACCATAGCAGGCGTAGACCTGACCCTGGAGCAGGTAACCCGCCAGCGGACCCAGATCGGGCAGCTTAATGAGATCAGCGCGAGCCTGCTGCTGGAATCTCAGACCCTGCAGCAGTCGGTGAACGGCATTGCCGGACGCGAAGTCATTGAGCTGAGCCAATATACGGCGAGGCTTGCGGAAATGCAGACGGTGCTTCAGGAGATAGCAGCCAAGCAGGAGATGTATGCAGCGGATGCGGACATCCATGGCAGAGTTCTTACAGCTTGCAAGCATAAGGTGCCGGATGTGCAGGCCATCTGGTCCAACCGGACAGATGGCACCTTCATCTACTCCGAGCCTGCGGCCGGGCTGCTGAATGCGAAGCGCCGTGACTGGTGGAACGGGGCGATGGCAGAAGGGCAATACATCTCGCAGCCATATGTCTCGGCCATTACGAAGCGTTCCTGCATCACGCTCTCCAGAGCAATTACGAACAGCGACGGGGAAGTTGTGGGTGTGGTGGGAATCGATCTGGCAGTGTAACAATAGAATACGGCTTCTAAATAAGGAGCAGGCTGTCCCCGGCCGGGGACAGCCTGCTCCTTATTTGAAATATAAGAAGTTATATGTTGCACACGATAACTTATCCTTCTATTTCTCGCTGAAACGGTACCGTCCTTTACAAGAACGGCAAAGCCGTTTCCACTTGGATTTCAGGGAGGTTGGGGACCGGCCGCTAACGCTTCCCGGCCGGAAGGACCCGCAGACCGGTCCAGATGCGCTGCCAATTCTTGCTGGCTATCCTCTTCTCATAGACAGGCCAGAGATGCGGATTGGCGGCGAAGTAAGGCGTGGGCCGCACCACCAGCTCAAGCACATCCTCTACGCCATGGGGAGCGCTGAGAATGACTTCGCCGTCTTCACGGAGGGAGAGGCCGAGCACTGTGGCGGTCTCCGGGAACATGGACATGGCATCCGTGGAGGACCGGTAAGGCTTCAGGTCATTCACCTTATGCATTCGCGCCTGGTTCTTGACCGACCAGGGGATTCCGGGATGCTGCTCCTTCAGCTGTGTCTCCCAGAGCTTCTCCGTCTCCTCCCGCAGGTCACTACGGTCATAATAGATGACATCAATATCCTGAAGCGGGGTCCGCTCCTTATATCCGTGTCGCACATCCCAGATCTTGGAGCGCACAAACCCGGCGCAGACCCACCAGTCCGGCAACTGCGGCACGGCGGCCAAGGCAAGAATTCCCATCATCCAGTCATCTTCCTTCACCAGCCGGAGAATGTCCGGTTCATTATGAAGCTTCATCCCTTGACGCTCCTTCCTTACGCTGTATCTAGTTTCTGTCCATTATATACCACCCGTGCGGTGAGCGGCTGATCCGATTGCTATAACCATTATCCCGTCTTATAATGGACCGATAGCTTGTCCTATGGAGGCGTGAGTGTGCAATATAATCTGAGTATTTTGCTGCAATTGTTTGAGCGGGCAGCGCTGCTGCTGATGTGTCTATTCGTTCTGAGCCGGGTGCCGCGGTTCAAGGAGATTTTTGCCAAAGGGATTCATGCCCCGCAGGAGCTGGCGATTGTCACAATCATCTTCAGCCTGTTCGCCATCTTCGGAACCTACAGCGGGATTAATGTGGAAGGGTCTCTGGTCAATGTGCGGATTATCGCCATTATAGCCGGGGGGATTCTGTTCGGCCCTTGGGTCGGGCTGATTACCGGGGTCCTCTCGGGCGTACACCGCTTCCTGATCGATATCGGCGGGGTTACCTCGCTCCCGTGTCTGATTACCAGCATTACAGCCGGTGTGGTATCCGGGATTATTTACCGGCGCACTTCGCCTGAACGGCGCTGGATCGCTGCCATTGCTGCCGGGATGGCCTGCGAGGCACTGACGATGCTGCTGATTCTGGTGATGGCTGATCCCCACTCGCTGGGGGTGGACATCGTGTCGAAGATTGCTTTTCCAATGATAATGGGGCAGATCTGTGCTGGTCTGATCGTTACGCTTGTACAGAGTGTAGAAGGGGAGAAGGAACGGATTGCCGCGAAGCAGTCCAAGCTGGCGCTGGATATTGCCAATAAGACGCTTCCGTATTTCCGCAGTATTAATCCTGAGTCGCTGCGTACCATCTGCGGAATCATCCAGAAGGATATCGGGGCGGATGCGGTGGCCATTACCGATACCAGAGTCATTCTGGCCTACGTGGGTGTCGGGGAAGAATATTATGCCGAAGCTAATGAGATTATCAGTGAGGAGACGAAGCAGACGCTGAGCAGCGGGGAGATTACCATCCGTGACGACGATACCGAGTACATGAACCGGGACATCCGCTCGCTGATCATTATTCCGCTGAAGGAGAAGGGGGAGGTGACGGGATCACTCAAGATCTACTATACCCACGCGCATAAAATCACCTATTCCCTCCAGGCTATGGCTGTAGGGCTCTCACAGATCATCTCCACGCTGATGGAGGTGTCACGGGTTGAGGGCATCAAGGAGATGGCCAATAAGGCTGAGCTGAAGGCATTGCAGACCAGCATCAACCCGCATTTTCTGTTCAATGCGCTGAATGCGATCATCTCCTCGATCAGGATCGACCCGGACAAGGCGCGCGAGCTGATTGTCAATCTGTCGGGGTATATGCGGTACAATCTGGAGCTGACCGATGAGTCTATAGATATCCGGCGCGAGCTGCAGCAGGTGCAGCATTATGTGGAGATAGAGAAGGCCCGCTTCGGCAGCCGCCTGAGCGTACTGTACGATATCGATGAGGTGGCGGTACGCATTCCGAGTCTGGTCATTCAGCCGCTGGTGGAGAATGCGATTATCCACGGGATTTTGAAGGGGAAAGGAAACGGAACTGTAGAGATCTCGGTCAAGGACCACGGAGACAGTGTAAGGGTGCGAATTGCCGATACCGGAGCGGGGATCAGTGAAGAGACGATTGCAAAGGTCTACAGCGGAAGCATGGAAGGCAACAAAATCGGCCTCAACAACGTGCACCAGCGTATCAAGCTGATCTACGGTAAAGGTCTGACCATCCGGCGGCTGGCTAAGGGGACGGAAATCTATTTTGATGTGATGAAGGAGCAGCGATGAGAGCGATCATTGTCGAGGATGAAGTGCTGGCAAGACAGGAGCTTACGTATCTGATTCAGACCCACAGCCGGATCAAGATTGCGGCGGAATTCGAGGACGGGCTGGATGCGCTGAAGTACCTGCAGACGGATACGGTGGACGTGATTTTCCTGGATATCAATATCCCTTCGATTGACGGGGTGCTGCTGGCCCATAATATCAGCCGGTTCGCGGTCAAGCCGTATATTGTGTTCATTACAGCTTATAAGGAGCATGCCGCCGAGGCGTTCGAGATTGAAGCGTTCGACTATATTCTGAAGCCTTACAGCGAGACGCGGATCAGAGCGATGCTGCAGAAGCTGGAGGGGGCCATTGCGGCCGGGAGCCGCCAGGGGGAAGAGGGGCCGGTGAAGCTGGGCAGCGATAAGGTCAATCTGTGGAAAAATGAAAAGATTATCGTCGTCGATGCAGACGAGATCTATTATGCTTCGGCGCAGGAGAAAACAACGAGTGTGATTACCAAGGGGGAGGAATACAGCATGGCCTTAAGTATCAGCGAATTCCATACCCGTCTGCCGCAGGAGCAGTTCTTCCGCTGCCACCGCTCCTATCTGGTCAATCTGTCCAAAATCAAGGAAATCATCCCCTGGTTCAACAATACCTATCTGCTCCGGCTGCGTGATCTGAATGCCGAGGTGCCAGTCAGCCGCAGCAAGGTGAAGGAATTCCGGCAGATTATGCGTCTCTAGCGGCAGTTCATTCCCCGTAAGTGTCATCTCATTCCGGATTTCTCTCAGAAGGAGCACCATTCGCTACAATGAAAAGGCAAAGGAAGCCTTGAAGCGGATTCAGCGACTTCAGAGAGAAAGAGGGAATTCTGATGATAACGGATACAGCCAGTAAACGGTGGCTCATCGTACTAGGTACAGTAATTATGCAAATGGGACTCGGTACCATCTACACCTGGAGCCTGTTCAATGCACATCTTGTCAGTACATTTGGTTTTGAGCTTAGCTCAGTTTCGATAACGTTTTCTATTACCAGCTTTGCTTTGGCCTTCGCCACACTGTTCGCAGGCAAGCTGCAGGACCGGTTCGGTCTCCGCAGACTGACTGCAGCCTCCGGCATACTGCTGGGGCTGGGGCTGATTCTGAGCTCGCAGGCCAGTTCCCTGCCGATGTTCTACCTGCTGGCTGGCGTAGTGGTCGGGTATGCGGACGGAACGGCGTATATTACTTCGCTGTCCAACCTGATGAAGTGGTTCCCGAAGAATAAAGGACTGATCTCCGGGGTGTCCGTGGGCGCTTACGGAACGGGCAGTCTGATCTTCAAATACATCAATGGCGGCCTGATTGAATCGGCGGGGGTGTCGAATGCTTTTCTATACTGGGGCCTTATCGTTATGATGATGATCCTCATCGGCTCGCTGCTGATCCGGGAGGCTCCGGCTGCTGCGCCTGCTGTAACTGCTGCGGGAAACCGGGCATCGTCCGCTTCCGGGGCGGCTCTGCTGCCCAAGGATTATACCGTGAAGGAAATGCTTCGCACGAAGGAAGCGTACCTGCTGTTCGTGATCTTCTTCACCGCCTGCATGAGCGGCCTCTATCTGATCGGTATCGTGAAGGATATCGGTGTGCAGCTGGCGGGTATGGATGTGGCGACGGCGGCGAATGCTGTGGCGATGATCGCTATTTTCAACACGGCTGGACGCCTGATTCTTGGCGCATTATCCGACCGGGTAAGCCGGACCAAGCTGATTAGTATCACGCTGGCGGTAACGGCTGTGGCGATGTTTACCCTCAGCTATGCCGCGCTGAGCTATGGCCTGTTCTTCGCCTGTGTGGCGGCTATCGCCTTCTGCTTCGGCGGTAACATTACCGTCTTCCCGGCGATTGTCAGTGACTTCTTCGGCCTGAAGAATCACAGTAAGAACTACGGCATTATCTATCAGGGCTTCGGGATCGGCGCGCTGTCCGGTTCGTTCATCGCCGCCTTCCTCGGCGGGTTCAAGCCCACTTTTAACATCATCGGGCTGCTGTGTATTCTGGCTTGTATCCTGGCGGTTTCACTGAAGCCTCCGGTAGCCAGAGCAGCCAAAGCCAAGGGAATGAGCCTGAAGCCTTCACGGCATACGGCTTAACCATATATCGACTTACGTCGGCTTGAGAAAGTACTATAGACAGATAAGAGTACAATAGACAGATAAGAGTACTATAGACAAATTTGAGTACTATAGACAAAGAGAATAAATCTGAGAAGAAGAGATGTCCTCCGCCCGCGTAAGCGGGTGGGGGATCTCTTTTTTTCATGGTCGAAAACAAACTTATCTTTCGAGGCACAACTCCAGCATGAAGTGAGTAGTGTTTCTAATACAGCAAACCGGCCACAAATGGCCCGGATGCGCCGCGTGGGCCAAATGTAATCGAAAAACCGATCACAATTGGACTGGGTGGGTAGCGTCAAGAAGTTTGTGTAAGAGAGTAGAAGTACCTCCCCGGGGTTACGGGTTGGGGTGTAGTGTTTCTGGGGGAGGGGGAACCCCGACCCCCAGAAACTGGATTTCTCTGCTATGTCTCTTCCGGTGTGGGCAAAGAGGGATAGCGTGTTTCGAATAGCTCTTTTAGCTTCTTTTTAACGGCATCCATGCCAAAGCCTTGGGCGACCCGCCCTGCATGACGTTCATTGTATTCCAGCATCTCCAGGTACACGATTTTCTCTGCCGCATCCATGTTCGTCAGACTGTTCATCGGTTTCAGACGCTTGCGGATTTCCTTGTTCATCCGTTCGATGGGGTTCGACGTGTAGATCGCTTTACGGATCGATTCCGGATACTTGTAGAACGTCAGGAGTGTGGATAACTGTTCCTCCCAGGACCTCATTTCCTTCGGATATAGCTTGTTCCACTTCGCTTTGACCGTATCAAAGTTAGCCCGGGCTACCACTTCATCCGGTGCGGTATATACGGTTTTCAACGCTTCAAGGACATCAGTTCTGTGCTCCATCCGGATTTTAGGGAACGTGGCCCGCACTTTGTGCACTACGCAATGCTGTACATCTGCCTGAGGATAGGTCTCTTTAAACGCCGCATCCAGCCCCGGTAGTCCGTCAAACACACCCAGCAGGACTTCCTGCGCTCCGCGGTCGTACAGGTCTTTGAGTACCTCCCGCCAGCCATTCGAACTCTCTTGGCCGCCCACGTAAAACCCGAGAATTTGACGCTGTCCCTCCTCGTCAATCCCCATCGCAAAGTAGACCACTTCGCCACGAACCGTGCCCCGTTTCAGCTTCACGTACAGCCCATCCAAGTAGATTACGGAGTACCGTTTGCTCAGGGGCCGTTTCTGCCACTGGTGGATATCGTCTAGCACCGTAGCCGTAATATTGCTGACCGTGGTGGGGGAGTAGTGGCTGCCAAACATACTTTCAATGAACCGGGCCACATCCCGCGTACCCATGCCCGATTTGTACATTTGGATGACGGCCTCTTCTAACCATCCGTCCCGCCGCTGGTACGGCTCAAACATCTGCGTCTGGAAAAGGCTTTGGCGGTCCCGGGGACCTGAAGATCCTCGATATGGCCGTATTTCGTGTGTAAGTCTCGCGTATAGTAGCCATTGCGACTATTGCTGGCACCGGCTTCTTCACTCTCCATAAACCCCTGGATTTCGGCGCGCAACAGGCGTTCCATGTTGTCTTTCACAAAATCTTTAACAAGTTTTTCAAATAGATTATTCAGAGAACTTTCGGGTAAAATATTCATTGGTAGGGTTCCTCCTTGGTGGTTTCGCAATCCCGAGGATACCCTACTTTTTTGGTGTCTGACTAGACTCCAAATCTTGGTACACAACTTACTTTACGCCATCCGTGGGTGCGCCGCCTCGGCTGAATGTGGTCGAAAAACCGATCACAATTGGACCGGATGCGCCGCCTCGGCTGAATGTGGTCGAAAAACCGATCACAATTGGACCGGATGCGCCGCCTCGGCTGAATGTGATCGAAAAACCGATTACAATTGGATTGGGTGAGTCGCGTGGGCTGAATGTGGTCGAAAAACCGATTACAATTGGACCGGATGCGCAGCCTCGGCTAAATGTGGTCGAAAAACCGATTACAATTGGATTGGGTGATGCGCGTGGGCTGCCGGGAACAGGCGCATGTTGGTATGAGCGGGTATGGCGGAGTCAGCAGATAGACAAAAAAGGCATCCGGGAAGCGTAAGGTTACGCTCCGCCGGGTGCCTTTATGTTTATCATGTAAGTGGATGGAGAAACTATGTGGCCGGAGAATTAACCTTCCAGCAACAGAGATTCCGGGTCCTCCAGCAATTCCTTGACTCTGACCAGGAAGCTGACCGCTTCTGATCCGTCCACGATCCGGTGATCGTAGGACAAGGCGATGTACATCATCGGACGGTTGACCGTGCGTTCCTCATCCAGCGCGATGGGGCGCAGCTGGATCTTGTGCATGCCGAGAATGCCGACCTGCGGGGTGTTGAGGATCGGTGTGGACAGCAGGGAGCCGAATACTCCGCCGTTCGTGATCGTGAAGGTTCCACCCTGAAGCTCCGGCAGGCTGAGCGTATTCGCCCGCGCCTTGGAGGCCAGCTCGCCGATCCGCCGCTCGATCTCAGGGAAGCTAAGCCGGTCGGCATCGCGGACGACCGGTACAACCAGGCCTTCCTTGGCAGCTACGGCAATGCCGATGTCGTAATATTTCTTCAGCAGGAGATCTTCCCCGTCGATCTCCGCATTCAGCATCGGGTAAGCCTTGAGCGCGCCGATGACTGCCTTGGTGAAGAAGGACATGAAGCCGAGTCCAACCTCGTGCTTCTCCTTGAAGGCATCCTTGCGGCGCTTGCGGATGTCGAGAATCGCGGTCATGTCCACCTCGTTGAAGGTGGTCAGCATCGCAGCCGTCTGCTGCGCTTCGACCAGGCGGCTGGCAATCGTCAGCCGCCGCCGCGACATGCGCTTGCGCTCGGTGGCTTTGCCGTCCTCGGCATGCGGCGCCTTGCCCGCTGCCGGCGGCGCGGGCTTCGCCGGCTCCGGCCGCGCCGCCGGAGCCGCTTGCGCAGCGGCCTGCGGCCCGGCGGCGCTATGACCATCCACATCGGCCTGACCGATCCGGCCGATTGGGTCGCGGGCACTGACCTCGCCGAGGTCGATGCCCCGCTCCCGCGCCAGCTTGCGCGCCCCCGGCGAGGCCAGGGCCGCAGTGCCTGCCGCCGCACCTTCGGCGGCGGCTGGAGCCGTTACCGCAGCGGCCGGTTCAGGCGCTGCGGCACTTGCGGCAGCAGCAGGCGCGCTGCCGCCCTGCGGAACGCTGTCTGCTGCCGGCTTGCTGGCAGCAGCTGCTCCAGCGGCGCTGCCGATGATGCCGATGATGCCGATGGCTTCGCCAACGGCAACGTTCTCGCCCGCCTGGCGCAGGATGGAGGAGATGACGCCGTCCTCCTCCGCACTGATCTCGAGATTGACCTTGTCAGTCTCAAGCTCGGCAAGCACATCCCCCTGGCCGACAGTATCGCCCTCTTTAACCAGCCATTTGTAGATCGTTCCTTCGGAAATCGATTCGCCCAAATCGGGTACTTTTATCTCGGACACAGGCCGTACCTCCCCAAATATAGTGGTGTGCGTGATATTGGATGACCGCCTTGCTGTGCTCAGGAAGACGGTACAGGTGCTTGCACTGCAGCATTCAATTTCAGGGCTTCCCGTACAATGCGCCGCTGCTCGAAGCTGTGGACATCTGCGTAGCCGCTGGCCGGGCTGGAACGGTCCGGACGTCCGATGTACTGGACAGTGACCTTCTGCGGTGCGATGGCGCGCAGCCGGGATTCGGCATACGTCCAGCCGCCCATATTCTTCGGTTCCTCCTGTACCCAGACGATCTCCTCCAGAGAGCTGAAGCCGCTAAGGTGAGTACCAAGCTCGCGTTCCGGGAACGGATAGAGCTGTTCCATGCGCAAAATGTGCAGCCAGGAGAAGTCCTGTCCGCGCGTCGCCTCAAGCTCTGTCTGCAGGTCGATGGCCACCTTGCCGCTGCATACCACGAGGCGCTTCACGGCTTCCGGCTTACTGCCGAGCAGCGGCTCGGGAAGAACCGCCTGGAAGGTGCCCGAAGCGAGGTCTGCTCCGGCTGAGGTACTGCGCGTGTTACGGATCAGGCTCTTCGGCGCCATGATCACCAGCGGCCGGGCATCCGGTTGTCCGCAGAGCGCGGCCTGACGGCGGAGCAGATGGAAATACTGCGCAGCAGTGGTCAGGTTGGCTACAGTCCAGTTCTCCTCGGCGGAGAGCTGGAGGAACCGTTCCAATCTACCGCTGGAGTGCTCTGGTCCTTGGCCCTCGTAGCCGTGAGGCAGCAGGATCGTCAGATTGCTGCGCTGCGTCCACTTGGCGCGGCCGGCGGAAATGAACTGGTCAATAATGACCTGAGCGGCATTGGCGAAGTCTCCGTATTGAGCTTCCCAGATAACGAAAGTCTCCGGTGCGAACACATTATAACCATATTCGAAGCCAAGGACAGAGGCCTCGGACAGCGGACTGTTGTAGACGCCGAAGGAAGCGCCGGCATCACTCAGCTGATGCAGTGGAGCATAGAGTTCCCCGTTCTCGCTGTCGTGCAGCACCAGATGGCGGTGGGCGAAGGTGCCGCGCTGTGCATCCTGTCCGCTGAGGCGGATCGGCGTGCCGTCCTTCAGGATCGTAGCGAAGGCAAGTGTCTCTGCCAGCGCCCAGTCTACCCGCTCTCCGTCATTCAGTGCATCCTTGCGGCGCTGCAGAATCCGTTCCAGCTTCGGATAGACCTTGAAGCCGGCCGGTACGCGCAGCAGCTCGCGGTTAATCTCCTGCAGACCGGCCAGAGGGAAGGCTGTAGGACGCTGCTGGAGACTATCGTTATCCAGCGCGACGACGGTCTTAGACTCCGCATTCTTTTGCTTGCCTTCCTTCATCTGGTCGAAGGCCTGCTGAAGGACACTCTCAGCCTCGGCAATCATGTTCTTCACATCATCGGCAGTGACCACCTTCTCGCGTTGAAGACGCTCCGCATAGGAGCGGTAGACGGTAGGGTGGTTGCGCACTTTGCCGTACACAATCGGTTGAGTTGTCTCGGGATCATCCATTTCATTATGCCCGTGGCGGCGGTAGCCGATCAGATCAATCAGGAAGTCCTTCTTGAACATATGGCGGTAAGCACTGGCCAGACGGACAGCGGCAATACAGGCTTCCGGGTCATCGGCATTGACGTGCACGACCGGAATCTCATACCCTTTGGCCAGGTCGCTGGCATAATGGGTGGAGCGGGAGTCCTCGCTCTCTGTGGTGAAGCCGATCCGGTTATTGACGATAATATGCACGGTACCGCCATTCTGATAACCCTGCAATTTGCCGATATTAAGCGTCTCAGCGACAATACCTTCGCCAGGGAAGGCGGCATCGCCGTGCATCAGCACAGCCATAGCCTTGCTTGTGTTCAGCTTAGGCAGTCCCGGAGCATTGCGCTCTTCCTGTGCGGCGCGTGTGAAGCCCTCGACGACAGGATTGACAAATTCAAGATGGCTCGGGTTATTGGCCAGCGTGATCCGGGTGCGAACGGTCTCGCCTTCGCGGACGGCGCGGTCAGCCCCGAGATGATACTTCACATCACCGCTCCAGCCGTAGGTCACACCCATAGAGCCTTCCGAAGGGAACAGCTCTTTGTTCGGCGAGTGATGGAATTCCGAGAAAATAATATCATAGGGCTTGCCCAGAATATGAGCCAGCACATTAAGTCTTCCGCGGTGGGCCATGCCCATCAGGATATGCTCTGCGCCGTCATGCGCGGCGGCCCGCACAATCTCATCCAGCATCGGCACGAGGGCATCATTGCCCTCCAGGCTGAACCGTTTCTGCCCGACGAAGGTCTTGTGCAGGAAGGTCTCGAAATGCTCCACCTGAACCAGCCGCTTCAGCAGCTCCTTGCGCTCTGTATTATTCAGCGGGGCAGGGGAGGTCATTGATTCCGCCTGGCTGTTGAGCCAGCGCAGCTCGCGTTCATCGTGTACATGCCCGAATTCATAGGCAATGGTCTGGGTATAGGCCTGACGCATTCTATGGACGGCATCCATCGCGGTATGCACATCCGCAGGGGCATTATCCCAGATCAGCGAAGCAGGCAGAGCATTAAGATCCTCGCGGGTAAGCTCGTAGGTCTCCAGCTCCAGCCATTTGGCCATCGGGTTCGTGCTGCGCTCCAGCGGATCAATGTCTGCAGCCATATGGCCATATATTCGAATATTTGCGATCAGCTTCGAGGCCTTGACAGCCTTCTTGAGCCACTGCGCATCTGCTGATACGGCAGGCCTTGGAGCCCTCTCGGCATCGGGTGCCAGCGGAGGGGGACCGGATACGGTGAAGAGATCGCGGTAATGTTGTTCAACAGAAGAGGGGTCCTTGACAAATTGCTCATATCTTTCTTGGATGTAGCCCAGGTTGGGGCCGTAGTATTTGCTCCATACTGTGTCGTTATAGGGCTCTTTGACTGCCATGAATAGGTCCTCCTAACGGATAAACTCCACGCGGGGCATCCAGTGTGCCACTTGGCGGAGCTGCAAATGTTTGCGGTTTCATTCTCACCTTATTGTGCTACTTTCCGGCGGGGTAAATCAATTCATACTTTCGGTCAATCCGTTCGCAATTTGGCATGATTCATTACAGTATTCATACGGAACTATCATAAATAGGCATTAATCATGTATTTTAATTGAACAAATTGATTTTTATGCTTTGGGATTGGCCGTGACTCCAGAGAAGTTTTGGACCTCCGGCCGCTGTTGTCTGCAGATTTCTTGATTTTATCCCGTTGTTAACGGTTGAAATCCGCAGACAAAGGCGGTCGCTACCGCTCCTCCAGTTCCAAAATTCCCCTCCGCCACTTTTTCCTTAACTTAAATTTTCAACAAGTTCAATCCATATCACTGTCCGTAATCCATACAAATGGGTAATTGTCTCTATGCGATGTTGCGCGCAGCGGTAAGGCGGAGCAGTTAGAGTTCCCTTTAGTATATTTAAACTATTACCTAGGGTTTGAACTTGGAACTGGAAATATTTATACAAGCCACTGGCAATATTAGCTAAGTTTCCTCACATTTTATCATAAAAAAATTCCAGAAAACGACACACTAATCGCGCATGATCTTGTATAATGTTATTGCGGAGAACGGTTTCATCGATTCTTGCCAGATCCTTTCATGATGGAAAGGGTCCAGTAAAAGGTAAACCTGCCGAAAGACAGGGGCACAAAGTCTCGGATCTAAAGTAGAGATACTACAAAGTAGCAATACTACTATGATGGCCGGACTGCCTGGGGACGCGAAAATTCTAGGAGGAGATTTCTTGGATATGTCCAACCAGGGGAATGACGAGCTGCAGGCAGTAGATCTGGATTTAGAATGGGTGCACTTGCTGATGTCTGCCAAGCAGGCGGGGATCGCGGCGGAGGAGATCCGCCGGTTTCTAAGTGAGAAGGCGCTCCAGGCGATGTAAGGACGGTCATCATTGCTGCGATACATACAGAAAAGGCACAGCGCCCGGTACGCTGTGCCTTTTCTGTATGCCGCTTGAAAGCATGCCTTCGCCGAAGGCGGCCTCCCTGCCGTGCGGAGTCTTCCCTGTGACATACAATGCTGCGTTTAATTGTCCTTTTGTTCCATCCGCCATTTCTGGTAATCAAGGAATTCCTTGAATTCACGTTTGCTTATACCGGAGGCCATGGCCTCCTGAACCAGCCGGAACCATTCCCCGTCCAGAGCCTGTTCTTCCGTCTCTGCCAGTCCGCCATACAGCAGTGCATGAATGGATACCTGAAGCGCGTCAGCGATTTTTTCGATGAATTGAATGGAGGGGTTGGATTGAATATTGCGTTCTACATTACTGAGATATGATTTCGCCACATCAGCCTTATCCGCAAGCTCGGATAGCGAATAGCCCTTCTCCAGCCGGAGTTTGTGGATGCGGCCTCCCATAGTATCTGACACGATTACAACGCCCTCCGTACTTTTTATTAAAAGATAAGAAGTGATATGCTTCGCGCTATATCCTTATCTTTCTCACTGAAACGGTACCGCCCTCATAGAAAGGCAAAGCCGTTTTCACTTGTCAGTATAACAAAAAACCGCAAATCGGACAAAAATCATTAAGCCCGGCAGCCTGGGAAAAGGAAACGGCACACCCGGCCCGGTTGGGGGAAGGATGTGCCGTCTTGCTGAAACGGTATCGTCCTTTCAAAGGACGGCAAAGCCGTTTTCCACTTGAGTGTTGACTTACTTGGCCTCTCCCAGTCCTTGAAGTGCATCGAAGGTCCAGTTCAGAGCTAGGCCGTCACCCTGGAAAATGTTCTGATCTTGGCTGTTGTCTACGAACTCGAAGGCGATCTTAAAGGTCTTGGACCCGGCTGCGGCAATCCCTCCTGGCAGTACACCTGCTGCTACGAGATCGTAGCTGGGGGTGTTCTTCAGATCCTTCAGGGAGATCTCGGACAGCACATGACCGCTTAGTGAACCGCCGGTGTACGTGTTATCGAGAAGCTTGACCTTGAAGTGGTCTCCGAGATCCTGGCCCGCGTTATCGCCCTTGGCATCGGTTACGGTGTAAGTGGTGGCCAGCTTGAGGAATTTGATATCCAGTGTGCCGTCATTGGACAAGGTGAAGGTGCGGACGGTGTAGTCTCCCGGCTTCAGATTCGTCAACGCTACCGGAGTATTGAAGGAAGAGCCGAGCTTCAGCGTACCTGCGGCGAAGGTTGCCGTGCTGGTGGCTGTGGAGCTGAAGTAAGCGAAGGTGCCCCCGCCGATTAAAGACAAGCCCAGTGCCGCCGATGCTACGCCAAGACCCAATGTTTTTTTGATACCCATGATTGATTTCCTCCTCGAATGGTTTGTTTTGCCCTGAAATTATTTGAGACTGCCTTTTTCCTGGTTGGCTTCAAAATTCAGCGTCAGCGCAAGCGTATCGCCCTGATAATAGTTCTGCGGCTGGAGGGTCTCCTTGAAGGCGAATTGAATGGTCAGGTCATCCGAGGTACCGGCTTTGATGCCGGATTTCTCTCCGCCTAAGATTGCTCCGAGAATTCCCCGGGCCACCAGATCGGGACTCTCCTTCTCCAGATCGGCCAGCGAGATGACCAGAAGCGGTGATTCCTTTTTATCCTTGTTTACTAGGAAGGTCACAATAATATCATCCTTGAAATTATGCGTACCGTTATCACCTTGGGCGTCTGTAATGGCGGACGAGGTGCGCAGTACCACTTTGGGAATATTGAGCGTTCCGTCATTTTTGAGCTTGAAGTCCCGTAAGACTGTATCTCCCGGCTTGAGATTACTGAGATTAACAATGACAGAGGGATCAGATTTCAATGATAGGGTTCCGTTGTTAAAAGAAGCTGAAGAAGTAGAGGTACTGCTGAAGTAAGCGAAGGTACCTCCGCCGACCAGGGTTAAGCCTAATGCTGCCGATACAACGCCGAGACCTAATGTTTTTTTGACGTTCATTTGTTCATCCCTCTCTTATGAGTCTGCTTTGTAGAGCTGTATTGTGGCTCCGCGTTTCGTAAACGGGAGAGGACAATCGATCATTGGACGAGGTCAGTCAGACTATCCGGCCCGCCTCCGCTGGCTGCGGATGAAGCCACGTTCTTCTTTTCCAGTGCCGCAACGGCCTTCCAGGAAGAATACAGCGCGTAGAGGAGCAGAAGCAGCCCGGGAATAATCATCAGCACTACGCTGCCGGCTTTGGAGACTGCGAAGCTCATGGCATAGCCCACATAGGGGACGGTTACGCCGGTGTACTCACCTACCACATTCGTGGAACTGACGGGCGCGGTGTCGGCTGCATCATTATTGTCGCCCTTGGTGATATAGCTGGCTTGCCCCAGCGCACTGTTCAGCTCGGCATCGACCACGCGGTGGGTGATCAGAATATTATCCGGATTCAGAAAAGTGATCACATCGCCCTTCTGGAACCGCGTCATGTCTCCGCCCGGCTTAATGGCCACAATGGAACCGGTCTGGATGCCTGGCTCCATGGAGCCGGACAAAACCGTCTTAATCTGATAGCCGAAGAAGGAGGGCTCGCCGCCGGAGGCTTTGGAGATCACAACGGCTGTGATCAGCACGAGGAACACAATCAGAATCAGTGTGGAGATGATCGTACCTGCTATTTTTCGGATGCGCATCTTATTCGCCGCCTTTGCTGGTGTCGGATTGTGGAGACGGTGTAGCTGCAGGAGCAGGCTGCCCGTCGTCCATCACAGTGCCCGGAATTACGCCGTTAGGTCCTTGATCTGGAGTGGGTTCCGGTAAAAGAATCTCAGGCACAGGAGTGGCCGCTGGAGCAATAACCTCTGCTGCTGCTGAAGCTGTGGGGACTGGAGTATCCTGTACAGGCGCTGTTGGAGCGGGCTCCTCTGCCGGCTGGCTTTTGTCAGGAGGACTGGTTGCGGGCGGCTGGTTCCGGGCTTGTTCATGCTCCAGCTTCAGCGCTTCGTCAGCAGCCTTCTGCTTCTCTATGGCGAGCCGTTCGGCCTCTTCCGCTCTGGCCTTATCGGTCTTTTCCAGCGTCAGGCGTTTCTCTTCCTCCTGCTGTGCCTTCGCCTTGTCCTCAAGGGCCGTCTTGGCACCAGCGATCTCTGCCAGCTGTTCCTCTAAGGTGTGGATGGTGGAGGTCAGGGTATCCTTGGACGCTGTTAATTCGGTATTCAACTGCTCATACGCGGCCAGCAGCGCAGGGGATACCTGCGAATCTACTTGATAGGCGCTGGTTACGAATGAGAGCACAGGCTCCTCAGCGGGGAAGCTGTAGTCATCCTGCCGGAGTAAGACGCGGTCGGGATTACCGGTAGGCAAGGAACCGCCGATATCATGAATCGAGCCAAGGTATTGCACAATTCCGCTTAACGTCTCCGCCAGCGGCTCCGAGAGAATCCCGCTTTGCTGAAGACTCTCTTGAATCTGGTCAAAGAACTGTGCATCACGGATTTCCAGACAGTTAGGATCGAGATTCACCATATACCCTCCGAGCTTGTGCAGAATGGCCGCTGCATAGCCAATTTCCTGCAGAATTTGTTGCCAGACCGTCACGTTGAAGCTTAGTTGCTTCTCCAGCAGACCGATCTCGCTGCCAGCTTGAGTGAGCTCAGACGAGAGTTCGTCTGCAGCCTGATCCAGCTCGGCAAGCGACAGCTCTCCGGTAGCGGCTGAGGTGTTATACACTCCACTGATGCTATGGCTGCCAAGGGAAGCTTTCAGCTCTACGAGGGTGCTTAGATGCCCGCCTAATTCCGATAACAGCTGTTCAATCTGACCCGGGAATACCGAGCACAGCCCGATGGAGCTGATCTGCTCCTGCGAGGTGTTGAACTCTCCATAGGTGCTGCCGATCTGGCCTGAGGTATAGATCAAAAGCACAGATACAGCCATACCCGATTGCAGAATCCGCAGGCCGAGCTTCCTGGTTGTTCGTTTGCGCCGCTTGGCAGATCTGGGGTACATAGCTAAGCCCCCTCTCAACTTGCTAATGAGTTATTCGTTATATTCGTTCTTTATAAAGAACAATATCGTAAGCAAATCATACACTGCGCCGCTTGGAAAAGAAAAATGTTAATTTCAGCGGAATGTTCGCAATAAAGTACGAATTAGGTGGGATATCTCGCTGTAACTGCGGTTATCGCTGTTTTTCACAAATGTTCTTTATAAAGAACGGATGGGGCGGGTGGCAGGAGCGGAGTGAGGTGAGTACAGGTGCACCTGAATGGAGCAAAAGTTGGTGGGGAGCGGAAATGAGGGCATTAGTGCCCCTGAATGCGGCGAAAGTTAGTGGAGTGTGGAAATGAAGAGCATAAGTGCACCTGAATGGAGCAAAAGTTGGCGGGGAGCGGAAATGAGGAGCATAAGTGCACCTGAATGGGGCAAAAGTCGGCGGGGAGCAGAAATGAGGAGCATAAGTGGACTCCTGTCAAGAAAGTAGACAAAACCTACAACGTTTTTCGCTTAAATGTGGCTGCAAACTGAACCGGAGAAACGTACCCCAGTGCCCCATGGATTCGTTTACGGTTGTAGAAAAATTCAATGTACTGGAAAATGGCATCATACGCCTGTTGCTTCGTTTTAAATCGATTCCAGTACACCAACTCTTTTTTTAAGAGGCTGTGAAAAGATTCGATACAGGCGTTATCATAACAGTTTCCTTTGCGGCTCATGCTTGCGGTCATCTGGTACGTCTTTAGGCGTTCCCGGTAGTCTGCAGAGGCGTACTGGGAGCCTCGATCCGAATGGTGAATCAAGCCCTTTCCGGGGCGTTTGGCCTGGTAGGCAGCGTCCAGAGCGCCCTGTACGAGGTCAGTGGTCATCCGGTCGCTAAGCCGCCAGCCGACAATCTCCCGGGTACACAGGTCCAGCACGCTCGCCAAGTACATTCGTCCTTCCCGGCAGGGAATGTAGGTGATATCCGCTACCCACGTCTGGTTCGGCTTTTCCGTGTGAAATTGCTGGTTTAACAAGTTGGGGGCAATGGGTAGCGGATGGTTGGAGTCGGTGGTGCATACGCGAAATCTCTTTGCGACACAAGAGCGCAGCCCCAGTTCTTTCATGTACTTGCCTACCGTGCGTTCACTGACCTGGTGCCCTTCACGCACTAGGAGAACCTTGATTTTGGGGCTGCCATAGCGACCCTTAGAGTCGTGAAAATGATAGGCAATCCGCTTTAGCAACAAGGCTTTACGAGTGGCTTGAGGGCTGGGCTTCGCTGTTCTCCATTTGTAATACCCGCTCCGGGACACCTGAAAGACACTGCACATCTTCTCCACGCGGAACTCGGAGCGATGATCTTCAATAAACCGAAATCTCAGTTCTTTGGATTGCTGAAGATGTGCACGGCTTTTTTTAGGATGGCCATCTCCTCTGTCAGGTCTGCGAGTTCTTGCTCCCGCTCCTTCAGTTGACGTTCCAGCTCTCTGTATTTGTCTGGAGTAATGATGGGCTCATTCTCAAACTGCCGGTACTGACCTAGCCATTTATGCAACGTTTTGGCGGGGACATCCAGCTCCAGGGCCAATTCCGCCACCGTTTTCGTCTGCTCCTGGATGTACTTTACGGCCTGTCTTTTGTATTCTTCATTGTAGCTTCTCCGTGTTCCACTCATGCGGACACCTCCTCGTTAAACTCATTATCTCTATTCTCTTAACGGGTGTCCACGGTTAACACTAACAGCAAAGTGCACCTGAATGGGGCAAAAGTGGGAGGCGTACGGGCCCGATGTATGCGAAAAACCGAATACAATTCAGATGCTGAACCAGTTGGCTAAACGAATGGGTTAGTGTTTCTTGGCAAAGAAGGGGTTGTCCCAAAAGCAGCGATCCTTCCGTTAAAAGAGAATCGCTGCTTTCTGTTTTGGAAGAGAAATCAAATGATATTCTCTTATGATGGGGTGTTACGTATACCGCTTAAACAGCGGAGCGTCCACCCAAGTGCCCACAAACTCAAGGAAGCTTCTCCCCGCGCGAAGTAACGTACAACTCATACCATTCCTTGCGGGATAACTCCAGCTGGTCCGCGCCAGCACAGGCAGCGATCCGCTGCGGATTCACTGTGCCGATCACAGGCTGAATGGCTGCGGGATGCGTCATTAGCCAAGCCAGCACGATAGCCTCGGGTGCCGCGTCCTTCTCGTTAGCGAGTCTCCGTACCATGGCCGCTGTATTCACAACATTCTCCGGCTGGCCTTCAAGCGGCCGTCCGCTGAAAAGTCCCTGGGCCAGCGGGCCCCAGGCCTGGAGCTGGATGTTCCCGGCACGGCAATACTCCATGGTGCCCTCCGGGAACGTAATGTCCTTCCACGGATCGCGGTTCACGCTAAGTACGGCGTCGACCCAGCTGATTTTGTACAGGCTCATATGCAGCTGATTGACAATAAACGGCTCGTCGCAATAAGTCTGCAGCAGCTGGATCTGGGCAGCGCTCATGTTGGAGACTCCGAAGTGGCGTACCTTGCCGGAGGCCTTGAGCTGATGCAGCGCTTCTGCCACCTCTTCAGGGTCCATTAACGGATCGGGGCGGTGCAGCAGCAGAATATCAATATACTCTGTGCCCAGCCGTGCTAGAGTTCCATCAACGCTGGACAGAATGTGCTCCTTGGAGAGGTCGAAGCTATTGGAGAGGTCTCCCGGCTCCATCAGCTTGATGCCGCATTTAGACTGGAGGAGAATGCCCTCGCGCAGCCCCGGCCGTTCCTTGAAGATCTGCCCGAACACCTTCTCCGCCTTGCCCCGGGTGTAGATATCGGCATGGTCAAAAAAATTAATACCTATCGACAGCGCCGCATCCAGCGCCTCATGTCCCTGCTTCATATTCGCAGCCGTGACCGGCTCGCGGTCCCAGCCGCCGCCCAGTCCCATGCAGCCAAGGGCAATACGGCTGGCGGGTATGCCGCGCCGGTTAAGGGGTAACGCTCTCAGCAATGTGATCCCTCCATACTATTAGCTTGAGAATGCTCTCGTTATGTTACCGGACAAGCTTACACCTTTAGAATCCGGTGTGGTATCTCTTATCACTGGAGGAACGGTGCTTCGTGGTCTCTTTATCCTTCTCTTCCTCTTTCTCAAGTGTCAGGTCCTCTACGGGTATCGGGTCCACATTCTGCTGGTCCTCATCTACATCGAACAGGCTGGGCTTGTCCGTAGGGTATTGCTCCGGGTGGTCACGCTCGTCTCTGATCGGCTTTTTATCATCGCTCATCACGGCTTCACTTCCCTTTCCAGAATATACGTCAGGCGGGGGCTGACACAGCTTTAGCCCCTCGCCAGCGGTTTGCTCCAAATATAAGAATTTTGAAACGGTACCGCCCCTAAAAGGACAGTAAAGCCGTTTCCACTTGCTAATAAACACATAAGGTCTCCGCTAAACAATCACAGCGGCTATTCACTTCTATTCATCTGCGATAATAGGTCTGCCGATATCATTCAGTCTGCGGGCGGCCACATCCTCATACAGGCGCTTCAGCCACTTCAGCTCAGTCTGGCAATGCTCGTATCTGCCGTACATCAGATGCAGCACCGAACGCGGTACCACGGCGATATGCTCCTCGTATAGCTGATAGGCGAGGTTTACCTCATGCTCTGCCTCGCGGATACGCTCTTCCAGCAGGCTTTCGACCTTCTCCTGGTCAATCAAATGCGTGAGTGACAGAGCGATCTGTACCGGATGGTACATGGGATCGCTTTTTCGGATCTGCTGCAGAATAAGCTGCTCCATGAAGGTCTTGCCTTTGTCAGTGATCCGGTAGATGGTTTTGTCCGGCCGGTCCGGGCTGTGGATGATCTCAACCGCCTCAATATGGCCGCCTGCTGCCAGCTTATCGACCGCATAATATAATGAACCTGTCTGCATCTTGATCACCCGGTCCATGGAGCGTTCCTTCATAACAAGCGTGATCTCATAAGGATGCATATCCCGTTCCAGCAAAAGTCCCAGAATTGCCAGCTTCATGGGCATGGGCTTACCTCCGTTCGTTATCAGCAGCGTGCTGGCTGCCCTGCGGCAGCAGACGGTCCTTCGGCATCAGCAGGACGAAGACCACGGTAAGCACTGCCGGAACGATGGCCCACAAGAAGGTATGTGAGATCGACGAAGACAGTGAGTTCGTGATTTTCTCAAGGACAGGCGCCGGAATCTGTGCTCTGGCCTCGGGTGTTAACGCGGAACGCGGGTCGCCGAAGGAAGCGGCCTGGCCGCTGTCTCCGAAGGCTGCGCTCAGCTGGGAGGCGAAATGGTTGCGCTGGATAATGCCGAAGATCGTAATCCCCAGCGTCATTCCGAGCGAGCGCATGAAGGTACTGGTGGAGGTTGCCGAACCGCGCTGGCGCATGTCGAAATGCTGGATCGAAGACAGGCTGAGCACGGAGAAGGAGAAGCCCACGCCGAAGCCGGTCAGTGCCATGAAGGCATTAAGCGCCATCCGGGGGGTCTCCGGGGTCAAGGTGCTGAGGGAGTAAATCCCGCCCACGAAGCAGACTGCTGACAGCAGCATGATGTTGCGGAAGCTCGTTTTAGTAGTAAGCAGGCCGCCGGACTGGCTGCCGATTACGGTTCCGATCATCATCGGCATCAGAATCAGGCCGGAGTTGGTGGCGGAGCCGCCGTATACCCCCTGGACGTATATTGGGATATATACCGTTGCTACAATGAATGCCGAACCATAGAACAAGCCCAGTATACTGCTGGTCGCGAACAGGCGCTGCCGGAACATGGCGAAAGAAATAACCGGCTCTGCCGCGAATTTTTCAATGATAATGAAGGCGATCAGCAGCACGGCGAACGCAGCGAACAGTCCAAGAATGGCTGCAGAATCCCAAGCATACTGGTTACCGCCAAGCTCCAGGGCGAACATCAGGCAGATAATCCCTGCCACCAGGGTGAAAGCGCCGCCCCAGTCAATCCGCTGTTTGGAATGCGATATGGATTCCTTATAGGAGGTCATAATAAAGAAGAACGAGACAATCCCGATGGGCAGGTTAATATAGAAAATCCAGTTCCAGCTCACATATTCGGTGATATATGCACCCAGCAGAGGCCCAATTACACTGGAGATCCCGAAGACAGCACCGAAGAGTCCGGTGAGCTTGCCTCTTTTCTCAGGCGGGAAAATGTCGAAGACAATCGTGAAGGCAATCGGCATGAGTGCGCCGCCGCCAATCCCTTGAATCGCACGGTAAATACTAAGCTGGGTGATGCTGGTAGCCGTTCCGCACAGTGCGGAGCCGATCAGGAAGACGATGAGTCCGAAGATGTAGAACCGTTTGCGTCCGTACATATCGGACAGTTTGCCGAAGATCGGGGTGCCGGCCATCACCATGACCATGTAGGCGGAGGTGACCCAGACGATTTTATCAAGTCCCCCGAGATCAGAGACAATCGTGCCCATCGCTGCGGCAACAATCGTATTATCCATGGCCGACATCAGAATGCCGAGCAGCAGTCCGGCAACGACAAGCTTCAGATTGCTCTCTTTGTTATGCATGTTGTTCATACTCCTTTAATTGAAATTGATAAGTTGCAGACCTTATTATATTCAAATTTGAATAGGGGGTCAATCCTTTTTATGCAGCGCTTGTACAGGAGTTCTGAAAGGCCGTTTAAGGAAAGCGGCGCCATTCTAATTGGTATTCCTTAAGCGGCGATTCTTTATTCCTGCAGCTTGACATACCCATGGGGGGTATATTATATTGGTACGTAAGGAGGCTGATTCCTGTGTCTACAAATGAGAAGGACCCTGCCGGACGGGACCCTGCCGAAGCCTGCCATTCTTCTGCTTCCGGTGTGCGTAAGAGTCATCATTCCCCGGAATTCAAGAATGGGCTGACGACCCGGCTGAACCGGATTGAAGGACAGATCCGTGGAGTGAAAGGCATGATTGAACGGGATACCTACTGTGATGATGTGCTGAATCAGCTGGCGGCGGTGCAGGCGGCCCTGAACAGTGTCGGCAAGCTGCTGCTTGAAGGCCATATGAAGAGCTGTATTATTGAACGGATCGAAGCCGGTGAGCATGAGGTCATTGACGAGCTGCTGGTTACGGTGAACAAGCTGATGAAATAAAGGTTGGGCCTGGAGAAATGGAACTGTGAGAATCAAAAGTACAAATATGGTGGATGTAACTGCGTTGAATTTAGAACTTTCGGCCGCTGTTGTCCACGGATTTCATGATTGATACCGCCTTAGTGAAAGAAATCCTTGGACAAGGCGGTCGCTGGCGCTCCTGCAGTTTCAGAGGAAGAAGAAACAACAAACAAGGGTCTGATTGTACTTTGTGCAATAGAATTCCTGTTTAACGATGAAAATATCCATTCTATTGTATTCTGTACAATTGAAGTCAGGGAAATAGGATGAAAGAGCCTAAAAGCTGAAAATCTAATGTGCGAAATACAATAGATTCCATTCAGAGGCTGATTTGTCCGGCATCTGTTGTACAAAGTACAATCAAGCACAGCTATCCTTTCTTCACGCAACAATCTATATTCCGGTTGTAGAATATGAACACAAATTAATCGTGTACCAACAACAATTAGGAGGTAATTCAAATGTCGAACGTAACACTGAATGTTGAAGGAATGTCCTGCGGTCATTGTGTAAGTGCTGTAGAGAAGGCTGTTAGCGGTGTAGGCGCTGCGGCGAAGGTGGATCTGCCGGCGAAGACGGTGGCGGTTGAATTCGATGAGAATACGGTAAGCCTGGATAAGATCAAGGCTGCTATTGAAGATCAGGGCTACGACGTAGTGTGAGCTAATTGTTGTAATATAAGGGCTTGGAGCAGGGAACCCTGGGGTACAGGGCCGGGCGCCAATGCCTTTTCTTTTCAAAATAAATATACCCCTTGGGGGTATGTGGAGGTGCATGAGGATGGAAAAGAGTGCAGAGTCCGCCCCGGAGCAGCAGGCCACGCTGCAAATTACCGGAATGACCTGCTCCGCCTGTGCGGCGCGGATTGAGAAGGGCTTGTCCCGCATGGAGGGGGTATCCCGGGCGAGTGTCAATCTGGCGCTGGAGCAGGCTACGGTAGGCTTCGATCCGGCAGCTATGGATGTGCCGAAGATCGAGGAGAAGATACGCTCGCTAGGTTACGATACACTGAAGGAATCTGCGGATTTTGATATTACCGGCATGACCTGTGCCGCCTGCTCGGCGCGCATTGAGAAGGTGCTGGGACGCATGCCTGGAATCGCGGCCGTGAATGTGAACCTGGCGCTGGAGACTGCGCATGTGGAATATTCGCCGGGCAATGTCAGTCCGGCCGAGATTATGGATAAGGTGAGCAGCATCGGCTATAAGGCGGCACTTAAGCAGGACCGGAAGGATATCGCGGAGCAGCGCAGCGAAGAGATTACACGCAAGCGGAATAAGTGGATGATCTCCGCGTTGCTGTCTCTCCCGCTGCTCTGGGCCATGGCGGGCCACTTCTCGTTCACAACCTGGATCTGGACGCCTGAGCTGTTCATGAATCCCTGGTTCCAGCTTGTGCTGGCGACCCCGGTTCAGTTCGTGATCGGCTGGCAGTTCTATGTCAGCGCCTATAAGGCGCTGAAGAACGGCAGTGCCAACATGGATGTGCTGGTGGTGCTGGGTACATCTGCGGCGTATTTCTACAGCGTGTACCTGACGATTGATTCTCTGAAAATGAGCGGGATGCACCACACCGTGGAGCTGTACTTCGAGACCAGCGCGGTGCTGATCACGTTAATTCTCGTAGGCAAGTGGTTAGAAGCGCTGGCGAAGGGGCGTTCATCGGAGGCGATCCGCAGCCTGATGGGGCTTCAGGCCAAGACAGCGCTGGTGCTGCGTGACGGTGCAGAGCTGAGTATTCCGGTGGAGGATGTAGTGATCGGCGATATTGTGCTGGTGAAGCCTGGAACTAAGGTGCCTGTAGACGGTGAAGTCGTTGAGGGCTTGTCCTCCGTCGATGAATCCATGCTCACAGGCGAGAGTATCCCGGTGGAGAAGAAGCCGGGAGATTCCGTGATCGGAGCTACGCTGAACAAGAACGGAATGCTGCGGGTTAAAGCCCGCAAGGTCGGCCGTGATACGGCGCTGGCACAGATCATTAGAGTCGTGGAGGAAGCGCAGGGCTCGAAGGCACCGATTCAGCGGATTGCCGATGTCATCTCCGGGATCTTCGTGCCGATTGTGGTCGGTATTGCTGCCGTAACCTTCGGGGTCTGGTATATCTGGGGAGCGCCGGGGCAGTTTGCAGAGGCCCTGGAAAAAGCCATTGCGGTGCTTGTCATCGCCTGCCCGTGCGCACTGGGACTGGCGACGCCAACCTCCATTATGGCCGGGTCCGGCCGGGCCGCCGAGTTCGGCATCCTGTTCAAGGGCGGGGAGCATCTGGAAGCTGCGCAGGGCGTGAAGGTAGTGGTCGTAGATAAGACCGGGACCGTGACCAACGGCAAGCCGGTGCTGACCGATATTGTAGCGACTACTGGAATCGCTGCGCAAGGACGGGTGCTTGGCGAGAACCGGCTGCTGGCCATAACAGCGGCTGCGGAGAAGCTCTCGGAGCATCCGCTGGCGGAGGCCATTGTGGCTGGAGCACAAGGTAGAGGAATCGACCTGCCGCCAGCGGGCCAGTTCGAGGCGGTACCGGGCCGCGGGGTGTCGGCGGTAGTGGACGGCCAGAAGGTAAGCGTAGGCACACGGCGTATGATGGTGGAGAACGGGCTGGATATCGAGCCGTGGACAGGGATCATGACCAAGCTGGAGCAGGAAGGCAAAACAGCGATGCTGGTAGCCGTGGAGGATGCGGTTGCGGGAGTGATTGCTGTGGCTGACACGATTAAGGAGACCTCACGGGAGGCGGTAGCCCGGCTGCATGCCATGGGCATCGAGGTTGTCATGATTACCGGAGACAATAGGATTACGGCCCAGGCGATTGCGGATCAGGCGGGCATCCGCACGGTTCTGGCGGAGGTGCTGCCTGAGGGCAAGGCCGAAGAGATCCGCAGGCTCCAGAGCGGCGGGGTCAAGGTGGCTATGGTCGGCGACGGCATCAACGATGCTCCGGCGCTGGCAACCGCGGATACGGGCATGGCAATCGGCACCGGCACGGATGTGGCGATGGAGGCGGCGGATATTACGCTGATGCGCGGTGATCTGATGAGCATTCCGGATGCGATCCTGATGAGCCGCAAGACCATGCGCAATATCAGGCAGAATCTGTTCTGGGCGCTGGCCTACAATATCACCGGAATCCCGATTGCGGCGCTGGGCTTCCTGGCGCCTTGGCTGGCCGGAGCTGCGATGGCCTTCAGCTCGGTATCCGTTGTACTGAACGCGCTGCGTTTACAGCGCGTCAAGCTGTAAGAATGATGCAGCCCTTCCGCAGCCGGAGTCATCCGGACGGACAGAAGGGGGGAAGGAACCCAAAGAATCGCCGGGGAGCACCTAAATGCGTGTCTTCTATAGACGCATTCGGTACATGCTGCTCTATTCGCTGGCTGCTGGGGAAGCCGCAGCGGTCTCTTTTCGGCCAAGCAAGTTCGTGCCAATGACCCCGGCGATGATCAGGAATGATCCGATCCAGTGATAGACCGTGATCTGCTCACCCAGGAAGATCGCTCCGGCTGCAATGGATACGATGGTGGAGAGGTTGGTGAACACGCTCATGAGTGAGGCCTCGATTTTGGATAAAATATAGGTTGAGGTCAGGGTTGTGACCAGCGAGGCGACCACCCCCAGATATACAGCGGACAGGACAAACGTTGCGCTTCCCAGCGGATTCAGGAACTCCCCGAGCGTCCCGCTGACGGTATGTCCGGTAAGCGAGATGATCAGGAAGGTGGCGAAGCCGACCCCCATCATCAGGTAGCTGAGCTCAGCAGGGCTGAAGTGGCTGGAGAGGGAGCGGGCCAGCACACTGTACCCGGCAAACGCGAGACAAGTCATGAACAGCAGCACAATCCCGGTCATACTCGACAGCTGAATGCCGCTTCCCTTCATGACGAAGATGAATACCACGCCGAATACCGAGAGGAAGATGCACAGCTTTTGCAGCAGGGTGGTCTTCTCCTTCAGGAAAACCCCGGCGATGATCATCGTCACCACCGGAGTGAACGAATAGAGGATGCCTCCCTCGGCTGAGGTGGCGCGCTGAAGTCCGAAGACCTGCAGGGTGAAGAAGCCGAGCGGATACATCGCGGCGAGCAGCAGGGCCCGGCCAATCGGCTTGCCCCGGTAGGAAACCTTGACCCAGCCGAGGGCGACCGGAACCGACATCACGGCAAAAGAGGCAGCGAACCGGAAGGTCAGCGTATCGAGCGGCCCGGCATGAACGAGCGCCACTTTGGTGAACAGGAAGGAAAAGCCGATAATGAACGCATTGAGTACGGCGAAGCTGTAGGCCAGTTTGAGTCCTTGTTTGTGCATGGGTACATCTCCTTGTAGGTTAGTGAAGATTGGATGCTGTAAACATTCGATCTATTACTTTAAAATTAAAGGAAAAGGTGTGCACCAACAATACAAGGTTTCCTCAACTGTACCGGTACAGTCTGCCGTGATCCCTATATAATAAGGGGAGAATAATAGGATAGAATATACGGCATAGCAGGGGAATAACGGCAAACGGAGGCGGGCGATGAACAAGTATCATCAGGTGATCACCGAGCTGGAGAAGCAGATGAAGGAAGGGCAGTACCGCCCGGGGGACAAGCTGCCGTCTGTGCGCAGTGCTTCAGAAATCTACGGCTGTAGCGTCAGTACCATACTGAAGGCTTACGGGGAGCTGGAGCGGACGCATACGATCTACTCTATTCCGCAGAGCGGCTATTACATGGTGGACAAGAGTGACGATTCAGCGGCGTCGGGGAGTGAAGGGACGGTTGATTTTGCTTCGGCATCGCCGGATCTGAATGTCTTTCCGTACCTGGACTTCCAGCATTGCCTCAATAAGGCGATTGACCAGTACAAATACCATCTGTTCACCTATGGGGATGCCTTGGGGCTTGCAACACTGCGCCGCACCCTGGTGTCGCATCTGGCGGAGTATCAGGTGTTCGCGAAGGCGGAGTCGATCCTGATTACCTCAGGGATTCAGCAGGCGCTGGAGATACTGGCGAGAATGCCTTTTCCCAGCGGCAGGACGGAGATTTTGGTGGAACAGCCGGGGTATGATATCTATTTGAGGTATTTGGAAGCTGAGGGGCTGCCGGTGAGCGGAATCGGGCGTTCGGCGGCGGGCATTGACCTGCAGGAGCTGGAGGAACGGTTCGCCAGCGGGAGATTTAAGTTTTTTTATACGATGCCCAGATACCACAACCCGCTTGGGACAACCTACAGCACAGAGGAGCGCAAGGCCATTGCCGGACTGGCTGGCAAATACGATGTCTACATCGCAGAGGATGATTATATGGCGGATCTGGGGATCGGACGGCGCTATGACCCCATCTATGCGTATGACCAGACCTCCCATGTCATTTATCTCAAAAGCTTCTCCAAAATCATCTTCCCCGGCCTTAGGCTCGGTGCGGTGGTGGTGCCGCAGCCGCTGCTGGAGACCTTCCGCTCCTATAAAGGCTACACCGATACCTCGCTGCTGTCGCAGGCTGCGCTTGAGGTATACATCAAGAACGGGATGTACGGGCATCACCGGCACAAGATCAAAGCCATGTACGCCAAAAAAATCCGCGCGGTATACGAAGCACTCGGGCGGCATAATACAGACGGCTTAATCGAAGCCTCTGCGGACAGCTCAGGCATCTATATCCAGTTCAGGCTGCCGCTCACCGTCAACCTGGAGCGTCTGGTCAAGCGTCTGGGGGAACGCAAAATTCAGGTGATACCCGGTAACGGCTTCTATCTGCCGGGCTACCAGACCCGGGACAAATTCCTGCGCATCAGTATTTCCCGGGCGGGGCTTACACAGATTGATGAGGGAATCCTGGCGATTATCCAGGAGGTAAAGCGCGGGAGCGGGTGGTAAAGGCCGTAGAGGCGGAAAAGGCAGAAAAGGCGGAAGAGGGGGAAGAGGGGAAAAGGTAAAAGAAGGCGGAAGAGTAGGAGAGAAGGAAGATGCGAATGAGGGACGAAGAGGGTGGAAGGAAGCTCCTTTGTTGTCTGAGCCGCGAAATGGGATCATAATAGGCTTTATATGAGTGAAGAAAGGCGGAACGATAATGAAACCTACGAATGAAACCCTTGAGCTGTTGAACCGTCATACCTCTGTCCGCCAGTACCAGGACAAGCCGGTCAGTGACGAGCTGCTGGCAGCAGTGATTGGAGCGGGGCAGATGGCTTCGACCTCCAGCAATGTCCAGGCGTACACGGTTATTGCGGTAACCGAGCCTGCGCTTAAAGAGCAGCTATCCGTTTTGTCCGGTAATCAGGCCTACATTAAGCAGTGCCCGGTCTTTCTGGTCTGGTGTGCGGACCTGTACCGTCTGCGGGAAGCGTCTGCTCCGCATTTGCAGGGGGAGCCGTCCTACGAGGGCACGGCCGAGAATCTGATTGTAGCGACTGTTGATGTCGCGCTGGCCGCGCAGAATGCCGCTGTTGCCGCAGAATCGCTCGGCCTTGGCATTGTCTACATCGGCGGCATCCGCAATGAGATCGCTGCTGTATCTAAGCTGCTCGGCCTGCCGGAGCTGGTCTATCCGGTCTTCGGCATGTGCCTCGGGTATCCGGCCGCCGTGAATGGCGTCCGTCCTCGCCTGCCGCAGGCAGCGGTGCTGCATCATAACGGCTACAATGCCGAAGCTGCAGTGGAACAGGCCCGTGTGTACGACGCCATCTCCAGCGATTATATGCGCGAGCGTACCGGCGGCCAGAACGCAGCCTCCTGGTCGGAGATGATGGCCGGCCGGCTGGCTCAGCCTGCCCGGCTGCACATGAAGGAGTTCCTGCTTAGCAAGGGATTCATGCAGAGGTAGAGCTAGGGATTTGGTGAGCCTTCCCCGTAGTCAGCGGGGGAGGCTTTTTTTGGGTTGGAGGGGCGCGGGGCGAATGTATGCGAAAAATCGAACATAATGGTCTGATGCGAATGTCTGCAGGCCCCAATATTCAACAGCCAGTAACATATTTAGAGAAATCCTGCCAAAAGTGCAACAATGCCGGGTAATAGAAGCGGCCAATGCAGAAATCTTGCATGAAATGCAACAAAGCCAGCACTAACTTGCTCAAAACACCAAAATTCCTGCAAATCATGCAACATTGCACCGCAGCCAGTAACATGCCTTGAGAAATCATGCAAAAACTGCAACAATGCTGCTACATACAAGCTGTGGCAGAGAGTGAAAACCATCAAAATTGGCCGGAGATAGGCAGAACGTCACCATGATGTGCAACTGCGGGGTATCGGGACGAATGTGTGCCGAAAACAACATACAATGTGCCACTGCAAGGGTGATCGGAGCGAATGAGTGCCGAAAACAACATACAATCGGTGCAACTGCAAGGTGAACGAGGCGAATGTGTGCCGAAAACAACATACAATGTGTCACTGCAAGGGTGATCGGGGTGAATGGATGTCGAAAACAACATACAATGTGCAACTGCAAGGTGAACGGGGAGAATGTGTGCCGAAAACAACATACAATGTGCCATTGCAAGGGTGAGTGAGCCGAAGCGAGCGAAAGGGTATTTTCCCATTTGATCGTTTTGCACGTATATAAAAATTGCGTTAAAAGAAATATTGCGTGTTGCGCAAAAATATGGAAAGTGCTAAAATTTGGTCAGAGGTTGGATTTCGCTGGACGCCAACACCCGGGCCCGGAATCGCGCCGTAGCCTAATTCCCTCTCCGCTTCGCGGCTGTGTCTGCTGTGGATGATCTTGAAATCATAGATTCGAGAAGGAGGAGAATGGTATGGTACAGGTAGACGGGCAAGAGACAAAGGTGGCTGCACGATTAACGCATAAGGTATTCTTCGAGCGGGATGACATTGAGTTCACGTTCCAGTGGCTGCTGTCGTTCGTACACTGCGGCGGTGTGTCGCAGGGTGAAGTATTTAAGCTTGCACGGAGCATCGATCCGAACTCTTTGGCCAGCTGGAAGACTGAATTCGAGAAGGAAGCCGTTAAGATCGAAGCAAGCGCAGAGAACTGCATGAAGAAGGGCCATCTGATCAGCGCCAGCGAGGCATTTATCCGTGCCCACTCGTATTACCGGGCAGCCTTCTATGGAGCTTTTCCCGGTGAACCGGATTTCGCGCGGTATCATGGCAAAAGTGTGGAATGCTTCCGCAAGGCGCTTGATGCGAAGTCTGAGCAGATTCCCCATGAATGGGTCGAGGTGGAATACAAGGGGTATAAGTTCCCGGGCTGCTTCCTGAAGGCAGAGCACGGGAATGCGCCTAAGCCAACGATTATTTTCCATAACGGCGGGGAGACGCACAAGGAAGATACCTATTTTCTCGGAGGGCAAGCGGCGATTGACCGGGGATATAACGCGCTGATCGTAGACCTTCCGTATGATGTATGTGTCAGATTCTATGAGCCGGAGGCGACAGCCCGGAACTTCCCGCGCGAGGAGCTGCATAATGTCTACAGAGCCACCACAGATTTCGTTCTGGCCCGTCCGGATGTGGACTCTGAGCGGCTGGTGGTCAGCGGGATGAGCTACGGCGGAGCCAAAACAATGGTGCATGCCAGCTGTGACGACCGCTTCGCAGCGGCAGTGCCCAACTCACCGGTGTACTCCATGGCGTCCTTCATTGAACGCGGCATGCCTTCGTTTCTCCGGGGCAGTGCAGAAGAAGCGGCGGAGCAGACTAAGAAAATGCCTTACACCGGCCAGGTCCTGTTCGCCGGATCAGCCTGGTCGCACGGCTTCGACAGTATTGCCGAGTGGTATCCTGTAGCCAGGGAAGCCGTCGAAGTGGACCCGAAGGACGTCAAGTGTCCCCTGCTCTCCATGTATTCGGAGGCAGAGCATCCTGAGATGCAGCGGCAAGCGATCGACACTTACGAGAAAGCCCCGAATGAGAAGAACGCGATCTTCAAGGGGACGGAAGAGGATGGTGCCGACCTGCACTGCCAGCTGAACAATCTGCCGCTCAGCTACCAGGTGATGTTTGACTGGCTGGATGAGGTACTGGATTATAATATCCGGCTACAATCGGCGCGGTAAGCGAGATTCCGCAGGAATCGAACGGATCTGCGGTGCTGTCCTTTCAGCACCGCAGATCTTTGACTACATATAAGGAATGGAGCACTAGACTGCCATGACGAATGAAAAACAAGGCTTGAGAGCACGCAAGAAGGAAGAGACCAGGCGGACGCTGAGCGATGTAGCATGTAGTCTGGCCATGGAAAAAGGGGCCAGCCAGGTTCGGGTGGAGGATATTGCCGCTGCCGCGAATGTCTCCATGCGGACGTTCAATAACTATTTTGCTTCCAAAGAAGCCGCAATGGTCGGAAATGCTTACCAGCGTTCCGAGCGGATAGCGGCTGCCCTTGCCGGCCGCCCTTCAGATGAACCGCTGCAGGACTCCATCCGGGCCGCTGTGCTTGAAGGCTTCGCCGAGACAACAGACCGGCAGTGGTATGCGCGTATCGTCCTCCTCCGCGATGATCCGGCATTGTTCGGTGCGACACGGAAGGTGGAGATCGAGATTGAGCGGGAGCTCGCCAAGGTGATTGCGGAACGTACACATAAGGATGTGAAGCTCGACCTGTACCCGGACTTAATGGCGGCGCTGCTTATGGCAGCGATACGCACAGCGGTTTTCCATTGGGTAAGCGCACCTCCCGGAGGGCAGACGCTGAACGATATGCTGGAGCAGTCGCTCCAAAGGCTGAGGTTTGAGTAATATGCACACGGGGGGCGCTCCTGCTACGATAACGGAATCGTGGACAGGAGCGCCCTATTTTGGCCGGGTGACAGTTGTCACTTTGAATCGGTGACAGTCCATACTGATGCTCTTCTCCAGTCTCCGGTACTATAGCAATATAGCCAAGAAGGCAGAAGGACACGGAGGGATACACGATGGAATATGTCATTGAAATGAACAATGTCAGCCGCAGCTTCCAGGAGAAGCAAGCGGTGAAGCAGGTGAGCTTTACAATTAGCCGCGGCTCGATCACAGCGGTGCTTGGCCCTAACGGAGCCGGCAAAACCACCACACTTGCGATGCTTCTGGGCTTGCTTGAGCCCTCGGAGGGCAGCGTTAAGGTGTTCGGTCTTAAGCCGGCAGACGTCAGAGTGAAGCAGCGGACCGGAGCCATGCTCCAGGAGGTCAGCGTCATGGACCGGTTGAAGGTCCGGGAGATACTGGCGCTGATCCGCAGCTATTATCCTCAGCCCATGGAGATGGAAGTGCTGCTTCAGGCGACCGGGCTGGGGGCGGCGGATCTGAACCGTTACGCGGAGAAGCTCTCCGGCGGGCAAAAGCGCAGCCTCAGCTTCGCGCTGGCGCTGGCGGGCAACCCGGATCTGCTGTTTTTTGACGAGCCGACAGTGGGGCTGGATACGACAGCCCGGCGGCATTTCTGGGAGAGGGTGCGGGGACTGGCTGACCAGGGCAAAACAATTCTGTTCAGCACTCATTACCTGCAGGAAGCGGAGGATATCGCGGACCGGATTCTGCTGTTCAACCGGGGAGTGCTGGCGGCGGACGGAAGCCCGGACGAGGTTAAGGCGAGACTGGTTAAGAAGTCGCTGTCCTTCCTGGCGTCCGGCGACCCGGCGCTGCTGCACAGTCAATTACTGGAGCTGCCAGCCGTGGACGGCTGCTACGAGAAGGATGGACGGCTGCATGTGACGACAGAGAATACGGATGAGGCGCTGCGGGCTATTTTCGTGAACGGACTGGCTGTGCAGGATGTACGGATCGACCAGGGGAAGCTGGATGAAGCGTTCGAGCAATTGACCCTGAATCAAGAGGAGGCGGCAGTATGATGAAACCTATGATGGCCCAGTGCAAGGCAGAGCTGCTGCGGATTATCCGCAATCCCTATTATGTGTTCTGGTCGCTGCTCATGCCGATTCTGTTCTACTTCATCTTCACCCGGGTGGTGAATACGGGGACGGACGATACGAAGCTGTGGCAGGCGCATTATCTGATGTCGATGGCGGCCTTCAGCGTGATGGGTTCCGCAATTATGACCCTCGGCATCCGGCTGGTGCAGGAGCAGACACAGGGCTGGAATACGTTTATCCGCATTACTCCGCTGCCGTCCTCGGTTTATTTTTTCGGCAAAATGTTCGGTCAGAGCGTCATGCATCTGTTCTCGGTTCTGTGTATTTTCGTAGCCGGGTATTTAATCAACGGGGTGTCGCTGACAGCGGCGCAGTGGCTGCTTTGCGGATTGTGGCTGCTTGCGGGCTCTCTGCCTTTTCTGGCGCTGGGTACGATTATCGGGTCCATGAAGCGGGTGGATACGGCGAGCGGGGTGAGCAATGTACTCTATATGGGGCTGGCGGTGGCCGGGGGCATGTGGATGCCTCTCGACATTATGCCTAAGCTGATGCAGAAGATCGGGCACTGGCTGCCGTCCTATAATTATGGAGATGGAGCCTGGGCGATTGTAGCGGGAGGTTCCCCGTCGTGGAAGGCCGTGCTGCTGTTGCTCGGTTACCTGGCCGTATTTATGTTATTATCGGTCTATATAAGGCGAAAACAGGAAGCGGTGTAATCCATGGCGGCACGTATGCAGTTCCGGATTTTTCCGGAAAGGTTCGGTTTCTTCCCCTATATTTGGCTGATCTATCTGGTGTTCCCGGTGCTGAATTTCGATGGTTACAGCGGCTACAAGCTGATGGCAGGGTATGTGCTGCTCCTGCTGTTCCTGGTGACGTACCGCCAGCTCTACTGGGCGGAAGAGAGGGCGTATACGGCCTGGCTGGGACTGCAGCTGCTGATTATTGTCGTGTTAACCGTAGTCTATAGCCCCTACAACATGTATATGGGCTTCTTCACCAGTAACTTTATCGGCTGGTATACCGATATGCGCCGGTTCAGGCAGGCTCTGGCGGTGTTCACTGCTGTACTGGTTGGACTGGGCCTGTTCTACCTGCCGCAGGCGTATGGCCTGGATATGCTGTTCCTGCTCCCATTCGCACTGATGATGCTGATCACGCCCTTCGGCATCCGCTCCATTAACCGGCGGCGGGTGCTGGAGAAGGAGCTGGACCAGGCCAACGAGCAGATCAAGGAAATGATCAAGCGTGAGGAACGGATGCGCATCGCCCGCGATCTGCATGACACGATGGGACACACACTGTCGCTGATTACGCTGAAAAGCCAGCTTGTCGAAAAGCTTGTCGTCAAGAACCCCGAGCGGGCGCAGGCGGAAGCCCGTGAGATCCAGCGGACCTCACGGGCCGCGCTGCGCCAGGTGCGGGAGCTGGTCTCTGAGATGCGTGCAGTCTCAGTTGCCGAAGAGCTGGCTGAGGCGGCGGAGATGCTGCGCAGTGCGGAGATCGCACTTGAGGTAGAGGGAGATGCAGCGCTGCCGGGTGTATCCGATCTGACGCAGAGTATTCTCAGCCTCTGCATCAAGGAGGGAATCACCAACATCGTTAAGCATAGCCGTGCGGACCAGTGCCGGATCAGCATCGTAATGACACCGGGCGAGGTACAGATTACGCTGGAGGATAACGGCATAGGTCCAGAAGCGAGCGGTGCGGGAGGGACGGAGCGCCGGGACGGCAACGGCATGAAGGGGATGGGCGAGCGGCTGGCCCTGATTGACGGCTCGCTGACGTTTGCTCCGGGACCGGGCGGGGGAACCCGGCTGAGCGTGGTTACACCAAGAGTAGTGAAGGATGGAAAGGATGGGGAAACAGCATGATCAGGATCATAATTGCCGAGGATCAGCGGCTGCTGCGCGGCGCGATGGCATCGCTGCTTGATCTGGAGGATGATATTGAGGTGGCGGGCGAAGCCGGGGACGGGGCGGAGGCGCTGTCCCTGATCGAACGCGTCCAGCCGGATGTGTGTCTGATGGACATAGAAATGCCGCTGATGAGCGGCCTGGAGGTGGCAGAGATACTGAAATCCCGGGGCTGTGCCACCAAAATTATTATCCTGACCACCTTCGCCCGTCCCGGCTATTTCGAACGCGGAGTGAAGGCCGGGATTCAGGGCTATCTGCTGAAGGACGAGCCGGTAGATAAGCTGGCGGATGCCATCCGCCGCGTGATGGCCGGAGGGCGCGAGGTCTCGCCGGAGCTGGTCTTCGGCAGCCTGCGTGAAGAGAATCCGCTAACTGACCGGGAGCGTGAGATTCTGAAGCTGGCCGCAGCGGGCCGCAGTGCCGGTGAGATCGCAGCGGCGCTCCACCTCTCCTACGGCACCGTCCGCAACTACATCTCAGAGATTCTCAGCAAGCTTGCGGTCAAGACCCGGATCGAAGCCGTGCGGCTGGCGGAGGAGAAGGGCTGGATGTAGGGTGACCTGGGGCTCTGTACAACTAAATCGTTTGTGTACCGCCGAATCTCCATATAGCTGTATTTGGTGCAATTAAACTAACTGTATATTCTGGTTGTGGTCCGATTGAGAGGTGGAATGGTTAGCTCAATTGTATTTTATACAACAGATGTCCCCAAAATCCGCAGCAAATCCGATTCTGTTGTACTCTGTACAGCAGAAATCTGCGAAAGTGGTGTTTTTGGGCAAATAAACAAAAATCTGCTGTACGAAATACAGCAGAAGTGAATTTTGACTGGAATATTGCAGATTCTATTGCAGTAAATACAATCAGGCAGAGTTATGCTGCTACAGACAAGGCAGTGCCGAGTCACGAAGGCTGTTGTTATGTATAGCAGGGCGCGCCACGCCACCTTTCCTGCTAAGTCACCAGCGCAGCAACCCCTCTTAACTCTGGCTCTTCGCCTGCTCCTCGCGCATCCACTGGGAGAGCTGGCGCCGCATCCGGAGGAACTCCGGCGAATCGGCGATCTCTTCGCGGCGCGGACGCGGGAAGGGGACCTCCACGGTGTGGAGGACGGAGCCGGGACGCCCCGAGAAGACGTAGATGCGGGTGGAGAGCAGCAGCGCTTCTTCGATGTTGTGGGTGATGAACAGCACGGAGCGGCGGTTCTCCTCCCACAGCTCCAGCAGCCAGCGCTGCATCTGCTCGCGGGTCAGCGCATCGAGCGCGCTGAACGGCTCATCGAGCAGCATCAGCTCCTGCGGCGCGAGCATGGCCCGCAGGAAGGCGGCCCGCTGCTGCATGCCGCCGGACAGCATGTGCGGGTAGGCCCGCTCGAAGCCGCCGAGGCCGATCTTCGCCAGCCAGTGGCGTGCCGCCTCGCGGGCCTCCCGCTTGGGGGCGCCCTGCAGCTCGCCGCCAAGCAGAACGTTGTCGAGCGTGCTGCGCCACGGGAACAGCGCGGGCTGCTGCGGCATATAGCTGATCTTGCCGCGCTGCCCGGTCACCGGGATGCCGTCCATGCTCACGGTTCCGGTATCCGGCAGCGTAAGGCCGCCGATGATATGGAACAGCGTGCTTTTACCGCAGCCGGACGGGCCGACAATGGAGACGAATTCCTGCGGCTCCACGGTCAGGGATACCTGATCCAGCACCTGCGTCTCCCGGCGGCGGTGCGTGAATGACTTGGAGATGCCGCTGACTTCAAGCGCAGGCGGCACACTCTGAGTACGCAGGCGTCCATCTACGTTCGCCTTCTCCAGTTCAATCCTCGTAAGCTCAGACACTTCGTCCAGCCTCCTTCAGTTTTATTTTGGTTGGTCCGTTTTGGATGATCTTCCCGTGCTTCTTAAGCATCCTTGCGCGGCTTCCAGCGCACCAGCCATCTCTCCAGCAGGGCAATGAGCGCGAATAACACGAGACTTAGCAGCACGATGATGGCGATGGCCACGAACATCCGGTCCGCACGGTAAGAGGACTTCTGCAGCAGCATATAATAGCCGATCCCTCTGTCGGCGCCGATCCATTCGGCCACCACTGCGCCCATCACCGCATAGGTGGCGGAGATTTTGAGCCCGGAGAACAGGGAGGGCAGGGAGCCGGGAAGCTCCAGCCGGGTGAAGATCTGCCACTTGCCCGCACCGGCCATTTTCATATAATTCAGCATCACCCGGTCGCTTTGGGCCAGCCCGCCCATGGCTGCAACAGCTACGGGGAAGAAGCAGACGAGAGTGATCAGGATAATTTTGGGCAGCAGACCGAAGCCGAACCAGATAATCAGCAGCGGGGCAAGCGCAATGGAGGGCACATTCTGGCTGAGGATCAGCAGCGGATAGATCGCCCGCTTGACCCAGGGCAGCAGGTGCAGCAGCAAGGCGGTGAGCAGGCCGATGCCTGTGCCGACCGGGAAGCCGATCAGGGTCAGCCGCAGCGTGGCGGCGGTGTGCTCCCAGATCCCTGAGGCGTTGTTCTTCGACTCACGCGCGATATCCGCGGGGCTGGGCAGCTGGTAAGCCGGGATGTGAAACAGCATGACCGAGAGCTGCCATATCCCGACAAAAAAGAGGACCGCCACAAAGGGCGGCCACACTAGCTTCCAGGTGCTTCTCACGGCCGGTATTTCTCGGTCAGCTTGTCCATGCTGATGCCGCCCGGGTTATGGGCGACCTTGATCTGTGAGATGACACTCGGACTGCCGGAGGCGATCAGCGCCTCATGCATGTCACGCACAATATCCAGCAGCTCGGACAGCTCGCCTTCCATCGTGGTCTCCAGCGGATTCACCTGATGCTTCACGCCTGACTTCTGAATGACCTCAATGGCCTTGTCCACATAAGGGATAGAATCCTCGTTGTTCGGTGTCTTGGGAATGACCTGAATGCTGAGCAATGTATTAGCCATGATGAATCCTTCCTCTCCAAGTTAAGTATAAGATTCCCGCCATGCGGGTTCATTATGATTCCGGCAAAAATTCATTCGTAAACGTACTCTCCGCATCCAGCGGCTTATCCAGCAGCTTCAGGCCGTACATCCAGTCGGCGTAATTCTTCCAGATCTCAAGCTTCTGCTCCCCCCAGCGCGGGGCGTCGTCTTTGTATTTCGGGCTAAGCCATTTCTGGCTGGCCAGCACCAGCTTGGGATCAAGGTCTGGTACAGCGTCCGACAGGACCGTCGCAGCTTCTTCCGGGTTATCGATAGCGTACTGATAGCCCTTCGACGTAGCCTTCAGGAAGGCCTTCACCACTTCAGGATGCTCGGCGATCTCCTTCTCGCTGGTCGTCAGCACCGGGGTGTAGTAATCCAGCTGCGGAGCGTAATCCTTCAGATACAGCATATCCAGCGGCTCCCCGCGCAGCTCGGCCTCCACACCGGTCCAGGCATAGAAGATCCAGGCGAAGTCAATATCCCGCTTCACGGCTGTGAAAAAGTCCGCTTCGCCGATATTCACCAGCTTCACCTTGGAGACATCCCCGCCTTCGGGGTCCATGATCGCTTTCATGGCAGCCTGCTCCGCAGGGGAGCCCCAGCCTCCGTACGTTTTGCCTTCGAAATCCTTCGGCGTCTTAATATTGCGGTCCTTCGGAGCCGCGAACCCGGAGGTATTATGCTGAATGATAGCAGCAATCGACACCAGCGGCACATCCTGCAGACGGGCCAGAGTCAGGGCTTCCTGGGCGCTGATGCCGAACTGGGCTTCGCCGGAAGTGACCATCGTATCGGACCCGGCAGCGCCGGGCTGTACAATCTGTACGTCGAGACCTTCCTCTGCGTAATAACCCAGCTCCTTGGCAGCATACAGGCCTGTATGATTGGTGTTTGGCGTCCAGTCCAGGGCAATCTTAACCTGGGTTAGCGCCTTAGGTGCATCCGTGGGTGCGGCTGCGGCTGCATCAGGTGCAGCTGTGCTGTTTCCTGCAGCAGGTGCGCTGGCCCCCGCATTGCCGCTGTTGTTTCCGCCGCCACATCCTGCTACGGTAAGCAGCAGCATGGAGCTGAGCAGGAGTAGTGCTGTTTTTTTGACTCCCATTTCTCTTTCTCTCTCCTTCCAGCAACCCCTGGTCTTCAGAGCTTACAGAAACCGTATTCCTGTACATCCTTAGAATCAAAAAAGCGTCCCGAAGATCGGGACGCCAGTGACTTGCGTGAGGGGACTTCAGCTTCAGTACCGCTTAGGGGCACTGTGCCGAATGAAGATTCCTACGCTGGCATTATCCAGATCAGGTATAAGGGTCAGTATCTTGTGGGATACAATCTCAGCCGGCCAATTCCAGCACCCCTGGTTCTATAAAGTTCACGGGTATTGCTATGTTCTTACGGTGTATTATAGACGGCAGTCCCGCCGTTGTCCACCCTCATATCTTAATCCCTCGTATAATGCCGCTTCTTGCGGCGGCTGCGGATGCCGTTCCAGATCTCTCTTACCGTTAGGCCGATACTGACGGTGATCCCCGAGAAGGTCAGGAACAGAGCCAGATACTCGAACGCGGAGTACTCCAGCATTTTGCTCCAGTCAATCTGTCCCTTCAGATCCTCGATCACCTGATTCATCCCGTAAATCCCGCTGATGACCGTGAACACGGTGAGCACCATCAGGAGCGTATCCCGCCGTTTGGCCTGGAATTTGTCCTGATACTGGAACAGGTCATTCAGCGTCATTTTCACCTCATCGAACAGGGCATCATTGCCATACACCTTACGCAGCTGAAAAAAAATCTCACGTCCCTGCGACTGCGAAATCAGCTCCAGGAAGTAGAATTTGGCCGAGAATTTGTTGATCAGGAAGATCAGATTCTCAATCTCGTCGTTATCGTGGTTGATGCGCAGCCGGGAGTGGAGGTTGGCGAGCTTCAGCAGCACGATTTTGTGGAAAATACTCAGCAGCATTCCGTAATAATACTCGCCGTACATCTGGCTGATCAAGCCTGCGGCAATCTCCGGCCTCGCCCGGCTCACGCAGCAGAAGGTCTGCTCATTGGTCATGTAGTAGGTGTCCGGCCCCCAGCGGCTATAGCAGTGCTCCCGGGTGTACTGCTTGATATAGTCCGGATCACTCGCACTCATATAGGGGCTGCCGTCGATGTTCAGACCGTCCACCTGGGAGGCCCGGTAGAGCAGCTCGACACTGATCTCTTCCTCGTCCTCCGGGAGATTAACGCCGTAGAAGGCCTGCACCAGCATCCGTTCATCGACGAAGAAGGGCAGGGTCTCGAAATAATTGCCGTTCGTCTCCGCAGGATCGAGATACGGCTCAAGCCCGGCTGCCAGATGCCTGAACACGAAATCCTCCACCCGGGCAAAAGACTTCTGATGACAATGAATGAAAGTATGCTCATCCTGAACACTTACATCCTCCAGATTGCGGAAGCGGTCGGCGAATTCCAGCACCATGCTGAAGGGGAGATTCTCCTCCTCAATAGCGACTCTTACCGTCAGGAAGCCCAGCTCGAACGGGCAGAGGAACACATCGGTCGACAGCACGCGGAAGGGAACCGTCTGGAAGGGCATTTGCAGCCCGCACAGCAGATCGTTAGCCCGGGAAAAGCGGCGGAAGGAATCCCTGTCCTTCTCACGCGGAAACAGGACATGGGCGGCAAACGGAAGATAGCTGCGCTCCATTTTCTCATGGGATACACAGTGATTCTCCCCGTAATAGGCATGTTCCAGTTCCTTGTTCTCCAGAAAAAAACGCGTAAATCCATCCTCCTGAAGGCTCTCAATCAGCTCTTGATCGACTTCCGCCTTAATTGAAAAGGGGAAAATGAATTGCAGTAAGGCGGTATGCAAAGTGGGCTCAGAATGCAGTTCAGCCATGTGTGGGTTCCATCCTTATTCACAGAATATGGACCTTGTAGTTTACATTTACCCTATTCTCCAAGCGGTCACGCTCAGCACGAATAACAGCGCGGCACAAGCGGCCAAAAGTCCCGAGGTCTGGGCGATCTGCAGATGATCCATGGACCAGCCGGTCCAGATTAGTTTTTTCAAGGATAAGACTCCTTATTAATCAATTTATGAACAGATGGCGGGATTCAGAATGAACGGGAAGGGTACACTATATTAGGCACAGGTTAATCATAAATCCAAACCGTGGACGTGAATATAAACTTAATATTCACATGAATTTGAAGGGAGCTGTGACGTCAATGGACAACAAAGAGCTGGAGAAAACAATCATACAGGTGCTGGACGACAACAGGTTCGGTTCCTTCGGCACGATTGAGGCCGGTAACAAGCCTAAAGTGCGTTATATGGCAGTATTTCATGACGGGCTGTCCATCTATCTGGCAACTAACCGCAAGACTCATAAGGTAGAAGAGCTTCAGGATAATCCGAATGCTTGTCTCTTGCTCGGCTATGAACAGGGCGGCGGCAAGGATGTACTGGAGATCGAAGCAACGGTTGCTGTAACGAAGGACGACAGCTTGCGCTCTAAGGTATGGAATGAGTCCCTGGAGAAATGGTTCAAGGGGCCGGATGATCCCGATTATGTCATTCTTGAGCTGTCACCTTCACGGATTGAATATATGGGCAAGAACGGCGGGCATGGGGTATGGCAGTCTTAAGTATATAGTCCGGCAATCCGGGCCTCTTAGGAACCTTCAAGGTTCATAAGGGGCTCTTTCTGCTGCGGCTTTCCGCATTGTGCCTTGTGCCGGAGGAATCATGCTATAATGACCTCAGGTTATCGACATCATGAGGCGGAGGGATTGCCATGAACTGTGTTGATTGTGCTGACATTGACCCGATTGAGGATCAAGGGGAGCTGAAGCTCCGCCCCTGCTCAGCTCCGCTGGCTGCGACCATCCGAAATGCCGGTTATGAAGGTTATCAGACAAGCAAGACTTGTATCATTCCATATCATTGTAAAGAAGAGCTGTTGAAGCTTATAGAAATGCTGGTGGCGGCTAAGGACGTAGCGGATTCCTTAACCGTATGCGTTAAGAGTAAAGGTGCCTCTGCGGCCCCAGACCGGTGGCTGACCTTTGAGCAGCTGAAGGTCCGCTTCGCCAATGAGAATCTGGTGTCCATCATTATGAGCCATGATTTTTGCAGCCATATGCAGCCGATTGTGAATTTCAGCGAGGAGATTGTCGGCTTTGAATTCCTGCTGCGCCCGCTGCCCCAGGGCAGTTATTTTCAGCCCTATGAGCTGTTTGAGATTGCCCGGCGGACAGGGTTTCACTCCTTCCTTGACCGGGCCGCCCGGATCTCGGCGATAGAGACCGGCAGTAAGCTGTTGCCCAAAGGCATCAAGCGGTTCATTAACTTCCTGCCCTCTTCTATTTATAATCCCAAGTATTGTCTTACGCATACTTTTGAGGCGATACGGAGGCTAGACCAGAATCCGGAGGATTATGTATTTGAGGTTGTGGAGACGGAGCAGATCAGCGATATTCCGCATCTGCGCGCCATCTTCGCCGAATACCGCCAGCAGGGGATGCGGGTTGCGCTGGATGATGTGGGCGCTGGCTATTCCACCGTTGAACTAATGTCCAGCCTCCAGCCCGATTATGTCAAGGTTGACCGCAGTCTAATCAGCTTCTGTGACCGGGATGAAGGGAAGCAGCGGATTCTTAGGGAGATTATCTCCAGGGCTGGAGAATTCGGTGCAAGCCTGCTGGCCGAAGGCATAGAACGCCGTGAGGAATTCCTGGTCTGCCGTGATCTAGGCATGGATCTGGGACAAGGCTATCTATTCGGGCTGCCGGAGGATAAGCCGCCGGGACGGTTCGGAATTACGGCCTGAACAGCAAGGATCATTCTCCCCGGATACCGGCAGACCTCAAGACTGCTGGTATCCGGGGATTTGTGATTCCATTTGGAAGGAAGAAAGGATGGAGAACAACGTGAGTGTAACCCTATTGTACGTAGAAGATGACCGGGAGATCGGCAGTGCCTTGGCGGCTGATCTGCGGGAACGGGAATATGCTGTGCGCTGGCTGGAGAGCGGAGACGGGGCGCTTGAAGCCGCAGAGGGCTGCCAGCTTGCGATTCTGGATGTGATGCTGCCGGGTCTGGACGGCTTCACCGTCGGTCGGCGGCTGAAGCGGGCCTATCCGGAGCTGCCGGTTCTGATGCTCTCGGCCCGCACTTCCATTGACGATAAGCTTCAGGGGCTGGACTTCGCCGATGATTATCTGACCAAGCCGTTTCATCCCGATGAGCTGGCGGCGAGAATCGAGGTTCTGCTGAGAAGAAGCGGCGCAGCCGCGCCCGCTCAACTGACGCTCAAGCATCTGGTCGTCCGGCCGGGAAGCAGTGTAGTTACGGAAGCTGCAACCGGACGGGAGATTATGCTTACCGGCAAGCAGTTTCAGATCTTCTCTTATCTGCTGCGGCATCTGGGCCAGATTCTGACTAAGGAGCAGATCTATGAGGCGGTCTGGGGGGAGAGCTACATTGAAGGCGACAAGACGCTGATGGTACATATCCGTTATCTGCGCGAGAAGCTGGAGCTTGATCCGGCCGCGCCGGAGATTATTGAGACGGTCCGGGGGATCGGCTACCGGGTGAGAGGGTGAAAGGGGCGGGGCGCTTCCAACTGCTGCACCGCTCGCTGCTTTTTCGTTATCTGCTCATTATCGTAGCTGCACTGCTGTTCGTGCCCGTTGTTATTCCGCTGACGATTGCCGTGTACAGCATCTTTGGGGGGATTACTCATACAAGTCCACCCAAGGCGTATGAGCAGTATTCCAGGATAGATAAGCTGGAGAGGATGTGGCATGAGGAAGCCCGCAAGCTCCTTGACCAGCCTCCTGAGGATATCAACCGCCGGCTGTTGGCCTTAAGTGAAGCCTATCCGCTGTCGAGAATATTCTGGGTCGATCCTGCGGGGGAAACACAGCTGGTGACCGAGCCTTCAGGACCGCCGCTGCTCTTGACGGGAGAGGCTCCGGCTATTCCCGCCCAGTGGAGCGCCGCTGAAGCGGTAGCCTTCATGAAGGACAGTGCGGCGCTGAAGCCGCTGGCTATTGTCGCTTTTATTGGAGACCGGGCAGAGGCCGCAGAGGGCTTCATGGTGATGCAGCTGCCTGAGGATATTACGAAGAGCAAATATACCGCAGGGCTGGATAAATGGTATACGATTGCCATGCTGGTGTTCTTCCTGCTGTTCATTACCAGCTCCTGGTTCTTCTTCATCATGATCCGCAGAAGGCTGCTGCGGCTGCAGACCGCTATGGTGTTCACCGGTCAGGAGGGCTTGCCGCAGATTGTTCCGCCGGGGAAGCCGGATGAGATCGGGCATCTGGAGGAAGCCTTCAATACCATGGTGACGGAGCTTAAGGCAGGCCGTGCCCGGGAGGCGGAAGAAGAGGCGCTGCGCAAACGGCTGGTGGCCGATCTGTCGCATGATCTGCGGACTCCGCTTACCGTTATTCGCAGCCACCTCCATGTACTGGGCAAGGAGCCGTTGTCTCCGCACGGTCAGTCCTCCCTTAAGCTGATGGATCAGCGGATTGAGAGCCTTGGCATCCTGATTGAGAATCTGCTGTCCTACAATCTGCTGAACAGCGGACGCATTACGCTGCATCTGGAGCGCCGGGATGTGCTGAGACTGGTGCGGGAGAGCGCTGCCGCCTGGTATCCGGTGTGGGAGAGGGAGGGGTATCGGATCGATATTGATCTCGAAGGAGCGCCGCTGTACTGGGAAATCGATGACAGCTGGTTCCGCAGAGTGCTGGACAATCTGTTCCAGAATATTCTGCGTCATGCACGCAGCGGGTTATATGTAGGAATACTTACGGAGATCCGTGATGGCAACCGGGTGATTATTATCTCGGATCACGGCGGTGGTCTTGCGCAGAGCACTGACTCCGCAGGAGCAGGCCTGGGCCTGTCGATTGTCGATCTGCTGCTGAAGCGGATGGACCTGGAATGGAGCATGGAGAGCATAGCGAAGGGGACCGAGGTTGTAATCTGGAAGCGGAACGCCTGAACAATTTAAACGAAATTTAAACTTGCTGCCTCCGTGCTTTTAACCTTGGGGCGTTATGCTGTTACCGAGGTGAAGAGAATATGAAAGATACAGTGATAGAGACAAGAAATCTGCTTAAGGAATACCGCGGCCGTGCGGCTGTGAAGAACCTGAATCTCAATATCACCAAAGGGGAAATCTACGGTTTCCTCGGACCGAACGGTGCCGGCAAAACAACAACCATCCGCATGCTGCTCGGTCTGATCAAGCCGACCTCCGGCAGCATTGAAATCTTCGGCAAGGAGCTGCGTGCGAACCGGATGCAGATTCTGCGCAAGGTAGGCTCGCTGGTGGAATCGCCGTCCTACTACGGACATCTGAGTGCATGGGACAACCTGGAAGCGATCCGCCGCATTCTGGCTGTGCCGAAGGTGCGCATTGCCGAGGTGCTGGAGATCGTCTCGCTTACCGGGGAGGAGACGCGGCCGGTCAAGGGCTTCTCGCTGGGCATGAAGCAGCGGCTGGGGATTGCGGCAGCCCTGCTGGGCAGCCCGGAGCTGCTTATTCTCGATGAGCCGACCAACGGGCTGGACCCGTCAGGCATACAGGAGATCCGCTCCCTGATTAAGCGGCTGCCTGAAGAGCAGGGGATTACGGTGCTGGTATCCAGCCATCTGCTGAGCGAGATTGAGCAGATGGCCGGTACGGTCGGCATTATCCGCGAGGGACAGATGGTCTATCAGGATACCATTGCCCATCTCCAGCAGCAGGCGGCGGGCCATCTCCGCCTGGCGTTATCCGAGCCGGAGACTGCGCTGATGACAGCGGTGCGGCGCGGCTGCGGCGGCGAGCTGCAGGAGGGCCGGCTGGTCCTGCCCCGGATGAGTGATGCGCGAGTATCGCTGCTGGTCAAAGAGCTGGTCGAGGAGGGACACGCGATCTACAGGGTAGAGGAGCACAGGCAATCTCTGGAGGAATTCTTCCTGCAGGTGGTCGGGGGAGGGGAGCTATGATGTGGCGTGCGCTGTCAGCGGACTGGCTTAAGATCCGTGGCAAAGGCATATGGTTCCTCGCCTTCCTCGGCCCGCTGGGTCTTATCGCCATGCAGGGGCTGAATTTCGGCCTCCGCTATGACTATCTTCGCGGGCAGTACCGGGAAGACCTGTGGGGTGGCCTGCTCAGTGAGGTCATACCCTTCGTACCGATTGCCCTCTATCTTGGAGGCACACTGATCTGCTCACTGATTGCGAATGTCGAGCATCAGACCAGCGCCTGGAAGCAGCTGCTGGCGCTGCCTGTCTCCCGTACGGCTGTGTTCATAGCGAAGCTGCTGCTCTGCCTGCTGCTGCTTATCGTGTCCTGCCTGCTGCTGTCGGCGGGGACTGTCATTCTCGGGCTGCTGCTAGGATTCGGCACTCAGCAGATACCGCTTGCGGATGTCCTGCGGATGGGCTTCGCCGCTTATGCTGCGGCCATGCCGATCATTGCACTCCAGTTGTGGCTGTCTCTAACCAGCCGGAACCAGACCCTTCCGGTATCGGTGGGATTGACCTTGTCGCTGGTCAGCCCGTTCGGCTCATACTTCACGCAGTGGTTCCCGCTCTCCTGGCCGGAATTTGCTTGGAGTGATCCGCGTCCATGGCTGTTCAGCGGAGCCGGCCTGTTGCTTGGATTCCTGGTAATCCTGCCTGGAGCCGTACATTTCGCGCGAAAGGATGTGGACTGAACATGCGGACGTTTCTGCGAATGATCTCTGCGGAGTGTCTGAAGATAGCCGGATTCCGCACCTGGCTGTTGATTCTGCTCAGTCCGCTGGTCTCCCTGCCGATTGGTGAACTTTCGGACATGCCGGGAAATCAGACAATCACCTGGCAGGTTCTGCTAAGCACGATGTCAACGCTGCATGCGCTGCTGTTTCTTCCGGTGCTCTCAGGACTCTTCGCGGCCTTAATCTGCCGCAATGAGCATAGTGACGGCGGCTGGAAGCAGCTTCTGGCGCTCCCGGTGACGCGGACTTCAGTATACTTTGCCAAATATGTACTGATAATAGGGCTATTGGGTGCGGTACAACTGCTGTTTGTTGGAGGGGTTCTGGGAATCGGATGGTATCGGGGCGCAGAAGGGGGAGTTCCCTGGGGGCTGCTGCTGAGCAGTCTGTTCGGAGGCTGGTTCGCCTGCCTGCCGCTGGCCGCCCTGCAACTGGCGGTATCCCAGGGCTGGAGCAGCTTCGGCGCTCCGCTGGCGCTGAATGTCTGCTTCACCATTCCCAATATACTGATTGCCAATTCCGCCACCTACGGCCCTTATTACCCATGGGTACAACCGATGCTGGCCATGTCCCCCTTCGGCGAAGAACGGTTCGGCGCCTTCAACCTGCCGCTGGAGAGCCTGATGATTGTCGTGTCGGGCAGCCTGCTTCTGTTCCTGGGTGCTGGCCTGATCGCTTTTTGGCGTAAGGCGGTATAAGATTCCCTTCTCCATGGACATTGGACGCTATTTTTTCTATAATTAATCGTAGAAGATACTATTAAGCGCCGGTGATGCCGGATGAGCATATGGAGGAGGGCGGGAGCATGGAACCAGCGGCACTCGAAGAATGCGACAACACCTGTAATGGTTCCGAACTGGAACCGGAATCTATGGCCTTGATTCTGCCGGACCGTGAGACTACAGATAAGATGGCAGAAATGTTCAAGGCACTGGGTGATCCGACAAGAGTTCGGCTGATCTACGCTTTATCCCAGCAGGAGCTATGTGTGCATGATTTGTCCTCCATACTGGATATGGGACAGTCGGCAGTCTCCCATCAGCTCCGCTATCTGCGCAATCTGCGGATTGTGAAGCGCCGCAAGGAAGGCAAGACCGTATATTATTCGCTGAATGATGCACATGTGGAGCAGATCTTCCTGCAGACCCATGAGCATATCCGGCATGAATAGATCGTTAGGTCAGGAAAAAGGGCTGTCCCCAAGCCAGGTAATGGCATGGGGCAGCCCTTTTATAAGTTATGATGTACGATAATCCGCATACATGTGCCAGTGCGAGGGCATGTGTTCAAAATATATGTGGAAAACAGCATACAATCGGTGGTCGTGAGGGCAAGTGGCCGAATATATGTGGAAAACAGCATACAATCGGTGGTCGTGAGGGCAAGTGGTGGTAGCGTCAAGAAGTTTGTGTAAGAGAGTAGAAGTACCTCCCCGGGGTTACGGGTTGGGGTGTAGTGTTTCTGGGGGGAGGGGGAACCCCGACCCCCAGAAACTGGATTTCTCTGCTATGTCTCTTCCGGTGTGGGCAAAGAGGGATAGCGTGTTTCGAATAGCTCTTTTAGCTTCTTTTTAACGGCATCCATGCCAAAGCCTTGGGCGACCCGCCCTGCATGACGTTCATTGTATTCCAGCATCTCCAGGTACACGATTTTCTCTGCCGCATCCATGTTCGTCAGACTGTTCATCGGTTTCAGACGCTTGCGGATTTCCTTGTTCATCCGTTCGATGGGGTTCGACGTGTAGATCGCTTTACGGATCGATTCCGGATACTTGTAGAACGTCAGGAGTGTGGATAACTGTTCCTCCCAGGACCTCATTTCCTTCGGATATAGCTTGTTCCACTTCGCTTTGACCGTATCAAAGTTAGCCCGGGCTACCACTTCATCCGGTGCGGTATATACGGTTTTCAACGCTTCAAGGACATCAGTTTTGTGCTCCATCCGGATTTTAGGGAACGTGGCCCGCACTTTGTGCACTACGCAATGCTGTACATCTGCCTGAGGATAGGTCTCTTTAAACGCCGCATCCAGCCCCGGTAGTCCGTCAAACACACCCAGCAGGACTTCCTGCGCTCCGCGGTCGTACAGGTCTTTGAGTACCTCCCGCCAGCCATTCGAACTCTCTTGGCCGCCCACGTAAAACCCGAGAATTTGACGCTGTCCCTCCTCGTCAATCCCCATCGCAAAGTAGACCACTTCGCCACGGACCGTGCCCCGTTTCAGCTTCACGTACAGCCCATCCAAGTAGATCACGGAGTACCGTTTGCTCAGGGGCCGTTTCTGCCACTGGTGGATATCGTCCAGCACCGTAGCCGTAATATTGCTGACCGTGGTGGGGGAGTAGTGGCTGCCAAACATACTTTCAATGAACCGGGCCACATCCCGCGTACCCATGCCCGATTTGTACATTTGGATGACGGCCTCTTCTAACCATCCGTCCCGCCGCTGGTACGGCTCAAACATCTGCGTCTGGAAAAGGCTTTGGCGGTCCCGGGGCACCTGAAGATCCTCGATATGGCCGTATTTCGTGTGTAAGTCTCGCGTATAGTAGCCATTGCGACTATTGCTGGCACCGGCTTCTTCACTGTCCATAAACCCCTGGATTTCGGCGCGCAACAGGCGTTCCATGTTGTCTTTCACAAAATCTTTAACAAGTTTTTCAAATAGATTATTCAGAGAACTTTCGGGTAAAATACTCATTGGTAGGGTTCCTCCTTGGTGGTTTCGCAATCCCGAGGATACCCTACTTTTTTGGTGTCTGACTAGACTCCAAATCTTGGTACACAACTTACTTTACGCCATCCAAGTGGTTCGAATGTATGCGAAAAACAGCATACATTCGGCAGGCCTACAGAATCGTTAGGTTTTTCTCGGATTCCCTCAAAATTCCTCGAACTCTCCCGGACTCCCTCCGACGCACAGACTCCCTTACCCTTACCCGCTTACCTCCTCTTCCTCAGACCGGAAGCTGACCGTGCTTCACAACGGAATTCTCAAGCTGCAATGTGGTGTGCCGGATGCCGAAATGCTCTTCCACTAATTGAAGTGCCTGCTGCAGCACCTGCTCCGTATTCACTCCGTCTCTAATCAGCAGATGACCACTGAGGGCATCCATGCCGGAGGTGATGGTCCAGATATGCAGATCATGTACATCCTGAACCCCTTCAATGCCCAGTAGCGCCTTCTCGACATCTTCGGCATTCACGCTAAGCGGAGCTCCTTCCATAAGAATATGGAAGGCCTGCTTGATGACACCCCAGGCGCTGCGCAGGATCAGCAGGGCAACCAGTACACTGATGATAGGGTCTGCAACATACCAGGAGAACAGGTTCATGATCAGACCGGCCGCCAGCGCACCGACGGAGCCGAGAGCATCGCTGATGACATGCAGGTAAGCGCTGCGGATATTGATGTTGTCTTTAGCCCCGCTTTTGCGCATCAGCGACCAGGCGCTGACGAGATTGGCCAGCAATCCGACACTGGCAATTAACATCATCGTTCCGCTGGCTACCGCCGGAGGGGCGGAGAAGCGCTGGAAAGCTTCATACATAATGAATCCGGCAATGACGAACAGGGTCACCCCGTTGAACAAGGCTGCCATGATCTCGAACCGGTGGAAGCCGTAGGAGTTCTTGGAGGATGCCGGCTTCACTGCGATAATCATTGCCACAAGGCTAAGGGCAAGGGAGGCGGTGTCGCTGAGCATATGGCCGGAGTCGGACAAAAGAGCCAGACTTCCCGTAAACAGGCCGCCGAAGAACTCAAGGAACATAATGCCGCCGGTGATAATTAAGGCGATCAGCAGGCCCTTTTTATTATCAGGTGCGTGGGAATGTGAATGGGAGTGCGAATGCCCGTCAGAGTGCGAGTGGGCATGTGTTCCAGTGTGTGAGTGAGTGTGTGAATTGATATTAGAATTGTTCATTAGATAGGACCTCGCTTCAGTTAACATATGAATGATTGCTCATATGTTAATATTATAACTGCCGCAAACGAATTACAAGCTTTTCTTTTTCTCATTTTTAAGCTCATTTTATAAGTAAGATACGAACAGTTTGCCCAAAATAACTCCATCGGCATCATATTCTTCACAGTACATAATTAGCCGTAATCTGTGGGCTGAATGCATTGACACTGTATGATTCAGGGGAATATAATAGGTGTAAGTTAACATATGAACAAATACTCATATATAGGAACAATCAAGGGAGATGAGTCATTTGAGTACGGTAGAAGACAATGTGAAGCGGAAATGGGTACTGGATGGGCTGGACTGCGCGAATTGCGCAATGAAGATCGAGAATAAGGTCAAGAAGATTGAAGGTGTGTCCTCCTGCTCCGTCAACTTCGCCACCAAGACCATGACATTGGAGACAACCGCTGCTGCTGCGGATGAGATCGCCCAGCAGGCTGAGCAGACGGTAACCAAGCTGGAGCCGCATGTGAAGCCGCGCGCGGTTCAAGCTTCGCGGGCTGTTAAGAAGTCCTTGTCTGCGGAGGGAGCAGCTCAGGTGCGCAGCACAGCGGTTCAAGGACAGGGGCATGTTCATAACCATCCTGAACCGCACGGTCATGAGCATGCCCGCGGAGAAGGGCATTCCCATGAACACGGGCACCAGCATTCACATGCTGCTGAGCACAGCCACAGTCATGAGGATTCCCATGGCCACGGACACAGCCACGAGCATGGGGAGGGCGATACGCGCCGCATCCTGATGCGGCTGGGCGGCGGTGCCATTCTGGCTGCTGCCGGGATGTTCCTGCCGGTCAGCGGGATCACCGAGCTGCTGATCTTCCTGGCAGCCTATCTGATTGTCGGGGGGGAGGTTGTTTTCTCCGCTGCCCGGAATATTGTAAGAGGCCAGGTGTTCGATGAGAACTTCCTGATGGCCCTGGCTACCATCGGTGCCTTCGCTATCGGCGAATATCCTGAAGGCGTCGCGGTTATGCTCTTCTATCAGGTGGGTGAGCTGTTCCAGGGAATGGCTGTGAACCGTTCGCGCCGTTCGATTACAGCGCTGATGGATATCCGGCCGGAGTTCGCTTATCTGAAGGAAGGCAATAATCTGCGCAAGGTGTCCCCGGAAGAGGTTAGAGTAGGGGACAGCATCGTGGTTAAGCCCGGCGAGAAGGTGCCGCTGGACGGGATTATTCTTGAGGGCAGCGCGATGATGGATACCTCGGCGCTGACCGGAGAATCGGTTCCCCGCTCGACACAGCCGGGAAGCCAGGTGCTGAGCGGATTCATTAACCGCAATGGCGTGATTACCATTGAAGTGACCAAGGACTTCGGAGAATCCGCAGTCTCGCAGATTCTGGAGCTGGTGCAGAATGCTACGAATAACAAAGCGAAGACAGAGAATTTCATCACCAAATTCGCCCGTGCCTATACGCCGGTTGTAGTGATAACAGCGCTGCTGCTGGCAGTGGTTCCGCCGCTGGTGCTGAGCGGAGCCACCTTCTCGGACTGGATCTACCGTGCACTGGTCTTCCTTGTTATCTCTTGCCCTTGTGCGCTGGTCGTGTCGATCCCTCTCGGGTTCTTCGGCGGGATTGGTGCCGCGTCGAAGAACGGGATTCTGGTGAAGGGCAGCAACTATCTGGAAGCCTTGAACGATGTGAAGGTCGTCGTGTTCGATAAGACCGGAACCTTGACCAAGGGCCAGTTCACGGTAACCGGCAATGTTCCGGCGGAAGGCTTCACAAGGCAGGAGCTGCTGCGGGTAGCGGCTTATGCGGAGAGTCATTCCAGCCATCCGATTGCAGAATCCATCCGTGCAGCCTATGGTGAAGCTATTCCTGGTGAAGCCATTAGCGACTATAACGAAATCTCCGGCCACGGCATCGCAGTTACCGTGGAGGGGAAGGCAGTGCTGGCCGGGAATGCGCGGCTGATGGAGCGTGAAGGGATTGCCAGTGTAACCCCGCAGGAGTACGGGACGATCGTGCATATTGCTGTAGATAAGCGCTACGCAGGCTATCTCGTCATTGCAGATGAAGTGAAGGACGATTCCCTTAAGGCAATTCAGGCTCTGAATGCACTGGGAATCCACAAGACGGTTATGCTGACTGGTGACGCCGCTCCGGTAGCCGAGTCTGTCGGTAGACAGCTGGGCATTCAGGAGATCCATGCAGAGCTGCTGCCGGGAGATAAGGTTGCGGCGATTGAACAGCTGGAGCGGGAAAAGGGGCCGAAGGAGAAGATCATTTTTGTCGGGGACGGGATCAATGATACTCCGGTGCTGGCCAGAGCGGATGTCGGGATCGCCATGGGCGGACTTGGCTCGGATGCGGCCATCGAGGCGGCGGATATTGTAATTATGACGGATGAGCCTTCCAAAATCGCTTCCGCCATCGGCATCGCCAAGCGGACGCGGACCATTGTCTGGCAGAACATTGCTTTTGCGCTGGGAGTCAAAGCGGTCTTCCTGCTGCTGGGAGCATTCGGGATTGCCACCATGTGGGAGGCCGTATTCTCAGATGTCGGAGTCACTGTACTCGCTGTACTGAATAGCATGCGCGCCTTACAGCCGCCGAAATCGGTATAATCGTGTAAGATGAATCAATAATGAAATAATTATGAAAAGTATAAGCCTTAATGATCCTAATTTTTGGGTCTTGAGGCTTATTTTTATTGCATGTATTATGCTTTTTGTCTATTTATGCCGATATATCAATATATATTTACAGCATATGGAAGACCACAATGGGTTTCTAGGGGGATTTTGCGGTGAATGAGGCAAGTGTACGGTCAAAATTGAAAATGAAAGCAAAGAACGGAAAATCATTATCGCTGCAAAGCAAGTATTCGCTTGTTATTTTGGCAATTGCTATTGTACCTCTGCTTGGCGTCACGATCTTTTTCATGCAGTACTTCGGGGGTGTAACCAGAGACGACAGTGAGGAGCTCGCCCAGAATATTCTGGAGATGAACACCACACGGATTGCAGAGTGGCTGAATACGCGGACATCTGCGGTCCAGGAGCTGATTGCGCAGCATCCGGAATTCGATACCGCAAGACCGGATACTATTTTTCCCGTGGTCAAGGTACTGGAGGAGAGCGATACTCAGTCCGAAGGCTACAGCGTCATTAACAAGCAAGGCATTCTGGCCAATTCCCTTAAGCTTACGGCGGATGTAGGGCAATCGGCATATTTCCTGCAGGCGAAGGAGAGTCTTGCTCCGGCGGTAGCGGAGATGTCTTATCTGGAACAGCTCAGCAAATATATTATCCCGGTATTCGTTCCGGTCGTGGACAAGGACAAGCAGTTTGGCGGCGGCATCGCCTTCTCGGTGACACCGGACATTCTGATGGAGATGGGCAAAAACATCCACGTGGGCGATACCGGCTACGGATACGTGATCTCGGGCAAGGGTGATTATTACGCCTACTCCGAGACGGAGCGGATCGGCAAGAATATCGCGGATTACGCCAAGACCACAGAGATGAAGCAGGCAGTAGAGCATATTCTCGGCAAGGAAGCAGGCTCGGAAGTTTATAAGGGAGAGGACGGCAAGCAGGTGATTACCTATTTCCGTACCGTCCCGGGCACAGACTGGAAGCTGCTGATTACGGTTCCCAAAAGCGAGATTACCGCCAAAGTCACCTCAGCCCAGCGGATATCCACCTTATTCATTGGAATCATCATTCTGGCGGTCATTGCCTTGGCCTTATCTCTGACCCGGCTGATTGTGAAGCCGATTGTGGCGATCTCTGGAGTGATGAAGAAAGTGGCAGACGGCCATCTCAGCGAACGGGTAACCGTACGCTCGGGTGATGAGATTGGCCAGATGAGCCAGAGCATTAATGATATGATCGGATCATTGTCCGGCATTGTCGGCAAAATCGATGCTACAGTGGCGCAGGTGGCTGTCTCGGCAGAAAGTGTGCTGAATTACGCCAGCCAGACCTCAAATACGTCGGCAGAGATTGAGACGGTCGTTCAGGAAGTCGCCCAGGGAATGGGCGAGCAGTTCAAGGGCTCGGAACAAGCTGCCAGAGCTACGGAAGAGATGGCGATCGGGCTGCAGCGGATTGCGGAATCCTCCGTCAATGTGTCCGACCAGGCAGAGACGGTCAGCACCGAGGTCGAGAACGGGTATGTGGAGATTCAATCCACACTTAAGCAGATGACTGTCATCAGCGGCGCTGCGGAGGAGACCTCGGCTCTGATCAGGAATCTGAGCGGGCAATCTGAGCAGATTGGCCAAATTGTTGACGTAATCTCGGAAATCTCCAATCAGACGGGGCTGTTATCCCTCAATGCATCGATTGAAGCGGCCAGAGCAGGCGAGCACGGGCGCGGGTTCGGCGTGGTGGCGAATGAAGTGAAGAAGCTGGCAGAACGCACGAACAGTGCCATTGTGAACATTGTGGAGCTGATCCGTCAAATTCAGGAATCCACCAGAGCAGCCGAGGTCTCTATGGAGAAGAGCATTGCAGAGATCGGAGACGGGATGGGTAAAATGCAGAACGTAGGCACCTCCTTCGACCATATCCGCTCGTCCATCCGTGAGGTATCGGTTCAAATTCAGGATGTCTCTGCCGTCAATGAGCAGATGTCCGCCGGGACGGAGGAGATTACAGCCTCTATCTCCGATATGCTGATTATTGCCAGAGATTCTGCCGAGAGCGCCGAGATGGTGGCGGAGGCTTCCACCGAGCAGCGGAATCTGATGGGCCAGGTCGTCACCTCAGCCGAATCCCTCAACCAGTTAATGGGCGAATTGCGCAGCGAGATTGAGAAGTTTCAATAGTATCAGGTAAAATTACCGCAAACACCCCTCTGTCACACAGGTTACTGTGTGAAGCAGAGGGGTGTTTGCGGTATAGGCTGTGCGGTTAAGCTTAGTGATGCTCCTCCAGTGTGAGGCTATCAATTCCCGCACGGATAATGCTGCAGGAGGCGGTGAATTTGGCCATCTCCGTATCGCTGAGATTCAGCTCCAGCAATTCCTGAATGCCGCTGCTGCTGATAATGGCAGGAACTCCGGCACATACGCCGCTTTGTCCGTATTCTCCGTCCAGGATGGCGGAGACGGCGATGATTTTGTGCTCGTCATTCAGAATGGAGCGGGTGATATAGGCGAGTGCACTGCCGATTCCGAAGTGGGTTGAGCCTTTGCGCGTAAAAATCTCCCAGCCGGCATCCTTCGTCTTGCGGGCAATATCCTCCAGGTCCAGGCTGCTGAAGCGCTCGCGGTGCTGCTCCATAATCTGCAGAATCGGCTTGCCGCCGATGGTTACATGGGACCAGGCCACGAACTGCGACTCTCCGTGCTCGCCAAGGGCGTAGCCGTTGACGCTGCGCGGATCAATCGTGAACACCTCTGACAGCAGGGTTTTTAGCCGGGAGGAGTCGATGGAGGTGCCTGTGCCGATCACCCGGTGCCGCGGCAGGCCGGAGATCTGCCAGACCATATAAGTCACAATATCTACAGGGTTCGCCGCGACGACGAAGATCCCATCGAAGCCGCCCGCCATAATCTCGGTGATGATCTCCCGGGTAATTACAGCAGCGGCATCCAGTACATCCAGCCGGGTCTGCCCCGGCTTGGGATTGGCGCCTGCCGTCAGAATGACGACATCCATCCCCGCACAGTCGCTGGCGGTGCCGGCATAGACCTTGGTGCGTGTTCCGGTGAAGTCCATGCAGTGCGAGAGATCCAGTGCTTGTGCCATGGCGCGGTCGTAGGTGCGGTCGATCATCATGATCTCATCGCATACGGCCTGATTCACCATGGAATAGGCAACACTTGAGCCAACCATGCCGGAGCCGACGATTGCTACTTTTCTCGATTTACTTTTCAATTGCCCCGTCCCCACTCTCTACAAGTATGGTACTATTCTAACTGATCTCATCGCAAGTTACCTGACATAGCACCGAAAATATCCGCTGTCCCCGTCCGTTATTTAGCCACAATTTACATGGAAGGTAAGAGTATCAGGGTTCTTATGGGTTCTTATGAACTATAATATGCAGCTGATGGGCGTTTGGGAAGGCAGAAGGAAAGGGTGCCTCCGGCAGTCATCGCTAAGGCTGCCGGGGACACCCCCCCTTGTACAAATATAAGAATGTATATGTTTCACACGTTAAATTATCCTTCTATTTCTCGCTGAAACGGTACCGTCCTTTAAAAGGACGGCAAAGCCGTTTCCACTTGATGAAATGAATGTCTTAACCCGCTTCTCCCTAGACCCGGGGCTGCGGAATCTGCGGCTCGGCAGGCAACATTCCGGTATAGTGCTTATACATGAACAGTCTCCAGTGGAGGATCATGCCAAAGGCCAGAATGAAGAATAATCCGCCGGACTGCGGAACGGATACATACCGGTTGATGAACTCATGGAGCAGGGTGCGGACCAGCAGCAGTCCAAGCAGAATGAACGCGAAGCTCTTGGAGCGCTGGGCATAGATCAGCCCTTCACGTTCTTCGAACCGTGTACTGCGGATTAGCGGATAGGCAAAAATAAACCAGCCGACCAGGAAAGCAAGGGCCGCCCACCACCAGGGGAAGCGCACTTCCGGTACTACGAACATGGCGAAGCCGGTGGACATGCCTAGCGGCGGAATCCATATTTTGCGGATGGTTACCGGGCGGGCACTGGCCTTCATGCGGATAAAAATCACCATCAGCGCCATGAATACGGCCCCCAGCGTGGAGCCCACATGCAGAAGCGAGGGGTTGATGTTACCCATAATTCACTGTCCTCTCTGTGATTTCGGTCACTATTGTCTTCATTATAGCAGATAATGAACGGATTTCAGAATGAGCAAACACAGCAAACCCGCCTGGGGTCTAACCCCCGGCGGGTCTGCTTGCGAAGTATAGTTCAGCAGCTTCAGGTAAGAATGCTGCCATAGAGCTTAAGAACGGCTACGTCCGCCAACCGAACGCAGAATCAGGCTAACGATAAAGATCAGAATTACAGCACCGATCAGTGATGGGAAGACATAGAAGTCGCTGACCTTAGGTCCCCAGCTTCCCAGCAGCATGCCGCCCAGCCATGAACCGAGAATACCAGCGATAATATTGCCAATAACTCCGCCCGGAATGTCCCGGCCCATAATCAACCCGGCCAGCCAACCTATTACGCCACCAACAATCAACATCCATAGTAAACTCATTTACTTTCAGCTCCTTTTGTGTTTGTTGTCTTCGATGGTTACTATTAACCTCATGCTCAGCGTTTAAACCAGTGTTAAATTTTGCCGGCACACATTTATTTAGTATTCCAGTCTGTCCAAATTTATACTGTTTAACCCTAATAATGAGGTGGGTACATAAAGATGTTATAGTGAATTAAATGGAGGACCTGCTGAGTAAGAATAGGGCTGTACAGGTTATATAAGATTATATACTTTAGAACAAAAAGGAGCCGCAGCCATGCACCAGCCTAATGAAGTATTATTCTATATTGGAACCTACAACAGTAAGGAGAAAGAGGCCATCCTGCTCGGTGCGCTGGATAAGGAGACCGGAGAAATGAGGCTTATGGGCGGTACCCGGGGGACCCATAATCCCTCCTATCTGGCGGTCAATGCGGCGCAGACTGCATTATATGCCGTGAGCGAGCAGGATGAGGGTGAGATTCATGCCTATGCGATTGAACCCGGCAGCAAAGCCCTGCATCCGCTGGGCAGCAGAGCGACCGGAGGCGGCGCACCTTGTTATGTCTCGGTGGCTCCGCAGGGAGATTACATAGCCGTGTCAAACTATACGGGGGGCAACGTCAATGTGTTCCCGCTGAACCCGGACGGGTCCTTGCAGGAGATGTCTTCCCAGGTGAAGCATGAAGGCTCGGGAATCCGCAGTGACCGTCAAGAGGCGCCCCATCCCCATTCGGTGATTCCGGACAAGACAGGTGAGCATGTGCTGGTCTGTGATCTTGGTCTTGACCAGATCGTGTTCTACCGGGTGGAGGAAGGGAAGCTGGTCACTCACCGGGAGGTGAATCTTCCTCCAGGCTCAGGACCGCGCCATCTGGCAGTGCATCCTTCACGGCAATGGATCTATCTGGTCAATGAACTGAATAATACCGTAACCGTGTTCGCTAATGATGAGCCTCAGGGTAATCTGAAGCTCCTGCAGAGTATCAGTTGCCTTCCGGAGCATTATACGGCGGGAAGTGATGATACGGCTGCTGATATTCATGTATCGCCATGCGGGCGCTACCTCTACGTATCCAACCGTGGACATGACAGCATTGCACTATTCCACATCGATAATGCTACAGGTCTGCTGGAAGCGGAGGACTGGGTGATCTCCGGCGGCCGGACACCGCGCAATTTCGCTCTGATCGGCGGCATGCTGCTCGCCGCTAACCAGAACAGCGGCAATATTGCCTCCTTCCGCATAGACGCTGAGACCGGGCGGCTGATTCCTACCGGCAATGAGCTGGAAGTGACGGCCCCTGTCTGCCTTGTAGCCCTGGATTAACCTGGACAAGTATCTTTGTGCAGGAACAGCAAAGCCCCCTGAACGCCGGAGTATGGCGGGCAGGGGGCTATTTGGGCTTTTTATAGATAGAATGATGTCCGGTTAATACACGCCTGTCAGCGGCTCCTCCCGCTCATAGAAGCCAATGTCGTCCAGCATAATCTTGTCTTCTGAGCCTTGTAGATAAAAGGTGATACCCTTCAGACTGTCCGGATCAAGCTCCGGCTCTTCCTCAAGGAACAGCTCGAAGGGCAGCTTGTACGTCTGGTAGACGGCCTCCGAGAGGTTGCTGAATTTGCCGTCACTGATCCGCTCCTCCAGCCATGGGCTAAGCGTGAATTCCGTCTGCGGCAGGGGCAGAATATCCATCACCTCGTCCAGTGGGATTCTTGCGGCGGTGTCGTTGCTGTCCGTCAGCTCCACCTCCACATCGGGGGAGAGCTCAGCTTCCGGCAACGGCCCGGAATCGCCGTCCTCGTTAGGATCGGAATTATGGTTCGCCAGGGAGAAGGTCAGTCCCTCTACGGCAGGAGATTCCGCAAGCGTCTGAGTCAGCGTGTCACTGAGCCTAATGCTGTAAGCGGCCTCGGCGGCCGCAGGCTCCTGATCCGGGCTTGCGCTGCGCTCCAGCAGAATACCGTAAGAGGGCTTACTGTTCCGCTCGCGGTCCTTCGCGGCCTCTTCGCTCCATTGAAGCCCGGTAGTTGAGACGGTCCCGCCTTGAACGATGCCTCTGTTGCGGTCTTCATCATAGTCCGCCACCGTAATATAGCTCCCGCTCTGGAAGCGGTTATAGTAGGCGGTATCCGGCAGCCAGCTGGCACCGCTGCGGTAATCGCGGAACAATTGCCGGTACTCGCTCCTCCCGTGCAGCGTGGTCTCCAGGAAGGCGGACACATAGACCTTGGCAATTCTCCGCTGCTCCTCCCCGTCCATGATCCGGGAACGCTTCAGGAACAGACCGGTCGGCAGCGTCTGGTCATACAGCCCCCAGTCTGTATTGAACTGGCTGTGGTTGGCGTCGGCAATGTAGAGCGAGCTTTTGAAGCCGGGGGTATTGCCGGTGTAGGAAGAACGCATATATTGCCGGTCCCCGTAGAAATCATGCACATCGCCGTCACGGGCGCCCTGCAGCGTCAGATAGCTCACATCCGTTAGGCGGGCCTGCTTGCTGTCGATCATTTTATCCGTAGGGGCTAGAGCAATGACTGAAGTAATATGAAACTGCTGAATAGCGTTCAGAGCCGGATCACTGCTGAACCAGAGCGATGCATCCGCAGCCATGGCTACTGCCTGGCCGCCGCGGCTGTGGCCGAGCAGCGCAACAGAATCGTAATCAACCTTCTGGTAAAAGGGGTTGCCAGGCTGCTCCGCGAAGCTGCCGATCTGCTGCAGATGCTTCAGAATCATCCAGGTCCGCGCCTTGAAATCGTTGTCCGGAATACCCGACCAGGCCGAATAATTCAGGAAATTCTCATCCAGGGTGACCGCGATGAAGCCCCGGCTGGCCAGTAATTCACCCAGATAGGCGTAGCCGCCCTCGGAGAAGTCCTCCATCATATGGTTGCCATGCACCATGAGCACCAGCGGATACGGCCCGTCCCCGTCCGGCATCCATACTCTGGCGTTCAGCGGGAGAGAAGCGGGATCGAAGCCCCAGAACAGGGTCCGCAGCGCGGGCCAGGAAGAGATATACCCGGTAGCATCCACGGAAGCAGAGGTTAGCAGGACATCCTTGCCATACGCCTTGCGCTGCAGATCCTTGCCGCTGCCATAGGTGAAGCTGTGGAATGTATAGCTGCCCGGCTGGGCGGGATCGTCTGCAAGTAAGGGAAGCACCTGTCCGTTCGCCGCCAGACTCTGAAGCGGGGGTACAGGTACCGGGCTGCTTCCCGATCCAGTGCCATAGGCCAGTGCGAACGGGGAGAGGAGGAGCGCCGCAGCCAGCAGACTGCCGCTGAGCATTCTCCGGGTCCGCAGCAGGCCGGCCGCAAGTCCCCCTATGCCGCAGGCTAAGGTTGCGATACAGGCAATTACGGCTGCTGCTTCAAGCTCCAAATCGGAAAAATACAAGATTAGCAATACAGTCCCATAGGTGCTGAGCAAAGAGCCCGCGAACAGATGCGGACAGCGGAGTCCGGTAAGGGAGAGCAGCACAGCCAGCAGATTGCTGGCCAGTGCCATAACAAGCGTTCCGGCACCAACTGCCAGCATAATATCCGCTGCGCTTCCGAGTCCGGTAGGAATACCCATAATAACTATAGAAAAAGCAAGAATACATAGTGTCCAAGGGCCGCTGAGCGCAGTCCTCCATATAGTAGTATCATACCTGTACGTTTCCAGAATGCGTCTGCCCAGTTCTTTGAGTACGCGCCTGTGCAGCCGCGGTCCTTGCGGCGCGGGGCCATACTCCAAATCCATTCCCATGATTATTTCCCCCGGTGCTTTTTTCACTCTATTTCACTCTATTAGATGTAAGCAATGATATTACTTTGGGGCAGCAATAACAAGTGGAGCTTACAGGAACGGACGCCACTTCCTGCCCGCCTCCCGTCGATCGTAGTCTTTCATTCAAATTGAAAAAAAGGTTTGACAGCGCGGGAAGCGTTCAGTATTATATCTGTATAACCTACTAAATGGGTAGGAATAATCAAATAAGTTCTTACCGTACAGACGGAGGAACGCCTGCTTCAGGCTCGCAGATACGTGTCTATAAGACCGGTTTGACTTGCCGCAAGCGGGCTTTCCTGCGTCTATTGCTTGTTACAAGACTATTATGGGGGAGTGGACTAAGGATGACACAAGGGATCAAGAAGGGGCTTCTCGCCGGGTTTGCATTGATATTGACGGCAGGGCTTACAGCTTGCGGGAACAGTAACACAGGAAACAGTGCGGGTGCAGGAACAGCAGCCCCGGCCGTGACAGAAGCGGCGGCGAATGCGTCTTCAGCACCGGAAGCCACCCAGACACAGGCTAAAGAGCCCATCGAGCTGCTGAATGTATCCTACGATCCAACGCGTGAGTTATATGAGAACTACAACAAGGCCTTCGCCGCCTATTGGGAGCAGGAGACCGGCCAGAAGGTAACAGTCAAGCAATCGCATGGCGGATCGGGCAAGCAGAGCCGGGCTGTGCTGGATGGCCTGGAGGCAGATGTCGTTACGCTTGCACTTGGATATGACATTGATGCCCTTCAGGAAGCCGGGCTGATCGGTGCGGACTGGCAGAGTAAATATGAGCATAACAGCTCCCCGTATACCTCCACCATCGTCTTCCTGGTCCGCAAAGGCAACCCGAAAGGCATCAAGGACTGGCCCGATCTGCTGAAAGAGGGCGTAGAGGTCATCACCCCTAATCCCAAGACCTCAGGCGGTGCACGCTGGAACTACCTGGCTGCCTGGGGCTATGCGCTGGACCACAATAATAATGATGAAGCTAAGGCCCAGGAATTCGTGCAAAAGCTGTTCAAGAATGTACCGGTCCTGGACACGGGCGCCCGCGGCTCGACCACTACCTTCGTGGAACGCGGCATCGGGGATGTGCTGATCGCCTGGGAGAATGAGGCCTATCTATCCATCAAGGAGCTGGGTCCGGACAAATTCGAGATTGTGAACCCTTCAGAGAGTATTTTGGCAGAGCCGCCGGTTGCTGTGGTAGATAAAGTAGTCGATAAAAGAGGAACCCGCGAGGCAGCAGACGCCTATTTGAAATATCTCTACACCGAGGAAGGCCAGAAGATTGCTGCCGAGAACTATTACCGTCCGACGCTGGATAGCGTGAAGGCTGAGTTCAAGGATCAATTCCCGGAGATCAAGCTGTTTACCCTGGCGGAGAAATTCGGAACCTGGAAGGAGACCCAGGCGAAGCACTTCAATGACGGCGGGATTTTCGATAAAATTTACGTACCGGGCAGCTGACAACAGAGTTCGTGAACGTTGCTGCAGAAGCGGCAAGAACATACTGACAGGCGGGATTCCGCCAGAGGCTGATCGGCCATATGCCGAAGGCAGGAAAGGATGAATGGGCAGATGAGTGTCATGACCAAAGCTGCTGCAAGGACGGTAAGGCGCAGGCTGCTGCCTGGGTTCGGGATTACGATGGGGTTCAGCGTACTCTATCTGAGCCTTGTGGTCCTGCTGCCGCTGTCCGCGCTGCTCTTCAATTCAACGGGGCTGAGCTGGACGAAGTTCTGGGATGTGGCTACGGATGCCCGCGTCCTGGCCTCCTACCGTGTCAGTCTAAGTACGGCGGGTGCTGCGGCCCTGATCAATGTTTTTCTGGGACTGCTGTTGGCCTGGGTGCTGGTGCGGTATGAATTCCCCGGTAAAAGAATCTTCGACGCCCTGATCGACCTGCCGTTCGCGCTCCCGACAGCCGTGGCAGGCGTATCGCTGACCGCCCTCTATTCCCAGAACGGCTGGATCGGCTCCCTGCTGATGCCGCTGGGCTTCAAGGTAGCCTTCACTCCGCTGGGCATTACGCTGGCGCTGATGTTCATCGGCATTCCCTTTGTCGTCCGCACGGTGCAGCCGGTGCTGGAGGATCTGGAGCGGGACATGGAGGAAGCCGCCGCTACGCTGGGGGCAGGCCGGGGGCGCACCTTCCTGCGGATTGTCCTGCCGGAGCTGCTCCCTCCGCTGCTTACGGGCTTCGCCCTGGCGTTCGCCCGGGGCATCGGCGAGTACGGCTCTGTCGTGTTCATCTCCGGCAATATGCCGATGCGCACAGAGATCGCCCCGCTGCTGATCATGTCCAAGCTGGAGCAGTTCGATTACGCCGGAGCCACTGCCGTGGCGTTGATTCTGCTGCTGCTCTCCTTCCTGATGCTGCTGGTCATCAACAGCCTTCAGCACTGGGCGCGGAGGAGCTCGCGTTAAAGGCGGCGAGTTTTGTCCGGAGCGGATTCATGATGCATATACTAACAAAACTTTAGGAGGAATAAATATGGCCGGTACGGTTCCCCTGCATGTCCCCGGGCCGCGTACAGGCGCGTCATCGCCTTCTACGACGGAGTCACAGGCGGTGAAATGGGTGCTCATCTCCCTGGCCGGGCTGGTCCTGCTCTGGCTGATTGCGCTGCCGCTGATCATTGTGCTGGTGGAGTCGCTGAAGCGGGGGCTGGATGTCTACTGGGCAGCATTGACCGACCCGGACGCCGCCTCGGCGCTGAAGCTGACGCTGCTGGTGGCCGCGATTACGGTTCCGCTGAATACGATCTTTGGGGTAACGGCGGCGTGGGCGGTGACCAAGTTCCGTTTTCGCGGCAAGGGCTTTCTGATTACGCTCATCGATCTGCCCTTTGCGGTATCACCGGTGATTGGCGGGCTGATCTTCATTCTGGTCTTCGGCTCGCACGGCTGGTTCGGCCCCTGGTTAAGCGACCATGATATTAAAATCGTCTTCGCCCTGCCGGGCATCGTGCTGGCTACGCTGTTTATCACGTTCCCGTTCGTAGCCCGCGAGCTGATTCCGCTGATGGAGGAGCAGGGCACACAGGAGGAGGAGGCTGCGATTACGCTCGGTGCGCACGGGTGGCAGATCTTCTGGCGCGTAACGCTGCCGAATATTAAGTGGGGCCTGCTCTACGGCATTATTCTCTGTAATGCACGGGCCATGGGCGAGTTCGGGGCCGTCTCGGTGGTGTCCGGGCATATCCGCGGGGAGACGAATACGCTGCCGCTGCATGTCGAAATTTTGTACAACGAATATCAGTTTTCGGCATCCTTCGCGGTGGCTTCTCTGCTGCTCCTGCTGGCACTGGTGACGATGATTGTAAAAAGCGTACTTGTACGCAAAAATGCTCATTGACAGCTATTGGGAGCCGTGCTAAGTTAATTCATAGTATACAAGGTGGTAATAACGGAATTTGGGTGAAGTTACTTCCCTAACCGGGAAAGGGAGGCTTGCGAATGGCTAAACCACTGAAGGTGGATGAGGTATGGCTTGCGCGGATAACGGAACTGCTCGACGATATGGAATTCGGCTCCTTGCACATCGTAGTGCATGAAGGCCAAATCGTACAGATGGAGCGCACGGAGCGCAAACGTTTCGAGAACAGCACAGCAAATTCACGCGGTAGTGGAGAGACCGGAAGCCGGCGGACCGATACCCGTACTGGAGGACGGGGATAATGCAGAAAGACCTTCCATTGGGGAACCAATCGAAGGTCTTTTAGGTTTGACTGTCAGTAACGCGGATTGCGCCGTGATCCGCTCAGCCCTTCTACAAGCAGAATGATAGCGGTAATGGCATGCATCACCCAGCCGACAAAAGGAATCAAGGCAACCACCGAGGTGACCACGCCCACGGCATTCCCGATAATCGGACCGCGCTCTCTCAGCAGAATGATTATGGCTACGGCATGCAGCAGAAAAGCGATCCCGAGCGGCGCCCAGGCATTTGCGACAACAAAGCTTCCCCCGATAATCGGCAGCGCCAGAAAAGCCTCATAAGCGAAAGTTCCCCATTTAAACAGTTTCCCTGTAGGAGACATAATTACTTCACCAACCTTCCACAATAATAGTGTTGCTTGTCTATCCACAGTTTACCCAAGGACACGGGGTAAGAATAACCTGCCACCCGCTAGAGAGCAAGTGCTGTGCTTTGAGTTATTGTACGCCGGAGGAGGCGGGGCGTTTCAATTTTGAACAAATACATATATATTGGTATCAGTATGGCAGCGGGGCTGCGTGTAGATTGCATGACAGGAGGAGAATTATGACCAATTCAGTACAGCCGGAGATCCGGCAGGAGCTGCCCTCAGTTGAGGATTATCTGGCGCTGCGGCTGGAAGCCGGGCTTAGTCCGATGAGCATAGAGGGGGCGTCCGCCGGACTGCCTAACTCCGCTTTTGCCGTGACGGTGTATGCGGGGGAGCAACTGGTGGGCATGGGCAGGGTTATTGGGGACGGGGGATGTTTTTTTCAGGTCACAGATATTGCTGTGAAGCCTTCCTTCCAGGGACAGGGTCTTGGAAAAAGCATCATGCGGGAAATCCGCGCATTCCTGGACAGTGTCCCGGAGAAGGCGTATATCAGTCTCATTGCTGACGGGGAAGCGGCCAAGCTGTATGCCAAGTACGGGTTCGCGCCGGTAATGCCTGCTTCACAGGGAATGTTCCTGCGGCGATAAATAGAGTAAATTCGTGTAATGATAAAGGAAAGCAGATTAGGAAAGTGAGGCAGCGGGAGAATGGATATTGTAGTATTTGGAGCATCGGGCAGAGTTGGAAGTGCCATCGTTCAGGAAGCGTTAAAAAGAAAACACGAGGTCACGGCTGCGGTACGCAGACCGGAAGCCTTCGGCCTTCAGCATGAGCGGCTGCAGGTAGTGGCTGCTGATCTGCTGGACCCGGCCTCGGTAACGGCAGCGGTACGCGGGCATGAAGAGGTAATCAGTGCGTTCGGTCCGGCGGCGGGGCATGAGAATGATCTGCTGCGGGTAGCGGATTCATTGCTGGAAGGGATGCGGGCGGCCGGACTTGAGCGTCTGATCATTGTCGGCGGAGCGGGAAGCCTGAAGACGGAATCGGGAGAATGGCTGATGGACACCGCCGGATTCCCGGAGGACTACCGAGCGCTGGCTTCGGCTCATGCCAATGCCTATGAGATCTATAGAGGGTCGGAGCTGGACTATACGTATCTTAGTCCGCCTGCCGCTCTGGTAGACGGGCGCCGCACCGGCCAGTTCCGTATCGGCCTCGACCGGCTGATTGTAGATGAAGACGGCCGGAGCAGCATCAGCATCCAGGATTTCGCCGTGGCGGTCATCGATGAGCTGGAGGAAGGGAATTTCAGCAGAGCCAGGTTTACTGTAGGGTATTGATGGGGCGATTGTGCAGATCGCAAGGTGAGGAGTTGCGCGCAGTGCTTGGGGTGCGCGTGTGCGTGTGCACGGAGGAGGATGCGGGCGAGGAAGAGGAGGAAAGGACAAAGGCAGCGGCAGGTTTAATCGCATTCTGTACAACTAAAACGCCTGATTTTACAAGAATTATGCGTTTAGTTGTAGTTTGTACATTTAAAAATCCCTATGTGCCGGGATTCTCCCCAATCGGGCAGATTTAGTTGTACAAACTACAGCTAGAAGAGGCGGGCTTTGCTTTTAGTGTTTTTAGGTGTATGAAATGCAACTATGCTTATTTGATCCTCAGGACTACATAGTGGGGGTCATTACCTATCTAACATAGAGGTCCTCTTCGTAGCGGGAGGACTTTTTGCTGTTTAAGCAGATTGTTACTCGTCACTGATTGGCCGCCATGGGCTGCCTTGGTTATTTGCTTGCTGAAACGGGACTTAGTACAATCGAAGCAACTATGAAGGAGGTCTGGACCCATGGATGTAGTGACAGCGGAGGAGATGCGGGAACTTGACCGCGACACGATTGAGCGGCTGGGCATCCCGGCCATCGCTCTGATGGAAAATGCCGGACGGGCCATTGCCGAGGAGGTCATCGGCCTATGCCGCCGCCGGGCAGGCGTAGCTGGTGTGGCTGGCGGCGGGGCGTGGTGCGCTGGTGCGGGAGCGGTTGGTGGCGGAGTATGGAGCATTAAAGCGGGAGTGCTGGGTAGCGAAGTGCAACGTGGTGGAACAAGATCGGCTGGTGGTGAAGCACTGAGTACTGGAGCGGGTGCAGTTGATGGTCAAGCGGGGAGTAATGAAGCACGGTGGAACGGGGCAGGCGTGGCTGGGGCGGGAGCGGGAGTGAGTGTTGATGGTGCATGGAGTGACGGGTTCAGTGCCGCTGGAGGTGGAGTGCGGAGTAGCGGAGCGGTAATACCAGGAGGTGGAATGCGGTTGGACGGAACGGGAGCGATTGTTGATGGTGCACAGAATGATGGGTTCGGCACGGTTGGAGATGGAGTGTGGAGTAGCGGAACGGGAGCAACCGGTGGCACAGCAGATGCGTCAAGCGGGCGTAGGGCGCCAGGCTTCGGCGCTGCGGGCTTCTCCGTCAGCGTAGATGCAGCGCTGACGCTTGCCGGTGCCGGCGGAGAGCATTGGCTCGTCCTCGCCGGCAAGGGCAACAACGGCGGCGATGGCCTCGCCGCCGCCCGGCACCTGCGTGAGGCGGGCATCGCCGTCACGCTGGTGTACGCGGCCGCGCCGGAGTCGCTGGCCGGTGAAGCCGCGCTGCAGCGTGATGCCGCTGCAGCCATGGGCATTCCTGCCGTAGTCTACGGCAGGAATGCCCTGGACCTTGCCGCATGCAGCGGCATCGTGGATGCGCTGCTCGGCACAGGCAGCGCGGGAGCGCCGCGCGGTGCCTATGCGGAGCTGATTGCCGCTGCGAACGCCAGCGGCAGAGCCATTGTGTCCGCGGACATCCCCAGCGGGCTGGATGCGGACACGGGGGAGACGCATGAGCCCTGCATTCATGCGTCAGTGACCGTCTGCCTCGCGTTCCTGAAGCGGGGGCTGCTGCAATATCCCGGCGCAGAGGCCGCCGGGCGGGTCGTGGTCCGCTCCATCGGCATACCCGCTGCCCTTGCCCGGGAGGGCGGCGTCCGAGTCAGCCTGCTGACGCCGGAAGTACTGACGGCGCGCCTGAAGGTTGACCTGGCGCGCCGCCGTTCGCCCGAGGGCCACAAGGGCACCTACGGGCATGTCCTGCTTGCAGCAGGAAGCCTGCGCATGAGCGGCGCAGGTCTGTTGTCTGCCCGCGCTGCACTACGTGCAGGCTGCGGGCTGGTAACCTGGGCGCTGCCGGAGAAGCTGCTGCCCTATGTGATCGGTTCTGTACCGGAGCTGATGCTGGCCCCGGTCACCGGAGGTGACGGGGAGTGGAACGCAGGTACAACCGCTGAAGTGCTGCGGCTGAGCACCAGCCGCGATTGTACAGCCATCGGCCCCGGCCTGGGCCGGTTCGAAGGAGATACGGAGTGGCTCCGCAGACTGTGGGAGGAGACGGAGGGTCCTATGGTTATCGATGCGGATGCGCTGAATATACTGGCAGATGCCGATTACCGGAGCTGGAGCCGCCGACATCCGGTTATTCTGACTCCTCATCCAGGCGAGATGGCCCGTCTGGCGGGGATATCTGCAGCAGAGGTGCAGCGGGACCGGATCGGGCTGGCATTGTCTTACGCAGTTCAGCATGGGGTAATCCTTGTACTCAAAGGAGCCCATACCGTAATAGCAACGCCTGAAGGGCAGGCCTATATTAACATCACCGGGCATCCCGGTATGGGAACCGGCGGTGCGGGAGATGTGCTGACGGGCATCATCTCCGGTCTGCTGGCCCAGGGTCTGGAAGCGGATCAGGCCGCAGCATTCGGAGTATATTTGCATGGGCTGGCCGGAGAACGCGCCGCCCGGAAGCGGGACCATCCTGCCGCCCTGATCGCCGGTGATATTATCGAAGCGCTGTAAGTGTAAGCACCAGCTTGATGTCTCCAACCAACATCCCTTTAACAAATTCAAGCTCGTGCTCGCTCTGGCGCACGGCCCTGCTTCGAGGTCAAAGTTTATATTAGTCTGCTGTCTGCTTTAGCGGATAATAGGTGGATATTGTCCACCTGCTGATGAGCGGATGAGCGCTGGCGGGACGTTAGCTGGATAAACGGCACTTAATTTAGCGCGTTTCACCCCAGGCGGCGAAACTAACTCTATTAGTTGTAGTTTTTCCACCTGCTTGCCTGTAATCGGCAGAAGCGGATGAATTAAGACACATTTGTCCAATTGTTTGCTGCGGGCATACAATAGCGCGCAATGAGCCGGAGGATAGGAGTTAACACGCTGTGCTTGAGGAAGTTCACCGAGCCCAACGTATGCGAAAAACCGAACACAATTTGTCCGCGCGAGGTAATTGAACCCAATGTATGCGAAAAACAGGCATGACAAGACAGAGACCTTGTCACCCCCAGGAATGAAAATAAGTGGGTGGCATCCGTCGCATCCATTCTAAAAGAGGCTGTAGTCGTCAACACTACATATACAAATCAAAGGGCGGAAACGGTTACTGGGATACACCCCGTGCGAAAAACTGTTCTATTGCGCTTTTCGAGCATCGCCTATTGTAGCCCCCAAAAGTACGTGTATTAAATTACACTCACTCGAGCGCATGATTTGTAAGCTGACGATGGAGGATGATTGGAATGGATGCTGTACGTATGTGTTGCGCCGGTCTGGACGTGCACCAGGAAACCGTTGTGGCCTGCGTGTTGAAAGGACCGATCGAACAGAAACCCCAATGTCACCTGAAAACCTTTGGGACGACAACCAAAGAATTGCTAGGCCTGCAAGATTGGCTGAGTGAACAAGGCTGTCGGGAGGTGGTGATGGAGAGTACGGGCGTGTTATGGAAACCGGTATGGAACATCTTAGAGGGCAGTTGTGATCTGGTCTTGGCCAACGCCCAGCGGGTAAAGAATACGCCGGGTCGAAAAAGTGACATGCAAGATGCGCGCTGGTTAGCGCAATTGCACCGTTGCGGGCTCATTGAAGGCAGTATGGTGCCCGAACAAGACATCCGGGATTTGCGAGACTTGACCCGTTACCGGAGTAAGATGGTGCAGGCGGTGACGGCGGAGAAAAACCGCATTCACAAAATCCTGCAGGATGCCAACATTAAGCTAACCACCTTTATGTCCGATCTATATGGGGTTTCGGGACGGGGCCTGCTCCAGAAGATCATGGACGGCGAGGTCATCGACGAAGGGACCGTTAAAAACCTGGTCAAAACCCGTTTGAAAAAGAAAGTTCCGCAGTTGCTAGACGCGCTCAATGGCAAGTTGCGCCGTCATCACCGCGAGATGATTCGAGACCACTGGGACCACTTGGTCTATTTGGAGAAAAGGATCACGGAGCTGGAAGCTCGAATCGAGGCGAAGGCAGAACCGTACCTGGAGGTGATTGAACAAATTGACTCCATTCCAGGAATTGAGCGGACGTCTGCCGTGACCATCTTTGCCGAAGTGGGGCCGCATGTCGCGGAAATGTTCCCGAGTGATGCGCAGTTTGCATCATGGGCGGGGGTGTGTCCAGGGAACAACGAAAGCGCGGGAAAGCGAAGAAAGTCAAAAACGATGCAAGGGAACAAGCATCTGAAAGGGGCCTTGTGTCAGGCGGCTTGGGCGAACTCTCGCTCCTCGAACCGGATCGGCCAATTTTTTCGACGAATACGTAAGAGAAGAGGCGATAAAAAAGCAAACGTCGCCACCGCGCATTTGCTGATTCGAATCCTCCATGCCCTGATGCGGGAGAAGAGGTCATACCAAGAAATAGACGTCTCACTAGGCGATGAGACGTCCAAGAAAAACACGTTAGATAGGTACGTGAACTATATCCAGCAGTTAGGATATAGCGTGCAATTAAATCCTATCCAATAGTCTTCCCTTTTTCAAAAAAAACGAAACGTTTTTTTGGGGCGGTGGGTCTTTTTTTGTCAAAACCCGTTCTGCTGCGCATTTTCCGGTACTTTTATTTTCGTATTAAACCGAACACAATTTGCCCGCGCGAGGTCATCGGGCCCAACGTATGCGAAAAACCGAACACAATAGTCTGTGGTGTCCTCTTACTGAGCCAATCTATAAATTTAGAGGTTACTTTACTCCGTTAGCCTGGATACCAGCCTACTCAATGTTACAGCCCTAGCTGGTATACCAGCCCTCCGGCTATCCGAGCCTTACCCGCTCTCCAGCCCAGTACCCCGCCTCCCCTGAAACCGTCCAGGTCAGAATAGAACCAGATAGACCAGCGGAATGAACAGGGCGAAGAAGGGAAGCAGGATCGGGAAGCGTTCGCCCGCGATCTGGGCGATGCGGAACAGCAGCAGGATTGCGAGTCCGGTAAGGCCGGAGACGAGGGCGTCGCCGCCCTGCTCCGCAGCGAGCCACAGGCCGGCGCCATAGCCGGCAATGGCGTACAGGGCCAGCGCCGGGCTGAGCGAGGTGGAGCGGAACATGCGCAGCAGCGCATCGGCCAGGATGGCAGCCGGCAGGCCGTAGGCGTAGATGGCATAAGGCACCGATACCGGCCAGCCGGACGGAATTCCGTTCTCATAGCCATGGATCAGCATGAACAGGGAGAGCAGGATGAAGGTCAATCCGGCGGCCGACAGCTTAGCTAGAGCGTACATGCCCGCATTCAGGCGGACAGAAGGCAGGTTGAAATCGTTGTGTTGATTCATCGCTATACATCCTTTCGGGGTGGGGGATGAACACGGCCGGAGTGACCGGCTGAAGCCTGGACATAGATCAACTGGCAACCATGTCCCCGCCGTTAACATGAATGCAGGTGCGGGTTACATAAGAAGCATCGCCGCTGGCCAGGTACACATAGGCTCCTGCCAGTTCGTAAGGCTGTGCCGCACGCTTGAACGGAATCTCTGTGCCGAAGACACTGACCTCCTCCGCAGAGAAGCTGGCAGGAATCAGGGCGTCCAGACCGGACCGGGAGCTACGCTGTTGACGCGGATGCCGCTGGCGGCGAGGGACAAGGCGAGAGAACGGGTGAAGGAGACGATAGCGCCTTTGGTGGACGAATAGTCATACACAGGGTTGATCGGGGGTTACTCCTCCTTGCTGGCTCATCTCTTCCGTATATGGGTATGCATGCGCCCAGAAAAGCGTGCGGCGTGAAGCGGAGTCATTAACATAGAAATGGGGGAGAATGCATGATATATAGAGCAATGACAGGGGACGATTACGAGGCGGCTTACCGGTTATGGGAGAATACGGACGGAATGGGTCTCAGTGAAGCCGACTCGCGTGAGCATATTATCCGTTATCTGGAGCGGAATCCGGGGATCAGCCAGGTGTGCGTGAAGGAGGACGGCACCCTTATGGGCACAGCGATGTGCGGGCATGACGGACGCAGAGGCTATATGTATCATGTGGCAGTCGACAGTGGCAGCCGGGGAAGCGGTACAGGCCGTGAGCTGGTGAGGCGTTGCCTCGCGGAACTGCGGGAAGCGGGCATAACGAAATGCCATCTCATGGTGATCGAAGATAATGCCCTTGGCCGCAGCTTCTGGACAGGTATCGGCTGGCAGGAGCGGGACGGGCTATTGCTTTTCTCAAAATAAAAGAACAGCGGATAATAGATCACAATTCATGTAATAGTGTAGCTTTGGTGCGGACGCAGTATAATATATAGGTGCTGTATAATGAACAGATGTACATCAATACATCATTCGCTGTACATGGCCGAATTTAGATAGCGGGAGACCAGAACTATGAGATTTAAAGATGTATTCTCAATTATAGGTCCGGCCATGGTCGGGCCTTCCAGTTCTCATACAGCGGGAGCCGCGCGGATCGGACGGGCGGCAAGGCAGGTGCTTGGTGAGCTGCCGGGAGAGGCCGAGGTTACGTTCTTCGGTTCTTTTGCCGCGACTTATCAGGGACACGGGACAGACCGGGCGATCGCCGGGGGGCTGCTTGACTTCGCCACGGACGACCACCGGCTGCCGGATTCCATTGAGCTTGCGGCCGAAGCCGGGATGAGTATCTCCTTCGGTCAGGGAACGGGGCTGTTTCCCCATCCCAATACGGTCCGTCTGCGTCTTACAGGCAGGGAGAGCGGGACGGAGATGACCCTTACCGGCACATCCATCGGCGGCGGCAATATTGAGATTGTGGATATTGACGGCTTCAGTGTGAAGCTGACCGGCATGTACCCGACGGTACTTATTCAGCATATGGATTATCTGGGTGTGCTGGCCAGTGTTACGGATGTCATGCGGGAGGGACAGTTCAATATTGGACATATGTCACTCGACCGGAAGAACCGCAGCGGGGCGGCCTTGACGGTGCTGGAGCTGGATGAGTCAGCCACGGCGGAGCTGCTGGAGAAGCTGCGGGCGCTTCCGGCAGTGAAGAGCGTCAAGGTAGTCGATTTGAACGGCAATAGACAAGAACAGACACAGAAGGGGAAGGACATCACAACATGAATTTTCAAACACTCAGCCAGCTGGCTGTACTATGCGGGGAGCGGGAGCTTGGGATCGGCGCTCTGATGCTTGAGGAGCAGAGCGCCGAATCCGGCCGTTCCAAGGAGCAGGAGTTCGCCACCATGCGCGAGTATTACGGGGTGATGAAGGAAGCGGTGCAGCGCGGCATGACCGAAGACACCACCTCACGCAGCGGCCTGACAGGCCTGGATGCCCAGCGGGTGGCCGCCTATAATGCAGCGGAAGAGCCTTGTCTCGGGGGGCCGGCAGGCCAGGCGATGGCGTATGCCCTTGCCGTCTCTGAAGTGAACGCCTCTATGGGCCGGATTATTGCGACACCGACTGCCGGCTCGTGCGGAATTATCCCCGGTGTGTTCCTGAGCTGTCAGGAGCGCTTCGGCTGGGACGATGACTATATGGTTTCCGGTTTGTTCGCGGCCGGAGCGATAGGGTATGTTATTGCTAATAATTCTTTTGTATCGGGTGCGGAGGGCGGCTGTCAGGCCGAGGTGGGTTCAGCGATCGGCATGGCCGCAGGAGCGTTGACCGAGATGCGCGGCGGGACTCCGGCACAGGCTGTACATGCGGTAGGTCTCGCGCTCAAAAATACACTGGGGCTGATCTGTGATCCGGTAGGCGGACTCGTGGAGATTCCATGCATTGTCCGCAACGGCTTCGGTGCCGTTACGGCGCTTGCAGCGGCGGATATGGCCTTGGCCGGCGTCCGCAGCGTGATTCCGTCCGATGAAGTGATTAAGGTTATGCTGGAGGTCGGCTCTGCGATGCCTGAGAAGCACCGGGAGACGGCCGGAGGCGGGCTGGCCCAGACCCCGACCGGCCGCCGGATTATGAAGGATCTGCGGAACCCGAAATAACCGACCGGTCACAGGCGCTCCGCAGTCTGTCGTTGAATTCAGAGCATGCGGAAACGTTCCAGGTGCTCCCATAGGCCCTCCTGCCGGAGAATCTCTGCCTGCTTCGGGCCCATGAGGTCGAAGTGGGGGAACGGCTGGCGGTTATGAATATACCGCGCCGGGAGACCGTGCTTCCTGCACCACTCCCGCAGGCGGGGCAGATCGCTGCAGCCCACCTTGGTGACTGTTGTGATCTCAGGGTATCGTTTATCGATCCAGTAATGGGTCAGGAATGCAATTTCCCCTGCGGAGACGGCCTGTTTCCAGCGGGTTAATTCCGCCCGGTTGATTCCAAAAGCCATGGCTATTCATCCTTATCTGTAAGAGTAAGTAGACGATATATTACGCAAATATTAACGGAAGGAGAGTGTATTATGAACGGACAAGTAAGAGCGGATATCCGCCCCGGCATTCAAGTAGACATCGTGCTGAAGCAGGATCAGGCGACCGGCAAGCTCACGCACGGCACAGTGAAAGACATCCTGACCAACTCGCCCCGCCATCCGCACGGGATCAAGGTGCGGCTCTCGGACGGCCAGGTTGGACGGGTCAAGAACATTACCGGCTCATGAATTGCTCCACCGACTGGTCGGCCTTCGTCTGATTGCATAAATTGCAGGCGCAGACGCAGTTATCCGGCGTAGTATGCCCGCCCTTGGCGCGGGGAAGCAGATGGTCGATGGTATCCCCGTATTGGCCGCAGAAATAACAGGTATAGCGGTCCCTCGTCAAAATATAGACGCGGAAGTCCTTGTTGCTGTACAAGCGGCGGATCGTACGCCGGTTCACGACGACGGCCGCATGCTCCTTGACCAGCGTCACGGCAAGCTCAAGGTCGATCTCCTGATGCCAGCGGCGGCCTTTATCGCTGTGTCCGCGCATGAGAATCATGCCCTTGGCCGAAGGGATCAGGGCAGAGGCATCCTGCGGATCGGGCTTCGGCCCGCGCTGCTGTGGAAGGCTGCGCCCGGTCTCGGCGGCATGGCGGGGCCGTGGCTTGCCCTTAAGGCCGGCCGCGCCCGCGCTGCCTCTGGCGTCCCGGGTACGTTCCGGCCGGGCGGCTTGCCGTGGCTGGCCCATGGGCGGCTGTGTCTTCCCGGGAGCAGCTGCCCCGGAGACAGCGGCCGGCCCTTTGTCCCGCTTGAGGGGACCGGCCGGTCCGGCCTGGCGCTCCGGCAGGGCAGGCTCTAGGCTTGCCCGCACCGGCGGCAAGGAAGCCTCGGCCTCGCGGAGCTTGCGGCATTCCCGGCAGGCTCCGCGCCGGGACAAGCCCTTGGCGCGCTTGCCTGTGCGCCTGCGGAATTCAGCGAGCGGCTTAAGCTGGTGGCAGTACGCGCATTTTTTGGATGGAGGTAGAGTTGTCGTCTCAGTCATAAGTGTACTTGGCAGAAGCAGCCTTAAGCCGCAACCGTCCAATCCTTTCTGTATTGTGAATGATAAATGATTCAGTAGTTGTCCTAATTGATACTAGTATAGCGTAAACCGCAGACATTCACACAGGCAGGCACATCATGCGGATTTATCGGAGGGTGAACTGGGCTGCGGATTCAGACTGTGACGCTGCTGCCTGAGGTCCAAGGATATTTTATGCTGGACGGCTGTGCCGAAAGAAGTTAGAATGTCAGTGAACATAAAAGGGCTTTCATTGAGCTGCGGGAGTGAACCGGAAATGACCACAATATACGACATTGCCAAAAGGACCGGCTACTCGCCAACCACAGTGTCCAAGGCGTTCAATAACTATTCCGATGTGCGGGAGAAGACGCGTGAGGAGATTCTGCGTACCGCCCGGGAGATGGGGTATCTTCCCAATGCGCATGCACGTACACTGACGACCAAGAAATCCTGGACCATCGGTGTGCTGTTTGTGGAGAATACGGGGGCGGGGATCCGCCATCCTTTTTTCAGCGCAGTGATTGAGAGCTTCAAGCAGGTTGCCGTAGCCAAGGGCTATGCCCTCATGTTCATCTCGAAGGATGTCGGCGGCAAACAGAGCGGATATCTGGAGAACTGCCGGATTCGCGGCGTCGACGGGGTGGTAGTATTCCTCTCCGATTACGATGACCCGTATTTCCGGGAGCTGCTGGAGAGTGATATTCCGACCGTGGTGCTCGATTTCGAGACAGAGCTGTCGCATACCGTCTGCTCGGATAACATGACCGGTGCCCTGCAGGCTGTGGAGTATCTGGTCAGTCTTGGACACCGCCGGATTGCCCACATCTCTGGAGGCGGGAACACCTATCCGGGACAGCAGCGGGAGCTGGGGTACAGAACGGCGATGGAGCAGCAGGGACTTGAGGTGCCGGATGAATATGTGGCAGAGGGAGCCTTCTACGCGCTGGAGAATGGTTATGGTGCAATGAAGCGTCTGCTGGCGCTGCCGGAGCGGCCGACGGCTGTTTTTGCTTCGGGTGACTTGCTGGCCTTGGGTGCGGTGATGGCGGCTAAGGATCAGGGGCTTGCGGTACCGGAGGATGTCTCGGTGATGGGCTATGACGACATTGAGCTTGCCGGATACGTCACGCCTGCGCTGACCACTGTGCGCCAGAACACCGAACTTCTGGGGACCCGGGCGGCGGAGCTGCTGCTGGCATCTATGAACGGTCCAGGTACGGCTCAGGAAGCACTTGTGCTGCCTGTAGAGATTATCGTGAGGGATTCCTGCGCACCGCCGCGCATGTGATGAAGATGCGTTCATTCAGGAATACCTTTTTTTTCGGCAAAATCGAAACCGGTTTCGATTTCTTTCGTCCCTGATGCCGCTTGGCCAAAATAATAAAGGAGCGATGAACATGACAACAGTACAAACCGTAGTGACCGCCAAAGATACAGGGGATCGCCTGAGTCCCAAGGAAGGCATTCAGTTTAGTGCAGAGGGCGCCGCGGCAAAAGCAGATATCGTGCTGCGGCCGGAGCAGGCGTATCAGACCATTATTGGTTTTGGCGGCGCATTCACAGAAGCAGCGGCGTATACCTTGTCCCGGATGAGTCCCGCGAAGCGCACAGAGGTCATCCGGCGGTATTTCGACCCGGTGGACGGGCTGAATTACAGTATGGGCCGTGTGCATATTCATAGCTGCGACTTTGCACTCGGTAATTATACGTATGTGGAGGATGGGGATACGGAGCTTAAGACCTTCGATATCTCGCGTGATCATAAGTGGGTTCTGCCGCTGATTAAGGATGCCATGGAGGTGCGGGGCGGACCGTTCACCATGCTGGCCTCCCCGTGGAGCCCGCCTGCCTGGATGAAGACCAACGGAGAGATGAACAACGGCGGCTCACTGAAGCCGGAGTATGCGCAGGTCTGGGCTCGGTATTACACCAAATTCATCGAGGCTTACCGCAAGGAAGGCGTTCCGGTCTGGGCGGTCTCTGTGCAGAATGAGCCGGCAGCGGTGCAGACCTGGGATTCCTGTGTGTATAGTGCTGAGGAAGAGTGTGATTTTGTCAAAAACCACCTCGGCCCCGTGATGCACGAAGCCGGAATGGACGATGTGAACATCGTGATCTGGGATCATAACCGCGACATTATGGTTGAGCGCGTGACCCCGATTCTGTCGGACCCGGAGGCTGCCAAGTATGTCTGGGGGACCGGTATCCACTGGTACGGCGGCGAGGAGTTCGGGAAGGTGGAGCAGGTGCATGAGCTTTTCCCGGATAAGCATATTCTCTTCACGGAAGGCTGCCAGGAGGGTGGCGTGCGTCTAGGCGAATGGTTCACGGGCGAGCGCTACGGCCGCAATATGATCGGTGATCTGAATGCCTGGACCGAAGGCTATCTGGATTGGAATCTGGTGCTGGATGAGACGGGCGGGCCGAACCATGTGGGCAATCTCTGCGATGCTCCGGTGATTGCGGATACAGCTACGGACGAGGTCCACTACAACAGCTCGTATTACTACATCGGGCATTTCAGCAAATTTATTGCTCCGGGTGCGGTGCGGATCGGCCTGGACTCGGCAGCGGCAGAGGTGCTGTCGGCAGCGTTCCGCAATCCGGATGGCAGCCTTGCTGTGGTGCTGATGAACGAAGGCGGGGAAGCCCGTACGCTGACGCTGGGACTGGGCGCTGAAATCGCCGAATGCACGCTGCCTGCGCACTCTATTGCGACCCATGTGATTACACAGGCTTAGGCCTGCGGGCTTGTGAAAAGGAGGAGTGGAGGGTGGGAGCGGTGGCTGCACCAGTGTATAGCACCAGTGCTATCACATCGCACCTGTGTCACATACCTGTGCACTTCTTACCTGCGCCGCTTACCACACTCGCATCTTTGAATCTACGAGCAATCCCTTCCTGTGGCTGTATGAACTGTTGTACTTTGTACACTAGATGAACGCTGATTATGCCGAAATGAGTAATCTAATGTACTTTGTACAGCAGAATGTGGCGGAAGGGGCGTTTTTGGGCTGTAACCTGGAAATCTGGTGTACGAAATACAACAGAATGGTGTACGGGGCAGAGAATAGCACCTTCTGTTGTATGTAATGCAATTGCCCTGCAAGTTAAATCCCATAAGCAAGCTCCGCACTTAAGCATTGGTTGCTATAGCAGATCGATGAAGCGGAGGCACATAAGTATTCATAGATATTTTAGGAGGAGTAAAGATGAGCCATTATACTTTTGATTCAGGGAAATTTATTATTGAGCAGTTCCACGAAGGTAAGCCGTTCGCCAGCTTCCTGCCCGGCCTGGCCGGACTGAAGGGAATCCCGATGTGGACGTTCTATGTGAACCGCGGCCAAGGGATCAGCAGCTTCGGCGTGCGGGACAAAAACTCGCCGATCATGGAGTTCTCGCCGGCCAATATCTCCTACAAGAATGTAACATCGACCGGCTTCCGTACCTTCATCAAGCTGAAGGGGGCAGCAGAGATCTATGAACCGTTCCAATCGGCCCGCCCGGACCCTGAAGCCAAGCGGATCATGACCATTCTGCCCAACGGATTAACCATTGAGGAGACGCATCCCGGACATGGACTGAAGACAACGGTCCACTACTTCAACCTTCCGGGCGATGATTATGCCGCGCTGGTCCGCCAGGTGGAGATTGAGAACATCGGCGGAGCCGAACTTGAGCTGGAACTGCTGGACGGTCTGCCGGAGGTACTTCCGTTCGGGGTGGAGAACGGCAACTATAAGGAGATGGGGAACCTGCTCCGCAGCTGGATGGATGTGTTCAACCTGGAAAACGGAATCCCGTTCTACAAGCTGCGCTCCGGCACGAATGACGATGCCGAAATCGGTAAGATCGAGAGCGGGCATTTCTATCTCTCCTCCACAGCGGAAGGGGAGCTGCTCCGCCCGCTGGTAGACTATGAGGTGATCTTTGGCGGGAATACTTCACTGACCTATCCCGACCGCTTTGCGGCGCATCCGCTGGCAGAACTGCTGGCACAGGCGCAATATCCGGTCAACAAGGTGCCGTGCGGCTTCAGCGGCACAGCCCGGACCCTGGCTCCGGGGGCTTCGCTGAAGCTGAATACCATCATCGGGCATGTGAATGATATTGCCCGGATTAATGAACGGACGGCGGAGCTGTGCCGTGAGGAGTATTTTGCCGCCAAGTCCCTTGAAGCCGCTGCGCTGACCGAGGAGTTAACTGCCGATATCGCTACCCGGACATCCTCGCCGGTCTTCGACGCGTATTGCCGCCAGTCTTATCTCGACAATTTCCTGCGCGGGGGGTATCCGTTTATCTTTGACAATGGAGAAGAGGGCTTCGTCGTCCATCTCTACTCCCGCAAGCATGGCGATATGGAACGGGATTATAACTTCTTCTCGCTGGCCCCCGAATATTATTCGCAGGGGAACGGGAACTTCCGCGATATGAACCAGAACCGCCGCAACGACGTCTTTTTCCATCCCAAGGTGGGCAGCTTCAATATCAAAATGTTCTATAGCCTCATTCAGGCAGACGGCTACAATCCGCTCAGTGTACAGGGCACCAGCTTCGAGATTCTGCCGGGTGCGGAAGAGCAGCTTAAGACCTGGCTGTCCGGGGCGCTTGCGGAGCAGCATGCGGGACTTACGCAGCTCTTGGCTGGACGCTTCACCGCAGGCAGTCTGATTAACTATATTGCCGATCAGCAGATTGCGTTAACCCTGAGCGAGCAGGAATTCCTCAGCGGGGTGCTTGCGTTGTCGCAGCAGAACATTGAAGCCGCCTTCGGCGAGGGGTTCTGGTCGGATCACTGGACGTATAACCTGGACCTGGTGGAAGGATATCTGGATATTTATCCTGAGCGCCTTGCGGAGCTGCTGTTCGGGGATGAGACGTATGCGTTCTACGATTCTCCGGCCTATGTCCTGCCGCGCAGCGAGAAGTATGTGATCAGCGGCGGCAAGGTGCGGCAGTTCGGAGCTCTGCTGGAGGACGAGGAGAAGCTGCACAAGCTGAAGCGAAAGGCATCCGACACCGAGTGGCTGCGCACGCAAGGCGGGCACGGGGAGATCTACCGGACCAGTCTGTTTGTGAAAATGCTATCGCTTGCCCTGAACAAATTCGCCACGCTTGATCCGTACGGTATGGGTGTGGAGATGGAGGCGAACAAGCCGGGCTGGAACGATGCAATGAACGGGCTGCCGGGCCTGATCGGCTCGGGGATGAGCGAGACGCTGGAGCTGAAGCGCATGCTGGTCTTCATGGCGGAAGCGCTGGAGAACAGTGCCGGGCTTCCTTCCGCAGTGGCGCTTCCAGTGGAAATGGCGGGGCTGCTGACACAGGTAGGCCAGGCTGTAACAGAGGTGCTGGACGGCTCGCTGGCTGATTTCCTGTATTGGGACCGCGTTGCCTCGGCGCGTGAGGCTTACCGGGCGGAGATCCGCTTCGGGATTACAGGCGAGACCCGTGATGTTGCCCTTACGGTGATACGCGGCATGCTGGAGCAGTGGCTGCGCAAGACGGATCAGGGGATATTGCGTGCGGTGGAGATGGGCGGCGGCCTGGTGCCAACCTATTTCCGTTTCGAGGCTACGCGCTTCCGGCCGGTTACGGATGCTGCCGGCGAGCCGGTCATCAGCGGCTATGGACTGCCGAAGGCCGTCGTAGAGGAATTCGAGGCTTCGGCGCTGCCGTATTTCCTCGAAGGTCCGACCCGCTGGCTCAAAACTCTAGATGATCTTGAGACGGCCAAGGATATATACAGCCGGGTGAAGCAGAGCGGGCTGTTCGATCCGGTCACCTCGATGTACCGCACTTCGGTATCGCTGGAGGAAGAGGGGCATGAGATCGGACGCATCCGGGCGTTCACCGCAGGCTGGCAGGAGCGGGAATCGAACTTCCTGCACATGTCCTATAAATACTTGCTTGAGCTGCTGAAGGCGGGGCTGTATGAAGAATTCTACAGTGAGCTGAGAACGTCGCTGATTCCGTTCCTTGACCCTGAGGTCTACGGACGCAGTACGCTGGAGAATTCGTCGTTCATCTCTACAGGCGGCAACCCTGACCCGCATACACACGGACGGGGATTTGTGGCCCGGCTGAGCGGCTCCACGGCCGAGTTCCTGAGCATGTGGAGAACGATGATGGCAGGCAGCAGCCTCTTCGCTATGGAGGATGGCAAACTAACCCTCGCGCTGCATCCGGCCCTTCCCGGCTGGCTGTTCGACGGGCAGGGAGAGGTCTCCTTCAAGCTGCTGGGCAGCACGGAAGTGACCTATGTGAATCCGCGTCATGCGGATACCTTCGGCGACAGCAAGGCGGTTATCCAGCAGATGAAGCTGGAATTCCGCAGCGGCGAGGAACGGAGTGTATCCGGCGGCTTGCTGCGCGGCGCAGATGCCGAGGCCTTGCGGCGCGGGGAGATTGCCGCGATCCGTGCGGTGATGGACTAACGGTTATAGAATGTATGGAGAGGAGGTCCTTGGGGGCCTCCTTTCTGTTTGTCTGGTACGTATGCGAAAAACCGAACACAATCGGCTCGCAGGATGGTCCGTGGCCCAATGTAATCGAAAAACCGATCACATTGGGCGGGCGGAGGGTGTGCGGGCCAAATGTAATCGAAAAACCGATTACAATGGGCGGGCGGAGGGTGTGCGGGCCCAATGTAATCGAAAAACCGATCACAATAGGCGGGCGGAGGGTGTGCGGACCCAATGTAATCGAAAAACCGATTACAATGGGCGGGCGGAGGGTGTGCGGGCCAAATGTAATCGAAAAACCGATCACATTGGGCGGGCGGAGGGTGTGCGGGCCAAATGTAATCGAAAAACCGATCACAATAGGCTCGCAGGATGGTCCGTGGCCAAATGTAATCGAAAAACCGATTACAATGGGCGGGTGTGGAGGAGTGCAGGCTGGCGCAGACTCCTACTTAGGCGCAAATTCACCAGGCCCAAAGTTAGTTTATAATAATGGGTATACGTCTGTTAACAGGAGAGGAGCAGGATGAAGGAATGAGCGAGCTTAAGATGGGACTGATTGAGAAATACTCTATAATTGTTCCGGCCGCGCAGCGGGAGGCGTGGGAGTCGAAGGGCTGGTTGGAGGAACCTGCGTTCAGGGATTTCCACTATGAGGCGGAAGAAGGCGAGGCGATGATGACCGCCAGACCCCGGACCCTTGCGGAGATGGACACGGACTCGCTGCTGGGCAGCAGGGCCGTGGGATTCTCTGCCCATCTGGGAACCTATGGCATGGGCGGTCCCGGGTTCTTCGGATTGTTGCTGGAGAAGGAGGGCATTAGGCAGTATCTTGTGTATGCCGTCTGGGCATCGGGCCAATATATTCTGCTGGATGGGAGAGTGATTGAATGCCACCTGAGATATAACGGGAGCCACCGGCCGTGGTTATCCAGCTGGGCAGGGGAGCCTGAGGAAGAGAACTGGGATGAGCTGACGGCAAAAGTAACGGGGAGCGTGGTGTCCGCTGTCCAGCTGACGGATGAGGAGCTGCGGCTTGAGCTGACGCAGGAAGGCATGCGGTCCCGGCTTATTTTCTACAAATACCATCAGGATCTGCCGCCGCTCGGTAACGGCCAGCCGCGCAAGCCTGCCTACGAGGACGGTGTGATCGGTGATTATATTGTACTATCGGAGGAGCATGCGGTTCTGCATGTGTAACTGGCCCCGGCTTGGGGAGTTCAGAAGAACGCTCCAAGCCGAAAAATGAGCCCCTAAATACGAAAAATGAGGCCTTTAACCATATACCTAAAACGCATACAATACATACATAGAGATGAAAACGCTTCACAATAAAGATAGGTATTTTGGAGGTCCATACGATGGAGAACAAACGTAACACCAAGCCGAATCCGGCCATGGGGCCGCTCATTCCGGCGTCAATCGAAACCGGTTCAGGTCGCAAAAACACTCTGTGGAGGAAGTTTGTAGCCCAGCGTCATTTGCAGACCATGGCCCTGCTCGGCGTAGTCTGGATGATTATATTCAACTACATCCCGATTTATGGCTTGATTATTTCCTTCAAGGAATATAACATCGTCAAGTCGATTGCCGAAGCCCCATGGGTAGGGCTGGAGCATTTCAGGGAGCTGTTCGCTGACGAGGATCTGCCGAATGTCATCCGCAATACGCTTGGCATCAGCTTAATCAAGCTGTTCATCGGTTTTCCGCTGCCGATCATATTCGCTCTGTTCCTCAATGAGGTCCGTTCCATAAGGTACAAGAAGGCTATTCAGACGATCTCCTATCTGCCGCATTTCCTGTCCTGGGTTGTGCTTGGCGGGATTCTGGCTACCTGGCTGGCTGATGTAGGGATTATCAATAATATTCTGCTTGCGCTCAATCTGATTGACAAGCCGATTACCTATCTGGCTGAGCCCAGTTACTTCTGGACCATTATTATTACTTCCGACATCTGGAAGGAGCTTGGCTGGTCCGCCATTATCTATCTCGCGGCCATTGCCGGCGTATCTCCGGAAATGTATGAAGCGGCAACGATTGACGGAGCGGGACGCTTCCAGAAAATGTGGTTTGTCACACTGCCGGCAATCCGGGCAACGATCAGCATTCTGTTCGTTCTGGCCGTCAGCGGGGTGCTGAATTCCAACTTCGACCAGATTCTGGTCCTGCGGAACTCGCTCAATGACAGTGCTTCTAATGTAATTGACTACTATATCTATCAGACGGGTATTGTCTCCAACCGCTTCTCCTATTCTGCGGCGGTCACCCTGGTCAAAGCGGTCATAGCACTGATTCTGCTTCTGATTGCCAACCAGGTATCCAAAAAAATCAACGACACGTCGCTGTTCTAGGACAAGGAGGACCTATATATGTTCGCTCTAAAACGTAAAACCAAAGGTGAAGCCATCTTTGATATCGTCAATAATCTGGTCATGCTCTGCGTCTGCTTCCTGACGCTGTATCCGATCTGGTATGTGCTGGTCAATTCCTTCAATGACGGGAACGACGCCATGCTGGGCGGCATCTACTGGTGGCCGCGGATGATCACGCTGAAGAATTTCGAGGCGGTATTCGCAAGTCCCGGCATTATGCTCGCCATGGGGATTACGGTAGCCAAGACCGTGCTTGGTGTCGCTGTCCATGTATTCTTCACCGCAATGGTGGCGTATGCTTTATCCCGCAGGGATCTGGTAGGCGGCAAAATCTACATCCTGATCGGGACCATTACGCTGTTCTTCAACGGCGGTCTGATTCCGACCTTCCTGCTGAACCGCGACCTTCATCTGCTGGATAACTTCCTGGTCTATATCATTCCGGTGATGTTCAGCTTCTTCGATCTCATTATCTTCATGACCTTCTTCCGGGAGATCCCCGAGGGTCTGGAGGAAGCAGCCCGGATTGACGGGGCCAACGACTGGTCCATCTTCCTGCGGATTATCCTTCCGGTCTCCATGCCGGTCATTGCTACCATTGCGCTGTTCCACGGCGTGTATCAATGGAATGATTATTTTGCCGGAATTATCTATATCAACAATGTGGATCTGCAGCCGATTCAGACGTATCTGTTCCGTGTAGTCGCCCAGTCCAGCTCCAATACCATGATGGTGGCTGTCCAGGGTAACGCGGCAACAAGATCCGTAACGTCCCAGTCCATCAAGCTGGCAACCATGGTTGTCACTACACTGCCTATCGTATTCGTCTATCCGTTCCTGCAGCGTTATTTCGTCAAAGGCATGATGATCGGCTCCATCAAGGGCTGATGATCTGCGTGTTATCAGGTAACTCCTCCAGCGCCCGGGTGTCTTATGGGCAACGGGGTTGAGCTTATAATTATTATTTTCTAGAAAAGGGGTAAACAAATGGGCATGAAACATAAGCCAAAAAAAATGGGTCTCCTGCTTGCAGGACTAATGCTGACCTCCTTGGCGGCAGGCTGCTCCAGCAGCAATAACGCAGCAGGGAGCAACACACCGGCGAATGCGGAAGCTACCAAAGCACCAGCCACAGAAACAGCAGCACCTGCACTGAATGCAGATGAGCCGGGCTGGAAAAGCGATACTTCACCAATCACCTTCGACTGGTACCTGAACTTTGCCTGGTTCGCCAACAAGTGGGGCGTTGACCCGACTTCGCAATATATTACGAAAAAGACCGGCGTTAACGTGAACTTCATCGTTCCTGCCGGCAATGAGAATGAAAAGCTGAATACGCTGATTGCTTCCGGCAAGCTGCCTGACTTCATCACCCTCGGCTACTGGGAAGATGCGATCAAAAAAATGGTGGAAGGCGAGCTGGTGCTTCCGCTGAACAAGCTGGCTGAGGAATATGACCCGTACTTCTTCAAGGTCTCGGATAAAGATAAGCTGGGCTGGTACACACAGCCGGACGGTAACGTCTACGGCTATCCTAACTCCTCCTCTTCTCCTGCCGACTACGAAAAATATGGTGATACTTATATTTCGAACCAGACCTTCGCTGTCCGCAAGGATATCTATGAAGCGATCGGCAGCCCGGATATGCGCACACCTGAAGGCTTCCTCGGCGCTCTGAAGGCAGCCCAGGAGAAATTCCCTGAAGTGAACGGGCAGCCGCTGATTCCGCTGGGTCTGCATGAGTTCACCGAGAACGGCAATGATTCCCTTGAAGGCTACATTCAGAACTTCCTGAACATTCCTTGGGAAAAAGACGGCAAGGTCTATGACCGTGAGACAGACCCTGAGTATGTCCGCTGGATGAAGACCCTCCGCCAGGCGAACCAGGACGGCTTGCTCGCGAAGGATATCTTCATTGACAAGCGTGCTCAAATGGAAGAGAAAATCGTACAGGGCCGCTACTTCGCAATGCTCTATCAACGTACAGACTTTGCTTCCCAGCTCGGAACGATTTTCCAGAAGAACCCTGAGCAGGTGTACATTGCAGTAGACGGTCCGGCTAACACCAAGATGGATCAGCCTGCACTGAACGGCCCCGGGATCTCCGGCTGGACCGTAACCCTGATCTCGAAGGATGTTAAGGATAAGGCGCGTGCGATCAAATTCCTCAGCTATCTGAACAGTGAAGAAGGCAACAAGGATCTTTATCTGGGCGAAAAAGGGGTCAGCTATGATACAATTGACGGTAAGGACCAGTTCCTGCCTGAAGCGAATAAGCTCATGAACTCCGACCGTGCAGCCTTCGATAAGCAATACGGCTCTTCCTTCACCTTCTGGATGCTGCAAAATACGAATATTACCGACCAGTGGAAGCCGGAATCGGTTGAGCCGTTCAAGCAACTGGAAGACTGGACCAAAGGCAAGTCGATCAATACTTCGGAGTTCCAGTTAATCGATCCTACGGGTAACTCACCGGAAGGCATTATCGCTACCAAGCTGAAACAGCTCCGCGGCAAAACGATGCCGAAGCTGCTGATGGCTGATTCCGATGCGGAATTCGACAAGATCTGGACGGAATATATTGCGAAGAAGGAAAAGGAAGGCCAAGCGACCTTCGATGCCTACCGCCAGACGAAATATGAAGAGAACAAGAAAAAACTCGGAATGTAAGTTTTTAAATATCAGACCCAAATGCCCGCGACTGCGGGCTTTTGGGTTATTTTCAAGAGGTGAGCATGCGAGAGAGAACAGGGGCGTTATGGCACTCCTTCCACTACTGGTGGGGGCGGAGGTCACTGCAGAGCCGGCTGATTGCGGCCTATATCTTCATTATTCTGGGACCCAGCCTGCTGGTGTCCTTCTATTCGTATAAGGAAATCAACAACACCTATATGCGGGATTCAATTGAGAAGAACAGCTATCTGCTGCAAATGGAGAGAATGCATGTACTCAACCAGATTGAGGCCATGGAACGGGCGCTTCAGATGGCGTATAGCGATAAAAGTGTGCGGGATTACCTGATCAGTGAGGATGATCCAACCCTGCGTGAGCTGATTGATTTCAATACGACTACCTTTTTGAATTTCAGCCAGATTCAGTTCAACAATCCGAATATCGAGCATCTCTATCTGTTCTCTGCCAGTCCGAATGTGTATGAGATATGGCCGGTTATTTTCCGTGAATCCCGGGTGTCGATGGAGCCCTGGTTCCAGCAGGCCATGAAGCTGGAAGGAAGGCGGAATCTCTGGTCCTTTCAGAATACGGACATCGATCTGATGCAGCGCTCCTCGGGGGGAGGCGGGCAAGGTCAGCCGAAGGTATCCGTGCTGCGGGAAATCAGTATTCCGGCAGGGAATCATATCGGGATGGTCCAGGTGGATATGCTGCTGAGCAAGTTCACGCCCAAGACTTATACCTCTGTGCAGGATAACGAATCCCAGATGGTCATTGTCGATGATGCGCTGAATCTGTTCACGCGTACCGACAACTCCTTCCTGACCACTGATTCCGGGCTGAGCGCAGCGATTAAGGAGCGGCTGGCTGTCTACCGCAAGACCGGGGAATGGGAGATGGATTACAAGGAGAATGGGAATTCGTACCTGCTGATTCAGGCACCGGTGGAGCAGATTGATGCCTCCCTGGTCACGGTGGTCTCGATGAAAGGCCTGATGAAGGATATTTCGCGGACCCGCAATTTGATTATCGGGGTGAATATCGGTTTTATTTTCCTGGTTACGGCGATTACGTATGTGCTGAATGCATTCATTCTGAAGAATCTCCGCCGCCTGACAGAGACGATGAAGAAGGTACGCCGGGGCGAGCCGTATGGCAGTATTAAGGTCAGCGGGGGCGGGGAGGTCGGAGAGCTGGCGCATCATTTCTCCAAGCTCATGAATACGATCAATACGCTGGTTGCCCAGGCGGTCTATAAGCAGGCGCTGTCCAAGGAAGCGGAGCTGCGGACGCTGCATAATCAGATCGATGCCCATTTCCTCTACAATACGCTGGAGAATATCAAGATGCTGGCCGAAATTGAGAACCAGCGGACCATCTCGGATGCACTGACCCGGCTGGGCGGGATGATGCGTTATAATTTCAAGTGGACCGGGGAATATGTGAAGCTGAGAGACGAGCTTCGCCACATCGAGAATTATATAGAGGTCATGAATATCAGGTTCGAACACACCATTCAATTGGAGCTTCATATTGACAGCGCTTATCTGGAAGTGGAGGTGCTTAAGATGTCATTGCAGCCGATTGTTGAGAACAGCGTGAAGCATGCCTGGAATGCAGACGGCGTGGAGTTAACGGACCGGATTGTGAAGATCGAGCTTACAGAGGCGGAGGGGGATATCTTCATTGTCCTGCGCGATAATGGGCTGGGGCTGACGCAGGAGCAGCTGGTAGAGCTGCATGAGGCGATTTATGCGAAGGAGGAGCCTGGAGCGGACGCCTCCGGGATCAGCAGCGGCGGATATAAGGCGGGAGGCGTCGGGCTGCGCAATGTGCATCAGCGGCTGCAGCTCTTTTACGGGGAAGCCTATGGACTGGAAGTGCAGAGCGAAGCAGGGAAGTGGACAGCGGTGTATATGTCTCTGCCCAAAGTTCTATTGACGGGGGATAATCAGCGATGACAAATCTGATGATTGTGGATGATGAGAGAATGATCCGTCAAGGTCTGAAGGCGATGATCGAACGGGAATATCCGTCGGTCTACAATATATCGATGGCAGGAAACGGTGCAGAGGCACTGGAGCAGTACAAGCGGGAACGGCAGGATGTGATTATTACGGATATCCGGATGCCGATCATGGACGGGATTACGCTGTTGGCGCGGCTGTCTGCGGAAGCAGGGGCGGGCGGAGCTCCGGCTGTCATTATTCTCAGCGGTCATGATGATTTCGAATATGCCAAAAGCGCGATCCGCTACCGCGTCAAGGACTATCTGCTGAAGCCGATCCGCCGCGAGGAGCTGTTCGAGATTCTCGAACGCATAGCCAAGGAAGTGGCGGAGCGGGAATCCAGCAGCCATAAGCAGCTGCAGGAAACAGAGGGCTACCGCCGCGAGCTGCGGGCGGCCCGTCTGCGCAGTCTGCTGATGCAGCAGGAGGGCGAGGTATCGGCGGCCCAGCAGGAGGAGCTTGCGGGGCTGACGCTGCCTTTTACAGTAGGGGTGCTGAACTATCATCACAGTGACGGTACACGGATGAAGCCGGCAGAAGTGCAAGGGCTGCTGGAGCAGCTGAGCGGACCGCTGGAGCACAAATTCACGGAGATTCTGACAGACGGGGACGGCAAGCTGGTGCTTGTCGGAGAGGGGGAGAGCTTCCTGGAGCTGGCCAGGAAGGCAGAGTCCAAGGAGCTTACGCGGCTGCTGCTCGGAATCAGCAGGGAGAGCCGCAGCGCCGACCAGTTCCGTACCTGTTATCTGGAGGCTTGCCGGGCGCTGCAATACACCTTCCTGTCGCCGCAGGCCAGCTTCGTGGACTATGCGGATATTCAGGCCGGACGGCTGAGCTTCCCGCTCCCGGAGGAGGAGCTGCGCAAGCTGCTCAATATGCTGGGAACCGGGCGGGAGAAGGAGATCAAGGCGCTGCTTGGGGTTATTTTCCAGACGGAGCATCTGCTGAGGCTGGATCTGAGTTACCTGGAGAATGTAGGGCGGAGTATGAATGAACGTGTATTGGATGAGGTGTTCCGTACACACGGCGAAGCTTCGGTGGAGGTACTGAAGCTCTACCGCCAAGTGGGCAACCTGCATAATTTCCGCCATTTCCACGACTATTACCGTGCGCTGGAGCATCTGCTTCTAAGCGTTAACGATTATATTATAGGCATCAAATCTGCTCATACTGAGCATGCCGATATGGAGGAAGCCATGGCCTATATCGAAGCGAACTACGCCCGCCCGCTGAACATGGCGATGGTCAGTAATTACGTGTCTCTCAACTATTCTTATTTCAGTGAGGCGTTCAAGGCTTATACCGGGGAGAGCTTCGTGCTGTATCTCAAAAAAGTCCGCATCGGCCACGCCAAAGAGCTGCTGGCCGATAACCGGGTCAAGCTGGCCTCCGTCTCCGAGTCCGTCGGCTTTGAGAACAGCAAGCAGTTCGCGCGGGTATTCAAGGAGCTGGAGGGCATCTCTCCCGGGGAATACCGGGCGAAGCTGCTGATGGGACGTTATCCCGGACAGGCTGAGGATAAGGAGTCTTAGGGTTAGGGCAGAGGCAGGAATGATGGCAGGCATAGGATTAGGTCCGGGTAACAAGACTTGCGGTTCAAATATAAGAATTCATATGTTTCACATGATAAATTATCCTTCTATTTCTCACTAGAACGATACCGTCCTTAAAAGGACGGCAAAGTCGTTTCCACTTGTGATCTATGATAGGATAGATGGAAGGTCTGGAGGTATTTGTATGGAAGAGATCCAAGGAACACTGATTACGGCAGATAGGCTGGCCGCCGATTTCCGGCGGCTGGGTGTGCAGGAGGGCATGACGCTGCTGCTGCATTCCTCCTTCAAGTCACTCGGGCAGTGGGTGGCCGGCGGACCCGTTGCCGTGATCCTCGCGCTGGAGCAGGTGCTGGGCGAGGAAGGGACACTGGTGATGCCGACGCAATCCTCGGATCTGACCGATCCGTCAGGCTGGAGCAGACCGCCGGTGCCGGAGGCCTGGTGGCCGGAGATCCGGGAGCATATGCCGGCGTATGACCCGGACCTGACGCCTATTCGCGGCATGGGGATTATCCCGGACTGCTTCCGCAAGCAGCGGGGCGTGCGGCGCAGCAGCCATCCGATTGATTCTTTTGCCGCCTGGGGGAAGCACCGGGATGTCATTATTGACGGCCATGGCCTGGAATATGCCTTCGGAGAGCGTTCGCCGCTGGCCCGGATCTATGAGCTGGGTGGAAGCGTGCTGCTGCTGGGCGTGGACCATGGGAACAACACCTCGCTGCATCTGGCGGAGCACCGGGCGGATTATGCCGGGAAGCAGGAAGTGATCGCAGGCGCTCCGATGCTGGTAGACGGTGCCCGGCAATGGGTAGAGTTCAGCGATTACAACTGGAATTCGGATGATTTCGCTCAGCTTGGCGCGGACTTTGACAAGGAGACCGGGCAGATTGCCAAGGGCTTCATTGCAGCATCTGCGGCGCAGCTGGTCCCGCAGCGGGAGATAGTCGATTATGGGGTGAAGTGGCTGGAGCGCAGCCGCAGGTAGACCTTGCGGATACGGCGGGCAGAGGCTGGTGTGATGCCGGAGCGGCATGATGTAAACATCGATACATAATTGGGTAAAGGGGAATCAGAGTTCATGACTACTACGGTGTATATTACAAGACACGGGCAGACGGAATGGAATGTGCAGAAGCGGATGCAGGGCCATCAGGATTCGCCACTTACACCGCTTGGGGTGCAACAGGCAGAGTGGTTAAGTCAGGCTATGCAGGATGTCCATCTGGACGCGGTCTATGCCAGCTCCAGCCCCCGGGCGCTGCGGACGGCAGAGATTATCCGGGGCGGCCGGGAGATCCCGCTTACCGCCTATGACGAATTCAAAGAAATTAACCTTGGCGTCTGGGAAGGCCGGGAGGCCGGTGAGCTGGAGGAGCAGTACCCGGAGCAGCACCAGCTATTCTGGGGTGACCCGGCGCTGTTCAGCATCAAGGGCGGCGAGACCTTCGCCGCCGTGCAGGAGCGTGCACTCGGCAAGCTGCGGGAACTCATCCACCGGCATGAAGGCGGCACGATTCTCATTGCCACCCATACGGTAGTAGTGAAGGTGCTGATGGCTTATTTTGAAGACCGTGCCATGGAGAAGCTGTGGGATCTGCCCTACATCCACCCTACCTGCCTATGCAGAATTGATATTACAGACGGCGTGCCGGAGATCGTGCTGCACGGAGATACCAGTCATTATGTGACTAGTGAGGGCGGCCTGGAGTCCTAAGCGGCAGTTACTGGATAGCAGCACAGCAGGTGCAGTTACGATAAACAGGCGATGCGCATGTGGCATCGCCTGTTTGGCATGGGGCGGGGCAAGGCCTGGGCGGAAGCGCTGCATAAAGTGCAACAATGCAGCACGATAGGAGCGACGAGGGCGGAGATCCTGCATGAAGTGCAACACTGTCGGCTCTAGAGGGGCGAGCTGGGCGGAAATCCTGCACGAAATGCAACAATCCAGCTCCCGATAGCCCGTAATCGTTCGAATTCCTGCAAAAGTTGCAACAATGTGCCGTATCCAGTAACAAATTTAGAAAAATCCTGCATGAAGTACAATACTGCTAGTACCTCATCAGATTTAAAATAATGGAGTAGAATAAATCACTCTTAAAATTACATATTTTTCAATATACAGTTTTTATCTTTTTTGGGGGACGTTTGGCTTGGCGTAACGGACTGAGGTGCTCTTATCCGGGAAGAAAGTCATCACTTGGGCGATTAGCGGACCGTAAGGACCTTATCCCCTGCAATTCAGCTCCAAAACGTCTCGCAGAAAGACGATAAGCTCCACTGAGTCCGTTACGCTGCAAAAGGTGGCGTTCTCGTGAGGATAAGGTCTCTTCGGTCCGTTAGATTTTTTGGGATGATAGGGTTTCATTACACGAACACCTGAGTTTCAAAAGCTTATCCACCCTTTTAAATCTGGCACTGTACTAGGACTCCATAGGAGTAACCTGCGCGGAGATCCAGCACAAAGTGTAACATTGCTAGCTCCTTGGGCTCATCTACACAGAGACATTACCCGTCAGCGCAGCCTCCTGGCGCTGGCGGTCCCGCTGCTCCAGCACAGACAGGTCGCCATCCAGCGCTTTCAGGCCGGGCAGGCGCAGGGCCACTCCGGCATACAGCGCCGGAAGCAGGCCTGCAGCAAGCAAAAGCACAGGAACTCCATACAGCTCGGCGACCGTACCCGCTGCCAGGGCGCCAATCGGCGACAGGCTCCCGCCAATCAGGAAGCGGACCGAATTCACCCGGCCCTGAAGCTGGCCGGGCACGAGCCGTCCGTGCAGGGACGAGCTTAAGGAGCTGAAGAAGGGCCCCATCAGTCCCGCGGCGAATACGGCGAACAAGGCGAAGGCATAGCTGGGGATGAAGCCCCACAGCATGGTGACGATGCCCGATAAGCCCAGGCTGCCAAGCATGACGGCACGCCGCTGTTTAATCTCACCCATGATGGAGATGGCCCCGAGTCCGGCGAGATAGCCAAACGCAGACACTGTAGATAGCGTGCCTACAGCCGCCGCATCGCGGTGCAGCACCTCGCGGACATAAGGGACCATCATCGTCCATATAGCTGTGGAGCTAAGGTTGCTGACGGCAGCCATCATCATGATCGTCAGCATGGCCGGGAAGCGCCGGTAGAACGAGAAGCCTTCGGCCACCTCCCGCAGATAGCCGGACACGGAGACGGCAGCAGGCGGACCGGCGGGCTTGCTCATCCGGGGCAGCCACAGCAGCATGGCGATTGCAGCCATATAACAGACGGCATTGACCCCGAGCGCCGGCAAAGCCCCGCTGGCCGCGGTCAGGATGCCGGCAAGCGCCGGTCCAAGCAGTGCGGCGGCCCCCTTGCAGCCGTCAATGATGGCGAAGGCGCGCATCAGCTTGCCGGTCCCGGCGATCCCGGGGATAATAGCCATAGCCGTCGGCAGGAACAGCGCGGAGCAGGCTCCGCTCAGGCTGGCGGCCGCGAACAGCTGCCAGAGCTGGAGATGGCCGGCGAGTCCCATGCCAAGCGGAAGCAGGAGCGCCAGCAGCCGCAGTACGGCAAGACAGGCCATGAAGCGCACGCGGGGCAGCCGGTCGGACAGCGGCGAGCCGAGCAGGCGGAGCACCTGCTCAGGAATCATGGAGCTGAGCGCAAGCGCCCCCATCGCAACCTTGGAGCCGGTCAGGTCATAGACCAGCCACTCCATGGCCAGCAGCCCAAAGGCATCGCCGAAGGCGCTGAGTGAAACCGTGGATAACAATCCGTAATAGCTCCGTTTCTGCAACCCGCTCACCCCTTCAGGTAATCCTCAATTTGCCCGGGCAGATCATCCAGAGCCTCCAGCCGCAGGCTGTAGGAGACACTTTTGCCGCTGGTGTGAACGATGACCAGACCTGCAGCGCGCAGCGCGATCAGGTGGTAGTGAATCGTGCTTTTGGACAGCTTAACCGCCTTCACAATCTCTGTGAAATTCATCTGTCGTCCGGTAAGCTGCCGGAGAATGAACAGCCGGGTCTCATCTGATAACGCCCGGGTAAGCCGCAGGAGCGCGGCAGCAGGACGTCCTTCTCCGGGTGGTAGCGCATCGCAGGAGTAGCTGGTGAACACAAACTCATCATATTGAGAGGAGATGACCAGCGGACGGGCATGATACTGCGGAGTGATAATAACCCGCTTCAGCGTCTCCGACGGATAGAGCCGCATCCCTTCGGTAGCTGCTTCGTAGACGTCCATATCATTCGTGCCGTTCAGCATCGCTGTCCGTGCTCCGGCCTCCTGCCGCAACCCTTCTAGGATGGCCGGATCAATGCTGCTGAAGTAGCTGTCATTCCACACCCGGATTACTTCAGCCGCAGCATCCCGCAGTCCGGCAAGATTCGCAGGCACACTCTGCCCGAACCTCCCGGCAATGTCGTAGAGCTCCCCCGGAGACAAGTCTTCGAACCAATGCAGGAATTCCTCCGGCGTACGCTCTCCGGGACAGCTCCAGATGTAGGGGGATAGACTGAAATTATCGGTGAGCTTCAGCACCTCCTTCATACGCTGGAGCATGACAGGGGCGAACTGCGTCTGGACCAGACGGACCCAGGGAGTACCGGCATCCATAGCCGTATGATTTTGCTTGCCGATAAAAGCGTTGAGGCTGGTAATACATTCATAGATAGGCGCGAAGTCTACGGTTAATTTATATTCCATAAGAAATTCCTGCTTTCTGGTGTGGTAAAGGTGTTGGTTCTATGTATATAGAACATTTATTAGTTTTATAATAAACGAACATTTCTTCTTTGGCAAATGATTCTTTTGACGGAGGATGTGGCTCAGGCGCTTTGCGGGGACTCCAAAACATAAAAATACTTATCTATCAAAAAAGGCGGTTCCCGCAGCGCATCATGCGCCTTGGGAACCGCCTTTACTGATTTAAACCTCGTATAACGCTGTGGCGTGCGTGTGTTAGTTAATGAATTGCAGCGACTTCAAGGTCTTCTCCAGCATCGTAGCTGCTTCCGCACGGGTAGCCAGCTTCGCCGGAGCGAACGCACCATCAGGGGTTCCCTGAATAATGCCTGCGGCGGCGATCTCTGCTACCGCTGCTCTGGACCAGGCCGGGATGCTTGAGGCATCGCGGAATTTAGCCAGTACAGCCGGATCGGACGTCAGGGTCTTGCCGGTGTATTTCATGGCTTTGGACAGGACGGCTGCCATCTCCTGCCGGGTAATCGGGCTGCCCGGCTTGAAGCTGCCGTCGGTATATCCGGTAATCAGACCTGCGGAAGCCGCGGTCTGTACAGCATCCGTGTACCATGCGCCTGCACGGACGTCACTGAAGGCCGTTGCTGTTGCTGCCGGGGCAAGGCCCAGGGAACGGGTAATCAACGCTGCGAACTCGGCCCGTGTTATGGACTGGGCAGGCGAGAAAGCGGTACTGCTGGTGCCGGTAATCACCAGCTTCGAGGCCAGCAGCTCAATAGCGGATTGTGCCCAGTGTCCGGTAGTGTCACCGAAGGTCTTGGATGACTTCACCACAGTATAATAGCTGTTGCTGTTGCGCTTGATCGTTACTTCCGTATGTCCGTCTGCCGGACTAGCGAAGACCGAAGGCACGAAGGATAGCTTACCTGTGGCCGGGTCAAAGGCGACACCGGTCGCGCCCTTGGCATCAAGTGCACCTGTAGCCGTGAGGGTCCGCTTCACATAAATGCTGCCGAAGCTGTTCAGCGGAACGCTTGTAGTGCCTGCCTGGGCAGTAACACTGAATTCAATGACTGGTGCAGCAACAGTGATCGTACCTGCCTGCGCGGCGATAGCTTTGTTCAGGCTGTCCAGTATAGCGGTATCTGCCTGAAGCAATGATACGGTAATTGTGAAATCACTGGTGCCAAGCCGGGCGGCCAGAGCCGTCCCGTTGATAAGACTCAGCGGCAGGGAATAAGAAGCACCGCCGGTAGAGATGAAGGTCAACACTGTGTCCGGTTGTGCCGCCGCCTGCTGCACCAGCACGCTGCCTGGCAGCACAGCCTGGGCGCCGCCTGCTGAAGCCGTGAGCGGAAGCTTCAGCTCATTCGTACCGGCAGGCAGGGCTGCAAGCTTAGCGGTGAGATCCGCTGCAGTAAATGTGGTAATCTGCGGCGCTGCTCCCGCGCTTGGAGCAGGGGTGGCCGATGGCGTTGCCGTAGGCGTCACTCCCCCGGAGCCTCCCGGATTAGATCCTCCCGGATTCGTGGTTGGTGCCGGTGTTGTAGTCGGACTTGGATTTGGAGCGGCTCCCTTCAGATCAGTGATCCGTCCTTCAAGCTTGGAGGTGACCGGTTTATGGTTCTTCAGATAAGCCAGCAGCACCTCAAAGTCAGGCAGGCCCAGCTCATAATAACGTCCATCCGCCTTGGCTGAAGCCAGTGCACGGTAGAAGTCTCCGCCGCCAGCCATGAAGGAGTTCGTGGACAGAATATAATAGCCTGCCGGATCAACCGGCAGATAAGTCCCGTCCGCCTGCTTGATCTCAACGGAGATGATGCGCTCCCCGGTCTGGGTCACCTGACCGGTCAAAGAACTCACAATCTCCGGCTTTTTGGTCGAATCATACGTGTATTTCATCCCTGAGACATGAGCGAACCGTCCCTGGTCGGACTCCAGGCCGCTGACTGCGTTCTCCAGGGAAGAGATGATCTCTGCGCCAGTGACCTTCAGGGCAACCAGGCTGTTATTGAATGGGAGTGTGGTCAACACCTCGCCCATCGTAATATCGCCCTTGTCAATCGCTGCGCGAATGCCTCCGCCGTTCTGGATGGCGACGACGCCTTTGATCGTACTCTGGTCCTCCTTGGACACGAAGTTAGGCATTAGCTCAGTTACTTTCTCCGCAACACTGTCAGCAATCATGTTGCCGATTGGGGTCTCTTCCTTACGCACCACGCGGACGGATTTCCCGTCAATGTCACGGTTGGTGTAGAGATCAACGTCCGAGCGGCCTACAACCTGGCTACGGACTGTTTCCAATTCAGCATCGTATGGGGCAAGAATTTTTTTGGCAGCAACATCTTCACCGAACAGATTCACATCCAGCAATTTGCCTTGATAAGCCTTAACCTCGCCTTGGTCATTAAAGGTCACATCCAGCTCACCGAGGAACTGGCTGTATTCGCCGGTCTGCACAATCAGGACATTCTTGTCCGTACCTGCAATTACCACAGGAGTTGGCGGGTTATCGATCTTCGTATGGGAATGTCCGCCGACAATAATGTCGATCCCCGGAACGGCCTTGGCCAGCTCCTGATCCACGGTGTACCCCAGATGTGTGACGGCGATAATCTTGTTGATGCCCTGGTCTTCAAGCGCCTTGACGGTACGCTTCGCGCTGTCTACATGATCCTTGAAAATAATCTTGTCGCCGGGAGACGCCAGGCCAACGGTATCCTCAGTTGTCAAGCCGAAGATTCCGACCTTCTCTCCATAGACGTCCTTGATGACAGAAGGGTAAATATGGCCGTCTTTGGCCGTACTCTTGGTCTCATCTGTCTCAAGAATACCGGTCATCTCATGATAGAGATCGGCAAGCTCGCTGCCCTTCGTAGTGAAATCAATATTGGAGCTGGCGAACGGGAACTTGGCCGCCGTCACGAAATTCCGCAGGATTTCCGGATTCTCCTTATTCATGTCAAACTCATGATTGCCGAAGGTCATCGCATCATAGCCGATATTGTTCATGAATTTGATGTCTGCCTGACCCTTGAACTGGTTGAAATACAGGGTTCCGGAGAAGACGTCACCCGCATCCAGCAGCACCGTATTGCCTGTCCGTTCACTGCTGATGGCGGAGGTACGCTTGGTGATATTCTCCAGATGGCTATGGGTATCGTTCGTATGCAGGACGCGCAGATTGAAATCTGTAGTACCGAAGTCAATCTGTGCGAGCAGCGGGTCATGGTCGCTGATCCGGATGCCGTCGGCATCAGATACAGTGCCCTTCGGATAATCTCCCGGATCTGCAAAATCGGCATTAATATGCACGATATCAAGCTTGCTGGCAGAAGCCAGCCGGTTATTGACGAGGATATGATCCAGCGTCTGGGAGTTGCCCTGGAAATTGTAGGAATACCGTTCATTCAGCGGCAGGGTATTTACAAGATTCGTAAGTGCACTGCCCTTGAGGATATTGAGCGTATCTGAGAACTGGAAGTCATTCAGATCGCCCAGCACGACAAGATTGGCCTTAGGGTTCTTCTGAAGCACATCCTCAGCGAAGCTGCCTACCACCTTGGCAATCTTGGCCCGCTGAATTTCAGTCGAGAAGACCGGAGGCTGAACGGAACCGAACAGATAGCTGTCGCTGCTCTTGGAGTTGAAGTGATTAGCAATGACGATAATTTCTTTACCCCCGAAAAGGAACTCGGCAGCCAGCGGCTTGCGCGACTCTTTGAAGGCTTCATTCTCCGGATCAATGCGGCCCGGATTCAGGCTGAGGCCAGAGCCTGCGGCATAGCTCACAGCGTCTGTAGCTGTTCCGGGTGTGCCCGGTTTCAGAGTGACGCGGTTCATATTGTACAGGAAGCCTGAGCGGATATTGCCGTCTGGAACGCCGCCATCCTGGTTGTTCTGCGGGGCGATATCCGTGTAACCATAGTTAGATGCACCGCCGTCAATGGCTGTAATGGCAGCGATCAGGGCTTTGTAGCTTTCGCTGGCATCTGTTCCGCCTTTGCCGGTTCCATCGTTATCCTGCACTTCTGTCAGGCCGATAATGTCCGGTGTTTTGAGATTGACGACGATGTCCTTAGCCACGTTGGTGATTTTGGCTGGATCATTGTGCTGGGAGAAGTTCTCTATATTAAAAGAAGCAATATTGAGCTTGTCCGCTTCTCCCGAAGAGAGGGAGGTTACTTCCCGCTTCAGCTTGCTTGGGGAGACATCCGGCAGGCCGTCTGTTTCCGTAGAAATCAGGAATTTGCCGTAGTCATAGGTCAGAATACCGGTGACATTGCCCAAGAACTGCTGGCCTGTAGTGAGTACCGGAGCGGTCTTCACCGAGAGAATCAGGCGCTGCGGGTTAAAGTCGGCACCCGTCAATACCAGTCCGCCGGCAGGGGAAGTCACTTCAGTCGTGTTGCCCGTACCGTTGACGGTCACCACCGGGATTTCAAAAGTACTGCTGGAAGCATAGTAGACTGCCGGGCCCACGGTGGTCGGCTTGGCAAGCTCCAGCCGCATCCCTTCCAGGCTCTCATAGAAGTCGATGGCATCGGTGGCTGGCTCGAACTTGGCCGGATTCAGGCCATCATCGTCGATTACAGCCGTTGGGATGAGGCGTCCGCCGGTGCCCAGCAGGGTGGGGGCCGGAAGCGGATTACCGCTGCTGACAACCGTGGTTTGGCTGGCGGTAATCTGTGTGGCAGATAATTGTCCGGTGCGGCCAAATTCCTTGACAACTCCGTCTACCGTGACTGCATCGCCTGGTTTAACGGCACTGCTTTTTCCCTTCTGATAGATTTGAATGGCTTCCGAGGTCTTGATATCGTTATCCATATCAGCGGCCGCAGACTGGATATAGAAGCTGTCTGCATCCTTAATGTAGGTAACGATTCCCTTAACGTCAGTGACCATAGCATCCACATAAGGGGAGATATGTCCTGCGCCTTGAATCTGGTTAATCTTCAGACCTGCGAGTGCAGGGGCTACGCTGTATTCAAAAGTGGATGTTGGACCTTTCTCTGAATCGGGTAATAAGGAATAAGCTGTAATCTTAAGAGAGGTAATACCGGAATGAACGCTGATTGGGGCAGTATACAATTGGTCTGCAACTTCTGCGGTAGTGCTGTTGTCAGCATAGACGCTGTAGTACACGCTTGCCGTTACAGAGGTGTTTAAAGTAATCTTTGACCCTGTAGCGATCTTAGTGCCTGCGGCAGGGGATGCCGTAACCGCTGGAGCTTGGATGGCGGCAGTGACCGCAGCAGTGTCGGCTGCTATGATCGGCTCTGCCGAGGCCGTCCCTGAGCCTGTGGACAATCCCGGGAAGATCCCGGTTAATAGCAATGCTACCGCCAGGAACAGACTGAGCGGCTTCCTGCATTGTGAAGAAAGTTTCATGTGAGTATACCTCCCCATAAAATATCATTCGTACTCTATTATAATAGAGATAATATGAATCTAGCGCAATTTTTCGTCAATATTTGTTAAAGTTGCATAAAATCTTAGCTGGAAACAATGAATAATATAAAATTTTAATAGATTTTAGGCGAAGGTAGTTATGTTTTCTGAAAATCATGTAAACTACATGTTATTTATATGCTGATAAACGGCGTCTCCCTCTTGGGCGAGGGAAGCTCCGTTTATTGTTGTTTTGTTGTTAAGGAAACTATAGTCATCTTTCCGCTTCCCCTCAACTCTTCTACACGCACCTTATCCACCACAAACGTAAATGTGTGGGCGGAATGTATGCGAAAAACAGTATACAATTGGGTTGTGTGGGGACGAGCGGAATGGATGTATACGGAAAACAGTATACAATGGGCCTGTACGGGGCTGTGCGGGCTGGATGTATGCTGAAAACAGTATACAATGGGCCTGTACGGGTCCGAGCGGGCTGGATGTATGTGGAAAACAGTATACAATGGGCTTGTATGGGGCCGAGCGGGTGAATGTAGGCGAAAAAACGATTACAATGTGTTGGCAGGAGGGTGCGTATGACGGGTGGAGCTCAAAAAAGGGCAAAAATCAGGAGCAGTATTACTCCTGATTTGGCTGAATACCCTAGGGCAGGGTACCCCCGAATGCCCCCAGAAGGGGGCGATGGGTAAGGGGAAGTCACTTGAGTTCAATCCGCTCCGCCCCGCCCATATAAGGCCGCAGCGCCTGCGGAATATAGATCGAACCGTCCTCCTGCTGGTGGTTCTCCAGCAGCGGAATCAGAATGCGGGGCGTGGCCACCGCTGTGTTGTTCAAGGTATGGCAGTATTGCAGCCGCCCGTCTTCATCACGGTAGCGGATGCCTGAGCGGCGGGCCTGGAAGTCGAGCAGATTGGAGGCCGAGTGGGTCTCCCCGTAAGCTTCTCTGCCCGGCATCCAGGTCTCGATGTCGTACTGCTTGTGGGTCTTCATCGCCATGTCTCCGCTACAGACGGCGACCACCCGGTAAGGCAGCTCCAGCAGCTGGAGAATATGCTCGGCATTGCCGAGAATCTCCTGGAGCATCTGCTCCGATTCTGCCGGATCATTCTTGCACATGATCACCTGCTCGATCTTCGAGAACTGGTGTACCCGGTACAGCCCGCGCACATCGCGGCCTGCCGAACCCACCTCGCGGCGGAAGCAGGCCGACATTCCGGCCAGCCGCAGCGGCTGGTCCAGCTCCAGAATCTCATCGCTGTACAGCGAGACCAGCGACACCTCCGAGGTCCCGGCCAGCCAGCGCTTCTCGCCAGTCAGCTCGTAGGTCTGATCCCGCCCACCGGGGAAGAACCCGGTCCGCTCCAGCGCCTCCGGGCGGACGATCACGGGCACGTCCATCGCGGTGAAGCCGCGCTGCATCAGCACATCCAGCGCCAGCCGCTGCACGGCAAGGTGCAGCAGCAGTCCGGCCCCCTTCAGCACATAGCTGCGGGGCCCGCCTGCCTTGACGCCGCGCGGAATGTCAATCATGTCGTGCAGCTCTCCGAGCTCGACATGGTCCCGCGTGCGGAACCCGAACACCGGCGGCGCGCCATGCCGCCGCAGCTCCACATTCGCGCGCTCATCCGGTCCGATCGGCGTATCCGCCGACACGGGATTCGGCGCGAGCAGCAGCAGCTCCCCGCAGCGGCGTTCTGCCTCCAGCAGCTCCGCCTCCAGCAGAGTCAGCTGGCCGTTGATCACCCGCACCTGCTCCTTGGCCAGCTCGCCACCCGAAACGTCGCCCCCGCGCAGCAGGCGCTCCACGTCCTTCGTCAGCGCGTTGCGCTCCGCCCGGCGTTGCTCGGTCTCCCGGCGGGCCACCCGCCGCCGGTCATCCCATTCCAGAAGTTCCTCCAGGGGGAACTTCAATCTTTTCCACTCGGCCGTCTTCCGTACAATGTCCTCATTCTCCCTGATCCAATTCATATCCAGCATCTGCATCCGCTCCTTAAGTGTGGGTAAAAAAACGCAAAAAACGCCCTCATCCATGGGACGAGGAGCGTCAGCTCGCGGTGCCACCCAGGTTGACCTCATTCACATCATGCAACTAAAATGTGCGGAATAAGGCCCTCTTTGGTCTTCGCGGTAACGGGCGAAACCCGGTAAACTTAGGGAACAGGAAGCTGCTCCGGTCGCAGACGCCTCGCGGTTGGATGCCGGTCGTTGGCCTGGTCGGGATATAGGTTTGCCGTTTATTATAACCAGAGCGGTAGCAGTTTGCAAGCAAATTGAGGTTTGACAATATTCCGTGTAGTCTGCTAGGATTATTACTAATTTAAAGTATTGATGCCCGGGAAAGTAACCCGGTTTATCCTATTATACGGACAAAAGAGGTGCGGAAATGGCCAAAATAGTCGTAATTAACGGAACACCCTCCCTGGTCTCACGGATCAATGCCGTGATTGAGTATGCAGAGAGTGCCCTGCGGGAGCGCGGGTATGAAGTGGAGCGGATCAATGTGGCAGAGCTTCCGGCGGAGGATCTGATTCACACGAAGTTCGAGAGCGAAGCGATCGTCAAGGCGAATGGTCTGGTGGCGGAGGCCGACGCGGTAATTGTAGTTAGTCCGGTGTATAAGGCCTCCTATACCGGAGTGCTGAAGACCTTCCTGGATCTGGTGCCGCAAAAAGGGCTGGCCGGTAAAATCGTCCTGCCGCTCTTCATGGGCGGAAGTCTCGCGCATCTGCTGGCGATAGACTATGCGCTGAAGCCGGTACTGTCCGTGCTTGGCGCCCGCTACATTCTTGGCGGCGTCTACGCCGTAGACTCCCAGGCGGTGCGTAACGACCAGGGCGTCGTTGAGCTGGCGGAAGAGCTGAAGCTGCGCCTGGACAGCGTGCTGGAAGAGCTGGCGGAAGAGACAGAGCATAAGGTGGGGCGCAAGGCAGGGCAATCAAGAGACGCAGAATAGCGGATGCTGGCGGTTCAATCTGTCCCGTTTCACAAAAAGGCACTAAACCACCCGCTTTCGGGCGTTTAGTGCCTTTTTACATTTAAATTTCATACCCCTTGAAAGCTCAGCTCCGGCTCCCACAGAACAACCGAATCTCCCGCCAGACTCGCCGGAATATCGATAATGCGCTGGTTGCTGCTTCCCCGGTAGGAGAGGGTAAGGTCTTTGAGCTCTTCGACGAACCGTCCGTCGATCACGACCTGGCACAAGGCCAGCAGCTTCCATTCCGCAGAGCCCGGCGAAGCCGTAAGCTCCTCGTACGTATAGCCGGTATAGATCCAGACCGGGAAGCCCGGCAGCTCGGTGCGCAGCTCGTGAATGAAGTCTACGGCCTCCTCAGCCGAGAAAAAAGGGTCCCCGCCCGCCAGCGTCAAGCCGTCCAGCAGCGGATTGCCTGCAATCTCCTCTATGATCTCGCGCCGCCGCTCCGGGGTGAAGACTTCCCCGAAGCTAAAGTTCCAGGTCTTCGGGTTGAAGCAGCCCGGGCAGCGGTGGCGGCAGCCGCTGATGAAGAGGACGGCCCGCAGGCCCTCGCCTTCATTAATCGACTCCGGGTAATATCCGCAGATGTTCATAGATGCTTAACACGGTCCCGGACTTCGGCTTGCTTGGCAGCATTGAAGCGGGTCTGATAGTCGCCGGTCAGATACCCGGTAACCCGGCGCAGACGGCGGATATGGGTGGTATCCTCATGGGCATTGCAGGTCGGGCAATTCGTGCCGATGACCCCTTCATAGCCGCAGCCGGAGCAGCGGTCAATCGGATGGTTAATGCTGAAGTAGCTGATATCCTGCTCCAGCGCGTATTTGATGATTTTGACGAAGGCTGACGGGTTGCTCCGGGCATTGCCGTTCAGCTCGACATAGGAGATCGCTCCGGCGTTGCAATATTCATGGAACGGAGCTTCCAGGCTGATCTTCTTGGCTGCGCTCAGTTCATGGTAGACCGGAATGTGGAACGAATTCGTATAGTATTCACGGTCGGTTACCCCAGGGATAGAGCCGAGCACCTTGCGGTCAATCTTCGTGAACTTGCCGGAGAGACCTTCAGCTGGTGTTGCGAACAAGGTGATGTTGAGATTAAGCTCCTCGCTCTTGCGGTCACAATATTCACGCATATGGCGGACGATGGCTACAGCCTTGGCATGGATCTCCATATCTTCGCCGTGGTGCTTGCCGTACATGGCTTTCATGCATTCTGCCATTCCAATGAAGCCCAGCGACAGACTGCCGTGCTTCAGCAGTTCGCCTACACTGTCATCGGGGGCAAGCTGCTCGCCGCCCTCCCAGACGCCTTCCCGCATCATGAAATCGGAGGCTTTGGCCTTCTGGGAAGCCTGGATGCGGAAGCGGTGCAGCAGACCGTCGAGCGCAATATCCATATAGTGATTGAGGTCGTCGAAGAACCCTTCTTCATCAGCAGCGAGGCGGCGGCCGGTTATCGTGCCGTGGGCCAGTCCAAGACGCACCAGGTTGAGTGTGTTGAAGGACAGGTTGCCTTTGCCGGAGCAGTGATTGCGTCCGAAGCGGTCTCCAAGCACACGGGTGCGGCAGCCCATCGTAGCGAACTCGGTATCCGGGTCAGCCGGATCATAATATTGCATGTTCAGCGGAGCGTCCAGGTTGGCGAAGTTCGGATACAATCTGCGCGCCGAGCACTCCGCTGCCTTCAGGAACAGCTCGTAGTTAGGATCACCCGGCTGCTGGTTGATGCCTTGCTTGCATTTGAAGATCTGAATCGGGAACACCGGCGTCTCCCCGCTGCCCAGTCCATTCATCGTGGCCGTCAGCAGCGAGCTGATCACAAGCTGCCCCTCCGGGGAGGTGCAGGTGCCGTAGTTGATGCTGGTAAAAGGAATCTGGCCGCCGGAGCGGCTGGACATCGTATTCAGGTTATGTACCATACTCTCTGCGGCTTGCAGGGTCTCGCTCTGCGTCTCCTTAAGGGCAAAACGGAAGGCGCGCGGATACTGCTCGGCCAGATCGCTGCGGCTCATCGTAATCTCCCCAAGCCCAGACACCTCTGCATTCTCCTCGAAATACTCCAGACCTTTGCGGAAGAGCTTGGAGAAGGATTTGGTGACATAAGGGGCCAGATCATAGTCCAGCTTGTTGGCGGATACGCCGCCGTATTGCGCATTCTGCTGCGACTGGAAAATAATCGCCACCAGCGACATCGCCGTCATAATCGAGTTGGGAGGCCGTACGCTGCCGTTGCCGGTATTGAAGCCTTCACGGAGAAGCCGTTCAAACGGAATAAAGATGCAGTTCGTGGTTCCAATGGCGTATTGATCAAGGTCATGTACATAGACGACATTATCCAGGGTAGCCTGTACCAGCTGTGGCGGCATGGTGAAGTTGCGGGCATACCATTTGGAGTACTCACTGCCGAACTTGCTCATTTTGCCGGAGAAGCTCTCCCCGTTCAGGTTGGCGTTCTCGCGCAGCAGATCCAGATCCCGGCTGTCGATAATATCCCGTCCCAGATGAATGACCTCTTCCAATAGAACCTCTTGTGCAGCTTGTCCTTCGTTATAACGTTTCTCCAGCAGCGTCATTATATAACTCTCTCCTCTCGGGTATTGTAAGCGTTAAAAAAGCACCCCCGGCCGGGAAGGCCGGAAATGCCCGAATGCAGGATGCAAAGCTCCGGAAAGCGGAAATTTGCCTGTGGTCTGGGTGGAACATACGAGCAGAAACGGGGCAATAGCTTACGCCAGTTCTTGTATATTCCGCAGAGCCGATACCTGAAGATAATCCGCGATCGTCCTCAGGTATCGGCAGCCTCTGGCCCGATTGACGGAAGGCTAACTCTGCAATAGCAGGCCGCATACGGGCACCTCCCCTGTTCCTCGCAGGAGTCTAAGCGGTGCCGCCGAAACAGGCAGGTCTCCTGGCTTCCGGCAACTCCTCCAGCGCCTTCCCGGGGGGCTTATTCCGCCCCTTAGTGGCAATTAGCCGGAGAATGCGGCCCTGGGTATCGCACCCTGGGAGCATCCGGTTACAGTGGCGGGACCGCAGCGGTTTTGCACCGCGCTTCCCTATTAAGTCTCACCTCTATTACTAGGGGTGAAACACCTGTTTCTACTATATTTTGTTGTTATCTATTAAAGCTACCGCAATATATTGTGTTTGTAAATGTTTTTTTGCAATCCCGCACGGGGAGCGGGTTCGGCGCTTTTACTCACAGCTGATCCACAGTTAGTCCACAGGTAATCCACAACTTTCCTCTAAATCTGCCTTGAATTTTTCATAAAATCTCCGAAAATACGCCACAAAGAATCCATAAATAGAGTGCGTCTAATCCTGGTAATCATTTTGACGGATATTAATAGAAAAGAGAGGGTGCAGGTGATTTGTGGCGAGCCTGGCGAAGCGTTACAATAAGGGAATAAGTAAGCGGCAGGCACACCAGATACTTTAGGGAGGGAAATAGCAATGGCAATTGGCGAAGTGACCGTTATTCCGATTGGGACAGGCAGCACCAGCCTTAGCAGCTATGTGGCCGAGATGCAGCGCGTGCTGGAGACGGTGGAGGGCATTACGTATGAGCTAACTTCTATGGGTACGATTATTGAGGGACCGGTGGGGCGGATTCTGGCTGCGGTAGAAGCGCTGCATGAGTCGCCGTTCACCGCCGGGGCGCAGAGAGTCTCCACCTCGCTCAAGATCGACGATCGGCGCGACAAGACCTCCACCAGCCGCAGCAAGCTGGAATCCGTAGAGCGCAAGCTTCAGGGGAAATAGAGTGAATATAGTATCCAACCAGAAATGATGATAAGGAGCGGATTCTTCATGGCAGAAGCAGCGCGGCAGATCGGAATTCAAATGTATACACTGCGTGACCAGACGGAGCGGGATTTCCTTGGCACACTGGGCAAGGTAGCAGAGATGGGATACCAGGTGGTGGAATTCGCCGGATATTTCGGCGTAGCTGCCGGGGTACTTCGTCGCAGGCTGGATGAACTGGGTCTTGCAGCGCCTTCGGCGCATGTGGGTCTGGACTTCAGCAGCCTGGAACAGATGGAGCGGGCATTGGCCAGGGAGATCGAGTACGCGGCGGAGCTGGGAATTCAATATATTATCACCCCGTCAGCGCCGCTTCCGCCCAGCCCTTCCATCGACGATGTAACGAGGTTAATTCCATTCTTTGAGAAGGCTTCCGCGATGGTCCGGGCAGCGGGAATGCAGTATGGCTACCACAATCATGATTATGAATTCGCTGAGGTTGACGGCAAGGCGGTCATTGATATCTGGCTGGAGCAGATTCCTGCGGAGCATATGCTGGCAGAGTTCGATCTGGGCTGGGTATACAGGGGCGGAGCCAACCCGGCTGATTATGTGTCACGGTATGCCGGACGTGTTCCGCTGGTCCATATTAAGGATTTTGGAGCCAACCAGGAGGAGACCGATCTTGGAAAGGGAGAGGTCGATTTTCAGAGCGTCTTCGAGATAGCGGAGCAGAGCGGAATTCTCTACTATATTGTGGAGCAAGAGGCCTACGAGGAATCCTCTCTTGCAAGCGCTAAGCTCGCGCTGGATTATTTCCGCAGGCTGGGGCTCATGCACGGCTGATGACACAGCTGCCAGCGGAAAAAGGGGTTGCGTTTTCCGCTGGAAGAGTTATAATATTTTTTGTTTGGCAGGCTAACAAAGCCTGTAGGCTGGTGTAGCTCAGGGGTAGAGCAACGCACTCGTAATGCGTAGGCCGGGGGTTCAATTCCCTTCACCAGCATATTTGTGAAGTTGATAGTGGCGCGGGTTCCTGGAGTTTTGGGAACCCGCTATTTTTCGTTGAATTGCTGATAGGGATTTCCTAGTAGTAACCTTGGTGCAGTCCAAGGTTTAGGCCTGGTACAAAAAAAATTACAGTATACATAAAATAAACCTGCCAGACAAAGGTCCGGCAGGTTTTGCTGTTATTTATTGACCAAAAGTGATGTTATAAGCTGCGTTTCTTACTGTGTATCTGTTATATCCGTCTGCACCTAAAGTGAATGAAAAGGCTCCAAGTGAAATCCCAAAAGCAGAACTTTTATGTGTAGAAAATACTACAGTTCCTGTTGTTGTGATTTTATTAGTAGGGAAGGTGTTAGTGTTTCCAGTTGGTTGCGATTGTTGATGTGGAGCCTCTAATGTGAAGTCTGCATTACCAGGCATTGGGGACCAGTATGTATCAGATACAGAATTGATTTGACCAAAAGATCCACTCTGCCAGCAGTTATATACTGTGTATAAGTCAGCTCCTGCAAAGTGTTGGCCGTTAACTCCTGGATCCGTGAATGTTCTGTAAGCAGTTCTGGTAGTATAGGTACCACTTGCCATGATAGACACTCCAGCCGGTTTCATGTGAGCTTCGATTTTTTCACCGATAGTCTCTACAATACGACCGGAATTCATGTCAACCACTTTAACAATAACTTCGCTAGGCGATTCAGATCTTTGGAAACTGTAAAGTGAAGGATCATAAGGGGTAGAAATTGTAGTAAGTTCATCAAGTTGTAGTGGGAATTCTTGTTGGACGGATTGAGCTACTCCTGTGGGAGCTGTTGCTGTATCAGCAGAGGCAACAGCTGTAGATGTGAGCAGTAAAGCAGCGGCTAAAGAAGTGGAAAGAATTTTCTTTAATTCTAACATATTAAGTATACCTCCATAAAATGAATTTTATTACAAATAAAATATTACCATTGGAAAATTATTCTTTAAGTGAGAAAAGTTATGGTATAAAATTAAATATAAAAACATAATAAGATATTAAAACTGTTTGAGGAGGAAAAGATTTGAATTCAAATGATTTAGTTCAACCAATTAATAATGTAGCGAATCAAGTTAGCAATCTAAATTCGACAATGGTATACACCAGCAACGAAACCGCAAAAAGTATAGATAAACTAATTTCATCATTAGCAATGACTAATATTCTTCTTGTTGTACTCGTTCTTTTTGTTATAATTCGTTCTATTGTAAAATGGAGACGTAAGTCATAATAACCATTTGATTTACGAAAATTTATAATTTCCTGGACACACAGTTGGGGTCCGGGCTTCTTTCCTTAAATGGATAATGAAAACATCTCAAGAAAAGGGGCTGTCCCAAAAGTAAATATTCTATAGGTGGAAACAAAACCTGCAACTTTTTCAAAGCTTACCAAGTAAAAAAAGGAGCGATTCTCCGTTATTGGAGGACCGCTTCTTTGCGTTTCTGGTCGTTCGCTGCTTGCTTCAGCAGGTTGTGGGCGAGCGAAAGCCAACCGACCTCCAGCGTCACTTTTTCCAAGCCGCGAAGCAGAAAGCGCCGGAAGCCCCGGTTATTCTTTAATTGTCCAAATACACTTTCCGGCTCCGTCATTCGACGTACGGCCAATAGATAGCCTTCCTCGCTTCGGAGGATTTCTTTCGCCTGTTTCTGGTATCTAAGCCGCTCCAAACTGACTGCGATTTCCCGGTTTCCGCTTCCCTTCGTGCAGTTTTCTTTTAGCGGACAACCTCCGCAGCTTTGACTTTGGTAGTGACGCTTCTTAATTTCGTATCCACTCTCTGTGGTTTCCTTGCTTTCTCGTTGGAAATACAGCGGGTGTCCAGCTAAACACGTCCAACGATCCTCGGATCCGTCGTAGGTCCAGTTCTCGATTTTTCCGACGTCGGCTTTCCAGGCTTTGCTCTTTTCTTTGTGGTAGGTGCTGTATTTCACGACGGCCTGTATCTCGCTCTTTTCCAGATAGGCGTAGTTTTCTTCACTTCCATAGCCGGCATCTGCAATGATCGTCTTTGGAAGTTTCCCGAGGAATTGCTTTGTTTTTTCCAGATGTGGTTCTAAACAGCGGGTGTCACCCGGTCTTTGATGGAGACTGTAGGCCAAAATAAACTGGTTTTCGGTCCCGATCTGTAGATTATAACCTGGCTTCAGTTGGCCATTTCGCATGTGATCTTCTTTCATCCGCATAAACGTTGCCTCTGGATCGGTCTTGCTGAAACTGTTACGGTCCCCAAGCAGCTTTTGATATTGTTCGTACTTCTGCAGTCGAGGGAGCAAATCCTTACGCAACTTCCGAACCGTCTTTTTTAGGGGCGTGTCTTTCGGTTTTTCGGCAAGCTGAGCTTCAAGCTTTTGTACGGCTTGTTCGAGTTTCTCACTGTCCATTTCTGAACCCGTGCGGAGTTCAGCCAGATCTTTGCCCTGGTTCTTTTGTTCTTCCTGCTCTTCCGCTACGTCAATGTCAGCGAATAGGGCCTGTACCTTATCTTGCAGTTTCGCTTTGTGTTTGCTGACCGCTTTGCTCCAGACAAAGGTGTAGCGATTGGCATTCGCCTCAATCTTAGTGCCGTCCACAAAATAATGCTCCAGAGACACGTATTTTTCGTTAGCCAGAAACTGAAGCACGGCGGTAAATACCGTTTCGAGGACATTTCTCATCCGCTGGGAACGGAAGCGATTCAGCGTGCGGAAGTCGGGTCGCTGCCGTCCGGCCAGCCACATGAAGGGAATGTTCTCCCGGACCGCTTTGGCGATTTGGCGAGACGAATAGATTCGCTGAGTGTATGCGTAGATGATGACTTTGGTAAGCATTTTAGGATGGTAGCTGTCACGGCCGCCGCCGGGATAGGCCGCGTCAAAAATGGCGTTGTCCAGCCGGTTGACGGCAGCATTCACGACGCGAACGAGGTGATTTTTCGGGATATCTTCTTCCAGATCCATTGGCAAGCAAAGTTGGTCCATGGTATATTGAATGTACAAAGAAACCTCTCCTTTGAAATGGTTGTGTGGTAACTCCATTTTAACAAAAGAGAGGTTTCTTTGTGTGATTTTAGAAAGATTTGAAGAACCTTTTCCCGCTTAAACAGCGGAGAGGACGGAACGATTGTGGAAAAGCGGCAGCGGTCGCCTTGGTCTCCGGATTTTCACCGTTAAGGGGAATGAAAAAAATCTGGAGAGCACAGCGATTGGAACAACGGTCCGTTCGCGCAGCGTTCACCCAAGTGCTCACGTTGATCCTACTACAAAATAAAGAGCTGTCCCAAGCAGCCACTTCATGGCTTTTGGGACAGCCCCTTTTCTTGATCTTCAAACAGTTCAATATCAATTCTTCTAACCTGGACATGATTATATTTGACACCTAGCTTATATGTGGTATCCTCATTGAATAATTTTCATTTTTAATACCCCGTACTCTTGATCTAATTTGTTACCTATATTTTATCTGTCTTCCTTCTTAACTATTATTCTATCACCAGAGGAGGCAAGCTACATTATGAAATGCCTGACCATTCGCCAGCCGTGGGCCACGTTAATTGCGCTGGGAGAAAAACAAATCGAAACCCGGACCTGGCGGACTGCCTACCGGGGAGAGTTAGCCATTCATGCCGGGATGCAGGTGAATAAGGCGATCTGCCGGACGGAGCCGTATCAGTCGTTGCTGGCCCGTCATGGCTACACTGCGGACAATCTGCCAACCGGCAGGATCATTGCGGTCAGCCGCATTGCGGATTGCTGTGAGGTGACGCCGGAGCTGGCGCAGCAAGGCTGGCCGGACGGCAATGAATATATATTCGGCAATTATGCCGAAGGAAGGTATGCCTGGAAGCTGGAGGAGGTTGTTCCGCTGGTACATCCCATCCCTGCCAAGGGACGTCTGGGGTTCTGGGAATATCCTGTGCTGGAAGAGGAAATGTGAATTTTCTGACGGCATTGTTGAAGAAATAATGCTCCGGATTGGCTGTCAGCTGGTATAATTGGGATATTCGGCGGGGAATCTTCCTATATAAGTATATAAGGATAGTTGTGCTCTGAGGCGGTCTACCGCTGGAGAGGGGCAGGAATGCCGGGAAGGAGCGTATGCATAATAGATGGGAAGCCTTCTAATTGCATGGCTTTGTATGCTTTGTTTGTTTCTTGCGTTCAGGGATCAGGTAAGCCGTAGAATCCTGTACCCGGTAGCTGTGGTGGTTATATGCGGCACGCTCGGGTATTGGACGTTGTTAATGTAACCGCATCCGGGTGATCATTTAATGCAGAAGTCTGCCGCTTGCGGCAGGCTTCTTTTGTTAACCTTACTTCGAACCGCCGCCCTGCTCCGTCTTCTCCATACCCAGATATCTCCGCATATGCAGAGTGGCCTGGGCGGCAATCACATCATCCAGCAGCAGCATCCGCTCGTGATAACCTCTGCAGACGAATCTGGCTTCAACGCCCGCCTCCAGCCGCTGCTGTTCATAGACCTTCAGACCACGGGCGCGCATCCCGGCACGAATCTCCCGCAGATCGGCAGAAGCGGCATGGACGGCCCTCTGGATCACCTCCAGATAAGGCGCGGGCGTGCGCAGCTCTGAGGATATAGCAGAAGCATCGCGCTCAAAGGCGGATAGTATAAGCGGCAGCAAAATATAGGATTTGACCAGCAGGTTATCCTGACTCTCTGCTCTATGCATCTCTCTCAACCCCTCGAAGAGAACGTATATTCGCATTGTAACTCATTTTTCAAAAAATAATCAATGGGTTTAATAAATTACTCAAATAATGTGATTTTTTTCGCAATAAAATAAAACGAATTATTATATATTAAAATTGAAATAATAAAGATTGAAAAATAAATCAGCTCAAAGGAGAATGGCAATGAGTCATGAAGGAAGTCTCCGCCGTGGTTTGGTATTCGGGATTATTCTAAGTGTTCCGCTCTGGGTATCGATGATTGGCTGGGTTCAGCTGTTCGGGTCTGCCTAGGCGACATTTTTATTCAAAATATATGAATTCTATTAGCAGGTGTCGTCCTTATGGGCGGCACTTTTTTTCAGTTGAGATGCCTATAAATAGGTAAAATTGCTTTGAACAGGAGCAGATGATGAGTGGAGCTGGGCTGAGGGTGATGAAATAGGACAAATGCATCAAATTTTAATAATATAAATTGATACAATTGTAGAGAGAAGAGATAAACGGCTACAGCCGATTCTCTGATTTCTCGACTTTTTTCGTCAGCAGATAAACAAGAGACTCGCCCGTTAAGCCTTATGGTACAAGGGTTCAATAAGAAATCATTGCGAAAATAATTTCAAAAAATATACTGGGAATGGATTGACAATAGGGTGGGGGAGCGGATAAACTAAAATTAGTACAAAAGTAACAAATGTCATAGACTCAACCATGAATTTACATAAGCGAATCTCAATTTCATACCGAAATCATGTACAAACGCAAACCGTATCGAAAGAACGGGACGCAAAGTCAGGAATCTACTGTCTCTAAAGTTGAGGCTAGGGTCGTCCGGCCGCCGTGAAGCTAACCCTTCGTGGCGGTCTTTTTGTTGTTATAGTCGCGTGACAGATTCATAGAATAGTAACTAGGAGGTGTGGACTATTGAAAAAAAGAGTACGTAAAACAGCCGCCATCATTATGGCGGGCCTATTGACTTTATCCAGTGCCTTTACATGGGGGACGGATGTTAGAGCAGCTTCAGGGGTGCCGTATACGCCAACACCGGTTTTAGGAGTTGCAGGGAATTTTAATGCTTTTATTTTCGGGGATTTTGTGCAAGGCAATGATCAGATTGAAGGCCGCCTGGCAGCGGCAGGGAACATTACCCTCACCGGAGGCTACGGAGTAGCCAGAGCATACAGGGATGCTGCTCCGACGGATGTACTTGTGGCCGGTAAGGATTTTGTACATTCGGGCAGCGGAGAGATCTATGGAAATGTGGTATTTGGGAATAGCTTTACAGCCAATGAGCCTAGTGTCAGCATTAAAGGCGGGAAGAAAAATGCCAGCCCGATTGATTTTGCAGCCGAGCAGCAGATGCTGATCTCCCGATCCACAGAGTATGGAGCCTTAGCCGGCACGAATGAGATTGGCGATAATCATTATGGGCAGCTTACAATCAATGCACCGGATGCCTTCAATGTCGTTCATCTGGATGCCGCTACTCTGGCAAAAACGAATTACATCCAATTCAATATTGCCCCGAACGCAACGTTGATTATTAATATTAGCGGGTCTACAGTCAATGTGCCAAGTTTTGCAATGAATAATGGCAGGGCCAGTCAAGTATTGTTCAACTTTTACGAGGCTTCTGAGGTGAATATCGAGTATACGTCCTTCTACGGGACGATTCTCGCACCCAGAGCGGATATTCATTATAAGGGAGCAGAGCTGTACGGGACCCTGATTGCAAAATCTTTTAGCGGCGGTGTTGAGATGCACCTTGGAATGTACGAGGGAGAGGGGCCGCCGCCGAGTCCGACGCCGACCGTAACGCCGACACCCACAGTGACACCAACGCCGACGGTAACGCCAACACCCACAGTGAAACCAACACCAACGGTAACGCCGACACCCACAGTGAAACCAACGCCGATGGTAACACCAACACCAACAGTGACACCAACACCAACGGTAACGCCAACACCCACAGTGACACCAACGGTAACGCCAACACCTACAGTAAAACCAACACCGACTCCAACTGTGAAGCCTACACCGACTATAAAACCTTCACCTACACCTCTGTGCACCCCAACTCCAAAGCCAACCGTGAAGCCGACGCCAACGCCGACCGTGAAGCCGACGCCAACGCCGACTGTGAAGCCGACGCCAACGCCGACTGTGAAGCCGACACCAACGCCGACTGTGAAGCCGACGCCAACACCAACAGTGAAGCCGACGCCAACGCCGACTGTGAAGCCGACACCAACGCCGACTGTGAAGCCGACGCCAACGCCGACCGTGAAGCCGACGCCAACACCGACAGTGAAGCCGACGCCAACGCCGACAGTGAAGCCGACGCCAACGCCGACAGTGAAGCCGACGCCAACGCCGACCGTGAAGCCGACACCAACGCCAACAGTGAAGCCGACACCAACGCCGACAGTGAAGCCGACGCCAACGCCAACGGCAGTGCCAACACCGACGCCAACGGCAGTGCCAACACCGACGCCAACAGCAGTACCGACACCGACGCCAACGGCAGTGCCAACACCGACGCCAACGGCAGTGCCAACACCGACGCCGACAGCAGTACCGACACCAACGCCAACGGCAGTACCAACACCGACGCCGACAGCAGTACCAACACCGACGCCGACAGCAGAGCCGACACCAACGCCAACGGCAGTGCCAACACCGACGCCAACGGCAGGACCGACACCAACGCCGACAGCAGTGTCAACACCGACACCAACGGCAGTACCGACACCGACACCAACGGCAGAGCCAACACCGACGCCAACGGCAGTGCCAACACCGACGCCAACGGCAGTACCAACACCAACGCCAACGGCAGTACCAACACCAACGCCAACGGCAGGACCGACACCAACGCCGACAGCAGAGCCGACACCAACGCCAACGGCAGTGCCAACACCGACGCCAACGGCAGTACCAACACCAACGCCAACGGCAGGACCGACACCGACACCAACGGCAGTACCGACACCGACACCAACGGCAGGACCGACACCGACGCCAACAGCAGAGCCGACACCAACGCCAACAGCAGAGCCGACACCGACGCCAACGGCAGTGCCAACACCAACGCCAACAGTAGAGCCGACACCGACACCAACGGCAGAGCCGACACCAACGCCAACAGCAGAGCCAACACCGACGCCAACAGCAGAGCCGACACCGACACCAACGGCAGAGCCAACACCGACGCCAACGGCAGAGCCGACACCAACGCCAACAGCAGAGCCAACACCGACAGCAACGCCAACAGCAGAGCCAACACCGACACCAACGGCAGTGCCAACACCAACGCCAACGGCAGAGCCAACACCAACGCCAACAGCAGAGCCGACACCGACACCAACGGCAGAGCCAACACCGACGCCAACAGCAGAGCCGACACCGACACCAACGGCAGAGCCAACACCGACGCCAACGGCAGAGCCGACACCAACGCCAACAGCAACGCCAACACCGACAGCAACGCCAACAGCAACACCGACAGCAACGCCAACAGCAACACCGACACCTACAGCAACGCCAACAGCAACACCGACAGCAACGCCAACAGCAACGCCAACAGCAACACCGACACCTACAGCAACGCCAACAGCAACACCGACACCGACAGCAACACCGACAGCAGATTCAACACCAGTAACAACGCCAGCGCCAACATCGCCGCCGTTCAGTTTCCCTCCAGTGCCTACGCCGACTCCGATTATCGGATTTATCGTGAGCAATGATGTGGCTGTGAATGATGATCCGCTACCGCTGGGACCTGTGGTTGCTCCAACAGCAACAACAGTACCGGCACCAACGCCGACACCTGCTGTTGCGGTTGAGCCAATAGCAGCAACACCGGCGCCAACGCCGTCAGCGGAACCGGCACCCGATGTAGTCCTTATTGATGATGAAGTTCCTCTAGGCGGTGTGCCTGTGGATGGAACCTTGCCGAAGACGGGCGAATCCAGTCCTGCCCCTTATTACTTTGCCGGTTTGGCACTCGCGGGTCTGGGCTTGATTCTTAGAAGAACCACCAGAAACAGCAAGCGTAAGTGAGTCGCCGGAACTGAGATGTATATAAACAAACGATGACCCGGTAATATGACAAGGGCTGCTTTCGGAGAAGACGTTCTCCTGGAGGCAGCTCTTTTTTCGTTGTTTAGGAGATTATGATTTACGTCCGATGAGGATAAATTGTGCATAAAGTTGGGGTAGATGTCTTGGAGCATCGGCAGGATGACTATATTCTGGATCAGTAATAGGAATGACTTCGCTAATTTCACCGAACACATGGACAGGCGTGTGGAACCGAATATGGTCGAAAAACCGATTACATTCGGTGCGGAGGAGGCGTGTGGAACCGAATATGGTCGAAAAACCGATTACATTCGGTGCGGAGGAGGCGTGTGGGCCGGATATGGTCGAATAACCGATTACATTCGGTGCGGAGGAGGCGTGTGGGCCGAATATGGTCGAAAAACCGATTACATTCAGTGAGGCAGAGGCGTGTGGAACCGAATGTGGTCGAAAAACCGATTACATTCGGTGAGGCAGAGGCGTGTGCGCCGAATGTGGTCGAAAAACCGATTACATTCGGTGCGACAGAGGCGTGTGGAACCGAATATGGTCGAAAACCCGATTACAATGGCGATACCGCAAGCCTTTTGTTCCTTTTGATACTTAAACAGCGGAGTGTGCTCCTAAGCGTCGCCGTATTTCATACTCCATCACAAAAAAACAGGGCGCCCCAGCTGTATTTTCAGTTGGCCTAACTCCCGTGCTATACTAGGCTCAAATTACACTAAGCAGTTCCCTGGCTAGGGAAGGGTTGCTTACTGAAGGAGGAACGTTGATGTGGATGATAACCCTGCTTGTGGTGCTGATCGTGGCGGCCGCAGGGGTGGGATATGCCGGCTTCTATTTTTATGGAGTAGCCATTAAGCGGGCCCCTAAGGAATTCCTGGCTAAGACCCCGGACCTTAAGATAGATCCGCCGCCGGTGGCTGGAGCCTCGTGGGGAGAAGGGGCGGAGTGGGTGTCCCGGCAGACCTTCCGTGAGGTGGAGCTGGTGTCTGAGGATGGGCTCAAGCTGCAAGGCTATTATCTGGCGTCAGAGCGTGCTGCCGGACGGACGGTCATTGTTGCCCACGGGTATTCCGGGAAGGCCAAGGATATGGGGGCGACGGCTAAAAACTATTATGAGAACCTGGGGTACAATGTGCTGCTGCCTGATGCCAGAGGACACGGGCGGAGCGAGGGGGATTATATCGGCTTTGGCTGGCCGGAGCGCCGGGATTATCTGAAATGGATCGGATTTGTCCTGCAGGAGAACGGTCCGGATGCACAAATCGTGCTGCATGGCGTATCTATGGGCGGAGCCACGGTGCTGATGACGTCCGGCGAGGAGCTTCCCCCGCAGGTTAAGGCGATTGTCGCAGATTGCGGCTATACCTCGGTTAAGGCGCAGCTGTCCTATCAGCTGAAGCGGATGTACCATCTGCCCAGCTTTCCGTTTGTGCCGGTTGCCAGTCTGGTGACCCGGATGAAGGCAGGTTATTCCTTTGGAGAGGCGTCTGCGCTGAAGCAGGTTCGCAAGGCCAGGGTGCCGATTCTGTTCATCCACGGGGATGCGGATAAGTTCGTGCCTTATGCGATGATGAATGAGCTGTATGAGGCCTGCCGGAGTCCGAGGGAGCAACTGGTGGTGCATGGAGCGGGGCATGGCCTATCCTATGATACGGATAAAAGCACATATATCCGCACAGTAGGCGAATTCGTAGAACGCTATGTACACAGCCCGGCTGCCGCTGAATCTGTAAAATAAAAGCCTCTAGAACGTAGACGCGCCCGATATCCGCAAACAGCGGTTATCGGGCGCTAATTATGTTCCACACATGGGACCTTTCCCTGAAGAACAGGGAAGCAGCAAACCATGCCTTATCGGTATATAAATCCCCCGCCGTTTGTGAGCGAAACGGGTGTCGTTATTCCTTGTTATTTCCAGCAGCCGTGTGGCGAGAGAAATCCTTCCAATACGACAAAAGCCCTACCTCTCTTTTGTCCTTGCGGCTCCGTGGCCGCGCCAGTGTGAATCGGAATGCTATGTTCGAATTTAGTCTCATAAAAAGGAAAAGTACTGCAAGAAAACGTAAGATATTGTGTCCAAACCGCCGATAATATAGAGAAGTGATTCATCGGCCTGACATCTTCTTGATGGGGATATACATACTCGAAAACAAATATTATTTAATTATAGCACGGGTATAATAAATATGCAACTGACATTGGGCTGCGGCCGGGATGGAAATGAGGGGACAGATGGAACTATACAGAATTTTTTTGAAGAAACAGATCCGGAACTATATCTTCGGTTCAACTGTAGCGGTACTAGCAGTCGGGAGTCTGCTTATGTTATCTTCCCTGGAGATCAGCCGGGTTGAATATTACCGGCTCCTGCTGGTGCTTCTTTGTTCCTTTGTGATTATGGCATCCCTAGAGATTACTGTCTTTCTCAGACAGATCAGACCTATACGGGCTGCGCTGGTTCAGAAGAATGCTGCGCTATCGATGCTGGAAGAAGCATATCTGCACACGCACCAGCTGCCCCAACGGGCCATTCAGCGAATCATGGGGCCGCATCTGCTCGGATTATCCGTTCCGGCTCTGCTGCTGACCTTCTGGATGATTCATGCCGGCTGGGTTACGTTCCCTTATTTCTATCTGATCCTGGCCATGTGCTGCGCTGTGCTTGTGGCCTGCATGCATTCCCTGATTGAATTCTTCCTGACCTGCACCTCCATTATTCCGCTGATCAAGGAGTTCAGGAACCGTGCGCTGGAGCAGTACGGTGTGGATTTTTCCCTGGAGGGCCATGTGTTTGTGCCGATACGCCCCAAATTCCTGGTGAGCTGTATGCTGATCGGCACCTTCCCGCTGTTCCTGTTTATTATGGCGACACATATCCGTATGAACGGTGAGGGGGATTCGATAGTCGTCGTCGGACTTCAGAGCTACTGGGCCTGGGCAGGGATGGTGCTGCTGATTGGCACGCTGTTCTCCTCCATTGCGGCCTGGCTGCTGACGAACAGTGTACAGCATCCGATCCATGAGCTGTATCAGGCGATGAACCAGGTGAAGGACGGCAATCTGGTCCAGGTGCAGGATGAGTACTCCGATGAGTTCTCGAAGCTGGTGGCAGGCTTTAACATGATGGTCCGCGGGCTGCAGGCACGGGAACAGCAGAGCCGCCAACTGCTGGACAGCTACTTCTCCACCCTTGCCGTGGCGCTGGATGCCCGCGATTCATATACGGCAGGACACTCGCTCCGTGTAGCGGAGTATTCGGTGATTATCGGCCAGCTGGCCGGCCTAAGGGGGCAGGAGCTGGATGATCTGCGCAAGTCAGCCCTGCTGCACGACATTGGTAAAATCGGTGTGAGAGACAGCATCCTGTTCAAGGAAGAAGCCCTAACGGATGAGGAATTCCTCCAGATTCAGAGCCATACAGTGCTGGGGGAAAATATTCTGCGGCAGATTGAACCGGCGGACAAAATGGCCCCCTTTCTCGGCGGCGTCCGCTCGCATCATGAGCGTTATGACGGCAACGGCTACCCGGATGGTCTTGCCGGTACGGATATTCCCCTGCATGGCCGGATCATTGCGGTAGCAGATGCTTATGATGCAATGACATCCAACCGGCCTTACCGGAAAGGGATGGACCATGAACGGGCGCTCGGCATTTTGGAGCAGGGCAGGGGCAGCCAATGGGACCCTGAATTCGCCGGATTATTCCTGGGGTACTTCGGCCGGAAGCCGGAAGCTCCTAAAGACCCTCATCCCGTCCAAGCCGGGTAATACTTTAAATGCTTGCACATCCTTATATTCCTTGAATATAAGAATTTATATGTTTCAACTGATAAACTGTCCTTCTATTTCTCGCTGAAACGGTACCATCCTTTAAAAGGACGGCAAAGCCGTTTCCACTTACCGAAGCGGATGCTATCCAGTTTATGGAGGTTCCGCTTCAGCTTTGCGTGCCTATTTTGTGAACTGACAGGGAATTGCGACAATTAACGACTACATTCATTGAAGGATTGAGGGCAGACCGTTATAATTATTAAGTCTGGATTTTAATTAAAAAATAAGGGAGATTTCTATGAAACGCGCAGATGTGCTGCTGATTTCTATCGTTCTGATTGCTGCGCTCGCTTTTCTCGTGCCAAGATGGCTGTCAAACGATGCTGATAAAGGTGGGCCAGGCAAAGAACTCAAGGCCAATATAACAGTAGATGGTAAGTTATTCAAAACGATAACCCTGACCAAAGAAGAGCAGACTATTGAGGTCCGCACCGAGCGGGGCTATAACATTCTGAAGGTGCATGATTACGGGGTTGAGATGTTTGATGCGGATTGTCCGGATAAGGTATGTCTGGGCTTCGGCTTCATCACACTGCCCAAGCAGACGATTGTCTGTCTTCCGCACCGGGTATTGGTTGAGATTGCAAGTGCGGCCGGGGAGGATGAAGTAGATGGCTATGTCCAGTAGTGAATCGGCTACAGCGCTGAAGCGGACCGTAATTATTGCTATATTCGCTGCCGTTGCTGTGGTGCTGAGTATTGTGGAGGCGCAGATCCCGCTGGCCGGTGTGGGGCTGATGCCCGGGGCGAAGCTGGGCTTCGCCAATATTATGATTTTGACCTGTATTTACTTTTTGCGCGGACGCGATGTTCTGGTGCTGGTGATCCTGAAGACGCTGCTGACCGCCTTCCTGCTCGGCACGCTGTCCAGCCTGTTGTTCAGCCTGTTCGGTTCCCTGTTCAGCTTCATTGTGATGTTCGCGCTGGTGAAGCTCGGCCGCAAGAAGTTCAGTGTGATCGGCATCAGTATTGCGGGCGGACTGGCTCATAATACAGGACAGCTTCTGGCAGCCTCGTTCGTATTTAATTCAACCAGTATTTTCTATTACCTGCCGGTTCTGCTGATTACCGGTATTATTACAGGCATTGCTGTCGGCTTCGCCGTCCGGTATGTGGTTGACTCGCTATCCAAAATATCCTTGTTTGAAGAGTTCCTGAACGGACCGGGTCACTAGCTGCGGAAGGATGAGTAACATGAATCAAGCGTACAACGATACAAAAGCCGGTGAAAAGCCGGCGGTGATTGCCCTAGAGGGCGTATCCTTCGGCTATGACCCGGAGCATCCGATTCTCCATGATATCAACGTGTCGATCCCGCAGGGTCAATGGGTGAGCATTGTGGGGCCTAACGGCTGCGGGAAATCAACACTGGTCAAGCTGCTGAATGCACTGCTTCCGAAGAGTGCCGGCCATATCTCTGTCTGCGGACATACGCTGCAGGAAGAGACGGTTCAGTCCATCCGGCAATGTATCGGAATGGTCTTCCAGAACCCCGATAACCAGTTCATCGGGCAGACGGTGGAGGAAGATATTCTCTTCGGCCTGGAGGGGCTGTGCCTGTTCTACGAAGAGATGAAGGAGCGGCTTGAATTCTATACCGGTAAGCTTGGGATCAGCCATCTGCTGTCCAAGCATCCCGGAGAGCTGTCGGGCGGGCAGAAGCAGCGTGTAGCCATCGCCTCGATTCTCGCCATGAAGCCAGGCATCGTCATCTTCGACGAGGCCTCTTCTATGTTGGACGAGGGCAGCCGGGATGAGCTGATGGGGATTCTGCGCGACATGCAGGCAGAAGGCAGCTACACCATTCTGCTGATTACTCATGATGCCGATGAGATTCTGGCGTCGGACCGGGTGCTGGCGCTGCACGGGGGAAGCATCGCCGCAGATGTATCACCTGCGGAGCTGTTCCGGGATACAGAGCTGCTGGAGAAGTGTCATTTACGGGAGCCTTATACTTGGCAGCTTGCCCGTGAACTGGAGAGCCGGGGAATCACGGTGGATGTACCCGCCAGCGAAAAGGAGCTTATAGACACATTATGGCAATACAACTACAGCAAGTAAGCTATACATATGCTGACCGCAGCATGTGGAAGCAGACGGCACTGCACGGGATTAATCTGGAGATTGCCGGGGGTTCGCTGACCGGGATTGCCGGGGCCACCGGCTCCGGCAAATCTACACTGCTCCAGCTGTTCAATGGCATTCTTAAGCCGACGGAAGGCACGGTGCAGGTGCTGGATGTAACGATAACTGCCGGGGAGAAATCACCGAGGCTGCTTCCGCTGCGGCGGAGGGTAGGCCTCGTCTTTCAATTCCCGGAGCAGCAAATGTTCGAAGATACAGTGGAGAAGGATCTCTGCTTCGGGCCGCTGAACTTTGGAGTCAGTCTGGAGGAGGCCAAGGAACGGGCGCGCAAGTCGATGACGGATATGGGACTGGATCTGGCGCTGCTGGAGCGCAATCCCTTCCGGCTCAGCGGAGGACAGATGCGCAAGGCAGCCATTGCCTCAGTGCTGGCGATGGACCCGGACGTTGTGGTGCTGGATGAACCGACAGCCACCCTGGACCCGGTAAGCCGCGCGGAGCTGATCGCGCTGCTGGAGCGGTTGTGCCGCGAGCAGGGCCGCACGATCATCATCGTAACGCACCGGATGGATGAACTGCTGCCTTATGCCGACAACTGGGTCTTGCTCAAGGAGGGTGAGCTCGCCTTCCAGGGCAGCGGCGGCGAGCTGGCCGCTGATCCGGTGATTCTTGAGCGCTGCGGACTGCGGGTTCCACAGTCTCTGCGTTACTGGCAGGCTGCCGCCGAGCGCTTTGGCCTTAGCGGCGAGAAGCCGCTCCTTACAGCAGAGGGCCTCGCGGGGCGGCTTGCGGCCTTGCTGGAAGAGCGCCGCAAGCTGAATGCTTCCGGCTCGGAGGAAATGGGGAATGGCCATGAATGAGCGTCTGCTGCTGGGCCGCAGCATTGATACGGGCTCCTGGGTCCATAAGCTGGATGCCCGGTCCAAGATTACCGGAATGCTGCTCTATGTAGCGATCATCCTGCTGTCTACTTCCTGGATATCCATTGGGCTGGTTGCGGTCTTCTCCATCGTGGTGATGGCGACGACCCGCATTCCACTGAAGTATTTCATTAAGGCTGCGAAGCCTTTACGTTATCTGATGTTGTTCATCTTCATCGTACAGGCGCTGTCCGTGAAGGAAGGGGAGGTGCTATGGTCGCTGGGCTCCTTCTCGTTGCATGCGGGCGGTCTGCGGCTGGGGGCATTCTCGGTCATCCGCATGCTGTTCCTGCTGACCTTCACCGCACTGCTGACCTTCACGACAACGCCGGGCAAGCTGAACCAGGGGCTGGAGGGAGTGCTTGCCCCGCTGAAGAAGCTCAGGCTGTCACCCGACCGGATTACGCTGATGATCAGCATCGCGCTCCGCTTCATTCCGACGATTCTGGATGAGGCGCAGATTATTCTGAAGGCGCAGGCCTCGCGCGGAGCGGACCTGAAGGAGCTGCCGCTGAAGGAGAAAGCGCGGATGCTTGTGTCGCTGCTGGTTCCGGTCATCGCCAGTGCGTTCCGGCGGGCCCAGGACCTGATCTATTCCATGGAAGCCCGGGGCTTCCGCATGGATGCGCCGCGCAGCCGGTATCACCGGCTCAGGTGGGGCGCGGCGGATACGCTGTTTGTTGCTATGTTCGTTGTACTGGGAGTTGCAGTAGCATTATTGTAAGACATTTAGGGGGATACGGAAATGGCACGTTATTTTAATGGTAAAGAAGTAGAGTTATTGGCACCTGCGGGAACCTTCGAGATCTTCAAGGCGGTCATTGAATCGAAGTGCGATGCGGTGTATTTCGGCGGTCCGGTGCTGAACATGAGAATGATGCGCAAGGGCTACAACTTAAGTCATGAAGAGATTATTGAAGCTCTGAATATCGCCCATAGTATGGACAAAAAAGTATATATCACGGTAAACAATCTGTTCAGCGAAGAGGATGTGGAAGAGGCCAGAACGTACCTGAGCTTCCTGGACACGGCCCGCCCGGACGCGCTGATCGTGCAGGATATGGCTGTGCTGGAATTGATCCGCGAGATGGGGCTGAATCTGCCGGTTCATGCTTCCGTGATGATGAATGTGCATAATCTGGAGATGATCCATGCGCTGAAGGAGCTGGGCGTCAGCCGGGTGGTTACCTCACGGGAGATGGATCTGCAGACCGCCAAGCTGCTGGGTGCAAGAAGCGGCATGGAGCTGGAATATTTCATTCATGGCGATATGTGCTCTGTACACGGGGCGAACTGTTATTTCAGCTCCCAGGTGTTCGGAATGAGCAGCAACCGGGGCAAATGCATGAAGCCTTGCCGCTGGGATTACCGGATCAAACGTGACGGCTATGTCTTCCCGGCGGAATATCCGCTGGCGGTGAAGGATATGTTCATGTATGAGCATCTTCCGGAGCTGATTGAATCCGGCATTACTTCCTTTAAGATTGAAGGCCGTATGCGCGATAAAGAATTCATGGTCATGCTGTCCAACAGCTACGGCGATGCGATTGACCGTTATATCGATGATCCGCTGGGCTTCGACCGCACCAAGGATTCCAAGGAGCTGTATAACAACCGTAAGCGCGATTTCTCCACGGCGTATGCTTTTGGCAAACCGGGATTATCGAATATCAACCGCCGTTATGAGGGAACAGGCAAGTTCTACAGCACCGGTAAAGTGTTCAGTACGCCGACTGCGGAGCGTGAGCTGTCTGCGGAGCGGGTGACAGAGCTGCGCGGGCGGATGGCTGAAGACAGACGCAGCACCCTTAACAAGCCTGAGCTGGCAGTACGTGTGAATAATATGGAACAGGCGCGTCTCGTACTGGAGATGGGAGTAGACAGCTTGTATCTGCCGGGTGATGTGTTTGAGCCGGACCGTCCTTTTACGAAGCAGGATATCAAGGATCTTGGAGCGGTAAAAGGCCATACCAAGCTATATCTGGGCCTGCCGCGGATGATGAATGAGCTGCATTTCGACCAGTATGATCATCTGCTGAACGGAGAGCGGCTGCCGATTGACGGGCTGATCATTACGAACCTGGGGGCAATCCGCCGCTACCGCGCGACCGGTTACCCGATGATGGGCGATGCTAATCTGAATGTCTACAATCATCTGTCTGCCGGACTGTACGCCGGATTGGGCCTTACCAAGCTGACCGTTTCGCCGGAGATGACGCTGGAGCATTTCGCCTCCTTCACCTCACGCAGCGACCTGCCGCTGGAGGTTGTGGTACACGGAACGCCAGCGCTGATGTATATGGAGCATGATCTGTTCGAGAATACGGAAGTGATGGAGCCGATTGGGGAAGAAGACAACCAATATGTCCGCAATGATGTGCTGGTGCTTAAGACCGACAAGGGCGAGAACCCGGTCTACCGTGACCAATACGGCCGCTGCCATCTGCTGTTCGCCAAGGAGCTATGCTATCTCCCGATGCTGGAGGAAATGAATGGCCTGGGGATTGCCAGCTTCCGGATTGAAGGCGCGACATACAGTATCAAGGAGCTGCGCACTATTATTGCTGCTTATCAGGCTGCGATAGAGGGAACGAAGCCGGAGGATGATCTGCTGGGCGGACTGAAGCCGGTATACGCGGGGTACACCCTCGGTTCACTGCAATTTAACTAAGGCTAATAATTCAATTTTAAAATAACGCTAGGGCGAGTATAATAAGGGCATATGGCGCCATTATAAGTACCTTTTTTCACAAACTCATAGACAGGTGTGCCTGATGTGTCACCAGCCTGCTTGGCCATTATTATTAAATCATCAGCGATTGGAAGCGAGGGGAATCTCATGGAACAAAGCGTTATCATTGGAAGAGAAGCGGTAGCTGCCAAAAGAAAGCAGTATTTCTACCCGTGCACCGCACATTTTTACCGGGATGCCCCGCAATTGGTACGCGGAAGCATGCAATATGTCTACGATGAAAACGGCAAGCAATACACCGACTTCTTCGCGGGAGTCTCCGTGGTTGCCTGCGGCCACTGTAATCCGGCTATTACCTCACGTACGATAGAGCAACTGCAGCAATTGCAGCACACCTCGCCGATCTACCTGACCCAGCCGAATGTAGATTTGGCGGAACGTCTGGAAGAAGTGCTGCCGGGTGCACTGCGCAGGACATTCTTCGTCAACAGCGGTTCAGAGGCGAATGAAGGGGCGCTGCTGCTGGCGCGGATGCATACCGGCCGCAAAGGCTTCATCGCACTGGAGGCCGGCCTGCATGGCCGGACCAACCTCACCATGAGTGTGACCGGGCTGCAAATGTGGAGAACCGATGCCTACCTGGATGGGGATGTGACATTCATTAAGCGCCCGTATCATCCGGAATTGACGCTGGAGGATGCTGCGGCGCAGTCCATCCAGAATCTGAAGGAGGTACTGGCTGCCCAGGGAGACACCATTGCCGCCATGATCGTGGAGCCGATTCAGGGGAATGGCGGGATCGTGATGCCTGCGCTGTCTTACTTCCGTGAGGTGAAGGCGCTGCTTGAGCAGTACGGTGTACTGCTGATTGATGATGAAATCCAGACCGGCTACGGCCGGACGGGGGCTATGTTTGCGATGGAGCATTTCGGCGTCGTGCCGGACATTATCAGCATGGCTAAAGCACTGGGGAACGGAGTGCCTATCGCCGCCTTTTCCACAACGGATGAGATTGCGGCTTCGCTGAACAAGCCTTCCGCCTCAACGTTCGGAGGGAATCCGGTCTCTGCGGCTACCGCGCTGGCGGTCCTGGACTACATCCGTGATGAGCGGCTGGCGGAACGTGCGGCTGAGCTCGGCGGGCAACTGAAGCAAGGCTTGCTTGCTCTCCAGAAGCGGTATCCTGCGTTGATTACCGATGTACGGGGCAGCGGACTCATGCTGGGGGCCGAGCTGGCCGGTACCAAGACTGAGGATGCCGCGGCTGTGACAGACTATGTGCTGGAAGAACTGAAGGACCGCGGATTCCTGATCGGCAAAAACGGCATAGGCCGCAACGTTCTCGCCTTCCAGCCGCCGCTTGTTGTTACTTCCGGGAATATCGATGCCCTGCTGGATGCACTCCATGAAGTGCTGCAAGCGATCCACTAAGAAAGAGGCCTAACATTATGGTTATCATTAATGCTTTTAAACATACGGCACTTAAAATGAAAATGTTCAGCGAGCTGGTGATGTTCTCCCATACGCTGTTCTCCCTGCCTTTTGCCATCATCTCGATGGTATGGGCTGCGGGAGGCTGGCCTTCCGGACATATGATGTTATGGGGACTGATCGCGCTGATCGGGGCGCGCAACGGGGCGAATGCGTTCAATCGTCTGGTGGACCGCACCTTCGACGGCAACAATCCGCGTACCGCCCATCGGCATCTGCCGCAGCGTCTGCTCGCCGAGAAAGAAGTCATTCTGTTCATTATCATCAATTATGCCCTGTTCATTGTGGCTTCCGGGATGCTGAATCTGCTCTGTCTGGTGCTGTCCCCGGTAGCCATTGTACTGATCTCATCCTACTCTTACACGAAGCGCTTCACCTTCCTGAGTCATCTGTATCTGGGCTTCGTAATTGCTTCGGCGCCGATTGGTGCTTGGTTTGCGGTTACCGGGAATATCGCGTTCACGCCGTTCGTCATCGGAACCGTGGTGATGCTCTGGATTGCCGGGTTTGATATCATCTACGGGACCCAGGACATTGAGTTTGACCGCAAGAACGGTTTATGGTCCATACCGAGCTTTTTCGGCTTGGAGAATGCGCTGCGGATCTCCAAAGGGCTGCATTTCATTATGGTTATGCTGCTGTTGTTCCTGTACCTCTGGCGTGATCTCGGCTGGATGTATCTGGTCGGCATCGGCATCGCTACGGTGCTGCTCATGACGGAGCACAAGATTATCAAGCCAGCTAACCGTAAGCTGATGAAGGTGGCTTCTTATAATTTGAATCAGGTGATCAGTATGGTGATCTTGCTGTGTACGCTGATTGATTATTTTTACGTTAATTAGGTTGGGCGCCTCGGGTAGGGGCGGCTGGAGGTTGGGGAGCTGCACTGCGCGGAATGTTTGGACTTCCGGTCGCTGTTAACTTCGGATTCCCTGATTGGAACCGCTGGAGCGGTTGGAATCCGAAGTTAAAGGCGAACGCTGCCGCTCCTCCAGTTCCAAAATTCCTCTCCGTTCCGTCCTAACCTTTCCCAGGCAAGATTAACTTCAAAAAGACAACAGGCCTACCCAGGGGGTGGGCGGCAAAAAAGGCGCGAATAAGCTTAGAGCTTCGCGCTTTTCTTCTTTTTTGGAGCATCAAACCCCAAACCCCAAACCCCCATGCTAAACATCACTCACGTACGCTTCGCTGCATTCGTTTGTTCAGCAAAACTTCAATTAACATGCGCTTTAAGTGCTTATTGGATGGGTATAGAAAGAATAGGTCTTGGAACATCCAAATTCTTGAAGGAGGAATACAAATTGAATAACAAACTGGCGCTCAGCCTCATTGTAGCTTGTGCTGTAGTGTCGGGCTGCGCTTCGGATGCCAATATAGCAAAGCCTGATAGCACTTCGGCTGCTGCTGAACCCACTGCCGCTGCAACGGTCGAACCTACGGCAGAACCTACTCCTGCTCCTACAACGGCTCCTACGGAAGCTCCTAAGGCAGAGCCTACAGCTGCGGAGAAGCTGGCTCTGGACTATATCATTACATATGTGAACAATTCGGATGTGGCGGCGAAAAAGAAATTTGTGGCTGAACATCTCCATCCCGGTGTGCAGGCTTTGTTTAAAGAAGCACAATTGACGGAGACGGAGCCAGAGCTTAAAGTGCTTAGACCCAAGGTCATTGAATCTACAGAGTATACGGATGACAATGGGGAAAAGGTGGATGCAGTACTGCTTCAGGGGGAGAAACGGTCGAATATGTACAATGAGGTTATTGTTCTGATTGCAGATAATAAAATCTTCAGAGCTATGGAGGCAGTGGAAAAAGCCGAATTTAACAATCTCCGCAGCAAGTTTAAGGCACCGGTTCCGGCTGTGACGTTACCGCCCCTAACGGTGCTGGATGAATTGGTCAACTTTATGATTGTCGATGTGTGGAACAAAGGCTTCGCTGATTTCCATTATTATGCCAAGAACGGGAAGAACACTGTCGGCGAAAATATGGATATTCAAGCAACCATGGACCGGCTAGCTGTTGCGATGGCCCACAAGAAAGAATCCGACAGCTATATCGCAGGCCTGGGTGCAGAATATGACGATGTGAAGAAAGTCTGGGCACCGCTATCCAAAGAAACTGACCGTTTGTACGCGGAGCTCCTCACTGGCCCGCCTAAGCCCAAAGATCCCAATACTAAGTTTAATACCGAAGCTTTCCGCCAGTACCGGGATGATTTTCAGGAAATAATAGATACAATGCTGCTTGAAAATAAATAACAAAAGGGCGCCCTGTTGCAAGGCGCCCAGGCTGCCGGAGAAGTCCCGGCAGTCTTTTTTTGGATAAGATTGATTTCACCAGCTGAAACTAAATGTATGTGAAAAATAGCATACATTGTGCTGGCACGCAGGCGCATGACCCGAATGTATGCGAAAAACAGCATACATTGTACTAACGCACAAGGTTGTCACTGCATTATGCTGATGCCCGCTCAGCGGTCACGCCCGGCGAAGTATTGCAGCAGGGTCTTCAGATCGGCATGCGCCGGGAAGCTGGAGAGCTGCTCCACAATCGCAGCAGCCCGGGCCAGATAGTCCTGGCTGACAGCCTCTGAGCGGGCAAGGGCATCACTGTCTCTTACGAGCTCCAGGACATGCTCAATGTCTTCAGGAGAAGAGCCAGGGCCTATCCTGCGGATGACAGGAGCAAGCTCATCATCCTGTAAGGCGAAGAGCACAGGAAGGGTAACCTGGCCGTGACGAAGATCGCTGCCGGCCGGCTTGCCGAGTACATCCGCTGATTGCGTGAAGTCCAGGATATCATCCTGAATCTGGAATGACATTCCCAGCGCTTCTCCGAAATCGTAGAGGAGGTGGGCAGTCTCCGCGCTGCTCTCCGCCGACAATGCGCCTACCCGCAGGCAGGTGGCCATCAACAGTGCGGTTTTGTTACGGGACTTCTCCAGGTACTGCTCCAGCGTAAGATCATAATCGAAGGCAAGCTCTAATTGCTGATATTCACCCAAACATAACTGGGCTGTGGCGACAGAGGATAGATCGTGAACATAACGGTCCTTATCACCGGTATACTTGCTGAGCAGTTCAATAATGCGGGCAGACATATAATTACCGATATGGACAGCGGATAGAATCCCGGTCTTGATATGCAGCGCAGGCTCGCCCCGCCGCAGCTCGGCGTTATCAATAATATCGTCATGAATCAATGAGGCCACATGGATAAATTCAGCCGCAGCGGATAATTGCAGGGTGCGGCGTCCGGCAGGTCTCGGACCAAACCGGCTGCCGACAATAACCATCAGCGGGCGGAGGCGTTTACCGCCGGAGCCTGTCAGTTCGAGAATGCTCTGCGCCAGCTGCGACTTTTTGGGAACATCCTTATCCCGGGCCACCAGATTCTTAATTTCACGGTTAATTTCATTCAGATCAATATTCAAGGCTTCATGCAGCTTCATCGTTCATGTTCCCACCTGTCAAATGGCTTTGCTGGTACGGCTTCGTTGTCTGCGCTCCTGAATGAGAAACTCATCCAGCTCCCGGGCCGGATTGTGTTCTGTGAACTCTCCATTTGAACGTTTGATCTGCAATTTTTTGATGGAGGAGGCCATATAGGCTACCAGATCCAGCTCCCTGTATTTCACTGCAAACTGCAGATAGAAGCTGTACAGGTAATCTCCATCCAAAATGTTACGGGTCAGGTCAGGATGATGTGGGACACATTCCATATGGCGCTGTGCTGCCACGGTAAGGATGGTATAAATGCCTAGCAAATGAGTTTTGCGGTCATACTCCAGATCATGGCGTTCCAGTACCGAGAGCATTTGCTCACATTCTGCCGGAGAGAGAGACAACTGAATTCCGGCAATCTTAGACATTTCAGCCTGAAGCAACCGGAATGTATCTTGGGTGATTTTTTGGTTCACAAGCTTCTCTCCTTCTTATCGGTTTTGCTGGAAGGAAGCCAATTCCTGATTATCCCTACAAAACCATTTTGTTGAAAACACACATATAAATGTACTTTCACCTCGTTAAACAAGGAGAGTAATGTGTCCTAGGGACACATTACTCTTAAGAATATCCTATTCAGCTTGCAGCAGCGCAGCCTGTGCATACGCCGCTGTTATAAATGAATGTAGTTGTTAACCACCGGTTACCCGGTTCATCAGTCGGTATACAGATACCAGCGTCGGACGAGAGGAATCCTCTTCCACTGCTTCTTAAGCCAAGGAAGAACATAGTAATCCAGGCCGAACACGCTGCCGGAACCGCCGATGCAGGCAATAGCTGCTCCAACATACCAGAGCATTTCTGTTGCTGCCATCTTGGTGGTCCAGATCATAACCGCCATACCTATCGTGGCCAGAGCAGAGATCGCTGTGAACAGACCAACGATCAGCATTACGCCGAAGACGATTTCGGCACAGACCATACCGATTTGGAACCATTTTGCCAGGAAGGTGTAAGATCCGTCAGCATTGTAAAACATGAGATCCATGAACCAGTTAGAGATATCATAGATGAAGCCTGGAACCGGAAGAGCCGATACAGCTTCTTTGGCAGTGGATACTGCGGAAGCGGCAGATTGGGCATCTACGGTAGTTTTGACTGCATCCACAGCCTGACTTGCTGCCGATGTCGCGTCTGCATAAGGAGCCGCAGGAATCAGGAAAATCTTATTCGGATCAACCCAGATTTTGCGGATCTTCTCTATACCTTCATATAACCACATTCCCCCGAGCAGCATACGGAGCGGAACGAGCCAGAAGTTCGGCGAACGCTTGGAGAAGTAACCGCCGACGAAGCTCTTGCGGTTCTCAACATGGAAGAACTCGTGCATCATGTAAGTCCAGACCTTGTTGAAGCCCACAACCTGGGACAGATAGAACATATTGATGAAATGTTTGGACAACATAGCCATGAAGCCGGTCAGCATGAAGAACTTGCCCGGAAGACCAACGTTCGCTACACCGTAGCGGCTGCCGATGGAAACCATGGTGCCGTGGAAGCCTGGTTTATATGCTTTTTTAGGCGTACCCTTGATATCAGCAGTGATATTCCCTGCGATAACCGGAGCCGCTTGTTCAGCATTCTCAACCATTTGCGGAACTGGACGTTCTTCGCCTTCGGGGATGAAGAAGATGTTATCCCCTACGACGTATACGTTCTTATGGTCAACACTTTCAAGGTGTTCATTGGTAACAATACGTTTGCGGCCTTGCTGTTGAACATCAAGGTTGCCGACGATTTCCGAGCCTTCAACACCGGCGGTCCAGACGATTGTCTGTGCATCCACGATGTTCTTCTCGCCGAGGGCAACAGAGCCTGCCCCTACTTCGGTGATTTTGGCGCCGGTAACGATTTCTACCTTCAGCTTGCGCAGACGGGCTTCGGCTTTCTGGATCAGCTTATCCGGAAGGATAGGCAGGATCTTCGGAGCCATATCAGCCACGATCAATCTCACTTCGGAAGGATCGATGAAGAATTCTCTGCAGAGCTCGTCGCGCTGCTCGGCCATTTCACCTACAAGCTCAACGCCGGTAAAGCCGGCACCGATGATTACGAAGGTCAGCATAGCGCGGCGTGTAGCCGGGTTCTTTTCCTTCGCAGCTTTGGTGTACATGTCGCGGATCTGACGCTTCAGGGCAACTGCATCATCGTAGGACCAGAAGGAGAAGGTGTTCTCTTCAGCTCCGGGGATACCGAAGAAGGTTGGCTTGCTTCCTGTGCCGATGACCAGATAATCATAAGCATAGGTGGCTTTGTCGGATTTCAGCTTCTTGTTCTTGAAATCAATGTTGCTGATCTCATCCAGAACTACATCTACTTTCAGTCCGGCAAAAATTTTCTTCAAGTCAATTTTGATCGAATCCTCAGGTGCGCGATTCGCAGAAACCTCATGCAGCTCAGTCAAAAGAGTGTGATATGGATTTCGGTCGATCAGTTTGATTTCTACATCTTTGTCGTTCTTAAATTTCTTTGCCAGTTTCTTAGCCGTGAGTACGCCGCCGTAGCCGCCGCCCAAAATGACTATTTTCTTCAAGAGAAACTCACCTCATTCATCTGATTAGCTGCAAAAGGGTAGCGAATAATTATTTCGCGCCTTCGAGTGCTTTTTGTGCAAGTGTGAAATATTCACCAACATGGATGGATACGCCGGAGATTGCGTCTGTTTTACCTTCAGCATCCAGGGTAGGAGCTACGCCTTTGTTCTCAAGGAAGTATTTCTCGGCAAGGGCGATTTCTTCATGCCATTCAGCAGCAGCGCCGCCGGCTTTCATGCCGTATTTTCCGTCTACAGAATATTGTTTCTTATCGTCGCCTGCAGCATTCACACCGCTGAAATTAACAGCTACAACGTTGCCGTTAGCAACAGACAGAGCTACAGTGGACTTCCAGCCGGATTTAGCATCCATTTCGCCTTCAGCAGTATATCCGCCGTCTTTGTATGGGCCTGCTTGTGCAGGGCCGGCAGCAAGTGCAGCCTGAGCCGCGCCAACGAAATCACTAACGTGTACGGATACACCGGAGATTGCATCTGTTTTGCCTTCAGCGTTTACAGTGAGAGCAGCAGGATCTTGTTTTTCAATCAGGTAGGCTTCAGCAAGAGCAGCCTGTTCATGCCATTCGGACTTCGCTCCACCGATTTTTACCAGGCCGTAGTTGCCGTCTTCAGATACTTTTTTCTTCAAATCGCCCGCTTTTTTAACGTTGAAAGCATTCCAGTCAGCTTTGGTGATTTTGCCGCCTTCTACAGTCAGTTGTGCAAAGGTCTGCCAGCCAGTCTCTGGATCGGCATCCACTGTACCGTAGTAGGTTCCGTCCTGGTACTTGCCTGTTTCGGCTGCAGGTGCAGTAGTTGCTTCAGCTGCGGCAGTAGCAGTTGCTACAGGTGCAGTTGTTGCAGCTGCATTCTCAGCTTTGTTGCTGTTGCCGCAACCAGCGAGTAAAGTACCCAGTACCAGTGCGCTCGACAAGATTACAGAAGCTTTTTTCATTTTGATATGACCTCCAAGAAAATAGTTTAAAATATATATATTAAAATGTAAAACATTTTAATAGCGGTGGAAGTGATAAAAATCACTTTATAAATGATAAATGTCACTCTCATCTCGGTCTTAAGTCCCTTTTTGTAGCAGGCATACGACATATATCGGCAGGCAATAAGAAAAAATTTAATCATATCGTTTCTTGTTCGATGGCATTTTAGCACAAGCTATGGAAGTATCATGTGAAAATAATCACTTAAATCATAAATAAATTTACTTCTGAAGTATATCAAATTTTAAGATAGTTGAATAGCTTTTTATAAAGACTTTTATGTGACAAAAGTTGAGTTATTCTGCATGGTTTCACCCGGTTGCAGGTGCAGCCCTGCACTCCGTGGCGATTCAGCAAAAAGTCATAGGGGTAATAGATCACAAGCAATTATAAGCTTTCGCCAGACATTAAATAGACAACTAAGGAGATGAGCTTGTAGTGGATAACAATGTGATTAAAGGTAAATGGCTGCAGATTAAAGGTGAAGCCAAGAAGCAATGGGGCAAGCTGACAGATGATGACCTGGATATCATCGACGGTGAAAAAGACAAGCTGGTAGGCAAGCTGCAGGAGCGTTACGGCCATTCCAAGGATGAAGCCGAAGCGGAGTACCATAAATGGGAGTCCTCCCACCGCAGCTAATCAGCAGTTAACAATACAAGGAAAGAGCGCAAATCCTACCTGATTTGCGCTCTTTTGCTGTTTTCCCGACATGCGGCAGCCTTCATTCTCATACATATACATATGCAATAGCCCTCATGCTTCATGTTTTCATTCCTCCATTGTGATACTATTGATATTATTGTGAACTTATTTTCGCTGCAGGAGTGAAGCCATGGAATATGTCAAAATCTTTTTTGTGAATACAGCTTTACTAATCACTCTGTCGTATCTGGCGAATCTAATATACAAGTACACCATAACCCACGCATCCGAGCCTGTAAAAAGAGTAAGCTGGGTATTGCTCGCGGTCTTTGCGGGCTGGATCAGCACCTTTTTCGGCTACAGACTGCATGAGCATGTCATTTTTGACCTGCGGTACGTACCGCTGATCATTTCAACGCTGGCTTATCCCCAGCCTCTGGTACTGATTATAATCGGAATCGCTACCGGGCTTACGCGCCTGACCTTCGGAGTTACGGACGCAGCCCTGGTAGGTGTGCTGAACCTGACTCTTCTGGGCTTCGTCTGTGCCGCTCTGAGCTTATGGATGAAGCGTTCGTCTTCCTCGCTGATGTATAAGGGGATCGTCACCATCTTGGTAGTCAATGTAGTAAATGTGCTGAATATTGCCGTATTCGGGGTCATTCCCACACATGATTACATAACGAAGATTCTGCCGGTTACCTTTCCTGCAGGTCTTGTCCTCAGTGCTCTGTTCGCGCTGATTATCCGCGATTTCCATCTGGAACTGATGCGTACCGGACAGATCATTAGAGCGAATGAGCTGTTGTCCGAACAGACGGAGGAGCTGCATAAGAATAAAATTGTGCTTGAGGAAAGAGCCAGGCAGCTCATGCTCGCCTCACAGTTCAAATCGGAGTTCCTGGCGAACATGTCCCATGAACTGAGAACCCCTCTGAACAGCATTATTAACCTGTCCCAGATGATAGAAGAAGGCGATGAGTCCCTGAGTGCGGAGGAGCTTGCTGAATATGGCGGGATCATTCACCGGTCAGGGGAGGATCTGCTGTCGCTCATCAATGATATTCTCGATCTGTCCAAGGTGGAGGCCGGTAAGCTGGATATTATTATAGAGGATTTAAATACCAGCGAGGTCCCTGATCTGCTCGTTCAGCAGTTCGGCGTCTTAGCCAGACAGAAGCAGCTCACCTTCAGTGTCTCTCTGGACGAAGGGGTCCCGGCCGTAATCTACACGGACCCCCAGCGGGTGCAGCAGATTCTGCGCAATCTGCTTTCGAATGCGTTCAAATTCACGATGACTGGCGGGGTCACTATGAATATCCGTGTAGTGGAACGTCAGGAGGGGGCTGCTTCGCAGAAGTGGATTGCCTTTGAGGTGCAGGATACCGGAATCGGCATTCCTCCGGAGAAGCATGATCTGATCTTTGAAGCCTTTGAACAGGCGGATATCAATGTCAGCCGCAAGTATGGCGGTACGGGACTGGGCCTGTCTATCAGCAATGATCTGGCCAGGCTACTGGGCGGCTTCATTACCCTGCATAGCCGCGAAGGCCAGGGTAGTATATTTTCCTTACATTTACCTCTGGATTCGGGCGCGTCTGTATAATCCCCGCAGCTCCAACTTTATTTGTGAATTTGGTATATTGACAGGAATCTGGTGCTGAGTAGAATGAAGCAAAAGCCGCATCAAAGGAGAGTCATTCCCCCATGAACATCATGAGAAGCCGGCCGCTGCGGAACCGTTCCAAGGATTTGCGCAAGGCCTCCGTACACCGCAAGAATCTGCAGATCGCTACCTTTGAGGGGATACCATCCACCATATTCCAGGTGCTGCTGCAAGGCCAATTTCTTACAGGATTCCTGTTATACCTGGGTGCCAGCTCCAGTCAGATCGGATTTGTCCTGGCGCTTACTACGCTGGTGAACGTCGCACAGATCGGTGTGGCCTTCCTGATCCAGAAGCTGCCGAGCCGTAAGTGGGCGCTCGTGACTTTTATTGGCTTACACCGTCTATTGTGGGGATCTACGGGCCTGGTTCCGTTTATTTTTCCGCAAGAGCACTGGGTTACCGCCTTCATCGTTCTGTATACCATTGCTTTCATTGCGAACACCGCCGGTGGTGTGCTCTGGAACTCCGTCATCAGTGACCTGGTGCCTGCAAGAGTAAGGGGCCGGTATTTCGGTATTCGTAATACGTTCCTTAATGCGCTGGGAAGCCTGGTGATGTACGGGGGCGGTATTATTCTGGACCGTTATCCGGGCGGACACGGATTCCTTATCCTGTATATTGTAGTGTGGATTTTCTCAATCTCGAACATCGTGGTATTCTTCTTCTACCCGGATGTGCCGTTTGAGAAATCCGAAGAGAAGGCCTTCCTGCCGATGCTCAGGAAGCCGCTTCAGGACAAGCTGTTCATGAAATCCACACTGTTCCTGTCTGCTTGGCTGCTGCTGCAGAACCTGACCGTACCGCTATATTCCTATGTCATGCTGCAGCTGCTGAATATCAATTATGAGAAGCTGTCCCTGCTGAATGTGGCGCAGACGGTCTTCATGATGGCCAGCTTCTATGTATGGGGCAACCTGAATGCCAGGCACAGTAACAAGAAGCTGCTGCTCTGGACCTTGCCGATTATCGCGTTCTCTTCCCTGATCTGGGGGCTCTTGTCCGTGCTGCCGATGCTTCCTGTGTTATTCGCAGCCCATATTGTGTTCGGCGTGGGCGTAGGCGGCTTCAACCAGCTCGCTTTCAACTTCATTATTGGGGATACGCCAAAGCGCGAACGGCCGATGTATATGGCGATGTATGCGGCGCTCACCGGTCTGGCGGCCTTCTTCGGCCCGCTGCTGGGCGGCCGTATCTACGAATGGATTAAGGAATGGCCGCAGTGGATGCAAATCTACGGCATGCAGTTAGTGGTAGGCGTGCTGATGATACTGCTGGCACTGCTGCTGGGCCGCCGTATTCTGCGGGATGAATAAGGAGGAATATAAGGAGGCTATTGCGGTGAGAAGAGTTGCGCTGGTACTGGGTGCTACTGGTCTGGTCGGCAGTGCGCTGACCCGGGATCTGCTGGGCGGGAGCTGGGACGAGGTCCGTGTACTGGTCCGCCGTCCGCTTGCGCTTGAGCATCCCAAGCTGAGACAGATTCAAGTGGATTGGGACCGGCTTGAGCAATATAGCGGGCAATTCGCCGGTGTATATGCAGTATTCTGCTGTCTGGGAACGACAATTAAGCAGGCGGGTTCGCAGGAGCAGTTCGAACGGGTAGATCTGGAATACCCGCTTGCCGCTGCGTCCTTGGCCAAAGAGTATAATGTGAAGCAGTTCCTGGCTGTGTCCTCTATGGGAGCCAGCGCCAAATCGCGTACCTTCTATAGCCGGATCAAGGGGCGGACGGAGGAGGGGCTGATAGCTGCCGGATTCCACGGGCTGCATCTGTTCCGCCCTTCGCTGCTGCTGGGTGACCGGGCAGAATTCAGGCTGGGTGAACGCGCTGCGGCTGTGCTGATGAAGGCGCTGGATTTCGCCATGGTCGGCAAAGCTGCGAAGTTCCGGGCCATTCCCGCCGCCACGGTAGCGCGGGCGATGATGAATATTGCCCAGGCTGATACAGGCGGCGTGCACATCTACACGAATGAGGTCATTCATGTGATTGGCAAGCATTAGCCGGGCAGCAGGGTTTGCAAACCGCAGACCCCAGGACTTACAATAAGCATACTAATAGAATGTACATAGCGGTCTACAGGCCGCGTACAGCATGCAGGAGGCGTTCATAATGACCAAAAAACAAGTAGCTACAAGCAAAGCCCCAGGAGCGATCGGTCCTTACAGCCAGGCAATTGTTGCGGGCAACTGGGTCTACACTTCAGGCCAGCTCGGAATGGACCCGCAGACGGCGGAACTGCCGGGCAGTGTGCAGGAGCAGGCGCGCCAGTCGCTTAACAATGTGAAGGCCATCCTGGAAGAGGCCGGAGCAGCGATGGATCAAGTGGTGAAGACAACCGTGTATCTGAAGGATATGAATGATTTCGCGGCGGTTAACGAGGTGTACAGCACCTTCTTCACCGAGCCTTACCCGGCCCGCAGTGCCGTTGAGGTAGCCCGTCTGCCGAAGGACGCGCTGGTTGAGATCGAAGCGGTAGCGCGCAAGAAATAACCCGGGCCGGTTGCAAGCGGTCAAGGCATAGGACAGCGAAATCCCCCGCACGTGAAGCTGGCGTGCGGGGATTTTTTTGTATATATAAGCGTATCTACATAGATTGAACTTGAAAACTTAAGGGAAGGGGAAAGTGGCGGAAGGGAATTTTGGAACTGGAGGAGCGGTAGCGACCGCCTTTGTCTGCGGATTTCAACCGTTGAAAACGGGATAAATCAAGAAATCTGCAGACAATAGCGGCCGGAAGTCCAAAACTTCTCTGGAGTCACGGCTAATCCCAAAATGGAAAAATAGTCAGTTCAATTTATTTAGTATCTGCTGCGGGAACGGCGCGGAGTCAGCAGCAGCCAAATACTGTAGAGCAAGAGAAGCCCTGCTGCAATCAATGCGGTGAAATACACCTCATTCGTGTCCTTATGCTCCGCAGCAATGGCGATGTAGGCCCAGACGAAGACAAGCGGATAGATGCTGTCCCGGTACGGGAAGCTTACCAGTACAGCCAGCACTGCACCAACGCAGAGCATAATGACTGCCCACAGTATGCCGCTGAGTCCGAAGCCGCCCCAGTCGTTCTTCACCAGCACAACACTGACATTGACAATAGTAGCAACGGAGATCCAGCCGAGGTAGAGGCTGAACGGCAGCTTCACGAGCCATTTCTCCCCGGTTGTGGGATCTGCGATGAAGCGGGTTTTGCGGTAAATGACGATTAACGATAGCAGCAGAAGTACCATCGCCACCAGCGACAGCTCAATGTACAGATAATGCCAGAGGAGCAGCCAGCCCATATTGAAGATACAGCTGAGCATGAACCAGATCCCGATCCGCTGGACGGAATCCCTGCCTCCGGTACCCTTGCGGAACTGATAAATAATGAATCCGGCCAGCAGCAGATAGATCAGGGACCAGATGGAAAAAGCATATCCGGCCGGTGTGAGGTACGTATGATACCTGTCCGAGATTTCGGCGGTGCTGTTCCCGCCAAGCGGCAGGACGACCGAAAGGGTATTGATGACAATGACGCCGAGGAAGAGCAGCAAATTTCCCCACTTATAAGGATTAGTTCTAGTCATATGACCACTCCCTAACTTGGTTAATAACTACGTTTTGGCCTTGGCCTATATAGAATATACCCGCTTTGGCAGCAAATAAGACTAATCCGGCGAAAAAAATGACCGATTGGTCATAACAATCACGGATAGTATTCCTTAGGCCCGGGGTAATATGTAGTCAAGAAGTAGATCAGCAAGCAGCGAAGGGAGAGAAGATACATGGAGAGCAGTGAGGCGATACGCCCTGAGAAGATGGGGCCGCTGGTGATGAAGGAGACCTGGAACACGCCGGGCAGCGTGGTGTCCTGGGAACGCTCCGAGAATATCTACATCGTCCGGGGGGAATGCGCCGGGATGGCTTTTATCTTCCTGAGCGATGATATGTTCCGGATGAAGGTCTTCCATGATAAGGTACCGGACCTGACCACCTCGGAGGCGGTGCTGAAGGAGTGCTGTATTCCGCATCTGTTTCCGGTAGAGGAGACGGAGGAGCAGCTCATTTTCTCTACGGGCGCCATCCGGCTGATTATTGAGAAGGCCTCATTTCTGCTTCGTGTGGAGAATACATCCGGCAAGGTGATCATGCAGCAGAATCTGACGAGCTGGAACCCGCGCGGCGCAAGCCATGCCGAATATGATATGCAGCCGGACTCTCATTTTTACGGACTGGGTGAGAAGTCGAGCTTCCTGGACAAACGGGGGGAGCGTTATACGAACTGGAACACCGATGTGTTCGCCCCGCATCTGCCGGAGATTGAAGCGCTCTATGAGTCTATTCCGCTCATTATCCACATGCACGGGGACCTCTCCTACGGGCTGTTTCTGGATAATACGGGGCGGAGTGATTTCGACATGCGCTCGCACGGCATTGCTTTTACCATTGGCTGCTCTACAGGAGCGTACGATATCTATTTCATTAACGGGCCTGAGATGAAGGATGTCGTCAAAAGATATACCACGCTCACCGGCCGGATCGCCCTCCCGCCCAAGTGGGCGCTTGGCTATCACCAGTCCCGCTACAGCTACATGAACCAGCAGGAGGTGCTGCAGCTGGCCAAGACCTTCCGTGAGAAGAACATCCCCTGTGATGTGATCTATCTGGATATCCACTATATGGACGAATACCGCGTATTCACCTTCGACCCTGTCAACTTCCCTGATCCGCAGAAAATGATCTCGGAGCTTGCGGAGCTGGGTGTGCGCATTGTCCCGATTGTCGATCCCGGCGTCAAAAAAGACCCTAAATACGAGGTGTATAAGCAAGGGGTGCTGGAAAAGCATTTCTGCCGCCGCCTGGAGGGCGATATATTCTTCGGTGAGGTGTGGCCGGGGATCAGCGCCTTTCCTGATTTCAGCGACAGTCGGACCGCCGAGTGGTGGGGGGATCTGCACAAATACTACACGGAGCTTGGTATTCAGGGCATCTGGAACGATATGAACGAACCGGCAGTCTTCAATGAGACCAAGACAATGGACCTGGATGTGATGCATTTCAACAACGGGCGGCCGGTGACCCATGAGGAATACCACAACCTGTACGGGATGATGATGTCCAAAGCGACCTATGAGGGTCTGGCCGAGCATATGGGGGGCGAGCGTCCCTTCGTGCTGACCCGGGCCGGGTATGCGGGCATCCAGCGCTATGCAGCCGTATGGACCGGGGATAACCGCAGCTTCTGGGAGCATATGGCGATGGCGATGCCGATGGTGCTCAACATGGGGCTGTCCGGGCTGGCCTTCTCGGGGCCGGATATCGGCGGGTTCGCCCATCATACGTCGGCGCAGCTGCTGGTGCGGTGGACGCAAATGGGGGTGTTTTTCCCTTACTGCCGGAATCACTCCTCCATCGGAACACTGCGCCAGGAGCCCTGGTCCTTCGGGGAAGAGGTGGAAGGGATTCTGCGTGAATTCATCGGGCTGAGGTACCGGTGGATGCCGCATTTGTATAATCTTTTTCATGAAGCGGAGATGAGCGGTCTGCCGGTCATCCGTCCGCTGGTGCTCGAATATCCGCGTGATCCGCATGTGACCAACCTGTGCGACCAGTTCCTGCTGGGTGAAAATGTGCTGATTGCCCCGGTCTACCGCCCGGATACGGATCACCGCTCCGTCTATCTGCCCGAAGGCTGCTGGCTGGACTATTGGGACGGGGAGATTCATGAAGGCGGACGCCATATTCTTGCGGCTGCACCGCTGCATATCATGCCGATGTATGTGAAGGCAGGCAGCTTCGTGGCCGAAGGCCCGCTGAGACAGTATGCGCTGGAGGACACGGAGGAGACGATCATCTTCCATCTCTACGGGGCGGAAGCGGCTGCGGGCTTCTCTTCCTCCTTCAAGCTGTATGAGGATGACGGCCACAGCTTCAGCTACCGCATGGGGCAGTATACGGAGCTTACCGTGCAGGCTGAAGGGGAGGAAAATGCGCTGGTGCTGAAGTGGGCGTATGCGGTTCATGATTACAAGCCGCGCCGGGAGACGCTGCGGTTCGCGCTCTGCTATCCGTTCTTCAATGTGGCTGCGGTGGAGGGGCTGGCGGAGATTAGTCTGGAGGAGCTGAATGAAGGGGCACTGGGCTGGGCCCGGAACGGCAAGAACGGTGCGATCATCGTTCAGGTGGCGGATACTGCCGGGGGCGGAGAGCTGCAGATTCTGGCGGGTGCGGAGTAGGAGCCGGGTAGAATGTAACCCGTCAGAGTGTAGTAGTCCAGCACGAGTTGCTGCACGGGATTTCAGGACCGGCTTGCCTGGAGGGGCGGGCCGGTTCTTCCTGCTGGAACGCAATCTGGACAGTAATGGCCTGATCCGGGCAACAATCTGCTGAAAATCACAGAAAATGTGCAGAAAAGTTTTTAAATATAGGCTTTTTCGTATAAGATGAAGGGATGAAGAAAAAGTTGCAGCAAATAACGTAACAGGAAGGCTGTACGGCTAGAGCTATTGCCGCCGGTGCAGCTTCATAATATATTTCTCGCGCAGCAGGAGACAGTCTTCCGGAGTGGAAGGGCTGCTCTTGCTGTTTGCTCACAAGAATGGAGATTAACCAACAATGATTAAGCATCTGTATGCAATATGGTTAGGGGACGTATTATTCTGCTTCTCGGGCGAAACCTCCGAGCCGAAGGTGGACGCATGGACACGCGTGATCAAACGGCTGGAGCTCCGCAGCGGCTGGCGTCCTTTTGCGGGTGCTGCCCTGCGGCTGGCGGAGGTGAAGTATCCTGCAGCCGCTGCTGCGGAGGGCAAGCCGGCGCGGCGCGGACTGCCCGGACGCACGCTGGAAGGACTGGCGCTGTCGCCGAAGGATGCTTTCGAGCTGCTGCTGGCCTGGGATGAACAGGCCAGCCGTGCCCAGGGCATTGAGCCTGGAGGCGAGCTGCGCTACTGGTCGGCTGCGGCCCGTTTCGCGCTGGAGCTGATGGGCAAGGGCGGGATTGTGCCCGGTGCCCAGCCGCCGCGCAAGGTCGGCTCGCGGCGGCGCGGAGGCGAACAGGCCGCTGCCGTGTGCTGGTCACCGGCGTTCCGGGAAGAGGCGGATAAGGAGTTCTTCCTGCAGATGGCGGCCTCTATGCCAGTGCTTGCGCTCGGCACGCATGTAGCCGAGGAAGGCGACCTGTCCTCGCGCGAGGAAGCGGGCGGATATGTGCTGTATTCCTTCCTGCAGGCGGTCATGACTGCCGAGATTAAGAATGTAGTTGCCGCCCATGAGAGCGCGCTGGCGCCGTATAAGGCTAACTACCGCCGCGGCTATTCTCCGCTGACTGAGCTGTGGTGGAACAGTCTGCTTACCGGCAGCCGGGATATCCCCGTGCAGGGGACCCCGGCTGAGGTGACGGAGCTGCTGAGCGTGGTGAACGAGACGGCGGGCCATGAGGTGCCGCATTTCGAGACTGAGGAGGCCCGCAGCGGACAGCTTAGTCTGGGCCTGCGGCTGGAGCCGCCGGCGGAGGACAGCGAGCTGTGGCAGCTAACCTTCTGGGCGGAGAGCCGGGAGGAGGGAGAATTCTGGATTCCGGCGGAAGCGGTGTGGAGCAGCCGGGAGCGGGAGTTCACCCTGTGGGGCAAGCGATACCGTAATATCCAGCAGCAGCTGCTTGCTGCGCTGGGACGTGCGGCGAAGAGTTCGCCGGATATCCGGCGATCGCTGGCTGAACCGGCTCCGCGCGGAATTGATCTGCCGCCGGAGCGGCTGTATTTCTTCCTGAAGGAGAGTGTGCAGCAGCTGCGGGAGCGGGGAATTACCGTGCAGATGCCATCGCGCTGGAGCCGTGAGGGACGCCGGCGGATCGGCATGAGAATGAAGATGCAGCCGCCGGTTGGCGGCACGGATGGCCCGATTCAGCCGGCGCTGGGCATGGAAGAGCTAATCTCCTTCCGCATTGAAGCCTCGCTGGGGGATTCAGACATCACCGAGGAGGAGCTGAATGCTCTGGTGGAAGCGGGGGTGCCTTTTGTGCGCTTCCGGGGAGAGTGGATTGAAGTGGACCCGAAGGAAGTGCGTCAGGTCCTGAGATATATTAAGCGCGGCGAGAGCGGAGAGATGACCGCAGCCGACTGGATGCGCCTGGAGGCCGAAGATGGCGAGGAGCGGCTGTGGAAGGGCATGTCAGTTACCGGCATGGAGACCTCCGGCCTGCTGGCCTCCCTCATGCACGGCGATGTGCTGCGCGGGATGCCGCTGCGTCCGGTGCCGGAGGATCTGAACGGAACACTGCGTCCGTATCAGGAGCGGGGTTATCAGTGGCTTACGGCACTCAGCAATCTCGGCTTCGGCGTCTGCCTGGCCGATGATATGGGTCTAGGCAAAACCATACAGGTCATCACCTGCCTGCTGGACCGGGCGCTGAATGCCCCGCCAGGTGAGAAGCAGGAGCCAGTGCTGATTCTCTGCCCGACCTCGTTGCTTGGCAACTGGCAGCGTGAATTGCAGCGCTTCGCCCCTTCGCTTAGCCTGCACATTCACCATGGAGGACGGCGGGTGCGCGGTGAAGGATTCAGGGAGCTGGCGGCCGGCCATGAGATTGTGCTGACCACCTACCATCTGGCGGGCCGGGACAGCGAGGATCTGGCCGGGGTACGCTGGTCTACCGTTGTGCTGGATGAAGCACAGTATATCAAGAATCACCGCACCAAGCAGGCGCAGAGCGTCATGAAGCTGAGCGCGCCGCACCGGATCGCAATGACCGGGACCCCGGTGGAGAACAGGCTGGGCGAGCTGTGGTCGATTTTCCATTTTCTCAACCCCGGCTATCTGGGGACCTATCATTCCTTCCGCCAGCGTTATGTATCGGGAGAGGGCGGAGAACGGCTGCGTGAGCTGCACCGCTTAGTCTCGCCCTTCCTGCTGCGGCGTCTCAAGAGTGACCCGGATATCTCGAAGGATCTGCCGGAGAAGCTGGAGCTGAAGTCTTATTGTCCGCTTACGGAGACCCAGGCTTCGCTGTATCAGGGGGTTGTGGATGAGATGCTTGGCGTCATCGGCGAGCGCTCAGGCATGGCCCGTCGGGGGCTGGTGCTGTCTTCCCTGACCAAGCTGAAGCAGATCTGCGATCATCCCCAGCTGTTCCGCAAGGACGAGGGGCGGAGCCTGCGCAGTGAGCCTTCGGGCAAAATGGACGTCATGTTCGAGGTGCTCGACAGCATCTCCGAGCTTGGCGAATCGGCGCTGATCTTCACCCAGTATGTGGCGATGGGCGAGCTGCTGGTCAGCCGGCTGGCCCGAAGATACGGGCAGACGCCGCTTTTCCTGCATGGCGGCATCTCGAAGCGTGAGCGCGACGAGATGGTGCATGCTTTTCAGGAGGGGGAAGGTCCGGCCTTCTTCGTTCTCTCGCTTAAGGCAGGCGGCGTCGGCCTCAATCTGACAAGGGCTAATCATGTGCTGCATTATGACCGCTGGTGGAACCCGGCAGTAGAGAACCAGGCGACGGACCGCGCCTTCCGGATTGGACAGCACAAGAATGTACAGGTGCATAAGCTGATCTGCCAGGGAACGCTGGAGGAGCGGATCGATGAGCTGATTGAACGCAAAAAAAGCCTGTCCGAGCAGGTCGTCGGCTCCGGCGAGAACTGGTTGACCGAGATGTCTAACCATGAGCTCAAGGAGCTGATTGAACTGCAGGGGCAGGACTGGATGTAGATCGGGCAATAGATTGTAAGGTAAAAGGAGGAAGCACCTATGTATAAGCTGCTGGAGCTGCGGCTGGAGGTGCTGCCCGGGGTCATCAAGGCCACCGGCAGTGTGGGGCCTGCTGCTGAAGGAGCAGACAGACGCAGCAGCAAAGCCGGAGCAGAGATAGAGAAGCAAGGGGATATGGGCCGGTGGGCGGAACCGTTGCGGCAAAGAGAACAGACGGAGAAAAAGCAGTTGGCGGAGCAAGGGCAGGGAGAGCGGTTGGAGAATAAGCAGCAGGTGCAGCAAGGGCAGGGAGAGCGGGTGGAGAAAAAACAGCAGGTGCAGCAAGGGCAGGGAGAGCGAGTCGAGAAAAAACAGCAGGTGCAGCAAGGGCAAGGAGAGCGGGTGGAAGCAGAGCCGCAGGTGCAGCAGCAAGGACAGCAGGCGTCGCTATCGCAGGTGCAGCGGGAGGCTGTCACTCTGCGCATTCCGCAGTGGACACCTGCCCGGAAGGATAAAGTGCTACATCAGCTCGCTGCGCACCCGGGTGAACTGTATGATCTGCTGCAGGGCAGCCTGAATGGCGGGCTTGCTGCGCTGGAGTTGCTGCCTGCGGATGATGAGTTGAGACTGGCAGCGGATGAACAGGGCACGGGTCTGCTGCCGGCTGAGGCACTGGTGGAGCGGATCAGGCAGCAGCTTACCCAGGAGCCGCTGCTTGCGTTAGCCCTGCGCGGACTGTCCAAGGAAGAGCTGCTCTCCGGTGTGTTCGCCCTGTGGGCGGAGCAGGAGAACGAGCGCAGTGCGGAAGAAGACGCGCCTGCATCTGTGTCGCTCGCGTCCGAGTTAGCCCGGCTGGAGCGCAAGGGTCCGGCTGTATCCTCTGGAGAATGGCTGGCCGAGGCTGCGGCTGAAGGCTCTCTGCACCAGCCGGGGCCGCTGTTTCATGAGATCTCCTCCCGTCCTTTTCCGGCAATGCCTGAGGTAATGGAACCGGAGGAGGATTGGAGCACACTCCTGCCGCAGACACCCAAGGCGCGTGAAGGGCTTGCGCTGCTGATGCGCCGGGTCTCGGAAGCTGCTGCTAAGCGCGCGGCGGGCTTGAATAAGTTGTAGCTGCACGGGGCGTGAGGTGGGCTTTGAGTAAGCTTTAAGTGCATGGATTTGTAGGTAAGCTTTGAGTAAGCTTTAGGCGCGTGGATTTGTAGGTGAGCTTTGAGTAAGCTTTAAGTGCATGGATTTGTAGGTAGGCTTGAGCAAGCTGTAGGCGCGTGGATTTGTGAGGTTGGCTTGAGCAAGCTAAGCTTTAGGTAACACAGATAGGTACAGTGGGATTGAATGAGCTATAGGCTACAATGTTTGTGCGGCGACTGAAGCTGTCCTTTAAGTAATCTAGAGGGTAAACTAGGCCAACTGGTGGAAATGAATCAGATGCCGGGACACGAACGCAATAGATGATCTTACAAGTAATATTGGTTTTGGGAGCAGTGCGCCGGGTAGGTTGCGGGAGGCTGCAAGGGAATGAAGGGGATAAATCCCTCTGAATCGGCCGGAAGTCGGCGGAATGGAGAAATGAAGGGGATAAATGCTGTTAGTGTTAACCGTGGACACCCGTTAAGAGAATAGAGATAATGAGTTTAACGAGGAGGTGTCCGCATGAGTGGAACACGGAGAAGCTACAATGAAGAATACAAAAGACAGGCCGTAAAGTACATCCAGGAGCAGACGAAAACGGTGGCGGAATTGGCCCTGGAGCTGGATGTCCCCGCCAAAACGTTGCATAAATGGCTAGGTCAGTACCGGCAGTTTGAGAATGAGCCCATCATTACTCCAGACAAATACAGAGAGCTGGAACGTCAACTGAAGGAGCGGGAGCAAGAACTCGCAGACCTGACAGAGGAGATGGCCATCCTAAAAAAAGCCGTGCACATCTTCAGCAATCCAAAGAACTGAGATTTCGGTTTATTGAAGATCATCGCTCCGAGTTCCGCGTGGAGAAGATGTGCAGTGTCTTTCAGGTGTCCCGGAGCGGGTATTACAAATGGAGAACAGCGAAGCCCAGCCCTCAAGCCACTCGTAAAGCCTTGTTGCTAAAGCGGATTGCCTATCATTTTCACGACTCTAAGGGTCGCTATGGCAGCCCCAAAATCAAGGTTCTCCTAGTGCGTGAAGGGCACCAGGTCAGTGAACGCACGGTAGGCAAGTACATGAAAGAACTGGGGCTGCGCTCTTGTGTCGCAAAGAGATTTCGCGTATGCACCACCGACTCCAACCATCCGCTACCCATTGCCCCCAACTTGTTAAACCAGCAATTTCACACGGAAAAGCCGAACCAGACGTGGGTAGCGGATATCACCTACATTCCCTGCCGGGAAGGACGAATGTACTTGGCGAGCGTGCTGGACCTGTGTACCCGGGAGATTGTCGGCTGGCGGCTTAGCGACCGGATGACCACTGACCTCGTACAGGGCGCTCTGGACGCTGCCTACCAGGCCAAACGCCCCGGAAAGGGCTTGATTCACCATTCGGATCGAGGCTCCCAGTACGCCTCTGCAGACTACCGGGAACGCCTAAAGACGTACCAGATGACCGCAAGCATGAGCCGCAAAGGAAACTGTTATGATAACGCCTGTATCGAATCTTTTCACAGCCTCTTAAAAAAAGAGTTGGTGTACTGGAATCGATTTAAAACGAAGCAACAGGCGTATGATGCCATTTTCCAGTACATTGAATTTTTCTACAACCGTAAACGAATCCATGGGGCACTGGGGTACGTTTCTCCGGTTCAGTTTGCAGCCACATTTAAGCGAAAAACTGCTGTTAGTGTTAACCGTGGACACCCGTTAAGAGAATAGAGATAATGAGTTTAACGAGGAGGTGTCCGCATGAGTGGAACACGGAGAAGCTACAATGAAGAATACAAAAGACAGGCCGTAAAGTACATCCAGGAGCAGACGAAAACGGTGGCGGAATTGGCCCTGGAGCTGGATGTCCCCGCCAAAACGTTGCATAAATGGCTAGGTCAGTACCGGCAGTTTGAGAATGAGCCCATCATTACTCCAGACAAATACAGAGAGCTGGAACGTCAACTGAAGGAGCGGGAGCAAGAACTCGCAGACCTGACAGAGGAGATGGCTATCCTAAAAAAAGCCGTGCACATCTTCAGCAATCCAAAGAACTGAGATTTCGGTTTATTGAAGATCATCGCTCCGAGTTCCGCGTGGAGAAGATGTGCAGTGTCTTTCAGGTGTCCCGGAGCGGGTATTACAAATGGAGAACAGCGAAGCCCAGCCCTCAAGCCACTCGTAAAGCCTTGTTGCTAAAGCGGATTGCCTATCATTTTCACGACTCTAAGGGTCGCTATGGCAGCCCCAAAATCAAGGTTCTCCTAGTGCGTGAAGGGCACCAGGTCAGTGAACGCACGGTAGGCAAGTACATGAAAGAACTGGGGCTGCGCTCTTGTGTCGCAAAGAGATTTCGCGTATGCACCACCGACTCCAACCATCCGCTACCCATTGCCCCCAACTTGTTAAACCAGCAATTTCACACGGAAAAGCCGAACCAGACGTGGGTAGCGGATATCACCTACATTCCCTGCCGGGAAGGACGAATGTACTTGGCGAGCGTGCTGGACCTGTGTACCCGGGAGATTGTCGGCTGGCGGCTTAGCGACCGGATGACCACTGACCTCGTACAGGGCGCTCTGGACGCTGCCTACCAGGCCAAACGCCCCGGAAAGGGCTTGATTCACCATTCGGATCGAGGCTCCCAGTACGCCTCTGCAGACTACCGGGAACGCCTAAAGACGTACCAGATGACCGCAAGCATGAGCCGCAAAGGAAACTGTTATGATAACGCCTGTATCGAATCTTTTCACAGCCTCTTAAAAAAAGAGTTGGTGTACTGGAATCGATTTAAAACGAAGCAACAGGCGTATGATGCCATTTTCCAGTACATTGAATTTTTCTACAACCGTAAACGAATCCATGGGGCACTGGGGTACGTTTCTCCGGTTCAGTTTGCAGCCACATTTAAGCGAAAAACGTTGTAGGTTTTGTCTACTTTCTTGACAGGAGTCCAAAATCCCTCTGAATCGGCGGGAAGTCGCCGTGCGGACATTTAGCTGATATTTAGCAGGCGGAAATGAGGAGCAGAAGTGCACCTGATTCCGGCCCTGACCGCCAAAAAGCAGCCAGTAAAACAAAGGAGGAGCACAAAAGTGCCCCTCCTGTAGGCGGATAAAGGCCTGGCTGCGGCCATTTTGCCCTAAATTTATGTGTTTTCTGTGCTGCACAATTAAGACTCGTTGCCGCCGCTGCCTTCGGACAGCTCCAGAATCTCCCGGCGCAGGCGGAGCATCTTCTGGTCCAGCTCATCAGCGGCGCGGGCGGCTTCCTTCAGCTCCTCGGCCACGTGGGAAGGCAGCTGTTTGTCGAATTTATAGTAGAGAATATGCTCCATGCTGGCCCAGAAATCCATCGCCAGGGTACGGAGCTGCATCTCTGCCTTCACCCAGCGGGTACCATCCAGCAGCACCAGTGGTATAGCCACAATAAGGTGCAGGCTCTGGTAGCCGTTCGGCTTCGGATGGGCGATGTAATCCTTAATCTCAAGCACACGGATATCCTCGCGGGCGCACAGGTGATCCACCAGCCGGTAGATATCCTTCACGAAGGCGCAGACAATCCGCATCCCCGCAATATCATGGATGTGCTGTTCCATATTATCCAGGTTCAGCTCATAGCCCTTGCGCTGCATCTTTTGCACAATGCTCTTCGGTTCTTTGATCCGGCACTTCACATGCTCGATCGGGCTGAAGCCGTCCCGCACCTGCCACTCGGTCCGGATGATATCGATTTTATTCTCAAGCTCATTCAGAGCATGGCGGTACAGCGCCGGCAAAGCCTTGAAATTCTCAACCTGCTTGGCAAAATCCTCGTTAATCTGCCACTTTTGCATATCCTTCACGTGGACCTGCAACTTGTTCAATGTTACTTGTGTACTATCATATTCTTCCACTGAAACTCTCCCGGTTTTCGTTATTTGTGACTGTAGACCATGAATGGATGACTGCGGCAATCGTTTGCAGCGCTAGCTGCGGTTCTGATTCTATTTTAACCGATGTACAGCCCCGGAAGCAAAATAAAACCGTAACCCTGGCCGAAGAGAAACATTCTTCCCTCCGGCGCGTATTAGCACAGTATAGGCATTAAGCCGTTCTTATGCCACAGCTTCGTTCATTCTTATTTGTTGGTGGGAGAGCCTGTGCCGTAACCTTCATCCTGGTAGCCCGTATTCTCCAGCTTCTGCAGGATGTTCAATCCTTCGATCTGAAGGCGGGTCTCGTCCGTGCCGTGGTCGTGCAGATACTGGAACAGGCGGATGGTGGCGTCATCGAACTGCTCTGCGGCATCATCATGATCGGCTGACTTGTAGGGAACCAGAGCACGCCGGAAGGTGTATTCATCCCCGCTGGCCAGATCGGCCAGGAGCTCCTGAAGCACGGTCAGCCCGTCACTGGACAGCAGAACCTCGTAGTCACTGGATTCGCCCCTCTCTTCCTGAATCAGACCGTGATTCACAGAGACGAAATATCGGTTAAGGTTATCGTTAGGCACCATTTATCCCTCCATCATTTTGATAATGTACGGGTACGCAGGAACGAAGGGGCAGCAGAAGGCAAGATGTATGATTGCTTCTTCCGCAGCATACTCATTCCAATAAGAACGCTAGCCGCTCTACTTGGTATTTACCACATGACGACAAATAATGAATCTGCCGTGGACTTTTGGTATGATAGAATCACGTTTCCGCTGCTGCATGGAGCGGCAATCGGAATGGAAGGATATACGCGGCTGCGAATCAGCCTATTCTCACTCTGGAGAAGGAGGAACTACAATGAATTTACTGCAACGCATTAAAGACGGTGCCAGCCGGGTGAGTGAAAAAGCGCAAAGCTCGGTGGAAGTGAGCAAGCTGAATGGGCAGATTTCAGATATTGAGCATGAGATGCAAGTTGAATTTCTCAAAATGGGGAAGCTGTTCTACGAGGGATATCGTTCAAGGGATATGTCGGTGGCTGAAGGCCAGATGATCGAGCTTGCGCGGGGCTGTAACAAGCTGCAGGAGCAGATCGAGGACGTACGCTCTAGAATTGCCGAACTGAGAAATGAACGCTTGTGTGCCTGCGGTCAGATCGTAGGGCTGGATGCCAATTTCTGTCCGCATTGCGGACGTAAGCTGGAACCACGCAAGCCGGAAGATAAGGGAATTTCACTGCGTAAAGAACCGTCTTCGGCGGCTGCTGCTGCCGCAGCGCCGTCTGCGGTTACCGTACATACGGTGCTGGAGCATGAAGACGAGGAAGACCAGTACTACGGCGAGGAAGAGCTGACCGAAGCGGAACGGGAGCTGGCGAGAAGACCCGAAGCGCGTGTGCAGTATGCAGAGGTACTGCCCGAACTGGAGGAAGAGGCAGAGCTGGGGGAGGCGGACCGGATAGCTGCAGGTTCTGACCGGAGCCGCCGGGAGGCAGATGAACTGGAACGGGAACGGGAGCGGCAACTGGAGCTGGACCGCCGGATCAGGGACTGGAAAGCAAGTGAGCCAGCCGAAGAACGCGTAGCCGGAGATGCGGATACACGGGAGGTCGTGAATTGTCAGATCTGCCGCGCCGACTTGCCGAAGGGCTCCATGTGGTGCCCGCGCTGCGGCTCGGAACAAATATAGACAGTGTAGTACTGACAGCTTAGGGGGACAACATAGATGGAACAGTTGCTGCTGCATCTGCGCAATTTGGGTTTCACAGAGATGGAATCCAAAATTATGGTTGAGCTGGCCACCAAGGGCCAGGCTTCGGGCTATGAAGTGGCAAAGCAGCTAGGAGTATCAAGATCGAACGTATACGCGGCGCTTCAGCGCCTGACTCAGCAAGGCTACGTGCGCTGCGGAGAAGGGGAGCCGGCACGCTACAGTGTGCTGGACCCGGAAGAGCTGGCCACGATGATATCCGGCCGGGTGCAGGCCTCGCTTGCCTATATGGAGAGTGAAATGCCGCGCGGGGGTCCTGTCAGCCCCTCTTTCTACAACGTGGAGGGTGACCGGAATGTCATTGGAGAGCTGGTCCGCCAGCTGAATCTTGCCGCTCAGGAGATTGTGGTGGATGTGTGGCGGGAGGAAGCCTCGCTGCTGCGCAGTGAGCTTGAGCAGGCGGAGAAGCGCGGAGTGAAGCTCTTGTGGGCTTTTGACGGCGGCGATGCTGTACCGGCACCTTATCCGGTATGGCCGCCCCTGCCGGGCAAGCCGCAGCGCAGCGGAGGCCGTAAGTTCTCCTTCGTCGTGGACCGGAGCTGGTGCATGCTCGGTATGCGTTATGAGGACGGGAGCGCCCAGGCCGTGATTACCGAGCATCCGGTGCTGGTGGAGCTGTTGCTCAAATCTTTTACACAGGAATTGGTACTGTTCGAGCTTGAGGAAGATATGGGCCCTGAACTGCAGCGCCGCTACGGGGAGCGCTACAGCCGGATTTACAGCAAATATGTGCTGCATGATCAGGAGGAATCCGGGGAAGAGCCGGAGGAATAGGGCTTGGGTAGTAAGTGCCCAAGTTCACTAAGCAAGGGAGGTGACAAGCATGGAGTGTATTGTACATTTTGAAGTGCAGCATGCAGATGGCGTCAAGCCGCTGCGCGGACTGCTGTTCCTGGAAGAGGGCAAGACCCCGGGAGAACGGGAGCTGGTGGAGATGTTCAAGGACATGAAGTTCAACGTCCGGCTGGATAATCGGGAGAAATGGATTTTCAAGCCCGTGGCTCCGGGAGAAAGTTATTCCGAGATCCGCATTACCAGCTTTGACAACGGGAAGAAAAACAGCAAGCCGGAGGGTGAGCTGAAGTCGATTGTCGGCAACCTGCTACCCCAGAAGCCAACAGGGCTGTAACCGGAGCAGCGGGGTTCCAGATAACAAAGAGCAGGACCAGGGGAATACCCGGGGCCTGCTCTTTGTGTTGGGAGAAATATCATTCCAACTTCTTCATTAGGCATAGCCATCTGCTTCTAACGGACCTGAGAGACTCTATCCCTTGGAAAACACCACTTTTGGTGTCTTGACGGACCGAGGAGACCTTAAGGTAGCTCAAAACGATATGTAAAGCAGTATTTCAGAGAATAAGGTCCGTCGTTACTTGTCTGATTTATGACTTTCATCGGGAATAAGAGCGCCTCAGTCCGTTACGCGGAGCCGCATATATGCCCAGCCCCGCCACACCCGTCTTAGATGCTGGCGTGACAGGACCCGGGCCCGGCTTCGCCCAGCGCCCCGGCTGCTGCCAGCGGCGAGAGCACGCGCAGCGCGCCCGGCTCGCAAGCCACGGCCAGCGGCGCCGTGCCCAGCGCTTCGCCGTCGCCGATGGCGTGGCGCGGCTGCGCGAAGTGCACGGCTACGCTGCGTCCGCGCAGCATCGTGACATAGGGCAGCTTCGTATGCCTGCCCTTCACCACCGTCGGGAACAGCCGCAGCAATTGCCCGCGGCTGACCCCGTGCACGACGCAGACGTCAAGCAGGCCGTCGCCTGATTCCGCCTGCGGGCAGATCAGCAGCCCGCCGCCGTAGCTCGGCAGGTTGCAGACCGAGACCAGCCACGCCTGATCGAAGGCCTGCTCCTTGCCGTCGCAGGTCACGCTGACGCGGCAGGGCTTGAAGGTCATCAGCGTATGCAGCACGCCGATGATATAGGCTAGGCGCCCGGCGCCAATGGCGTTACACAGCCGCTTGTAGCGGCTGCCGTTCACATTGACGGCTACCTGCGCGTCGAAGCCGCTGGCCACCGCGGTCAGGGTTAGACCACCTGCCGCGTGAAGCAGATCGGCTTCGAGGCAGCGCTCTTGCAGCGCGTAATCCAGCGCTGCCCCGGGCGCGAGCGGGATGCTGAAGCCGCGCGCGGTGTCATTGCCCGAACCCGCCGGGATGACGCCCAGCGGGACACCCCTGCGCCGCAGTGCGCCCAGCACACTGTAGATCGTGCCGTCGCCGCCGACAACAATGGCGGCGCGCCAGTCGTCGCGGCGGGCCAGTGCGTGAAGCATCTGGCTCTCTGCGCTGTCAGCGCTCTGGGTGAACAGCGCTTCATACGGAACAGCCCGCGCCGCAAGCAAGGCTTGTACGGTGTGCCAAGTCCGCAGGCCCGCTCCGCCGCCGGAGCGGGAATTGATGATAAACAAATACATGATGCTTCCCCCAGCCTGTAGATTCCTGAATGTCTTATCCCATTGTAAGGAGCGGGCAGGCAAAAGGGAAACTATTTTGAAATACAAGAAATTATAGGTTTCACACGATAACTTATCCTTCTATTTCTCGCCGAACGGTGCCGTCCTTTAAAAGGACGGTACCGTTTTCACTTGTGCATTACGGAGCTACAGCTGCCGCAGCTGGCTCTCGGCGATTTCCCCCACCCAGGGGAGCTTGAACCATCTGCTGCCCAGGGCATGGTAGATCATCAGGAGCCAGACGGCGAAGCTGCAGAGGGAGATCAGGGCGCCCGCCAGATCCCCGAGAAGCGGAATGAAACCGCTGAGTACATGGGCGATCATAAGGGCTCCGAAGGCAATCAGGGATTGAAGCGAGTGGAACAGGACGAAGCGGCTGCGCTTCTCCAGCGCGAGGAAAATAATGGCCCCGATGAACGGGAAGAAATAACACAAGGCGGCGGCAAGGTTATCGGGCAGTCCGGTGGAAGATCTGAAAGGCGACAAAGGGCTCACTCTCCTTCCCTACAAGCCTATGAGGTGTCCAGGAAAAGTATGAGCTGTGCGGGGCTGCTGTCCAATAATTTCTGGGGGTAGGGGGCATACTATTGCCAGGTTCCGAAACGGGAGGGCAAGCATATACTATAAAAAATTTCCATTTGCATTTTTACATGGAAAGGTGGAAGTTCATCTGGAATATGATACAATATAACGATAAGGCCCGAAAGGAGTGATTCAGCAAGTGGCTCTTCGGGTAATTAAAGTGTCAAGGTGTCTTTGCAGTGGGACATCCTTACTCTCAGCCCAAATCACGACGAACCTGCTTCACCGGCAAGGCGGAATTCCAAGTTACTGGAATGGTAGTCTGAACGGGTAATGCAAGCCGCGTATGTGTAATGGTTCTTAACTTGCATTTCAAGGTTACGGCGAACTTTTCATCATGCATTCTCTACAACGGAGCATTCATTTTCAATGTTTTGGGAGGGAACTGATCATGGCAAGTAAAGGTCATAACGAAGTCAAGGAAAGTCTACGGGAAATGACACGTATTTTCCGGCCCAAAGATCCCAAGAAATTTGTGAAAGAGTACGTCCGGAAGTATCGGATCACGGGAGGCTATGAAGAAGAGCTGACCATGGTTGTGGAGCATGAACTGGTTAGAATGAATTCTTCCGTCTCCTGAAGAAGCGGGCAGATTCTGTTTCGTGCTGTGTGATACCTACAACTATATATGTAAGCTACATTCAAGCGATAACATCCATGAGGATTCTCATAAACCGTGCCCGGGCAGCCTACTGCTTCTGGAATCGGTTTTTTTTGTATGCCCATTTCAGATTATCTTCGTATGTCAAATGAATGTTTAGACACAAATACATATGAATACGCTTCAAAAGTAGTTTAACAGTTTTTCGGCAAAAATGAAAGCGCTTATAAAATCAGTGTTGACAAGCTTTCCGCGACTTCAAAATGATTTTGTGAATTTGTTGTGAACGATTGACAAAACCGTAGACCGAACTTATATTAATAGTGATTGTTATAATTGACAGGAAAATACTCTATTCTACGAATTCGGGAAAAGCGGGGTAGATCAATGATGAAAACGTGGCAGGCTGGTAAGCGGCTTCTTCCCATGACCGCAGCACTTGGACTCCTTCTGGCCGGATGCGGGCGGGAGGACTTGTCGGTACTCAGACCGCAGGGACCCGTAGCGGAAAGCTCTTACGGACTGATGAAGCTGTCAATCACGATCATGATTGTGGTGCTGCTGATCGTCTTCTCGATTGCGGCTTATGTATGGATTCGCTTCCGCCGGAAGAAAGATCAGGATGAGATCCCGGAGCAGGTGGAGGGCAGCTTCAAGCTGGAGGTGCTATGGACGGTCATCCCGCTTATTCTCGTCATTGTGCTGGCGATTCCCACGGTGAAGGTGGTGTTCGCTGCCGGCAATGATCATTCGGATGACAAGGACGCCATCAAGGTCAAGGTGACCGGCCACCAGTACTGGTGGGAATTCGAATATAAGGATTACGGAATAACGACTGCGCAGGATCTGATTATTCCTACAGGCAAGCATATTGCCTTCGAGCTGAGCACGAAGGATGTGCTGCATTCCTTCTGGGTACCCTCGCTGGCCGGGAAAATGGACACCAATCCCGACGGCACGGTGAACCGCTTCAGCTTCAGTGCCCCGAATGAAGGCGTTTACCGGGGGAAATGTGCAGAGCTGTGCGGACCCTCCCACGGGTTCATGGAGTTCAAGGTGAAGGCTGTCAGCGGTGATGCCTTCGAGAAGTGGATCGCTTCGATGAAGGCACCGGAGTCGGTGATGCCGGAAGACCCGGTACTGGCTGAGAAGTTCAAGTCCCAGTGCCTTAGCTGCCATGCGATTGGCAGCATGCCTGCATCACCGGTCGCTCCCAGCCTGACCGGAATTGGTTCCCGTGAATCCGTTGCCGGGATTTTGCTTAATGATGACACCCGCGAAGACGGAGCACCGGTCCTGGAGAATCTGAAGACTTGGCTGCATGATCCGCAGAGCGTGAAGCCCGGCAACAAGATGCCGAATCCGAAGGATAGGGGCTTAAGTGATGAAGAGATCGACGGCATTGCCGAATTTCTGGCCGGTTATACGCTGGACTAGGGGCCAATGACTGAAGCGGAAGCAGCATATTTGATAAGGGGGTACGTTCTTTGGCTCACGCAGCGCAATCCTTGCAGCCCTCCCAGCCCTTGCAGCCCGGCCACAGCGCCAAGCGGCATACCGGGCTGATGGACTGGATTACCACCGTCGACCACAAAAAAATAGCCATCCTGTATCTATGGGCAGGCGGCCTCTTCTTCGGCATTGGAGGTCTGGAGGCCATCCTGATCCGTATTCAGCTGATCAAGCCGATGAATACCTTCCTGGATGCCCAGACCTTCAACGAACTGATTACCATGCATGGCACGACCATGATCTTTCTGGGAGTCATGCCGGTTATTTTCGCGCTGATGAATGCGGTGATTCCGCTGCAGATCGGCGCGCGCGATGTTGCCTTTCCTTTTCTCAACTCGCTGGGCTTCTGGACCTTCCTGTTCGGCGGTCTCTTGCTTAACCTCAGCTGGGTCATGGGCGGTGCGCCCGATGCGGGCTGGACGGCCTATACCCCGCTATCGGGTAAGGGCTACAGCGCCTCGCATGGGGTGGACTTTTATACGATAGGACTGCAGATTGCCGGTCTCGGCACCCTGATTGGCGGGATTAACTTCCTGGCTACCATCATCACGATGCGCGCACCGGGGATGTCCTTCATGCGGATGCCGATGTTCGCCTGGGCCACCTTTATTACCTCAGCTATTATCCTATTTGCCTTCCCTGCGGTTACCGTAGGACTTGTCCTGCTTACCTTCGACCGGATTTTGGACGCCAACTTCTTCGATGTTGCCGGAGGGGGGAACCCCGTGCTGTGGCAGCATATCTTCTGGATCTTCGGCCATCCCGAAGTATACATTCTGATTCTCCCGGCCTTCGGGATCATCTCCGAGGTCATTCCGACCTTCTCGCGCAAGCGGCTGTTCGGGTACAGCTCCATGGTCTTCGCGACGATTCTGATCGCCTTCCTGGGCTTCATGGTCTGGGCGCATCATATGTTCACCACCGGCCTCGGTCCGGTAGCGAACGCCTTGTTCTCTGTCTCTACCATGCTGATTGCCGTCCCGACCGGGATCAAGATCTTCAACTGGCTGTTCACCATGTGGGGCGGACAGGTACGGTTCACGACTCCGAATCTGTTCGCGGCCGGGTTCATTCCCACCTTCACGATGGGCGGGGTAACCGGGGTGATGCTGGCTTCCGCGCCGGCAGACTTCCAGTTCCATGATACGTACTTCGTGGTGGCGCATTTCCACTATGTAATCGTTGGAGGTCTGGTGCTCGGTCTGTTCGCCGGACTGCACTACTGGTGGCCGAAGATGTTCGGACGGATGCTCAGCGAATCCTTGGGCAAGTGGACCTTCTGGACCTTCATTATCGGGTTCCACTTAACGTTCTTCGTGCAGCATTTCCTGGGACTGATGGGGATGCAGCGGCGCGTATTCACCTATTTGCCGAACCAGCAGTTCGACACGCTCAACCTGGTCAGTACGGTGGGGGCGTTCCTGATGGGAGTGGGCATGATTATCTTCCTTGTAAATGTATTCTTGACCTCCAGACGGCCGGCGGATGCGCCGGATGACCCGTGGGAAGACGGGCGGACGCTGGAATGGACGATCCCTTCGCCGCCGCCGGAATATAACTTCAAGCAGACGCCGCTGGTGCGGGGCCTGGATGCTTTCTGGAAAGAGAAAATGGCCGGGCATAAGGGGATGACCCCGGCGGAGCCGGTTGGCCCGATTCATATGCCGTCGGCCACGATTCTGCCGTTCCTCATGTCCGTCGGTATCTTCATTGCAGGCCTTGGCTTCATGTTCAGCCGTGATGAATTCAGCAGCAGCATCATGAGTTTCCTGTTCAATAACTATATTGTTACGGCGCTGGGGCTGCTTATTACCTTCGGATCGATGCTGATGCGGTCGCTGTTCGATGATCACGGCTGGCATATTGAACCCGAAGAGCTGGAAGGAAGGTGAGCAGAGATGACAACGGCACATGCTGAAGCAGCGGACGGTACACTCCCGCATGAACCTGAGAAAGCGACACTGGAAGGACGCAATAAAGTGCTGGCCTTCTGGCTGTTCCTCGGGGGGGAAGCGGTGCTCTTCGGCACCCTGTTCGCTACCTTCCTGGCGCTGCGCAATCAGACGAATGAGGGACCCTCGGCGGCTGAGCTGTTCCACCTGCCGCTGGTTGCGGCAGCGACGCTGCTCCTCCTGGTCAGCAGTCTGACCAGTGTGTTCGCCATTCAGGCCATGCACCGGGGGAATGTGGCCCAGCTCCGGAACTGGCTGCTGGTAACCGTCCTGCTTGGTCTTGCATTCCTGATCCTGGAGATCTACGAGTTCAGCGTTTATGTCAGACATGAGGAATTCGGGATGACGACGAGTGCGTTCAGCTCGGCCTTTTATACGCTGGTCGGGTTCCATGGTGCCCATGTGGCGTTCGGGATTCTGTGGATCGCCGTGCTGATCGGACAATTGCTGCATAAAGGCTTGACGGTCGTTACCGCACCGAAGATTTACGTGTCGGCAATGTATTGGCATTTCATTGATGTGGTGTGGGTCTTTATCTTCACAGTCGTATACCTGCTCGGAAAGGTGGGGTGAAGCCATGACGACGAAGCAGCCCTCTACAGATTCTGCGGTGAAGCACCGGCACCGTCCGGAAGGACCGCAGCGGCATATTGTGGTATTTGTATTCTCCGTGGTGCTGACGCTGATCGCTTTTGCCGCAGTGGCGGCCGGAGGAGTGAATGCTACCTTTGCGATCATCCTGCTGCTGGTAATGGCTGTGCTGCAGGTGTTCCTGCAGATGGGCTTCTGGATGCATCTGAAGGACAAAGGGCATATGCTCCCGATTATCTTCATGCTGGGCGGTTTTTTTATCGCAGGCACCTGTATTGTAATGGCGCTCTATTGGGTATGGTGGGATTAATTCTATCTCCGGGGAGGTCTTGAGGATGATACCGGGATTGCAATATTTCAGCTTTACGGAACTATGGAGTCCGCTGTTTTTGGCCCTGATGCTCCTCCTGACTGCCGGATATTTTGTGCTGATCGGTCCGCTGGCCTCCCGTTTTGAGGGCAGCACTGCAGTCCCCTTCTGGCGGAGGGGGCTGTTCTTATGCGGAATGCTGGCCCTCTATCTGGCGCAGGGAGGACCGGTCAGTCTGCTGGGGCATATCTTATTTTCCTTCCATATGGTCAGTATGGCCTTATCCTATCTGGTGGCGGTCCCGCTGATTATGCTCGGGATCCCCGACTGGTGCTGGCGCGCTCTGCTGCGGGTGAATCCGCTGAAGGGACTGGCTTTTCTCGCGAAGCCGGTGGTGGCGGCCCTGCTCTTCAACGGCCTGTTCTCGCTCTACCACATCCCCGCCATTCATGATTATGTCATGCTGCATTTCACCGTTCACCGTCTGTATTATGGCGTTCTGTTCCTGACCTCGGCGCTGATGTGGTGGAATCTGATCAACCCCTTGCCGGAATATAGGGCGCTTAGCGGTCTAGGACAGGTGGGCTTCATCTTCCTGAACATGGTGCTGCTGACACCGGCCTGCGGGCTGATTATTTTTGCAGGCTCCCCCCTCTATGCTACGTATAGCGACCCGGGCACCTGGGCGAAGGCGATGGGCTACTGTGTTCCGCAGAGTCCGGCTGCCTTACTGCAGGCTTTTGGCGGTCCCGGCTTCTTCGGATCTCTGTCCCCCAAGGTAGATCAGCAGGTCGGCGGCATCGTGATGAAGTTCATTCAGGAATTTATTTTCGCCTCGATGCTTGCTTATGTGTTCTATCATTGGTATAAAAAAGAGAACGGACAAGAGGACACCGAGGTGTCCGCGTCACCCTCTGCACTGGCGGAGGAGGTCTGAACTATAATGAGCTGGTAAGTACCGAGGGGGATATTCATGGATATTTTCACATTGTTTCCTACGATCAGCACATCGTTCATCGTCATAAGCGCGGTGCTGGTGGCCATCGGCTGGAGACAGATCATTCAAGGCAAACGCGAAGCGCACAAGAAGACGATGATTGCGGCTGCGGTGGCAGCGATTCTGTTCTTCCTGGTGTACTCGTCAAGAACAGTGTTCGTAGGCAATACCTCCTGGGGCGGCCCGGATGAGCTGACGACGATCTACCATGTCTTCCTGATCTTCCACATCGTGCTGGCAACGGTAGCTGCCGTATTCGGCATCACCACGCTGACGCTCGGCTTCAAGGCCAAGTATGCCAAGCACCGCAAATGGGGCAGAGTGACCGCCGTCATCTGGTTCATCACCGCCATTACCGGAGTCGCCGTCTACGTGCTGCTGTATATCTTCTATCCGGGCGGCCACACGAAGCCTGTCTGGGAGATCATCCTGGGAGCGTAGGCCGAGGGAAGAGAAGCCCTGGATCATAGGGGAAAAGCCTGTCCATCTGCCGCTGCTGCGGGGGAGGGGTGGGCTTTTTTAGGATTAGGGGCTTGGAGTGGGCCGAATGTAATCGAAAAACCGATCACATTGGGCTGGTGGCGAGTGTGCGGGAGGAATGTAATCGGAAAACCGATTACATTGGGCTGGTGGCGAGTGTGCGGGAGGAATGTAATCGGAAAACCGATTACATTGGGCTGGCGGCGAACCTGCGGGAGGAATGTAATCGAAAAACCGATCACATTGGGCTGGTGGCGAGCCTGCGGGCAAAATGTAATCGAAAAACCGATTACATTGCGCTTGGGATTGCACTCGCCAAGTGTTAAGAATAACAATGCAGTTTAATTTCAATCACTAAGGAGAAAACATGGACCCACACATCAAACGAATGTTCCTGGACGAACATGCTGCTGAAGGTGCTAGGCGCTTTGGGATTAAACCTGAGGATCTGACCTTTATTGGCGGCTTTCAAAACTTTATTTATTCTTATATTCGAGATGAATCCCAATATATTCTCCGATTTACTCCTGGCACGCTTCGTACCTCCGAGGGAGTTGCAGCCGAAATCGAATGGATTTGTTACCTTGCGGAGAAGGGGGTATCAGTTTCAGCTCCGGTTCAATCGGTGAATGGAAAGGATTTTGAGCGTATTCATGGGAATACGATGGATTTTTACGTATCAGCGTTTAATTATGCACCCGGCACAAAAATCGGATATCCGGAATGCCTGGGGAATCCAATGCTATATGAACAATGTGGCCGTATTACAGGCCGTCTTCATGAACTGGCTAAGCGGTACAAACCGGTATTCAGAAGACATACCTGGGAGAGTAACGAATACCTGGTACGGGCGAAAGATTATTTACCGGCAGAGCTTGGGCCCATTTTACATGCCCTTGATGAACTAAAAGCAGAGTTGGCCAGTCTGCCTGTCACCTCAGATAATTTTGGTTTAATTCACGGGGATATCAACGTAGGCAATTTCATGGTAGATGAGTCAGGGCAGATCACGCTTTTTGATTTTGATGAGTGCCAGTACAGCTGGTACGCTGAGGATATTGCTATCCAGCTCTATTATTTACTATATGTATTTGGGGAAGATTCGAGATCTGAACGTAAGGCGCAATACGAGCTGTTTATCCGGCATTTCGAGCTGGGCTACACGGAGGATGGCCGGCAGCTCCCCGGTGGCTGGAAGAGTCAGCTGGATTTGTTTCTTAAACTGCGTGAGATTATCGTAGTTGTCGGCATGCACCGGAGTTGGGATTTAACCCAGGCTGATGATTGGACCCGTGATTTCTTGCAAGAGAGTACAGTGCGTATTACCAAGGGGATTTCGTTAATTGATGGGTTCAGCGAAGAGGAGCCACAATCATAGTTGGAAAAAGCACACTTAATTTCAGCGATACAGACGGTTGCAGGTAAGCAATTGGAAAAAGTCCACCTAATTCCCCGGAAATCATTGAATTGGACGAAATTGTAGAAATTAAGTGTCGTTATTCCAACTGTTGTCCGTGAATGGGGCGGTGCAGTCAAAATAGATGGACAAAATCCACTTACACGCCATCGGCTGCGTTCAGAACTGTACACTAAAGCCATTAAACCGGTGGATTCCTGTTCCGAAATGATCAAGTCCTTGCTCTTGCAGATATACCGCCGCACGCTTCGCTTCTTGAAGAATCTCAGGTTCCAGTCCAAGCGTATAATGAGAGCCGTATACTTTGCGGACGCCGCTAATCTCTGAAATGCGTATCAGGGAACGCGTCAGATCAGCGGGATTCGTGGAAGGGTAGAAGGCGTAGACGGGCATGGTGTCATAAAGCAGATCGCCGCTGAACAGGAACCCCCGCTGATTGTCAAAAAAGCATAGATGGCCTGGCGAATGCCCGGGCGTATGATATACCGTGATCATCCGCCCGCCGCCCAGGTCAACCGTATTCCCGTCATGCAGCAATCCTGCCGGTTCCCCTTGAAAAGGTGTGTAGGTAGAGGGATCGAACCCCTCAGGTGTCTGGCGTGTGATATCCCGGCCGATATTCTGCCTAATCTGCTCCAGGGACAAGCCTTGAATACCGTGGATTAACCAGTGCTGATCTTCTTCATGCACCAGAATCCGCTCGAATTCCCCATGATTGCCTATATGATCAGTGTGAACATGAGTAGTAAGGACATCTATGGGCAGCCTGGTTAGCTGGCTGGTGATGCTGCTGATATTCCCTATGCCAAGCCCGGTGTCGATTAGTGCAGCTCGGTCTGCTCCGAGTAACAGGAAGGAATGTACCTGTTCCCAATGACCGTATTCGCTGATGGCGAAGGTTGAATTATCGATTGCTGTAACTGTGAACCAAGGATCGTTCATTACACATCCCTCCAATAATTAAAGATACTGTATATCTGGCTGATTCTACAAGATAAACAAAAAAACCTGCAAGCTCCCATTCGGAGCTTGCAGGCACCTGAATAAACCAAGAGCTACAACCGGAACGAAGACACCGTGCTCTGCAGCTCCTCAGCCAGGCTGGCCAGGGACTGGGCGGAAGAGGCGGTCTCTTCGCTGCTGGCGGCGGACTGCTGGGTGGTGGCGGAGATGCTCTCCACGGCAGCGAGGACGTTGGTGGACTGCGCGGCTTGTTCTTCGCTGGCGGCGGCGATTTCGGAGATTTTCTGGCCGGCGTTGTTGACCATCGTCACGATCTGATGAAAAGAAACGCCGGTCTTCTGCGACAGCTCCGCACTCTCCTGCACAGCGCTCACGCTGTAGCGTGTATTCACCTGCATCCCCTTGATGATGCTGGTGATCTGCTTGGTGGCCTCGCCGCTGCGCTCGGCCAGCTTGCGAACCTCGTCGGCCACCACCGCGAAGCCGCGGCCCTGTTCCCCCGCTCTGGCGGCTTCAATGGCGGCATTCAGTGCGAGCAGGTTGGTCTGATCAGCAATATCCTCGATGACATCGATAATCTCGCCGACCTTCTGCGAGTCCTCCTCAAGCTTGGCCATCTGCCCGCTGACAGCCTGCATGCTCTCCATCGACTCCTGAATAATGCTGTTCCCGTTCTCGGCAATGGTTACCGTCTCATCGGAGATCACCGAGGCCTGCTCGGTATTCTGGGCTACAGAGTGGATCGCACTGGAGAGCTCTTTGAATAACTCGCTGATGGTTCCGGCATCATCCGCTGTGGTTGTGCTGCCGCTTGCCACCTCTTGCGTACTGGCGGAGATCTCCTCGGCGGCGGCCGACAGGCTCTGGGAATGCAAGAGGATAGAGCCCACTGTCCGGCGGAGGCTAGCGACCATCTCGTTCACCTTGGCAGCCAGGATGCCGATTTCATCTCTGGTGTCGATATCGGATTGGCTGCGCAGGTCACCGTCAGCCACCTTCGAGAGCACCTTGACAACCTTCGCCAGCGGATTGGAAATAATCCGGGAGATGACATACCCTAGCAGGATACACAGAATGACCGCACCGATAATGATGCTGAGGGTAATATTACGTGAAGAGCTATAGAGTGCAGCTCCATTCTGTCTGGCCTGATCCGCTTCCTTGGTGTTGGTGAGAATTAGCTCGTTCAGAATATTCTTCAAGGTGTCGCCTTGGTTGTTAAGCGTACTGCCACGCAGCATCTCCAGCAGCTTCTCGTCCTGACCGGTCAGGGAGAGGCTGACAAGAGAATCGTAGGTGAGCAGATAGTCATTCCATGCCGCCTCAAAAGGGGCGATAGCTTGAACCGAATCCGCGCTCAGCTTGGTTTTGCGGAAGGCTGCGATGTTATCGAGTACGTTCTGCTTCTCTTTTTTATAATCATCCACCCGCTGCTGGCGTTCCTCAGGGGTCTTCTTAATGTACAGATCCCTGACGATAACGCGCATGACAGAGAAGCTGTTCTGTGAGCTTTGCAGAGAGGAGACGGGAACCAGGTTATTCACATACATGTCGTCCAGACTGTTATTAATTGAGCCGAGGTTGCTTAGCCCATAGAGGCCCACGAAGGAAAGAATGACAGCGACGGCCAGGAAGGACGAGATTAATTTCACGCTTGTTTTTAGATTATAGAACCATTTCATACCTGTTTCCCCCAGTAAAGATGATTTTGTTAAGCGAAAACTCCCGTAGTCAAAAATAAGCTGGCTATGTCTATGATCAGTGCGATATTTCCGTTTCCCAGGATAGTAGCTCCTGATATATTCTCAGTCTTGCCCATGTAGGAGCCGAGTGATTTGATCACGATATCCTGATTGCCGATAAGTGTATCTACGGCCAGTGCCAGCCGTTTCTCTCCCCGCCCCACGATGATCAGCGGAATGGATGCTGCGCTGCCGCCCGCGCTTGCGGGCAGCCGCAGAATATCCTGCAGCCAGACCACCGGTACGAGCTGACCCCGTGCGGTAATGACAGGCTGGCCCCGGACAGAGCTGATCTCCTCTGGAGCGGCGCGGACGATCTCAGCCACACTGCTCATGGGAATGACGAAGGTGGCTCCCCCGGCATGAACGAGAAGACCCCGGATGATGGCGAGCGTCAAGGGCAGGCGGATTCGAAAGCGGGTGCCTTGCCCCCGGGTGGTCTCAATATCGATCATGCCGTTAATCCGTTCAATGTCATTGCGGACGATATCCATCCCGACTCCGCGGCCGGAAATATCGCTGATCTGCTGGGCTGTGGAGAAGCCGGGCCGGAAAATAAGCCGCAGTGCCTCATCCTCAGTCATCCCGCCGGCCTCTTCTGCCGTAATGATGCCCTTCCGCAGAGCAGACTCTGCAATCAGGCCGGAGTCGATCCCGGCTCCGTCGTCCTCGATGACCAGGATGACCTGGTTGTCCTCGTGGGAGGCAACGACGCGTACGGTTCCGGTCTCGCTTTTGCCGGACTTGCGGCGGATTTCCGGGGTCTCTATGCCGTGATCGACGGCATTGCGCAGCAGATGGATCAGCGGGTCGCCAAGCTCCTCAATGAGCGTCCGGTCCAGCTCCGTCTCTTTGCCTTCAAGGACCAGCTCAACCTGCTTGTCCAGGGAGCCGGACAAGTCCCGGACCATGCGGGGGAGGCGATTGAACAGCTGCTCTATTGGCAGCATCCGCACCTTAATCATGCTCTCCTGCAGCTCGTCTGTAATCATAGCCAGATGGTCGGCAAGCTGGCCGAGCTCCTCTGTCAGATCATTGGTTCCGTACTGCTGGTGGAATCTGCGGTTCAGCAGATGGAACCGGGTCTGGTCGATGACCAGCTCACCCGCCAGGTTCATCAGCTTCTCCAGACGCTCCACCTGGACGCGGATCGTTTGCGGTTTGGTTTTGTCAGAGGCAGGCGGCAGAGATTCGGGTACCTCCGGGAGCTCCCGGCTTCCCGTCTCCGGATGGGGCGGTCTCACGAATTCACCGGGACGCGGAGAATCGTTCAGCACTTCTTCTATGTATATACGATCAACATCCATGATGGATAAGATCTCCTGACGGAACTCCCCGATATCAATCTTGGGCGATAGTAACCAGGACGCCTCGTCAATCCGGCTGTCGTGGTCCTCTATCGCTTCCAGCTCCGGCTTCATGCGCAGGACTGCGGCGACACTCCTCAGCTTGGCATCGATCAGGTGAAGACGGGGCAGCTTCATCTCACAGCCGGGAGAGAGCCACACATGCACCCAGAACAGCTGGAGGGGCAGTTCGGTCTGGCTTGTCTGCTCAGCAGAGGCCTTATGCTCTGGCTTCTGCAGCTCCTCCGCTGCGAATGCGCTTAGCTGCTGAACCAGACTGGCCACATCTGTGCTCTCCTGATCCGTAGCGGCGATCTCGCTCTGCAGTGCGCGCATGCTATCCAGCGCTTCGAAGAACAGGCGGATCAGCTCCGGCGTGACTGTCCGTTCCCCGCCCCGCATCTGATGAAGCAGATGCTCCAGATGATGCGTGACCTCCTTCAGCCCGTTGTAGCCCATAGAGGCCGAGGAGCCCTTAAGGGTATGGGCCGCCCGGAAGAACTGCTGAATGCCGTCTTCTGTCTCCCCGGCCTGCTCCAGTCTGAGCACCTCATCCTCGATCAGCTGTAGCTGGTCCTCCAGCTCCTCCAGAAAAATCCCTCGGTATTCCGATAAATCAACCATGGTTCTCCTTCTCTCCGTGTAGCCTTTGTTTAGTCGCGCAGCAGGATCTCATCCAGCCGAAGAATACCGACCAGCCCGGAAGAAGAGAAGCCTACTCCGTTGAAGAAGGAGCCGCTGATTCCGGAGATGCTGCCCTGTGCAGGCTGAATATCGTTGAAGGTCGTCACTTTATTCACGTTGTCGACAATGACGCCCAGGGATTCCTCCTGGTGATGGACCACCAGAATACGTGTGTGTTTGGTCGGCTCCACTTCTTCCATCTGGAGCAGCACTCTAAGGCTGAGCACGGGCACAATTTTTCCCCTGAGATTGATAATGCCCTTAACATAGTGACGGCTGCTGGGGATCTCTGTTATTTCCTGCATTCTTATAATTTCATGGACATCTGAGATCGGGATTGCGTAATGCTCGTGTTCTATCCCGAATTCAACATATTGTTTCTGCAAAACGGTCTCCATAGTTACCCTCCGGCTTCTCATAGTACTTAGCTGGCCCGCAGCTGCTATTCTGTCTTACGTCTCCCTTCTGAGTTCTTCGCGTTACCTTCTGCTGATCTTGTGTGTTCCTGTCTTTAGTCATCCTTGTGTGATAATGGGACAAAATACCACAAAAATGTCGTACAATATCACTTATGCGACATGTCTAATCCTGAGGAGTGATGAAAAAAGAATGAGTCAGACCGAATTTAGCCGTACGGCGCTCAGCTTGGTGCACCCGGAAGAGGGCTACCTAAGCGATGATCAGATTGTTCAGATGTTTATGGCTACCTGCTGTACGAATGTTAATACAGGTCGAAATTATAAGCGGGCGATTGCTGATTTCCGCAGATTTATTGCAGGCACCTCTTTGCGGGCAGTGAGCTGGAGGGAGATTGAGGCGTATAAGATTTTCCTGACGCAGGGGGGCTACAGCTATCAGAGGCAGCTGGCACCGGCAAGCATAGCGGCATTCCTTGCGCCGTTGAAGTCTTTTTATAAATGGGGGAGTGACCAGCACATAGGGATCTTTGCAGTGAATCCGACCTCCTCGGTGCGCATCCCCAAAATAACCGTGACCAGCCGCAAAAACTTCCTGACCAAACGGGAGGTGGGAGAATTACTGAATGTACTGGAGAAGCAGGGACTGCGCAATTATCTGATCGGGCTGACGCTGGTGGTGCTGGGTCTGCGGGTATCGGAGCTGACAGCAATGAAGTGGGGAGACTTCCATAATGATCTGCTGGAGACCTCGGTCTGGCTGACCGTGGAGAACGGCAAGGGGGGCAAGCCCAGAGAAATCAAGGTTCCGCCGACCCTCTGGCAGCTGTACTCCAAGTTGTCTGATACCCTGCCAAGGAAGGAAGAGCTAACTCCGGAGCAGAGGATGTTTCCGTTATCTTCAAGGCAGGTGGAACGGATTATTAAGAACGCCGGAGCCGCCAGCACGATTGAGAAAAAGCTGACACCGCACTGGCTGCGGCATACGAATGCCACACTGGCCCTCCTGCAGGGAGCGTCACTTCAGCAGGTTCAGGAATCGCTGGGACATTCCCACATCAATACCACCCAGCGGTATCTCCACACCGTTCAGCAGATTCAAAAGGCTGCCCCGGATTTTGTAGAGGACAGCCTGCGTACGTTTATTCAATAGATTGAATTCGACAAAAATTGCAAAGACATGAAATGAACATTATTGTGGAAGCGGAGGGGCTGATCCGGCGAAGTTTCTATACAGAAGTTAGGAAATGACCTATAATAAACGCATTGCTGCTTAATTATGCGCAAGTATGCATAGTTTCTCTTGTTTTGCTCCAAAAAAGTCGCATAAGTGATATTGTACGACAAAAAACGTCAAAGTATACATACTGACTTAACTTCAAGTGGTTTATTGCACTCAAATCCGGCACTTGTGCCGTAAATCCCGCGTATGCCCAATAGAAAGTTTAGACTCCGCCCATGCGCGGGGTTTTTTTGTATGGATACCGAAATCATAAAAATAGCAGACGTTTTCTATTGACAGTGAAAAGCACAGGTCATATACTGTGTATATAGATATATACAGTAAGCACACATAGATACACAGTGAAGTTGGCTGATCTGCCACCGACGGACTTTCAAGACAAATAAAGCGAGGTTAGAAGTTATGACAACATTCAAGCAAGCATGGGTCATCGTACGCAGCGAATTCCACGGTGACCGCTGGAAGCTGCTGTGGGCGCTGCTGTTCTCGCTCCTGTTCATGGGATATTTTGCTGCACTGTCAGGAATGGTCATCGACGATACGCTGACAGGACATGATAAGCAGCTGCTCAGCGATGTTCTGATGGTTACCATGATGCTTATGCTCACGATCACCTTCTCCCGGCGGACAATGAAGTATATCTCAGAGGATTCCTACACCCGGATGCTGGCGTATATGCGGGCGTTGCCGGTACCTGTAGCCGCTGTTCTCTGTAAAAGAAAGCTGGACACCCTGTTCGCCGTTGTCATGAACGGCACGCTGTACTTCAGCCTGATCTATCTGTTCAGCCCTGGAATACGCGCGGAATTGCCGCCTGCTTCGTATCTGGCTTTTGCCTTTACCTGGATCGCCTACAGTCTGATTGTCGCAGGCATTTACATTATCATCGAGTTCTCGGTCAGCGGCGTCATGTACTTCTGGATCATCTCATCCGTTATGCTGCTGGCGCTGGGCGTGTCCGGTCTGGTCTATCTGGCTGGAGGCAATATACTGCTCGCCACGGTCGCTGTATCCAAGGAGTGGGGCCTATTATCTCCCCTGATGTGGGGAACGCTGGTACTTGGCGTGTTATCGGTTCAATTATTCTCCAAATGGACGATTCACCGGCTGAAGAGCCGTGATCTCGTATGAGACGGGGCAAGGCGTTCATCCGGGGACCGGGCCTGGAAGGCAGGTGTAAATGATGTGGATACCTATACAAATTAATGAGAACAGCGCAGAGCCGCTGTACCATCAGATTGAGACGCAGCTCAGAGCGCTGATTATCTCAGGTGCGATTACAGAAGGGACGCTGCTTCCTTCCATCCGCGAATTCGCGGGTGAGCTGAAGTGCAGTGTCATTACGGTCCGCCGTGTCTATCAGGATCTGGAGAACGAAGGGCTGCTGCGTACCCGGCAAGGGACGGGCACCTTCGTGTCCCATATCGGTACCGGGGCCATGGAGGACTATAAGCAGGAGACCGTCCGCAAGGCGCTGGAGAGTGCCGTGGAGGCGGGACTATCCGTCCAATGCAGCGAAGAGGAACTGACCAGGCTGTTCACAGAGATTGTGAAGAGCAAATACTGGAAGCAGGCAGAAAGAGGGGGAAGCTGATGGGCCAGCAAGCTATAGAACTGCGGGATGTTTGCAAGAAGCGGCGGAACAAAACCATCGGGCCGATGAATCTCCGGCTGCCGCAAGGATATATTACAGCGCTGGTGGGCCAGAACGGCGCGGGCAAAAGCACGCTGCTGAATATGCTCCTGCAGCTGATTTTGCCGGATGAAGGGGAGATCCGCTGGTATGAAGAGACTTACCGCGGCGTGCTGCCGATGAAGCTCCGGCAGACCATCGCTTACGTGCCGGAGATGCCCCAGCCTGAGGAGAACTTCTGGACGCCTGTTGAGGCGGCTGCCTTCCGCAGCCACTGGTATCCTTCCTGGGACCAGAGCTATTTCGAGGAGCTGATCCAGAGGTTTGAAGTGCCGCAGAATGCCAGGCTGGGTAAAGTATCCAAGGGGGAGCGCCGCAAGTTCGAGCTTGCCGCGGCCCTTGCGGCGAAGCCCCGGCTGCTGCTGCTGGATGAGCCGTCTTCGGGCTTGGACCCATTTGCATGGAAGACCATGATTGATACGCTGCAGAACTACATGGAGGAGCACGAGGCGACGATTGTCATCTCGACCCATATTGTGGATGAGGTGCGGCGGCTGGCCGATTACATCGTGCTGATGCACCAGGGGCAGCTGCTGGGAATGGCCGAGAAGGACAGCCTGTTCGGCTCATGGACTGAGATATGGGTTCAAGTCGAAGGGGCGCAGGAGCTGGAGGAGCTGGCAGCCGAGCTGCCTCAGGCGCTGGAGCTGAAGCTCGAGACGCCGGGTGTGGCTTCCTTTTTAACCCAGCCAATTTATCTGTATGAGAAACGCATTCACGATTTGGGCGTAAAGGTAATCAAGAGCCGCAGCCTGGAGCTGGATGAAATCCTAAGCTTATGGACCCGGGGACATCGTCCGGTTCTGATCGACCAGAAGAGAGGGGAATAAGAATGGAAGCATTGCAGTTGAAGCAGGTAGTGAAGCAGTACGGTGAGAAGACAGCCGTCAACGGAATCAGTCTAAAGGTAGAGCAAGGCGAGATTTACGGTCTGCTGGGTGCCAACGGTGCCGGCAAAACAACGACCATGCGCATGGTGCTCGGCCTGATCTATCCCGACGAAGGGAGCATCCTCTATAACGGCAAGCCGTATAGTAAGGAACTTCAGCATCTGACCGGCTATCTCCCGGAGGAGCGCGGGCTGTACCCGAAGGTCAAGGTCAGCGACCAGATTATCTATCTGGCCCGGCTGCGCGGGATGGCTGCCAGTGAGGCGGATAAGAGCCTGAAGTACTGGCTGGAGCGGTTCGATGTTCCGGAATACTACAATAAGCGGATTGAAGAGCTGTCCAAGGGGAACCAGCAGAAAATGGGCTTCGTTGCTGCCGTGGTCCACAAGCCGGAGATCCTCATTCTGGATGAAGCCTTCAGCGGACTTGATCCGGTCAATGTGGAGCTGCTGAAGGATACGGTCAAAGAGCTGCGGGATCAGGGAACCAGTATTCTGTTCTCCACACACCGCATGGAGCATGTCGAGGAATTATGCCGCAACATCACGATTCTTGACCGCTCGAACACCGTAGTTCAGGGAGATATCCGTGAGATCAAGAAGGGGTATCCGCGGGAGCATGTCGTGCTGCGCACCGCCGGGGAAGTGAACGGGCTGGCGGAGATTGCCGGTGTTACCGGAGTGGAGCGGCAGGAGCGCGGATATGTGTTGACCATCACTGACCTGGGAGCGGCACAGCGCATTCTGCAGCTGGCTATGGCTCAGGGCGAGGTCGAGCACTTCGAGATTAAGGAACCGACGCTAAACCAAATCTTTATCAGAGCGGTGGGTGAATCCAATGAATAAAATGGCAACCATTATCGGCTTCACATTCAAGAACAAGGTAAGAACGAAATCTTTCATGATTACCACCCTGATTCTGGTGCTTCTGCTCAGTATCGGGATGAATATCCCTTATCTGATCAAGGTGTTCAAGGGAGAAGACGGTGCCAAGGACGCGACCCAGATCGGAGTCGTTGCCGAGCAGGGCTTCCGGCCTGCCGAGCTGCTGCTCGCTTATACTCCGCCGGCTGAAGCCGAAGATAAAGTCGTATTTACCGCTTATCCTTCCGCTGAGGATGCTGCGCTGAAGCAGGGGCTGGAGGATGAGAAGATCGAGGGGTATCTCACCTTTGCCGCAGAGGGCAGTGAAGGCGTACCTCCGGTAACGTACCACAGCAAGGACGGAGACATCAGCAGCAATCTTAGAACCAATCTGCAAGCCGCTCTGCAGCAGGTGAACACCGGGCTGATTGTCGGCGATAAGCTGACCGAGAGCCAGGTGGCGGCAATCTTCGCTCCGGTGTCGATTGATACCGCGCAGCTAAGTACGGACGGGGCTGCAGGCGGCACAGACCAAGTTCGGGATAAACCGCCCATTAACTATGTTGTGGTCTATATCCTGCTGATTCTGTTCTTCATGTCGGTGATGATGACCGGCAATATGATTTCAGCCGAGATTACCTCGGAGAAAAGCTCGCGCATTATGGAGATTCTCATCACCAGCGCCTCGCCGCTAACCCAGATGTTCGGCAAGGTCATCGGAATCTTCCTCGTCGGCCTGATGCAGATCGCCATTATCTCGGCTGCCATCGCCGCCAACCTGATGCTGCCGCATAATTCCACGATCCTGAGCGATTTCGATCTGAATCTGGGACAGCTTAATGTCAGCATGATCGTCTATGGCTTCATCCTGTATATCCTGGGCTACTTCCTGTACGCCCTGATGTATGCCGCTGTCGGCTCGATTGTCAGCCGGACAGAGGATCTGGGGCAGGCCGTGATGCCAGTCATGATGCTGGGCTTCGTCAGCTTCTATCTGCCGCTGTTCAGTATCTCGAACCCGGATACGCTGCTGGTGAAGGTAGCGAGCTTCGTACCATTCACCTCCTCACTGAGCCTGCTGCTCCGTATCGGGGTCGGAGAGGTCGCCGTCTGGGAGATCATGGTCTCGCTGGCAATCCTGCTGGCGACAACCTTCCTCTTCGGCTGGCTCGCCGCCAAGATCTACCGCACCGGCGTCCTGATGTACGGCAAGCGCCCTAGCATCAAGGAGATCAGAAAAGCGATGAAGGCTTATAAAATCTAGGATTATATACAAAATAAAACCTGCTAAGGAGTGTCTAACATGATTAAAAAACAATTCAAAAGCCAACTGGTTTCCCCGCTGTTCCTGGCCTCACTCGCAGCCATTGCTGCCAGCCAAGTGATTCAGCCTAACACAAGCAACTTGATGGATTTCTCGCAAGGCTTGCTGTTAGGCATGGGCCTTGTAGGGATGCTGATGACGATTGTGACCCTGGGTAAATCTAAGAAACGCAGCGAATAAGACGAAGTTGTAGCCATGATATATAAAGCGCGCAACAACAAAACACCCATCCGCCCCCCTAGAGGCAGATGGGTGTTTGCTATACACCATTATTTTTACGAAAGTCAGAAGGGTTAACTCCTGTCCATCTTTTGAATTGTCTGCTGAAGTGGGAGAGGTTCTTGTAGCCTAGACGGTTTGAAATCTCATTTAAAGATATTCTGGGCTGCTGGAGTAATATTTTGGCTTCCTGCAGCTTTAAGTCTGACAGATAGGTACGGGGCGACATTTTATATATTTTTTGAAATACCTCAAGTCCGTAGTTGGGGCTGATCCCAAGCGCAGCGATGATGGGCTGGATGTGAATGGTGTAATCTGAATTTCCCTGGGTGCAATTTTTCTTGAAAGCCCGCTTGATGGCTTCGGCAATTTCTTTGGCGTATTTCGCAGTGGTCATGGACTGCTTAGCACGTATCTCCGTCTGGACCGGCTGGATATCTATCAGCACCTCCAATAATTCGAATAGGACCATTTGTGCTTTTAGCTTCGCTTTGGTGAACGACAACTCAGGCTCATGCAGAATATCTATCCATTTTTGAAGGCACTTTTTCAGCTTAGGATGATACGAACTGGAGGGCGTATAGACCCAGTCGCAGTTTTTCATGATTTGCATCCGCAAGGAGGGCTCGTCTATATCGAAATGAGCACAAAAATAAGTCATCGATGCAGCGGAAATGCATTTATTCGTATGCTCGAACCCGGGCGGAATCAGCAGAATATCATCACGGTTCACAACGAATTGTTCATAATCCATCCTTGTCTCCTGAGTCCCATCCAGCACAATTAGAATCTCAAAGGCATGGTGGGATTCTGTCGTCATGCTCCAATCGGCAGGAACGGTCTGTGTATGTGCGCCAAAAAAGCGTATATTCCAATCAATGCGCGGCAACAGCAGCGTCTGTGCACCTGTGAGATAGCTATTCATCTGTTCCAATTTGCAGCACCTGCCTTTGATTTGGGTAAATCTAGCCGTAATCATCCCATCGCATAAGTACGTTACTAGTTATTATAATATACATAGACAACAGGAAAAGGGTAAATAATATGGCTAAACAGCGAAGGGAAGCAAATCAATGACGAAGATTAATAATCCTATAATCCCTGGAATGGCACCAGATCCCTCTATTATTAGAGTAGATGATGTGTATTATATTGCGACATCTACGTTTCATTGGAATCCCGGCATTCAAATTTTCAAGTCAAACGATTTAGCGGATTGGGAGTTGACGGCCTTTGCCCTGAATAAAGGGGAAGTGAATCTAAGAGGCACAAATACTCCAGCCGGGATCTGGGCCCCGCATCTCTCCTACGATTCCAGGACGAATCGGTACTGGTTAGCCTATTCACATATGTTAAACATGGCAGGCCGTGAATTTAACTCGGATTCCTATGCCATGTGGGCAGAAGATATCCAGGGACCCTGGTCGGAGCCCATCTATCTGACATCCATCGGTTTCGATCCGGCGCTCTTTCATGATGAAGACGGCAAACACTATGTGTCCATTCTTGAATGGGAGACCCGTGAAGGGTATCAGGCGCCTGGACATATTGTGATCGCTGAATTTGATTTGAATGTGGGGAAGATCGCTGGACAATGGCACCGGGTGACGCAAGGCTTCACCAGCCGCGGCTGTGCGGAAGCACCGCAGATCTATAAATATAGAGATATGTACTATCTGCTATTAGCAGCTGGCGGAACGGGTTATGCTCATGGTGTGGAGCTGGGACGTTCGGAGAATATTTTTGGCCCCTATGAAGCGCATCCGTCGGGAGAGCCTATTATCACTTCCTCGCCGCGTCATCTATTCTCACTGGGCAATCCGGATGCCGGGCATTTTGAGATGTATAATCCAGGTTCAATCATGCAAAAAGCAGGTCACGGCTCATTAGTTCAAACCCAAACAGGCGAATGGTACATTGCCCATTTAATGTCACGGCCTGTGGAAGGAACGCTTTTAAACCCATTAGGCCGTGAAACCTCTATACAGAAAATGCATTGGACAGAGGACGGCTGGCTGGAAATGAAGGACGGATCGAATGTAGCCAAAATGGAGGTTGAGGGGTTAACAGGTGTTGAACTAGAGGGGGACAGACTCTCTCATGACGTATTTGATGATTTTAACCGGGAGCACTATGATCTTCACTTTCTGACTCCATACCGGGACCAGCAAGCAGCATGGGTGAATACGGTTGAACGTCCCGGTTACTTGCGCATTCATGGAGAGAATTCTTTCTTCTCGCAGATCAATCCGGCGATGTTGGCCACACGTGCTACCTCCCTTCATTATGAAGTTCAGACCAAGGTGGAGTTTCATCCCGATCATTACTCGGAAACGGCGGGGATGGGGCTATACTATGATTCGAATAATTGGCTGTACGTTCACTTGACCCACTCCGAATCAAAGGGCACTGTTCTATCTGTGCTGCAGGCCAAGCTGGGGGAACGCACCGAGCGGGTCCACCATTACATTCCTGTCCCTGAAGACACAGCGGAGCTCAAGCTGATCTATCATTCAGGCATCGCGAGTATCCATTACCGTTTCGGGGATAACGGGGATTGGCAAGCTTTTATAGAGAATATCGATGCACTCTATCTGTCGGATGAAGGCGTGAACGGGGAGCCGGGGGAGATTGGCGGATTTACAGGCTTGTTCAATTTCATCGGTTCGGTTGATGCCCACCAGCATGACTCCTTCGCTGATTTCGAGTACTATAGAGTGAAGAATTACTAACAGGAGTGGTGAATGGTTGTGAAGAAAAGCAGACAAACCCCCGTGCTGGTCGCGGCCTCTATCCTGCTCATTATTGTCAGCAGCCTGATCCCCTCGGATCAGTCGACATGGCTGGGGGCGTTACAGACCCTAATGCTGGGAGCCGGATTACTCGGCTGCTGTATGGCTTTTTGGCGGTTTGCCAAGGGCGGCAAGGGTGGTAAGAGCGGGAAAGGCAAGAGCTGAGTTCTATGTAATGAACAGTTGGCGGAGACAGGATCGGTTCATGGGATGGTTGAGCTATGAAAGGTGAGCCAGGCACAGTATGGGTGCGTGATGGCGCTGAGAGTCAAGGACTAAGTCGCGGCGGATGCTGCGGCTTTTTTTGATATGCTGTGGGGTCCCGCAAAGTACCTCAGTCATCATCGAAGCCAGAGCCCCATTTTGAGGGGCGGATTTTGTTTTGTAGGCGGACTCAGAGGCCTTTATTTTGTGAAAAAGACCGATTATCTCCCCGTTGCGGACTGAGAGGACGTTAACGGGCTGTTTGGAGCACCAAATGAGGCAGAATGGGTTAATTAAGCGCCTCTCAGTCCGCATGGTCTTCAGAATAGTCTCATTTGCCGAAATAGCGGATTTGTAGTCCGCCGCCCGCCCTCTCCTTCTGCCGCATCCGTATCCTAACTCCGCCACATCAGACTCCTTCTGCCGCATCCGTATCCTAATTCCGCCACAGCCAACTCGTTCCGCCGCACTCATTCCTGTATCCCACGAATCCCGCGTTATTCCCGGTCTCATCCCGCCGAAGGGCGGTGGACCGCAGGCAAGGCCGAATGTGCGGCTGCCATCTGTTCGCGTATTCCTCTAAGCCGGGCCTTCAGCTCGGGGATGCTGCACTCCAGGATCTGGCTGATGTCGGGCAAGGGGAGCTGGATGCCGTACCATAAGGCACTGGCAACGTGATCGTCCCAGTTGAGCACAGAAGCGGAGCGGCTATGGTTCCGCGCGAGCGCGGCACATTGGCGGATGCACTCTCTGTAAGCAGACGCAGCAGCGCTGTCTCCAGTGAGGCTGCCCTTCAGCCACAGTGGATGGAGGGCAGCGAAGGTGGCGGTGGTTGCTTGTTCGGCGCGGGCGCCTTTGTCCAGCAGCAGGCAGCTAAGCGCATAGACGGGACCGCTATATTGCTGGGTGTAGTGGTTGAACCCGGCAGCAGCTGTCAGTTTGGGCGGTAAGGGGTCAGGCATGTGGTCACGTTCCTTTCAGAATCTATACTGTGCAGTTCATTCCAGCGCGCAAAAAACCGCAGGCAGAGGAGGACCTCTGCCTGCGGTTGTGGGTAACAGGGCGTAAGACGCCTGGCACAAAAGCTTGGCGGATCAGGACTCTCTCCTTACGCTTACGAGGTTAGCTGTCGGATTCGGACGGTGAGAGTCGCCCTACCTGCCGGAGACCTGCGCGTGGCATTCTCCTTCGGATTCACCCCAAGTCGGCCTGACGGCCGGATGGTTCCCCCGTTTTCCACAAGACGGAAATTCAGCGTGCATGCATATGCTCATTTTCATGAATGCATTCATTTGCTTTCAACACGAATCATACTCTCTTCGGAGGGGGTTTGTAAAAATGGAAAAGAGTGCTATTCGCCTTGTTTTCAGCAAATGCCTGAATAGCTGCGCATAGGAAAGCCAAAACACCTATATGTAGCAGATTATCCGCCATTTATCTCGCTCAAGCGCTGTTTTTTATTTTTGGCAGACGGCGGTGGGGATGAAGGCCCCTTGTATTAGACTACCACCACAGCGGAACCTTCTGATTCTTCCAGGCAATAATCCGCTTCACCTCACGAACGGCTCCTGTTGTAATCTCATAGCCGCTACGCTCGGTGGCATGAAGGTCCAGGAAATGCAGCATCCCTCCATAAGTCCCCACGGCCAGCAATGTCTCATCCGCATTGACAGCTAAGCCTGATATAGTGCTTCCGGCATAATAACGCCACAGCTCCCGCCCCTCTAGGTCAATGAGCGTCAAGTAGCCATAGGCGTCGCCAATGACAACACCGTCCTTCAGCGCTGCCGCCGCATATACCCGGGCCTCCTCGTTGACAAGCGGATATTCCTGATCTGGCAGAAGCTTGCCTGCTTCCGCATCTTCAAGGGACACGGCGAGGGTAACGCCATTATAGAAGTGGCAGGCATTGTACCATACGCTATGCTGGTCCTTCGTAAATATAGTATAGTGCGGGTAGCTCGATTCCGGATTGAATAAGTGAACCTGTCCTGAAGTTGTGTCATATAAAAGATGGTCGCTGCCCTGGCTGCCGTAGGCAATCCATCTTCCGTCCGGTGAGACGGCACCATGCGGCATGTCAATTTCAATATGCTCCATCTCATCTGCTTTATATTCTTCGAGATCAGGATGCAGCAGCTTCACCTCCCAGGGCTTATCCAGCGCTTGCTGGACCAGGAAAATTCCCTGGCTCGTAACAAGCAATAACGCCCCGCCCCCGTTAAAAGGAATGATCTCCTCCAAGGGTAACTCCTGGTCCAGGCTGTCTAAGTTCAAAACAGTAAAGTCCGGGTCCAGCGCTTGAATCGTTCCATTTAGCTCACGCCATGAAAGCTCGGCAACGACCTCTCCCTGCAACTCGCTGTTCATGGATTGCATAATGGTAATGCCTTGAGTTCCGGCGAGCGCATAGAACTGATTATCAGGAGATGCCCCAACCAGGCTAAACTCGTCGAATACGGAAATAACATCCTTATGCACAGCCACAACTGCATTCTTCTCCCAGGGTGAGCCTATGCTGAACACCACAGCATCATCACTGATGAAATGGATACCGCGAACCGCCTGCATCTCCTTCTGAAAGTGGCCGGAGAGCGGCCACGTTGCCGCCGGCAATTGCGCCCGCAGCTCAGCAATTTCACCATGCTCATTAGCTCCCCGAATCATCTTATAGATTGTGGCGGCGAGGGCCCCGCGTGTATCCTCTGCCGGTTCATCTCCCGCCTTGTCCCAGCCTTCAGTCAGTCCCTTATGTACGAATTGATTGACGTCGCTCGCATAACGCTGTCCTTCTTCACGCCATTTGGCGGCCTGCTCATCTTGTAGCCAGTTCAATTAATCAGTCCTCCTGTTCCTCCAGATATATATAAATATACATATTTTACATCAATGAATCGCAAAAAAAAGGTGCTGCTCCTGTTGAGAGGACAGCACCTTTGTGTATATTACAGAACAGCAGCATCCATAAGCTTCTGGAGCTCAGGAAGATTGAAGCCCTTGACTGCCCGGTCCCCGGATACGGTGACCGGAATGCCCATGAAGCCCAGCTTCTCCACTTCCTCCTGATAGACGGAGCTTGTCATCACTTCCCGCACCTCGAAGGGAATGCCTTTGCTCTCCAGCAGCTGCTTGACCTGATTGCATTCGCTGCAACCGGAGGTCGAGTAGACAATTACGTTCCCGCTCATTGTTCCACTGCTTCCTTTATCGCTTTTTGGGTAATCTTCCAGTGTGAGGTGTTCCAGCGGACTTGGCTGTCCTCCAGCAGGAAGATTTGCGGGGATTCATGCTTGATTCCGAAATCCTCGGCAATCTGATTGGAGACAGGACGGTCTTCGATTACATGGACAACGGCGGCAGGAGTATCTGAATGCTGTGCATAGGCCTGGAATTCCTCGTTGGCCTTGGCGCTGATCGGGCAGGTGGTGCTGTGCTTGAAGAGCAGTTTTTTGCCAGGCTGCCCGATATATTGCTGTAATTCTTCCTTAGTGTGAATTTGTTGAATAGACATCGGAGGATCACCTTCCTGGGTAAGAGTTAATGAAACCTGTTGTCAACAATTGTGTTGTTAACAACTATTAATCTTGATTGTAGCATAGTTCAAAATTAAAGCAAAAATAAAGTTCAGCTTAGCCCGCCCCTCCCTTGCAGGATGTTGTTAACGGCCTCAGGCCATGCTAATGTGAGAGGGATGAACCTAGGCTCGGTGCATAATCATGCAGATATGAGGGGGGAGCTCATGAAAAGGGTTGCTTGTGTTACCGGTGCTGACCGTGGACTGGGATTGTGCCTCGTTCGATCTCTTTTGGAGAGTAAGTACATGGTGTTTGCCGGACAGTATTTGCCGGACCTTGCGCTACTTGAAGCTTTGAAAGCGCAATACCCGGATAGCCTGAGGATGGTCCCTCTTGATATCGGCAATGCAGGGAGCGTAAAGGAGGCGGCACGGAGTATTGCCGGAAGTACAGGGCACCTTGATATGATAATCAATAACGCGGGGATTATCCACCGGTCGGATGATGCAACGGTGCTCGTGGATATGGATGATGAAGCGATGGCGGAGATCTATAACGTGAACACGCTGGGTGCGCTGAGGGTAAGTAATGCATTAATGGGCTTACTGCTGCAAGGCCGCCAGCGTCTGGTGGTTAATATCTCGTCGGAGGCCGGAAGCATCGGACGGAACAAGCGGATCAATATGTATGGCTATTGTATGTCCAAGGCCGCGCTTAATATGCAGTCTTCGCTGCTGCACAATCATCTGCGTGCGATGGGCGGACAAGTGCTGGTCTTCCATCCCGGCTGGCTGCAGACCTATATGAACGGGGAGAAGGATGCGCAGGCGTCTGTAACTCCTGAAGAATCAGCAGGCAAGATTATGACGATCGTTCATAACCATAAGATGTATCTGGCTGAAGAACCGGCTTATATCGATCTGGACGGCAATCTCTGGCCCTGGTGATACGAACATTCAGACAGGCTATCTTGGCAAAAGAGAGGTGTGTACATCATGTCTTCATACAAAGCACTGGCGTTCGGCAGCTATACCGAAGTGAAGTATCATCCCTTCGAGGGAGTGGACCGTGAACTGGAGCAGCTCCTTGAGCCTGAGCTCCAGGTGGTCTCTACGGAGGATTATGGACGGATGAACCGGGCAGAGCTGGCAGAGTGCAGCCTGGTGATCTCCTATACGGAGTTCTCCGAGGAGCAGATACCCCCTGCACAGAGCGGGGCCCTGCTTGCTTATGTGGCTGGCGGCGGCGGGCTGCTTGTCGTGCACAACGGCATATCCCTGCAGCGCAATCAGGAGCTTGGGGCGATGCTTGGTGCCCGGTTCACCCACCATCCGGCATTCTCAGCGCTGCAGATGAAGGTGGCAACGCCGGAGCACCCGATTATGCAGGGGGTCTCTGATTTTGTGATAGAGGACGAGCCTTACTATTTCGAGCAGCATCCCCACTTCAAGACAACGGTGCTGGCCGAATATCCGCATGACGGGGCGATGAGACCGGCGGCATGGTGCCATCCCTTCGGCGAAGGACGGGTGGTCTATCTGATGCCTGGGCACCATTTGCCTTCCTTCTCCTCAGAGCCGCTGCGCCGGATGATCCGCAGAGGCGGATTGTGGGCTGCCGGAATGCTATAGTGCGTGTCGTTAACGGTAAAAGGCAGGATACCGCTTGGATAACATGCGGCGTCCTGCCTTTGTGTATATGATGTATGGGATGATCAGCTATGATGCCTTATTTCAGGGGTTCAGCATCAGCAACAGGGATGACCTCGTTCTGATGAAGAGCCTCCAGTACCTCTGCCCGCAGCGCACCGGTGAAGGCGGCCCAGACTTTTTTGCCGACATCCAGTTCTTCGCGTCCAATCGATTGCAGCGTCTCCAGCCATACCCGCTTGTCATTAATGAGTCCGAGCTGTTCCTGAATGTCCTTATAGAAGGCTTCATGGGCGTGGAATTTCTGATCCAGCGCAAAAGCAGCCGCATTCGCCGTATACCGCAGTTCCTTGGCGGCGATCCGCAGCTCATGCAGGGCTTCGAAGGCTTCCTGCGATTCGGCTGCCGGACCCTTGAACAGGGTTTTGCAGGCTTTTTTCTTCTGTTCAAAGGCGACTTCAAGCTCGCGCATGGCGATATTGGCGTCTTTTTTGGCAGCGAGGGGTTCTAGCCCGGTCTTGATAAAAGATGTCCACAGCGCTTCGAGCGCTTGGCCGGACAGCTTGGGCAGTGCCTTCTTCAGCTTCTTGCGGGCGGCCTTCCGCGTATCCTTCTGGTGTTCGATTACCGCCTTCAGCAGCTTGGCAGTCTTCTTATCGCCCGCCGCCTCTGCCGCCTTGCGCCGGGCCTCAAATGACCCGATCAGCACATCTGCATCACGGACTCTGCCGAGCTTCTTCTGGGCTTGCTTGAAGCTGTCGTACAAGTCTGCTGTTGCAGTATGGCCCGGATCAAGAATGGACAACAGGGTCAGCAGCTTGCGGCTATTGACTCTGGCCTGATGAATATCCTCATCGTTGAATCCTTTCCGTGCATCCTTGCTGTAGTCCTGAAAATTAATGTACAGCTTATTCATGGCCTGTTCCCATTGCCTGGATTTACTTAGTTGCCTGTCCTTTGCCTGTGGTTCGGTTGTCATGCAGCATCACTCCTAGAGGTTGTCTATAGCATGAGCTTATGCGCGAATCTTATGGCTGGTATATTCTTCTGTACTACATTAAGGATAACGGGTTCGCTCCGCCATTTCAAATTTGTACGGGCATACGCTGGCGGTTGTACGGTGCGGGGAGAGATCGGTTACAATGTGAATAGTTAACGGAGTTAAGATCAGCGCAGGTCTTATAGATAGAAAGGGGAATCAGCATGCGGAGTGAACCTTATGATGTACTGGAGAACGGGGCGGCGGGAAGGCTGCCGGAGCAGATGGTCCTCTTCACACATACCGGCGGTGAGGCTGGGGAAGAAGGGAGAGAGGGGGGGAAAGGAGGAGGGGCATCTGCTGAGGATATGCTGATTCCGTTCGCTTTTGAAGAGGTGCTGTGCCGGGATGTCGGGGCCGGGAGGGTCCCGCCGGTGCTGCATCTCTGGAGCCACCCCGGCGGGGTCGCACTGGGGCTGCGGGACAGCAAGCTGCCCCGCGCAGCAGAGGCGATGCAGGTGCTGGAGCAGCAGGGCATCCGTACGGCAGTCCGCCATTCGGGCGGGGCTGCGGTGCCGCTGGATGCGGGAGTCATCAACGTGTCCCTGCTGCTGCCGAAGCCTGCGGGCAAGCTGGACTTCCACGATGATTTCCGGCTGCTGGCCTCGGTCATTACCGAAGCGGTAGCGGCGGGCTATCCGCAGGCAGCGGCGCAGATCCGGGCGGAGGAAGTCATCGGGTCGTATTGCCCCGGTGACTTCGACCTGGCGATCGGCGGCCGCAAGTTCTGCGGCATCGCCCAGCGCAGACAGAGCAGCGCGTACTTCGTCCACGCGTTCGTGATTGTGTCCGGCTCGGGGCGCGCGCGCGGAGAGCTCGTCCGCCGTTTCTATCAGGATGCAGCGGACGGCGGTGCTTCCCTGGACTATCCGCGCGTGCGGCCGGAGACCATCGGCGCGCTCGCAGAGCTTGGCGGCCCGTCTTCGGCGGCCGAGTTCACCGCGGGTATCCGGCAGGCGCTTGCCGGCCGGGGAACCCGCCTGCTGCCTGCGGAGCTGCTGCAGCAGAAGACAGGCTACAGCCTGCGGTACAGCGACCCGCAGGTGCTTGAAGCAGCGCGTATGCTGCGCGAGAGGTACGCCCGCTGAGGCGGGCGGCTTCTGGCGGCAGCTGGTGGCGGGCTGTATGCTGAAAACAGCATACAATGGGCAGGCTGGGGTGCGCGCGGCCCGAATGTAATCGAAAAACCGATCACATTCGGCGTGCCGGAAGCGCGTGGGGCAAATGTAATCGAAAAACCGATCACATTCGGCGTGCCGGAAGCGCGTGGGGCAAATGTAATCGAAAAACCGATCACATTCGGCGTGGCGGAGGCGCGTGGGGCAAATGTAATCGAAAAACAGGCATGACAAGACAGAGACCTTGTCACCCCCAGGAATGAAAATAAGTGGGTGGCATCCGTCGCATCCATTCTAAAAGAGGCTGTAGTCGTCAACACTACATATACAAATCAAAGGGCGGAAACGGTTACTGGGATACACCCCGTGCGAAAAACTGTTCTATTGCGCTTTTCGAGCATCGCCTATTGTAGCCCCCAAAAGTACGTGTATTAAATTACACTCACTCGAGCGCATGATTTGTAAGCTGACGATGGAGGATGATTGGAATGGATGCTGTACGTATGTGTTGCGCCGGTCTGGACGTGCACCAGGAAACCGTTGTGGCCTGCGTGTTGAAAGGACCGATCGAACAGAAACCCCAATGTCACCTGAAAACCTTTGGGACGACAACCAAAGAATTGCTAGGCCTGCAAGATTGGCTGAGTGAACAAGGCTGTCGGGAGGTGGTGATGGAGAGTACGGGCGTGTTATGGAAACCGGTATGGAACATCTTAGAGGGCAGTTGTGATCTGGTCTTGGCCAACGCCCAGCGGGTAAAGAATACGCCGGGTCGAAAAAGTGACATGCAAGATGCGCGCTGGTTAGCGCAATTGCACCGTTGCGGGCTCATTGAAGGCAGTATGGTGCCCGAACAAGACATCCGGGATTTGCGAGACTTGACCCGTTACCGGAGTAAGATGGTGCAGGCGGTGACGGCGGAGAAAAACCGCATTCACAAAATCCTGCAGGATGCCAACATTAAGCTAACCACCTTTATGTCCGATCTATATGGGGTTTCGGGACGGGGCCTGCTCCAGAAGATCATGGACGGCGAGGTCATCGACGAAGGGACCGTTAAAAACCTGGTCAAAACCCGTTTGAAAAAGAAAGTTCCGCAGTTGCTAGACGCGCTCAATGGCAAGTTGCGCCGTCATCACCGCGAGATGATTCGAGACCACTGGGACCACTTGGTCTATTTGGAGAAAAGGATCACGGAGCTGGAAGCTCGAATCGAGGCGAAGGCAGAACCGTACCTGGAGGTGATTGAACAAATTGACTCCATTCCAGGAATTGAGCGGACGTCTGCCGTGACCATCTTTGCCGAAGTGGGGCCGCATGTCGCGGAAATGTTCCCGAGTGATGCGCAGTTTGCATCATGGGCGGGGGTGTGTCCAGGGAACAACGAAAGCGCGGGAAAGCGAAGAAAGTCAAAAACGATGCAAGGGAACAAGCATCTGAAAGGGGCCTTGTGTCAGGCGGCTTGGGCGAACTCTCGCTCCTCGAACCGGATCGGCCAATTTTTTCGACGAATACGTAAGAGAAGAGGCGATAAAAAAGCAAACGTCGCCACCGCGCATTTGCTGATTCGAATCCTCCATGCCCTGATGCGGGAGAAGAGGTCATACCAAGAAATAGACGTCTCACTAGGCGATGAGACGTCCAAGAAAAACACGTTAGATAGGTACGTGAACTATATCCAGCAGTTAGGATATAGCGTGCAATTAAATCCTATCCAATAGTCTTCCCTTTTTCAAAAAAAACGAAACGTTTTTTTGGGGCGGTGGGTCTTTTTTTGTCAAAACCCGTTCTGCTGCGCATTTTCCGGTACTTTTATTTTCGTATTAAACCGATCACATTCGGCTTCCCGGAAGCTCGTGGGGCAAATGTATGCGAAAAACAGCATACAATGGGGAAGTTGGGGTTTGTGCGGCCCGAACGTATGCGGAAAACAGCATACAATGTGCAGGCTGGTGTGCACGCGGCCCGAACGTATGCGGAAAACAGCATACAATGTGCAGGTCGGGGTGCGAGCGGCCCGAATGCATGCTAAAAACAGCATACAATGTACAAGTCGGGGTGCGCATACCACCCCCACCTACATATACAAGTCCGGACGCCGGTCCGCAAAGACCGGGATTTGCTCCCGTACCTCATGGACACGGGCGAGGTCAAGCTCTCCGCTGAGAATCTCTTCGCCGCCGGAGGCCTCGCTGACAATCTCGCCCCACGGGTCGATGATCAGGGAATGTCCAGCGAAGGTATTCGCCGGATCAGCGCCCGCCCGGTTACAGGCCACCACGTAGCACTGGTTCTCAATCGCCCGGCTGATCAGCATAGCCCGCCAGTGAGAGAGGCGGGGCAGCGGCCACTGCGCGCTGATGAACAGGATCTCGGCCCCTCCCGCCATATGGACCCGGACCCATTCCGGAAACCGGATGTCGTAGCAGATCAGCCCGGCACAGAGAATGCCGTCCAGCGTGAACAGTCCTTTCGCACCGCCGGGCTGGAGGTAGAGATGCTCCTCCATCAGCTTGAACAGATGCAGCTTGCTATACTCGCCCATGCACGCCCCGCTGCGGTTGAAGACATACATACTGTTCGTAATACCGCCGTTCTCCTGCCTGACGGCAATGGAGCCGGCAACAATATTCACGCCGTATTCCCGGGCCAGACCTGACATCAAGGCGCCGGTGGTATGTCCGCGGGGGTCAGCGATTTCGCCCAGCCGGGTCAGATCATATCCTGTTGTCCATAGCTCGGGAAGAATAATGCAGTCCGGCCGTCCAGCGGCAGCCTCGCGAATTTTGCGCCCGGCGGCAGCATAATTTACCTCCGGTTTGCCGAATGCTATATCAAGCTGAATCAGGGCTATTTTCATACAGCAGCCTCCTCCAATAATTATTAGTTGACGGGTCAATGAATTCGGTGTAAAGTATGTTTTGTCGAAAAGGTTTTGCACAATTTACTTGCGTGAGGGGGTTAATCTTGAGCAAAGTTCAGCCGGATGAACATAAGATTTTTCAACTGCTGCAGGCCCTGCACAAAGACATCGGTCCCAAATTCGAGCGCTGCGCCGGCATGACGCCAACCCGCTTCAGGCTGCTGCAAGAGCTGTACCGGACTTCCGAGATCAGTCAGATTGCACTGCAAAAGCTTCTGGAAATCGACGCAGCAGCAGTTACCCGCCATCTGAAGGGACTTGAAGAGAACGGGATGATTGCCCGCCGCAATAATCCATCCGATAACCGGGTGACGCTTGTCTCCCTGACCGGTCAGGGCCGCGATCATATCCATGACTACTGGGAGAGCAAGACTGAGTTCATCAGCGATCTGCTGAAAGGATTCAACGAACAGGAGCGCACGGTGCTCGCAGAGATGCTTACCCGGCTGCGGCATAATATCAATGTACTGTAGCCGTAACCTATAATCAAACCCATAAAGGAGCAATTTCACATGAACACTACCAAAAACAATGATTTCACCAGCATTATTACAGGACGTCGCTCGATCCGCAAATATGATCCATCGGTTAAAATCAGCAAAGAGGAAATGACAGAGATTCTTACAGAAGCTACGCTGGCTCCTTCATCCGTGAATATGCAGCCTTGGCGTTTTGTGATCATCGAAAGTCCGGAAGCGAAAGCCAAGCTGGCTCCTATTGCCAAGTTCAACCAGCTTCAAGTTGAAACCTCTGCAGCCATGATTGCTGTATTCGGTGATTTGAAGAACTTCGATTATGCTGAGGAAATCTTCGGAACTGCAGTAGAACGCGGCCTTATGCCTGCTGAAGTTAAAGAAAGACAAATGGCCGCTCTAGGCCCCCACTTCGCCAATCTGCCGGCCGATATTAACAGAGAGACTGTGATGATTGACGGCGGTCTGGTCTCCATGCAACTGATGCTGGTTGCCCGCGCGCACGGATATGACACCAATGCCATCGGCGGATTTGAAAAGGATCAAATTGCTGAAGTGTTCGGTATGGACAAAGAACGCTACATTCCGGTTATGCTGATCTCGATCGGCAAAGCGATGGATGAAGGCTACGCCTCCGTCCGTCTGCCAATCGACAAGATCGCCCAGTGGAAATAAGCTCAAGCCTAAACTTAGGAGGAATACACCAATGTTAATTATCCATGCGCTGCTTCATGTGAACCCTGCACGGGAGGAAGAGTTCCTGGCCACAGCGAAGCCGCTGATTGCCGCCACGCACGAAGAAGAAGGGAACTTGTCCTACGAGCTGTATAAGCATGCAGCAGACGGAAGTCTATATATTATGGTTGAGACCTGGCGTGACCAGGCCGCCGTTGCCGCTCACAACACAAGTCCTCACTTCACCGGCTTCGCCGCCAAAGCGGGCGAGTTCCTGACCGCGCCGCTTGATGTTAAGGTGTACAGCGCTGAGGAATTGAGCAAATAATGGAATCCGGGGATGCCCCGGCAGTCTAATGACTGCTGCGGCATCCTTTTTTTGTTTTGTGGGGGGATTTTGCAAGAGGTCATGCCGTTTATAAAACCTGCAAGCCGGGTATCTTACCTTACCCTGACTTGACTTGTCATTTGCTGGCGATACAAGGCGCGGGAAGAACGAAGGAGATGAAGACAGCATGACAAGTGTACATAACAATCACCGGTTAACCTCAATTCCTGCTGCTGCGGACCAGGACAAGCAGCTCCAGCAGGATCTAATGGACTACGTGAATTATCATATTTCGGGCGGCTCCCTGGCCTCGCTGACCGAAGGCACGGAGGAGGCTGAGCCGGCGTTTGCCCCTCTTTTGCAAAGTGATGCTGCGCGCGCTTACCGCCAGGAATGCGGGGGCGTCATAACGGATATGCAGCAGCTCAGGCAGCTGCCGGGTATAAGCCAGGAATGGCTTGATCAGCTTGCGGATACAGTAGCGGGACTCGATTCCGGCAAGCTCAGAGCCCTGGCCCCGCAGACCACCCGGCATAACCGGGTAGATCCTTATGTGAACGGGCCGCAATGTCTGGACATGCTGCTCGGCGAGATCCGCAAGGCTGAAAGTTATATTCATCTATCCGTGATGCTTTTCTTCAACGACCATTCGGGGAACCTTATCGCGGATGAGCTGCTTCATGCGCTTGAGCGCGGGGTCCAGGTCAGAATCATGGTGAATTATACGGTCACTGCGCTTGGATACGGACAGAATCTGGAGGTGGGGCAATTCTCCGGCATTGCCGGGCGTCTGGAGCAGGCGGGTGCGAAGCTCCTGGATACCTTCCACTCCTATTACGGTGCGGAGGAATGGGCTGCGAAGCGCAAGGTGCTGAAGTCGCAGGGCGTGCCTGAGAGCATCCTTTTTCTGCAGGATAAGGTTCAAGAGGATGTGGAGGTGACCGGACTGAATGTGATTGACCACCGCAAATTCATGATCATAGACGGAATAACTTCCGTTATCGGCAGTCTGAATATCGGGGACCAGTATACCTTTGCCACTCCCATTAAGGAATCCCCGGATCAGCAGGTGGATGGACGCCCGCTAGGTATCCCTGTCAAGGAAGAGGAATGGCATGACGGCTGCTTCCGCATTCAGGGGGCTGTGGCCCAGTCGCTGAACGCTGTTTTTCACTCCAGATGGCTGCTGCTTGGGGGAGATCACTTTGACCTTGCGTCACCCTTCTATCGTCCTGCGGTGGACTATGCGTTCGGGGAGGAGGAGTGTACGCTCTTCGCGAGCTTTCCCGGCAACCCGGTGAATCTGATTCAGCAGTATATTCTGGATGTGATCACCTATGCGGCGGATGAGACTCTTATTGTAAATCCGTATCTGATCGATCAGGCCTTCTGGAACCGGCTGGGTGAGGTGGGGCCGGAGCAAGCCAGCCATCTTGTCATTTGCAATCCGCTGGAGGTTAATGACCATCCGACGAACCGGGCGGCGGTGCGCAGCAATATGTACATCCCCTTTTGTAACGGCGTATCCTTCTATGATTATAGTGCGACAGAACACTTCTCCCACTGGAAAATCATCTACGACCACAGAGCGCAGGCGGTATTTCACGGCTCTTACAATATTAATGAACGGAGTGCCTGCCATGATTATGAGCTGGGCCTGCTGGTGAAGGGCAGAAAGCTCGCGGAGAAGGTGAAGCGCATGATTGATTATGACCTCAGCGTCTCCCGCAAGATCACCGATAAACACGAGTTCTTCAAGCATCCCTGGCTGCATCCCAGCACGTATCTGAATAAAGCAACGCAGAACTACACCTGATATCCTCATCCTACGTCCGGTCATGTATAATGACGTTATACCAATGAACGAAGATGGAGCTAATGAAGATGAACATACACATTCTTGGACAAGGCCCCCGGACCGGGGAAATCAGATTCGCGGCAGCGGAGTGGGGGGAAGCCAGAGCCATCTGGTGCGGGCCGCCTGTACAGACGGGAGAGGTCTGGGAAGCTGAATGGGAGCTGCCGGCGCTGTTCATGAGCTGGGTCGATATTGTGCCGGCTCCCGGCGGTTCTTTCGGCCTGCGTATCGAGGGAGACACGGTTATCCTGACGGGCGTGCTGGAAAATATTGAGGAGGACGGCGCGGGTTATCTGCGGATCGGCCGCGACCTGATTATGTTCGAATGTCTGGGTGAACCCATGGCACTGGGCGGGTTCGTTGAGCTGAGGACCCGTGAAGCGAGGCTGTATCCCGTGAATCTGTAAGGGCCGCAGGCCCCCCGGCTTACGAACGATTTCCTGCCCCGGCATAGCCACCTTCAGGCAAATGCGCTAATATATATAGATTGAAACAAGTAACAGCATAAGGAGCAGAAGTCTGATGAACAGCGATATTCAACAATTTAAGACGGAATTCTTCAAGGCGCTGGCTCACCCGATGCGAATTCGGATTCTGGAGCTGCTTAGCGAAGGCGAGAAGAATGTGAACGAGCTGCAGGCGATCCTGGGCTCCGAGGGCTCTGCGGTATCCCAGCAGCTGGCCGTCCTCCGGGCCAAAAATGTGGTCACCAGCGTCAAGGAAGGGACCACTGTCATCTATGCTCTCCGTGATCCTCTGATCAAGGAGCTTCTGGCTGTAGCCAGACAGATTTTCGACAATCATCTGGTGAGTACCATTTCCCTGCTTGAAGGCATCCGCAGCGAATAACCCCGGCTTCCGGGGGCGGATTACCCCGTTGACAAGAGCAGCGGGCAGGAGTAATGTGGGTATTATATTCAAATAATCAGATATTCAGAGAAAAGAAGGTTATAGGATGACAGGGTGGGGCCGATTCAAAGGCTATAACATTGCTTCGCTGCGCAAAGATATCATTTCAGGGACAATCGTCGGCGTTATTGCCATCCCGCTCGGGATGGCATTTGCTATTGCTTCCGGTGTGAAGCCGGAGTACGGAATTTATACAACCATTGTGGCCGGAATACTGATTTCCTTATTCGGCGGGTCCAGGTTCCAAATTGGCGGGCCTACGGGTGCATTCATTCCTATTTTGTTCGCCATTGCGATGCAGTACGGGTATGAGAATCTGCTGATTGCCGGAATGATGGCCGGGGTGATTCTTGTCTTGATGGGTGTTCTGCGGCTGGGGGTATTGATTAAGTTCATTCCGAAGCCGGTGACCATTGGTTTTACGGCCGGGATTGCCGTTATTATTTTCAGCGGGCAGATTGCGAACTTCCTTGGCCTGAGGGATATGAAGCGGCATGAGAGCTTTATCGATAATATGAAGGAGGTCGGGGCGCATCTCTCCACAATCAATCTGTATAGCATTCTGACTGCGGGGGTATGTCTCGCCGTAGTGGTGCTGGGGTTGCGGTTTGCCCCGAAGGTGCCGGGCTCTCTGATCGGACTGTTGTGTGCCACGGTTATCGCTGCCCTGTTCTTCAGCGGCAAGGTGACGACCATCGGCTCTGCCTACGGAGATATTCCGAATACACTCCCCAGCTTTCACTTCCCGGTCATTACGTGGGAGAAAATCAAGCTGCTGATCCGTCCGGCCTTTGTCATTGCGCTGCTGGGGGCCATTGAGTCGCTGCTCTCCGCAGTCGTGGCCGACGGCATGTCGGGCAGCCGCCATGACAGTAACCGGGAGCTGATCGGCCAGGGGGTCGCCAATATCGCTGCGCCGCTCTTCGGCGGGATACCGGCTACGGGTGCGATTGCCAGAACCGCTACCAATATCCGCAGCGGTGCCGCTTCTCCACTATCCGGGATCATTCACGGCGTGGTCGTGTTCCTGATCCTGCTGCTGTTCGCCCCGTACGCCTCCAGCATTCCGCTGGCAGCGATGGCCCCGATTCTGATGGTCGTAGCCTGGAATATGAGTGAACGCAAGGAATTCCTCCACCTGCTGAAGCTGAAGACCGGGGATTCGCTGGTGCTGGCGATTACCTTCCTGCTGACGGTATTCGCCGATCTGACCGTGGCGGTTGAGGTGGGGCTGATTCTGGCTGTTGTCCTCTTCGTGAAGCGTATGGGCGAGGTACACAGAATCTCCAAGGTGCTGCCTGACCCGTCTTCCGTCAAGGTTGAGGCCCATATGGTAACCGAGAGCCACGACTGTCCGCAGATCGGAATCTACAATGTGGAGGGACCGCTGTTCTTCGGAGCCGCTTACCGCTTCGACCACACCATGCCCGGGCTCGGCCCGGATCAGCCTAAGCTTATCCTGCTGCGCATGGGCAAGGTGCCGCTGATGGATACGACAGGCGAGGCTAATCTGGCAGCACTGGTGAAGGAATTGCAGGCGGCAGGCGGCAGGCTGATGATCTCAGGTATCCAGAGCCAGCCGCTGGAGCTGCTGAAGAGAACAGGACTGTATGACCGGATCGGTGCCTCACAGTTCTATGATCATACCGGCGAAGCGATCAATGATGCGCTGGGCAGCGTGAATCCCAGCCGTTGCCGGGGCTGCGCGCATGCGGCCTTCAGAGAATGCAGCGCCCTCTCGGGGCTGGAGGAATCTTCTTCGCGCAGCGCTGCTTTCAAGGGCCGCACTCCGGCAGTGGCCCGCAAGCTGAGCGGCGGGGTATAACCCTTATAATCAGCACAAAGAAATCGCCTTTTTGGTACAATGGAGGGTCACCTTCCATCCCCAAAGGAGCGATTTCTTTGTCGTTTACTATACATGTCCCCACTGTATCCTATATTATCCTAAGTCTCCTGTGTGCAGAATCATATCGACCAGACCTGGGAAACGGGTATTTAAATCATCTTTTCTGAGCGAATAAAAGTGTTGTTTGCCTTCTATGCGCGGCTGGATGATTCCAGCTTCACGAAGCATTTTAACGTGGTGGGACAATGTTGATTTTGAGATGTGGTCGACTTCGAAGGCGGAGCAGTGTCTCTCGCCAGAACTGGCTAAACAATAGGCAATCTTCATGCGCAACGGGTCACCTAATGCATTACAGACCGTGGTCAGATGCATCTCTGAAACTGCAGGTATCGGTAAATGTCTCATAAGGTAGATACTAGCATATTCAATATCTTCTTTCAATGTTCGATAATTTTCGAATTATTATTTACGTTGCTTTAGAAGTGTGATATAGTTCTTCTTGTGTTGAATAGTTCGAAAATATTCGAACTATAAAACCCGACTAAGTATAACACTACAGAAACTTCAGGAGGTAACAAAATGTCTAACACAACAACTGCCGGTAATACCACTAACGCTCAACACACGGATAAGAACATAACCATGTTAAATAACTATTTCCGTTTGTATGATGCCTCTCGCACCGACGATCGGGCTATGCAAGACTTATTGTCACTGTTCACGCCGGATGCTGAAATTGTGTCGGGCGGGAGAAGCCGCACAGGATTCGAGATAGTGATTAAGACTTTTTATGAACATAACAAAGACATTAAACATATGTGGGACGCATGGGTACTTCAGCCTGACGGCAGCTACCTGACCAACTGGGCAGTATGCGGACAAGCTGCCGACGGCACGGTCTATGCGAAGGCGGGTATAGATATTATGCGTGTGAATGATATGGGGCAGATTACGTATCTGAAGAACGTGCAGACGACTGAGGATGAGTACAGTCAATATAATTCGTAAGCGAAAAGTAATTCATATGAGGGTTGCTGCATAAGCCTGCGGTTAGGCAGTAACAAATTAGCTCAAAGCAAAAACCGGCGGGGAATTTACAGACGTAAATTTCCCGCCGGTTTTATTATGTCTTGTCCAATTGTCACCAGATTCCCCGTGAACCCTCCCGTATTAAACCCTCCCATATTGGACACTCCTGCCCCATATTTGTACAATTACATCATTCGACTATATCAAGGTAAGGGGATTATCCTTCATGAAAGAACTGAATTACACCAAGGTCTTCATCCTACTGGCTGCTATGACGGGGGCAACGCTTGCGGTGTACCGGGTAGTTTCGCTGCAGACGGATACGTTCTATGCCTTTCTGCTCTGGAATCTGTTTCTGGCCTGGGTGCCGTTCTTCTTCTCCATGGCCGCGCATGAGCTGGATAAGCGGAAGATCGGGGGACTGCTGATTCTGCCGCTGGGCGTAGCCTGGCTGCTGTTTTTTCCGAATGCGCCTTATATTATGACTGATCTGATCCATCTGACCGTCCGCAAAAGCAAGTATATCGTTGGCGGAACGATCCAGAACCGGTACTGGTATGATCTGACCACCCTCCTCCTGTTCACCTGGAGCGGCTGGCTGACCGGCTTCTTCTCCCTGTACCAGTTCCAGCACGTGATCTACCGCAAAAGCAACATGCTGCTCTCATGGATATTCGTTCTGTTCGCCTGTGTCATGGGCGGCTACGGCGTCCTGCTCGGCAGAGTCTACCGGCTGAACAGCTGGGATGTGCTGACGGACCGCCATCAGCTCTACCGGCTGGTCATGGACAGTCTGAACCGGCAGTCTGTGTTCTTCAGCCTGTTCATCGCCTTTGTGCTGCTGGTGATCTATGCCACGATGTATTGCCTGCTGAACGGGCTGGCGGGCGGGAGCCGCAGGAGTTATTCCGAGGGCAGGAGGAAGGCAGGTTAAGCTTCCCCTTCATCGCCGGAGTCAGCCGGAAGCTCCAGTTCCATGTCCAGCTCAAGAGCAGGAATATACTGGTAGCGGTCCAGGTCAACCACCCCCCGTTCATCAAAGACAATGCCCTCTCCGGTTAAGTACAGCCGCTGCAGGGAGGCGGATTCGTCTTCGGTGAGCGAGATCATGCCTTTGGCGTTGATGACCCTGTGCCACGGCAGTTTGTACTTCCTGCTCATGGAGTGCAGAATGCGCACGACCTGCCGTGCTGCCCGGGGGCTTCCGGCTGCCCGGGCAATTCCGCCGTAGGTCATGACGGAGCCTTCCGGGATCGATTGAATGATGAGGATAACCTTTTGCGTGAATGGTGTCATCTTACAGGCTCCTTTATTGTTCGTTCTCTGCTAATAACATACTGTACTAACCATAACATAAAGCGGCTGCTGTAAGGAGCTTTGGCACTAGTGGAGCAGCAACTGACGATCTTATATGAAGCTTGGCATAAGCCGGCCCCTCTGTTACAGAGCGGGCTTACTTGCTGTGCCGTTCAAGGGCGGGCGGCTTCTGCTCTTTTATCCAGCAAATTCTGGCGAATAGGAGTTAGAGAGACGGGGGATAATCAGAGCAATAGATCTCTGACAGGAGTGAGAGCGGTGAAGAACAAGCATTCTGCACTGAACAGTGAAGCTGCCGGTACCCTGTCCGCGCATCCTCCGCTAAGCCCTTTGCTGGAGGAGACGGTGGAACGGCTGCGGAAGATTTTCAATAACGACGGGACACTGAGAGTAAGGATCATAGAGAATAGCCAGGGAGCTCCCGTCCGCTGCGGATTAATCTATGTCGATGGAATGGTAGACCGGAATCTGATTCAAACAGGGATCATCAAGCCGGTACTTGCTTACCAGCCCGCAGAAGAAGAGTACCGGGACCCCAAAGTTCTGATGGAAAGAATCCGGATGACCGTTATTGATACGCCTGATGTCACGGCCACCGGGGAGCTGGAGGGATTGATCGGAGCGGTCGTCAGCGGGAAGGCGGTGCTGCTCCTTGATGGCTATGCCGGAGGGCTGGTTATCAATGTTCAGGGATGGGATTCCAGAGCGATAGAAGAGCCTACTACAGAAAAAGCAGTGCGCGGCCCCCGTGAGGGGTTCACCGAATCGCTGCTTGTCAATCTGACCCTGATCCGCCGCAGAGTGCAGGACCCGGATCTGAAATTTGAATTCACGCAAATCGGAACACGCAGCAGGACACAGACCTGTATCTGCTATATGGAGAGCCTGACCTCTCCTGCCATTATTAAGGAGCTGTATGACAGGCTGGAGAAGGTGGAGCTTGATCTGATTCTGGATACGGGTTATTTGTCCGAGCTGATCCGTGACGAGCCGTACTCTCCGTTTGAAACTGTCGGAAATACCGAGCGGCCGGACACACTGGTAAGCAAAATCCTGGAGGGCCGGGTTGCGGTTCTTATCGAAGGCACTCCTTTTGCGCTGACTGTCCCTTATGTATTCGTAGAGAACTTCCAGGCCAGCGAGGATTATTATATCAATTATTATTTTGCATCGTTTAACCGTGTGCTTCGAGTGATGGGCGCCTTCATGTCGATCAGTATCCCGGCCGGGTATATTGCCCTCGTGACCTATGCCCAGGAGATGGTCCCCACTCTGCTGCTGCTAAGCATTGCGACTGCGAGGCAATCGGTGCCGTTTCCAACCATAGTTGAAGCCCTGCTTATGTTGACCATCTTCGAGGTGCTGCGGGAAGCGGGGGCGCGGATACCGACTTCGATTGGGCAGGCGGTAAGCATTGTCGGAGCGCTGGTGCTGGGCCAGGCTGCTGTGGATGCACGGATTGTCAGTGCGCCGATGGTCATCGTGGTGGGCTTGACAGGGATAACGACTCTGCTGAATCCAAGGCTGACCGGCCCGCTGATCATCGCCAGACTGGCGCTGCTGGGCGCCACCTTTTTCCTCGGTCTCTACGGATATTTCTTCGGTCTGCTCGGTCTGGTCATTCATCTGATGAGTCTGCGCTCCTTCGGGGTCTCTTACATGCTGGGAGTCGGCTCGATCCGCCCGCAGGATATTAAGGATACAACGATCCGTGCCCCCTGGTGGGATATGAATCTGCGGCCGGCGATGATTGGAATGCGCAACCGGAGACGGAAGCCGCCGAAAAGACCGGCGAAGCGGTCATGAGGTCTCTGCGAAGAGGGGGCGCCTCTCTGATCTCGCTACTGCTGCTGCTGAGCCTGGGACTCACCGGCTGCTGGAATTATGCCGAGGTGGATGATATGGCGATTGTAGCCGGGGTGGCCATTGATAAGGATGAGGATGGGAAGCTGCTGCTTACAGCAGAGATCGTAGATACTGGCGGGGCAGCCGACAAGGCTCAGGCGGGCTATAAAATGGTCAGCCTCAGCGGGAATACGATGTTTGAAATCGTCCGCAATATGATCTCTATGACCGGCAAGAAGCTGTTCTGGAGTCATGCCAAGGCCATAATCATCAGTGAGGAAGCCGCCAGAGAGGGGCTGGTGAAAGTCATTGACTGGTACAGCCGGGACACGGAGACCCGTTCAGATGTGTTCATCTTCGTGTCAGGAGAGAAGACGGCCCGCGAGGTGCTCAATCTGAACAGTACCACGGAAGCGATCCTGTCTTTTGAATTGGCCCAGATGATGCGTGACGAGAAGTATACGAACATCGCTCCGGCTGTGGAGATCTGGGATTTCATTGACAAGCTGGAGACTTCGGGGATTAATGCAACGGCCCCAATCATTCATATTCACCGGAAAAATGGTGAGAGGAGCGAGAGGGTGGCAGGCACCGCCTTATTCTTGAAGGACCGGATGGTGGGCAAACTGAGCGGCGATGAGACGAAGACGATGCTTATGATCAAAAATGTACTGCAGGGAGGGGTGCTGGTTGTGGATGATAAGCGGGGGAACCCGGCGTATTCCCTGGAGATTGTCTCCAATCAGACCAAGCTGAAGCACCAAATGGTAGATGGCAGGCTTCGGATGGAGATTCGAACGGAAACCAAGACAGGGCTGGATGAGGTGATGACCACGGACGGATTCTTAGAAAATGAGACGATTCATGATATTGAGCAAAGGGCGGCTGAGGAGCTGCAGGCAGATATTCTTACGTTAGTTCATAAGATGCAGCAGCAATATGACGCTGATATTTTTGGCTTTGGCGAGAGCCTGTACGAGAACCAGCCCAAGCTCTGGGCGGAGGTGAAGGATCACTGGCCAGAGGTCTTTGCCGGTCTTGAAGTGAACGTCAAGTCCAAGGTGACGATACAGAGCAGTGCCAAGACATCGCGGGCCATCCGGCTGGGGGATTAAGCTATGGTTATTTACGTGGTGTTGATCTATGCCTTGATCGCTGTCATTGATCCATATGGGCTGCGGAAGAAGGGAATGAAACGGGATTTCCTGGTCTGCTCTGCCCTGTACCTGATCTCCTTCGCGCTGGCCTTCGCACTCTCGATGAACTGGGAGATACCCAGTCCGTCCCCGCTGTTTGTGGATTGGATCAAAAGGTTATATTAGCGCGTGACACTGAAGGAGGAGGAGAGTGTGAGCAAAGAGATTATCCCGGCTGGCCAGTCGATCAGCATCGCTGTATTATTTATCACCGGCGCTTCCCTGTTCCTGGGCACCTCGTCACAATCCGGCAACAGCAGCTGGATTGCCCAACTGCTGGCGATTATGCTGGCCCTTCCGCTTATGATGATCTATGCGAGACTCCATGTCCTGTTTCCGGGCAAGGATCTGTATGATATGTTGATTGCAGTGTTCGGCTCCGTCCTGGGACGGATGCTCTGTTGTCTGTATATCTGGTATGCTTTACATCTGGGAGCGCTGGTGCTGCGTAATTTCGGGGAGTTCAGCAAGACCGTGGCTTTAACTGCAACTCCGATGCTCGCACCCATGCTTATGATTGGCCTGCTCTGTATCTGGGTGGTCCATGCCGGGATTGAGGTGCTTGGAAGAAGCGCCAAATTCCTGCTGCTCTTCTCGCTGATTGTAATTGTGGTCCTACAACTGCTCTCTGTACCCAAGTTTGAGTACCATCATCTGAAGCCGCTGCTCCATACCAGATTTGGCCTTATTCTTGCAGATACAGCTGGCTCGTTCACCTTCCCTTTTGCCGAGATTGTAGTCTTCCTGGGCGCGTTCAGCGCCATTCCGGCCAAGGGCTCTGCCAAGCGGGTGCTGGTCAGCAGCACACTGATTGCCGGGGGGATCATTATTATGATTACACTGCGCAATCTGCTGATGCTGGGTCCTGATATTCTGTCCGGTCTGTACTTCCCGTCTTATGTGGCGGTCAGCCGGATAAATATCGGCGATTTCGTTACGAGGATCGAGGGCTCGGCGGCCATTGTGTTTGTTACCGCGCTCTTCGTCAAGGTCAGTCTGTGTCTGTATGTAACCTGTAACGGGGTAGCGAAGGTATTCAAGCTTGGGAGCTACCGGTCTGTAGTGCTGCAGATGGGACTGATCATGATCTATCTGTCGGACTTCATCTATTCCAATATTATGGAAATGGAAGAGTTCGCGTATCACATCTACAAGGTATATGCCCTTCCGTTCGAAGTGGTGATTCCTGTGCTGCTGTGGCTTACAGCTGAGCTTGTTGTCCGCAAAAGGAGCAGCATTCACAAGGCTCTTCCAGAGCAGCAGCCGGATGGTTCATAGAGTGGCGCCATCTTCAGACCCGCCCTGCGGGGCTGTCCGGTTTTCAACCTGTGCTGAAGTTAGCTATAATGAGAGGCAAGAGAGAATCTCATAGAACAGGTAAGAAAGGCGTGGATTATAGATGAGCGTATCAAGCATTGTAATGTCCTCACATTGGGGCAGAGAGGTCAGACATAAGCTTATTACGCAAGGCTCCAAGGTGCTGGCCGTGGTGTTTCCGGGACAGAATTATTCCGCCGAGCGGCCGCTGCTGGATTATGCAGGCAAGCTGGCTCGGGAATACGGCTGTGACCTGCTGCTGCTCGAATACGGATATCAGGCTGCCAGAGTAGCCTTTAAGCGCGAAGAGATTGATATTGTTGCCGAGGAATGCAAGATTGCGCTTGCTTCGCTTCCCGACTACGAGCAGTTCCTGTTCATCAGTAAGAGTATGGGCACGATTATTGCCGTTAAGGCGGCGTCGGAGCCTGGAATGGGCGAGAAGGTCTCGCATCTGTTTCTTACGCCTGTTCCCGAGAGCCTTCCGTTCATCAGGCAGAGCCAAGGCAGTGTAATTTACGGCGGAAGTGACCCGATGTTCACCGGGCAGCATCCTGCTGAGCTTAGCAGCATGAAGCAGGTAAGGGTCTACAGAATTGACGATGCCAATCATGCGCTGGAAGTGGATAGCGTCAACGAATCGCTGGCTGTGCTGCTGGTTATTATTAATTTCTATCATGAGTTTTTCCGGGATTCACTATAAAAGGAGATGGGAGCATGATTACAGAAGCGGCAATGCTGCAGGTAAAGCCGGGTTCAGACTGATTCCTTCGAGCAGACTTCAGGGAGGCTTCCCCGCTGATTGCTTCGATTGACGGGTATTTGGGCCATGAGCTTCAACACTGCATGGAAGATGACCACAAGTATCTGCTGATCGTCAGATGGCGCAGCCTGGAGGATCATACCGTAGGCTTCAGGGAATCGCCCCAGTATCAGGAGTGGAAGGCGCTGCTGCATCATTATTACAGCCCTTTTCCTATAGTAGAGCATTATACGAAGGTTAGTCTGGATTAGTGGAGAGGGTACGATATGCAGGGGAAGGTAATCGGTCAAGGCAGAACGGCTGAAGTGCTGGAGTACGGGGAAGAGACAATTCTTAAGCTGTACCGCGAGGATGTTCCGGAAGGGCACGTGGACTTGGAATACCGCATCAGTAAATGGGTCTATGAACAAGGTGTTGCTACTCCGCAGCCCCATGAGCGGGTAGTTGTAGAGGGTAGACAGGGAATTGTATATCAGCAGATCGCCGGTCCTACCCTGCTGCAGCAGATGAACCGGAAGCCATGGCTGAACTTCAGCGGCTTCAAACAGATGGCCGGCCTGCATTACAGCCTCCATCAGCTGGGTGGCATGGGCGAAGCCGGGGCGCAGAAGAAGCGCCTGGAGCAGCATATTATCGCCGCACCCATGCTTGAGACAGACGAGAAAACACAGATTCTGTCCCGGCTTGCCCGGCTGCCGGACGGGGACAAGCTATGCCATGGCGATTTCCACCCGGATAATATCCTGATGGACGATAAGCTATGGGTCATTGACTGGATGACCGGCGTCCGCGGCAATCCTGCGGCAGATGTGGCACGGTCAGTAATCATGTTCAGTATCGGGGCCATGCCTCCGCAGGCTTCCGTGTTCGCTAAGGGGTTCCTGGGTTTCGCCAGAAAACGGCTGACCGCCCAATATGTCGGCAGGTATCTGAAGCTGTCAGGCTTGACGCTTGCGGAGATCGAAGCGTGGATACTGCCGGTAGCGGCGGCACGGCTGGTAGAAGGCCTTCCGGTTCCCGAGAAGGAGCTGCTGGTCCGTGAGATCCGCAGACGCCTGAGAGCATAGACCTGCGGGTAACAGATTGTACTTGGGAAGGCGGAACACAGATGAATACATACATTGCATGGTTGCGCGGCATCAATGTCGGCGGCAACAAAGTGATCAAAATGCAGGATCTGAAGGCCACCCTAGGGACGCTTCCATTCAGGAATGTACGCACCTACATCCAGAGCGGCAATGTTATATTTGAGAGTGAAGCATTAACCGGCGGCGGGCTGGCGGAGATGATTAGCGGGAAGATTCAGGAGACCTTCGGCTTTGAGGTTCCGGTGATGATCCGGTCTCTGGAGGAACTGGAGGCGGTGATTGCCGGCAATCCGTTCCCGCAGAGTGAACCGGAAGCCTACAAGCGCCTGTACGTCTCGTTTCTGGCAGCGGAGCCAGCCGCTGAAGCGCTGGAGAAGCTCCGCCCCTATGAGAATGGAGCCGATAAGCTGCGGGTGATCGGTAGGGAGCTATATGCCCTCTATGAAGTGAGTGTAAGCGAGTCGCCGCTGTTCAAGGTGCCGTTCGACAAGCTGCTGGGAACGGCGCTTACCGCGCGCAACTGGAACACCCTGAACAAGGTAGCAGCGCTGGCCCGTAAGCCGTAAAGGAAATAGTAGCTCTACCAAATACCCCGCTGGGATAATCTCCTGGTGGGGTATTTGTCATGCTGTCCCTTGCTTCCGGCACGTTCAGCAAACATTCAGCGGGCATTCATTACGGGTTAAGGTACGGATGCCATAATACACCTAAGAAATGAACGAATCGGAGTGGATCAAACGATGAAATTACTGAAGAGGCCGGGTACCGATGTTGTCCTGCTAATGATTATGCTGCTGGCAGCCGTCCTGTACGGATACGGAATCTGGAATGACCAATATGCCAATACGTACTATACAACCGCAGTAGGCAGCATGCTGCAGAGCTTTCATAACTTCTTCTTCGCTTCCCTGGATTCAGCAGGTTCTGTAACGGTCGATAAGCCGCCGGTAACCTTCTGGATACAGACCTTAAGCGCGCTTGTCTTCGGCCTGCATGGCTGGAGTGTCATTCTGCCGCAGGTGCTGGGCGGCATGGGCTCGGTACTATTAGTCTACCTGCTGATGAAGCCAACCTTCGGACGGGCGGCGGCACGGCTTGCAGCGCTCGTTATGGCCGCTACTCCGGTAGCAGCGGCGGTAAGCCGGACGAACAATATTGATGCGCTGCTGGTATTCACACTGCTGCTGGCGGCATGGTTTCTCTTCCGAGGCACCCGAACCCACCGGCTTGGCAGCCTGCTGGCAGCCTTCGGGCTCATCGGTGTCGCCTTCAATGAGAAGATGCTGCAGGCTTATATGGTTCTTCCGGCCTTCTATCTATTCTATCTTCTTGCAGCCAAGGTGAACTGGAAAAAGAAAGCCGGCACCCTTGCCGCTTGCACCGCTGTACTGCTGGCAGTGTCTCTGTCCTGGGCGGTCATTGTGGACTCCATTCCGGCGGATAAGCGACCATACATCGGCAGCAGCGGCACCAACTCTGTGCTTAACCTGGCTTTTGGCTATAACGGGGTATCCCGGTTGACCGGCGACCGAAGTACTGGCGGCGGTGGGGGCGGCTTCGGTGGCTTTGGCGGTGGCGCCATGCCAGAAATGAACGGGGAAATGCCGGACGAAAGCGGCCAATTCCCGCCCATGGATGGAGCTGGCGGACAAGGGGGCGCTGACGGGCAAGGGATGATGAACGGCCGTGATTCCGCCGCCGGGGACAATCAGAGCCGTGACAGCGGCGGGACTGCTTCAGGCCAAGATGGACGCGGTGGCGGAATGGTGCCGGGTGGTCAGGACGGCGGACGGCGCGGAGAAGGAGAGAACGGCGGCTCAGGCGGGTTCGGAAGCCCGAACGGACGCGGCGGGATGGGCGGTGGCGGCATGTTCAACACAGGCACTGCCGGTCCGCTGCGGCTGTTCCAGCAGGAGCTGTCCGGCCAGGCGAGCTGGCTGCTGCCGTTTGTACTCTTCGGCAGCATCGGGATCTTGGCCAGCCTGCGGCGCAGGAATTTTACCGGGCAGCATAAGGAGGCCTTGTTCTGGCTGGCCTGGCTGGTTCCGGTCATGGGATTCTTCAGCATCGCCGGCTTCTTCCACCAGTACTATCTGATTATGATGGCTCCGCCGGTGGCGGCGCTGGCAGGTGCAGGCTGGTCTCAGCTCTGGAGCTACTATAAGGAGCGGAAGACCTGGCTGTCCTGGTTGCTGCCCGCAGCTGTGCTGGCTACAACGGCGCTTGAGGTGTACATTATCCGTCCGTATGACGATACCATCGGCAGCGGGTGGTCCGCGGGCATACTGGCAGCAGGTATTGCAATGACAGTAGTGCTAATCATTCTGCGGCTGCTGAAGGCGGTACGGGGTAAGCATTCCTGGTTACATGCTGCTGCGGTAACAGGGTTCCTGGTGCTGCTGATTGGCCCGCTCTACTGGGCATTCACACCGATTGTCTATGGCAATAACAGCATGACGCCGGCAGCGGGACCGGATAGCGGCAGCTCCTTCGGGAGGGGCGCAATGGGCAACATGCCCGACATAGCCAATATGCCGGGCATGTCAAATATGCCCAACATGGGCGGCATGGGGGGAAGAAATAACGCCGCTGGTATTAATGAGTCTCTGCTGGGCTATCTCAAGGAGCATAATACCGGCGAGAAATATCTGTTCGCAGCGATGGATTATGGAACAGCAGGCCCGTATATCATCGACGAAGGGGAGCATGTTGTTATCCTGAACGGCTTCAATGCGTCAGATACACCTTACACCCCGGACACCCTGAAGGAGCTTGTAGAGAGCGGGCAAGTGAAGTACTTCCTGGTTAGCGGCGGAGGCATGGGCGGGATGAGAGGCGGCAGTTCGGAGATTACGGAATGGATCACCAAGAACGGCACAGAGGTTCCGGCCGCAGACTGGCAGGGAACGCAGAACAGCGGCAATGCCGGAACCCTTTATGAGATAACCCTGAACTAACCTGCGGAGGCAGGAGATCGGGAAGCGCGTGTATCCGGCCGTGTGCCGGCGCGCTTCCTTACTACTTTTGAGGAGGAGCTGCCCATGAGTGTTCAAGTGCGCTATTCCATTATTATACCGATGTTCAATGAAGAGGCTGTTATTCAGGAGACTTACCGGCGCATCAAAAAAGTAATGGGCACAACAGGCGAGCCCTACGAGCTGATCTTCGTCAATGACGGCAGCACCGACAACTGCGCACAGATGATCGAGGAGTACAGCTATTGGGATGAAAGTGTAAAGCTGATCGATCTGTCCCGCAATTTCGGGCATCAGGTTGCTATTACCGCAGGGATGGATTATGCGCTGGGCGATGCGGTTGTGATCATTGACGCGGATCTCCAGGACCCGCCCGAGCTGATTCCGGAGATGATTGCGGAGTGGAAGCAGGGCTACCAGGTCGTGTATGCCAAGCGGATCAAGCGAAACGGAGAGTCCCTGTTCAAAAAATTGACGGCCAGCTTATTTTACCGGGTGCTGCGTTATTCGACAGATATCTCCATTCCGGTGGACACCGGCGATTTCCGCCTGATGGACCGCAGGGTCTGCGACGAGCTGAAGCGTCTGCCGGAGAAGAACCGCTTCGTCCGCGGTCTCGTCAGCTGGGTTGGATTCCGCCAGAAGGCGATAGAATACGAGCGGGAGGAGCGTCTGGCCGGAGAGACCAAATATCCGTTCAGAAGGATGCTGAAGCTGTCGCTGGACGGCATTACCTCCTTCTCTTATAAGCCGCTGAAGCTGGCGGGTGTTCTTGGAGCGCTGCTGTCCGTATCCGGTTTTCTGTACCTGATGTATGTACTGTATCTCGCGCTCTTTACGGATGCGGCCGTGAAGGGCTGGGCATCGATGATTGGAATCACCTTGACCTTCAACGGGTTCGTGCTGCTCATGCTGGGTATTCTGGGTGAGTATGTCGGACGGATCTATGATGAATCGAAGGGCCGCCCCCTCTACATCGTTCAGGAGCTCTACAGCGGCAGGCCGCAGCAGAGCGCGCAGGAGCAGAGAGTCGCCAGTCTCAACAAGTAACTATTTAATACAACTGAATGCTTTAGGGCGAATTAAAGTGAAATCTATTGTAGAAAATGCAATTGGAGTTAGTATACGCACTTCAGCCGCAGAGTTTACTCAAATAGAAAAGCATGTCTTACTCAAGTAAAAGGCTGTCCCAAATAGTCATGTAATGACCATTGGGACAGCCTCTTGGTGAGCAGCCGCAACCTAAGCCTTCAGCAAATCATGATCGACATAACGTGCGCCGTTCAGCTCACTGATAATGTTGACGGCCACCTTGGCTCCGTCCCCGGCAGTGATAATCGCGTGAACACTCATCCCGGCAACGGTTCCGGCAGCCCAGATCCCGTCGATATTGGTTCTGCCTTCCGGTGTGGCGGCAATCACCGTCTTGATTCTTGGCTCCGTCCCCTCCTTGGTCGTTACCCCGGCTGCGGCAGCCAGATCCGTCAGAACACCTGTCGCCAGCACGACATGCTTAGCTTCATAAGCAGCCCCGCTCTCCGTCCCGATGACGAAGCCCTCACTGCTGGCTTCAAGCGACGTCGCCTGTCCGGCAACCAGCTCGGCCCCGAACTTCACGGCCTGCTTATGGCCGGTTTCTACCAGCTCAGGTCCGCCGATCTCGCTAATTCCGTAATAATTCTCATACCAGCCTCTGCGGGTCATACCTTTGTCATTGTCAATCAGCAGTGTTTTTTTGCCGGCCTTGGCAGCGAACAGGGCGGCGCTTGCACCGGCAGGACCGGCACCGATAATGGCGATTTCGTACATGAGATACCCTCCTAAAAGTTTTGATAGCATACACTTCATTGAATCACTTCGCAAAACTCGCTTCACACCTGCCTACTATTATATCGCTATTAACAGCTCATTGGCTAATCCCGCAGGCATGGGAGAGAGACCTTGAAGGCAGCGCCCTCACCCGGAGTGCTGGATACCGTCACTTCCCCCTGATGCGCTTCGGCAATGGACCTCGTAATCGATAATCCAAGCCCGGAGCCGCCGTATTTGCGCGTACGGGAGGAATCGCTGCGGTAGAAGCGGTCGAAGACATGCGGCAGATGCTCCGCAGAGATGCCGGAGCCGTTATCCTTCACAGTCAGCTCTGCCAGTTCTCCCTCAGCGTGCAGCGATATATGGATGATGCCCTTGAGCGCATCGGTATGCTGAACCGCATTGTGGAATAGATTAAGGAGAACCTGTCTGATCTGGTCCGGATCAACCAGGCACCGGATGCCGTAGGCCAGGTCGAAGACAACCTGACGCTCTCCGGCCAGCACCCGGAGCTGCGCCTGCATGTCATCGATCAGCTCAGCCAGCAGTACCTGCTTGACCCGCAGCCGGGGCGCGCCGTCCATCCGGGCGAGCAGAAGCAGGTCCTCCACCAGCTTGTTGATCCGCTTGGCTTCACCGTGCATGCTGTTCAGCGCGCTGTAGAGCTGTTGCCGGTTATCGGCAGCTCCGCGCAGCAGCACCTCCAGGAAGCCGTAGATGGACGTCAGCGGCGTCCGCAGCTCATGGGAAGCATCGGCGGCGAACCGGCGCATCTGCTCTTTCGCCTCCCGCTCATTCTTGAACGAAATCTCCAGCCGCTCCAGCATGCCGTTGAAGGACTGGGCGAGCTGGTCGATCTCAAGCTGGCCCTGCTCCTCAGGGAACCGCACATTCAGGTTGCCGGCATCGATAATCTGGGCCGAATGCCCCATGTTGGATAAGGGGACCAGCGTTTTGCGCAGCGCAGGTAAATACAGCAGCAGCCCGGCCAGCAGAGCCGTCACCGACAATGCGCCGAAGATAAGCAGCTGCTGCAGGATGACATCCTTCAGCGGTCCGGTCTCCACCGTCATCTGCAGGAGCATCCGGGCAGCACCCGGCCTGCCCAGATTCATGAAGACCGCCAGCTGCTCCTTGCCATCCCCGGCGGTAATCAGCTGGTAACTCCCGCCTTTCTTGTTCTGGGGGAGCTTCAACAGTTGGTCATAGGCCTCATTACTCATTCTTGGTGCAGGCGAAGCGGACAGAGTCTCTTCCTTCAAATCCACGAAGCCGCCGTCCTGATTGTAGATAGCGAGGGTAGTATGGGCGTCGAGCAGGAGGGGACGCCGGTCTCCCCCGGGCCGTCTGTTACCTGAATTATTGAAGATTTCAAATGGCACAGAACGTATCTGGGTCTCCATCGCCTCTGCCCGGTTGCTGTATATGAAATTCCGCATGAGTACATACTGGAGTACACCGATCAGTATAAGCAATCCTGAGAGAATGAGCAGCGAGGCGGCGAGCAGCTGCTTGCGCAGGGAACGCGGAGCATGGAATCTGCCCGTGAATCTCCGGGGCCGGGCAGTCATACCAGATCCACCCGGTATCCCGCCCCGCGCAGGGTGCGGATAATCCGGTGCTCCTTGTCACCGAGCTTCTCCCGGAGAGAGCGGATATAGACCTCCACGATATTCTCTTCTCCGCCGAAGTCATAGCCCCACACCTTGTCGAGAATCATCGGCTTGCTCAGGACCAGTCCGTGGTTGATCACCAGATACTGCAGCAGCTCATATTCGGTCGGAGACAGCTCCAGCACCTCCTCCTTATGGCGGATTTCCTTACGGCGGCCGTCAATCCGGAAGGGGCCGCACCGGACCTCGCCGAGCAGACCGGGGAACTGGTTGCGCAGCCGGGCCTGAATCCGGGCCAGCAGCTCCTCGAAGCTGAACGGCTTCACCATGTAATCATCTGCGCCCAGAGACAGGCCCGCCACGCGGTCGTCTACCTCATCCTTGGCAGTCAGCATGATGATCGCCACCTCCGCTTCCTCGGAACGGAGGCACCTGCAGACCTCAAAGCCGTCCATGCCGGGCATCATCACATCAAGGATAACAACATGCGGCTTGAAGTCGGCTGCCGCTAACACGGCTTCAGCGCCATCTGCGGCGGTTTGTACCTCGAAGCCTTCATTCATTAGGCCCAGCTCCAGAAACTGAAGGATATGAGGCTCATCATCCACCAGGAGTAGCCGGACACCTTGTGGCGCTTTCATTAGCATTTCCTCCATTTTAAGTAAGTGTAGTTAGTGTAGTATGTCCATAGTATGAATTCCCCGGTTGAACGTTTGCTGAAAATAGGCCTTTGGAGCCACGGATTCGATTCATCCCGGCTGTTTGCGGTTAATCATAATGGTTAATCTAATTATAGTGATTTATCGCGCCATGAATATGAAATATAGTTATAAATTTAAACAGTTTAGTTCAGGTAATAAAGGGTTTTTGACGGCGGGTATAGAACACTAATAGAATATAAGGATACAATATATCCGTTCAGCTGTTATCCTCCCCGAATAACCCGTATTCATCCTGTCTAGGCATTTCTTTAGGGCTACATCATTTCATTACACTTCACAGCATCACTCATTCAACCTAATTTATTACATGTTCCATTACCCATAAGTCAAGGAGGCTCTTCCATGAAGAAAAAAGAGATGGTAGCCATGCTATTGGCGGGAGGCCAAGGGAAAAGATTGAAAGGATTGACTAAATCAATTGCCAAACCGGCTGTTTATTTCGGAGGAACGTACCGGATTATCGACTTCCCCCTGAGTAACTGCTCGAATTCAGGCATTGATACCGTGGGTGTGCTGACACAATATGAACCGCTGGTGCTGCATTCGTATATCGGAGTCGGCAGCGACTGGGATTTGAACCGTAAGGATGGCGGCGTATTCGTCTTGCCTCCGCATGAACGGGAGAACGGAAGCAGCTGGTACCGGGGAACGGCAGATGCCATTTACCGCAATCTGAAGTTCGTGGACCAGTTCGACCCGGAGCATGTGCTGATCCTGTCGGGAGACCATATTTACAAGATGGATTATCATGCCATGCTGCAATATCACAAATCCAAGAACGCGGACTGCACCATCTCGGTCATTGACGTTTCGCTGGAGGAAGCAAGCCGCTTCGGCATACTGAATACAGAAGATGATCTGAAGATCTATGAGTTCGAAGAGAAGCCTGCCAAGCCTAAGAGCACACTTGCTTCGATGGGTGTATATATTTTCAAATGGGATGTTCTGCGCAAGCATCTGCTGGAGGACGGAGAGAACGCCGGCTCCTCACATGACTTCGGCAAGGATATCATCCCGATGATGCTGGATGAAGGCCAGTCCCTTTACGCTTATCCATTCGAAGGCTACTGGAGGGATGTAGGTACGGTTGACAGCCTGTGGGAAGCGAATATGGATCTTCTGAGCGATACGCCTCCGCTGAACCTGAATGATACCGGCTGGAGAATCTTCACCCGCAATCCGAATCAGCCTGCACAATATGTGGCGCCGGGAGCCAAGGTGTCGAGCTGCATTATTAATGAGGGCTGCATCGTGCATGGCGAGGTGAAGCACTCCGTTCTCTTCTACGGGGTAGAGGTGGGCGAAGGCAGTGTCATTACCGATTCTGTCATTATGCCCAAGGTGAAGATCGGCAAGAACGTGAGAATTCACAAGGCGATCATCAGTGAGAACACGGTCATTGAGGATAATATGGAAATCGGCGCCGACCGGGAGAATGAGAACGAAATTCTGCTGATCGACAAACGAAGCAAGAAGCTCAAATCTGTAGCAGCCAAAACCATATAACCACAAGAGGGCGGGGGATTAACGATGAAAGAGCTTATGGGCGTAATTAATCTTGATCATGAATTGGATAATCTAAATGAATTGACCTATTTCCGCTGCGGGGCAGCGGTCCCATTTGCCAGCCGTTACCGGCTGATCGATTTCGTCTTGTCCAATATGATGCGTGCGGAGCTGGAGAGCGTTGGGCTGTTCGTCCGCCGCAAGTACCGTTCACTGATGGATCATCTCGGCGACGGCAAATCGTGGGATATGAACCGCAAGCATGGCGGATTGTTCATCCTGCCTCCGGACTGGAATGACCCTACAGATACCTCTCTGGGTGATCTTCAGCATTATCATAACAATCTGGATTTCTTCAAAAGGGCTTCGGCCAAATACATCGTCTTCTCCGGCAGCCAGCATATTAACACGGTGGATCTGCAGGACCTCTATCAGTATCACCTGGAGCAGGGTGCGGATGTAACGATGGTCTACAAGCAGATTGACGAGCTTCAGCCGGAGCATGACCCGTGCCTGCGGGTCGAGCTTAATGACGATAACATTGTGACGAATATTCACCATGAGAAGCATCACCCGAATGTGTATCTGGACATCTTCATTATGGAGAAGAAGCTGTTCCTGGAGCAGGTGGAGCATTGCATCGCTCATGGCGAGAGCTATTTCTTCCGCGATGCCATTCAGAAGAACCGCCACAAATTCAAAATCTCCGCCTATGAATATAAGGGTTACCATGCCGTGATCAATTCGCTGGAGAGCTACTATAAGAACAGCCTGGAGCTGCTGAAGCAGGAGAATTACTTCGGCCTGTTCAAAGAGAATCCGGTGCAGACCAAGATTAAATACGAGGCGCCTACCCGTTATCTGGACAGCTCGTCGGTCAGCAACTCGCTGGTAGCCAACGGCTGTGTCATCGCCGGGACGGTGGAGAACAGCGTTATTTTCCGGGGTGTACAGATTCGTAAGGGTGCCAGAATTATTAATTCTGTGATTATGCAGAAATGCGTCATCGAAGAGAATGCCGTGATTGAGAATGTGATCATGGACAAAGATGTGCATCTCAGCAAAGACCGGATTCTCGTTGGAGACAGCAGGCGTCCATTTGTCATAGCCAAGAGCAGCAAGATATAATATCTGGATCAGAGGAAATGTGCCGCTAGGGGCATTTCTTCTGATCCAGTGTTGTAATAGGCATTATTATCAACCAATACATGCACCCTGTAAGGAGGAACCTGCTGTTGTTCAACGATAAAGAGACTTTCAAACAAGTGTTCCGTGAGAAACTCATCGGGAAATTAGGCAAGCCGCTGGAAGAAGCTTCGAACGCTGACATTTATAATATTCTCGGCAACATGATCCGCGAGAATGCCGGTAAGGACTGGGCGGACACCAATCAGAAGTTCAAGATCGATAAGGATAAGCAGGTATACTATTTCTCCATGGAATTCCTGATCGGCAGGCTGCTGGGCAATAACCTGCTGAATATGGGCGTGCTGGAGGTTGTCCGCGAGGGTCTCGCGGATCTGGGATTCTGTCTGCAGGATATCGAAGAGGTGGAGGCCGATGCGGGTCTTGGCAACGGGGGCCTGGGCCGCCTTGCCGCTTGCTTCCTGGATTCGCTCGCTTCCCTGCAATATGCAGGACACGGCTGCGGCATCCGTTATAAATACGGCTTGTTCGAGCAGAAGATTGTAGACGGCTATCAGGTGGAGCTGCCGGATTACTGGCTGCAGAATGACAACGTGTGGGAAGTCCGCCGCGAAGATAAGCAGGTAGAGGTGCACTTCTGGGGACATGTGGATACCCGCTGGGAGAATGATGAGCTTGTATTCGAGCACAAGGATTATGAAGCCGTACGGGCGGTTCCGTATGATATCCCGGTGATCGGTGCAGACCGCAGACATGTCAACACGCTGCGGAACTGGAGTGCCGAGTCCATCACCCAGCCATCGAGAGTCTTCGGCACTCAGGGCGGTACGGATTATCACAAGTTCCTGGAATACAAGCGTTCGGTGGAATCCATCTCTGAATTCCTGTATCCCGATGATTCCCAGTACGAAGGCAAGCTGCTTCGTCTGAAGCAGCAGTACTTCATGTGCAGTGCCGGCCTGCAGAGTATTATCCGGACCTTCGCCAAGACAGGCCTGCCGATTGACAGCCTGCCTGACAAGGTAGCCCTGCATATCAATGACACTCACCCTACGCTGGTGATCCCTGAGCTGATGCGCATTCTGATGGATGTCTATAATCTGGGCTGGGATCAGGCCTGGAGCATGACTACCCGGATGGTGTCGTATACCAACCATACCATTCTGAGCGAAGCCCTGGAGAAGTGGCCGATCAGCATGGTCAGAGAGCTGCTTCCGCGCATCTTCCTGATTATTGAAGAGATTAACGCCCGCTTCTGCGGCGAACTGATGAGCAAATATCCCGGAGACCAGGACCGGATTAATCAGATGGCGATCATCCACGACGATCAGGTACGGATGGCACATCTGGCGATTGTCGCCAGCCACAGTGTGAACGGTGTAGCAGCGCTGCATACGGAGATTCTGCAAAAGCGTGAGATGCGGCTGTTCAATGAGATGTATCCGCACCGCTTCAATAACAAGACCAACGGCATTACGCACCGCCGCTGGCTGCAGCATGCCAATCCCGGGCTTGCCGGACTGATCAGCGAGTCGATCGGCACCCGCTGGATGCATCAGCCGCAGGAGATGATCGGACTGATCAAATACAGTGAGGATGCCTCCTTCCAGGAGCAGGTGGCTGCCATCAAACGCCGCAACAAGCTGCATCTGGCTGAATATATCACGAAAAAACACGGTATTGCGGTAGATCCCGACTCGATCTTTGATGTACAGGTCAAGCGCCTGCATGCCTATAAGCGTCAATTGCTGAACGTGCTTCATATTATGCATTTGTATAATCAGATCAAGGATAATCCATCCATTAATATCGTGCCGCGGACCTTCATCTTCGGGGCCAAGGCTGCTCCGAGCTATCATCTGGCCAAGCGGATCATTAAGCTGATCAATACGGTGGCTGATGTAGTCAACAAAGACCCGGACATTAACGGGAAGATCCGGATCTTCTTCCTGGAGAATTATTCGGTATCGCTGGCGGAGAAGATTATTCCGGCCGCTGATGTCAGCGAGCAGATCTCCACGGCGAGCAAGGAAGCCTCCGGTACCGGCAACATGAAGTTCATGATGAACGGTGCGCTGACGATTGGAACCATGGACGGGGCTAACGTGGAGATGCATGAGATGGTAGGGGACAATAATATGTTCCTGTTCGGTCTACGGGCGGAGCAGGTACTTGATTATTACCAGTACGGCGGATACCACGCCCGCGATATCTATAATGGCGACGGCCGGGTAAAAGAGGTCTTGGATCAGCTAATCGTCCCTGGTCCCTTCAGCTCCCATGCCCAGGAGTTTGATACGCTCTTCCAGTCGCTGATTGACAACAACGACGAATTCTTCGTGCTTAAGGATTTCGCCAGCTATGTGGAGACCCATGTCAAGATTGACCTGGCTTACCGGAACCAGAAGGAATGGCTGAAGAAGTCGATCATCAATATTGGCCATTCCGGCAAATTCTCCAGCGACAATACGATTAGCCGCTACGCCGCCGAGATCTGGCATATCGATCCGATCCGGCTGTAACACCATAGGTACGGGCTGCAGCTTCATAGCCGCATGTCCGGGCGGTGTAATCAGAACAGCAAAGCCGCTCCATCCAGGGATCATTCCTGCGGTGGGGCGGCTTCTTTGATTAAGAATTGATATGTTTTGGGGTCCCCGCAAAGCACCTGAGTCATCATCAAAGCTAAGCTCCACTTTGCGGGGTTATTTTGAAAGATAAGAATTTATATGCTTTGCGCTATAATTATCCTTCTCTTTCTCGCTGAAACGGTACCGTCCTTTAAAAGGACGGCAATGCCGTTTCCACTTGCGGTTCAGGACTTACTTGCTGCTGATGACGAAGGCTAGCCTTAGAGCACCTCGGATACCATGGCTGCGAACCGTTCGAGGAAGCGGCGCTCCTCGTCGTCGAAGCGGTGCTTAAGCGGGCTGTCGATATCCAGTACGCCATAGAGGGTGTCCCCTTTGAGCAGCGGAACAACGATTTCACTGTTGGAGGCAGCATCGCAGGCAATATGTCCGGGGAAGGCATGAACATCGCCGACCACTAGCGTGCGGCGTTCAGCGGCTGCTGTTCCGCAGACACCGCGGCCCAGCGGAATCCGGATGCAGGCCGGAAGTCCCTGGAAGGGGCCGAGCACCAGCTCTTTGCCGTCAAACAAGTAGAAGCCGGTCCAGTTGGTGTCCGGCAGAGAGAGCTTTAACAGCGCCGAAGCGTTGGCCAAGTTGGCAATGGCGCTGGGTTCACCCTCCATCAGTGCCCCGAGCTGGCTGAGAACGGCTTCGAACCGTTCGCTGCGGGTGCCATCATAAGGCATGGCTTGAAACATGAAGCATCACCTTCCTGTACCTTGAGTCAGTATGAATCCCATAACTGTTAACTATCAAGATAGTACAGGGAAGCGCGATACGTCAAGTACAATCAAGGATTAACAGGTTTTCCCGCTTAGTGGAAGAAGAGGAAGAAGTAAGAACCCTGGAAGTGAGGATGTTTCCGGGAACTCAGGGCAGGGTAATGCTTTTATAAATACAGCAGGCTAGTAGCCAGAAGGAGTGAAATATGCGCGCCGACGTACAGAACTTGTTTATTGGAATCCATATGCTATATTGTGCACATGAGAAGGATCTGACACTAACGGAAATGCTGCCGGAGCTGGAGAGCCTGGGGTACCGGGTGGCGGAGCGCGAAGTGAAACAGGAGCTGGAACGGCTGACCCAGGAGAATTTCCTCACCGCCCATGGCGACGCTTATAGTGTCACGGGAACGGGAATCGAAGAATTCAAAGCTATTCAGGCCAAGCTTGGCGTGCTGTGCACCGAGGTGCTTAAGCCGGTTAAGGCAGCGGGTGCTTCAGGTTAATTCTGAATGCTGCTGCACGGAATATAACATAACACTTGGGTATAAGGTACAGCGTCTGACCGTGTGGCGGGAAGCCATAGGGTCAGACGCTGTTTGTGATGGATAAGCGGGAGTGACAGGTAAACGCGCCGCCCGGGCAGAATAAGATGTATACTGGTAGGGTTGAAAGGGGACGGGGACATGTATGTGTGCGGAGGGGTTATCCCGGAATTAAGCGGACGGAGGGTGCGTCTGCGGGCGATGCTGCCTGCGGACGCGCAGGCGCTGTTCGGGATTTGGAGCCATCCGGCGGTAGCGCCCTGGCTGGATGGCCCGCCTCTGTCCTCTGTGGAGGATGCAGAAGCACTGATTGCCCTGCTGGCGGAGTGGGCCGTGGAGGAAGAGAGCCTGCGCTGGAGCATTCTGGACCCGGAAGGCAGTGTCATCGGCAGCTGCGGCTATAACCACTGGCAGCTGCAAGGCGCTTACCGGGGAGAGATCGGCTTCGAGCTGTCACCGGCAGCCATGCGTCAGGGGTATATGCGGGAAGCCCTGGAGCTGGTGCTTGCGTTCGGCTTCCAGAGCATGGGGCTGAACCGGATGGAAGCCCTGTGCCATCCGGACAACCTTCGCGCAGAGCGGCTGCTCACGGGACTTGGCTTCCGGCAGGAAGGGCTGCTGCGGCAATACCGGCATACGGCATCCGGCTATCAGGATGTAGTGATGTATTCCCTGCTGCAAGGAGATACGGGCGTAGAAGATAGAGCAAAGAGAACATAGAGAGAAGGTATGGATTCATTGAGTTCACTGGGGGAAAAGCAGCGGAAGTTAATATTGACAGGCGTACTGCTGGCAACATTTCTGGCAGCGATTGAAGGGACGGTAACGGGTCCGGCGGGTCCGGCTATCGTAGGGGATTTTCAGGGGATGCAGTGGCTGAGCTGGATCTTTACAGCTTATCTGCTGGCGATGGCAGTGACCACGCCGATTTTTGGCAAGCTGAGTGATCTGATCGGGAGGAAGCCTGTGTTCATAGGCGGCGCTGTAGTCTTCCTGGCAGGCTCGCTGTTATGCGGAGTCTCGCAGAGTATGCAGCAGCTGATTATTTACCGGGGTATTCAAGGGATCGGTGCCGGGGCACTGATTCCGATGACTTTTACCATTATCGGAGATATCTACAGCCTGAAGGAACGGGCGAAGACGCAGGGGCTGCTTAGCTCGGTGTGGGGGATTTCTTCGCTGGTCGGACCGCTGCTAGGCGGTTATGTAGTTGATTATTTAAGCTGGCGCTGGGTATTCGTGTTCAATCTGCCGTTCGGCCTGCTGTCGATTATCTTCATCTCACGGTACCTGAAGGAAGAGAAGGTCCGCCGTAAGACGAAGATCGATGTAGCCGGAGTGCTGCTGTTCGCTGCAGGGATGGGAGCGCTGCTGTTTGGCCTGACAACTGGGGGTCAGAGTCTGCCTTGGACTTCTCCGCTGCTGCTGGCCATTCTCCTCGCGGCTGTCCTGCTGCTGGTGGTGTTCCTGGTCGTGGAGCGCCGGGCCGCCGAGCCCATGCTGCCGCTGGAGCTATTCTCCATCCGTAATATTGCAGTCTCTACAGGTGCGAATCTGCTGGTCAGTACGCTCATTATCGGGCTGTCTACGTATGTTCCGCTGTGGGTGCAGGGTGTATTCGGCAAAAGTGCCGCGCTCTCAGGTCTGCTCCTGGCGCCGATGTCAGTCGGCTGGATGCTGGGCTCCATTGCGGGCGGGCGGATGATTCTGCGTGCAGGCACGCGCCGCACGGGGATGCTCGGCCTGTTGCTGATAGTTATCGCGGCTGTGGGGCTTACGCTGATGAATGCAGACTCCTCGCAGCAGCTGCTTCTGGTGCTGATGCTGTGCTGCGGGGTGGGCTTCGGCTATGCCTCGACCGTCTTCACCATTATCGCCCAGTCCTCGGTGCAGCATGAGCAGCGCGGTGCGTCTACTGCACTGAACACCTTCACCCGCTCACTCGGGCAGACCGTCGGGGTGGCGATCTTCGGCTCGTGGCTGAACTTCAGTATTGACCGCAAGCTGGCGGAACAGCCTGAAGCTGCCGCCTCCGGCGCAGATATTAACCAGCTGCTTAACCCGCATAGCGGAAGCGTGCTGCCCAAGGAAGCCTGGAGCAGTCTGCAAGGTGCGCTGGAGGGCGGTCTGCACTCCCTGTTCATCGTAATGGCGGTGTTCGCTGTGATCTCTCTGGTGATCTCGGTGCGTCTTGACCAAGGGGTGCCTTCCATACAGGAAGCAAGCATACCGTCGAAGCGTTAAGCTATAAATTTTATTCGGAAAAAACGCTCCTTTGGGCATGGATGGCGGACCTTCCATTTACCAAATGAGCGTTTTTTTGAAAGCATACAACCGAATACAATGGGCGGGTACGCGGCATATGGACTAAAGCAGGTACACGGCCCGAATGCGGTACGTTCACGCAGCGTCCACCCGGGTGCTTACGTTAATCCTGCTCAAAACAAAGGGTTGTTCCAAGCAGCCAGTTCATGCTCTTTGGAACAACCCTTATTCTGATAACCGGCCAGATTAGTGAATATATTCACAATCCCCGATTCCTCAACTACCCTTATTTGCGCGGGAGCGGGGAGAGCTTCTCGGCCTGCAGGCCCATCTTCTTCAGCAGCACAATCATCTGTTCCTTCTCTTCGTCGCTGAGTCCGCTGAAGGCCAGATGCAGGCGCTCCGAGTACTTCGGATACATCTCGTTCATCAGGCGTTCGCCCTCTGTAGTCAGCTCGGCAAAAATAACGCGGCGGTCACTTGGGCAAGGCTTGCGCTGCAGGTAGCCGCGTTCTTCCAGCTTGTCGATCACATAAGTAACGTTGCCGCTCTGAAGCAGCAGCTTGGCACCGATCTGCTGGATCGGCTGCGATCCTTTGTAATAGAGAACCTCCATGACTGCGAAGGCGGTCGGGTTGAAGCCTTCGATCTTGCTGCCGGTTACAGCATGCTCATTAATGCTCTTGAAGGACTTGGCAAAAACTCTGTACAAATGCAGGGTCAACTGAGTATCGCGTTCATAGGATTGTATCATGCTTCTCCACCTCTATTGTTAATCGTACGGGGTTATCCGCACGGTTTGGAATACTTGCTTCCTGATATCTAGTTTTACAATACGTCAAACAAAGATTGAAGAACATGTCATTTGTCACAATAAGCACACTTTTAATAATAAAAAATTGAACAATCTTTTGAAGGTGCATAAAAAATGTATACCTGCACGAAATTTGAAGTCAGTCACTGGTTATCCGTATAATGAAAGCTACAGACCGGGGGACAGGTGAAGGGTGAAAATTATTGCAGCAAAGGCTCGTCTATGGTGCTATGATCGCATTATATTTAATGATGATACAGGGGATGGAGATAGAGATGGAAGAGACAGAAGGCTCAGAGGAACAGAAGGCTCCGAAGCAGCCGGAGGACCGGCTCAACAACTATTACGACGACGATGATGACTACGATGAAGAGGATACCGTGCTTGATGTGGTGATTGAGGAAGCGGGCTATGAGGCAGGCGACATCCGTATCTCAGGAATCTCCTTCCAGGTGCGGAAGGGCGAGCTGCTGGGACTGATCGGACCGAACGGGGCCGGCAAAAGCACTACAATCAAGACGCTGCTTGGTCTGCTGAAGCATGCCAAGGCCCGGGTGAAGCTTGGCGGCGAGAATCAGTCCTACGCCTACGTACCGGAGCAGCCGGTATTCTACGAGGACCTTACGCTGTGGGAGCATCTTGATCTGGCTGCCGCTGCCTATGGCTTAAGCTATGAAGCCTTCGAGTCCACGGCCGAACAGCTGCTGGTACAGTTCAGCATGACCCATGTGCGGGATGATCTGCCGGCGGGCTTCTCCAAGGGGATGAAGCAGAAGATGATGCTCATGCTTGGCTTCCTGGTACAGCCGGATGTCTATATAGTGGATGAGCCGTTCATCGGGCTTGATCCCAGGGCGACCAAGGATTTCCTGCGCCTGCTGGAGGCGGAACGGGAACGCGGTGCCGGGGTGCTGATGTCCACACATGTTCTGGATACAGCGGAGAAAATCTGCGACAGCTTCATTCTGATCTCCGGAGGCAAAATTGCCGCCGAGGGGACACTTGCGGCGATACGCGGGGAAGCGGGGCTGCCGGAGGGATCGCTGTTTGATTGCTTCGACGAATTAACATGAGCCGGAATTCATTTGCGTTCCCGGCTGCAAGAAATCTTTTAAGACGAAGACTGTTCTCCCATTTCCGGGAGCAGACTGCTATTATCCGTACGGCTGTAGACTGGACAGTACTGCTGTATATCCTCATCCCGGGGGGCTTACTCGGCGGCCGCTTCTATTATGGCTACTGGAACGGCAATCTTCCGGGCTGGTTCAGCCATGTACCCTTTGTGGTCGTGCCTTCGCTGCTGGCTATTCTGCTGGCTACGGGAGGCATCGTGCTGCTGCTCCAGGAAGGGGATCTGCTGTTCCTGCGGCAGCGGCAGAACTGGATCAGCACGATCCTCAAGGGCGGCATGGTCTATAGCCTAGCGGTAACTGCGCTGAAGATGGCGGCGGTGTACGTCATTCTGCTGCCGTTTCTGATCCGCGGCTATGAGCTGAGCGCGGCAAGCGCCTATGGCCTGCTGGCGCTAACGATGGCCTGCAGCTGGGCCGTTAAGCTGCTGGGCCATATCGTCAAGGTGCAGCGGCAGGGCTTCCGCCGCCGGCTGTGGCTGATCCTTGCGGTGGCCGTACCCTGTGGGATCTACCTGCGTCTCGCGCTCTTCTGGAAGGACAGCCCGGCCCTTCTGTTCCTTGCGGCTGCCGCCTACGCGGCAGTGACCGTCCTGGCCTTCAGAGCCCGCCTGCGCCTGCGCGGCACGTTCATGAATGATGTGCGCGAAGACTACAAGCAGCGGATGAGCATTGCAGCGATTCTGCTGCGCCGTGTGCTGGATAAGCCGCGCCCGACACGCTACAAGCCCTGGATCTTCCGCAAGTCACAGCCGCTGCTGGCTTCGAAGTTGCCCGAGAGCCGCTTTGCCGCCGCAGGGATAAAGGCGATGCTGCGCAATCCGGCCCATCTCAAGCTGTATTTGCAATTCACCGGGGTGTCGCTGGTAGCCATTCTTATTGTGCCTGTAGTACTGAAATGGCTGCTGTACGCCACCTTGACATGCCTGATGGCCTACTGGCTGACCTCCTTCTGGAATCTGTTCTCCGGGGATGATTATATCGGCATTCTGCCGTTCACCAAGGCGCAGAAAGCGGACGCCGGTTCCAAGGCGATGCCCATTCTGCTGACGCCCTTCGCCGTCCTGTGCTCCGCTATGGTCTGCATTCCGGCCTACGGCTGGTGGGGCCTGCTGATCTTTATCCCTGTCGGGGCTGCCGGCGGAATCTGGATCGGCCGTATATTCAGTGTCATAAAGTTTGCAAGATAACAGCAAAGAGCCTTCCTCCGTAAGCCGGGGAAGGCTTTTTGCTGTTCCGGCTGTTCCGGCTGTCACTGGCAGCATCCGGGATGCTCTCGGATCACAGGCCAGACAGAAGCTGACTATCTGCGCTGCTTATCAGCCTTATTGCTCCGCCGCATGCTTGCCGGCCGTATAGCCGGTGGAGAAGGCAGCGGTAATATTATAGCCGCCGGTATACCCGTGAATATCAAGAATCTCACCGCAGAAATAGAGGCCTGCGGTCAGCTTGGACTGCATAGTCTTGGGGTCGATTTCCTTGAGCGCAACTCCCCCGCCGGTCACAAAGGCTTCCGCCAGGGAACGAGTCCCATGAACCTGAACGGGCATCCGCTTCACCAGGGAAGCCAGCGCCCCCAGGCCAGTTTTGGGCAGATGATGGCCTGTAATCTCCCCGTCAAGCCCACCCTTCGCCAGCAGCAGCGGGATCAGGCGCTCGGGCAGGAGTCCCTTCAGCGAGTTGCGGATAGCCTTCTTAGGCTCCAGATCGAGCTTATTCTGGAGCATAGATTCCGCCTCCTGGAGGGACAGGTCCGGGAACAGGTCGATGGACATCTCCACGGTATCGGTTCCCGACTTCTGCTGAACCTGGCGCAGGAACTGGCTGCAGCGCAGCGCAATCGGGCCGGACAAGCCGAAGTGGGTGAAGATCATATCTCCCCGGTGGGAGATCACCCTCTTGCCCCTCAGATTCCAGACGGTAAGCGTGACATCGCGGAGGGACAAGCCCTGCAGCTCCCCGGATTTGATCCACGGCTCCCGGGAGAGAATAGGGACTTCAGTCGGGAACAGCTCCGTGATCGTATGTCCGGCAGCGGCAGCCCAAGGGTATCCGTCGCCGGTAGAGCCCGTCTGCGGCACTGACTTGCCTCCGGTGGCGATGATGACAGCCTTCGCACTGAAGGCTTTGCCTGACTCCAGGCGGATGCCCCGGACGGCTCCTTCCCCGTAGAGAACCTCCCGGACCGGACTGTCCGTCATGATCTGCACGCCAAGGCTCCGTACTTTGCCGATCAGAGCGGATACTACGCTTGCAGCCTTGTCCGATACGGGGAACATCCGCCCGTTATCCTCCTCTTTCAAGGCGATGCCCAGCCCCTCGAAGAAATCTATAATATCCCGGTTGTTGAAATGGTCAAACGAGCTGTATAAAAAGCGGCCGTTGCCCGGAATATGGGCGATCAGCTCCGAGGTCTCCTTTATATTGGTAACATTGCAGCGCCCGCCTCCCGAAATCCCCAGCTTGCGGCCCAGCTTCGCCCCTTTGTCGATCAGAAGTACGGACGCCCCGTGTCCGGCTGCGGCTACGCTGGCCATCAGCCCGGACGGGCCGCCTCCAATGACGATTACATCATAGCTATTCATTCATTTGCTCCTTTTGCTTATTGCGGTACTCTATTAACGGCATCATACCATTCCAGGCGGAGTGTAGCCAGGTCCAAGCGACCGAAACCTGATTATCGTTGTCAGGAATGCGCGGGTATGCTTTAATCTAAGTGGAAAAGGAATTTTAACCAATTTGAGGAGTGATTGCAATTATTTATGCGGTAAAGGATATTTTATTGCAAATATCGGCTGCCTGCATGTTCCTGTTTCTTTTTCAGTGGAGGCTGGACCGGGGCGATCCCCTGCGCCGGAACATCAGGTTCCCCGATGACCATACCTTTCTGATAATCTGCTGCGCGCTGGGCATTACGCTGTGCATGGCGCTATCGGCTACGATGTTTGGAGTGGTCTATTTGAATCTGGCGATTCTCCCGGCCTATCTTGGGATCTTATATGCTAACCTGCCCTCCAGCGTGTACCTGGCACTGTATTTCTTCTTCTGTACTGCATTATTCTCGATGCCGTCAGGGATAGAGCATCTTTTCTTGAATACAGGGGTGCTGATGTATCCGCTGCTCTTCGGTATGTCCGGACTGTTCAAGAAATCCGCGATTCCCGGCAAAATCGGCATTCTGTGGGGCGCGCTTTTTCCGAGCATGCTGTTCATTGTCATTGTACCGAATATGCAGGGCCGAAGTGTCCTGGATATCCATCCTGCTGAAGCCGCCTTGGCCGGGCTATATGCCTTGACGGCTTTAATTCTGGGCGCCTTGTTTATCATCTATATCGATAAGTCGTGGGACAAGCTGCAAGTCAGGATACAAATGCAGGGGATCTCGGAGAAATTCCAGTGGGAGTCGGAGAAGCTGCAGCAGATCACGAATGTAGTTCCGCTGAATATTATGGAATTCGATGACAACGGGTATGTGACAGAGCTGAATGAATACATGCTGAGCCTGATGCAGCGTCATTGCCCCCTGTTGACCAGAGAGATTATTTTGTCCAGTCCGGCCAGTGAGCTCTTCGGCAAAAGCATGGATGAGGCCGCCCTCACCCGGTTACATGAGGTTCTGCGCAGCAGGCAGCGTTCCAATACCAAGATCAGGGTTGATTCGATGACCTATCATATTTTTACTGCGCCGCTCCAGCATGAATCGGGGCAGCCGGGCGGAATCGTCATGATTATTCAGGATTTGACGGAAGAGGAGAAAATCCGCAGTGAGCTTGATAATGTCGAGCGTCTGTCGCTGGTGGGGCAGATGGCTGCGGGAATTACGCATGAGATCCGTAACCCGATGGCGGTAGTACGCGGCTTTCTGCAGCTGATGCGGGAAAAGAGCCCGGAGGATCTCCACTCCTATTATCATATTGTCATGGAGGAGCTGGACCGGGCCAACAGCATCATCAATGACTTTCTGTCGCTGGCACAGACCCGTGTATCGTACAAGGAGCCGGCCGGGCTCCAGCCTATTCTGGAGGAGCTTGCGCCGCTGATCTGGGCAGATGCCAATCTCCGCGGCCAAAGTGTTGAACTGAAGATCAGTCCGACGATGCCGCTGCTGCAGCTCAATGTCCGGGAGATTAAGCAACTGATTCTGAATCTGGCCCGCAACGCCATGGAGGCGATGGAGGCCAAGGGCGTACTGACGCTGGCTGCCTGTGAGCATGAGGATACCGTGCTGCTGATTATAACGGATACAGGAGGCGGCATGCCCGCGAGCCAGCTAGAACAATTGTTCACCCCGTTCTTCACCACCAAGAGCCAGGGGACAGGTCTTGGGCTGTCGCTCTGCCTTAGCATTGCAGAGCGGCATAACGGGACGATCCGGGTAGAATCGGAGGTAGGGTGCGGGACCTCGGTCATCGTTACTTTCCCGGTGGAGTCCAGAGAGGGAGCGGTCCAGAGCCCTGTATATATGTAGCGATTCCGGGGTGACGGGCACCGTTTCGGGGCTGTTCAGCGGCAGGCTGGAGCAAGGCCGCTTCTCTTGCTTTCGCAGAGTATGTATGTATAATAAAGTTAGCAAGTAGTGCTGGAACGCGGTAACGTTATCCGGGTTCAGGGCCGTATCTCAATTCAAGTGATGAAGGAGAGTGCAGAGAAATGTCCATGTCTTTTAATCAATATATGAGAGATTCTATTCAACCTATGCGCGACGATCTGACAAGCATCGGATTTCAGGAGCTATTGACCCCGGAGGATGTGGAAGCAGCCCTTCCGGCAGCCAAGGGAACTTCGCTGGTTGTTGTTAACTCCGTATGCGGCTGTGCCGCCGGACAGTGCCGTCCAGGGGTAGCGCAGGCGCTGCAGAACGAGATTCTGCCGGATCACCTGTTCACCGTATTTGCCGGTCAGGAGAAGGAAGCTACCGCCAAGGCGCGTGAATATTTCGCTCCGTATCCGCCATCGTCCCCGTCCATCGCCCTGATGAAAGACGGCGAACTGGTTCACTTCATCGAACGTCACGGTGTGGAAGACCGTTCGGCCGCCGAGATTGCTGCGGAGCTGAAGGAAGTTTTTGACCGCGTGTGCAAGTAAAGAATGTCCTGCAGCCTGAGGGCAGCAGCATCAATAAGTAATGATCCCGCATCAGCCAGCCGTCAGCCGGAGGCTTGGCTCATGCGGGATTTTTTTTCTAATATTAAGGGCAGGGAATACAATTCTAAGAAACGGGGTGGTCCTGTGAGTCTGCAGGAAGAGATTATTGCTACGCTTGGAGTGAAGCCGGTAATTGATACGGATGCGGAGATACGTAAGCGTGTGGATTTCCTGAAAGCGTATGCGCTTCAGGCAGGGGCCAGAGGTCTGCTGATTGCAATTAGCGGTGGGGTGGACAGTGCGGTGGCTGCGGGTCTGTGCAAGCTGGCTACGGACGAGCTGACGGCGGAGGAAGGCAAGGAGTATATGACACTCGGGGTGTTCCAGCCTTACGGGGAGCAGGAGGATATTGAGCACAGCTATGCGGTGGCCCGGGCTTTTGAGCTGACCCATACGGTGGAGACCAATATTGAAGAAGCGGTGAACGAGATCGCCCTGGAGGTCGAGCATAGCCTGAAGGCCCTGGGACAGCACAAGCATATCACCCATCAGGGCAAAGGGAATGTAAAAGCGAGAACGCGGATGGTGATGCAGTATGCGCTTGCTTTTGAGAACAATCTGCTGGTGGTGGGTACCGATCATGCTTCTGAAGCCATTACAGGATTCTATACGAAGTGGGGCGATGGCGCCGTCGATATAACACCGCTGTCATCCCTGAACAAACGGCAGGTGCGGCAGCTGGCTGCGGCGCTTGGCGTGCCGGCGGATATCGTAACCAAAGCGCCGACGGCCGGACTCTGGCCGGGCCAGACGGATGAGACAGAGCTTGGAATCACCTATGAGGAGAACAGCGATTATCTGGAAGGGAAGACCGTCAGCCCTGAAGCGGCTGAGAAGCTGGAGCGCTTCTTCCGGAGAACGGCGCATAAGCGCGATCGTATTCCGGGGATCTAAGCAGGTTATGCCGGGGCCGCCGGAGCGCTGCGTTTGATGCAGACGCTCCGGCGGTTTTTGTTCAAATATAAGAATTTATATGCTGCACACGATACATTATCCTTCTATTTCTCGCTGAAACGGTACCGTTCTTTACAAGGACGGCAAAGCCGTTTTCACCTGTGAAAGCAAGAATCTGAATGGTCTGGGCTCCTCCAAGGCAGTGGGCTGGTGCGAAGGAGCATGGGCCGGATATATGCGGAAAACCGAACACATTCTCAAGGCAGCCATGTATGTGGGACTAACTATAAACTATGCTGTTATTCTGCCAGCACCCGGTCGATGAACTCTCTGGTAGCGGATATCGCCTGTTCTAACTGGGGGGTCGTTCCGGCAAAAGGATGAATGGTGCCAAAGGTATGATTGCCGCCGGGAATCTGCAACCATTCAATATCCGGCCGCAGCCGGATCAACTGCTCGGAGCCGCGCCGCAGATGCCCGCCGTCCTCACTGCCTTGAATCAGGACAACGGGGAAGCGGGCCTGCTTCATCCGCTCCAGAATCTGGTAACGCTCCGCCTGCTGCTCCAGGTCCTCTATAATGATGGCATCCAGCGGCATTTGCTGTCCGGTCCGTCCGTTGAGCACATGGGTCCGGCCCTTTTCCCGCATCTCCCTCTTCTGCTGCTCTGTGAACAGATCCAGGTTAGTGATCCCGTTCCAGGAGATGACCCCGGTGATTTCTCCCGGATGATCCAGTGCGTAGAGGAGCGAGTCGCCCCCGCCGCGGCTATGCCCTAGCAGGAAGAGCGGGAGGCTGCCGAACCTGTGGTGCTGGCTCAGATAAGAGAGCAGAATCTCCATATCCTTGATCTCGCGCTGGTAGGTGTTGCGGGCGAATTTGTCCAGCTCGGTGAAATTCTGCAGATCCTCGCCGATGCCGGCATGGGAGAAGTTGAAGGTGATCACTTCATGCTCGCCGCTGAGCGCCTGTGCCGTATACGGGAACATCCCCCAATCCTTGAAGCCTTTGTAGCCGTGAGCGATAACTATCACACTGCGGGCCTCTCCCTGGGCGGGAAAATGGGAACAGCGAAGCACCGCATCCTCTCCTGCGGGTAATTCAAAATTACGGGACATAAGGTATTCTTCCTTTCCTGGATATCTTGGAACTTCTTGTTTTACCTCAATTGCTGGATTTACCTGATATGTGTGTTTAGGTGTATTAGACTTTCAGTTTTTTTTCTTTTAAGATAGCAGAAAGCTGACGCTAAGACTATTATTAATAATACTTGGTCAAGATGCTGACAGGCTTCACTGTTACATGAGATCTGTGGAGTCCTAGCAAGATCATATCATTAGACGCAGGGTAAGGATAGAAGGTAATATAAGAGGGTTAAGGAATGCTGAGCCAGGAGAGGTGTGGGAGTGTGATTTACGGAATCGGGCATGATGTGCTGGAAATCGGCAGGGTTGCCGGGATAACGGAGGGCAGCCTGGGCAGCCGCTTCTCCCGGAGAATTCTGACCCGGCAGGAGCTGGCGCTGGCTGCAGGCAAAGGCGCAAAGACAGCGGAATTCATTGCCGGGAGATTCTCGGCCAAGGAAGCGGTTGTGAAGGCGCTCGGCTGCGGAATCGGTCAGATGGTGGGCTTTCAGGACATTGAGATTCTGCCGGATGCACTGGGCAAGCCAGTAGCCATACTGTCGGAGGAGTCCTGGTCCCGGCTGGGTCTGCCGAAGGAGGCGTATGTTATTCATCTCACTATTACGCATAGCCGCGGGCTGGCCTCGGCCTTCGCGGTGGTAGAGCAGATACCCGGTTACCGCCTGTAATTATATCAATTGAACGGCAAGGAGAATAGCGATGACCACAGATGAGAAGCACATAGAAGCGCAGCAGGAAGCCAAGTTATTCTTCAGCCGGTTCCTGCTGGAATGGTACCACCTCCAGAAGCGGGACCTGCCGTGGCGGCGCCACCGCAACCCGTATTACATCTGGATCTCAGAGATTATGCTGCAGCAGACCCGGGTAGATACGGTAATTCCTTATTTCAACCGTTTCATTGAGCAATTTCCAACCGTGGAGGCGCTCGCAGATGCACCGGAGGAAGAGGTGCTGAAGTGCTGGGAGGGACTTGGCTACTACTCGCGTGCCCGGAATCTCCAGCATGCCGCGAAGCAGGTCAAGGAGCTGTACGGGGGACAAGTGCCGGATGACCGCGATGCCGTATTCGGCCTGAAGGGCGTAGGCCCGTATACAGCGGGTGCTATTCTGAGCATCGCGTTCAACCGGCCGGAGCCGGCGGTGGATGGCAATGTGATGCGCGTCTTATCCAGGTATTTTCTGATTGAGGATGACATTGCCAAGGGCCCGACCCGTGTGAAAATGGAAAAGCTCGCTGCCGAGCTCATCCCCGAAGGGGAGGCGGGCAGCTTCAATCAGGCGCTGATGGAGCTTGGCGCGCTCATCTGCACGCCGAAATCGCCGCGCTGCCTTCCGTGCCCGGTGATGGAGCACTGCGCCGCGCGGCTGGCGGGCTGCGAGGCCTCGCTGCCCGTCAAGACCAAGGCGAAGCCGCCGCGTCCGGAGGAGCGGCTGGCCGCCCTGGTCGAGGGCCGCGGCGAGCACGCGGGCCGGGTACTGATCCGGCAGCGGCCGGCCAGCGGGCTTTTGGCCCGCATGTGGGAGCTGCCGCACTGGCCTGCGCCGCCTGCTGAGGTGGGCGGCGCGCGCGGTGCGCTGCTGCCGGAAGCGGCAGCGCTGGACCGGCTGCGCCGGTCCATGAGCCAGGCCGGGATTCATGCCCGGCCTGAGGGGCACTGGATGGCTGCGGAGCATACATTCAGCCATATTGTGTGGACCCTGCAGGTGTACCGCTGCAGGGAAGAGGCGGCGCTGCCGCTGGCAGCGGAGAGCCGCGCCGTGTACGGAGCGGCGCCTGCGGAGCGCGGCGACAGCCCGCTGGGCGCTGAAGCGGCACATGCGGAGCGTGTGGCTGCGGCGCTGGGGGCACAGCCAGCGGAAGACGCACCGCTGGCGCTGTTCGACAGCGGGGATGCCGCAGCCGATGCGGCAGACAGCGGAGCACAGCGCTGGATCAGCCGCGAGGACATGAAGAATTACGCCTTTCCGAATGTGTTCCTCAAGCTGCTGAACAGCTATTTCGATGAGCAAGGGATGTAGACTCCCAGCCACCGCTGTGATGCTGTTCCCCGCTGTGCCAGTCCACCGGGATATGAGCAGCACTGCTGCCGGTTGCAGTGTAAAGATTAGTATGTTTATTGCTAAACGGGGGTACTTCTCTCATCCTCTCATCAACGCTGCAACGGCTGCCGTCCTCTTAAAGAGAATGCCGCCGCTTCCGTGTGCTGTTGAGCAAATGTGGGGGCATCGGATGTGGACAAACTGAAATTATAAATTACCTGACCTCAACAGCCGAAAGTATAGTATATGTGCGCCACTAACTAAAGTAAGCCGCATGGCACAATCAAAGGGATAAATCCCATTGAATGTGCCGAAAGTGGAGCTGCATGGCACAATCAAAGGGATAAATCCCATAGAATGTGCCGAAATTGAGTCGAATGGCGCAATCAAAGGGATAAATCCCATTGAATGTGCCGAAAGTGGGCCGCGCGGTGAAATTAGAGGGATAAATCCCATTGAATGTGCCGAAATTGAGTCGAATGGCACAATCAAAGGGATAAATCCCATTAAAAATACCCAAAGTAGGCAGCAGGCCTAAATGAAGAGCACAACTACCCCTGAATTGGCCTGAATTGGCCCAAAGCGGGCGGTGGAGTAAAATGAGTCCAAAATACCCCTGAATTCGCCGCGCCCACCCCCTCGCATCCTGCCAACTCTAACCGCTCTGCCCTATCTCCTGCTCACCCCAACCCCCGCACCCATCCGCCCCGGATATAAGTTGCCATAAGTCAAGAACGCTAGACCAAGGAGGTAAAGGATGAAGACGATTACCATATATGATATCGCTAAGGAGGCCCAGGTGTCCGTAGCCACAGTCTCCCGTGTCCTCAACAATACAGCTCCGGTCAAGGAGAGCACCCGGGAGATCATCATGGCTGTGATTGAGAAGCACCAGTTTCAGCCGAACGCGCTGGCCCGCAGTCTGCTCAAGAAGGAGACTGGCACGATTGCCATGATTTTGCCTGACATCACCAACCCCTTTTTCCCGGAGGTCTTCTGGGGAGCCGAGAATGTAGCCAGAGAGAAGCGCTATACCTTCTTTCTCTGTGATACGGCTGGTGAGCATAGCCGTGAGTCGGAGTACCTTAGCATTCTGCGGGAGAAAAGAGTGGACGGGATTATTTTCCTGGGCGGCAGAATTAACCTGGATCATTGTCCGCCGGCGTTATCGCAGGAAGTCGTGGAGCTGTCGAAGCATGTACCGATTGTGCTGGTCAACGGTAATCTGCCCCGGAGCGGCCTGCACCGCATTTATACCGATGAAGAGGAAGGGGCTGCACTGGCCACCCAGCATCTGCTGGACCTGGGGCACCGGAGAATCGGGTTCCTCGGGGGAATGGAGGAGACCTCCACAACCCAAGTGAAGCTGAAGTCTGTGAGGATGAAGCTGAAAGAGTATGGGCTTACGCTGCGCAAGGATTGGGTCATGTTCCACGACTTCTCAATCGAGGGCGGGCGTGCGCTGATGGACCGGATGCTGGAGCAGGAGGACCGGCCGACAGCGGTGCTGTGTGTGAATGATTTTACAGCCATCGGGGCGTTGAAGTCTGCCACCCAGCATGGGCTGAAGATACCGGAGGATCTGTCGATCGTCGGGTTCGACAATTCGCCCTTGTCCAGAGCGGTAATTCCGGAGCTGACCACGGTATCACAGAACACCAACCAGCTGGGGGAGCTGTCTGTAGAGATGCTTCATGAGCTGATCAGCGGCAGAAATCCCAGGAAACGTACGGTGCTCCAGCCAAAGCTGGTGGTACGCGACAGCACGGGACGCCCGAAAAATCCCGCGAAGTAGCTCACGTAATAGCACGCATAGTAGCCTAACGGAAGCCGCTTGCCAGACAAGCCTGCCGCGCGCATTCAAGTATGCTCATCCAGGAGCGGTCAAGAACTTTCCAGGCGTAGGTGGAGTGCGTCAGCACGAGGGGGCCTGTATTCTGGAAAGTTTTTGGATTGAAGCATGAAATTTGTGTAAAGTAGGATTGACCAGAGGATAACCAGAAGTTATAATGAAATGGATTTCATGAAACCCATTTCATTATTTTTTATATTTTGAGTAAGCGGTTACTCTGGCGGTACATATGGGACAATATGAGTTTGTAAATTTACTGGTAATTTGAAAAGTATAAGAAAATCGCAGCCGTAACCTACCAGTCACTCACTCTGTATCCAAGCTCATTTAATTTCGAGGTTTTCTTTTCATCATCTCAAGGCTTATCTTAAGGGCTTATATGCTGGCATACGCCACTATATAAATATGACATCGTGAAGGGAGCGGGGGACGGACGCAGACAGGCTTGAATCAGTTCAATCTTGAATTGGCTTAACATCACTGAAATTAGGGGAGCGTGGCGAACAGTGAAACAGTTGAAGAAGAAAAGCTCGGCTTGGCTCATGCTGCTGACAGCCGTAGTTACACTTGTAACCGGTTGCAGCGGCGGGAATAATGCGGCTGCACCGGCAACACCGGCGGCGGAGGCGACTCAGGCTCCGGCAGCCAGTGAAACGCCGGCAGCGGCAACGGAAGCGCCCGCGGCAACGCCGGCTGCCAATCTGAACGGGCGGGAGATCCGCATTTCCCACTGGTGGGATGCCACTCCTGTCGGGGATTCAGAGGCAGATGAGCTTGCCCGCGAGCGGATCAAAGCGGTGGAAGAGAAATACAACGTCAAGATTAAATACCTGAATACAGAGTATTGGTCCACCGCTGAGAAGCTGTCCTCTTCCGTTATGGCAAGCGATCCGTTTGCCGAGATTGTCCGGCTGCCGGACGGGTTCATCTGGGGCCTGATGCATGGCGGCTTCCTTACACCGCTGGATGATTATCTGAAGGATTCACTCATCGATCAGAGCGTGATTGACTCCATGCGCTTCGGCGGCGACAAGGTCTATGGCCTGGAGAGCTGGTACAGCCCGAACGACAGCGGCGTGTTCTACAACAAGCGTATTTTCAAGGAAGCAGGCCTGAAGGACCCGCAGCAGCTGATGGATGAGGATAACTGGAACTGGAATACGATGCTTGATGCGGCGAAGAAGCTGACGATAGACAAGAACGGGGACGGGAAGATTGACCAGTACGGTCTGGCCGGAGCCCATTATGTGATCTCAGAGCTGCTGATCGCCAGCAACGGCGGTAAAATCTACGACGAAGCTACCCAGAAGGCGGTCTTTGACTCACCGGCATCGATGGAAGCGCTTAATTTCCTTCATAAGCTCTACACCCAGGATAAGGTGTTCAAGCCTAACGAGGGCAATGACTGGGAAGACCCGGCTAAGTATTTCGGAGAAGGAACGGTGGCTATGTATCCGGGCGGTCTCTGGGAAATCGAAGGGCGTATTCTCGGCAAGATGAAGGATGAATGGGGATATGTCTATATTCCAAAAGGCCCGCAGGCCGATAAGTACTACGATCCGCTGGGCCAGACAGCAGCCTATGCCATTCCCAAAGGGGTCAAGGATGCGGATACCATCGTGAAGATCTGGGAGGATCTGCAGCCGTTCGACAGCTGGCAGGAGAACCGCAGATTGTCGATGGAGAATATTTTGCCGGATGAAGCCTCTATCGCCAATGCAATGAATGATGAAGGTAAGGTAGAGCGGGTCTTCGGCGGACGTTACGGCGGTCTTGGCGTCAAGGATCAGCTGGATAAGGTGACTGAGAAATTCCTGAAGGGCGAGATTACACCGTCTACAGGGGTGGCCCAAGTCATTGGAACGGCGCAGGCCGCAGCCAAGAAGGTACTGAGCGGTGAGCAGGATAAAGAGAAGAAATAGGGGACAGTACAGCTTATAACAAGGGTAATACCTGCTTTCTTGCTTAATACCTGCTTGTCCTTTGCAATACCTGCTGTGTTAGTCCGCAGAATCGGCAGCCGCCCTTATAGGGCGGCGTAGCCGTGTGCACCTGTATCACTCTTAATATGCAAGTCTGCTAGAGGAGGGAACCCGAGTGAGAATATCATTATCCCGGCGGATGATGAACCGGACACTTGTAACCGTCATGCTGATCTCCATGATGGCGCTGCCTGCGGCAAGTGCAGAGCTGCCTGCTGCCCAGGCACAAGGTGTGACGGGGAACGGGCAGGAGATGCGGCAGCCGCCTGAGGGCAGCTATGAGCATTATCTGCAGCAATACGAGGGCGAGGAGCAGCCCCGTGAAGAAATTATGCTGAAGGGAGCCGATTATACCGGGGCCGAGGGAATGAGCCCGGAGGTGCTGACGGAGCTTGGCGGTGAGACGGGAAGATACGTCAGAACGGAGGAGAGCGGTTCAGTGGAGTGGCAGCTGGATGTACCGAAGTCCGGGCTGTACCACATCTCTGTCCGGTATTATCCGGTGAAGGGCAAAAGCTCGGCGATTGAACGTGAGCTGCTGATCGACGGCAAGCTGCCGTTCACCAGCGCACGCAATCTGTCCTTCGGGCGGATCTGGGTCAATGAGAACCTGGAGATCCAGCAGGATAACCGGGACAATGATCTCCGGCCGCGCCAGATTGAGGCCCCGGCCTGGCAGGAGACCCTGCTGAGAGATACGGAAGGCTACTATGAGGAGCCTTACCAATTCTATCTGTCGGCCGGAAGGCACACCTTGACGATGGTGTCCAGCAGAGAGCCGATGGTCATCGACTATATTAAGCTGCACAGCTACGATGCACCCGCTGCCTATGCAGAGGTGAAGCAGAGCTACGAGGCTAAGGGGTATAAATCCACCAGCGGCCACACGGTGAAGGTGCAGGGGGAAGCGGCGGTCTACAAATCCTCCCCGACCTTGTATCCGGTCACAGACCGCTCCAGCCCTTCGACAGAGCCGTACGATGTCTCCAAGATCAGAATGAACACGATTGGCGGCAACAACTGGCGGGTACCGGGCCAATGGATCGCCTGGGAGGTGGAAGCGCCGGAGGACGGCCTGTACAACATCACCATCAAAGGCCGGCAGGAGCTGCTAAGAGGGATATATTCCACACGCTCTATGCGGATTGACGGAGAGGTCCCGTTCCGGGAAATGCTGCAGATTCCGTTCTACTATGATTCGGATTGGCAGATGAACCGGCTGGGGACCGATGAAGAGCCCTATTTATTCTATTTAAGCAAAGGGAAACACGAATTGCACCTGGAGGTCAGCCTCGGAGCCATTGCACCGCTCTTGCGCCAGGTGGAGGCCAGTGTGCTGGACATTAATGCGATGTACCGGAAAATCCTGATGATTACAGGCAATGTGCCAGATCCGTACCGCGATTACAGGCTGGAGGAGCAAATCCCGGATATGACGGCGGTCTTCCGTGAGCAGAGCCAGATTCTATATGGCGTATCGGAAGAGCTGGTCCGGCTTACAGGGGAAAAGAGTGATAAAACCGCAACCTTGAATAAAACTGCCTATCAGCTGGCGGACATGGCCGACAAGCCGGAAACGGTGCAGAAGCGGCTGTCGCAGTTCAAAATCAATGTCGGCAGCGTAGGCTCCTGGATTCTGGAGGTACGGGAGCAGCCGCTGGAGATTGATTATCTGCTGCTGTCTTCGCCGGATGTGAAGCTGCCGAAGGCCAATTCTTCCGTATTCCGGAAGATCGGGCATGAGGTGTCGTCCTTCACCCATTCGTTCTTCGAGGATTACAACACCATTGGCAATACCACGGAGAACGGCGAGACCATTGATGTGTGGATCGGAACCGGCCGCGACCAGGCGCAGGTGCTGAAGGCAATGATTGATGATACATTTACTCCCCTCACCGGCATAGGCGTCAATCTGAAGCTGGTGAGTCCGAATGTGCTGCTGCGTGCTTCGCTGGCCGGAGAAGGCCCGGATGTGGCAATGCAGGTCGGCAATGATATGCCGGTGAACTTCGGAATGCGTAAAGCGGCAGAGGATCTGTCGAAGTATCCCGGCTATGAGGAAGTGGTGAAGCAGTTCAGAGACAGTGCGCTCGTACCGTACCGGTTCGAGAATCAGGTCTTTGCCCTGCCCGAGCAGCAAATATTCAACATGCTGTTCTACCGGAAGGATATTCTGCAGGAGCTGAATCTTGAGCCGCCGCAGACCTGGGATGAGGTATACGCAATGATTCCGGTGCTGCAGAAGCACCGGATGGATATGGCGCTGCCGCTCGCGCAGACGACAGGCGTGCCGGTGCTGGAGGTCAACCGCGCTTATGCTATGCTGCTCTATCAGATGGGCGGGTCCTTTTATCTGAATAACGGAGCGAAGAGCGGACTCGATACAGAGACCGGGCTGGCTGCCTTCAAGAACTGGACCAATTTCTATACCAGCTACAAGCTGCCGCTGATCTTCGACTTCCCGATGCGGTTCCGCACCGGCGAGATGCCGGTCGGCATTCAGGACTATACCTTCTATAACTATCTGACAGTCTCTGCGCCGGAGATTAAGGGGCTATGGGAATTCATTCCGGTTCCGGGGACGAAGCAGCCGGACGGCAGTATCCGCAGGGATGTGGCCAGCGGGGGCACTGCCGCCCTGATGCTGAGGCAGGCCAAGAACAAGGATGCCGCCTGGGAATTCATGAAGTGGTGGGTAGACAAGGATTCGCAGGTCCGCTTCGGACGGGAGATGGAGGGCCTCATGGGTGCGGCTGCGCGGTATCCGACCGCCAACGTTGAAGCACTTAAGGAGCTGCCGTGGCCGACAAGCGATTACCGCCATCTGGAGGAGCAGTGGCAATGGGTGCAGGGTGTGCCTGAGGTGCCGGGCGGTTACTTCACCGGCCGCCATCTGGACAATGCGCTGCGCGAGGTCATCAACAATGGAACGAACACCGCCGATGCCTTGTACGATTATGTGCAGGAGATCGACTATGAGATTGACCAGAAGAGAGCAGAGTTCGATTTGAAACGAAGGGAATAGGGAGGGACTCTTGTGCAGAAAGTGAAAAATACGGCCGAACCCTTGATTCAGCCCCGGCTGTCCCCTTCCGGGCTGCGTAATTACTGGGCATTGTTCGGCAAGGATGTGCGGCGGGATAAACACCTGTATATCCTGCTTGCTCCATATATGGTGCTGTTTCTGTTGTTTACCGTATTGCCGGTGGTGATTTCGATCATCTTCAGCTTTACGCACTTCAATATGCTGGAGATGCCGCGCTGGATCGGCTGGGAGAACTATTCCAAGCTGCTCTGGAACGATGATGTGTTCCTGATCGGGGTCAAGAATACGCTGATTTTCTCAGTGGTCACCGGACCGGTCAGCTATATCGCCTGTTTCCTGTTTGCCTGGCTGATTAATGAGCTGAATCCCAAGCTGCGGGCGTTTATGACCCTGATCTTTTTTGCGCCTTCGATCTCGGGGAATGTATTCTTCATCTGGCAGATTATCTTCTCCAGTGACTCCTACGGGATCATCAACGGTTTCCTGATGCAGCTTGGCGTCATTTATGAGCCGATCCAATGGCTGCAGGACCCGAGGTATATGCTGGGGATCATCATGCTGGTACAGCTCTGGCTAAGTCTGGGGACCAGCTTCCTGGCCTTCATCGCCGGATTGCAGACTGTTGACAAGACACTGTATGAGGCAGGGGCTGTGGACGGTGTCAAAAACCGCTGGCAGGAGCTGTGGTTCATTACGCTCCCTTCCATGCGCCCGCAGCTGATGTTCGGCGCGGTCATTCAGATCACTGCGTCGCTGGCGGTTGCCGATGTGGCTATGGCGCTGGCAGGCTTCCCGAGTGTGCAGTACGGGGCGCATACGATTGTAACCCATCTGGTGGACTACGGAACAATCCGCTTCGAGATGGGCTATGCCTCGGCGATTGCCACCGTGCTGTTCGTAATGATGCTGGGCAGCAATCTGATTGTCCAAAAGCTGCTGAAGAGGGTGGGTGAATAAGCGGGATGAAGCTGGCAATACGTCTGAACAAAAAAGTAAACCGTTCCTGGCAGGTCGACGCCCTGCTGTTCCTGGCCCTGGCCGGATTCGGATCCTTCATGGCGATTCCGTTAATTTATGTCATTAACAATGCGTTCAAGCCGCTGGATGAGCTGTTTATTTTCCCGCCTACGCTGTTTGTACGCAATGCAACGCTTGAGAACTTCGCCAATTTGTTTCAGGTGATGAAGAATTCCTGGGTGCCGTTCTCCAGATATATCTTCAACACGGTATTCATTACCGCCGCCGGTACAGCCGGGCATATCCTGCTGGCCTCGGCCGCAGCTTACCCGCTGGCGAAGCATAAATTCCGCGGCTCTAAGGTGCTGTTCACCGTGGTTGTCCTGTCGCTGATGTTCTCGCCGCATGTCACCGCGATACCGAACTATATGATTATGTCTGCTCTGGGCTGGATGGACACCTACCAGGCGGTTATCGTTCCTGCCTTTGCCTATCCGCTGGGACTCTATCTGATGAAGCAGTTCATGGAGCAGATCCCGGATGCGCTGCTGGAGGCGGCGAAGATTGACGGAGCAAGTGAATACCGCATCTTCTGGCAGGTCGTCATGCCGCTGGTGAAGCCGGCCTGGCTGACGCTCCTCATCCTGATGATGCAGATGCTATGGGGCACGGACGGCGGCAGCTTCATTTACAGCGAGCAGCTCAAGACGCTGCATTACGCGATGGGCCAGATTATTCAGGGCGGGATCGCCCGTGCAGGAGTCGGGGCCGCGGTAGCGGTGATTATGATGACCGTGCCGATTGTGACGTTCATTCTGTCACAGAGCCAAGTGATTCAGACGATGGCTTCGTCCGGCATGAAGGACTGAAGCGATGGAGGCGTTAGGGTTGAGAATAAAGTCATCGATACTGGTGCTTGTATCCGTGCTGCTGCTTGTGAGCCTGTGTCCAAGGCCGGCCGGGGCTGCGCCGTATGAAGGATATACCTACTCCTACTGGGGCGGGGCGGTTCAGTCGCCGATTGCCTATCTTCCTTCGAGGGCCATCACCGGGCTGGAGGCAGGGACGGGAGCCTGGAACGCTCCGGGAGACCTGTTCGTTTCGGCGGAGGGGCTGCTCTACGTGCTCGATTCCGGGAACGGGCGGATTGTGGTGCTGGATAAAGAGTGGAACACACTCCGTGTTATCGAAGGCTTCCAGAACGGGGAGAAGAAAGACAGCTTCAACAACCCGGAAGGACTCTTCGTTACGGACGGCGGCCGGATCTACGTGGCAGATACGGAGAATGGGCGGCTGGTCGAGCTGGACGGCACAGGGACCTTCGTGCGGGAGATTGGACCGCCGAAGGCGGATGTGATCGGAGCGGGTTTTGAATATTTTCCGCGGAAGGTGATTGTTGATAAGGCAGGCCGCATCTATGTCGTTGGCAGAGGGGTCTATGAAGGGCTGATCGAGTTCGACAGCGACGGGCAGTTCACGGGCTTCATGGGCACGAACAAGGTGCAGTTTGATCCGGTGGATCTGTTCTGGAAGTCGGTATCGACCAAGGAGCAGCGCGAGAAGATGGTGCAGTTCATTCCGCTGGAATTCAATAATACGGATGTCGATGAGGATGGCTTCATCTATACCACTACGGTGGATAAGAAGACCTTTTCTCCGGTAAAAAGACTGAATCCCTCCGGCATCGATGTCCTGCGGCTCAGCAAAGAGATCCCGCCCATCGGCGATCTGAGCCGGGACCGCTCCGCCTTCATTGATATTGATGTGACCGGAAACGGAGTCTACCGGGTACTGGACTCCACGCGCGGGCGGGTGTTCACCTACAATGAGGACGGCAAGCTGCTGTATGTCATCGGTCAACTAGGCAGCCAGCTCGGTACCTTCAAGAACCCGGCGGCGGTGGAGAGCTATGAGAATGCAATCTATGTACTAGACCGTGATCTGGGGAGAATTACCGAGTTCACAGTGACTCAGTTCGGCAGCATGGTCAATGAAGCCAACACCCTGTACAGCTCCGGTAAGCATGATGAAGCCGCTAAGCTGTGGCGGGAGGTGCTGAAGCTGGATGCCAACTATGAGATGGCGTATGTCGGCATCGGCAAATCACTGCTCCGCCAAGGCGAATATAAGGAGGCTATGACTTATCTGAAGCTGGGCAATGACCGCGAATATTACTCCAAGGCGCTTGGGAAATACCGCAGGGAGTATATGCGCGATTATTTCAGCCTCTATATGACCGGAATAATAGCCGTGCTGCTGGGCGGCTACGTAATCGTCCGCCTGGTGAAGCGGCCGAGAAAGGAAGGGAGGGTTCAGGATGCCGTTTCTTAAGGACATTAAATATTCACTGCATGTAGCAATGCACCCCTTCGACGGATTCTGGGATCTGAAATACGAGAATAAGGGCAAGCTGCGCATGGCACTGGGCATTCTTATGGCCCTTACCCTGACCATGATTGTGAAGCGCCAATACGTAGGCTATGTGGTCAATTATAATCACCCGCTTGCATTGAACAGCATCAATGAGCTCAAGTATATTATTTTCCCGTTCCTGCTCTGGTGCCTGGCGAACTGGTCCCTGACGACACTGATGGACGGGGAAGGGAAGTTCTCGGAGATCGTCATTACGACCGGGTACACCCTGCTTCCGCTGATTCTGATCAACATTCCCAATATCCTGCTCAGCAACGTGATCACGCTGCGGGAGGCTTCCTTCTATCATCTGCTGGATGCTCTGGCTACGCTGTGGTTCGTGTGGCTCTTGTTCATCGGAACCATGACGGTTCATCAGTACACGGTGCTCAAAACGATTACAACCATGCTGCTGACGCTGGCCGTGGTAGGCATCATCATCTTCCTGGGCCTGCTGTTCTTCAATCTGATCCAGCAAATTGTCAGTTTTGTCTACACCGTCTACCAGGAGCTTTCACTTCGCGGATAAGAAAGGAGGAGCCAGGCTTTGAAGAAGAAGCTAACCATCATTGCAATTGTGCTTATGCTCAGCGGCGCAGCCGTCCTGCCGTACGCGGACTTGGCGGAATCCGCACCTGAAGCAGAAGCGGCGGTACAGTCTGAAGTGCAGAGCGGGCAGGATACCCGCACCCCGGAAGCGCCGGGGCTATCCGCAGATCTGAAGCAGGCCCTGGACAATGAGTATTTGACCCTGTATCTGAATCAGACGACCACGGAGATTGCCGTTAAGGATAAGAAGAGCGGAGCGATCTGGTATTCTAACCCGCAGGACCGTGAACAGGACGCTGTTGCCACCGGCTATAACAAATCCAAGCTGAATGTGCAGGTAGAGCTGACCTACTATGACAGCAAGGGTAATCTCATGAACTACGATAACTACACCCACAGTGTGCAGAGTGGCCAGTTCACCATCGAGGAATCGAAGGACAGCCTGAACATCGTGTACACGCTGGGGGAGGTCAAGAGCAATATCGACGGCATTCCCAAATACATCAGTGAAGAACGCTTCCGTACCCTCATCATCGGCCGCCTTGAGAAGGACAGTGACAAGAAGGAGATTGAGAAGCGGTTCAGGTACGATGAATCGAATAAGCGGTATGAACGGAGAGATACCTCCTTCAAGGGAGTGGGGCTGAAGAAGGTAACCACCCTGTTCGGGCAGATCGGCTATGATGAGGCGCAAATCGCCATTGATAAAGCGGCCTACGGTGAAGAGGATGACGGAGCCGCCCTGGTGACGCTTCCCCTGGAATACCGTTTGGACGGGAAGCAGCTGAAGGTAAGCATCCCGGGCGGTAAGGTCCGTTATCCGGATAATATGCATATTCAGAGTTTGTCGCTGCTTCCGTTTTTTGGGGCGAGCGGTACAAAGGATGAAGGCTACAGCCTGGTGCCGGACGGCTCCGGGTCACTGATACACTTCAATAATAACAAGCTCTATGCTACCCCTTACCGCAGCGCGATGTACGGGCCGGATGCTGCGCTGACCCAGCTGGGGCAAGTGCAGAAGGAGGAGACCGCGCGGCTGCCTGTATTCGGCATGAAGGTTGAGGACCGGGGCTTCCTGGCGGTGATCGAGAGCGGGGATGCGATTGCTGCCGTGGAGGCAGATGTCAGTGGACGGCTGAATCAGTATAACAATGTCTTCTCCAGCTATACGCTGGGCAGTCTGGAGGAAGTGACACTGACCAACGGCTGGCGCTCCAGTACAGTGAAGCAATTTCAGGCGGGGATCTACCCCGGTGATATCACTGTAACGTACAGCTTCCTTGATCAGGAGGAAGCCAGCTATTCAGGCATGGCCGCACATTACCGGGAGTACCTAATCGAACATACCGGGATGGCAAGGCTGGACGGGACAGAGAACGTTCCCTTCTACCTGGAATTGATCGGAGGCATTCCGAAGAAGAAATTCTTCCTGGGCATTCCTTACAGCGCTTATGAGCCGCTTACCTCCTTCAAGGAGGCCAAGGCTATTCTGGAGCAGATGCAGGATAAGGGAATCGGGGATATTCAACTGCGGTATACCGGATGGTTCAACGGCGGCATTAATCATAATTACCCGAAGGGCGTATCTGTGGACAGCAAGCTTGGCGGGACCAAGGGGCTTAAGGAGCTGCAGGCCTACGCACAGGATAAGGGGATTACACTGTATCCCGATGCTTCGTTCCTGCAGACCTTCCCGGAAGCCAAGGGACTCCGCAAGTCACAGGCCTCCCGGCTGATTACGGGTAAGCTGGCGCATACGTATCCCTTCGACTTCTCCATGCTGAAGCTGGATGTGCAGGAGCCCTCCGGTTATGTCGTCAGCCCCCGGGTATTGCCGGGTGTGGTAGACGGCTTCCTCGGAGACTATGCAGAGCTTGGAGTAGACGGCTTGTCCCTGCGGGATCTCGGCAGCGGGCTGAATTCCGATTTCAATGCGGAGGAGCTGGTTGACCGCCAGCAGGCCGAGGGAATCGTCAAGGAGCAGCTGGAGCGGATGAAGAGCTCTGTGCCCCGCCTGATGGTGGAAGGCGGCAATGCGTACGCGGCTCCCTTCGCCCGTCATATAGTGGCTGCACCCATGCAGAGCAGCGGGTTCAATATTACGGATGAGAGCATCCCCTTCTTCCAGATGGTATACCACGGCTATCTGCAATATGCCGGAACCGCCTGGAATATGGCTGACGATCAGGATGCGTCGCTCAGTCTGCTGAAGGCGCTGGAGACCGGGAGCGCACCATATTATACCTGGTTCTATGCTGATCCTTCCGCGATTAAGATGACAGGCTTTGGCAGCCTCTACTCGGCGGATTACCGCAGCTGGATTGACCAGGCAGCCGGGCAGTACCAGGCGTTGAGCCGTGTGATGAAGAATATCCAGTCCCAGACGATCAAAGAGCATAAGAAGCTGGCGGAAGGTGTCTATCAGACGACTTATGAAGCAGGCACCACGATTATAGTGAATTATAACCGTGCGCCGGTGAGTGTGGGCGGAGTCACCATAGACGGACGCAATTACCGGGTAGGAGGTGAGCCGCAATAATGAAGCTTAAGAAGCTGTCCCTGGAGCAAAAAAACAGATATTACGGCCTGTACTTCATTCTTCCCTGGTTCGCGGGCTTCTGCTTCCTGTTCCTGACGCCGCTGCTCTCTTCCCTGCGGTTCAGCCTCAGTAACCTGCAGGTCAATGATGAGGGCTTCACGCTGAAGTATATCGGACTCGCGAACTTCCGGGAGGCGCTGTTCTCGCATGAATCCTATGTTCGGACATTAACGGAATCCGTGCTGAATATCGTGCTGAACACCCCGCTTATTCTGATTTTCAGCCTGTTTTTCGCCGTGCTGCTCAATCAGAAGTTCCATGGCAGAGTGCTGGCCCGGGCGATCTTCTTCCTGCCGGTCATTCTGGCCTCGGGTATTATCGCCAGCATTGAGAACGGGGACCTGATGCAGTCTGTTGTGCGCAGCGCCAGTGATTCCACGGGCGGAGGCCTGTCGGTGATCAAGAATCTGGAGCTGACCACGCTGCTGATCGAATCCGGTCTGAGCCCCACCGTGGTGCAGTATCTGACTGGAGCGGTGAGCCGGATCTATGAGATTGTCAGCCAATCGGGCGTGCAGATCCTGATCTTTTTGGCGGGGCTGCAATCCATCTCACCTTCCCTGTATGAGGCGGCGAAGATTGAAGGCTCCACCGGCTATGAGGCGTTCTGGAAAATTACGTTTCCGATGATCGGCCCGCTGATCCTGACCAATCTGGTCTACACCATTATCGACAGCTTCATCAGTGACCAGACCAGCCGCATGGTGGTGGACACAGCGTTCAAGAGCTTCAATTTCGGGCTGAGCGCAGCCATGTCCTGGATGTATTTTGCCATCATTGCACTGCTGTTGTGGATCACGACGGCGCTGATCTCACGTAAAGTCTTTTATCAAGACTAGCGGTTAGGAAGGAGGAGCATTCATGAAGACAGAGACCGCAGCAATGCCGCACCGATCCAGGAAAGAGCAGCTGCACAGGCTGGCCTCGGCCGCCTATTGGGTAGAATTTTCGAAAAAATGGTTGTGGGTAATCGCCCGCTTTGTGCTGGTCTTTGGTATCTCGTTCGTTATCCTGTACCCGATCCTGCTGAAGCTGTCGATTGCGTTCAAGAGTATGGACGATTTGTATGATTCCACCGTGATCTGGGTCCCGCAGGCCTTCACTCTGGAGAACTTCAGGCTGGTCTTCAAGGCGATGAACTATCCGGCAGTTCTGCGGAACACCATGCTGTTGTCCTCAGCAGTCATGGTGCTTCAGACAATCATCTGTGTGCTGGCCGGTTACGGCTTTGCCCGGATTAAGTTCAGGGGGAGCGGGCTGCTGTTCGCGGCAGTAATCTTTACGATTCTTGTCCCGTCCCAGACGATCATGATCCCGCTCTACCTGCATTTCAAGAACTTTGACCTGTTCGGTCTGATTGAGCTGTTCACGGGGAAGCCGGCGAACCTGATCAATACGTATTGGCCGTTTATTATTTCTTCGATGCTCGGAATGGGCGTCAAGACTGGGCTGTATGTCTATATTTTCCGCCAGTTCTTCAAGGGCATTCCACGGGAGATTGAGGAAGCGGCCTATGTGGACGGAGCCGGCTATTTCACCACCTTCGCGCGGGTGATTCTGCCCAATGCCATTCCGTCGATGGTAACGGTGATGCTGTTCTCCTTCGTGTGGCAGTGGAATGATTCATTCTTCACCAATATGTATCTGAACGAACCGAAGGTCATGTCATCGATGATGTCTTCGGCGGGCTACGGCATTGCTACCTACATGACCGGCGGCGGCCAGGCGGCGAATTCGCTCGTTCAGGACCCGTTCTTCATGTCCATGATGATGAATACGAGTGTGCTGATGGCGATTCTGCCGCTGATTATCCTCTATGTATTCGTTCAGCGGCATTTTGTAGAGAGTGTGGAGCGTTCCGGTCTGGTTGGTTAGGAGGAGGATGGGAGCATGAAGCGGCTGGCAGTTACGGCGGTTATCGGTATTGTTCTAGTGTGTGTTATTGTTGTAATTCTGTTCAGTAATAGAAAAGAGGAGGAAATCCCTGTGCAGCACCAGAAACCGCCGGATGCGGCAGTGACGATAGACGGTAATCTCCGCTATCAGACTATCGATAACTTCGGCGCGTCCGACGCCTGGTCCATGGACCCCCTGGGGAAGGAGTGGACCGAAGAGAATAAGAACAAGGTGGCAGATTTGCTGTTCTCACGCAGCAGAGGGATCGGGCTGTCGGCCTGGCGCTTCAATATAGGCGCAGGCTCGGCGGAGACCGATGAGGCCATCATTCCAGATCCGTGGCGGAGAACGGAAGCCTTCAAAATGACGGAGGAAGGGCCGTACGACTGGAGCAGGCAGGCAGGCCAGCAGTGGTTCCTGCGGGCGGCCAGGGAACGCGGAGTCGAATCCCTGATTGCCTTCGTCAACAGCCCGCCGGTCTGGATGACCAGGAATGGTCATGCCCAGCCTGATCCGGAGGTAGGGTCCAGTAATTTGAAGGAAGGCTCTGAAGCTGCCTTCGCCTCCTTCCTGATTGATGTGCTGGAGCATTTCAAGCAGGAAGGGCTGGAGTTCGATTATATAAGCCCCGTTAACGAGCCGACCTGGGACTGGAATCATGCGCAGCAGGAAGCCAGCCGGTACAACAATGACGACCTGAAGCGGGTGATTCTGGAGCTGCACACCCAGCTCCGCGCAAGCGTCCTGGAAGCGCAGATCAGTGCCCCGGACGGGGTAGAGATTACCTCTCTGCTGGATGATGAGCACTACCGGGAATTCACTGGCAGCGGTGTCTATTCCAGCGGGGCTAACAGCCTGGGGCTGGGGAAATACCGTGAATATATTAAGGACCTGCTAGGTGATCCTGTGCTGAAGGAAGCGGTAGGCAATAAGATCGCCTCGCATTCCTACTGGTCCGATTACAGCCATTCCGGCGATGACCGCCTGGTTAAGCTAAGACAGCTGCTGGCCGGTAATCTGAAGCAATATGATCCTGAGGCCAAATACTGGGTTACCGAATACTGCATTATGGGCGATTATGGCCCGGGGCGGGATCTGGGGATAGAGCCGGCGCTGCAGGTAGCGCGTACCATCCACTTTGATCTGACGGAGGCAGATGCAGCCGCATGGCAATGGTGGACGGCAGTGTCTAAGGTAGATTATAAGGACGGTTTGTTGTACACCGATTACACTCAGCCTGGGGACGGGCAGAACATTCTGACCTCGAAGATCCTGTGGTCGCTCGGCAATTACAGCAGGTTCATCCGCCCCGGAGCGGTGCGGATAGCGCTCTCCGGTCTGAACCAGGATGCCGGAAGCGAGCTGCTTGGCTCAGCTTACGTGCACGAGGAGGAGCAGAGCATGACGGCGGTGCTGGTGAATGACAGCCTGGAGGAGAAGCGGGTGCAGCTCACCTTGAGCGGACTGGGACTGAAGGCATCTGCCTTGCGTTCCTATGTAACCAATGCGCAGCTGGATTTGGCGCGCGGTGAGGATGTGGCCGCTGATGTAGCAGCTGATGGGTCAGCAGCTGGGGAGCAAGTATTCCAGGCCGTTATCCCGGCCAAGTCAGTGATGACCTTGGTGGCTGGCGGCCCGGAGTTAGAGGAGGAGGCAGGCGGGCCGGGTGAGTTGACCGGAACCCAGGTTACCGGAACTCAGGCTGCGCAGGAAGCTCCGGCTGCGGGAGATTATGCAGGCTATCTGTTCAGCTATTTCACCGGCGAAGGGACCGGGGATGGCGAGCAGGTATACTTCGCCCTCAGCGAAGGCAATGACCCGCTGCATTGGAAGGAGCTGAATGGCGGGAAGCCCGTGCTTACCTCCAGCTTGGGCGACAAGGGAGTCAGGGACCCGTTCATCATCCGTTCACCTGAAGGCGGCCGGTTCTATCTCATCGCCACCGATCTGAAGATCAACGGCAACTGGGATTGGGGTGCAGCCCAGACACAGGGCAGCCGGGCGGTTATTGTGTGGGAATCGGATAATCTCGTGGACTGGTCGGAGCCTTGGGAAGCCAAGGTCTCACCTGAGGAAGCGGGGAATACCTGGGCACCTGAGGTGATCTATGACCAGGAGAGCGGGGAATATATCGTATTCTGGGCCTCGCGGATGTACGCTGATTCCACTCACACCGGGGACGCCTACCAGACAATTATGTACAGCAAGACACGCGATTTCCGCGCGTTCTCAGAGCCGCAGGTCTATATGGACTACGGGTATTCGATCATTGATACCACTATGGCTGCGTATAACGGGAAGATCTACAGATTCACTAAGGATGAGCGCGAGCAAGGCCCGGAATCCCCTTTTGGCAAAATGGTGTTCCAGGAGTCCCTGGATTCGGTATTTGCCCCAGCGGTGAAGCTGCTGAGCGGGAGTGTCGGCGGACTGAAGGGCATTGAAGGGCCAACCCTGTTCAAATCCAATACGGAGGAGAAGTGGTATCTGTTTGTGGATGAATTCGGAGGCAGAGGGTACATCCCGCTGGAGACGGAAGATCTGGATTCCGGCAAGTGGACGGTATCCTCTAATTATGAGCTGCCGGCCAGCCCCCGCCATGGAACGGTAATTCCGGTCACCCGGCGTGAGTACGACGCTCTGAACGCCAAGTTCATGCAATGATCTCAGGTCTGGCTTAGCGTGGCAAGTGGAAACGGCATTGCCGTCCTTTTAAAGGACGGTACCGTTTCAGCGAGAAATAGAAGGATAATTTAGCATGTGCAACATCTAAATTCTTATATTTTATACAAAAACAGGTTCACCCTTGCCATTACGGCAGAGGTGAACCTGTTTGCTTATAGCATCATGCTGAAGGCTGATGCTTATTTCGCGCTTTCGTAACGCTTGCCGACTTCTTCCCAGTTTACTACGTTCCAGAACGCCTTAATATAGTCAGGGCGTTTGTTCTGGTAGTTCAGGTAGTAGGCATGCTCCCATACATCGAGGCCGAGGATTGGAGTTGCGCCTTCGCTGATCGGGTTGTCCTGGTTCGGTGTGCTGGTTACAGCAAGCTTGCCGTCCTTCACAACGAGCCAAGCCCAGCCGCTGCCGAAGCGTGTAGTAGCCGCAGTAGCGAAGTCTTCCTTGAATTTATCGAAGCCGCCCAGCTCGCTGTCAATGGCAGCAGCCAATGCGCCAGTCGGTGCGCCGCCGCCGTTCGGTCCAATCACTTCCCAGAACAGGGTGTGGTTGGCATGTCCACCGCCGTTGTTGCGGACCGCTGTGCGGATCGCTTCAGGTACAGCGTTCAGGTCGGTTAGAAGCTCATCGATGCTTTTGTTTTGCAGTTCGGGTGCCTTTTCCAGTGCGGCGTTCAGGTTCGTCACATAAGTGTTATGGTGCCTGTCATGATGAATCTCCATCGTCAAAGCGTCGATGTGTGGTTCAAGTGCGTTGTTCGGGTACGGAAGTGCCGGTAATTGAAAAGCCATGGAAAAATCCCTCCTGATTATATGTTGGTTTTGGTATATATCCGTTGAGATACTATTATTAAAACGCATCTGGAACAATAATGCAACATTAAACAAACGAAAATGTTTGAAAAGTATTTTCCCGCCGCCAGCTCACAGAAAGTGTTAAGGCTGTGTTAAACTGATTAGGCTCCTTGACTGGGACCTTTTGACTACTCGAATCTCCTAATAGATGTTAAATATGAAACTATATTGAATGTAAACGCTTCATATCAAGCGCTTTCAAAAGAAAAATGATGATAACGCGAGAAAAGTGTGCTTTAATAGAGACAAAAGCAGGTATTCCTCGGTTTTTGATGCTTTTTTCCACTTTATACTGTTATGGAAACTCCTTCTTTTTGTAAAATCATAAGCCATAGAAAAGGGAGACTTTTAAGTATGCACGTTCGTTCCTTTCAATTAAGCGATGTAACTCCAGTGACTGAATTGCTGCAGACCGCATTATCGGAAGAATGTTTCGAGAGCACGATCGAGCCTTTCTCCAGGCAATTGTCATGGGATTCTGATCTCATTGTAGTTGCTGAGGATGAAGGAGAAATCATCGGTGCGCTGATTGGTACGATTGAGAAGAATCACGGCTGTTATTTCCGCATTGCCGTCCATCCGGATTACCGCCGCAGAGGAGTCGGCAAGAGTCTTGTAACGGCTATGGAGAGCAGATTTCAGGCGCGGAAGGTCAGCGGCATTTATGTTGCCGTCGATGAACACAATTCTTTTGCAATGCCTCTCTATAAAGCCATGGGTTATGACGAGAACCACATCTTCAAATCCGTGCGCAAGCTAAGCATTGTCGGGTAACTGTTGCTGAACCGCTGCTGTAAGCGGAATCAAAGGTCAGAGTAGAGAACTGTTGCAGGGCGGATACTTTTGAATATGGGTATTCCTGCATAGTCTGTTTCATTATACTAAAGCATATCTTCCCTATGTCCATTGCAAATGGGCGGGAGATATGCTTTTCTATTGTTAAGGAACGGATAACCTAATCGAACAAGTAGGTGGCCTATGAACCGGGAGCTTGAAGAAGATTTCATGCGGAGCCGCAGACAAAGATACAGATCAGTAACGCATAGCAAGTCCAGACAGAAGTCCGGAAGAACGTGGATTAAGGATATGCGGGAGTGGATCATTACGGCGGGGATTGTGTTCGCAGTGATGTCGCTGCTTAATATCTATGTGTTCAATGTGTCTACTGTAATCGGCCAATCCATGCAGCCCACCCTATATCAGGGAGAGAAGCTGATTATTAATAAAATCGCCCTCAGCTTCGGGAATCCGGGCCGCGGGGAGGTTGTTGTCCTTCATGATCCCAGTACGGGACCCAGCCGCAAGGAATATCTGGTCAAGCGGGTAATCGGCATTCCCGGCGATATCATCGAAGTGCGGAACCAGCAGCTCTACCTCAACGGCAAACTGCTGGATGAGCCTTATATTGATACGTCTATAGAAGATCCTGATTTCAGCAGTCTTACCGTGCAGGCGGGGACCTACTTCGTTATGGGGGACAACCGGCATGCCGGAGCCAGCAAGGACAGCCGTTATTTTGGCGCTGTCGCAGGGGAGAGTATCGTGGGTAAGGTGTCCCTGATCTGGTGGCCTTTCTCTAAGATGAAGGTCTTGTAGAGTTACCTTATTCATTCTATAAAGGAGAGGCGGATATGCACCTCAACATCCAGAAAGGTTACGCTCCGCCTCCTTCCAAATGGGAGGAACTTAAGGCTGAGATTAAGGCGGCTGCAGCTGAGCTCGGTATTGATGATATCGGGTTCACCACTGCGGAGCCGTTTTTATATTTGAAGAACATTCTCCAGGAGCACCGGGACAACGGATATGAATCCGGGTTCGAGGAGCCTGATCTGGACAAGCGGACGGTTCCGGCCCTGCAGTCCGGGGAGCAGCCGCTCTCTATCATTGCTATTGCGGTGGCCTATCCCTCCAAAATGGAGGACCCGCCCAAGTCCGAGCCGGGTGCGCGCAGAGGTATTCTGGCTCGCGCCTCCTGGGGCCAGGATTACCATCATGTGCTCCGTGAAGCGCTGGCGAAGCTGGAGAGCTTCATCCGTGAGCGTGTCCCGGGTGCTGTGCTGGAGAGCATGGTGGATACCGGGGCGCTTGTAGACCGGGCTGTGGCAGAACGGGCGGGGATCGGCTTCAGCGGCAAGAACTGCTCTATCATCTCTCCCAAGTGGGGATCATGGATCTATCTGGGGGAGATGGTGACGAATCTTCCGCTTCCCCCGGACCAGCCTGTGCAGGAAGGCTGCGGTGACTGCACCAAATGCATCGACGCCTGTCCTACCGGCGCGCTGGTCGGACCGGGCCAGCTCAATGCCCAGGCCTGTATCTCCTTCCTGACCCAGACGAAGGGCTTCCTGAGCGATCACTATATGACCAAGATCGGCAACCGGCTGTATGGCTGTGATACCTGCCAGATTGTCTGTCCGCATAACCGCGGCAAGAACTGGAATCACCGTCCGCAGCTTCTGCCTGACCCTGAGGTGGTGAAGCCGCTGCTGATGCCGATTCTGGACCTCAGCAACCGGGAGTTCAAGGAGAAGTTCGGCAGCAGCTCGGCGGCATGGCGCGGCAAGAAGCCGATTCAGCGTAACGCTGTCATTGCGCTGGGCAATTTCAAGGAGGCCTCGGCGGTGCCGAAGCTGACAGAGCTTCTGCTTACGGAGCCCCGGCCGGAAATGCGCGGAACCTCGGCCTGGGCACTCAGCCGCATCGGCGGCGAAGCAGCGCTTGCGGCTGTTGAGCAGGCGCTGGAGAGCGAAGAGCACAGTACGGTGCGCGACATGCTGGAGCGGGCCGCAGGCAAGCTGCGTGAGCAGGGAGCAGCGGACAGTGAATGAACTGTCCTGGCAGCGGGATTTGCCAATTGCTGTCCAGTTGTTGAAATGCTATGATAGATTCGCGTGCCTGAACAGGGTTATCGCCAGACAATAGAGTACAAAGGTGGATTACAGATGAATATTGCATTGCCTATTATTACGCTTGTGGTAGGTCTGATCGGCGGTTTCTTCATCGGTGTGTATTATCTGCGCAGACAGATGACAACGATGCAGAATGATCCTGAAATGCTGCAGAAGGTTGCCAAGCAAATGGGGTATAATCTGAACGGGAAGCAAATGCAGCGTGCCCAGCAGATGATGAAGAACGGTAACCCGCCGGGGCGTCCCGCTGCGGGCAAAGGAAATTCCCGCAAGAAGTAATGTAATAATGAGGATCGTATGAAATAGATAAGAGTCAGCTAGCAGGTGCGGAAGGAGGGAGTTTTCATGGGGGGCATCAAGGAGTACAAGAACGGGAAGGTTACTGCAAACCGGGAGCAGATTGAGTATCATGTAGAGAAGATTCTGGAATTAATCGGTGAGGATACCAGCCGCGAAGGCCTGCTCGAAACACCGGCCAGAGTGACCCGGATGTATGAAGAGATCTTCGGCGGTTATTCCGTTGATCCGCGCGAAGCGCTGGGCGTAACCTTCGACGAGTCTCATGAAGAGCTGGTCATTGTGAAGGATATTGTCTACTATAGCCAATGCGAGCATCACATGGCTCCATTCTTCGGCAAGGTGCATATCGGCTATGTTCCCAGCGGCCGCATTGCCGGACTCAGCAAGCTGGCCCGGCTAGTAGAAGCGGTCAGCCGCCGGTTACAGGTGCAGGAGCGTATCACAGCCCAGATCGCCGATATCATGACTGAGGTGCTGAATCCGCACGGTGTAATGGTTGTAGTCGAAGGGGAGCATCTGTGCATGTGTGCCCGGGGCGTGAAGAAACCAGGCAGTAAGACGGTTACAATGGCCACCCGCGGCTCGTTCCGCGAGGATGCTGCGGCAAGGGCTGAATTCCTGGCCCTGATCAAGGAATAGGAACGGATAAGCCCGCCTGCCACTTCGACAGTGGCGGCGGGCTTTTTTGTTATATTTTTTACATAGGAAACTAATAGTATCCTGCTGCAACCGGGCACACAGACCGAATGTATGTGAAAAACAGCATACATTATACTCGCGAGCAGGTACGCGGTCTGTATGTATGTGGAAAACAGCATACAATGTGCATGTTGAGGAATGCGCGGTCCGAATGTATGTGGAAAACAGCATAGATTGTGTTTGCAAGCAGGCATATGTCCAAATATATATGGAAAACAGCATACAATGTGCATGTTGAGGTATGCGCAGTCCGAATGGATGTGGAAAACAACATACATTGTGCTTGCAAGCAGGCACACGGACCGAATGCATGTGGAAAACAGCATACATTCGGTCAGGATGATTTGTAGCCGGTGAGATTGAGCACCGTCAGGATTGGATTGGGTAGAGACACGTAGAACGGTGCCATGAGAGGGAGAAATACATCATAACGTGCGAAAAACCGAAGACACCGTAGAGCCTTAGAAAGGTTCCCAGACCAGCTTGCGGGCGGCACCGTAGCGCTCGGCGACATAAGGCCAGTTGACGACTCTCCACCAGTCCTGGATGTAATCAGCGCGGTTGTTCTGATGCTTGAGGTAATAGGCATGCTCCCACACATCCAGCACCAGCAGCGGAACGACATCCCATTGGGACAGGTTCTGATGCTTCTCAGCCGTCAGTATCTCCAGTCTACGGCTGCGCGGGCTCCAGACCAGAATAGCCCATCCGCCGCCCTCGACTTTACCCGCCGCCTCCGTGAACTGGGCCTTGAAGGCTTCATAGCTTCCGAAGCTGCGTTCTATGGCGTCCAGCAGGGCGCCGGAGGGGCGGACGCCTCCTTGCGGGGACATGACATTCCAGAAGATCGTATGCAGATAGTGTCCGGCGCCATTGAAGGCAAGCTCCCGCTCCCAATGCTTAACCAGATCGAAGTCGCCACTCAGGCGCGCTTCCGCGAGCTTATTCTCCGCCTTGTTCAGTCCGTCTACATAGCTCTGGTGATGCTTGTCGTGATGGATGATCATCGTCTTCTCATCAATATACGGCTCCAGTGCATTATAAGCATAAGGCAGAGGAGGAAGCGAATGCCCGCCGATGGGAACCGGTCCTGTCTCGCGGGATTCCCATAACGGAACTGCGAAGCTTCCTGTTCCCTGAAGACGTTCTCCGCTTGCAGCCGGATCGGGTGAAGGAGCCGCTTCCGCCTGCTCCGGAGGATTCATCCGCAGCATCCCGGGCCCGTAGTCCGCAGGGGTGAGAGCCGCCAGTACGGCGAGGAAGTATTCGGACTCCCGGATGAAGTGCAGCAGCGCGGTTCCCGCCAGAGGGAAAGCATTGACAGCGGCGCTTGCCTCCTTCATGGCCTTCAGGTGCCGGATGAATTCGGCGGACTGGTCGCAGGCAGTGTGCAGCAGCAGCCCGGCTTCGGCGGATGGACTCCCCGGACCACCTGTGTCCGGTGGCTGCGGATTAGCAAGCAGATGCTGTGCCGCCTGTTCTGTAGCCAGGAATACAATGGCCCAGTCCTCCAGCAGCTTCACATAAGGCTCCTCCAGACGTGGGATGATCTGGATTAGAACCTCGGCATGCTCCTTCTCCTGTTTTTTCCAGAAGGCAATTTCCCCTAGAATCTGTACTGGCGGCGGTGCAACGAATACATATGGCATGACATGCAGTCCTCCCGTCCTAAAGTTTCATCGGTCCATTATATGCGGGAGAGGAACAGCTTATGAGACTAGCCTGTGCAGGGAATCGTGGCGGATTGGAGGTCCTGGTGCCACGCACAGTAAAAGGCATGCACAGAATGTATCACAGGATACATCTGCACATGCCTTAGGGTAACGGTAAGAAGCTTATTTGCTTGCGGTTGGATTGCTGTGGCTCCCGCTGATCTGGGCCAGCTGTACATTCCCGAGAAAAGCGGATACCCGCCGCAGATACTCACGCGGGTGCTCGCGGAACAGCAGCTCATGATGGCTGTTCTCCACGATCCATGAATCCGAATACGGATTGCTCTGGTTCGCCGCCAGCTCCTCGGCAATCGGATAAGGGGCCTTATCGTCCTTAGTACCGTGCATGAACAGCACCGGGAACGGATAATCCTCCGATTTGACCTTGGAGTAAGGGATCTGATTCAGTCCTGTGCCGTTCAGGACCGGGAAGAGCATCTCCATAATCTCCAGCGAAGGCTGGCGTGGAAGATTGATATTCTGCTTGATATTATGGTACAGGGTGTCCGGCTCCAGCAGGAAGGTGCTGTCCAGAATCATCGCATCCACATCTTTGGTTACAAGTCCTGCCTGCAGGGCAGTGCCTGCGCCCATCGAGAAGCCCCAGACCACAATCTGGTCTGCCCCCTGCTCCTTGGCGAATTCAATGGCTCCGAGCAGCTGCTGGGATTCCTTTTTGCCGCCGGTTGCGATATCCCTGTCGGTCTTGGAGGCGAAGCCGTAGTCGAACATGACGACATTGAATCTCAGGCTGTGCGCATAATGAGCCAGATCATACATGGGCACCCAGCTCTCTTCGCGGTTCGCGCCATAGCCGTGACTGAAGACAATGGTTTTGGTAGCTCCCTTGGAAGGAATATACCAGCCCTCCATCATCCGGCTGCCGTCCTTGGCAGGGAAGGTGATATCCTCGTAGGCGAGCCCCTTGGCCTGATAAGGATTGGAGTAGAGTGGGGCTACGGTAGGATTCGAGAGTACCCAGGCGATATAAGCATGCAGGGCGATGAAGCAGAATACAAAGAAGAAGAATACGGATAACAGCAGGGCCACAATGATGTGCTTGAGGCGTATCATCCGAATCGGAATTAAGGTTGACGAAGCGGACTTATCCTCGTTAGGCATACGGGAGACCGGCGCGCCGGGATGACTAGTTGCCAGATTCATAAGGTCCCCTCCTGGAAAGTTTCAAGATTCAGAGCATGAATAGTTCATATATTTAATCGTAAATTTATGCCCTTACAAAGTCAATGGAAATGGTTCTTTTGTAATGTAACTGTAAACTGCGGACGGCTGATTATGGATGCGGAATCTGCTGGACTTTATTTAGGCTTTTGCACTAAGATAGGGATATCTTAATAATTATGTAACCGGGTTTCAATAGGTGAAACATGTGAAGGGGAGATCGGGGTGGAAGACCGGAAGCTGACTGTACGCGCCGTAGAACGTGCGCTGGATATATTGCTGTGCTTTACTCAGGATAATGATGATTACGACCTTAGTCTGACGGAGATCTCTGCGAAGATCGGCCTGCATAAAAGCACAGTGCACCGTCTGTTGACTACACTGGAGGAGAAGGGCTTCCTGCAGCGGGACGAGGGGACGGACAAATACCGCCTGGGTATCCGCATCTGGGAGCTGTCCACACATCTCCCGACGCTGAACGAGCCGGCGGTGCTTCTGCTGCCCGCCATGGAGCGGCTGCGCGACCGTCTGGGCGAGACGGTCAGCCTGTATCTGCGCGACAATCTGGAGCGTGTGCGCATTCAGGCGGTGCAGAGCCGCCAGGCTATCCGCCGGGTAGCCCAGATCGGTGCAAGGCTGCCACTCTCGGTAGGCGCCTCCAGCAAGGTGCTGGCTGCTTACGCGCCGCCTGAAGTGCAGGTCCGGCTGCTGGCCGACCCCGCATGGCCGGACAGCGTTGACCGCAGCCAGTACCTGGAGCAGCTGAAAGAGATTACCCGCTGCGGCTATGCAACCAGCTTCGAGGAACGGGAGCCGGGAGCGGCAGCAGTGGCAGTTCCCATCGCCGGCCGGGCCGGGGGTGTGGTAGCAGCGCTCTCGCTGTCCGGCCCGGTCAGCCGTCTGTCGCGGGAGACGCTGGAGGAATATGCTGTCATTTTAGCGGAGGCCGCTGCTGAAATGGGCCTAATGATGGGTTGAGATGTAGGCCTCCGTAGGCAGATCCGTGCAGGAAAACTTTAGGAAATACAGGCTATTCAGTCTTCGGCATTCATTGTATATCTAGTTAAAATGAACTATCATTAGTAATGATTAGCTAAATTGAGATTGAAGAAATAAGAGGAATCCAGGTGCACGAGGTGATGGGATGAAAGTAGTTATACCCGATTCACTGATGGGAGAAATTCAAGAGCTCCAGGATACGTTCGGCTCTGTTACGGGTCAGGCGCTTGTGCTTACGGATCAGGCCGGGAATGTGGTTACCCGCCCAACGCTGTCCGGAATATTCTATCAGAAGATGTTTAATTCTTTACAGGTCATAGAGCGGCCCTTCGAGCCTGCATTGATTAGAATGGGCCCCTTATCATATCCTGCTGTACTTGAAGAGTGGGTACCCGGGTTGAAGTATGTGGTCAGTCCGCTGGCTCCTGACTATGGACAGACGTACTATTTATGGTCCGGCTTATATATGGAAGAAGGCACCCGCGGGCTTGTGCTGCAGGCGTTCGAGGCCAAGATGCGGAATCACCCCGACTATGAGATGCTGAAGGATGTACTGGCCGCCATGCCTGAGCTTAGCCGGGAGGGCATTGCCAGCATCAGGGGGAAATTGAGTGTGCTCGGGAATGTGCTCTCCAAATTGCTGGCGGGCTGCGCAGTGAAGCCTCTGGAACAGAGACGGGGTCTGCTGATTTCCCAGCTGTTATCCAATCTGGAGAGTGAGTTCCTGAAGATAGAGGTTGTGCTGCAGCAGCTGGCCGGTACGTTATCTGACGCAGAGCTGTATGCCTTTGCCCAAGAGGAGGAGGCCGGCCAGTTCAAGGTGAAATATTCTGCCGGCAAAGAAGCAGGGCTCCTCATGAACGCCGGGTTCCAGCAAGGAGACGGTTTTCTGGGACAGGCAGTTCTGGGCATGGAGCCCAGGCACTGGCAGAGCGTTGCCCAAGATTCGAGATCGTTATTCTTCACCCAGCGCGGGATGACGCAGCCGGAATATTTGTCATGCTATCCTGTGAGAATTCACAGCGGGAAGAGGGCCGTACTGCTTGCTGTGGGCTTCGGAAAGAGCCGCCTGATACAGGACTATGCCCAGTACGAGCAGAATGTTACTGCGCTCCTGGGCTTATCCGGACGGGGAGAGCAGCTGGTGCAGCGTGAAGCCCTGCGCAGGGAGGCCACCCTGCGTTTGAAGGAAGCTGCCCGCCTGCTTCCGCAGGCCGCATCTACCCAGGAGCTGGGCACCGGGCTGCTGGATATGATTATGGGCATGCCGTTCTTCCCGTCATCGGTGCTCGTATTCTTCGAGGAGCAGCCCGGGGAGACTCATTATGCCAAGGGATGGAGGCCGGAGGAGATTGAGCCGTATGTCCAGGACCTTCAGTCCCGTTACTCCTCACAGGCCTTTCTCTCTTCTGCGATCATCAACGGGGAGGCAGAAGGGCAGGTCTTGGTTGAATGTCCGCTGATTGCTGAGAAGGTATTCAAGGGCATTCTGTCTGTGGGCTTCAGACGCCGCAGCGAAGCTGAGGAGTGGCTGTCCTTAACCAGCTGTCTCGCCAGTCTGGCGAGTACTTCGATCCGCCTGATCGAGAAGGAAGCCAGACATATGAAGCAGGCAGGGGTCTTCACCGGTCAGACGCTTCATTATCTCCAGCTCAGTAATCCCGAGCTGCACCGCCTGTCGGCAGAAGCTTCTGCTATGGCGTATGAGCTTGCCCGATATACAGGATTGCCGGAGCGGGAGTCAGAGCAGATGAGAACGGCTGCGCTGCTGGCTCCGTTCAGGCTGGAATTCCTGCATGGGTACGGGTTCTACCCGGAGGAGCTTTCTTTGCTGAAGCAGGTGGACCAATTTACTTCGTTCTATTTTGAGATCAATAAGCCCTCGGTCTCTGTCATGGCCCAGCTGCTCGTGCTGGTGCTTCATCATGCAGGCAAAGGCGCGGACAAGGAGCTGCTGGCGGACACGGATCTGGAGTGGCTGAACCCCTCCCGCTTCTATCTGGATGACCATGTGGTTGGGGAGCTGTACAGTGAGCCGCGCAATACCTTCCAATCCTTTTTGCGCAGCCGCTCGGAAGCGATGCCCGCCAAAAGAGGTGTGTCGGCAGGGAAGCTGCTGAACAGTACAGCACTGAAGACGCCCAAGGAGGAATGGGGAATCTCACCGCGCGAGGAGGAAGTGCTGGAGCTGATTATTCTGGGCAAGACGAATAAGGAGATTGCCAGTGCCTTGTTTATCAGCGAGCATACCGTCAAGAACCATCTAAGCCGCATTTTTAATAAAATGGACGTAACGGACCGTTCACAGATCATAGCTCTGGTCTACAAAAGAATATTCGATTCCGAACGTATCGAGATGTCCTGATGGCCTCCTGAGGCTGCGATAATTTATCCGCTTATGCCAGAGAAATGCAATCCCCTTTCCAGCGAAAGGGGATTTTTACTGCGGAAAATTCCGGGACAGTTGTCAGCCGGAGAACTCTATGATATCATTACAAATGATAATGATTATCAATATCATATATACATAGGGGGATTATCTTGAGATACTCTAAACAAAGTCTTGTCCTGATTGTTTTTACTCTCGTCATGGCTGTCCTGCTGGCAGCCTGCGGTTCATCGGGTAACTCCGTCTCTGGCTCCGGGGCGGCAGCGAATGCACCTGCACCTGCAGCATCTGAAGCACCCACGGCTGCTCCGGCTGCTGGCGAACCTTCCGCTGAAGCAGAGATGGTTACTTTCCAGGACGGTGCCGGTGAGGTTCAAGTGCCTAAGAATCCGCAGAGAATCGTGGATACTACAGCTTTTTATACAGGATATCTCCTGGCGCTGGGTGTGAAGCCGGTAGGGGTCATGCAAGGAGCCAAGGATAGTCCATATCTTGCAGAGATGCTTGAAGGTGCAGAAGGGCTGGGTGATGACGTCACCCCGGAGAATATCCTGGCCCTGAACCCTGACCTGATTATTGTGTATACCGGAACAGAAGGCATTGATAAGCTGAAGGAAATAGCGCCTGTGGTACAGATTAAATATGGCGCCAAGAATTATAAGGATCAGATGCTCGACTACGGCAAGCTTGTGAACAAAAATGATGAAGCTAAGGCCTGGATCGCCCAGTGGGAGGCCCGCATTGCTGAACTGAAGCCGCAGGTACAGGCTGCTGTCGGCAATAAGACTGTTTCTATCCTGAATCCATATGCCAAGGGGCTGTATGTCTTTGGTCATAACTATGGCAGGGGTGGTGAGATTCTGTATGGGGAGTTCGGGCTGAAGGCTCCCGCAGAAGCGCAGAAGGAGGCCATCGACAGCGGAACAGGCTGGGCTTCCATCTCTCTGGAGAAGCTGCCGGACTTTGCGGGAGATATTATCTTTACCTGCCCATGGTCTGGGGATACTACAGACCCGAAGATTGTCTATGACAATCCGCTGTGGAAGGGGCTTCCGGCGGTCAAGGCAGGGAATGTGTTCCAGCTGAATCCTGCTGCCGATACGTACAATGACCCGATCTCTCTGGAGAAACAGCTGGATTTCATTACGACCAGCCTGCTGTCGGTCAAATAGGGCATTCCTGAATGAGACAAAAGCTGCGCCGGTATCAGACTGAAATCTGATACCGGCGCAGCTTGTATAATGATCTGGCCTTATGAATGAAGCAGACTTATTCTACCGGTTGAGCCGCTTCCGAGGCAGTAGCATCTGCCAGCATCTGGCGGAGCACTGTCTGCAGAATACCGCCATTGCGGTAGTAGTCGATATCTACGCTGCTGTCGAGACGGGCAATGACCGGGAAGTCGAACTGCGTGCCGTCTTCACGGGTAGCAGTGACCGTCAGCTCCTGCCCGGGAAGGACGTGGTTGTCAAGACCGGTAATGTCGAAGGTCTCACGTCCGGTCAGTCCCATGCTGCTCCAGCCATGGCCTTCCTGAAACTGCAGCGGCAGCACGCCCATGCCGACGAGATTGCTGCGGTGTATCCGCTCGAAGCTCTCAGCGATGACGGCTTTGACTCCGAGGAGGAGTGTTCCCTTGGCGGCCCAGTCGCGGGAGCTGCCTGTGCCGTATTCTTTACCGGCGATAACGATCAGGTTCTGTCCGGCCGATTGGTACAGCATGGAGGCGTCATAGATCGACATGACCTCATCACTTGGCAGGAAGGTGGTTACGCCGCCTTCTGTTCCAGGAGCCACTGCATTGCGGATACGGATGTTGGCGAACGTACCGCGCATCATCACCTCATGATTCCCGCGGCGTGAGCCGTAGGAGTTGAAGTCAGCGCGTTCCACGCCATGGCCGCGCAGATATTCTCCGGCCGGACCGGAAGTGGAGATATTCCCGGCTGGCGAGATATGGTCGGTAGTGACGGAATCGCCAAGCAGCGCAAGTACACGGGAGCTCTTGATATCCTGGATGTCAGAGGCACCGTCTGCCAGATGCTCGAAGAATGGCGGATTCTGAATGTAGGTGGAGTTGTTATCCCATTCATACAGCTCGCCTTCCGGTACCGGAATGTTATTCCAGCGTTCATTGGCCGTGAATACATTCTCATATTTGCTGCGGAACATTTCCGGACTGAGCGAGAGCCCTATGGCTTCGCGGATCTCGGCTGAAGTCGGCCAGATATCAGCCAGGAAGACAGGCTCACCCTGCGGGTCATAGCCCAGCGGCTCGGTCTTCAGATCAATATTCACTGTGCCGGCCAGTGCGTAAGCGACAACCAGTGGCGGTGAAGCCAGATAGTTGGCTTTGACCTGGGCATGCACGCGGCCCTCGAAGTTACGGTTCCCGGAGATGACTGCGGCAACCGTCATATCATGCTCTGTAATGGCTTCGCTGACTTCGTCAGGCAGCGGGCCGGAGTTACCGATACAAGTGGCGCAGCCGTAGCCGGCCAGGTAGAAGCCGAGTGCTTCCAGCGGCTTCAGCAGATCTGCCTTCTGCAGGTATTCCGTAACGACCAGCGATCCGGGAGTGAGGCTGCTTTTGACATACCCCGGTTTGGTGAGACCGCGTTCTACAGCCTTCTTGGCAAGCAGTCCTGCGCCCAGCATTACGCTTGGATTGGAGGTGTTCGTACAGCTGGTGATGGCCGCAATAACAACCGCTCCTGTGGTGAGCTTGCTGGTGCTTCCGTTCTTATGCTGTACTTCCACCGATTGGGCAATCTTCTCATCGCTGAGGCCATAGCCACCCTTGTCAATAGGTGTACGGATAATGCCTTCGAAATTCTCCTTCATATGGGTAAGCTCTACCCGGTCCTGCGGACGCTTCGGTCCGGCCAGGCTGGGAACCACAGAAGCCAGATCCAGCTCAATGACATCGCTGAATGTCGGGTCCGGTGTCTCTGCGGTGCGGAACATGCCCTGCGCCTTATAATAATCCCCCACCAGCTCTACCAGCTCATCCGGGCGTCCGGTGCTGCGCAGATAGGCCAGCGTCTCATCGTCTACAGGGAAGAAGCCGATCGTTGCGCCGTATTCAGGAGCCATGTTGGCTACCGTCGCACGGTCTGCCAGACTGATGTTCGCCAGACCCGGGCCGTAGAATTCGACGAACTTGCCGACTACGCCTTTTTTGCGCAGCATTTGGGTAACGGTAAGGGCCAGATCGGTAGCTGTAGCGCCTTCCATCAGACTGCCGGTCAGCTTGAAGCCGACGACATCCGGGGTAACGAAATACAGCGGCTGTCCGAGCATTCCTGCTTCAGCCTCAATTCCGCCGACGCCCCAGCCCACTACGCCAAGACCGTTAATCATTGTAGTATGGGAATCCGTGCCGACCAGGGAATCCGGGTAGACCACTGTCTCTCCGTCAACGGTTTTGGTGGCCGCTACAGAAGCCAGATACTCCAGGTTCACCTGATGCACAATTCCGGTTGCCGGAGGAACCGCACGGAAATTATTGAAGGCGGTCTGTGCCCAGCGCAGGAAGCGGTAGCGCTCCTCATTACGCTCAAATTCTACGTTCATATTATATTCAAGGGCATCGGCTGTTCCGAATGCATCAACCATAACGGAATGGTCAATAACAAGGTCAACCGGTACAAGCGGGTTGATCTTCTTCGGGTCTCCGCCCGCCTTCTTGACGGTATCGCGCATAGCTGCGAGATCGACAACTACAGGCACGCCGGTGAAATCCTGCAGGACAATCCGGGCAGGAATGAACGGAATTTCCTTATTACGGTCAATGCCGCCGGACCAGTTAGCCAGCTGCTTAACATGTTCTTCTGTAATCGCCCGTCCGTCATATTGGCGGACAGCCGCTTCGAGTAATACCTTAATGGAGAATGGCAGGGAGGAAATGTCGCCTGCACCTTGCTCCTCCAGAGCGTTCAAATGATAGTAGCGATAAGTTTTGCCACCTGAGTTCAGGTTCTTGGCCAATGAAAAATGGTCCTTGCTTGGCATATATGCGCCTCCTCGTTTCATCTGATGAAACTACATTTCATAATTCCTATGCTTTAAGTATAACGTTTACAATCGGGGGAGTAAAGTTTTTTTTGCTCCCTGATGTAAGGTATATTCAGGGTTTACACGAATGCTTAGAACCCTCGGCCCCCTGACTTCCTTGCAGTTAAATCGCTCCTGCTTCCGTATAGGTGCAAGCAATCCTTCATATACATAGGACAGCAGCCATTATGGCGGTGATACCTGAAGGAATATTCTTAGCTAACATCATATACATTCTTATCTGTGAACGAAAGGGCGGAGTATGAATGGAGCAGCAGTGGAAGAAAAGTCTCTATGTCTATGTGGACCAGCTGAACAAGGGGCGGGTTGCACCTGGCGCCGAGCCGCGTCATACCACGATCAGGGACCCCCGGTTCCTGGACGAACAGCGCACGCGTTCCCGCCGGATCGCCCAGTGGTACACCCGCCGGGGCATTACTCCGCTGCGCGGGGAGACGGGGGTGCGGACGCTGCGGACCGTGCGGCAGAATCCAGCGGAGGTGGTCGCCGATGTGGCGTTGCACAGCGCCTTCTATTATGAGAAGGGCGGGATGACGCACCGCGAGGATGTGGTGGAGTCGGAACGCCTGACCTTTGTGCGTGAAAAGGGCGGCTGGGAGATTGTGAACGTGGAGCGCAGTGTGCCTGAGCGCAATGGGGTGCGCAAGGTGGTGGAGAAAGATCCGGCTCTGCGGCTCTCGGAGTGGGGGGAGGCTCTGCCCGATCCGCGTCCGTCCCAGCCGCTGCTGAACCGCCGTGTCCTGAAGGGTGCTACTGGTGTCCGGGAGGTGCGCTACCGCCGGGAAGAAGCCGCAGCCTATGCGGACCTCTGGTGGAAGGAAGGGAACCCGGAGTTCGAGATTTTCGAGGTGGACTGCACCAATTACGTCTCTCAATGTCTCTTTGCAGGGGGAGCGCCTATCAACTATACTGGTAAAAGAGAAACGGGCTGGTGGTATAAGGGCTATAATGGAGCCCAGGAATGGTGGAGCTTCAGCTGGGCGGTCTCCGATAGCCTGAAGCGTTATCTGAGCGGGAGCCGGGGAAGCGGGCTGCGTGCGGAGATTGTCGAGCGGCCGGAGCAGCTTCAGCTGGGCGATATTATTCAGTATGACTGGGACGGGAACGGACATTATCAGCACAGCACGATTGTTACCGCATTTGATGCGGGCGGACAACCGCTGGTGAATGCACGGACGGTTAGCAGCCGTCACCGCTTTTGGGATTACAAGGATTCCTACGCCTGGACGGACCGGACGGCTTATCGTTTTTTTCATATTAATGACTATTTATAGTTCAGAAAGAGGTTAATGCATGGGGAACGCTAAAACTACCGTAGGACTGGTGTACGGCGGCAAATCCGGAGAGCATGAGGTATCGCTGCAGACGGCTTATGCGGTTATGAACGCTTTTGACTACGATAAATATGAGATTATTCCGTTCTATATCTCCAAGCAGGGGGTATGGAAGGTAGGTGCAGTGCTGGAGGCTCCCTTCCCCGCAATTGAGCAGCTTAAGCTCTCCGGGGTGGCTGGTGATATGGGCACGGCTCTGAATGCCTTGTTCAGCGGGCTCAGCGGAGGCGAGCAGGTCATCGACGTCATGTTCCCGCTGCTGCATGGTACGAACGGTGAGGACGGCACCATTCAGGGACTGTTCGAGATGGCGAATATCCCGTACATCGGTGCAGGGGTACTGGCTTCGTCGGCGGGCATGGATAAGGTCGTTATGAAGAAGCTGTTCGGCGAGGCGGGGCTGGAGCAATGTGACTATTGCTACTTCAATGCTGTGAACTGGAGACAGCGTAAGCATGAGCTAATTGTAGATCTGGAGGATAAGCTGGGATATCCGGTCTTCGTCAAGCCTGCCAACCTGGGCTCCAGCGTAGGAATCTCCAAGGCCTCCGACAAGGAAAGCCTGATCAAGGCTGTGGAGTATGCCTTCCGTTATGACACGAAGGTGATTATTGAGGAGTTCATCGATGCGCGGGAAGTGGAGGTGGCGGTACTCGGCAATGAGGAGCCGGAGGCTTCGGTTCCGGGTGAAATCGTCTCTTCCGGTGAATATTATGATTATGCGGCCAAATACACTGACGGCAAATCACAGATGCTGATTCCGGCACCTGTCGATCCTGAGGTAGCGGACCGTCTGCGCGAGTCGGCTATACTGGCCTTCAAGGCTATTGAGGGCAGCGGCATTACCCGGGCCGATTTCTTCCTGCGGAAGTCTGACGGCAAGATTCTTATTAATGAAGTGAATACCATGCCCGGCTTCACCCCGTTCAGCATGTATCCTCTGCTGTGGCGTGAGACCGGTGTGTCCTATAAAGTGCTGCTGGACCGTATGATTGGGCTGGCGCTGGAGCGTTACCGGTTCAGACAGGGCCTGAAGTACGATAATGAATAAACCACGTTGATCGGCGGGAGAATTCCGGCCGGGAAGGAGAGATATGCATGGGGTTTCAATCAGAATTCAATTCGGTGTGCAAGTTCAAGAATGAGCAGGAGCTGTATGAACTGCTGGAGTACGGACGTACCAAGATGGTGAAGCAGGGCTTCCGTGTCTATCCGACCGGCCAGAAGGTTATAGCCTATAATCCGCAGAATGTTGCGGTGGCCATTGTCAAAATTTCCGCGTCGATCGCCGAAATCAATTTTCAGGGCAATGAGGTTACGGCGGTGGAAATGGATCTGGTCCGTAAGCTGAATGAGGAAGAGTCACGCGTTCAGACGGCTCTTGCCTTCGAAATGTTCTTCGGGGAAGAGGGATGATTGTCCGCTTCGGCTATGTCGCCATGTCTACGGTGATCCCTGACTGTTCTCCCTCCAAAACGATGACTATGGCAAGCTTCAACAAGCTGGGCGACCGGGAGGCGGGCCTTCGTAAGCTGGAATCCATCGCCCGGATGAATCTGCATAATACGCTCCGTCTGCTGAAGCATAATGTCGGCTCGGATATTAAGGTCTACAGACTCACCTCCAAGCTGGTTCCGCTGGCAACTCATCCTAATCTGGCGGATTGGAATCCGCTGGCTGCTCTTGCGGAGGAATTCGCTGAGGTGGGCAGCTATGTGAAGAAGCACGGGCTGCGCGTCAGCTTCCACCCGGATCACTTCACGGTGCTGAGTACGCCGCGGCCGGAGGTGCTTGCAAGCTCGATCCGTGATCTGCAGCATCATACGGACATGCTGAACGCGATGGGGCTGCCGGCGACGGCTAAGAGCAATATCCACATCGGCGGCGCTTATGGGGACAAGCCTCTGTCTGCGGAGCGCTTCTGCGTGCAATGCTCTGCACTGCCGCTTGCACTTAGAGAGCGGATGACACTTGAGAACGACGACAAGACGTTCAATGCGGTGGAGACGCTTGAGGTTTGCCGCAGAGTGGGATTGCCGATGGTGCTGGATATCCATCACCAATGGGTCAACAATGAAGGCGAGCTCCCCTGGGAGCTGTGGCCGGAGATTCTTAAGACATGGACAAGCCCTCTGGCGCTGAAGGATGTGCCGCCTGGAGGTCATCTGCCGCCGAAGATTCATGTGTCCAGCCCGCGCAGCCCGTCTGATCCGCGCAGCCATGCCGACGGGGTGGAGCCGGCACCGCTGGTTGCTTTTCTGAAACGGATTGCTGCGGATACTCCCGCCGTAGATGTGATGATTGAGGCGAAGCACAAGGATGGGGCCCTGTTCGGTCTGATGGAGGAGATGAAGGGACTGGCAGAGGGCGGGAATGGAATTATGGTACTAAACGGAGCGAGCGTGAATATAGAACCATAACTGGCACAAAACTTGCCGGCCCGGCCCCTTAGCGGCACCAGTCATGACTTGATAAACCGGCCGAAATGAGGTACGTTGAAAGAAAGTGGAGCAATCATGTTCTAAGGCAGAGAAATGGTATCCTGCGGAAACAGCGTTCCACGGGAGAACAATCATGCGCAAAGAAAGCGGAGTGAAGAGATGAGTCCTGTAAGTCCTGATAACCGAAATGAACGGCAGCCCTATGTAGTAACAAGCAAGGGACATACGGCGGCAGCCATCAATGCTGCGGCCAAAGCGGGGGAATGGATCAAGAGCAGACAAGGCCAGGTGAAGGAACTGGGCAGCAAGACATCGGCCCAGGATCTGGTCACGGAGGTCGATAAGGGTGTGGAGCAGATGATCCGCCGGCTGATCCTGACCCATTATCCCGACCATGCCATCCTTGGCGAGGAGGGTGTTGAGCCCGGTGCGGAGGCACTGACGGCTGCCCTGGATGAAGCGCGGGAGCATGAGTATCTGTGGATTGTTGATCCGATAGACGGCACGACCAATTTCGTGCACGGCTTCCCGTTCTACTGCGTATCGATTGCTCTGGTGGTTAAGGGAGAGCTTACGGTAGGCGTGATTTATGATCCGATCCGGGACGAGATGTTCGTGGCCGAGAAGGGGAAGGGCGCATACATGCACGGGATTCCTACAAAGGTATCAGCGGAGACACTTCCGGGTAACAGCCTGATCGCTATGGGCTTCCCGCCGGACCGCGTGGTGGCCCAGCCGGCGAATATGGCCGGGCTGCAGCAGATTATGCCGCAGGTCCGCGGCATTCGTGCAGGAGGATCGGCAGCACTCCATCTGGCTTATGTTGCTGCCGGACGAGTGGACGGGTATTGGGAGGTTGGACTAAGCCCTTGGGATTGTGCGGCCGGGGTGCTGCTGGTGCTGGAATCCGGCGGCAAGGTCACGAATACGCTGGGCGATCCCTACGATATAGGCACACGCCATGTAGTCGCAAGCAATGGACGAATTCATGATTATCTGGTTACGTCCCTGCAGGCCGCAGATGCCACAGGCTTCAAGAAGCAGTAGGAGGGCTTACACTGTTATGAATGAGAATGAAGATCTGGAGCGGAGGTTAAGCGAGCTTCTGGAGGACGGCGAGATGGAACAGGCGGACCGGCAGGCCAAGGAGATTCGTCAAATTTCGCCCAAGTATGAGATCCGCATACAGACTACACTTGACCCAATTGTCGAAGAGACGCTTCGTTACCGCAAAATCGCCTATGAGCTGGATGACCGGTATGATAAATATGTGAAGCGCTCAGACCAGGCGAGCAGTCCGCCAAGCACTAGCCGTCCTAATAAATCTTTAGAATCCGGCAGCGGGGAGCAATAACCTGCTGCCGTTATCCCAGGAGCGGTTTTCCGAATTATCGGAAGACCGCTCTTTTGTGCAAATATAAGAATCTATATGTTTCACACGATAGATTATCCTTCTATTTCTCGCTGAAACGGTACCGTCCTTAAAAAGGATGGCAAAGCCGTTTCCACTTGTGCGAGGCGGGATGTTAGAATAGAATTATACTAATTTAGGAGGAATACGATGCTGAAGACATGGAGAAGGTTAATATCAGCTTCTGCTAGCGGACTGCTGTTGTTCACCGTATTAATCAATGTGCATGCAGGTCCGGCGGATGCCGCTGCAGCAGCCGTGGCGCAAGGAACGGAGCAGGATGTCTTTCGTATCGTGGCACTAGGAGATTCCATTACTGCCGGGTATGAGCCGGGAATGACTGATCCCGGGGTGAAGCCGTACGGATACGCTGAACGATTACTGGAGCAGGGCTGGTATCATGGGAGAAGCGAGCTTAAGAATTATGGTATCCTTGGCCTTAAGACAGCAGGACTGCTTCAATATACCGGAGCTATTAAGGACAGTGCGGCCATTACGCCGGAGGCCATTCAGCCGGGGCTGTCTGATCCGCGTATCTTGCAATTTGCTGCGCTGGCCCCGCAGATTAGAACGGAGCTCGCTGCGGCGGATCTCATTACCATTACCATCGGCGGTAATGATGTCAGCAGCCTGTTCCTGAATTACAAGACGCTGAGCGATGCTGATTTTGCTTCCCAGCTTGCGGAGCGTCTAACGGAGTACAGCAGTAATGTAACAGCGCTGCTCAAGAATATCCGGGAAGTGAATCCGCAGGCAACCATTTTGCTGGCCGACCAGTATCAGCCTGCTCCGAAAATCGCCCTGGGGGCTTCGTACGACAAACTGATGAATGCGGCTGCACAGTTCACCACCGCGGCTGAGAATATTGCGGCTACCCTGAACCAGGCAGGCGCTCCTCTTAAGGTAGCTCACGTAGCTGCGAAGTTCGCCGGTGCAGAGGGATCGCTAACTCACATCATCGGAGCGGGGGCGGCAGACTTCCATCCTACGCAGCTTGGATATGAACGGATTGCTTCTGTATTTGCTGAGTTGCAATGGGGGGGATACCGTACGCCGGCAGTAACGGCGATGGCTTCAGAGACAGCGCCGATGTCCATCGTAGTGAAGGGTAAGGAACTGAATACACCCAATAAGCCCATTCTGAAGAACGGGCAGAACTTCCTGGCGCTGAAGGATATTCTGAATGCGGTAGGTGCAAACGGCAAATGGGATAACAAAACCTCCAGCGCTACCGTCATTTACGGCGGAAGAACGGTGGTTATTTCGATCGGCTCGAAGACCATTAAGGTGAACGGTACGGATGTGGCGATTGATACTCCAGCTTTTCTGCACAAGGTCGGTAAAGAGGATAAAACCTATCTTCCGCTCGCCGCGCTCGCTACCGGACTTGGCTTCGATGTGAATTACAGCAGCAAGCTGCGGACAGCTTTCATTAATCCGTAATCGTGCATAATCTAACCATAGCATCATCAAATCAGTCCCGTAGTGGAAAAGGTGGATGAACCCAGTTGTCTAGTACAAAGTATAATGCTGATTACATCATCACGATGGAGGATATCATACGGGAAGGCGACCCTGTCCTGCGTACGGTAGCGGAAACCGTACAGTTGCCGCTACAGGCGGAAGATCGCGGTGCACTGCTGAGTATGATGCAGTTCCTTAAGAACAGTCAGGATGCCGAGATGGCTGCCAAATATAAGCTGCGCTCAGGGGTAGGCTTATCCGCCAATCAGATCGGACTATCGAAGCGGATGTTTGTCATGTATTTGAAGGATGATAACGGCAAGAATGTAGAATATACCTGGATAAATCCCAAGATTATCAGCCATTCGATGGCCATGGTCTATCTGCCGGAGAGCGAGGGCTGCCTGTCCGTGGACCGGCCGGTGCACGGCTTCGTACCGCGGTATGAGTCTGTGAAGGTCAGGGGATTTGATCTGAACGGCGAGGTGATTACCCAGAAATTCAAGGGCTATCAGGCGATCATCATCCAGCATGAGATGGATCACCTGGACGGAATGATGTTCTATGACCGGATCAATCCGCAGAACCCGTTCAAGCTTCCGCAGGATGTGGAGATCCGCAGCCTGTATGAGCAGAAGGGCAAGTAGACAAGGAACCTTTAACAAGCACTTGATGTCTGAAGCAGCCATCGTGATAAGTTATGTAGTGGTCGCCTTCACGGGCGGGAGCATGCAGCTTGCCGTACGGCTGGTGACCCCGCTTGCGGTGGCTGCGTTGTTCGTGTACGGGCGGCGTAAGAGTGGGGAGTAGTGAATTATCCTGGGGTATTTTTACAAATTATTTCATTGAAATCCCTGCTAATATCATGTAAACTGGGTATAGTAATATTAAGTTGTATCTCAATCTTAAGGTACATGCTGGACACGGTAGCGTCCGGTACCCTGCGGGAGGGTCTCACAAAATCCTGGAATATTACCAATCGGCTACCACGTAATCATCATTCTTGGTTTCATGGAATATCCTATAAGTATGTCGCTTGAAGCGAGCTGGACCTGGTAGCGTCCGGTACCCTGCGGGAGGGTCTCATAAAACCCTGGAATACCACAAATCGGCTACCTTTAATAATAATGTATTGCTCTGATGTCTTTTTCATCAGGGCATTTTTGTTATTAAGAAAATAGTTCTAGGGGGAACATTATTGCTAACTGCCGCAGCTCTTATCGCACTTCAATCGAAACCATCATTCACGGATGTGGAATTACTGCCGCTAAGCGATTTATATTACCAATATCTATATCCAAATATCTTTGAATTTGTTCTAGCAAGCGGTGAAATAATTATATTGAAGTTCAATTTAGAGGCATTCTGCCATTTACTTGGTCTTAAAAAAACTGTTGAACAGGCGAGAAGACTCAGCCGGGAAGTGAAGAAGGAATACAAGGGAATGGCCGGTTGGAATGCGATTCGCGAAGGGCGGTCAAGCAAAGCAATTATACGGGCGTATGGAGTTTCGTTGGACCCGATGAAAGACAAGATGTTGTTTTTTTATTACTTGCCTGAACTTCTCCGAGTTGGCTCATTAGCAATCAAGTTTGTTCCTTCAAGTTCAACCCGAATTCCTTCTGAAATTATTATTTATAATTTGCATGTTGCAGACAATACATACATCCAAATTGGAATCAGCAAGTGTGACCACGGAAGATGGTACTACCCTGAGACTTTTTTAATTGAACGTGTTAAAGTTTCGCGGCCTAATAATAAATTTGCCGACCCGCCAAGCACAGTTGTTTCTATCACCAGTCGGAACATTTATCCGCGATATTCTTCTCCAATCCGACCAAAAGTCAGAAGAACAGCTTGTCGGCTACCAAAGCGTTCACATCGATTAAGGAAGCATTAGAGTTGAGGCTATTATTCATATATTAAAAACGAAACCCCTGCCGCTTAAAGCTTTAATGGCAGGGGTTCTCCTATGTGATCAAAATCGATTACTTCTCCACAGCCATAGCCGCGAACGAAGCCTCTGCCGCTTCCAGGGTGAGGTCGATGTCGGCATCCGTGTGGGCGGTGGTCAGGAACCACGCCTCATATTTGGACGGGGCCAGGTTGATGCCCCGGCTCAGCATATGACGGAAGAAGCTGGCGAACATTTCACCATCGGTATCCTGTGCTTCCTCATAATTCGTAATGGGATGGCTGCAAAAATGTGTGGAGAAGGCGCCGCGAATCCGGTTGATGGTGAGCGGAATGCCGTGACGGTCAGCGGAGGTCTGAAGTCCTTCGGTCAGGCGGATTGCCAGCCGCTCCATCTCGTCATAGACGCCTTCAGCACTAAGCACCTCCAGGCAGGCAATCCCTGCCGAGATCGAGGCAGGGTTACCGGCCATCGTGCCGGCCTGATAAGCAGGACCGAGCGGAGCGACCTGCTCCATGACATGCTTGCGGCCGCCGTAAGCACCGATCGGCAGTCCGCCGCCGATGATTTTGCCAAGGGCCGTCAGATCGGGAATGATCTCCTCATGATTCACAAGACCGGCATAGGTCTGCGTGGAGCCATAGTGGAAACGGAAAGCGGTAATCACTTCATCATAGATGACCAGGGAGCCGTTCTCGTGCGTCAGCTTGCATAGGCCTTCCAGGAAGCCTGGCTCCGGCATAACCATACCGAAGTTGCCGACAATCGGCTCGACCATAACGGCAGCCACATCCTGGCCCCATTTCTCGAGAGCTTCACGCAGGGCGTCCAGATCATTGAAGGGAACGGTGATGACCTCTTGGGCGATGCTGGCCGGAACGCCTGCGCTGTCCGGGATGCCCAGTGTCGACGGACCTGAGCCTGCGGCTACAAGCACAAGGTCCGAGTGACCGTGATAACAGCCGGCGAATTTGATGATTTTGCTGCGCTTGGTGTAGGCGCGGGCGACGCGGATGGTCGTCATGACGGCTTCTGTACCGGAGTTCACGAAGCGTACCTTATCCATCGAGGGAATGGCTTCCTTCAGCATCTTGGCCAGCTTGATCTCAAGCCGGGTTGGCGTTCCGTAGAGCAGTCCGTTCTGCGCAGCCTCTGTAATAGCGGCGGTGATATGCGGGTGGGCATGTCCGGTTATGATCGGGCCGTAGGCGGCCAGATAATCAATATATTCATTGCCGTCCTCGTCCCAGAAGCGTGAGCCTCCGGCGCGTTTCATGAAGACAGGGGCGCCTCCGCCTACGGCCTTGAAGGAGCGGGAGGGGCTGTTCACGCCCCCGACAATATGCTGTAGAGCTTCGTCATATAGCTGTTCTGATGTGCTGCGGTTCATAGGTAATGTTCCTTTCCTCTTGGCTTGTGCCCAAGGGAAAGGGCGAACCGCGGCTGATTCCCGCTGTCCGCCCGCCCCGTGTGCCAAGCATGGTTATATTGGATGTTATTTTGTTTCCGGTGATGCTGAAGGGCTGCTGCCCGGTGAAGCCTCTGCTCCAGGAGTTGGCGATGGTTCTGGTGCAGTGAGTGTATCCTCTACGAACTTCTTCAGTGCCTTCTCGCTGCTGAACCCGATCACCTGGGAGCCGTCCTTGAGGGTCTTCTCCCGGATCAGCTTCATCGGCGGAATCTGCTCGCTGCCGCCCATAGAGCTGTCATAACCTACAGCGCCCAGCTTCCACATGTCACTCGCGTCAAGGTTCGTGTCGATATAAGGCGTAACCTGACCGAGAATATTCGGCAGCTTGATGATCGAAGTGGTGCTGATCACCTTGTCCGCCACCGCCTTAAGGAAGCCGCGCTGGCGCTCGGTCCGGGTGAAGTCGGAGGTGGCATCATGGCGGAAGCGTACATATTGCAGCGCCATTTTGCCGTCCAGGTGCTGGAAGCCTTTTTTGAGATCAATGTCGTATTCAGGCCCGTCAGCCTTGGTGGTATAGCGCATGTCCTTCTCGACCTCATAGTCCACACCGCCCACGGCATCCACCAGCTTAATGAAGCCCTGGAAATCGGTATAGACATAATATTGAATCGGAATGCCGAGCAGGTTGCTTACCGTCTGCATCGCCGTATTGGGTCCGTAAGTAATGGCGGCATTGATCCGCTGACTCCCGTGGTCTGGTATATCAACATACGTATCGCGCAGAATAGAGAAGACATAGAATTTCTTCTTCACCGGGTCCAGAGAGGCCACCAGCATCGTATCCGAGCGCGGAACCTCGCCCTTCTTCACCCCGCGGCCATCCACGCCCATAAGCAGGATGTTAACCGGCTCTGTGCCCTCCCATTCAGGGGGCTTAACCGCTTCTGCCGAGGCAGTGGGAACATTCGCGAACGGAGAATCTTCGCCTGTCTTGTGGAGGTTATCGAGCTGGTTGTAAATAGCAGTGAAATAGTAAACCAGACCTCCGATAATTAAAAGGAGTATGATTGCCAGAGTCCAGAGCAGCGGTTTCTTCTTTGACTTGCCGGCTTTGGCGTGCCGGTTCTTTCTTGGTGGCATTTCGTTCGTCCTTTCCAGTTCACATTCTCTACATTATAATTTCTTTTGGGAAGACACGCAATTTCAGGTTCACCAACTATATCGGCAAGGAGTGAATTCTACATGAATATTACGATCGGCCAGGAGGTCCCCGACTTTACGCTCCCCGCATCTACAGGACGGGAGATTACTTTAAGCGACTATCGCGGCAGGAAGGTGCTGCTCTATTTCTATCCCAAGGACAGTACCCCGGCTTGTACTCAAGAGGCTTGTGATTTCCGCGATGCCCACGATACAATTGCCGCGAATGGGGCGGTTGTCCTTGGAATCAGTGCTGATCCGCTGGCCTCACACAGCAAATTCAGCACGAAGCATAGCCTGCCGTTCCCGCTGCTGTCGGATGAGGAGCATAAGGTCAGCGAGCTGTTCGGCGTCTGGCAGCAGAAGAAGCTCTACGGCAAGGAGTTCATGGGCATTGTCCGTTCTACTTTTCTAATTGATGAGGAAGGAGTTCTAATAGCGGAGTGGCGAAAAGTCAGAGTGAAGGGCCATGTGGAGGCCGCATTAGAACAAATCGTGAAATAATTAAGTATGCTGGGAATTAATTGTATTTGTCTGTTACTTTTCTAACAGCTCTAGTCAGGCTTACTCGTGATATAGTTGCCTCATATTACTTCAAATTTGGAGCAAGGTATGGGGGATGGCATGAAGAGACTGCGTATTGGGCTTGACGTCGGATCAACTACAGCCAAATTGGTGGTTATGCAGCGGGATATCATTATATATCAAGATTATGTTCGTCATTTCAGTGATATAAAAAAAGCGGCGGTTACCCTGCTGTCAGAGGTGCAGCAAAGATTCGCAGACAGTGAAGCAGCGCTCACCGTAAGCGGCTCCTCCGGGTTATCTCTGTCTAAGCTAGGGGACATTCCGTTTGTCCAGGAGGTTATTGCCTGCACGAGGGCGATCAGCGGACGGATTCCAGAATGTGATACCGCGATTGAGCTGGGCGGTGAGGATGCCAAAATCATCTATCTCAGCGGCGGCATTGAGCAGCGGATGAATACAGCCTGTGCAGGCGGTACGGGAGCATTCATCGATCAGATGGCCTCTCTGCTGCAGACGGACCCTGCCGGGCTGAATGCGCTTGCGGTGAAGCATGAGCGGATCTATCCCATCGCTTCGCGCTGCGGGGTATTCGCCAAGAGCGATGTGCAGCCGCTGCTGAATGAAGGAGCACGGCGTGAGGATGTGGCAGCCTCGATCTTCCAGAGCATCGTGAACCAGACCATTAGCGGCTTAGCCTGCGGACGGCCGATCCGCGGGCGTGTTGCTTTTCTCGGGGGACCGCTCACCTTTCTGTCCGCTCTGCGGGACCGGTTCACGGAGACGCTTGGACTGAAGGAGGAGGAGGTGCTGTTCCCGGAGCATTCGCAATACTTCGTCGCCATCGGTTCGGCGCTTGCTGAGTCTGATCCTGTGTTCCTGCCGCTCAGCAGCTGGATTGCCCGGATCATGGCGGTAGACTTCTCGCAGGACCGCGCGGAGGATGCAGAGCTGGCGCCGCTGTTCAGAACGCCGGATGATCTGGCACAATTCAGGCTCCGTCACCGCCAGGCTACAGCTCCGCGCTCCGCGCTGGACGCTTACCGGGGGCCGGTCTATCTCGGCATTGATGCCGGCTCTACCACGACAAAGCTGGTAGTTACCGGAGCGGCGGACGAGATTCTGCATACCTTCTATGGCAGCAATGGCGGTAATCCGCTCCAGTCGGTCACCGACGCGCTGAAGGAGCTCTACCGGATTCTGCCCTCTGGCTGCTACATTGCTGGAGCTTACGCAACCGGTTATGGCGAGGGTCTGGTCAAGGCGGCGCTGCGGATGGACGGCGGGGAAGTAGAGACGGTGGCCCATTACAAGGCAGCCTCCCGGTTCATGCCGGAGGTCGATTTCATCCTCGATATCGGCGGCCAGGACATGAAGTGCATCAAGATCCGCGGGGGAGCTATCGACAGCCTGATGCTGAATGAAGCCTGCTCGGCGGGCTGCGGCTCCTTCCTGGAGAGCTTCGCTTCCGCACTGGAGCTTGGCATAGAGGAATTCGCCGCTGCTGCGCTCGAATCGAAGGGGCCGGTGAATCTCGGCTCGCGTTGTACCGTGTTCATGAATTCCAAGGTGAAGCAGGTCCAGAAGGAAGGGGCGACACTTGCCGATCTCTCGGCGGGGCTAGCCTATTCCGTGGTGAAGAATGCGCTGCAAAAGGTGATCAAGATCCGTAATCCCGAAGATCTGGGCCGGAATATCATTGTTCAGGGCGGCACCTTCTATAATGAAGCTGTCCTGCGGGCTTTTGAGCTGCTGACGGGAAGAACGGTAGTCAGACCCGATATCGCCGGTGTGATGGGCGCTTACGGCTGTGCGCTGATTGCCAGAGAACAGGCTGCGCCGGAAGGAATCAGCACAATTCTCGGACCGGAGGAGCTGGAGAGCTTCCAGTATTCAGTTGCTCCAGGCCGCTGCAGCCGCTGTGCCAATAACTGTGCGCTGACCATCAGCCGGTTCCCGGACAAGAGCTTCCATGTGACGGGGAACCGCTGTGAACGCGGCGCAGGCGGCAAGAAAGAGAAGAACACACTACCGAATCTGATGCAATATAAATATGAGCGGTTCTTCGCCTACGAGGGCCTGCCTGAGGTAGCGGCGGTCCGGGGAACGGTTGGTCTTCCGCGCACAATGAATATGTTCGAGAATTATCCGTTCTGGCATACCTTTTTCACCTCGCTGCGCTACCGGACCGTGCTGTCTCCGAAGTCGAGTAAGAAGCTGTATGAGAGCGGAATGGATACGATTCCTTCGGAATCCATCTGCTATCCGGCCAAAATGGCGCACGGGCATGTACAGCAGCTGATCGGGCAAGGCGTAGACTTCATCTTTTACCCGGCGGTGGTGTATGAGAAGAAGGAGGATGATGCGGCGCAGAATCACTTCAACTGCCCGGTGGTTGCCTCCTACCCTGAGGTGATCCGCAATAATATGGACGGCCTGAAGGAGCAAGGGGTTCCGCTGGTCAGCCCGTTCCTGACCTTCGACGATATTCCGGCGCTGACCCGGGTGCTGGTACGAACCTTCGCCGAGGTGCCTAAGGAGGAGATTGCGGCTGCTGTCCAGGCGGGACTGGCGGAAGCGGAGCAGGCGAAGAACGATGTGCGTACCAAAGGAGAGGAGACGCTGGTCTTCCTCACGGAGACAGGCACGAAGGGGATTCTGCTCTGCGGGCATCCGTATCATGCCGACCCTGAGATCAACCACGGGATTGCCGATATGATTACCGGTATGGGACTTGCGGTGCTGACCGAGGATTCGATCTGCCATCTGGACCGCAGTGAAGGGGACGTTGGCGTAGTGAACCAGTGGACCTACCATGCGCGGATGTACCGTGCGGCCCGGCTGGCGGCGGGAAGAAGCGATCTGGAGCTGGTCCAGCTCACCTCCTTCGGCTGCGGAATCGATGCGATTACCTGCGATGCGGTTCAGGAGATTATGGAGCGGCACAACAAGGTCTACACGCTTATCAAAATCGATGAGATCAGCAATCTCGGAGCCGCACGGATTCGCCTGCGTTCACTCCAGGCCGCGATGCGCGAGCGCGAGAGAGGCGAGGTTAAGCCGCAGCTGCTCTACAAGCCGCAAGTCAATGTGCCGTTCACCAAAGAAATGAAGGATAGCTATACCATCCTTGCCCCGCAGATGTCACCGATTCATTTCGAGCTGTTCGAACGGGTCTTCCAGGATGCAGGCTACCGGCTGAAAATTCTGGAATCGACCGGTCCGCAGGAGACGGAGGAAGGCCTACGGTACGTCAACAATGATGCCTGTTATCCGGCGATTGTAACGATCGGGCAAATGCTGTCGGCACTGAAGAGCGGCGATTACGATCCGGACCGGACGGCTGTGATTATGTCGCAGACCGGAGGCGGCTGCCGGGCGACCAATTATATCTCCCTGCTGCGCAAGGCACTGAAAGATGCCGGTCTGGGGCAGATCCCGGTCATCTCCCTGAATGCCTCCGGGATGGAGAACCAGCCGGGCTTCCGCATCAGCCTGAAGCTGGCGAACCGCCTGATCGCCGCAGCCTGCTATGGGGATCTGATGATGCGTCTCCTGCACCGCTTCAGACCGTATGAAGCAGTGCCGGGAAGCGCAGAGGCCTTATTCCGCGAAGGAATGGGCCGCTGCAAGGGCAGCCTGTCAAACTTCTCGTTCCGCGAATATAAGCGGCTGACCCGTGAGATTGTTGCCGGGTTCTCGTGGCTGCCGGTCATCCCGGCGGATAAGCCCAAGGTGGGGATTGTCGGGGAGATCCTGATCAAATTCCATCCGGATGCCAATAACCATATCATCGACATGATTGAGGCCGAAGGCGGAGAGGCCGTGATGCCTGATTTCCTGGACTTCATTTTCTATTGTGTCTACAATCCGATCTACAAGGCCGGGCAATTCGGCAAAAGCAAGCGGCTGGGCTATATCAATCCCATGCTGATCTCCTATCTCGAAATCTACCGCAAGCCGGTCAAGGTAGCACTGGAGGAGGCAGGATTATCCAAAGGCCGGGAGAATATCTACGGTCTGGCCGAGAAGGCAAGCCGCCTCGTGTCGGTCGGCAACCAGATGGGCGAAGGCTGGTTCCTGACAGCGGAGATGATGGATCTATTGGATAACGGTGTGAATAATATTGCCTGCATCCAGCCGTTTGCCTGCCTGCCGAACCATATTACCGGGCGCGGGATGATTAAGGGGCTTAAGGATCTATATCCTGGTGCGAACATCGTCGCCATTGATTATGATGCCGGAGTCAGCGTGGTCAATCAGGCTAACCGGATCAAGCTGATGATGTCGATTGCCAGCGGCCTTGCCGCCGGTACCCAGCCGTCAGCGGATGATCTGGCACAGCTGGTGCCAGTCATGGCCGGTGGTGTGGGCTGTCAAGGATAGAGCCAGCGGCCTGCGAATAAGCAGCGGTTTAATAAATGAAGAGCGGACCGGAGGAAACTCCGGTCCGCTTTTTTGCCTTTCAGGGCTCAACCCGCATGTATGCGGAGAACCGAAGACATGGGGCCCGCGGGAGGCAAGTGGAGAGAGTGTAGTCGGAGAACCGAAGACATGGAGCAGGCGCAGAGCACGTGGGCCAAATGTAGTCGAAAAACCGACTACATAGAGCAGACGTAGAGCACGTGGGCCAAATGTAGTCGAAAAACCAACTACATAGAGCAGGCGCGGAGCACGTGGGCCGAATGTAATCGGAAAACCGACTACATGGAGCAGGCGCGGAGCACGTGGGCCGAATGTAATCGGAAAACCGACTACATGGAGCAGGCACGGAGCACGTGGGCCGAATGTAATCGGAAAACCGACTACATTGTGTTTGGCGCGAAGGTGAGTGGACCGGATGCAGCACGGAGTCACTTCTGCAGCTTCTGCTTCACCTGTATCGCCTTGTTCAGATGGACGAAGTTATGCCGGGTGGCCGGCATCAGCACATGACCGGCAAAGGTCTTGCCGCCCCAATAATCCATTAGCCACTGCTCGCTGTCCAGTACGGCCTTTTCTTCCCGGACTCTCTCAAACTGCGCCGGAGTGGCCTTCCTCCCGAGCTGTCCCGGCTCCAGAGAGGATAGGATGGAACGTGTTCTGCGGGCGACAGCGCGACGGTACTCAGTCAGCGCCCCGAGATTCACCTCTCTGCTGAGCGCAGCGACATCTTGTTCACTCATCCCATTGCCGGAATGAACGTAAGGAACCTCCAGCCTCCGGGCATACTGACCCGAGTATAGCACCTGTTCACAGTCTGCCCCCAGGATATTCATGGTGATATCCTCAATCCGTGCACTGTGCCAGAGATGCCAGACGATTGAATTACGGCTGCCGGGTGTCTGCACCGGGTAGCTGCGCGCAGTGGACTCCAGCAGCGTGTCCCATAATGTATCCTCGTAGGTTGCCTGTTGCCCGTTGCTTTCTTCAGAGGCGAAGAGGGCAGTATGCAGCTCCAGAATGATAGCGACTGCTTCAGTATGCGCCTTCGGGTTGGTGATGATCCTGGACAACATTTTATGCTGCCTGTTCCAGTGGTTTCGTTGTTCTGTATTCATGTTTAACCCTCGCTTTCCGTAATTTTTCAGAAAATTTCTGTAAGAAAATCATTGACGGATAAATAGGTAAATAGTAAAATAGTTCGCATGCGAAATATTATTGTGCATTATGCTTGTGGAGGGATAAGGCTTGGAAGAAAAGGAAAAGCAACTGGACGATATTCTGTCCTCTTTCCGCTGCATTACCCATAATTTCCAGCAGCTTCTGTGGAAGTATGCGGAAGAGCTTAATATTACCTCAACCCAGCTCATGGTGCTGCGTAAGTTAGCGGTGCATCCGGACATTGGTATCACTGAGCTTGCCGATTTGCTGCATCTGGGCAATAGCGCGGTCAGCGGGGTTGTGGACCGGATGGTGAAGGCCGGGCTGATTACCCGTGAACGCTCGCAGAGCGACAGGCGTATATTCAAGCTGGCGATGACCGATAAGGGCAAGGAGATCCGTGAGCTCAGCAAGCAGTCATTCAGACGGCATCTGCAGCCGCTGGGCGAACTTCCGCCCGGGGATGCACAGGAGCTGCTGCGGCTGCATGGTGAAATTATCCGAATTCTAGAACAAGGGAGAGACAACAAGAAGCTATGAGTACAATTACAGCCGGTAATGCACCGTCCAAGACGGTCCGCAGAGGCCCGATTATCGCAGCGCTCCTGATCGGCGCCTTCGTGGCGCTGCTCAATCAGACACTGATGAATGTGGCACTGCCCAAAATGATGGAGGATCTGAACATCCTCGCCAATACGGCCCAATGGCTGACGACAGGGTTCATGCTGGTTAACGGTGTGCTTGTGCCGATCAGCGCCTATCTGGTGGAGAAATTTACGACCCGCCAGCTCTTTACGACCGCAATGATGTTATTTTCGATAGGTACTCTAGTCTGTGCAATAGGAACAGGCTTTGAGATGATTATGGTCGGCAGAGTCATTCAGGCCGTGGGTGCCGGAATTCTGATGCCGCTGATGAACATTGTGTTCCTGCGCATCTTCCCGATAGAAGAACGGGGCAAGGCGATGGGACTGATGGCCGTTGCAATGATTTTTGCTCCGGCTGTCGGACCTACCTTGTCCGGCTGGGTTGTGCAGAACTACTCCTGGCGCGTGCTGTTCTACATCGTGCTTCCGCTGGCCATCTTCTCGATGCTGCTCGGCATGAAGACTATGCAGAATGTCGGTAAGCTGACTTCTCCGAAGCTGGATAAGCCGGGCGTGATCTTATCGACCCTGGGCTTCGGCGGGCTGCTCTACGGCTTCAGTGATGCCGGAACAGACGGCTGGGGAAGCACGACCGTTATTCTCTGCCTGATCCTGGGTATCGTGTCCCTGGGGCTGTTCGTATGGCGTGAGCTGACCACAGATAAGCCGCTGCTTGAGTTCCGCATTTTCCGCTACAACATGTTCTCACTGACTACCGTAATCAACATTATCGTCACCATGGCTATGTACGCAGGGATGATCCTGCTGCCGATCTACCTGCAGACCATCCGCGGCTTTACACCGATGGAATCCGGACTGATGCTGCTCCCGGGTGCGGTTCTGATGGGCGTTATGTCGCCGATCACCGGAATAATATTTGATAAAATCGGCGCCAGATGGCTGGCGGTTATCGGCCTTGCCATCACCACTGTGACGACCTGGGAATTCAGCCAGATCAGCACCACTACCACTTATACTCACCTGATCCTGACGTATACGGCCCGGATGTTCGGGATGTCGATGCTGATGATGCCTATCGTTACCGCCGGTCTGAACCAGCTGCCGCAACGTCTGGCTTCCCATGGTACAGCCATGTCCAACACCCTGCGTACCGTAGGCGGTGCACTGGGGATGGCCCTGTTCGTCAGCCTGATGACCAACCGTACGAAGAGCAACATTACCGATGCACTGGTAAGCGGAGCGGTGTCGAAGACCGATAAGGCTGCGATGCTGAAGCTTACTCAGGACGCAACGATTAACGGGATTACCCATGCGTTCGCTGTAGCAACCTGGGTGACTGTTGTTGCCCTGGTGCTGGCGCTGTTCATCCGCAAGACCTCTCCGCAGCCCGACTTCCTGAAGACGGAAGAAGCGGAAGGCGGACAGCCGCAGCCGAACCTGACGAAATCACAGAGAGCATAATCCTGTATATAATAAAAAGACGATCCGATATAACCGCTAACGGTTGTCGGGTCGTCTTTTTGCGTCTGTGAACCAGGGTGGAATTGCCCCAATGTCCTTCATTCTCCCCAGTCTCACAGTCCAAAACCGGCTTCCCCCTTAGAGTATAAACCGGCAAACCTGACAACATGGATTCAGGTTCAGATGCGATCTGCTGAATATGCCGCCGCGACGCCTCGGGCCACCTCGCCTAATCTGCGGCGGACATGCTCCGGTCCCAGCACCTCCAGGACGGTCCCGAAGCTTAGCAGGTAGCCGTACAGCCAGTCGTTCTCAGGGTACTGGAGTGTGAGGATATATCCGCCGGTAGCATCCCGCTGGAGCGTCTCACAGTCGAAGTATTCCTCGGCTAGATGCTTGCCTTCCGGCGTGAAACGCAGCGTGACCGGTGTGAGATTCTGCGGTTCCTTCCAGGCACTACTCCACGGCAGCTCTGTAAGCGGGATATCCTGGCGGATATAGTGCCTGTTCTCCTTCACCAGCGCTTTCATCCGCAGCAGCTTGAAGAGGCGGAAATCCTGACGTTCCTGGCAGAACCCGTATAAGTACCAGAACTGTCCCTTAAGGACCAGCGTATATGGCTCGATTGTACGCGTACTTACCCTGCCTTCGGCCGTTATGTATTCAAAAGTGACCATGACCTCTTCCTCCAAGGCTTCTTTAAGGAGGTTCAGCCGCTCCTCCAGCGGAGCTGTCAGCTCCCAGGGGGAGAAATCGACGATCATTTGGGTGGTTTTGCTGCGGAAGGCGGCGATCTGGGAGGGAGGGACAACGCTGCTGATCTTCTCCATCAATAGCTGGTGACCCTCTCCTCCGATAGAGGAGGCGCTTTGCAGCGCACTGAATATATCGGCCAGCTCGCGTTGCGATAACACATTGCGGTCTAGCCGGTAGCCCTGCATGAGGCCAATGCCGCCCCCTGCGCCCTGATAGGTAACCACAGGGATGCCTGCGCTGTTAATGCTGTCTATATCGCGGTAAATCGTACGTACAGAGACCTCGAACATATCGGCCAGCTCCTTGGCCTGAATCAGCGGCCGGTTGAGCAGGAGAATGACAATGGAGAGCAGACGGTCTATTTTCACAGGGATACCTTCTTTCGGGCGTTAAGTGGGCTTAAGTCAGCGGGTCTTGGAGGTTTCTTTAACCTTTACCTGGACCTTGGCATCAAGCGTAGCCGCAGGCTTGCGCCGCCGCAGCCGGAGAGAAATGGCAGCCCGGTAACGATAGATAATAATCAGCACAGCGATCGCCAGCACGCCGACCGCGATCCAGAGGGCGTAGGATTCGATCAGGTGGAAGATACCCATCCACTGCGGGCCGAAGATTTTGCCGATTCCGAGGAATAACACCACCCAGAATATTGCGCCCCCATAGGCATACATAGCGAATTTACGGAAGGGCAGGGCGATAATCCCGGCAAAATAACCGGTGAAGTGGCGGACGCCGGGAATGAAATAGCCGATGGAGATAAGCACGCTGCCGTATTTCTCGAACCAGCGCTGTGTCTTTTCCAGCTTGGCCGGAGAGAACATGAACCATTTGCCGTACCGCTGGATAAAGGGCAGACCGGCCTTGAGGCCGATGAAATAAGTAATGGTCATCCCGATTGTAGTCCCTAAGAAGGCTACGATCACCAGGGTGAAGAAATCCAGTCTCCCTGTGTAAGAGAGAAATCCTGCGAAGGCCATCGTGGTCTCCCCGGGAAAAGGCAGGGCGATGAATTCGAGCAAAAGCCCGAAGAACAATACGCTATAACCGTAGCTCGCAAACAATTCTTGTATCCATTTCAGCATATCCATAGATTCTTCACTCTCCAAGGCTGCGCGCCAATTCTATTCTGAAGCTTGTCTTCATATAATCTACCAAATGGTGCGGAAGCGCCAATAGAATGCTGGAGGTAGAGAAGATGAAGGACAGTCGGGAAAATCCTATCCGCCGCATCATGATCTGCGGGTTGCTCATTATTGCTGCCATGTTGAGTCTGGGTGTGTCAGCCTATGGAGGGCAGGAGAATTCTTCCGGTTCGCGGAGGGCGTACTCCCTGCAGGCTGAAGCAGGCAGTGCGTTACCTCTACTCTCTAAGAATAATGCTCCGGCTGTCCCGGTGCAAGATTTGCGCCCGGCAGCGGCCAGAATGACAACCGCAGAATTGCGGCAGCTGCACGTTTTAAGCGGTTCAGCCTCTGGGGCAGGTGCGCAGCGTCCTGCTCCCGCTATACAGCAAGTATCTGCTGCTGCGGGGAAAGCTGCTCCAGCAGCCGGACACCGCAAGGAGAAGGTGGTCTATCTGACTTTTGACGACGGGCCAAGCGCAGTTACTCCTAAGGTGCTTAGCATATTGCAGGAGCAGGGGGTTAAAGCGACCTTCTTCGTGCTTGGGGATCAGGCCGCAGGCCGTCCCGAGCTGATCAAGGCCATCTGGGAGCAGGGTCATGCTATCGGCAACCATACCTATAATCATAATTATCATGATTTATATAGCGGCTTCAAGGAGTTCTGGCGCCAAATCAAACAGACGGAGGAAACGGTACGTGAGATCACAGGCATCCGTCCGCAGCTGGTCCGTGCGCCGGGCGGCACGTTCGGCCATTTCGACAGCACATATTTCAATCTGCTGAAGCAGGCAGGCTACGGGGTGATGGACTGGACTGTGGACAGCGGGGATTCCCGCCGCCGGGGAGTGCCTGCTGCGGAGATTCTACAGGCTTCTGTGGCTGACTTGACCACTTCCAGTGTGGTATTGCTGCTGCATGACGGATCGGGCCATGAACAGAGCGCCAAAGCGCTGCCGGCTATCATTGAACGCTACAGAGCAGCCGGTTATGAGTTCGGTGTTCTGGATGCGCAAAGTGATCCCGTACAGTTCAGAGTGTCCTCCAAAGCAGCCGCCCTTCATAGAAGCAAACCGTCACAGGATTGGATATCGGCCAATATTGCCCCGAATGCGGAGTTGCTTGCACCAGGCAAGGCGCTTGCCCTTGAGGTTGGCGGGCTGGTGACCAAGCTGAAGCCCGGAGAGTACCGTCTACAGGATGGGCAGTACTATGTTCCGCTACGCGCCACCGTAGAACGGCTGGGTGGACGGGTCGGCTGGAATGCGGTTACCCGGAGCGCAGCTGTCAGCTGGAACGGCCGCAGCATGACGTTAGACTCACAGAAGCAGGAAGTGGGCATTCACTGGCCGGACGGTACAGCAGAGTACAAAGCGGCACAGGTGCAGCTCCAGGGTTCCTCCCTCTGGGTACCCCTGCGTATGCTGCTGGAGGCGGCAGGTCATCCGGATGCTGAAGCCTTTGTTAATGCAGAGGAGCGCAGGGTTACCGCAGCTTAAGGCGGATATCCGGGTTGGAAGGCGGGCTGGACATAGAGAACGGCAAGGAGAGCAGAGAACAGGGAGCGCTTGCGGGGAAAAGCGGCTGCTGAATGTCTGGGCATCCTTTTTCGTGGAAAGAATAGATAGCAACAGGCCTCAGCAAGCAGTATAGCCAGAGAAAGTACAGGCTGCCGGGGGCTAGTCTATGACCATGGAAGGGTGTCCTCCTTGTCCTCATCATCATTGACAGATCCGAAATCACAGGTATTTTCACAGCAGAACAGGTACGGGAATGCAGAGATTGCCGGGTTCCCCCGGAAGCGCATCCGCCGCGCAGCCAAGGAGTGGGGGCGAATGCTGCTCCTGATGGCGGTTACCGGAGGGCTGTATATGTGGCGCGGCGGAGAATCGCTCCTGCTGCTGCTGACAGCTGGCGGAGTGGTTATGTCCGGCGGCCTGCTGATGCAGCTCTGCGGTCCCCGGAGAGTCAGTGTCCAGCGCACGATTGCTCCTGCGCGTCTGTCTGCGGGGGATGACGCTACCGTGGAGGTTCAGATTTCTTTTGCCGCCAGAATTCCGCTGCCCTGGATGATTGTGACCGATTACTGGAGCGGGGGCAGCCATCAGGAGCTGCTGTTTCCCGGCTTCCGGCGATCCTTCAACTATTCGTATGAGCTGCTGTCTGTCCCAAGAGGAGTGCATCAGCTTCATGGGTGCAGTGTAACCTGGGGAGATCTGCCGGGGCTGTTCACAGGCGGCTGCCAGCCGGGTGGCAAAGCGGGCTTCAAGGTGTTGCCAAGAGCGCTATATATGGGCGCAGCAGTGCCGGATACCGGCTTGCTACCCGGAGACCGTGCATCCGGGCGGGGAACCCACAGCAGCCCGCAAGCAGCGGATATCCGTGATTATGCGCCGGGAGATCCGTTCAGCCGGATTCACTGGAAGAGCAGCGCCCGTAAAGGCAACCTGCAGAGCAGAGTGCCGGAACGTGAAGCGGGGCAGATGACCTGCATCGTGCTTGCGAGCAGTCCGGCGGATTATGAGATTCCCGGCGGTGCGCATGCTCCCCGCAGCCAGCGGAGGTCGGTGATCCCCGCCTTTGAACAGGCGGTATCGGCTACTATGGGGCTGCTGCTCTCTGCCGAGCGCTCCGGCAGCTACATCCAGCTCTTCAGCGGGGGCTGGCCGGAAGGAATGGCCAGACATGAGGGGGTGGGCCAGATCCCCGGGAGGGTCCGGGATCTGCTTACAGAGATTGCCCCCTCCGGTTCACAGAGTCTCAGCAGATTGCTGGAGGAGGCATCGCAGAGCTGGATTCCCGGGATGACGGTATCCGTCATTACCGGCCGGCTGGAGGAGGAGCCGGCGAGAACGCTGGCCCGCTTCCTGGTTCAGGGAATCAGGGTGGAGCTGTATTATGTCTGGGACCAGCCATCTCCGAGCCGGACTCCCGGTAATCCTGTGCGAAGCCCCGCCGGAGCAGCGGGGACAACGCCGGAGCTAACCCGCAGCAGCAGGCTGGCACCGGAGGGGCGGGAACCAGCCGGGCAGCATGATTCAGCAGCTTACGGGACCAGCAGACCGCCTGCCTCGGATACGATTGCGGGAAGTCTGATGCGGCTTGGCGCGAGGATTCACTGTCTGAGCCAGGCTGCTCCTGCACAAGGGTACAAGGGGGCGGAGCCAGATGGATTTCCGGATAACTCCACCTCCTGCTAGTGCGGGTACGGATGGTGCCAGTCCGGTGGGCTCAACCCACAGCAGGCAGCGCCGCTACGGAAGCATCATCTTTACAGCGCCAGGGATGCAGGAATCAGACCTTGCAGAGAACAGCAACGCAGGTAAAAGAGAGAACAGCCCCCTGTACTATCGCGGCCTGTTCTCTTTGGCAATTATGGGCGTCTTTGGGCTGTGGCTGCTGCCGCTCTACAAATTGTCTGCGGCAGCGGACCATACACAGCTCCTGCGGCTCCTCATGCTCTCGGCAGCAGCGCTTCTCGCCTGGGGTTGTCTGCTGTTACCCCGTCTTGTACAGGTAAGCGGGCAGTTTCTTCTAATCTTCATGACCTGGATTGGCCTCTGTACTGCTGCGGGAGGCGGGGGCGGGTGGCTGAAAGTCTATGCCTTGGAGAAAAGCGGGGAGGATGCCCTGCTGCTGCTCTCCGGCCGGATCTCCGCCTTAAGCGAGGACAGCAGGCTCCTGATTCTGGTGCTGGGCTGGGGACTGCTGGTGTCCTCCGTCCAGCAGCTCGCGCTGTACAGGGGAAGTATTGCGCTGTTCACCGGTGTAACGCTGGTATATCTGCTGGTACTGGATATGGGCTATGCCGTTAATACTTCCGGGGATGTACTGGCCACGGCGGGGCTGATCCTGTGGCTGCGGTCCTTAAGCGGCCTGCTCCATCTGCAAGAACGGACAGGGAGGCAGGTGCTTCCTTACGCCCGCTGGGGAGCCAGGGCGTTATCGGCGGCTGTGCTGGTAACGCTGGCCGCCTGGTTAGCCGGGCAAGGGCTGGGTGCACGTCCGGCTGCCCCGGTTACACTGCAGCCGGTGCTGGACAAGCTGGAGCACTGGGCTGCAGCGCAAAAGCCCGATGAGACAGGAGTACCCAAAGCTGGCAGCACCGGCTACAGTATGGAGGACAGAGAGCTTGGCATGCCTCTGACTCCAAGCACAGAGGCGGCCTTCACGGTCACTGCCCCCCGTCCCTACTACTCGTGGGGGGAGAGCATGGCGTATTATGACGGCCGCCGCTGGATCAGTAGCGGAGCCGCGTATGCAGCGCTGAATCTGCCCCGCCTGTCCGGGGCGGTGCCTGCTCTGGCGGATGCTTCACCCTCCGGGGGGCAGACCCTCATCCAGCGGATTCAGCTCGCTTCGCCTTCCACTGGAGGTGTGCCGCTGTTCAGTGCAGGCGCTATAACAGACGTACAGAACATCTGGCTTGCGGATGGAAGCCAGCTGGGTTACGTGCTGGCCAGCCCGGACAGGCTCAGCTTCCGCCTGCCGGAAGTCTACGGCTCCGCAGGGGTTACGGAGTATACCGTCAAGTCTGTTCTGCCGCCAAGTGATCCGGCAGTGCTGCGGACGCTGAAGGGGAATGATCCCGACGGGGTCCGCAGCCAGTATTTGCAGCTCCCCGCTGCTCTGCCGCCCAGAGTGCGTGCACTGGCCGGCGATCTTACCGGAGCTGCTGCGAGCCGTTACGATGCCGCCGTAGCCGTGGCCGGCTATCTTCAGGACGGCTACACCTATTCGCTGAAGACCCGTGTGCCGCCATCCGGTGCAGACTTCACCGATGATTTTCTGTTCGGGACCCGTCAGGGCTATTGTGTGCATTTTGCCACTGCGATGACGGTCCTGCTGCGCAGCAGCGGCATTCCTGCGCGGTACGTCCAGGGCTATGGCCCGGGAACCGCCGTGCCCGGCTCTGTGCCGCAGCGCTACAGTGTGACCGGCGGCGACGCCCACGCCTGGGTCGAGGTCTATTTTCCCGGCGCGGGCTGGGTCCCCTTCGACCCCACGCCCTCCGCCGCTGCCGACGCTGCCCCCGGCGCGGCGGCTACGGACCCGGCGGCTGCCTCTGCGCCGCCGGAAACCCGCCGCTGCGCTGCGCTGCACGCGGGCGCGCTGACTGCCGCCCTGCCGCAGGCGGGCGGCCCGGACCGTGCGCCGCTCGCGCTGGCGGCGCTGGTGCTGGCTGCCGCCATCCGCTGGCGGCGCAGCCTGGCCCTGCTGCCGGCGGTGCGCCGCGCCGGCAGGCTTGGCCGTGAGCGGCAGCTGCGCGCCGCCGCTGCGGCCTGGCACGGGCTGGCGGCGCGGTATGGGCCGCCGCCGCCCGGGGTTACCGCCAGGGAGTACGCAGACTCCCTGGCTATCGAGGACGGGCGGCTGCGCGCCGCCGTCCGGGGGTTTGTACGCCAGTGGGAGACCCTGGCGTATGGCGGCGCCGGAGGCGGCGTGCCTTTAGCGGCGCCAGATACCGCTGGAGACGGCATGCCTTTTCCGTCCTCCGCACTCACGACGCCTTCCGCACCCACGACGTCCTTCGGACCCTCTGCACCCATGCCGCCTTCCGCGTCCCAACGCCGTGCCCCCGCCAGCGCTGCCGATGCCATGGACGCAGAGGCTTTCATAGCTCGGTGCCTGATGATCACATTCCATCTGACGTGATCCGGCAAAAGGCGTCCCTGCGTGTGCAGCGGACGTCTTTGTGACGGCTAAGCTAGCCGCTCCAAATGTAATCGAAAAACCGACTACATTTAGCGCTGCGTGGATACGAGGACCAAATGTAATCGAAAAACCGACTACATTCAAATTCACTTTCCCTAGTAACGCTGTACATACCGCCAGCCAGGGCAGTAATTCTTCACTGTATTTCCATAACATAGTTACCGGCTCCCGGCAGCAGTGAATCGTTAGACATTGCTCATCTGCTGGTATTACGTACTGTCATAGCCATGAGCTTGTTTCCGCTACCTTTGCACCATGCGGGTATTCCCTCCACCCCTACCACAGCCAGCCCAAAACCTTAAAACAGAGGGACCCCATTTCCTTGACGCTGAGAATTAACCATGAGTATAATGAATCCAATAATCAAGGGAGGCAAGTAATGAACAAGCCAAATGAAATAATTGTTGTTCTGGATTTCGGGGGACAGTATAACCAGCTTATCGCGCGCAGAATTCGTGACCTGGGGGTATACAGCGAGCTTCTGCCGTACAATACACCGATGGAGAAGATTAAGGCCTTATCGCCCAAAGGGATTGTATTCTCAGGCGGGCCAAGCAGTGTCTATGCGGAGAATGCACCACATGTAGACCCGGCGATTTACGAGCTCGGGCTGCCGATCTTCGGAATCTGCTATGGGATGCAACTGATGGCTCAGCAGCAGGGCGGCAAGGTGGAACGCTCCGCCAAGCGCGAGTACGGCAAAGCAGATGTGGAATTCGCACCCAGCTCTGTGCTGGCAGCGGGCCTTGAGAGCAAGCAGACCGTATGGATGAGCCACGGGGACCATGTAGTGGAGCTTCCGGAAGGCTTCAAGCTGGATGCCGGTACAGAGAGCGCGCCGATTGCAGCCATGAGTAATGATGCACGCAAATTCTTCGCCGTTCAGTTCCATCCTGAGGTGCGCCACTCCGTGAAGGGGAATGAGATGATCTCGAACTTCCTGTACGAGGTCTGCGGCTGCGAAGGCAAATGGACGATGGAGTCGTTCATCGAGGATGCTGTTAAGGACATCCGGGATAAAGTCGGCAACAAGAAAGTGCTCTGCGCACTCAGCGGCGGCGTAGATTCCTCTGTGGTGGCGATGCTGATTCACCGGGCGATCGGCGATCAGCTGACTTGTATGTTCATTGACCACGGCCTTCTGCGCAAAGGTGAAGCGGAGAGCGTCATGGAGACTTTTGTCGGCAAGTTCGATATCCATGTTGTCAAAATCGACGCCCGTGACCGCTTCCTCGGCAAGCTGGCCGGTGTCTCCGATCCTGAACAGAAACGTAAAATCATCGGCAATGAGTTCATCTACTGCTTCGACGAAGAATCGGCCAAGCTGGGTGACTTCGCGTTCCTGGCCCAAGGTACACTGTATACCGATATCGTAGAGAGCGGTACAGCAACGGCGCAGACGATCAAGTCGCACCACAATGTAGGCGGGCTGCCGGAAGATATGAAATTCAGTCTGATCGAGCCGCTGAACACCCTCTTCAAGGACGAAGTCCGTAAGCTGGGCGAAGAGCTGGGCATGCCGCATGCGATCGTATGGCGTCAGCCTTTCCCGGGTCCGGGTCTTGCGATTCGTGTGCTGGGTGAAGTGACCGAGGAGAAGCTGCAGATCGTCCGCGATTCCGACTATATCCTGCGTGAAGAGATTGCCAAGGCGGGTCTCGACCGTGAGATCTGGCAATATTTCACTGCTCTCCCTAATATGAAGAGTGTCGGCGTAATGGGGGACGAGCGTACTTATTCCTACACCGTAGGTATTCGTGCGGTAACCTCGATTGATGGCATGACCGCCGACTGGGCGCGTATCCCTTGGGATGTGCTGGAGAAAATCTCGGTCCGCATCGTCAACGAAGTGGACAACGTGAACCGCATCGTCTACGACATTACCTCCAAGCCGCCAGCGACGATCGAGTGGGAATAGACATAGGTTAAAATTAAAACTCTCTTCTACCGGCAGGCTTCTGCCAATAGAAGAGAGTTTTTTGTCGGATACGGTACCGTCCTTTAAAAGATCGTCAAAGCTGTTCCCGCTTTTATTTCTAAATGATTTTCTTAATGTTTCTTTTTTGAAGAAAATATGTAATGATCCCAAAGGCAGCGCCCGCGATGCACCAGAGCAGAATGTTGAACAGGTGAATTTCGATCTTCTCGCCAGCTAACGCCGGGAACAGGAACTCCATCAGGATGAACATAGTGATGCCCCACTGGGCACCTGCCAAGAAATACTTTTTCTTCAACGCATTAATGATTTGTTCATAATCTGCATCTGAGTCATATTCCGTTTCGGCAACTCCGGTTTTTCGGAGCCGGATAAGGATGTAGTAGGCTAAGAACTGCTGCACAATGAACAGAGCCATCGTTCCGAAGGTGAATGTGTGGTGTATGGTATCCATAATTAAGCTGATAAGCATAAGACCGGACGTCAGATATAAGGCATGCATACAGGCACCGGCAAGAATTCTATGAATCTCTCCCTGCTGATACTCATCTCGTTCCTTTATATAGCCAACAAATGGCTTTAACATTCTCTTCTCCATATTACTCAGCATGATTGTTTACCTCCCAGAAAAGTGTATTCAAATCAGAGTTCAGGGCTTTGGCCAGCTTAATGCATAAATCCAATGAAGGATTATACTTGTCATTCTCAATTAGATTGACCGTCTGCCGGGCAACTCCGACCTCCTTCGACAGGGCAAGCTGCGACAAGCCGGCGCGTTTTCTGTATTCGGCAACCCTGTTCATATCGATTCCTCCTTGATGAAAAGTCATATATATGTGACTAACTCTATGTTCATGGTACTCTCCATAAGTTTATGTGTCAATTATATATGACAAAAAAAGAACTCCAAAACCCTAAATTAAGGTTTGGAGTTCTTTCTGCTTAGGAGGACAGCTACAAGCTCTTCATCTCATAAATCTTCTCAAGCGTATCCAGACACTCTGTCTTCTTGTCATCACTATCCGTATGGAGATATCCCTCCACCATCCGGTATCCGAATACGAGCAGGATGAATTCGTAGACGCAGTGGCCGGCAAGAGGGGCAATCTCTCCCGCATATTCCGCGAAGCCCCGGTAATAAGCAGGGACGCAGCGCTGATAGTATTCAATCATGTGATCAAGATCCACCTCATCCGCAATCAGGCTGGCGATGTCCTCGCCGAGGTAACCCCAGCCCGAGGTATCCCAGTCGATCAGCGCGATGGTCCCGCCAGTATAGATGATGTTGGTTACCCAGAAGTCCCGGTGGCATAATACCAGAGGCAGGCGTTCAATCCGGGCAAAAATATCATCTGATTGCTCATCGATATCGATGAGCATTTGCCGGATATGCTGCGGGAATTCGCATTCCTCTAAGCGGATATAGTCGTAGACAACCGGCCATGACCGGTAGTGCAGATACGTATTTTTCATGAGGTCCGCATGGCTCAGGTTGGTCAGACTCTGCAGCACTTCAGGCTGCTCTGCGTACAATTTCCCTTGATAGCGTCCCAGCTCCAGCGCCGCCTGTTCATACATGTCACCGGTCAGCTCCAGGCCGGAGCTGCCATCCATATATTCCAGCCACAGCCTCATTTCATCCCCGGCTTCATTCATCTCGGCATGATAACACACCGGCCAGCGGAAAGATTCCGTGAAGGTTGCACCGAGCGGCGAAGCGTAGAGGTCATATTCCCGCCGCCAGGAATGCGGATCATCGTAACGCTCCCATTTCTTCTGGATTTTCAGCACGATCCGGTAAGGCAACTGCGCTCCTGCAGCCGTTCCGGCCGTTCCGGTAATCAGCTGCACATCTCCCAAGGTCCCGCCATGCAGCTGTAACGTCTGGTAATCAGCAGCTGTAATCGTTGTTTTAAAAAGCTGGGATAGAGCAATATATAAAGCTTCTTGGTTTATCTTCATTTGTATCGTCCTCCGTGTTTCTTCATTTGCTTGCGCTGCATTGCAGCTGACTGATTGCGGGCATCCTTGCCCCTGAGATAGTTAGTTCTGTCCTGGACGAACCGGTTCTCCTGCAGCTGTGAGTTGTAACGCTCCCAGCGTTCACGCGTCAGAGAGCCCTCCGCCAGGGCAGCGAGTACCGCACAGCCCGGCTCCGCCTCATGGCGGCAATCCTTGAACCGGCACGCAGAGAACCATTCCTCGACATCGCTGAAGCCGGCAGAGATGCCTTCCTCGGCGTCGAATAATCCAAGCTCCCGCATCCCGGGCGTATCAATCACCATGGCGCCTGAGGGGAGCTTGAACAACTGGCGGTGTGTGGTGGTATGGCGTCCCCGGCTGTCTTCCTCCCGGATGGCACTGACCTTCATAACATCCCGTTCCATCAGGGCGTTGAGCAGCGACGATTTGCCTACCCCGGACATGCCGAGGAAGACGACAGTCGAACCTGGATTAAGATAGGCATCAAGCTCATGCAGCCCGTGACCGGTACGACTGGATACTGCGTGCACCGGCACATCCGGCATGCTTTGCTGGACTTCTGCCAGAGGACGGCTCCAGTCTTCAGTAAGGTCTGCCTTGGTCAGAATGACCACCGGCCGGCCGCCGCTCTGTCTGGCCTGAGTCAGGTAGCGCATCATCCGGGTAACATTGAAATCCCAGTTCAGGGAGGACAGAATAAATACATAGTCAAAGTTGGTGGCCACGACCTGCTCCAGAATGGTTTTGGTATAGCCTGCGGCATGACCCGAATAATTCGCACGCGAGAACTTGGAGCGGCGGGGGAGAAGCGTAACGATAAGCGAATCACCGCTCCCATTCGGGCGCAGCAGGACGAAATCCCCCACGCAAGGGAAGTCTTCACGGGATTCCGCAATATGATAGAACGTGCCTTTGAGTACAGCGGTCAACTCGCCCCGCTCAGTGATTACCGTGAAGCGCTCCCGCCGGAGCTCTGTAATTCTGCCGGGTAGCAGCCCGGCGGGAACTTCCTCTATTTCGGTGTAGCCATAGGTTGTAAGATTAATCATGTTTTTGGGTGCAGCTCCTTTTAAAGTTGTTTTGTGGACGCAAAAATGCCGCGGAACAGCAGCCTCAAATAGAAGCTACTGTTCAACGGCATTAAGACGCAAAAAGATACGACCTTTATCGTATCCCCTAAACAGCAATATTCACGAAAGGTTACTTGGGATGGCATACCAAATAATACGGGCTTTTCCCCGTCTTTTTCAAAAGCATGCCTGCTATGCAGTTTTAAACTGAAACCACCATATAAGTAGTAGCCAATTAAAACATCCCCTTTCGGATAAGGAACTTGTTAGAAAAATGGATTGCTTATCGCTAAGCTAATTCAGGTTAACATATTTTGGCGCGCTAATCCATGTAGAGTTTAATTATAATTAATCTAGTGCGGAACGATCTGCATTTATGCTGCAGTGTTTGGCGGATTCTCCCTGAACCGAGCGGGATTTGTCATGAAAATGTTCAATTTACGAACATTTATGTAAACTTAACGGCCAATGTTCGTATTTGCCATTGACAAGGCATGTCATCTCCCCCTAAAATGATAAAGCGCTACAGCAAATATATTCGTATAATTCCGGGGATCGGCCCGGAAGTCTCTACGAGGTCACCGTAATGACCTGGCTACGATTAAGAAGAGCAGCTTGCTCAGGGATGACCGGCAATTGTCCGGGGTTCCGGGCAGTGATCTCTTTTTTCGGGCCGGTGTCTTCCCAGATGCCGGCTTCCTGTGTTGCTGTATTGGCACAACATACAACCTTAGGGGGAGAACCATTTGAACCGCTTTTTCAAACTGAAAGAGAACGGCACCACAGTACGTACAGAGATCATGGCCGGTATAACCACGTTTATGGCAATGGCTTATATTCTGTCGGTTAATCCAAGCACGCTGACTGCCTTCGGCCGCATTGATATGGGCTGGTATTCCGTATTCCTTGCGACAGCGCTGGCAGCCGGTATTTTCACCATTGCCATGGGGGTATTCATTAACTTCCCGGTCGCTCTGGCACCTGGTATGGGCCTTAACGCATATTTTGCATCCGTAGTCTTATCCTCTGCCACCACTGAACATGAGTTCACCTGGCAGATGGGTCTTACCGCCGTATTTATCTCCGGGATTATCTTCATCCTCCTGACCATTACCCGGGTCCGGCAAATTCTGCTTACTGCCATTCCTGACAGCCTGAAGCATGCAATCACTGTCGGTATCGGAATGTTCATTACCATTATTGGCCTGAAGAACAGCGGACTGATGACTATCGGCGTTGAAGCAGGAAGTGATATCGCCGCTAACAAATTTACAGATGTACTTTCTTTTGAAACTGTAATTCATATGGGCAGCCTGGAGAACACCAATGTTCAACTCGTCATTATCGGCCTGCTGCTGATCTCCATCTTAATGGTACTGCGTGTTCGCGGTGCTATCCTGTTCGGAATTCTCGGAACTACCGTCGCTGCAATCCTCATGGGTGCTGTAGATTTCAGCTCACTGAGCAACCCGCAGACGCCATGGATTCCTGATTTCACACAGCTTAACTTCTGGGAATTCGACTGGGAAGGCATTATGCACACCGGTATCGTATCGGCGATTGCCACCTTTACCTTCGTAGAACTGTTCGATACCTTCGGTACGCTGGTGGGTACTGCTGAACGTGCCGGAATCATGAAGAACCCTGAAGAGGGCAAAAAGCGTGTCGGCAATGCCATGTTCGTAGATGCGGTAGCTGTTGCGGGCGGTGCGATGCTGGGGACTTCCACTACTACCGCTTATGTTGAGAGTGCAGCCGGTGTTGCTGAAGGCGGACGTACGGGTCTGACTGCAGTAACTACAGGGATCTGCTTCCTGCTTGCTTTGTTCCTGGCTCCGGTAGTCGCATTGATCCCAGGTCCGGCCACAGCGGCAGCGCTGATTATTGTCGGTGTACTCATGGCTCAATCGATCCGTGACATTGACTTCCAGGACATGGTACTGGCAATTCCGGCCTTCCTGACCTTTGTAATCATGCCGTTTACGTATAACATTGCTAACGGGATCTCATTCGGGATTGTTACTTATGTTATTCTGGCTTGTGTTGCGAATATCGCCGGCAAGAAGAAATATGATATCCACTGGATGATGTGGGTGCTGGCGGTGCTGATCATTCTGCGTTATGTTCTGATCGGCAGCCAAGGCTAATAAGCTCCCCGGATTCTGGCTTCCATTCTGCGGTCTCTTCATTATATGAAGAGGCCGTTTTCTTTTTATTCTTGTAAGGGGGGAGCCGCCCGGGAGAAGCTGGGCTTTACCCTTTTCATTAACCAATATTTAGATTATATTGTTGAAGAGGTGATTAATGGTGTCCGGTGTATTCAATCGAATGTACAAGTCCTTCCTTAGCCAGCCCTGGCCGGCGCTGCTGTTCCTGCTTGGGGCAATAGTCCGTATTCTATTCATAACTTCTATTCCACCGGGACTGAATCAAGACGAAGCCTCAATCGGCTATGATGCCTATGCCATTTTGCACTACGGAATGGACCGGAATGGTGTTCATCTGCCGATTCATTTAATCGCCTGGGGCAGCGGGCAGAATGCGTTATATGCCTACTTGTCTATGCCGTTCATTCTGTTGTTCGGACTAACACCGTTATCTGTAAGGGCGCTTAGCCTGATCATGGGACTACTGGGCATGCTTTTTTTCTATCTCATTATGAAAAGACTGTCGGCCTCGCCTGGAGCCGGGACCGCTGCTATGTTCTTTATCGCCATTAATCCGTGGCATATTATGATGTCCAGGTGGGCGCTGGAATCGAATCTGTTTCCTACGTTGATATTGATAGCCGTATACTTTCTGCTGCGCGCCTTTACGAATCCAAGGTGGTTGTATGCCTTTACCGGCATGCTGGCTCTCTCGCTGTATGCTTATGGAACAGCCTACTTTTTCGTCCCGTTATTTGCGCTTGGTACGGCAATTCTTCTATTATATAGCAAGGTCCTGCGGCCCCGTGCCTTGGCCTGGAATTTTGTATGGTTTGCGGCACTGGCGCTGCCTATATTGCTATTTATTATCATAAACCGTTACGCTATGCACGATATAGCTACTCCGCTGTTCACGATTCCGAAGCTTACGACGCCGCGCGTGGAGGAGATTTCATCCGTGTTTGGAGGCAGGCTGTGGCAGGCGGCTGCGGATAACTTTAGGGCCTTCAGCAGGCTGATGTGGAGCGGGAGCGACGGCTTGCCCTGGAACTCCATCTCTCCTTACGGGTATGCGTACCCGCTGGCGTTGCCTTTTGCGCTGCTCGGCCTGATCGTTCTCCTGCATTCCTGGTGGACAAGCCGTCGGGAGAGGGAGAGTGCCGGCAGGGGAGCCGTGCTGCTCTGGTTCCTGGTGGCGGTGCTTATGGCTCTGATTACAACTGTGAATATTAACCGGATTAATATTATTTTTTATCCGTTCATTATGCTGGTAAGCACCGGATTCGTCTGGCTGGCAGGCAAGACCAAAGGCATAGCCATCCTGGCCGCAGCCGGATTCGCCGTGATGTTTATTTTATTCTCCAATACGTATTTTCGCGATTTCCCTGAACAAATCGGTCCAGCCTTCTATGAATCCTTTGGGGAGGCTGCCCGGTATGCTTCGGAACACAGCACCGGTGAAGTCTATCTTACGAACCAGGTGAATATGCCTTATATTTATGTACTGTTCTATGAGCGGATCAATCCGCATGATTTCCTGAAGTCTGTTCAGTATGCCAATCCGGGAGAGGCCTTTCAGCGGGTTTCTTCCTTTGGAAGATACAAATTCGATGATTTGAACAGGGTGCCTGCGAATGCCGCATATATCTATGCGAATAGTGCTGCGCCGCCTGCGGCAAGCGCCGGTTCCAGAGTGAAGCGTTTTGCCAACTACAGCGTACTGCTCACCAGTGAACAGAATGGCGGGTCTCAAGACACATCCAAGACTGCTGCAGGTGAATTTGTGAACGGCGGATTTGAGGAAGGGACAACGGGCTGGTCCTTCTCTGCGGGAACGGGAGTGGCCGGCAACAACCCCTTTGCCGGAAGTAAGCTGGCATATCTTGATGCCGGAGCGGAGAGAATCGTATCGCAGAGTTTTACCGCAACAGCCGGTGAGTACAGACTAACCGTTATGACCAGTAGCGGCGGCAGCGGCGGGAAGATCGGCATTCGGGCAGCCGGTAAGGTGCTTGCCGAGACAGAGCTGCCTGCGGGGGATGCTTATCAACAGGTCACACTTCCTGCGGTCACTCTGGAGCAGGGAATACAGGCAGAAGTATACATAACCGGCGGTAATGGCTGGATTAACATTGACGAGGTGAGGGTAGAACGATGACCAAGAATGTACGTGCAGCGGCAACCGTTATACTAATGCTCTTCTTATTTATTCTTCCTGTAACAAGCATTTATGCCGAAGGGAATCTATTGCAGAACCCGGGCTTTGAAGAAGGGGAAGAGGGGGCACCGGCAGGCTGGAGCAAGGACATGTGGATTGCCGGAGATGCGGCAGGCTCTATATCCGTTCAGTCCGAAGAGGTTCATTCCGGCAGCAAAGCGGCGGTTATCGAGAACCTGGAGCCCAATCACCTGAAGTGGGTGCAGACCGTTACCGTTGTGCCGGATAGCTACTATAGAATCTCTGGATATGTCAAAATAGCCAGCATCGCAGGCGGGGGGATCGGGGCCAACATCTTCCCGGTAGGCATCGGGGGCGGTTATCCCGCTACCAGTGATACCGGCGGTGAATGGCAGCGTCTGGAGTTCATCGGCCAGACCGGCAAGGAGCAGACCGAGATCGGAATCGGCGCTGCGCTCGGCGGCTACGCCAATCTGGTTCAGGGCAAGGCCTATTTCGATGATCTGTCCGTAGAAAAGCTGGATACAGTGCCGGAGGGATCGAATATCATCTCGCTGGACAGCGGAGCCCAGGCTCCCCCGGCAGATGCGGACGGAGGAAGCAAGCCGGAGGAAGTGCCGCATAAGGTATCGCCGGCCAAGCTGCTGCTGCTTTCCGGAGCATTCTGCCTGTTCTTTGCTTTTCTGTACACAAGAGCCTTCCGCAGTGAGCGTCTGCTGAGACAGGAGGATGTTATCTACACCCGCTGGCTGTACGTTTTGTTCGGCGCGGCATTCATCCTGCGGATCTGGATCGGCCTTACGGCACAGGGCTACAAGAATGATATGAATACCTTCATGGCCTGGGGCCAGCGCCTGACTGACCTTGGACCGGGGAAATTCTATGAGGAAGGTTATTTTGCTGATTACCCTCCGGGGTACTTATATGTGCTATATCTGCTGAGCCTGCTGCGCGGATTGTTTAATTTTGCGGGCGGATCAGGCGCCGAGACAGTTCTCTTCAAGCTGCCTGCAATTCTCTCTGATCTGGTGCTTGGCTGGATCATTTATAAGAGTGCGCGAATCAGGCTCGGCTCCGGGCTGGCTATGGGGCTGATGCTGCTGTTCCTGTTCAATCCGGCTGTGCTGATGGACTCGGCAGCCTGGGGGCAGGCGGATTCCTTTTTCCTCATCTTTCTACTGCTCAGTATAATGGGGGGTGTCGATAAGCGCTTTGTACGTGCAGCGATCTTCTTTGCCGTCGCTACATTGATTAAGCCGCAGGCACTGATTTTCACACCTGTGCTGCTGCTCGCCTTCTACCATCACCGGGCCTGGAAGCAGCTTGCGCTGGGAGCCCTGTACGGACTGGGGATTTTTCTTGTCCTCGCAGCTCCGTTTTTCTGGAACAATGGAGGGTTTGCAGGCTTAATTAACCTTTACAAAAGCACACTGTCCTCCTATCCGTATTCCACAGTGAATGCCTTCAATCTGTATGCCTTGACCGATCCGATGTGGTCGGCGCTGGATGTGACCTGGCTCGGCATCCCTTACCGTATATGGGGCTTTATTTTCATCCTGGTTGCAGTTGCACTTGCTGCGTATTATTCCTTGAATACCAAGGACCGCAAGGATCTCTCCAAGTCGTACTTCATCGCTATGGTGCTGATCACGGTTGTCTTCGTATTCGGTACCAAGATGCATGAGCGTTACTTGTATCCGGTACTGATCCTGTCCTTATTCGCCTTCATGGAGAGCCGGGACCGGCGGTTCCTGACCCTGTTCCTCGGTTTCTCCCTGACTCAGTACATCAATGTTGGTTACACACTGGCGTACCTGAATACCGGAGGAAATCCGCCGGCTGACGGCATTGTTCTGGTTACAGCTATTACCACTATCATTCTTGCGATATATCTGCTCTATATTGGATACGATGTATATATCCGCCGAACTGCGAAGCTTTTGCCTGAACCGGTTACTCCCAAGGAGGCGTACTCAGCAGATTTACTGCTTGCAGAAGGCATTAAGCCGCTTGCTCCTGCTGAGCGGCGTTCTCCGCTGAGGCTGAAGCGCAGAGACTGGATCTGGATGCTCGGTATCACCGCCTTGTACGGGGCGCTTGCCCTCTATCATCTGGGTGACAACAAGGCACCTGAGACTCTGTGGGAGCCGGCGGCCAGCGGCAAGAGCTTCTATGTGGATCTGGGGCAGGCCCGTCAGCTGGAGCGGGTTAATGTCTTCGGTGGTGTCGGAACCGGGAAATTTCAGCTGGAATTCAGCCAGACCCCTGATAATTGGAGCAGTCCGCTTGAGGTAAGCGAGGATGTCGGCAATGTCTTCATCTGGAAAAGCCAGCCGCTTAATGTATCCGCAAGATATGTCAAGCTCTCGGTTACATCTCCAGGCTTCACTCTTAATGAGATGGCCTTCTATGAGCAGGGGGCACCGAAGATTCCTCTGACCATAGCAAGCGTAACACCTGATTCAGGAGCAGCTAAAAGAGGAACGCCGGCCAATTTGTTCGACGAGCAGTCCGTCATTCCGGAGAACTCTAATTTCATGAACAGTACGTATTTTGATGAGATCTATCATGCCCGTACAGCTTATGAGCATTATCATAATATTGTGCCTTATGAGAACACGCACCCGCCGCTTGGCAAGCTGCTGATCGGGGTAGGGATGGAGCTGTTCGGCGTCAATCCGTTCGGGTGGCGGATCATAGGTACCTTGTTCGGGATTGCAATGCTGCCGCTGATCTATATCATGGCTATACGGTTGTTCCGTAAGACTACCTATGCGGCACTGGCAACAGGATTGTTCGCTCTGGACTTCATGCATTTCACCCAGACGCGGATATCAACCATCGATGTGTACGGTGTATTCTTCATTATGCTGATGTTCTATTTCATGCAGCGGTATTTCACGATGAACTTCTACCGGGTGCCGCTGCGGACAACGCTTGTTCCGCTGTTCTGGTCAGGACTGTTCTTCGGCATCGGGGTTGCTTCGAAGTGGATCGTGATTTACGGAGGCGCGGGACTTGCTATTATGCTTGCGCTGGTACTGTTTGAACGCTACAGGGAATACAAAGCTGCCGGACGTCTGCTGGCTGAAGGCAAGCTGGGAGGGCAGGAGCTCAAAGCCGCCTGCAGGACTGCAGATCAGTCCTTCTGGAAGAACACGATCATCACGCTGGCCAGTTGCATCGGATTCTTCGTCATCATTCCGGGAATCATATACAGCTTGTCCTTCATTCCTTCACTGTCTGCGTCGGCAGAGGGCTTCACCCTTAAGGGCCTGATTGATGCCCAGAAGAATATGTATAACTATCACAGCCAGCTTGTAGCAACACATCCGTTCGCCTCCTCCTGGTGGGAGTGGCCGTTCATGAAGCGTCCCGTGTGGTTCTTCAGCGGCGGCGAAGGCTTACCCGCAGGCAAGACGAGCAGCATAGTTACCATGGGCAATCCGCTGATCTGGTGGACAGGAATCTTCGCGATGCTGGCCGCCGTATGGTTCACTGTGAAGCGCCGGGACAAGAACCTGTACATGATCTGGATCGCCTTCTTCTCACAATATGTTCCCTGGATGCTTGTACCGCGTGAGACGTTCCTGTACCATTACTTTGCGATGGTGCCGTTTATGATTCTATCCATTGTGTACATTATGAAGCTGCTTGACAGCAGGTTCCAGGGTGCCCGATATCTGCGGTACGCCTATGTTGCGGCTGCTGCCATCCTGTTTGTGATGTTCTATCCGGTATTATCCGGCATGCAGGTGAACAGCAGTTATATCATTCAAGTACTTCGCTGGTTCCCTTCCTGGGTATTCTAGGAGGGGAGCTGTAACGAGCCGCATAGTTGTTGGAAGCTGATATTGATGAGGCACATCAAGGAAGCTGTGGCTTACAATAAATTTAGGAGGAACCCTTGTGAAGGCCAGATATAGTGTAATTGTCCCCATGTATAATGAGGAGGAAGTCATTCAGGTAACCTACGAGCGGCTCAAAAAAGTAATGGATGAGTGCGGGGATACCTATGAGCTCGTGTTCGTCAATGATGGCAGCCGGGACCGTACAGCTGAGATTATGCGCGGAATCAGTAATAGGGATGAGCATGTCAAGCTGATTGACTTCTCCCGTAACTTCGGCCACCAGGTGGCGATTACGGCGGGCATGGATTATGCTGAAGGTCAGGCTGTCGTGGTGATTGACGCAGATCTCCAGGACCCGCCGGAGGTTATCCTGCAGATGATCGCCAAGTGGAAGGAAGGCTATGAGGTAGTCTATGCCAAGCGGCTGAAGCGCCACGGAGAGACCTTTTTCAAGAAGGTGACGGCCAAAATCTTTTACCGTCTGCTCAGCAGCATGACCAGTGTGGAGATTCCCACAGATACAGGGGATTTCCGGCTGATCGACCGCAAGGTCTGCGATGTGCTGCGCGGTCTGAAGGAGAAGAACCGTTATGTACGGGGGCTGGTGAGCTGGGTCGGCTTCCGGCAGACCATGGTGGAATATGTGCGGGAAGAACGCTATGCCGGGGAGACGAAATATCCGCTCAAAAAAATGATCCGCTTTGCGCTCGACGGAATCACCTCCTTCTCGCATAAGCCGCTCAAAATCGCCTCCTATGTCGGCTTCTTCCTGTCCTTTTCCAGCTTCATCTACCTGTTCCTGGTCTTATTCCAGAAGGTCTTCACCTCCTGGACCGTGCCGGGCTGGGCGTCCATCGTCGGGGTGAACCTGTTGTTTAACGGCATTGTGCTGATGCTGCTGGGCGTCATTGGCGAATACATCGGACGGATCTATGACGAATCGAAGGATAGACCGCTCTATATCGTGCGCGAGACCAGAGGCTACCCGGATACAGAGGCTGAAGACACCCGGAAGGAAAGTGATTATGCAAGATAAGGCTTGGCGCGCAGGCATGATTCAGTTTCTGAAATTTAATGCGGTGGGCCTGCTTAACACATTCATAGATTTTGCGGTATTTACCCTGCTGCATTCCCTGGGGATGCTTAACACTCCTGCACAGATTATTTCCTACAGTGCCGGGACGGCCAACAGCTTTTTCTGGAATAAGAAGGTGACCTTTAAGGGAAGAGACAGAGGCGGGGATGGCGGCTTTGACCGGATGCAGCTGGTGAGATTTATTGTCCTGAATCTGCTGGTGCTGGGCATTTCGGTGCTGCTGATTCATCTTCTGACGGACCGGCTGGGGATACAGGTACTGCTGGCCAAGGTGCTGGTTACCTTCATTACAGTGATCATTAATTTCTTTGGAAGCCGGAAATGGGTATTCTAAAGAGACAGCATATCTTCCCGGTATTCTGAGGAGGTAGCACTTATTCTATATTGCGGAGGCGATTGTCATGCGGAAGTTATCCTATTTGATTATACTTGCCGGGGTCCTGATTATGCTCTACCCCAAAGGAAGCGAATGGTACGAGGACGCTCAGCAGCAGAAGCTGCTGGAAGAGGCCGAACAGGCTTATAGTGAAATCGTTCCTTCGGCTACCGCTCCTGCCAGCCAGGATCTGAGCAAGCCTTATGCGGAAGTCACCCAGCTGCTGGCGGAAGAGTCTGGTGCAGAAGAGCCGGTACCCACTACAGCGCCCGAGATTGAAGTTGGAGGCAAGATCACCGCCATTATTGAAATCGACAAAATCGATCTGAAGCTTCCTGTACTGGAGGGCGCCACCAAGACCAATATGAAGCATGCTGCGGCGCATATGAAGGTGACGGCTCCGATTGGCGCGGTAGGCAATGCAGCGATTGCGGCACACCGGTCAAGAACGGCAGGGCGGCTGTTCAACAGACTGGATGAGGTCGGTAAAGGGGATACCATTACTGTTATTACAAGCGGCCAGGAATACAAGTATGTTGTATATGATGTATCTATTGTAGAGCCTACCGATATTTCGGTGCTGAAGGGAAAGGATGATGATAAGATTCTGACTCTTATTACCTGTGATCCGCTTGTCAACCCGACCCACAGACTTATAATTCATGCCAAGCTGACCTGAATCTATCAAGACAAGGCGATAAAGGTCGAAAAAAACATAAAATTTTAGTATATTTGTGGTGGAATCTAGCATTTTGGGTCTTGATAATAGATAGAGGTATGGTAAAATAGAACTATCAAAAGCTAATACACGATAACGGCAAACCTATCGAAAGGTAGGGACGCAAAGCTACAGGGCCTTCCCGTCATGGATGGCAGCCAGCTACCGAATGAAGAGGCTTTTTTTGTTTGTTTTAATTCAGAATCTGTCATTATGTGGTAGTAGATTGGACAGATAAAGCTTATACGATAACGGCAAACCTATCGAAAGGTAGGGACGCAAAGCTAAAGGGCCTTCCCGTAAGAATGGCAGCCAGCTACCGAAAGGAGTTTTATCCATGAAAAAGTTTTATTTAATGCTGATTACACTTTTTGTGATCGTCACTTCCGTGCAGACAGGCACTGCTCAAGCCGCTAATGCAGATTCAGGCTGGTTAAATGTTGGACAACTTGATCAAGGGGTCATCGGGGTTTCGTACGACGTTCCTAAGGACAAGAAGATGAAGCTCATGATTACCAAGGACAATAACAGCTATACTTACAACTTATACACCTCCAAGCCGAACGAGACGTTCCCGCTGCAACAAGGTAATGGCTCTTATAAGGTTTCCGTTCTTGAGAATACTACCGGCAACAAATATAAAGTGCTATCTTCCGAGACTGTATCTCTCTCCATGAGCAATGTGAATGCCGTATATTTGAGCTCCGTACAGAATGTAAAGTGGAGTTCTTCCGATAAATCCGTTCAAAAGGCAGCCCAGCTTACAAAGGGTCTGACTACAGATGCAGACAAAGTTAAGGCTATCTACAATTACATCGTAACTAACGTGAAATATGATTACTCTCTGGCTAACAGCGTAAGCACAGATTATATTCCGAACAACGATAACACGCTTGCTACCAACAAAGGGATCTGCTACGATTACGCATCCTTGTTCGCTACTATGCTCCGCAGTGAAGGGATTCCAACCAAATTGGTTATGGGGAATACAAGCTATGTAACTTCATACCATGCCTGGAACGAAGTGTTCCTGAACGGCAAATGGGTAACGATTGATACTACAGTTGATGCAGGTCTGGGCAAGAACACAGCATCAACAGAACTGGTCAAATCAGCAAGCAAATATACTGCAGCGAAATTCTACTAAAAATAGCTGTGAACTATAGCATTACCTGAGAATAACCCGCTTAATGATTAAGCGGGTTATTTTTATTTATATAAAGGTTGCTTTTTAATAGAAGGATAGGTTATTATAAATAAGCGTTGTTGGAGCGGCAAAGGAAATGAGAGATTACTTAAATAAGTGATTTCGAAAATAAAGCTTGCATTGCTCGGAAGAACGTGATATATTATAAGAGTTGCTGGTGACGCGGTAATCGTCGCTGACAACGAGCTTGATCTTTGAAAACTGAACAACGAGTGAGTATCTGGAGATCACTTCGGTGAGATCCAAAATTAGAGAATGTAACAATTCTCGTCAGATGTTTCAAAATGAGCAATCGCTCTTTCTAAATACCAATTTGGAGAGTTTGATCCTGGCTCAGGACGAACGCTGGCGGCGTGCCTAATACATGCAAGTCGAGCGGAGTTTGAGAGGAAGCTTGCTTCCTTTCAAACTTAGCGGCGGACGGGTGAGTAACACGTAGGCAACCTGCCCTCAAGCCTGGGATAACTACCGGAAACGGTAGCTAATACCGGATAATTTCTTTCTTCTCCTGAGGAGAGAATGAAAGGCGGAGCAATCTGCTGCTTGGGGATGGGCCTGCGGCGCATTAGCTAGTTGGTGGGGTAACGGCCCACCAAGGCGACGATGCGTAGCCGACCTGAGAGGGTGAACGGCCACACTGGGACTGAGACACGGCCCAGACTCCTACGGGAGGCAGCAGTAGGGAATCTTCCGCAATGGGCGCAAGCCTGACGGAGCAACGCCGCGTGAGTGATGAAGGTTTTCGGATCGTAAAGCTCTGTTGCCAGGGAAGAACGTCCGGTAGAGTAACTGCTGCCGGAGTGACGGTACCTGAGAAGAAAGCCCCGGCTAACTACGTGCCAGCAGCCGCGGTAATACGTAGGGGGCAAGCGTTGTCCGGAATTATTGGGCGTAAAGCGCGCGCAGGCGGTTATTTAAGTCTGGTGTTTAAACCTTGGGCTCAACCTGAGGTCGCACTGGAAACTGGGTGACTTGAGTACAGAAGAGGAAAGTGGAATTCCACGTGTAGCGGTGAAATGCGTAGATATGTGGAGGAACACCAGTGGCGAAGGCGACTTTCTGGGCTGTAACTGACGCTGAGGCGCGAAAGCGTGGGGAGCAAACAGGATTAGATACCCTGGTAGTCCACGCCGTAAACGATGAGTGCTAGGTGTTAGGGGTTTCGATACCCTTGGTGCCGAAGTTAACACAGTAAGCACTCCGCCTGGGGAGTACGGTCGCAAGACTGAAACTCAAAGGAATTGACGGGGACCCGCACAAGCAGTGGAGTATGTGGTTTAATTCGAAGCAACGCGAAGAACCTTACCAGGTCTTGACATCCAACTAACGAAGCAGAGATGCATCAGGTGCCCTTCGGGGAAAGTTGAGACAGGTGGTGCATGGTTGTCGTCAGCTCGTGTCGTGAGATGTTGGGTTAAGTCCCGCAACGAGCGCAACCCTTGACTTTAGTTGCCAGCAGGTGAAGCTGGGCACTCTAGAGTGACTGCCGGTGACAAACCGGAGGAAGGTGGGGATGACGTCAAATCATCATGCCCCTTATGACCTGGGCTACACACGTACTACAATGGCCGGTACAACGGGAAGCGAAGCCGCGAGGTGGAGCCAATCCCAGCAAAGCCGGTCTCAGTTCGGATTGCAGGCTGCAACTCGCCTGCATGAAGTCGGAATTGCTAGTAATCGCGGATCAGCATGCCGCGGTGAATACGTTCCCGGGTCTTGTACACACCGCCCGTCACACCACGAGAGTTTACAACACCCGAAGTCGGTGGGGTAACCCGCAAGGGAGCCAGCCGCCGAAGGTGGGGTAGATGATTGGGGTGAAGTCGTAACAAGGTAGCCGTATCGGAAGGTGCGGCTGGATCACCTCCTTTCTATGGAGAATCGTTTCCTGCAACGGAAACATTCAAATCTTAAATCTAGCCGGTCGGCTAGTTACTCACTCGTTGGTCAGTTTTGAGAGCTCAAACTCTCACGCAAGAAACTTGATCCTTGAAAACTGGATACCGAAACGAATTTGCGTTTTAGAACATTCCTTTAAGCTGAACTTGTGTAAACAAGTTTTGAAGTTTTTAGCGATACTGAGCGATGGTTTTGGATTATGAGGGACTTTTGGCTTTGAATATTCTAGCAGGCGGAGTAATCCGGTTGCGCTATTCAAAACAAGATGAGCGAATAAGCCAATACCGGAGCGATTTGGTTAAGCTACTAAGAGCACACGGAGGATGCCTAGGCGCCAGGAGCCGACGAAGGACGTGGCGAACAACGAAACTGCCTCGGGGAGCTGTAAGCAAGCTTTGATCCGGGGGTGTCCGAATGGGGAAACCCAGCTGTGGTAATTCGCAGTTACTCGTATCTGAATACATAGGATACGCAGAGGCAGACCAGGGGAACTGAAACATCTAAGTACCCTGAGGAAGAGAAAACAATAGTGATTCCGTCAGTAGCGGCGAGCGAACGCGGAACAGCCTAAACCAAGGGGCTTGCCTCTTGGGGTTGTGGGACGTCTCACATGGAGTTACAAAGGAATAGGGTAGGCGAAGAGGTCTGGAAAGGCCCGCGATAGAGGTAAAAGCCCTGTAGCCGAAATGGTATTCTCTCCGAGACGGATCCCGAGTAGTGCGGGGCACGTGAAACCCCGTATGAATCCAGCAGGACCATCTGCTAAGGCTAAATACTACCTGGCGACCGATAGTGAAACAGTACCGTGAGGGAAAGGTGAAAAGCACCCCGGAAGGGGAGTGAAATAGAACCTGAAACCGTGTGCTTACAAAAAGTCAGAGTCCTCTTTATGGATGATGGCGTGCCTTTTGTAGAATGAACCGGCGAGTTACGTTTAACATGCAAGGTTAAGGTGAGAAGCCGGAGCCGCAGCGAAAGCGAGTCTGAATAGGGCGACTAAGTATGTGGACGTAGACCCGAAACCGTGTGATCTACCCCTGTCCAGGGTGAAGGTGCGGTAACACGCACTGGAGGCCCGAACCCACGCATGTTGAAAAATGCGGGGATGAGGTGGGGGTAGCGGAGAAATTCCAATCGAACTCGGAGATAGCTGGTTCTCCCCGAAATAGCTTTAGGGCTAGCCTCGGTGAATGGAGTGGTGGAGGTAGAGCACTGATTGGGTGCGGGGCCCGCAAGGGTTACCAAGCTCAGTCAAACTCCGAATGCCATTTACTTCTTGCCGGGAGTCAGACAGTGAGTGCTAAGATCCATTGTCAAAAGGGAAACAGCCCAGACCATCAGCTAAGGTCCCCAAGTGTGTGTTAAGTGGGAAAGGATGTGGAGTTGCACAGACAACCAGGATGTTGGCTTAGAAGCAGCCACCATTGAAAGAGTGCGTAATAGCTCACTGGTCGAGTGACTCTGCGCCGAAAATGTAACGGGGCTAAACACACCACCGAAGCTATGGCTAGATGCTTTGCATCTGGGGTAGGGGAGCGTTGTGTAGGGGTTGAAGGTGTACCGTAAGGAGCGCTGGACACTACACAAGTGAGAATGCCGGTATGAGTAACGAAAAGATCAGTGAGAATCTGATCCGCCGAAAGCCCAAGGTTTCCTGAGGAAGGCTCGTCCGCTCAGGGTAAGTCGGGACCTAAGGCGAGGCCGACAGGCGTAGTCGAAGGACAACAGTTTGAAATTACTGTACCACCGTAATCCGCTATGAGCGATGGGGTGACGCAGGAGGGTAGTGACGCGGACTGATGGATGTCCGTCTAAGCAGTGAGGCTGGTGTGTAGGCAAATCCGCACACCGTAAGGCTGGGCTGTGATGGGGAGCGAAAATTACAGTAGCGAAGGTCATGATCTCACACTGCCAAGAAAAGCCTCTAGTCAGGAGAAGGTGCCCGTACCGCAAACCGACACAGGTAGGCGAGAAGAGAATTCTAAGGCGCGCGGAAGAACTCTCGTTAAGGAACTCGGCAAAATGACCCCGTAACTTCGGGAGAAGGGGTGCCTCGGTAGGGTGAATAGCCCGAGGGGGCCGCAGTGAAAAGGCCCAAGCGACTGTTTAGCAAAAACACAGGTCTGTGCGAAGCCGTAAGGCGAAGTATACGGGCTGACGCCTGCCCGGTGCTGGAAGGTTAAGGGGAGCGGTTAGGACGCAAGTCCGAAGCTGTGAACCGAAGCCCCAGTAAACGGCGGCCGTAACTATAACGGTCCTAAGGTAGCGAAATTCCTTGTCAGGTAAATTCTGACCCGCACGAATGGCGTAACGACTTGGGCGCTGTCTCAACGAGAGATCCGGTGAAATTTTAATACCTGTGAAGATGCAGGTTACCCGCGACAAGACGGAAAGACCCCATGGAGCTTTACTGCAGCTTGATATTGAATTTGGGTACGATCTGTACAGGATAGGTGGGAGCCGTTGAAGCAGGAGCGCAAGCTTCTGTGGAGGCGCCGTTGGGATACCACCCTGATCGTATCTAGGTTCTAACCTAGTACCGTAACCCGGTACGGGGACCGTGTCAGGCGGGCAGTTTGACTGGGGCGGTCGCCTCCTAAAGAGTAACGGAGGCGTTCAAAGGTTCCCTCAGAATGGTTGGAAATCATTCGCAGAGTGCAAAGGCATAAGGGAGCTTGACTGCGAGACCTACAAGTCGAGCAGGGACGAAAGTCGGACTTAGTGATCCGGTGGTACCGCATGGAAGGGCCATCGCTCAACGGATAAAAGCTACCCTGGGGATAACAGGCTTATCTCCCCCAAGAGTCCACATCGACGGGGAGGTTTGGCACCTCGATGTCGGCTCATCGCATCCTGGGGCTGAAGTAGGTCCCAAGGGTTGGGCTGTTCGCCCATTAAAGCGGTACGCGAGCTGGGTTCAGAACGTCGTGAGACAGTTCGGTCCCTATCTGTCGTGGGCGCAGGAAATTTGAGAGGAGCTGTCCTTAGTACGAGAGGACCGGGATGGACGTACCGCTGGTGCATCAGTTGTTCCGCCAGGAGCATGGCTGAGTAGCTACGTACGGACGGGATAAGCGCTGAAAGCATCTAAGCGTGAAGCCCCCCTCAAGATGAGATTTCCCAACATGTAAGACCCCTTGAAGACGACGAGGTAGATAGGTTGGAGGTGGAAGTGCAGCAATGCATGGAGCTGACCAATACTAATCGGTCGAGGGCTTATCCAAATTTCGATCACGCAGATTCGTTTCGGATCCAGTTTTCAGGAATCAAATTCCTGAATGATTTTAAGCTGCATGTCCTTTCTAAGGATTGATATTTTGCGGGAGTGATCTCACAGATGTCTAGGCAGCGCAAAAATCACGTTTGGTGGCGATAGCGGAGGGGTTCCACACGTACCCATCCCGAACACGACCGTTAAGCCCTCCAGCGCCGATGGTACTTGGACCGAAGGGTCCTGGGAGAGTAGGACGTTGCCAAGCACTTAAGACCACTGTTGATTACTCAGCAGTGGTTTTTTTGTATGTATGGGGTGATGGCTGAAGGATACGAAGAAAGAAGGATACAGAGGGACAAGCATACACAGAAAGTAGGAGAAGGAATAGAAGACAGTTGGATTTTCTACACTTGCTGAGGAAGAAAAGGGTGATACTCGGACAGCAGTTGGATAAACCACACGTACTGAATACGAATTTAGCCCAAGCCATCGTAATGCTCCTCAACAGATGCTATTTATCCAACTGTTTCAGCTGAACGCGCCGAAACCGGCGAAATAAGATGCGTTTATCCAATTGCTTCAGGCGAACCGATCGAAACTAATTAGAGTGGCAGGTCACTTCTACTGCTGCAGCCTTCCAACAGAAACCAGCAAAGCGAAAAATCCTTCTATGCTTGGTGAAATTGAAGACGAGCAAGTAAGCTCTAGATGTGGACAGCTTGTGTGCAGATCAAAGAAAAATTCAAGCGGAAGAATACTTATGCACATGTGGATAGATTTAGATTTTTTTATACTTCTCCCCAAATAATGTGGATATCCGGTAAAATAATGTGGATAGATGCGGAAAATTGGGGATAGATATGCAAAGGAGTGTATGGTTATGGACAAGCATAGCAAGCTTTTGTGGACAGAGGCGTTCCAGGTTCATGCGAGTGATACTGACTTTCGCTCGAAGGGCAGATTGTCCTTCCTGCTTGATATCATGCAGCGTGCCGCAGATTTAGCGGTTAGCAATCTGGGGTTAAGTAACGATGAAATGCTAAAGTCGGGGATGGGCTGGATGGTCATTACGATGGATCTGAATCTTCAGCGTGAACCGTTGCAGGGGGAGCTGCTTCGTGTACATACCTGGAGCAAAGGCAATAAAGGGGCGCTCTGGCAGCGGGATTACCGGATCTATGACAGCCAGGATATAGAGCTTGCCTCTGCACGCTCCATCTGGGCACTGGTGGATATTAAGAAGCGGAAGATCCTGCGTCCATCGGCTCTTCCGATAGCTGTGGAGCCTTATCTCGAGGATTCGGTAGGAGACCAGCCGGACAAAGTAGTGATTCCGCCGGAGCTTACTTTGCAGGAAGCCTACACTTATCAGGTTAGATACAGCGGGCTGGATAACAATAGACATCTCAACAATGCACGTTATGTTGACCTATGCTGTGATGCGCTGAACTTGGAGGAATGGGAAGCGCGGGAGCTTACCGGCCTGCATATTACTTATGCACAGGAAGCCCAGTATGGCGAGGAAATTACGATTCTGCGCACTCCGCTGACCGATGATGGAGTATATATCCGGGGGCAAGGCAGCGGCCGGATGTATTTTGAGGCTTGTCTTAAGCTTAAGAAATAGGTTACTATCCAATATATTTAATTCAATTGCATTCAATTAAGACAGTTGCCTGGATTCCAAGGGACTGTCTTTTTTTAAAATATAAGAATTTATTTCATCCACACTATAACTTATCCTTATATTTCTCGCTGAAACGATACAGCCCTTAAGAAGGACGGCAAAGCCGTTTCTACTTGTATTCGCTATTTCCTGATATGTCACAAATACACAGTTGGCAGACGTTATACAGGTGTACAAGGAAAATGGAGGTGATTCTTTTGGAGCAAGGCAACCCCGGGGGCCAAATGAATCCAAATGGGATGGAAGAAGCTATTCAGAGGGTACACGCAGGTGACAGACAAGCTTTCACTGTCATCATTACTGCTTATGAAAGGCAGATCTATACGTATTGCTATTATATCTTAAGGAGCCGTGAAGAAGCAGAGGATGCTGTGCAGGATATATTCGTTAAGGTGTATCAGCAGCTTGGGCGTTATGAGAAGCGGGTTTCTTTTTCGGCCTGGCTGTATAAGGTGGCTTATCATCATTGCCTGGACCAGCTCCGCAGACGTAAGCGCCGCAGCCGGTTGCTGTCCCTTTATAAACTGCAACTGATGACGAATCAACAAGCATTGCCGGAGGAGTCACCGGTAGACCGGATTTTTGAAAAGCTCACTTCAGAAGAGCGGGGATTACTAATCCTTCGTGTCATTGAACAATATAGCTTCGAAGAAATTGCGATGATTACCGGAAGCAGTTCGGCGGCGCTCCGCAAAAAGTATGAACGGCTCCGTAAAAAACTGATCCAGGAAAAAGCGGATGAAGGAGGAGGATGCGCTCATGGAGAAGTGGCAGAATCAAACTGAGCAACAGATGCTGGAACACATCCGCAGCAACATGGGAAGAATCCAGCTTCCGGTAGATAGCTATAATGAGCAGATTATGAACCGCATTGAACTTTTGGAGACCAGAGGAGGAAATAAATTGTTTAAAAAGACGTTAGCAGCTGCAAGTATAGCCGCCCTGATAGGGCTCGGTACAGTAACTGCAGGATTCATCTCTCCGGCCTGGGCCGAAACCTTGAGTCAAATCCCTGTGTTCAGCAGTATATTCAAGCATACGGACAACCCGGGATTAAAATTGGCGGCGGAACAGGGCCTGACGACTTCACCTAACATGAGCGTAACCAAAGATGGAGTGACGTTAAGTGTTACGGAGGTATTTTATGACGGGATTCAACTGGCCCTTGGATTCAAAAGAGCTGGTGTAGCGGATGAGCGGATGCTGGCGGAGATTACTGATTATAAAACCAACGAATTCGATCAATCGACCAAAGGACTGTTGGGATTGCCTGAAGTTACCCTGGAATCTGGTGAGCGTATTGGCTTCGGCTCTTCTTCTACAGGAAACGTACAGGGGCAACCTAATACCCTTTTATTAGAAATGAGGGAATTGTGGAATACATCAGCTCTTGGAGATGAATTCAAGATTAATATCAGTGTGCCGGTTGCCCAGATCGGCGAGCCCTTTAAGTTCCAGGTAACGGTGAAAAAACTTGCGGAGGGCATCATCAATCTTACTCCGGGTCAGGGGGCAAGCATCGGCTCCTTCCATTATAAAGTGAAGAGTCTGGACATTACACCTGCTGCCATGAGACTAGTGATAACCAGTGACGGGGAAGTGCCTGCATCACCGGAGCAGACTGGGGAATTTGGTCCAACTGAGGTATTCTATGAGCTTGTGGATGATGCCGGTAATGTTATGGGTCCAAAGGGTCTCGGGTATGCCATGATGAAGGCGGTTCAGCATCCTATCGTGGATAGCCTGTACAATAACTTCCCGCAAAAACCTAAGACGATTACGGTCAGACCGTATACAATGACTTTGGATAATGAGCCGAAACTCTTGTTGGATGCTGATGGGAAACCGGTGAAAACTTATATGAAGGAGCTTGAAACAACGATACAAATTCCTTGAATTTCAGAAAAGTTAGGTGTGAAATAAATTATAATCTAGTCCGCGTCTGCTGTGCAGATGCGGGCTTTTTGACGATTAAAGCAATGTTAACGGGATGTAGATTTCACTTACGGAGTCCGGATGGTGGGGGCCCAGATAATCTTGGCCGTAGTATTCAAATTCATAAGAGAGGTTCAGGCGGTAATCGGTTCTTGGCAGAAAAACGCCATAGATATATTTGTAGGTGGCAGAAACCTCTGCGGATGGCCCTGTATGCTTAAATCTGAGATAACGTGCTGGCGGCAGAGTATGAGTTGTTAATTTGGTGCCTGTGAGCTCGCAGCTGGACTGAACGGTAGTGCCGGTACGTACAGATGCTAGGCTGTTCAACTCACAGGCAATGTGGAAGGAGATTCCCTGATTCTCATAGTTATCCGGCCAATAGCCTACCTGGTAATATTGTTCTGGAAGCTTACGGTCCGGGATAGCAGAAAGGCTGTGGAACAGCTGCTCCCATGCTGATCCGATGACCGACTGATCTTGCGTAACGGTAATGAACGGCCCCTGAAGTCTGATTTTCCCAAGCTCAATCAGGTCAGGAGAGGCACCCTTCTGGTCTGACCAATGCGGTAAATCAGCCGGCTGCAAGGGATGGAGCAGCAGAGGGATGTCCGGGTTAGACTTGTGGCGGATATGGGTGGGAGTAGTGTGCAGCAGTCTTTTGAAGGCCCGGGTGAAGGTCTCGTAATCATTATAAGCATAGTCCAGTGAGATCTCGTGACAAGTCCGCCCGGGTCTGCTTAGAATATCCCTGGCCGCCTCGGAAATCCTCCGTCTTGCTATATAGTCGCCCGGTGTGAGTCCGGTAACCCCTTGAAACAGGCGGATGAAGTGGAACAGGGAATAACCGGTCTCTCTGGAGAGGTCCAGAACAGACAGCGGCTGCTTCAGCTTCGATTCAATATATTCTATCGCCTGTAGAATGAGCTGGCTGTTCTTCATGTAGTCCTCTCCTCTAGCTTACTCTACAGTCCACTCTCCCCATGAGGCAGCCCATGCAGGCACTCTAACCTGACAGACACGGTCGGTGGACGGGAAATAAGCTTTGATATCAAGCACGGGCGTTCCCGGATAGGCATCCAGTCCGCTGACCTCCACAATTCCCTGATCTAGGTCAACGGATAGAATACGGGCAACCGTGAGTCCAAGCGGATTAGGGCGGACCGGAGACCGGGTCGCAAAAACACCGCTTACCGGAGCATCATAGGGAGGCTCGATCTGAGTAGTCCCCCGGAAGCTATCATCTGCAAACTCATGAATCCACCACAGGATCTGGCAGTGGCTGAAAGCATCTAACCCCTTTAAGGCAGGTCGGTATTCGGGTCTAATCTCAAGTTGCAGGTTCTGCTGTGTTCCGGTTACTACTCCTACTGGTATAATATTATACGATTCTAAGGCGGGCATTGGCTGTGACTCCTTTCGGCTGGGGGATGATTCTAGTCTACCGGAAGTGAAGGGAATTCGGCCTGATGATAATTGCGGACTTGTATGTCATGGTATAATAGGTTGTTGATGACAGGGAGGGGTTTGGACGATGAAGGTATTGGTATTGGCTGAAAAGCCGTCGGTGGCCCGTGAGATTGCGCGGGTGCTGGGCTGTGGAAATAAACAGAAGAGTTATATGGAAGGTCCGAAATATGTGGTGACCTGGGCGCTGGGGCATCTGGTTGGCCTAGCTGAGCCTGAGGACTATAACAATAAATATGCAACGTGGGCGCTGGAGGATCTGCCGATTCTGCCCGAGAAGGCCAAGCTTAAGGTGCTGCGTGAGACCAGCCAGCAATATAAGGCTGTGCAGCAGCTGATGAAGCGGCAGGATATTGAGGAGCTGATCGTAGCAACGGATGCGGCGCGTGAGGGTGAGCTGCTGGCCCGCTGGATTATGAATATGGCAGGCTGGAAAAAGCCGTTCCGGCGGCTGTGGATCTCTTCGCAGACGGATAAGGCCATTAAAGAAGGCTTCGCTTCGCTGCGGCCTGGACGGGATTTCGACCGGCTGTATGAGTCTGCACGCTGCCGTGCTGAGGCGGATTGGATGATCGGGCTGAATGTGACGCGGGCCTTAACCTGCAAGTTCGGCGCGCCGCTCTCTGCGGGGCGTGTGCAGACACCTACCCTGGGCATGATTATGGACCGGGAGAATGAGATTACCGGCTTCCGTTCCCAGGAATATGACCTGCTGACTGCGGATTTCGGGAGCTTCCAGGCGGGCTGGCGGGCGCAGGGCGGAGATGGGCGGATTTTTGACAGGGAAAAGACGGGGGTTCTCAAGGATAAGCTTACTGGCCGCAGCGGACAAATCACCAAGGTACAGAAGAGTGAGAAAAGCGAGCCGCATCCGCTGGCGTACGATCTGACAGAGCTGCAGCGTGATGCCAACCGCAAATTCGGCTTCTCGGCCAAGCAAACCTCAAGTGTGCTTCAGAAGCTGTATGAGCAGCATAAGTTGGTCACTTATCCGCGTACAGACAGCCGTTATCTGACCGCTGATATGACGGGTACATTAAAAGAAAGACTCGACAGCGTGGCTGTCGGGCCGTATGCAGCCCTTGCCAGACCGCTGCTGCGGAAGCCGCTGCCGATGACGAAGCGGATTGTCGATGACAGCAAGGTCAGCGATCACCATGCGATTATTCCGACAGAGCAGACAGTGCTGCTCAATCTGCTGAGTGCGGAAGAGCGGAAGCTCTACGATCTGATCGTCCGGCGGTTCATTAGCCTGTTCTATCCTCCGGCCCGTTATGACGCCGTAGCTGTGACGGTAACCGTGGACGGTGAAGGCTTCTATGTGAAGGGAACTACCATCAAGGATGCAGGCTGGCGTGAGGTATACGGCGGGGATATGAGCCTGGATGACGACGAGGAGAATGCGGGGGATGAGCCCGCAGCAGGAAGTGTGAAGCTGCCGGAGCTGCGGGAAGGCGATAGCGTGAAGCTTGCGCGCTGCATCATCAAGCCGGGACGGACACAGCCGCCGAAGCGTTATAACGAAGCCACGCTGCTGACGCAAATGGAGAAGCATGGGCTGGGGACACCGGCCACACGTGCGGATATCATTGAGAAGCTGGTCAGCTCGGATACGATTGAACGGCAGGGCAATCTGCTGCACCCAACCGGCAAGGGCAAGCAATTGATTGAGCTGGTCTCGGGGCAGCTGCGTACACCGGAGCTGACGGCACGCTGGGAAGCGGAGCTGGAGAGAATTGCGCGCGGGCAAGGGCGCCCGGAGCCTTTTTTGCAGGGTATCCGCAGTATGGCACAAGAGCTGGTGTCCGGGGTGAAGAACAGCGGGGCGGAATACAAGCCGCATAATGTCTCTAACAGTCATTGTCCGGAGTGTGGAACAAGGATGTTAGAAAAGAAGACCAAACGCGGCAAGCTGCTGGTCTGTCCGAAGGAGGACTGCGGCTATACCCGGGCGGGCGAGAAGCAGTTGTCGAACCGCCGCTGTCCGCAGTGCCATAAGAAGATGGAGATGAAGGAAGGCAAGGCCGGAAAGTATGTGCAGTGCCTCGGCTGCGGCATTACAGAGACGATGGATAAGGACCATAAGCATATCAATAAACGCGAGCAGCAGAAGCTGGTTCAGCAGTACAGCAAGACGGAAAGTGCCGGCAACAATCTTGGCGATCTGCTGAAGGCTGCGATGGAAGCGAAACAGAAGGGCGAATAGGCTTAAGGAATAAGACTGCCGGGATGTACCGGTGGTCTTGTTGCGGCTTCAGGGCTGTTCAAGGGACGGTAGATATGCTTTACTTACAAAGATTGAAAAGGGATCAGGCTTCAGGGTTTCGATAAATAGAGTGGGGCAGGTGGAGAAGTGGCAGCGGCTGAAGGTTTAGCGAATGTGGTGAAGGCGGCAGAGGCCCCGGGTAAGAAGGGGAGCAGCCGGTTGTATTTTCTGGTAATAGTCTTTATGTTCTGGTTCTCTTCGTATATCTATGTTCCGGTGCTCTCGCCGTATGTGGAGCATCTGGGGGCTTCTTATGTCATGGTGGGAGCGGTGCTGGGAATCTACGGCCTGATGCAGATTCTCTTCCGGCTGCCGATAGGAATGGGTTCAGATGTGCTTAACCGGCGGCGGCCGTTCATCTATCTGGGGCTGATCGCGAGCGGAGCGAGCTGTCTGCTGTTCCTGGCAGGGGCCCATCCGGGCTGGGCGCTGGCGGCGCGGGCGGTCTCGGGGATAGCGGCATCGGCGTGGGTGGTGTACTCGGTGATGTTCGCGGGGTATTTTCCGAAAGAGGAGGCGGGCAGGGCTATGGGGATGCTCCAGTTCACCACGGTGATTGCCCAATTGACCAGTATGATGATCAGCGGTTATATCGTTGATCACTTCGGCTGGAATACCCCGTTCATCATCGGAGGAATCGTGGCGGTGGCTGCGATGCTGCTGGTCGTCCGTCTGCCGGAGCAACAGCTGGAGAAGCGCACAGCGATTAAGCTCAAGGATCTGGCCGGTGTCGTGAAGGAACCGCTGCTGGTAAAAGTATCGCTGTTATCGGTGCTGGCCCATTGTGTGCTGTTCATTACGATGTTCGGCTACACGCCGAATCAGGCGCTCTATATTGGCGCGAGCAAGGGGAGCCTCGGCTGGCTGACGCTGGCTTTTATGCTGCCACATGCGATAGCGACCCTCTATGGTGCGCGGCTGTTCGGCCGGTGGCTGGGGGACCGGGGGACACTGATGCTGGGTTTTGCCGGAAGTGCGGTGTTCACGCTGCTCATTCCCTCGATGCCTACGCTCGCGGCGTTATGTGTAACACAGATTGGGAACGGGTTCATGCAAGGCCTGATCTTCCCGCTGCTGCTGGGGAAATCCGTCTCCGGGGTAGCTCCGTTTAAGCGGGCGACAGCGATGGGGTTCTATCAGGCGGTGTATGCGATCGGTATGTCGGGCGGTCCTTTTGTAGCGGGATGGATGAGTGCGGCGTACGGTCTGCGAGGAGGCTTCTGGCTGGGAGCCATTGCAGCGGTGCTGGCGGCAGTGCTGTCCTGGTTCTGGATCAGAGAGGCCGGAGCCGCAGGCGGGCGGAGCAAGAAAGAGCGGGAGCTGCAGGGCCGGTGATGTGAGGTTATTGGTTTTTTGCCGGAAAGGGTAATATAATAGAGAGCAAGGTAGGATGCCAGGAGGAGGGGCCGGAAGGATGGTCAAGGCGGTATTGCTGTGGTTCGCGCTGATCAACATTATCGGGTATGTAGTGATGTCGGAAGACAAGAACAAGGCCCGGAAAAGACGGGATCGGGTGCCGGAGAAAACATTGTTTCTGCTGGCGTTCATGGGCGGTGCGCTGGGTGTGCTGATTGCCATGTACCGCAAGCGCCACAAGACGAGGCATACTTCCTTCAGACTCGGAATTCCGCTACTGCTGCTGCTGAATATGCTGCTGTATGGGTATTTTTTGAGGTAAGCCGCTTGAGGGCTTGGTAATGATGTAAATAACAGAAAGAGGTGGCGTATATGTTATTCTCTAAAATTGTGCTTGCCTATGACGGTTCAAAGGCTTCGAATCAGGCTCTGGAACGGGCGATCGAGCTGGCTAAGGTAACTCCAGGGTCCTCCCTGTACGTCGTACACGCATTTGAATTCCCGCGGTTCTTCATCGGGGAAGCTCTCGCGCCTCTGCCGGCATCGGTGAACAAGGATTATTATGACCTCGCGGTCCAGACAACGGATGAAGTGAAAAGCCGCCTGGATGCCGAAGGTCTGAATGCTACGGTAGAATTGCTGCAGGGATCGCCTGCGGAAATTATTCTGAATTATGCCAAGGAGCAGGGTGCAGATGTGATCGTAATCGGCAGCCGGGGGCTGGGCGGTATCCGGGAGTTCGTTCTGGGCAGCGTCAGCCATAATGTGGTGCAAAGCGCGCGCATTCCGGTGCTGGTTGTTAAATAATAGAAGCTCTAGTAGAGGAACGCTGTGGCGTTCCCCTTTTTTTAGTACGTAAATGGGCAGATTAGCGGGAATAAGATTTTCATTTATGCCCAAAAGCGAACAATTTACAAGTCTGATATGACAATGTTCGTGTTTAAGTTGACATGATGTGTAGGGCGTTGTTAAACTGAATCTATGAAGAGCTCGTATAAAACCGGGGATAGGGCCCGGAAGTTTCTACCCGGTAACCGTAAATTGCCGGACTACGAGGAAATAGGATAACTGGAACGACAGCAGGGTAGCCTCCCCGCAGCCCGGGGCGGTGTTCCTGTATTCTCCTGCCTGTTAGGACGGGGAGAGTGCGGCTGCCGGGCGGTTATCACCTGATTCCTTAGTAGTCCGGGTCCACCCGCAGCAGAATGCGTCTGGAGTCCGGGCTATTTTTCACGGTTCATGCGGGAATTGGCAGGAAACGGGACACAATGAAATCAGAGAAATCTCTATAACGGAAATGGAAGGCTGGGTGAACGATGTCTGTGCAAGTAGGTGTCATTATGGGCAGCAAATCGGACTATGAAACGATGCAGCATACCTGTGAAGTGCTGGAGGAGCTGGATATAGCTTATGAGAAAAAGGTTGTCTCTGCACACCGCACACCGGATCTGATGTTCCGTTATGCCGAGGAGGCGGCGGAGCGCGGCCTGCGGGTCATCATCGCTGGAGCGGGCGGTGCGGCGCATCTGCCGGGTATGGTGGCTGCGAAGACCATGCTGCCGGTCATCGGTGTACCTGTGCAGTCGAAGGCCTTGAACGGCATGGACTCGCTGCTGTCGATTGTGCAGATGCCTGCGGGCATTCCTGTAGCGACAGTAGCCATCGGCCGCGCCGGAGCTATCAATGCGGCGCTGCTGGCAGCGCAGATCATCGGCGCCTTCGAGCCGGAGGTGGCGCAGCGTGTGCAGCTGCGGCGCGAGGCGACTCAGCAAGAGGTGCTGGAAAGCAGCGAGAGTCTATGAGCCTGGAGGAGCTGAGGGCCGGACGGCTGGAGGGTGGCGCGGAGCAGGCTAAGGCGGAGCGGGGGATGAAGGCTCAAGGCGGAGCGGAAGGCTTCGGGGCAGAGCGTGCGGTAAAGGCTGAAGGCAGAGCAATAGCTGCCGGAGCCGAGCCGGAGCGGGAAGAGACCGGGGTGCAGCCGCCACTGACGCTGCTGCCCGGTGCTACGATCGGCGTGCTCGGCGGCGGGCAGCTGGGGCGCATGATGGCGCTGTCCGGGAGCGCCATGGGCTACCGCTTCGTGGCGCTGGACCCGGCAAAGGATGCGCCCTGCGGGCAGATTACGCCGCAGATCACAGCGGCGTATAACGACCGGGACGCCGCGCGCGAGCTGGCGCGGCGCTCCGACGTCATCACGTACGAATTCGAGAACGTGGACGCTGGCGTAGCCGCGCTGCTGACGGAGGAATCGTACGTGCCGCAGGGCAGCGCGCTGCTGTATACGACGCAGCACCGGCTGCGCGAGAAGGCGGCGGTCGAGGCGGCGGGCGTACCCGTTGCCCCGTACCGCAAGGTGGGCAGCCTGGCGGAGCTGGAAGCCGCGGCTAAAGACCTGGGCTTGCCCTGTGTGCTGAAGACCGCCACAGGGGGGTACGACGGCAAGGGACAAGCCGTCATCCGCAGACCGGAAGAGCTGGCGGCAGCGTTTCGGCAGGTCGCGCCGGGGGCATCGGCTCAGGCTGACGGGGCCGCACAGGTGGACGCGCCGGAGCTGGTGCTGGAGAAATTCATCACTTTCAAATGTGAGATTTCGGTCATCGCCGCCCGGAGCGCCTCGGGGGAGGTCAAGAGCTTCCCGCCTGCCGAGAACATTCATGTGGATAATATCCTGCATCTCTCGATTGTGCCTGCACGGGTGCCGGAGGAGATTCAACAGCGGGCCTGTGAGCTGGCCGAGCGGATTGTCTCCGGCATGGAGGCGGTCGGGCTGCTGGCGGTAGAGATGTTCGTGACAGAGGATGGAGAGCTGTTCGTCAACGAGCTGGCGCCGCGTCCGCATAACTCCGGTCATTACACGATGGATGCCTGCGTGACCTCGCAGTTCGAGCAGCATGTGCGGGCCATCTGCAATCTGCCGCTGGGCGCTACCTCGCTGCTTACTCCTGTGGTGATGGTGAATGTACTCGGCCAGCATCTGGAGGGAGCCGTTCAGGCAGCCTGCCGTGCGAATGAGGAAGCGGACAGGCTTGGAGTATCACCCAAGCTTCATATATATGGTAAGACCGAGAGCAAAACCGGCCGCAAAATGGGCCATATCAACCTGCTCTGCAAGGATACCGGCGACGGCTTGTCCTGGGTAGAGCAAACTAACCTTTGGAGGAACTGACAAGCTATGATTGAACGTTACAGCAGACCTGAGATGCGGGCCATTTGGACCGAAGAGAATAAATTCAACGCGTGGCTGGAAGTTGAGATTTGCGCCTGTGAGGCATGGGCCGAGCTGGGAGTCATCCCGCATGAAGATGCCGCGAAGCTGCGCAAGGATGCCAAATTCGATATCGCGCGGATCGATGAGATTGAGCTGGAAACACGCCATGATGTGATTGCTTTTACCCGTGCGGTATCTGAGAGCCTTGGCGCAGAGCGCAAATGGGTGCATTACGGACTAACCTCGACAGATGTGGTCGACACGGCGCTCGGTTACCTGCTGCGTCAGGCCAACGAGATTCTGGAGCAGGATATCATCCGGTTCATTGAGATTCTAAAAGACAAAGCTATCGCCTACAAGGATACCCCGATGATGGGCCGTACCCATGGCGTACATGCAGAGCCTACGACATTCGGGCTGAAGATGGCACTGTGGTATGAGGAAATGAAGCGGAACCTGGAGCGCTTCCGTCATGCCGCGAACGGCGTACAATTCGGCAAAATCTCCGGGGCCGTCGGCACCTATGCCAACATCGACCCGTTCGTGGAAGAATTCGTCTGCCGCAAGCTGGGCACCAGCCCCGCACCAATCTCCACGCAGACCCTGCAGCGTGACCGTCACGCAGAGTACATGGCGGCGCTGGCACTGGTTGCTACTTCCCTCGACAAGTTCGCTACCGAGATCCGCGCTTTGCAGAAGAGTGAGATCCGCGAGGTCGAGGAGGCTTTTGCCAAGGGTCAAAAGGGCTCGTCTGCTATGCCGCACAAGCGCAACCCGATCGGCTGCGAGAACATCTCCGGTCTGTCACGTGTAATCCGTGGCCATATGATGACAGCTTACGAGAACGTGCCGTTGTGGCATGAACGCGATATCTCGCATTCCTCCGTAGAGCGGATCATCCTGCCGGATGCGACCATGCTGCTGAACTATATGCTGAACCGCTTCGGCAACATCGTGAAGAACCTGACTGTATTCCCTGAGAATATGAAGCGCAACATGAACCGCACCTTCGGCGTTCCGTTCTCCGGCCGCATCCTGACCAAGCTGATCGACAAGGGCTTCAGCCGCGAGCAGGCGTACGACACCGTGCAGCCGCGCGCGATGCAGGCTTGGGAGGAGCAGACCCAGTTCCGTGACATCGTGGAAGCCACCCCGGAAATCACTGCCGTGCTTAGCGCGGAGGAGATCGAGGATGCGTTCAATCCTTCCTGGCATCTCAAGCATGTGGACACTATCTTCCGTAAGCTGGAGCTGATCTGATTTATAAAAAAGGTAAGTCAGTGGTGAAGGGATGAACTGGAGAAGAGTTGGGCGGAGCGGTGCGGGAAGAGACGTTGGTCTGGAGCGTATGCGACAGTGGATGTGATTTAGATATTAGGGTTAAAGGAGGAACGGAGAGGGATTTTGGAACTGTAGAAGCGTCAGCGTTCGCCTTTATGTTTGGATTTCCACCGCTAAGCGGTTCAAATCAAGAAATTCAAACATAACAGCGATCGGAAGTCCAAAATTCCCGCAGTGACCCTATTAACCCGAAGGAGAAGCAGTTTCCGCTGATGCGAAGGGAACAGACCGCCCCAGGCGCTTTTAGCCAAATATACGCAAGATCATTTGTTCAAGGGAGGAAAGGTCATGACATCTTCGGCCATATCCACTGCCGTGGAACTAGTAAATGCGCCGCTGCTCTACAAAGGCAAGGTTCGTGAGCTATATGATTTAGGGGATGAGATACTGATCGTGGTAACAGACCGGATCTCTGCCTTCGATTATGTGCTGGATCCGGCGGTGCCGGACAAGGGCAATGTGCTGAACAGGCTCAGCGCCTTCTGGTTCGGCCAGACCCGGGAGCTGATCGAGAACCATGTGGTGCATATCGAGGTGGACAAGCTCGGGGACATTGTGAAGGACAGGGAAGCGCTCAAGAACCGGATCATGGTTGTCCGCAAAGCCGAGAGGATTGACATCGAATGTGTCGTGCGCGGCTGCATTACCGGCGGCGGCTGGCGGCAGTACCAGGAGACCGGAGAGGTCAACGGCATTGAGCTGCCCAAGGGACTGCGGAAAAATGCGGTGCTGGCGGAGCCGATTTTCACACCTGCGGCTAAAAATGATGTTGGTCACGATGAGGACATTCCGTTTGAGCGGATGCAGGAGCAGATCGGCGCAGAGCTTGCGCTTACGCTTAAGGAGAAGAGCCTGAAGCTGTTCGCTTTTGCCAGAGCCTATTGTGAAGAACGCGGCATCATCCTCGCCGATTGCAAATTCGAGTTCGGTCTGTTGGACGGTAAGGTGATTCTGATCGATGAGATCTTCACACCGGATGCTTCCCGCTTCTGGGCCAAGGACAAGTACGCACTGGATATCGAGATTGACAGCATGGATAAGGAGCCGGTTCGCACGTACCTGTCAGCCTCCTCCTGGGACAAAAACAGTACGCCGGACCCGTTGCCGGCTGAGGTGGTCGAAGAAACGTCGCGCCGGTACCTGGATATCTATCACCGCCTTACTGGAAAGTCGTTGTAGATTCATTTTAGTTGTATTCTCTACATTAAGCCTAATTCAGTTCATTAAATTCTAGGAGGAACTACAAGCGTATGTTAAAAGCGACAGTCTACGTCACCATTAAGAAAAGCGTGCTCGACCCTCAGGGAGTTGCCGTGCAGGGTGCCCTGCATTCCGTTGGATTCCAGGAAGTTGAAAGTCTGCGGATCGGCAAGTATATGGAGCTGACCCTCGATACCGATAACCGCGCAGAAGCGGAAGGACGCCTGAAGGAAATGTGCGAGAAGCTGCTGGCCAACACGGTGATCGAGGATTACCGCTACGAATTGGAGGACTAAACGTCATGAAATTTGCAGTACTTGTCTTTCCAGGCTCCAATTGTGACATTGACTGCTACAAGGCAGTAGAAGACAGCCTCGGCGAACCAGTGGATTATGTATGGCATACAGCGACAGACCTGTCGGCGTATGACTGCATTCTCGTGCCGGGCGGCTTCTCTTATGGTGACTACCTGCGCTGCGGCGCAATCTCCCGGTTCGCTCCGGTAATGGCTGAAGTGGCTAAGGCGGCAGAGCAGGGCAAATTCGTGCTCGGTATCTGCAACGGGTTCCAGATTCTGACCGAAGCAGGTCTTCTGCCGGGCGCGCTGCGCCGCAACATGTCGATGAAGTTCCGTTGTCATGACTCGGTGCTTAAGGTCGTTAATAACACAACCCCGTTTACTATTGACTATGCGAAGGATGAAGAGATCGTCATTCCTATCGCGCATGGCGAAGGCAATTACTATTGTGATGAAGAGACGCTAGCAGAGCTTCAGGCGAACAATCAGATCGTATTCACCTATGGTGACAACCCGAACGGTTCGGTGGCCGATATTGCCGGAATCAGTAATGTGGCGGGCAATGTAGTCGGCATGATGCCTCACCCGGAGCGTGCAGCGAATAGCCTGCTGGGCTCGGAAGACGGCAAACGGATGTTCACATCCATTCTCAAGACATGGAGGGATCGTTATGACGCAGCAAGTATCCGCTAAGGAGCCGAACGCAGAGCAGATCGCGGAGCAGAAAATCTACAGTCAGTTCGGTGTATCAGACAGCGAATATGAGCTCATTACCTCCTTCATGGGACGTAAGCCCAATTATACTGAAATCGGTGTGTTCAGCGTCATGTGGTCTGAGCACTGTGCATATAAGAACTCTAAGCCGCTGCTGAGCCGCTTCCCTACAAGCGGACCGAAGGTACTGATGGGACCGGGTGAAGGCGCGGGCATCGTAGATATCGGGGATAACCAGGCCGTTGTCTTCAAAATCGAAAGCCACAACCATCCGTCGGCAGTAGAGCCTTATCAGGGCGCGGCAACCGGGGTGGGCGGGATTATCCGCGATATTTTCTCCATGGGAGCAAGACCGGTGGCCTTGCTGAATTCCCTGCGCTTCGGGAAGCTGGAAAGTGACCGGGTTAAATACCTGTTCGAGCATGTCGTGTCCGGGATTGCAGGCTACGGCAACTGTATCGGGATTCCGACGGTCGGCGGCGAGATTATGTTCGACAACAGCTATGACGGCAATCCGCTGGTGAATGCGATGTGTGTCGGGCTAATCGATCATGACAAAATTCAGCGCGGTGTCGCCAAAGGGGTAGGTAACCCCGTATTCTACGTAGGTCCGCCTACTGGCCGTGACGGCATTCATGGTGCGACCTTCGCATCGGTGGAGCTGAGTGAGGAATCGGAAGCTAAGAAGACCGCCGTACAGGTCGGCGATCCGTTCATGGAGAAGCTGGTGATGGAATCCTGTCTGGAGCTGATCGACAGCGGCATCGTCCTCGGCATTCAGGATATGGGCGCAGCCGGACTGACCTGCTCCAGCGCAGAAATGGCGAGTAAGGCAGGCAACGGTCTGGAGCTGTATCTGGATCAGGTGCCGCAGCGTGAAGACGGGATGACCCCATATGAGATGATGCTCTCGGAATCCCAGGAGCGGATGCTGTTCGTGGTGGAGCCTAAGGATGAGGCGCAGGCGCAGGAGATTTTTGACCGCTGGGGCGTGATTTGCCGCAAGGTAGGTAAGGTGACCGATGACGGCCGCCTGAAGCTGTTCCATCACGGCGAAGTGGTCGGCGATATGCCGGTGAAGGCGCTGGTGGATGAATGTCCGATCTATAACAAACCGTCTGCAATTCCTGCATACTACGAGGACAATGCAGCGATTGATACGCTGCGGTATGAGGAAGTGACTGATCTGGGCGGTGCGCTGCGCACTGTACTGGGATCGCCTACCGTAGCAAGCAAAGCATGGGTATACAATCAATACGATTATATGGTACGCACCAGCACGGCGGTTCGCCCGGGTTCCGATGCGGCAGTGGTCACCATTCATGGTACGCGCAAAGGTCTGGCCATGACGACGGACTGTAACGGCCGTTATGTCTATCTGGACCCTGAAGTGGGCGGACGCATTGCTGTCAGCGAAGCGGCGCGAAATATCGTCTGCTCCGGTGCCCAGCCGCTGGCGATTACAGACAACCTGAACTTCGGCAGCCCGGAGAAGCCGGAGATCTTCTGGCAGATGGAACGCGCGGTAGACGGTATGGCAGAAGCTTGCCGGGTGCTGGATACGCCGGTTATTGGCGGGAATGTCAGCCTGTATAACGAGAATGCCTCCGGGGCCATCTACCCGACACCGGTTGTCGGCATGGTGGGACTGGTTGAAGATACGGATCACATTACAACCCAGGCCTTCAAGCAGGAAGGCGATGCTGTACTTCTGCTAGGCGTGACGAAGGCAGAGCTGGGCGGCAGTGAATTTCAGTATGCTGTGCATGGCTTGACGGAAGGCCGTCCGCCGGAGCTGGACCTGGCGACTGAGCGCAAGCTGTTGGATGCCGTCCTCGCTGCCATCCGCAGCGGTCTGGTGCGCTCGGCGCATGACCTGTCTGAAGGCGGCTTGGCCGGAGCGCTGGCAGAGAGCTGCATCAGCGGCAGTATCGGCGCGAATATTGAGCTGTCCGCAGGCGGGCTGCGCCCGGATGTGGCGCTGTTCAGCGAGAGCCAGTCCCGTATTATCCTGACTTCGGCGCCTGACCATGCAGAGGAGCTGAAGGCGGCAGTTGCCGCATACGGCGTGCCTGTAGAGATCATTGGAACCGTTGGCGGAGAGCGCCTGCGCGTTACACTGGACGGCTCGTCTGCACTGGATGAAGCTGTTACCGGACTGAAGACCATTTGGGAGGATGCTATTCCATGTCTTATGAAATAAAGACCGGGAACAAGCAGGAAGCCCCTATCCTGTGGACCGGCGACTTTTACAATGAAGGAACGGGCTCGGGAGATATTTTTGACACGTTAAAAGAGGAATGCGGCGTCTTCGGGGTCTTCGGACACCCGGAGGCTGCCTCCATGTCCTATTACGGACTGCATGCCCTGCAGCACCGGGGCGAAGAGAGCGCGGGCATCTGCGTGGCGGATGGACGCGACTTCAACTATCACCGCGGCATGGGCCTGGTGAAGGAAGTCTTCGACAAAGACAAGATTGCTTCGCTGGTCGGAGACATGTCAATTGGCCATGTGCGGTACTCCACCAGCGGAGACAGCCGGCTGACCAATGCGCAGCCGCTGGTCTTCAAATACCGTGACGGCGATCTGGCGATTGCCACGAACGGCAACATCGTCAACGAGCCGCTGATCCGCAAGCAGCTCGAACAGGGCGGCTCGATCTTCCAGACGACCAGTGATACCGAGGTGCTGGCGCATCTGATTGCGCGGTCACAGAAGGATTTTGTCGAAGCTACGAAGGATGCCTTGTCGCAACTGGTCGGCGGCTTCGCCTTCCTCTTGATGACCAATGACAAGCTGATTGTCGCCTCAGATACCCACGGACTCCGTCCGCTCGTGATGGGCCGTCTGGGCGAAGCCTATGTCTTCGCTTCCGAGTCGTGTGCGCTTGAAGTCATCGGCGCTGAGCTGGTGCGTGATATTGAACCGGGTGAGCTGTTGGTGCTGGATCAGAACGGCTTCCGTGAAGAACGCTTCGCAGAGCCTAAGCGCAAAGCACTGTGTGCGATGGAGTACATCTACTTCGCCCGCCCGGACAGCGACCTGAACGGCTCCAACCTGCACTCCGCCCGCAAGCGTATGGGCAGCCGTATGGCGCTCGAAGCCTTCGTGGATGCGGATATTGTCACCGGCGTGCCGGATTCCAGTATCTCCGCCGCCATCGGCTATGCCGAGCAGACGGGCATCCCGTACGAGCTGGGACTAATCAAGAACAAATATACCGGCCGTACGTTCATCCAGCCCAGCCAGGAGCTGCGTGAGCAGGGCGTCAAGATGAAGCTCAGCGCGGTACGCCGCGTCGTGGAAGGCCAGCGCGTAGTGATGATCGACGATTCGATCGTGCGGGGTACCACCTCGCGCCGGATCGTCAACCTGCTGCGCGAAGCCGGAGCCTTAGAGGTCCACGTGCGGATTACCTCGCCGCCGTTCAAGAATCCGTGCTTCTATGGCATCGATACCCCGGACCGCCGGGAGCTGATTGCCTCTTACAAGACCATCGCCGAGATGTGCGAGGAGATCAACGCCGATTCCCTGGCGTTCCTCTCTCCCGAAGGGCTGATCCAGTCCATCGGCGGCTATAATAGTGACGATTACAAAGGCGGCCTATGCCTGTCCTGCTTCGACAATGATTACCCGACGCAGGTGGATTTCGGCGGGGAAGAGAAGGACGGATGCAGCTGTTAACATCCCCCTAAGTCCCCCTTGCGAAGGGGGATTCCGGAGGGCGCTGCCCTCCGGCCACCCGAAAGTTTGGTGGAAGGAGCTTGCTCTAAACTTGCTAAGTAGGCTTGGGTGCGCGTCCCCGCTTTGTCCCTGTGTGCTGCGCACGGACGGGACACGCTTAGCGGCGCTGCCCCCCCGGCGGCCTGCGGTCCGCCGGCCCCTCCGGCTCCAGAATCTGTCCTGTTTGCTGCGCAAATCAGGAGATTCTGTCGCCTTAAGGCCCGCACGGCTTCGCCCCGTGCGGAGAAGAGCTCCCGCCCCCGTCCCGTTTGCTGCCGCAAAGTCGGGGTGACGGTCGCCTAAGGAGGCGCTGTGCGAAGCCCAGCGCCGACCCCTTGCCGCTGTGCAAGGCGCGAAGCTTCGGCTTGCGGCAGGGATTTAAACCCGGTGGTTGGAGTCATGGAGAGGAAATTTGGAACTGTAGGAGCGGTAGCGTCCGCCTTTATGGCCCGATTTCTACCGCAAGTAGCGGTATCAATCAGGAAATCGGGCCATAACAGCGGCCGGAAGTCCAAATGTTCCTCGGAATGACGACTATAACCACCCCAGAAGTGAAGGGTTCAAATCCCTGCCGCCCCGAACCCGCGCTCTAAACTAATCTAAATGAGGTGTCCAAACGTGTCAGAAGCGTACAAGAAAGCCGGAGTGGATATTGCGGCTGGCAATGAAGCAGTAGAACGCATGAAGAAGCATGTGAAGCGCACATACCGCCCAGAGGTAATGACGGAGCTGGGCGGCTTCGGCGCCCTGTTCGGCCTGAATAAGGACAAGTACGAAGAGCCGGTTCTCGTATCGGGAACAGATGGTGTGGGCACGAAGCTGAAGATCGCGTTCGCGGCTGACCGCCACGACACGATTGGCATCGATGCGGTCGCCATGTGCGTGAATGACATCGTGGTACAGGGCGCTGAGCCGCTGTTCTTCCTCGATTATCTGGCCTGCGATAAGGTTGTGCCGGAAAAGATTGAAGCCATCGTATCCGGGATCGCGGAAGGCTGCCATCAGGCGGGCTGCGCGCTGATCGGCGGCGAGACTGCGGAGATGCCCGGCATGTATGCGGCGGGCGAATATGATATCGCCGGATTCACTGTCGGCGTGGCCGATAAGGCGAAGCTGGTCACCGGAGCAGACATTGCTCCAGGAGACACAGTTATTGGACTGGCTTCGAGCGGGATTCACAGCAATGGCTTCTCGCTGGTGCGCAAGCTGCTGCTGGAGGAAGACGGTTACGGCCTGGATGAGGTTGTACCGGAGCTGGGAGCGCCGTTGGCAGACGTTCTGCTGGCCCCGACCCGGATCTACGTGAAGCCGCTGCTTGCACTGCTGGAACAGCTTCCGGTCAAGGGCATGGCCCATATTACCGGCGGCGGATTCATCGAGAATATTCCGCGCGTATTGCCGGAGAATGTGAATGTAGAGATCAACTACGGCTCCTGGCCGATTCAGCCGGTCTTCACTCTGATGCAGAGCAAGGGGCAGGTCAGCAACCGTGACATGTTCACCACGTTCAATATGGGCGTAGGGCTGGTGCTGGTAGTGGCAGAAGCGGACGCAGAGCGTGCGCTTGCGCTGCTTAAGGCCAGCGGGGAAGAGGCTTACCGGATCGGCACAGTTACTGAAGGAGAGCGCGTCGTTACCTTCACGGGAGCTGAAGTCTGATGGAGTGGGGCCGAATCGCTGTCTTTGCCTCCGGAACAGGCAGCAATTTCGCTGCACTGGTCCAGGCACAGCGGGAGGGCAGGCTGGGCGGAGGCAGCATAGAGCTGCTGGTCTCGGATAAACCGGAAGCGCCTGTAGCACAGCGGGCAGAGGAGGCAGGAATTCCTGCTCTGCTGCTGCGGCCGAAGGACTTCGCGGGCCGGGAGCAGTACGAGGCCGCGATTGTTGCTGAATTGCAGCGGCGGAACATCGGACTGGTGGTGCTGGCCGGCTATATGCGTCTGGTCTCCCCGGTTCTGCTCGCACCGTATACCGGACGGATCATCAACATTCATCCTTCGCTGCTGCCGGCGTTTGCCGGGAAGGACGCCATCGGGCAGGCGCTGGAGTATGGCGTGAAGCTGACGGGCGTGACCGTGCATTTTGTAGATGGAGGCATGGATACGGGAACGGTGATTGCCCAGCGCAGCGTGGAGGTCCAATCTGGAGATACCGCCGAATCGCTGGCTGCACGCATCCATCAGGTTGAATACGCGCTGTATCCTGAGGTAGTGAGTGCTTTTGCCGCCGGAAAAGTAGAATTGAACGGAAGAATGACGACTATTGCCGATTAAGCGAAGCTGTTGTATAGCTACCTGTGTTGACTGTTGAACCGGACTGATTTCGACATTTCAGGCAAACCCCGGCCGATTCTGATATTTCTCGGGAAATACTGCTGGAGCGTCAGAAATTGACGTAAGCTCTGGCGGCTTGGCCTGAAATTGCGAAAATACAGGTTTGCTGGCGTAAAGACAGAAGCACAAATAGCAGGACAGAAACACCAGGAAATTCTAAAATAATAGTTTGTTCTGCAGGATTCATCGCTGCAATCATCCGGAGTTCATCCGACAATCATCCACAGGTACAAGGTAATACTAATTTAAAGGTTTAGTATTCCCAACTCAATAAGCTAAGCTGCTGGAACAGGTGGATTTTCTCCATCTAATCTGGCTGATATATGCGGTTAGCGGAGCACAAGTGGAAAAAGTACAACTAATCCGGCCTCAATCGAATGATTGACCTTATCTGGCGTCATTTAAGTGTACATTTTCCAACTACTGCCCCGCTACGTGCTTCCCCGCCGAAATTAGATGACAAAAATCCAACTAAATCAGCTGCACCAATGAGTGGGGGCAAGCCGTCTTCAAGAGCAGCTGATCCATCAAGTAACTCTTACAACACCCCAATAATCTAGCGTCAATCCAGAGGAGGACTATTCAAAGTGAGTATCAAGAGAGCGCTGGTCAGCGTATCGGACAAACAGGGCATCGTGGATTTTTGCCGCGAGTTGTCTGCATTAGGCGTAGAAATTATCTCCACAGGCGGCACCAGCACACTTCTCGCGAAGGAAGGCGTTCCGGTCATTGGCATCTCTGATGTTACCGGCTTCCCTGAGATCATGGATGGACGCGTCAAAACCTTACATCCAGCCGTACACAGCGGCCTCCTGGCCGTTCGTGACAACGAAGAGCATACCCGTCAGATGAATGAGCTCGGCCTTGATTACATCGACCTTGTCGTGGTGAATCTGTATCCGTTCGCGGAGACGATTGCCAAGCCGGATGTGTCTTATGAAGAGGCGATCGAGAACATTGATATCGGCGGACCGACGATGCTGCGTTCTGCGGCGAAGAACCATGCGTTTGTCAGTGTGGTGGTCGATGCGGCCGACTATGCGAATGTGCTTGAAGAAGTACGCGCCGGTGGGGATACAACCCTTGCAACCCGCAAACGTCTTGCGGCCAAAGTCTTCCGCCATACGGCGGCTTACGACGCCCTGATTGCCGATTATCTGGCGAATGTCACCGGTGAACCGCTGCCGGAGCGCTATACGGTCACTTATGAGAAAATCCAGGATCTGCGTTACGGGGAGAACCCGCATCAGAAGGCTGCGTTCTACCGCAAGCCGCTGGCGGCGCAGGATACCCTGACGGCTGCCGAGCAGCTGCACGGCAAAGAGCTGTCCTACAACAATATCAATGACGCGAACGCGGCGCTCCAGATTGTCAAAGAGTTCGAGGAGCCTGCCGTTGTAGCCGTGAAGCATATGAATCCTTGCGGAGTCGGCGTGGGCACTAGTGTCTATGAAGCGTATCAAAAAGCGTACAATGCGGACCCTACCTCCATCTTCGGCGGAATTGTGGCTGCCAACCGGATTATTGATGCGGACACGGCTAATCTGCTGAAGGATATTTTCCTCGAAATCGTGCTTGCACCGGGCTTCACCGAGGAAGCACTGGACATTTTGACCAAGAAAAAGAACATCCGCCTGCTTAAGCTTGGCCACCTCAGCACTGCCGCATCCCGAAAGAGCAGCTTTGTGGTCACCTCTGTTGAAGGAGGTATGGTAGTGCAGGAGAGTGATGTACATTCTGTGAATCCTGAGGAATTGCAAGTGGTAACCGACCGTAAGCCTACCGAAGAAGAGCTGAAGCAGCTGTTGTTCGGCTGGAAGGTCGTGAAGCATGTGAAGTCCAACGCCATCGTGCTGGCGGCTGACGATATGACGGTCGGTGTAGGTGCAGGACAGATGAACCGTGTCGGTGCGGCCAAGATTGCCATTGAGCAAGCAGGCGGGAAAGCGAAGGGGGCTGTGCTGGCATCAGACGCTTTCTTCCCGATGGGCGATACTCTGGAAATGGCTGCGAAGGCGGGCATTACGGCAGTGATTCAGCCGGGAGGCTCGATCAAGGACGAAGAGTCGGTTAAGGTTGCCAATGAATACGGCATTGCCATGGTCTTCACCGGCGTACGCCACTTCAAACACTAGCACGCTGGGAGGATCAGAGTCTTATGGATATTTTAGTAGTCGGCGGCGGCGGACGCGAGCATGCGATCATCTGGAGCTTGTCCCGCAGTCCCCGTGCCGGTAAAATCTACTGCGCTCCCGGCAATGCCGGGATTGCGCAGCTTGCGGAATGTGTGCCGATCGGCGTCTTCGAGTTCGATAAGCTGACCGCTTTTGCCAAGGAAAAAGAGGTAGGTCTGGTGGTGATCGGACCGGATGATCCGCTCGCTGCAGGCATTGTCGATGCCTTCGAAGCCCAGGATATCCGTGTATTCGGCCCGCGTAAGAATGCCGCAGAGATTGAGGGCAGCAAGACCTTCATGAAGGATCTGCTGCATAAATACAGCATTCCGACAGCCGCGTACGAGAAATTCAGCGATTATGAGACCGCCCTGTTTTATCTGCGGAGCCAAGCGCTGCCGATTGTCATCAAGGCGGACGGCCTGGCCGCAGGCAAAGGGGTAACCGTGGCGTATTCCCGGGAGGAAGCGGAGCAGGCCCTTCAGGAGATCATGGTCGACAAGGTTTTCGGGGAAGCAGGTGCGCAGGTAGTCATTGAAGAGTTCCTTGCCGGGCAGGAAATGTCGATTCTGGCGTTCGTGGATGGCGAAACGGTGCGGCCAATGGCTGCGGCCCAGGACCATAAGCCTGTATTCGACGGCGATAAAGGACCTAATACGGGGGGCATGGGTACCTATTCCCCGCTGCCTCATATCGATGAAGCGATCATCCGTGAAGCGGTAGAGACGATTATTGAACCGACAGCCAGAGCGATGGTAGCAGAGGGGCGGCCCTTCAGCGGAGTGCTGTTCGCCGGGCTGATGATCTCGCCGGACGGCAGACCGAAGACGATTGAGTTCAATGCCCGTTTCGGGGACCCGGAGACCCAGGTGGTTCTTCCCCGGCTGCGGAGCGATCTGCTGGAGATCTTCCTGGCTGTGACCGAAGGCAGACTCGCCGATATTCCGATCGAGTGGAGCGATGAGGCGGCAGTCTGCGTGGTCCTGGCCTCGGAGGGATATCCCGGGCCTTATCCGAAGGGAGTGCCGATCAGCGGGCTGGAAGACAGCGGCTCGGCACTGGTCTTCCATGCTGGAACTGCACGCAGCGAGGACGGCGGCTGGGTGACTACCGGCGGCCGCGTGCTTGGAGTGGTAGGCCTGGGGGCAACCATTGCCGAAGCACGTACATCAGCTTATGCCAGTGCGGAGACTATTACGTTTGCGGGTAAACAGAACCGCAGTGATATCGCAATGAAGGCACTGGTCTGAGGAGAAAGTCCCAAAAAAAGGACTGACAAGTTGTAGGAGAAGTGCTATAATACAACTCGTACGGGGGAAAATGTGCGGATATATACAGATAAAGGGTCTTTCCTTTCTAAGGAAAGGCCTTTTTTAAAATTGAAGCATTCATATGTTTCGCGCTACGAATGCTATTATAGTACAATAACAGCGATGCTTATGCGGATGTACAGTTACTGATTTAAGGGGGAATTAGTTTTGAGTAAGGTAGGAAGAAACGACTTATGCCCGTGTGGAAGCGGGAACAAATATAAGAAATGCTGCATGGAGAAAGACAGAGCCGCAGCCCAGTCGATGCTGCGGCTGGTTAACGCAGGAGATGCAGCTGCGCAAGCACCTGTAACCATCCCCGGCGTAATCGTGCAAGAGGAACAGCCGGCTACGGTAAGTGCTGCTCCTGCTGCGGCCAAGCTAACGCTGCCCAAGCTCAAGAAGATGGTGACGAAGGAGCTGAGCTGGGAGCATCCGGCCCATGAACAGCTGGCGCTGGAGCTGATCGAGCGTATGAGAGACCAGTATGACCGGGAGCTGATTCTGGAGGCACTGCTGCTGTGGAACGGTTTCTCCCGCCAGACCAAGCCGGCCGTGAAGAAGACAGGCTCCTTCTGTGCGGCAATCGAATACCTGCTGTCCGAGGAATACGGCTTCATGCTGTCGCAGGCGGAGCTGGCAGACAAATACGCGATTACCACGGCCACGATCTCCCGCAAGGTTAAAGAGATCTATAACTATGTCGAGGAATACGGCATGACCGGGGAAGCAGACGATTTGATGGCGCTGAACGGAGACGAAACTCCGCAGGAGAAGGCGCAGACCCTTCTGGCCCAAGCTATGGAGGCAACCTCTGCGAAGCGGCGGGTCCAATTGGCGGAGAAGGCGCTGGAGCTCTATCCGGACTGCCCGGAAGCCTACCTTATTCTCGCCGAGGAGACGGAGAATGAGGAGGACGCCCGGGAGCTGCTGAAGGCGGGAATCGCCGCAGGCAGACGGGAGCTGGGCGAGTCTTATTTTACGAAGCATAAAGGGTTCTTCTGGGGGCTCTATGAGACCCGTCCTTATATCCGGATCTGCCAGAGCTACGCGGAATCCTGCTGGTTCGGCGGTAAGGCGGAGGAAGCAACAGAGATGCTGGAGCATATTCTGGAGCTTAATAAGGATGATAATACCGGTGCCCGCTATCTGCTGACTGCTGTATATCTGTATAGCAACCAGCTTGAAGCAGCAGAGCGGATCATTAAGAACTACGGTGAAGAGGATGCGGCGGCGGCTTTTGCCTATGACCGGATTGTGCTGGAGTTCAAGAAGAACGGGATTACCTCGCAGCTCAAAATGCTCTACCGCATAGCCCGCGGAGTGAACAAGCATGTGCCGGATTACCTGCTGGGCTTGAAGCGGCTGCCGAATAATCTTCCGGATTTTGTCGGTATGGGTGATCCCAATGAAGCGATTGAATATGTAATTATGCACTCGCGCTTGTGGGCGAGCCTGCCGGACCTGCTTAAGTGGATGCTGAAGCAATAGACGCTATAGATGAATACCAGACACAGTCCTTCGGGGCTGTGTTTTTTTATGGAAATTAGGAGCGACCTCCGTGATTTCACCGCACACCGCCCATGTAATCGAAAAACCGACTACAATGGCGATGGCGGGGGTAGATGAGCGCCATGTAATCGAAAAACCGACTACAATGGCGGTGGCGGGGGTAGGTGAGCGCAATGTAATCGGAAAACCGACTACAATGGCGGTGGGATTGGGCAACATATAAAACCCCTTGCCAACTTAGTCTAATTAGACTATATTATGAATTATAGTCTAATTAGACTAAACTATCTGAAAAGAGGTCCTCCTAATGTTATTTATTACTGGAGCAACTGGAACTGTCGGAAATCGGGTTGTACATCACCTCAATTCTAAGGCTGTCCATTTCAAGGCCCTCACCCGGACACCGGAGAAGCTGATAAGCGATCAGAGCGATCATATGAGTGTCGTCACCGGCGATATCAAGGAGTGCAGCGTCTGGTCAGACAGCCTGAGCGGTGTGGAGACCTTATTCCTGATTCTGCTGGATGATGCCGAAGAGATTCTCCAGGCTGCCCGGGACAAGGGTGTACGGAACATCGTGTTTTTATCCTCAGCCTCCATCAACCGCTCGGATGCCGGTTACAATGAGAACGCCATGAAGCATAAGAAGGTCGAGGAGCAGATACAGGCGTATGGCTTTCGGTATGTGTTCATCCGGGCGGAGGCGTTCATGCACAATACCGTTTACTGGAGGGACCTTTTTAGATACAATAAGGGGACGATCCGGTTACCGGCCCTGGAGGCTAAGCTGGCCAGTGTGCATGAAGCTGATATTGCCGAAGTGATCAGTGAGGTAGTAGCGGATTTTGACAGATTCTCCGGGCAGGTCTTGACGCTCACAGGAGCAAATATTCTTAGCCAGCGGAACATATTGACGGAAATCTCCAAGCAGCTTGGACAATCGATTCAACTGGAAGAGCAGACGATCGGGGACTTCCGTTCCTATATGAGTAAGTACATCGCTGAAGAGTATATCACCCTTAGAGTCCAGGACTGGGAGTATAGCCTGAAGCACAAGCTCGCCGTGACAGATACGGTGCTGACGATTCTTGGCCGGGAGCCTTATACGTTCAGAGAATGGATTGCGGAGCATCTCGGTGATTTTCAATAAATACAGAAAGAGGAATTCACTATTATACCCTTACTTATACTGGGTCTGCTGAAGGATTGCGGACAATCCAGCGCTTATGAATTGCTCAGTGTCTTCAAGGAACGGGATTACCGCTACCTTATCCATATGACGAAGGGATCGCTGTATTACAACCTCCAGAAGCTGGCGGGTGAAGGCTTGGTCCGGCTGGTGGAGGTCGTTAGCGTGAACAACTATCCCGAGCAATACATCTACGAGATTACCCCGCAGGGTGACGAGCATTTCAAAGGACTGATGGCCAAATACTCGGTGCAGACGGACGATATTACGTTAGCCTTTTATATGACTACGCTGTTCGCCCACCAATATGATCCTGAGCAATTCAAGGCGGCTGTAGCGGTGCAGATGGAACAGACACGGCGCAAAATTGCTGAAATTGACTATGCGCTGGATGCCAAGCAAGATAAGATCTACGATACGGCCAAATCGATGATGAATAATGTCAGAGCACACCATGAACTCAACCTGAAGTGGTTTCAGGAGCTGCTGGAACAGTAGGACGGTGTACTCCCCATACTCCCTTTTATTTGCTGAATACAGCAGAGACAAGGGAGTATTTTTTTGTGCAAAAAACCTGACATGAATAAGCGTAAATGCGGAAGAAGCGGGTGTTTAACAGGGTAATCATGAGAAAATACCTGACATGGACACAGTTCTTTCACAGCTTGCGGAGAAACGGTAAAGGGATAAAGGGATTTTTTGCAGAAATAAGTCGAAAAGACAGAGAATAGCCGCAGGTAGAGCTTAAGGCCTGAGTCTATTGACATGGGGATGGGGGAGTTGTATGAAAGCATTAAGGAATATGGGGATTCGTAGCAAGCTGTTTTTGTCGGTGATTCTGTCTGTGGTGGTTATTTTCATAGCGGTGTCTATAGTGATCTACAGCAATGCCAAGCAGCTTATCGTGGACGGGCTGAAGAGCTCACTGACGTACGAGAAAGGGGAGATCGGGGTGCAGGTCAGTGACCTGCTGCAGCCTGCTATTGACAGTGTGGCGCTGCTCAATGCCAATGCCTATCTCCGCGATTTCATCCCGAGGGTGAAGGATGCGCAGACGCTGAAGACTACGGACGGGTACGCGCAGCTGATCCAGACGCTGAACCTGATCAAGAACAACAATAAGAATCTGCTCAATGTATACATAGGTCTGGATGCGGTGAACAAGGTGATTACCCAGGATGAATTCGAGCCTCCGGCAGACTATGTGCTGAAGGAGCGAAGCTGGTATTCCGCTACGGCTGCGAACAAGCGTGTTACCATTACCAATCCTTATATTGATGCCGGGTCAGGCAAAATGGTCGTCAGTGTCAGCACACCGCTGCTTGATGATTCAGGCAAGCTGCTCGGTGTGGCGAGTGCAGATATTTCGATTGAGCAGATTACAGCGGCGCTGGGCGCTTTTAATTATAAGGGCAGCGGCTATGCCGTGCTGATTGATGAGACAGGGACGTTCATCTACCATCCCAATCCGGATCATATCCTGCTGAAGAAGATGGCTGACCTGGGCGGATCGTGGAAGGCTGTTGGCGATAAAATGCTGCAGTGGGGCTCGAATGTCTTCCAGACAGAAATAGATGGCGAGCCCAGCTATGTATCCTATTCACCGGCTGTGGCTAACCAGTGGTCAGTCGCACTGATCGTACCGCAGAAGCATGCGGAGCTTGCGCTGAAGCACTTTGAGCTGATATTCTTCCTCTCGATCATTGCTTCAATTGCGGTGCTGTCTGTCCTGCTGTATCTGGTCTCGGGCAGTATCCTGAAGCAGATTCCGCTGCTCACAGCTGCGTTCGGGCAGGCGAAGGACGGAGACCTGTCGGTAAGGGCAAGAGTGACCGCGGGAGGCGAGATCGGGGTGCTGGCCGAGAGCTTCAACGATATGATTGAGTCGCAGCAGTCGCTGATTCAGGAGATTATGCACAGCTCGCAGAGTATCTCGGGAGCGGTAGGAAATACAGAGCAGAACGTATTCGTGCTGGACGGCAGCATCACCGATATCTCAGGAGTTACGGAGGAGCTGTCGGCAGGTCTGCAGCAGACCGCCGCCTCGATGGAGGAAATGAATGCCAGCACAATCCAGGTCAAGGCTGCGATCCATGGGATTGCCCGCAAAGCCCAGGAGGGGGCGGAAGCCGCCGGAGAAATTAACGTACGGGCGGAGCGGCTGAAGGAGAGAGCCTGGGAATCCCGCACACATGCGGATAGCGTGTATGGGCTTAGTGAAGAGAAGCTGCGCACGGCCATCGAACAGTCGGGGTCGATCTCGCAGATCAGCGCGCTTACGGGCGCCATTCTGGAGATTGCCGCCCAGACCAACCTGTTATCGTTGAATGCTTCAATTGAAGCGGCACGGGCCGGAGAAGCGGGCCGGGGGTTCGCTGTAGTGGCGGAGGAGATCCGTAAGCTAGCCGATAATTCGCGTGAGACGGTGACTGAGATCCAGGGAGTGACTGGAGCGGTTGTGCAGGCGGTGTCCAATCTGGTGGAGGCTGCGGAGAGTATGCTTGGCTTCATGGACAGCCAGGTGAAGAAGGACTACGATGCCATGCAGGAGACCGGAGAGCGGTACAGTGAGGATGCCAGGTATATTGAGGAGCTGGTGACGGATTTCAGCGCCACCTCGGAAGAGCTGCTCGCTTCCATTCAGAGCATGCTTACAGCGATCAGCGAGACAAGCAGTGCGACGAATGAGGGGGCGGAAGGAGCGGGGGCCATTGCTGCCGGAGCGGAGCAGATCATCGGGCGTTCCGGCAGCATCGTAGCGGAGATGGAGGAGATTAAGCTCAGCTCGGCGCAGCTGCTGAGTGCAGTGTCGAGGTTTAAGGTATAGGGGGCTGCGTTGAGCGGGCGGTCCGGCTGGTAGAAGCCGGACCGCCCGCTTGCTTATCGGCAGGGTGCTCCTGCGCTCCATTCCACTCTCAGTGGATGTTATGGTGTGTGGAGAGGACAAGGGTTGAAAAAAAGTCCTTGGAAGAGTATGTTACAAGAAGCGAAACGATAAGAAAGAGACAGTGAGGCGGGGAAAACATGAGAGAAGGCGAAAACCGGATCGTAGGAATGGAAGATATTGTACGCGCACACCATGTGCTGCGGGAGGTTATCGTCCGTACGCCGCTCCAGCTGGATGCGGTATTGTCGGCCAAATACGGCTGTAATGTATATTTGAAACGTGAGGATCTGCAGATTGTACGCTCCTTCAAAATCCGGGGAGCCTATAATATGATCCGCAGTCTGTCTGACGAAGACAGAGCCAAGGGCATCGTCTGCGCCAGCGCGGGCAATCATGCCCAGGGGGTGGCTTATTCCTGCAAGGCACTAGGCATCAAAGGCAAGATATTCATGCCTAGCACTACTCCTAATCAGAAGATTAAGCAGGTCCGGCGCTTCGGCGGCGAATTCGTCGAGGTAATTCTGAAGGGTGATACCTTCGATGATGCTTACGATGAAGCGCTGCAGGCTTGCATTGACCATAGCATGACCCTGATTCATCCGTTCGATGAGCCGCGTATTATTGCCGGCAACGGTACCATTGCCATGGAGGTGATGGAGAATCTGGACAAGCCTGCGGACTTCGTGTTCGTCACCATCGGCGGCGGTGGGCTGGCAGCCGGTGTAGCTACCTATATCAAGACGGTGAGCCCGGCAACTAAGGTTATTGGTGTGGAGCCTAGCGGCGCAGCCTCGATGATTGAGGCTATGGAGAGCGGCGAGGTGGTCACCCTGAAGGAGATTAACAAGTTCGTAGACGGCGCGGCGGTGAAGCGTGTGGGCGGCCTGACCTTCGATATCTGCTCGAAGCTGCTGGATGATGTGGTGAAGGTGCCGGAGGGCAAGGCGTGTACCACTATTCTGGAGCTGTATAACGAGAACGCCATTGTGGTGGAGCCTGCCGGTTCCCTCCCGATTGCTGCGCTGGACATGTACCGTGATCAGATCCGCGGCAAAAGCGTGGTCTGCATCGTCAGCGGCGGCAACAACGATATTGACCGGATGCAGGAGATCAAGGAGCGTTCCCTGATCTATGAAGGGCTCAAGCATTACTTCATGGTCAACTTCCCGCAGCGTGCGGGTGCCCTGCGCGAGTTCCTGACCGAGGTAGTCGGACCTGACGATGATATCACCCGGTTCGAGTACACGAAGAAGAATGAGAAGGAGAACGGCCCGGCCCTGGTCGGCATTGAGCTGATGTCCACCGATGCCTACGCCCCGCTGATTGAGCGGATGAAGCAGAAGGGCGTCGATTACGTGGAGATTAACAAGGATGTCAATCTGTTCAGTATGCTGATCTAATCTTATAGAAAACAGCCCCGTCCGGCGTGATTGCGGACGGGGCTGTTTCCCGTTTTAGGGGAATGTTGCAAGAAGTGCAGCAATACTGCCCCATAGAAGCGACTTATGCTGGAATCCTGCATGAAATGCAACAAAGCCAGCCCTAACTTGCACTAAACACCAGAATTTCTGCAAATGATGCAACAATGTAGCTTATCCAGTAACATTTTTAGAGAAATCCTGCAAAATGTGCAACAATCCGGCTCCATCAAGCGCTCGGTGAGAGAAAACGCTTAGAAAGGGCAAGAGATAGGCGGAGCACCTCCAAGAAAGGAAGAAGCCCTTCAGATCGTATGCGAAAACCGGCTGCAAGGTGGCCAAAAGGCATATGGGCTGGATGAATATCATCAGAAGGCGATGAGGCATCAGCATCCTTCACCCGTTAGGATAATTGTGTCTTGTATGGGATGTAGTTGAACCGCCTACAGCTGAGGCACCTCAGTCTTCAAATACTGCTTCGCCTCGTCGTCCAGCAGGTAGCCGTTACTCTTCATCAGCTTCATGAAGCCCTCAAGCTTCTGCAGGAAGGCGCTTGTGCCGCTGTTCTTGGCCAGGATTCCGGTGTAGGCCTTCTGCGCCTCCAGATCCATCTCCAGATTATCGTAATGGAAGAGCGGGGTGTTGTTCTGGCCGTAGAAGGTGTTCACAGCATACTGGTCATACAGCTTCTTGACGGCCTGCACCCGGTTGGATTTGGGATAGGTCTGGATGAATTGCTCCTGGGTCAGCGCACGGTCGGCCACCTCGCCCCAGGCAATGATCAGCCCGTTATCCTTGGAAGGAGGCAGATCGGATTCAGCCGCCATAATGGAAATATAGCTGCTGATATCCTCCGTTACATAAGGCTTATATTTGCGGTAAGCCGCATAATCAATCACCGGGTAAAAGCTTCCCTCGGCGGTATCCAGCTTGTACCCGCTCTCTCCCGCACTTTGCAGCAGGGCGCGCAGGGCGGCGTTATCCGTACTCTCAGCCAGCTTCTCCATGCTGACTCCTCCTCTGTAGACGGTGAGGAGCTTCCGCTGGACCTCGCTGCTGCTGAATTTCTTCTCCCAGGAGGGGAGCAGCGCCTTATGCAGGTTCTCCAGCTTCAGCGTCAGTACAGTCGCCTGATACGGAGTGACTGCATATAACTTCGTCTTCATATAGGCAATGGCTCCCGGCAGGTTACCGCTGGACAGCAGCGGCAGCGCGGCCGTATAGACCGCTTCTGCATGGCTGGCAGTCTTAGCGCTCGCAGCTGTACCGGAAGTGCCTGTCCGGCTGCTTCCGCTGCCTTCAGCACCGGCCTGTCCGGCTGCGCCTGACTGAAGCCCTATGAGCAGGGCGATTGCGGCGGATAGAACGGCATGCTTTTTCATTCGTGTCTCCTCCTGTGTGGAATGGATGTGGGATACAGCCTCTAAGATGGGAAGAATATCAATTTCAGCCCTAGACCTCCGGCGGCGGCCAGAGCCAGACTGACCCAGGGCGAGACCGGAATGACCGGGAACAGATTATCGAGGAATATGCCGGCGAATACCGCAATCACGGCAATTCCGATATAGATGCCCAGGGCCTTAATGTCGAAGGTCTTAGGCTTCGGACTGTCGTCCTCCGAGAGGGAGGCCATCCATTTCATAATAAGCTCAACCAGCACGATGGAGCCTGCGCCGACAACGACCAGAGTGAACAGGCTAAGCTGGCCGAAGAGTTCGTGCGGACCGCCGCTCCACTGTGTAATCAGGCCGGCAATGCCCATCGTCCCGAACAGCAGGGTCAGAGCGGACCAGGAGATCATCAGGGAGTTCTTCAGCCGGCTTCGCGGTGTGCGCGGCGGGGCACTGTCCATCACGTCCTTGAAATAATCGCCGGGCTTCTCGCCAAAAACCTGCTTGGCGTTCTTCCCCTTGGCTTGTCCCTTCAGCAGCAGCGCGGCCGCCTCCAGCAGCAGCTCCTCTGCACGTACAGCATCTACTGAACTGGCGCGCATCGCCAGAATCATATCTTCGAAATAAGAGCGGTTAGACGGCGTCATCTGCTCCCGCAGCAGGTTGTTCTGCTTAATCATAGCTTTGACTTTCATAGTGTGGACCTATACCTCCAGCATTGAGTGATCAGGATACCTTCAACCTAGAGTATACGTTTGTGAACCAGCCGTGTGCAAGGACAACGTTCGTTCACGAAGGTCTGAATAATCCTTTTGGAAGAGTAAACACTGAAGAGGTGGTGGCTTCACCAACTATAGCTAGAGGGAAGGCAGGGAGCGTTATGGAACAGGAGAACAAGCAGGATCCGGGCAAGGCTGTGAACGGCGGTACCACGCCTGCACCGACTAATGATGTGGGGGACTGGGGCAATTCTGACGGCTTCAGCCTATGGGATGCTGCGGGTCAGGGCCAGGAGGACGGGCTCGGGGATTGGGAAGGCCGGCAGGAGACACACGACATGTTTCACGACAGCTATGACTGAGTGATGCCTAAGCGGATATGGGCCTCTTTCGCTCCAGAGGGAGTGGAAGGGGCCTTTTCTCCTGTAGAGCTGATGTAAGCTGCTGGCTTCATGCGTATTGACAACAAATTAGTACAGATAATATAATAGAAGTATTAATCATACTAAATTAATCGGAATTATTATAATTTAAAATAAATTAGTGAATCAGGGGAGGACGCCGCAATGGAACGGAATATCATCATCCGGCATAACGGAGAGGAATTGACAGCGAGCATACATTATCCGGCCGCAGACCGGGCAGGGACAGGACGGTGCAAGAACCGGGTGCCGCTTGCAGTGATCTGCCACGGCTTCGTGGGCAGCCGGATCGGTGTCGACCGGATCTTCGTCAAGGCCGCCCGGGAGCTGGCGCAGGATGGCTATATGGTAATCCGTTTCGATTATGCAGGCTGCGGGGAGAGCAGCGGCGATTACGGCAGTGAGGATATGGAGTCGATGATCGGGCAGACCCGGGCGGTGCTGGATTACGGCATCAGCTCGGCCGATGTGGACCCGCAGCGTGTGACGCTGATCGGACACAGTCTGGGCGGCGCGGTGGCGCTGCTGACCGGTGTCCGTGACCGGCGAGTGAAGAATCTTGTACTGTGGTCAGCCGTCGGCTATCCCTTCAATGACATCGTCAAGATTGTCGGCAGGGAAGCCTTCGACCGGTCGGTGAAGAGCGGTTCGGCCGATTACGCCGGCTATTCGTTCACTCCGGTATACTTCAATTCCCTGGCCGCTTTCCAGCCGTTCCAAGAGGCAGGGAAGTTCAGCGGCGATGTGCTGGTTATCCACGGGACTTCCGACGATGTGATTCCTGTAGATTATGCGTTCCTCTACCAGAAGCTGTTCTGGACCCGGCCGGAAGGACGGTGCGACAAGGAGATTATTTTCCAGGGCGATCATACCTTCTCTTCGGGTCCGGCGCAGGAGCAGGTGCTGAAGCGTACCCGGGATTGGATGAACCAGCAGGAGCATCTGCAGGAGGAATGGCAGAACTGGATGATATAGGAGCGGTAACGGCACTCGCAATGGCAGGGAATTAGCTGTAAAATAAAGGGGAAGACCATACCGGAAATGGAGGCTCTTACCCTATGAAATTACCGGCCTTTTTCATTGCGCACGGCTCTCCGCTGCTGGTACTTGAGGATAACGACTATACGCGTTTCCTGCAGCGGCTGGGTTCGGATCTGGGGAAGCCCCGCGGCATTGTGATCTTCTCAGCTCATTGGGACAGTCCCGATCAGCTGATCACAGTGGACGCACAGCATGAAACGCAGCATGATTTCTACGGATTCCCGGAAGAGATGTATCAGCTGAGTTATCCTGCTCCAGGTGATCCTGCACTCAGCAACCGTATTTCGGAGCTGTTCAAGAATAGTAATCTGCCCCATCAGCCCGTGCTGGGCCGGGGTCTGGATCATGGCGCATGGGTTATCCTGAGCACCATGTTCCCGCAGGCGGATATTCCGGTCGTGGCCTTATCTGTGGATTCGCTCCGCTCGCCTGAGGAGCAGTACAACATCGGCCGGATGCTTGCACCGCTGCGCGAGGAAGGTGTCCTCCTGATTGGCAGCGGCGGTCTGGTGCATAATCTCAGACTGCTGAAGCAGAAGGATCAGCCGGAGCAATGGGCGCTTGACTTCGACGGATGGATTGCAGGGCGGCTTAAGGCCTGGGATCTTCGCTCCCTGTATGCGTATGAGAAGCAAGCGCCGCATGTGAGGGAGGCTGTACCTGCCTACGGCAAGGAGCATTTTATCCCGCTCTTCTATGTAATGGGGGCAGCCGATGAAGGCAGACGGGCACAGCTAATGATTCAGGCCTACCAATACGGTACACTCAGCCTGAACTGCTGGATGCTTGACTGACTACTATATGAATGTCAAACGAATGGGTACAGGATACAGCCGTTAATCAGGCTGTGTCCTTTTTTCGTTACCGGGGATAGTATATATTTCAAAAATGGGCGGATATCCAAACCGGCGCATAAGGAAGCACGGAACAGCAGGTGGATTTTCTCCCCTTGTTCAGGAACGGTACATCACCTTTCCGGCAACAGTTGGAAAATCAACACTTAATAATCGACGAAAAATCAAATTGGACAAAACTCACGAAATTAAATGACGTTTATCCAATTAATTCCCCTGAATGAGTCAAATCCTCCAAATTAAGATACGTTTATCCATTTATTGCATAGAGCGAATGAGTGACGTAGAGCGGTTGATTGACGTAGAGCGGATAATTGGTGTAGAGCCGATGGGATCATGAGCAGCAACAGCAATAGGCATTGGGTCTGATCCAGCCGTAAGGAGGCTTAGATGTACCCACCAGGAAATGTGTGAGGTAGTGCGTTCTGTGAAGATTTTTGCTGCACTCAAGACAAACTCTGCCAGCTATGATTAAATGAAGGAAGCAAGCTGTAACTTACGATTAGGAGGAACAACGTGTCTATATCGATGAACCGTTATGTATCCCGTCCTGTATATGCTCTAGTCCTTGCCGCCGTGCTGCTCTCTGCCTGCGGGGAAGAGCAGGCAACGCCTGTGCCTGTGCGGGTGGTAGCGCCTACAGCCCAGGCGCAGCCGACCGAAGTTACGCAGCCGTCGCCGACAGCAACGCCGGCCCCGCCAATAGCGGTCTCCGTCTTAACAGGTCTGCCTGCTGAGGAGGAGAGCCTGCCACGTCCGCTCGCGGTTATGATCAATAATGCTCCGGCGGCCCGTCCGCAATCCGGGATCAGCGAGGCGGATATTCTGTACGAGGTGCTGGCCGAGGGCGGTATTACCCGGCTGATCGGTATCTTTCAGAGTCATGCCGGGGTGGTGAAGATCGGACCGATCCGCAGTATCCGCCCGTATCTGATCGATATCGGCGAGAGCTACGGCGGCATAACGGTGCATGCCGGAGGCAGTCCGGACGCTTATGCCATTCTGCAACGGCAGAAGAAGGCGGATATGGACGAAATCGGCCGCGCGGGTGCCTACTTCTGGCGGGACAAGGAACGCAAGGCTCCCCATAACCTGTACAGTAATGCCGCTAAGCTTAGAGAAGGGGCAACGAAGCTGGGGTATGAGGAGAACGTGAAGGTCCCCGGGTTTCTTTTCAATGATCCGGATTACATACCTGTGGAGGGCACCCCGGCGCTTGCGCTGAGTGTGAACTTCCTGCTGAAGAGCTACAATGTCGGGTACCAATACAACGCAGAGCAGCGCACGTATGCCCGCCTGGTGAACGGCAAGCCGCATCTGGATCTGAATAATAACCGTCCGGTGGAAGCGGCGAACATCATCGTGATGGGTTCGGATCATAAGGTGCTGGACGATGTAGGCCGGTTGCAGGTGGATACGGAGCTGGGAGGAGAAGCGGTGTTGTTACAGCGCGGCGTAGCGATTAACGGCAAATGGTCGCGCAGCCCCGGAGACGTCATCCGGTTTGTGAAGAAGGACGGCAAGGAGGCGCTGATGTTCCCGGGAATCACCCATATTCTGATTGTCCCGAACAGCCCCTCGTTCAGCAGTCATGTCGAATATGAGCTGGCGCCTGCATCCCGCTAAGGCCGGCTGGAGAATTGAATGTTCGGATGATTATTTTCGCGATTACAGGGAATTGTTATTATAGTGTAAAAAAGTTCGTTTTTTTGTCTTCTATCCCTTCTGTCGATATGATAAGATAACAAGGGTTGTCATTCATTTTCATGCGGTTTACATGGAATGACTTCATTTTTTTCACGGCAATATTATGTAAAGGGGTCTTAGACTAATGAAGCTCAGAAAAAAGGATATATTCTTTGAGACGCTGGAAAACATGGCTGACACCATTGTTCAGGCTGCGGATTATTTCGCTCAGAATATCTCGAGTCTCCAGGGCAATGTGGAGAACTTCGCCGGGGAGATGAAGAAATACGAATCCCAGTGCGATACTTACACCCATACTGTCATCAAGGAATTGAACAAGACGTTCATTACGCCGCTGGAGCGGGACGACATCATGGATCTGATCACAAGCATGGACGATGTCATTGATGGTCTGGAGGCCTCTGCCTCGCGTTTCTATATGTATAACCTGCTGGATGCGGATGAATATATTGTTCAGTTCGCAGAGATTCTCCGCCAGAGTGCATACGAGATCCAGAAGGCGGTTCATTTGCTCTCCCAGAAGAAGCTGCTGGCGATCCGCGAATACACCATCCGTCTGAATGATCTGGAGAACCAGGGCGACGAAGTCCTGCGTATCTGCACCAAGGCCCTGTTCGAGACTGTGAAGGACCCGATTGAGCTGATTAAGCGCAAAGAATTGTATGAGCGGCTCGAGACCACCACGGATAAATGTGAAGACGTAGCCAACATGCTGGAATCGATCATCATGCGTAACTCATAAGGGGCCTTAAATATGGATACATCTATATATGTATTAGCTTTTGTTATCTTTCTTGCGCTGGCGTTCGACTTCATCAACGGGTTCCATGATACCGCTAATGCAATTGCTACCTCTGTCTCGACCCGTGCGCTGAAGCCGCGTACAGCCATCATGCTGGCCGCCTCGATGAACTTTATCGGCGCATTGATGTTCACCGGCGTAGCGAAGAAGATCGGGGGCAGCATTACCGATCCGACCCTGCTGGATAACGGGATAGACATTGTCACAGCGACGCTCATTGCGGCAATTATCTGGAATCTGGTCACCTGGTGGCTGGGTATTCCTTCGTCCTCCTCCCATGCGCTTATCGGTGCGTTAGCCGGTGCGGTGTATGTCGGGGCAGGTACAGAGCATATCAAATGGAGCGGGTTCATTGAGATCGTAGAGGGGCTGATTTTCTCCCCGCTGATCGCTTTTGTAATCGGATATATTGTGATGACGATCTTGAAGTGGATCTTCGCGAAGCGCAGTCCGCATACGGTCAACAAGGGCTTCCGTTCGATGCAGATCGTGACGGCCGCGCTGCAATCCTTCACCCATGGTACGAATGATGCGCAGAAGGCGATGGGGATCATTACCTTTGCCCTCGTCACCTCGGGACGGCTCGATACGATGGAGGTTCCGCTCTGGGTTAAGATTGCAGCGGCTACATCCATGGCACTCGGAACGTCTATCGGCGGCTGGAAGATTATTAAGACGATGGGCACGAAGATTTTTAAAATCGAGCCGATCAACGGCTTCGCGGCGGATATTTCGGCGGCCTCTGTTATTTTCACGGCTACGCTGCTGCATCTTCCGGTAAGTACAACCCACGCGATTACCTCATCGATTCTGGGTGTAGGTTCAGCCAAGCGCTTCTCCGCTGTCAAATGGGGAGTGGCCGGACGGATCGTGGTTACCTGGTTCATTACCATTCCGATCAGCGCCTTGCTGTCGGGAGTGATCTTCAAGCTCTTCTTCTAAGACTGAACAGAATAGATTGCCTGGACAAGATGTCGCAGAAGCCATGGATGGCTTTAGGACATCTTTTTTTGCGTTCAGCGGTAAGCCCCGGCCTAAGCGGAGGTTATTTGATTTTTCAAGAGAGGAATGTCACAAAAGGCTACACGAATCTGATAAAAAATGTTAATAGGCATAAAAAGAAAATGAAATACATCACATATTTAAAAGAAAATAACATATGAGAAATGAATTTTGCGTAGTATTATGTAGGATTTGGTAGTCTCTGAAGTAAGGTTTGTTTTAAGTGTTACCATTGCTGACAAACACCCGAATAGACAAAGGAGGCCTGGCCATTGATCGACTTTCATCAGGTAGACAAACATTACGGACAATTCCATGTACTGAAGGGCATTGACCTGCATGTTCAGGAAGGGGAAGTAGTTGTTGTAGTCGGTCCTTCCGGCTCCGGCAAGAGCACGATGCTGCGCTGCATTAACCGTCTGGAGACGATCACGAGCGGCGGATTAACTGTGGACGGTATAACTGTAAACGAACGCAAGACAGATATCAATACCCTGCGCAAAGAGATCGGAATGGTCTTCCAGCACTTCAACCTGTACCCGCACAAAAAGGTCATTGATAACATCACGCTGGCCCCGGTGAAGGTACTGGGCTTAAGCAAAGCGGAAGCGGAGAAGACCGCAATGTATTATTTGGAGAAGGTCGGCATTGCCGACAAGGCAGAGTCCTATCCTTCCCAGCTGTCCGGCGGACAGCAGCAGCGGGTGGCGATTGCCCGGGGTCTGGCGATGAAGCCGAAGATTATGCTGTTCGACGAGCCGACCTCGGCGCTGGACCCGGAGATGGTCGGGGAGGTGCTTGATGTTATGCGCGCCCTGGCCCGCGAAGGCATGACGATGGTCGTTGTGACCCATGAGATGGGCTTTGCCCGCGAGGTGGCGGACCGGGTTATCTTCATGGATCAAGGGCAGATCGTGGAAGAGGCGGAGCCGGAAGCCTTCTTCGCCAGCCCGAAGGAAGAGCGGACGCGTACTTTTCTCAGCCGTGTATTAAGCCATTAAATTAAATAAATAGGAATCCGGGGAGGAACCGAAATGAAAATGTCCAAGAGCTTCAAGGTGTTAAGTGTGCTGATGATTGCGGCCATGCTGGTCATTGCCGGATGCGGCAACAACAAGGGCAAGAACGAACCTGCGGCAGGCGGCAATGCAGCCGGAGGGGCAGCAGCAGACTCTGCGGCCATTGCCAAGATCAAGGAGCGCGGTAAGCTGCTCGTCGGCGTGAAGTTCGATACCCGCCTGTTCGGTCTGAAGGACCCGGCCTCCGGCAACGTGGAAGGCTTCGACATCGACATCTCCAAGGCCATCGCTAAGAAAATTCTCGGTGACGAGAATGCCATTGAACTGAAGGAGGTCACCTCCAAGACGCGTATCCCGATGCTGAATAACGGCGAGATTGATATGGTTGTGGCGACCATGACTATTACGGAGGACCGCAAGAAGGAAGTAGATTTCTCTGACGTCTATTTCCAGGCCGGGCAGTCGCTGCTTGTGAAGAAGGGCAGCCCGATTACAGGCCTTGCGAGCGTTACGAAGGATACGAAGATCCTCGGCTCCAAGGGGGCAACCTCGATCAAGAATATCAAAGAGAAGGTGCCGGGCGTAACCGTGCTTGAATTCGATAACTATCAGGATGCGTTCAGTGCGCTCAAGGCGGGCCAAGGGGATGCGCTGACTACGGATGATGCGATTCTGTACGGAATGGCTTCACAGGACCCGGGCTTCGAGGTGGTGGGGAAGCCGTTCACGGATGAGCCTTACGGCATTGCGGTTCAGAAAGGCAACGCAGATGTAGTTAAGGCGATTAATGATACACTGGCTGAACTGAAGGCGAATGGGGAGTATGATGCCATCTATACGAAGTGGATTGGTAAAGCTCCGGCTAAATAAGCCTGTTCCAAGCAAGGGCTAGCTTCATCCAAGGGAAGAATAAATATATAGGTTACACACTAATTTCTTGTAGAAACGGTACCGCCTTTTCCAAGGACGGCAACGCCGTTTCTACTTGTTTGTAGGAACGGCAGTCGAGCCGGGCAGGAACGAACTCATCCACAGGTAAAGGCAGGTGAACATTAATGGATTTCTCAATATTAACGAACTACTTTGGACTCTATATGGAAGGCTTCTACGGTACGCTGCTGTCCAGTGTGCTGGCCCTGATCGGCAGCTTCCTGATCGGTGCGGTCATTGCCGTCTTCCGTATTACTTCAGTGAAGGGTCTGCGCTGGTTCGGCGCGGTGTATGTGGAATTCATCCGCAATATCCCGCTGCTGCTGGTCGTGTATATTTTCTATTACGGGCCTTCCGCTCTGGGCTTCACACTGGACGGCTTCAAGGCAGGAACCATCGGACTCGCCGTATATACCTCGGCCTTCATCGCCGAAGCGATCCGTGCCGGAATTATGGCCGTGCCCAAGGGACAGATGGAGGCGGCCCGTTCCTCCGGTCTCAGCTACATACAGACGATGCTGCATATCATTCTGCCGCAGGCGATCAAACTGGTCATTCCACCGCTCGGCAACCAGTTCATTAACCTGATTAAGAACTCCTCGGTACTGACTCTGGTGGCCGGTCTTGATCTGATGTACTTCGCCGACGGGATCTCTACAGAGACTTACCGTACCTTTGACACCTACATTTTCGTAGCGGTATTCTATCTGGTGCTTACGCTTCCGCTCAGCTACGGCGTGCGGGTCTGGGAGCGTAGACTGCAGCGCAAATATTAAGAGAACGCTTGAGCTAAAGGAGGGATATTATGGATTTCACAGGTGCATACTCTGCCGAGAATCTGAAGTTTCTGCTGGACGGATTGTATGTAACGCTGATTGTTGCTTTTGTATCGATCTTCCTGAGCTTTATCATCGGCTGTATCATTGGCGTCATCCGCTACTCGGAGGTGCCGGTGCTGTCTCCGGTCATGTTCTACCTGGTGGAGCTGATCCGTAATCTGCCGCTGCTGCTGATCATCTTCTTCATCCGCTTCGCCTTGCCGGAGGTCGGGATCAAGCTCGGACTGATTACTGCGGCCATTGCGGCATTAACCATCTTCGAGGCGGCGATGATTGCCGAGATTGTCCGCGGAGGCTTAATGTCGATCGACAAGGGGCAGATTGAGGCGGCGCGTTCCTCCGGTCTCAGCAATGTACAGACCTTATGGCATATCGTGCTTCCCCAGGGGCTGCGGCGGATGGTTCCGCCACTGGTCAGCCAGTTCATCTCCCTGCTGAAGGATACCTCGCTTGCTGTTGTGATTTCACTACCGGAGCTGATGCATAACGCCAACATTGTCATCGGCCACAGCTACAGCTATGCGATCCCTACGCTGGCGCTGGTTGCCCTGATTTATTTTGTCGTCAATTACCTGCTGTCGCTGCTGTCCAGAAGGCTTGAGCACAGAGCGGTATAACCTTAGCCGAATGAGGATTAAGCCATATTCAATCCAGTGCGGCTATGATACTATAGTTGTCAACCTCTCTAGGCAGGAGCAGTGGCGATGGGACAATCGATTCTGAGAATGAAGGCGGTACAGATTCTGCTGGTGGCCGCTGTTACTGCGGTAGCCGGAGAATTCAAGATCAACCCGTTTGACGGAGATGTCTTCCGCATTGCCATGGGCAGCAGCGCCTTTCTCCTCTTCCTGTTGTTGATGAGGCAGCTGCCGTATATCCGCACAGGCTGTGCCACCGGGGTGGTCGTGCTGTTGTTCCGGACTGCTATGGATATGGTGGAGGGAAGCGGACTGACGGTAGAGCAGAGCCTTAGCAGCCACTTCTCGGCAATGATCTATTACATGGTGTTCGGCGCACTGATGCATATCATCAAGAGCCGGATCGATACCTTCCATCCGCTGGTGCTGGGCGCCGTTGCTGCGGTGATCGATCTCCTGTCCAATGAAATGGAGCTGCTGACCCGGCTGATTGTGCTGGATTCGGCTACCTTCCGGCTGAACGAGTGGACGTACCTGATGGCAATTGCGGTCTTGCGAACGTATTTCACCACTGGCGTATACAGCAGCATCTCTGTCAGCCAGCTGCGTATCCGGGAGCGGGAGCAGCATGAACGGACCCAACAGATGCTTGGATTCGGCTCCGGCTTGTACGGGGAAGTGTTCTATCTGAAGAAGTCTATAGGCACCCTGGAGCAGGTAACGCTGAACAGCTTCGAGCTGTACAGTAAGCTGAAGGACGGGGAAGGTACGAGGCGTTACAGCCGGCAGGTACTCGACATCACCCAGCAGCTCCATGAGGTGAAGAAGGATTCGCAGCGGATTCTGGCAGGACTGGTGAAGCTGGTGGAGCGTGAGGTGAACGGGGACATGCCGTTATCGGGCATTCTGCAGTTCGCGGTCAAGAGCAATGCCAAATATGCGGAAATGCTGGGCAAAGAGATTAAGTTCCATATTCGCATCACCTCCGATTACACAACCGACAGCTACATTCCTCTATTGACCCTGCTTAACAATCTCACCGCCAATGCGGTGGAAGTCATCCAAGGAACAGGCAGCATCCATCTGAACGCTTTTGAGCAGGACGGTATGACGATTCTGACAGTGACTGATAGCGGGACGGGCATCGGGGAGCATGATCTCCACCTGCTGTTCGAGCCGGGCTTCACCACGAAATTCGATGAAGAGGGCATCGCTGCCACAGGGATCGGGCTCTCTCATGTACGGGATATAGTGAATATGTTCGAGGGAAGCATTACGGTTCAGCCGGTATCGCATACCGGAGGGGCGATGTTCCAGATTACAGTGCCGAGCATGAAGCTGCGGAAGGAGGAATAGAGGATGCCGCTATCATTCTGTATTGTAGATGACGACGCGTCGGCGAGAAGAATGCTGCAGCATATTATTGAGGACAGCGGGCTTGGTGAGGTGACGGGTACTGCAGCGAGCGGACAGGAAGGGGTTGCTCTGATCCTGAGCGAGACCCCGGACATTGTGCTGATGGATCTGCTGATGCCGGACCAGGACGGGATTGAGACTATCCTCTCTCTTCAGGCACAGGGCTGCCGCTCCAAATTCGTCATGATCTCGCAGATTGAGAACGGGGATATGGTCAGCCGCGCCTACAGGAGCGGAATTGAATTCTTCATCCGCAAGCCGATCAATAAGATTGAAGTCGAATCTGTTCTATATAAAGTGAATGAACGTTACGCCATGGGCCGTTATCTGGATGAGATCAAGCTGACGCTGGGCAAGCTGGAGGGCCTGCAGTTCGGACTGCCGCAGCTGCCGCCGGGCAAGCGGACCGTTAAGGAAATTGTCCAGCCGATTCTGATGAATATGGGCATGATTTCGGAGAATGGCAGCCGTGATATTATCACGATCATGGAACTGGCGGTAGCGGAAGGGAAGAGCGGAAGTCTTCCATCCCTGAAGGAACTGTATGAGCTGACTGCTGCCAAGTACAGACCGGTGCCTGCGGAGGCAGCCAAAGAGGTCAAGGCTATCGAACAGCGTCTGCGCCGCGCCTTGGCGGCGGGTCTGACAAGTCTCGCGTCCATCGGTCTGACGGATTACGGGAATCCGAAGTTCGAGCATTATGCGCCGCTGTATTTCGACTTTGAAGAGGTGCGCCTGAAGATGAAGGAGATTGAACAGGGCCGGGATAGCGGCAAGGTGAAGGTGAACATTAAGAAATTCCTGCAGGTGCTGCATCTGGAGGTGCTGGAAGGCTTGGGCCGCTAAGCCGGATACGGGACTATGGGTCCGGGCCCTTCAGAGCAAATGGCATCGTCAACTATAGAGGCAAGACCCAAGAAACCTCCGGAGCCGCTGTTCAGCGGGCTGGCGGTTATTTTTTTGCGGGGACATGCGGTACAATGGGAGAAAGCAACTAGAATAGCGCGGCTCTGCTGCGGATTGCCTACATAGGGCGGAGGAATTATATTATGATACGAACACTTGCCGTAACGCATACAGGTGAAGTACTGACCGATCTGCAGCTTCAGGATATCATCCTGGATGATTATTCCTGGATCTGGGCGGATTTCGCTATGCCGACGGAGGAAGAAACCTTGAGGCTGGACACCTATTTTCATTTTCACCCGCTGGCGATTGAAGATTGTATGCATGTCTTGCAGCGGCCGAAGCTGGATTATTACGAGGATGTGCAGTTCTTCGTGCTGCATTCGCTGAATGAGCGGACGCTGGAGGCTGAAGAGATCGACCTGTTCCTCAGCCCGAAGTTCCTCGTCTCCTACCATCATCAGGACAAGCCGGAGATGGAGGAAGCGTGGCAGATGGTCAAAGCTGAGATTCATAGCCGCAAGGGCTGGTCGGGCGGGCCGATGGCCGCTGCTTATACCGTGATGGACAAGCTGGTCGACAGGTATTTCCCGTCCCTGTATACGCTGGAGGATGAACTCGCGGATCTGGAGAGCCAGGGCGGTAACGAATCGGTGGAAGAGCTGATGAGCCAAGTCTTCAATGTGCGCGGAAGGCTGCTGAAGCTGCGGCGGACAATTGTGCCAATGCGTGATCTGATGTACCGGATTGTCAATTCGCAGCATGTACAGAGTAACGGGGAGGAACGGGTCTACTTCGGCGATATCTACGATCACCTGCTGAAGCTGACCGACATGATTGAAGTTGACCGGGAAATGACCGCCGACCTGCGTGACAGCTATATCTCGCTCAACTCCAACCGGATGAATTCCATCATGAAGACACTCACGGTGATTACCACGGTATTCATGCCGCTGACGCTGATCGCCGGAATCTATGGAATGAACTTCAGGGTGATGCCGGAGCTGGAATGGAAATACAGCTATTTCGCAGTGCTGCTGCTTATGCTGGTGCTGGGAATCGGAATGTTCGGCTGGTTCCGGCGGAGCGGCTGGTTTAAGTAACGGGAAAAGCGCGTTAAACGCCGCCGCTTAGGAACGGCGGCGCTTAACGGAGGAAGGCCCGCCGGATTTACGCTTTTTGGAGGTGGTATGGCGGCGCTTCGGGGCGGGGCGTCTTTTTTTGCGCCGTTTGGGGCTATAGAGGGCTGCATCCTCCTCGGCGGCGAGCTCTCCCGCTCCGCTTCCCTTGCCTTTGCCGAAGCCGCCCATCACTAGCTTCACCATCGGAGCCATCTGTGAGAAGCCCTGCATCACCTTCTGCACCTTGCCCATGGTGTTGACTATTCCGTCAATACCGCCCATCCGGTCAACGATTCCCTTGAGCTGTTCCATATTCGCCAGACTTCCAAGATTGCCGAGTCCGCCCAGGAGGCCTCCGGCCTTCGCGGTAGAAGCTTCTGCAGCAGGGAGCGCGAGTGCCGTCTCGGTGACTTCAGCACCATAAGCAGGCAGCAGCTCAGGTTCTCCGGGAAGCGGGGCAGGTGTATAAGCAGATAGTCCCGGGTAAGGCGACGGATTGTAGGGTTCAGCCAGGGAACGGCCTTGCTGGCGGGAATGATTATAGTAATGCTGAGGCATAGGATCACATTCCTTCGTTAGTGGTTTGCTATACTGTATGTCATGGGCGAACAGACGGTATAGACGAATGCCCGGGTAACCGGGATACCAGCGGAAAAGGGCGGATGCCTATAGAACGGAAGAAGGAAGTGAAGAAACCGTGTCCATGCTTGATTTTGCACGGTTTTGTAGTACTATGAGTAAGGCGGTCTAACCTGGAAGCCGGAAATAGATTAGAATTAACCCCGGCTACGGTGTGCGCCTGGGGTGGACGTTTGTCCGTCGGTTTCACTCTTTACAGCGTGAAACCGTTAATGCTTGAAAAATGTGCTCCAGTACAATATAGTAGAGGCAAGATAGTCATATTAAGTTAATGCTTAGGGGATGATAGGGCGATGCAGCTAAAGAAGCTAAACGATAAAAGTATCGATCAATTATTTGAGGCTATTTTAACATTGAAAAATATGGAAGAATGCTATGTATTCTTTGATGATTTGTGCACCGTGAACGAAATTCAATCGCTCTCACAGCGCCTTGAGGTTGCGCGGATGCTGGGCAAGGGGTCTACATATAATCAGATTGAAGCCGAGACGGGGGCAAGTACAGCAACAATCTCCCGTGTGAAGCGCTGCCTGAACTATGGCAATGACGGTTATAAGCTTACGCTGGAACGTCTGGGCCGGTAATCCATGGTTCCGGGTGTATTGTTAATCAGTCACGGCTCCCGGGATCAGGCCTGGGTGTCGATGGTTGATGAGGCAGTGAGCCATCTCATGCTCCGGGAGGAGCTGCCGGTGGCAGTGGCTTTCCTTGAGCTGGTAGAAGGACGATTGATACAGGATGGAATTGATAAGCTGGAACATGCAGGGGTCACAGATATTATTGTGATCCCCTTGTTTGTTTCTTCCGGCAGTACGCATGTCGATGAGATAGAGTATGCACTGGGCGCTAAGCCGGTTCCTGAGCGGGAGACCGACCTTGCGCCGTTCAGGGTTGCCGCGAAGGTTCATTATGGCTATCCTGTCGATGATGATCCCGATATTGCGCAGATGCTGTGGGATAAGCTTCGGGAACTGTCGCAGCATCCCGGACGGGAGATGGTACTGCTGGTCGGACACGGCAGCAGGCATAACGGCTTCCGGCAGCGCTGGGAGCAGGGAATCTCTTCGCTTGCTGCGCGGGTACGGGAGGTTAGCGGGCTGGCTGCAGCTGATTACGGGCTGTTGAACCCGGACAGCCTGAGAAGCCGGGTGGAGCATTGGCAGGAGCAGGGCTATGATGTGCTGGTGGCTCCGCTTTTTTTGAGTGAGGGGTACTTCACTAAGGTGGTTATTCCGCAGCGGCTTGAGGGGCTTGAGTATGCCTATTCCGGCCAGACACTGCTGCCGCATCCGCTGCTGCCGCGCTGGATTCAGCGGCAGGTGGAAGCAGCGCTCCAGCGCCTGGAGACTTGAGAGCCAACGTTAATTCGTACGCGGGTAATGGAGCTGACCCCCTGACATTGCTTGTGGGGTACAGAATTGGGTATAATCAGTAAAGTTATCCATTATATAAACAGGTGGCGTTCCGGTAATGAAAACTGCGAGATTGATTTATAATCCCACTTCTGGTCGGGAAGAAATGAAAAGACGACTCGCCGATATTCTTGACCGGCTGGATATGGGCGGTATCGAAGCTACCTGCCATGCAACAACGGGAGAGGGCGATGCTACTGCGGCTGCAGCCCAGGCTGTGGAACGCGGTACTTATGATCTGATCATAGCTGCCGGAGGCGACGGTACGCTCAATGAAGTGATTAACGGGATGGCGGAGAAGCCGAACCTTCCGCCGCTAGGCATATTACCGCTGGGAACAACGAATGATTTCGCGCGGGCCATGGGCATTCCGAAGAATTGGGAGGAAGCCTGCGACCTGATTCTGCGTCAGGAAGCGCGCTTGATTGATCTCGGCAAAGCCAATGACCGTTACTTCATTAATATAGCAGGCGGCGGACAGCTGACGGAGCTGACCTATGAGGTCCCCAGCAAGCTGAAGACCATGATGGGTCAGCTTGCCTATTACCTGAAGGGGATCGAGAAGATGGCCAGCCTTGCTCCACAAGAGCTGTATATCCGCGCGAACGGCCAGGAGATGATCCATGACGAGTTCATGCTCTTCCTGATCGCCAACACGAATTCGGTCGGCGGCTTCGAGAAGCTGGCTCCGGGGGCGCGTATCGATGACGGCTTGCTCGATGTTATTGCCGTTAAGAAATGCAACCTGGCCGAGTTCATCCGGCTGGTGCGTCTGACCATTCGTGGAGAGCACCTGAGCGACAAGAAGGTTGTCCATTTCCGCACCGATGCCATGGAGGTAACCTCTCCCGGCCACGTGCAGCTGAACCTGGACGGTGAGCTGGGCGGTACCCTGCCGGGCAATTTCAGTATCCTGCCGCAGCATCTGCGGATTTTCGCGCAGAATAGTTAGTTGACTGGCTGGTGGCAATGGGGAGAGGTATGCTGAGGCCAAGCGTCAGCGGTGATGCGGCGGGCGGCGGATTGAGGCAAGGCGTGTGATGGAAGGGTCTGAGCGGCCAGTGTGCTGTGGCGAATTGCTGGGTTTGCGGACTCAGCGGCGCTTATTTGTGCCAACAGCTGTTTTGCGGCAGCTAAGTGGACTCCAGTGACCTTATGTGCGGATTTTGAGCTCGGAATTGTCTGCTGGAGACGAAATAAGCGCACTACGGTCCGCATCGACGCCGGATTCACAGCTTTTTGAGAAAATAGCGGCTTTACAGTCCTGCTTGCTTCGTTTGATGGTACTGTAATTAACGTGATAAATAGTGAAGAACATGAAAGAAGTGAACCTATATCTATGAGTAAACACCGCAGCGGGCGCAGTGGAAGCCGCCGGAAACAAGCACCGGCCGCTGTTGTCGGACTGCCTGTAAATAAGAATGACGAGGTCCTGCTCGATATTATCGGCATGACCCATGAAGGTGAAGGGGTAGGCCGTGTAGAGGGCTTTACCCTATTTGTGCAGGGAGCTCTTCCCGGTGAGAGAGTCCGGGCCAGAGTGCTGAAGACCAAGAAGCAGTACGGCTATGCCAAGCTGCTGGAACTGGTGCAGGCCAGCAGCGACCGTATCGCGCCGCCCTGCCCGATCTATGATCAGTGCGGCGGCTGCCAGCTGCAGCATATGGAATACACCGCGCAGCTCGCGTGGAAGCGGCAGCTGGTAGTGGACAACCTGCAGCGGATCGGGAAGCTAGAGGTGGCTGGTGCCGGTGCGACAAGTAGAGATACAGTGGGCGGTAGCGCTGATACGAATGGTGCAAATGCAGGTGCAGAGCTTGCTGCGGTTGAAGGTGGCAATGCGGCCGATGCAAGTTACCGGGCTGAAGGCATCCGCGTGCTGCCTACGCTCGGCATGGACGAGCCCTGGCGTTACCGCAACAAGGCCCAAGTACCTATCGGGGTGGCCGAAGGCGGTCTGGTCGGCGGCTTCTATGCACGGGGCAGTCACCGGATCATCGACATGGAGACCTGTCTGATCCAGCACGAGGATAACGACAAGGTCGTCGCCACCGTCAAGAGCCTCGGCCGTGAGTTGGGCATCACCGCCTACGACGAAGAGACCGGCCGTGGCCTGCTCCGCCACGTTGTGGTGAAGAAGGCATTCCGCACCGGCCAGATGATGCTGGTGCTGGTCACGAACGGCCGGGATATCCCGCATCTGGATGCTTGGCTTGGCAGCATCCGTGAGCAGCTTCCGGCAGTGGTCAGCATCTGCCAGAATATCAACACCCAGCGGACCAATGTCATCTTCGGCAACGATACCCGTGTCCTCTGGGGCAGTGAGGTCATCTATGACTACATTGGAGATGTACAGTTCGCTATCTCGGCACGCTCCTTCTACCAGGTGAACCCGGCGCAGACCGAGGTGCTGTATGGCAGAACTCTGGAATACGCTGCACTCACCGGCAAAGAGACCGTAATCGATGCCTACTGCGGCATAGGCACCATCTCCTTATTCCTGGCGCAACATGCGGATCAGGTGTACGGGGTTGAGATCGTGCCCGAAGCCATTGAGGACGCCCGCGCCAATGCGAAGCTGAACGGAATGAACAACGTGAAGTTCGAAGTCGGCGCTTCGGAGGATGTCATCCCGGCCTGGAAAGAGCAGGGCATCACCCCGGACGTCATCGTCGTCGATCCCCCGCGCAAGGGCTGCGACCCGCGCCTGCTGGAGACCATCCTGCTGATGCAGCCGGAGCGTGTCGTGTACGTGTCTTGCAACCCGTCGACACTGGCCCGCGATTTGCGGGTGCTGGAGGATGGGGGATACCGGGCGGTGGAGGTCACGCCGGTGGATATGTTCCCGCATACGACACATGTGGAGTGCGTAATAGGACTATGTCGAACAGATACGTAGAAGTCTTCCGTTGCCAGCTTCCAGTTAATTATATGTCCTTTACCAATAAGGGGAAGGACTACAGAAATAAGGTATTGAATGACACCATAGATGTTTCTATTGTTTTGGATTTGAAGTGGGAAAATGACTTTGGTAGCTTCTAGTTGAAATAAGAATGCTGAGAGAGTGTCCTTACAGGATGCTCTTTTCAATTTTCAGGTCTTTTCTTTTTAAATTCAATATGGATCTATTAAGCAATTGGCTGAAGTAGTATAATGTAATAATAATAATTTTGCTTTCAATTATTATTATTTGGGGGACTGTCTGAATGAAAAGGCAAAGATACTACACCTACATCTCAGAAAGACTAGAAACTCTTGCTAATAGAATAAAAACGAACGGTAAATTAAATGTACTGGATTTAAATATCCATGCTGAGTCTTTTTTCAGAGACTTATTAAACATTGTTTTGAAATTTAACTTACAGTCAGCTAATACATCAACGGCTAACACAGAAGCAATTGATTTAATAGATGAAGTAAATAAACTAGTTGTGCAGGTTTCCTCAACTGCCACAAAACAAAAAATTGAGAGTACATTGAAGAGGGAAAAAATATCGGCTTATGCTAAGTTAGGATATAATATAAAATTTGTGTTTATTGCAGATGATGCAAAAAATTTACGAAACATTACTTATAACAATTCTTATAATATCTCTTTCGATCCTCAGCAAGACATCATAGATAAAGTAAGCATTTTAACTACTATTTCTCAATTATCTATAGGAGATTATAGCTTAGTATATGACTTGTTTGTAAAAGAGTTTGGAGGAGCACCAAGTCAGGTGAAAATCACTTCAAACTTAGCTACTATTGTGAATTTGTTAGCCGTAGAGGATTTAGAAGAAGGAACTTCAACATCTGTCTTAGATGCATTTAATATTGATGGCAAAATAATTTTCAATGAACTGGAACTTATCAAAGAAACAACTATTAATGAATATATTCCCTATTATTCAAAACTTGATTCAATATACAAAGAGTTTGAACGAGAGGGCAGGAATAAGAGGATTTCTGTACTACGTAAATTGACATCTCTTTACGAGAAGGAATTATGTAAGCCAGAATTGAGTAATGTGGAAAAATTTTTTAATGTGGTTACTAATCTTGAAGAGTATATTGTCAGTAGTAACAATTTAGATGACATTGAGGAAGATGTTATTGAAATGTGTGTGAAAATAATTACTGTAGATGCATTTATTAGATGTAAAATCTTTAAGAATCCAGAGGGGTACAATTATGTTGCTTCCTAACGATATAAAACCAGAACTTAGTGTTTATTACTATGCATCATTAATACTTAAAATAATTACGGAAAAAAAAGAGAATGAAATACTTACTCTTTACCAAATTGTTAAGCAAAAATTTGATATTTCGCTAAGAATGTTCTCATACTGCTTAGACTGGCTGTATTTAATTGAAGCAGTTAAAGTTGATGAGAAAGGAATTGTATCTATATGTACCTAAAACAACTTATAGTATCTTCTTTTTCGGAAATTATTCGTAATATTAATTTTCATCTTGGAGCAAATTTAATAGTTGATGAAACTAAAGGGAAAAGTGATTTAGAAACGGGGAACAATGTTGGGAAAACAACGGTTCTTGCTCTTATAGATTATTGTTTGGGAGGAAATGCAGAAGTAATCTATATTGATCCTGAGACTAAAAAGAACATTGATTATGTAAAGAGTTTTTTGATGGATAAGGAAGTTCTAATTACCTTAATCCTTAAAGAAGATATTACAGATGATTCTTCTCAAGAAATAGTAATTAAGCGGAATTTCTTGCAGAGAAATAAAAAAATTATGTCTATTAATGGAGAAAACTTAACTAAGAATAGTGGTAAAGATTTTGAAAGAAAGCTAGACGAATTAATTATAGGGAAAAGAGAAATTCTTAGCCCCTCTTTTCGTCAACTCATAGCTCATTATATCAGGTATCAAAATGACAGAATTAATAATACTTTAAAAGTGTTAAATACATTTACGACCAATTTCGAATATGAAACTTTATATTTGTTTATGTTTGGGTTACCTGTTTCTGATAGATCTCAATTAAATACTAAATTGAAGGGAGAACAGGAGCATAAAAAACGGCTAGAAAAACTTCATTCCAAAAATGAACTGGAAATGCAATTAGATATTGTTAGGAATAATATTTTTGAACTCAACAAGAAAAAATCAAACTTAAATATTAATGAAAATTATAGGCAAGAACTTGAAGAACTGAATGATTTGAAATATCGGGTAAGCACTATAAGTTCTAGGATAAGCGAATTGACATTGCGAGAGCAACTTCTTCTTGAGACAGAGGAGGAACTGAAGCAAGACATGTCAAATATTAATTTACCTGAACTAAGAGAAATATACACGATAGCTAAAAAAAATATAAGTAGTATTCATACTACTTTTGAACAACTTGTTGAATATCATAATAAAATGATTATAGAAAAAATAAGATTTGTTACTCAAGATATTCCTAGAATTCAATCATTAATTGTTGAACATAAAAAAGGTCTTGATGAATTACTGTTAAATGAAAAATACTTATCTCAGAAAATTATTGCAAGTGATACTTTTCAGGATTTGGAGAATATTGTGAGTGAACTTACAAAATTATACCAACGCGTAGGTGAACTTGAAAGCGGAATTGAGCAATTAGAAACTGTGGACAAGAGTATTACAAATATTTTTAATGAAATAACATTACTGGAAGGCAATAGATTTTCTGATGGTTTTCAAGAAATACTGAAAAATAAATTGAAGGAATTTAATAGTATATTTGCTAATGTTTCTAACCAATTATATGGTGAACAATACGGGGTATCTTTTACAGTGTCAGAAGATACTAAAACTAAACAAGACTACTATAAGTTTGAAAGCTTTAATGCAAATACGAGTTCAGGAAAAAAACAGGGTGAAATTATTTGTTTTGATATAGCCTATATTTTATATGCAAGAAAAGAAGGTCTGCCTAATTTGAATTTTATTCTTAATGATAAAAAGGAATTAATGCATGGCAATCAGTTAAAAAAGGTCAGTAAGTTTGCAAAAGAAAATAAAATTCAGTTAGTGTTCTCAATCTTAAAGGACAAGCTGCCTACAGAACTTAATAGTAATGAACACATTGTTTTACGCTTATCGGATCAAGAGAAACTTTTTAAAATCGAAAACTAGGTTATCCAAGAGAGTGTCCTTCACAGGATGCTCTTTTTTTATATAGATATTTCTAAAGAGCCGATTGCCCTGAAATTCAGCGCAGTCGGCTTTTTCACATTGAAGGGAGGAAATCAAATGACAAAGGTAATCGCCCTAGCTAATCAAAAGGGCGGTGTAGGCAAAACGACAACGGCTGTAAATTTGGGAATCGGCTTGGCTAAGGAAGGCAAAAAAGTATTGCTAGTGGATGCAGATGCGCAAGGGAATTTGACAGATTCCTTGGGCTACCGAGAGCCTGATAGCATTCCTGTTTCGTTAGCTACTTTACTTGTCAAAACGATGATGGAGGAGTACTACGATTCACAGGAAGGAATATTGCAGCATAAGGAGGGCGTTGCACTCATCCCAGGCAATATTGAGCTGTCGGCGGTTGAGGTTTCTCTTGTAAACACGATGAGCCGCGAAACGATTCTGCGCTCATATATCGACAGGGTAAAGCCGGATTTTGATTATGTCCTTATTGATTGCATGCCAAGCTTGGGGATGCTGACAATCAATGCCTTGGCAGCAGCAGATAGTGTCATTATTCCAGTACAGTCGCATTATTTGCCAGCAAAGGGTATGGCTCAGCTTTTGCAAACCATTGCCCGTGTGCGCCGTCAAATTAATCCGAAACTGGCGCTGGATGGTGTACTGCTCACGATGGTAGATAGCCGCACGAATTTCGCCAAGGATATTGCTCATCTGCTTCGGCATGAGTATGGGGACAAGTTGCGTGTTTTTGAGGATGAAATTCCCTTGTCCATCCGCGCGGCAGAAACGAGTGCCAAGGGAAAAAGCATCTATGCGCATGATCCAAATGGTCAGGCTGCGAAGGCGTATATGGCTTTTACGAAGGAGGTGCAGCGTATTGGCAGCGAAAGACGACAGACGCGCCAGCATCAAGCTGAGCACAGTCGATGATTTATTCTCGACAGATGAAAGCCGTGCTGATGCGCAGCGGGAAAAGGTAGTGGAGATTCCACTTGCTGAAATCAGTGAGTTTCACGGCCACCCCTTTAAGGTCAAGGCAGATGAAGCCATGCTGGAAATGGCAGATAGTGTGAAGCAATATGGTGTTCTTGTTCCCGGTCTGGTGCGTCCGAAGCCAGATGGCAGCTATGAAATGGTTGCGGGGCATCGGCGAAAAAAAGCCAGTGAGCTTGCGGCTGCAGAAACTATGCCGTGTATTGTAAGAGAACTGGACGACGATCAGGCAACGATCATTATGGTGGATAGCAATTTACAAAGGGAGAACATTTCAGCGAGTGAGAAGGCCTTTGCTTACAAAATGAAGATGGAAGCGATGAATCGGCAGGGTCAGCGTAGTGATTTAACTTCCCGACAAGTTGGCGGGAAGTTGGACAGTGCTGATGCTATTGGTAAGGAAGCAGGGGAGAGCGGTAGACAAATTCAACGTTATATCCGCCTAACCGAACTTACCCCAACCATTCTTGAAATGGTGGATGAAAAGCAAATTGCCTTTAATCCGGCAGTAGAGCTATCTTACTTGTCCGAAAAAGAGCAGCAGAACCTCTACGAAACGATGCAGTCTGAGGATTGTACGCCATCATTGGCACAAGCGCAGCGTATGAAGAAGCTAAGCCTGGATGGGCGGCTGAATATGGATGTTATTTTTTCCATTCTTACGGAGGAGAAACCGAACCAGAAGGAGAAGCTGCATATCCAGCGTGAACGAATTGAGCGTTTTTTTCCAAGGGAATTCACTGAAAAGCAGAAGGAAGACCTCATTGTGCAACTGTTGGAGGGCTGGTATCGAAAGCGGCAGCGTGAGCATGAGCGCTAATGCTTGTATACACAATCAAATAGGGTAACCGGCTCTCCTGTAAAGGGAGAGTTTTTTTATGCCCTTTTTCAGAGAGAGGAGGTGAATGAAACATGGATTTTACTAAGGGGATGCGACGTGCCTATGAACGCTTGATGAAGGAAAAGCCCGGCTTTGGTCGCCATAAGCAAGAGGATGACAAGGAAAGTCATCATCCGTGCATCTCAGACCGTAAGCAACGGACAGGAGAACAAGAAAAGCATGGAAAAGAGGATGCTTAATGGCGCAGGAGAAACGGGTGGTAAAGGGATATGAGGTCGTTCAAGCCATTGAAATCGGCAAGGTTGAGGTGATTCTCGCTGTAGCCGAGCAGCAGAACAAGCCTTATTTGGTCTGTTATTGCACACGGCAAAATCTGCTGAGCATGGAGCAATATTATGGTGCGGAGTCAGGAAACGACTATTTAATGGCTATGCAGGATTTTACGGAGCGTATTCAGGATGAGGTAGCTGCCTTGCAGCAAGAGCGGGCCAATCTTCTGCTGGATATGCCTGTATTAACGGCGAATGAATGTTATGCACTTACCAGTGAAGCTAATTTTGAAAATGAGCTGCTGGCTATTCGCCCTGAACGCCTGCGCCCTGAATATCGGGCCGCACATCACCAGCTTGTTGTGGCTATAGGCGGCTTTGGGATGTCCCCTCACTCCAGAGGCAGGACTGTATATGTCAGAAATGTATATTCGGGTAAGGAGCAGCGCTGGAATCGGGACGATATGCTGGGGAGCGTGAAACCAGAGCATATTCCACGTTGGGTGCAGCAGCGACTAGAGCAGCAGCAAGCACCGGAGAAGAAAAGGGCGCAGCAGCGTGTGGATGCACGTTAAATAGAAAGGAGATAGAAGCTATGTCATGGACGTATCATCGTCGTAAGCTATTCATCATAGCTAGCATTATTTTAGGCGTGTTGTTCCTTACCGCAGCGGTTGTTTTTACCGTAAAAAGCCAGGCGGAGCAACAGCAGCAGAAACAGGTCATAATTTCAGAATATGAACAACAAATTCAGCAATTGAAGGTAGCGGAGCAGCAGGCACAAGGTGAAACATGGGCATTAACTCGCGCCCTGTCTGCTGGAAGCCAAATTACAGCGGATGATTTAAAATCAGTTGCAGTACCTGCTGTCATGCTAAAGGCAAATGTAATTACAGATAAAAATGCGATTATTGGCAGGTACACCAAGGTCGAGCTACAGACCGATGCGCTTATTTCTCCAGCTATGCTATATGAGGGTAAGCCAATTGCAAACGATGTACGGGTTCAAGAGCTTCAAATTATACAGCTTCCCACGTTGCTGAAAAAGGAGCAATACGTGGATGTGCGGATTCAGTTTCCCACAGGTGAGGACTTTGTAGTTCTTTCCAAAAAGCAGGTGCTACAGCGAGAAGGGACTGTCATTTGGCTAGAGCTAAATGAGTCCGACCGAATGCTGTTCTCCAGTGCGACTATAGATGCCTACTTGCAGGGAGCAAGACTATATGCATTGACCTATGTAGAGGCTGGTCTACAGGCAGCAGCTATCGTAAATTATCCCGCAAGCAGCGTAGTGCTGGATTTGTTGGAACAAGACCCAAATCTGATTGAAAAGGCAACGACAGATCTGGCGCGTAGACTTCGTAAAACACTGGAAAGTAATTTGAGTGACATGAGCGAGGCAGATAAGCTACGGGTGATGTCTGGCAATATTTCCGTGCAGCAGCAGCTTATGAATGAGCGCGCAGCAACGCAGCAAAGCAATTTGGCACAGCAATCGACCTTGCCGCAGCCGGAGCTTGCTGAGCCCGCAGCACAGGAGCCAATTTCAGTAGAGCCCGGGGTGGAGGAAGTACCTACCACAATCCCAGGAACAATGCAGCCAACGAGTGAACCTGCTCCACCATCCCCACAGGTCACTCTACCTGCTTCTTCAGAGCCACAGCCATCTAGTGATACGGATAAGCTACAGGAAATTTTTAATCAGTGAGGAGGAAGTACAACGTGAAGAAAATTGCGTTCTTAGGCGCGCCGGATAAGAGCCATCTGCTTCTCATTTTGGGTAAGCTGCTAACGACTATGGGGCTAAAGGTACTACTGGTGGATTCCACTATAGGACAGGGAGTAAGGAGCTATTTACCAGACAGCTCTTATCTTGCAGCGGTGTATGAGTTTAAAGGAATGGATATTGCTTATGGATTTATCACAGTAGCACAATTAGAGCGCCAACTCCAGCCACAGACGACCGCTAGGAGCTATGATATTATGCTGCTGGATACCGACCATACAGAGTTTATTTCAAGGAAAGAACTACTCTCCTATGACAAGCGAGTCTGGTGCAGTAGCCAGTGGATGCACCATTTAAAGCGAAATGCAGAGCTAATGCAGCGATTGTGTTTGCATGAAGTGGAGGAAAGACCCTTGTCCTTCTATAAAATGCTCACCCAGCTTATGCCCGCAAGCATCACAGAAATCTATCTTGATGAACTGCTGGATACCCAGCATATCCAGTGGGAGAATCCTATTTTTCGTTTTGCACTGGACGAGCGTAATCTTTCTGTGGAGCTGGATAATCAGCATCACAACCGAATAGACATTAGACGGATAACAGGCAGCTATCGCCGCACTGTGCTGGATATGGTCAAGCATCTGCTGGAATGGGATGAGAGGGCAGCGCAGCAGGCATGGAAGCAACTGCGGAAGGCACGAGTCAGAGGAAGATACTGATGATGATGAAGAATGAATTGGACAATAAGGAGGGAGTTAATCTGTGGGACATACGATTGTGTGTTGGAGTCCGGTATCCGGTCAAGCGGGAGTAACCAGCAATTTGACGGCGGTATCTGCCTTGCTGGGACTGGAGTATACGGCACGTTCCGTGCTGTTTGGTCACACCACGAGCAGTTTTGCCGCACTGGAGCAGGGTTTTACACGCGCCTCATGGCAGCAGGGTGACCTACTGAGTGGCACGGATATGGGGGTGGATGCGCTGCTGCGGCTGGTGCAAAATCAAAAGCTGCAGCCTACCATGATTTATAACTACACACTGCCGTTGCTTAAGGACAGGCTAGACTTGCTGCCAGGCTCTGAGCGAACAGATGAGAGCTTTATGCTTACGGCAATGCCTTGGCTATCCTCCATGTTGGATATGGCGAAGCGCGCTTATGATTTGGTGCTTGTAGACGGTGGCTGCGGTGCTAGGAGTGCGTGGACGATGAAGCTACTACAAGAGGCGGATGTGCTAGTGATCTGTCTGCCACAAAATAAGCTGGTACTTCAGCAGTTTTTTCGGCATGCAAGCATGCAGGAGCTACTGGAAAGTAAAAAGCATTTACTCGTGTTTGGTCAGTATGATAGCCATTCGGTCTGGACTGCCAAAAATTTGTTGCGACAGTTTGGCAAGCAGCGTGAAGCTACTTATCCAATGAGCTACAACACAGGCTGGCTGGATGATCGTCAGCATGGCGATGCGCTTCGTTATTTCTTCCGAAATCGGCAGGTAGGAAAGGCGCATGAAAATTATAATTATGTCCAGGAGGTAAGAAAAGTGGCGCAGGCACTCATCAACGAGTGCGGACTCCAGCCCTTCTTTGGTGGAAGGGGGGAGACGGATCAATGATGGCCACTTGGCATGGCTTGCTTATTTTAGGCTTACTGCTGGCAGGAGCTAGCCTGCTGTTTCTTCGCATGAACCGCATCATGCCCGACCAGCCGAAAGAAGCTCCCATTTATACGCTGGAGGGCATGACAGATTACATCAAGCATACGCTGCATGAGCTGACAAGCGCGAATCTGAGCGACTATGGCTTATCAGAAGAGGAGTATCGTCGGCGTAAAAGCAAGCGGGCAGAGCTGAAACGCGCGCTGCGTGGTGCAACCTCTGGCGATTTGCGGGACAAGCAATATGTAAAACAGGTGATTACTGATTTGCTTACCCACCACTTTACACTGGATGAAGTCAGCCTAAATCGGCTAATTCCCTTTGACAATCCTGAACAGCTTACATCACAGGAGCACTTTGATATTTTGCTGCACAAATATAAGCAGCAGCATGGCTATGAGGCGCTTAGTCAGTTGATTCAGTGCTATGCGTTGGACGAGGCAAAGCTGCTAGAGGATGAAGGAAATGAGGAGGTTTATCGCATCACAGCCGAGGAGATTACTGAGATTTATGAGCAGGAGCAGCCGCTGCTTGAAGTGCAGGACAAGCTGGAGCTTGTGGTTCAATGGATTTATCAGCAATACAAGGGCTTTAGTGTGGTGGACGAGCTACGGGATATGCACATAGATGGCATATCTGGCGGGGTATCGGGTATTCCTCCTTCCGTATGGGAGGGCGAGGGCACAGCCCAGGCAAGACTGCGAGAGGTTCCGCGTTCCTATGATAGTGTCTGGCTATTCTATCAGGGGAAATCTATTCATTTGAGCTTTTTGTCCTTTGGTTCAGAACAGGAGCTTCGCCGTGTCTGCCAGAATATTTACAAGCACAATTTCCCCGGTCAGCTGTCCGAGGCAAACGGCTATAAGGTCAATGAAATGGCAGATGGCTCTCGCGTGGTTGTGCTGCGCCCCCGATTATCCGAATCGTGGGCTTTTTTTGTGCGTAAATTTGATGTGCAAAGTGCCACACTGGAGCAGCTTTTGCAGGACGAACATGCGGAGCTGCCGATTGGACTTATTCGCTTTTTGGTCATGGGTGAACGGATTACAGCAATTACCGGTGCACAGGGTAGCGGTAAAACGACCCTGCTTATGGCAATGGTAAAACATATTTCGGCGCTGCTTCCCATCCGGGTACAGGAAATGAGCTTTGAGCTACAGCTCCGCAAAATCTATCCGAATCGTAACATTCTCAGCTTACGTGAAACAGATACCATTTCTGGTCAGGCAGGTCTGGATATTCAAAAGAAAACGGATGGCTCCGTTAATATTTTGGGTGAGGTAGCCACCGATCCGGTCGCAGCCTGGATGGTTCAAATGGCGCAGGTGGCTTCCTTGTTTACACTGTTTACCCATCATGCCAAGACCTTTCGAGATTTGGTTTATGCGCTTCGTAACTCCCTGCTTAAAACAGGTGTGTTTACGAATGAACGAGTAGCCGAGCAGCAGGTCGTCAGCGTCATTAACTTTGATATCCATCTGCGCCGTGATTTGGATGGGCGGCGTTATATTGAACGCATTACAGAGTGTGTGCCATTGGAGCATGAAACAGCCTATCCCACACACTTTCGGGAGCTGCCTACGCTAGAGGGAAAAATGAGCGCCTTTATGGATACGATGACCACGTATTTTCAGCGCTCTACGGACCGCCCGTTATACGAGGCGCACAATGTAGTGGAGTTTCAGAATGGGCAGTATGTTGCCGTGAATCCTTTATCAGCCCCTTGCCGCAGCGCCATTCTGGAGCGGCTCTCTGGCCCTGACCAAGCGGCTTTTTTGGCATTTCTAAGCCATTGGGGGGATGAGCATGAGGCTTGATGGACTTTCGTTACTGCTGGGAACAGCAACGGTGCTGTTTCTGGGTGTCGGGGTTGCCTTTCTCTGGCTCTCTCGCTACAGCTCTGAGGTAGGTGCGGCGCGACAATATGAGGCCTTGCGCAAGCCAGCCAAGAACAGTAAAAAGCACGCACTGCATCAGCTCATGCAGCGGCTATACCTGCTGTGCAGTAGGTTGCCTTTGATTCATGCCTATCTAAGCTCCATTCGCAAACGGTTGACCATCCTGCAAATGGGGGATGAGTGGAAGCTGCGGCTGGAAACGATGCGCGTGACCATGTGGGCATGGAGTGTGCTTGTATTGGCGAGCCTCCCCCTGCTCTTCTGGGTGCGTGATCCCTTGAGTCTGCTCATGCTGATCATTGGCTGCTGGGTCGTGCATGGGATGATGGCCGATGTGGCAGTGCAGCGCTTGGAGGTTCGCCTGCTGCGCCAGCTTCGCACCTTTTTAGGTGATCTGCGGCATCATTATCATCGGCATGGCATGGTGGAGGAGGCACTTTATGAGGCGGCAGATTCCGCCGCTTATGAGATGGCGCTTCATGGTCAGGAACTGGTGGAGGTGCTATCAGACAGTCATTCGGAGGAACGGCTGGAGCAGTATTTAGAAACTGCACCTAACCGCTATTTAAAAGGCTTGGCGGGACTTTCCCACTTGACGAAGGAATACGGGGACAAGCAGACCGAGGATGGCTCTCTATATTTAAAATCATTAGGCAAGCTGACCAATGAGCTGAATATGGAGCTACTTAGACGAGAACGGCTTGGCTTTCTGCTGCAAGGCTTATCCGTGATTGCCCTATTTCCGTTGTTGTTCACACAGCCTCTGGAGGCATGGGCAAGTCGTTATTTTCCGGCAATGGCAGCCTTTTATACGAGTACCTCTGGCTGGGTAACCAAGCTAGGTGTGCTGCTAGTGGTATGGATCTCCTATGTTTTGCTGCGGCACATTCAGGAGCTGGAGGTAACGCCCAAAACTACGAATCGAGCAATTTGGGAAAAGCGCTTGTATCAGTGGGGCTGGGTTCGCAAGCTTGTCCATCGCTTAGGGCCAGCTCCTGGCTCCGATGAAGCGACCAAGCTAACTAGGCTGCTCAAGGAAAGCGGATCTCCGCTGCGGCTGGAATGGTTTACGCTCCGGCGAATAATGGCAGGAGCCCTCGCCCTGCTCATGGCAATCTGCATAGGTACGGCACTGCACATCACAGAGCGCCATCAGCTCCTGTACACGCCTGTGCGCTCTGGCATCCTGCTCGGTCAGCCGACATCGGAGGAGCAGGCAAGCGCAGAGGCCTCTTTAGCTCTGGATAGACAGATGATGGAGCAACTAAAGGGGATGAAGCAGCGCTCAATGGAAAACATTTTATCACTTTTAGGAGGTGAGGCCGACAAGGGAAAAACCGAAGCGCAGCTTGAGGCAGATGCGCGGCGCATTTTAGGCAAGCTGGAGCAGCTTGACCAACAATATGTGAAATGGTGGGAGGTGCTGCTTATTCTGCTAGCTGGCTGGGCGGGTTACTACCTTCCAGTAGGCATTCGTCTATTTCAGCGAAAAATGCGGCAGATGGAAATGAAGCATGAGGTAGATCAATTGCATACAGTCATAGCCATGTTAGCCCATATGGAGCGCATGTCGGTGGAGGATTTACTGATTTGGCTGGAGCAGTTTGCAAGGCTATTCAAGGAGCCGCTGGAATCCTGCCTGCTGCATTTCGACCAAGGCGCTGAGCAGGCGCTTGTACAGCTCAAGGAGGATGTACCCTTTCTTCCCTTTGTGCGCACAGTCGAAAAACTGGAGCTGGCGGCTCAGAGTCTGCCACTTCGAGAGGTTTTTGACGATTTGGAGTCCGAGTATGCCTTTGCCCAAGAGCAGCGCAAGCAGGAGTATGAGCAATTAATTGAACACAAGGCAGGCTGGGGCAGATGGATTGGGTTCGCTCCTATGATGACGCTCATTTTTGGCTATCTGGTGCTGCCCCTCATTTGGGTCAGTCTGAATCAAATGTCGGTGTATTATGAACAACTTCAACGCATTCAATAACTCACAAGGCTCTACAGGCTCTTCCATTAGGGGAGGGCTTTTTGCTGTACCACTTTATACCTTCAAAGGAGCGAAAAAGATATGTCAAATGCACAAAAAGCACTGGTAATGGCCGCAGGGATTTTCCTTGCCATCGCCCTGATTACACTGGCGGTTGTTTTGTTTACGTCCGCACAGGATTCCACCAAGGCGGCGCAGAGCAATTTCAGTAATATTCAAACCGAGCTATCCCAAACGGCATTTACCGTCTATGACAATACCACGCTGTCTGGCAGCCAAGTCGTCAATGCACTGCGTAAGTTCAGCGATCAGGAGCAATTCGGCATTCAAATCGTGACAGGTAAAAATCCGACAGGACAATGGTATGGCAAGGTGATTAATGCTGGAGTGCCGCTGGATAGCATCACCTATGGAACGGTCGTTGGCGAAGCGCCAGGAAAGCTTAGTCATACGGTGGATGAGGCGAATGTGAACTATGTCAATCCGAGTGGGAAGTTTAAGGCACAACTGGTACTGGATCGCAGTAACGTCATTCGTGGTATTATTTTCCGTCAGCAATAAGAAATAGCAGGGTTAGTGGGCAGACCTGCGTCTGCTCGCTGCTTTTAAGAAAGGAGGCAGCGACATGGGACATGCAACCAGGAGTATGCTGGAGATGAGCGCGGCATGCTTGCTGTTCCTGCTAGCGATAACGAGTGGGCTAGGGCTATTCACCACAGGGAATGCCATGACGAGGACTGCTTACTTGGCAGGAACAGGGCTGGATCGCAGCATTCAGCAATCTCTTAGCCCCCTTACGGGAGATGGTCGTTTGTCAGGCAATGAGGTTTTGCATCTGCTTGCCCGTTTGGAGGAGGGAGCTGTTGAAATCGTGGTCGATGGTGTGCGGTATTCCGCTCCCATCGAGCGTGAGAACGGACTGCCTGAGGGCCCTCGGATGAATGCACGCTATCAGGTGCATTATGACCGCGATTCCAATGGAGAAGTGCTACGTGTCCGCTTGTCCTCATAAAGGAGAATGCGATGAACAGCTATATGAAGGTTTTTTCCATCCTGTTAGCTGTGCTGCTGTTGTACCTGTATCCCATCTATACCGCTTTTCAGCAGCAGGATGATTTATCGGAGCTAGTGGCGATGAAGGCGACAACCACGTTTGTAGACAGTGTACGAGACAAGGGGTATATTTCGCCAACAATGTACAATGATTTTGTTCAAGCACTGTCCGTAACAGGCTTGGTGTTTGACGTACAGATGCAGCATGAAAGCAAAAAAATTGTGCCTGTATACACCGATGTGACGCGGCCTGAAACCTTTCAAAATCGCTATGAGCTGCTTACAGACAACTTTTATCAGGCACAAATTATGGAGACGCTGTTCCCCAAACAGTCTATGCCTAAGGATGACCCGCTTCGCCGCTACAAGCTGCAAATAGGGGATACCTTTGCCGTAACGGTCGCCAATAAAAGTCGCACGCCAGGCACAGTGATGTTTGATTTTATAAACAACGCTGTCAGCGCAAGCGAGAAAATAGTCATTCCTTACGGCGGGGTGGTGCGTAATGAAGTGGATTGAATGGGCTGTTGTTGGTATATTGATCTTCTTTCCGTTCGCGCAGATCAATCAGCTTGAAACCGAGCTGCTGCGGAAAACAATGCTGCTGGAGCTACGCTACGATGCTGCTTTGGATGCCGCTGTAGATGCAGCGGCGCAAGCGCTACTTCTGAATGCAAATGAGCAAAAGGAGTCCCGCTACGAATCGGTCAAGCGTATAGCCATAAACAAGGAGGCTGCAATAGAAGCCTTTTATCACACGCTGTATCTAAACTTTGGGATTGCGGCAGATCCGATAGCGCAGGGTGTGCTAAGGCGATATGTTCCGGCAGTCGCTATTGTTGGCTATGACGGGTTTTATGTGTATACAGAGGATGAATGGATAGATAGCAATGGCCAGACCATTATGGGGGCAGCCTGGGGCTTAAAGAAGCCTTATGTCTATTCGGATACGGCGGGCAATAGCTTTTCCTTTACACTGGATGAGCAGGTATTGGCATATGCTGCTGGCACGCATAGCTGGCAGGAGGGCTTACGCTCGGAGCTATCAGCAACAGCTATTCCGCTGCTGAACGATGGGAGCCTCTTTAAACAGGTTCGGCAAAGCACTATTGTTCAAGCTCTTCAGGACGAGCTGGCTTATCGGATTAACCAGCATACTGAGGTTGCCCTACGTAGCGGTGTAGCTTATACCTTTACACTGCCATCCATTCCACTAGAGGATTGGCACAATTCCATTCAAGATGCAGGTGTCATTGCTTTTTTGCAAGGAATTCCGATGGGCAGCAAGGTGTACAACAGCTATGCCTTTGGTGGTAGTCGAGTGGTCAAGCTGCCCGAAATTGTGGGCGCACGCAAAGGAGAATTGAAGGTATATTACCGCCGTTCCAGTAGCTACAACTATCCTATCGAAGAAACCTTCACCAGCGAGCATGCTGCCGCACAAAAAGGCTATATGCCCTTGCCTTAAAGCTTTGCGGGAAGGGTAGACATGCTATTATGTTGACGTTATGCTTACTGTAATAGGGTTATCCTTCCAATATTGTAATTGAAAATAATCGAAGAGGTGAAGCAGGATGAGGAAATGGACACTGGCTATGCTTATAGCCGTTTTGCTTGTGAGTGTACCTGTTGCAAGTGCGACTGCCTCCAGTTTACCGCCTACCTTTGTGAGTGTCGTGCTGGATGGCAAGAAGATTTGGTTCCCCGATGCACAGGCCTATATTGATGCGAATCAGCGTACGCTAGTACCTGTAAGATTTGTCGCGGAATCGCTTGGCGCCAAGGTGGGCTGGGAGGGGAAAAGTCGATCTGTTCCCATTTCTCGTGAGGGGCAGGATATTCGCCTGACCATTGGCTCCGCAATAGCTACTGTGAATGGGAAGCAGGTCGAATTGGATACACAGGCTGTCATGACTGACGGTAGAACGTTTGTGCCGCTGCGCTTTGTCAGCGAGGTGCTGGGCGCTGAGGTAAAATGGGAGAGCAAGACATCAACGGTGCTGATACAAACAAAAGAACTGTCCGAAGCAGATACCAATGAGTGGGGACGACTCATCCGAAAGATCAATCTTCCTAAAAATGCGGCAGATTATCCGTACATTTTGGCAGATATACCGAATGAAATGTATGAATTGGCTTATCCGTATTCAGAGCCAACTGATCGAAGAGTGGCGGCACAGCTTTACTCCAAGGTTCCTGAATTTACAATGGAAAATATAAATGTATGGATGGGGCGATTAAAGACTTTTGGCGGTCTGTGGCTTAATGTCGATTACAGAACAATAGACGATGCTTGGGTGCAAGCTGTGTTTAATACAAAAATGCAAAACTCTAATGCAGAACTAAAATACATTCGACAGTATGTAGATTGGGTAAAGACCAACAAAATTCAAGTGGCAGGCTATTTGGAGCCAGAGCCATCACTAATTTATAAGGATGGATTTGGTTCTTATCACGTACGAGTAAAATTTCGAGTAAAATTTATCGCCTTTAATAAGCAGGAGCAGCTTATTTATGATGAGTGGTTTCCCCAAGATATAAAGCTTGAAAAAAACGTATGGTATGAAGGATACTCCGATATTAAATTGACTACGAACGTAGGTGGCGATTGGGGAAAAACCCTAAAGGTTTCACCAACTGCAAGCCTATTTAATAATTACACCATGTCAAAGGTGGAGTAATCTTATGAAAGATACAAAATTTTATAAGCGTCTACTGTGCATGCTGCTTGCATGCACTTTTTTTATGCCAATCTTCCCTAACCAGCAAGCAAAAGCTGCACCGCCTATTATGGGTGTAGAGGACGGCATGGTGAAGTTTGAAATAACCAGCACTGCTGCATCCAACGCTATCCGATACCGTACAGTGGGATGGGTTGTAACAAGAGAACAGGTATGCTCTACAACCATTCCCAAGCAATGTGCTGATCCAAGGACTAAGCCTCATGCTGTATTCCTTAATCAAGAGGTGAAGCAAACAGGACAATCTCCAAATCCTCCAGTACCAGGAAAGCCCCTGACCTCCTATTACAAAATACCAGAGGAGATTGTAACACAGCGGCTTTGGGCAGCAGGCATGGAGGGCATTAAGGATAATGATGACCTGTACTTTTATGCGGTTATGGTTTCTATCAATGGGGATGGTACGGTTCGCAAGGGACCATTTTACACCTTGTCTGGTATTAAGGGCGCGGAGGGCTGGCGGCATCCCGATGATCTCGATGATTATTTTGGCATCCATCTATACTATCGAAGTGCTGACTTTCCAGTAGATATTATTGCTAAAACGGTTGATGGACAAGTCATTCAACAGCCTCAGGTTACTTTTTTAAAGGGTAAATATAAAATCGGGGAGGAAATCAATCACGAATTTCCAGAAGTTATTGAAGATGGGGGCAAAACCTATACGATTGTCCGATCCTATATATCACCAAAGCAGGATAATACCCAAAAAAAATGGCTGCAAGAAAATCCAGAAACAAATGATAAGGTGCGTGTTCGGAGCTTTACCGTTGCATTAGGTGGAACCGATCTTGTTGCAGAATACAAGCAGCAGGACGGAGGACAAACAGAGGAGCCTTTACCTGGGGGCACGAAGGAAGCTGAAATAATGGAGCCATCAGTAACAGCGTCTATACAAGCAGATAAACGAGGACAAGAGAAATTTGATGTGCTCAAGGGCATTCCAACCTCAGAGTCTCTTTATGTACAAGCTCAGGCCAAATCCTATTTATATCGTAGCAAGTTCTCAGAGATAAAGGGCAAAAAATCATACCCTATTACTGTTAGCCGCACCTATACTTTGCGCTGGACAGAAACCAAGCCGGGTCCTCCTGACAGTGAGGGAAATGCAACGACTGTATCAGTTAGCCGTTCAGATACACAAATAGTGACCAATAGCTATACAGTAGAGCGAAAATATAGCTATTGGCTGATTAATCGGTTAGAAGTGTACGGCCTTGAAAAAGCAACCGTTTCAAATTATGCACTGCCTGCTGGTCAGGTCGTACTCCAGCCGAAGGGCTATACACAGCCCAATGTAGCTGTCACGCATACAACAGATACTGCATCTCATCTCACTGATCCTGTCTATCAAAACGTAACGCTGCCTGGACAAACGATACAGGGCGGTAGTAGTCGTCCAAGTGTCCCTAGTGAAAACTGGAAGCCACAGGCGGAGGCAGCCATTGGGAAAATCAAGGTAAGAAACGATTCACTGGTGTTCAGCGGTCAAACGGTGATGGATAGCCGTCAGGCAGAGGAGGCCGCACCAGCACCGGGAAGTATTCCTGCGCCGTCCATGATTGGACAGAATGTGTTGTATGGGCAGGGCTATGTGATTGATGCAAGCAAGAGCAACAAGGTTAGTCAGCCAAGCTCAGGCAAGCTGGATTATAAGCTGGTCAAGGGGATTGGTGGCGGACAAGCACAAAGCTTCCCGATTCAAGGCATCAATCCTGTAACCGTTCATACTCCCGTAGTTAACCTGGCATCCGTATCTGACGACAAGGCGCATAACCAGAAAACACAGCCCACTGCTGGACGTTCAGCGCTCATTTTAAATCGTCCCTTTACTGTAGCTATTCCAACCAGCGGACAGCATCGGAGCATCACAGGCTACGGCAGTCGCGATTATGCCAAATATATGCGGGACAAGCAGGTTTGGTTTCCATTTGATGTGTATCGGGCAGATCGGACAACACTGATTCCCAAGGAAACCTGGATCTCCATTCCTGTCGGGGAGCTACAGACTGCCTTTTATCTGCCGACTTGGGTGGATGAAGGCCATTATACCATGTTGTTCCAAACGCTTGCTGAAAACAGTCCCGCAGCCTTCACCTCACAAATGCATGCCAATCTGGACAATGCGCATCATGTTGCGACACAAACCGTTGATGTGGAGGTAATTGGGCGTATATTCGATTTTCGGATTACGGATATTGCCGATTATCAGTGGGAAACGGTGTTCCGTACAGCTAAAGGCAGTGCCACACCGACCGGAAATAGCTACTGGGTTGGAAAAAACGGCATTGATGGTGCAGCAAGAGGAAATACCTCTCCATTTGTGCTGCCGATTCGTCCTGGTAGTCACCCGGAAATAGGCAAGAAAAATATTGCGGTAAAAACAGGCTATCAGTTCAAGTTTGAGGTGAAAACACTCGGTAACATGTTCGGTTCAGGCGATGGCATTAAAATTACGCCTACCTTTTATTTTGTAGACAGTACGGGGAAAAATCGACAGGAGGTAGACCTGTACTATCACTCGGGAAATACACGCTTCATCCGAATTGGCTCTAGTGCAGATACAGAGCGAAGACAGGTCATACTGGACACGCGCTTACGAAATGTTTCCCAGCAGGAGTTGACGCAAACGGCTATCTCTCTATGGGCCTTAAACGGTTCAACTGGAGATCAGCAGACGTATGTTCGTCAATTTCTGAAAAATGCACAACAGAACACCTACGTGGGCGGGTACGATGTCATGCTGCTGCCGCCACAATTGCGAACCCTGATTGGCAGCAAGAAGGCTCCATCAGGTGTGAATGCTGCTCGCGTCCAAGCCTCGGTACAATGCTGGTTTGGGGAGTACAGTCTGCCCGCCGCACCTTATGTCGTACCTAAGGGCTTTAATGTAGCTGAGTACGGGCGCACCCATCGGCTGGACGACAAGTCTTCTATTTTTCTTCGGAATGGTTATATTATCGTAAATTTCAAGCTGGAAACGATTCGCAACCAAAAGCTGAACGAGCCGCATTTGCAGTATAAGGATGCGCCGCTCAGCAATCAATGGCAACTGGAGGGCTTTCAGCGTAGCTTTGTTGATCCTTACGGGGCAACCTTCTCCCTGCTGGATGGAGATGTTGTCTTTTATCATGCCAACTTATCCAGCTATAACGACTTTGGAACAGGGGGCACCCATTAACTAAACCAGCCGGGAGGAAAAGCTATGGATGAAAAGCTGCAAGCCACCGCACCAGAGGATGCGGCTTATTTTTATTCCGCATCTGCTGAGGAGGAAATTAGTCGAGCCTGTATCGGGCATTTGCGTGGTGATTTTGGGCGTTCAGGGGAGGAGTTTTGGGTCAATTGGTTCACGAGAAGCTCCCCTTATGAAACGCCTGCGTTTAAAGATGAATTGGGCAAGGTATTCCAAGCGATGGGTGAACAGGAGGTATTGAAAAGTCGCCGTCACATGCTTCGCTTTTGCAGCCAGCATCCGGAGGCGCGTATTGGTGGTGCATGGAGTACAGATGTATACGGGTTTTCCATGCAAACCCAGGAGCATCGTTATTATTTACGCTGCTTTCCCTTTGCGGGCGATTACAATTTCTATGTGTATTGCTACCGTAAGGAGCATTTTCTGGAAAAGCCGCTGGCGAAAGGGTCAGAAGCGCCAGTAGCATCACATAAAAAACTGCCGCGCGGAGCGGAGCGTTAAAAGGGGAGGGGCGAGCATTGACTGCAAAAATGCAGCAAATGGTGGAGCTTTCTGCACAAACGGCTCGTAGCGTCACGGATGATCCTGAACAGTGGGGCGCTTTTTTGCGAACAGCAGCATGGAATTATAAGTATCCCTTTCATGACCAGCTGCTCCTGTTTGCACAGCGTCCCGATGCAACGGCCTGCGCAACTATAGAGGTGTGGAATAAGCGCTTGGATCGCTGGGTAAAGCGTGGAGCCAAAGGCATAGCATTAATTGAGGATCGGGGTAGCACGCTTGGTCTTCGCCATGTGTTTGATATTTCAGATACGCAAAGCCGCAAGGCACAGGAGATAACACTTTGGCATCTCAGGCCAGAGGACAACACTGCGATTGCCGAAACACTAAGCAATAGGCTAGACCAAGAAGGCGAATATGCCACCTTACCTGAATTACTAATCGCCACCGCAAAACAGGCGGTAGAGGACAATAGTACAGATTATGTTCAGGCGATAATGAAGGAGCTAGAGTTCAGCTTATTGGAAGAGCTGGAGCCATCGCATGTAGAGCTGTTGTTTCGCCTGAACGCACAGTATGCGGTAGGCTATATGCTACTGACACGATGTGGCTTTTCTGCCGCGGACTATATTGGCGAAGAAGAGCTAGCAGGTATTGGCTATTTTAATACCTTGCCTACCCTATCTCAATTGGGGGCTGCCATCAGCGATGTGTCAGAAATGCTGCTGCGCGAGTTGGAATCAACCATTCGAGAGCAGCGACGAGTTGAACGTGCCCCCGTACAGCAATATAAGAGCCGCAGCCTTGCAAAACTAACACCGCTCCAGCACAATAAAGCTAACAAGACAGAAGGGAAGGATGAGCATGGAACTGAGCTACACCCGTCAAGGGGACTACCAGCTTCCAAATCTGGTATTGTCGGAGGAGGTAATGGCGATTGGCAAGTATGGGATGCTGCGCAAAAGCTACCTCCAGACGCAGCAGAAGGGCTTGTACGCCAGTCTAATGTTATCGGGCAAGCTACAGGCCCATCTGACAGAGATCGAACAGACCCTGCGACAGCAGCTCGAAATCGTTATGAGCCAGCTCCTGCTGATGCAGCCAGCACCAGACAAGGCGAGCGAGCCGATGGCATGGACGGCTCACATGAACAGCCTCAAGCAACAGGCGGAGGAGCTTCTACTGCCGGAGCTGATTTACAGCTAAAATGGCATGATCGGAGTGCGGAGGACAATCGTCTTCCGTTTTTTCATGACTATAAGGCGATTAATGAGCTGCTGCGCATAGCGCCCTTGCGCGAGAGCAAGGCAGCTATTGAACTGTTTTTTGCTCAAAATGATGAGCCGCAAGCACGGCAACTGTATGTACGAAGTCTGTTTGAGCCTGAACCGTCGGAGCTTATACTAGCAAGCGGACTGCGTATCGGCTATGAGCCTTATGCGAATGTCCTGCATCTATGGACAGGATTAGCAGAAGCACGAGAAGCACAAGGCTTCTATGATTGGGGCGTCATTGCCGGACATATTCAAAGCATGCTGCTTCTACAGGAGTTTCAAGAGCAAGCGACATTACCCACCGTTGAACAACAGCTATTATGGATGGAGGAAGCAGAGGCGGAAAAGGCCTCTGCTTTTGCTTTGCCTCAAGCGGTCATAGATGCCATATTACAGCAGGGAAGCGGATTTGAGAATAGCAAGTATCGGATTGCTGCTCATTTTCAACAGCATTTATCTCCCAAGGAGCATGCCGATTTTCTAAAGCAGGAGTACGGTGAGGGTGGTCGTGCCCCTATTCTTACGGGTACGGAAATAAGGGAATGGCATAACAGGAAGGGGATTACACTTGAGCGTGGCTTCAGCGGAAAGCCTGACGACAAAATCACCTTGTCCTGGATGAAGGTACAAAAGCGTATCCGTGAATTAATTGCGTCTGGACGTTATTTGACCCAACCAGAGAAGGAACAATTCGCTCTCTATCTGCAAAGAGAACAAGGAGAAGCAGAGCTTGTTCATAATGAGGCTGTGACTAATGAAGCTGTTCAAACGAATCAAGATACAGCCAAATATGAGCGATATATATATTCTCAAGGGGATACAGTATTTGAAGATGAAACGGAGTATGAGATTGCCTTCTTCACCAAGGAATTTGTTCGACTTCGGGATGCAAATAGCCCCTATTATACAATGGATGTTTCTCATGAGCAGCTCAAGCATCTTTTGCGAATCAATCCGCTAAATTCAGATTTTTGGCGGCTTCTTGACAGAGAAGAACAAGCTCAGACCATTATCAATAAAAATAACCAAGATGATCCTTTACAGAGCATGAATAATCAAGAGAAGGACATCAGGCAAACACAAGTCCAAGCTATAAGCAACACTTCATTAGGAGACCAGGATACAAAAGGTTCTAATGCAAACCATCCCGCTCCAGGTAATTTTCGTATTCAGGATATTGAGCTTGGACATGGTAGTGCCAAAGTAAAGTTTACCTACAATATAGAAGCCATTCAGCTTTTAAAGCAGGTGGAGGAGGAAAATCGTCAGGCCACCACTGAGGAGCAAAAAATTCTTGCCCAGTATGTGGGGTGGGGAGGATTAGCGCAAGCCTTTGATGAGGGAAATACCCAGTGGAGTAGCGAGTACAATCAGTTAAAGAGCATACTGGAGCCGGAGGAATATGAGCTTGCACGTTCCTCCACACTAAATGCCTATTACACTCCCCCAACCGTTATTCAAGCGATATACAAGTGCCTGGAGAGAATGGGCTTTCGTAGCGGAAATATATTAGAGCCAGCCTGTGGAACAGGCAACTTTTTGGGTCTTGTGCCGGATTCCTTTCAGGATTCACGGCTTTTTGGCGTGGAGCTGGATAGCCTTACAGGCAGGCTAGCTAAGCAGCTTTATCCCGATGCATCCATTACCGTAAGTGGCTTTGAGCAAACGACACTGCCTGACAGCTTTTTTGACCTTGCCATTGGCAATATACCCTTTGGTGGCTATGGCGTTTCCGACAAAAAGTATGACAAGCACAAATTCTTAATCCATGATTACTTTTTTGCCAAAACGTTGGATAAGGTACGACCTGGTGGAATCATTGCCTTTGTCACCTCAAAGGGGACAATGGACAAGCAAAATCCTTCGGTTCGTAAATACATCGCAGAAAGAGCAGAGATGCTTGGTGCCGTAAGACTGCCCAATAATGCCTTCTCTAATGCAGGAACGGAAGTAACAGCAGACATCTTGTTTTTACAAAAGCGCGACCGCATGGTTACTGTCAGTGAACAAGGCGTGGAATGGCTTAGCCTTGCTGAAACGGGTGATGGTTTGCCAATCAATGCGTATTTTGCAGCGCATCCTGAAATGGTGCTTGGCACAATGGTCTTTGATGACCGGATGTATGGCAATAAGCGAGAAACAGCCTGTCTGCCCCATCCCAACATAAGCCTAAGCGAGCTTTTAGAGGAAGCCATGCTGGGCATTCATGCAGAGTGGCAGGAATTAGAGCGCGAAGAACTTCCGGATGAACAAGACTTCTCTTTACCTGCTGCTCCAAATGTTCGCAACTTTAGCTACACACTGGTGGATGGGTGCGTTTATTATCGGGAAAACAGCCGTATGCACCGAGTGGATACCTCAATTACCGCTACCGGACGTATTAAGGGGCTACTGGCTTTACGGGAAACGGTGCGCACACTGATGGACTATCAGATAGAGGATTACAGTGAGTCGGCCATCCGTGAGCAGCAGCAAAGGCTGGGGAAGCAGTACGACCAGTTCACCAAGCAATATGGCTTGATTAATAGTCGAGCCAACAGCCTTGCTTTCTCCGATGATAGCGCCTATTTTTTGCTTTGCTCACTGGAGATATTGGATGAGGAGGGACGACTGCTTCGCAAGGCGGACATGTTCAACAAGCGAACGATTAAGCAACAGTCTGTCGTAGAGCGTGTAGATACAGCGGCAGAAGCACTTTCCATATCTATTGGGGAAAAGGCATGTGTTGATTTGCTCTTTATGGAGAATTTAACAGGCTTCACAAGAGAACGGCTGGTACAGAAGCTGCAAGGCATCATATTTGCCAATCCAGAACGAACGGATGTCGAAGGAAATCCGATATATGAAACGGCTGATGCTTATCTTTCCGGTCATGTGCGGGATAAGCTGCGAATTGCCAAGCAGTTTGCCACGTATGATGAGGCAAGGTATGGCGAAAATGTCAGGGCGCTTGAAGTGGTGCAGCCGAAGGATTTGGATGCCTCTGAAATTGATGTGCGGTTGGGTGCAACTTGGCTGCCAGCGGAGGATATCCGCAGCTTTATGTTTGAGCTGCTGGATACGCCCTATATGTTCCAGCAATCCATTCAGGTGCTTTTTTCTGAGTATACAGCGGCCTGGAATTTACGCGGCAAGAATGAGGACCACAGCAATAATATTAAGGCCAATATGACGTATGGTACAAGCCGAATGAGTGCGTACAAAATAATGGAGGATACACTAAACCTGCGGGATGTACGCATCTTTGATACGGTGGTTGAGGACGGGGTAGAAAAGCGAGTGCTAAACAGGCAGGAAACGGCAATCGCTCAGCAAAAGCAGGAGCAAATAAAGGAGGCCTTTCAGGAGTGGATATGGAAGGAGCCTCAACGAAGGGAACGATTAACACAGCTTTACAATGAGCGATTTAATGCGATTAGGCCGCGCGAATATGATGGCAGTCATATTCGCTTTAAGGGTATGAATCCGGAAATTGGACTGAGACAGCACCAGATTAATGCAGTTGCTCGTGCCTTATATGGGGGAAATGCGTTGTTTGCACATTGTGTGGGCGCGGGGAAGACCTTTGCAATGACTGCTGCGGCGATGGAAAGTAAGCATTTGGGATTATGTAACAAAAGTATGTTTGTTGTTCCCAATCACTTAATCGAGCAGTGGGCAGCAGAGTTTTTGCAGCTCTATCCCGCAGCTAATGTTTTAGTAACGACGAGGAAGGATTTTGAAACTAAAAATCGCAAGCGTTTTTGCGCTCGAATTGCTACAGGGGATTATGATGCAATTATTATAGGTCACTCACAGTTTGAAAGGATTCCGATTTCAACAGAACGGCAGCGTCAGCAATTGCATGATCAAATTGTTGAAATTACGAGTGGTATTCGGGAGTTGAAGGAAGCTAAAAGTGAGCGCTATGCGATTAAGCAGCTAGAGAAGACCAAAAAAACGCTTCAGGTCAAGCTGGAGAAGCTGAATGATACGAGCCGCAAGGATGATGTTGTTACCTTTGAGGAGCTTGGCGTGGATCGGCTGTTCGTGGATGAGGCTGATTCCTACAAGAACCTGTTTTTGTATACCAAAATGCGTAATGTAGCGGGTTTATCCCAAACAGAGGCTCAGAAGTCCTCCGATATGTTTGCGAAGTGCCGTTATTTGAATGAGCTGACAGAGGGGCGCGGGGTTGTTTTTGCAACAGGCACCCCCATCTCCAACTCCATTACTGAAATGTATACGATGCAGCGCTACCTCCAATATGAACGGCTACAAAAGCAGGGATTGCAGCATTTTGATTCCTGGGCGTCCACATTTGGTGAGACAGTTACCGCTATTGAGCTTGCGCCGGAAGGAACAGGGTATAGAGCGAAAACAAGGTTTGCTCGCTTTTACAATTTGCCCGAGCTAATGAATATGTTTAAGGAAGTTGCGGACATTCAAACAGCAGACATGCTCCAGCTTCCTGTGCCAAAGGCATATTTTCATAATGTTGCTGTACCACCGAGTGAATTTCAAAAGAACATGGTAGCAGAGCTATCAGAGCGTGCAGAAAAGGTTCGTGCTAAGGTGATCGAGCCTCACGAAGACAACATGCTCAAGATTACAAATGATGGACGCAAGCTGGCTTTAGACCAGCGATTGGCTAATCCAATACTTCCTGATGATGAGAGCAGCAAGGTGAGCGCTTGTGCAAGCAATGTCTATCAGCATTGGTTAGACGGATCGAAGGAACAACTCACACAGCTTGTATTTTGCGACCTGTCTACCCCCAAAACGGATGGTACATTCAATGTGTATGATGAGTTAAAGCGAAAGCTAATAGAAAAAGGTGTGCCGGCAGAGGAAATTGCCTATATTCATCAAGCCAATACAGATGTACAAAAGAAGGAGTTATTTGCTAAAGTGCGGGTCGGGCAGGTGCGGATTTTGCTTGGTTCAACCGCCAAGCTTGGCGCGGGTACCAATGTGCAGACAAAATTGATTGCACTTCATGACCTGGATTGTCCGTGGCGTCCAAGAGATCTGGAGCAGCGTAGTGGACGAATTATTCGGCAAGGTAATCAGAACGACGAGGTTCATATTTTTCGCTACGTCACCGAGAATACGTTTGATGCTTATATGTATCAGACGCTAGAGAACAAGCAGCGCTTTATCTCCCAAATTATGACCAGTAAGTCCCCTGTACGCTCTGCGGAGGATATTGATGAAACAGCGTTGTCCTATGCTGAGGTAAAGGCGCTGGCGACAGGCAACCCGTACATTAAGGAAAAGATGGATTTAGATATTCAGGTATCCAAGCTAAAGCTGCTAAAGGCCAATCATTTAAGCCAGCGATATGCACTGGAGGATAGGCTTCTCAAAATACTGCCTGTGCAAATTAAGTCCACAGAAGAGAGAATTGCGGGCTTGGAGAAGGACGTAGCCTTGTTCAAACTGGCTATTCAAAAATATGGGGATGACTCAGTCTTTCCTGGTATAGTTATTGAAGGAATTAGCTATATGGAAAGGGTGAAAGCAGGCGTAGCCTTGCTAGAGGCATGCAAGAAAATGACATCGCCAGATCCACAGGAGATTGGCAATTATTTGGACTTCAGCTTATGGCTGTCCTTTGACAGCTTTCAAAAGGAATATAAGGCAACGCTTCGCGGCACGCTTGGTCATACTGTTTCATTGGGATCAGACGGTGGGGGCAACATGACACGCTTAAACAATGTGTTGTCCGACCTGCCAAGCAAGCTGCAATATGCTAGACAACAACTAACAACACTGTACCAGCAGGTGGATACCGCCAAGGAGCAGGTGGTTATGCCATTTGAAAAAGAGCAGGAGCTACAGGAGAAAGCTAAGCGACTTGCCGAGTTAAACATCTTATTGAATATGGACAAACGAGAAAATGAAGGAGTAGATACTGTTCCCGATGAGCAGCAGGAGTCAACTCGCAGGCCCCCTCATAGGGAGAGATAATTCGTTTGACACATTCGATCTCCTAGCCTGGCTTTTGTATAGTGGAGACAGGGAGGGGTGTGTATGCATTGGAGCTATGGACAGAGCTATTAAAAATGGGCTTTAGTGAAATAGAAAATGAAGTGGTCAGTCGGCTGCGTGCAAGTGAATTGGCATACCGACAGCTAGGGGAGCAGCGTTCGCTTCTGTTACAGCAGCATCCGTTGATCCAAAACGTATCGGAGGGCAATCGGACCTTGTTTCCAAATCAAGAGGACTTTGAAGCTTGGTTATTAAGTAAAGCGCTTGGGGATGAGCTTGATCAGATGGAGCGAGCAGCCATTTACATGCAGGGTCATGCCGACTGTTATTCCTACTTTAAAAAAATAGGTGTGCTCTAATCGAACCAGCCAAGGTGAGTATATTCAACTATAAAGGATACAATGGTATAATGAAGATAGTTAGGAATGGAGTGAGAGGCCCATGCTGGAATTGCTTGATCCGCGTGTAGATGTTATTTTTAAACGAATCTTCGGCAGCGAGCATAACAAGGATGTGCTGCTGGCCTTTTTGAACAGCACCTTCCGCGAGGCGGGTGAACCACCACTGACTGAAATTGTGCTGCTTAATCCGTACACCGAGCCAGACAGTCCAAATGACAAGCAGTCCATTATGGACATTAAGGCAAAGACAGCCAAGGGTGAGCTTTTGAATATCGAAATGCAATTATTTAACCCGTATCATATGGAAAAACGAACGCTGTTTTATTGGTCAGAAATGTACTATCATCAGATACCTAAGGGTGGAAATTACAATACATTAAAGAAATGTGTAACCATAAATATACTGAATTACTCCTGTCTGCCTAACGACCGTTATCATAACGTATTTCATTTGCGAGAGGATCGCACCGGAATTCAATTGGTGGATGACATTGAAATTCACATCATGGAGTTGACCAAGCTGAGCGAGCATTCGGCAGAGCTTGGAGAAGGCGGACTGGTGAACTGGCTGTTGTTTTTAAAGGGAGTCGATAAATCCAATTGGGAGGTGCTAACGATGAAGGAGCCAATGCTGAAAAAAGCAATGGATACACTGGAGTTTCTGAGCCAGGATACCGCCGCACGCCTGGCTTATGATGCCCGAATGAAGGCACTAAGCGATGAGCATTCCCGAATCGAAGGGGCCAAGACTGAAACCAGCAAAGAAATTGCGATTCGACTTTTGGACAGAGGTGTGGATTTGCAAACCATTTCGGAGGCAACTGGCTTAACGGTTGAAGAGATAAAGGAATTGAGGCAGTAACTCAAAGCGTAGTGCTTACCATACAATTTATAATGCAAATTCATGGCAGCCGCAGGGCTGTCTTTCTTTTTTCCAAAATTACGTTTAAGGGATTGGGGGGAGCTGCCTTGAGCTACGTAAGTAAAGAGCAAATTGAACAGGCGAAGCAGCTTGATTTGCTGACATATTTACAAGTGTACGAGCCTTACGAACTGGTTCGATGCTCTCGCAACGTGTACTGCACTCGAACCCACGACAGTCTAAAAATCTCCAATGGGAAATGGTTCTGGTGGTCTCGGGGAATCGGAGGTCGTTCTGCATTAGACTACCTCATTAAAGTCAAGGGATTAACCTTTCTAGAAGCTGTGCTTGAACTAACAGGGCAGGCTTCAATAGAAAGACCGCATAGGGATGTTCAGCATGATATCTTAACTTCTTCTAGTAAGGAATTTAAGCTTCCGGAGCGAAGTGGCAGCAATCAGCGTGTCATTACTTATTTAAAAAAACGAGGGATTGAACAAAGTATCATTGAATTTTGTATTGTATCCGGGCGACTGTATGAAAGCCATCCTTACCATAATGCTGTTTTTGTTGGCTTTGATCTGCAAGATGTTCCCCGCTATGCGGCTATCCGTGGCACAAGTAAAACAAAATATATGGGCGAGGTAGGGGGTAGCGATAAGCGCTACTCCTTTTCTATTGCGGCAAAAGATGACGGGGAAAATCTTCATTTGTTTGAGAGTGCAATTGATTTGCTATCGTACTGCACGCTAGCAAAGCTGAAAGGCTCGGATTGGAGGCAGATGCATTTGCTTTCATTGGGTGGTATCTACAAGCCATCAGTGGGCAAGGAACAGGTGGATGCTCCAGCAGCCTTAACCCAGTATTTAAATGCTCGCCCTGAAATTAGACGACTGGTGCTGCATTTAGATAATGATGAGGCAGGGAGAATGGCAACGGCAACTATTCAAGTGTTGTTATCCTCTCAGCTTATTGTTATGGATGAATCACCTACAACTGGAAAGGATGTAAATGAGGAATTACTCTGTTTTCGTAGTCAACAGCTAAGGAAGGTTCATAATCAGCGATAACTACAAAACAACAACTTAATAGTGGATTAAGTTAATGGAAAAGTGAAGCAAGGATACTCAGAAAAACTGAATTAAATAATTTTCACTCCATTGCAACATAATCCCCTTTTCATTTGTGTATATGGCAGAACCACAAAAAAATGTGGAAAAATAAAACCAAACACGAGAGGGAGTTATAGAAATGAAAAAAATGGTAGCTATTGCACTTAGCGGTATGATGTTGATGTCCTTCACAGCCTGCTCCAATATGGAGCCAGCAAAAAACAAATCTCAAGCTCAAGAAAGCAAGCAAGTGATTGGTGGAGATGTCGAAATTCCAAGTCCTTTTCATGAGTTTAAAACTTTAACAGAAGCTGAGACATTTGCTGGTCTTACTATCACATTGCCTACCAGTTTACCTGCCGGTTATACACAAAAGCTGATAGAGGCTGTTGAAAAAAATATGATTCAGATTATTTATCAATCTGACAATGGCGACATGACGATTCGTAAGGCAAAAGGCAGTGAGGATATTAGTGGCGATTACAACAAATATACAGAAGCAAAAGAAATCACCATTGGGAAACTAAAGGTGAAAACAAAAGGTGAGAACGGTAAAATACACAATGCAACCTGGACTGAAGGGAATTATACGTATGCTATTACTGATAGCACCGGACTTGACAGTGCGACGTTAAGCGATATGATTAACAGCATGAATAGTACAGGAGGCATTGGTGGAGATGTCGAAATTCCAAGTCCTTTTCATAAATTCAATACTCTTGCAAAGGCAGAAGCATTCGCTGATCTAACCCTGACACTGCCTGATAAAATGCCTGCAGGCTATACGCAGGAACTGATAGAGGCTGTTGAAAAGGACATGATTCAGGTTATTTATCAAACTGCTAATGAACAACTAACGATTCGCAAAGCAAAAGGCAACGAAGATATTAGTGGTGACTATAATGAATACAGCGAAAGCAAATCGCTGACGGTTGGTGATAAGAAGGTAGCAACCAAGGGGAATAACGGAAATATTCAAGTGGCGACATGGACAGAAGGGGAGTACAGCTATTCCATTACAGCTAGTAGTGGTGGAGTTGCCCTCGATGCTGCTGCTATCAGTACGATGATTGAAGCGATTCGTTAATTAAACAAAAGATATAAGAGGATGGCGGCGCTGTTTACTACAGAACCGTCATCCTCAATATAGAAGTATATTTGTAGGAAATAGCAAGAAAGAGAAAGGATTCCATTCATGGTGGCATTAAGCACGTTACTCCCAGAAGATAACCAGCTTTCTATATTTTTAGTTAACAAACTGTATATAAACAGCTTTCCTAAGAAGGAACGAATCCCGTTTAAACTACTGCTAAAGCTTTGTGATGAGAATAAGATGGAGCTGCTGCTCGTCACGGATCGTGATTTGTTTGTAGGGTTTCTCTTTGTTGTTCACTATAAAGAACTGGTTTTTATTCTTTATTTTGCAATTGATGAAATTTTCCGTGGAAATGGCTATGGGAGTAAAGTGCTTCAATTAATGAATGAACGATATTCAGATAAGCGTATCATATTAAACGTTGAATCTACACAAGTAATGGCTGCAAATCAAGCTGAGAGAGAAAGAAGGAAAAAATTTTACGTGCGACATGGTTACAAGGAAGCTTCGCTTTCAAGTATTGAAAGAGGAGATACCTATGAGATGTTGATTTTTGGCGGTGAAATAGAAAAAGAAGAATATATTGAATTACTGAAATACACTATGGGGAAATTGCTTTTTTGGTTACTGGCTCCTAAGGTTATTGATGAGGTAAGACAGTGAGGCTAATGAAAATCGAATCTCTCTATGAGAGTTGTACTATAAAATGGGGATGAAGAAACTGTCAATTACAACAGAAATTGAGGAAGGTGATGAAATGATTGATGTGTACAGGGGCTACAGTCTGCTTCGGGAAATGTTGATGCTTTTAAAAAGAGGTATCGACTCTCTATTCTACTATTTGCTTTCTACGATATCCATGAGTAGTGATAGCAAGATAATCCCTATGCAGGGGGAATTACAGTCTGTACAGGTAAATGAGCAAGCGAAGCAACTCATGTCCCTCTACGGGAGTAGTGTACTTCGTATAGCATACTCCTATTTGCATAATATGAGCGATGCAGAGGACGTTTTGCAGGATACATTGATTCAATATATTAGAACACAGCCTCACCTTAAATCCACGGAGCATGAAAAGGCATGGTTTTTGCGGGTTGCCATGAACATTAGCAAAAATAAGATTAAATACAATAAAATCCGAAGGACGGACGATTTGAATGAAGGTTTAGTAGCAAGTGAAGCAGAGGATCTTGCTTTTGTGTGGGAGGCAGTAAAGCAGCTCCCCACTACTTATCGTGAAGTGGTGCATCTCTATTATCACGAGGGTTATTCTACAGCTCAAATTGCTTCGGTATTATCCAAAAGAGAGGCAACGGTGCGCTCCTTGCTGCTACGTGCTAGATCCAAACTAAAGCTTGTACTGAAGGAGGTGTATGATTTTGGAGAATAAGTACAATGAAGTGATGGAAAAGATTGAAGTTACTGCAGAAATGCAGACACGCATTCTGAACCATCTTCAGCAGCTTGATTGGGAACAGAAGCCAAAGAAGGTCATACACTTTCCGAATTACAAAAGGTATATGACTATAGCTGCTTGCTTTCTGTTTTTGCTCGTAGGTTCAGTGGTGATTCACAACGTAATGCAAACAACCAATGAACCACCAGTTTTGGTGACACCCGATATTGTTGAAGTTCAATCGATCGAGCAGCTATCCAAGGGTGTCGGTTTTACCATGAAGGAAATCACCGATCCTTTATTTAGTGTTAAGCAAGTCAAATATACATCCTATTGGAATGATCTTGGGGAAATTATCTATAGTGGTGAACAACAACAACTTGTGTTCAGGATGTCCTCACGTAATGAGGATGTGAGTGGAGATTACGCAGAGAATACTAGCAAGAAGGACATCACTATTAATAGAAGCCATGTAACGCTGAAAGGAAACGATAATCATTATGTACTTGCGATCTGGCAAAGTGACGGCTTCTCCTATTCTGTTCAATTTACCGAACCTGTATCTGAACAGGAAATGATAAGAACTGTTGAGAGTGTAAGGTGAAAATATTATGCAGGTGATTAGGGATTTGTAAAGAGACTTAAAAATATGGAAGGCGCCGGTACTGATTGAATCGGCGTCTTTTTGCTGTAGATGATTTTTTTCGGCAGGTATGTTTTAGGACAACACGAGACAACTGTCTCGTGTTGTAGCAAGCACTGAATTTGGTTGCCCAAATTCGCTTGTTAGGGGCATAGCCCCTAATACCCCTACAGAATGACAATGTTTTTTGCATATTTGCTTTCATTATAGAAGCATTGGTTTTAAGACATATTATTAAAAAAAGGAGGGCGCATTGTTGAGAAAACGAGACATCCGAGTTGTAATTCGGCTCAATGAAAAGGAGAATAAACGTTTGCTTTCGCAGGTTCAAAGCTCTGGTCTTTCCAGAGAAGCATTTATTCGTTTATTGATTCAAGGATATTCTCCTAAAGAGTTGCCTCCTCCAGACTACTATGCCATGACAAGAGAGCTTCATGCTATTGGGAACAACTTAAACCAGCTTGCAGCCAAGGCTAATGCAACTGGACATTTGGATACATTTGTTTTTCAACAGGAGGCCGACCGACTTCGGAAATCAGTCCAGCATATTCAACAGGCAGTAACCGCTCCAGAAAAACGGGCAAGCTTAAACTCAACACCTTCACCATAAGTAAGGAGGTGTGTCATTGGCTACAACAGCCATTTGGGATGTGACAGATCGGCTAAAGCGAGTCATTGACTACGTTGCTAATCCTGAAAAAACATATTTATCTCAAGCAATAGAAAGCGGCCTAGAGCAAGCCTTGAATTACGTACAAGACAGCAGCAAAACGGAAAAGCAGCTATATGTGAGTGGCATCAATTGTGATCCGCTTACTGCATATGAGCAGATGCAACGAACAAAAAGACAATTCCAAAAGACGGAGGGCATTCTGGCCTTTCACGGCTATCAATCCTTTGCACCCGGTGAAGCAACACCGGAAATTGCCCATGCTATCGGAATGAAGCTGGCGCAGGAGCTATGGGGAGAGCGCTTTGAGGTGGTGGTATCGACCCATCTGGACAAGCAGCATTTACACAATCACTTTGTGCTAAATGCTGTTTCTTTTTTTGATGGCAAGCGCTACTACGATAACAAGGCCTCCTATGCACTGCTCCGTCAAACCTCGGATCGGCTTTGCAGAGAGCATGCATTGTCAGTTATTACACAGCCCGAACACGGAAGGGCTACACATTATGGAGAATGGAGAGCAGAGCGTGAAAAGCGTCCAACCTGGCGAGGACTCATTCGTGAGGATGTGGATCAGGCGCTGACTGCCGCGATGACTATGACACAGTTTTTTTCGCAATTACAAAAGAAGGGATACGAGGTAAAGACAACGGCAAAGCTTTGGGCAATCCGTCCTCCAAGTAAGCAGCGCTTTGTTCGTTTGCGTAGTCTTGGAGAATCGTACAGCGAAGAGGCACTCAAGCAGCGTATTCTCCAAAACAAAGCTCCCAAGCAAGCAATGCCAGCTCTACCACCACGAAAACGAAAGGGTATCCTGTACGGGAAAGTGGCCGGCAGTCGCAAGCTTCAAGGCTTACAGGGCTTATATGTAAAGTACCTGTATCAAATGGGCATTATTCCCTCCAATCGTAAGACAGCTAAAAGACCAACCTTTCGTTTGCGTGAGGATGTGCGAAGGATGTCGCTGCTGACTGCACAAGCCATATCGAATCAGTCGCTTTACTGGAGCTGAAATAGTACAGTGGTGGGGAGCCTTGTGTATCAAGGGCTTTTTCTATGATACAGCTGCGTGGAAGTTAGTGGGACAGGGAGTTTGATTGTTCGTTGGTGCAAATGTGGTGCGAAAAATTAAGATAATCGCCAGTAACTGGTGATAATTCGACATAAAAGAAAGCAAGAAGGCGCTCGGGAATTACTCCTGTAGCGTCTTTATTTTTGCGCTTTTCCCAAGCCTGGTCCGCTGACTGGAGCGCATGGCCGTAGATGTTCATGGTTATGTAGTAATGTAGTGTAGTAATTGTACGTTACTACATTATTACTTTATTATTTATTTGTGGTATAGTAAAGGCAGAACAAGCGTACAATGCAAAGAGAGCCGTGCGCCAACACGACTCCCTGTGCAATATCCGCTTTTAAGGGCGGGCCTCAACAAACAGGACACGACAGATAGACCGCATGCCTTTGCGAGAGGGGGCGGTCTATTTGCGTTTACTGGACAGCAGCGCTACGATAAGCGAACCAAAGGTTAGCATAAGCATCATTGCTTCAAACACTGTCACAAGGCATCCCTCCCTTCTGAGAGAGGTAGCCGACCGACCCTTTAAGCCTATTCTATTGCTCAATCAGTATATCATAAATGGCTGAGAGGATAAGAGAAAAATTCCAATTACCAAAGCACACACCGCACATAAAAGCCTTTATTCTACGCAGTTTCCCACCACTACAACAGAAGCCCCAATAACGGGATGGTTGCCCGCATACGGTGCATGTGGAGTCGGTCGGCAAAAATAGACAGAAGACACCCGAAAACTTGAAACGCGCCCACTGTCAAGTAGACAGAAAATAAAAAGCAATATATAAGCAACCTGAGTCCGGTATTCATACGGACTCAGGTTTTTTTAATTCCGTTGAGGCCGCTTTTTCCCTACACACTTTTGTAACAAGAATCTGGAAATAAGAGCAAAGACAAATTGGGATTAATTTGATAGGATGGGACGATAAACTCTTAATTAGGAGAATTTAACCATGATAACCAACAAAAAAGTTTGGTTTTTTTTGAGCCTGTGCCTTCTTTGCGTGGCTGTATTTAAAGGCCGTGATGCCCTTTCTGCCTTGGAGGCAGGTGCATTTCTGTTCTCAGCAGATAAGAAAGAGCAGCTCCTAGATTTAGCTTACGATCGTAATCCGAAGAAAGGCTACACGGTGTATCTCAAAGAAGGCAGCGAGTATGTGCCCTACCTTGTGGTTTCATCGAACTATGGCGGTAATGTGCTGCTATTAAGAAGAGAACTGCTAGAAACGATGATGCCGTTCAACAAGAATGAGAGGCATATGTGGGCCCGGAGTCAATACGGAGCTTATTACGAGAATAGTTCCATAGATCAGTACTTGAATGGCGAATTTATCAGCAGATTCAGTCAGGCAACACAAGAGGCTATGGTTAGTAGCGATATTACTATTACGGACAAAGCCAGTATAGGGGTTACGGGTGAGAGTACGATTGAAATTTCGCGTAAAGTATTCTTGTTGTCGTTGAAAGAATTGAATGGTGCGGACTCCAGGGCGAGTGTTGCCGAAGGCAAGACGCTAAAGTTCTTTGACGACGATTATAAGAGAAGAGTAGCGTATTTACCCAATCAGGAAGCGAATCCATACTGGACACGCACTCCTGAAACTTGGGAGACCTCCATCGTTTTTACCATAGGCCCCAAGGCAACAGGTGCAGGAGGTGCGGATATACACAGTGGGGTCCGCCCGGCTTTTTGTTTGGAAGGATCTACTGTGTATAAGCAGCGTTCTGACATAATAAGCGGGCAGACGGTTTTTGTTATTGAATGATGCTCGTAGAGAAGGTACCGCTTATAAGCGTTATCATATAAAGAAGAATTGAGGATGATTAGGTTGTTCAAACGTTTATTGATTATTTTACTTGCAGTCTGCCTTATAACGGGAGGGGCTTCATTCCCTCTACTAAATGCAGCGGTTTATGCAGAAGAGTTACCGGATAACATGTCTGGTATGATGCAGGCCATTTCCTCTGGTGAGGATCTTACAGAAGGTCAAACAGTGGCCAGTGAGGTTTATTTGCCTATTCATCCGCCGCAAGTCCATATGACGGCTGCCAAGCCGCCGCAGTCCAATCAGAGGCTCCAAGCAGCAAAAGCATTACCATTGCCCACGAACGAAGTGCTTCGTTATTCTGTTCTCGTGCTGGATACATCAGCTTCTTCTAGTTTCGTAGATTCGAAAGGCCGTGTTTTTTACACTGCCGATACAGCTATAGATTATGTTAAGACATCTGCGAAGAAATTTATTGAAGCCACGCAAGTTGCAGATGGAACGAATTACGTAGCCATCGTTTCTTATAAAGGCTCCCAAGCTTCCGTTGTTTCTCCATTTTCAACTGATGTGAAGGCATTAGGGACGGCTATTGATAGTATCTATGCATCAAGCAATAACCGGAATGTTGCAGCCGGACTTCAAGCTGCGGATAAGCTAATCAGTGAAATATCTGAACCTTCTGCAGTGAAAAATGTTGTTCTTGTTACCACCGGGATGACCAATGATGGAAAGTCTAATTATAATGGTCACTACGATGAAAGTACGGTTGGCAGCAAATGGCGGCGCATGGATACGGAAATCCGATTATATGCGTATGCGAACGTAGCGTATGAAGCGGCGGAAGCCCTTAAACAAAAGGCAACCCTGAACACCATTGGGCTTTTTCAGACCTTTGAGGGCATGCCGGAAGAAGGAAAGGAAGTCGCGCAGTTCTTCAAGCTGAGTGCCCTGGACTGGGCGACATCACCACAGCACTTTTATGATGTGAAGGACCCAAATGACTTAGAGTTTGTGTTCGGTGAAGTGGCTAACAGCATTGTCAAGAAAACCGGTACATTTAAGTATCTGGGGGATGGCCGGGACTACAGCGCGACCTATTATTACGAGGACTCCTACTTCTACAATAGCGCATATCTGTACAATGAACATCTCGCTACAATGTCTCTCAATCTTGAACTCTCGGCTTGGGCGAGTGCAGATGCGGGTGACTCCTATGAGAATAAAAGTAACAACGCTTATAACCTTTTAACCGACATAGGGTTTACTGACTTCGAATCGAATGACTGGTTCAAGGCAAAGCCGACCAAAGACTCTATCGGTGCAGTTGCAGCCCGCAAGAAAATTACGGAAGACGGTAAAGATTATACTCTTGTCGCTTTAGCTGTTCGCGGAGGCGGATATGAAAGCGAGTGGGCAAGTAACTTTACTATCGGTGAGAGTGGTCAACATCAAGGCTTCAGTGAGGCCCGCGACCAAGTACTCACCTTTTTACAAGAATACATAAGTGACAAAGAGATCCAAGGCGACATTAAATTGTGGATTACGGGATTTAGCCGTGGTGCGGCAACAGCAAATATGGTCGCAGGTAAAATTGATGAGGGTGGGGTATCCTTCCCTGGAACAACACTTGCACTCCACGACATGTATGCCTACACGTTCGAAACGCCGGCAGGGGCACAGTTATCCGACATGAAGAGTGATGTGTACGGTAACATATTTAATATTATTAATCCTAGTGATTTAGTACCGAAGGTAGCTCCTGCAGTGTGGTCCTTTACCCGCTATGGTATTGACAAGTGGCTTCCAAGTGCCGAGACAGATTCGGAGAACAGCTACAGCGAAAGTTTATCGAGAATGCTTGCGCGTTACAATGCCTTGGAAGAAGCTGCACCGTATGTCGTAGATGACTTTTTGATGAAGAGGATTCATATTGACGGGTGGAAAATACTTCCCGGCGGCGATCCGTTTATTAGTATCATTGATGATACGAAAAACGCCCAGTCCCAGAATGCCTTCCTGAATGCTTATATCACAATGCTGACTAAGGATTTCCTGAAGAGCCGGTCGAACTTCGTGGGTAAGTTCCAAAACGGAATCAGGGATATATGCGGCCTGTTCTTTGGAGCTAGTTCATCGCAAAGTGAGAAGTTAATTGCTGCAGCAACGGAGAAATTCTCCAGTAAATGGGGTTGGCTGGCCTATGAGATGCTTAAGCCCAATCTAAATCCTTGGGGAAGCAATGAAAAGGATGCCTATGAAAAGGTCGCCCAGTATCTGAAAGAAAGTCTGGACGAGGCTGGAATTACAGCTTACTCACAGACTGAATTCGATAATGCAGTAGTTACTCTGCTAGACCTGGTTGCAGCTGTTCTGACTAACCATCCGAACCTGGCAACGACAATGGTTAAGAACATCGGTGGTATCGGGCAAGCCCATCATCCGGAGCTGGCGCTTGCGTGGATGCAATCTATGGATTCTTACTATACACCTGGCGGTGCGGTAGGATTCTCAAGCGGCAAGTACAGAATTGTGCGGATCAACTGTCCGGTTGATGTACAGGTGTTCAACGATGACAACCAGTTGGTTGCCTCGATTATTGACGATGTGCCTCAAGAAGTAAGCACGATTATATCTGCACTTAATGAGGATGGGGAGAAATTAGTCTTCCTGCCTGCATCGGAAAAGTATACGGTTGTAATTACGGCAACTGGTGATGATCGAATGACTTATTCTATCAATGAATACAGTCCTGAAGCGGGTGAAGTGAACAGGCTCATTAACTACAACGATGTGCCGATTGTAACCGGGCAAGAGCTGTCTGGCGTAGTGCCGGCGTACAATCCTTCTTCCTTAAACAACATAACTGAGGAAGCATCGGATACGGTATATCGCTTGGAAACAAAAGGAACTGAGATTACCTCAAGTGCTGACTTATCCGGTAAAGAGGCTACTTCTGCCTATTTCACAATCAATGCTTCAGCGAATGATGAAACGCTTGGGTTGGTGCAGGGTTCTGGTACGAGACAGCTGGGAACATTTGCCCAGGTTGAAGCAACTGCGTATGCCGATAGTGAGTTCCTGGGTTGGTATAAGGATGATAAGGTGCTCGTATCTAAAGAGGCGGCGTATAGATTCCGAGTGGATAGTGATTCCAATATAACCGCCAGATTTGTAAGTACAGTCTCAAATGATGCTAATCTGGCTATGCTCTCGCTTGGTAAGGATATCGCTTTTACACCGGCGTTCAGTCCGGAGCATACGAGTTATACTGCAAGTGTGGGTAATGGCATTTCAAGCGTAACAGTAACTGCGGCCTCCAGTGATCCGGACGCTACCATTAGCGGAATAGGCTTGAAATCTCTGAGTGTTGGGGAGAATACGATAAACGTAGCCGTTACTGCTAAGGATAACAAGTCGAAGAAGACATACACGATAACAGTAACAAGAGCAGAAGCATCTGGAGGAGGAGGGGGAGGATATAATCCGCCTGCACCGCAGCTATCCATGAGTATGGAATCCACTTCGCTGTCGCTTCAGGATGCTAAAGATACAATCAAGCTGGGTGAGATTTATTCGTTTACACCCGTTCTGAATTCAGGCCCGAGCAAGCTATCGAAAGCGCTGAAATTAACGGTTGATGGTGCCGCCGTCCCTGATGCAAAATCTGGTGAAGTGTACACATTATCTAATTTGGCTGCAGGCACGCACACGATAGTTATATCTTATCCGGGTGAAGGTAACTACAATGCCACAAGCCTTACTAAGAGTGTAATTGTAGTACAAGGAGACTCCCTTATTAAGTCGGAAGAACCTGCATTTGTAAATGTATTCACGGATGTTGCTGAGGGGGCATGGTACTATGAACACATTATGTGGGCCGTTAAGAATGGAATCGTAAGCGGTGCAGGGAACGGAAAATATGCTGCAGCTAAGCCAGTTACAAGAGCTGAATTTGTAGCAATGCTAGCACGATACTATAAAGCTGATGTGGAGAGCTATGGCGAGGTTTCGTTCACGGACGTGTCTGAAAGTGCTTGGTACAGCAAATATATCGGCTGGGCAGCGGCGAACGGAATAGTTACTGGTTATGGCAACGGCAGATTTGGGGCTAATGATAACCTGTCGCGCGAGCAAGTGGCTGTTATTCTGTATAACATTCATGCAAAGCCGCCGGTTACAGGGTTATCCCTTGCATATACCGATAAGAAAGAAATTTCCGCTTGGGCGGTGGATGCGGTGGCATACTGGTCCAATGCCGGTGTGCTCAAAGGCAAAGAAAATCAATTATTTGACCCGAAGGGTTCCATTACACGCGCAGAGAGCGCAACGGTTCTGCACGAACTGGAAAATCACCATCATCAGTAACCCCGAACATGGGGGTTGAACCTTGACAAGCGCTCGGATTGAATGCTCAGAGTGATAAACAGAACACGACAAATAGACCGCAAACCTTTGGTGGGAGGGCGGTCTATTTGCGTTCATCAAACTCCCTTCCTATGCCAGATATCCTTATTCCTGGAAGCTTAGGCTGAGAAGTGTGTCTATTTTCGTAATATATTAAAATCATTCGTGCATTACCCGTATTTAGACTTTCTCTTCAAGTTGCTAATATGAAAGCTGTTACAGCCTAATCATCCGCTTTTGTGAATGCGTTTACAAACATTGTCTGCCATTAGGTTCAGAGGGAGGTGCGGGATTGACTGTCAAGCCAGACTTGGCGTAACCAAGGGTAAGAATCTCCATAAGAAAAGGAGTCAAACTTAGATGAACAGTAGAAAATATGTAATCAGCATCTCCCGCCTTCTCGTTATCATCATGTTGTTCTCCATCTTCACGTATACTCCCGTCCCGGCAGCTGCGGCTGGAGAGGAAACGTCTGTTGAACTGAGCGGACTCATTGCGCAGGCCGAAGCTCTAAAAACCGGCAATACGGAGTTCCCGCTCCAAGTCAGCCATTCTGTGTATGGATCGGTCTATGGTTCTGACGTGGAGCGGGCTTTTCCGTGGGTGCATGTTGACGAGCTCCAAGCTCTGAATGATGCGATTGAGCTCGCGCGTAACGCGAACACTCCCACTGACGAAGCTGTTGCTGCGCTTAAAGAAGCCATAATGAATTTCAGCAAAAATATTAAATCAGACGGCTCCGATCCTTATTTCCGGCTTGATCCGGGTCCGGGTAAGGTTTCTGTAAAAGTTACCGCGCCCACGAATGCCTGGACAGCCAGAACTCCGCTGGATAACCGTGTCCCTGCCGACTTTGCCGGCGGCACCTTCAAGACGATTGCGTATCCTTTTGCAGATGCCCAAGGGAAAGCGGAAGTGCTCCAGATTAATTACGCCCACAACGGGAAAAGCACCTTCGGCGGCATCAGTCTGGAATCCCCGTTGTCCCCGGCCGTCAATGTTACAGAGGGTTCAACGATTGAATTCGATGTCTACTATCCGAAGAGTGCGCAAGGCAAATTCATGAGATGGAGAGTCAGAAATGCCAATGACAACCTGGACAGCTACCTCAGAGATTACCAGTACAATAACCTGAATCCTGACTGGGTGGGCAGCTACAATGGTGAATCCTGGCTAAAGGCTCATCACAGTATCACCGCCTCAACGGGTAATTCCTCGAAATTCATTCTTGAGCTTCATGGAGAGAATGCCCGCCCTGAAGAAACCGGTATGCTGCTGGTCTCGAACATCCAGATCACGGCTCCAGATCCGAATGGCCAGGCTCTTCCGAACGTAGTCAATAAGGAAAACCAGAGTGTCGTAGCGCCTCTAAAGAGTCTGTACAATAAGGAGAATGGCTTGTTCATGGTCGGAGCGATCGGCACAGGGCCCGTAACCGGAACCAGAGCCAATCACTATGAGATCTTCGTTGACGGCAACAATCTGAAGGCCGATGGCACGCATCCCCGAGGGCCGGAATGGCTGAAGAACGTGAACGGCGAGGCCATGAATGGCGCAACCACTGCCCCTGGCTTAGCGGAATACAGCTTCCCGACTAACTCCTATCAGGCGATCCGGGATTCGGGAACTCCTGGGCAGTACAAGTCTCACGGTCATGTTCTGGCATGGTATAACCAGGCCCCTGGTTGGATGGCGCAGATGATCCCTGCAAGCCTGCCCTCCGGGTATAACGGCAGTGCCGAGTTCTACGGACTTGGTAACGGCGTTACGACTACAGTTAAGGTAGATAAAGACATGGCGAGAAGAGTGCAGTTTAACCATACCATGTATGTGATGCGGCACTTCCTGACTACAGATACGAAATATGGCTCAAGCGAAGCGCGTGGCGTCATTCCTTTCAATTCGTGGGATGTGCTGAACGAAGAGGTACACGAGAGCCGCCACAGCGAGATTATCCCTAAGGATGCCAACAGCTGGAGAACGAGCCTGAAGCACACCAACTGGCTTGCTGCTATGTCGGATGATCAGATTGGCGGCGACATCACCGATCATTACGTATACCTGCTGTTCAAAAACGCGCACATCGCGGCACCCAACGCCAAGATGGCGGAAGCTTACAAAGCCAATTATGCTAACCTTCCAGAATACATGAAGCTGGATGGACACGACACCAAAGGCAGCATTGACAGCTACATCGTTGACAATCCTCCGAAGCTGACCTACAACGATTACGGGCTTGCGACCCGCAGTAAAGCCAGAACCGTATACAATATGGTTCTCGAATTAAATACCGCATGGCGCTCCGATCCGCTGTATGACGGAAGACCTCTGATCGAAGACATCGGTATCCAGGGACATGATGCGGTAGGTAAAACCCTGGCAAGCGACAACCAATATGCGATGGCCCTCTATGCCTCTCTCGTTGACCGGGGCCTGCTGTCGGGGATTACCTATTCAGAGCTTGATCTCAAGGTGCCAACCGATGCTCCTGGAGGAGGCGCAACTGCTCCAGCAGCGCTTAATGTCAGACAGTCGGACGCCCTTGGTTATCAGTACGCACTGCTCTACAAAATGTTCAACAAGTTCGCCCCGTATATTGATCACATCATCAGTTGGGGCGTAACCGGTTCGGGATGGCAGGGAAGCTATGTCCTGTTTGACGGCCAAAGTAATGCGAATGCCGGGTACTATGGCGCTATGAAGCCGGACCGGTTCATTCTGGGACATTCGTATCTGGATGATTATTTTGCTGGCGAATATCAGGCCATCGGGAATAATGCCATCGACCTTGGCGATCTTGGAGTCTATACACCTAATAGCGTGAACGCCGACCTCAGCAGCTTGTCCTTGAGTGCAGGAACACTTGAGCCGGCGTTCAACGCAGCCATCACAGAGTATGAGGTATCCCTGAAGGATGCCGGCAGCATTACCGTGACAGCGGCGGCGGCAGACAGCAGATCCATCCTGAAAGTCAACGAGACGGTGGTTGCCAGCGGTGCAGCTTCCGAAGCTATAACACTGACACCGGGCACCAAAACAGCTATAAAGGTTGAGGTTACAGGGGTAGACGGAAGAGTAAAGACCTATACCCTGAAAGTAACCAACAGTAAGACGGAGAATCCGTCCACTCCGGGGCCTGGAACACCATCACCAACACCTGAACCAGCAACACCTGCGCCTGCAACGTCTGCACCTGGCACCTATTCAACGTCTGCACCCGCAGCTTCTCCAACACCATCACCCGTTGCAGAAGGCCAGAAAGTAACCCTGCAGGCAACAGTGAACAATACGACTGCATCCGTTAGGGTATCGGATCTGGCACAAGCAAAGGAATTCATCGGGAAAAATGTGACGCTGAACATCCCTGCCGTGCAAGGAGTGAATTCATACTCGGTAGGCTTGCCTGCCGCAGCACTGACCGGCGGAACCAAGGATAACAAGCTGACCATTTCCACCGAATTCGGTCAGGTTGTCATTTCCGGTAATCTATTGACAGGCACACCTGAAAGCAGCGGCAGGGAAGTCGCGCTGGAGATTAGAAAAGTCGACAAGGCGGGGCTTCCGGCGGAAGTAAAGGCGGCTCTAGGCGAAAGACCAATCATTCAGCTTAGCCTTAAGGTAGACGGCAAAGAAACAGCCTGGAGTAATCCCGGTGCACCTGTAACCGTATCCGTGCCTTACCAGCCGTCTGCGGATGAATTGAAGAATCCCGAAATGATCGTGATCCGGTACATGGACGAAAGCGGAAAGCTGATGACCGTACCAAGTGGACGGTATGCTTCCAAGACCGGTATGGTAACCTTCACAACTACTCATCTCGGCGATTTCGCAGTATCTTATGTATCTAAGACCTTCACAGATCTTGGGAAAGCAGCATGGGCCAAGAACGCGGTCGAAGTCCTTGCATCGAAGGATATTCTCAAGACAGAGGGACAGGTTTTCAATCCGTCAACAGATATCACCAGAGCAGACTTCCTGTATTCCCTTGTAAGAGCACTTGGTTTGACTGCGAAGGTAGAGGACAATTTCAGCGATGTACAGAAGAATGCTTACTACTATAATGAACTTGCCATCGCCAAGGCGCTTGGAATTGCGAATGGCACGGACAACGGCAGCTTCGGCAGCGATCAGAAGATCACCCGGCAGGACATGATGGTGTTGACCGAACGGGCCTTGAAGCTGGGGAATAAGCTGAATACCCAGGGTACAGCTGCGGATCTGCAGAAATTCTCCGACAAGTCCAAGGTGGCTTCCTATGCATTGAATAGCGTAGCCGCCATGGTGAAGGAAGGGCTTATCCAAGGCAGCGGTAACCAGATCAATCCTGCCGGTAATACCACCAAAGCAGAAGCTGCGGTATTCCTCTACAGATTGTATAATAAGTAAAAGCTTCTTATAGGAACAAGATACGCCCAAAAGACCGCACTCCTTTGCCGGGAGGGCGGTCTTTTGGCGTTTGAATTAAAGCAAATGTCCGCCAGACACTTCAATGTCCTGGGCTGTAACCCACCCGAACTCATCGGACAGCAAGCTCACAATAACCTTCGCAATATCTTCGGGGTGGCCGATTCTGCCAAATACAGATTGCTCCGCCAGCGGCTTAATGAATTCGGGATGTTTATCGAATACTCCATCGCCGAAATTGCTGTGCGTAGGACCAGGCGACACGGCGTTGACGCGAATCTGACGTGTTGCAAGCTCTTTGGCAATATAGCGGGTCCAGGTTGAGAAGGCTGCTTTTAACGAGCCATAGACGGAATAGCCTGGAAAGGATTGAGTTTTGGATGAACTCGTGATATTGACAATAGCTCCAGCGTCCTCCATGAATCTGGCAAGCTGTTGCGTTAGAAAAACCGGTCCCTTGAAATTCGTATTCAGAATCTTGTCGAAATATTCTTCACTCATCTCATTGAACAGCATGGGTCCGCCGATACCGCCATTATTCACCAAGTAATCAAAGGTTGTCCGGTTCCAAATGTTTTGGAGACTCTCCTTCACTTCTTGAACAAAGTCTGCAAAGGTCGGGATCTGCGTCAGATCCAGCTTGAGTGCAACTGCCCGGACACCTGCATTTTTTTCAATCTCCTGTACGACATCTTCAGCGCGGTCCTTATAGGAATTGTAGGTGAGAATGACGCTAATCCCGCGTTTGCCAAGCTCCAGCGCCGCCGCTTTTCCAATGCCATTACTTCCACCCGTTATTATCGCAATTGTCATAAGATCCTCCTTGTATTATGTTCGGCTTGGTTCTAATTGTAGCCGCAGCTGTGGCACTAAAATAGACCTGAAAATGCCTATTGATTGCCTAAAAGCACCATTCGTGTGATAAACTATGTGCATGAAAAATGTCCTCGAAGAAATAATGGATCTGATGAAGGATGCGGGCACCAGGCAGATTGAAACCGGAGTACCAGGGCTGAGTATGATTAAAGGAGAGATCCCCAATCATCAGCTTGCAGCGCTATACGAGCCAATGATTGGTTTTACGGTTCAAGGAAGAAAGATTCTATCTATAGGGGGGCGCAGTACGGAACTGGCAGGGCCATCTTATTACGTGTTACCCGTGCATGTTCCTGCAACGGCGGTTGTACATCCAGACCATGCTGGACATCCGTACATGTCCCTTGGTCTCAAGTTGAATCAGAATGTTCTTCAGAGTCTGTTAAGAGATCTCCAGGAGAATCTATTACCGGCTGCTTCCGGGCCATTCGCAGCTTGCGACATGGATATTGAATTGATGGAGGCCTGGCTGCGTTTATTGCGATTATCGAAAGCGCCAGGAGATATTCCAGCTCTTGCACCGGCTTATGAGCGCGAAATCCTGTATCGCGTACTGATGGGACCACAAGGAGGGGAGCTGAGGCAATTGGGTCAGCGGGAAAGTGACCTATCCCGGATATCCCAAATTGTGAAATGGTTCCGGAGTAATTTTATGAGGCCCATAGACATTGGTGAGCTGGCATCGAAATCGGGGATGGCTATAAATACCTTTCACCGGCAGTTTAAACGGGCTACGGGGTTAAGTCCTATTCAATTCCAAAAGCAATTAAGGCTCCTGGAGGCCAGAAACCTCATTGCCTTCGAGGGCTATCCGGTAGCAAGTGCCGCATACCATGTTGGCTATCAGAGTCCTTCACAGTTCAACCGCGAGTATTCCCGGTTCTTCGGTGCATCTCCTGCCCGTGACACGGAGAGCTTAAGACAAATTGAAAGCATGAGGGATTATTAGAAGGTCATGCCATGAGCCGCAGGAATTGCAGGCATTCACTCCTGAGCTCCCGCGGCTGTCCCCGCTTCATGGAATAACGCCGGCTGCTTGCCGAAAAGCTTGTTGAGTGTCTCCAGCACTTCCACCGGGTTGTCCTCGTTAAACTGAGTAATGGCAACGCGCAAAGCCGACAACAGCATCGCCGTGCGGACTTGTATAAAGTACTGCCAATTTCTGTAAAATCAATGCTGTGATACGGGCCGGTGCTTATCACGATAATCAAATGCTTAGTTCGATTAAGCAAAGGCTGGGAACGAAATGAGCAGCTCCCATAATTTATTAATCACTGTTAACATGCGTTAACACCTGTGGTATAGTATAAGCAGAACAGGCGTACAATGCTAAGAGAGCCGTGCGTCAACACGACTCTCTCAAGCAATAGCCGCTTTTAAGGGCGGTAGGCATCAACAGCAGGATACGAAGAATAGACCGCATACCTTTGTGGGGGGCGGTCTATTTGCGTGTATTGGACAGCAGCGCTACGATAAGCAAACCAAAGGTTAGCATCAGCATCATTGCTTCAAACACTGTCACAAGGCATCCCTCCCTTCTGAGAGAGGTAGCCGACCGGCCCTTTTAAGCCCATCCTATTGCTCAATCAGTATAACATATCAAATGCCTTAGTATTACCTAAGTTTGAGGAAAATTTGACGTAAATGCGTATTTATAATGCGATAAGAGCAGCTCCCCATATTGGGGGCTGCTCTTTGTGGTACGCCCAGCATGGGCGTCATCTCTAGGGTGAAAGCCCTGAACGGGGGCTGGCAAGCGCCGCCTTTCTGCATGTGAAAAAAGGGTTCGCGAACTGACGAATCGAACATGGTTAATATTAATTGAGGAAATAATCAGGAGATTAAACCGCTTCCTGATGGGGTGGTTTGGCGACTTCATTGGTTCCAGCGGTTGATCCTGTGCGCCGTTCCCGAACAGCTCTGGATTGATGAGGATATCTTACCGTGTCCAACCTCATCAACCCCCCCGGTGTCGGCAGAGCGACCTTTTACCGCATGATTGACGAAAGAGTTCCTTCTATCGATCATCCAAGCCAATTTTATGGAGAGTTTCAAACCGGGCTCGCTAGTATGCTTAGCTAAAAACTGACCTTCGTTCAAGAACGGACCGGCAGGAAGAGCATAAGCAGCGCAGGGAGATGCATATTGCTGGCTTCAATCCGGTAACCTATGCTGCTGTCCTCGAGCCTTTTGCAGTGAACCGGCAAATGCAGGAATGCATCCCGTATAATTCTCTCATCCAGACCGGTTGCCCCTACAATATTCTCCATATTAACAAAGCAGTCAAAGTCATGCCTGGTTAACTCATATAATCCAAATAATACCGTTAACCTGTCAGCATCCGCATAGGCCCGGAGCACAACGTACAGGCTTAACAGTTGATCTGGCTCGAGTTCCCGTTTATCGGCGTGATCGGAAAAGAAGAGCATTCCTTGCCTGGCAATAGTAACTCCTTCCGGTTCGCTGCAAATAGAGGTTCCCCAAGTCCGCTGATCATACGTCTTATCCGGGTCCCAAGGCAGGTAGCCCTTGTAACCATTGGATACGATACCCTCATGCAGGCAGAAGGCGATTTGGCAGGCCAGTGTGAAACGCTCCTTGGCAGGGGTCTGTTCAAACAGAAGCTTGATGTCTTTCACTACGTTCTGATCATTGGCCTCGGGGACACGGCCGAATAGAAAGTCAAGGCTGACTCCGAAATAATTAGCGATCTCAGGTAATAAAGCGGTATCCGGATAGCAAGCCCCGCTTTCCCATTTGGATACGGCTTGATTGGTTACACCGAAGACCTCCGCAAGCTCTTCTTGAGTCTTTCCCTTATTCTTGCGCAGTTCCTGTAATTGCTTATGTATGCCCGCTGTTTTCATAATGTGCTCCTCCTTTACGTTGTACGGAATCATTGTACATCCGGAGTCTAACGTATGCCATGTAGTGGTGCTTGGATATCCCTAAGAATTTTCCAACATTGGGTTGGAAAGAAACGCAGCTAAGTCTTCGGAAGATATCAAATGTTTTAAATTTACCTAATTCCGGGAAAGATTTGACGTAAATACGTATTTATAATGTGTAAAGAGCAGCCCCCATTACTGGAGCTGCTCTTATTTGCGCTTGTTCTTACTCAATGCCGTAGGAATGCATCCTACAGCTTCTCTATCAGCTCAGTATAATAGCCGTTACCGTTCCGCTTATCCAGCTTCTCCGCTGTAGCGAGCGCTAACTTCTGGAAGTATTTCGCAAGCGAAGCTACGTCTTCGGACTGGCGTTCACACGGATGCCCAGCCGGAAGCTTGACCTGGAAGCGGATGGATTCCTCAGACAGACGGCGGAACAGCTTGGCCGAATAAGCGTTGAAGATCATCTGATCGGCCGGGTTCTCATGATCGAGCGAGGAGGCGATATACTCTTCGAAGACCTCCAGGGCCTTGACCGGATCGGTCAGGGTCAGGTAGCCAATATGCTCTCCCTGGTGATACAGGAAATCGCGGTTTCCTTTTACCAGCTTATAGCCTTTCTTCTGCAGCTTATCGGCTTCCTTCTGGCGGCCCAGCCGCAGGAGAGGGAACAGCACCTTCGTAATGGTCACATGCGGGACCTCACCGCAGGTCATCCGGCCCTTGAGAATCGGCTCGGCCGCCTTGACGGTTGCTTCGTCGTCTCCCTGCTTCGACAGGAACTCGACCAGGCCATGCTGTTCACAAGCCTCACAATCGCTCATCTCGTCACGGTCCATGGACTGGACAATCGCCCATTCGGCCTGTGAAGCTTCCAGCTCCCCGAAATCTTCGAGAATATTCGCCCGGTAATAGTGATAGGTCCGGCTGCTGTAGCCTTCGGCTTCGTAGCGGGTCTTCATATCCTCCAGCAGGTTCTCAATCTGAGTGCGGCTAATATCTGCAAAAGCGGTGATGCGGTCCAGCACCCACTTGTACGACCACATCAGACTGTAATCATCGAACCGGCCCGGGTTCTTGTCATACTGCCCCAGCTGCCAGGAAAAGGCGACCAGCGCCTTCATCGGATAGCCGTGGAAGCTGCCCAGCTCTACGATTTCGCTGCGGGCCTCATAGCCCTGATCGATATCTCCTGCGGCATCTGCTACCCGTACCGCCTGCTCCAGCAATTCCAGCTTGGCCTTGCCTCCCGGCAGGCCATAGGCTTCTTCCATTAAATCGTCGAAATCCATCTCGGTAACGTTCATTTATTTCTCTCCTTCTGCGGATCGACTGGCCGTCAATCCCCAATCAATAAATTGAATAATGCCTTGGTTCAGGAGCGCGAGCTCCTGGCGGTTCATCGGATAATGTCCCATCAATAGCGCATTGCAGTACAGCATCTCGACAATAGAAGGCAGCGTGGCCTGATTCCCCTGATGGAATACCTTCTCAATGACCGGATTGTTCAGGTTAAAGTAAAGTGTAGCGTATGCCGTATCCTTAAGCGAAGCGCCCAGGCTGCCTAGCACGGAGGAAAGAGCGTCGGTGCTCACTTCCTTCGTTGCCTCAAGTACACGCCACTGGGCGGATTCCTCGGACAGTGTGTAGAGCACCGGAATCTCCTCCGGCTTGAAGCGGCGCAGCTGCACCTGGCAGCGGAACTTCTGCAGGACACTGTCTGCGAGTCTTACAGATTCATAGTAATCCAGCCGCTCTTGAGGCGTAATATCGGTGAAGGATAAGGACACCTCTTCCGGCAGCAGCCGTTCCGTCTGCACCTCCGGGTCAATAAGCGGAAGCCGGGACAGCAGCTCGGCATCATAGATATACCCGCCGTTCACGACCAGCATGGATTGGGCTGAAGCCACGTGGGTAATCTGGCGGTATTCGTCCAGCGTCGCCGTGAAGTACAGGGGAGACTGCTGCTTCAGCTCGCCAAGCGTCTTTCGGCCATACGTGCTCTCAAACGGCAACCACTCGTGAATGATTGAATAGAACGACGAATCTTCCACCGCGAGCGCCTTCATCGATAAGGCATGCAGCGAAATGATCGATTGCAGGCGGTCCGGGTCATACTCGGCCATCCGCATCAATTCCTGACGAATGGCATTCCCCAGCTCTTCCCGCACCTGCTCCAGCTGGGCATTCTCATAGAAATGCTCCCGGGAAGCGGTGGGCTGGAGTTCATCGGTCCAGATCAGGCATTTCACGAAGAACGCCCAGTCCGGCAGGATATTGCTGGCAGCCTCGGAGACCAGCATATGCTTCAGGTATACCCGGTGATTGCGCTTCGCGTTCAGGTTCACCGCGTGCGGCAGAATGAAGGCGATGCCTCCCGTCCGGCCCGAGGCGGTGTGCAGGGGAATGAAATCACGGAACGTCTCCCCCAGCACCTGTTTGCCGAAGGACAGTACTTCATCGCGGTGCTTCCGGGACAGCTGCGGATCTTTGATCCACGGCGGAGTTAGCGGATTAATCAGGCGGGTGCTGCGGTCCGACACCAGTTGGATCGGATAAGGCAGCAGAGCGCCGTAATGGAACAGACCTTCACGCAGGTTCTCTTCTTCGAAGTAAACTTCCGACCCTTCCTTGCAACGCAAAAAAACCTTGGTGCCCGGGGCATGTGCCCCTTCGAGCTTACGGATCGTATACGTGCCGTCCGGCTTCCCGCGCCATTCCAGAGCAGGACCGCCCTTAGCGGATTGAGTAACCATGACGATATCGTCACTCACCATGAAGCAGGACAACAGCCCGATGCCAAACCGCCCGATAAAAGAGGTATTGGTCGACAGAAAATCTTCGCCCCGCTTGGAGGATTGTCCGATCATGGCCAGGAACTCATGAATCTCCGCCTCATCTAACCCGATCCCGTTATCTTCTACTAATAGGGTCGCCCCGGTGGAGGTCCCGCTTACCTCGACATGGATCTTACCTTCGTAGCCTGCCGGGGAATAAGCCTGGCGTGCAGTAATCGCATCGATGCCATTCTGCAGCAGCTCTCTTAAGAATACTTTCGGGCTGCTATACAAATGGTTAGACAAAATGTTGATCATACCGCTTAGGTTCACCTGAAAGCGGTACGTATCCGGGTTTTGGTTCTCCATCTTGATTCTCCTGTTCTGTAATCATTTTGCTTGTGCTTCATGCCAACAATCAGTTTTTATGTAGACAGAGACAACTCTATGTATTACCCAGAATCTGCATGAGGAGAAACATATATTCCCAAGCGTTCTCTATCATTGCATGATAAAAGAAACCCAAGGTCTTGAAAGGACCCGGGTTTCCAGACCATCTGAAGGCTCTCCGCGTATCTAATACTCAGTCTGCCATCTTCAATGCACAGACCCGCAGCCGCCGGTAGTCGGCGATCCATTGGCCCTGCCGGTAATGCTCCGGCCGCAGCTGTTCTTCAACCTCCTGATAGATCACGGCCTTGTCCGCCGCGCTGACATCGAAGAAGAAGTCATCGGCCATCATGTCCAGCCAATCGCGGATTCCGCTCTCCCCCTGCAAGGGAGTCGGACGTTCGAAATGCTGGACCAGCGTGACAAGGAAGCCATGGGCCTCCAGCACTGCCGCATACTCTCCGGCAGTAGGGAAATACCACGGATTGCGGCCCTGCGGCTCATAGCCATACGCGGCCAGAGCAGTCTCGGTCGCATTCACTAGCGCGGCAACGTTGCGGTAGCCGCCGAATTCGGCAACGAACCGCCCGCCGGGCCGCAGTGCACTTGCTACCGTTACCGCGACTGCGTGCGCGTCCCTCATCCAGTGCAGCGCAGCGTTGGAGAACACGGCATCGAAAGGCTGACCAGTCCGGTAAGTGTAGGCATTCTGGGCGCTGAGATTCAGCTGCGGATACTTGCTGCGGCCGCGCGCGATCATCTCGGGTGACAGATCGATGCCCACTGTATCCGCTCCAGCTTCCGCGATCTTAGCCGTCAGATCGGCTGTCCCGCAGCCGATATCCAGCACGCGTTCACCGGGCTGCGGCTGGAGCAGCGAGAGGACATCGCCGCCCAGCCTGGAGACGAAATCCAGTTTGTGATCATAAGTGTCTGCCTGCCATTGGTTATTGGAAGCCGGTTGATTCATATACTTCCCCTCCTTATGAGTTCAGTATAGGGCTGTATGGCTTATAAATGAAATATATAGTTGCTATACGATTAATAAGTATTTCCTATAAGCATGCTGCCAACAAAAATAGACCGCAAGCCTCTGTAAGGAGGGCGGTCTATTCTCTCATATCATAGTAGCGGAAATTAATATACAAGCACGCCTGCATCCAGCACGGACTTGTTCGCCACGGAATTGCCAGTCAGGAATACCTGCTGCAGCTTGGGCAGCTTACTCAGAAGCTCTATATTGGAAATTGCATTGTTCTCCAGATGAAGCTCCTCGATAGCCTGCCATTTGCCCATGAACGCAAGAGAAGCCAGGTTGTTGTCCTGCAGAGTGAAGGAACGCAGGGCAGACAGGTTCGCGAAGTAAGGCATGATCTGGTCAACCTCACTAACGGAGTCGTTGTTCATGGAGAAGTATGGGCGGTCCAAGGTCAAATGCTCAAGCACGCTGTTCGCTGCCGCTGCGGTCTGCTTGAAATTCAGACGGCATTCCGAGCACACCAGCGTGTTCACCTGGTTCAGGCCGAATAAGGCATCGCTCTCTGAATACAGCGAAGAATCATAGATGCTTAGTGTATTCAGACGGGGCAAGCTGTCCAGTGCACGAAGCTGGATGATGTCGTCGCTCCCCCAGAGGGACAGCTGTGCAAGCTCCGGGAATTTCTTCAGCTCAGTCATGCCCAGCTCCCCGCTTCCTCCCCGGAGCGTCAGGTCCGTTACCGCTGGCGCCTTCAGTCCGGAGAGGAAGGAGGTTGGAATATCCAACCGTTTGACGCCCGGTAAGGTAAGTGCGTCTGGTTGCTCGTAATAACCGTACAAGGTGAATTCCCGCAGCGAGGACAGGCTATTCACGGCCTTTACCGAGCCAAGCTTGCTTAAGGAAGCCAGCCGGAGGCTGGTAATGGAGGTTTTCCCGGCCAGACGCTCCAGGCTGGAGAAATTCAGATTCTCGATATCCAGCATCTGCAGAGCAGGCATGTTCTGCACGAAGTCGATTGACTTCACATTGGACAAATAGGAAAGCTTAAGCTCCTTAAGCCCGGTTAGCGCATAGAGCGGCTGCAAGTCTGTGGCCTCACTGTGATAGATAGCCAGAGAAGACAGCCCGGTCATGGACGACAACCACCCGAGGTCATTGACGAAGGTAAGGGACAGGGACTTCAGCGGCAGCTTGCTCAGCAGATGCAAATCCGTTATAGACTCATCCACATAAGTAATGGACAAAGAGCTTAGGCTAGGGAATTCCAGAAGCAGGGCCACTTCCTGATTACTGCGCAATTGAGTGGACAGCTCCGTAATCTTGGATTTATCGCCGAAGTAGCCGGAGAAGGCGCTGAAGGATTCGTTGAAGGCGCCGCCATAGCTTTTTAATCCGGGAATATGGGCAAAACTGATTTGATCCGTCTGGTCAATTTCGTAGGTCCCGTTCAAGTCCAGTGCCGTCAGCCCCGTGAAGGCTTCGAAGTCCCGCTGATCGATCCGCTGGGTATTGAGCCGCTTATCCTGGATCACATAAGTGAGCTTCTCGGCCTGTGCATCGCTGAAGGGATCGGAAAAGCTGTAGGTGAACTGCCAATGGTCATTGTCTGAATGCTTCACCGATAAATACCGCAGTCGGGCAATCTCCTCTTCGGTCGGCATGGCAGAGCCTTTGCCCAGGGTCTCCCGCAGGAAGGTAAGCAGGACCTCGCTTTCGGGCATCGTCCGCGCAGACAGATCAGCCTTGGTTGCCTGCTGCGGGGAGCCGAGGCTGTAATACAGATATGTACCGATAGCGCCCCCCAGCACCAGCAGCAGGATCAGCATCAGCCTAATGGGGATAGAGACGGAGACGGGTGGCTTCGGCGCGGCCGCAGGAGGGGGTGTCCCGTGATAATGGTTAATGGTCTGATCTACATAGTAGACATTATTTTGCTTGAGCAGAAGCTCGGTCTGGCAATAGGGGCACTTGAGAATCGTACCTTCCTTGTATTCAATTCGTCCGCTGCAATTGGGACAGTTCAACGGAATAAATGCCATGGGCAGCCGCCTCCTTCATGATGTAATGAACTTATGGGAATTTACGTGGGTTTGATTGATTTGTTCCAACATTCTCCGGCTCAGCCTATCGCGCAGGTGACGTTTGAAGGAAGTAATGCCTTTGTTGTCTTCCACAGCGTAGCAGCTTTCGAACCATTGCGCCATCTGCATTTCGATGCATTGATCGAGCAACTCGTATTTGTCCCCGTAATGCGAATATTAAGATGCCAGAGCGCCAAAAAAATGCCTCTTACAGAATGTAAGAAGCAATCTCAGGTTTATCCTGAGTCAATCTGTGTTCCCGATCATATCGCGAAGAATATCGTAGGCAATAGGTAGGGTAGTAAAGCCGTCGCTATCCAGAAAATGTCCGCCGTGTTCCACCTCGTGGAAAGCGGCATGAATGACTTGTGCTAATTCCTTGCTGAGTGCGACTGGCACAATGGGATCATCTTTGGAGGCAATCACTGCACGTCTGGAGGCCAGCGCAGCGGCCTCGCTGTAGTCGATCTGCTCCTGTGTGAACTCATCAAGCATTGGCAGGCCGGGTAACGGCTTAGTGAAGCCGGACACGAGAACCCTGCCACATCTAAAAGTAACACTGTTCCTAGTAGGATGGCATACACGATCCATAAGCTCGGCTCCCCCCCATAAATAATAAGCACCCAGAGTCAGACTGGTTAGTGCAATGGCGCTGTCTGCGGCGATCATGGTGAGCTTGCGGTTCCACCGGTCAAGCCAGACGCCGATGAACGGCCCCAAGAGAGCCTGCGGCAGGAACCCGGCCAGACCGGCAAGCATCAGTACACGGGCCGACCCCGTCGTCTCGGTCAGATGCCAGATGATGGAGAATTGAGCCATCGCAGAAGTTAGTATCGAGAAGATCTGTCCGCTGAAGATGAAGGCGAACGTCTTTTTCCATTGCGAATTCATAAGTTTGTACCCTCCCTAATAAAGACAGACCCAAGTCCGCATAGGGGCTTGGGTCTGCAACAATTACATGATGGGACAGTGCCAAACCGTGCATAGTGAAACAAGCCGTAGCGGATCGCAACCGATGTCCTTTGCATCAATGTACCCGTCTTCTCGTAAACAGCCACCCGCCAGCTACAAAAACAAGATATAGCAGCAGGTTGAAGCCGATGCCCAGCAACAGAGAATCGTTCAGCAGCAGGGTACGGAAGAAGGAGGCCACGTGAACCCGGAGCTCCGGGATGGCTGTTCCGACCGGAATGGCGGCAACAACCAGTACAGACAGCAGCCAGCCTGCGGGGGTGAAGAATCCCGAGACCAGCATACACAGCAAGGCCATAGCCATCAGGTAAAAGGCTGTTTGATACAGAAAGGAACCGGCAAAGCCATAGTCGTTCCAATGAAAGGCGGCGATCAGATCCGTGACGTTATCGTAATTGTGAAAGACAAGGACCTGCAGGGCGAGCCATAGAGAGTTCATCAAGGCAACGCCTGCCGCCCAGACGGCAAACACGGTATGTATCCCCCTATAATATTGCATCCGGCTGGCGCCCAGATGAACAATCCGTTGGTAATAGCTCAGCGGCAGCGTGATGGCGAACAAGGGCAATAGAAGAATAAGCAAGTTGCTCTCCGATAGACGGGAGGCACCCATCGTATCTGTCAGGAAGGTAATTATCAGTTCTGTCGTCCGGCCAAGCACGATAATCACCGGAACCAGCCAGATATATAGTCTAAGCAGTCTGTAGGTTGCTTTAAGATGAACGGTCAACGCACTCAATCTAGAGACCTCCCTCGATCAAATACAGGAATAGCTTTTGCAGACTCAGCGCTTCGAGCGATATGTCCTGCTCACGGGCCAGCTTTTTATCCTTGTCACTCAGCTTCTCGTACAGAGCGGCAAGCGTGCCTCTTCCATAGTCCTCGCGGTAGATCACCCGTTTGCCGGATGTATAAGAAGCTACAGCCTCCGAATGTCCCCGGATCAGATAAGCCGACTGGAGGCATTGCTCCATATCCTCCTGAAGCAGGAGGGAGCCTGACTCAAGGATAATGACCCTCTCTGCGACCGGCGCGATCTCGTCAATCAAATGCGTGGACAGCAGAATCGTGCGCGGATGATTGGCGTAATCCTCCATAAGTGCCTTGTAGAACCGTTCCCTCATCAATACGTCCAGGCTTAGTACAGGCTCATCGTATAAGGTTAACTGCGCCCGGCTGGCCAGTCCGATTACATTCTGGAGCAGCGACCGGTTCCCGCTGGAGAGCTGCCGGATCTTCTGGTCCTTATTGATTAGGAAGAGGTCAAGGAGCTCGCGGGCATACGACCCATCCCACCTGGGATAAAAGGCTGCTGCGGTCTCCAAGGCTTCGATGACTCTCGCTCCCCCGAAGTGCCGGTAGTGATCGCGCACATAACACAGATCCTTCGGTAATTCTCCCCTGCGCAGCCGCTGTCCGCCGACCTCAATCGTGCCGGAGTCTGCGGCAATTCCGCCCGCAATTGTATTCAGTAAAGTGGTTTTGCCAGCCCCATTGCGTCCAAGTAACGCGTAAATGACGCCGTCTTCCAGCTGTAAATCGAGCGCCCGCAGAGCCGGAGCAGAGCCGAAGGATTTGGTTAGACGGCCGCAAGCTAATGCTATACTCACGGATTTCAGTCCTTTCTCAGTTGTGTGATCATGTCGATGATATCGCCGGTGGTCAGCCCAAGCTTGTCGGCTTCGTTCAGCAGCTCAGACAAGAGCTCTTTGGTGAACCGCTCTCTTCGTTTTAAATGAATTTTCTCTTTGGCATCGGCCGCGACGAACATGCCGAGCCCTCTTTTTTTGTACAGAATCTCTTCGTTGACTAATATGCCAATCCCCTTAACCACCGTGGCCGGATTAATCTGAAACAGCTGGGAGAACTGGGCAACCGAAAGAATCTGCTCGTCCACCTGAAAGGTGCCGTTCAGAATATCATCCTCAATGATATGGGCGACTTGCTGGAATATCGGTAGATTATCGTCAAAAGTGATGGTCATGGCTTCACCATTCGTCCTCTTAGTATGTTACTCATATAACATACCACCATAAAGGATGGACAACCAATTGTCAATCCACAGAATTATAGCTCGAGATGAGCCGTGGAGGCTCATATTGACAGCTTGAACTTTCATGTATTACAGTATGCTACATGAGTAACATACTAACATACTGAAGGCGTAAATAACAGCCCCAGTCATGCGGTTGTAGACCTTTCAGAGAAGCAGAGGGGATGGAAGCAGCAGTGAATAAGCTGATAGAGTTCAAGAATGTAGCCAAAGAGTATCAAGTAGGGGAGGTGACCATCCGGGCACTTGACGGTGTAGACTTCTCCATATCGGAAGGGGAGTTCGTCGTTGTACTGGGAGCCAGCGGAGCCGGCAAAAGCACCATTCTTAACATTCTGGGAGGTATGGACACGGCTACATCAGGCCAGGTTCTTGTCGGCGGCCAGGAGGTCACAAAATACAGCGAGAAGAAGTTAACCCGCTACCGGGGGGAGAAGGTCGGCTTTGTGTTCCAGTTCTACAACCTCATTCCCAACCTGAATGCACTGGAGAATGTCGAATTTGCTGCTGAGGTGTGCAAGGATCATCTGGATGCCAAGGAGATACTGCACAAGGTGGGGTTAAGCAGCCGGGAACGAAACTTCCCGTCCCAGCTGTCCGGGGGCGAGCAGCAGCGGGTAGCGATCGCCAGAGCCGTTGCCAAGAATCCGCTGCTGCTGCTCTGTGATGAACCCACCGGGGCACTTGATTATGTGACGGGCAAGGCCGTATTGAAGCTTCTGGAGGACTTGAACAGGGAGACGCATAAATGCGTCGTGCTGGTCACACATAATTCGGCGATTGCCCAGATGGCGGACAAGATTATAAAGGTGAAGAGCGGCAGAATCGAAAGTATTACGATGAATGAACACAGACAAAGTGCTGAAGGGATTGAGTGGTGAGATGAAGCTTCTGTTCAAGCTGTTCCGGGATATCAGACAGTCGTTCGGGCAGTTTTTCTCCTTCGTGCTGATTGTCGCAGTAGGTGCTTTTTTCTATACAGGACTGGCGTCCTTAAGCAATCATTTGAATGATTATACGAAGGCTTATTTTGCAGAACACACATTAAGCGATTTGAAACTTTATTACGCCAAGCTTCCGCCGGAGAGAATCGCCGCGCTCAGCCAAGTGGAGGGCATCCATAAGCTGGAGGGACGGTATACCTTCAATGCCACGGAGGCTTTTGACGGTTACCGTTCGACACTTAGGATTCACTCCATCCCTGAGAATAATGAAATCAACACGCTGGCGATGCTGGAGGGAGGACTTCCGTCCGGGACAAACGGGATTGTACTGGATTCCCGTTATGCCGCCGAGCATGACTACGGAGTTGGAGACCAAGTGACGATTCGCGTTCAAGACCAAGAGCTGACCCTCAGGATCAGCGGCTTAGGGGAGAATGTGGAGCATGCCAAAAAGAATGAGACACAGGATCATAAGCATGAGGGGATTGCTTACGTCAGCGAGGCGGTTATCCCAGAGGTTACAGGCACCTTCTTCTATAATGAACTGCTGGTGGATGCCAAGGAAGGCTACGATGTGGATCAAATCGGCAAGTCCATAGAGGAGAAGTCCAAAGGACTGCAATATCTGAGCCAAGAGAGCAAGGAACGTTCGTTCAGCTATTCGCGCCTGAAGGCCACGCTCCACAATAACGGGTTAATGAGCAAGGTCATTCCTCTGGTGCTCTTCCTGATCGAAGCGATAATCTTATTCCTTGCTATGTCGAGAATAATCGATTCCCAGCGGAATCAGGTCGGGATCATGAAGGCACTCGGTGTAAGCCGGAGCAGTATCATGCTTCATTATATGGGTTATCCCGTGCTGGTCGGGGCTGCAGGCTCGATTCTGGGATATATCCTGTCGGCGGCTGTATTTGTGCCTCTTATTGCGGTATCGAATGCCAGGTCCTTCACCCTGCCGGGTATACAATTTGACCTGTCGGTCGGATTGATCTTTCCGCCCATGCTCGTCTCCAGTTTGTTCGGGATGCTCGCTTGCTATTTCAGCGGAAGGAGCCTGTTGAAGGAAAGTGCGTCACGGGCCATGCGCCCCAAGCCGCCCAGATCCATACGGCCTATACTCATCGAGCGGATTCCGGGGCTCTGGGGGCGGCTGCCGTACAGGTACAAGCTGATTTTGCGGAATATTTGTCTGAACAAGGTTAAGGTGCTGGCAAGCTCGGCCGGGGTGATGGTCAGTACGGTGCTGTTAATAACCGCCTTCGGCACTCAAGTCTCCCTGCAAAAGGTAGCCGGCCAGTTTCAGCAAGTGTACACCTATGATCTTCGTGTCGATTATAAAGCAGGGGAGGTCTTGGCAGGACAGCCTCTTCCTTCAGGCATCAAAAGTCATTATGCGTTATCCTCTTTCCCGATTGAACTGAACAAGAACCAGCAGTCCGAGAAAGCGGAGCTGATTGTCACGGAGCGGGATAACCGGCTCATTCATTTCTATGATGACAAAGACCTTCCCCTGCAGCTGGAGGACCATGGTGTACTGGTGCCCAAATCGTATGCCGACCACTATAGTATTGCGAAAGGGGATACCATAAACATTGCATTTTCGGCGCCAGAGCTGGGGAACAAGGCGGTAGAGATGAAGGTGCTTGGCATTTCTACACAATACTCCAGCCCGGCCTTTTATATCACGCCAGACTACTTGGCAAGCTTTGGGATCGTGTACAAACCATCCACCCTGCTGGTGGAGGCTGATTCTCCGGGAGGTCTAATCGATATTCGGAGTGAGTTCGGCAAAGATCCAAGAGTGGAAGCAATATCAGGCAAGGATGAGCTGGAGAAGGAAGGCCGTTATATTTTGCAGCAGAACAGCTTTGTCTTCATTATGTTTATTGTTTGCGCAGTGATCCTGTCCTTTGGCGCGATCTACACGATCTCGTCGATCAATATGTATGAGCGGAACCGCGAGCTGGCGACGCTCAAGGTATTAGGCTATTACAGGAATCAGATCAACCGGCTTATTTTTCGCGAAAATATAATCATTACCACGGTAGCCGTCATGTTCGCCCTGCTTATCTGCGGCTATGTGTATGAACTGGTGGTACAAGCGTTATCCAGCACTCACCAGCAAATCCCGGATCAATTAGGCCTTGCCAGTCTCTTGATGTCGGTTGCGGTTGCGTTCACGCTTACCCTTATGGCTAACCTGCTGCTTAGACGCAAGGTGACCCGGATTAACATGATCGAATCGCTTAAGGGCCTGGAATAGCGGAGTTACGAACCCCAAGCCGGATATGCTATAGTGGGGGGAATGAAGCGGCAATTGAAACCTAAGAGTTAACGGAGGGCGTACAAGATTATGGCGAATCCACTCTCGAATAAGAAGAGAATACGCGGCTGGAAGCGCAGGGTGAAGCAGATTGACCAGTGGAAAAAATGGTTCATGCATCTCGACCTGGAGGAGCTGCAAACCACGCAGCGGGATTATGTGAAGCTGTGGATTGACCCCTTCTACCGGTTGAACCGGCGCAATCCGCCGGTGTGGTACTCCCGCCTGCTGCTGGAGGCGATGATCGAGGTGTATCATTCCTGGTCCCGGCAGATGGCGAGTCTCAATGAACCCTTTTATCTGCGAATCTGGTTCTATCATCCGAACTTCATCCAGTCGCAGATTGTGGTCGCCTTCCGGGATGCGCTGCATTTCTACGATACTACCTTCGAGGCCGGAAGCGGGAGCCAGACGTTCCCCTGGGAGTTATACGGGACAGTGCCTGGTCTCCAGGATTTCATCTGGGAGCCTGCCGTTGAGCCGGAGCCCTACTGTCTGCCCGGACAGCCACAAGCGAAGGCGGCACAGGTGTGGTTAGGCAGGGTGGGCAGCTACCAATCCCCCGGAGTTATGATATAATTTAGCTTTATTACGGCCGGATAAGGATGATCCCGGCATGCATAGAGAGGTATTTCATATGATAAATAATTTCTGGCGTGAATTGCCACGCCCTTTCTTTATACTGGCCCCGATGGAGGATGTGACGGATGTGGTGTTTCGTCATGTGGTGAGCGCGGCGGGCCGGCCGGATGTGTTTTTTACGGAGTTCGTCAATACAGAGAGCTATGCTCACCCGGAGGGGAAGCAGGCGGTGCGGGGGCGGTTGACCTTCACCGAGGATGAACAGCCGATGGTCGCGCATATCTGGGGGGACAAGCCGGAGTACTTCCGGAAGATGAGCATCAGTATGGCGGAGGAAGGCTTCAAGGGCATCGATCTGAACATGGGCTGTCCGGTAGCGAATGTAGCCGAGAATGGCAAGGGCAGCGGACTGATCTGCCGCCCGGACACCGCTGCGGAGATCATTCAGGCGGCGAAGGCCGGAGGACTGCCTGTCAGCGTCAAGACCCGGCTCGGGTTCACGGAGGTGGATGAATGGCGGGGCTGGCTGACTCATATTTTGCAGCAGGACATTGTGAATCTGTCGATCCATCTGCGTACGCGGGAGGAAATGAGTAAGGTGGAGGCCCACTGGGAGCTCATTCCTGAAATCAAGAAGCTGCGGGATGAGATCGCGCCGCACACCCTGCTGACGATCAACGGCGATATCCCGGACCGGGAGACTGGCCTTAAGCTGGCCGCAGAGTATGGGGTGGACGGGATTATGATCGGGCGCGGGATTTTTCATAATCCGTATGCGTTCGAGCAGGAGCCAAGGGAGCACAGCAGCAAGGAACTCCTGGATCTGCTTAGGCTGCATCTGGATCTCCATGACCATTATTCAGCGCTAGAATCACGTTCCTTCAAGCCGCTGCCCCGCTTCTTCAAAATTTACGTCCGCGGCTTCCGCGGCGCGAGTGAACTCCGCAACCAGCTGATGAACACGAAGTCCACTGGGGAGGCGCGTGCACTGCTGGATGAGTTCGCCAGCAAAGAGCAGGATGGGGGCGAGGAGCTTGGGAGTTAAGGGAGGGCATATGCGGAACTTTATGATTTTTGGAGCAAGCAAAGGCTTGGGAGAGGCCTTTGTCAAGGCGCTGCCGGTGCCGGGCGATCAGGTCTGGGTGGTCTCCAGAACCTGCCCGGACAGCCTGAAGCTGGAGGATGGGGTGCAGCGGACCTGGATTGAGGCTGACTTGGCGAAGCCGGATGCTGCGGGGCGGATTGCAGAATCATTGAACGGCGTTCCCCTGGACGTATTCATCTATAATGTTGGCGTCTGGGAGAGCAAGGGCTTCAGCGATGACTATGATTTTGAACAGGACGATCCGGCTGAGATTGCCAGCATCATTAACATCAATGTGACTTCTGCGATAACATGCATACAGAAGCTTTTGCCGAATCTGAAGCAGTCTGCGCACGCCAACATCTTCTTCATCGGTTCCACGGCAGGCCTCGATCATAATGACTATACCCAGGTCTCGTTCACCGCGTCCAAGTTCGCTCTGCGCGGGATCGCCAATGCGGTCAGGGAGCATGTGAAGCCTTACGGCATCGGTGTGACTGTCATCAATCCCGGTGAGATAGCCACGCAGATTCCATTGGAGGCTGGGGTGGAGCCCGTCTTGTCCGCCTATAACGGCGCGCAGATTCCGCTTCAGGATGTCGTGTCCCTGGTGCAATGCGTCATGAACCTGTCCAAAGCTTCCTGTGTGAAGGAGATTAATATTCCGGCGATGCTGGATTCGAATGCGTAGGAATGCACTCAAGCCTATCATCATCAACGGAAACACGATGGTTCCGTTTCGTAAAATATTCGAAGCTTTAAATATGAATGTCCAATGGGATTCCAAAACCGGAAGAGTTACGGCCCAAACCACAGAAATAACGATTAAAATGACGGTGGATAGCCTATAAGCTGGATAATGTGAACAAGATTGCAACTATAGATACTAAATAAAATCTTGTGTGATAGTAAATAGGCCGTTTCCTTTAGGGGGCGGTCTATTTATGTTCTTGAATTCCGGCAAGTTATGCTACATTGTTAGATATCCCCAGTTCGTAATACTTCCGCCATGGTCGGTACTTCCAATTTGGGCGATTATAGACACAGAAGCTTAAGAGGGCATGGAGGACGCTGCAGCACCATCGCGGTGATCCCGATCATAGGAGGTTGAACGATAATGGCTTATCAGAATATTGACGGTGTGCGGGTGTGGGGGAAGCCGGACGAAGGAGCCCTGGTGCAGGCCCGGATGTGTGCGGAGAATGGCAACGTGGTGCAGACCCTGCTCATGGCGGATCACCATAAAGGCTACAGCCAGCCAATTGGCGGGGTTGTTGTGTACGATGGACAGATCTCTCCGTCTGGCGTGGGTTACGATATCGGATGCGGGAATAAGGCGGTGCGGACCGGCTTGAAGATAGAGGAGCTGCGGCCGCGACTCTCAGGGGTCATGGACGAGATTGCCCGCAGAATCTCCTTCGGTGTAGGGCGGGTTAATAACGAGAGGGTGGACCATGAGCTGTTCGATGACCCGGATTGGGCGGTGTTCAAGGCGGTGGGCAGCGGAGTACATGATAAGCTCAAGGTCCTGGCGCAGAATCAGCTCGGTACCGTCGGCAGCGGCAACCACTTCGTAGACATACTAGAAGAAGACGCAACCGGCCGGGTGTGGATCGCCAACCATTTCGGCAGCAGAGGGTTCGGGCATAAGACAGCGAGCGGGTTCCTTAACCTGGCAGCAGGCAGAGATTTTCTGGCGAATGCCCCCGGGGAAAAGATGGATCAGCCGCCCGTCCTGCTCGACCTGAACAGTGAGCTGGGCGATATGTATTACAGAGCGATGAAGCTGGCCGGGCGTTACGCCTATGCCGGAAGAGACTATGTCATCCAGCAGGTCTTGGCGATTCTGGGAACGGAAGCAGACCTTGCGGTGCACAATCATCATAACTATGCCTGGAAAGAGACGCATGACGGCAAGGAAGTCATCGTTGTCCGCAAAGGAGCTACTCCTTCCGCACCCGGCCAGATGGGCTTCATTGGCGGCAGCATGGGAGATATCTCCGTGATCGTTCAAGGCAAGGACAGCGTGGAGAACCGGGAGGCCTACTACAGCACCGTTCACGGAGCGGGCCGAATCATGAGCCGGACCCAGGCCGCAGGCCGGATGAACTGGAAGACCCGCACCCGCAGCGGCGGCCAGATCACAACAGCGCAGATGTTAGCTGCGGTCCGGGAGTTCGGCGTAGAGCTGCGCGGCGCGGGGACGGACGAGAGTCCTTTTGTCTACCGGAAGCTGCAAGAGGTGCTGGACGCGCACGCCGGGACTATTGAGGTTATGCATGTCCTGAAGCCGGTGGGCGTATGTATGGCTGGCGCGGATGAATTTGATCCGTATAAGGATTGAGAGGAGATTCATGTGCGTCATAATAAGGAAGATGAACAGCTTATCATCAAGCCGAATTCGGCTACACTGGATGAAATCTTATCCCGTATTACCCCGGATAATATCCATAAAGAGGTCTCCACAGGCGGGCAACAAGGACGGGAAGTATGGTAACATAGAATTTCAGGAAGAGGCCGGCAGGCCTTTTCCCATTTTTACGGAGGTGAATACATGTCCTGGAGCAAACTCAAACAACAATTGGAGGGCTTCCTCAGCCCATCCTTAGAAGGACGGGTAGAGTACCGGGCGCCCGCTTACCGCTATTCGCCGGATAAATCAGGCACCTGTTATATTACGGTGGACAAGAAGAACATCCTCAGCATGACCGACAAGTCCAGCCCCATCCGCTGGTACTCGTCCGAGCTGGAGGTCAAGAATGACCCGGAGCTGCATATTTCCGTCACCCATGAGGATATTGAAGCAGTCAGACTGACGGCCAAGGGGCCGATCCCTGAGGACCGCCTAGTCATTATGGCCCGAAGCCGCTTAACCACTGAACATGCCAAGGCACTGATGTTGGCCCAGGCTGGCCTGACGAAATCGAATTTCATTGTGGTGGCGAATAAGTTCCTGGTTACTCCCATTGAGGAGAGCCTGGAGAGCAGTGATATAGTACTGAATATCCTGGCTCTGATGGACCGGAGAGTCGGGCGGAAGCGGATCGAGGGGATGGCCGGGAAGATGCAGCGGAGGCATCCGGCGGTAGAGTATTTCTATTGTTTGCGGCGCGGGGCACGATGATGGTTATAGCCGCAGCCGTTAGCGCGATTCGCTGGTTCAGCGTTTCCCGGCAACCAGCATATATCCGGCCCCCCGGACGGTAATGATCCGCTCGGGATGGATAGGGTCGTCCTCGATTTTTTTGCGCAGATTACTGATGTGGACCGCCACCGTTCGCGTATCCTCCAGGCTCTTCATCCCCCAGATGAGGTGAAACAGCTTATCGACAGTGACCACTTGATTCACGTTCTGTGCCATGTAGGAGAGCAGGCTGAATTCTTTTTTCGACAGAAAAATCGTTCTGCTGCCCATATGGACAGACTGTGCATAGAAATCCAGCGTTAGTCCCGGCAGCTCCAGCAGCTGTTCTCTTCTGCCTGAGGATATCCTGCGGAGATGGGCCTTGATCTTGGCCATGAGTACGCCCGGACTGAACGGCTTGGTTACATAATCGTCCCCGCCATACGATAAGGCGCTGATCTTCACCTCATCCTCCTCTTGACTGCTTAGGAACACAATCGGCGCATTCGTGTAATTGCGTGCGTTCTTGCACCAGTCAATGCCGTTCTCATTCGCCAGCAGCACATCCAGCACAATCAGGTCCGGGTTAAAGGATGCCAGCAGCATCATAGCATCGGCCCCGTTGTGGCAGGATGAGGAGTCGAAGCCCTCCCGCTGGCAGTATAGCTGAACAATCTCGCAGATATGGGGATCGTCGTCAACGATCATAATTCGGTATGTGTCCATTCTATTGTCACCTTCCTGCATCTCAGATCAACGGCAATATGACCCGGAAAATCGACCCCGTCTTCCCGTCGCTCTCCGCCCGGACACTCCCGCCATGCGCTTGCACAATTTCCCGGCATATCGCGAGCCCCAGCCCGCTGCCCTCCACGCCCATGTCCACCCCCGGCCGGTCCACCCGGTAATTGCGGTCGAAGATCTGCTCCAGCTGCGCTGGAGGAATACCTATACCGGAGTCTTGTACGCTGATTACCGCAGAGCGGGTATCATTCACCTCGTCCACGGTTAAGGCAAGACGCACCAATCCGCCGTCAGGCGTGAACTTCATCGCGTTCGACACCAGATTGAATAACGCCTGTTCTAAGCGTTGTGTATCGATCCGGGCAACAGGCTGGTCCGCGCTTGAAGCTTCCGTATCCCCGATGTTCAGAGCGAAATCCAGCCCCGCATCCCGCACCACCAGCTCATATTGCTCATAGAAGCCGCGCAGGAACTGCATCACCTGAACCGGCTCTATCCGGTATTCCACTTGCCCTGTCTCCAGATGGGACAAGAAGCTCAGCTCCCCGATCATGCGGTTGATCCTTATCGTGTTATCACGGATATACCTCAGGTATTGTTCATTGTGCTCCGGCTTCACCCTGTCTATCACCGCCTCGACATAACCGAGCATACTGGACAGCGGCATCCGCAGATCATGCGTGATGTAGGCCAGCAGCTTCTTCCGGCCTTCCTCGGAATGCAGTAACCGCTCATACGACAGGCGGAGGTCCTCATGGGCGACGGATAAGGCACGGGTGCGCTCCAGCACAATCTGCTCCAGGTTGGCATTCATCCCGGTCAGCTTGTGGTTGGCCTCCTGCAGCTCCCGTGCAATCCGCTCTTCATTCGTTGCTGCCCGCGTGAATCTGGAAGAGAGCAGCAGCATCTGGGCAACCGTGAAGATGAGCAGTCCGAACGGGGAGGTATTTTCGATGGGCGACCATTCGTTGTAATACAGGAAATCGTTGACCACCGTAGCCAGAGCCACCACCGACACCAGCAGGAAGATCAGCGCTCCCTCCATCCGCCGCAAGGCCGCATGAGCCAGCCCCACCATCAGATACACCATATGGAGAACCACGACGACACCGATCAGCACCAGCATCCGGGAATAGACGAGGGCAGGGGTCACCACAACCACCAGACAGAGTGCGCCGGTGACGATCCGGGAGCCATAGCGGAACCACCGCGACACGTAATCCGGGAAAATGCACTCAAAATACATCGTGATCACCCATCCGCCGAGGCATAGGATCAGATACTCCAGCTTGAACTGCAATTCCCATGGAAAGTGAGGCAGCCACTGGGTAAGCATAAGCTCGCCGTTCAGCAGGGAGCGGATCGCGAACATCACAGTGAACAGGCCGAAGTATAGCGGGGCCCGGTCCTTACGGCGTAGCATGAACAGCAGGAGATGATACACGCCGATCACCAGCAGGCTGGCCGTGATGAACATATCGGCAGCAATCTTCAGATGGGTCCGGACCGTTAACACATTACTGCCGCCCAGCTCGATATCCTTGGTGATGCCGCCCCGCTTATGATGGAAGTTCGCTACTTGCATCACCAGCTCCACCGTGTCGCCTTCAGGCTGGAAGAACACCAGTCTCGTCGCCAGAATCGGTGTCATGCCCTCCTTGTCCTGATCCACCACACCGACCTCTGTCAGCAGCTCTCCGTTCACCCATAATTTATACGCATGAAAAATAGTAGGCAGCCGCAGAGCCAACCGCTCCTTACTATCCTGCTCACTAAGCCGGATCACCAGCCGGAAGGTGGCATAGCCTTCGCCCTTCAGCGCATTACCGTCCATCGGGTAGCCTAGCCAGGAGCTGGGGATGTTGATATACCGGTCTTGGTCGGCTGGTTGTCCGCCTGCCATCTGGCCTCGTATATCCTCGGGTGAGAGCAGCTTGTGCCAATAGAAGGCCCATTCTCCCTGTAGCTTCAGCGGATTCTGATAGATAGAGTTGTGCGTTAGATCCAGAAGGCCTTCTTTGCTTCGGGGCTTGGGGGCATCCGGCGTTGCAGACAGGATGGCATAGCTTGCGATCAGCCCGATAACTACGACCACAGTGATTTGTAACCAGATATTACGAGAACCGGACCTTAGTATACCCCTCATCATGAAGCCGACCCCAATCTACAAAATTCGTCATTCTTAAGCTCATTGCCTTAATGATAGCATCATTGCCGAAAATTGTGTGAAATTGCACTATTTAAAGTTTTCTTTTCTTGCCTGAACAGGCTGAATTCCCGTGTAGAATGCGAGGTAAGGAGACGGGAATGTCGAAAATTGTAAGGTTCTCGGGGTGTTTTGAAAGATACATGATTTATGGAATGAATTAGAAAATCGGTAATAAAATATAGTACCCTGTGGATGGCCCTTGAAGGGGCCTTTTTATATTATGTTTTGGGGGCCCCCGCAAAGTACCTGAGTAAGCATCGAAGCTTAGCATCACTTTGTGGGGCAGTTTGCGGGGAAACGATCTGAGGAGGCTTGGCTATTGTATACCAAAGTGTCAGCTAGAGCTGTATCCCTGTTAGCCGCATTCGTATTACTGCTCTCCGTGTTCTTCACCGCCTTACCGAACGCAGATGCAGCCGCGAGAGGAGCGTGGTCGCCAAACACGGCCTATGCGGTGAATGACACCGTAACCTATGGCGGAGGTACATATACCTGTCTGCAGGCGCATACGTCCCTCACCGGCTGGGAGCCGCCGAATGTTCCTGCACTATGGAAAAGCGGCAGCACCACCACACCGACACCAACGCCCACAACGCCACCGGCAACGAATGGGGCCATCTTCTATGCAGACAGGGATTATGGCGGCAAGGCTGTTACCCTGGGAATAGGCAATTATGTGCTGTCCCAGCTGAACAATGCAGGCATTCCGAATGACTGGATGTCCTCGCTCAAGGTACCCAGCGGCTGGACGGTAGAGGTGTATGCAGACGATAACTTCGGGGGCACGAAGTGGACCTATACCTCAAGCTCCTCCTGGGTCGGCGACAGTGTGAATGACAAGATGTCTTCGGTCAAAATCTACACCGGTTCACCGCCCGCAACCGGCGTCACCCGCCCCTCCGAGGTGCCCAGCCAGATCTGGACGTATGCCATGAATGTAGACAATAAATTCGGCAAAGGGGGAGATTTCGCTCTACTTCTGAGCGCGGTGATCAAGAAAGAGAGCAGCTTCGGAGCAGGTCTGCCGGGCAGCCCGTCCGCCGGTGACGGCTTGATGCAGGTCGAGCCGAATACACGTGCCGCGTATGCCTCCCAATTCAGCGCCAAATTCGGCCGCACCTATAATCACAGCAGCGAGCAGGATCAGGTAGCCTTGGGCGGACTGATTCTCGATGAGAAGATCTCCAGATTCGGCAACATCTACAACGGACTTTTACACTACAACGGAGGCGACAACTGGTATCCAGGCGCCACCGATTCTTACGGCCGCCCGATTCTGGCGGATCAGTATGCCAATGCTGTGTACGGGACGTATAAGGGGTATGGCGGGAAGAACTGAGGGAGTACCTTTCTTCCTTTATACATCAACAAAGACGCTCGGGAATTTCCCCGCAGCGTCTTTGTTATTGTATAGGCGAATACAATGGGCTGCTGCGATGAGGAATGGGCCCCGTGCCCCGCAGCCAGCAACATTTTTAGAGAAATCCTGCAAAAATTGCAACAATACTCCTCAATAGAAGTGGTCTACGTCGAAATCCTGCACGAAATGTAACAAAGTCAGCGCTAACTTGCTCTCTGCACCAGAATTCCTGCAAATCATGCAACATTGTACCCACAGCTAGTGATAGTTATAGAAAATCCTGCAAGATGTGCAACAATGCTCTTGCCCTTAGAAGGAAATAAGACACCCGAGGGCTTCACCAGCTTATGATATACTTGGGGGTGAATGTCAAAACGATATCATGATGAATGAGCAGACAAGGAGGTTAACCTTATATGCGTAACCGGAAGGTTTTTTTAACACTTAGAATTATAATTACCGTTCTTCCTATTGTCCTGTTGATCCAAAATTATGGTACCACCATTCGCATCTGGCTCCATCCTGTAACCACAACGGTAGGGCAGGTAGCCCCCATTTTGCCTAACAAGGAGATTACTACCCTGACCTTCATTCCTGGAAATGACGCAGAGAGGGAATTCGAGATTACCCGCGATGATGATCTTAGCGATCTCATAACCCGTCTTTCCAGCCTGCAAATCAAGGAAAAGAACAAAAGTAACCAAAAAGAGCCGGATCAATTCGACTCCATATTTTTAAGCGTCCAAGGCGGCCTAAGAGTGATTCTGGATGTCTCCGAAGATAAGAAGGAGCTGCTTCTGCTGAGAGTTAGCAAGGATAACACCACCACCCGATGGTATTCTGTCCTTAACCAGGAGGAGATGGAGCAGATCGTCAGCTTAATTATGGAGAAGAAAACAAATTGAGCATGAGCTAATATAGCCTTGCTATTCCCAATAAGACACGCCGCTGAAGAGGAACGATTCATTGTTTAAGTAGGCCTTAACCTCTCTACTGGCTAATTTACCAATATGTCCAGGCAGCCATTCCTGCCAGTCCGGCAGACCCAACCAGAAATTCATCGTCACCAGTTGTGCTGCAATGAAGAAGCCCTCTAACCGCTGGGTATAGTTATCCGGTAACGGATGGTGCTTGGAATAAGACTGAAGCAGCTGTTCTCTGAACGAAGGATGGATGTAGGAGAACGTCCAGCCCAAATCCACTAAGTAATAACCGAACCCGCAAGCGCCGAAATCAATGGGCCGTACTTCTTGTTCAAGGAACACCAAATTACTTGGAATCAGATCAGCATGAATCATTCCCCAATTACTGGCGGTCCGCTCCATAGAATTCATCATGTGAATGACCCGCTCCCCGGCTAGCCGCAGCAGCTCCACATCACCCGCACTAAGCAGTCCGGCAGCCGCATGTTCCTTCAGCGTATCAAGGGCTTGCAAGATCCGGGAGCCGTCGAAGGCCGGGCGTTCAAAAGCATCGGGGATGCTCCAGTTCGAGGCTTGCTTATGTAGCTTGCCGATCAATTCACCTATGGCTCAGGCATCTTCTATAGTAGGAATGAAAGGCTTCTGCTCACTCTCCACCCATCGTAACAAAGTACAGTGAGTATGGTTCACATCCGTAATGAATTCTCCGCGAGTATTCTTGCAGGGTGAAGGCAGAGTCACATCGGTATCCAAGGTTAAGGCTTCCAGCCAGACCTTCTCGGATTGAAGGACTTCCCGCTCCCTCATATATCAAAGTATATAGGAACGATAACATAGCTGTGCACAGGCGGGAATGGAACGGTTGATTCTATTCGTTTTTTATTGATAGGATGAGAATGAAGTTTAGTTGAAGGTAGTGAGGACGCAATGATTGATTTTCTTAGAGATAAGAGTATAAAGGCCTTTCACGAAATATCTGAGATCGCAGAGCGTCCAGATTTACTTTTTTCCAATGACAAACAGCAGTACCAAGCCGAGGCCCGTTATAACTTCTACACCATTCAGAGATTGAACAAGCTGATCCGAAAAGACAAGCTCTCGCTAAATGAATTCAAGCAGCTCATAAGCTTCATTGAAGATTCCTGGTCCAGCTATTTGAGCCGTCTCTATCCAGGGAAGCCGTTTGTGTTCTATTGTTGGGGGGATTATCAGATTCCCGCGTTCCGGGTCTCGGTCGTGTCCTTTTATGAAGGGGTTGACCTGCCTTTCGGATGTGTACTGGAGAAGGTGAATGACATCAGCCAAGTGCTATCGCATTATGTGGATATAGTGAAAGCTGGGAGCATCGAAGTGTCAGAGGCAGAAGAGGAAATGAGCAGTCCAGAGTCAGACAACAACGATTATAAGCTTATGGTGTATTCCAAGAGAATGATATGTTGAACTGGAAAAGGGGACGGTGATGATCTGATGGACATCCATAACTGCAACCTGAATATCTGGGCCCATCTGCCGGATGAGATTTGGACGAAAGTAGCTAATATATATGAGTCGATGCCTGGTTGGCTGGGGTACACAGACGGAATTCCGTATTGGTACGGGCAGGAAACGGACGAGAGGTTCATAACGGCGTCCGTTGAGCCGAGCGGCTTGTCGTTCTACGCCCAGATGCAGACGAGCGAGTGGGATTCGTGGATCGGAAAGTTCAAGGCGGAAGCGACGAGGGTGCTGGGGTTTGCAGTGGGGGAGCCGGAGGATGAGGGATTTCATGTGAATTTCGAATAATTCTGCTCGGCCAAAATATTAAGGTCCCCCATAAGGAGGATAATGACATGTCTGTTCCCTCAGTCTCTAAGCCATTCCTGTGGTGGTGCACCGTTTTGACGGTCATTATCCTCTTGGGTGTTATTGCCTACCGGACAGGGTCCGCATGGTATCACAACCACCAGCTACGCAAGGATTTCTCGGCTACGGCAGCAGCCAGTCCCTATCAACAAGGCATTCCGCTGGAGCAGATGGATCTGGGCGCGTAAGCTCCTATTTTCCCGGTATCTCTGGAGAGCCTGCCTATGTGATAACGCATTTCATACAAGCGCCTGTGTCTCTGCAATAGTGAGATTCCAAGCAAGGATACGGCGGTGGCTCTACATATCCCCAAGGGGACGGTCATTGAAGCCATTCCGCAGCATTCCCCGGGGTCCTCATTCTATGAGTTAGGGTACGGGTATACCAGCTATCCTGCGTATGAGAACGGATGGCGGTATGTCCGGCCGTTCAAGACGGAAGAGGCGGCAAGTTCGTAGATAGCATGAGAGTGTTCGCAACATAGCCCCTCCAGGCAGATTAGACTTGGAATCTCATGAGTTCATGGTTCCGGTTACGTCTGCTGAAGGGGCTATTTGTTGTTAGTGTGAATGATCTTACTGCCTGCCGCTTATTTCAGCGCCCCTTCAGTCAGGCCAGCCACGATATAGCGGTGGAAGAAGAGGTAGACGATAATCATCGGGAGCGTAATCATCGCCAGTGCGGAGAACAGCAGCTTATAGTCGGTCATATAGCGGCTGGAGAAGGCCAGCAGACCTACCGGAATCGTCTTCAGGGAGTCGTCCTGGATATACAGCATAGCCAGCAGCAGCTCATTCCAGGCATTCAGCGCAGAGAAGATCCCCACGGTAGCCATATTCGGAATCAAGAGCGGAAGGATGATTCTGCCGTACATCCGCCAGTCGCCGCAGCCGTCAATCCGGGCAGCCTCCAGCAGCTCTTTCGGGATCGAGTCCAAGTACGCCTTGAGCAGGAAGATGGCCAGCGGCAGTCCGGTGCCGATATAAGGGAGAATTAAGCCCATATAAGAATCCTTCAGATTCAGCTGCTCAAAAATATAGCTCTGCGCGATGAAAAAGGATTGCAGCGGCATGAACAGTCCGAAGACGAACAGCAGCATCAGCAGGCTGCTGCCGCGGAAGCGCAGCTTGCTGAAGGCGAAGGCTGCGAGGCTGGCGAAGAGCAGAATACCCGCAACGGTGACCGAGGTGACAATTACACTGTTGCTGGCGTAGGTGCTCATATTGCCGACCGTCCAGGCTTTGGACCAGTTTTGCAGATGAATCTGCTCCGGCAGCGCGAACGGAGAGGAGAAGATCTCCCGGTTCTCCCGGAAGGAAGAGAGAATAAGCCAGAGAATCGGGTAGGCATAGAAGCAGGAGATGACGATCATGAACAGATAATACAGGATATGCGGGAACGGTCTGCGGCGGGCGGCTTCCCCGCTGTTATAGGATTGTTTCTTGATATCCAGGGCCGTGGTCGTCAAGGGATACACCTCACTTTCTCATAATGTCGCAGTTTACATGCTCCGGGTTCCCCGCTAATACTCTAGGACACCGTCGTCCTTCTTCTTCATTTTTCCGGCCACCAGCCCGATCACCGCGATTACAATCGTCATAATGACGGCCAGCGCGGAGCCGTAGCCGATGCTCATATGGGTGAAGACGACCTTGACCAGATAGGTGGTCACGATCTCGGTTGAATTGTAAGGCCCCCCGTTAGTCATGACATAGAACAGATCGAAGGACTGGAAGCCGGTGAGCACACACAGCATGATGCCTGTCTCCACCAGATTGCGGATCATGGGAACTTTGATTTTGAAGAAGATCTGTGCTTCCCCTGCGCCGTCCAGATAGGCCGATTCGTAGACTTCTTTGGAGATGCGCTGGATTCCGGAATAGAAGATGGTCATATAAAAGCCTGCATACACCCAGCCGGAGACGATACAGATGGCATACAGCGCGGTATCGGGGTTGCCAAGCCAGACACGGGTCCAGCTCTCCAGGCCGATTTTCTCCAGCAGGATATTAATGAGGCCAAAATCGGAATTATAGACGAACTTCCACAGGTAGGAGACGACAATCATCGGCAGCATGACGGGGACGAAGAAGGCTAGCCGGAATATTCCGCTGCCCTTGCGGCCCATCGTGATTAAGCCTGCGAGTCCGAGTCCGGCAATGACCTCGACCAGGACCGTAGCAACAATATAGATCAGCGTGTGTCCGTAGGAGTTAATGTAGACCTGGTCCTGAAAAGCGCGGATGTAATTGTCGAAGCCGGTGAAACGCATCGTGCCGATCCCGTTCCAGTCGTAGAAGCTGAAGACGAAGGTCATCAGCACGGGGACCAGGACAACGAAGCCAAACAGCAGGAGGGCGGGAGAGATGAACAGGTAGGGAGAGAGCTTATTGCTTCGGCCGGACATGGGGCCACCTCCAATTCTTTATGTACAAGGTAGTACATAATTTCCGTTTTCGGGATGAAGCCGCCTTGCGGGCGGATTCACCGTTATTTTTTCAGAGGGGCAATGGTGGTCTCCAGCTCAGCCAGAGCAGCTTCAGGGGACTCCGCGCCTCCGATAACCTTAGAGGTGGCCATATTAAGCGCGTTGGCGACCTCAATGGAATAGCCGGTATCGGGCGGCGACACAAGCACCGGGGCATTCTCCATCAGATCGTTCAACTCCAGCGAGAGCGGAAGCATGGTCTCCTTGTCGATCCCGTCCTTGGTAATCGGCACAGCACCGGCGTCAGAGAGCTTTTTGGAGGATTCGGGGGAGCTGTACAGCTTCATGAATTCGATGGCCTCGTCGATCAGCTTGGAGTTCTTATTGACCACCATTCCGTTCAACACGCCGATGACGCTCTCCTGATTGCCCTTGCCGTCCGGCATGGCCGGCGTATTGAAGTAGCCCAGCTCAAGGTCGGGGGTTTCTTCCACTGCGGTTGCAGCCAGCCAGCTGCCGATCGGATGCATGGCACCGCTGCCGTTCAGGAACAGCATATCCGCTTCACTGTCGCTTGCGGCAGTAATGTTCTCATTAATATAGCCCTTATCCCAGAGCTCCTTCACATAACCATAGGCTTTGGCGAAATCAGGGGAATTGAACGGCTGCTTGAGCTGCATAGCCTCGCTGTAGGCGTCCTCGCCCGCAACGCGTGAGAGGATATGGGCAACCCAGTTGCCTGCTGTCCACAGATCGGAGTTGCCAATCACGAGCGGGGTGATGCCTGCCTGCTTAATAGTCTCGCATACCTTCAGGAATTCCTCCCAGGTGGCTGGCGGCTGAAGGCCCAGATCATTGAACACCTTTTTACTGTAAAAGATTACGTTCGTCACATCGCCCGCAGTAGGAATCATATATGTCTTGCCGTCGATCACCATCCCATTGAAGGTCCCTTCGGCGAACATATCCTTCAGTCCTGAGCTCTCGAGCTGGTCTGTAATATCTGCGGCATACCCGTCCGTGACTCTGGTCTGCAGACGCTGTCCGGCCCATTCGAAGTACAAGTCAGGAGCGTTCTTGCCGCTTAGTAGATTGGGCAATCCAATCGTCTGATACGTGTCATCGTCCTGATAGTTGAATTCCACCTTAATCCCCTGATGCTGTGCCTCGAACTCCTTGCCGATCGTCTCCCAGACCTTGATCAGGCCTTCGCCGGGCGAGCCCATAGCAATCCGGAGGGTTTCCTGCTTAGCACCGGACTCGCCGGTATTGGCTGAGCTGTCATTAGAGGCTGCAGAAGAGCAGCCCGTCAAGGCGGTAACCAGCATCGTTGAGACCAGTGCAATCTTCCTTTTGTTCATTCGTTCATCGCTCCTTCGATTTGTATGGGCCAATAAGCTGATGCGACTACGCGATTCCCTCTTCTTCCTGTTTTTCCTTTCGCATTCACACTCCCGTATGTAATATTACTTGACTCAATAGAGTGAGGTATCCCCGGTTTGGTCTAAGATTTGTTCGGAATAAGTAATTTGTAGTAACAATATAATTTTCATTATTAAGTATAGCCAAGGACCTGTCAATTGTTTTTTAGGCGAAAAGACAGAGGGAATTCATTTTTAAGCGAAAGTGAAGTAGGATAGAACTCTTCCTTCGAAAATTATGTAAGCGTAAACAACGTTGATATCACAAAGAAATATACGATGTTATGGGAGGATGTGGAAAATGGGATCGGCTGCAGATCACCATTTCATAAATGTGTTGACAATTTGTTATGATTAAAAATAGAATGTGTGTAAATGTTACTACAACAACATCGGTAACCTTACATGGGGGTGACATTGGTTAGGGCTATTCTGGAGCTGGCTTTATCGCGTTAACGATTACACTTTGAGGAGGAATGCATATGAAGTTCAGATGGAAGCAGATGCTCGGAGTATTCGCCGTCGTCTCGTCCGTGGCATGTACAGTTGTATCCACGGTATCGGCAGAAGCCGCCGAGAAGATTCCTGCATGGGCCGCTGAGGAAATGGCCTCGTGGAAGGAGATGGGGCTACTGAAGGGGAATCCCGATGGCCTTGTGCTCCCGAACGAGGGAATCCGCAAAACAGAATTCGCCGCGTTGATTAACCGGATCTTTAATTTCAGTGAGGAGAGCGGCCAGAGCTTCAGCGATGTTCCTAAAACGGCCTGGTACGCCTCTGACATCAGCAAGGCAGTCGCAGCCGGTGCTCTTGTCGGCGATGGCGGAGGGAAGATCCAGCCGCTGGAGATCCTGACCCGGGAGCAGGCGGCGCTGATGCTCAGCAGAGTATTCCATGTTACAGCATCAGGAAATTCATATGCCCCGTTCACAGATGACGCCCTTATTGCCGGCTGGTCCAAGGGGGCGGTCTATGCGATGAAGGAGGCCGGTTATGTAGCGGGCACACCGCAAGGCGCATTCCAGCCCAAGAAGGCATTGACGCGGGCCGAGGCAGTGAAGATGATGAACAATGCCATGGGAACCCTGGTGGCAGACGGGGGAGAGCATTCAGGCATCTCCGGCAGCAACCTGATCGTTAACACAGCGGGAGGTACGTTATCTAATCTGAAATTATCTGGGAATGTATATATTACTCCCGGCGTTGGCGAAGGGAATCTGAGCCTCAACAACGCAGCAGTTGAAGGCGTCGTCTACATCAACGGCGGCGGTGTGAACAGCATTACGCTGACAGACAGTCAAGTGGGCAGCATTGTGATCAGCAAGCCTGCTTCTCCGGTAAGAGTAATCCTCAAGGGGAAGACCACTGCCGGGAAGATGGATGTAACCTCGGGTGCCAGAATTGTTAATGAATCCGGCCAGCCGGTTAGTACCATGAACTTGCTTACGCGGGCTTCCGATGCTGTCTCCGTGTCAGGGGATGTCAATGAATTGAATGTAACTGCACCGGCGGGCTTCACGCTGGAGAGCGGCCGGATTGGCAGCTTCAACCTCTCCCTTAAGGCAGGCGGCTCAGCGATCAAGCTGAACAAAGGCAGTGTTGTCACGAAAATGACCTTGAACGGTGCCGCAGTGATCACCGGTGAAGGGACAATCGCCGAAGCGGTGGTCAATGGAGAAGGGGTGTCTTTCCCGGTCAAGCCGGACAAGCTGACGGTCAATGCTGCCAAGGTAACGATAGGCGGACAAGATTATGACGCTTCAGGACAGCTCGTCAATTCTGCGGCCGGCAATCCGGGAGGATCGGGTTCAAGCGGCGGCACAGGAACTCCAACTCCGACCCCAACCTCATCTCCGAATCCAACCCCTAGCCCGGGTACGGGGAATCCAACGCCGACACCAACACCAACGCCGACACCAACGCCGACATCAACGCCAACACCAACACCGACGCCGACGCCAACGCCAACGCCAAAACCAACACCGACACCAACACCGACACCAGAGCCCAAAGCTGTCGAGCTGTACACCTATACGGAAGCATTAAGCTCGTTCAGCTCCACAGGAGCAGAAGGGCTGGCCAAGCAATACCTGACCTTCCTTCAGGACCCTTCCTACAATCCTCCGATCGCTAACAAGGATGTGGTCATGCCGGACCTTGTGAATGCCGTGACTTTTGTTAACTATGAATTTAATATCAAGCCTTCCATATTCGCTTCGATGCGGGGGATTAATACCTCTGTTCTAGACAAGACCCGGACTTATTTATGGATTGGAACAGACAGCGGAGTCACCAGAATTAATCTCGCCACGAATGAAATGACCACTTATACCGCTCAAGGCAAGCAATTGTACGATGACAAGGTGCTGCTGCTTTTGCCGGATGAGAATACGGGGGTACTGGTGATCACACGAACCGGCGTATCGCATATCTACCAATAAGGAAAGGGGAGCTTACCATGGACAAGATGAAAAGAACGGGCATGAAGATCACGGGTGGACTGCTTGCTCTAACATTATTCGTATTGCCGGCGGCGCCCGTGCTTGCGGAGAAGCTGCCTGGCTCGGCGTACTCTCCGGTTCAGCTGGAGGCTGTGCAGACCAAAGAAATGACCTATTACAAAGCCGGATCGGCTTCTATCCCGGGCAACATTGAATGGGTCACCGATGCTTCAGCACTCAAATTCCTGCCGCTCTCGGTCATCGGCGATGTAACCAGTGTGGTTCTGGACGGGGGAGTCTACTGGATTGGAACGGAGACCGGCTTACAGCGGGTGGACTTCAGCGCAAGCGACACCAAGGATATTGTGCAGTATATGGCTGGACCAAGGTATCTGTATGGCGGAGACGATCATGTGACGGGACTGGCCAGTGACGGTAAGAACGGCATTTGGGTCCGTACGGCGAGCGGGGTCACGCATATTGCGATGCCGGAGAAGACGCTACATGATAAATCGTTTATCTATGAGGATCTCGTGCAGTCGATTCTGGACCGGCGCGGCATGGTTCATGGCGCGGGCTTCACCTTCACAGAGACGGACAGCACGCTGGATGCGGTCAATTACAACTCCGCGACCGGAGTGTTCACATCCACGCCTACCACCAGCGATAATGACGGTCTATGGACCGCGATGTATGCGATGGGCGAAATTTTCCGCTATAAGGCATTGCAGGAGCAGTACGGAACGAGCCCGGCTTCAGAGGAGCAGGCCGAGATTGCCGCGGCCAGAGCGGCAACGCTTAGAGCGACCAAGGCTGTACTGCTGCTCGATTATGTCTCCGGCCGCGGCAACGGGTTCCCGGCACGCTCGTATATGCTGACCAGTGAAGCCAGTGCGGCTACAGTGGATAATTCAGTGTATGGCTACCAGTCCCAGAACGGCTTCTGGTTCCAGAACTTCGTCGGGCCGGACATGATCAACCCGAATGGAATCATTCCAAGCATGCAGCGTGGCGACGGAGTTGCGCCGATCGGCTATTCCATGGTCAGAGTAACCAAAGACGCAGAGAACAAAAAAGGCTCCACCCTGTTCCCGAGCGGAGGCACGGATGTGCTGAACTACAATGGACTTGGCCTTAGCCAAGCTGCCATTGACGAGCTGAACCTGACACGTCCCGAAGGCCAGAAGCTGGGGATTGATATCAAGACCCGGGTTGGAACGTCCGTAACCGGCGCAGTGTATCAGGTGCTGCCAGTCATTACGGCTGCCACGAACAATAATGACGCCAAGGAAGACAAAACAACAGGCCTTCATAATAAGCCGTTGTTCCAGCTGACAGCTCCCGTATATGAGCAGATTCCGTCATTCTTCAATGATCTGTTCCCGGAGAGCGCCATTGTGGACGGCCATATCGACATGAACCAGATTGTGTATAAGGCCGATACTTCGGCAGATGAGGTGGATGGCCATTATGCCATGTTCTATACCGCCTATAAATATCTGATCGGGGACAGCACCGATCCTGAGCTGCTTGAGCTGAAGGCCCTCATTGAAGAAACGACGCACCGCATGACCGAGCTGATCCTGAAGGACGACCACTATTACATTGAGGACGCTACCGGCAAATCAACACAGTGGTCCAGATGGTTCGCCAAATACTTCAACGACAGTGTTGGGACCATGGAGCGGCAGGAACAGTGGAAGTCCAAGATTGGGGTCGATGAGAATGGGGATGATGCGCTGTCCTACGGCTACGAGGACGGTCCGCTCAACGCACTGCAAGTCATGGCTGCACTGAAATCGGCAAGCTATATTGTCGCAGAGAGTTATCCGGCTGATTCAGCCAAGTATGAGCTGGCGTATGAGCAGGCTTTTGAAGGCAGCTACAGCAAGGAAGAGCCATATATCAACGGTAAGGGCTACATGGCGATGGCGCAGGAATATATTGAGCGCAGGCTCGTCCGCCAGGCAACCAATGCTTACAGCGAGAACGATAACCAGCCGGTAACGATGGACAATGTGGGAGCCGACACTAATACCAATGCTACGCTGCATAATGACTGGACCCAATATATCAATTATTCGGATGAAGAGCTGGGCTGGTTCCCGGTGTTCATCCTGGTGACTCTTGAACAGGATGCAGACCGGCATGCGCAGATTGTAGCCGCCTATGACCAGTGGTACTCCAATGAGGTGCGGGAGGAGAATCCGTTCTACACCTTCCTCTACCAGCTTGCGCACCCGGATAAGACCGATGTCGATCTGCAATCGGCGGTCCGCTTCCTGTACCGCTTCCCGGAATTCCAGATTGAATTCCCGGTGCAATGGGACCGCCAGGATGTCCTCTATATTGAACCGGGTGACCGCGATGATTATAAACAGACGAATTACGCACTGGCTCCGGATGAGCGGCGGATCATTAAGCATAACTCGAATCCGTTCGAGAATGACAGCCAGACGACCGGTGCCAATCCGGGGTATAACTACCGTTCGGGCAGCATTGAGGCGGGTTCGGTGTTCACGCTGCCCTACTGGCTGGGGAGATATTTCGAGATTATTAAAGAGTAACAGGGGTTACTGAACTGGAGGTAACGGAGCCGGAGTGCCCCATGCAGGGGTGCTCCGTATGCTCTCTGCGCTAATGCCCGTCCGTTCCTGCTTCATCCAAACTGCCGCTCAATCGTATAGCTGGGGAAGTCTCCCCGGAATACGCCGAAGCTGTACTCCAGCGGCGAGCCGTCAGCCAGATAAGTAAAAGTTCTCACTTGCAGGCAAGGAGAGCCTTCTTTGACACCCAGCAGCTTGCTGGCGGTTTTGTCCGCGAGGACCGGCTTCAGCTGCTCCACAGAGCGGTGGGCCTTCAGGTTGTACTCTGACTCCAGGAAGGAGAAGAGCGAGCCGTCCTTATAATCATTGATGAGCCCGGGTGCCAGATCCCAGGCGATATAAGTGGTCTCGTACAGGAGCGGTTCATGATCGGCGTAGCGGAGCCGCAGTAACTGATTGACCGGAGCTTTGATAGGAATATTCAGGAATTCATTGAGCGGGATCTCGGCAGGCGTCACCTTGGCTTCGATAATCTTACTGGTGGGCTCCTTGCCGCTCATCAGCACATCCTCGGTGAAGCTGCGCTTCTGGTTAAGCTGGAGCTCCTTGCGTTTGACGAAGGTGCCCTTGCCCTGGTGCCGCTCCAGAATATCCTGCATCTCAAGCTCGCTGAGCGCGAGGCGGATGGTGGTCCGGCTGGCGGAGAACATCTCGCATAATTCAGCCTCGGTGGGAAGCTTCTCTCCGACGGCATAGTGGCCGGATTGAATCTGTTTAAGCAGTTGTTCTTTAATATTGAAATATAATGTATTATTAGTTCTCTTTGTCATTACAAGTGTCCTCCGATGGCAATTTGTTATATTATATCACGGAACAAGAGCCGGAGAAACTATTGTGTAACAACTGAGATTTCAAGCTGAAGGAAAGCTATACGTGCAATGTCAGCGGAACAAAGAGAGGGCATTTGTAGGAACAATGTCTGCAATTATGACTATTAAAATAACAATGGACCAATCAGGAGTGGAAGCTATGTATCTAGCAGGTGTAGACGGCGGCGGAAGCAAGACCATCGCTGTTATCGCCGATCATAACGGCAGGATTCTGGGGTCGGCAGTGACCGGCTGCGGTAACCATCAGATTATTGGAGTGCGGGCGGCGGTGCTCAACATTCGCGGAGCGCTGTTCGGTGCACTTGCAAAGGCAGGGGTAGGCATCGACCAGCTCGATCATGTGCAGTTCGGTCTTGCGGGCGCTGACCGCAGGCCGGATATGGACAAGCTATATCCTGAAATCAGCAGTCAATTAGAGCTGCGGAGCTGGGATATCGTCTGCGATACGTTCGAGGGGCTTCGTGCCGGGAGCCCGGATAACACAGGGGTGGTGCTTGTCTGCGGTAGCAATACGAACGCGGCCGGCCGCAACCGGCTTGGGCAGACGGTGCAGATAGGCGGCTTCGATACCTTGTTCGGTGACCGGGCCGGCGGCTTCTATCTCGCGGCGCAGGCGTTCAGCAGAGCGGTGCGCTGCTGGGACGGAAGGGAGCCCTACAGCGAGCTGGTGGAGCGGATACCGCAGAGGCTGGGTTTTACAAGCTTCGAAGAGATGGTGGAGCGTTACCTCGATGACGAGGTGACTGCGGCTCCGCTGGAGCTATCACTGGTCGTTCATGAAGCGGCAGCGGCGGGGGATTGGCTCTCCCGCCAGCTGCTTACGGATATGGGCAGAGAGCTGGGGATCGCTGCGGCGGCTGTCATCCGCAGGCTGGGCGGCTTCGAAGACGAAGCGGTGCCGGTCGTCCTGACCGGGAGCATCCTGCAATCGGGCAGAAGTCCGCTGCTGCTGGATGCACTGCTTGAGGCAGTGTGGGCGGAGCATCCCCGCTGCACACTGGTCATTCCGGAGCTGCCGCCTGTGTTCGGTGCCGTGATGCTGGCGATGGACCGGCTGGGTATCTCTGTAACCGGTGCAATACTAGAGCAATTCAAGAGAGACGGAGGAAATCACAGATGAAGAAGAAGCACTTGAAGCTTGCAGTGATCGGAGGCGGTTCCTCCTATACGCCGGAGCTGGTGGAGGGCCTGATCCGGTATTATGATGAATTTCCCGTTGCGGAGCTGTATCTCGCCGATATTGAGGCAGGGGCGGCTAAGCTGAACATCATAGGTGAACTCGCCCAGCGGATGATTGATGCCAGCGGCAAGCCGATCCGGCTACATACCACACTGGACCGGCGCGAAGCGATCCGCGGTGCGGATTTCGTGGCCACACAGATCCGTGTCGGCATGCTGGATGCACGCTCCAGAGATGAGAAAATCCCGCTGGCCCATCATCTCATCGGCCAGGAGACCACCGGAGCGGGCGGCTTCGCCAAGGCGCTGCGCACCATTCCGGTCATCCTGGACATCTGCCGGGATATCGAGGAGCTGGCGCCGGAGGCGTTCATGATTAACTTCACCAATCCGGCCGGTATCATTACGGAAGCGGTCTCCAAGCATTCCCGGGTCAATTCTGTGGGGCTATGCAATCTGCCGATCAGCACCAAGATGCAGATCGCTGAGCTGTACGGAGTTCCGCAAGCAGAGATGTTCATTGAGATTGTCGGCATCAATCACCTCAACTGGACGACCCGGGTGATGATGCAGGGGGAGGATGTGACGGAGGACTTCCTGAACAAGCTGGCCGGAGCCAAGGGGCCATCCATGGCCAACATCCCTGACCTGGAGTGGGATTCTGAATTCATTCAGTCCGTGGGTGCACTGCCTTGCCCGTATCACCGTTACTATTATATGAAGGAAGAGATGTACCGGGAGATCTCAGAGCATTATCAGGAGACGGGCAAGACACGCGCCGATGACGTGAAGGAAGTGGAAGCCGAGCTGTTCGAGATCTACAAGCAGCCTGAAGTCAACAGCAAGCCGGCGCAACTAGAGAAGCGCGGCGGCGCCTACTATTCAGAAGCCGCAGTTCAATTGATGAAGTCGATCTATAACGACACCGGCGACATCCAGACCGTCAATGTACGCAATCAGGGGATCATTCCTGAGCTGCCCGCCGATGTCTCCATCGAGATCAACTGCGTCATCAAATCCGACGGCCCGCACGCACTCGCCCCCACCAAGCCCCTCCCTCCCCAGATCCGGGGCCTGCTCCAGGTCGTGAAGGCGTATGAGGAGCTGACGATCGAGGCCGCCGTCAGAGGAGATTACGCCTCTGCCCTGCAAGCCCTCACCATCCACCCCCTCGTAGGCGACGAGCACCTCGCCAAGGAAGTGCTGGCCGACATTCTGGAGCAGAATGCTGATTACCTGCCGCAGTTTCGGGTGCGGGTGAGATAGAGGATTAGCTTAAAAAAAGGAACAAAGACGCTCGGGCATCCCCCGCAGCGTCTTTGTTTATGGGTTAGTATTTAATAATATACCACCCGCTGAATGTTGAATAATTCAGACCGTTACCATAATTGCGATCAGCAGTTTGTGGATTGCGAACCGAGTTGCCGCTTGCATCTCTGAAATCAATGGCAGTCAGGCCGCGTTTGTGTGACCAGCCTCCGTCAGCATCTTGTCTATACCAGTGATAATCATAATTCGGTGCAATGACTAAGGCTACTTTGTATTCCCTATAACCTGGGACCTCGCTATAAGAAGAACTACGAAGAGATTTACTCATATAAGGCATGTCAGCTTTTGCTGCAGTAATTATGCTGTTTGTTGTTAAACTTGAAAAAATATTTCCTGCCTTTTCACCCGGTTGTAACTTATGGCCTGAATAGGTTGAGGTATTCAACATATACGCATAGCAATTCGCCTTATCTGTCAATGGGGCCCAAACACTTGTATTATAAGGATGTTCGTATCCGCCAGTTACCATGGTTTCAAGTCGTTGAACCTCTGCGGATTTATTGGAGTCCTGTTTAGGCTCAGAAGCATTCTGAGGGTATTGTGTTTCATTCATTGGTATTTCACTGGCTGGTAAAGCTGTTTTGCTGAATGTGGAGGTAAATCCAGCAGGTCTGTAATTGACTTGCAGTTGTACTTCTTCAGGCAAGCTGTTAAACCACTCTAACCATTCTTTTGGATCAGGATTAAAAGATGCTAAAGGGTCAACAGATGATTCAAGCTGATGTATTGAAACATTTTGGGAATTGATTTCGTTAGTATTAGTGCTTGCTAATACTGGGGTCGTAAGCAGAAATACCATTACAACAGCTGTGAGCAAGGAAAGTAGTTTTTTCATTCAGAAACCTCCTGATTTTTTAACACACTTGACTTGCAGTTGTTTACCATGCCCCCTTTGTTCTATTATTAGTGTGTTTTACATAAATATGGTATAATGATTACCAAAATATATCCAGTAAAATTATGGAAGAAACGAGGATCGATATGAACATATCCAGATGCTTTAAGCTTTCGATGACATTGTTGTTCGTATTAATGTTCTGTGCAGCCTGCCAAAATAAAGAGAAAGAAGATGTAAGGGAATATATTTCATTGCATGAATTAAAGAGCTTGTCTGAGAAGGGCTCCTCACTAAGCTGGAATGATTTCGACAAATATCCGTTCGAAGATATCGGCTCAGGATTGTATATTAGAAAGTACAAAATCGAAGGGGAACGGCAGTTGCTGGTCAGGGGGAAGAGTCTTGATAACCCGCCTGAGCAAATTACCATTATTGAATCAAATGGTACAGAGCGGGAGTTCACACCAGAGATTGTGAGCGAAATGGAAGATGTGAAGTGAAATTCTATAAGGAGTATGGGAGATGAAGGACAAAGACGCTCGGGCATTCCCGCAGCGTCTTTATTTTTGCGCTTGTGCCAAGCCCAGGTGAAAGGTCATTCCCAATACGGCCCAGCTAGAAATTCATGGTCTCCAGCTGTGATACAATGAAGAAGACTTCTAACCGTTCAATATAGTTATTCGGTAATCTATGAGTTGCACAATTCATTAATTGGGTTGTAGAAGGAAGCGATATAGGAGGTTAAGATGGCACTAACACATGAGTTTTATCTGATTCCTGCTATAGAAGATGCAGAACACTTGTGGAGGAATATAGCTAATCACCCGAAAGTCGTGGATAGTGTGGTCATACATGACGACATTATTCTGTACATAAACGATACCATGAAATGGATTCCAAGCAGAAATCCGGCGTTACCAGGAGCGCCGACAGGTGCCGGGATTAACTATTATGGTGTGACTCTTTTCAATCAGCATTCGGCGGCTGCCCTGCACAGGATATTCTCCGCTTGGAGAGACCTATTCCTGAATTCACCACAAGTATTAGAACTTACCGGAGAATTCTATACGGTTGAGGGCGAAGCGCAGTCTGGGCAGTATGAACGATTGATCTACGAGCGGGATGAGGTCATTGAGCAGTTTGCAAAGATGATTTCATTTGCGGATAGGCTGGCTGAAGGCGGGTACTATTTGTATCATTGTGGGATTTAGCTTTGCTTGTTATGGTGAGTCCATAGATAACTGAAAGCAGGTGGAAGCATGAACGTAACTCAAGCGATAAGCTTCATTGATCAGGAATTATCTCAGACGTTAAGTGATTATCAAGACTGGTTTAATTTGGAGTTCGATGTGCTGTCCTATAAACCGCAGGTTGGATGGAGTATTGAACAAGTATTGGAGCATGTAACCTTAACTAATCACTTTCTGTTGATTCTCATTCGTAAAGGGAAGCGGAAAGCTATTGAACTCTCCAAAAAGAAAGATCTGCCGGCAGTGATTGAATCCCGTCCAATTAATCTTCAGGAGCTTGATGCAATAGCGAAGCATAAGGCTTTTGAATGGATTAGGCCAGAGCATATGGAGCCTACAGGAGATAAAGAATTAGGGCAGATTAGAGCATTGCTGGAAGAGCAGATTAGCGAATGCAGAGAGCTTTTGAAGGAGCTGGGAAACGGAGAGGGGCTACTCTATACAACCACAATGACGGTAAACAACCTGGGGAAGCTTGATGTTTACCAATACATCTATTTCCTGTGCCAGCACGCCAAGCGGCATATTGTGCAAATGCAGAAGGTTATGGAGGAGTATACAGGGTAGACTGGGGGATTTATCATGAAGAGAATCAAAATGCTACTCCTGGTAATTGTTCTGATGGCTTGCACCTTAGGATTAGTTGGATTGAAAATATTCAAAGACAAAACAACGAACGAAGTAGAAACTTACTTAATAGAAGAGCGAGGGTATAACCCGAATGATATAAATGAAGTTTATACTCAAATTGGTAAAGCTCCTCTGGTGAGTACAACCGTTATTTTTGATGATGATCGAAGCTCCAGATATTTTTATCGTAAAGAAAACGGAAGGATCTATCAATACAGTAGGGCTCCCGTTCAAGGTGTGGATGATGGAACAAAACAATATAAGCATATTGAGGAGTGAAGAAACGAGGCCTTTCGCGAAGCCGATCAGATTATCCGCAGTACTTCCAATAGAACCTTAAGCATACAATAGAATAGGATGTTAAATAACACCTTCACATGAGGGTGTTATTTGTTTCAAAATATTTGTACGGAGGAATATCATGAAAAGATTAATAGGGTTTTGTCTATTATTACTATTGACCGCTTGCTCTAATTCTCAAGAAACTAATACAACAAAGAAGGATATTTCCTTTGCAGAGATTAAATCCTCTCAAAGTAATGCAGCGCCTATTATAAAATGGAATGATCAAATTTAATTAATAACTGACGAAAAAGTATCTGCCAGTGAAGTTGAGTTGGAAATCGGAACAGTTACCAGTTACTCTATTACAGGCGAAGCAATAACACCGAACAATTTATCGAATTATTATGGTACAGGCACACCTTTTTTCATTATTAAAGGGAAAGACGAATTAAAAGAACTAGCGATCCAGACTAGTAAAGAAACCTTTGTGAGAGCAATAGTTCCTTTGGCAGTTACCAACTCCAACTCCAATTCTGATTTTCAACTCTAATATGGTTCTAAAACAAAACTACAAAACTATCAGGCGAACATTGAAAAATCGGGAAGTGAAAACTTTATCAAAAACTAGTTTTAAGACACACCCATATCCAAGTTCATGGTTTTCTCAAACCTTAAGGGTCATGAGGGTCAATGAGGACGTTATACAAGAAGCTTTTATCAAGCTAATTTCCGAGACCCCTTTGTTATGCACCTTGAGCGGCTATAAGTTACCTCTTATGTCGTAAACACCAATAAGTTGTTTATATTATGGCTACATGTAGGATAATTAGCTGATTTCTAATGACAAAATGCCATAATAGATCAATTTCATATTAGATTTTTACTATTCTACAAATTATTACAATTATTTTGATTAGGATGTGATAACATATGTTTGTATAAAATTTGGAGGAGGTAATAATTTGTGGTAAAATACAGTAAAGTATGGAGTAAGTGTTTAGCCGCTTCAATTATCTTATTTGTAGCAATGCAATTTCATGCCGAAACAATTTTTGCTCTCCACTCGTCTGATGCTAAGACGTCTGTCTGGGATGTCAAAACGTCTGGTCTCAATGTAAGAAGTGGTCCCGGAACATCTTATCCAATCATTGCTCAGGTAAGTTTGGGAACTGATTTGGTTAACTATGCTCCTAATGGTGTTAGCAGTGGGCCTACCATTGCAGATAACCAAGCATGGTTAAGGAATTACTATCCAAATGCCAGTATTGGATATTATGCAAACGCTGCACTGGGTTGGTCTGCTTATTATAATACTACAGGACCAACAGTGTTTAACTACCATGACGCTTATGTTGCGAAAACAAGCCGAGTTACCTGGCTATATAACGGTGCAGAACCTAATTTGGGTAATCCTTTTAAAGTTTTTCCTGCAAATTATTACTTACAAAACTTTGATCGAGAATTAAAAGCAAATCCGGTTAATCCAAACGCATGGAGAGTAAGAGATGAAAGTGATATAGGTTACGTTAATGGCTGGGATTTAAAAGCAGAATAGAAAAGGAGGAACTCTTAATGAAAACTAAAAAGGTAGTAACTTTTTTGATTATTCCATTAGCATTTGTAGTTGCAACCGGATATTTTTATACTGGTAATTCAAATGAGGTAAGTGCACAGAGTATAGTCACATCTGCAGCAGATAAAGCCGTTACAAACAGCAAAATTGAATATATAAAAGAAACCTTATCTGACGGATCTTACACAGTACGAATCCGTGATAGGGAGAATCTTACCGAAGTAACCGAAGAGTATCGGAATGATAAACTTCATACTAAAATGATAATTGAAGATAAAGGGAAAAAGATCACTTCAATTGGTCGAGATATTGAGACAGGCAAATTGGTGGGGAGAACCTGGACCATGCCGGAGACCTTGTCTGCTGAGAACGAAAAGCTACTTGAAATTTCTTTGCTTGAAAAACAAAAAGAGGAACTTCAAAGCAAAAGTTGGACAGTTGTTGAGCCGGACTCTCGTTCCTTGACAGATGAATCTGATTTAATACAAGCAGTCACAGAAGATGATCAACACAAGGAAATAGTAACCATTGATGAAGAAACCGGACTTCCCATCAAAAGAGAAATTTTTGTGAAAGATAAAGATGGTAATATTATCGGGAGTCAATCTTCTACTGAGGAGTATAAATATCTTGACTCTGCCCCAAATAAAATTCATAGTTTAACATCTGGTGAAGAGGTTGATATTCAAGGAATAGAAGCACCTATTGTTGAGGATAAGGTTCTTGGGGGTTAATGATTTTCTTTAGCAAGTAGAGAGGAGGAGCGTCCAAAGCCATTAAGGCTCTCGGACGTTCCTTTTTTCTATTTCTCCATAAATAAGCAAAAATGCATACAGGAAATTCTGAATAGAACTATGCGATATTGAAACACTCCTCATTTATAAGGGAGAGTTCAGAGGGGAATCAACAACCGGTTCCCTTTTTTAGGCTTTGCTATGCTATCATTATTCCATACAGAGAAATTGTGGGAAATTCAATTTGACCAACTGGGTGGAGGTACACATGGACGAACTAATGCAGAGAATCATTCAATTCCGTGACGACAGGGACTGGAAGCAATTCCATGACCCCAAGGATCTGGCGCTCTCGATCACGCTGGAGTCTAGCGAGCTGCTGGAGCTTTTTCAATGGAAGAACAGCCAGCAGGCTATAGAGGAACATTATTCCGACATGAAGGACGAAATCGCGGATATTCTCATCTACACACTTACGCTCGCGCATGATCTGAATATCGATGTTAAGGCTGCGATCCTCCAGAAGATAGACAAAAACGCAAAGAAATACCCTATATCCAGCTCCAAGGGAAGCTCACACAAAAGCACACAGCAGTGAATGAATAGGGGAGAGCTCTATGATTATCTATGAATCGACCAAGCAGCAGTTTATGGATGATGTGACCGAGGATACGATTGCGGTAAAGATCCATAACCAGTACGTCCAAAAAATCGGCAGAGCCGCCATGGGCGAGATCAACGCCTGGAACAATTCCATGAACTATCTATATAAAGTACTGAACACCTCGGACATTCCAGATGACGCAGGAATCGCGATTGAATATAGAATTCCAGCGACTCCGAGAAGAGTCGACTTCATGATTACAGGCCTGAACGAACAGGATCAATACTCTGTTGTCATCATTGAGCTTAAGCAGTGGACAGAAGTGGAGACAGTTGAGGATGCAGATGGACTGGTGCAGACCTATTTTAACCGGACCAAGACTAGAACGTCGCATCCATCTTACCAAGCGTGGTCTTATGCCAGGCTGATCAATGATTATAATGAGACCGTGCAGAACGAAGCTGTACAGCTCTATCCGTGCGCTTATTTACATAACTACATCCAAACCGACAACGATCCCTTATTACACCCAGTCTATGACCCATACATTGAGGAAGCGCCGATTTTCTCCAAGGGAGATGCACTGAAGCTAAGAGGGTTTATCACCACCTATATCAAAAAGACCGATAGAACCAAATCGCTGTACCTTATCGAGCATGGCAAAATTAAACCCTCCAAATCGTTGCAGGATTCACTCCTCAGTATGCTCCAGGGTAACCAGGAATTCATTATGATTGACGATCAGAAGGTCGTCTATGAGGAAGCTTTAAGATTAGCGAAGCAGGCCCAGTCGGGCAAAAAGCAAGTCCTGATTGTCGAAGGCGGCCCGGGAACAGGCAAGTCGGTGCTTGGCATTAATCTGCTGGTAGAGCTTACCGCCCGGGAGCTCGTCTGCCAATATGTGACCAAGAATAGCGCCCCGCGTTCCGTATACATGAAGAAGCTTCAGCAGAACGTGAAGAAGTCGGTGATTGATAACCTGTTCAAGGGCTCAGGCGTGTATTATGAGGCATTACCCGATGAATTCGATTGCCTGATTGTGGACGAGGCGCACCGCTTAAATGAGAAGTCCGGCCTGTTCAAAAATAAAGGGATCAATCAGACGATGGAGATCATCCGTGCTTCCCGGTTCTCCGTATTCTTCATTGATGAATATCAGAAGATTGCTATGCACGATGTAGGCAGCAAGGAGCAGATTCGACACTATGCGGAGCAAATGGATGCGGAGATCACGGAGCTAACCCTGGCGTCCCAATTCCGGTGCAATGGCTCGGACGGATATTTGGCCTGGCTGGATGATGTGCTTGAGATTCGGGAGACAGCGAATGCCGACAGCTTCGACTTCGAGTATGACATCCGGCTCTACGATGACCCGAATAAGCTGCGGGATGAAATCTTCAGCAAGAATCAGATCAATAACAAGGCCCGAATGCTCGCCGGCTACTGCTGGGATTGGAAGACAGACGGCAAGAATAATCCCGGCGTTCACGATATTCAATTAGAGCAGTACCAATTCTTCATGAGCTGGAACCTGAGCAACACCACCACCTGGGCAATCGACCCGGAATCCATAGGGCAAGTAGGCTGCATCCACACCTCCCAGGGCCTGGAGTTCGACTATGTGGGCGTGATCATCGGCGAAGATATGCGCTATGAGAACAACCGGATCATCACCGACCCCTTCAAGCGTGCGAAGACGGACAAGTCCCTGTCAGGCTTCAAGACCCTGTACAAAAAAGACAAGGACGAAGCCCTCCGCATAGCCGATCAGATTATCCGCAACACCTACCGGACCCTAATGACCCGGGGAACGAAGGGGTGTTATATCTACTGTGTTGATCCTCATTTGAAGGCGTACTTGCAGAGACGGTTGGCTTTGCAGGGGGCGGTGGTGGGTTGGGGTGAGGTCTATTTAGGGCGAAAGAGAGTTATTATTGATTTGAAAAGATGGAGAATCGGATGAATGGAGTGGGTAACTCCGGTCCAACAAGTCTGTCCTCTATTTTGGTATAGATGTGGAAAATGTCTAGGAGCAAATTGAAGCAGTAACTGGAAGATTCTCCTTGTTGCCATGGAGATAGTATATACCGGAGGATCGGATAATCATAATTGCGAGAAGCAGAAGAAATACTGAGAATGCAAGGCATTAATTTAAGATTATTAAGGATCAAGGAGTAATGGATGATTTAAATCAAAAAGCCTTTATAAAGATGATCCCCAAAATATCTCTATGGTGCTCCTTATGCGGTTACAAAGTTAAGATTATATCGGCGGTCCTTGTTTTTAGTATGAGAATTTAAGGACACCCTAGATTTTTCGGTTTGGGATATTTTATTATCATGGTATTTTTATAAGAAATTTTACTGTCCAGGTTATTAAAAGGAAATAAATAACATTTAACTTGCCTAAGAACGTAGTATAATTAGGATAAAGATTATTTAATTAACGATCATCAAGATTGGTGAATTTTAATTGGTGAATTTTAAATGAAAAGAGAGAAAACGCGAATGAACATTCTTCAATATGAATCAAAAATTTGGGCTACTGCGGACCTTCTTCGAGGAAGCGGTATTAAAGAATCTGAGTGGCCATCGTATATGATGCCCTTTTTTGCACTAACTATGATTGAAAGTAGACTTGTTAGGATGTTTGATAATTTAAAAGTTGAAATCGGTGAAGAAGCTTTTGCCAATATAAATAAAAATGATCTTTACGATATGATTAAAGATCAAGGGCAAGGATATAACATTTATATTTTCGAGAAGAATCAAACCCTCACTGACATCTGTAAGAACGATAAATCCTTTGAAATTGATTTTGATGCCTACCTGCATGGATTCGATGGCGAAACTAAAGACTTGCTTGGTGTGGATGCTACAGAAGGGGAAAAGTTCCTCGATATAAAAGGAGTTATTTCTAAGCTTAAATCAAAGAAAGTGTTAATGGGATATACCAAGTTGTGGAGTGAAGTCGATCTTAAGCCGTTTAATAACTCGGAAATCACTACACTAGAAGAGCACATCAAGCGCAAATGGGCAGATATTTCGGCGGAAACGGCAGGGGAGCAGTACACTCCAGACGATGTGATTGCTCTAATTGCCGAAATTATTGCGTCTAAAATCGAAGAATCTGACAAACTTTTAAAGATATACGATTGTACCTGCGGCGGTGGAAACTTGCTGTTCGGGGTAGAAGACCGTATTAATGCCAAATTTAAGCGCCTGACACAAACCTTTGGACAAGACTGGAATGATGCACTTTATGCTCTTGCTAAGATTGAAAGTCGTTTTCGACCCGATTCAAAGATTGAGCATGGTAATACTTTAGTGGATGATAAGTTCTATAATGAAGAATTTAATGTTGTTATTGCCAATCCTCCTTATGGTGTGAGTTGGAAAGGCTACCAGAAGGATATTGAAAACGATAAGACGGATAGATTTAAATTTCTACCTTCTATATCTGATGGTCAATTGTTGTTCATGCAGCATATGATTTCCAAACTCGATTCATTCGGTATGGGTGTCGTGGTACACAATGGCTCTACCTTGTTTAGTGGTGACGCTGGCTCAGGTGAAAGCAATATTCGTAAATGGATGCTCGATAGCGACATTGTGGAAGCAGTCATTCAATTGCCAACTGACGAGTTTTTTAATACGGGCATTTATACCTATCTATGGGTATTGAATAAAAATAAACAGCCCCAGCACAAGGACAAAGTGATGCTGATTAATGCCAGTGAGAAATTCAAGCCATTGAAGAAAAGTAAGGGCTCTAAACGCAAAGAAGTGGATAAAGAAAGCCGTAAACAAATTGTTGACACACTAACGCAATTTCAAGATACCGATTTCGCTAAAGTGTTCGACAAAGAGTTTTTTTACTTTAACAAACAAGCGATTATGCTTACTAACGTAGACGAAGATGGTATCAGTTTTGAATCAAAGCTAAAAGCAGGCAAGACTAGTGAAAAGCTTAAATCGACGAAACTTAGCAATGGAGAACGCGAGCTTACGGAGTTTGTAATCACACATTTTAATGTTGACCAATATAGTTCCTTAGCAGATTTCTTTGAAAAAGATATCAAGCCATTTATTTCCTCTTTAGATTACAAAGAACAGTCTTTGGTTATCAGCACCGATTTGGCGAGATATTGGTTTGATTCCGAAAAAGAAACTTTGATAAAAGAAGTGAAAGGCAAACAAGAGTCATTAGGCTGTGGCAAAATCGTTGTGAAATCTTTCTATAAAAACGCTAATAAAACGCAGAAGGAAAGAATTGAAATCAGTGTGGAAATCATGCCTGATTACCAGAAGGACTATGAGATCATCCCCTTCCATAGGGATGAAATAACCAATAAAGAAGTAATTGCAGCCTTTATGGCCAAATATATCACCAAGCCTTTTGCTTACTTGGAAAATACTGTAGGTGTTGAATTGAACTTCAATAAAATCTTTTACAGTCCAGAAAAATTGAGAGAAGTGATGGATATTTTAGCTGAGATTAATACGATTGAGAATGAGTTGAGGAAGCTGGAAGAGGGCTTAATCATATGATGAAACAAAATTCGGAAAGATATGACGATTATAAAGATAGCAAGGTAGAGTGGATTGGTGAAATCCCTCTTCAGTGGGATGTGGTTAGAAATAAGGATATATTTGTGGAAAGAGGTTGTCTCAGTGTTTCTGGAACCGAAACACTATTAACCGTATCTCACATTACGGGAGTTACTCGTCGTACTGAAAAAAATGTGAATATGTTTATGGCGGAAACAATGGAAGGTTATAAGCTGTGTAAAAAAGGGGATTTAATTATAAATACAATGTGGGCATGGATGGGGGCATTAGGTACAAACAATGAAGATATTGGTATATGCAGCCCTGCATATGGAGTTTATAAACCCCGAAAATATAAACCTTATAATCATCGATATTTTGATTATTTATATAGAATCCCTAATGCAATAATGGAAATGACAAGATATTCTAAGGGGATAGTCTCTTCTCGTTTAAGACTTTATCCAAAGGACTTTTTTCAAATCAAAACAGCTTTGCCTAGCTATGAAACTCAAAAGGCAATCGCCGTTTATTTAGATAGTAAGACCACGAAGATTGACAGGAAGATAGAGTTGCTTGTCGAGAAGGCGAACCAATACGGCAGGCTTAAACAATCACTTATTAACGAAACTGTTACTCGTGGTTTGGATAAATCCGCAGTGATGAAAGATAGTGGAATTACATGGATTGGGGAAATCCCAGCTCATTGGAAAATTGTAAGAATCAAAGATATAGCGGAAAGCGTTAATGGCGGCGCATTTAAAGATGATTTAAGTGATTCTGGTATTCCCATAATAAAAATAAAACAATTGACATTAAATTGCGAAGCCACTGACTTTTGTAAACCGAATTCAAAGAAAATAACAAAAGGAAATTCTATAAAAGACGGTGACCTAGTTTTTTCTTGGTCAACCTTAATCGCTCCATTTATTTATCGGGGAGAAGATGCTCTATTGAATCAACATATCTTTAAAATAAATCATTCTAAGAAAATTAATAGAAAGTGGCTATATTTTAAACTTAGTCAATCATCACAGAGCTTGCTTGCATTTGCACACGGTAGCACTATGCAACATATATTAAAGTCAGATTTTGATAACCTTGAGATTGAAACTCCGCCACTTCCTGAGCAAACAGCCATCGCCAATTTTCTAGACGAAAAAACAGCGCGTATAGACCGTATCGTAGAAACCATATATTTTCAAATAGATAAACTCAAAGAACTTCGCAAAACATTAATAAATGATGTGGTATTAGGTAAAATTAAGGTCACTAAGGAAGGAGCAACAGGATGAACGAACTTCATTTGCAGGATAAATTTCTGTTGCCCTTTTTTAGAGAAGACCTTGGTTATCGCGAAGTGAAGGCAAATACTGTGACAAATGAACTAATTATAGAAGAAGATTTGCAAGAGTTTATTTCTCAATCCGAATTAAATAAGAAACCTTACGAAATTCTGCTAAGAAAATACAAAGGCGATAAGATTAGGCTACTTAAGGATTTGATTGAACTCATTAAGGATCGTAGCGGCAGTAGCCGCAATATGGCATTATTTATTAACGCAAATAAATCGATTACTTTACAGGGAATTAAGCTACACCTCTTCTATACTGGAGATAGTGTAATCCATAACAATGCGTTGTTTGATGAGAATATTTTTTCCGTAGTGCAAGAACTGCCATATAAATTTCATTATGAAGGGACTCAGGTATTCTCCTTTCGCCCAGATCTTGTGCTGTTTGTGAACGGGATATATTTGGGCTACAGCGAACTGAAGTCTAATTACACCAACCAGAGCGCTAGCAAGAATGGCCGTGGCAAGGTGATTAAAGACTATTTCGAAGCGGTTAAAATTTATCATCAGCATATTGATAGCAGTTATATGTTAAGTGAAAAGGAGAAAGAATCCTTACGTAAAGACTTTTTGAAAATCTTTGAAAAAGCCATTCATATCACCACGACAGATATTGAAGAAACGTTCGTTATACGAACGCTCTCTGAATATTTTGAAGAGATTCTTGCCACTTGCCGCGAAGGTAAGTTTGATCGTGAAGAGATCGAGAAGAAAGCCAAAAGCGTGTTTAAGCCGTATCCACTTCTGAATCCCTATGCAGAAAAAAAAGAGAAATTGAAAGAGTTGTTTACTGCTCTCTATGGGAAGGGATTTATTGAAAAAGAAATTCTCTACTACAATTTTATCGAGCGCGATGTCTTCGTTACGAATAATGGCAAAGAGCTAAAGAATGAGCAAGGGGTTCTAATTTCTCCACGGCCTAAGCAGAAATTTGGAACGGATAAAATTATGGCTAAGATTGATGAATTTCTTACGCATGAACAGGATGATCAATATTTTGAAAAATTGTTAGAGAAGCAGCTTGTAGGCGTATCTGAGGTGAAGAAGAAAGAATTACTTGAGAAACGTAAGGCGTATTCAAACAATAAAAATGTATACTCCCTCCTGATGCAGTATGCTGCTGGATTCGGTAAATCCAATATTATTGGATGGTCCGCATTACAGTTGAAAGACTTGCGCAGAGATGGACAATATGTATACGACAAAATCATGATTGTGGTGGATCGCTTACAGCTTCGTGGACAAATTGATTCTAAAATGCTTAACATGAACATTGATAATCGGATGTACGTAGAAGCAAACAACAAAAAAACTTTCTTAGAGGCGTTGGCTTCCGATACTCGCCTAGTTATTGTGAATTTACAGAAATTCGGTTCTGTACGTGAGATGCTCGATACTGAGGTTATAAATAAACTTGCTCATATGCGTATTGTCTTCCTAATTGATGAAATTCATCGCTCCAATAGTGGCGACCAGCATGAAGAGATGATAAGTATATTTGATGAGTTACAATCTCCGTTTGATAATCATGTGCAACTTGCTGGGACAACTAAAAAGAAGAATTTGATTATCGGGTTTACAGCTACACCTGATGATCATACGCTTGCGCGTTTTGGAGAATTTAGCGGTTATGCAGAAAGCGAGAAACTGTGGCGACCGTTTGACTCCTATACGATGAAGGAAGCGATTGAGGATGGGTTTATTCTTAATCCGCTCAAGAATATTGTACCAGTAGCGTCCAAAATGTTGTTTGATTTGCCAAGCAACCTACTGGAAGGCTTTACGGAGAAAGAATATAAAGACGCTCAGAAAAAGCAAGTTTATGAAAATCGTGAACGAATAGATGCAATCGCTAAATATATTGCAGATCTGCTCGTTAAAGACGTATATCGTCAGATCCGTGGAACAGGTAAGGCTATGTTAGCAGTGCATTCCATTAAAGCTGCAGTAGCTTATCAACAAGCAGTGACCAAACATTTTAGTACCTTGGTTCAAGAAGAGAAATATAAAAAGTATGCCGAAGCTCCGATTCACGTAGTTTACTCTAACAACCAGGATGAACAAAGTGCATCAGGTCTTAATGGAGGCTTAAGTGAAGAAAAGGTATTGGAAAGTTTTGCGCTGAAAAAGAATGGTTTAATGATCGTAGTAGCCAAGCTGCAAACGGGATTCGATGAGAAGAAGCTACATACGCTATTCTTGGATAAAGAGATTAAAGGCATCAGTGCAATTCAAACGATCTCCCGCGTAAACCGGACCGCCAAATATAAGAATGACTGCAAAATTGTTGACTTTTCCTATAATAATGTAAATGTGCAAAATATCAAAGATGCATTCGAGCATTTTTCAGATGTGGTCGTTAGTGATTTTGACCCCTTTGGCGACAAAAAAGTACTAGATATTTTGCTTGTCGAGCTTAGAAAGTCATATACCTATGACAAGTTTTTTACCGTGTTCAACTCGATCTACAAAGATCAATCAAAAAGGGATGATCCGGAGAGTTATCTGGATTTGGAAAGTAGCTTAAAGAAGTATATTGATGCTAATCCTCAGCGTACAGCTGATACTAAGGCTAAGGCTGCGCAGTATTTTACAATCCTAAATCGCATTGAATATGTGATTGATCTGGATGCTAAGTATAGCGAGTCCAGTTTCTTATTCTTCTTGCGTAAATTCAATACACTCTATAATATGATGCACCGTAGTGAGGATATTAAAGATCCGATAGAGGTTTATTTTGACAATCAAATCGGCATTATTGAAGTAGAGACGGGAGCACCCAAGGAAAAAAAGAACAAACCTACTAAAGTAGCTGAAGGTAAGGAGAGTTATGGTCCTCATCAATTTGATATTTTGGCTATCATTGAAGCTCGTAATGAGTTAGAGGCTAAAAAAGGATCTCTTATTCAAGAGTTTGAATCAAAGATAGAGGATTTTTTCCAATATGTACGAAGTGCTAATGAAGGTTTACGTTTAATTGTGAAAATTCATTCTCACGTTTCTGAGGAAGAAATCTATCACGACTTTGCTGTGATCTATCGTCGATACAGAGCACTAAACCGTCAAAAAGTTGGGGACTATTTCTTTAAAGAAATGGATGATTTAGTAGACAAGTTGTGTGATGATTTCGAGAAGGTAGTTTCAAAATAATATCCTGTTCATCAAGCATCTACGAGTTTTTGTTCAACTACGCATAGTTCGACTTTTCAAAATAATGGGCTCTTATTTTAAATGGAAAAAAGATAAATGATACTTGGTTTAATTATGATGGAAATTAAATAGAGCCAAATTCTTAATTGGCTAGCCCCTAAGAGAAGAGTGGACAGTCTATGATCCAGCATACAGTGCATTTAATGCTTTAGTTTGGGAGTTATAGATCGAGTGAGAAATTAGTGTGAAGTGCCCTTTCTTCAATGAAAGGGTATTGTTTTGTCTTAACAAGGGAACGAAATAAGTACTATAGTAAGGAGCGGAAATTGGTTTCATGAGTATCTTTAACAGAACATCTAGATTTAATGTACTCTTTCTATCAATGCTCCACGATATTCAGAATAGGTTATGTTTTGATCACATTGAGATGAGAATAGTTTTTCACCTACAAATCAATTGGGAAATCATCGTTTCATTATAGAAAGTCAATAGGGTTGAGGATCGCGTTGTAGCATTCTGTCCTTATATCATCTTGGGACTGGATATTAATAATATTTTTTAAGTTACTATTGCATCAAATACATAAGAATTATTCATTCTAAAGCAAATGTTCTTATGGGCTTTCCAATTCCAATAAAACATTTCATCATTTTCGTTGTAACTTGCAGTGAGTCTGTTGAAATTTAAAGCTTGTGAGAATTCTTTGCGTACTAAATCAAATTGAGATTCTTCTAGCCACCTTTTCCAATGAGTGGGTAAAAAATCTTTATTATTGTTAAGGGAAGTTGATAATGAATCGGAAAACATTGATTCATATTCCATTTTTCGATATAAATATATTTCGCCTTCTTTGTTAGAAGTAATGATTAAAGCATGATCTGAATAAAAGTTAAAAGCTACAATTGTGGCAGAAGTCTCTGTTTTATAGCTGTTAGTGTACTGCTGAATTAACAATTGAGTAATATGTTCTTTCATAAAGTTGTCAGGTTTTTTGTTGAAAATTTTTTCACTTACAGTAAGTCCAGGCATGTCAAACCTCCTTAAATAAGCCGAAACAGGAACGTTAGTTCCTGTTTCGGCTTATTATAACATTGTAATCCATAAAATGGAATGCTATTTTTTTCTTCCCGTCAATTTTCTTGTAATATTAGAAGTATCTAAAATAGAATAACTTCTTGCTGCAATTTCTACATCTTCGAGTTTTTCATCAATATATTCTTTAGTAATTACGATTTCATCAGTTGAGAAGATAGCAGCTAATTGTTTGTAGAATATATCCGGTACCTTATCTACTTTATTTTTATTATATATAAATTGGTCATATAAATAAGATAGGTCTTTTGAGTTAATAAAAACTGGTTTTGTATAATGGCCTTTAGCAATTTCTTTACGGATAAATTTAGCCATTGCTTGTACTTGACGTTCTCTAAATTTGTTTCCAACAAAAATGTGAGATGTTAACTCTCCCGAAGAACAATAAGTTGATACATCAACTAATTCATTGAGAAGCTTAATATAGTGAAGAGCTTTACGATTTTCAGAAGATCCTAGCTTGTATCCAGATCTATCTAATGTGAATTTGCAGTCGTAGGTAAACCCATGTTTGTGCTCGACAGACATTACTCCGCTATTTTCTTTGTATTGAATAGTGAAAATTCCCTCTGGAACAGTTGAACCAGAATATTCCTTCCCCCATTTTTCAGAGTTAGGGAATAAGTGTTTAATAAGTGTATAGACGTCATCTTCAAGCATGTCTTCATCATATATTTCTTTAAGTTCAACAGTTTTATCTCCAATAAATGAGAGGTTTTTAGTAGCTTTAGTAGCAGCAGAAACGACTTGATGATGTGTGCGTTTTTCCAAATCATTAAGATATTCCTCGAAAATCTCATGAATTTGAGCCTTCTCTTTATAAATATATAGCTCACCAAAAGTAACTTGTTCAATTGTATCAAGAGCATAGCGGTTACTTGTTTGCTTATCAATCCCATAACATACAATAAGTGTGGGAACTAGCTTCTTTTCAATCCATTCCAGCGTTTTTTTTGATAATAGACTATCTGTAACGAGTAATTGATAAGGGCGGTTTTTGTATGAGAATCGCTTAAATGTAAATTCTTTTTTCTTGAACTTTTGATTGGATATTTTCGCATTTTTAAAATTTTCATGTTTATTGGTTAGATCATCTATTAGTGAATAAATGAATTTGTAGATATTATCGCTATTCGGATTTAATTCTTTTATTATTTTTTGATAAATGGGCTCATCACATTCAGGACATATCGAACTACCATTATCGTTTTTTGCAAGCAATTTAGTATCATTTGTTGTGAAACTACAATGTGAACAACTGTAGGAAACTTCTTCAGTTTCATCTATTAGCTTTGAAAAGCGTAGTTTGTCGTAGATGTCTTTGTGATCATTAGTAATTTGGTTAATGTTCGCAAATCTAAATATTTGATCGACTTTAAACGCTTCCCCACCATCAAATTTGTTTTGTACTGGTTGGTCAAGAGGGAAGCCGAATTTCATAAAAAATTTCTTTTTAATTGCACTTCTGGTTTGTTCACTTAAACTACTATCATTAAGTTTGAATATAACACTACCATCTTCAAGGGGAATTGAAAGGATTGATTTTGAATGTTGTTCTGAGCGAAAATTTATCTTTTTAATGTCTTTTAGGTTATAAAGATTAATTATTCCCCTTCTAAATGCATCATTAATACTAGGCCAGATATCGCTGCCTTTAAGTTGTAACTTCACATCTGGGGATTTAATCAGCAATGAATTAGAAAATGTAATAGAGTCAATGGTGAAATCTTCCGGCTCCTCATCTACTACAGGAGTACCTTCTTTAAAAAGCTGAACTACATCATCGATTTTGTATTGAACGAACAATTCGTTTTCCATTTTACGCAGTGCAGTATTAAATTCCTGGTCAAAATACTTTTTAATGCCGAAAACGTCATTGTGTGGTGCCTTGACCTCCAAGGATTGTTTTTTTATATCAACAGAAAACATTATCTGATCTCGATCTTTGATGCGCTTGTTCTGATCATATCCAGGCTTCTTGGAATCCTTTATTTTTTTATAAAGGAGATATATGGTCTGTTTTTCACCAACATCACAATGTGCGACAACTCTGTAATCATTGCTATATCCGGAATTCTGGCGCATAGTGTCTACAAGTTTCAAGTGAAAATTGTGGTCCTGGCTTAGTTTATTTCGCATATCAGTTAATTTTTTCTCTGCAATATAAAGATCACCAGAAGCTTTTGTCCTCCATTCATGAAGGACGAAAATCTCAAACAACCAGTTAGAATCTGTATAGAATAAAATAATAAGTTTTATTAGTGGAGAGACGGATGAGAATGAATAGTCAGGCAGCTTTAATTTGAAAATTTCATCAATGGACTTTTTCTTTCTTTGTAGAAAATCTTTTAAATATAAAAAATTAAGGAAATCAGAACGTTCACTTAGGTTTTGTTTCCATTTTTCAGCCTCGTCAAAGTTAGAAAGTTGAAGTATGGATTGTAAAGCTTCTATATCTGTAGCATTAAGAGAGGAAGTGAAAGCAACTTTGTCGGTTTCACTATAGTTCTCTTTGATTCTTTCATGACTAACAAGTAATTCATCCCAGTAAGCTTCTGAAACAGCTGGCTTGTCCTCAATATTTAATGAGTTCGACATGAATCTCATTCCTCCACAATCAAATTCTCCAAAGTTGCGTTAAAAACTAAGGGGCGTATTTCCTTTATACTATAATTATGTAAAAAAACCAATGATTTTAGTTTCTTAGCTATGCTAAGGCAATACACTCAGGAATAAAATTAAGCATGTGACATTCTACATGTCTTAGCGGCATAAAGCACAGTGGAAATGTTGAATGGGCTGCTTCAAAAGACAGTTCATTTAGAAATGCGCTGAAGTTTAGGATTTACCACATAGGTAAGAGGAAATTACTTGATAAAACTCTTTTAAGACTGCCTGAGTCGGAAGTGCTTCATTAGTATGTTAAGTTACGTACTTATAAGTACCGAATCTCTTACAGCATCAGGGTCCACCGCAAGAGCCTATCATTTACGCCCGTCTCCTTCCGGCAACTCCCTAATCCCCAAATAACCAGCTTTTTTGCAATGACACCTCCTAATCTTGGCAGAATACAAGTAAACTCGTTGGGGTGAGACTTCATTCGGAGGTTTGCAACTTAGCGCAACGTTTTTCCTGTAGACGATGAATAGATATTCAAACATTTATCATTTTATTTTATGTAAATTCGATATTCGCATTAAAAAAATATTTTCATCGTATACAATGGGGCTAATGGTGATGCCGAAATGAAGCATCGATAAGATTCAAAGGTGGAAAAATTCAATGTATTGTGAGTTGTATCCAATTGAGGACTCTGGTTAATAATAATGGGTTTCCAGGAAAGTGAGGATGCAATGCGCAATCTGACGCATAATTATGAGGAGGAGAAGGCACGGAGCCGAAGAGTTGATGATTTTTTAAATCAGATTTATCAAGAAAAGAACGGATATTCATAATAGTACGTTCGTTTAAACTTCTGTCTTGGAGGAGATATTGTGATCTTTCCAGCATGGTTTATAGAAACTATTCAATGTCGTTTGGTCGAAGTCAGTGCATTAATTGAACATCAATCTGAGCCTAGACTAGCTTTTGATGAAGAGCGAGAAGCTTTTCAAGCATTATTTTCTTCTATGGATATTGTGCATAGGCCAGAATTTGAAAACTGGGAGGATAAGCTTTCTATAAAGCAATCCGTTCTTTATGAACGCCTATATCTTCAAGGACTTAAGGATGGGATGCAGCTTGCACATGCCTTTAATGCTCCTTCTGCTCTCTCGGAGTAAGCACATAGACAACATAAACATATTCACGTTTGGGCTGTTCATACGACAGTCCTTTTCTTATGCTCTTTTTGGCAGGGAATCCTTCCCATATTGTCGAATTACCATACATATTGTAAATCCTTATGACTGGAGTTAACCGAAATGATCAAACAACTACGAAGCTGGTGGAAGGATACAGAGATTCCTAAGTTAATCGGGCGTAAGAAAGTAGATTTTTCTATCTTTCGTGATGGCACTCATATTCCGGTGGAGTTTCATCCGGATTTCTTAGAAGCTAATCAAGGTCAACAGCCTACTCTAGGTGAAGGTATAAAGGTTAAGCTCATCTATGAAGATCGAGAATACGAAGCCAAGCTATTTAAAATAGATCAAGCATCCGCTAGCCGGGAAGCTCTTCAGCTGCGCTATAACGGAAACCAGAGGTTGAAGGATTTTCTAATTGAAGTCTTCGCTCATTCTTACTCTTACATTATGCAAGAAAGAGAAAATCAACAATCCGATGTGGATGTGAAGAAACCCCAAGTTGTCGTCCCCGAAGATCAAGCGGAATACATAGATTTCTATGCGACGGGTGTTCCTTTTGAATACCGTCTAGAGTTCATTACCTATCAGCCGAATCCTAGTGTGTGGTGGGTTAATCAGGGGACTTCTATTCAGGCGGAGAAGGAAGAGGGAATTCTGTGGGCGCCTCTACTGAATACACAAGGGCGTAAACTCTATCACTGGGAGACGATGAAGGAAGTTCAGGAAGGCGATATCGTTCTTCATTACTCGAACAAAGCTATTCGTTATGTAAGTCAGGTTACTGCTGCGGCAGTGGAAGCTCCTAAGCCAAGCTCCATGGCGAATACAGGTTGGCAGGAAGAGGGACGGCTAATTCGCACTACTTATGTAGAATTGATTCCGCCCATTGCGTTGCAACAATTCAATCAGCAAATCATGCAATTAAATATCACCCAAGGACCGCTCCATACTGGAGGCGGAGTCAACCAGGGATATCTGTTCCGTTTCTCAAGACAAGGGCTTCAAGTACTTCAATCGCTCACGGCAGAAGTGAATTGGCCTGACTTCGCTATTCTAGATCAAGAAGAGGCTGCCTCCAATATGGAGAGCCTATGTGAGGTGATTCCTATTTTGCCACCATCAGATACTAGCATTTCAGGTTTTCTCCACCACATCCAATCCCACATCCGCCGCCAGGGCTTCTTTTTCCCGGAGCATCTGATCGAGAATTTCTACCTGTCGCTGAAGGCGAAGCCGTTGGTGATTCTGGCGGGGATCTCGGGGACGGGGAAGACGAGGCTGGTGAAGCTGTTCGCAGAGGCGCTGGGGGCGACAAGGGATAATGGGCAGTTCCGGTTGATTCCGGTGCGGCCGGATTGGAGTGATCCTGCGGATCTGCTGGGGTATAAGGATCTGTCGGGCAGGTTCCAGCCGGGACCGGTGATGCAGGTGTTCGTGGAGGCGCGGCAGCCGGAGAACCGGCATCAGCCGTATTTTATCTGCTTGGATGAGATGAACTTGGCCCGGGTGGAGCATTATTTCAGTGATCTCTTAAGTGTGCTGGAGACGCAGGAGTGGCAGGAGGGGGCGATTCAGACACAGGCCCTGATCTCTCCAGCGTTGCTTGGGAACCCTGAGGATGAGCGGACCTACGGCGGCCATGGCATCCCGGAGAATGTGTTCCTGATCGGGACGGTGAATATGGACGAGACCACGCACCCTTTTAGCAAAAAAGTCCTCGACCGCGCCAGCACCCTGGAGTTCAATTACATCAATCTGCAGCAGTATCCGCAAGAGGCGGCTCAGGCTGAAGACGTTCCTGCTGCGCTTACGGAGCTGAATCATCTGTTCGTCCGTTCGGATTATCTGAAGCTGGCAGATGCCTACGAACCTTATCAGGAGCTTGTGGTGCGGACGACCGGGAGGCTGGTGAAGATCAACGCGCTGCTGGAGGATATTCATGCTCATGTGGGGTTCCGGGTGCGGGATGCGGTGTGCTTTTATATGATCTATAACGAGCGTTATGGCCTGATGGATGAGGAAGAGGCGTTCGACTGGCAGCTGCTGCAAAAGATTCTCCCGCGCATTCAAGGCAGTCACTCCTCGGTGCGCCGGGTTCTGCTGAGCCTGATCAAGGAGGCCATTGGCAATGGGACGAGCTTATCGTTCAATATGGAATCGCTTATGGAGGATGCATCGCCTCTCTATCTGGCCTGGGCTGGCGGGAAAACTCCGCCTGGGCTGAAGCATCCGCAGAGCGCTCGCAAATTGGCGTATATGCTGAGGAGGCTGGAGGAAGATGGATTCACCTCATACTGGCTCTCGTGACCAGGCGGTAGAATTGCTGCGGGTGGAGACGGAGCTGTTCACGCTGTATCTTCAGGGGAAGCCCTATCATCCTACGGTGGAGACGTTGCAATTGCATCGTTCCTCAGAGCAGGAGTGGGTAGAGGCTACGCTTGGCATCACTTGCTCGGAGCGGCTGGGTGAGGTGCAGATTAAGGTGTTCTCGCCGGAAACGTATGGGCTGGTGGAGTGGGTGCCGGGGGAGACGGCTTTTCCTTGCTTTTATGAGACGCAATCTTACGAGCTGGTGGTTCAGCATAAGCAGGTGGAGAGTCTTACGTTCTATCATGAGAATGTGCTGCTCCGGCAGGCGGTGAAGCCGCTGGGGGACTCGATTCTGGCGGGCGTGCTGAACTTCAGGAATGAGGTCGGGCTGACGGAATGGGAGCTTCGGGGAGCGGGGAGGGTGCTGCTGCGGGTGGAGATGGAGATTTTCCCGTCGAAAATGGATTACAAGCTGGACTACCAGAACATTCTGCATGAGGTGAATGCGCAGATCTATAATCTGGCCTTCGACTTCCTGCGCCGGACCTACCAGCTCACCGGGCTGCGGGAGACCCCGCATCAGAGCCTGACGGAATTCTTCACGATCCTCCAGCACATCTTAAGGCAGCTGCTGGATGCGGTTGAGCGGATTAATAAGAACCCTCACTATGCGCTGCTCCAGGAACGAAGGCTCATGGATGCGGGCCGGGTCAAGCAAGCTGGAAAAGAGAACATCCGCGAGCTCGCCAAGCACCCTGAACGGTTAAGGGAGGATGCGAAGCACGGGTTCCTGACGATCGGTAACCGCAGCTACACGGCCACGCATCTCATGGAGACGCGCAGGCGCCTCGCCTATGATACGAATGAGAACCGCTTCGTCCGCTGGATGCTGGAACGGGTTCGCGGGAAGCTGAAGGAGCTGAAGCTCCGCTGGAGAGAGAATAGCCGAACTTCAGACCCCTTGCTGATGGCAAGACTGGATTCCATGCTGAAGCAGATGGACCGGGTGCTGCAGATGGATTTTGTGCGTGAGGCGGGGGTAATGAAGCAGATGTCCGTAACATTGGTGCTGCAAATGGCTCCTGGGTACCGTGAGGTCTACCGCTTCTATCTCATGCTGCTTAAAGGCCTGTCGATCCAAACCGATCTTCTCCGGCTATCCATGAAGGATGTCGCGCAGCTCTATGAATACTGGTGCTTCCTGAAGCTGAATCAGCTGCTGGGGCAGAAGTATAAGCTGGTGAAGCAGAATATCATCCGGGTGAACCGGAGCGGAATCTTCGTCACGCTGGACCGTTCGCAGAGCGCAAGGATGGTCTATGAGAACCCGGTGAACGGGGAGCAATTCATCCTGTATTATAACGCGATTCCGGGTACCGATCAGACGCCGACACTGAGCCAGCGGCCGGATAATGTGCTCACCTTGAAGAAGAAGGATGCGGGTCAGGTGAAGGAGTACAAGTATGTTTTTGACGCCAAGTACCGCTTGAATCCTGCCTATCCAGGCACGCCCTATGAGAGAAGGTACAAGCAGCCCGGACCGGAGGAGGACGACATCAACACGATGCACCGCTACCGGGATGCGATTGTGTATCAGGAGCAGAGCTCCGGGGAGTATGAGCGCAGCATGTTCGGGGCGTATGTGTTATTCCCTTATACGGATGAAGAGCGGTTCAAGAGCCACCCGTTCTACCGGAGCATTGAGCTGCTCAACATTGGTGCTTTTCCGTTCCTGCCTAATGCCACAGGTCTGGTGGAGCAATTCCTGGATGAGATCATCCGCGACAGCCCGGAAAAGGCCTACGAACGCTCCACACGCCCGCGCGGCACGAAGGAGTATTATGCCGATAAGCTGGCGGGGAAGAATGTGCTGGTGGGATCGGTGCGGGGGCCGGAGCAGGTGGGGGTGGCGTTGCGGAACGCTTTTTATCATATACCGCTTAAGAATCTTGCCAGCCAGAAGTTGCTGACCCAGATCGAATACATCGCGATGTGCCAATCCCGCAAGAAGTTCATTGATCCGCCCAAAACCGGGATTCACTGGGTAGGCAAGGTGGCGGATTGGAAGGTGCTGCGGCGTAAGGAGATTACCGAGGTTCCTTGCAGGCCGGGTACGGAAGAGGAATTGTATGTCCGGTTCACCATTGAAGAATGGAAGAGGTTAGCTGATCCTATCGCGTTAGGTGGGCAAGGGATCTATACAGTGCTCCATACCAGCAAATACATTCTCGACCGTGCTTTGGAGCTTGCCGAGCTTCGGCTGGAGACGGAGGAAGCGATGCGGGAATGGCGGGAGAAGCGCCGCAAGGGTAGAGTGAAGGTGAAGCTGGATCATGAGGAGTATGTGGATTTGGGTCGGGTGGTGGAAGTTAGGAATATATAACGGAGATCTGGAGATTGCAGACTCTAGGTCATTCAATTCATTCACTATAAAAGGAGAGATGAGTTATGAATCAACGCCATCGTCCATTCTTGCGGCTAGCTATGAAAACCCTGATTATGCTGCTATGCGCTGGTCTGCTGCCACTCGTAAACACGGAGGCTTCCGCGCAGGCTGCACCGGTAGTAGGGAATCAGATCAGGCCGCTGCTGCTCAACAACCAATATGTGCTGTTTCCAGGCAAGCTGGCGCCCTATATCCAGGCAGGTAATTTAATGGTGCCGGTTCGTGCATTTGCAGGTGCGTTGGGTGCACAGCTGACCTATGATGCTGCCACCAAAAGCTCCACGATCTCGCTGCTTGGGGAGAGTGTGGGGAAACTGCGGGCGGGTCAGGCCACAGCGGTAACCAAAGATGGAAGTAAAATAGCGCTGGGAGTGTCCCCGCAGTTGCGGGATGGCGTGCTGTTTGCGCCGATGAACCCGATCCTTACCGGGCTGAAAAAGCTGAAATGGGAGAACATGTCTAACGTGCTTAACCGCAATGTACTGATAGTGCAGGGCCGGGGTGACACGGTGCTGCCGCAGGCCAAGCCGTGGCAGAGCGTGACTCCGTTTGGAGATGTGCCTGGGGAGAAGCATAATCCTTTTTACCCTACACTGTTGACACAATCTGCTGATGGGAAAGGCTTCCGGCTGGCGCTGAGCGTGATTAACGCTTCCGGGTTTGTCATTGCCGGGGATGCATCCAGCTTGGAGTTCGTGGCTGTGAACAGCCAAGGCCAAGCCGTCGTCCGGCAGCTTCCCGGTCCCTCGAAGGAGACGCCTAAGGCGGGTGCACTGTCATTCACCATTAATGTGCCCACAGCGCCGGATTATGTGATTTTCAATTCAAGGATCAAGTAATAAACACAAGGAGGCCAGGCCTGCCATGGACAACCAGGAACATATCCAGAAGCTGCATGATGAACATAGAAAGGAAGGGTTATCGGCTAAGCCAGAGGCGCGTGTGATACGTTTCTATGAGACGGATAAGCCTTATGGCTGCTTTTCTAATTTTGCGAAGTATCCGATTCTGTTAAAGGGCAAAGAGTGGGCGACAACGGAGCATTATTTCCAGGCGCAGAAGTTCGCAGGAACCGGGCATGAAGAGGAAATTCGTCTCGCCAGTACGCCGATGATCGCCGCCAGGATGGGACGGGAGCGGAACCGGCCGCTGCGCCCGGATTGGGAGGAATGTAAGGTGCAGGTGATGCGTGAAGCGCTCATGGCCAAGGTTGAACAGCATCCTGTAATCAAGTCTATCCTGCTATCTACCGGAGATTGTACCCTTGTTGAGCACACTTCGAATGATGCCTATTGGGGAGACGGCGGGGACGGGCAAGGCGGTAATATGCTGGGCAAGCTGCTGATGGAGATTCGGGACGGCCTGGAGAGATAAGCAGTCACCGGAAGCTCTTAAGGAGTACGATGGGTATTTCAGTAGATAACTTCATACATTTTCTTACTTTATGAACTGATTTGTGGTATAGTAAAGGCAGAAAAAACGTAGAATACAAAGAGAGCCGTGCGCTAACACGACTCTCGGAGCAATAGCCGCTTTTAAGGGCGGTGGCTTCAAAAGGATATCCATTGAAATAGGACGCTTACCTTTGCGTGGGGCGGCCTATTTCTTTTTGTGGAAAGAGAGAATCAACACAACCAGAGTCGCGAATGAAATCATTAGCGTCAATGCTTGGTATACCTCCACAGGCGTCACCTCCCTTCGGGGAAGTTAGCCGGCCGCCCATATAAGCCTTTCTATTGCTTCAGCGATTATACCATGTATGGAAATATTTGAATATACGAACAGCGCAGACTCTTCTAGTGGATCTCCCGGATGAGTAGGCTCAGACTAATGAGAAGTTTAGAGAGAGTAGTACAATAGGCAGAAGAAAGTATAATGAAAAAGAGAGCCGTGCTCGATACACTACTCTCGAAGCAGTATCCACTTTTAAGGGCGGTGGCTCGGTAATAGGTTTAGGCAGAAATAGACCGTCTCCTTTGACCAGGGTGGCCTATTTCTTTATGGGGAATTAAGCAATGCGATAATGAACATGCCGAACATGAACAACAGGGATTACGAATGGAATACACAAACCGAATCCCTAACCAAGCTCAAAAGCAGGCTTCCCACCTGCCTTTGGGCTTTTTTTCATTAATTTAGGAAATTACGGTTTTCTTCCAATGTGGATAAGTGTCTTGGAGCATGCGCAGGATGACTATATTCTGGAATGACTTCACCGAACACAATGGGCTGCGTGTGGTCATCTGGGCCGGAGACGGATAAGGTCGAAAAACCGACCACATTCGGTACAGCGGAGGCGCGATGGCGGGATAAGGTCGAAAAACCGACCACATTCGGTGCAGCGGAGGCACGATGGCGAGATATGGTCGAAAAACCGACCACATTCGGTACAGCGGAGGTGCGATGGCGGGATAAGGTCGAAAAACCGACCACATTCGGTGCAGCGGAGGCGCGATGGCGGGATAAGGTCGAAAAACCGACCACATTCGGTGCAGCGGAGGTGCGGTGGCGATGGCGTAAAGTAAGTTGTGTACCAAGATTTGGAGTCTAGTCAGACACCAAAAAAGTAGGGTATCCTCGGGATTGCGAAACCACCAAGGAGGAACCCTACCAATGAATATTTTACCCGAAAGTTCTCTGAATAATCTATTTGAAAAACTTGTTAAAGATTTTGTGAAAGACAACATGGAACGCCTGTTGCGCGCCGAAATCCAGGGGTTTATGGAGAGTGAAGAAGCCGGTGCCAGCAATAGTCGCAATGGCTACTATACGCGAGACTTACACACGAAATACGGCCATATCGAGGATCTTCAGGTGCCCCGGGACCGCCAAAGCCTTTTCCAGACGCAGATGTTTGAGCCGTACCAGCGGCGGGACGGATGGTTAGAAGAGGCCGTCATCCAAATGTACAAATCGGGCATGGGTACGCGGGATGTGGCCCGGTTCATTGAAAGTATGTTTGGCAGCCACTACTCCCCCACCACGGTCAGCAATATTACGGCTACGGTGCTAGACGATATCCACCAGTGGCAGAAACGGCCCCTGAGCAAACGGTACTCCGTAATCTACTTGGATGGGCTGTACGTGAAGCTGAAACGGGGCACGGTTCGTGGCGAAGTGGTCTACTTTGCGATGGGGATTGACGAGGAGGGACAGCGTCAAATTCTCGGGTTTTACGTGGGCGGCCAAGAGAGTTCGAATGGCTGGCGGGAGGTACTCAAAGACCTGTACGACCGCGGAGCGCAGGAAGTCCTGCTGGGTGTGTTTGACGGACTACCGGGGCTGGATGCGGCGTTTAAAGAGACCTATCCTCAGGCAGATGTACAGCATTGCGTAGTGCACAAAGTGCGGGCCACGTTCCCTAAAATCCGGATGGAGCACAAAACTGATGTCCTTGAAGCGTTGAAAACCGTATATACCGCACCGGATGAAGTGGTAGCCCGGGCTAACTTTGATACGGTCAAAGCGAAGTGGAACAAGCTATATCCGAAGGAAATGAGGTCCTGGGAGGAACAGTTATCCACACTCCTGACGTTCTACAAGTATCCGGAATCGATCCGTAAAGCGATCTACACGTCGAACCCCATCGAACGGATGAACAAGGAAATCCGCAAGCGTCTGAAACCGATGAACAGTCTGACGAACATGGATGCGGCAGAGAAAATCGTGTACCTGGAGATGCTGGAATACAATGAACGTCATGCAGGGCGGGTCGCCCAAGGCTTTGGCATGGATGCCGTTAAAAAGAAGCTAAAAGAGCTATTCGAAACACGCTATCCCTCTTTGCCCACACCGGAAGAGACATAGCAGAGAAATCCAGTTTCTGGGGGTCGGGGTTCCCCCTCCCCCCAGAAACACTACACCCCAAGCCGTAACCCCGGGGAGGTACTTCTACTCTCTTACACAAACTTCTTGACGCTACCGCGGTGGCGGGATAAGGTCGAAAAACAGGCATGACAAGACAGAGACCTTGTCACCCCCAGGAATGAAAATAAGTGGGTGGCATCCGTCGCATCCATTCTAAAAGAGGCTGTAGTCGTCAACACTACATATACAAATCAAAGGGCGGAAACGGTTACTGGGATACACCCCGTGCGAAAAACTGTTCTATTGCGCTTTTCGAGCATCGCCTATTGTAGCCCCCAAAAGTACGTGTATTAAATTACACTCACTCGAGCGCATGATTTGTAAGCTGACGATGGAGGATGATTGGAATGGATGCTGTACGTATGTGTTGCGCCGGTCTGGACGTGCACCAGGAAACCGTTGTGGCCTGCGTGTTGAAAGGACCGATCGAACAGAAACCCCAATGTCACCTGAAAACCTTTGGGACGACAACCAAAGAATTGCTAGGCCTGCAAGATTGGCTGAGTGAACAAGGCTGTCGGGAGGTGGTGATGGAGAGTACGGGCGTGTTATGGAAACCGGTATGGAACATCTTAGAGGGCAGTTGTGATCTGGTCTTGGCCAACGCCCAGCGGGTAAAGAATACGCCGGGTCGAAAAAGTGACATGCAAGATGCGCGCTGGTTAGCGCAATTGCACCGTTGCGGGCTCATTGAAGGCAGTATGGTGCCCGAACAAGACATCCGGGATTTGCGAGACTTGACCCGTTACCGGAGTAAGATGGTGCAGGCGGTGACGGCGGAGAAAAACCGCATTCACAAAATCCTGCAGGATGCCAACATTAAGCTAACCACCTTTATGTCCGATCTATATGGGGTTTCGGGACGGGGCCTGCTCCAGAAGATCATGGACGGCGAGGTCATCGACGAAGGGACCGTTAAAAACCTGGTCAAAACCCGTTTGAAAAAGAAAGTTCCGCAGTTGCTAGACGCGCTCAATGGCAAGTTGCGCCGTCATCACCGCGAGATGATTCGAGACCACTGGGACCACTTGGTCTATTTGGAGAAAAGGATCACGGAGCTGGAAGCTCGAATCGAGGCGAAGGCAGAACCGTACCTGGAGGTGATTGAACAAATTGACTCCATTCCAGGAATTGAGCGGACGTCTGCCGTGACCATCTTTGCCGAAGTGGGGCCGCATGTCGCGGAAATGTTCCCGAGTGATGCGCAGTTTGCATCATGGGCGGGGGTGTGTCCAGGGAACAACGAAAGCGCGGGAAAGCGAAGAAAGTCAAAAACGATGCAAGGGAACAAGCATCTGAAAGGGGCCTTGTGTCAGGCGGCTTGGGCGAACTCTCGCTCCTCGAACCGGATCGGCCAATTTTTTCGACGAATACGTAAGAGAAGAGGCGATAAAAAAGCAAACGTCGCCACCGCGCATTTGCTGATTCGAATCCTCCATGCCCTGATGCGGGAGAAGAGGTCATACCAAGAAATAGACGTCTCACTAGGCGATGAGACGTCCAAGAAAAACACGTTAGATAGGTACGTGAACTATATCCAGCAGTTAGGATATAGCGTGCAATTAAATCCTATCCAATAGTCTTCCCTTTTTCAAAAAAAACGAAACGTTTTTTTGGGGCGGTGGGTCTTTTTTTGTCAAAACCCGTTCTGCTGCGCATTTTCCGGTACTTTTATTTTCGTATTAAACCGACCACATTGGTGATGCCGCAGGCGTGTTGTCCATGCCTCTTCCCCCCCTCTGGAAATTTATTCTTCCATCGTAATACTTCCGCCATGTTCGTTCCGCCTGATCTAAGCGATGATAGATCCTGTAGATAACGCCGGGCGCGTTCATCCTACATCCGGTTCTTATCCGGGCGGGCGTAACGAGGCGGGGATCTCTGGCGATCCCGCAGTACCGGCATGTATGTTACGGTATCCTGTACGGTCCGACTTCGGTAAGAGCAAACAAGGGGTTCGATTCCCCGATCGCCTTCACAGCGATGTTGGTTACACTACTCGATTTCCATCGAGCGACTATTGAAGCACAATCAGAGTAACGAAACCAATGGACAGAATCCCTGGCGGCTGGCATAGCGCTACTGTGGCAGGGCTTTGTAATCCGTGGATACCGGCAGCAGGGAAGCTTGCGGAGACTGGGGCAAGGACAGAAGAGAACGAAGGCTGGCTGAAGGTTGGGTTAGTCTCAGGTATCAAGAGTCCTCCCGGATCTCCCGGCAGAGCGGCTGTCTCAAGCGTGATTCCGTCCGGGTCCGCAGCGGGATTCTGTCATCCATTGGTCAACACATGAAGGGGGTAATACATACAATGTTGAAGCCAATTACAATTCAAGCGGACCAGCGCGGTCTGCTCTTTCATAAGGGAAGTTATGTGAAGCGGCTGCTGCCGGGAACCTACCGTTATTTCTCCTGGTCGCAGCACACTGTGGTAGTAGTGGATATAACTAAGCCTTTTAGCGCTGGCGGGAAGGACCTGCAGTTGTTCTTACAGGATGATGAGCTGCTGCGGGAGCTGGATGTGGTTCGGGTACAGGATCATGAGCTGGTGCTGCACTACGAGGATGGCCAATTCATGCAGGTGCTCAAGCCGGGGGTGTATGCGTTCTGGAATCTGCTCAAAAAGCACACCTTCGTCCACACCGACATCCGTGTGCCGGAGCTGCCCGCCGGAATCGACCGCTCGATCATCGCGCGGATTACGCCGCACCTGCAGAGCTGCGAAATTGCCAGCCACGAGCTGGGTTTCCTGTTCTATGATCATACGCTTCAGCGGGAGCTTACGCCGGGGAAATATTACTTCTGGAAGGGACCGGTCTCGGTGCTGACCAAGAAGGTCGATCTGAGACAGCAGCAGATGGATCTGCTCGGCCAGGAGATGATGACCGAAGATAAGGTTACGCTGCGCCTGAACTTCGTCTGCCAGTACCGGATCGTAAGTCCGCACCGTGTGCTGGAGCTGAAGGATTTCGAGGAGCAGATTCACATCCAGCTTCAGCTCTTGCTGCGGGAGTATGTCGGGACGCTGAGATTGGACGATCTGCTGAAGCGGAAGGAGGATGTGGCGACGTTCATCCTGGACCGTATCCGGGAGAAGGAAGAAGAGTTCGGGGTGCGCTTCCTCGGGGCGGGCGTGAAGGATGTCATTCTGCCGGGAGACATGAAGGAGATCCTGAACACCGTACTGCTCGCTGAGAAAAAAGCCCAGGCCAACCTGCTCACCCGCCGGGAAGAGACAGCCTCGACGCGCAGCCTGCTGAATACGGCGAAGCTGATGGATGAGAACCAGACGCTGTTCCGGCTCAAGGAGCTGGAATTCCTGGAGAAAATATGCGATCGGATCGGCTCCATCTCGGTTACAGGCGGCGGTGATCTGCTGGAGCGGTTGAGCTCGCTGATCGGCGCAAGTAAATAGACAAGAATCGCCCTCCACACGGCTCAGCTTATGAGCCAGTGGAGGGCGATCTTTTTAACAGAGGAGCTGCTTCATCTGTACGATTCCGCTTAATCTACTCCACCAGCCCCGTTAAATACCCGTAATGCTCTGCTTCCATCTTGTCGAGAGGGATGAAGCGGATGGAGGCGCTGTTGATGCAGTAGCGTTTGCCGCCGCGGTCCGCAGGACCATCGTCGAAGACATGACCCAGGTGGATATCGCCGGATTGGCTGCGCACCTCGGTGCGTTCCATGCCGAAGCTGGTATCCGTGTCGTAGGTGACTACCTCCGGGGCAATGGGCCTCGTGAAGCTGGGCCACCCGCAACCGGAATCATATTTATCCTTGCTGGAGAAAAGCGGCTGGCCGGTGGCGATATCGACATACAGGCCAGGCTCGTAGTTATCCCAATAATCGTTGCTGAAGGCACGCTCCGTGTCATTATTGACGGCTACCGCGTATTGATCGGCAGTTAACCGCTCCTTCAGTTCTGCGTCGGAAGGGCGCGGGTATTGGGCCGGATCGATCACCGGCTCTTGCTCATCCAGAATACTTAAGTCAATGTGGCAGTATCCGTTCGGGTTCTTCTCCAGGTAATCCTGATGATATTCCTCCGCCAGATAATAGTTCTTCAGCGGCAGGACTTCCGTTACGATCTTCTTGTCATACTTCGTCTGCTCCGCAGCTACGGCCTGCTGGATGATGGCTGCATCCTCCGGGGACGAATAGTAGATTCCTGTCCGGTATTGAACGCCTCTGTCATTGCCTTGCTTATTCAGGCTGGTCGGATCAACCACTTTGAAATAAGACTCCAGCAATTGCTGTAGCGTTACCTGCTTCGGATCATACTTCACATGCACAGTCTCCGCGAACCCCCGGTCCCCGCGAATGACATCTTCATAGGTTGGACTCTCGCCTTCCCCGTTGGCATAGCCGGAGGTGACATCCTGAACCCCTTGAATGCGGGACATATACGCTTCCACTCCCCAGAAGCAGCCGCCCGCCAGATACAGGTTACGCAGATCCTTGTCGGCTATACTTGTGGTCGTGACCGCTGGCACCGGGGCGGCGGCTGAAGCGGAGTCTATTCCGGCGAAGGTGTCCTTAATCTGTTCATTGGAGGCATGGCCCGGGAGGGACTTCACCAGCAACCCCTCTTCATCGATATAAAAAGAGCTGGGATATGCCCGTACCTGAAACTCCTTAGCCCATGTCCCATCCTCATCCAGCAGCACGGTCAGATTGTCATACGACTGCTTGTTGAACCATTCCGTGAATTCCTTGGCGGATTTCTCGCCTTTGTAGCCGGGGGTTACTATCGATACCACCTGGAAATCCTTCTCCTGGCCGGCCAGCGTGTTCAGTTCCTCTAGACCAGCCAGACAGATGGAGCACCAGGAGGCCCAATATTTCACATAGACCTTCTTGCCCTTCAGGTCCTCCAGCTTGAGTGAATCGCCCTTCAGATCGTTCAAGGCGAAGGCTGGTGTAGGCTTCCCCTTGCTCATGGCTGCGGCAGAGTCTGCCTTGCCTGCTCCTGCATCAGGCTTCGCGCCGCATGCGGCCAGGATCGACAGCAAGCCGCCAATCACCAGTATATATCCCATCCACTTCCATGGCTTCTTCATGCCTGATTCCTCCTCCCATTATTGAATCCAGCCGACAATCGTATTCAGCTGGTCGGTCATTAGCAGCAGTCCCATCCCGATAAGCATAAGCCCGGAGGCTATCTTGATGCCTCCCATGTATCTGTACAAGCGGCGAATCCGCTGCAGCAGATAGTCTGAGAAGACGGACATGATCAGGAAGGGAATCGCCAGACCCAGCGTATACAGAAGCATGAGGAATCCTCCATAAGCAGGGGAGCCTTCCCCGGCGGCGATGCTGAGAATGCCCGCCAGTACAGGGCCGATGCAGGGCGTCCAGCCGAAGCTGAACGTCAGGCCGAGCAGGAAGGCTCCGATATAACCGCCTTTTGTCACACGATTGCTGGATAGTTTTTTTTCGCGTTCCAGCCAGGGCAGCTTAATGAATCCCGTCTGATAAATCCCGAATAAGATAACGATGGCTCCGCAGATGGCAATGAACCTGGAGCTTGAAATGATATTGCCCAGGGCCCCGGAGCCGAAGCCAAGTAGAATGAAGACCACGGACAGTCCAAGAACAAACAGCAGAGTCCGCAGCATGAATACAGAACGGAAGCGGAAGGAGCCGGAGTCAGCCGCTCCCTGATTCGTACTGCCTGCTATGCCCCCGGACAAGTAGGACACATAGACCGGGAGCAGCGGCAGGATACATGGTGCGAAGAACGATAACAGCCCGGCACCAAATACACCGGACAAGAATACAAAATCACCAGCCAAATCAGTCACCACCTTGTGAGATACGGCTTACTGGACGCTGCGCCTATCGGCTGGTATACATTGGGATCGTAAACCAGAAGCAGCTCCCGGCGCCCTTGCTGCTGTCTACGCCAATCTCGCCGCCATGCAGCTCGACAATCGATTGGGCGATGGCGAGGCCGAGGCCGAGGCCGGCGCCGCCGCTATTTTTGCTGCGGGATTTATCGATCCGGTAGAACCGTTCGAAGATTCGTGAGGTCTCCGCAGCTTCGATCCCCTGGCCTTCATCTGTAACGGAGATTCGCAGGAACTGGCCTTCCTCGGTAGCGGATAACAAGATGGTCCCGTCCACCGGAGAATGTTGAATGGCATTCTGCAGCAGATTGGACAGCACCCGCTTCATCTGCGAAGTCATCATCAGAGCGGCAGGTAATTTATCCGGCAGATGAATCTCCACGTTCAGCTTCTTCTCCGCGAGATGGAACGAGAAGCTCTCCAGGGTACTGATCAGCAGCTCATCGGCATGGGATGGCTGCGGGTCGAAGCTCCCGCCGTTCGCCTCCAGACTGGATAGTTCAAATAAGTCATGGATCAGGCCCGCCAGCCGCTTCGTCTCCAGCCGGATCGTATTCAGATAACGCTGAAAAGTCACTTCGTCCTTAATCACATCATCCTCCAGCGCTTCAACGAACGATTGGATGGAGGCGAGAGGAGTCCGCAGATCGTGGGAGACATTGGCAATCAGCTCCCGGCGGGCGGATTCGGACTGGTGCAGATGGTCGAAGCTATCTTTTAACTTACTGCTCATTTCATTGAATTGCCGGGCCATCAGCTTGAACTCCTGCGGACCGATTAAGGGGACCACGGTGTGGAAATCCCCATCGGCAATCCGCACCGTCTGCTCGGTGATCCGGGCAATGGACTTCTCCACCGGCCGTGTCAGCAGATGCTGGAGAACGAAGGAGAACACGCCGATCCCGGCCGTGATGCCGGACAGATAATAGAACTGATCAATCGTGAGCAGCATTTTGGAGTAGCTGACGAATAGACAGATCAGCAACACGCCGATACCTGTGAGACTGGACAACAATAGATACGTACGCAGTTTCATTAGATGCCATCACCCGCAAACTTATAGCCTATGCCCCAGACCGTCTTGATATATTTCGGGTCGGAGGGCGTCTGTTCGATCTTCTCCCGTAATCTCCGGATATGGACGGTCACGGTGGTGGTATCCCCTTCATAGCTGAAATCCCACAGCTTGCTGAGAATTTGAGTCCGGGAAAAGGCCTGGCCGGGATGGCTCGCCAGCAGGTAGAGCATCTCGAACTCGGTAACGGTCAAGTCAATCGCCTGCCCGTCAATCTCCACGATGCGCTTCCCTACATTAATAGCCAGCCCTTCGTACTTAATCGTGTGCTCCGCAGCGGTAGCGGGCGAGGCCTGTACAACCCTCATCCGGCGCAGAATCGCCTGCACCCGCAGTACGAGTTCCCTTGGACTGAAGGGCTTGGTCAGATAATCATCCGCCCCCATTGTCAGCCCCATGAGCCGGTCCTGCTCCTCGCCGCGCGCCGTCAGCATGATGATCGGGAGATCATCGGTCTGCCGGATCTCGCTGCACACCTCCCAGCCGTTCTTATGCGGCATCATCAGATCGAGCACCATCAGGCTGGGCGGCTGGCTGCGCCAGAGCTCTAACGCCTCCAAGCCGTCCTTGGCAGTGGTGACCACATACCCTTCCCGTTCCAGATACCTGCGGCACACATCGGTAATATTCGGATCATCATCCGCGACCAGCACTCGTTCATTCATCCTAACCCACCCCATATCCGTAAAAATCCATTTGATTCCATCATATCATATGGCGGGGGCACTGCTCCGTCTGCCTTATTTCATAGCTTCAGCAGGCTTCATGTACATGGTCACTACCGTATCCGCCACATAAGTGCTGCCATCGTAAAGTGCCGGAGCCATGCTCAGGTTGACTGTTTTACCGTCGACCATCATTTTTTTCGACCCGATCATGACCTTAATCATCTTGCCCATCGGCTTTATGCCGTCATCTATCATCTTGCCGTCATCCGTCATCTTGCCGTCGTTCGTCATCTTGTCCATATACATCAGCGAGACGGAGCGGTCTTTGCTGTTCCATTCAATGCTGTAGCCGTACATCATGGCCGCCTGTCTTAGGTTCATCAGTTCCATGCCGTCCTTCTTCATCGTCTTGATGCCTGCCGCTGCGCCGGAGATGCCCGACACTGCCAGAGAAAGTGCCAATACTGCCGCCATCATGAACCGTTTGCCTGCTTTGCTGTTACCCATGCTAATCACGCTCCATTTCTTTGTAGTGGTTACATGGAACAGAATAAACGGGAGAGCTTACGATTCTCTAAGCGAAATCTTACGATTGTATTACGGCAGCGCAAAAAGCGTATAACTTCTTCCTATAGCCAGGTATCAAGTTTAAGTGTTACGTCCCTGATCGTTCTCCATGCTAGAATTTATACACAAAGACAGAACAGTGGAACTAGAGGAGGACTAATCATGTGTGATAGATTTCAGATCGTAGGCAGCCTGCTGCGCCCGGCGGAGCTATTAGAATATAAGCAGCAAATCGAACACCGGGACGATATCAAGTATCCTTTTTACGAGGACTTCCAGGGTTATGAGCAGTGTGAAGCGAAGGCGATTCAGACGGTAGTCGGGCAAGCGAGCGAGAATGGGCTGACCATTCTGACGGATGGGGAGTACTCCAAGTCGATGTGGCATCTGGACTTCGTGTGGGGCTTCCAGGGGATTGAGCGCTATATCGCGCCTCACGGGTATTTCTTCAGAGACATTGACGGCACCTCCAAATATGAGACGCGAAAAGACATCGGCCTCCGCATTACAGGCGAACTGGGCGGCAAGAATCACCACTTCCTTCAGGCTTACCGCCAGCTTCAGGAGCATGCCGGAGACCGGGAGACGAAGCTGTGCGTGCCTTCACCGTCCCATATCTTCGGAGAGCTGTCCTGGTCGGATAACCTTGGCGGCGAGGGTGCAGTGTACCAGAACCGCGATGAGCTGAAGGCCGGTCTGGTGACGGCGTATAAGGATTTTGTTGGGGAATTCGCAGCCGCTGGCGGCAAAATCCTGCAATTCGACGACTGCCTCTGGGAGCTGTTCGCGGACGATAATCCGAATTCGCCATTTACCGGTGAGGCAATCAACCATGAAGAAGTACAGAGTCTCGCCACAGAGTTCATCGACATTAACAACACCATTATTGATTACGGACATAGCTTGGGGCTCCTGATGTGGACCCATAACTGCCGCGGCAATTATGATTCCCGGAATATGGGCGGCGGCTCTTATGTGAAGATTGCCAACCTGTTCCTGAAGCAGCTGAAGTATGACCGCTTCTTCCTGGAGTGGGACGACGAACGCGCGGGCTCGCTGGAGGCACTTGCCGTGTTCAAGGATAGACCGGAGACGGAGATTGTACTTGGCTTGCTGTCTTCCAAAACCAGTACGCTGGACGATGAGACCCGTGTCCTCCGCATGCTGGATGAAGCGTCCACGATCATTCCGAAGGAGAGATTACTGCTCTCCCATCAGTGCGGCTTCGCCTCCTGCGACGGTGGGAATGAGCTGACGGAAGCAGAGCAATGGGCGAAGATCAGACAGGGGCAAAAGATTGCCCAGGAATATTGGGCTTAACTTCATTAATAATTAGCAACTGTTCATAAAAAGCAAGCCCGTATCTGGTAACCGGATGCGGGCTTGCTGCTGTTTAGGAGTTTCTCTGAACGAGGAGCAGATGGAATGTATATGAAAAACCGAATAGAATGTGACGGGCGAAGGTACCTAGGCCAATTGTATGCGGAAAACCGAATACAATGGGGGCTGCTGCGAGAATCGTCGCGCCATCTCCACAGCCAGTAACATTTATAGAGAAATCCTGCAGGAAGTGCAACAATACTGCCTCATAGATACGGTCTATGCTGAAATCCTGCAAGAAATGCAACAAATTCAGCGCTAATCTGCTCTAAACACCGAAAATTGTGCAAATAATGCAACATTGTACTCCAGCCAGTAATAGGTAAGGAGGAATCCTGCAAGAAGTGCAACAATTCGCTATACAAGCGGCTGGTGAGAGAAGGCATCAGCATCCTTCACCCGGCAGGGTGATTTCCTCATGTTCCCGTCTATATCACCTGCTATATAAACACCCTAATAGCAACCCATGTCGCATTTATCCGGCTGCAATGTCGCAAAAGTACATGGAAACAGAGGCAGCAGATCGGATATACTCGCTTTAACAATTATGATAATGAAAATCATTATCATATACTACATAACAGGGGGAGTCAGCGTGAACAGAGCAACACAGAAACAAGAGGCCGGCAGGAAGAAATTTGCCGCCCCAAAATTAGGACTATTCATGGTATGGATGCTGGCGCTGGTACTGGTAATGACAGCTTGCGGATCTGGAGGAGGCGCTAATGCAGGTGCAACCGCACAGCCGTCTGCGTCAGCGGAGCCGTCTCCATCGGCTGAAGCACAGGCGCATACATCGCCGGAGGCACAGGCTACAGCAGCCTACCCGGTTACCCTTAAAGATATGAAAGGTGAACATACGCTGACGGAGAAGCCGAAGGTGATCGCTGTACTTGACGTGAAATTCGCCGATCAGCTGATCGCGCTTGGAGAGAAGCCGGCAGGCAGCGTGGTTGCCGGAACCAAGGACGAGTTCCCGGAATATCTGAGTGCTCAGATGGAGGGTGTGAAGGTCCTGGGTACACGCGATGAGCCCAATCTGGAGGCAATTGTGTCGCTCAACCCGGATCTGATTCTGATGACAGATTTTCAGGAAGAAGCTTATGAGAGCGTAAGTAAAATTGCGCCTACTATTGTCCTGGACTTCTATGAGGATTGGCGGGATACGCTGGCTACCATCGGTACAATTACAGGTAAGCAGGCAGAGGCCGAAGTGGTGAAGAAGGCCTATGAGGACAAAATCACCGGACTGCGTGAGCAGCTGTCGGCGAAGCTGGGCGACGAGACGGTAGCGCTGATTCGTCCGAGACCGGAAGGGATTCGGGTACATGGTCCCGAGCACCGTACGGGAAGTATTTTGTATGAGGATCTGGGATTAAAGGCACCTGCGTTCGTTCAGGCGATCAAGGATGATACCTCGGTTGAAATATCGATGGAGACTGTCTCTGATATCGGGGCAGACCGCTATTTCCTGCTCTCCGATGATCTGTTCGCCAAAGAGGCAGAGGCTCTGGCCAGCAGTCCAATCTGGAAATCCCTTGATGCAGTGAAGAATAACCGTGCCTATGATGTGAATTCAACGCTCTGGATCGCGTATTATGGTCCCCTGGCGATCAATATTATTGTAGATCAGGCCTCGGAAGCGCTGCTTGGAGCTAACTGAGATGGACCTCTATCTGTCGTCGGCCCTCTGGAGGGAACTGGCGGAGGATTACCGGATGAGGCTGGGGGAGCCGCCGGCGGACAGCATCCGCACCATCGCTCTGAGTGAGCTGCAGGACGAAGCGGTATGCCGCGAATATGTTAGCTGGCTTAAGGATTATATCGGTGCGCCGGACACGCAGGTTGCCGCTTCCATGCTGGCCAAGCGGATCGGCTATCTGTGGATCGCGCCAATAGTGACCGCCATGACCGTTCATAATCGTGAAGTGTTCTTCCCGCTGGACAGAAGCTTCCTCTATCATCCGGCTTCTATAGAAGAGACGACCTTCCCTTTCCTGGCGGTGGACGGCCTTCAGTCATCCTCACTGGCGGGTGATCGGGGAGTGTGGCGAGAAGCTGTTGTACAGGAGAATTTTGCGGTACGGCTTGCACCGCTGCTGCAGATGCTTGCCACCGTTGGACCCGTCTCCATGGCCGTGCTGTGGGAGAATATTATGGTGCGTATTGCTCCGCTGTATGCGCCCGAATCAGGTCAATCCAGCGAAGAAAGGCTGTGGATTCAAGAGGACTTTTCGTTTCTGACCCGGACGGCTCCCGGCGCATTGTTCGGCGCAAGACGTAATCCGTTCACCCGGTTCACCGAGGGGAATGACGAGGCTCCGGTTGCGAAGAGCAAGCGCATTACGTGCTGCTTTTACTACCGGATGTCGGGGGAATATTGCAGAAAGTGCCCGAAAATTGACAATGAGAATGAATCTCAATTAAAATGACAGCAGGTCTATCCGTTTAGCAAAGGATACTGTTGTCAGGAGATGAGAGAAATGCCGCAACAAGAACAGGCAAGTCTATGGAGCGATACGGCGGTCAAGATGCTTGATGTGTGCAGTGGTACGGTTCCGCCCGGTGGTAGTGTGAGCGAAACGGAACTGGCGGCAAATCAGCTGCTGCTGGCCATCGGCGGGCAGGGAGGGCTTGTGATGAATGGTGAAGGCTGCCATGTCCAGGCCTCTTTTGCTTGTCATGCCGTCAAGGGATCAGCCTACACTCTGAGTGCGGGATCAGACAACATTCATTATACAGCTATTAGCTACAAAGCCATTCCTGTGGCGGGAGCCGCCCATGTGCTCTTCCCGCAGCACAATCACCCGCTGCGGACTTCGTTTGTTCATCATTCTGCGCCGCCGGCGGAGCTGCATATGACAGCGGAGAGAATTGCAGCCAAATGGAGCCGGGGAGAAGGGCTGGAACGCTTCTATGCCAATGCGCTGCTGCAAGGTATGCTGTGCGAGCTTATTATGGAGCATGAACGTGGTCAGGGCGGCAGAGAGCCGGATATGGTGGGGGTTGTTACCGCCTATATCGAAGGGCATTATCGTCAGGAGCTGGGGCTTAAGGAGCTGGCCGCACTGGCCGGATGCGGCGTGCGGCAGCTCCAGCGGCGGTTCAAGCAGGAGAAGCGGCTCGGCCCGATGGAATACGTGATTCAGCTGCGGATGCAGAGCGCAGAGCGGATGCTGCGTTACACGGACGCTTCCATCGGCGAGATTGCTGAGCGGACAGGCTACCGCGACATGTATTATTTTAGCAGGGCGTTCAAGAAGCATTATGGAGTTCCTCCACAGCTCTACAGGCGTACTGCTGCTTCAGCTCCAGCTGCGCTCTCCGCTCCTTCGGGGAGGACAGAGCGCTTGGCCTCCCCGCACGGATCAATACAGGGCCCGGTAATCCCCCATCTGCGCGGCGAATATCTTGTCACCTCTGCTCCGCAGCGGATCGCCGTGCTTGACGTCCAGTATGCTGACCATTTACATGCCCTGGGGATGTCCCCCGCTGGAAGCGTAGGCTTCGGAAGCGGGGCGCTGAATTTCCCGCCGTATTTCCGGGAGAGATTAACGGCAACGGAAATGCTCGGCACGTATGAATACCCGGACTTACAGGCTGTAGAACGGCTGCGCCCGGATCTGATTATCTGCACCGAGGTGCATGCTCCGCACTATGAACGCTTAAGCCGGGTAGCACCTACGGTTATGTTCAAGCGCAATGAGAGCTGGCAGACAATTCTGCGCCGGTTCGGCGAACTGACAGGCAAGCAGGAGGAGGCAGAGCATATTATTGCTAATTATCTCCGCCGTACAGCTTTGCTGTCCGCAGAGCTTGCTCCGGTACTCGCGGGTAAAAGCGTGGCACTGATCCGTCCGCGCGAGTCCATCGTCCGGGTACACACGGCTTCTCACCGTACAGGCGCTGTGCTGTACCGCGACCTTGGTCTGCCTGCTCCGCGATTTGTGGCCGAACCCGCCTCCGACACGGCCTATCATATTTCCGTGGATAGACTTCCTGCAGTGCACGCCAACTACTACTTTTTGCTTAGCGGTGAGAGGATGCAAGAGGGGATATCGATGACAGAACAAAGCGTGAGGGGCATGCTAGGTGCAGACCAGCGGCAGCTTATATACCCGGTAGATGCGGCTACCTGGATCGGCTGCTACGGACCGACTGGCATCAACTGCATTCTGGATCAGGTGGCCCAGGCCTTACTGGCTTGAGCAGATCACGGCTGCGAGAACGGCCGCCAATCACATCTCCCGATCATACTTGAACCGGTAATAGACGCCGTACCCAATCGTGAACAGGTAGCCGAATACCAGTAACAGCACCACGGTGAGATCGGTCTCCATTAAGGCAAGAGCCAGCATCAAGGCCCCGAACACAAACACCATCATGTCATAGGCCTTCGCCTTCGCCCGGTTGGCAATGGTAACATTACGTTCATCGTTCTTGTTGATCTCTACCTGCTTGGCGGCGGCAGGGTTACTCTTCAACGCTTGCCGGCTCATGATCTCTCCCACGCCACTTCCGAACATGCCGGAAGCAAGCCCGATACAGACATAGGGCAGTGTCCGCAACACCCCCTCCGGCTCATGAACCGTTCTAATAAGGTACAGACTGCCTGCCAGCAGGACTACACCTGTAATAACCAGAAGATAAGCGGTGACGGATTTCTTCATGAATTCTCTTCCTCCTCATAAATAAAAATCTCCTCGATGCTCAGTCCGAAATAACGGGCGATCTTAAACGCCAGCAGGATGGACGGATTATAGCGGCCGTTCTCCAGTGAACCAATCGTCTGCCTGGATACCTCAAGCGCTGCTGCTAATTCCTCTTGCCTGATCCCGCGTTGCTTGCGTAGTTCTTCCAAACGGTTGTTCATGGAATCACTCTTTTCATGGAAAGTTAACTTTACATGGAGAGTGTATCTCAGGATGATCTAAATGTAAAGTTAACTTTCCGTTATTCGATGAATCGAGAGGTTGGTCACTCCCCATATACGAACATCCGTGCTACAATATTCCTTGTGAATATATGGAAGGCGGTGGGGCTGTGACTCCAGGGCAGTGGGTGTTCAAATTCATACGGATGCACAAGCTGGTATTTGTATGCGGTTTCTTAGTAACTACGTTAATGACCTTAGTGAACCTGATGTATCCGTTCCTGGGCGGACGGCTGATTAATATCGCTTTTTATGACCAGAATCTGAAGGCCTTCCTGAAGCTGTGTCTGATCTATGCCGGAATTCTCCTGTTCAATCAGTTCATTGTGGCGACGCTGAACAATCTGATCTCCTCCCAGCTGATGACGGGGTTCGTGTTCGATATCCGGCGGGCGCTATTCCGCAAGATTCTGCATCAGAAGGGGAAGGATCTCTCCGGGATGTACAGCGGTGATCTGATCAGCCGGATGAACCGCGATGCCAAGGACATTATGAATCTGCTCTTCTGGAGCGGACTGTGGGGGTATTCCAATCTGCTGCATATCGTGTTCGCCGTGGGCTTCATGTTCTATTATCATGTCCTGCTGGGATTGTTCACGGTGGTGCTGGTGCCTGTCGTGTTCTTGGCTTCGAAATATTTTAAGCAACGGGCGCTTAGCGTGAACCGGGATATGGCGGCAGAGCAGGGGAGGCTCTCCTCGTACTTATTTGAAATTGTGGCCAATATGCGGGAGATCAAGCTGCTGAATGCCGGGAGGCGGGTAACCCGCACCTATCTCAGAAGGACCGTCTCTATCCATCACAAGCATGTGGACAATGGAAGAATTGAAGTAACCACCGAGCGGGTGAACGCATTCATCACGCTTGCTGCACAGCTGCTGCTGTTCATCATCTGTGCCCGGCTGATTGTGAAGGGGCAGATGCAGCTTGGTGTTTTTGTGGCTGCCGCCAGCTATTTCAATATGGCTGTGACTTACTTCAGCTCGATAAGCGGCAAGATTACCGATACCTGGGGCCAGAGCGTGTCCTTGCAGCGTGTGGCGGAACTCCTGAATGAACAGGAGGAGGACTACAGAGAAGACCTTCTGCCCACACTGGTTAAGGAGGGGACGATTGAATTTCGCAATGTCAGCTTCGGATATACGAATGAGAGGCGGGTGCTGGACGGGTTCAATCTCCGTGTGGAGGGAGGAAGCATCGTCGGCATTGCCGGAAGGAGCGGAGCCGGGAAAACAACGCTCGGAAGCCTGCTTTGTAGCCTATATCCCGTTGACGGCGGCGAACTTCTGATTGATGGCCGCAACGTGAACGAATATAACCTGCACAGCTTGCGGAGTCAGGTGGGTGTGGTTCATCAGGAGACGGTTCTGTACGATAACACGCTGCGGTACAATCTGTCTTTTACGAATAACCGTGATCAGGACAGTCTGTTACTCGAAGCACTTAAGAGAGCTGCGCTGCATGAGCTGGCCCAGAATCTCCCGGACGGACTCGACACAGTGCTGGGGACTTCCGGGCAGGAATTATCGGGCGGCCAAAAGCAGCGGCTGGCTATTGCACGAATCCTGGTCAAGAATCCGAAAATTCTGGTCTTCGATGAAGCGACTTCGTCCCTCGACAGCAAGAATGAGGCGCTGATCCGGCAGATGACCGGTGAGCTTGGGCTAGACCGGACGCTGATCATCATCGCCCATCGGCTGTCCACGCTTAGAGGCTGTGACCGGATTGCAGTGCTGGAGGATGGAAGGGTCACAGGCTACGATACGCACGAGGTGCTCATCAGAAGCAACAAAACATACATAGAACTATTTAGCGAACAATCTGCAGGAGGCGAAGCGGTATGACCATGACAAGATGGGCCGCCTATAAGGCGCTGACTCAGGGAATGGAAGGTGTCCGTAAGCCGCTGCTGGCGCTCGCACTGTTCAAGCTGTGGAATCTGGTCTGCGGACTGCTCCCGTTATTCCTGTACTCTATGCTCGTCAACCGCGTGCTGGTAGAGAAGCGTATGAATGAGCTATGGCCCGTTATCGCGGGATATCTGGGAGTATTCCTGCTTACAACGGCCGGGATTGCGGTCAGCAGGCGCTACGCCAACCAGTTGCTCCTGAAGTATGACCTGAGGCTTAAGCGCAAGCTGCTGAATAGAGTGAGCAGCCTGGATTATGAGGAGTATAGCGGGTACAGCATTGGTGATCTGAAAAGCCGGATCGAGCAGGATTCAGCCGCCGCCGGACGGTTCTTCACGGTTCATCTGTTAGATTTCAGCTACGCTGTCCTGTATGCTGCTGCGCTTGCTGTGATCCTTGTAAGCTATGACTGGCGGATTGCCCTCCTTAGCTTCGTCTTCGTTCCGGTCTCCCTGCTGACAGTGAATGTCCTGGGCGAGAAAACAAGGAAGGCGGGGGAGGAGCTGTGGAGGCTGCAGAACGGGTACGAATCCTTTTTACATGGGAGTCTGCAGAACTGGAAGGATATTAAGACCAATAATCTGGAGGAGGCCCAGCTAAAAGAATTGAACGGGCATTATGCAGCCATCCGTCCGGTGTGGTTCCGCAGCCAGCTCTATCAGCATCTGGGCGTTACGTATTCGTTCTTCACCAAGAACTTCATTACCCAGCTGTTCATCTATTTCATTGGCGGACTCTTCGTGATTCAGGGCTACTCGGAGGTCGGTGTGCTGCTGGTGTTCATCAGCTTCTACGGGCAGTTCTTCGGGTTCATCGAGACGATCAGCAATGGCCTGATGAATTACAAGAATGATTCGGTGAATATCAGTAAAGTGATTGGACTGTTGCAGGCAGAGGCGGACCAGCGGCCTTACAAGCGCATTAGCGGACAAGAGATTGAGGTTCGAAATTTGCAGTTCCGCTATGAGGGGAAGACCTCCTTCGCACTGGACGGGATTTCTTTCTCGGTGGGGAAGGGGGAGCATCTAGCCATTGTGGGGCAGAGCGGCAGCGGTAAGTCAACGCTTGCCAGGCTGCTGACTGGACAGATGAAGCCTCAGGGCGGGAGCGTCCGCATCGGCGGCACGGATGTGCATGCGGTGAACAGCGGGAGTGTGGCGGCCAAGGTGAGCATCGTGGTGCAGGAGCCTGTTCTGTTCAATATGACGATCCGGGAGAACCTGCTGCTGGCTGGGGACGGGGCGACGGAAGCAGAGCTGATCGCCTGCTGCCGCAGCGCCAATATCTATGACTTCGTTGCATCGCTCGAGCAAGGGCTGGATACGGTTGTCGGGGAGAAAGGAATGAAGCTCTCCGGGGGCCAGAAGCAGCGGCTGTCGATTGCGCGGACACTGCTGCAGAAGCGGGATATTATTATTTTCGATGAAAGTACAAGCGCCCTGGACCCTGAGAATGAGAGCGGCATTAGGAAGGAGCTGAAGCGTCTGTCTGCCGGAACTACCATGATATCGATTGCGCACCGCCTCTCTACGGTTCAAGACTGTGACAAGGTGCTGGTTCTGCAAGCCGGGAAGGTGTCAGCCTGCGATACCCATGCTAATCTGCATGGCCGGAATGAAGCCTATGATCTGCTGTTCCGCAGCCAATACGCCGCCTTAAGCAATACCACAGAACTTGTTCATTGACGGCGTCTCCGCCCGGTAATATATTAAAATTAAGATTTAAGTTGTCCGTGACAGACTGTAGAGGAGAAGAGATATGAGCCCGACCCATGTGTGGATACCTGTCGTATTTTATTGGCTGCCGATGCTCTTCTTTTTCTACATGGGAATGGATGTGCTGCTGCGTAACCCGCGGAAGGTTGAACATCGTCTGGTAAGCGCTACGATTCTGTGCTATTTCCTGATGTTCCTGGAGGAGTACTTCCGGTATATGCTGCCGATTGAATATAGTCCGGTGCTGGCTGCGGTCTGGTTCGCCAATGTGGGGATCTTCATTCCAGGGCTTGGCTTCCATCTGATTGCCCGGTTAATCGGCCTGCAGAAGCGGATGTCACGGCCGTGGTATCCTTATCTGTTCCATATCCTAACGCTGGCGATCCCGGCAGGACTTATTGGTCAACGATCCTATACCTCTGCCCAGTTGTTCATGGTATCCGGGGTCTGGAAATGGCCGTTAGCCAATTCTGCCTACTACGGGACCTTAACGGCAAGTCTGCTGCTTAGCTTCATCCCCATCGTCATGCTGCGCAAGGCGCGCAAATGGAGTGCCTCCGATCCTGACTATCAGGAGCATGACGGTATCTTCAAGCTGCTGGAGTACGGCTCCTGGGTGACGTTCCTCTGGGTAGCAGTATTCGGCTATTTCCGCTTCAATGAAGTGCTGCCGCCTTATACGTATATCTACGGAGGACTGATCTGGTGCTTCGTGCTGCGCCTGTCCATGCAGAGGTATGAGTTCCTTAATCATGCGGGACAGCGCTATAAAAAAATGTTCCAGATTAACTCGCAGGCTGCGCTGCTTGTCTCGTTGTCCGGGAGCATCATGGAAGCGAATCCGAGTGCCGGCAGGATGTTCGGCCGTCTGCCCCTCGGGAAGGCAAACCTTGCCGATCTCGGCGGTGCTGAGATCGTGACGAAGCTTCAGGCGCAAGAGGATATCGGCGAGCTGGAAATGGTGCTGCACAGCGGGGACAGTCAAATCGAGGTGATGATTAACGGGGATTACGTAACCGTGGATCATGAGCCTCATGCCGTGCTGCTCATCCGTGACATCCGGCTGCGCAATCAGCATGTAAGGCAGATTGCCTTCATGGCCTATCATGATCCGCTTACCGGGCTGCCGAACCGCAGACAATTCTACGACACACTGGAGGAGACTCTTGCGGAAGCAGAGCGCAGCGGCGGGGAAGTAGCCATCCTGCTGCTGGATCTCGACCGGTTCAAGCAGGTGAACGACCGCTGGGGGCATGAGGCCGGAGATCAGATGTTATGCAAGGTAGCGGGCATGATCCATCAGCTGGTTCAGCCGGACGGGCTGGCGGCCCGCTTCGGCGGTGACGAATTCGTGCTGTTCTGTCCCGTGGGCGGGGACGGGCTGGCCGCCGCAGAGCTGGAGCACCGGCTGCTGGCGGCGGCTGCACAGGCCACGCTGGATTATGAAGGCGAAGAGCTGAAGATCGATATGAGCATCGGCTTCAGCTTGTATCCGCAGGACGGAACGGCCCCGGACGCGCTGCTGCGTCAAGCTGACAGACGGATGTATGCGATTAAGCGGGGAGAGGCGGAGGGTAATCATGAGATTTGAGCTTGGCGGGGGGAAGGATTTCATTGAGGAGACTGTGCGGCAATTCCTGTCTGATAAGGCAAGGGTCCTTGATATCGAGAGCACCCGATTGCATTCGGGCTATCAGGCTGTAGACTTATTCCGGCACCGGATTCTCGTGGAGAGTGAAGGCAGACAAGAGTACAGCTCTGTGATTACCAAAATGGCAAGTGGAAATGAACGCCGGGTAATGAACCGGTTATTCGATCAGGGGGCTAATGTCCCTTTTAATAAAGCGGGTGATCTGAATTCGGACCATCGGGCGCTCCTGTGTATTCAGGATGTAGATTATAAGACGAATTATCAGAATCTGGATATCGGGATGCTTCAGCACAAGGAAATGCAAGCACTGGCTTATATTCATAACCGTAATCGTGGATTGCAGGAGGAGTTATCCTGGCTCCCCCGGATTAACCGTGCGTACATAGAGACTATAATTGATGGAGTATGGCGGCCAGCATGGGAAGAGACCCAGCACAATGAACGGTTCGTGGAGACGTTCGGGACGTATATATCTGAGGTCAATGCCATATCGGAGAAGATCGTGGACGAGCTTGAAGCCCTCTGGAAGGATGAAGCCACTCACACGCTTATACATAATGATCTAAATCCCGGAAATGTACTGGTACACAATAATGATGACGTTATGTTTATTGACTGGGAAGAAGCGCGGTACGGCTCCCTGTTCCTGGACATCCCGATGCGAGTTGACCGGTCTCAAGCTGGAGAATACCGTGAAGTGCTGGCTTCGCTGGGATGGGTGCTTCCTGCAAATACGTTCGAACAAAGATATCGGGCCGCTTCGCGGTATCTCGGCCTGCGTTATATGACTTGGAGCTTGGGGGCTTGGCTGCAGGACTCTGGTACTGAGGGCGGGCTGCGGCGATATTTGGATATGGTTATTGTGTAGTTGGTATGTTTTGATGTAGGTGTAGCCTTTTCTGTTCAATGGCAGAAAAGGCTTTTTAACATTTCATAGAAGTAGAAATATGGAATTTTTGTGTAATTTATTACATTTATTGATTTTTTATGTATGATTGTAATAGGAGGTAATCTCATTTTAGTTAAGATACTCGTTAATAGTTTTGTGCCTAAGTCTTATGAAAATTAGGAGGGGTATTTATGAAAAAAAGTTTAAAAATGTTTTCTGGATTCTTGGTAATTATAATGTTATTTGTTTTCGCATTCCCGGCAAATCAAGTAAATGCTGAATCGAACCCTTTAGCATTAGAGAAGCTGGCACAATTAAGCAGTGATAATCTACTGGATACCCTCGTTGATAACGGGCTGATCTTGCCTGAGGCATTAGAACAGAATGAATACACTGAGAATGCTGTGAAAACAATAGTTGCTGACATTGAGCGGGGAGTAGTAAGCGCGGACCACATCCCATATAATTATACAGAGCTAGCTGAGTTAACTAGGAGGATTCTCAATATCTCATCCTCAAGCAGCTCTGCTAAAGCAAGCTATTCATTAGTAAATAGCACAGTGATAGGATCATGGTCGAACAGTTATACCGGATATAATTGTTATGGATATTCTATTGGAATGCATGTATTTCAAAATCCGGGCTATCATTCCAATCAGGGTTTCAGCATGAGCTTACCTATAGCTAGTATGGCGGACTTAGTTGTTGATGATTTGAATGCTCTTGGATATTGGGGTTATAAAACAACCACAAAACCATCGCCACTAGCTAATTATCAAAAAGTAGTTGCTATTAGAAAAGGCAGCGTAGATTATCATTTTATGAAAGGTGATCTATCAGGTAACGATTGGACACATAAACCTGGGGGGACCAATCCTTTAAGATGGAATTATTCGTCCCCAGGATATACCACCTGGACAAATGAATATTCTGTAAATAATATAAGTTACCCAGGGGACATAACATACAATAGCTCAATTTATTATATTATATATTGGGCAAAAAACGGTCCTGGGCCCCAACCTAACAAGATGGAGCCTGCAATCTGATTTTTAATTTTCTATTATCCCAATTGAATAGAGGAGGTGCTGAATATGAGATTCAACAAAATCAAAGTTGGCAGATTAAGTTGGGGATTTATTTATGTAGTCCTTATGCTGGCTCTGATTGGCACCGGGTGCTCGCTCAATACGGAGGAAGAAGTGAAGGAACTGAATACTGTTGATGTGCCTGCAGACGAAATAATTGATATTTCATGGAATGCAGGGTGGTCGCCAGCAATCAGCGTGACTCCAGGCATTCTGTTTGAGCTACGCGGCAATGATGATGTTATCTATGAATTATCTGGGGACACTGCTTACTTATGTGTTGATGCTGGGGGGAAGCTCGAAAGCCTCAGCAAAGGAGGGAACATAAAGAAATCTGGAGATCGCTTCTACTGGAACTACCTCTACGGAGACCCGCAGAAACAGCCTGGTGATATTGGAGACTCATGGATCAGCATTATCCGCAAGGAGGAAAATTATCGCACCGGCTGGGTCTTGATTAAGATAACCTCAGGAACAGACAAGACAGCAGAGAGGGAGAATGGATTGTTCAAAGCTGAAGTTATGGCAAGCCTGGAATTTCCCCAACAGGACGGTAATTACCAGGTAATCTCGGATAAGAATCTGCTGGACCTTGAAGCCGCCTACAAAAAATGAATAAAACTGATAAATAAAACCCCTTCTGGCGAAGGGGTTTTATTTATCACCAACGTTGAGAATTCACCTCCATTGAGGTGAGGCGCTGAATCGGAATTTTCAACTGCATGGAGAACGTACGTGCTATAATTAAGGAAGCTATTGCCTGACCAATTCATTTCATAGGAGCTGTGTCACATACCATGATCAAGAAAGAAGCCGCACATATACGCAAGCAGTTCAAGATGGACCATGATCAGCTGAATCTGTACGATATTCTGAATGTCTATATTATGAAAGAAACGAACGAAATCTACCACTTCGAGCGCCAGCCGTTCGCCATGCTGGAACGCGAGAAGCAGGAGCTGTATATGAGCAACTTCCGGAAGCTGCTGACGGGCGAGCTGGATCAGAAGCTGTTCGAGCTGAAGTTCCTGGAGGAAGCGGAGGAGCCGTCTCAGGTGATGCTGCACCAGGGACTGATCACCGGTGACCCGGAGGAGTGGCAGGACCTGATGCTCATGCTGGTGGACAAAATGCTGGTGGACGCCAAGTATGAGAAGGATGCAGTGGTCACGTTCGTGCGGGGGCAATACTTCCGGCCGACCAAGGCGCGTAATGACGAAGCCGAGGAGACCGGGAAGGACGAGGTCTTCGCGCATCCGTTCATTCTGTGCAGCGTGAATTCCACGGAGCAGCAGCGCAAGACGCTTTTATTCGATTATGTGGAGCGGGAGTTCAAATACAATATCATGGTTGATCCGATCATCAAGCTCAGCACGCCGGAACAAGGCTTCTTCTACCCGAGTGTGACCGACAACTATTCGGATATCAACCGTGTGCTGTACTGCACGGGAAGCGCGAATAACCCGAACCCGCAGTTCATTGAGCAGGTACTGAATGCGGAGCGGTCGGTGACGGCGCTGGAGGAACGGTCTATTTTTGAAGACATTGTGAAGGAAGTAGCGGGCGAACAGATCGATGTGGCGACCATTGCCCAGGTGTACGAGGAGATTCATCAGGTGATTGAAGACAACGCGGAGGAGGAAGAGCCGCCGAGACTCGATTACCGCGATGTGGAGCGTGTGCTGAAGGCCAGCGGTGTGGAGGATGTGACGGCGGAGAAGGTAGAGCGTGCATTCGAGACCATTGTAGACAATAAGCACTACGAGATGAAGGCCAGCAGTGTCATCCCGAAGTTCACCTCCAAGTCGATCAAGATCGATACGAAGGTCGCGTCCATCACGATCAGCCCGCAGGACCTGAGATATGTACGGCAGGTGAACTACCAGGGCAAGCGCTGTATCATGATTGAGATTGATGAGGATGCGGTGATCGAAGGCTTTACGTTGCTGACGGAGAACTTATCCTAATTTTGAAAAAGGGCTATCCCGATGTCTCCTCAGAGAGCGGGGAGCCCTTTTTGTGTAGGGCCGGTACGAGAGCGAACGGCCCAACCTATGCCCATGAAAATGAGTAGTAAGAGTTTATCGCAGGTTGTACCAAACGTATTTTCACAGAAAACCAACCACAATTGGACCGTGTGCGCTGGGTAGGCGAAATGTAATCGGAAAAGCGACTAGAATCTCCTGCGCTAGGAAGAGCTTCCGTATTTCTCCCAGACCGCTGCATATTTCTGCTCCCAGATTGCCCAGCGCTTCTCGGCGCCGTATTTCGCTTGGAGCTGCTTCAGGTACTGCTCCGCAGTCTCAGTATCCCCTGTATCCAGCAGGAACCCGAAGGTCTCCTCACTTAAATGCAGTGCTGTCCGCTGCATATAGTATTCAACAATGGCCCTGGCATCGGTTAAGGTGTACAAGAATTGAAGCCCCTGATCCAAGTGGAGCAGCAGGTCTGCCGTGAACTTGTCCACATCTACCTCCGGCGTCAGGAAGTAGCGTTCCGGGGCGGCGGGGACGATTTGGTTGATTCGGGCATAGAAGTGAGCCAAGCCCAGAGACTTAGCAGGCCTATATTGCGCAAGCTCTTCGGAATGAAGATTGTAATTCACATAGAAGCTGAGTTGCTTGTGTGTATTGTACTGGTATTTCTGAATATTGATTTTATAGCTGAACTGACCCTCTGTTTTGTAGAAATTCAGATCTTTTGTACGATAGCCCTGTGCGGAGAAAAAAGGCTTAACGTCCTGCTTGATGATCTGCTTGAACAATTCCTTCATATCTAACAATTCCTGCATAGTAAGTAATCCTCCTTCACTTGGGGTGATCATAGACTGCATATTATAACATGTCGGCTGACAGCTATAATGTACTATAAACAAGATCGCCTCAAATGACTTCTTTCTGGGTAAATATAGAATAGGAGGCAGGAAAGGAGAAGGAAGTAAGTGATGAAAAATCTTAAAATTCTGCTGGGTGTATTTGTATTCGCCGCCGTTATGGTAGTGCTGTTCGGGTGGGGAGGGCCTATTGTTCTAAAGTTATTCCTACATAATGATTATGCGAGAAGTGTTATCTTGCTGGTGGTGTTCAGTCTGGTTGTGTTCGGTAAGCGGATGAACTGGTCGAACGGTCTGGTCATTGTTATTGCCTTGTTCTCCTTCTTCGGCATGTTCATCGACTCGGCGGGCAATCCGGTCTATAACAAGCCGCTGGAATGGATCATCTCGCCGTTCGGACAATTGCAGGTGGACCGGCATGTCACTAATTATGCGCCGGGGCAGTTCTCCATTACGGAGAACGTGAGCATTCTGAAGCCGGACGGCGAGGTTACGCGCCTCAGTACCGTATGGTTATACCTGTACCGCTTAGCCCAGTATATGGTGCTCTATTCGATTGTCGGCACCTTGCTCGCAGCGGTCCGGGGAAGTAAGCCGGAGCGCTGGCCGGTGCCTGCCGCGACCGTAGACGAGACGTTGACACCGCATATGGAGCAGCAGGTAGCTGCAGAGCTGAAGCGCCGGGAGGCTGCAAGCACTTCACTGAAGGTCGTTCCCGAGGAAGTTCAGGAGCATGTCCGGCAGCTAAAAAAGGATGGACAGCTCATTCTGGCCATCAAGCTGGTCCGTCAGCATACGGATATGCCTCTTGGTGAAGCCAAGCGGTATGTGGAAGAAATGTAGAGGATTATTTAGCAGCCCGTTCTGTGCCATCGGCAGAGCGGGCTTTTTTGATAGAATTTATATGTTTTGGGGTCCCCGCAAAGTACCTGAGTCACCACCTACGCTAAAGCCTCACTTTGTGGGGTTATTTTGCGCGTATTTGCGTCTTTTCACATCATGCAAGGACTTAATACACATTTATTAGCGAAAAACCTGAAGATATTTTGTCGAATTAGTTAACTAAATCGCGAAAAATGTCGATAAACCAGTATGGAAAACTAATGCTTGCTAATGCCGGGCATGTGCAGAGCGTGTGCAGCATGTTCAGAGTTTTGCGGAAGCGTTATCAATATTATGGAAATGGTCATTCGACAAGGAGGAAAGCGATGTTTAAGAAATTGGGGAAGATCGGGCTGGCTGTGGTATTGGTGATTGGGCTGCTGCCCATGATGTCACTCCGTGCCTATGCGGCGGTGGCGTCATTCAATGAAGCGGCTGATTTTGTCATTGAGCCTCCGGTTACGTATTCGGCGGGCAAGAACCTGGCGGATGCGCAGGGTCTACAGGATGGAAGTACGGCGGTGCTGCTGAATTCATTCGTCTATCAGGGGAATTCTTACACGGCCTCTAATTTCTTAAGGGTCTATAACAGCGCAGGAACGCTTTTAACGGACGTTAACCTGGGCAATCTGATGGACACCTATTACAAAATGACGTATGTGAGTATGCTTGCGCTCAATAACGGCAATCTGCTGATTATGTATAGTAAAAGCGACTCCAGCGAGTACAACCTGCAGCTGGGCACAGTTACCGAGAGTACACCAAATGCCTATTTCATGGTGCTGGATAAGAACGGCCAGAAGGTGACCGGCCAGACCCGGCTGAATACCTTCAGTGCGGCCAGTCTGCCGCAGTTAACGCGCTTTATATCTGCGGCTGAGCTGTCTAACGGCGATATCGCTTTTTCCTGGCAACGAAATGATAATGTAAGCACGGTTACCCGCGTATTCACTGCTGCCGGCGTACCGGTGTCAAGCGAAACCCTGCTGGTAGATGCTAATGCGAGCATGTCTTACGTAGCTGCCGGTGACGGCGTGTATATGGCGGCTTACAACTCAGGACCCTCGAACGATAATATCTATCTGCGGTTATTCAATAACAGCGGAAGCCCTATAACCACGATTAATGTCGGGGCGAGAACGAATGAGAAGCAGCTGTATCTGTCTACGCTGAGCAACGGAAATTTCATGTTCAGTCAATATGCCTGGCAGACCGGAATCACGAGTGTCTCCTTATATGACAATGCAGGTGTCAGCCAAGGCGGATTTACCGTAAATGGTTCTCTGGGTGAAGCATCGGCTGCTATGTATAAGAAAGGCACACTGCCGGGATTCGTTACGGTAAGCACGGACGCTGCGTCGAATCAGGCTATTAATGATGCCTATAACTACGGCACAGAGTGGTCGGGGACCCAGTACGCCTACCTGAATTACTATGACAATGACGGGACCCTGCTGTACACAACGGATCAGCCAGTGGATTCGGCTCCTGCTGTATTTCAGGGATACGATGAAGACAGCTGGATGTTCAATGTGGAATATTATGCGAAGTTCGCCGTATATCCGGCCTTCGGCGACAAGATTGTTTTTATCACAACAGATAATACAGATGCCACTCATTACCGAATCACCGGCAAGCTGTTCAACAGGGTGGCCTTAACTCCGGTTGTGCTGCAATCGGCTGTAGCGGACGGTGTGCCGGGAACCACTACTTCAACGAAGATTGACCTGACCTTTGATGCTGCGATTGCCGGATTGACAGCAGACGATATCACCATTACAGACGGCACAGGCTCTGCGGTAAAAGGGTCCCTGAGCGGTTCCGGGACCGCTTGGAGCCTGGCGCTTACTTCAGTGACCGGCGAGGGCGCTGTATCCGTGGCTGTGAATTCGCCAAGCGGATATACGGTTAGCGGTTCGCCGCAGACAGCAACTGTATCGCTGTTCAAGCCAGCGCTGGAGCCGACACCGGCAGCGGTGATTGACTACGCAGCCGAGCAGCTAAGCGGTCTGACGGCGAATGGCACGTATACTGTGAACGGTACGGCGGTAACCGCGACTGCGGCTGGTACCCTGGCGCTGGAGCAGAGCTGGCTGGGTGAGTCTCTGAGTATTGTGAAGCAGGGGAATTCTACGACAACTGTAGACAGTGCGGCGCAGGTGCTGGTCATTCCATCCCGTCCCGCGGCGCCAACAGGTGTGACGGCAACGGATGAACTGGCGATAGATGCGGACAACGGTACACTTGAGAATGTGACTTCAGCGATGGAGTATAAGCCAAGTACCGGTGGAGTATGGACCGATGTGTCCGGTTCAACGGTGACGGGACTGGCTCCGGGTACGTACGAGGTCCGTGTGAAATTGACGGCGTCGTCTTTTGTATCGGAAGCGCATAGTGTAACGGTGAATGTGTATGTGCCAACGGCAGAGGCTACCCCGGCAGCGGTGATTGACTATGGGGCCGAGCAACTGAGCGGTCTGACGGCGAATGGTATGTATACCGTAAACGGTACATCGGTAACGGCGACTGCGGATGGTACGCTTGCGCTGGAGCAGAGCTGGCTTGGAGAGTCCCGAGTATTGTGAAGCAGGGGAATGCATCAACAACGGTAGACAGTGCGGCGCAGGTACTGGTCATTCCATCCCGTCCGGCAACACCGGCTGGTGTGACGGCAACGGATGAACTGGCGATAGAGGCGAACAACGGTACACTTGCGAATGTGACTACTGCGATGGAGTATAAGTTAAGTACCGGGGGAGCATGGACGGATGTGACCGGTACAACGGTAACGGGGCTTGCTCCGGGTACGTACGAGGTCCGTGTGAAACGGACGGCGTCGTCTTTTGCCTCCGAAGCGCATAGTGTAACGGTAAATACTTATGTGCCAATGGTAGAGACAACCCCGGCAGCGGTGATTGACTATGGGGCCGAGCAGCTAAGCGGTCTGCTGGCGAATGGTCTGTACACGGTGAATGGTACGTTATCGATACAGGCGGATTCGGCGGGCAAGCTTGTGCTGGATAGCTCTTGGCTGGGAACCACCCTGAACCTTGTGAAGCAGGGAAATGCGTCCACGACGATTAACAGTGCGGCGCAGACCTTGACCATCCCTGTTCGTCCGGCAGCACCTTCCGGAGTAACAGCAACGAATGAGACGGCGATTAACGCGAAGAACGGTACGCTTACGAATGTGCCTCCGGACATGGAGTACAAGCAAGGTGCCGCAGGCGTATGGACGGATGTAACAGGTACAACGGTGACGGGGCTGGCTCCGGGTACGTACTACGTCCAGACCAAGGCGACTTTGACGGCTTTTGCCTCGGAAGTACACAGCGTGAATGTGGTTGCGTATGTAGCGGTACCGGAAGCCACACCAGCAGCGGTCATTGATTACGAAGCTGAGCAGCTGAGCGGTCTGACGGCAAACGGTACGTATACACTGAACGGTACGTTGACCGTAACAGCAGATGCAGACGGTAAGTTGGCGCTGGATAGCGCTTGGCTGGGCAGCTCCCTTAGCCTAGTGAAGCAGGGGAATGCGTCAACTACTATAGATAGTGCGGCGCAGGCTCTGACTATTCCTGCCCGTCCGGCAGCACCTGCCGGAGTTGCGGCAACGGATGAGACGGCAATTAACGCGAAGAACGGTAAGCTCACGAATGTAACAACAGCCATGGAATATAAAAAAGGTTCAGCAGGCGCATGGACAGATGTCACAGGCACTAGCGTAAGCGGGTTGGTCCCGGATACGTACTCTGTCCGTACGAAGGGGACGGTTACAGCTTTTGCCTCGGAAGCACAAGCTGTAACGGTAAATGCCTACGTACCAACACTGGAAGCCACGCCAGCAGCGGTCATTGACTACGAAGCTGAGCAACTGGGCGGTCTGACGGCAAACGGTACGTATACACTGAACGGTACGTTGACCGTAACAGCGGATGCAGACGGCAAGCTGGCGCGCTGGATAGCGCTTGGCTGGGCAGCTCCCTGAGCCTGGTGAAGCAGGGGAATGCATCCACAACTATCGATAGTGCGGTGCAGACCCTGACTATTCCTGCCCGTCCGGCAGCGCCTGCGGGTGTAGCTTCAACGGACGAAACAGCGATTCATGCGAAGGATGGCACGCTCACGAATGTGACAACAGCCATGGAATACAGAAAAGGTACAGCAGGCGCATGGACAGATGTTCCAGGCACCACCGTCACAGGCCTTGCGCCAGGCGTGTACACTGTCCGCACGAAGGCGACAGCAACGGCGTTCAGCTCAGCTGCAGTGGAAGTGACAGTAGTCTCCTTTGCATCTGAGGCGGAAGCTACGCCTGCGGCGGTGATTGATTACGCCGCTGAGCAATTGACAGGTCTGATTGCAGAAGGGGTATACACTATAAATGGTACGGCTGTAACGGCCACCACGGATGGAACGCTCCTGCTAGACAGCAGCTGGCTGGGCAGCGTGCTGAATATGGTGAAGACGGGCAACGGGGTGACCACTACCGATAGTGATGCGCAAGTGTTGAGTGTTCCCATGCGTCAGGCCGCTCCAGTCGGAGTAAGTGTAACGGATGTGACCTATAACGGGGCTAACGACGGAACACTGCAGAATCTGACTGGCCTGATGGAATACCAGATGGGGAACACAGGGGCTTGGACAGAAGTTACAGACACTACGATTACCGGTCTTGCACCGGGCACGTACTATGTGCGTGTGAAGGCTACTTCAACGGACTTTGCTTCTGCTATTGCTCAAGTGATTGTGCATGATTCGGATGCCGTGATCCCGGCGGCTCCAGAAGTGGTAGCGGATGATCTGAACAATACGATTACGGGCCTGGACACCAGCATGGAATTCTCCGTGGACGACGGACCATACGTACGTTATGACGGAACGAACCTGCCGGACCTCAGCGGCGAGCATGCCGTGAAGGTACGGGTGGCAGCCAGCGGATCGGTTCCGGCGGGACCAGCAACTGCGCTGACTTTTACAACGAATGTTCTGATCCCTGCCGGGGACTTGGCTGTAAGTGCCAGTGATCCGGGTGGTGCAGAGAGTAACGGCTATACACAAATCAAGGTTACGCCTGTACCGGCTGAAGGGCATAAGCTGCTGTATAAGAATTTTGGTGCTGGCAGCATCATCGTGCCGAATGTGGGAGATCTTCTGAATGGATACACACTTGTTGGCAGTGAAGGGCTGATTCCGGCAGCCGATGGGGATACGCTTGGCATTGCTGAGGTAGATGGGGAAGGCAGGGTGGTAAAATACGGCAGCGTTATTGCAGTAGTTGCGGTGACTACTCCGGTAACACCAACTCCCGAGCCAGTCAGCCCGGGAAGCGGAAGCAACCCGAACAGCGGGGCTCCTTCCGGGAATCCGGCCAGTACGGTCACCGATGTGATTGTCCTTGTGAACGGCAAGGAGGAGAACGCGGGTAAAGCAACGACCACGACCTCCGGTAACGTTAGAACAACGACCATCGCGGTAGATCCGGCCAGATTGCAGGCGAAGCTGGATGCTGAGGGGAACGGGGCTGTAGTAACTATTCCGATGATGCTGGATTCAAATGTGATTGTCGGAGAATTGAGCGGCCAGATGATCAAGAATATGGAGAATGTGGCGGTCACCCTGGTGCTTCAGACCAGCAAGGGCAGCTATACGTTACCTGCATCACAGATTAACATCGGCGCATTGGCCGAAAGATTAGGTAACGGGGCTAAGCTGGAGGATATTACACTGAGAATTACCATTGGTGACGCTTCGGCTGCCATGAATCAGGTGGTTACTGCTGCGGCAGACAGAGACGGCCTTACCCTTGCAGCACCAGCCCTGGATTTCACTGTTACAGCTTCTTCCGGGACCTCAACAGTAGAGTTGAACCGGTTCAATGCTTATGTATCGCGGACAGTGGCGTTGCCGCAGGGGGTTAACCCGAACCGGCTTACAACAGGTATCGTTGTTGAACCGGATGGAACGGTGCGTCATGTACCAACCCGAATCATCCAGAAGGATAGTAAATATTACGCAGAGATCAACAGTCTGACGAACAGTACCTATTCAGTGGTCTGGCATCCGCTGACGTTCGCGGATGTGGAGAAGCATTGGGCGAAAAATGCGGTGAATGACATGGGCTCCCGTCTGGTCATTAACGGGGTTAGTGAATCCACGTTCAACCCGAACGCCGACATCACCCGTGCCGAATTCGCAGCGATCATCGTACGCGGTCTGGGCCTGAAGCTTGGAGAGGGAACTGCGAAGTTCGCAGATGTTCCGGCGAATGGCTGGTATGCAGCAGCAGTTGGTACAGCGTCCGAAGCAGGTCTGATCAACGGCTTCGAGGACGGAACCTTCCGTCCCGGAGACCGGATCACACGCGAGCAGGCCATGAATATCATCGCCAAGGCGATGAAGCTGACCGGTCTCGCCGAACAGACCGGCACGGTGGACACCGCAGGCGTGCTTGCAGGCTTCACGGATGCAAGCCGCACGGGAGCCTGGGCGAAGGACAGCCTGGCGCTCGCAGCCTCCGCCGGCTTAATCACCGGGCGCGGCGGCAATAAGCTGGAGGCGCAGGCTAACGTCACCCGCGCAGAAGTGGCGGTGCTGATCCAGCGTCTGCTCCAGAAGTCGGAGCTGATTGACTAACGCATTAGACTAAGATATTCGAATCAGAAAAATCGGATTCAGACATTGTGCTGAATTCGCTTTTTTTTGACCGATGAAGTTTAGGGTTTGGCGTATAGCCAATTAGGATAAGGCTCGATCTGGACCTTGGATAACCTGTGGGGAGGGAGATAGCAGGATGGCGGGTGGAAGCAGTTGGATTTTATACAATTGGCACAATCACTAGAATTAGTTGCTGTTTTTCCACCTGTTTGCGTACAATCCCCGGAAAGCGATAAATTAAGATACGTTTGTCCACTTGCTGATTACCCGGGCGATTGGAAGCCTTGTATTTGCTATAATTGGCTATAACAGAATCTTCAGGAGAGGGGCATGGTAGCGTGTTCATAGTTAACGTAGAAGCAGCAATCTGTAAGGAAGATAAGTGGCTTATGATTACACGGAGTACCAAAGAGGAGCATGCAGGAGGGACCCTAGCTCTTGTAGGGGGAAAAGTGGATATGGAGGGCAACACGCTCGAAATCCTCGAACGGACGGTGAAGCGCGAATGCGAGGAGGAGGTTGGCATCGTGATCAAGGATGCGGTTACTTTTGTGTATAGCTCCTCCTTCGTAACTGAGGATGGGCACCATGTCATCAATATGGTATTCCTATGTGAATATGAGAGTGGTACAGCAACTAACAGAAGTCCGGATGAAGTGGAAGCCGTCCATTGGCTGACCTGCGATGAGATCATGAAGCATCCCCAGGCTCCTCCCTGGACACAAGAGAGTATTCGAAGAGTAGCGCTGGCAAGAAAATAACCTGCGCTCACACCCAACCCGTGAACTCCAGAATACTCGCCTTCGCCGACTGTGCCTCCGACTGCGTACCCTTGCGCCATTCCTTGGGGGAGACGCCCATCAGCTTGGAGAAGCAGCGGTTGAAGCTGGAGATGGAGTGGAAGCCGACCTTCTCCGAGATCTCCAGAATGGAATCCTCGGTGCTCTTCAGCTGCTTGCAGGCTTCCTCAATCCGGGTGCTGCTCAGGAAATCCAGGGGGGCGGTGCCCATGATGTCATGGAATTTGCGGCGGAAGTGGGTGGTGCTTAAGTGGCACAGCTCGGCCAGATCATTAATGGTCATCGGCGTCATATAGTTCCTGGTGATATACTCCAGCGCAGGGGAGATTGCAAAATCGCCCTTCAGGCTATGCCCGGCCTCCTGGCCGCTCAAGGCTTCGTTCGTAGAATGAATGCGGAGCAGCTCAATATACAGGGACAGCAATAAGCCGTACGCACTCTCCTGATAGTAAGGCTTCTGCTGCTGCAATTCGCGGACGATGGAGGTAGCCAGCGTATAGACCAGGGGGTGTTTGTCCCTGCCCAGAATACAGTTCGCTCCTTGCACTGCCCAGAGATTCGGCTCGAAGCCGGCGTAGGCGCTCTTGAAGGAATGCTGAAACAGCTCCTCCGGCGAGAAAAACAGATAGGACCACAGACTGGCCTCACCCGGAGAGCTGTACGTCGTATGGGGCAGATACCGCGGCAGAAAGGTCACATCTCCGGCGGCAAAAGGCACGTTCTCGCCCTTAATCTCCATAATCCCGCTATCCGAATAGCAGATCCCGATCTCCAGATGGTTGTGGAAATGCAGGTGCTCGCTCTTGATATCGGAGATCTTCCAGCGTTCGCCGCTGAGCAGCAGGACAGGGAAATGGATCGGCAGGCTGTAGTGGCGGTACTCAATGACGGGTTTCTTTTTTCTGGGCATCTTCAGCAGCTCCTGTCCTTCTTGCGTTAGAATAGGATTGAAGAATAAAGGGTCGAAATTGCGCAGTTTTGATGTGAATGTGCTTAGATGTAGAACATTTTACTGCTTACAATAAATTATGTAAAGCGCTTGCAAGCGGATGGACGGATGATAACTGCCTTCAAGAGACGCAGGGAACAGAGAGGGGAATACATATGCTTCAAGTTCAATATAACCGGGAAGAAATCTTAAGTGTAATCGATAAAGTGGCAAGGAAGACACTGGCGATGGATTTAACGTGGGAGTGGCCTTGCGGCGTTGCCTATTACGGGGTGTCCAGAGCCTACCAGACGACGAGGAACCAGGAATACCTGGACCAGCTGGTGAAGTGGGTGGATGAATATATTGAGCTGGGGCTGCCCGCCTTTACGGTCAACACCTGTGCGATGGGCCATATGCTGATCACGTTGTACGAAGAGACCGGGGACCAGAAGTACTGGGATATTGTGTTGAGTAAAATCGGCTATATCCGGGAGAACGCGCTGCGGTTCGGGGATCATGTGCTGCAGCATACCGTCTCGGTATCCAATGACTTCCCGGAGCAGGCCTGGGCGGATACGTTGTTCATGGCGGCGTTCTTCCTGCTGCGCGTGGGCAGCAAGCTGGAGGATCAGGAGCTGATCCAGGACGCGCTTAACCAGTATTACTGGCACATCAAATACTTACAGGACCCAAGCACCGGCCTCTGGTTCCACGGCTATAACCATGTGAAGCAGGACCATATGTCCGGGCTGTACTGGGGCCGGGCGAACGCCTGGGGAGCCTATACAATGTCGCAGGTGAAGCCGCTGCTTAAGGAGTGGTACCTGTACCCGCAGTGCATGGATGTGGAATGCTCGCTGCGGGATCAGCTGGCGGCGCTGAAGCTGGTGCAGACGGAGAACGGCCTGTGGCGCACGCTGCTGGACGATGAGGAGTCCTATGAAGAGGTGTCGGCGTCCTGCGGGGTCGCGGCGGCCATGGTGAATAACGGCAATCCGCTGCATACCAAATATGTGCAAAAGGCCCTGAAGGGCATTCTGGAGAACATCACGGAAGACGGACGCGTATTGAACGTATCGGGCGGTACGGCTGTCATGAAGGACCGTGAAGGGTACCGCCATATTCCCAAGGACTGGACTCAGGGCTGGGGCCAGGGCCTCGCGCTTGCATTCCTGTCGGATCTGCTCAAATAGGAGGAATTTACGTTGCAGACACCATCTACAGGCTCCACAGGAGCTTTTACCCTGCCGGGGGAAGCCGGTTATGAAGCACTGACCCTGAAGCTTGCTGAACGCTGGGGGGCCGATGTCATTCGTGACAGTGACGGCACTCAGTTGTCGGAAGAGATTATCAGTGCCGGTTACGGCATCTATTCGACCCTGTGCATCATCCGCGACCATAATGCTTGGGCGTTGAAGAACCCGGACAAGCTGCAGCAGACCTTCCTGATTACAAGCCCGAAGGTGGCTGTGCAGGATTACATATCCATCTATCTGCTGGAGGATTTCTTCGCGGAGCAATTCAGGGTGAATGATTCCCGTGAGGCGTTCAAGTACTGGCAGGTGTACGACCGGACAACCGGGAAGGAGGTGCCGGGGGAGCAGTGGAACTACGACCGGGAGTCCGGCAATGTGGTGCTGACCGGCATTACGCCTTGGCATAAATATACGGTCAGCTTCATGGCCTACCGGATCTGGGAAGAGATCTCGATGTACAACCACACGACGAATCATTGGGACAAAGAGCATCTGATGCAGATCGATCCGATGTATCCTGAGACCCGGCAGTACCTGCTGGACTGGATGGAGGACTGGTGCGGGAAGCATCAGGCGACGACCGTGGTCCGCTTCACCTCCCTGTTCTACAATTTCGCCTGGATTTGGGGCCGCAGCGGGCAGAACCGCCATCTGTTCTCGGACTGGGGGTCCTACGACTTCACGGTGAGCGCGCGGGGCCTGGATCTGTTCGCGGAGCAATACGGCTATTCGCTGACCGCAGAGGATTTCGTGAACGGCGGCAAATACCGTGTCAGTCATATTCCGGCGGAGCAGCGTAAGCTCGATTATATGGCTTTTATCAACGATTTCGTCATCGGGTTCGGCAAGCAGCTAATTGACATTGTGCATAAGCACGGCAAGCTGGCATATGTCTTCTACGACGACAGCTGGGTGGGAGCAGAGCCGTATAACGACCGCTTCGGGGAGTTCGGCTTCGACGGGATGATCAAATGCGTGTTCTCGGGCTATGAAGCCAGACTCTGTTCAGGGGTGAAGGTGGATACGCATGAGATCCGGCTGCATCCGTATCTGTTCCCGGTTGGCCTGGGCGGAGCACCTACCTTCATGGAAGGGGGCGACCCAACACTCGATGCGAAGCAATACTGGATTAACATCCGGCGGGCCCTTCTGCGTGAGCCAATCGACCGGATCGGCCTGGGCGGCTATCTGCATCTGGTCGAGCCTTACCCGGATTTCTGTGCATATATTGAGAAGATTGCGGATGAATTCAGGGAGATCAAGGAGCTGCACCGGCAGGGGAGACCTTATCACATCAAAACTAAGGTAGCTATTCTGCACTCGTGGGGCAAGCTGCGGTCATGGACCCTCTCCGGCCACTTCCATGAGACGTATATGCATGACCTGATTCATATCAATGAGGCCTTGTCCGGCTTGCCGGTGGAGGTGCAGTTCATCGACTTCGGGGATGTCCGCCAGGGTATCTTGCAGGATGTGGATGTGGTGATTAATGCAGGCAGTGCCGGTTCGGCGTGGAGCGGCGGGGACTACTGGAAGGACAGCCAGGCGGTGGATGCCTTGACGGAGTGGGTGTATAAGGGCGGTACATTGATCGGGGTGAATCAGCCTTCCGCCGTGGACGGCTACGATCATTACTTCCGGATGGCGCATGTTCTCGGGGTGGATGAGGACACCGGCGCACGGGTAGCGCACGGCAAATGGGCTTATGAGGTTCAGCCAGTGCACGGTCTGGTGCCGGATGGTGTCAGTCTCACGCCAAAGAACGAAATCTATCTGACGGACGGGGCTGCTGCGGTGGTCCATGAGGCAGAGGGCAAGCTGGCCCTGACTGTGAATAGCTTCGGAAGAGGGAAGGGCATCTACCTGCCGTCCTTGGCCTTCAACTGGGAGAATACCCGCCTGCTGCTGAATCTGATCCGCTACGCCGGCAATGAGCTGGAGGAGACCCGCTACCTCCCGGATAACCTCTACACCGAGTGTGCGTATTATCCGCAGAGCAAGCGCCTGGTTGTGATTAACAATAGCGACCAGCCGCAGCAGACCACCATCGAGACGGACTACGGTCCGCAGGTTGTGGAGCTGGAGGCTTTTGATACGGTGATTCGGGTGATGGATAGCAATTGAATCATTATCATAATTATGATAACATGGCGCTAAAAGGAGGGGGGGTTAATGCCACAGATTCGGCCCGTATCCGACTTGCGCAACCATTTTGCTGAAATATCCCGGATTGTTCATGAGAATAATGAGCCTGTTTTATTAACCAAAAATGGTTATGGGGATATGGTAGTGATGAGTATCGAACAATATGAGAATATTCATATCATGAAACTTAAAGAAGCTGAGCATGAAGCCGATACCTCTAAGGAGCGCTATAGTCACTCTGAAGTATTTAATAAATTGCGAAAGCAGATTCGGATTAAATCAGATCAATAACGCCCTGCCAAGGCGTTTTTTATTTGCGTGAATTTGCGTGTCCAGGCACGCATCATTTAGCCGAGGAAGTAAGAAGAATTCTGCAAGAAATGCAACAATCTTGCCCCATAGAAGCGGTCTATCCCTGAAATCATGCACAAAATGCAACAAATCCAGCGATAACTTGCCCAAAACACCAAAAATTGTGCAAATAATGCAACATTGTAATTTAGCTAGAAATAGGTGTGGAGGAATCCTGCAAAAAGTGCAACAATTCTCTCTACAAGCGGCCAGTGAGAGAAGGCAGTAGCAATGAGCTTGCGGCACCGGATGCAGCTAATGATCTGTTGGATAAGTTTGATGAAGCCATTGCCAGGTTAGAGTTATTTCCATTCTCAGGTCCGGTTGCCCGTAGCATGAATGGCTTAAAGGATGAATACCGTTCTCTGGTTGTGGAGAATTACATCGTGTTCTATGTTGTATTAGATGATATTGTTGAGATTAGACGGGTGCTTCACGGGAAGCGCAAGTATGAAGATCTGATGTAATATATATTCAGCCGGAGGAATGCCTATGCCAGGGTCCGACCGCTTCAGACAATCTATCGCCTTCATCGAGGAGCATCTGCATGAGGAGATTCCGCTTGAACAAGCTGCGCAGGCCGGATTCACCTCGCTGATGCAGCTGTACCGTGACTTCTATACCTACACCGGCCACTCGGTCAAAGAGTACATCCGCAAGCGCAGGCTCTCGGTGGCGCTCGGGATGATCCGAAGCTCACAGCGTCCGCTTGCCGAGATAGCATACACCTGCGGCTACAGCTCGCAGCAAGCCTTATGCAAGCATGTGAAATCAGCCACAAGCTTAACCCCGTTAGCCTATCAAAAAAGTTCCGCCTGCTATTTCTTCCCCAGATTCGACAGTGAAGCCGTCCGGCAGGTAACCGTCAGCACAGAGCTCCTTCCTGCAACCCTACATATGAAATTCTATTCAACCAGGCACAGCGGCATTGAACAGCAAGCACTGGAATCGTTATATGCTCTTCTCCCAGCCTACCAGGGCAGACTCTTCGGGCGGGACGGGCAGCCGCAGGGCGGCTTGTTCTGTTATGAGCTTGCGGTGGAGCATGACCCGGCCCTGCTGAACAGCTTAACCGGAAGTATCTTCCGGGAGCTTGCGGTTGTCCCGGCACGCAGCTTCACCTGTGCCAAGCTGGCGGTCCGAGGCGATGAGGCTGAGATTGGACGGGCCTGGGACTATCTGTATCTGAAGTGGCTGCGGACCAGCATGTTCGAGCAGGCTGAGGAGCGCTATGGGGAAGAGTATATCCGCAAGGGCTGCGAGGTGAAGAAGCTGATTCTGTATGTGCCGGTGAGGAAGCGGACGGATTATGACAAGATCAGTGTAAACTTCAGTGAAGGCCTTGAATTTCTGGCTGCATCGAGGGAAGGGGAGCAGGCGGAAGAGGAGGCAGCAGCAGCCGTGATGAGTTATTGCTCACGTTATCATCCTGAGGTACTAAGAGCGGCAAGCATGTTCTGCGTTATCCAGCACGGCGGCCGCTATACCTGCGGAGTCCGGCTGGAACAAGGGCAGGCGATAGCGCTGGCCGGAGATAGCGGCCTGCAGATTCTGCAGGCTCCCGAAGGCAGGTATGCGGTGCTTGAGAGCAGCAGCTATGGGGACCGGAGAATGTTTATCACGCTTTTGGAGAGCTGGGTAGAGGAGAGCGGGTGGAGCAGGGAGGGGACGCTTGCTTTTACAATCTATGAGACAATAACCCCGAATCGCCCGGATGCCATAACGATGAGCGTGTGGATGAAGCTGAAAGATGTTAAGAAGTGATAATATTTACGAACCGCGGGCTACTATACTTGAGCTTAACCAGGAGAGGAGCTGACCTATGAATCTGAGCAAGCAAGCACTGCCGCAGCAAGCAGCTGAAGGCTATAGTCCCCGTGTGAAGCCGGTAATCCTGAGAATGGTGGAGGAGCTGAAGCAGATGGAGATGTTAAGTGAGGTTCATGTAGTGCAGGTTACGGAGCTGTGCAGCATTGTGGACAGGCCGGAAATGATGGTTGTGGGAATTGCGCTGCCTATATCGTATGAGAGCCGGGGGTATGGCGGGTATTATGATTCCGGGCAGGCGGGCAGTACGATTAATGATTACTTTTATACAAAAAAGCTGGCGGCAGAAGGAGAGATTGCACTGCTCTCCAGTCTGATAGAGCACCAGATTAAGGGCCGGGAGATCGTTACAGTACGCACCGAGGTTCAGGGGGATGGCAACTACAAAGTGATTGTGGGCATGGAGGTAAGCAGCTTCGAGGGGCTGCCTGCACATTTGCCGGAGTATACGGAGACGCTGACCGTACCCGCTTGCCGGTATGCGAAGGTTCTGATCAATGAATCGAAGAACGCCGGGCGGACCGGCTACGAGGAACGGATGCACGCCGATGAATATTTCGTGGGTGAATTCCGCAAGGATACAAGCTATGTCTATAATCCCGCCGGCCTCAGCTTCAATACATATGACCCGTCCGGTGAGATTCTTACCAAATACGAGCCGGTGATGCTGCCGGGGAATACGGCCGAACAGTTCGGCTCCCTGCGCTTCAAGCCGGTAACGCTGCCGGAGATGAAGATTGCCTGCAGCATGACGCTGCCGGAGGATGAGGAGTTTGTGATCACCAAATATTTCGGCGTGCAGGATCAGGTATTCGCCACCGGGTCCGCCCGGTATTATCTGCATGACTATTACGGGTTCCCGGTGAACGGCGGGGAGGAGGGGAAGGTGAATTCCTGCTTCGGCACAAGAGTCAGCAGCTTCGATGGCCTTCCTGACAGCGTGGAGAAGGTGACGGTGCCCGGGGGAATTTATCTGCATATTACCCAGCTTGAGGTGAACGGCGACAATCCGGGCATCCCGTACGATGCCGCGTTCAATCATCTGGAGGAGCTGTACCTGAGCGCCCACCCTGAGTATACGCGTGACTGGAGCAGGCATGTGATTGCCCGGTTCCGCCAGGCGAACTGCGCCTCTGTCTTCGTACCGCTTGCTGCTGAATAGCTTGGCCGGGGGCCGGCGGGGAGATAATATGATAGTATAGAGGTACATTTATTTTCCCGTAGGGGTAGAAAAGAGCGTATCATGAGAATCATCATTTCACCTGCCAAAAAGATGAAGACGGACACGGATTTCCTGGAATCCCGCCAGGCTCCGCAGTTCTTAAACGAGTCACAGACGCTCCTGGCTCTGCTTCGTAAATTGAGTTACGCAGAAGCCAAGGCGCTGTGGAAATGTAATGATGCTATTGCTGCGCTGAATATGCAGCGGATTGAAGAGATGGACCTGACCCGGAACCTGACCCCGGCGATCTTCGCCTATGAGGGCATCCAGTACCAGTACATGGCGCCGGGGATTTTTCAGACGGAGGAGCTGGACTATCTGCAGCAGCATTTGCGGATACTGTCCGGGTTCTATGGGATCGTCCGGCCGTTCGACGGGGTGGTCCCTTACAGGCTGGAGATGCAGGCCAGGCTGGGCGGGCCGGGCTTCAGTACCCTCTATGAGTTCTGGAACAGAAGATTAGCGGACCAGCTGTTCGCAGAGACTGACACGATTGTGAATCTGGCCTCCAAGGAATACAGCAAGTGTGTCTCTCCCTATCTCAGCAGCGGTGTCCGGATGGTAAGCTGTGTATTCGGGCAGGAGATCGGCGGCAAGGTAGTGGAGCGGGCGACACTGGTTAAGATGGCCAGGGGCGAGATGGTCCGGTTCATGGCGGAGCAGCAGATTACCAGCGTGGAGGAGATTCAGGGCTTCAGCGGATTTGATTTCCGGTATGAAGCGGACTTGTCGGATGAGAACACGTATGTGTTCGTTCAAGCCAAGCAAGACAAAGAGTAGACTGATAGAGTGAGCAGTATAGAGGGTAATCTTGAAGATGGTGGAAGCACCGGATTCGGGGTTACCCTTTTGTTTGAAATATAAGAATTTATAGGTTTCACTCCATAACTTATCCTTATATTTCTCGCTGAAACGGTACCGTCCTTCAAAAGGACGGCAATGCCGTTTCCACTTGTTGCGGGTGAAAGCTTGCTTTTTGTAAAATAAGGAAGAACTCAGAACAGATCCAAGAGGAGGACGTATGACTAGGAGACGAGACCCATTGAATAAAGAGCGCTTACTGGGGGAGCTGGATGCCCTGGGGTATTCCGATAGAATCAAAGCAATCACAAGACTAGGCCGCGATCATCTGGGGTCCCCGGAATACTCACAGTTACTTAACTCCTTACTTGGGGGCGGGGCTTATGAAGCACGGCTGGCCCTGATGGGGGCGATCGCGACAATGGATGCGCCAGTGATTCTGGCGGGGCTGAAGCACCCCATGGCCAGCATCCGTAATATGGCTGCGGGTCTGCTGCCCAAAGCCGCTTCAGCCGAAGAGATTGAACGCGAGCTTCCGCAGCTGTCACAGGATTGCCGCCGCAAGCTGCTGCGTACGGTAGCCCTGATGAACCGCCAGGAGGTGGCGGAACGGCTATTGCCAGTGGTACAGGCCCGCTGGGGCGCGGGCGAGGCGGCGATTGTGCTGCAGGCTTGCTCTGCGGCAACCGTCCGCGCGCGGCTTGCTGAGCTGGGGTACGCCATTCAGGATTGGAAAAAGCTGTCCAGCCGCCATCTGGAGGTGGTCGCGGAGTATTTCACCAGAGAGCTGGAAGCGGCCCCGCTAAGGGCTAAAGGGCTGGTGTGGTCACAGTTCTCCTCCGCGATGGAGCATTTGAGTGTTCATAAGCCTGATCTTATGCTTGCCTATGCGGTGAATCATGGGCCGGCAGACATGCTGCCGCCTGCGCTTAAGGCGAATCTCGGCACACTGATGCGCCTGCGACCAGGCGCGGTGTATGAGCTGCTGATCCGGACGCAGGTGCGTGGTGAGCTTATGACTTATGGTGTGCCTGAAGCTGTGCTCAAGCGGGCGAAGCTCCTCTCCATGAATCAATTGTCGCAGCTTGCCAAGCTGCTGGCGGACGAGCCCTACCATGTGGCGCGGCTGCTGGAGCATCTTGCGCCTTCTAAGCGCCAGGAGATTTTCGATGCTGCATATGAGGAGGAGAAGCGCCGGGAGCGGGTTTTTCCGGAGAGCCTGCTGTATGTATTGCCGCATGCACTGCGTGAACGGGAGGCTGCCCGGATGCTGGGCCTGCGTGAGATCAGGGAGAACCGGGAGAGCACCCTGCGCATCACCGCCGCCCGCCCGATTCTTCAGGTCAGAGAGCAGCTGGAGCAGGCAATCCGGGTATCGAATGCAGATGAACGCGCTACGGCGCTGATGCAGCTGATCCGCAGCACCGTTCTGGCAAGGCAAGGCATGGAGGCTACACTGCTGACCTTAGGCCGTATCCGTAATGATCAGGACCCGGTGCGGGGGGCGGTGTTCAAGGAGCTATCGGAGAGTCCGGCGTCTGTGTACGAGACTGCCCATATCCCGGCGCTTACTGTGCTGGTAGACAGCGTGATTGATGCCAGAGACACCTCCTACGGAACGAGGTACTCTGTGCAGCAATTGGCCTTCTCGATTCTGCGCCATCAGGCGGCGGAGCCGGACGGAGAGCTGTTCAAATTCGCGCAGAATACGCTCCAGAAGCTGGCGAAGCAGGACGGGCAGTTCTCCCTGCCCTCCCTGGCGAAGAACATGCCGCGGGGCGTGGAAGAGATCATCTTTGACAGTATCTATTCCTACGCCGCACAGGCGGGCAAGCGGGAGAATTACAACCTGGTGCTGAGCCTGGCGACTTCTTTTGGGAAAAGGGGATACAGCATCGTCAAGCTACAGCAGCTCTTACGGGAAGCCACCCGGGCCAAAAACGAAGGAACCGCGATCCGGGCAACCCGGCTCTGGCTGGAGCCGCTGCTGACGCGCGATGAACGGGTGAAGGAGCTGCTGGATGCAGATCCATCGTATATCACCATCCGCGAGGTGTTCTTGCATCTGCACCTGAAGCGTCAGGAATGGCTGGACCCTTATATTTCGGGGGCTGCGATCAAGGGAAAGTTCCTCTCGGGCAAAACGGTCTATCCTGTTCCGGCTGCGGACGGATTCTACCGCTGGCTGCCCCGCCAGCAGGAGGCGTACGGTGCTCTCTTAAGCACAGTCGCAACGGGTGCGAAGTACAGCCTGTTTGAGCGTTCCAGAGCGATCAGAATTATGGCAAGTATGCCGGATGGGAATCCGGAGCGGCCGTATGAGCTGGTACAGGACAAAGAGGTGGCTGTGGCGGAGGCAGCGCTTCATGCCTTGTCCCTGCTGGAGGAGCCGGAGAAAGCCCTGCCCGTGCTGCTGGAGCATCTGGATAGCGACCGGGCCCGTGTAGCGATGTACTCCATCCCGAGGTGTATCCGTCGGGTCCGTCCGGCGCTGCTGTCCCTGGTGCTGAAGGAGCTATTAGACCGTGAGAAGCTGAAAATTACCGTCCGGAAGGAAGCCATCCGCCTGCTTGGTGCGTATAGAAGTGAGGACAGCCTTCCGCTGCTGTTGAATGAATTTGCGAAGCCAGCTGTGCATAAGGATGTGGTGATTGCTATAGGGCATGCTGCCAGAGGGCTGCTGGATGATGAACGGAGCTGGGAGCTGCTGCGTGCCATCGCTGCTTCTCCAGAGCGTGATATCGCAGTGAGCTTGTTGTCCCAGCAGCCTGCCGGGCTTCCGCTTGCTTGCAGACCGCGCTATCTGGACTTAATCATAGCCATTGCCGCTCACCCGGATGAATCCGTCAGCAGCCAGGCTTATAGTTTCATGAAGTGGTGGACAAGCGGTTATGAAGGTGCCGTTGCAGAGGCTGCCGCTCAGGCAGTTGCGGGTCTTAAGAACAGCTCCAGCTGGGAGTTCGCGATGTTGACCTTGATTGAAGCTGCCCGGGACGGTATGGTGAATGCAGCTGTAGCCGATATCTGCCGGGAGCTGGCGGCAACGCCCGTGACGCAGGAATGGAATGCAGCGGCGGATAGAGACCTGCCGCACCGGCAGCGCCTGCAGGTACTCGTCAAGCAGTTAACCGGTCTGCCCAAGAGTACAAGGGTACAGCTTACCCCATTGTACCTGGAGCTGGCCGATACGCTGGCCGCCGATGAGACGTTACAAGAGCTTGTCTTGACCTTATATATCGCAGTGATCGATTGGAGTAACACAGAGGAGGCGTCCGGGTATGTGAAGCGGATCGCGCAGGGAATAACCCGTCAGCCGCAGCTCTTGAGCGAGTTGTACCGCGGGCTTGCCGCCAGCCTGGAGAACAGCGCCGGATACTGGACACCGGAGACATTGCTTGAGATTGTGGATGTTCTGCGGGCAGAACCGTCTTACGAGGCTCCGTATCTCGGACTGTCCTTGCTGGAAGCGGCGGGAAGCGCACTGCGCTGGAGCCCGGAACCGTCGGAGCGTCTGCGGGAGTACAGGAATTATGCGAATCCCGCAGTCCGCACACAGGCGCTGAATATTTGGACGGCGAGGGAATCCCGGCTGTTCATGCTATAACCGCATATGCAGGATGGGCCAAGGCTTGCCTTGCTCATCCTGTTCGGAGCGGCCGTAGACCCGGAAGCCTAAATGTTCATAGAATCCGGCAGCATTAAGAATAAATAAGAATCGAGATGAAGCGATATGATGAACCGTCAGCGGCTGATCCGGTTTGGCGGAATGGCGTTTATTGGTTCCGGCCTGCTCTTTTTGGCCCAATATCTGTTCCTTAGACCGGTGCCTGCTCCCCCGCTGGAGGATGCTGCGCTCTTATCATGGCTGAGCGAATGGCGGTTCCAGCTGTCGATGGCAGACGAGGTCTTGTTCTTCGCTGCGGTACTTCTCATCCCCTCCATCGCGGCATTATACCGGCTGCTGGTGCAGGTGAATCCGGTCCTGACTGTGTTTGGCTGCGGCCTGCTGGCGGTTAGCGTTCCTGTCTATATCGTATTGGTTATTATTCTGGGGAGGCTGGTCTATCCGGTATATGGGATTGAGCTTACGCCGGAGAGCTACAGGCTGATTATCAGCTTCTATTACGGGGGCGTGCATTGTGTTGCATTAGTCGTTGGAATCGCAACGATTCTGCTGAGCCTTGTAATTTGGAAGAGCGGACTGGGAACATTCACGGCAGCTCTCGGGCTTCTGACCGGCGTGTTTGATCTAATCGGCTCCTATCCATGGTTACTTGGTGAGGGAATGATCCTGATCTCCCAGTTACTGTTCGCCGGCTGGTTCGTCATGCTTGGCGTTAACATGCGAATGATTGCGACAAGAGGGACCGATTAAGGCCATCGGCCCAAAAGATTAATGACGGGCCTTCCAATTCTTGATACAATAAAACTACATACGTGAAATTATTCACAATAAAAGCGGCTAATGATTGCTATAACGGGTGTGATTGCATATTATATGTATAAAATTATAAAGTACATTTGTAAAAGTGAGGGGGATTCGAATGGCGACACATCGCTTGAATAGTATGGAAGTTAAAAAGATGAACCGGAACGCCATTTACCGGTACCTGTATCACCGTGAATCCACTTCCATTCAGGAGATTGCACAGGCGCTGGGTCTAAGTCTCCCGACCGTGACACAGAATCTCAAGGAGCTGCAGGAACGGGGGCTGATTGAGGAGACCGGGCTGTATCAATCCACCGGGGGGCGTAAGGCCAAGTCAATGGCCTGTAACAGTGTGGCGGGATATGCCGTCGGACTGGACATTACCCTGAATCATGTGGGGATTGTCGTCATTGACCTGAGCGGCAGAATGATTAAGAATGTCAGGAAGCATTATCCGTTTGCGAATGAGGAGACCTACTTCCAGGGGGTAGGCCAGCTGGTGAAGGAGTTCGTAGAGGCCTGCCAGCTGGACCGCAGCCGGATCCTGGGAGTGGGCATTGCGCTGCCTGCGATTCTATCCGGGGACCGGCAGACAGTGAGCTATGCTACAGTCATAGATTTCAAGGGAGGCAGTGTCCGGCGGTTCGCCGAATACATCCCTTATCCCTGCGTTCTGAGCAATGATGCGAATGCGGCGGGACTTACTGAACTGTGGGGTGAGCAGGACATACACAATGTGGTCTATCTGTCCCTTAACAATAGCGTGGGCGGTGCCATTATAGTCGGTAACCAGATCTATGCAGGCCAGAACCACCGTAGCGGAGAGTTCGGGCATATGACGATTCTGCCTGAAGGGCGTACCTGTTACTGCGGACAGAAGGGCTGTGTAGATGCCTATTGCTCGGCGAGAATTCTCTCGGATAGTACAGGGGGGAGCATTGCGGAATTCTTCCGGCTGCTGGGAGAGGGCAAGGAGGAGCAGCAGGCCATCTGGCAGGAGTATGTAGGCTATCTGGTGATTACAGTGAATAACCTGCGGATGCTGTACGATTGCGATGTGATTCTCGGCGGCTATGCCGGGGCTCATATGGAGAAATACATCGATGAACTTCAGACACTGGCAGCGCGCAAGAACACCTTCGAGCAGGATGGCTCCTACCTGCGGGTCTGCAAATATAAGCTGGAGGCCACCGCTGTGGGCGCTGCCCTGGAGCTGGTGACTGAATTTATCGCCAGCATCTAGATTCCGGTTGATTTTACCCTAATGCAATATCTGCTTTCCCCGCTCCTCCGGAAGAGGGACGTTGCTGCAATCGCGGCCTTGTCCTTCTCTGGGGGAGTTTTTGTTGACTTCATCCCAATTCTGTTTATAATCTTATTTAAACTGTTTTATAAAAGTATATTATTATTGGATGGCTGGAGAATGAATGCAGAAGCCTGGGAATAACAGGAGTTTTGCTAAGAGTGTCTAAGGTCCCTGAGGAGGAGAAACAGATGAAGAACAGAGCCTTTTATATGACGGAACTGCAAAAAATGCAAATGAAGGACATCGATATGCCCGTAGCCCGGGAGGGCGAGGTTATTGTGAAGCTGGAGGTTGTCGGCATCTGCGGATCGGATGTGCATTATCTGGAGCATGGCCGGATCGGTGACTTCGTGGTGAATGGGGACTTCATTCTCGGACATGAATGTGCCGGTGAAGTGGTGGAGCTGGGGCCGGGCGTGAAGCATTTGAAGGTGGGGGACCGGGTGGCGCTGGAGCCTGGTGTGACCTGCGGCCAATGCGAATTCTGCAAAAGCGGCAAATATAATCTGTGCCCGGATGTACGTTTCCTCGCTACGCCGCCGTACCATGGCTGTCTGATGGATTATATGGCTTACCCCGAGAACATGGCCTTCAAGCTGCCGGATAATGTGTCTTCGGAGGAGGGCGCGCTGGTCGAGCCGTTGGCGGTGGGGCTTCATGCTGCGGCGCAGGGCGGCGTTAAGCTGGGAGACCGGGTTGTGATTCTGGGAGCGGGCTGTATCGGGCTGGTCACTCTGCTGGCCTGTAAGGCTTACGGGGCTACGGAGATTGTGGTGGTGGATATCATTGAGAAGCGGCTGGAAGCGGCAATGAAGCTGGGAGCTACACGGGTGATCAACGCCAGACAGGAGGATGTGCTGGAGGCCATTGCGGCCTGGACCGGTGGCGCGGGCGTGGATAAGGTTATTGAGACGGCAGGCAGCGAGCATACGGTGAAGCAGACGCCATATCTGGTCAAAAGAGGCGGAACCATCGTCCTGGTCGGCCTTGCCGCCAAGGATATCATCGACTTCGACTTCATGCAGATTATGTTCAAGGAAGCCGGCATCCAGTCGGTCTTCCGCTACCGCAACCTGTATCCGGCGGCCATTGGAGCCATCGCGGACGGCAAAATCGACGTCAAAGGCATCGTCACCCACGAATTCGAATTCGAGGACACGCAGCGAGCGTTCGATTACGTGATCGACAATAAGGAGGATGTGGTCAAGGCCGTTATTAAGATGGGGTAGAGGGACGATAGAGGATTGGTTAACAGATTAGCAATGGACGAATAGTGACAAGTGAGTAAAGCTGAACAGTACAGAGCTGCCCCGTTGGGGCGGCTTTTTTGGCGTGAGGAAGAGCATTAGTGCACCTGATTTCGGCAAAAGTAGGCCGGATGAGCAAATATTTGTCCGCCACCGGCCACTGCCGAATTTCCCCGAATTTTCACCACATATCTCCCAGGAGGTTACAATCCGCTTAATTTCGACCCATTATTTCCATAATATCAATAAAAATTGGGGGTTAATCTTTAGTTTGCAGAGAGTAATGTAAACGCTTACTGGATATAATTTTCTCGAAAGGAGGACAAGTAAATATATGGGATAACCATCAGGATAAGTTATATCCTACGGGAAGAAGCAAGCTGCAAGCAAACACATTATAATCGGGAGGTATTAATTTACAATGAAAAAGAAACTTCTTACGGTATTAATGACAGCGGCACTGAGCTTCAGCGCGTTCGCAGCGACTGCAGGCGCAACAGATTATTGGCAAAACTGGACCGATGGCGGCGGAACTGTGAATGCGGTTAACGGAAGCGGCGGGAATTACAGTGTGAACTGGTACAATACCGGGAACTTCGTAGTCGGCAAAGGGTGGACCTACGGCACGCCGAACCGGGTAGTGAATTATAATGCAGGGGTGTTTGCGCCTTCCGGCAACGGCTATCTGACCTTCTACGGATGGACCCGGAATGCCCTTATTGAATATTATGTGGTAGACAACTGGGGAACTTACAGACCAACCGGCGATCATAAAGGCACGGTGTACAGTGATGGCGCCACTTATGATATCTATCGTACTATGCGTTACGACGCTCCTTCCATTGACGGAAATGCTACGTTCCCGCAGTACTGGAGTGTAAGACAATCCAAACGGCCAATCGGCAGCAATGTCCAGATTACGTTCAGCAACCACGTGAACGCCTGGCAGAGCAAATCGATGTATCTGGGAAGCAACTGGTCATACCAGGTACTGGCCACCGAAGGCTACCAGAGCAGCGGCAGCTCCAACGTAACTGTGTGGTAATAGACAAGCTGACAGGCGTCTTGCCGTTCCGGCAGCGGCGTAAGTTCAGCTAACCTTTGACAGGGCTAAGGCCGGCCGGGTGGACAAGCTGCCGGCCTTATCATTTTCACACACTGAACTGCGCTAAGGTCCTGTACCTTGCCCATCTGCTCAAAGGAGAGGTATTCATGAGAAAACCATTAATGATTCTGATTCTATGTATGGCAATCGCGGCTATAGCCAGTGCTTGCTCGCAGGAGAAGCCTGCCACGGATGAACGTTTGGTGCGTATAGAAGGCGGTACTTTTAAAAATACGAAATCCAATTACTACGGGACAGAGATGACCCTCCCGGACTTCTACATCGGTAAATATGAGGTCACCCAGCAAGAGTGGCTGGAAGTGATGAAGAGTAACCCCTCGCAGTTCCAAGGAGACAAGCTGCCGGTGGAGAGCGTAACCTGGTATGATGCCGTGGAGTACTGTAATGAGCGGAGTGTGAAGGAAGGCCTGGCCCCCTACTATAATATAGACAAGAATAAGGTCGATCCGAATAATACAAGTGACCGGGATTTCATAAAATGGACTGTAACGGCCAATGAAGGGGCGGACGGTTACCGTCTGCCGACAGAAGCCGAGTGGGAATATGCAGCAGGCGGAGGCCAGATGAGCACAGGCTACCCGTATAGCGGAAGCGACAACCCGGAGGAGGTAGCCTGGTACTGGAGGAACTCCGGCGATCAATTCCTGACCGGGGACTGGACCTGGCCTGCGATTGAGAACAATCATAGCCAGCCGAGAAATACCGGCCTCAAGCAGCCCAATGAGCTGGGACTCTACGATATGTCAGGCAACGTAAGGGAATGGTGCTGGAATTGGTACGGGGAAGCGGATTCGAATAGCAAGACCGGCTCGGTCCGGCTGGTGAAGGGCGGCGGCTGGATCGGCGGGGTGGATAATACGGAGATCTCCTTCCGCGGCCAATTCGATCCAAGCAGCCGGGGGAATGACCAGGGCTTTCGTGTGGTTCGTGCTGTTGCTGACAAGTGATTCACCCGTTCGTATTCAACAGGAACAGAATAGTTTAAGCAGCAGGCCTTCGGGAAGCTTTTCCGGCATGAGCGCATCTGTGGATGCGGCGGCTGGAGAGGACCCGGAGGTTTTTTGGTGTCTGAAGCATCCTTTCAACTAACATTCAGATTCACTATGTATACTCCGTATATGGATTAAGGCACATGCGAAAGACTCGCCGGACGCTGCCAATCAGGAGGGTATCATGGTAAAAAGAATCCAGCAAATCGTAACAATCATCCTCGCCTTATTCATTGGGCTGTTCATTGCTTCATCCTTCTTTCTCCGGGCAAAATATAGCTATTCCGTGTATGGAGACCGGGCGGTGCTGGAAGGGCAGCAGCCGCTTGTGTTCCTGCTATGGATTGTAGTTGTTCTGGGATTGGGCTTCGTGCTGTACAGACTCTCCCGGAGGCTTGAAGGGTATAGCCGGGCCAAGGTTATTCCAGCTGTTCTGCTGTTATCTGGTGCCATGCAGCTCGTGATTATTTTTCTGTTCACCCGCATGCCTACGGATGATTCACAGACGGTGCTGTCCCTGGCCTGGGCGATGCTCTATGACAAGGATTATTCCTCCTTCCAGTCAGGCGGATACCTGTACATGTTCCCTTTTAATTTCTCCTTCGTGCTGTATTTGAAGACGCTGCTGCTTCTATTCCCGGACAATTACCTGGTGATCAAAAGCTTCAACATTCTGTTCACGCTCGCCACCACGCTGGTCATCTATCTGCTCGCCCAAGAGCTGAATCCTAAATCAAGCAGGAAGGACTATGGCCTTCTGATTATCGCTGCGGCCTATGTTCCGGCATTGTTCATGAGCAACTTCATCTATAATGATGGAATTGCCACGGCTCTGCTCACCAGCGCGCTCTACTTCGGAGTCAGGTTCATCCGCAGAAGATCCATGAAGGATATGCTGTTCGCGGCAGTACTGCTTACACTTGGTAACTACTTCCGCAGCATAGGTATGATCTTCCTGATTGCCATTGTTCTCAGTCTGCTCCTGAACCTGCGGGCGATTGGCGTGAAGAAGGTCATTGCTGCCTGTGGCATAACCCTGCTGCTGTGGGTTCTTCCTGCCTGGATTCAGAATACGGCGCTTCAAGCCACAGGCATTGTGGACGAATCGCCGTCCAGCAATTCTGCTCCGGTGTACATGTGGCTGAACATGGGAATTAATCTGGAGACACTCGGGTTCTGGGATGACCGTGAGAGCTATAATATCTACCAGCAGGAGGCCGGCTATAATAAGGCGGAGAGTGTAGAACTGTTTAAGGACTCTATCCGCAGCAAGCTCTCCGGCGCGACCTTAACTGAGCTTGCAGAAATGTATTATAAAAAGCTGGTCTGGACCTGGACGGAAGGGACATATCAGATGGAGCGCTACGGGATTGGAAATGAAGCCGCCTCCTCCACTGGCGGGAGGGGCGGCATGGTGATGGGACACTACAGCTATTCCACAGCCGCAAGCAGACTGTTTGAATGTGATTCCATATACCGGCGCGGCTTGCTGTGGGCCTTATATGTCCAGAATTTCCTGATGTACATCTTCATTCTGATCCGGTTAATCCGGGGACTGCTTGCTAAGCGTTTCGCGGAGACCCCCTCCTTCTGGTGATTCTTGGCTTCATCGGGTTCTACCTGCTCTGGGAGATTAAGTCCCGGTATCTGTATCCCGTGTATCCGCTGCTGCTTGTCTTGTCTTACCTGGGTTTCCAAGATGCCTATAGCCTGCTGACCGGCAGAAGGAGGTCTCATGATGCGGAATAAGAAATACTATATCACCTTAATTATTAGTGTGCTTATTTGTTCGCTGCTGCTCACTTCCTGCGAAGCAATCACTGCCCAGAATATTACCAGTGCAGACTTCAATTCCCGGCCCGGCGGGTTCCCCGGCATGAACGGCGGCGGCGCCAACTTCAGGGACGGGAGCAGGGGAATGAACCGGGAAGGCACTGGCAAGAGGGGGATGCAAAGGCCAGACGGGAGGGCAGACAGCACGCAATGATTGCGAAGCAGTGGACGCTAACCTGTTATCCCGCTATCCCGCTATCCCGCTTTGTGATGCTGCCACTTTGTCACTCTGCGAGTCCTTCAGGACAATGCTTTTTCCACTTCCGGATCTTCCCCCGGAAGGTCTTGAACGGAGCGGCAGAATTAATGTGAATCCACCGGGCCATCGGCCAGTTCTCCTTGGCTCCGGTCCACTTACGCGCGCCTTGGATGAACAGCTCCTCCTCCGTCAATGTGCTGATCCAGTCCAGCCACTGCTGCTCTGATTGCCGGAAGAGTTCACGCAACTCAGACAGAGAATACTCCGCATATTTACTGTAGAAGGACTGATACAACCCGCCGAGCTGATTCCACTTGTAATCCGCAGCAGGCATGGAGAAGGTCTGTCCTTCCAGCTCACTCCGGTCCCAGCTCCTCACCAGCTCCAGCCAGCCCAGCTGATAAGCGATGATCTCGGCTGGGGTTTTGTCCACCTCAGGAATTCGCGTATCCTTATATGTATTGTTAATTCCGTCATACTCGGCATCCAAGAGCAGGTACAGATTATGGATCGTGTCGATCAGCTCCTGCCGGGACGAGTATTCATAGCTTGCCATAACAATCACTCCTTTCCTCTGGTTATACCACAGGGTTGTGACAACAGTCTGTCCAGTTTACAATATTTGTACAGTATTGTAACACGAAGGAGACAGGGGGTTCAGTGATGAAGGAGCAGTATGGGGAGAGGATCAAGCAGGTCATTGCCTACATAGAAAATCACAGCAGCCAGCCGCTGCGGCTGGATCAGCTGGCGGAGATCTCCCATTTCTCCAAATATCATTTCACCAGAATATTCACAGCCTTCACGGGCATGACGCCGATGGCCTTCGTAACCAGGAAGCGTGTCGAGCAGGCCATGGTGCTGCTTAGCCGGACGAATCAGACGATTCTGGAGATTGCAGGGGAGAGCGGCTTTGAATCGGTATCTGCTCTGAATGTCCATTTCAAACGGCATTTCGGCTGTACCCCCAGCAGTACCAGGAATAGCAGGCAGAAACATAGCAATTTCCCGTCACTCCTCAGCAATAAGCAGGCAGAGCCGGCCGCCCCGGCGGAATACAATAAAGCAGAAGGTAATCCGCTGTTAAGGAGGGCATGGGACAGTATGGTGGAACTCAGAGAAATTGCAGAGGTTGAGGTCGCTTATGTCAGGCATATTGGAAGTTACATAAACACGCATAACGCATGGGACAAGCTAACCGGCTGGGCTGCTAAGCAGGGGCTGCATCCGGCGAATCAGCAGTACATCGGAATCTCACTGGATGACGGGGAACTTACAGAAGAGTCTGTATGCCGCTATGATGCTTGCATTACACTCCCGGAGGGATTCGAACGGGAGACCCACCGGGAGGAGGTAGCATACAAGACTCTATCCGGCGGGCTGTATGCGGTGTATTCCTACTATGATGCGGTAGATAGATTTGTCCTTGCGTATGATACCATGTTCAGCGTATGGTTACCCCGCAGCGGCTATGAAGCCGATGACCGGCCATGTCTTGAATTCTGCCTGAATGATCCTGCGCAAGATCCGCAGGGCAAGTGCATGGTTGATTTGTACGTCCCCATTAGGCCAAGCGCTTAAGGATCAGAGAAGGGAGTGCCCCGGATGAAGATGGAGATTGTGTTTGACCAGTTCCCTGTCTTAAGGTCAGAGGAGCTGGTATTGGGCAAGATTGAGGAGCAGCATCTGGATGGGCTATTCGAGATTTACAGCAATGACCAGGTGTTCGAATATTGCGGCATTATCCCCAAGCACAATAAGACTACAGTCAAGAGCATGATCGGTCATTATGAGCGGGATTATGGCAAAAGATCGCGGATCAAGTGGGGCATCTTCGCCCCCGCAGACGATACGCAACTGCTCGGAATTATTGAAGCCTGCGACTTCAATCAGAGGGTCAATATGGTGACCATTGGCTACTTCCTTGCGGAAGCCCAGTGGGGGAGGGGCCTCGCTTCCAAGGCCGTTGAGCTGTTGACAGCATTCCTTTTCCAGCAGGCTCAGGTGAACCGGATTCAGGCAGAGGTGATGCTGAACAATGAGCCTTCCAAGAAGGTGCTGCTGAAGAACGGATACGTCAAGGAAGGGATGCTGCGGCAAGCGGCCCTCTGGTCCGGCAAGGGAGTGGTCGATCTGGAGATCTACAGTATGCTGAGGGAAGAGTACATGAAGCAGGAATAAATAATGCACGGGTAACAGGTTTTCCGCTTAAAGGTTTTACCACCGGACCATGAGGCTCTTATTTTGTGAAAAAGATAGCTTTATCGCTCGCCTGCGGACTGAGGGGCCGTTATAGGGCCAATTGGTGATGGAAATGAGGCGAAAATGACTAGTTAAGTGCATGTGAGTCCGCCTGGCCCGCAAAATGGTACAATGTACAGGAATAGCGGCTCTCCAGTCCGCGTGGACCGCAGTAGTAGTACTGCTTCATTGCACATGATAGAGGAAGCCAGTAACAGTAGTGTTAGGCGGTATCCGTTCTTACATGTGTAACTATTCTTCACTGAAGATGTGCTGTACGGTTCAACTAAGCACGCAAAAACCGCAGACAGGGGAGTCCCTGCTGCGGTTTTTGGTATATGCCTATTGGGATCTAAGCTTTATCCTGCGTTGCACATCAGGCTTCCATCTTCTGCGCCGTATACAGCCGGTGGTACAGGCCGCGGCGGGCGATCAGCTCGTCATGTGAGCCGCTCTCGGCAATGCCCTTATTTGAGACATACATAATCCGGTCGCAGTTCTTCACCGTAGACAGGCGGTGCGCGATGATGAACGAGGTGCGCCCTTTGAGCAGCTCATTCAGCCCCTTCTGGAGCAGACGTTCGGTCTGCGCATCAATGGAGGAGGTGGCTTCATCCAGGATGAGTATCCGCGGGTTAGCCAGCAGTGTTCTGGCGAACGAGATCAGCTGGCGCTGTCCCTGGGAGAGCTTGGAGCCGCGTTCGTTCACCTCGGTCTGGTAGCCCTGATCGAATTCGCGGATGAAGTCGTCCGCACAGACCGCCTTCGCGGCGGCGATAACCTCCTCCTCGGTCGCATCCGGTCTGCCGTAGCGGATATTATCCAGAATGGTTCCCGAGAAGATGAAGCTGTCCTGCAGCATAATTCCCATCTGGCTGCGCAGTGATTTCAAGGTAATCTGTGAGATATCCTGCCCGTCAATCAGGATGCGTCCGCCGGTCAGGTTATAGAAGCGCGAGATCAAATTAACGACGGTGGTCTTACCCGCACCGGTCGGACCGACCAGAGCGATGCTCTCTCCGGCAGCCACATCGAAGGAGATGTTCTCCAGGATATTCAGGCCCGGATCGTAGGCGAAGGTGACATCATCGAACGTCACCCGGCCTTGTACAGGCGGCAGCGCCTTCGCACCGGGGATATCGCTGACCGTCACCGGCTCATCCAGCGTCTCGAAGATCCGCTCCAGATAAGCGACTGCATTAATGAAGTTATTGTACAGGTTCGACAGGTTCAGGATCGGCTGCCAGAAGCGTGCCGCGTAGCTGCTCATGGCGAGAATCACGCCCAGCGTCATGTTCTGAGGGTCCAGAGTCAGCAGGCCGACCAGGAAGATCATAGCTGTAACAATGGTAGACAGGTTATCGACACTGAACGGAATCAGAATGTTGTAACGCAGCGCCTTCATCCAGGCCGTGCGGAAGTTGCCGGCCAGACGGGTGAAGATGCCTTCATTGCGCGTCTCCCGGGAGAACATCTGGGTGACGCCGATGCCGCTGATGCTCTCCTGGAGATAGGCATTCAGATTGGAGCTTTTATTCGATACGGCCTGCCAGGCCCGGCGCTGCCGGGTCTTGATCAGCAGCATGATGCCGAGGAATACCGGCAGTCCGGCCAGAATGATGAAGGAGAGCCGCACATCCACGGCGAACATGAACACTGCAATGAAGATCAGGTTCACAATTTCCAGAATGAAGTTGATAATTCCGTTCGATAACACATCGGAGACCGCATTGACATAGTTCACGACCCGGATCAGGATTTTGCCCTGCGGCCGGTCGTCGTAATATTTGAATGGCAGGTCCTGCAGATGCTTGAACAGATCTGTGCGGATATCGAAGATAATATCCTGACCCACACTTGTCATAATCCGCGAGCGGATGGTCGCCAGAATGACGCTGACCACAATCGTTGCCAGCATTAGCGCCGACCAGCCGGCCAATGCGCCCATATCTTTGGCGGGAATCGTCACATCCACCACATGCTGCATGATCAGCGGGGCCGACAGGGCAATCGCCGCCGACAATGCACTAAGCGCGAATGCAATCAGCATAGGCTTCTTTTTGCGTCTGATATAGACCATGGCCCGCCGGAAATGCTTGATATTGAACGGCGATTCCAGATTCTCGTCGACATCGAATTTATTTCTGGCCACTCTCAGTCACCTGCCTTCCAATACCCTCGTTCTGAAGCATAAATACATCATAGTAATAACCCCGCTTCGCGAGCAGCTCGGCATGAGTCCCTTCCTCAATTAAGCGTCCGCCCTCAAGAATCAGAATGCGGTCAGCCTGGGCCGTAGTGGATACCCGCTGCGCAATGATGATCTTAGTGCAGGGGTACTCCAGCTCCCGGAGGCTGCGCTGGATATGCTCCTCCGTCTCCAGATCGACCGCAGAGGTCGTATCATCCAGGATCAGAATCGGACGTTGGACCGCCAGGGCGCGTGCCAGCGCAATCCGCTGCTTCTGTCCACCGGACAGACCGACGCCGCGCTCCCCGACTACCGTATCGTAGCCTTCGGGCATCTTAACAATGAAATCATGGGCAGCGGCCAGAGCCGCATAAGCCTTCGCATCCTCCTCCGGCAGATCCGGATCGCCGTAAGCGATGTTGCCGTCAATGGTATCGGAGAACAGCAGGACATCCTGCGTAGCCATCCCGATGTTCCCGCGCAGCTCATCCAGCTCCAGCTCCCGAACATCTCTGCCGTCGACCAGCACACGCCCGCCAGCCACATCATAGAAGCGGGGAATGAGGTTGATCAGCGAGGTTTTGCCGGAGCCGGTGGCTCCCATAATCGCAATGGTCTCGCCGGGGGCAATTGTGAAGCTCACATCATCCAGCACGGTAGCGTTATCATATTTGAACCGGACATGGTCGAATTCGATCCGTCCCTCATAGCGGCGTTGCTCCACCGGATTATGATCATTGGCAATCGCCGGACGGGCGTAATAGATATCGACGATTTTGGATAAGCTGGCAAAGAAACGTTGAATATCATTAATAATAATTCCGATATTGCGCATCGGGTTCGAAACGGCCCAGATCAGCGAGGAGAACGCCGTGAACTCACCGAAGGTAATCCGCCCCTCCATCACGTAGTAACCGCCGGCCAGCATCAGGACCACGTTGAACCCTTGGGCGAACGACTCCAGATAAGGGAAATAGTCGAGCCAGACGAGGGCCGCTTTTTTATTCGCCACCGCGTAGTTGACATTCTTCTCTGTGAACTTGGAAATCTCGAACTCCTCACGGGCAAAAGCCTTCACCACCCGGTTCCCGGAGATATTCTCCTGGGTCGTTGTATTGAGCTGGGACAGCCGTTCGCGCAGGTCGATGTACATGGGACGCACCCGTCTGGCGAAGATAAAGGCCACCACAAAAATCGGCGGTGACAGGATCAGCATCCACAGCGTCAGCTTCACATCAATCGTGAGGAAATAAATGACGGCTGCCAGGAAAATCGTAAGCGATTCAATGATCGTCTTGAAAATCCATGCCATCGAGTGGCGGACCATATCCAGGTCCCCCGTCATTTTGGTCATCAGGTCCCCGGTGCGGTTACGGTCATAATATTCCCGGTCCTGGCCCTGAATCTTGTTGTACAGATAAATCCGGATATTGTACATCATATTCTGTGAAGAAATTTCGTACTGCATGGTCGTGAAGTATGCCAGCCCTGTACGGAGCAGAGAGAAGCCGATCATGCCCAGGCACAGTGCAATGAGCAGTCCGCGTCCTGTAGCAAGATTCTCTCCTGCTTGGTCACCGGCAATGAACGTATCGACGATGCGCTGGCTGATGTAGGGGTTCACTATCGTAAGACTTGAGCCCACCACCGAGAGGCAGAGCGCCACGATATACCGCGCCCGGTTGCCCTCCAGGTTCTGCCACAGCCATTTGATTTCAAACATCTGATCACCTGTTTCCTGTTGTCTTGTGATAAACAAAGTGATTATAACACTATGAACCAAAATGTATAGGGATACGCTTAATTTCTTTTTACAAAAGCTTGAACTTTGTAATGGAGTAATTCTGCATTGCGTTAATGTAGATCACAGCTTACAATGATGCTTACATATTAAGATAGATTGCGTGGAGTACATGTGAGGTGTACAGGTGTACATTTGAGGGGGAGCATAACGCTTGGAATCGAAACAGTTAACAAGAGGACTTAAGCCGCGGCATATCGAGCTGATCGCACTGGGCGGCACGATTGGCGTGGGATTATTCATGGGCTCGGCAAGTACGATTAAGTGGGCGGGACCATCCGTGCTGCTTGCGTATCTTATGGCAGGAATCATTATGTTTTTTGTGATGCGGATTATGGGGGAGATGCTGGTGGTGGAGCCGGTGACCGGTTCGTTCGCCACATTTGCCCACAAATATATCAGCCCGCTGGCCGGCTTCCTGACCGCCTGGAGCTACTGGTTCCTCTGGGTGACGGTCGGTATGGCCGAGGTTACGGCGATTGGTATCTATGTCGGGTACTGGTTCCCGGATATTCCGCAGTGGATTCCGGCGCTGATCGGTGTAGGCATCATTGCAGCGGCCAATCTGGCGGCGGTGAAGCTGTACGGGGAGTTTGAATTCTGGTTTGCGATGATCAAGGTGGTCGCTATTGTGGTGATGCTGGTGATCGGCACCGGGGTGATTTTCTTCGGTCTGGGGAATGGCGGGCAGCCGCTCGGGCTGTCCAATCTGTATAGCCACGGCGGTTTTTTTGCCGGAGGACTCAAGGGCTTCCTGTTCGCGCTCTGCATTGTCACGGCGGCCTATCAGGGGATTGAGCTGGTGGGGATTACGGCCGGGGAAGCGGAGAATCCGAAGCATACGCTGCGAAAAGCAATCAAGAATATCATCTGGCGTATTCTGATTTTCTACGTGGGGGCCATCTTCATCATTGTGACCATCTATCCGTGGAATGAGATCGGCGGGATCGGCAGTCCGTTCGTGTTGACCTTCGCCAAGGTCGGGATTGTCGCTGCGGCAGGCATTATCAACTTCGTGGTGCTGACCGCGGCGATGTCAGGCTGCAACAGCGGGATCTACAGTGCGGGAAGAATGCTCTACACGCTCGCCCAGAACGGACAAGCTCCGAAGTTCTTCGGCAGAGTCTCTGCCAGCGGAGTGCCCCGCAACAGCATAATCACAACGATCTCCCTGCTGCTGGTCGGCGTATTGTTAAACTATCTGATGCCGGACTCCAAGCTGTTTCTCTATATTTACAGTGCCAGCGTGCTTCCGGGAATGATTCCGTGGTTCGCCCTGGCCTTCAGCCAGTTCAGATTCAGAGAGCGATGGGCAGGCGAGATGGCCGCCCATCCGTTCAAGTCCCGCTTTTTCCCGGTCAGTAACTACATTATTATCATCTTCCTGTCGCTGGTCATCATCGGCATGTGGTTCAACCCGGATACCCATCTGTCGCTGATCGTCGGCGCGTCGTTCCTGGCTGTTGTTGTGGCGGGGTACTATGCGTTTGGGATCGGCAGACGCCGTATGCCCGGGGATGGGGAGGAAGTGTAGGATTGTTGCGGAAGGGTGGCAGGCAAGCGGCCGCAGCTGCTTAACATAACAACAAGTGGATAAACGTCATCTAATTATAACAAAAACGTTGTTTGGCGAAGTGAAGTTGGAAATTATACACCTACTCCAGCCGGATACAGGTAATATCGCAGATATGGGCAGAGTTAAGTATCATAAATCCAACTAATTTCCGTCACACGGGAGATAGCCCGTTAACAAGTGCCTGAAATCCAACTAAAAGGCTTCCGAAGCAAACTACGCTCCGGAAGCCTTTTGCATGTCAATTCCTAAGAAGAAGCTGCCGCCGCAGCAGAGGCCGCAGCTACAGCAATCGCTGTCTGCTGGGCAATGATGATGTTGGTCAGACTGGTAGATAGGGCGGATTCAATAATGCCGTTTCGCACGTCCACTATATATTGATAGGAGACGAGTGCGGCAGACAGCAGGAGCAGCTCCTGCTTGTTGATCGACCAGCCGCCGAAGCCCTTCTGCGGACGGAGAAACTCATAGGTATCCGAGACATCGCTTACCAGCTGTTGCTGTTCGTACGGAAGCAGGGCCAGGATGCCAAGGGACGAGAGAGTATACTCCTTATCCAGCCGGATATCCCGGGCCCGGAACGCCTCGCGCAGACTTAGCACCCGGCTTGTGAGATCCCCGCCGCCCAGCACCAGCACCTGTGTCAGCGCCTGAACACTATTACCGGAGAAGAACTCGGGCTTGAGTGTAACATAGAGCTGTTCCAGCTGCTCCAGCCCTTGCTCTACAGGGATATCGGACAGCCCGAGCATGGCAGCGAAGATATAGTCGTCCCGTCCGGTGAGGAAACGGTGCTTCGACCGCATCCCTTCATAGAAAGCTTGAGTGTGGTCTATGGCTGCGGCATATTGATCGTACGGGGTATGAGCAGCGATCTGATAGGCGGCAATGACCAGGTAGTCGGAGGCCCGGAATTTACGTTCCTTAAGGAGGTCATATACAGCCAGCGTTGCTGCAAGCTGTTGTTCCGGCTGGGGGGACAGGGAGAGCAGCGCAGCAATACAGATGGCTGAGGTTCCCCGGAAGGACGAGAAGCCCCGGGTGTTATCCTTGACCATCTCATGGTACATGCGGATCGCCTGCACATTGGCGATCTTGTCCTCCACGGCGTAGAGCAAGGCTGCCAGCCGGTTCACGGAGGCATTTTGCCAGGGGAATTCCTGTTTGATCTGCTGGGCGTTGGTTACGAATAATTCAAGTCTGGCTATGTACGATTGCTTCATCTGATGCACCTCTCATTTAGCGGTAGAAATTTGGGTATATTCTACTATAAAAACCAAATCGATGAAATTGAAACTCATTCTGCAGACTTGCCCGCAAACCTATGAGAGCGTATTCTTGAATAAAGTATACTAGAATGATGGATATTTATTCCGGAAAGAGAGGCATGAGAATGATACGAGCATCTGAAGATAACCAATATTATGAGCTGTCCAGTCCCACAATCCTTCCTAAGGCTTCGGGGTTCCTGTGGAATGAGCAGATGATGATTCATATGAACTGCCGGGGATATGCGGTAGCCCAGTTCATGCAGCCCGAGCCTGCGAAGTATTCCTATGCGCCGAATCTGGAGGCCAAGACATTCATGCAGCCGGAGCAGCCTTATTATGCCCATCACCCCGGACGCTTCGTCTATGTCAAGGATGAGGAGAACGGCGAGCTGTTCTCTGCCCCCTATGAGCCTGTCCGCACCCCTCCGGATCATTACACTTTTGCGGTAGGTAAACATAATATTGTATGGACCATTGAGAAGAACGGGATCGCGATAGAGATGACGTTAAGCCTGCCTAAGGATGACCCGATGGAGCTGTGGCGGGTGAAGGTGACCAATCTGTCCGACGCTCCCCGCAAGATCAGCATCTATCCCTACTTCACCATCGGTTACATGTCATGGATGAATCAGTCGGGCGAGTATAAGGAAGCCTTGCAGGGAATCGTGGCTACAGCGGTCACCCCTTATCAGAAATATCAGGATTACGCCAAAATCAAGCATCTAAAGGACAAAACCTTCCTGCTGGCCGACCATGCCCCGGCTTCCTGGGAAGTGAATCAGGAAGCCTTCGAGGGCGAAGGGGGGATCGGCTCGCCGTCAGCGGTCAAGAACGAACGGCTGGCGCAAGGCGAAGCCCGTTATGAGACTCCGGTTGCTGCCTTGCAATACAGTCTGGACCTGGCTGCGGGGGAAGAACGTGAATACCGCTTCATCTTCGGGCCGGCCCACGATGAACAGGAGATTGCCGAGATCCGCCATCGGCTGTTCCTGGATGCGGGGGCAGACGGCGAAGACGGATTCGTCCGCGCCGAGCGGGAATATGCCCAGTACATCGCAGAAGGCAGAGGGAGCATTGATATCTCCACACCGGATGCGGACCTCGACAATCTGGTCAACCACTGGCTGCCCCGGCAGATGTACTATCACGGGCAGACCAACCGCCTGACCACCGACCCGCAGACCCGGAATTATCTGCAGGATAATATGGGGATGAGCTACCTTAAGCCGCAGACGGCAAGAGAAGCGTTCCTGACGGCCTTAAGCCAGCAGGAGGCCAGCGGAGCGATGCCGGACGGCATTATTTTGCATGAAGCGGCTGAACTGAAATATATCAATCAGGTTCCGCATACGGACCATTGTGTCTGGCTGCCGATTTGCCTCAGTACCTATCTGGATGAGACGGATGATTACAGCATTCTGGATGAGCAAGTATCGTATGCGGGCGGCCTGGAGACAGGGCCTGTGCATGAGCATATCGACCGTGCGGTACAGTGGCTGCTCCAAGAGCGGGATGAGCGCGGCCTGAATTATATCAATCAGGGAGACTGGTGCGACCCGATGAATATGGTAGGGTACCGGGGACAAGGCGTGTCCGGCTGGCTGACCATCGCTACCGCGTATGCATGTATGGTCTGGGCGGATATTTGTGAGCGTAGCGGCCGGCAGGAGGTTGCGGACACCTTCCGCCTGGCGGCGGACGAGGTGAATGCGGCGGCCAATCGGTATCTGTGGGATGGCGAGTGGTATGCGCGCGGGATCACCGACGACAATGTCCTGTTCGGAATCAGCAGCGACAAGGAAGGCCGGATATTCATCAATCCCCAGGGCTGGGCGCTGCTCAGCGGTGCAGCGGATAAGGAGAAGCGGGCGAAGCTGATGAAGTCGGTCCATGAACAGCTGGAAACCCCGTATGGAGTGGAAAAGCTCGCACCGTCCTATACGGCCATGCGCGAGGATGTGGGCCGGGTCACCCAGAAGCATCCGGGGACAGCCGAGAACGGTGCAGTCTACAATCATGCCGCCGCCTTCTATATCTATGGCTTGTATGCAGTGGGTGAGCAGGATCACGCGTACCGTCTGCTGCGCAAAATGCTCCCCGGGCCTGATATCGGGGATATCATCCGGCGGGGCCAGCTGCCGGTGTTCATCCCTAACTATTACCGGGGTGCTTACAAGCAGTTCCCGCAGACTGCCGGACGTTCCAGCCACCTGTTCAACACCGGAACCGTTCCTTGGGTGTACCGTTGCCTGATCGACGGGCTGTTCGGCCTGCAAGGCTGCCGGGAAGGGCTTCAGGTGAAGCCACAGCTTCCGTCCGTCTGGCAGGAGGCCACCGTGAAGCGCAGCTTCAGAGGGGCTGAGCTGCAGATTGAGATGAAGCGTGAGTCTGGCGTAGCGGCAATCGAAGTCTATCTGGACGGACAGCTTGTGGAAGACGGTGTTCTGAAGGAACTGAGACCGGGTAAGCAGTATCAGGTGCTGGTTAAGATTCCGGCAGGGGCTGTTACTATTTAAATAGAGGAGGCTGAATGAACATGACGAATCATATTCCGGAAGTACTGCTGAACGACGGGGTGAAGGCGCCAGCCATCGGCTTCGGAACCGCGTGGATCAGAGGCGCGAAGGGTGTAGAGAGCCTGAAGACGGCAATGGATCTGGGGTATCGTCTGATCGATTCCGCATTCAACTATGAGAATGAGGGTGTTGTCGGAGAGGCGGTGCGGCAGAGTGGTGTCCCGAGAGAAGAGCTGTTCATTACTTCCAAGCTGCCGGGCCGGCATCATAAGTATGATGAGGCGGTCAAGACGATTGAGGAATCGCTGTACCGGGCCGGACTCGACTATTATGACCTGTACCTGATCCACTGGCCGAATCCCAAGGTGAACCTGTATGTGGAAGCATGGCAGGCACTGATTGATGCGCGGGCAAAAGGGCTGATCCGTTCAATCGGCGTCAGCAACTTCCTGCCGGAGCATCTGGACCGTCTGATTAAGGAGACAGGTGTGGTACCGGCGATGAACCAGGTTGAGCTGCACCCCTTCTATCAGCAGGCGGAGCAGCGCGCGTATCATGAGCAGCACGGAATCGTCACAGAATCCTGGAGTCCGCTGGGACGCGGCGAGGATCTGCTGAAGAATGAACAGCTCCAGACCCTTGCCTCTGCTCGTGGCAAGTCCGTCTCACAGATTGTTCTGCGCTGGCATGTGCAGCTGGGAGCCGTTCCGATTCCAAGGTCGCAGTCGGAGGCGCATCAGCGGGAGAATATAGATATCTTCGGCTTCGAATTGTCGGAAGAAGAGATGAAGATGATCTCGGACATTCCGACCACCGGCCCGCTGTGGGAGCAGGACCCGGCCGTGTACGAAGAGTTCTGATTCATTAAATGATATACAGTGGGGGCCCCTTGCTCTTTTGGCAAAGGGCTTTTATTTTTGTGGCTGCACTCATACATAATTCGTTTAAGAAAAAGGGAAGCTGGTTACATAGAAAGAGTCAGAAGCCTACACAATCAGAAGCGAACAGAGGAGGAATATTATCATGAGTAATCAATATAAGATTCAAGATCCTGTGCAGCAATATGAAAAGGCTACGCCGGAATTCGAGCAGCAGCAGCCCAGCCCCGGCCTGGAGACGAAGATGCATCCGCGTCCCGATGACGGAGCGGGCACCTACAAGGGCAGCGGACGGCTCACCGGACGGAAAGCAGTAATCACTGGAGCGGACAGCGGAATCGGGCGGGCGGTGGCGATTGCTTTTGCCCGTGAAGGCGCGGATGTGGTATTGGCATATCTGCCGGAGGAAGAAGCTGACGCGAAGGAAGTGGTTAAGCTCGTAGAGGAAGCCGGCCGCAAGGCAGTGGCCCTGCCGGGCGATCTGAAGGACGAGAAGTACTGCGAGCAGTTGATTGCCAAGGCCGTAGAGGAGCTGGGCGGGATTGATATCCTGGCTAACATCGCCGGTAAGCAGCAGTTCGTGAAGACAATAGCCGATCTGACTACAGAACAGTTCGATGCTACCTTCAAGACGAATGTCTACTCGCTCTTCTGGCTCTGTAAGGCAGCGGTGAAGCATATGAAGCCGGGTAGTACGATTATTAATACATCCTCGATTCAGGCCTATGAGCCTTCAGAGATTCTGCTGGATTACGCCACCACCAAGAGCGCGATCAATACCTTCAGCAAGGCGTTCGCCCAGCAGGTGGCGCCGAAGGGAATCCGGGTGAACGTTGTCGCACCGGGACCGGTATGGACTCCGCTTCAGGTAAGCGGCGGACAGCCGGAGGAAGTCCTGAAGGAGTTCGGAGCCAAGACCCCGCTGGGACGCCCCGGCCAACCGGCTGAAATGGCCCCGGCTTATGTATTCCTGGCCAGCCAGGAATCTAGCTATGTCAGCGGCGAGACCCTGAATGCCAACGGCGGAATGCCGACCCCATAAATTAAGGTTGAGTAGCATCATCGGGCAAGAACATCGGGTAAAAACCTCCGTCAGGAGGTTTTTTGCTGTGAGGGGAAAACTTGCTGGCAGTCTGCGTCACCTGGATTCAGCGGGGACTTAGCTGCCGTGGCAGCCGGAGCAGCCGGAGGATGAAGCTTCATTCTTTTGAGGGAGAAATGGGCTAGGAGAAGAGACTGGCAGGCAGATCAGCAGGAAATAGTTGGATGAATGGCATTAGCTAATTAAGGTTGGGTCTAATAACAGACAACAGTTGGAAAAAAGCCACTTAAATCCGCCCGTTTCATCTAAAATAGCAAAATTGACCTGATTAGATGCTATTTTTCCACTTGCTTCCGGAAATATATTGGTAATCCGGGAATTAAGATACGTTTTTCCACTTGCTTACACTTGCTGCGACCCGCCTGGCTTGCTCCGGGGTCCTTCCGCTTGCTCTTCTTACTCGCGCGTGCTCCACGTCCTTCCGCGTGCTCCAGGTACTCGCCTGCTCCGCGTACGTGCCGCGAAGCGGCGGGTTTCCTTTTCCGCGAGGAGGTGCAATGCGTGATGCCCCTACTTTTGCCATCATAGGGGGTTCATGTGCTACACTTGAGTCATTGAATCGTATCTGCCAGTTCTGGTGCATTAGCGGTTTGTGGAGAAGACAGGAGGAGACGGCATGGCATTTGTAACGGTGAAGGACGAATATAAGCGCTATAAGATGGGGGAGACCCTGATTGTTGCCAATGACGGCATTGCGTTCGAGATTGAGAAGGGTGAATTTGCTGTAATTGTAGGGCCCAGCGGGGCAGGAAAGTCAACGGTGCTTAACATACTGGGCGGGATGGATTCCGCCGACGAAGGCCAGGTCATTGTGGACGGTACTGACATCGCACGTTTCAGCGCCAAGGAATTGACCGGCTACCGCCGTAATGACGTGGGTTTCGTGTTTCAGTTCTATAATCTGGTCCCTAATCTGACCACCCTGGAGAATGTCGAGCTGGCTTCGCAGATTTCGCCCCGGGCGCTGGATGCCCGGAAGGTGCTGGAGGATGTAGGCCTTGGCGCGCGGCTGAATAACTTCCCGGCCCAGCTCTCGGGCGGGGAGCAGCAGCGCGTGGCTATTGCCAGAGCGCTGGCGAAGCAGCCGAAGCTGCTGCTCTGTGATGAGCCGACCGGTGCGCTTGATTACAACACCGGCAAGCAGGTGCTTAAGCTGCTGCAGGATACCTGCCGCGACACCGGCACAACGGTGATTGTGATCACGCATAACCTGGCGATTGCTCCGATGGCCGACCGGGTCATTGAAATTAACAACGCCAAGGTACGGAAAATGGTGAAGAATCCAGCACCGGTATCCGTGGAAGATATCGAATGGTAAGGGGCCGGAAATGATGAAGAAACGGGCACTATGGAAGGATGTTTTTCGGGAAATCGGCCGCACCAAGGCGAGGTTCCTCTCGATCTTTGCGATTATTATGCTGGGGGTCAGCTTCTTCTCCGGGATCAAGTCGGCCGGGCCGGATATGCTGGATACCGCAGCAACGTATTATAAGGATCTGCGGCTGATGGATCTGCGGGTCCAGTCCACTTACGGCCTGTCGGAGCAAGGGATTGAACAGCTCCGGGGGATACCCGGGGTGCAGACGGTTCAGCCTGTATACAGCTCCGATGTCTTTCTTGGCGACAGCGGGCTGATTGCCAAGGTCTATTCATATACAGACAAGAATGAACTGAATGGCTACAAGCTCACCGCCGGGCATCTCCCGGCAGCCTCTGGAGAGATTGTACTGGATGAACACCTGCGCGAACAGGACAAATTCAAGCTCGGCGATTCCATTACCTTCGGCGGGGAGGCGGGGGAGCAGCCCGAACAGAGCTTCCGGACCAAGACCTATACCGTAGTAGGCTTCGCGCAGAGTCCGCAATATATTGAGACCGCGAACCGCGGAACCAGCCGCATCGGCAAAGGGACCCTGGATGCGTTCGCCGTCATCCCGGAAGGGGATTTCACACTTCCTGTATATACGGAGGCATACCTCAGCTTCAAGGATACGGCTGCCCAAACAGCTTATACGCCTGCGTATGACAAGCTGATTGAGCAGCATCTTTCCGGGGTGGAGGAGGCGCTGAAGGATTACCCGGCGCAGCGTCTGGAAGAGCTGAAGGCGGAGGCGGTAGCGGCGGCCCAGCAAGGGACCAAGCAGCAGCCGCCGCAACAACAGGCAGCCGCCGTCGCACAGAGCCAGCCGGAGCTGCCCAAGGTATATGTGGCAGACCGCACGATTAACCCGGGATACGCCGAATACAAGGATAATGCGGACCGTTTGTCTGCGATTGCGTCGGCTTTTCCGGTATTCTTTTTCCTGATTGCAGCGCTTGTCAGCTTAACGACGATGACCCGCATGGTGGAGGAGCAGCGGCTCCAGATCGGGACGATGAAGGCACTTGGATACGGCTCTATGGACATTATGACCAAGTTTCTGGTGTACGGAACACTCGCCAGCATAGCGGCGTCAATTGCAGGTCTGGCGGTCGGCTTCACGTTCTTCCCGGACCTTATCTATAATGCTTACAGCTCGCTCTATAACCTGCCGGATGTGATCAAGAGCTTCTATCCTTCTTACGCCGTTATTTCCATCATCGTGGCGCTGGTCTGTACAACGATGACGGCGATGATCGCTTCCCGGGTGGAGCTGCGGAGCAACGCCTCTGTGCTGATGCGGCCCAAGGCACCGAAGAGCGGGCAGCGGATTCTGCTGGAGCGCTTCACCTTCCTGTGGAGAAAGCTCAGCTTCGTGCAAAAGGTGACGGCCCGCAACCTGTTCCGCTACAAGCAGCGGATGTTCATGACCGTTATCGGGGTGGCAGGCTGTACCGCGCTGATCCTGACCGGCTTTGGGCTGAAGGATTCCATCGGCAGCATTACCGAGCGGCAATTCGGCGGGATTATGAAATACAGCGCCCTGGTGGCTCTGCATGATAATGCAGCCGCCTCAGATCAGGCTTCCTATAAGAAGCTGATTGAACAGGAGACTGCGGTAACAAGCACGCTGAATGTGCTGCAGGAGGCTATGACGGCCCGGGCCAAAGGCGTGAACGACCAGGAGGTGCGGATCTTTGTTCCCTCGGATACAGCGGAGCTGGCGTCTTTCGTTAATCTTAAGGACCGCAGCACTGGTAAGCCGCGTGTATTAAGTGACGAGGGCGCGGTCATAACAGAGAAGCTGGCTAAGCTGTACGATGTGGCACCCGGGGATATGATGACGCTTCTTGACAGCAACAATGAGCCATTCCAGCTCAAGGTAGCGGCGGTCACTGAGAACTACGTGCTGCATTATGTATACATGACCCCGGTTTACTACGCGAAGGTGTTTGGCAAGGAGCCGGTCTATAATACGCAATTATTGAACTACAGCGGCAAGGATAAAGCGTGGGAGAGCGCCTTCGGGGAGAAGCTGACTGCGAATGGACAAGTGGCCTTGGTCAGCTTTTCCAGCGGAGTGGGAGAAGCCTTCGAGGAAACTATGGACAGTATGGATATCGTCATGGTGGTGCTGATTGTCTCTGCTGCCGCGCTGGCCTTCGTGGTTCTGTACAATTTGACCAATATTAACGTGTCCGAGCGGGTCCGCGAATTGTCTACGATTAAGGTGCTCGGCTTCTATGATAAGGAAGTCACTCTGTATATTTACCGGGAAAATATTCTGTTAACGCTGCTCGGCATACTGTCCGGCAGTGCGCTTGGGGTGATCCTGCACCGGTTCGTCCTGTCGACCGCCGAGCTTGATGCCACCATGTTCGCTCCGCTCATCAAGTGGCAGAGCTACATCTATGCAGCGCTACTGACCATACTATTCTCAGGGATCGTAATGGCTTTCATGCACATCAAGCTCAAGCGGATTCATATGATTGAAGCACTGAAGTCGGTAGAGTAGTTCAGTCACGATTTTGTCAAAAAAAATCAGCATTACAAGGAAGGATAATGAGCCGGGGGCAGAGGGAGCCCGGTGCCATTATTCTTCTTTTTTATGTGATTTATGATGAATAGTGTCGAAATTACGCGAAAATAATAAGAATGTGTCATATAAACTAACCTTATTAAACTCATTACAATAATGAGAAAAAGGTTTATTTACAGTTATTCCAGAATACATTGGAAGTAAATGTTTCAATAGCAAAAAAGTAAGATTCCTCAGCGATAAATAAAAATATTGACGTAAGATATATTCACATGTAATATAAACCATAATTTATGAAGGAAGCTGTAAGGTTTCCCGCCGGGAAAGTTGTCCCTGACCCTAATTGACCTGCGGTCTATTCACCGCATTCCTTCCATATATATTAGGTGTGATGTTATGTCACATGTAATGCGAAGGCGGTCATTAGAAGTCTTAGGCGCACAACGATCCGGAGCATCCCAGTCTCCCGAGAAGCTTTGAAGAGCAGGAACAAGCACTTAACTAAGGAGGAGTAAAGGAATGGCGAAAAAGAGAAAATGGTGGTCAGGTTTACTAGTCTTATCGTTGGTAGGGGTTCTATTTACAGGATGCAGTACGAATAACACTGCGGGTTCTTCAACAAGTGCGCCTGCAGCCACTACAGCTCCGGCAGAGAGTACGGCGCCTGAGGCTACGGAGGCACCCGCGGCTGACGCGCCGGTTGACGGCGGAACACTGGTTACAAGCTCATTCTCCGATATTGTTAATATTAATCCCCTCTTAGTTAATGATACTGCGTCTGGTGATGTGGCCCAATTCGTCTTTGCCAAGCTGTACAATCTCGACCGTGAAGGCAATGTACAGGCAGAGGATTGGTCGCTGGCTGCCGCGCTGCCGGAGATCTCCGAAGATGGTTTGACTTACACCGTGAAGCTGAAGGATACCGCCAAATGGAGTGACGGCCAGCCCGTCGTTGCAGATGATGTAGTCTATACCGTGGAAACGGCCAAGAATAAGGAGACAGGCTCGCCCCTGATCAGTGCCTTTGATAAGGTGAAGACCGTGGAGAAGATCGATGACCACACGGTGAAATTCACAATGTCCCAGATTTACGCCCCATTCCTGTACGCCCTCGTTCAGGAGGTTGTTCCCGCTCATGTTCTCAAGGATGTGAAGCCGACCGAAATGCAGAAGAACGCCTTCGGTACAGATCCGGCTAAGACCGTTACAAGCGGACCGTGGAAATGGACAGCCTGGAAGCAAGGCGAGAGTCATACCATGGATGCTGATCCGAACTATTGGGGAACTGTGAAGCCTCATATCGCTCAGGTAATCTACAAGATCTATGCTGACCAGAACACTGAGGTTCAGGCGATTATGAAGGGTGACACAGACCATATCAGTGCGATTCCTGTAACCCAGGTTGAAGCAGTTAAGGCTAATGGCAAGATTGATATCATCCAGAAGCCGGGTGCACAGTACGAATATGTTAACTTCAACTTTGACGGCAAGAACTTCCCGGATGGCTATGGCCTGTTCCAGGGACAGAAGACCAGACAGGCGATTGCTCACGCCCTGAACCGTCAAGGGATGGTGGACAATATCCTGAAGGGTGTAGGCGCACTAATGAATGCACCGTTCCTGCCTGATACCTGGGCTGACCCGGGTGATGCTGCTGTGAACTATGATTACAATGCCGAGACGGCCAAGAAGCTCCTGGCTGAAGATGGCTGGGTTGCGGATGCCAAGGATGGCATTCTGGTAAAAGACGGCCACCGCTTCTCCTTCGAGCTGCAGTATAATGCCGGCAACAGCCGCCGTGAACAGGTAGCGGCTGTTATCCAGCAGAACCTGAAGGATGTCGGTATTGAAGTAAAGCCTAAGGCGATTGATTTCGCTGCATGGATTGACCAGAACGTAACGCCGGGTAAATATCAGGCGCTGCTGCTGGCATGGTCCCTGAGTACACCAGACCCGGATGCAGAGAGCATTTTCTCCTCCAAGTACTTCCCGCCTGCCGGACAGAACAGCGGCTGGTATAAGAATGAGAAGCTGGATAAGCTGTGGGTAGACGGATATTCTACGGTAGATCAGGCTAAGCGCAAAGAAGTCTACAAAGAAGTAGGTAAAGAAATCTCGACCGACCTTCCTTATGTATTCCTGTATCAGTATGGTCAGGCGATCGGAACAGGACCTAGAGTGCACTGGGCAGAGGAGGATGCTCCTGAGCCGTCACTGGGCTACGGACAGTTCTTCCACGCTATCAAATGGTGGGTAACCGAGTAACGTACCGACTAACTGAATAGACTTGCGGGAGGTGAAAGAGATTTCTCTTTCACCTCCCCCTTTTGTATAAATGGGGGGGCCTTCCGTAATCTATCGCCTTACCATCTCTAGGAGGATAGCCAATGACAGAATACCTGATACGTAGAGTGCTTCAATCGGTACTGGTCATCTTTCTGATTACCATACTAACCTTTCTTCTCATCCATGCGGCTCCGGGCGGCCCTACACAAGTGATGCTCGCACCGGGACTGACGCCGGAAATATTTGCGCAGCAAGCCAAGAACCTGGGACTGGATCAGCCGATTTATATACAGTATTTCCGCTGGATCGGTGACCTGCTGCAAGGAGATCTGGGATATACCTTCAAGAACCATATTGCGATCTCAGACCTGCTCTGGCCGCGTATTGGCAATACCATAATCCTGATGGGGGCGGCTTGGCTGGTATCGCTGCTAATCGCAATTCCCTGGGGAATCTATAATAGTACCAAAGTCTATGGTTTATCGGATCAGACGGCTTCGTTCATTTCTTATCTGGGCTTCGCCATGCCGACCTTCTGGTTCGGGATTCTATTGCAGCAGTGGCTGTCGCTCAAGCTGGACTGGTTCCCATTGTCGGATATGCATACAAGAGGCAAGGAAGACAGTATAGCTGATTTATTCATGCATCTGGTGCTGCCGGTTACCGTGCTGGCACTTGGGTTCCTGGCTTCTTATATGAAGTATGCGCGGGCCAGTATGCTGGAGGTGCTGGATCAGGATTATATCCGGACGGCACGGGCCAAAGGCGTCAAGGAACGGAAGGTCGTCTTCCGCCATGCCCTGCGCAATGCACTAATTCCAATTATTACGATACTAGGTCTTGATCTTCCGATCCTGGTGGGAGGGGCCGCACTAACAGAGAATGTATTCAACTGGCCGGGAATGGGCCGTTGGTTCGTAGAGATGGCCACTGCACGCGAATATTCGGCACTGATGGCTGTGACGATCGTCACGGCTGTGATGGTCGTCATTGGCAATCTTCTGGCAGATATACTGTATGTCGTAGTTGATCCCCGGGTGAAGCTCGGCAAGCAAGGGGGGAAGGCAGCATGAGTACAGACAATACAGAGCTTATCAAAGGGAAGGTATCCAAGCCGCTGGGAACGCCGGATATAAGTCCGATGCCGGGCGGGACCGACCCGGAAATTCCCGTGGCGGATATGGACAGACCTCCCGGCCCGTGGAGAGTGCTGTGGAAGAAGTTTTCACGCAATCCTTTTGCCATGGGCGGGTTGGCCGTCCTGCTTATCTTTGTGCTGCTGGCGATCTGCGCACCGTTCCTGACTTCCTATGGGCCGGAGAAGATTGATCTGATGTTCGCCAACCTGAAGCCGGGGGCGGAGGGGCATCCCCTCGGCACCGACGAGCTGGGCCGAGATATTCTCAGCAGGCTGCTGTACAGTGCGCGGATCTCGCTGCTTATCGGTTTCTCTGTTGCCTTTGTATCCGTACTGGTCGGATCGGTGGTCGGTGCGATCTCAGGTTACTTCGGAGGATTCGTGGATACGGTATTCATGCGGATTGTTGACGTCATGAACTCCGTGCCGTCCCTGTTCCTGAATATCCTGGTTATGGCTCTATTCGGTACAAAGATCGAATTCATGATCCTGATTCTGGCGTTCACGAGCTGGATGAGTATTGCCCGGCTGGTCCGGGGAACCTTCCTGCAGCTGCGGGAAATGCAGTATGTGGAGGCGGCCAAAGCAATCGGCGTATCCAGCTGGGGGATCATCTTCCGGCATCTGCTCCGCAACGCAAGCTTCCCGATCATTGTTAATGCCACGTTGATGGTCGGCGGCGCGATTCTCAGCGAATCCGCATTGTCCTATCTGGGTCTTGGTATCCAGGCTCCGGCTACGAGCTGGGGGCTGATGCTTAGCAACGCGCAGGAGTTCATGCTAATTGATCCGATGCAGGCGGTATATCCGGGCTTTTGTATCCTGATGGTGGTGCTGGCGGTTAACTTTATCGGCGACGGCATCCGGGATGCCCTTGATCCCAGACAGCAAGTGACCAAATCCCGGAGGAGGCTGGAACAATGGCGCAAAAACTACTCGAAATCCGGAAGCTAACCGCCGGCTTCGCGACAGAGAAGGGGCTGCTCAAAGCAACCGACGGCATCTCTCTTACGGTAAATAAAGGTCAGACGGTCTGTATTGTAGGCGAATCCGGCAGCGGCAAAAGCGTCACCTCGCTGGCGATCATGCGCCTGATCGATTATGCGGGCGGTATGATCCTGGATGGACAGATTGACTTCCATGGACAGGATCTGGGGCGCAAGAGCCAGGAGGAGATGCGGGAAATCCGCGGCAACCAGATCGCGATGATCTTCCAGGACCCGATGTCTTCGCTGAATCCGGTCTTCACCATAGGCGAGCAGATTGCTGAGAGTCTGCGGCTGCATCAGAATAAGAAGGATGCAGAAGCGCTGAAGCTGGCGGTAGATCTGATCCGATTGGTGGGCATACCCGCACCGGAAATACGTGCAAAGCAGTATCCGCATGAGCTGTCCGGCGGGATGTGCCAGCGCGTAGTCATTGCGATTGCGCTGGCCTGTAACCCTGAACTGCTGATTGCCGATGAGCCGACCACCGCGCTTGATGTTACCGTTCAGGCGCAGATTCTGGATCTGCTGCGCAAGCTTCAGTCGGAGCTTGGGATGTCCATCCTGCTGATTACCCACGACATGGGGGTTGCCGCCGAGATGGCGGACCGCATTGCTGTCATGTACGCGGGTGCTATCGTGGAAGAGGGCGGCGTGGAAGAGATCTTCGACCATCCCAGCCATCCTTATACGGTAGGGCTGCTCCAGTCGATTCCGGGGTTTGAAGGCGGACGGGGAGGCGAGCTCTATACGATCAGTGGAACGATTCCGCCGATAGGGCAGCTGCCTGCGGGCTGCCGCTTTCACCCGCGCTGTCCGCATGCCATGGACATCTGCCGGAGCCAGGAGCCGCCGGATTTCATGATCTCCGATGATCACCGGACCGCCTGCTGGCTGTTCAAGGATCAGCCGGTTTCAGCGGATACCAGCAGGGAGGCGAAGCGCGCATGATGAATAGGGCAGCAACCGTACCAGACCGTAAACTACCGGCTTCTTCTGAAGTGCTGGTGGAAGTTAAAGATATTAAGAAATATTTCCCGATCACCAAGGGCCTGCTTAACCGGACCGTCGGGCAGGTGAAGGCGGTGGATGGAGTCAATCTGGCGATCCGCCAAGGTGAGACGTTTGGGCTGGTTGGCGAATCCGGCTGCGGCAAATCCACCTTCGGACGGGTACTCCTCCGCCTGCAGAGTGCGACCGGGGGGCAGGTGTTATTCAAGGGCCAGGATATCCATTCGCTGGGTTCGCGTGACATGCGGAAGCTGCGGGAAGAGATGCAGATTATTTTCCAGGACCCGTTCGGGTCGCTGAATCCGCGCTTTCTCGTCAAGGATATTATCGGCGAGCCGCTGCGTATTCACTGGAAGATGTCCGGCAAGGAGATCGATGCCCGGGTGGTCGAGCTGATGGAGCTGGTGGGTCTGGATGCCAGCCGCCGGAACCGCTATCCGCATGAATTCTCCGGCGGACAACGCCAGCGTATTGGCATCGCCCGGGCGATTGCGCTGAATCCGCAATTTATTGTGGCCGATGAGGCCGTGTCTGCGCTGGACGTATCCGTGCAATCCCAGGTTATTAACCTGCTGATGAAGCTGCAGAAGGAGCTGGGACTAACCTTCCTGTTCATTGCGCATGGTCTTAACGTAGTCCGGCATATCTCTGACCGTGTTGGGGTCATGTATCTGGGTAAGCTGGTGGAGGTAGGAGAGACGGAGGAGCTGTTCGCGGCTCCGCTCCATCCGTATACTGCCGCCCTGCTCTCGGCTATACCCAAGCCGACACCAAGGCGCAAGCAGGAGCGAATTATGCTGGAGGGGGATGTGCCCTCCCCGGCCAATCCGCCCTCCGGCTGCCGGTTCCATACCCGCTGCCCGTTCGTCCAAGACAAATGCCGCTTAGTGGAGCCGCTGCTGGAAGAGGTCCTGCCAGGCCGTCCGGTAGCCTGTCATTTCCCGTTACTTCCGAAATCCTGACTAAGGATTACCTTATGCTGTACCGAAGAGGAACGCTGCTGAATCTTACGCAGTGTTCCTTTTTTTGTATGGCCCATTCAAACTAATCATTGTGCTGCAGGCATTTCTATAAGAAAATGAGAAAAAGACGGATTGAAGACTACTTAATACCGCAAAGGCTGCGGAACCGGAGGCTATGGTGAAAAAGGTCAATACAGCAATTTCAGCGTTCTTTATACTTGTTATGATAATAGCTGTCTGGGTATGGGCCGTGTCCGTGCATACCTGGACCCTGGCGGGGACCTTAGCTTCCCTGCTCTGTCTGGCCCTGTTTATCTGGACGGGCCTGCGGGCCATTCCCGCTATAACCGGATACATTATGAGCCCAGGCGCACTGCGGACGGTGAATACGGACGACTCGCCGGAGGAACGGCAGCGGACCTGGTGGAAGATTGTGCTGTGGGTGATCGCTAGCAGGGTGCTGTTGATCCTGGCGGCTTATGTATTCTGGGTGCTTCGTGAGGGAGGCTCCGGCAGCTTGTTCTCCCGGTTCATTGAGATGTGGCATATCCGCGGAATTGATGCGATGTCCTATCTGGGCATTGCCGAGCGGTGGTATGTGACGGAAGGGGACCCCAGATTTCATATTGTATTTCTGCCGTTCTTCCCCGTTATGATCAAGCTGGCGCAGTTCTTCACAGGCAATTATATGGCTGCCGGATTTGTTGTAGCCAATCTCTGCACGCTTGCAGCAGCGTTGTTCGCCTATGAACTGGCCCGGCTGGATATGGGGCGCAGGAATGCCCTGCGGGTAGTGAAGTACATCTTCATCTTTCCGTCGGCCTTCTTTTTCTTCCTTCCCATGACGGAGGCTTTGTTCCTGCTGCTCTCCCTGATGGCGCTGTATTTTGTGCGCAAAAAGCGCTGGCTGCTGGGCTGTCTCTGCGCGGCGCTGGCCGGATTCACCCGTTCCCCGGGAATTCTGCTGGCCGTGCCGATTGCCGTGGAATTTGCCCGGGAGCTCGCCGCTGGCTACAAGTCAATGGACCGGAAGGCTTTTACGAATAAGCTGATCTTGGCTGTCCTCTCCCTGGTGAGCGTCTCGTTCGGTCTGCTGGCTTATCTCTACATCAATTACAATGTGACGGGCAACGCGTTCCAGTTCAGTATTTATCAGCGGGAGCACTGGTCGCAGCGGTTCTACTTCTTTTTCGATACCGTGAGATATCAGATGGAATATGCGGTGAATACCTTCAAGGATGCCGATTACCGGACGTTCCTGGGACTATGGCTGCCGAATTTGTGCGCAATCCTCCTGGTTCTCTTCATGATGCTCCGCAGTGCGAAGAAGCTTAATCCTGCTTATATGGCGTACCTGATCGCCTATTTCGTCTATGTGGTGGCCCCGACTTGGCTGCTGTCTGCTCCGCGTTATTTCGCTGTAGCTTTTCCGCTGGCCTTCGCCGCTGTGCTGTTGACGGAGGATAAGAAGTGGAAGGATATCCTGCTGACGACGCTATTTATTGCGGGGGGTCTCCTGTATCTGGCGGTGTTTGTATCCGGTTATCCGGTCTATTAGTGTGTACTAGAAATTACAGAAATGATGGTGGCTATGCAGATTCAACTAGAAGATCAGATGGTTACGTTACATGTCCAGTATGCTAAGCGCAAGAAGCTCTCCGTAACGGTGGACGGCTCGGATCTCATTACCGTTAAAGCGCCCAAGGGAACGAGTGAAGAGACGATACTCGGTGCGGTAGTAACCTTAAGCCCGAAGATTCTGGAGAAGCTGCGCAGCAATGCCGCGGCCCGGCAGGTGCCGAAGGTTAAGGCTTATGAGGGCGGTGAAGAAGCCTTCTTGTACTTGGGGAAGGAATATGCGCTGCATGAGCTGATTGGGGAGCGGCAGGCGGAGGCGGAGGAACTGAAGCTTGCACTGAAGAAGTTCTATACAGCCAGTCTGAAAAAAATCATTGCAGAGCGCATCAAGCCCTACCAGACGCAGCTCAGAGTGAAGCCGAAGAGTGTGGATATTGTGGAATCGCGGACCAAGTGGGGGAGCTGTAGCTTTGACGGCAAGCTGACGTTCAACTACCGCCTGGCCATGGCGCCGCCTGAAGTGATCGACTATGTCATCATTCATGAGCTGTGTCATCTGCTGCATATGAATCATGACCGTTCCTTCTGGCGGCGCCTGGGAAGTATCATGCCGGACTATAAGGAGAAGGAAGCGTACCTGGCCCGGCAGGGGCAGTTTATGACGCTGTGACCTATGGCACACCTTCAGCAAGAGACTTAGTTAGAGCTGTTCTCACTTATTGCAATTTGATGCTTCACTAGTAGCCCATCAGCTTTAAAACTGTAAGAATGACCTAAGGATTGTTAACGTCTGAGCATGAACATCGAGCTGATATTAGGCTGATATTGCACCCGCTGCAGCCTTCTACTTTTACATTTAAGTAGGTGATTGTATATCCTGCAATAGAAAATGGATTACTGACCGTAGAATGAGATTCTATTGTATTTCATACAGTAGAATGTTGTATTTTGGGTAAAAACTGGCTTTTGTTCAACATTCCATTGTACGGAATACAATAGATTCTATTTCGAAGACTTTTTTACGGCATTCCATTGTACAAAATGCAGTTACTATCGTCCCAGCGTCTCATTCTCACAGCATCCGAATGAATGCTGTGAGAATGAGACGTTGGTTCGTTAAGGTTCGGTAATGGTCATATTCACAATATTAATTCCGATGTTTCACTAGGCGATGGAAGTAGCCGGATGCTTGACGTTCGCAGGATATTGCTGCCCGCCCCGAGTACGGACGAATAAGCCCTCTGAATGGCTGGTGCCTGACAACTCCAGGTCAGGGTCATCCGGGGTGAAGTGGAAGACGATCGTCTCCGTGTCGCTGTCTGCAAGCTTCAGGGCGATGTCAAGGCAGGAAACAGGCTGTGTACTGATCAGATCGAAAAGCTCAAGCTGCCCATTCTCCTGCTGGCAGATGGCAATGAGATTCTCGTTCTCCAGGTAGTAGAGCTGATCGCTGAACACATTCAGGCAGTAGAACATCAGGAGTCCATAGGCGCCGCTGACGCCAAGACGCTCAGATACCGGTACCCGCTGCCCTCCAAGGGTAGAGACCAGGCTCAGATCATGCGGGTCGGCGATATTCAGTTTGCGGATTGCCGCAGATCCGGCAGCACCTCCGGGGCAGGCCATGGAGAAGATCTGTTCTTCCACTGGACGGAAGCCGAACTTAGGATAGAACTCCAAGACTGACTCATTGGCAAAAAGATACATGAACTCACACGCTTGTCCATACTCCTCCAGCACCTTGTCCATCAACCGGGCAGACAGGCCCCGTCCTCTGTAGTCGGGATGAGTCATCACCGTGCCGATCTGCACGGCAGGGAACTTCACTCCATTAATGGTTAGCTCTATTAAATTCACCGAGACATTCGCCACGATCCGGTCTCCCTCCGCATAAGAATAAGGAACATACTTATCCGTCCAGAAGCCTCCCTCATACCAGCGCTCCAGCTCCAGCCCGAACGTATTTTTTGCCAGCTCGAAAAAGCTGCTGCGCAGCGGCTCTATATCTTTATAATTGTAGACAAATTTAAAGCTATCCATGGTAGTTGCTCCTTCTGTATCGCGGGATCAAGTAATATATCCTAATTGTATTGTAACTCCCCCTCCGGAAGACAGGCATAAGATAAGTAAAATTAACTATTCCCGTTAATATTCAGCCCCGCGAACCTTTGAGTAGACCATTGTGTCTCTTAAGTTCCCCTGTACATCAGTCTTGTCATTGCGCAGGATACCTTCCAAAGTAAAGCCGGTACGTTCGGCTACGCGAGCGCTCCGCGTATTACGTGAGTCGCAACGGATCTCCAGCCGGTTAGCTTGTAACTCCTGTATGGCGAACTCCGTAATGGCATTCACTGCTTCTGTGATGTAACCTTGACCCGCGTATGAGGTGCGAACCCAATACCCGATTTCAAATTTACGCACCCGCCAATCAATCCTGTGCAGGCCGCTGCTCCCGATAAGCTGTCCCGTCTTCTTATGAAAAAGCAGCAGCCGGATATCGCTGCGTTCCAGAAACTGCAGCCGTGATTTCCGGATGGATACCTCCGATTCTTCCACGGAAGGGACCTGCCGGGCCCAAGGCATCCAGTGACGTAATTCCGCTGCGCTTTCCTGTACGGCTTCATGCACAGCGGCACCGTCTCCCCATACTACTGAGCGGATTTGCAGGCGGCTGCTTTCGAAGCTTTCCGGTACGGGAATCAGGATGGGGTCTATTGAATGAATGTTCATAAATCTAGCTCCTACTAAAGGTTTTTGGTGAATCAGTCACTCTAGTATAATCCATTATATACCATAGGTCATATTTCACCATTTCAATACCATAGATTTTAACTAAAGTCAATACGCTAAAGGATACCTAAAAGTACTCTCAGGTACTATTCACATTTAATGGCAAGAACGTTATCTTAGGTAATAAGAAGTGTTCACTATTAAGAACCTGTTCTAATGAACCTAGTACTGAAACGGTAGCGAAATTATAGACAGCTGGAGGTAACCCATGAGTGCAATCGCCGGGATCTATTCAATGCAGCATGGGCCGCTGGACCCGGAGCTCGGCCTGCGCCTGATGCAGGAGCTGCAGCGTTATCCGGCGGATGATGCCCGGGGCTGGAATGCGGAGGGACTGTTCCTCGGGTGCCACGCACAGTGGATAACCCCGCAGTCCCGGGGCGAAGTGCTTCCCTATTATGACCCGCAGCGGAAGCTCGCGATTGTGGCTGACGCCATCATTGATAACCGCAGCGAGCTCTTGGGACAACTTCAGGTGGTCCGGGAGGATCAGGAGTCGATGCCGGACAGCCTGCTGATTCTTCTGGCCTATGAGAAATGGGGGGACCAGGCTCCGGTGCATCTGATCGGAGATTTTGCCTTCATGATCTGGGATGCCGGCAGGCAGACGCTGTTTGGAGCGAGGGATTTCTCGGGGAGCCGGACGCTGTACTTTCACCGCTCTGGCAGACAGTTCTCCTTCTGCACCGTGATTCATCCATTGCTCGCGCTAATGGATGGAGCACATGCGCTGCATGAAGGCTGGATCTCGGAATATCTGGCAGGCCAAGGCCGGATGGATGTCGCGGATATGTTCTCCACGGTCTATCAGGGTGTGGAACAGCTGCCCCCGGCGCATTCGATGACAGTCAGCGCGAAGGGGATTACCTTCTCCAGGTATTACACCTTCCAGACTCCGTCTCCACTCCGGCTGCACAGCAATGGCGAGTATGAGGAAGCATTCCGTGAGGTGTTCGGACGTGCAGTCCGGGACCGGCTGCGTACCCATCTTGAGGCTGGTGCGAATTTAAGCGGCGGGCTGGATTCTGGGGCGGTGGTGAGCTTTGCGGCGGAGGAACTGCGCCGCACCGGTAAGCCGCTCTACACCTTCAGCTCGTATCCCCTGGATCATTTTACAGGGTTCAAGCTGGGTCAGCGGGTGACCGATGAGCGTCCATATATTCAGGAGACCGTCGATTATGTTGGGAACATTGAGCCTAGCTTTTACAATTTTCCTGACCGCAGCTCTTATGGCGAAATCGACGAATGGCTCGATATTATGGAGATGCCCTACAAATTCATAGAGAATTCCTATTGGCTGAGGGGCATATATGAGCAAGCCGGGCTGAAGAATGCGGGTGTGCTGCTCAGCGGACAGCGGGGCAACTGGAGTATCTCCTGGGGACCGGCTCTGGATTACCAGGCGAAGCTGCTGCGTGAATTCCGCTGGTTCCGCTTTTACCGGGAGAATAAGCTGTACAGCCACTCGATGGGAGTAAGCCGCAAAAGAATGCTGAAAATTGCCGGGCGCAAGGTCTTTCCCGCCTTGGGCCAGCTGATGGCCGGGAAGCAGGAGGCTGCACCGGAGCTGATCCATCCTGAATTTGCCCGGCGGACAGGGGTGCAGGAGCGGCTGAAGGAGCTGGACCAGTCGCCTGCTTCCCAGACCGTGTACGATATTCGCAGAGAGCATTTCCGCCAGCCGCATGTCTGGAATGTGAACGGAACGGCGGCTACCAAGCTGTCGCTGAAGTACAGGGTATGGGACCGGGATGCGACTAATGACCTGCGTGTCATCAACTTCTGTATGTCGGTGCCTGAGGAGCAATATGTCCAGGACGGAATGGACCGCTCACTTATCCGCCGGGCGATGGAGGGGCGGCTGCCGGATAAGGTCAGGCTTAACCAGACCCGGCGCGGTATTCAGGGAGCTGACGGCATTACCCGGATGCTGCCTGAGTGGCAGAGGTTCCAGCAGGAGTTGATGGAGATGCTGCAAGACCCCCGTGCTTCGTCTTATCTGAATCGTCCCGGGCTCGCCGGATGCTTGGACCGGCTGGGTAGTGAGCCCGAACCATTATTAATCTTTAACACAGATTTCCGCCTTCTTACGCGAGGACTGGTGTTCTACCGCTTTTTGAAGCGGCTCTCCTGAAGGACGTTTCTTGAAAGGGGGTGACAAGATGAAAAAGGAATACAGCAAGCCTGCATTGGAAGTGTTGGATGTGAAAATGACTATGGCTGGCCCGGGGGTATCCATTGCCGATGCGTTCCAAGCCGATCCAGATGAAATCGTTAGTCACTCCTAGTCTTCCAGCATTACCGTTCAGCCCTAATCCCTCTTAGCTTGCTGGAGGGGGATCAGGGCTATCCCTTTATCCGAAGTAACGTTCCGATATGGTACCGTCCTTTCAAAGGACGGCAATGCCGTTTCCACTTGTCATCCGCAAGACAACGGGTGAAATTGACTGAGATGGAGTGAGCAGTATGGCTGGCACAGTGCAATGCCTCGGTTATAAGGCTTTTGGCCTGCATATCCTCAGTGAGTTCGCGCTACCAGAACTTCCCCGTACGGACCACCCCGGAAGGATAGGGAGCCTGTCGGTAGTGGAAGGCAGTCTGTCTGCGCGCTGGGAAGCAATACCGAAGATTACGCCGAACTTGGGCATCGCGGAGCATGAAGTGATGTTCATGGTGAAAGGCACTGCTATTTTTTCTATACAGAACGGCAGTACGATTACAGTCTCTCCAGCAGCAGGCGCAGATCCCGATAGTATCCGCTTGTTCATTCTGGGCAGCTGTATGGGGGTAGTATTGATGCAAAAAGGCATACTGGCCCTGCATGGCAGCTCGCTTGTGCTGGACAATAAGGCCTATGCGCTGGTGGGGCGTTCAGGTGCGGGTAAATCCACGCTTGCCTCCTATCTGATGGATCAGGGACATCTCCTGGTCAGTGACGACGTTATTCCCGTGTTGGTGCATAATGGACATCCATTAGCTGTTCCAGGTTATCCGCAGCAGAAGCTGTGGCAGCAGAGCCTGGACTATTTGGGAATGAATTCGTCTGCGTACCGTCCGCTGTTTCAGCGGGAGACCAAGTTCGCCGTACCGGTGCATGACCGGTTCCAGAGTGAGCCGCTGCCGCTGGCCGGCATATTTGAACTGTCTGTGGTGCAGGACGGGCCGGTGGCCGTAGAGGCGATAAGCGGCTTGGGCCGGCTTCATACCCTATACAATCATACTTATCAAAAAGCGCTGGTCGACCCGATGGGGGTCAGAGAATGGCACTTCGGGCTGCTGGCCTCGTTCGTGAACCGCCTGCCGATGTACCGGCTGACCCGCCCTGAGCAGGGCTTCAGTGCCCCGCAGCAGAGGGAATTAATTATGGAGACGATTATGCCCAAGGTGAAGGAGATGAACCTATGAATATGAATACTGCAGAAGTGCTGTCACTGGAGTCAGTGCTGGTTCAACGGGAAGGCAATATCGCAAGTGACATGGACGGCGAGAAGGTCATGCTGAATGTGAAGAACGGCAAATACTACAACCTCGGCGAAGTCGGCGGTGAGATCTGGGAAGCGCTGGCGTCACCGGTATCCATTAGGCAGATTGCCGGGAAGATGCAGGAGATCTTTGAGGTACCGGCAGAGCTGGCACAGCAGGATGTCATTGATTTTGTACAGAATCTGCTGAATGAGGATCTTGTCTCCATCGTTAGCGGACCATGATCACCCTTCGGCGGCTCCGTCTTCTGCTGGTGCATGACAAGGCCGTGCTTGCGCTGATTCCCGAGACGTTATGGCGGCTGATGCTGGTCCGCATCCAGCTGTTGTTCCCCTTTGCCGGGACAGCTCCGCAGCTTGGGGTGAAGTCTATGGAGACTCCCATAGTATCCAGACCTTCCGATATTCGCCGCATCCAGCAGATTACCAAGGCGATCCGGGTGATGAGCCGCTATACTCCCTGGAAAAGCACCTGTATGGTCCGGGCGGTAGCCGGCCTGAAGATGCTGGAGAAGCGGGGCATTGAGAGCACCCTCTATATGGGGGTGGCCCGCGATAAGCAGGGGAAAATGATTGCCCACGCCTGGCTGCGCAGCGGAGCCCATTATGTGTCCGGGGATGATGCTATGCAAGGCTTCGTGGTGGTGGAGAAGTTCGCAAAGGTGTTACAAGCCGAGTAATCGAGGTGGGTCCATGCAAGCTATAATCTACTACGTCCGGCAGCTTCAGCGGTTGTCGGGCGTGAAGCTGTATCTTAATCTGCTGGGCATGGTGATCAGCGGTCTGCTGGAGAGCTCCGCCATTCTGCTGCTGGTTCCCATGCTCGGCATGGCTGGCATTCAGCTGGGCGGCGCGGCGGCGGGCTATCATCTTCCTGTGTTTGGATTCATCAGTGAACTGCCGCAATCCACAGCGCTGCTGCTGGTGCTGGGCAGTTATGTTCTGATTGTGCTCTGCCAGAATCTGATTGCAAGGTTCGTGGCGATCCGCAATGTCGAAATTCAGCAGACCTATGGCAGGCAGCTGCGGGTTGAGGTGTATAGCGCATTGCTGCGGGCGCAGTGGTCTTTTTTTCTGAGAAAACGCACCTCTGATCTGATCAATATGATGACCACCGAGCTGGCCAGAGTCCTGGCGGGTATCAGCGGCTTCCTGCAGTTTCTCACTTCGCTGTTGTTCACCCTGGTGCAGATTGCTTTTGCCTTCTGGCTATCTCCCAAGATGACACTGGCGGTGCTGGTCTGTGCGGCACTGCTGTCCATCTTCTCCCGGCGGTTCATCCGTAAGGCGAAGAGGCTGGGCAGCCGCAGCACGGAGCTGGGCAAGACGTATCTGGGCGGTATCACCGATCAGCTGAACGGGATCAAGGATATCAAAAGCAATAATCTGGAGCAGTCCCGCCTCGAGTGGCTGCATGCCTTCACCGGCGAGGTCAAGCAGGAGCAGCTCGACTACACACGCCTGCGCTCTAACTCCCAGCTCCTGTATAAGCTGTCCTCCACGCTGCTGATTGCTGTATTTATCTTCGTCTCCTTCCGGTTCATGCAAGTGCAGGGGCCGAATCTGCTGCTGGTCATTCTCGTCTTCACCCGGCTGTGGCCGACCTTCTCGACGCTCCAGTCGCTGCTGGAGCAGCTGGCCTCTGTAGTGCCATCCTTCAAACAACTGCAATCGCTGCAGCAAGAATGTCTGGCTGCTTCCGAGCATGAAGCCGATCAAGGCGGAGAACGGGTGCCGCCTATGACGCTGGAGTACGGCCTGGAGGCCCGGAATGTCGATTTCCGTTATCATGCAGGCGAGGAGTATTCGCTTCAGAATGTGAATGTGCGGATTCCTGCCCGGCAGATGACGGCGATTGTCGGACGTTCAGGCGCCGGCAAAAGCACGCTCGTCGATCTGCTCATGGGACTGATGCAGCCGGAGAACGGGGAGATTCTGGCGGATGGTGAGCCGGTCACAGGGGAGCGGCTGCTGTCCTACCGGAGATCCATCGGGTATGTGGCACAGGACCCGTTCCTGTACAACGCTACCATCCGCGATAATCTGATGATGATCAAGCCGGATGCGGAGGAAGCGGAGCTGTGGGAGGCACTGGAGTTTGCTTCCTCAGCGGACTTTGTCCGCAAGCTGCCGGACGGACTGGATACACTGCTCGGTGACCGGGGTGTCCGCCTGTCGGGCGGCGAGCGGCAGCGTCTGGTACTGGCGCGCGCCATTATCCGCAAGCCGTCGATTCTGGTGCTCGATGAGGCGACCAGCGCGCTCGATACCGAGAATGAGCAGCGGATTCAGGAGGCGCTGGAGCGGATTAAGGCTTCCGTGACCGTCATCGTCATTGCCCACCGCCTGTCCACGATCCGCGATGCCGATCAGATTCTGGTCATCGACCAGGGCCGGGTCATCCAGCAGGGAGTCTATAGCGGCCTGGCTTCGGAGAAGGGCGGCATGTTTAGCCGATTGTTGAAGGGGCAGGAAGAAGCTGGATAAGGGTCGGACGGAGATGGACGGAGCTTAAATACATGAAATTGAAATTGCCTAAGAGCTAGAACGTCACTCACTGCGGAGATTTAATCGAAAAACCGATTACATTGGATGAGCGCAGAGGTTGTGGCCCGAATGTAATCGAAAAACCGATTACATTGGATGAGCGCAGGGGTTGTGGCCCGAATGTAATCGAAAAACCGATTACATTGGGCGAGCGCAGGGGTTGTGGCCCGAATGTAATCGAAAAACCGATTACATTGGGCGAGCGCAGGGGTTGTGGCCCGAATGTAATCGAAAAACCGATTACATTGGCTGGCCGCCACCCCGCTCCGAAACCGTAAAAAGGCAAGTGCTGCTAATCTAACGCAGCACTTGCCTTTTTGGTATAGCTGTCCCTGCCTACATCTCCTTCTCCGCCCCCGTAATCTTCCGCCAGCTCCACAGTAAAGGCCGCAGCGGGAAATACAAGAAATGCAGCATCTTCGGCAGCGGCAGCGTCTTGGCATCCGCAGCATAAGGGTACAGGAAGCTGGCGGAGCGGAGCATCCGGCTTCGGGTAGATAGAATGCTCGGCAGGTACCGCTTGAAGTGTTGCTCCACCTCCGGCTCCAGCGGAGGGGTATTCAAATTCACAATCCGGGGGAGATAGAACAGAATGTCCTGTGCCAGCCTGCGGGCCTTGGGGCTGTCCATCAGAGGGGCAAGGCTGGAATCGACAGGCGTCTCCAGCAGCTCACTGGCCAGAATCAGCGTCTGTCCTCCTATGGCGTTGTGATCATAGCGCTGTAGTAAGCGGACCAGGTTGGCGGAGTCGGGCGGCTGCTGCCCCATTAGCAGCATTTTGATGTCCTGCAGCCATCTCAGCCTGGACCAGGCATGTCTCGCACCGTGTACAGCCAGGAACATGAACAGCTCCTCCGGCCCCAGATAGCGGACATTCTGGCCGAAGGTGCTGCTGGTCCGTGAATGACGCCATAGTTCATCGAACGCAGGTTCTTTGGCAGGACCCGGTCCTAGCCGCCAGTGCAGCTCCAGATTAACATTGCTAATCGGATGCACGAACGTCGAATGATGCTCCCGCCATTTCCAGTCGCCAAGCAGGCTCTCGAACTTGTCTTCCTTCTCATAGCCCAGCCGGATCAGCAGGGTTTCGGCTTCCTCCAGCTGTTCAATCGGCACCAGGAAGTCCAGATCCCGGGAGGTGCGCTGCGACAGGTCTCCGTACAGCTCCTGCCCAAGCACCGGCCCTTTGAGGAACAGACAGCGGATATTCAGCTCGGCCAGCTGACTTGCGATATTGCTCATTTCACCGCTAAGCTGGAGCATCTGCACCGTATTCCTGCGGTATTGCCATTTCAGCTGCTCCAGAACGTCAGAAGGAACCACCTTCTCCTCCATCTTGCTCAGCCTGGAATAGAGATAGGGATACACCCTGTGCTGACGGTTCAGCTCCACGAATAAGTCCCAGTTCACCTCTGTGAACAACTGCGGATGCTTCCGCGCCGTCTCATCTGGATTTCCGGAATTCAGTAGTGCAAGAATAAGGCGTACTTCCTTGGTTAAGCTTGCCTGATTAAGAATCATCCGGTCAGTCATAGAGACGCTCCTTACCTTCTATTAAAAACGATATTAGTGAGCGTACCATCGATAACCGAAATTTGTCAATTTTCCACCGGTGCGTCTTGGAACCTGTCATTCCTGCCGGCAGAGAATCATCTTGACTCCACAGTGGCGGCTGCCCTTATAATGCAGATTAAGAGAGAAAAGAATCGACGGGAGAGTTGCTGAGGAATGGTACTGCTCGGAGCAATCGTGAATGGAATAGCAATAATTGCCGGGACTCTGCTGGGCAGGTTGCTGGAGCGGATACCGGAGAGTATGAAGAATACTGTAATGCAAGCGATTGGACTGGCGCTTATGCTGCTGGGGGTGCAGATGGGCCTGAAAAGCGGGAATTTCCTCATCGTCATTCTAAGTCTGGTGATCGGCGCTGTGGCCGGGGAGTGGATCAACATTGAAGACAAATTCACCCGCGTGGGCGATTGGCTGGAGCGCAGAGCGGGTGCGGGCGGACAGGGGAGTATCTCGCTGGGTTTTGTCACGGCAAGTCTGGTGTTCGTTGTAGGGGCCATGGCTATTCTAGGAGCGCTGGACAGCGGTATCAAAGGCAACCATGAGATCCTCTACGCCAAATCCATCATGGACGGATTCATTGCCATAATTCTGACTTCTACATTAGGCATTGGTGTGATGTTCTCGGCCATTCCTGTTGTTCTGTATCAAGGGGCCATCGCTTTACTGGCTACGCAGATTACCCGGTTTGTACCTGATGCGCTGCTGAGCGACTGTATTGCAGAGATGACCGCTACAGGCGGGGTCATGATTATCGGAATCGGGCTGAATCTGCTCGGGATCACCAAGATCAAGGTAGCCAACCTGCTGCCCGGTATCCTGGTGGCTGTGCTGCTGGTCGTGCTGATACATAACTTTCAAGTGAATTGAGACCTTCTCTACGCTGGAAAAAGAAGATCCCGTTATTGCTGCTTTTCAATTATCGTGATAGCAATAACACCCTGTGCCTTCCCGCTTACGCTGAGCGCATGGGCAGTATGCAGCCCTTCCTTACTCATCGGAAAAGTACCGCCGGTCAGCAGCTGCAGCTTCCGCCCGGCCGTCAGCCGGGCCAGCTCGCTCAGCTGGTAGAGATCGGCAGCGGGAGTCAGATAAGCTGCTGTAACTCCTTGCTGTGCTGCCAAGGCCGGATCAGGCTGTTCAGCCGTGGAGATCAGCCTTCCGCCCGGAGCCAGTACCGCGAAGCTGCGGCTTAGCACATTGCCTCCTGCGGTATCAATCACCACATCGATGCTCTGGCCCAGAATCGCGGCACAATCCTGCACGCTGCTGTTAATCGCCTGATCGGCCCCGAGGCCCCAGACAACATCCAGCTCCTCATCGCTGCTGACGGTAGTAATCACCGTGGCGCCCCGGAGCTTGGCCAGCTGCACCGCGAAGCTGCCGGTTCCGCCTGTACCATTCTGCACCAGCACGCGGTCCCGGCTTGCGACCTTGGCAGCAGCCAGTGCCTGCCAGGCAGCAAGTCCGGCAGCGGGTAACACCCCGGCTGCTGCGAAGGATATACCCGGAGGCTTAAGCGCAAGCTCATCCTCCTTGGCCAACGTATATTCCGCGTAACCTCCGCTCTCGGCAGCAGACTTCAGACCGAATACCTCGTCGCCAGCCTTGAAGCGGTTCACCCCTGCGCCGGTATCCGTAACGATTCCGGCTACAACCACGCCTGGAATGAACGGACGGGCAGCAGGGCGTTCTCCACTGGCAATCCGCGCTTCTTCCAGGTTTCTGCTATCTGCCGGATGAAGCGAGGTCGCATACATCTCAATCAGCACCTCGTGCTCACCCGGAACAGGCAGAGGGAGTTCTATCTCCGTTAGATCGCCGTGCGGTCCGGTCATATGTATAGCAATGGCCTTCATCTATAGTTGGCCTCCTTTATCTAATGGCGGATGATTTGGTACATACTATACGCATACGGCTACCGTTAGTCAAAATCCGTACCCCAAGTCTTTTTCCATGAATGTTTGGACAAAAGATTGAAATCAAGCAGCGCAGTACGGTAGAATTGCACTAGGTAACGTTCTAAATATCAGATTTAACCAAGAAGGGGATTGTAACGCTTGAATAATGAAGAAGTAATCCAAGAGCTGCCAGAGAACTATGACGAACTGAAGAAGGCCGCCGGCCGTTCCGCAGACTGGAGAGCGCGTCTTGCAGCGGTAGAAGAGCTGGGCCGCTACAACCACAAACAAATTATCGATATCCTTAATCGTCTGATGATCAGCGATCCTGTATATACCGTGCAAGAAGCCGCATATAACAAGCTGGTGGCTTTTGGCGAAGAGGTCAAGGTTCCATCGAAGAATAAAGCCGAACTGTTCAGAGGAGTGTCCAAGATTATTCTGCGGATTAAGAAGAGTCTCCCCAAGGACCATTCTTACGAAGAGTTCAAAGAGAAGCTGAAGAAGATGCGGATTGACGTCTACGATGCTTATGAAGGCGAGAAGGGCGCGGATTTCGATCAGTGGCTGGAGAAGATGTGGACTTCGGCTGCCAAGTAACCGGTCTCCAATAACATAGCGAATTAGCATGACGGCACCAAGCGGAGAGATAGGGGCGTTCCTTATCGCTCCGCTATATTTTTGTGGGAAAGGATGATTACATGCTTACCGGTACATTTCAGGAGTTCCTTGAGTTGTCCACGCAGCTGCGTCCCGGGTACACCGCCAGTCTGGGTGAAGCTCCGGCAGGAGGCAGCGATGTGATATTAGAGTTTACACCCGAAGTACCTGCGCTCCTGCGTGTGGTCTATGATAAGGTTCTTGGAACGGGCCAGGCCGAGGAAGATCCCAGTCTGCTGGAGTTCATTCCGGGCTACCGGCTGATTCATATCGGCGAATACGGCCATGAAGTGAAGATCCTGTCAGGGATTCTGCAGGAGAAGGGATATACCGGCGGTGGAACCGTGTTGCCGCTGCTAACGAACTATGGAAGTGATTATATCTGCTACTACCGCTCTGAGGAAGGCGTGGAACGGATATGCGATCTGCTGCACGACTACGGCGATCTGGTGGTGATGTACGATTCACCGGAGAATTTTCTGGAGACGCTGTGTGAATTCTATAAGCATGAGGTCTATTTCCTGGATGAGGAAGGCTACCTGGACTGCGATCTGGTAAAAGAAGGCGAAGTAGGCGCAGCGCTCAACCCGGAGGCGGAATATTGGTCTGAGTAAGGTACGTACTGCCCGCTCAGGCGTCAAAAACAAAAAAATCCCCATCCTGTATCACTACAGGAACGGGGATTTTTTTGTTTAGGCAGAGTAGCTTTTGTTACAAATTAGCACGCTTCTCCTGCTCGCGCAGCTCGATTCTGCGGATTTTTCCGGAGGTAGTCTTCGGCAGATCCGTGATGTATTCGATTTTGCGCGGATACTTGTAGGGAGCGGTCTGCTCCTTCACATGGGCTTGCAGCTCTTTGGTCAGCTCCGGTGTTCCGGCATGGCCGTCTCTCAGTACGATAAACGCCTTGACGACTGATCCGCGGATCTCATCCGGGCTTGCAACTACCGCACATTCCTTAACAAGGCTATGCTTCATCAGCGCCTCTTCGACCTCGAATGGCCCGATCGTGTAGCCCGAGCTGATGATGATGTCATCGCCGCGCCCCTCGAACCAGAAATAGCCGTCCTCATCCTTGCGCGCCCGGTCGCCGGTTACAAAATACTCCCCATGCGAGCAGTTCGCTTTGCGCTCAGGATCTTTGTAGTAGTTCTGGAACAAGGCAGGCATGCTCAGATGTACGGCGATATCACCAACCACCCCGGCAGGCAGCGGATGGCCGTCCTCGTCGATCACCTCGACAATGCCCGGAGCAATCGATTTGCCCATGGAGCCGACCCGGATCGGTTCATCCTTCAGCGCTGCGATGATGAGTGTGCTCTCTGTTTGTCCATAGCCGTCACGGATTGTAATATTGAAGTGTTGCTGGAAGGTATGAATCACTTCCTGATTCAGCGGTTCACCGGCGGATACAGCACAGCGCAGGTTGGACAGGTCGTAGTCTGCCAGACCTTCAGTCTTCGCCATCAGGCGGTATTCTGTCGGTGTGCAGCATAATACCTGGATCTTCTCATCTTGCAGCAACTGCAGGTAGCGTTCCGGATGGAAGGCTCCGTTATAGACAAAGCCAGTCACCCCGTTGCCGAGTACCGTCAGGAACGGACTCCAGATCCACTTCTGCCAGCCCGGTGCGGCTGTAGCCCAGACCGTATCTGATTCACGGATATCAAACCAGAGGGAGGACGTGATCCGCAGATGGGCATATCCCCAGCCATGCGTGTGAACTACTGCTTTGGGATTGCCGGTGGTTCCGGAGGTATAGGCCAGAATGGCAATATCATCGCGGCGGCTGGCAACCGTAGGGTAGGAATCAGCTTGTCCTTCCATTAGACCCTCCAGGTCGATCCAGCCTTCTTCAGGCTCAGCCGCACCACTGGAGACGGATAAGCGGTAGTCCAGTGCGGGAAGATCATCGGAGATTTTGTTGACTTCCCCTGTAGCTTCAGACCAGACAATAACGGCCCGTGCTTCAGAGTGTTGCAGCCGGTACGAAAGATCCTTTGCCCGCAGCATTTCAGACGAAGGAATAACAGCCAGTCCCAGCTTCAGGCAGGCCAGATATATCGCGTAAGCGATGATGCGGCGGGGGACCATAACCAGAACCCGGTCGCCTTGCGTAAGTCCGAGACCGGCCAGTCCGCCGGCGAGACGGTTAGCCTGAGCCATGAGCGCACCATAAGTGATTTGCTCCAGGCTCCCATTTTCATGTAACCATTTAATGGCAATCTTATCTTCAGGATGCTGCTCCATTTCCGAAGTGAGATTGTAGAATTCAGGTGCGACCCAGCGTTGATTATCCAAATGAACCTCTCCTATTATTAAGTAATGATGTATCTGTTAACTACAGTATAGCACGTTCTCCTAGTACCAGATGCTAATCAGCCCCTGGGACATTGGAGAATGTTCTGTGACAGTCTTTATTTTGAACAACTTGATGCATACAGGCTCCCTGGAAGTATTTTTATCTTGATAAGGGAACCATACATTAGAGCCCTTTGCGCAGCGAAGCGGCAGAAAGCAGGCCATTGCAATGGACGAGAATAAAGTGATCAATGAGACATTAATTAAAGAAGCAGGTATCAGTGAAGCAGAATTCAATGAAATATTCGCTATCATGGAAGCCTCTTTTCCGGTAAGTGAGATTAGAACCCGCAGCGGGCAGCAGGCTTTGCTGAATCAGCCGAATTATCATCTGTATACCAGCAAGGATGCGGAGGGGGAGATACTGGCTTTTTTGGCGGCATGGGAGTTACCCCAGCTGCGGTTCATTGAGCATATTGCCGTGAATCCACAGCGCCGGAGCGGAGGGATCGGCCGCAAGCTGATGAGCAGCTATCTTCTGCGTTCGGACAAGCCGGTGCTGCTTGAGGTAGAGCCGCCGGACGGTGAGCTGGAGCAGAGAAGAATCGGATTCTATGAGCGGCTGGGCTTTTACCTGAATCCCTATGATTATATGCAGCCGCCGCTGCGTGCGGGGCAAGCCGATCTTCCGCTGTGCATTATGACCTACCCGGAGCCTGTGACAATGAAGGAGTTCCGCCGGTTCAGAGATGTTTTGTATACAGAGGTGTATGGGGTGAGCATTTGAATTACTTCTTTACAATCCGGATACAAGTTAGAAACAAGTTAATGGTTTAATGAATTCATAGCAAGGAACACACTAACAGCCTAACTAAGGGAGACGATATTCAATGAAAAGCAAAAAAATGATCATAGCAACAATGGTATTCGGAATGGCCGTTACAGGTTCAGCAGGGGTCTACGCGGGAACCAATATGCAGAAGATCAGCGCCTATCTTAACCACGGCATCGGGTTCAAAGTTAACGGAGCGGCCTATACCCCCGTCGATAACAACGGCAAAACGATGGCGCCAATCACTTATAAGGATACAACGTATCTTCCGGTCCGGGCGATGGCAGATGCACTGAAGGTGCCGGTGACATTCAATGCCTCCACGAATGAAGTTATCCTTGGAACTGGAACAGGGACCACAACGCCGGATAATGGTTCAGCTGTGAAGCTGACGGCGGTACAATACACTGCAGCGCAGAAGGAGCAGATTGCTAAGGCGTTTGCGAACTTCGAGGGCTTTGAGACAGCCTATGCCCCTACACAAATGGTCAACGGAGATGCCTTCCAGAAGGTTGCGGGCGGTGATGACGGAGTAAGCTTCCTGTTCAATAAAATGCGTGTAAATGTCTCGCCGCGTGACTATTCCGATGGTTATGACAGCACTACAGTGAAGCTCTCCAATGGAACAGAAGCGAAATGGTATACCCCTTCGGATAAGCCAATGCTGACCTTCAAGCTGGCAGACCGTTTTGTAACCATCAGTTCCACTGACAAATCACTCAGCAAAGCACAGATCGAGAAAGTGGCTGTAGGCGTAACGAAGCTAAACAAATAATCACTACTGCTTCTATAGAGTAGAATGCAAAAGGGATGTCTGCAGAGCCGTAACTGGCCGGGCAGACATCCCTGCTTTTTTAATAGAAGAATGCATACTTTTCACGCTATACATTATCCTTCTATTTCTCGCCAAAACGGTGGCGTCCTTTATAAGACGGTAAAGCCGTTTCCGCTTGTGACATGCTTGTTACTGTTATTTGTTGGAGCTATGCTGCTTGTTGGCCAGTCTTGCGCCTGGGGTTCCTTTACCGCGGTTTCTGTTCTTTAGCGCTTTACGCTGATTCTCCTGGAACTTCTCCACGAATTCATGAGTGTCCATAACAATCCCCCTAGATGGTTAGATAACGTAGGCTTATGGCTTCCATAGCTTACGTTTAGGTATTCGGTTATTCTGTCCATTTGCAGCTAATAGCATTCTAAGATGTTAGTTATAAAATAATGCTTGCAATGAATTATTATCCGTGATATATTCTATTTCTGGCCGCGAAACATCAACGCCGGGCTCGAAAAGAAGTTAAAAAAAAGAGCTTGCATTGATCGGCTGAATGTGATATATTATAAGAGTTGCTGGTGACGCGGTAATCGTCGCTGACAACGAGCTTGATCTTTGAAAACTGAACAACGAGTGAGTATCTGGAGATCACTTCGGTGAGATCCAAAATTAGAGAATGTAACAATTCTCGTCAGATGTTTCAAAATGAGCAATCGCTCTTTCTATACTGCAAACTCTTCATCCGCTCAGCTGAGCTGGACCGAAGAGTTTGCAGGTGACGCTTACTTCGTAAGTGTCCTAATTGGAGAGTTTGATCCTGGCTCAGGACGAACGCTGGCGGCGTGCCTAATACATGCAAGTCGAGCGGAGTCTGAGAGGAAGCTTGCTTCCTTTCAGACTTAGCGGCGGACGGGTGAGTAACACGTAGGCAACCTGCCCTCAAGGCTGGGATAACTACCGGAAACGGTAGCTAATACCGGATAATTTCTTTCTTCTCCTGAGGAGAGAATGAAAGGCGGAGCAATCTGCTGCTTGGGGATGGGCCTGCGGCGCATTAGCTAGTTGGTGGGGTAACGGCCCACCAAGGCGACGATGCGTAGCCGACCTGAGAGGGTGAACGGCCACACTGGGACTGAGACACGGCCCAGACTCCTACGGGAGGCAGCAGTAGGGAATCTTCCGCAATGGGCGCAAGCCTGACGGAGCAACGCCGCGTGAGTGATGAAGGTTTTCGGATCGTAAAGCTCTGTTGCCAGGGAAGAACGTCCGGTAGAGTAACTGCTGCCGGAGTGACGGTACCTGAGAAGAAAGCCCCGGCTAACTACGTGCCAGCAGCCGCGGTAATACGTAGGGGGCAAGCGTTGTCCGGAATTATTGGGCGTAAAGCGCGCGCAGGCGGTTATTTAAGTCTGGTGTTTAAACCTTGGGCTCAACCTGAGGTCGCACTGGAAACTGGGTGACTTGAGTACAGAAGAGGAAAGTGGAATTCCACGTGTAGCGGTGAAATGCGTAGATATGTGGAGGAACACCAGTGGCGAAGGCGACTTTCTGGGCTGTAACTGACGCTGAGGCGCGAAAGCGTGGGGAGCAAACAGGATTAGATACCCTGGTAGTCCACGCCGTAAACGATGAGTGCTAGGTGTTAGGGGTTTCGATACCCTTGGTGCCGAAGTTAACACAGTAAGCACTCCGCCTGGGGAGTACGGTCGCAAGACTGAAACTCAAAGGAATTGACGGGGACCCGCACAAGCAGTGGAGTATGTGGTTTAATTCGAAGCAACGCGAAGAACCTTACCAGGTCTTGACATCCAACTAACGAAGCAGAGATGCATCAGGTGCCCTTCGGGGAAAGTTGAGACAGGTGGTGCATGGTTGTCGTCAGCTCGTGTCGTGAGATGTTGGGTTAAGTCCCGCAACGAGCGCAACCCTTGACTTTAGTTGCCAGCAGGTTGAGCTGGGCACTCTAGAGTGACTGCCGGTGACAAACCGGAGGAAGGTGGGGATGACGTCAAATCATCATGCCCCTTATGACCTGGGCTACACACGTACTACAATGGCCGGTACAACGGGAAGCGAAGCCGCGAGGTGGAGCCAATCCCAGCAAAGCCGGTCTCAGTTCGGATTGCAGGCTGCAACTCGCCTGCATGAAGTCGGAATTGCTAGTAATCGCGGATCAGCATGCCGCGGTGAATACGTTCCCGGGTCTTGTACACACCGCCCGTCACACCACGAGAGTTTACAACACCCGAAGTCGGTGGGGTAACCCGCAAGGGAGCCAGCCGCCGAAGGTGGGGTAGATGATTGGGGTGAAGTCGTAACAAGGTAGCCGTATCGGAAGGTGCGGCTGGATCACCTCCTTTCTATGGAGAATCGTTTCCTGCAACGGAAACATTCAAATCTTAAATCTAGCCGGTCGGCTAGTTACTCACTCGTTGGTCAGTTTTGAGAGCTCAAACTCTCACGCAAGAAACTTGATCCTTGAAAACTGGATACCGAAACGAATTTGCGTTTTAGAACATTCCTTTAAGCTGAACTTGTGTAAACAAGTTTCAATATTTTAGTGATGCTAAGCGATTTTCCTAACGGAAAACGCATTGGTTAAGCTACTAAGAGCACACGGAGGATGCCTAGGCGCCAGGAGCCGACGAAGGACGTGGCGAACAACGAAACTGCCTCGGGGAGCTGTAAGCAAGCTTTGATCCGGGGGTGTCCGAATGGGGAAACCCAGCTGTGGTAATTCGCAGTTACTCGTATCTGAATACATAGGATACGCAGAGGCAGACCAGGGGAACTGAAACATCTAAGTACCCTGAGGAAGAGAAAACAATAGTGATTCCGTCAGTAGCGGCGAGCGAACGCGGAACAGCCTAAACCAAGGGGCTTGCCTCTTGGGGTTGTGGGACGTCTCACATGGAGTTACAAAGGAATAGGGTAGGCGAAGAGGTCTGGAAAGGCCCGCGATAGAGGTAAAAGCCCTGTAGCCGAAATGGTATTCTCTCCGAGACGGATCCCGAGTAGTGCGGGGCACGTGAAACCCCGTATGAATCCAGCAGGACCATCTGCTAAGGCTAAATACTACCTGGCGACCGATAGTGAAACAGTACCGTGAGGGAAAGGTGAAAAGCACCCCGGAAGGGGAGTGAAATAGAACCTGAAACCGTGTGCTTACAAAAAGTCAGAGTCCTCTTTATGGATGATGGCGTGCCTTTTGTAGAATGAACCGGCGAGTTACGTTTAACATGCAAGGTTAAGGTGAGAAGCCGGAGCCGCAGCGAAAGCGAGTCTGAATAGGGCGACTGAGTATGTGGACGTAGACCCGAAACCGTGTGATCTACCCCTGTCCAGGGTGAAGGTGCGGTAACACGCACTGGAGGCCCGAACCCACGCATGTTGAAAAATGCGGGGATGAGGTGGGGGTAGCGGAGAAATTCCAATCGAACTCGGAGATAGCTGGTTCTCCCCGAAATAGCTTTAGGGCTAGCCTCGGTGAATGGAGTGGTGGAGGTAGAGCACTGATTGGGTGCGGGGCCCGCAAGGGTTACCAAGCTCAGTCAAACTCCGAATGCCATTTACTTCTTGCCGGGAGTCAGACAGTGAGTGCTAAGATCCATTGTCAAAAGGGAAACAGCCCAGACCATCAGCTAAGGTCCCCAAGTGTGTGTTAAGTGGGAAAGGATGTGGAGTTGCACAGACAACCAGGATGTTGGCTTAGAAGCAGCCACCATTGAAAGAGTGCGTAATAGCTCACTGGTCGAGTGACTCTGCGCCGAAAATGTAACGGGGCTAAACACACCACCGAAGCTATGGCTAGATGCTTTGCATCTGGGGTAGGGGAGCGTTGTATGTGGGTTGAAGGTGTACCGTAAGGAGCGCTGGACAGCATACAAGTGAGAATGCCGGTATGAGTAACGAAAAGATCAGTGAGAATCTGATCCGCCGAAAGCCCAAGGTTTCCTGAGGAAGGCTCGTCCGCTCAGGGTAAGTCGGGACCTAAGGCGAGGCCGACAGGCGTAGTCGAAGGACAACAGTTTGAAATTACTGTACCACCGTAATCCGCTATGAGCGATGGGGTGACGCAGGAGGGTAGTGACGCGGACTGATGGATGTCCGTCTAAGCAGTGAGGCTGGTGTGCAGGCAAATCCGCACACCGTGAAGGCTGGGCTGTGATGGGGAGCGAAAATTACAGTAGCGAAGGTCATGATCTCACACTGCCAAGAAAAGCCTCTAGTCAGGAGAAGGTGCCCGTACCGCAAACCGACACAGGTAGGCGAGAAGAGAATTCTAAGGCGCGCGGAAGAACTCTCGTTAAGGAACTCGGCAAAATGACCCCGTAACTTCGGGAGAAGGGGTGCCTCGGTAGGGTGAATAGCCCGAGGGGGCCGCAGTGAAAAGGCCCAAGCGACTGTTTAGCAAAAACACAGGTCTGTGCGAAGCCGTAAGGCGAAGTATACGGGCTGACGCCTGCCCGGTGCTGGAAGGTTAAGGGGAGCGGTTAGGAGCAATCCGAAGCTGTGAACCGAAGCCCCAGTAAACGGCGGCCGTAACTATAACGGTCCTAAGGTAGCGAAATTCCTTGTCAGGTAAATTCTGACCCGCACGAATGGCGTAACGACTTGGGCGCTGTCTCAACGAGAGATCCGGTGAAATTTTAATACCTGTGAAGATGCAGGTTACCCGCGACAAGACGGAAAGACCCCATGGAGCTTTACTGCAGCTTGATATTGAATTTGGGTACGATCTGTACAGGATAGGTGGGAGCCGTTGAAGCAGGAGCGCAAGCTTCTGTGGAGGCGCCGTTGGGATACCACCCTGATCGTATCTAGGTTCTAACCTGGTACCCTTAGCGGGTACGGGGACCGTGTCAGGCGGGCAGTTTGACTGGGGCGGTCGCCTCCTAAAGAGTAACGGAGGCGTTCAAAGGTTCCCTCAGAATGGTTGGAAATCATTCGCAGAGTGCAAAGGCATAAGGGAGCTTGACTGCGAGACCTACAAGTCGAGCAGGGACGAAAGTCGGACTTAGTGATCCGGTGGTACCGCATGGAAGGGCCATCGCTCAACGGATAAAAGCTACCCTGGGGATAACAGGCTTATCTCCCCCAAGAGTCCACATCGACGGGGAGGTTTGGCACCTCGATGTCGGCTCATCGCATCCTGGGGCTGAAGTAGGTCCCAAGGGTTGGGCTGTTCGCCCATTAAAGCGGTACGCGAGCTGGGTTCAGAACGTCGTGAGACAGTTCGGTCCCTATCTGTCGTGGGCGCAGGAAATTTGAGAGGAGCTGTCCTTAGTACGAGAGGACCGGGATGGACGTACCGCTGGTGCATCAGTTGTTCCGCCAGGAGCATGGCTGAGTAGCTACGTACGGACGGGATAAGCGCTGAAAGCATCTAAGCGTGAAGCCCCCCTCAAGATGAGATTTCCCAACATGTAAGACCCCTTGAAGACGACGAGGTAGATAGGTTGGAGGTGGAAGTGCAGCAATGCATGGAGCTGACCAATACTAATCGGTCGAGGGCTTATCCAAAAAACTACCCCAAAAAGTGAAGATGACGCTGACGAAGCGGATTCCGAGTACTTTCCGGGGGCCCCGTAAGAAGGGCGAGCGCAGATTCGTTTCGGATTCAGTTTTCAGGAATCAAATTCCTGAAGCATTTACGCTGTAAATGCCCGTTTGGTGGCGATAGCGGAGGGGTTCCACACGTACCCATCCCGAACACGACCGTTAAGCCCTCCAGCGCCGATGGTACTTGGACCGAAGGGTCCTGGGAGAGTAGGACGCCGCCAAGCGGACCATCCACACACATTGTGGTATTTTTTTTGCCTAATTGTTTACATATTCCCTGATAGCTCAGTTGGTAGAGCACTCGACTGTTAATCGAGTTGTCACAGGTTCGAGTCCTGTTCGGGGAGCCATATGGAGAGGTGTCCGAGTTTGGCCGAAGGAGCACGATTGGAAATCGTGTAGGCGCCACAAGCGTCTCGAGGGTTCGAATCCCTCTCTCTCCGTAGCTGTACTTCCCTGCAAGGGGATGAGAACCCTCTGTGGTTCGTTGGAGCATAAGCTTCGTTAGCACTACATCGCAATCTCGTAACGAAGTGAAGAGTATCCCTCTCTCTCCGTAGCGTTACCTCCCTGCAAGGGGATGAGAGTAAATGTATTTACAGCATGGCTCGTTGGTCAAGGGGTTAAGACACCTCCCTTTCACGGAGGTAACATGGGTTCGAATCCCATACGAGTCACCACTTTCTTCTTTGGATGATGGGATGAGAATTCCCTGGGTTCGTTGAAGCATAGGCATCGTAAGGAATACTTCGCAATCTCGTAACGGAGTGAAGAGTCTCCCAAACGAGTCATATATGGAGGCTTAGCTCAGCTGGGAGAGCATCTGCCTTACAAGCAGAGGGTCGGGGGTTCGAACCCCTCAGCCTCCACCATCTTTCTTAACCGAATAGATTTTGTACAATGACGCGGGGTGGAGCAGCCCGGTAGCTCGTCGGGCTCATAACCCGAAGGCCGCAGGTTCAAATCCTGCCCCCGCAACCAATCTTCACAAAGTACTAAACCTGGAACCGTGGTGTAGTTGGCCTAACATGCCTGCCTGTCACGCAGGAGACCGCGGGTTCGAATCCCGTCGGTTCCGCCATTTTAATTGGTATTAAGACATGAGGGATTGAGCATCCTATATCTCGAAGTATAGAGTATCCATCCGATTCCGTAGTATTTTGCTAATTATAATATTGGGGATTAGCCAAGCGGTAAGGCAACGGACTTTGACTCCGTCATTCATAGGTTCGATTCCTATATCCCCAGCCATCTATTTTCGATTGTTTCTCTTGTGAGAGCCATTAGCTCAGTTGGTAGAGCACCTGACTTTTAATCAGGGTGTCGAAGGTTCGAGTCCTTCATGGCTCACCATTTTCTTGTAACGTGTGCGCGTGTGGCGGAATGGCAGACGCACCAGACTTAGGATCTGGCGTTTCACGACGTGGGGGTTCAAGTCCCTTCACGCGCACCATGTTTTTGCGGACGTGGCTCAGCGGTAGAGCATCGCCTTGCCAAGGCGAGGGTCGCGGGTTCGATTCCCGTCGTCCGCTCCATATAGATTTTGCGCCCTTAGCTCAGCTGGATAGAGCGTTTGACTACGAATCAAAAGGTCGGGAGTTCGAATCTCTCAGGGCGCGCCATATATTGCTTCCTTGAATTATCTAAGTGTCCGTCAGATTCGAACGAGTTCGTTGGAGCATATGCTTCGATAGGATTACTTCGCAATCGGATGCGTTGCATCCGTATCTCTCAGGGCGTGCCATTACTACTTCATTAATTATTAACGGGATGTAGCTCAGCTTGGTAGAGCACCTGGTTTGGGACCAGGGGGTCGCATGTTCAAATCGTGTCATCCCGATATTTCATTTCACCTATGCGGGTGTAGTTCAATGGTAGAACTTCAGCCTTCCAAGCTGATAGCGTGGGTTCGATTCCCATCACCCGCTTATATCTGTATCACGTGAGTCTGTCATCCCTATAGGGATGACAGACTTTTTTGCTATTCGGATATGTATGCGAAAAATCGAATACGTTCGCTGCTGATGAGCTATATAAGGAGAATGTATGCGGAAAACCGAACACAATAGAATTCAGAGTATCTATGGTTAATTTGGCTAAGCTGTAGCAGTCAAATGGCAGCCAGAAGGCAGAGAGATGGAGAAAAGTAAGCTCCGTTTAGAGTGGTATTAGCACCAGTATCCTTCACCCGCTAGGGTGATCTTCTTGTATGGCCGGGATTGCAATAGTATTGAAGGGCGTTATGTTTCTATAGAACTGATATAGTATAACTATTGGACTATTGGATCATAGGCAACACTTACTTGGAAGCTGAGGAGCATTTGTTATGACAGACAAAGTAATACGGATTTTTAGAATCATTAACGCTATTCAGTCGAACCCCGGGATTACTGCAGCAGATTTGGCCTTTAGGTGCGAGGTGAATATTAGAACGATCTACAGGGATCTTGAGGTGATCAGCCATTTTGCTCCGGTTACGAATGAGGGAAGGGGCACGGGGTACCGGTTCATGGGGAAGTTCTTTTTGTATCCGCTGGATTTCTCGGAGCAGGAGTCGCTGGCGTTCTCTTTGCTGCCTTCGGTACTGAACCAGGATAGAATTCCGCCGGGTTTTCATTCTGCGTATGACAAGGTGATGGGTACTCATCTGAAGGAGAAATCGCGGCAAAATGGCCTGCTGGAGAATATCGCGGATATTATTCAAATGGGCACCCCGGCCTACCGCAAGGAAAGCCGGAACTTCCTGCAGCCGCTGATTGGAGCAATTCTGGAGCAGCGCAGCATCCGTACGGTATACCACTCGCAATCAAGCAACGTCACTACGGCGCGGAAGATTGACCCGTATTATCTGATCCCGCGGGATCAGCGCTTTTATCTCATTGGCTATTGTCATCTGAAGGGCGCCATCCGTACGTTCCGGATCAGCCGGTTTGAGCAGGTGGAGATGACGGCATCCACTTTTGATAAGGGGAATTTCAATATTAAGCAATATCTGAAAAACACCTGGTCGATCAACCGGGGAACCCGAAATGTCACGTTCAAGGTACGGTTCGATCCGGAGGTGGCGCGTTACATTAAGGAAGAGGAGCTGTTCGTGCAGCCGCGGATGAGCGAAGAAGGCGATGGAACACTGCTGTTCGAAGTCACGGTTAATAATGAGAAGGAGTTCATCAAGTGGATTCTGCAGTATGGCCCAAATGCGGAGATTCTGGAGCCGGAGTCGGCCAGGGAGCGCTTGAAGGAGCGGCTGGAGCATTGGCTGGATGTGTATCAGCAGTAGCCGCAGACTACAATATTACATAATATGGAATAAAATATGTCGAAAAGGTTAGATTGAATAGCTCAACTGGAGAATAAAGGATTTTTTAGAGAGATATATGCCCTGAATGAATTGACCGGAGCGGTGAAGCAGGTTATTATTGGAATATAATGGAATGATAGGAGGCAAGATAGAAATTGCTGGAACTGGATGGGATGAATGAAGACTCTTTGACTGATATGCTTAAAGTCTCGTTCTCATGGGAGAACTGGGCGGCAATTCTCGAGATTTCAGACAAGCTCTTTGAACTTGCAGTTCTAACCTACGGCTCCCATCAACAGGGTGCAAAGAAGTATTTTTTGAAAAAAAATATAGTGTATTATCTCGGCTACAGCGCGTGCATGAAGGGGATTGCCTATCAAAAGCTCGGTAACCTCGCTGAATCAAGAAAATGTATAGGCTTGTATTCAGATTTGAGCTGGATCAAGGATGTGGATCAGGAAGCTGCCGCAGAAGTGGAATACTACAGGAACATTGCGATAGCCAACACCTTCGTCATTGATCTGCTGGAAGGAAAGGTAGAAGTTCTCCCTGATTATGTTGAATTCATTCGCACAGGGGACCAGGAGGAGCTGCTTGCCTGCCTGATTACTGTGCTGGAATCTGCCATTAAGTACAATTTTTCTATCGATTGGGTACTGGATGAATTCAATGAGCAGCTACAGGAACTAAGCTGCAGAGAGAAACAGGAAGATATCAGATACTACATAGACTATATGCATCTTAGTGCAATTTATTTGTATAAAAGGGAGAAAATTCATGATGCAATTAATTTGACTCTCTATATTTTGGTAATAAGTAGTAAACTTTATGACGGGACAGGCTTTAGGAAGATCGTGTCGTTTTATGAGCATATCCGAAGCCATGCGACCGCAGAACAACAAGAATCTTATCAAAATATAATGAAAAATATCTTAGAGAGGGAGTTTTTAAAAGATGAAAAAGGCGATCTCGTTATTAACAGCCGTATTGTTGATTAGCGCAAGCGTAGTGGTAACAACAGCAAGCGCAGGCGGCCAACTTTCCGCAGCCTCCGGCAATATCTCTATTAACAATCACGGAGCAGGCCACTAGTCTATAATCTCTCTGTCTCATGAATCTGGAAATATAATCTGCATATCATGCAAAAAAGGGGTAAGCGATGATGCTTATCCCTTCTTTGCTGCGGAAAGAGGTTACTCTGTTACAGCCAATCCCAGTCCTTCTGCAATTCGCCGTCCAAACTCCGGATCGGCTTTGTAGAAGTGGCCAATCTGGCGGAGCTTGATCTCCTCAGACTCTACTGGAGTCATGGCACCTACAATATTGCTTACGAGCCGGGCACGCTCTTCTTCGCTAAGCAGACGGTACAGGTCACCCGGCTGGGTGTAGTGATCGTCATGATCATAAGACACGCTATCCGCCTGGCCGGAGACTTCAAAAGCAGCTGCCTTATGCTGCGCTGACTCGGTTGCCCCGGCGGAGCTGTTAGGCTCGTAGTAGACGGAGCCTCCCCCGTTATTCGTAGCATTCATCGCGCCGTCGCGCTGATTATTGTTGACCTCGGCGATGGGGCGGTTAATCGGCAGATGGTTATGGTTCGCTCCTACCCGGTAGCGGTGGGCATCCCCGTATGCGAACAGGCGGCCCTGAAGCATTTTATCCGGAGAAGCCTCTATGCCTGGAACGAATGAGCCGGGGGAAAAGGTGGCTTGCTCCACTTCGGCGAAGTAATTCTCAGGATTGCGGTCCAGCACCATGCGGCCTACCTCAATCAGCGGATAATCCTTCTGTGACCACACCTTGGTTACATCAAACGGATCGAAGCGGTAGGTGTCGGCATCCTCCACAGGCATAATCTGCACATGCAGCCTCCAGGCCGGGAAGTCTCCTGTATCAATGGCGTTGAACAAATCCTCTGTATGATAATCCGGGTTCTCCCCGGCTAGCTGTGCTGCCAGCTTAACATCAAGATTCTTGACGCCCTGCTCTGTCTTGAAGTGGTATTTCACCCAGACAGCTGCGCCTTCGGCATTCACCCACTTGAACGTATGGCTGCCGAAGCCATGCATATGGCGGAGAGTAGCCGGGATGCCGCGGTCAGACATCAGAATTGTTACCTGGTGCAGAGACTCGGGGGAGAGGGACCAGAAGTCCCAGACCGCATTCGGGTTCTTCAGATGGGTCTGCGGATGACGCTTCTGGGTATGGATGAAGTCCGGGAATTTGATGGCATCACGGATGAAAAAGACAGGCGTGTTATTGCCGACAAGGTCGTAGTTGCCTTCCTCGGTGTAGAATTTCACAGCAAAGCCGCGCGGATCACGCACGGTATCGGATGAGCCCAGTTCCCCGGCTACGGTAGAGAAACGGATGAACATCGGGGTGCGTTTGCCGACCCCGGACAAGAAGGCCGCCTTCGTATATTGGGAGAGATCATTGGTGACTTCAAAATAACCATGGGCACCGGCACCTTTGGCATGAACGACCCGCTCAGGAACACGCTCACGGTTGAAGTGGGCCAGCTTCTCCAGCAAATGGACATCCTGCAACAGTACGGGGCCACGGGCACCGGCGGTCATTGAATTCTGGTTGTCGCCTACAGGGGCGCCCCAGCTAGTCGTTAGCTTGTTGTTATTGTTTGTGGTCATGAACACAATCACCTCGTATAGGATTTGATTTTAGATTAAGTATAAATATTATAATAGCAAGAATTTAAATAAAATCAATCTTTTTTTATAATCATTATTATTAAGCTTATGTAGAATAAGGAAGGTTGATGATACAATCGGAACAAAAAACTCCCGCCCGCAGCAGCGGACAGGAGGAGGGATTCGTGAACAGAAGCGGAGTAGTAAGGAGATGAAATTGACGGGAGCAAGAACTACTGCAAGTTAGCTTGTGATATACATCCGGTTATAGTATTCATCCAGCATGCGCTTGGTAGCGAATTCGGTGCGGGTGGTCTCGATGCTGCGGTGCATCATCTGCACCCACTTGGCCTGATCCTCATAAAAGACGGGGAGGACGCGGTTCAGAAGGGTGTCGTAGAGTGCATCGCTGTCATGCTGGTCAAGCACCGCAAAATCGGTGGTCTCGAAGCCATCGCCGATCTGCCAGCCGTTCTCGCCGTCGATACAGGCCTCCGGCCACCAGCCGTCCAGGATGGAGCAGTTCAGGACGCCGTTCATGGCGGCCTTCATCCCGGAGGTTCCGCTGGCTTCGAGCGGTCTGCGCGGATTGTTCAGCCAGATGTCAGAGCCGCGGGTCAGCTGGGCTCCGATGGTCATATCGTAGTTTTCCAGGAAGACTACGCTTTTTGGATATTTGCGCATCATGGCTACAAGATTGCTGACGATCCGCTTGCCGTTGTCGTCCAGCGGGTGCGCCTTGCCGGAGAAGACAATCTGAATCTTGCCGCTCTCCAGGTACGGCTCTATAATGTCCGGCTGGGAGAAGATCAGGTCACTGCGCTTGTAGGGAGCGGCGCGCCGGGAGAACCCGATCAGCAGCTGATCTGCATTCAGGGCGATGCCGGAGCGTTCTTCGATGAAGCCGATCAGCTCCTGCTTGATCTCCTTGTGCACGGCCCACAGGTCGCCGCCCTCTTCATAAGCGCGGGTCATCCGTTCATCTACCCAGGTAGGGGTGTGAATCGCATTGGTGATGCCGATGATGGCTGATCTGCCGGCGACTTCCTTCCACATTTTGTTCGCGGTGTCGGCATGAAGCTGGGCAACCGCATTCGAGATCCGCGACAGCCGCAGGCCGGCAACGGTCATGTTAAAGGGTTCTCCGCCAATCCGTTCCATTTGTGCCCGTGTTAAGCCATTAAAAGCCCCCATATATTCCAGACGATCCAGCGGGTGGGTCTCGTTGCCTTCCTTAATCGGTGTATGTGTAGTGAACACAACCTCTTCCCGTGTAGCCTTCCAGGCTTCTTCAAAGGTACTGCCGCCGGACATCTTCTCCCGGATCAGCTCGATCGCAGCAAGCGCTGCATGACCCTCGTTGAAGTGATAGACATCGATCTTAATGCCCAGGGCGCGCATGGCTTTGACTCCGCCGATGCCCAGCACGATCTCCTGGGCTATCCGCTCTTCCCCGAACCAGCCGTAGAGCTGGCCGGTAATCCAGGCATCACTGTTCTCCGGGATATCGGTGTCGAGCAAATAGAGCGGACGGTTGCCGAAATGGTCTGTTTTCCACACTTTGCAGACCACATCAGTCTTTCTGACTTTTACCGTGACCCTGACGCCTGTATCTTCCAGGAAGTCGTACACATAGTTGTGGTAAGCGTCGTAGGGGTTGCCGTGTGCATCAATCTTCTGGTCCGTGTAGCCCTGTTTCCATTTGAGTCCGATGGGGATGATAGGTGCCCCGATATCCTGCGCGCCCTTGATGTAATCTCCGGCCAGAATGCCTAAGCCTCCGGCGTACATTTTGAAATCGGAATGCAGTCCATACTCCATGCTGAAATAAGCTACTGACGGTAAGTGGTTCTCGCTCACTTGATAAGCCTCCTAAATGCGATTTAGATGGTACTGCGAATAAGAATTGCTGCAGGCTGTATCTAAGATGCAAACGTTTGCTCAATAAGGCAAGACAAGCTCTGGAAGCGATTGCACCATCATTCTAGCATATTTATCCTTAAAAAGCACAGCGAAGTTTCGGTAACGGCTGGCTGCCTGCGGAGCCGATAAATAAAATTTGATTAACCTGCCGGAAGGCCATAAGATAAGGGGAGAATAAATGTACAAGGTTCATCTAAATCATAAGCTAAACCATAAATCAAACAATAAACCAAGTGGTGGTGTAAAGGATTGAGTATAGTTGTTATTGGAAGTCTGAATATGGATATGGTCGTGCGGGCAGAGCGTGCGCCGGAGGCCGGGGAAACGCTGTTCGGTCAGGGGTTTGCTCTGTCTCCGGGCGGTAAAGGGGCGAATCAGGCCGTTGCGGTGGCCAGACTTGGCGCGGATGTGACAATGATCGGCAGAGTGGGGAAGGATGCTTTTGGCAGCGGACTGCTGGAGATTATGGAGCAGGAGCGGGTCCATACCGAGTATATCTCGCAAAGCGAATCCCAGGCTACAGGGGTTGCTTCCATTGTGGTCGACGGGTCCGGTGAGAACCGGATCATTGTGGTGCCTGGTGCGAATGTGGAGATGAAGCCGGAGGATATTGAAGCGCTTGAGACCGTGATCAGCGGAGCAGGGATCGTGGTGATGCAGCTGGAGACGGATCTGGCGATGTGCGAGGCTGCGGCAGTCCTGGCGTTCCGGCATGGGATTCCGGTGATTCTTAATCCGGCTCCGGCCCAGCCGCTGAGCGACGAGATGCTGCACCATGTGACCTACCTGACTCCGAATGAGACAGAGGCGGGGATTCTGGCCGGTATCTCTGTGGACAGTGTGGAGGATGCAGAGCGTGCCGCCCGGATGATGCTGTCAAAAGGGGTCCGGCACGTGATTGTAACGCTTGGCTCCAAAGGAGCGCTAATCGTGGATGCTGCCGGAAGCCGGCATGTCCAGGGCTTCCCGGTGCAGGCGGTAGATACGGTAGCTGCCGGGGATTCCTTCAACGGGGCGCTGGCCTGGCAGCTGACCTGCGGCAGGACGCTGGAAGAAGCGGTCCGCTTCGCCAATGCTGTCGGTGCGCTGGCGGTTGGCAAGAAGGGGGCGATTGCTTCCCTGCCCAGACTGGAAGAGGTGGAGCAGTTCCTGCGGGCAGCTGCTGATGCGGAGTCTCGTGAGCAGTAGATCATAGTAGATAATAGACAAATTAAGCGGGGAGCGTCAGAGGAAGCTCTGAGACTCCGGGTCCGCTAAGGAGCTGACACGTTTGAGCGGTACAGTAACTGTTAAGAATATAACCCTCGGAGAAGGGATGCCCAAAATCTGTGTTCCGCTGGTCGGAACGACGCGTACTGAGCTGCGTGCAGAAGCTGAGGCGCTAATCGCGCTGGCACCGGATGTGGTGGAGTGGCGCAGTGATTTCTTCAAGGAGGTGGAAGATATTCATGCGGTAACCCAGGTATTGGAGGACATTCAGCGCCTGCTGCCGGAGGTTCCGCTGATCTTCACCTTCCGCAGCGCCAGGGAAGGCGGCGAGAAAAAAATCTCCTCGGCCTATTACTTCCGTCTGATCCAGGTGGCGGCAGAGAGCGGGCTGGTGGATATGGTGGATGTGGAGCTGTTCCAGGAGGAAGCGGAGGTGCGCAGACTGATTGCAGCAGCGCATAGTCAGGCGGTGTTCGTGATTCTCTCGAATCATGACTTCCACGGGACGCCGTCTGAGGAAGAGATTGTCTCCCGGCTGCGCCGGGCGCAGGAGCTAGGCGGCGATCTGCCGAAGATTGCCGTCATGCCGCAAGGTCCAGCCGATGTGCTGACCCTGCTGGCGGCGACCAACCGGATGCAGGAGCAGTATGCGGACCGTCCGATTATTACGATGGCGATGAATGGGGAGGGCGTGATCAGCCGGCTGGCCGGAGAGATCTTCGGCTCGGCGCTGACCTTCGGTGCGGCGCATAAGCCTTCGGCACCGGGGCAAGTGGCGGTTGCCGAGCTGCGCGGTGTGCTGGAACTGCTGCACCGCAGCTTGTAGCGGCTGCCGGTTCAGACGCAGCAGGAGTGGAGATGGACAGGGGTGTTTCCGGCCGGTGAAACGGTGGAAGCACCCTTTTGCATGTAAAGAGAGATAGTAAATAGCGGGCGGAGTTTGAAACTGTAGCAGTCCATGCCCTACAATGGAGGCAACCAAGTAGAAGGGGCGGAGCGCTGATGACAGAATTGATTCTGGTGGTGGAGGATGAGGTGAGAATTGCCCGTCTGCTGCAGATTGAGCTGGAATGCGAGGGATACCGTGTGACCATTGCCGGGAGCGGCCATCAGGGGCTAGAGATGTATCAGGAGCAGCAGCCGGATCTGTTATTGCTGGATGTGATGCTGCCTGGATTCAGCGGTATAGAGCTCTTGCGGCGAATCAGGGCAGGTGATCCCGATACGCCGGTTCTGCTGCTTACAGCCAAAAGTTCAGTAGAGGATAAAGTGTCAGGCCTGGACCTTGGGGCTAATGATTATATTACGAAGCCGTTTCAAATTGAGGAGCTGCTGGCGCGTGTCCGTGCTGCGCTACGGCTGGCCTTGGGTCGAAAGAGAGAGGAAGCCGTCAACCTGCTGCTGGCAGATGATCTGGAGCTGAACGAAGCTACGCGGGAGGTGAAGCGGGCAGGCCGGAGCATCGAGCTGACGCCCCGGGAGTTCGACCTGCTGGTCTACCTGCTGAAGAATAAGCGGCAGGTGCTGAACAGGGAACAGATCATGGCTGCCGTCTGGGGGTACGATTATTACGGCGATACGAATATTGTGGATGTCTATATCCGCTATGTCCGCAAAAAAATTACGCTGGACCACCAGCCTGAACTGATTCATACCGTGCGGGGCGTTGGTTATGTGCTAAAGGATGCTCCATGAAGCTGCGGAGCACCATTCATCTGTATTCCAGCGTGCTGTTCGCCGTGCTGCTTATCCTCATGAACCTGTTCATCTATGCCGTATTCAGCCGAATGTCACTAGACAGCCAGCTCGGGCAGGCTTCTGCCGAGACGGCCAGAATCGCTGCCGCGATGAGAAAAGCGGGAGACGGGGTGACGGCACCGGAGCTGCTCCGGGCTTATGTGCCGGTGGAAGGAATGCTGCGGCTGCTTAGTGCAGACGGAAGCGGACCGGCACCGGTTACCTCAGCCTCCGGGCAGGAGATCAGCCGGATGAAGCCGGTCTACTATTCCGTGAAGCAGGCCGAGCGGGTCCGGGTGGATGGACGCTTGTATGCGTTCGTGAGCGTTCCGGTCATCTGGACAGACGGGAACGTCCTAAATCTCCAGATGACCAAAAGTCTGGAGGGCACGATGGATACGCTATGGGTGCTGCGGATGGTCCTGGCCGGGGCTACGCTTGCGGCACTGCTTCCGCTGCTGCTCTCCAGCCGCCTGTTGTCGGGCCTGATCATGCGGCCTATCGTCCAAATGACGGCGACTATGCGGGAGATTCAGCGCAGCGGTAAATTCCGCAGGCTTCCGCTGGAGGCACACTCGAAGGATGAGCTGGTGGAGATGGGGCATACCTTCAACGAAATGATCGGCCTCCTGGAGAGTAATTATGTGAAGCAGGAGAAATTCGTATCAGATGCCTCCCATGAGCTGCGTACACCGCTGACGGTTATTGAGAGCTATGCCAGCCTGCTGAAGCGCAGAGGACGGGATCACCCGGAGCTGTTCGATGAATCGGTTGAGGCCATCCATTCCGAAGCTGTGCGGATGAAGGAAATGACGGAGCAGCTTCTGCTGCTGGCGAAGCACCCGGAGCAGTGGGAGCTGGAGCTGAAGGTGATCGGTCTGGAGGAGCTGGTGCGTTCTTCGGCGAAGGCTTTTCGTAATGCGTACGGGAGAGAGGTCATAGTTCAGGTCGAAGGGCCGGCTGAGGGCTACAGCGATGAAGCGAAGCTCCGGCAGCTGCTGTTCATCTTCTTGGACAATGCCCGCAAATACAGCGATGAGCAGATAACCGTGCGTATTGAGGCTTCCGGGCAGGAACGGATGATAGTGATTACCGACCGCGGCATTGGAATTCCGCCGGAGGAGCTGCCGAAAATCTTCGACCGTTTCTATAGAGTGGATGAGGCGAGAACCCGTGAGAACGGAGGAGCAGGCCTGGGGCTGTCACTTGCCGCAGAGATCGCGGGAGCGATTGGAGCGGAGTTGTCCATGGATAGTACGGTAGGCCTGGGAACCTCGGTGACGATCCGTATGGCTGCGGACCGCAGGGGAGGTGGACAATGAAGCAGAATCCAAGGAACAAGAGCAAAATATACAAGACAGTCATAGGTATGGTTGTCTTCCTGCTGCTGTCTGTGGTTGCCTTCCGGATATTCGGGAAGGATTCCGAGCCGCTGTTATCCAGAGATCAGGCTACGCTGGCTGTGCTGAGCGAATATCCCGGTAAGGTAGACAGTCTGAAGCTGCAAGCTGGAGCTTATGTAGCAGAGCTTCAGACGGAGCAGGGACGGTATGAGCTGAAGCTGGACGGAGTTACCGGCGAGATTCTCTCCATCGTGCTGCTGAAGCGCACGGACGAATCGGCGGTGCAGCCTACGCCTGCCGCTACTCCAGCTCCATCTGGCGGAGCTGCTGTTACTCCGTCACCTGCACCTACCCCAGGGGGGCAGAGCGTAGTCTCCGAAGCGGAGGCTGTCAGGCTGGCTCTGCTTGAGGTACCGGGGAAGCTGGACGATGTGGATACGGAAATCGATGCGGCGGGCGCTTATTATCTGGTGGAGATCCATACTTCAGACGGACGGGAGGCCGTAGTCCAGGTCAACGCAATCTCGGGCCATATTATGTCTGTGACCTGGGAAGAGCCGGATGGGGACGATTCCTAGGGCAGATTCTTTTTCTCAGCGAATTCTAATGTTGCTCCCGCTGTTCTCTCAGATTGTAGCGTTATAGTTACTACAAGAAGCAGCGAAGAATGAACTTAGGAGGCGTTAACATTGAAGACAAAGATATGGAGCAGTATTACGGCGGCAGCACTTATTCTCGGGGGCGCTTATGGTATAGGCGAGCTGAAGGGCAATACGGCAGATGCAGCTGCATCAGTGAAGAGTCAGAGCCAAACGTTGATCAGTGTAAGCCGAGCTGAGCAGATTGCCTTGAAGGCAGCTCCGGGACTGGTGGAGAGCATCGATCTGGAGAAGAAGGCCAGCGGCACGTATTATGAGATCGAAATTCAGCAGACCAAGCAGGAGATCGATGTCCGGGTAGATGCGTATTCGGGAAAAGTGGTCAGCGTGCGCAAGGATGCAGACAAGGATGACTCTCATAAGGCAGCTCCGGCCTCAGGCGGGAAGCTGATTACCGCAGGCAAGGCGGCTGAGGTAGCCCAAGCTGCTGTGAAGGGGACGGTCACCGAGATTGATCTGGACCGGGATCACGGGGGCGCTGTCTATGAGATTGAAATCAGGAACGGACAGATCAAGACAGAAGTAGGTGTCGATGCGTATACTGCCAAGGTTGTGTATACCGATGTTGATTCTGACGACGATGACGATTGAGCCGGAATAACGTTTCAGCACGATAAAAGAGAGGCAGCCGGATTGAACGGCTGCCTCTTTGCTATGCCAAACTATTACGTCTGCTGCTTCGCTCCAGTATACACATGCACCGCATCCCGCAGGAACGCTGCCATGCCCGGGCGGCGCTGGTCGTAATAAGCGGTGAAGCGCTCATCATCGACATACATCTGGGCAACACCGGCATGGGCTTCCTTGGTATACGTATCCCAGTAGAAGCTTAGCCACTGACGGTGCAGGTCAGCGGCCTTCTGCGCCAGCTCGCTGGCCGAATCGCCTTCCTCCATCGCCTGCTCCAGGGACGCGAACATGTCAGCCTCAAGCTGTTGAAGGGCAGCGTACTGCTCCTCTGTCATATGGCTCAGCTTGCGGTTCGACTGCTCCACGGCTTCTTCTCCGTATTTCTCCCGGATCTCCTGCCCGTATTTCTGCTCGTTATCGTCAATCAGCTTCTGCTTGAAGCCTGCGAATTTCTCCTGATCGCTCATTATACTTCTCCCTTCTGTGTGTGCAATGGTCTGCTCAACGTTAGCGATGAGCCGGTCCAGCTGCTGTCTTCGCTGAAGCAGCTGGTCATGATGCTCGCGCAGGGCGCGGGCCCCGTCGAAGGAGGGCGAATGGACAATGTCCCTGATCGCCTCCAGGCTTAAGCCCAGCTCCCGGTAGAACAGAATCTGCTGCAGCAGGTCCACCTCGGCCTGGCCGTAGATCCGGTATCCCGAGGAATTGATTCTGGCCGGCTTCAGAATGCCGAATTCATCATAATACCGCAGGGTCCGTGCACTGATCCCCGCAAGTGTCCCCAGCTTCTGCACCGTATATTCCATGGTCCTGTCTGCCTCCAATCTGTCTTAGCGTGTACAGCAGAGAACGGGTTCAAGGCGTTCCCGCCGGGTAAGCGGCCGCTTACAAATCTAACTGTACACTTTGACGTAACGGCAAGGTCAACTCTTAATTTGTAGAATAACCAGACAACAGGGCCGGTAACCGGGGGGGAGTGGAAAAGCAAACAGCGGCAACCGTCCTGGTCTATGCCTGGGACGGTTGCCGCTGCTGTGCTCGCGTATGGGTTATTTCTTGCCGAGCTGGGCGGCGAAATACGCCTTAAGCTCTGCCAGCTTCCGGGGGTCCGCCAGGGCATCCTCCGCAGGGAAGTAATGCTCGGCAACCAGCTCCCAGGTGGGGACGATTTTCTGGGCGGTCATCGCTTTGATAGCGATCTTAACCGTCTTGCGCTCCCGCGCATTCGAGAAGGTATCGACATAATGCTGGGACCGTCCGAAGTCCAGCTCGCTGAAGACTGCGCGGAAGATCTCAGCCGTCATCTTGGCATCATCCAGCGCGCGGTGCGCGGAGCCGGAAGGCTCAAGGCCAAAGAGGGCCATCGCCCCCTCGACGCTGATGTCGTTACTGAGGCCGCGGGCACGCAGTACGCCCTTGAGCAGGTCGAAGTAGGTCGCTTCCATCCAGTAGGCATCATCCATCTTGTGCATCCGCACATCCTGGATGATCCGCTTCATATCCTCGCCGCCCCAGGTTAAGAGCAGCACGCCGTCAGCGCTCTGGTCAAGCCACGCTCTGAAGGCGGTAACGACCTTCGGGAACCGGCTGGCGACGTCGATATCCTCCTGGGGGATGCCGGTTTTTTTCTTAATAAATGAATTCAGGGTGGAGAAGTATATGGGTTTGATTAAGGCTGAGAATTCATCCTTAACCTGCAATGAAGCGTCTAACCGGACCGCTCCGATCTCAATGACCTCCATGGGATGCTCGCTGGCAAATTTGCGGCCGTTGAATTCGATGTCCAGAATAATATAATCCACAGGTAATGCCTCCGTTTCAGTGACTGGCGCCAAGATTGCACGGAAATGCGCCGACCCTTCTATTTTAGCAAAAAAAGAGGCTGCATGGGAAATAAGGAAGGAGAAATGGCATAAATCGGAAGCAAAATATTATCAAGCTTAATCGCTGGCTCAGGTGTGACATTTCTCTCTAAATCGGGTAATGAACTAGATAGTCTGTCAATCAGGGCTGTTCTTGAAGGGAGGGAAGGCTATGAAACTGTATGTAACCGTCAAAAGCCTGGGCAAACGCAAGTCGGTGCTTGAGCGCAAGGAGCTGCTGCTTGCATCCCGTCCGCAGACGCTTCGCGCGCTGATCTCGGAGTTGGTGGCCGGGCAGGTGCAGGCGATGCTGGAGCGCCAGGAGCAGGGGGAGCTGATCTCCTACCTGACTGCAACTGAAATTGCGGAGCAGGGCGGGAATGGCAAAGTCGGTTTCGGAGCGGTCTATGGCGAAGCGAAGCCGGAGGTGGAGCAGGCTACGGCCGCGGCGCTGCTTGCTTACGAAGACGGGCTGTACAAGGTGTTCGTGCAGGAACAGGAATGCTCCGCGCTCGATGAACCGCTTGTGATTGAAGAGGGCAATGAGCTGACGCTGATCCGGTTCACGATGCTGGCCGGAAGATTATGGTGAGGGAGATGACAGGATGAAGTTCGGAAATGAACAATGGGAGACCGAGTGGTACGAAGAGATCGAGAGTAAAGCAAAGGGTCTCAAAGGCGAAGGTGCAGAGCTGGCAGTTCTGCTGGCCGGGTTCAGCAAGACCCGCTACCTCCATGAAGGAGAAGACTCGCTAGACCGCTTTATTGCTATATTGGAAGCGCGTGCAGACGCTGCCCGGAGTGATTTTGCCGGTTACTGGGAGCCGTTGTTCCAAGTCATGCAGCAGCTCTACAGTGCTCATACCGTTGAGCTGGCCCGTTACATAGTTAACCATGCCGTGGAATATCCCTATTCGATAGGGTATATGCGCCGGCCGTTCCGTACCCGGGAGGTTCAGCCGCACCGGCTGCAGATCCTCCGCAAAATCAATGCTCTCATCTATATGGAGATGGTCGAATTCTCGCTGCCGGATTATTTGAAGGGTGGTCTGGATAAGGATTACAGTACCTCCTACCGTGTGGATGTGGCCGTCCCGGATGTTGTCGCCTATGAGCTGGACCGTGGCGGCAGCGGGATGGAGGATCTGCTCAAGGAAGCCGTCTATGGAGATAATCAGGGGGCGCAGCTCAGTCACAGTATGCTGAAGGGTGTTTTCCTTAGCCACAATGAGGCGGCTGTCCAGATGGTGGGCGAGCTGCTGGTTGCTGCACGTCTGCAGGAGGGGCTGCGGCAGTCGATTGTGGAGCGGATGGATGAGGGGACGATAGCGAATAACCTCTATATGCTGAAGGTGATTCTCGACAATGATCTCGTGCGCTACAGCTCGGTGGTACGTGCTCTGGGCGTATGGACAGGCATGGGTCTGGAAGCGCAGAACCAGCGGGTGGCGAAGCAACTGGTGGAGGGAGCCTATCAGGTGCTGACGGATGAAGTACTGCGCGAGGAATGGCTGAGCAGTGAGAATGCCAACCATGTCTACCTGGGCTTGTGGGCTACGGCCGTGTATGAAGAGAACGATCTGATCGGCAAGGTTGACGTTCTCATGGAGCAGGGACAGCGGTACCAGAAGATTGTCGCCCAGTACGTGCTCTCGAACAGCCAGAACCAGGAGGTCCGCCTGCGCAGCGCCCGGCAGCATCTGAGCGAGCAGGAGCCAGAGCTGCTGTACTGGATTCTGATGAACTACAACTACGATTATGACCGGATGTGGAGAGGGCCGAAGGATAACGGTCCAAGGATCGAGGTCAGAACCACCCCCCAGCTTGCGGATAAAAGCGAGCGTCGGCGCGACTTCAGCCTCCTGATGGACATCTTCCTGAATCCGGCAAGCCGGGAGCAGACCGGCCCGTCCAAGGTGCTGGATTTCGTGCAGGTTAACTATACCCGTGATCTGCCGGTACAGAAGATGCTCTATCTGATCTCCTATGACATGGACCCGGCCTGGGTGAACGAGCTGCTTGCCCATAAGGACAAGCTGAGCCCGGATATGCGCGGGGAGCTGCTGAACTACTTCGTGCAGGATGCAGAGGATGCTGTGCAGCGGGAATTCATTTTCGCCAGCCTCTCGGACAAAAGCATGAAGAACCGCGAGCTGGCGCTGAAGCTGGCGCAGGAGCTGACGCTGGCAGAGGAGGAGCTGCTGATGGCCGAAGGGCTGCTGAAGCTCAAGACCGGCACGCTGCGCCAGAGCGTCACCCTGATGCTGCTTAATCAGCCGGAGGAAACGCTGAAGGCCTCCATCCGCAGGCTGGTGCAAGGCAAGAATGCCCTGCAGCGGCAGGCGGGACTTGAGATAATGACCGTGCTGTTCGAGGATGAAGAGCGGCAGGGGCTGTTCGAAGCGGTGCGGCCGCTGGCGGAGGAGCTGGTGAAGCCTTCAGACCAGGAGCGGGAGCTGATCGCCAGGCTGAGCCGGAAGAACGAGTATACCAAGGCGAACGGCTTCGGTTTGTTCGATCCGAAGCAGACGGAGGAGTGGCTGGCTCAGCCGCCGGCAACGGATGGATTCACGTGGGATCAGGTGTTCAAGCTGTCGCTGGAGCAGATCAAGAAGTTTCTTAAGGATCTGGACAACACTGTTCACAAGCACCGCGATGTGGAGTATGAGGTCGAATACTACAGCGGATACAAGGATACGCTGCTGATCGGGACCACGCTTAGACCGTTACAGGGGTATTTTGTGAACGATGAGGAAGGCAGCCGTTCTGTTCTGGAGCAGTACCCGTTGCCACAGGTGTGGGCAGAGTTCTGGGACAAAAGCGGCTGGAGCGCCCGGGACCTGATGGAGCTGAACTTCTATATGAGCCTGGAAGAGCTTGATGAGACCCTGGATAACTATGACGGCTACGATACGATGGGCATTGATGACGATGAACTCAGCAAGCAGAAGCTGCTGTCAGGCTGGCGGAAGGAATTCGCGGCCAAGGTCTACCCGCTGGAGCAGCTTGAGGCTGTGATGAAGCTGGTGGACAAGCTGAAGTACAGATGGCAGGTCGAGTCGCTGCTGGATGCGTTCCGCGCCGACCATAAGAGCCCGGAGAGCTTCCGGCTGGTAAATGGTGCAGTGAACACCCTGGTGGCTGCCTTCCCGGAGGAGAAGCTGGAGGCGGACTGGCCTTTCCTCTCGGTTCTGGCTGATCCGTGGATCGACATGGTCCAGAAGCTGTGGAAGGGACCGGAGGAATTCAAGGAGATGTTCCATACCTGCTACCGGTTCGAGGAGATCAGCGGCGGCGAAGAGCGGGACAGCATCATCGGGCTGAAGCACTATGTCGAGGCCTTCACCGGTGGGATCATCCGTGAAGAGACGCTGCTTAAGGAGCTGCTGCTGAGCAGTGATGCGCGCAACCATATGCGGTGGATCAGCTCACGCATGTATGATTGGATTGAAGGCAGTCCGCAGATGGTTGAGCTTCGCACCCGGATCATCGACCGTCTGCTGGCGGTTGAGCTGGGGCGCGGCGACCTGCCGACCGAGGTGACGGGCATGACGATGGGGCTGCAGCGGATCGAGGGGCTGGAGTACTGTATCCGCATCCTGTCCGGGCTGAACAAGGACACCTTCGTGCGCGGGTATGTGTATGGCTATGGCGACAATATTACGAAGAAGGAATCCTTCAGCCATCTGCTTAAGGTATGTTATCCGCGCGAGGGCGACAATGCGGAGCGTCTGAAGACCTTGCTGCAGGAGTACAAGCTGTCCGATCAAAAGCTGCTGGAAGCCGCCATGTACGCCCCGCAGTGGATCGAGATCATTGCCGAATACCTGGGCTGGGAAGGGCTGCGGAGCGGGGCCTGGTACTTCCATGCCCACATCAACGAGAGCTTCTCGGCCGAGAAGGAGACGGTGGTGGCGCATTACTCGCCGATCACCCCGCAGGAGTTCAACGACGGCGCCTTCGATGTGAACTGGTTCCAGTCGGCGTATGAGGCGCTTGGCGAGGAACGGTTCGAGCTGCTCTATGATTGTGCCAAGTATATCTCCGCCGGTGCGAATCACCGCCGCTCCCAGCTGTTCGCTGATGCTACGCTCGGCAAGCTGAGCCTGGAGGAGATGAAGGAGTCTGTTGAGCAAAAGCGCAATAAAGAGCATCTGCTCAGCTATAGCCTGATTCCGCTGAAGGCAGACCGCGAGAAGGATATCCGTGAGCGGTATGAATTCATCCAGCGCTTCCTGGCGGAGAGCAAGCAGTTCGGCGCACAGCGCCGCGCCAGCGAAAGCGCGGTGGCGCAGATTGCGCTCGGCAACCTGGCGCGCAATGCCGGCTATGCCGATGTGACCCGCCTGATCTGGGATATGGAGGCGCGTAAGCTGGACGAATATGCCGCGTACTTCGAGCCTTTTGCGCTGGACGACGAGACTTATGTCTCGCTCAGCATCGACGAAGAGGGGCAAAGCGATTATGTGGTCACGAGCAAGGGGAAGGCGCTGAAGTCGGTACCGGCGCGCTTCAAGAAGCATGAGCGGATCGAAGCGCTGAAGGAGGCCAAGAGCGATTTGACCGGCCAGTTCCGCCGCGCCCGCGCTGAGCTGGAGCGGTCGATGGCGTCCGGCGGGACCTTCACGCCGGGTGAGATTGCCGGGCTGAGCCGGAATCCGGTGCTGGCTCCGCTGATCAGCAAGCTGGTGCTGAGGAGCGGCGATGCGCTGGGATATTACGATGGAGACCAGGCAGCGCTGGTAAGCCCGTCGGGTGAACGGCACGCTGTAGACGAAGAGGCGGTGCTGCAGATTGCCCATCCGCTGGACTTCTACCGCAGCGGACAATGGAGCCTGTACCAGAAGGATCTGTTCGACCGTCAGCTCCGACAGCCGTTCAAGCAGGTCTTCCGCGAGCTGTATCTGCCGAATGAGGATGAGCTGGCCCATGGCGTGCTGTCCCGCCGTTATGCGGGCCATCAGGTACAGCCGAGTAAGACGGTCGCCCTTCTCAAGGGGCGGCAATGGACAGTCAGCTATGAGGAAGGATTGCAGAAGGTGTTCTATGCCGAGAACCTGATTGTCCGGCTCTATGCTATGGCGGACTGGTTCTCGCCGGCGGATACCGAAGCGCCGACACTGGAGACGGTGCAGTTCTTCGACCGGAAGACCTACAAGGGCGTGCCGCTGGATCAGGTGCCGCCCGTGCTGTTCTCGGAGGTTATGCGGGATGTGGATCTGGTGGTCAGCGTGGCCCATGTGGGAGGCGTCGATCCGGAAGCCAGCCTGACGACTGTAGAGATGCGCCGGGTGATCGTCAGCGAGTCGCTGCGGCTGCTGAAGATTGAGAACGTCCGGCTGGACGGCAATTATGCACGGATTGACGGTACTCTGGGCGAGTACGCTGTGCATCTGGGCAGCAGCCAGGCATACAAGCAGGCTGCGGGCGCCCTGTCCATTATTCCGGTGCATTCGCAGCACCGGGGCCGGCTGTTCCTGCCGTTCCTGGACGAGGACCCGCGCACAGCGGAGGTTCTCTCCAAGGTCGTGCTGCTGGCCGATGATACGAAGATCAAAGACCCGCAGATTCTGGCACAGCTGAGCAGATGAGCTGCTGTTCAGTAAGGGGTAAGGGCTAAGCGTCTGCTTAGCCAGGGATATATGGCACCGGTGCTGGATTTCAGCGCCGGTGTTTTTTGTCGCGCGGGAGGACGGGTGCCCCTTATGGCTGGGAGGGGGCGTGTGCGGAATGTAATCGAAAAACCGATCACATTTTGCTGGCGGGGAGGGCGTGTGCGGAATGTAATCGAAAAACCGATCACATTCTGCTGGCGAGGGGGGGCGTGGGCCAAATGACACTGTCAATCGGCTGGACGATTTTTTTTCGCACATGCGCATTTTTTCACTAAGATCCCTGGACTATTGTGCTGTGTTTGTAGAATAAAAGGGAGAAAAAGCAGGGGATCTGTGAGACTATGGCGAATTTGTGAGAGGAGAAAGCGAGGAATAAGGAATGAAGAACAGGCTCCGCCAAAATCTGCAGTCGTTGCAAGACGCTTACGCCTCCTTATGCGGATTGACAATTATTATTACCGATCAAGCGGATCAACGGATAACAGAGCCTTCCGGCTTGACCGAGATGGCATCCCTGTTGTTCGGTTCTCCTTGTGCAACCGCTGAACATGCAATTGTGAACCTGCTGGAGAAGTTCAGGAATGCATCGAAAACTATTGTCTATGAAACCCGCTCGGGGCTAAAAATGCTGGTTACCTCCATAACGCTCAGCCAGCAAAGGCCCTATTATATTCTGACAGGCGTCTGGGTGGATGGTTGTACGAAGGAGCTGATTACCGCCAGGATTCATGAGACTGTTCTCCCGGAGAAATGGGCGGATTGGATTCAGGCGCTGGATAAGGTACCGGTATTGGATCAGGAGGGCGTCGCCAGGATCATTACGCAATTGGATATGCTGGCTGATACGGTGCTGGCGCTGCTTGAACGGGAGCAGGGGGGAGAATATTCTGCGTATGATCTGCAGCTTTTGAACCTGATCTATCTGCTGGACCCGGCAAGTCCCGAGTGGCTGCAAGGAATACTGGGCATTGTGGTACGCATTCTTGGAGTAGAATTTGCGGGCTATGCCATGAATGCTACAGACGGGGACCAATTCACGGTGGTGGAGACAACCGGGATGCCTAAGGATAACTCCCTGCAGGGGTCTTCTTTTTTTTATGGAGAAGGATTTCTGGGGCAGGTGGGGCTCTCCAAGCAAATGGGGTATTGGAGGAATGCTGACCGGGATATCCGGATTTCTTTTTTTGCTGCGCATGGGTTAAGGCCTAAGGTGTTAATCTGCTATCCTATCAAATACAAGGACAAGCTGTATGGATTATTGTATGCCGGAGATCCGGCCCGCCCGGAGCTGACGGAGGAGCAGGCGGATATGGGCATGCTGGTGGCCAATCAGCTCGCTGCTTCCATGTATCATATGGAGAGTGAAGCGCTCTATGAACGTCAAAGGAAGAGGCATGATACCTATAAAGAAATTGTCCAAGGGATTCTGGTTACTCAGGATAAGGAGAATTACCTGCAGCTGTTCATTGAGTTTTTCCAGCAGCAGCTCGGCAGTCCGTTCATGTGCTTGTTATTACATACGCCTGACGAAGCCGGACTGAGGAGCTATTCTTCCTCTTCCGCCCCGAATGAGCTGTATACCCTCTACGCTGAAGATGCTGAACAGATCTATTTCGCTGACGGGATACCGGGGTTCAATCTGCTGAGCAAGCCTATTCGCCGGGAATGGAAGAGCTGGCAGCTGGTAGAGCATCCAATGGTGTTTGAACAAAGGCTGCTGGGGCTATTTACGGTCCAATTCAGTGATGAGAGGCAGCGGCGGGAATATGAAACGATTCTTCATATGACCAATGTGCTGCTAGTGACCAAGCTGCTTGCCCAGCAGCCTCAGAACATGCCCTCCGGCACTGACTTCATGCGGCTGCTCCAGGATAATCTGCTGATGCAGCAGCCGGTAGTACATAACAGAGCTGCAGATATCCGAAGGCTTGCACAGGACTTGCTGGAGCCGCTAAATCACTCTGCGGAAGAGATAGAATGGATTGGCCAGGCTGCGCTCCTCGCTCCATATCCTATAGGGCTATTGATCAAATACCTGGGTGACATTCCTGCTGTATGTGTTCTGCGCCATATGCATTATTACCAGTCGGATTACAATGGGCATGAGGATATAGGAGAAAGTTCCCACCTGTATTTGGCGAAGGTCTTACTTTTGCTTACGAAGTACACGGAGCAGGGCGGCAGGCAATGGAAGGAAACACTTCCTATACCTGTACCCGAGCCGCTTATGCGTTCTTTTGAGCAACTGATAGCTCCTCCGGCGGTTGCAGCGCAGCAAGAGGGAAGCGCAGGTTTTACTGCCCGCGAAAGGGATATCCTCGATGGTCTGCTGACGGGCCTCAATAACAAGCAAATTGCGGAGAGGCTGTTTATCAGTACGCATACTGTCAAGAATCACATCACCAAGATCTACGAGAAGCTTGGTGTGCATAGCAGATCACAGGCCATCTCGCTAATGTATCAAGCTACGGGCAAAAAAGATTCTCTATAAAAGCAATGATTACGCAGCATGTAAGCGTACATTGCTTTTTTTGTGCGTAAAGGAAAGAAGGCCTGTAGAAAACAGGAAGATTATGTCGAAACATAGGAACCAGTGGCGATAGGCGCAGAGGCAATACGCTATACATAATAAGGGAAGCTTTGTAGACTCGACAAAATACATATTGAGGAGTGCTTCATTTGAAACTAAACATCCGCACCAAATTATTGGGAGGCTTTCTGGTTATTGTAGCGTTGCTTATATCTATCAGCGGGCTGTCGATTATGAAAATGGCGGGCATGAACAGTAACTCTCTACAGATGCAGAGCTACAACTTCCCCGCGCTCGTCAATGTTGCCGAGATTCGGACGGAACTGTACAAGCTGCGCGGTGACTTGTTCAAGCTTGTCCTCGAAACTGATGATGCGGTGAAGGAGGAGATTCAGGCAGTTATTAAAGCAGATCAGGACAAGATTGCTGACCGCATGAAGGTCTATGGAGAACTCGCGCTGAATGCGGATCAACGGGCTGCGTTAGAGAGCATTAAGCAGAGCGTGGATAACTACAACCAATTCGTACCCAAAGTCCATGAACTGCTGGATAAAGATCAGAATACGCAGGCTTACGGCGTCTTGAATGACGCACTGCCTGATCTGCAGAAGGCTCAGGATACCGCTGATCTGGCCGTCAGTAATGTCATCCAAGGCGCAGATGACCGGATTGATTCCACGGTTGCCAGCTTTAACTCCGGAAGATTGATGGTCCTGGTCATCTCCAGCATTGCCGCAATTGCAGCTGTTGTGCTCGGTGTCGTGATCTCGCAGGGCATCGTCGGTCCGGTATCCAAGCTGCTTGCTGCGATGGTCCGCATGGCAGGCGGTGACCTCAGAGAAGAGGTTGCGATCAAGAACCGGGATGAGTTCGGCCGGCTGGCCGCAGCAGCCAATGAGATGATTGCCAGCCTGCGTAAGCTGATTGGCGGGACTGTTGAAGCGGCGCAGAGTGTCGCGGCCTCCTCGGAGGAAATATCGGCAACGACCGAAGAAATTGCCAGCGGCAGCCAATCCCAGGCCCAGGCAGCGCAAAATATCAATCAGCTGGTTCAGGATCTGACCCGGGGCATCGATGAGGTGGCGAAGAATGCTGAGCATGCATCGGAGCTGTCCCTGCTGACGCGTCAGGGCGCTGAGGAGGGAAGCACTGCGGTAAGAGAATCCGGCCTCGGCATGAGCAATCTGTCGGAGAAGATGGAGCTGCTTGAGCAGGATTCCCAGAAGATCGGCGAGATTATCGAGGTCATTGATGAGATTGCCGAGCAGACCAATCTGCTGGCGCTCAATGCAGCGATTGAGGCAGCGCGTGCCGGTGAGCAGGGACGGGGCTTCGCCGTTGTCGCCGATGAGGTCCGTAAGCTGGCTGAACGGAGCAGTGAAGCGACTAAGCAGATTGCTCTGATCATCCGGGTGATGCAGAATAATACGGTTCTGAGTGTACAGGCAGTTAGTGAGGTATCGGCCCTGTCCGAGCGCACAGAGCGGCTGATCGACGGTATCGTTACCCGCGTCAATGAAACTACCCAGCAGATTACAGGCATTGCTGCGGCTTGTGAGGAACAGGCGGCGCAGACGAACGAGGTACTGCTGTCGATAGAATCCATTGCGGCCGGAAGCCAGGAATCCGCAGCAGCGGCTGAGGAGACTGCCTCCTCCTCGCAAATGCTCGCCTCCTTGGCCGATGAACTGAATAGCTCTGTCTCGGTGTTCAGATTGTAGAGGGGGGAGTAAGCTATGCTGGCTGCGCGAACGGAGCAGTACATCATATTCCGGCTGGTACAGGAGAAGCTGGCCATAGATATCCGGGAGATAAACGAGATTATCAAGATGGAGCCTATCACAGCCGTGCCTAACAGCAAGTCTTTTATTAAGGGCGTGATTAATTTACGCGGTAAAATTATACCGGTGGTCAGTCTGTGCAGGCGGTTTGGCCTGGCAGAATCTCCACCGGATACCCGGTCAAGGATCGTAGTGGTGCATTACCGGCAGGAGGCCATAGGGATTATGGTGGATTCCGTAGAGAAGGTGGCTTCCTTCCAGCAGGTGGAGCCTCCTCCGGAAGCTCATGAAGTGCAGGGCGTGCAGTACATGGACGGGATCGGTATGTGTGCTGAGGAGCTGATCAGCATTCTGAACATCGGGCGTCTGTTAAGTCACGGGTGAAGGCTAATACATGAAGGCTAACGCATGAAGGCGGGGAGGAGAACAGAGATGAGTGAGTTTCATAATATGATGTATTTGGGCGTTTTTCTGGATGAAATGGACGAGCAGCTGCGGTATTTGGATGAGGCCCTGCTCATGCTGGAGAGCAAAGGGTATCAGAATGACATTATTCAGAGGCTCTTCCGGGTCGCGCATACGCTTAAGGGCTCATCCGCGGTCATGGGGTTCAAGCAGCTTAACCGGCTGACGCATCAGATGGAGAGTGTGCTGGAGCTGCTCAGAGGCAGAAGGCTTGCCATAACCTCCGAATTATTGAACATTCTCTTTGCTTGCGTAGATTTCATTAAGGAGCTTCGTCAATCCATTCTAAGCGGTGCGCTGGAGGAAGGGGATACGACAGAGCTGCTGCACCGGTTAAAAGAGTTGCGGAAGACAGCAGCCGAGTCGCCCGCTCCTGCTGCAGAGGGGCTTCCGCATGGAGAAGCGGGAGCTGCGCCGGATATTATCTTCGATGATATCCGCAAAGAGCAGATTCAGGCGGCCATAGATCAAGGCTCTACGGCTATAGCGGTTCATATTCAGCTGGCTGCTGAGGAGCCGATGAAATATGTCCGTGCGAAGCTAGTAGAAGCCAAGCTGCGGGAAACGGGCGAGCTTGTTGCTACCTACCCCGAACTGGAAGCCATCGAGCGGGACGCACAGTTCTCCGGTACTGTAGCGTATATTCTGCTTACGCAGCAATCCCGGCAGGATGTGATGGCCTGTCTGCAGGAGATTTCACAGATTGAACTTATACATACAGAGCTTATTACTAATACGAATCAGGGCAGCTTCAACGAAGGAAAAGAGGCGCAAAAAAACAGCGGCTATGCTGCCCAGACGGTTCGTGTGGATGTAGAACGGCTTGAGGGGCTGCTGAATCTGGTAGGAGAGCTGATCATAGATAATACCCGCTTGCACAGTGTCCGTTCCCGATTAAGCGAGCAGTTCAAGAGCAACAGTGATGTTCATCTGCTTAACGATATCGCAGGGCATTTGAATATGGTTATCAGCGATCTTCAGGAGGGGATGATGAAGACCCGGATGCTGCCGATGGAGCATCTGTTCGGCCGTTTCCCCCGGATGATCCGGGATTTGGCGCAGAAGTCGGGCAAGGAGATCGAATTCATCATTGAGGGCAGTGAGACCGAGCTGGACCGCAGCCTCATTGAGGAGATTAGCGATCCTCTGATTCATATTCTGCGCAACGCGGTGGACCATGGGCTGGAGCCGCCGGAAGAACGTGCAGCTTCGGGCAAGCCGCGGAAAGGGACCATTACTCTGCGTGCAAGCCATCAGGGGAATATGATTGTAATTACGATATCCGATGACGGCAGGGGCATTGATACCGGCAAGGTCAAAGAAGCTGCTGTGCGCAGAGGCTACGTCACTGCCGAAGAAGCGAAGTTGATGACGGAAAAAGAGCTGGTGATGCTGATTTTCCGTTCAGGCATTTCAACAGCCCGTACGGTCACGGATTTATCCGGCCGCGGAGTGGGCATGGATATTGTCAAAGCACATATAGAGAAACTAAATGGCATCATAGATATTGAGACGGCTCTTCATCAGGGGAGTGTCTTCACGATCAAGGTCCCGTTGACCCTTGCCATCATTCGTTCCCTGCTGGTTAAGCTGGGAAGCAGTACCTTTGCCATTCCGCTGATTAATGTCATTGAAATCTTCAGAATGACGGCGGAGGATATTGTTACCGTTCAGGGACAGGAGGTCTGCCGGTTCCGCGATCAGGTGCTTCCGCTTGTCCGTCTGCACCGTATGCTGCAAGCGGAGGAAGAGGAGCCAGCGGTGAAAAGCCGGCTGTTCGTAGTCATCGTCGGCTTCGCGGATAAGCGGGTCTGTCTGGTGGTAGATGAGACGATCGGCAATCAAGAGATTGTCATCAAGTCACTAGGCAGTTACATAGGCAGCGTTCCTTACATCGCAGGCTCAACCATACTTGGCGACGGCCGTGTGGCCCATATCCTGGATATAGGTTCGATTGCAAGGGAAACAGGCTCAGCCTGCGATACACTTCTCCAAGAGAACATAGTTACAGCTGGGAATCAGGATAGTCAGAGCGAGAAATACATTACCTTCAAGCTGGAGAAGCTGGATTTCGGGATTCCGATCCGTCAAATGAAGGAGATTGTACCTGTTCCCGAGATTCATCCGCTGGTGTCCGCCCCGGCTCATGTCCTGGGGATGATCAATCTGCGCGGGCTGCTGTTCCCGGTCTATGATATACGGCCTAAGCTCGAAATGGACAGCGGCGAACGGACAGCCGGCTCCCGGATTCTGATCTGCGAGGTGTCGGGACAGGAGGTAGGGGTGTGGGTGGATCAGGTGTCGGCGGTGCAGCTCCTGCCAAGAGAGCATATGGATGAGGCGCCGGATCACATTCTCCAGAACCCGGAGGCACTGGATGCCGTCTATAAAGATAACCACCAGTTTATTCACTTGCTGAATCTGGAGAACCTGCTGGACTTGGAAGCTTGCGCCATCACCGGTCCCGGATTACATGACCCGGCACTGGTGTAATCTCGCTGAAGCCGGCCATGTGGCGGGACTGGCAGGGGATCGGCCGAGCGCTGGCGGTCATGAGGATATTACATAGATCAGTCTTGCCCTCTCCCGGAAGGACGAAGGTTCTGGTATATGGATACACTTCACAGAGTGTCGTATGGATGGCACTGATGAAGCGGTCATTGCCGCTGCGGCCCATCAGATTCATGATGATCTGGCCGTGTCCGTTCAGCTTGGCACGGGTAAGGCGGAAGAATTCCAGCGTGGTGAAGTGGGGCGGCGTCCCGGCAGCGGTGAAGGCATCGAGCAGGATGTAGTCATGGCCCTGGTCCGGCGCGGCTTCCAGCAGGCTGCGGCCGTCACCGATCAGGACGTTATCCTGCGTGTAGCCAAAGCGGGTTCTGCTGTATTCCACCACCTTCGCGTTCACCTCAGCCACGGTAAACTTCTTCTCGGCGAAGTAACCGGCAATCGTCCCAATCCCGTGTCCGATCAGGAAGACATGCTCGAAGTAAGGATTACCTGCCTCCATCAGATGGATCATCGCCCGGGGATACTCGAAGATCACCCGCCGCGGATGGTCCAGATCCAGTGCGCCCTGAACAGCTTCCCCTGAGAATTGCAGCACCCGGAACCGTCCGGTCTCGCCATATAGCTCGGTTGTATCGTAGACCTCGATGTTCTGAGAGTCGTGGTAAGTATGGGACGGTGCGTGCAAGCGGATCAGACTCCTTCTGCAGATGGGATTCGTTACAACCTTCATAGTAACATAAAAACATTAAGCAGCCGCAGGAAGGCCTTCCTGCGGCTGCTTGTAATTCTCAAAAGGTAAGAATGTATATGATATGCTTCACGCTTTAAAAGAACGGCATTGCCTTTTCCGCTTGGAGGCGGCTTAAGCTCACTTAATGCACCAGACTCTCAAGTTCCGGCTGCAGCTTATGCCGCAGGGCGTACAGCATGGCGGCACCGACCAGGAAGGCAGCGGCATCGGCAATGACCAGCGACCACACCACGCCATGGAAGCCGTTCATCCGGTTGGCGAAGAAGAGCACAGGAATCAGTGTGACCCCTTGAATAATCGACATTACGAACGCGGCTGTTCCCTGCGCGGTAGCCTGGAAGATCCCCATGAACAAGGTGGTCAGCCCTGAAATGAATAAGGACAAGAAGGTGACATGCAGAATGTAGCTGCCCATTTCAATCATTTGCGGGTCCCGGGTGAACAGACCAATCAGATGGTCGGAGATCAGATAGACTAGAATGCCGAATACGGCAGCCATGGCGGCCATCGCTTTCACCGTGAATCCGATGGTATGCTTCATGCGCAGCTTATCCGCTGTGAATGAGAAGGCAATGAGCGGCACGACTCCCTCACACAACCCCATCAGAATAAACTCAGGGAACTGCAGCAATCTTGAGGATATCCCGTAAGCGGCTACAGCCGAATCCCCATATTCGATCAGGAACAGGTTGAAGATCAGCGACATGGCTCCGAGAAAGACACTCATGATAAAGACCGGAACGCCGATTTTGAACACATTGCTGAGAATATCCTTGGTGGCCTTGAACCATTTGAAGGAGACGGTGAGGAATTGGCTTTTGTAGCCCATATGGAAGGCATAGTAGGCACTCGCAACCATGTTGGCAACAACTGTTGCCGATGCTACGCCAATTACACCCCAGTGGAGCACGAAGATGACAAAAGCATCGAGCAGGATATTAACCACCACGCTGAGCATCATACCGATCATAGACACGATGGCTGCACCCTCGGAGCGGACCATATTCTCCAGCGTAAAGAACAACACGACAAACGGCGCGCCAATCAGCATGACTGTGACATAATCCTTCGTGAATCCATAAGAATCCGGCGTTGCCCCCAGACTGTGAAGGATGGGGCCGATCAACGGCAGGCCCACGGCCATCACGAGGAGGCCAAGCAAGAGACTGCTGTAAAAGGCGAAGGAAGACACTTGCTTCACTTCGTCATATTTGTGCTCACCCAGCAGCCGCGAGATGTAGGTGCCGCTGCCGATGCCCACCAGATTGCCCAGCGCCATAATAATGGCGAACAGCGGCAAGGTCAGGGCGAGTGCGGTCAGCATGGCCGTATTGTGTAGAGTGCCCAGGAAATAGGCATTCAGAATCGAATAGATGACGTTCATAGAGGTGCCTAACATCATGGGCACGGCGAAATGGGCGACGGCTTTGGTGATAGGTGCTTTTTCAAAATAATAAAGGTTTTCGGTATCCATTAGGGATCACTTCTTTCACTGATTTTTGTTAATCTAACGGTGTTAGATTGAACCTTACAGTGTTAGATGATATCATGAACCTAAGAGACTGTAAAGCATAAACTTACACTGTTAGATAAAAGGGCGGATAGCGATGAAAAAAGCACAACCTCAAATCTCGGAGGACCGGATTCTGGAAGCTTCATGGGAGCTTCTTAGTGAAGGGGGAATCGAGAAATTCAGTATGCGGCGTCTGGCGGACCGGCTGGGCATTCAGGCTCCCTCGCTGTATTGGTATTTCAAGAGCAAGCAGAACCTCTACCAGCGGCTGGCCAACCACATCTCCAGAGTCATCCTGGAGGAGCACCACCCGGAGGGCGACTGGAAGGAGCAGCTGACAGAATTCGCGGTAACGGTACGGAGTGTGCTCAGCCGTTATTCCTGCTCCACACAGCTTATGATGATGACCCTGCCCCACGAGCCGGACATTATCCGGTTCAACAACCGGATGCTGCAATGCGTGGAATCCACGCCGCTTGAGGAAGCGCAGAAGGTGCAGGTGGTCACAACACTGGTGAATTTCGTGTTCTTCTTCGTGTTGGATGATTATGAGCATGAGCGCAATGTCGCTATGATGGCTAAGGAACAACAGGAGCCTCCGGGTGAGGAACTGCTTCGCCTGATGGAATCGATGAATGATAAGGAGGTCGGGTTGTTCCGCAGGATGTTCAAGAACGGACTGTTCGAGCTGCTGGGGACTGACGGGGCCTTTGAATTCGGACTGAGGCTGATTCTGCTCGGGACGGAGCAGGTGATTAAGGAGCATGAGGAGCAGCAGAAGCACAAATAAGTGCAGGGGAAGATAACAAAAATAACAAAGGGTACATTGGTGAGTGGGGCTTAATATTTAGGTAACATGTGGTAGAGAGGTTCAATGAAATATTTGTTTTGTTTGTATTGTAGCTGCTTTAAATATTGTTATTGCTAACGTTATTATAACAAAATATAATGAGGTTAGCTAAGCGCCGAAATGCGCAAAAACAGTATAGGAGGAACTATGAAACAACTACAAATCAACCTGTCGAACTGGGAATTCAGAGCCTGCGGAGATGAAGAATGGCTTACGGCTGTGGTACCGGGAACAGTGCATACGGATCTGCTGCGCAATGGCGTTATCGATCAGCCCTTCTATGGAACGAATGAACATGAGCTGCAATGGATTGATAAAAAGGACTGGGAATACAGAACCGGATTTGTACTAGAAGAGGCATGGCAGACCCTGGCGGTAACTGAGCTGGTGTTCTCGGGGCTGGATACGTATGCCGATGTGTATGTGAACGGGGTGCACACCTTGTCCGCAGACAATATGTTCCTGTCCTGGACTGTGAATGTGAAGGGGCTGCTGCGGGCAGGTGAGAATGAGCTCCGCATCGTCTTCCGCTCGGTGGTGACGGAGGATCTGCCGAAGCTGGCGGCGCTGGGCTACGCTCTGCCTGCACCGAATGACCAGTCTGAGTTAGGGGGGCTTCAGGAGCAGCGGATCAGTGTATTTGCCCGCAAAGCGCCGTATCATTACGGCTGGGACTGGGGCCCGCGGTTCCTGACCAGCGGGATCTGGCGGGAAGCTGTGCTGACGGGCCGTAACGTTGCGGCGATAGAGGATCTGTACATACGCCAGCAGGTGGTGAATGAGCAGGAGGCCCGGCTGACGGCCGTGATTGAAGCGGATGCCCCGGAAACTTGGAGCGGGATGCTGCGGGTAAGTGCCGAGGGGCAGGAATGGATGAAGGCGGTTACGCTCGCTGCGGGCAAGCAGACGATAGAGCTTGAGCTGGTGATTGACCGCCCACGCCTGTGGTGGTGCAACGGCCTGGGCACGCCGGAGCTGTATCATTTCCGTGCAGAGCTGCTGCAAGGGGCGGAGACTGTAGCGGTATCGGAGGTAACTACGGGACTTCGGGAAATTAAGCTGGTGCGTAAGCCGGATGCGCAGGGGGCGTCGTTTCATTTTGAGCTGAACGGGGTGCCGGTCTTCGCCAAGGGTGCCAATCATATCCCGAACGACAGCTTCATTACAGAGGTTACGGAAGAACGTTACCGCCATGAGATTGCCACAGCCGTGGCATCCAATATGAATATGCTGCGGGTGTGGGGCGGCGGATTCTATGAAGAAGAGGTGTTCTACCGGCTGTGTGATGAATACGGACTGCTGGTCTGGCAGGACTTCATGTTCGCCTGCAGCATGTACCCGGGGGATGAGGCATTCCTGAATAATGTCCGCGCAGAAGCGGTATATAATATCCGCAGGTTGCGTAACCACCCGTCTATCGCGCTCTGGTGCGGGAACAATGAGATTGACTCAGCCTGGTCGCAGTATGAGGAGTACATGGGCTGGGGCTGGAAGGAGAAGCTGAATGCTGAGATCCGGGAGACTCTCTGGCGGGCTTACGAAGAGATTTTCCACCGGATTCTGCCGGAAGCCGTTGCTGCGAACCATCCGGGTATGGACTACTGGCCGTCCTCACCGCTGCGCGAGCTTACCGGCGGTCAGGATCAGCATGCCACGCGGATTAAGGGGGACGGGGATGTTCACTATTGGGGCGTCTGGCACGCCAAGGAGCCGTTCGAGAACTATAATCTCAAGGTAGGCCGCTTCATGAGCGAATACGGCTTCCAGTCCTTCCCGGAGCTGAAGTCGGTGCTGAGCTATGCAGAGGAAGAGGAGCTGGCGCTGGAATCGAAGGTCATGCTGGCTCATCAGAAGAACGGATCGGGCAATCAGCTGATTAAGGAGTATATGGATATGTATCTGCCGCAGCCGAAGGATTTCCGGGGCTTCCTGTACATGAGCCAGATGCTTCAGGCCGAGGCGATCCGCATGGCTATGGAGAGTCACCGCCGCAACAAGCCTTATTGCATGGGCACGCTGTATTGGCAGATGAATGACTGCTGGCCGGTAGCCTCCTGGGCGGGCATGGATTATTACGGGCGCTGGAAGGCGCTGCAATATACGGTGCGCCGCAGCTTCCAGGAGGTGCTGCTGTCTGTAGACAGCGCGGACGGGGAGAACGTCAAGGTCTATGGGGTGTCTGACCGGCGGGAAGCCTTGGACGGCGAACTGGTGCTGCGGCTGCATGACATCAGCGGCGTGCTGCTGCGTGAGTGGTCGCAGCCAGTAACCCTTGCTGCTGATTCGTCGGCTGTGGTCTTTACGCTGCCGCTGGCCGATGTGTTGGAGGGCCGCGAACTGGCCAGTGTGGTGCTGGTGGCTTCGCTGCTGGAGAGCGGGCAGGCGGTGGAGCAAGGGGCTGAGGCACGACAGGTGCTGGAGCCGGAGACACGGCAGGTATTGGAGCCGGAGACAAGGCAAGTGCTGGTGCGCAAGGAGCATTACTTCGCGGCGGCCAAGGATATTCCGCTGAGCAAGCCGGTCATTACGGTGACCGAGGTGCCGGGCAGCGGTGGCACCAGCTTCACGCTGAGCAGCGACGTGCTGGCACGGGGCGTGCATCTCACTGTAGAAGAAGAGGGCATTTTCTCTGATAATTACTTCGATCTGCTGCCGGGCGAACCGAAGATGGTGGAGTTCTCGCTTCGGGGTGGAGGCAGCGGCGGAGGGGCAGAATTCATCCCCGCAGCTCCGACCGGACTCGTAGTCCGCTCGATGGCGGATTATATCTAATCACGAACTCTCACGCAGATGCAGACACCTCCGCAACGGTGGACTCGTCCGCAATGGTGATTCCGCCGCAGCGGAGATTCACCCCTGGAGCCGTGGCTTCCCTCACCCGCAGCCGGCCTTGCGGACTGACATGACCTTATTTGCTCATTAACTAACCTGATTTCTGTTCTTGCGGACTCAGAAGACCTTGTTGTCTTCAGGGTTGGCCGTTTCAAGTCGAAATCGTACGAATAAGGACCTCTGAGTCCGAATGATGGGCAAAAGTGGCTATTTAAGCCGAATAGCGGATTCTCAGTCCGCCATGGGCTGGGCATCATGCTTCGGTATTATGGGCATTATGATTCAGTAACATCAACCAAACAGCGGTCCTCCGATGACGGGGGACCGCTGTTTGGTGATTGTACAAGAAAGGATGGCCGTCTTCAGGCCGGTTCGATGAACATCTCACCCAGGATCTGGCGTGTGCGGTAAGATTGCCCGGGAAGCGCAGCAGCGGTGAAGGCCTCCACCTCATCCTGCCCGATATCGTACATGGCCTCGATCTCTCTGGAGAAGAGAAGATGTCCTTCAGCAAGCAACTCCGGCATAGCCGGCAGAGCAGCAGGAGTAAGAGGCTCAGGGATAAGCTGCTGCAAGGCGTCCACGTAGTTTTGCAGGGTACGGGACCCGACGAGCTTGATGCCTTGGTTCTCTTCATTGATCATGACAAGGGTCGGGAAGCCGCGTACGCCGAGCTGGGCCACCTTCTGAAAATCCTCTTCCAGCAGCTCCTGTGCCGCTTCCAGTCCTGCTGCTTGAATGATCTCATCGCCGGGTAACCCCAGACTATCCACAATATCCGTGAGCACCTCGTCTTCCCCGATATTCCTGTTGAAGACGAAGACGGCTTCTCTGGCGCTCCGCAAGTAGGCCAACTCCTTCCCCGGATGTCTCTGCTGGATAACCTTGAATACTCTGGAGGGCGGATAAGAGGACATGACCGGATTGTTCAGCCACAGGCTACCGTCAATGGGCATGCGGTAATGCGCTCCGACTTCCTTCCAGTGCCCCGCTACATCGGCTGGCTGCTGTATTCCATTCGCCTTGTCAGCGAAGCCATTCCACCCGGCTAATAATCCGCCCATCAGAGGCTGCAGATGAAAGTACTTGCCATATTGCTGAATAAACCGGTTCAGGGTAGGCTCAATCGCCCAGCAATGTGAACAGATCGGATCAGTCGCATAATAGAGAGTAACTTTGGGCTGCGGCTGCGGATTGAAATCTATAATTTGGGTATGTTCATCCTCCTCGCCGACACCACATACACCAGTCTTCAGATCACAGATCATAGGATTTGTATTCATAGCTGTTTACCTCACTTTCTTTTGTAGTATGATTATAATATCTGGAAGCAGACTAACAAGTACTATTGTTTTTAATACCTGGTATATAAAATATACTAATGGAGGAATCCTCATGCAATATGAAGTGGATTTAACGCAGATGTGCCCCGCTACCTTTGCCTTTCATGTTATCAGCGGGAAGTGGAATCTGCCTATTCTGGCTTTGCTGAGCGAAGGCGGGCCGATCCGGTATAACGAACTAAAAAGAAGGCTCAACGGCATCACAGGAACAACGTTAACGAACTGTCTCAAGGATCTCATCGACCACGGGATCATCCACCGGGAGCAATATCATGAGGTGCCTCCGCGCGTCGAGTATTCCCTGACCCCCTCCGGGCAGGAATTGGTTCCGTTAATTGAAGAGATCGTGGCTTGGGGAGCCAAAAACATCCATGTGCCGGGCGCAGGGAAGGGATAGGAATATTTTCCCCGTGAATCTGTTCCCTCCGGTTGACTTGCGTATGACCCGCCCCTATGATGATAAATAATATGTAACATTAACGCTCGCACAAAGCTCGCACACAGAGGAGAGAAACAGCATGGCTATGGAGATTGAACGCAAATTCCTGCTGCCGGAATACCCGGAGCGGCTGATTGAAGAGGGACAGCTGAAGGTGCTGACCCGTCACAGTATTGACCAGACCTATCTTGCGATTGAAGACGGGCAGGAGCTGCGGGTGCGGAAGATCACGGATCTGGACACGGGTGAGGTAACTTACACGCATACGTTCAAGGATGGCAAGGGCATCAGCCGCCAGGAGATTGAATATTTCATTTCCGCAGGCTTGTATAACCAGATGATTGAGGCTGTGAAGGCGATCCCGCTGGTCAAAACCCGCATTACAGGCGTATGGAACGGTACAACGGTGGAGATTGATCTCTACACCCAGCTGGAGCTTACGGTGCTTGAGGTTGAGTTCGATTCTTTGGAGGAGGCTGAAGGCTTCGCTGCCCCGGAATGGTTCGGCCTGGATGTGAGCACAGAGAAGAAGTACAGCAACAAAACCGTCTGGAAAGAGCTTCAGGGCAAATAGCCCCAGTGAGCCTTAATCTTATAGAATCAGCGGACTTTAACGCGTAAACGTGGTACTATGTACAGTAAATAAAGAGGGGTTCAGGAGGATGAGACGGGTATGGAGTATATAAGCACAAGAGGCAAGGTAGCGGCCAGAGGCTTTATTGATACAGTTCTGATGGGGCTGGCGGATGACGGCGGACTCATGGTGCCGGCTGAGATTCCGGTGATTTCCCCGGAGAAGCTGGAGGAATGGAGAAGCCTGAGCTTTCAGGAGCTGTTCCTTGAGATTTTCTCCTACTATACCAATGACGAAATTCCTTATGACGATCTGCGCTCAATGGTCTACACCAGCTATGGCAGCTTCCGGGCTCCGGAAGTCACGCCGCTGCACAAGGTGAACGATTCTCTATATGTGCTGGAGCTGTTCCATGGGCCGACGTTTGCCTTCAAGGATGTGGCGCTGCAGTTCATGGGCGAGCTGTATTCTTATATTGCCAAGGTGCGCGGAGAGATCATCCATATTCTGGGGGCTACCTCCGGCGATACCGGAGCGGCTGCGATTCAAGGAGTGCGCGGCAAGGAAGGCATCAAGATCTGCATCCTTCATCCCCATGGCAAGGTCAGCAAGGTGCAGGAGCTGCAAATGACCACCGTAGATGACAGCAACGTGCTGAACCTGTCTGTAGAGGGCAATTTCGACGACTGCCAGAAGATTATCAAGGAGCTGTTCGCCGACCTCGACTTCAAGGGACGGTATCACCTGCGGGCGATTAATTCCATCAACTTCGTGCGCATTCTGGCGCAGACGGTCTATTATTTCCATGCTTATCTGCAGCTTCCGGGAAGCGATCAGCAGAAGGTCAATATCAGCGTGCCTTCGGGTAACTTCGGCAATATTTTCTCAGGCTTCCTGGCGCAGCGGATGGGTCTGCCGATCCACAAGCTGATCATTGCCACCAACGAGAACAACATTCTTGAACGGTTCGTGGTTACCGGTGAATACAAGCCGGGCAGCTTCACAGGCACCTACAGCCCGTCGATGGATATCCAGGTGGCGAGCAACTTCGAACGCTATCTGTATTATCTGCTGGATGAGGATGCAGAGAAGCTGTCCGGGTACATGGCAGCCCTGCAGAGCGAGGGCGTAATTAAGGTGGATGGCGAGCTGCTGGCCCGGGTGCAGGCGGACTTCTCGGCGCTGGGCGTGAAGAACGCGCAGTGTCTGGAGATTATCAGCAAGTATCAGCAGGAATCCGGCTATCTGCTCGACCCGCATACGGCTTGTGGCGTAGCCGCGTACGAGAAGTTCAGTGCCCCGGATGAGGTAAGCATTGCTTACGCTACAGCGCATCCGGCCAAGTTCGATGAGGCGATTGCCTTGACCGGCATCAAGCAGGAGTTCCCGGCTCAGATCGCAGCGCTGTTCGAGCAGCCGCAGCATCAGGTCGTGGTCGATCATGATAAGGCGGAGATTGTGCGCCAGCTTGTGGCTTTTTACGGTTAAAATAGTGCGCGTGTCCAGTGGGCCACGCGCAGGTTGAAGACAGCCCCCGCCGGGATGGTGGGGGCTGTTTGGTGTGGCTGGTATTGTGGGACACTGGATAGTGTGGGAGTGTTGTTCGCTAGTAGCTCGTATTGTAGGGACACTGGTTAGTGCGCGCATTGTTCGCTAGTAGCGGATCAGAGGTGGATTTGTGAGAAGGGCGTTAACTAATTGCTTACCAGTGTGCTAATTGCCTAATTGCCTAACTGCCTGGTGCGCGAACCTGCTTCCACCAGTCGGTGATTGCATTATGTGCAATAGAAAGTCCCCGAAACACCTCTAAAAAAGATTCTATTGTATTTGATACAGCAGATTTATGGGGGAAGGCCTGTTACAGGCTCAAATTACAAATTCTGTTGTACGAAATACAGCAGAATAGAAAAATGGGAGCTTTACACCGGATTCTATTGTACGAAGTACAATTGCTGGCTAATTTGTGGGAAATATAAGGCTAGGTTGGAGTAGAATGGCTCAGTGGGAGTTAATGCAAGGCTAGGTTGGAGTAGAATGGCTCAATGGGAGTTAATGCAAGGCTAGATTTGAGTTGAACGGCTCCACTGCGGGGTATGATTCTGCCTGGGGTTAATGCATAGCCCATAGAAGGCAATGGCTGAATGAATGGCCTCATGCTCCGAGAGGCGTTGGACAAATGAAGGGAATTCTGTGCGGATGCTCAGGTGCTTTTTTTCACAAGCGAAATCTAGCGGAATTTGTCGGAAATTACGGTATATAAGTGGACATACCTATCATGGAATGAGAAAATAGCAGTTATAGCTGACATTTCAAGTGGAAAAAGCTTTGCTATCCTTTTAAAGGATGGTACCGTTTCGGCGGGAAATAGAAGGATAATGTATAACGTGATGCATATAAATTTTTATATTTTAAAAAAGGACGGGATCATTCATGACTATTCGTTTCGGGGTTGTAGGGACTAACTGGATTACAGACCGCTTTGTGCAGGCGGGACTTGAGAATGAGGAGTTTCTGCTTACGGCCGTGTATTCCCGCACAGAGGAGAAGGGACAGGCTTTTGCCGCCAAGTATGCCGGGGCTTCGATCTATACGGATCTGGAGGCGATGGTATCAAGTGCAGAGGTGGACGCGGTCTATATCGCCAGCCCCAACTCGATGCATGCGGAGCATTCATTGATCTGTCTGAATCACGGCAAGCATGTCCTCTGTGAGAAGCCGGCGGCCTCCAACAGCCGTGAGCTGAAGACGATGATCGAAGCGGCGCGCCGCAATGATGTGCTGTTCATGGAAGCCATGAAATCCACGTTCATGCCGAATTTTGGCGTGATCCGGGATAATTTATATAAGCTGGGTCAAGTCCGGCGCTACTTCGCAGGTTATTGTCAATACTCATCGAGGTATGATGCTTACCGCCAGGGGACGGTGCTGAACGCATTCAATCCTCGATATTCCAACGGCTCTCTGATGGATCTGGGCATCTACTGCCTGTATCCGATGGTGGTCTTGTTCGGCAAGCCGGATACAGTGAAGGCGGCAGGCCTGATGCTCGCTTCGGGTGTGGACGGCGAAGGCAGCATGGTGATGCGCTACCCCGACATGGGGGCGGTCATTATGCATTCCAAGATTGCGGACTCCTACCTGCCTGCCGAGATTCAGGGAGAGAACGCAACAATGGTTATCGACAAGATTAACCAGCCCTATCAGGTCAAAATCCACTACCGCGACGGAACCGTCGAGGAGCTTACGCTCCCGCAGGTGTATGAGGCAATGTACTATGAGGTTGAGGAGTTCATTCATCTGCTGAAGAGCGGGCAGCGGGAGAGCGCGACCAACAGCCATGCCAATTCCCTCGCGGTAGCAGAGCTGATGGAAGAGGCGAGAGCCCAGATCGGCCTTCGTTACACTTCGGATCTCTAGCATAACGGGCAGTCTGGCCTGCAATATATATTGAAATGGGGAGCGGAACTTGAAGACGTTCAAAAAGGTATACATCGAGATCACAAGCGTCTGCAACCTGGCCTGCAGCTTCTGTCCGCCCACGGAGCGGCAGAAGAATTTCATGAAGCTGGAGACGTTTGTTACCATTCTTGATGAGATCAAACCGTACAGCAATCATATCTATCTGCATGTCAAAGGCGAACCGCTGCTGCATCCGAAGCTGGGCGAGCTGCTGGATGCCGCGCATGCCAAGGGCTTCAAGGTCAATATTACGACCAACGGTACTTTGATCCGTAAGGCAGGGCCGAAGCTGCTTGGCAAGCCGGCGCTGCGGCAGATGAACTTCTCGCTGCACAGCTTCGACGGCCATGCAGGCTCGGAGAACCGCGAAGGTTATCTCACAGAGATCATCCAGTTCGTCCGGGAGATCTCAGCTCAGGGCGTTATTGTCTCGTTCCGGCTCTGGAATCTGACGGAGGACAACCGGACGAATCTGGAGAAGGAACGCAACCGGGAGACGCTGGCCCTGCTGGAGGAGGCTTTTGGCCTCGACTATAGGATTGAGGAGAAAGTGGTTCCCGGAAGCGGCGTGAAGATTGCCCCGCGCGTGTACCTGAACCAGGACCACGAGTTCAGATGGCCGGCGCTGCATGAGCCGGAGGATGACGGAAAGGGCTTCTGCCATGCGCTGCGCAGCCAGGCTGCGGTCCTGGTAGACGGCACTGTTGTGCCGTGCTGTCTGGATGGCGAAGGGGTGATCAACCTTGGCAATATTCATGAGCAGCCGTTCTCCGAGATTGTCGAGGGGGAACGGGCGAATAATCTGTTCTACGGCTTCTCGCGGCGGGAAGCTGTTGAGGAGTTGTGCCGCAAATGCGGCTACCGGCAGCGCTTCGGGACCTAGCCGGAGCGCCAGGCCGGAGTGGATGCTGGTAATGGTGCATACCGGCTAAGCAGCAGGGTGATGCTAGAGGAAAGATAGAAATATTTATAAGGCCGGATCATACGAAAAGAGGGAATAGATGCCTACTATACTTGTTGCAGACGACGATGCGAATATCCGCGAGCTTGTCTGCCTATTTCTGCGCAATGACGGATTCGATACCGCTGAAGCGGCAGACGGCCAAGAGGCGCTCTCGGTCTATGCCAGAACGCATGTGGATCTGGTCATCCTGGATATTATGATGCCGGTGATGGACGGCTGGGCGCTATGCAAGGAGCTCCGCAGAGCGGACCCGGAGCTGCCGCTGTTAATGCTGACGGCAAAGGGGGAGACCTGGGAGAAGGTGAAGGGCTTCGAGCTGGGAACCGATGATTATCTGACCAAGCCCTTCGATCCGCTGGAGCTGACAGTCCGCGTCAGAGCCTTGCTGAAACGCTCGGGAATCGGCAAGTCGCATACGATCCGTATCGGAGAGGTAACGCTGGACCGGCAGACCTACAAGGTAATGAACGGTACAGAAGCGCTGTCCCTGCCGCTGAAGGAGTTCGAGCTGCTGTACAAGCTGGCCGGAACACCGGGACAGGTCTATACCCGCGAGCAGCTGATCGACCAGATCTGGGGGATCGATTACGCCGGGGATGACCGGACGATAGATGTACATATCAAGCGTCTGCGTGAACGGTTTGCGGCTTCGCCGGATTTTCGGATCGAGACTGTCCGCGGTCTGGGCTACCGGCTTGAGGTTACTGAATGATCAAATCTCTCTATACCCGGGTGGTCCTGATCTTCCTGGTCTCCGTGATCGGGGGGACAGTGATCTCCTTCAATCTGGCGATTTGGATATATAAAGACGAATTGAATGAGAATCTGCAGGTTCAATTGCAGCGCTTCGCACAAGATGTCGTACAGATCTATGACACCTTCCCGCTGACGGAAGCCGACAAGTTCGTAAGCAGCATGAAGCAGCTTGAGACCTACCATGTGCGGATTTATGATGCGAACGGCGGGGTTCAGTCTTACGGCGGGCCAGAAGGACTGAAGCTGGAGACTGTGACTGAAGCGCAGGTGCAGCAGGTGCTGGCAGGCGGGATCGTGCAGGTCAATCCGACAGGCATCTCCGTCAGCCTGCTGGGAGTGCAATTAACTACGGATACGGGAAAAAAAGCATTGTTCGTAGAGCCTGTCGGTCCCCCGTCTGCCGACTTTGTGCTGAAATGGCTGGTGAATTTCGTGGTGTATTCGCTGGTCTCCGGGAGTCTAATAATCCTGGTAGCGGCCATGTTCCTGGTCCGGCCGATCAAGAAGCTGACCAACGCGACACGCAAGATCGCAGCCGGGGACTTCAACGTGAAGCTGAATATCAAGCAGAAGGGAGAGCTGGGTGCCCTCGCGCGCAGCTTCGAGGAGATGACACATGATCTGCAGCAGCTGGAGCAGATGCGCCGTGACTTCGTGTCGAATGTATCCCATGAGGTGCAGTCGCCGCTGACCTCCATCTCCGGCTATGCCCTGGCGCTGAAGCAGATGAACATCCCTGAGAGCGAGCGTAACCGCTATCTCGATATCATCATCGGGGAGGCCGAGCGGATGTCCAAGATGAGCGATAGCCTGCTCAAGCTGAGTCTGCTTGAATCGCAGTCCCAGCAGCTCCGGTTCACCACCTTCAGCCTGGATGAACAGCTCCGGCGCGTAATTGTTGCCCTTCAGCCGCAATGGTCCGCCCGCCGCATCAACTTCGATCTGGAGCTGACGGCTGCCACGCTGACGGCGGATTACGATCTGTTGAACCAGGTATGGACGAACCTGCTGGGCAACAGCATCAAGTTCTCCGGGGATGGGGGAGTAATAACTGTCCATACGAAGCAAGATAATAAAAGTGTGACCGTTCGTGTATCCGATACCGGCATCGGGATCGCCCCCGAGGACCAGAAGCGGATCTTCGAACGCTTCTTCAAGGCGGACCGCTCCCACAGCAACAAGTATAACGGCAGCGGGATGGGACTGGCGATCGTGAAGCAGATCGTGCTGCTTCACCAAGGAGATATCCGGGTTGAGAGTGAGCTTGGCGCAGGCACAAGCTTCATCGTGACCCTGCCGCTGAATACACCGGCAGAATAGATTATTGAACCAATTCATCCTCCGTTCATATTACCGTCACGAGGAGTACATTTTCATTATATATACTATCCTTAGCTCTTCAACAAGGCAGCACATTCCATTTATAAGGACAGGTGATTGTATAATGAAAAAAGGACTCAGAATCCTGCTTAAGTCTATTGCGGCATTGCTGATTGTGATTGTATTGTTTTTTGCCGTAGTATTTGTGGTCAATATCATCAGCAGCAAATCGGAGCTGAAGAAGATCGATCAGTATGGACAGCTTGTGCCAGTCGATGGCAAGAAGATGAATGTACTCATCCAGGGATCGGGTGAGGAGACCGTGGTGCTGCTGACGGGGTATGGTACTGGGGCACCGGCACTTGATTTCAAACCACTGGTAGACGAGCTGTCCCCTAACTACAAAGTAGTCGTGGTGGAGCCGTTCGGCTATGGCTTAAGTGACCGGACAGATAAGGAACGGACCTCGGACAATATCGTCAGTGAGATTCATGAAGCGCTGCAGCAGCTTGGAATCAAGCGATACACGCTCATGGGGCATTCCATCGCCGGAATCTACGGGCTGGACTATGTGAACAAGTATAAGGATGAAGTGCAGGCTTTTGTAGGAATCGACACCAGTGTGCCCAATCAAGGGGGCTTGGACGATGAAATGCCGATCGGTACGCTTAAGTTCCTCGAGAAATCCGGTATCGTAAGATTGTTCCAAAAGATAGGCGGAGACCCTTATGCCGGGCTTTCGTTCGACGAACACACCAAGCAGCAGATGATTATGATCGCCAGAAAGAACTCAAACAATGACACTGTCGTGAATGAGAGCAAGCATTTCAAGGAGAATTTCATAGCAGCCCAGGCACTGACCTTCCCCAAAGAGCTTCCGCTGCTGCTCTTCGTACAGTCGAATAATACCGATGTTGAGGGCTGGATGCAGCTGCATGAAGAACAGGTGAAGGATTCCGTGTACGGTAAGCTGGTGCCGCTCGAAGGCGGTCATTATCTGCACCATACGCTGTCCAAAGAGATTGCCAAGGATTACAGAGAATTCATGGCAGGCGTGAAATGAGGGGGATCTGATTCCCGGCCAACTATCTGATACAATTGAATAAGAGCTTACGCCGCCGCAGGCTTCTACCCAGAAGCTTGCGGTTTGTTCGATTCGGCAGAGCTTCTGATTCAAACCTGAAGCACATGGGCTATTGTATATAGATTGCTATTACATAGGGAGGCATGCAAATGCTGAAATCATTACGGGCTATAGAGGCATATCGTGAAGGAAGGTGGCCTGCCGGAGAAGGCCATATATGGCTGGAGTATATCGTGCAGGCAGAGCAAACAATTGTGAATCTGGAGCGGGTGGAGTCGCTGCAATCGCTTGCGCAGCAGAATCCGGTACTGGATTATGTCGAGCGGAGTCTGCGGGTGCTGGACAGCCTGCCGCTGTCTTATTGGATCAAGGAGCTGGCCGAGGAGACGCTGATCTGGTCCGAGACGGCCAAGGGCGGGACTCTCCGTCAGCGGCGGAGCTGGCAGGAAGAGGGCATAAATATCTTCGTTCATAACATCGGCTCCGCGGAGTTGTACCGCCGGTATGCGGAAGGGTTGAAGCAGAACGAGGCAGGCTCTGCGGAGAAGAGACGGGTGATACATACGCTGATTGAGACTCATGGGCTGATTGGGCAGCAAATCCGCGGCGAGGTTCCGCCTTCCGTCAATCTTCCATTATCCGCGCTGGTGGAGCATGGACTGTTGACCGCAGAGGAGCTGGAGCGGCTGCTATTCGCGCTGAATCACTGCATCATTGCTGCCGTGTCCCCGGAGCTGTGGCAGGAGGTCCGCCTGCAGGTCATGGAGCTGATTGCTGTAATTGCTTCAGGGAATCTGCAGCCTGAGGTCCCGATGAAGGAGCGTCTGCGGAGAATGCGCGCCGGGTCCATTGCCCAAGGCGAGGATTATGAGTCAGAGTGGGACGGGCTGGTGCAGAAGGGCTTCCTCCCTGCTAAGCTGGAGCCGCTGCAGCCTGCCACCTTCTGGTATGTGGAATCGGCACTCCAGACCTTCTCGCTGGAGCAGTTCCTGAAGGTCATGAGTCTGGTAGCCCGCAGCGGCCCGCTGCAGCTAAGCCATCTGAGCCATCTGAGCTTCGAGGCGGTCATGAACAGTATTCATTATGACTATAAGGGCAGCAAGAAGATCAATGTCTATAAGAAACGGATTATCGAGAAGTATCTCTCGGAGCTGGGCTGGGAGGAGATCTACAGCGGCGTGAAGCCTCCCGGCAGCAACCCGCATCTAACGCATCGGCTGCGGGGCAAGGAGCATCTGCCGGATACGCTATTCTTCCAGTTCGAGTTCTCGGCGGCGGCGGAGAAGCTGATTGAGTTCTGTATGGAGGCCGAGAAGTCGGCGCTGTATGAGCGGGCGGTCCTGCTGCTGTTCGACCTGTTCGATCTGCGGCGGGACGCCTTCGACCGCTTCCACAACGAGGACACGTATTTAAGCCAGATGAATGATACGGCTGATTATAAGGCAGTGATTCTGGACTACGTTACCGGACGGAAGGTGCTGGACATCGGCCCCGGCGGCGGGGTGCTGCTTGATCTGATTGAGGAGCGGATGCCGGAGGCCGTGCCTGTGGGGATTGATATCTCAAGCAATGTGATTGAAGCGCTGCGGCAGCGCAAGCAGCGGGAGGACCGCCGCTGGGAGGTGCTCCAGGGCGATGCCCTGAACCTGAAGGATTACGTGGAACCGGGCACGGTGGACACGGTGATTTTCTCATCGATTCTGCATGAGCTGTATTCTTATGTGCCGCTGGACGGCCGGAAGTTCAATCACGGCACGGTGGCGGCAGCGCTGACCAGTGCCTTCGATGTACTGGCAGATGGCGGGACGATTATTATCCGCGACGGTATTATGAGCGAGCCGGAAGAGCAGCAGCGCCGGGTACGGTTTCTGGAGGCGGACGGCATGGCGTGGCTGGAGCGGTACGCGAAGGATTTTGCCGGACGGACAATCCGTTATGAACAGCTTGGCGAACAGGAGGTTCTGATGCCGGTGAATGATGCGATGGAATTCCTCTATACTTACACCTGGGGCGAGGAAGCCTACATCCATGAGGTGCAGGAGCAGTTCGGCTACTTCACCCCGTCGCAGTACAGAGCGTTCATTGAGCAGACGCTGGGGGACCGGGCCAAGATAGAGGTCTTCCGCCATTACTTGCAGGAGGGGTACACGGAGGCGCTGGAGAGCAGAGTTGAGATCATGGATGAGAGCGGAGCGCAGGTAGGCTTGCCGGAAAGCACCTGCTTCATCGTGATCCGTAAGGAGGCAGGCTGAAGTGAACAATGCGAAGCTCAGCGTGCTTGTAGTAGAAGACGATGCTGATATTAACCGCCTGCTATGCCGTATGCTGACGGGGGAAGGCCTGACGGCTGTGCCTGCCTTCTCAGGGAGCGAAGCCTCCCTTAGAATGTCGCTGGAAGACTACCAATTGATCCTGATGGATCTGATGCTGCCGGGAATGACAGGCGAATCGCTGATTGCACAGATCCGTGAGCAGTCTACAGTACCCATTATTGTGATCTCCGCCAAAAGCACGCTTGAGGACAAGGTGAGTCTGCTGCGTCTGGGAGCGGACGACTACATCACCAAGCCCTTTGACCAGGAAGAGGTGATGGCCAGAGTGTACGCGCAGCTCCGCCGGCTGCAATATGCACCTGCCGCAGGTCCTGAAGGCGAGATATTCAAGGTGCGCGGGCTGGTCATGGACAAGCAGCGGCGGGAGGTTACGCTGGATGGCCAGGTGCTGACTCTAACCAAATACGAATTTGAGCTGCTGGCGGTGCTTCTGTCGAGGCCTGAGCACATTTTCTCCAAAAGCGAGCTGTACCGCCAAATCTGGCAGGGAACTTACCTTGGGGACGATAATACCATTAACGTACATATCAGCAATCTGCGGGCCAAATTTGCCGCCATCACCGAAGAGGAGTATATCCGCACGATTTGGGGCATCGGGTTCAAGCTGGTGTAAGAGGAGGTCTTTATACTTTCTTAAGACTTTGCTTAAAGCTTATTAAGAGTGTTCTTTATACAATGAAATTATCAAACGGCAAGGGAGTCTTAACGATGATGCATTGTATATTGGAGATTAAGGCGCTTAATAAAACCTATCAGGAAGCTTACGCGCTCCGGGATATTAACCTGCAGATTGAGTCGGGGGATATCGTTGCACTGATCGGTAAAAATGGCGCAGGCAAAACCACGCTGTTCAAATGTATCACAGAGCAGGTGTTTCCGTCGGCTGGCACGATTGCACTCTACGGACACCAGGATGACGCCGGTCTGCGGAAGGGGCGCCGGAGAATTGGTGCGATGATTGAAGAGCCGGCTTTTTTCCCGGATTTCACTGCCAGGCAGAACCTGGAATATTTCCGCCAGCAGAGGGGGCTGGCCGGTAAGGAGTGCATTGAGCAGGCGCTCAAGGATGTCAATCTGCTTCATGCCGCGAACAAGAAATTCAAAGCCTTCTCCCTTGGCATGAAGCAGCGGCTGGGACTCGCGCTTGCGCTGATAACCCGCCCCGAGCTGCTGATTCTGGATGAACCAACCAATGGCCTTGATCCGGAGGGGAAGGCGGAGATCCGCCAGCTCCTGCAGACCCTGAATGACGAGAAGAAGGTCACAATTCTCATCTCCAGCCACGTATTGTCTGAGTTGCAGAGTGTGGCTACCCGTTATATTTTCATGGACCAGGGGCGGATTGTGGAGCAGTTGACGGCAGAAGAGCTGCTGCACAAAACCCGGAAAGGTGTCGAGATCGTGGTGGATGACAGCGGCAAGGCCTCTACGGCCCTGGAAAAGCATTTCCCGGGCATCCCGTACCGGATTCTGCCGGGACACCGGATTCTGCTCTCCGGCGGTATGGATAAGACCGATCAGCTCAACCGGGTGCTTCATGCCCAGGGCGTCAGCGTGTTCTCCATTGCAGCCACTGGCGGGGATCTGGAAGAATATTACCTGGGTCTGCTGGGAGGTGAGCGCCATGCTTAATCTGATGAAAAGTGAGCAGTACCGCTGGGTCCGCACCAAGAACTATTATTATTACGGGCTGCTCTGTGCGGTGTTAATGGCCGGTGCCGCGGTGACGCTCGCTGTCTTCCATCATTCTGATCCGGGTTTCCCCTATGGAAATGAGCGCTTCTTCTACCGTAATGTGCTGGCAATGATGCCGGTGGTATTCGCCTTGCTGACTATTTTCACCGGAATCCTGATGGGCGATCACAAGCATGTACTCAAGAATACCGTTGCCTACGGCTTCAGCAGACGCTCAATCTACACCGCCAAGCTGCTGGTTACGCTGGCCGGCTTCCTGCTGTTCGCGCTTGTTCTGGTCGGGATCTCGGTCCTGCTTGGTACGAACCTGCTTTTCCGCAGCTATGAATATGCGCTTACTGAATACTGTCAGATGCTGCTAGGTATGCTGCCTGTGATGATTGCCGGCGTAACCACCTACTTCTGTCTCACCGCTGTGTTGAATAAGAATGCCCAGGTAACTACCGTGTTTCTGCTGATTTATTTTCTGCCCTACATGATTCTGGGGGCTTTCAAAGGCAAGTATGTCTGGGCGGCCTGGCTCCACAGCCATAGTCCGGCTTATTATCTGTTCAATGCCTACGATGTAGGAACCTATACGGTCTGGGAGCCGTGGATTACAGGAATGGTGTTTACGGTGTTCTTTTATGTATTGGGATTGTATCTGTTCAGGAAAGAAGAGTTCTGACAGGTGCAGATAAGGAGGGAAGACATATGTATCTTGCTATAGCCATCATTGCCGCTCTGTCTGCTGTATGTATACTCCTTGTGTATCTGCTGCAACGGCAGAGCATTATCCAAGTGCGGCGGCAACTGGCGGATGCGGAGTCGTCCTCCCAGCAGCATCTTCACGTCAAGCTGCCCCTGCCGGGCAAGGAAATCGAGCAGTTGGTAGTGGGCATTAACCGGCTGCTGGACCAGCGCCAGAAGGAGCGGGTGATCCACCGGTCGAGAGAGCACGCCGTGAAGGAAGAGATCACCAATCTGTCCCATGATCTCCGGACTCCGCTTACGTCTATGCAGGGATATGCCTCTCTGCTGAAAGATCCCCTTGTCCCCGAGGCCGAGCGGCAGCAATATATGGAGATTATCATGCATAAGATGTCAGTCATGAATAATATTGTAGAAGCGTTCTATGAATTATCCAGTATGGATTCGGGGGACTCTCCTTTGGACAGTCAGCCGATCTATCTCTACAGTCTGCTGAGCGAAGTGATCCTGGCGTTTCATCCCGACTTTGAGCAGAAGGGCATCGAGGTGCAGCTTCATCTGGATGAGAACGTCAAGGCAATTCCCCTGGATGAAAAAGCCATGATCCGCATCTTCTCCAATGTGCTGCAGAATGTGCTGCGTTACGGCAAGAATGGCTTGACCATTTCGCTGTATACGGAAGAGCACCGGGTTAGGATTGTGTTCGCCAATGAAACGGAGTACATCCGCAGGGCAGATCTGCCCAGGCTGTTCGAACGGACCTACACCAGTGACCCTTCGCGGTCAAGCGGCCAGCTCGGCCTGGGCCTCGCCATTGTGAAGCAGCTGGTAGAGAGGCAGGGAGGCAGCCTTGAGGCTGCGCTGGACGGCGGACAATTCCGGCTGTCCTTTGCCTTCCCGGAGGATTGTCCCATACCAAAGAAATCGCTCCTTTGAAAGGGCTGGGCGGCAGCCCAATCTTCCGAAGGAACGATTTCTTTTTTTGCTTCATTCAAAGCTTATTTTAGCGTGATGATCAGCTCGCTGATTTTGCCGCCGTGTACCTTGAATTCATGGGTGAACTGCTGCGGGGCGGGAACGCGGTTCTTGTTGAACTCCCCCTCCATTTCGGCTGTCACTGCAATGCGGCCCTGAACTTCTTCAATTTCCATAATAGTAAAGCGGACCTTGGCAGAGAATAGTTCGGATTCTCCCCAAGCTGCAATGGCTTCTGTGCCTTCGGCCGACTTCCCGTTATCCTTCACGGTAGCGCCGGGAGCGAACAATTCGATCAGAGCGTCGGGCTGGTATTGGTTCACTGCATTGTAGAAGTCCTGTACCTCAATTGGCAAGGTAACATGTTGATTCATGAATATCTGCCTCCTGTAAGTAGATTAGTGGGGAACGGCATGTCCACCCGAATGGGCCACTAAGCCACCGCTGAAGCGGCAGTGCCGTGGTCATCCATACCCTAACTTAAACGTATCCGGGCAACCGTAAGCAGGAAAAAGAAAGGTAGCGGGGTTCAGCCTACGGATAAAGCTGATTCTGCCCGGCGAAGGGACTGGCGTCCTTGCGGAATTCTGAGGGCGAGCAGTTCATGACTTTGCGGAACACTTTGATGAAGTAGCTGACGTTGTCGAAGCCGACATCCATGGCAATATCTGAGATTTTGCGGTCCCCCTGCTTCAGCAGGGCTGCGGCCTGGCGGACCCGGTAGGAGTTGATGTAATCGACGGGCGTCTTGCGGGTCATGCTTTTGAAAAACCGGCAGAATTGCCCCTCGCTCATCGGAATCAGCCCCGACAGGTCCCGGGTGCGGATCGGCTCCTGGTAGTTGTCCTGGATATAGACAATGATCTTCTTCAGCCGGTCTGCCTTCGTGTTATCCGCTCCCTCCGAGGGGCTGTGGTTCACCGAACGTCCCGGCGGCGCAATCTGTGAGAGCATAATTAGCAGGGTTCCCTTCATAAAAGCTTCGAATCCGGGCATTTGTTGAGCATACGCGTTCATCATGCGGTTCAGATGCAGCAGCAGCTCCGCCTGCCAGGGAACAGAAGGGGTGAGGTGACGCGGAAAGCTCTGGCGTTTCTCCTGAAGCGGCAGAATGACGCTCTGCTGGATGGTATCATATTGCGCGCTGGCCAGCAGGTCGGGGTGGAAGACAAGGGCGCAGAAGCGGCAGGGGGTCTCCGTAAGCGCGTGAGCGGCGTGGATATCGCCGGATTCAATGAACACAGCCTCACCGGGACGAAGCGTGAAATAGTCGCTGTCCACCTGAAACAGAATCTCGCCTTCCAGCAGCAGGAAGAACTCGGCTTCCTCATGCCAGTGGGTGTCCAGGACATGCGCTCCGGCGGGAAGGTCGATCCAGTAGGCAGCCAGGGGGAACATGACATCCCCGTGTTCGCGGTCTTCTTTGAGCAAGCGCTGCGAGGTGCGGTCCATTAGGGGCCTCCTTGTAAGATGACGTCAGAATAGTGTTATAAATAAGCTATATATTATTAGTTTTGAGATTTTATTATCGGTATAATGCAACTATATACACCAAATCGAAGGGTGGCAAGTGCACATATGAAATTTACAGACGGCTTATGGCTGGTTCGTGACGGCATTACAATCAATGGTGCAGTGCAGAACTATGTAGTAGAGAAAACGGAGGAAGGCCTAACCGCCATCACGCAGACGACCCCCATCACGGGACGTTCGGCGACACTCAACTCGACGCTGCTGACGGTGAAATTCCATTCCCCGCTTCCGGGTGTGGTAGGCGTCAAAATTATTCATAACGACGGCGTGATTCCGCGCGGACCTTCGTTCGAGCTGACGGAGGGAACGGGCGATCATGTTCAGGTGGAAGAGAGTGAAGAGCAGACGGTGCTGATCAGCGGCGGACTCCGCGTGGTCATCAACAAGGGGACTCACTGGTCTGTGGACTTCTACCGCGGCGACGAGCGCATTACCGGCAGCGGTTACAAATCGATGGCCTATATCACGGATCAGGACGGCAACACCTTCATGCGTGAGGAGCTGGACTTAGGCGTCGGTGAATTCGTGTATGGTCTGGGCGAGCGCTTTACGGCTTTTGTCAAAAACGGCCAGGTGGTCGATCTGTGGAACAAAGACGGCGGTACAAGCTCCGAGCAGGCGTACAAGAACGTTCCGTTCTATGTGACGAGCAAGGGCTACGGCGTCTTCGTGAACCAGCCGGAGCTGGTGTCGTATGAGATTGCGTCTGAGAAGGTGAAGAAGGCCCAGTTCAGCGTAGCGGGCGAGAGCCTGGAATACTTCGTGATTGAAGGGCCGACGATTAAAGAGGTCATTACTAAATACACCTCCCTGACCGGCAAGCCTGCGCTGCCACCAGCCTGGACCTTCGGCCTGTGGCTGACGACTTCGTTCACTACAGATTACGATGAAGCTACGGTGAACTCCTTCGTGGAAGGGATGGCAGAGCGCGATCTGCCGCTGCATGTGTTCCACTTCGACTGCTTCTGGATGCGCGAGTATCAATGGACGGATTTCCAGTGGGATTCCCGTGTGTTTCCGGACCCGGTGGGGATGCTGAAGCGCCTGCACGACAAGGGACTGAAGATTTGCGTCTGGATCAACTCTTATATCGGACAGCGCTCCCCGCTGTTTGAAGAAGGCCGCAAGAACGGTTACCTGCTCAAAAAAGCCAACGGCGACGTCTACCAGACCGACCTCTGGCAAGCGGGCATGGGCCTGGTCGACTTCACGAACCCTGCGGCTTGTGAATGGTATGCCGGTTACCTGCGTGACCTGGTGGACATGGGCGTAGACAGCTTCAAGACGGACTTCGGCGAACGGATTCCGACCGATGTAGTATACTTTGACGGCTCCGACCCTTACAAGATGCATAACTATTACACCCAGTTATATAACAAGGTAGTGTTCGAGGTATTGGAAGAGAAGCTCGGCAAAAATGAAGCTGCCGTCTTCGCACGCTCCGCCACCGCCGGCGGGCAGCAGTTCCCGGTTCACTGGGGCGGCGATTGCTACGCTGACTATGAATCGATGGCAGAGAGCCTGCGTGGCGGCCTGTCGCTCGGATTGTCCGGCTTCGGCTTCTGGAGCCATGACATCGGCGGATTCGAGAACACCGCTCCGGCGCATGTGTTCAAGCGCTGGCTGGCCTTCGGCCTGCTCTCCAGCCACAGCCGCCTGCACGGCAGCACCTCGTACCGTGTGCCTTGGGCGTACGACGACGAAGCTGTTGACGTTACCCGCTTCTTCACCAAGCTCAAGTGCAGCCTGATGCCGTACCTGTATGATGTCGCCGGACAGGCGCATGAGCAGGGCTGGGCTTCAATGCGTGCGATGGTGATGGAGTTCCCGGAAGATCCGACCTGTGAGGTGCTGGACCGCCAGTACATGCTGGGCGATTCCCTGCTGGTCGCTCCGATCTTCCAGGAGAACGGCGAAGTGAAGTACTACCTGCCGGCCGGACGCTGGACACATCTGTTGAACGGTGAGACCGTCCAGGGCGGAGCATGGCGCAAGGAGAAGCATGACTTCTTCAGCCTGCCGCTGTTCGTGCGGCCGAACACTCTGCTGGCTGTGGGCAGTGAGGACAGCCGTCCGGATTATGATTTTGCCGATGGCGTGAAGTTCGGCTTGTACTCCCTGGAGGACGGCAAGTCTGCGGCGGCGACTGTGCGCGATATCCACGGCGCTCCTGAGCTGAAGGTTGAAGCTGTACGCAGCGGCAGCACTGTAAAAGTAACTGCTGAAGGCAGCGGCAAAGCCTTCACCTTCGCGGTGAAGGACCTCGGCGCTATCGCCTCCGTGGAAGGTGCGGAGCAGGTGGATGAGACAACAGTGAGCGTGGGCGCGGGCGCGGGCGCGGGCGAGAAGTCCGTAACGTTCACGATTAAGCTGAAGTAGGACATCCGCAAGACTGAATGAACACACTCTAACACTGGCTTAGCCTTTGGCTGTGCCTTTAAGTAACCAGGCTCTCTGATGACAGGGGACATTCGTCTCCTGGGTCGGGGAGCTTTTTGGGGATTGGCGGCGTTGGGGGGATTGTTGGTCGCTATGGCGTACAATGGGCTAAATGCTGCAAGAAGTGCAACATTCCCCTCAGTAGGAGCAGGGCTATAGCGAATTGTTGTCAAAAATGCAGCATTTCAGCTTCTCAGAGCGAACAAGTGGCGAAATTGCTGCATTTTGTGCAACATTGTACTAAAATAGTGGGTTTCACAGGCATCAGTGTTGCAGATAATGCAACATAAGTCGGGCAGGAGCCGGGGCAAAGCTTGGTCAAAGGCGAGCTACAGCCGGGAGGAAGCCAGACAGAAGTTGGGCCAGTCGGGTCGAAGTCGTGTCAAAGTTGGGTCAAGTTAGTGTCGAGTTAAGTTTCTGTACAGCACCAGCCGCCCTACCCCCACCCATCAGCCAGAGAAGCAACATCAGAATAAAGAAGGAGTCGATGACTATGAACAATAGTGAGAACAATTCAAGCGGAGTGCTGAGCCAGCCGGAGTTCACCTCGGCCACCGCGTTGTCTACAGCCGCCAACTACATTATGAACGCGCCGGAGGCGTTCATCCATACGTACCGCACCTATATCCGGCTGCGGGAGAATGGCAGGCTGACTCTGAAGTTCTGGTACAGCAACGCGGTGGATTCGACCTGGGATCTGGGCGCGGATGCCGTAGCCAGTGAACCGGGGGGCGAGTGGAGCGTCGAAGCGGCATATGTCGCCGATGGCGGCGCCGCACCGGATGGCAGCATTGTGCCGGGCTCACAGGTGCCGGTTACCTTCAGCGGCGAACGGTCGCGGTGTGTGGAGCCGGGCGAGCAGTTCTGGAGCGACGAGGCGCTTCTGGAGCTGCCGGAGGGCCATATGCTGGCCTTCACCTGGACCTTGAAGACGGCTGACGCAGGCAAGTCCTTCCCCTACAATGTAGAGGGAATGCTGGTCTCCGGCTATGATGCACCGGGCCATCTGGCTGCTCAAGAGTCGGCGGCCGGATTCAGCGTATCGGATAAGCTCCAGGTGCTTCCAAGCTTCCTGGGCTACAAGAAGGACGTAACGAGGAAGCTGGTATTCCTGGGTGATTCCATCACGCAGGGCGTACGGACGGCCAAGAATCAATACACATACTGGGCGGCAAGAATTGCAGAGGGGCTGGGCACACAGTTCGGACTGTGGAACATCGGCTCCGGCTGGGGCCGGGCTTACGATGTCGCCACAGACGGTCCCTGGCTGCATAAGGCGCAGCAGGGGGATGAAGTGCTGATCGTGCTGGGCGTGAATGATCTGGATATCGGCCAGCGCTCGGCAGATGAACTGCTGGGGGACCTCGCACACATTATCTCCAGCATCAAGGAAGCACAGCCGGAGGCAGCGATAATTCTCAGTACGGTGCCACCTTTCAATTTCGAGGGGGAGCGGGAAGCCCATTGGCGCAAAGTCAATGATTGCATTCGTACGAGCCCTCCGGCCGGAGTGGACCGTGTATTCGACATGGCCACCGTGCTCTCTGTTGCGGCTCCCGCTGACCATAGAATTAAGCCGGAATACATGAGCGACGAGTTCGACCCGCATCCGAACGGTGCGGCGGGCGAGGCAGTGGCGGAGGCTTTTCTGGCGTGGTACGGTGGACGGCCATCGGTATCCTGACCGATCTGTCTTTTTCGCTATTGCGTGGGGTTAAATGTTTGTTTGTGAAGTGAGAGAGTAGTTGGATTTTGTCCACTTGCTGATGCGTGATTGCAACCTTTCGGGACAGCAATTGGAAAACCAGCACTTAAATTTGCCTGATTCCACCTTGGGCGGCGTATCTGGCGGTATTAGATGCTGTTAATCCAATTGCTTCAGTCTATTCGGCGGGAATTGAGGAAATAAGCTGCATTTATCCAATTGTTGGCCGAGGTTCAGGCGGTGAACGTTCAAGAGTTAGTTGGCCGTTGGGCGGGATTAGCGGGTAGGGGAATTGTTCATCCATGCCCGTACGATAGCGACCGTAGCACCAGGGCACCAATGTACCCAACCACCCAGGCGGAGCTCAATGCTCTGCCTGTTCCCGGTAGTCCTTCGGCGAATGGCCGGTGTGCTTTTTGAAGACCTTGCTGAAGTATTTGACGTCGTGGAAGCCGACCATTTCTGAGATCTGGGCCAGCTTAAGGCCCGGATTCTGCATCAGCAGCTTGGCCTTCTCAATGCGGACGCTGACGATGTAGTCGGAGAAGTTGATGCCGTATTCCTGCTTGAACCGGCGGGAGACATACTCGCGGCTGACCTGGAATTTGCCCGCCATCTCCTGAAGGGAGAGGTCTGACGGGTAATTCTGCTCGATGTATTTTACGATCTCCGTCATCGGGTTCCGCTCTTTCTGCTGTCTGTCCGCGAGCGCCCGGGATACCTGCTGCATGAATGCCAGGGACCAGTCGCGCCAGGCGAACAGGGAAAAGGAATAACCGCTTGGCTGCGGAGAGGGATTCTGCTGGTCTCCTTGCTCAAGCTCAGTCAGCACGTCAGCGGCCTGGCTGCCAAGCGCTTCCCGGACCAGGCGGGAACGCAGCAGCAGCGCATCGGCCTTCCAGTCGTTCAGCATTTGCGGGGTAACCACTCCCCGGCGGCTCAGCTCCTGGGTCCAGTGCTGCGCCGCTGCGGTCAGAGCTTCAGGCGTCCCGCTGATGACTGCCATCCGCCAGTCCTCCTGGACATCGGCGAAGCTCAGCGGGACTGCGGTCTCCCGCGTATCGCGCTGCCTCCCGCCGGGCATCGTGCCCGGCTCCTTGCCCGTCACTGCACCTGCGCGATTGCCCGTTACCCAACCTGCATCTATTCCCGTGCCAGACAATCCGCCTGCCGCCGAGCGCGGCCCCATGGTTGATTTCCCGCCTGCTGCTGTCCACGCATCCATACCAGATTCCACACCTGCCACCGAGCCCGGACCGATGCTTGGCTTCCCGCCGGTCCCCGCACCCATAGCAGTCTCCCCGCCTGCCGCCGAACCTGCTCCCATGCCTGTCAACCCGCCTGTCACCGTATCCGCCCCCGCAAAGTGGCAGTAATCCTCATGCCGCAATAGATTCCGCCGCAGCAGGGCTTCGGCGGCTTCGGCGCGTCCTGCCGGCAGATGTGCAGGGAAGGCGCCCGGCGTGCTGATTCCGAAATGCATGCGGAATTGCAGCGTCAGGAAGATGCCCTGATTCATCCGGCTGATCAGCGAAGTGACGGATTCATGCGGCTCCCAGAGCAGGATGGCAATCTCCTGCGGCCCTCCCCAATAGCGGAACGCGATGCCCGTGCCCTGCTGCTGCAGAAATTCGTTGCAGATGTTCACGATGGCATAGTAGAGCAGCTCGCTGTCGCCGCCGAAGCGCCGCAGCAGCGGATTATTGCCGCTGTCCGTCTGCACAAGGAGCAGACGCGAAATCTTAATGTCCGGCGGAAGGATGCCGTCATGGATCAGGCGGCGCAGCGAGGCCTCGGCATTCACTCTGTCGTCAATCAATGCGGACAGCAGCTTCTCCCCGAAGATCGGCTTGATCTCGTTCAGCCGGAGGCTCTGGTGCTGGCGGTGGCTGCGTTCCGCCTCCTCGGCCCGCCAGGCGGTTACCGCCCTCGACACCGCGCTGTTAATCATATCCGGCTCAATCGGCTTCAGGATATAATCGATGCCCCCATGGCGGACGGTCTGGCGGACGAAGTCGAAGTCATTATGCCCGCTGACCACAATGAACTTGGTGCTGCCTGCGAATTCATCCACCCAGGTCATCAGCTCCAGGCCGCTCCCGGACTCCATCATCATATCCATAATGACCAGCGCCGGCTTCTCCTGGCGGATTAGACCGATGGCCTCATTGCCGTTACCGGCCTCCAGAATTTCCTCAATCTGATGGGCCTCCCAGTCCACCAGCAGCCGGACAGCCTTCCGGACTCTTGCTTCATCATCTACAATCAGTGCCTTCATATCCGCTCACTCTCCACTATGATATCGATTTCCAGGCGGATGATTACCCCGCCTGCCTTCAGATTATCCACGGTCAGCAGGGCATTCTCCCCGCAGACCAGCCTTAGCCTGGCCAGCACATTCCCGAGGCCGATACCCGTGCCCGGAGCATCGCGTCTGCTAGGACTGTCCTGTCCGGCGTTCTGCAGCAGCTCCCGTTCTTCAGCGGTGCTGGACTGCTCCAGCTCCTTGCGCAGCGCCTCCAGCCGGCCTGCCGGAATGGGGAGGCCATTGTTGGAGATGCTGATCTCCATCCGCTCCGGAGTTACCCCGGCCACGTTAATCTCCATGTATCCGTCCTGCCGGTCAAGCTGGAAGCCGTGCTTGAAGTAATTCTCCACAATCGGCTGAAGAATCATTTTGGGCATCAGCGCCTGAAGCAGCGGCTCCTCCACCTCACAGCGGAAGCTGAACTTGTTCTCGAAACGCTCCTTCTGCAGCTGGATGTACGCCTTGACATGGTCCAGCTCATTCTGGACCGTCACCACCTTCTCATCATTGTACATGCTGTAGCGCATCATTTTGGCCAGAGCCGAGAGCAGGCCGTAGATCTGCGGCACCTTCAGCTCCAGAGCCAGCGTACCGATAATCTGGAGAGTGTTGTTCAGAAAATGCGGATTGATCTGGGACTGGAGCGCCCTTAGCTCATTGGTCCGGCTCGCCAGCTCCAGCCTGTACTCCCGCAGGATCAGGTTGTTGATCGTGTCCATCATACTGCGGAAATGCTCGGTGACCACGCCGATCTCATCGTTGCCCGCCGGGCGGATCTCAATATTGAGATTCCCGGTCTGGACCTGATTCATATACCGGGTCAGCTGCTTGATCGGCGCGGTAATGCGGAAGGAGACGAGGATCGTCAGAACAATGATCGTCACCAGCAGCAGCGCCAGCAGCAGCAGGTTGATCGCGGCGGCCTCCTTGGCTTCGCGGAACAGGTAGGAGACGGGAATCTGCTTGACGAGCGTCCAGCCGAGGCCGATGCTGTCGATTTTTTGATAGATGAATACAGAGCTGTCCTGTTCAAAATAACCCTGCAGCTGCGTGCTGTCTGCAATCTGGCTGTTATACCAGGCAGCATTCAGCGGTTTGCCGAGCTGCCCGGTAGTCTGGCTGTACACCAGCCTGCCGCTGCTGTCCACCAGATAAAGCTTCTCCTGATCCTGTTCGTACAGCTGGTCTACAATCTCACTGAGGGCAGCCAGCTTCACATCAATTGACAGATAGCCTAGCGCCTGCGAGGTAGGGATCCGCTCAATTCTGCGGTGCAGCGTAAAGACCGGCTCCGGCACGAACTGTGTTAACGGCAGCCTTAGCCCGTAAGCGTTGCTCAGATGCGTACTCTGCACGCTTACCGGAGAGGTTCCGCTAAGACTGGACTGGTGGTAGGGCGCAGCAGCCAGCCAGCGCTTGGGTGTTGTATTGTCGGTAATCAGCGTAGCCTTCGTGTCTTTCACACTGTATAAGTACACCTGTGAGAGGTTTGGCAGCGAGGTGGAGATATAGCTGAGCGAGTTATAGATGGCAATATCGGAGGACAGATCATCGTACCCTGCTTCTAGCAGCCGGTAGAAATCGCCGTCAGAATACACGTTCAGCGACAGACGGTTGATCTCCTGCAGCAGACTGTCAATGTTCTTGTAGCCCTGATAGAGCAGGTTCTTGTTCTCATCAACCGCCCGGTCCCGCAGCGACTTGGTGGTGTGGGAATAGCTGACATACATCGTAGCCATAATGCAGATTAAGGTGGGCACAAGCAGGAAGACGATCAGCTTCGTGCGGATACTGGTCCATTTCATGGGGCGGGTCACATCCAGGTCAATATTTTACACCCTAAAGATCACTTGCGTAGGTGTAAGAGGCTCTGCAAAAAACAGATAATATCTTTAGATCATAAACAAGTGAGTGAGTAAAAGAAAGGGGGGCCATAACATGCGCGGCAATAAATTGTCCCAATTCGGTCAGCAGGTATTTTTCGTTGGCCCGGCATTATTGTTTTTTACCTTGATCATGATTATTCCGTTTCTGATGGGGATGTACTACTCCTTCACGGACTGGAACGGCGTATCCGGTAATGTAAGCTGGGTCGGCTTTGAGAATTTTAAAAGTATTTTTACGAATGATCACGACTTCTGGTCATCCTTCTGGTTTACCGTGAGATTCACCGTGCTGGGTGTGATCTTGACTAACATAGTAGGCTTCTTCCTGGCCTATCTGTTGACCAAACCTTTGAAGACACGCAATATGCTCCGGACCATTTTTTTCATGCCGAATGTGATCGGGGGTCTGCTGCTCGGGTTCATCTGGCAGTTCATCTTCATCAAAGGCTTCTCCACGATGGGCGATCTTACGGGTCTCTCCTTCTTCAACCTTCCCTGGCTCGGGGATGCGACCACCGGCTTCTGGGCGATTGTCATGGTCTTCATCTGGCAGTCCTCCGGCTATCTGATGGTCATCTACATCGCTTCGCTCAGCAACGTCTCCAAAGAGGTGCTCGAAGCGGCCGAGATTGACGGCGCCTCCCGGATGCAGGTGCTGCGCAACATCATCTTGCCGCTGATTATGCCTGCGGTTACGATCGGACTGTTCCTGGCGATCTCCTGGTCCTTCAAGATGTTCGACCTGAACCTCTCGCTGACCAAAGGCGGACCGTTCAAATCGACGGAATCTGTAGCGATGAACATCTATAACGAAGCCTTCCTGAACAACCGTTATGGTCTGGGTACGGCTAAGGCGCTGTTATTCTTCCTCATTGTAGCGCTGATCACTGTCATTCAGGTTCGTATAACGAAGAGTAAGGAGGTAGAAGCTTAATGAATGCGAAGACCAAAAGCAGATGGAATATCGGCATTGAAGTGATGATGATCCTTCTGGCGCTTCTGTTCCTCTCACCGTTCTACTTCCTGCTGGCGAACTCGGTGAAATCCTTCGGTGAGATTCTGAGCGACGCGGCCAGCTGGCCGCAGACCTTCATGTGGTCGAACTATACGAATGCCTGGAAGCTGGCCCGGTTCTCCGAGGCCTTCCGCAACTCGCTGATCATTACGATTATCAGTGTAGCGCTGATCTCGCTGTTCAGTGCGATGGCGGCGTACCGTATGGTGCGTGCCAATAACCGGTTCAACCAGATTCTGTTGCTGCTGATGGTAGCGGCGATGGTGGTGCCGTTCCAGACGATCATGATTCCGATCCTGAAGGTCGTGAATGTCCTGGGCATTAACAACTCCTTCACAGGTCTCATTATCTCCCATCTGGGCCTCAGCATTCCGATGGCGATCTTCCTGTTCCACGGCTTCATTAAGTCCGTGCCGCTGGAGATTGAAGAGGCGGCCACGGTAGATGGCTGTAACCCGATCTCGGCGTTCTTCCGGATTGTATTGCCGCTGCTCAAGCCGATGCTGATGACCATTATCGTACTGAATGCGCTGGGGATCTGGAATGACTATTTGCTGCCGTCCCTGATTCTTCAGGCACCCGGACTGCGGACGATTCCACTGGCGACCTTCTCCTTCTTCGGCCAGTATACGAAGCAGTGGGATATGGCGCTTCCGGCACTGACCATCGGGATTGCCCCGATCGTCATCTTCTATCTGTTCATGCAGCGTTACATTGTTGAGGGAATAGCGGCTGGCTCGGTGAAGGGTTAATTCACCGGGCTCCCGTTCCACATAAGAAGCAGTTAAATTATTCAAGGGGGAAATATCCAATGAAGAAGAAACATTCTGCACTGATGATGTCATCCGTAATGCTAATGTCAGTAGTGCTCGCGGCTTGTGGCGGCAATGCCGATAAGTCTGCCTCAAATAATGCTTCGAATGGAAGCGCTGGCAACAGCGGCGCTGTGAAGACGGTTAAGATTTTCCAGTTCAAGACCGAGATCGTGGAAGGCCTGAATGAGCTGAAGGTGGAGTTCGAGAAAGAGCATCCTAACATCAAGCTGGATATCCAGACGGTTGGCGGCGGCGCAGACTATGGCGCAGCGCTGAAGACCAAGTTCGCGTCCGGCGATGCTCCTGATATTTTTTCCAATGGCGGGTATGCGGAAATGGCACTGTGGCAGGACAAACTGGAAGACCTGTCCGACCAGCCTTGGGTGAAGGATCTGATTCCGCTGGCAGCAGAGCCTATGACCAAGGACGGCAAAACCTACGGGATGCCAATGAACCTTGAAGGAATCGGTTATGTCTATAACAAGGACCTGTTCGCCAAGGCCGGGATTACAGAGACGCCAAAAACCATTTCACAGCTTGAAGAAGCAGCTAAAAAGCTGCAGGCGATCGGCGTAACTCCGTTCGGCAACGCTTATCAGGAGTGGTGGCTGCTGGGGATTCAGGGGATTAGCGTAGCTTTTGCCCAGCAGGATAATGTGGATGAATTCATCAAGGGCCTGAACGACGGAACTGCATCCATTGTAGGGAATGAGAAATTCAAGGATTGGAGCAACCTGCTGAACCTGACGGTAAAATACGGCCAGAAGAATCCGCTGACCACCGATGCCAACACTCACCTGGCACTGTTCGCCAAGGGCGAAACGGCTATGATGCAGGAAGGCAACTGGGCACAGACGCTGGTGGATAACATTACGCCGGACATGAACATCGGGATGTTCCCGATGCCGATCAACGACGATGCAGCAATGAACGATAAGCTGTCGGTGGGCGTTCCGGCGAACCTGGTAGTGAACAAGGAATCCGGCTCCAAGGAAGAAGCGAAGACGTTCCTGAACTGGCTGGTGACTTCGGATATGGGGAAAGAGTATATCGTGAAGAAATGGAAGTTCATTCCTGCATTGTCCACCATTCCGGCAACCCCTGAGGATATCGGTCTGCTGGGTGCGGATGTCTGGAATTATGTAAAAGAAGGCAAGGTCTACGGGCTGCAGGCCTCCAAATTCCCTGATGGCGTTACACAAGAATTCGCCAGCTCCATTCAGGAATTGATTGCCGGTAAAGTAGATGAAGCCGGCTGGGAGAAGAGCATGCAGGCTGCCTGGGATAAGCTGAAGAAATAAGCAGGCTTCCCTGGACTAGCGGAGTAACTGCAAGCGTACAAATAAAGTTCCCGAAGGGAATAGCTTGGATAAAGTGGAATGCCCGGGACGCTCATGCCCATCTCAGTGAATGAGGTGAGGCGGGGCGTCCTTTCGGGTTTCGGGTTAACAGGTGCTTGAGGTATACTCGAAACAGAGTCTTGTACATTACGATAAGAGGGAGCTGGGCACAATTCGGGAGCGGAATCATTACAGCAACGTGCAAATCGGTGTCGACTATTATCCTGAGCATTGGGACGAGTCTATGTGGGAGAAGGATATCAAATTAATGAAGGAAACCGGGGTCAAGGTTGTCCGGGTTGCGGAATTTGCCTGGAGCCGGCTGGAACCGGCGGAGGGGATCTTTGATTTCGCCTGGTTGGACCGTGCGCTGGAGCTGTTCCATACTTACGGTATCCGGATTGTGATCGGGACGCCGACAGCGACAGTGCCGCGCTGGCTGACGGGTGCTTACCCCGATGTGCTGCCTGTATTCGGTGATGGAAGCGTATTCTACCCCGGTGTGCGCGGTCACCGCTGCTACAACAGCAATTCGCTACGAAAATATGGCCGCCGGATTATTGAGGCGCTTGCCCGCCGTTACAGCAGCCACCCTGCGGTTATCGGCTGGCAGACGGATAATGAATTCAGTATGCTGGATTGTCATTGCGAAAGCTGCAACCTGGCGTTCCGGGACTGGGTTCAGCAGAAGTACGGGACGCTGGAGCGGCTTAATTCGGAGTTGGGAACCGTGGTCTGGAGCGGAAGCTACAGCAGCTGGAGTGAACTGACGGTTCCTTATGGCGCTTCACCTTTTCAGAACCCTTCGCTGCTGCTGGACTTCCAACGGTTCCAATGGGATTCAGTGATTGCCTTTCAGAAGTCGCAGATTGATGTGCTACGGGCGATCTGCCCACATCACTTCATCACCCATAACTTCCACAGTTATCCGCAGCGGCTGGACATGCACGGGCTGGCTGAGGAGCTGGATGTGGCGGCCTTCGATTATTATCCGAATCCTTCGCCTAAGAAACAGGCCACTGCACCTTACAGCGGTGCCTTATCCCTGGATCTGACCCGCGGTATTAAACGCAGGGGCTTCTGGATCATGGAGCAGCTTAGCGGCCCTCCGGGCTGCTGGTTCCCGATGTGGCGCACTCCGTATCCCGGACTGATCCGTGCATATGCCTGGCAGGCGATTGCCAGAGGTGCGGATACCGTAGTGCATTTCCGCTGGAGAAGTGCAGCCGCCGGAGCAGAGCAGTTCTGGCATGGCCTTATCGATCACAGTAATGTGCCCGGGCGGAGATTTGCCGAATTCGCGGAGCTGTGCGGTGAGGTGAATGCTCTGGCTCCGCTGCTGGAAGGGACCGGGGTTATGAGCCAGACAGCTATCCTGTATTCGCACGAGCAGCTGGCTGCGCTGCGGATTCAGCCGCAGGCGGAGGGGCTGGACTATTATGATAACATCAAGCAATATCACCGGGCGTTAACCAAGCGTGGCATCAGTTGTGATGTGGTGGACTGGCGTCAGCCGCTGGAGGGCTACAAGCTGGTTATAGTCCCGAGCCTGTACCTGCACGACGAAGAGGCGGCCCAGGCGCTGGAAGCCTTTGCGGAAGGCGGCGGCACGGTCATTCTGATGAGCCGAAGCGGTGTGAAGAACATGAATAATGTCTGTGTAATGCAGCCTCTCCCCGGGCTGTTCGCGCGTGCGGCCGGCATAACGGTGGAGGAATATGATCCGGTTGGAGTTGAGGTTCATACGCTCCGTGATGCTGAGGGGAATCTGTATGCATGCAGCCAATGGTGCGACATTCTTCGTCTGGAGAGTGCGCAGCCGATAGCCTGGTATGAAGATGATTACTATGCCGGAGTTCCTGCGGCTACAGTGAACCGCTTCGGGGCGGGCAAGGTATATTATATCGGAACCTACCCCGGTGAGAATTATTGGCTGAAGCTTCTGGGGGATATCGCGCTGGACGCAGGGCTTGAGCAGTTCGAGGAATTACCGGAGGGCGTTCAGGTCTTCAAGCGCACAGGAGAGAACCGGGAGCTGCTGTTCCTGCTGAACCTCAGCCGGACGGCTCAGAGCATCCGGCTGGACAAGAACTACCGCAGCGCGCTAACCGGCACTCTGGAGACTGGAACCGTCATGCTTCCGCCGTTTGCTGTTCAGATCCTCCAAGCTGTAAGCGGTGGCCGGCAGTAAGCCTGAATCAGGCAGTAGGGTGACGTCTATTCTCCGGCAGACGGGAGGCCAGGGAGATCACAGGAGCTTTGGGCTGTGGCTTCCGCCTTTCGGTCTGATGCTTCTGAGCCGCCATAAGCTCCTCTTGGCGGAACCGGGTTAGGAGGTCATGAACAGTTCTGATTTCACTCGTACCGGTCGCTATTTCTATGCCATCCGGGTTACCGGGCAGCCGGAACTTCCACTGTTTGTTATCCATTGTGCTCACTCCTAGAAATTTGTCAGTTGGGGTCTCGCGTCCCTGTTATATTTCCATCATAATCCGTGGAGCGGATCATGTATAATGAAGGGAAATGATGGAGGCCATCACTGCGGCTGATGGATGATCCGGGGGGAGCGATGCGGCGTGGATACGGGTCTTCTGAAAGTATTTCTAGCGGTTGCCGAAGAAGGAAGTATCTCCAAGGCGGCCCAAAGCCTGAATTATGTACAGTCCAATGTAACCGCAAGAATTCAGCAGCTGGAGCAGGAGCTGAAGACTCCGCTGTTCTATCGGCATAGCCGGGGGATTACCTTGACCTCGGCCGGACGGACGTTCAAGGAGTATACGGTCAAGATTCTTAATCTGCTGGATGAGGCGAAGCTGGCGGTGTTGGATTCGCCGGTGCCTACAGGCTTGATTAACATAGGATCGGATACGACGGCGGCAGTGCGGCTGCCTGCTATCCTGTCCACTTACCGGGGATGCTACCCGGAGGTGGAGGTGCATCTGCAGGTCGGACGGGCGGGGGAGCTGATCGAGTCGGTTCTGCAGCATCAAGTGCAGGGGGCCTTAATGGACGGGCCGGTGGAGCACCCGGAGATTGTCCAGGAGCTGCTCATTCATGAGCGGATTGGGCTGGTGATTCCCGATAGTATGGATTATGAGGGTATCCTCTCTGTTCATGACAAGACCCTGCTGATGCTGAATTCAGAATGCCTGTACCGGAACAAGCTGGAGAACTGGCTGGCGGAAGAGGGCGGACGGCTGGGTAAGGTGATGGAATTCGGGACGATGGAGGGATTACTCGGCTGTGTCAGGGCGGGGATAGGCTACGCAGTGCTGCCGTTATCCTATTTCACACGGATGAATGTCACGGAGGGCATCCGGATCTATCCTTTCCCCGAGCAGTATGCAGAGGTGCCGACGGTATTCATCCGGCGGCGCGACCTCTATATGACGAGCGCGTTCCGGGAGTTCATAGAAGAGCTGAAGGCAGGTCTGCCGGAAGCGGAGACTTATACAGACACACTGCAGGGCAGCGGAGATGCTGTGGAGGAACAGGCGCAGTGAAGTCATAAGCGCAGGATAATAATAAGATGCGAAGCACGCGGTGTAGCTGGCTCTCGCAGAAATGGATACCGTCCATTTATAAGGAAGGTATCTGTTTTTGTGTTGTATACAATGGGCGGCAGCTAAGGGGATAGGCCGAATGTATGCGAAAAACCGATCACATTCAGGTGCCCCGGCGGCGTAAGGCCGAATGTATGCGAAAAACCGATCACATTCGGGTGCCCCGGCGGCGTAAGGCCAAATGTAATCGAAAAACCGATCACATTCGGGTGCCCCGGCGGCGTAAGGCCAAATGTAATCGAAAAACCGAATACAATCTTACTTGCTACTCAGTGCAGCTTCCTGAACTGCTCCGGCGTAACCGCCGATTGCTTGCGGAAGGTGGCTACGAAATGGCTGACATCGCGGAAGCCGACCAGCTGCGAGATGGCCTTGACGGTAAGCTCGGGCTTCGCAACCAGCAGCTCCTTGCTCTTGCGGATGCGCAGCCGGACGAAATAAGCATAGGGTGATAGCCCGAAGGTCTGCAGGAACAGGCTGTTCAGATATCTGCCGGATACCTCAAGGCGGGAGGCGAGATCACTGAGGCCTATCTCTGGATCGCCATAATGGCTGTCCATCCATTTCAGCAGCGGCTGAAGCTTGTCTACATTGCGGGAGATTGCCGTGTTGTTATGCAGCTGCCCGTATTTGTTCAGGGTCAGCAGGAAGCGGTAGGCATCGCTGGACTCTCCCAGACTGAACATGTCATTCGAAGCATCGTGGCGGTCCAGCATCTCCCTTAGCATCCAGCATAGCGGTGCCCCGTTCTCCCAGCGGTAGAACAGGCTGGTGTTCATCCCGAGCGAATCCAGAATATGCCGGGCTGAGGTCCCGCCGAAGGTGAGATAATAGGTGCGCCAAGTCTCTGAGGAGAGCGCTTCATAGCGGTGCGGAGTACCGGGCATCAGCAGAATGCCGTTGCCCTCGGTGAGGGTGAGCTTCTTGTTGTCGAAGTGGATCATTCCGCTGCCATGTGCCGTCTGCAGCCAGTGATAGGTGTGATAGCCTTGCGGCCGGGAGACCTGCTCCTGATCAGGGTTATAACCCATACTGTCGAGGGTGATGGGGAGCAGCTGGCCGCTCTCCTGGGCGAATACGATTCTGCGGACGGCATCCAGTGACATTCGGGTTCATCTCCTGTTGTTCCATATTATTATATTAAGATTCATTAATATTATATTTATAGCGATAGAAGTAACGATTAGAATAAGAATATACTTATACTATAAAGGATGTGCGTAGCGTGATCAACGAGAAGTTACCTAAGATCTGGTACGGTGGAGATTATAACCCGGAGCAATGGGAGGCCCCGGTCTGGGCAGAGGACGAGCGGATGTTCAAGCTCGCTGGCATCGACGTGGCAACCATCAATGTGTTCTCCTGGGCGCTGATTCAGCCGTCTGAGGATACGTACGATTTCACGGGTCTGGATGAGCTAATCGACCGCTTATATAAGAACGGCACCTATGTATGTCTGGCTACGGGTACAGGGGCGCATCCGGCCTGGATGGCTCACCGCTATCCTGAAGTGACACGGGTGGATGTCCAGGGCCGCAAGCGCAAATTCGGCGGGCGTCACAACTCCAATCCGAACAGCGCAGTGTACCGTAAATATGCGGCGCTGCTGGCCGGCAAGCTGGCTGAGCGCTATAAGGATCATCCGGGCCTGGTGGCCTGGCATATCTCTAATGAATACGGCGGCTATGATTACTCCGAGCAGTCCGAGGCTGCTTTTCGCGTCTGGTTGAAGGAGCGTTACGGAACACTGGATACGCTCAACAGAGCCTGGAATACCCGGTTCTGGGGCCATACCTTCTATGACTGGGAGGAAATCGTTGTTCCGAATGAGCTCAGTGAAGAGTGGGGCGGCAACCGGACCAACTTCCAGGGGATTTCTCTGGACTACCGCAGGTTCATGTCGGATAGTCTGCTGGAATGCTACATCCTCGAATATGAGGCCATCAAGGCGCACAGCAAGGATATTCCGGTTACGACCAATCTGATGGGCTTCTACCCGGAGCTGGATTATTTCAAGTGGGCAAAATATATGGATGTAATCTCTTGGGATAACTATCCGTCATTGGACACCCCGGTCAGCTATACGGCGATGACGCATGATCTGATGCGCGGCCTGAAGAACGGCCAGCCGTTCATGCTGATGGAGCAGACGCCAAGCCAGCAGAACTGGCAGCCGTACAATTCCCTGAAGCGCCCCGGCGTCATGCGCCTCTGGAGCTATCAGGCGGTAGCGCGGGGTGCCGACACCGTGCTGTTCTTCCAGCTGCGCCGGTCCATCGGCGCATGCGAGAAGTATCACGGAGCGGTCATTGAGCATGTTGGGCATGAGCATACCCGCGTATTCCGCGAATGCGCCGAGCTGGGCCGGGAGCTGGAGAGCCTGGGCGGTGAGCTGCTGGATGCACGAAGTGCGGCGCAGATCGGGATTATCTACGACTGGGAGAACCGCTGGGCGCTTGATCTCTCCAGCGGCCCGTCCGTTGCACTGAAATATGTGGACGAGGTCCATAAGTACTATGACGCGCTCTATCAGCAGAACATCGAAGCGGATATGATCGGGGTAGAAGAAGATCTGTCGCGATACAAGATTATCATTGCACCGGTGCTGTATATGGTGAAGCCGGGCTTCGCCGAGAAGGTAGAAGCCTTCGTCCGGGCAGGCGGAACCTTCATTACAACGTATTTCAGCGGGATCGTGAATGAGAATGATCTGGTTACGGTTGGCGGGTATCCGGGAGAGCTGCGCAAGGTGCTGGGAATCTGGTCCGAGGAGATCGACGCCCTGCTGCCGGGCATGAGCAATGAAATCGTAATGAATAAGGACTGGGGAGCCCTGAACCGTTCTTATGCCTGCGGCCTGCTCTGCGACCTGATTCATCCCGAAGGCGCAGAGGTGCTTGCTCAGTATGGCACGGATTTCTATAAAGGCATGCCTGCCCTAACGGTGAACAGCTTCGGCGCTGGTAAGGCTTATTATGTGGCCACAAGTCCCGATGCGGCTTTCCTTAGCGGCTTGCTCGCTAACCTGTGCGCGGATAACGGTATTGTGCCGCTGGTCAGCGCACCGGAGGGTATCGAGTCGGTGCAGCGTGTGAAGGACGGCGTATCCTATCTGTTCCTGCTGAACCATTCAGCAGAGGAGCTTCGGGCGGATATCGGCACCGGCGAGCGGACCGATCTGCTTACCGGGAAGAGGTTCAGCGGCTCGACTCCGGTTCCCGGCCGCGGTGTGCTGATTCTCTCAGACAAACAGTAAGGCACGACAAAGCAGTCCCGAAGGCCGTTCATTAAACACGGCTGGCCGGGACAGCTTTTTTATTACAGATTCAGTTCTATTGAGTGAAGGAGCCGAAATCCGTAATCTTCAAATCAACGGTGACATGAATAGGGGTCCGGCTGAACTCCTCATCCCAGTGATCCTCCAGCTTCCGCCATAACGCGGGCTCCTGAATACTGAGCCTGGTGGAGAATCCGGCCGCATCTGCTTTGTAATTGGACTGGAGCTTGTGAAGCAGGTTCTGCATCATCTGCTCCAGCCGCTTCTTGAACAGCTTCTCTGCTTTTTGGGGAAGATGGGTGGCAGCAGGGTATTCCTCTGCGTTCCAGGTTTCAATCAGCCTTCCTTCCGTTTTAATGTTGACGTCGAAGGACAGATGGTCGCCGTCTACTTTGGACGTAATTTTACTTTTCATGGACTTGAGTTCGTAGGTAATGGGCTCATTGCTCCAGTCGTAGGTCTTAATGACCCCGCTTTGCCCCCCGTTGCTCAGCCAGGTCAGACATTCGGTATCCTCCTGATTCAGCGCGCCCACCCAGTGCCCGGTATCTCCCTTGATGACTCCGGCTCCCGAGAATTCTACCTCACCATTCGCCGTTACCAGGTTCTGCAGCGCAAAACTTCGTTTGGAGGCCATCAGGGCATCCATTTTGGATAAAATAACGGGGTCCAGCACCTTACTGGTTCTCTTCTGGTTGCGCAGCATATCTCTGATGTGAAAGGAAGGGATTTCATTTTTTTGCTTCGAGACCATGGTGTCTGCTGCCCGGTCTTGGCTTAGGAACACCATCGTACTAGGGCGGATGTCATTATCCCGAAGGACGAAATCCAATAACTGGTTGATCTTCTGCTGCTTGAGCAGCTCACTGGAGATCACTATAACCTTGAGGTGGTGGCCGATGATCGGCCGTTCACGCAGGATCGAATACTGACGGAAGATCTCCAGCACAGAATCTCCGGTTCCGGTTACATTCATATAGGGTGCACTACTACTGCTGCTGCCTTGTTTATCTGCCCCTCCCACAGAGTTAGCCGGAACCATCTGCACAGTGGCGGTAATCTTATTCTTTTTATAATAAGTAGCGCCCTTATCCTCCAATTCCTGTTCTGTAGGTGTGAACTCTCCGATATCCAGAGCCAGGCCAGCGTATAGGGCCAGATCCTCAATCTCTTTACTGCTCCAGCAGGAGGTCAGTGTGGCAAGAATCAGCAGACTGCACAGTACCACCAGGATACGTCTATACATGCTGCTTCAACCCCTTCACCCGGATGAGCCAGACGACAGAGAGCAGGACAGGCACCAGCCAAAACAGCCCCACTCCCATCTTACCTATGGTATCCCCGAGTGCGAACAGATCGCTTAAGGACTTGGGCAGCATCGCCGAAATGAACAGCAGCGGAACCAGCGCATAAATAACCGGCTGGACCTTAAGCTTGAAGATCTGTGAGAGACCCAGCGAGGACTGAAAAAAGAAGCTGCTGAAGTTGCAGAACATCTGCATCAGCCAGATGACCATGAACGGGAATTCCAGACGCTCGAAGAAAAATCCCGGCACCTCAAAGCTGCGCAATAGATCGATAGTGGGCCAGGTGCTGGTGATGGCGGAATCAATAGAGATGCCTCCGATTACTATAATAATAGTCAGGAAATAGATGGACAGCAGGATGGTCAGGCCTCCAAGCATGGCTTTGACAGCCTTTTTGGGGTCCTCCATGAACGCAACAATCGTCATGGCTACTTCACAGCCGGTGAATACAAGCACAGTGGATTTGAGCCCTGCAAATACGGGGGACCATCCGTTACCGAGTACAGGACGCAGATGATCGATATCGAACATCCGCAGGCTGAGCACGAAGGAGATGAGCAGAATCATAATGCTGATCGGAAAAACAATGGTGAAGACACGGGCTATAGAATTGATGCCTCCGTACACGAGATAGGTGCTCAGCCAGAGAAAAGGAAGAATCACTGCCCAGATCGGAGTCCCCTCCAGCAGAAAAAACAAGGTAACCTCTGCCAGTGTACGGATCTCAAAACCGGCGATCGTGATGAAATACAGGATTAACAGCATGGACAGAAGGCCGCCGATGAACCGGCCGGTCAGCAGCCTTGAGTACTGAAAGACGGTTTTTCCCGGAAATTGCTGGCTGATCTTCACCATAAGGAGCACAGCCAGCATCACAATGGCCCCGCCGAGCAGGGTGGAGATCCAGCCATCCGGAGTTCCGACACTCTTGCTTACACTGCGCGGCAGTGTGAGCACACCCGCGCCCAGCAAGGTATTGTTCAGGAATATAGCCGTTTGTGTAGCGGTAATTTTATCATCGGTACGTATGAACATACTGCATTCCTCCTTATACCAGGTGCGGTTATGATCTTCGTTTACTCTGTTTGGTCTTCATCATTTTCGGTCTGCGCTTCATCAGTGCCATCGGAGCGCGCAGGAACAGATCCTTCCAGTCACTGAGCCGGAACGGAGAGAGTGGTGTGAGATAAGGCACTCCGAAGCTCTTGAGCTTAGTCAGATGGCAGCAGATCAGCAGGAAGAACAGAATGGTCCCGTACATTCCCAGCACCGAGGCGAACAGCATGCCTGCGAAGCGCAGCATCCGCAGGGTGATTCCGGCACTGTACATAGGAATGGAGAAGGAGGAGATGGCGGTTACGGCGACCGTAATGACCAGGAACGGACTGACGATCCCGGCCTGGACCGCTGCATCCCCGATGATCAGACCGCCGACGATGCCCATCGCCGGACCGATCGGCTTCGGTAGCCGGATGCCCGCTTCCCTAAGGATCTCGATGGCGACCTCCAGAATCAGCACCTCTATCAGAGAAGGGAAGGGCACACCCTGCCGGGTCTTAATAATCGTGATCGCCAGCTCTGTAGGAATCAGCCCCGGATGGAAGGAGATGAATGAGATGTACATCGCCGGAGCCATCAGTGCAAGGAAGGAGGCGAGAAATCTCAGCAGCCGCAGCAGAGTGCCTGGCAGCCAGCGCTCATAGTAGTCTTCCGGCGACTGCAGCAGCATGCTGAAGGTCACCGGTGCGATTAGCACAAAGGGTGTGCCATCCAGCATAATGGCTACCCGTCCTTCCAGCAGGGCACTGATGACCCTGTCCGGCCGTTCGGTGTTCTGCAGCTGCTGGAACGGACTGAGATAATTATCCTCAATGAGCTGCTCAATATAACCGGATTCGGCCAGGAAATCCATATCGAGCTTGCCGATCCGGTTCTTGATCTCGTCCAGCAGGTCAGCGTTCACGATATCCTTCATGTAGGCCACAACGATCTCCCTTTCAATAGCGGTCCCTGCCCGGAAGGATACCATCTCAAGCTGATCGCTGAGGCCCTGGCGGCGCAAAATAGAGGTATTCTCGCTAAGCACTTCCGTGAAGCCCAGTCTCGGGCCGCGGAGCAGCGCTTCGGAGACCGGCTCGTCCGCCTGGCGGCTGGGAGCACCGGGCATCTCGATCAGGAGCCCGCAGGGCAGCCCTTCGATCAGTAGGGCCGCATGGCCGAAGAGGACAGACTTATTGAAGTCCCTGACATGCTCTTCTTCCCGAAGCTCGCTGAAGGGGAGGCGAAGCCCGGCCAGTTCAAGTGAAGACTGTGGACCGGCAGGCATCTCATACATCAGGTAATGCATGACTTCCATACTGAGCAGCCGGTCGCTCTGCATCCCGTCGACATGGATGACGACTCCTTGTGCACCAGTGTTCGCATTTGTGAATGCTCTGAAATGGACATCGCTGTTGTTGCCGATGCCGGATTTAACCGCCTGCAGGTCAGCCTTAAGATCACCGGTAAACCGGGCGGAGGATTCCTCCGGAGCCAGCGGTGGCTGCTGCGGAAGGGTTCTTGCGCCGTGCCCGATCTGGCCGCGTCCGCTGCCTACCAGCTTGTAGAGCGATTTATAGAGATAGGCCAGGAGCAGCGGAACAAGCATAGCCACACCCGCCTGGGCGAAGATTGCCCAGCCGGGTATATAGGATAGAATCATACCGAACAGTGTAATCAACCCCAGCTCTCGAATTTGGGTATAACGGAGTATGAGCTTTCATCTTCATGCAGTTTTCCAAACTTTATCTAAATTTACTCGTAATTACCGAAAAAAAATTTGGCACAGCGGGTCCGGCTTATAGGCTCCCCGGGTCCGGCAGCCCTGCCGTGCGAAATAAGATATAATGCATAGAGTACAGGTTGTTCCATACATTTCGGAATGAAGCAGTCAGGAGAGAGGCGTGCACATGAAGACTTTACTGGTCACAGGCTACCGGGCCCATGAGCTCGGCATTTATGACAGCAAGCATCAGGGCATTCCTTATATCAAAAAAGCACTCGCGAACCGGATCATTCCGCTGGTGGAGGAGGGACTCGAATGGGTCATCACTCCCGGGCAATATGGCGTCGATCTGTGGGCTTGCGAGGTGGTGCTGGAGCTGAAGCAGCAATACCCCGGGCTGAAGCTGGGCATTATTACAGCCCATGCCTCACCGGAGGAGAAGTGGAAGGAAGAGAAGCAGAATGAATACCGCCGCATTGTGGCCGGAGCCGATTACTACGGAGCCGTTAGCAATGCCCCCTATGACGGGAGCTGGCAGTTCAAGGCCAGAGATGATCTGCTGCTGCGCAAAAGCGACGGGATTCTGTTGTTCTACGACGAGGATGCAGCGGAGAGCAGTGCGAAGTTCACGAAAGAGCGGGTCGTGAAGCTGCATGCCGAGGGCGATTATGAGCTGCATCTGATGCATGCCGAGGAGATTCAGAGCATTGCCGATGAAGAGAACCGGCATGACTATGATTGAAGGAGAGATGTTCATGAATGAGAAGACGGCTTATCCCGAGGATATCTGTTACGTCATTCTGCTGAGTCCCACGGAGCAGGACCGCAGGGATATGGAGATCATCCGGGCGCATGTCAAGCATCTGCAGGAGCTGGAGAGAAGCGGACAGCTGGTGCTGTGCGGACCGTTCAGTGACAGCCCCGGCGGGATGGTGATTATCCGCGCAGCTTCCCGTGAGGCAGCGGCTGCTATTGCAGAGCGGGACCCTTATGTCACCTCAGGAATCCGCAGCTACGAGCTGCGCACCTGGGGCCTGTCCCATGAAGGCAACAGGCATATGGGCATAGCCGCAGATTAGGCATTGTATCAAGAATTATAGAGCATAGAGTGAAGTTGAATCAGATGAAGCTGCGGAGTGAAGGCGGCTTGCGTACCTTATAGTTCTGCTCATAAGCATAGGCCAGTCTGACAAGCACCGGTTCTTCATAGGCTCGGGCGGAGAAGGTTACGCCGAAGGGGACTCCGGCTGAGGTATAGCCTGACGGCACAACGATGGACGGATATCCCGCTCTTGAGGTAATCCGTGCGCCGAAGTCAGCGGGGAACAGCAGAGCGTCAAGCTGATGCTCGCGCATGGTAGCATCGATTCCCAGCTCCTTGCAGAGCCTGAGATCTGTCATACGGTCACGCAGATATTGCGGCTCAGTGAAGGTGCCGGAGGTCGTATGCTCAGCATCTAGCAGGGTCGCTTGCCCGAACTTCAGCGTCTGGACCGGATGGGCATGATTGAAATCAATAATATCCCTTAGGGTGCGCACCGGTGCACCCGGACCCAGGCGGGCCAGGTAGGCGTTCAGCGAGGTTTTGAATTCATTCAGCACTACGGATGAATAGCTGATCTCCCGTGCTGTTGTAATCTCGGCCGGATCAATGATGGTCGCTCCAAGCTCCCGCATTCTCTCTACAGAGGCATTGAATAGCGCAAGCTGCTCCTCCGTCAGCTCCTCGAAGTAATAATCGCGCGGAATTCCGATTCTTGCTCCCCGCAGACCGTCTGCATCCAGGAAAACCGTATAATCCTCATGAACCTTACCTCTGTTCGTACCCATGGCCGCATCGCCGGCATCCTGGCCGAGCAGGGCATTCAGCAGAAGGACGGCATCCCGGACCGTTCGTGCCATAGGCCCGGCAGTATCCTGCGTGCTGGAGAGCGGCAGAATACCCGAGCGGCTGATTAGCCCCACCGTGGGCTTAATACCGATAATAGATCCGAGATTGCCGGGATTGAGGATGGAACCCGAGGTTTCCGTTCCAACGGAGACAGTGCAGAAGTTACAGGCCACCGCTACCGCAGATCCGGCGCTGGAGCCGCCTGTCGGTGTGGAGATGTTGTAGGGATTCAGCACCTGCCCGCCCCGGGAGCTGTAACCGGAGGGCATGCCATTCGTCATGAAGTTAGCGAATTCTGTCATATTGGCCTTGCCCATAATGATAGCTCCCGCTTCGCGCAGCCTGCTGACGATGAAGGCATCCTCTCCTGCAAAAGAGTCCGCCAACGCGAGTGAGCCTGCGCTGGTATGCATGTTATCCCCGGTATTAATGTTATCCTTCAATAGCACGGGGATGCCGTGCAGCGGTCCGCGCGGCCCCTGCTCCAGACGCTCAGCATCCAGGGATTCAGCGATGAACAGCGCATCCGGATTAATTTCCAGCACGGAATTGACGGTCAGGCCGCTTTTGTCATGATCGGCAATGCGCTCCAGATACATCAGGACTAATTGTCTGGAAGTGGTCTCTCCGGAATCCAGAGCAGCCCCAATCTCCGCTATGGTAGCCTCTACAATTTCAAAACTCATGCGGGTCCACGCTTCTTTCCCTTTTGGATTTTAGTAGTATTCTCCATCATATAAGCATAGTTTTGGCTGTCTTCATAGTGTTGTTTTACGGGCGGGACGACCATGACTTTGGATGTAACTTTTAAACGGCTGATTAAAAGGGGGGCTCCTGTGGTTAAATACATCACAAGATTTAACAATACTACTTGCTGAAATCATTAGGAGGAATTGAACTTGAAGAAATGGACTACGATTTTTATGGGTGTTATGCTGACTGTTGCCTTGGCCGGCTGCGGCAATAATGAGGAACTCAAGCCCTCGGAGGGGGCTGCAACGGCTGCGCCTGCAGGAAACGCGGCTCCGGAGGCTTCCGCTTCAGCAGCGCCTGCTGAACAGACATCAAAAGGTGTTCCAACGGTTGATGAATTGGTTCAGAAATCGGTTGCTGCATCTGGTGATCTGAAGAGCTATGCAGTTGACATGCAGGTGAAGCAGAAGATTAATGTAAAGACGGCACAAGGGGACAATGCGCAAGATACTGATATGACCACGAAATCTACGTTCATTAAGGAGCCGCTGATGATGCATCAGGAGGTGCAGATGAAAACGGCTCAGGGTGACCAGAAGATTGAGCAATATGTGACTAAGGACGGCTTCTATTCCCAGATGAACGGGCAATGGATGAAGCTGCCTGCTACGATGGGTGAACAAGTCCTTACTGCTATGCAGCAGTCCGCTAACCCTGAAAAGCAATTGGCACAATTCAAGGCACTCACCGATAAGACCAAAATTACCGAGGAAGGCGATAGTTATCTGCTCTCTGCTGAGGTATCCGGGGATGACGTCAAGGAACTGGCGAAGACCTATATGAACCAGACTGGAAGCTCTGACCAGCAGATGGCTGCCATGATGGAGCAGATGAATATCAAGAGCATGAATATCGCCTATGCGGTGGATAAGAAGACCTACTTCCCAACCCGTACAGATGTAACCATGGTCATGGATATGACCAGCAATGACCAGACGATATCGATTGATATGGATATGAAGGGAACCATCAGCGATCACAACAAGGTTGATGAGATCAAGGTTCCGCAGGAAGCGCTGGATGCGAAGGAAGTTGAAATGCCAGCGGCTCCGGCAGCTCCTACAACTCCGTAACAAGCGTACCGGGCTGAATAGAAGTGCAACATATGGAAACGGCGCTGCTGTCCTGATTAGGACGGCAGCGCCGTTTTTGACGTTTGAGGGGTAATTTTAGAATTTGAACGAGTTACTGAGCATTCCTAAGGCTGCACCGGCAATGACGGAGGTGATCAGCTTGTAGAAAATATATCCGGTCACAATGTTGGCGATGGCAATCGGGTATAGGGTGTCAATGCCCCGGCTGCCGCCGCTGTTCAGCGGATGTTGGAACAAAGCCGTATTCATGCTGATGAAGACGAACAGGAAGGACAATGCCACCAGTGTGGTTGAGAAGGAGTACAGGCTGACAAATAGTGTGAGAATCGCCAGCACCAGCAGCGCCACGGCCGGAACAAGCAGCGTCCCCATCCGGGTAATCAGCAATTTAAAATCGAAGCTGACCTTCTCCAGCCGGAGAACGGCATAAGTGGCTCCGCAAGCAATGGCAAGACCTGCCGCCGTCATTAGCAGCGGCTTCAGGAAGCCGGGGCCGAAGATGGCCGAGACATCCCATTTGATGAACAGGGTGAGGAAATATAAGGCCGTCAGCAAGGCCATAAGCCCCATAGTGATCAGGCTGTTCATGAAGTGAGCTACAGGAATTTCCCTCATTGTACTGTAAGGGCGGGTAAGGGCCCTCAGGTAAAAGCTCCAATACTGCTTGCCTACCGCCTGTGCCTGCTGTACACGTTCATCCTTGAGCAGGTTGTTGAACTGCTCAGTTACCTTGCGCTGGGGCTGCGGTTGCCCAGGTTGGTTGTTTGGCCCCTCAGGATTCGTGAAGGGTGTTCCGCCTTCCGGATTGTTCATGGTGATTCCTCCTTGTGAAATTTATGGAAAATGCCAATGGCTATAGTATAAGGGGCCTCAGCGGGAAATTCTACAAATTTGCCGGAATATGCAGCAATTCATGCAAAAAAGCCCGTAAATCGTCGATATACGTCGATTTACGGGCCGGGGCCATTCTATTCCAGTGGTTCGTCCGCCACCCGGACAAAGCCCTCTTCTGCGAGATATTCCTCCGCTTCACCCGTCGTCTCGAAGGCCATCTCAAGCTGGAGACCGGCGTAGAGATACCACAGATCCTCTTCGAATCTCAGGTTCAGCGTATGGCCATCCTCATTCTTCCACAGCGACTGCGCTTCTGCTCCGCCTGTCTGCGCTTTTTTCTTTCTTTTGGAAGGGGCCGGAGCCTCGGGAATGTACATCAAGAGAGAGGTGATGGACGCATCCAGCAGCTCGCGCAGCGCAGCCTCCGAATAATCGCGGATGTTGACCAGTCCCTTATCATCCGTCTCATAGCCCCGCAGCAGCCCGGCATAGACGAAGCCGTTCCCGTTCGGGTGAATATGCGAAGCCACAGTCTTCTTGTCATGGCGGCTCTGCTCCAGGTGGTAATTCACCCGTCCCAGCGAGACCTTCCGCGCCTCCAGCTGGGGATAGGAATCAAGAATAGCTATTTTCTGTTCAAAAGTAAGCATATACGCCTCCGGTTTCCACTTGTAGTCAGTTGATTATAACACGCAGTGTGGCGCGGGACTACAGGCGTGCTTCCCGGGCTCATGACTCTGCCAGCGGGAGCCGCAGCACGAAGGTACAGCCCTGCGGCGGGTGGCTGCCCAGCTCCAGGCTGCCGCCCATGGCCTCGGCCAGCAGTCTGCTGAAGGTCAGGCCCAGCCCGAGTCCGCGGAGCAGGCTCTGCTTGCCGGAGCTGCGGTAGAAGGCTTCGAAGATCCGTTCCCGGCTGTCCGGATGGATGCCCGGCCCGTTATCCGTAACGGTGATTTCGGCCTGCCCCTGCGGCGTAGACGTAAGTTCAAGCTTCAATTGAAGCTTGCGGTCCGTCGTCTTCGCCTGCAGGCTGTTGCCCAGCAGATTCACAATAATCTGCTGGATGCGAAGCGGGTCTCCCCGCAGCACAAGCGGGGTCTCCGGCAGCAGCAGGATGGGCTTATTGACCTCCTCGCTCTGGGTCAGCATCCATTGATAGAGGATTTCCTCCAGCAGCGGAGCCGCTTCAAGGTTATCATGACGGACGGCAACCATGCCTGCGGTCAGCGCATTATAGTCCAGCAGATCAGCGACCATATGCTGCAGCCGTTCGGTCTCAAGCAGAGCGATATCGAGGAATTCATTGGCCTCCTCGCCTTCGACAACGCCCTCGCGTACTGCATGAAGCAGTCCTTTGATTGAGGTGACCGGGGTCTTCAGCTCATGGGACACGCCGGCCAGCATGATGGCCCGTGACTGCTCGAACTGCTGCAGCTTACCCGCCATCTCCTGGAAGGAGACGAGGAGCTCGTGAATCTCTCGCTCTCTGGCCCCGGTCTCAAGCACGATATTATACTGGCCGCTGCTGATCTGCGCAGCGGCGGCAGCCACCCGCTGAACCGGTTTGGCCAGCTTGATTGATAACAGATAGATCGTCAGCCAGCTTAAGATAATCAGGAAGACGATAATGACCGAGAAGAAGGTGATCTCCTCCGTCGGAATGTGACGCAGGGAGCGCTTGGACTGCATAACCAGCACTTGCCCCAGCGTGCCCTCGTCCCCCTTGATCTGTGCGGCAGCCGCCTTGTATTCAGGCGTCCGCGAATCGGTCAGGCTATCATTGAGCTTGTACCGCATCTCCTCGTCCGTCATCGGAGGCTGGGAGTATAACAATTCGCCTTCAGGTCCGGTGATGATTACGCACATCTCCTCAGTTACCTTGAAGAAGCGTTTGCGGTCCTCTACCAGCCTATTCAGATTCGGAGTAATTGCTAATTGACCGTCTGTATCCACGCTCCGGTCAGCGATCTCCTGCGCCAGCAGGCCGGTCGTCTGCATCCGGTTGCTCATCGCCTCCTGCTGCATCCACCATAAGGTGAACAGCGCTGTCAGCAGCAGCCCGATGCTGATGATCAGCAGATACCTCAGAGTCCAGTAAGTGAGAATGGAGGTGGTCTTCTTCTTGTTGCGTTTCTTCTTACTCTTATTTATGTTGTCCATAATTGATATCCTGTTCCTCTCAGTGTACGGATCTCGCCCTCATGTTCCGGCCAGTGCGAGAGTGCCTGACGGAGCCGCTTGATGGAGAGATCCACGGCCCGGTCGCTTCCCTCGTAATCCATCTCCCATACATGCTCCAGGAGTTGGTCACGGGTGCAGATCTGATTCGGACGCTCGGCCAGGAACAGCAGCACAGACATGTCGCGCGGGCTGAGGCTGACCTCTGCCCCGTTCAGGAAGATGCTGCGGGCCGAGAAGTCGATGAACAGACTGCCGAAATGGCGCTTGCGGCTGCCGTCCGACCACTGCGAGGGACGGCGCAGCACCGCCTTGACCCGTGCGACTACTTCTTCGGGAATGAAGGGCTTGGACATATAGTCATCGGCTCCGCCGTCCAGTCCCGCGAGCCTGTCATTGATGCCGTCGCGGGCGGTGAGCATGATGACCGGACAGCTGCTCCGCTCACGGATGAGCTGCAGCAGCTCGAAGCCGTCCATCTCCGGCAGCATGATATCGAGCAGGACCAGTGAGGGCGGTGTTTCCTCGAAGGTGTCCAGGGCACTCCGGCCGTCTGCTGCCCGGGTGACGTGGAAGCCTGCTTTTCGCAGATAGGCACTAAGCACCCGCGCGATGGCTTCTTCATCCTCAACGATCAGAATAGATTGCATAAGCTTCAGTCCCTTAATTAAAATTACGACAATTCTATCATATTCCCGGCTTGCCCGCTTTGACTTATTCCCGACATATTGCTCTGGTAGAATGAGATTCAGCTGGAACAAGCGAGAGACAGAAAATGGAATGGAGGAGATCGTATGAAGAAGAGAGCAGTCGCTATAACCGCAGCCATCGTAATTATTGCAGGAGCCATCACCGCTTTCATCTTAGTGAACAACAGCCTTGGCAATAAGGTGGAGATTGAATCGGTGATACCTGAGCAGGCCCAGGACAGCGGAGCCCAGAAGGAAGGAACAGCCAACGCGGCTGCGGCCGCTGCTGCGGTAACGCCGGAGCAGTTGAACGGAACCTGGAACATTACAGAGCCGTCCAAGGTCTACTGGTCTGTGACCACATCCAAAGAAACCGTGAACTTCGTAGACCCCTCCGTTAAGGGAACCTGGAAGGTGAATCTGGAGGATGCCTCCGCGATGACCGGCGAAGGGTCGGTAGACATGAACGCGCTTGATTCGGGAACCGCCCAGCGGGACGAGCATGTTAAGGGATCGGACTTCTTGTCCGTGGCAGAATTCCCGGAAGCCACCTTCACGGTGAAGTCCTTCTCGGAGCTGCCGAAGGAATGGACAGAGGGTACAGCGGTGCCGGTACAACTTAAGGGGATGCTGACCGTGAAGGGCATTGAGAAGGAAGTCACGTTCGACTCACAGGCCGCATACAGCGGCGGAGAGCTTAAGCTGTCGGGTACGACTACCGTAACCTTCGAGGATTTCGGCCTCAGCAATCCGCACTCCATCGTGCTCAGCACCGAGAACAACCTTGAGGTGCGCCTGGAGCTTGTGCTTAAGAAATAATATAGGGTTTGGAGATTCCCCTTCCCGTTTGCCGTGGATTCGCGGCTGGCGGGGAGGGTTTTTGAGGTAGGTTGGGCTGTTGCGGCGGCGGGGGCTGTGGAGGATGTATGTGGAAAAGCGAACACATTAGGCCGGTGCGGGGCGTATGGCCAAAATGTAATCGAAAAACCGATTAGATTAGGCCGGTGCGGGGCGTATGGCCAAAATGTAATCGAAAAACCGATTAGATTAGGCTGGCGCGGGGTATATAGCCAAAATGTAATCGAAAAACCGATTAGATTAGGCCGGTGCGGGGTGTATGGCCGAAATGTAATCGAAAAACCGATTACATCGAGCTGGCGCGGGGAGGATGGCTATTCGGAGGAGCGTCTGCGTTATTGGTTCGGGCTGTAATTACCGGCCTGTATGAAGCTTGAGGGTCCCGGCGGGAGGCCAACATGTACACAACAGGGAGATTTTGATAGAATCAGAGGGACCTGAGCTTCATTAAGAGGAGGATTTGACTATGGCAGAAGATAACGCTTACAAGGTAAAATGGGGCATTCTCAGCACTGGCTGGATCGCCCATCAGTTCGCTACGGATCTGGCCCATGCCGGCAACGGTGTAGCTTATGCGGTCGGCTCGCGCTCGCAGGAGAGCGCGGATAAATTCGCAGCCGATCACGGCATTCCTGTGGCATACGCCACCTACGAAGAGCTTGTGAACGATCCTGATGTGGACGCCATTTATATCGGCACACCGCATCCGTTCCACCGGGAGAACGCGCTACTGGCCCTGCGTGCAGGTAAAGCCGTGCTGTGCGAGAAGCCTTTTACCGTGAACAGTGGTGAGCTGGAGGAAGTAGTCGCCTATGCCCGCGAGCATAAGCTGTTCCTGATGGAAGCGATGTGGAGTCGTTATATCCCGGCGCAGGTGAAGGTGCGGGAGTGGCTCGCAGCCGGAAGAATTGGTGAAGTGCGGCTGGTGAAGGCGGACCTGGGCTTCCGCGCCGACTGGAACCCGGAAGGACGTCTGCTGAATCCGGCCCTTGGCGGCGGAGCGCTGCTGGATGTCGGCATCTATCCGGTGTCCTTCACCTCGATGGTCCTCGGCCCCCATCCTGAGAAGGTCAGCAGTACTGTCCATATTGGAGAGACTGGCGTGGACGAGCATTTCTCGCTGCTGCTGTCCTACGGGGATGGCGTGTCTGCTTCACTCAACGCCGGCATCCGCCTGAATCTGGATGATGAAGCTTATATCTATGGAACGGAAGGCCGTATCGTGGTCAATGGCACCCTGGTTAATCCAAAATCAGCCGAGCTCTACGTAAACGGCGAATTGGTGGAGAAGTTTGAAGATGAACGCACCTCGGTCGGATACTGCTTCGAGGCGGAAGAGGTAGGCCGTTGTCTTCAGGCCGGACTGACCGAGAGCCCGGTGATGCCGCTGGATGAATCCATAGCCCTGATGAAGCTGCTGGATGAAGTCCGGGCGCAGTGGGAACTGAAGTACCCCGGCGAATAAAGGCAAGCGGGAAGCTGCCGGGAAGGGAGAGAGCAAATGACATTAACGATGGACCGTTATCAGGGCTGCCTGCAAGGGCTGGCCGCCGGGGATGCGCTGGGCACAACTGTAGAGTTCCAGGCACCCGGAACCTTCAAGCCAATGACGGATATGGTCGGCGGCGGGGTATTTGGTCTGCAGCCTGGACAGTGGACAGACGATACCTCGATGGCGCTCTGTCTGGCGGAGAGCCTGCTGATGGTGCAGACCTTCGATCCGGCGGACCAGATGCAGCGTTATGTGAAGTGGTACCGCGAGGGAGCGCTGAGCAGTACAGGCCGGTGCTTCGACATCGGCAACGCGACGCGTGAGGCGCTGCACCGGTATGAAGCGAGCGGGGAGGCTTACAGCGGATCAGCGGACCCGTTCTCTGCCGGCAACGGGTCGATTATGCGGCTGGCTCCGGTGGTGATGTACTACGCAGAGCAGCCTACCGAGGCAATCCACTATGCAGCAATGAGTTCAAGAACCACACACGGGGCCGCCGAGTGTCTTGCTGCCTGCCGCCTGCTTGCGGCATATATTCTCGCCGGGCTGCACGGCTGGAGCAAGCAGGAGATGCTGGTTTCGGAGGCCTTCCGCGAATGGCTGGATGAAGATACGCTGACGCCGCATATGCTGAACATCAGGCAAGGCTTCTACAAGCTGAAGGAGCCGCCGCAGATTCAAGGCTCGGGCTATGTCGTGGAGTCGCTGGAAGCGGCGTTATGGGCATTTCATAAGTCGGACAGCTTCGCAGAGGGCGCCCTGCTCGCCGTCAATCTCGGCAATGACGCCGACACCACCGGTGCCATCTACGGCCAGATCGCCGGAGCGTACTATGGCCTCAGCGGCATTCCGGCCGAATGGAGCCGTAAGCTGGCAATGCGTGAGCTGATCAGCGGCTATGCGGGGCGGCTGTTTACGGAGCGGATGCAGTAGCAGTAAGCGGGATTGATAAGGTGCATGTAGGAGGCGGGATGCATTTCGGTGCGCCCCGCCTTTTTGTGATGCGCAAATATGAGGTTAAGTTCGAAGCAAGTCGCTGATTGTATTTCCTGCAATAGAAAACTCATATTTGACTGTAAAATGAGGTTCTAATGTATTTCGTACAGTGGAATGTGGCATTTTGGGCGAAAAGAGGCCTATATTCTAAATTCAATTGTACCGAAGAGACAATTTCATAATTCAGTTTACTGAAAAGCAAGATTGGTCCAAAATCTAAGGTCATATTTTTTAAAAAAATCAGGCCACTTGCTGGGAGTCTCTCAACTGCTGATTCAATTTGTCTAATGCAAACTTACTCAAATTGTACGCGAGCGTACTGAGCTGGAAATCGACACTTGCCCGGACACCCCGGTGACGTGTGCGTTTCATCCCGAAATACTCTTTGAGATAGGCAAACACACGCTCCACGGCCGTCCGCTTGTTGTACAGGGTGGTAAAACTTTCGCTACCTCTGGCGGGATAAGTGTGCAACCGCAAATCCGTTTGCATGCGAATTTTAAACACTTTTTGGCAATCGGAACCGGAAAGCTCACAGCCTTTGCATTCGCTAGGCCGGGTGTACTTCAGGGTCTCATACTTGGCATCAAAACTGTCGTAACGGTACGTATGTCCTTGAGCGCACACCGGCGTGTAATCCAGATTCATTCCTGCAGGCGGGTCTTTATGGTGAATCAGGGAAATCGCAGGATAGGCGCCGAGCGTATGAATCAACTGGTAGATTGCCGCGCAGTCGTAGCCTTTGTCGCCCAAGATATGCTTGACCTTTAGCATCGGAAACTTTAGGAGCAGGCCTTTGAGAAGGACGACCGCCATACGCTGGTCATTCGGATTGGCCGAACTAAAGAGCCCACTGAGGATATACTGGCTGTCCGTGTCGACCAGCAGATTCGCCTTGAACCCGTAATAGCTGGTCATTCGGCCCTTCGTATTTTTCTTGTCACAACGCGCAGCATGCCGGGGCAACTCGGTCAGCAGTTCATCGTACGTGTACGGCAACATCGCTTCAATGGTTTTCTGGAACGGTCCGAGACTTTGTTCATAGGCTTCCATTTCCTCGCGCCGACGTTCCTTTTCGGCCTGGGATGGACGACCTGGCTTGCTGTACCTGGGTTTCTTCAGCGGCGCGTTCACCGCCTTCGGCTCAGGCTCTTGATGTTCGAGCTGAAGTTGTTCGGCCCCCGGAGCTTCGCCTTTCTTTTGCTCCCGGCGAGCCGCACGACGCTTGGAGGCTGATTCGCTAAATTGGCAATCCCATGCCTCAACCATCGAGGAATCCACAGCCAGATGGGTGCCGCTCACAAAACCTTCTTCTAGGGCAGAGGTGACTAGGCGATCCTGAAGTTGTTCCAGCATTCCCGTTTGCGCTAGGGCATGAATCAAACGAGAATAGGAGGCCTGACTGGGAATATTGTCCGAGCCCGTAAACCGGCACTGGACTCGAAATTCGTGGCTATGATTCAATCGCCGGACCAAGGCAGAGACAAACTCGATGTTCTCCATTTTGGCAATCAGCAGCGAGTAGATCATGGCAGGTACGTTTAGTTTTTCAGGCCGTCCACGGTGGCTCTTTTTCCGCAGTGCGAACAGAACTGGAGCTAAATGTAAGTGTTCAAAGATTTGGCTATATTTATCTTCCGGAGCCATCTGGAGCAATTCCTCAAAGGAAAACAGTTCTTCTTGTCGAATAGAATAGATAGGGATTACCTCTTTTCTTCTCGGGTGTTGGTTTCGTCACCTATAACTTCGAGAATTTGGGGAGGTACTCCTTTTTCTATGCTCAAAAAAACCAGGTATAGCAAGGGTTTTGAATTATGAAATTGTCTCCCGAATACAATAGATTCTATTTCGAAGACCCTTTTACAGCATTCTAATGTACAAAATACAGTTGCTTCCATTCAAGCGTCTACATCATACGTATGATTGCTGCGGGAGTAAGGAGCTAGTTATCTTTTGCGGAACAAGGCTGTCCACAGAAAAGCTTCACCGAACAGGTTCTCACTCTGCTCCGTCTGGCGCATCCTCCGGAACCGGATATTCTCGTAACGGCCGAAGAATGTCTGGAGCTGTTCCTCCGTGAACCCCAATCCTCCTCTCATCCGCCGCTGACGGTACACCTCCCAATCGGTAATCTCTGCACCCATGGAGCCTGCTGCGAAGCAGGTTAAGCCGAAATGACCGCCGGGCATAAGCGCCCTGTCCAGCAGTTCCAGATAGGTGGCTCTGCGGTGGGGATAGATGTGATGGAAGCATCCGCTGTCATAGATGAGGTCATAGCTCCCGGGCGCCAGTTCCAGGTCAAAGATATTCCCGCAAGTGAAATTCACCTCTACCTGGTGTGCCCCCGCACGCTCCATTCCCCAATCGACCGCTGCCTGTGAAATATCCACAGCGTCCACCTTACAGCCCTGACGGGCCATGTACACTGCATTTCTGCCGCCTCCGCAGCCTAGCTCAAGCACCCGGGCCGAGGTGAGCACTCCGCTGCTGAAGGATTCCACCAGATTCTCATCGGGACAATCCCGGAAAAAAGGAATGTCCTTCTCCTTGTCCGCATAGAACCCATCCCACCATTCCCCCTCCTCCCGGAAAAAAGAGTCCAGCATCCTCAGTGTGTCCTCATGGCTATAAATCGTTTCGTTCGACATGCTCTCACAGTCTCCCTTCCTATCATTATGCGGTACACCCGATGTAACCCTGAGACAATCCAGACAGTAACCCTCCTAAATTATGTTATAATATTCCGGAAATATGTTCTGTGCGGTTGGTTGCAGAGTTAATAGAAGAAAGGGGCTGAGCCCATGTCTAAGAGCTTTGAAGTAACACTCCAAAAAGTAGTCGATCACTCTTACTCTATTGAAATCGGTGAGCATCTGTTTAGTTCCCTAATCAGCGATTTGCATCAGGGTCTTGTAAGTGGAGCCAGTAAATATGCTATCATTACAGACTCCACGGTGGAGCCGTTATATGGCCGTCCTTTACTGGAGCTGCTGCGGCGTGAGGGATTTCAGGCGGACTTATTCTCTTTTCCGGCAGGGGAGAGCTCGAAGACCCGGGAGACGAAGGCGCTGCTGGAGGACCAATTGCTAAGCCATGCTTATGGAAGGGATTGCTGCATCATTGCGGTAGGCGGCGGGGCGGTGACGGATCTGGCGGGCTTTGTGGCAGGGACTTTCGGCCGGGGCGTGCCCAGTCTGAATTATGCTACCACCCTGCTGGCAGCAGCGGATGCTTCCGTTGGCGGCAAAACAGGCGTAAATACTCCTGTTGCCACCAATCTGATCGGTGTATTCCACCAGCCCCGTAAAGTATACATAGATTTGGCAGCTTGGCGCACACTACCTGCCCGTGAATTCAGAAGCGGTCTGGCCGAGACCATCAAGCACGCCTGTATGAGCGATGAGCAGTTCTTCAGCTATCTCGAAGCGAATATGGACAGAATCATTACGGAAGAAGGGGAGCTAATTCTGGATGCCGGAGTGTGTGAGCATATCGCGCTGACGAATTGCCGGATCAAATATGAAGTGGTGGAGCAGGATGAGCACGAACGTAATCTGCGGCAGATTCTGAATCTGGGGCATACCGCAGGACGGGCGCTTGAGGCGCTAAGCGGTTATCGATTGCTTCACGGCGAAGCCATTGCTGTGGGGCTTGTCATCCAGGCGAGACTGGGGGCGAAGTACGGATATATGACGGAGGAAGAGGCTGATCGTATAGCGGCTCTGCTGAAGAAGGCAGGTCTGCCAACAGAGATTCCTGAGGGCATTACCAACCGGGCGCTTCTGGATAAGATGTACACGGACAAAAAAGTGCGCAGCGGCCGCATCCGCTTTGTCTTCCAGGACGGCATCGGGGCGATGAAGCGTTTTGAGGACGGTTCGTTTTCCGTTCCGGTAGAGGAGTCAGAGGTGATGGAACTGCTGGAAGAGTTACGCGCAATCCATTAATCACTCTTGATTTTGTTCACACATAGAATCGTCCACAATGAACACGGGCCGACCCGATTTTCACTCTGCGAAAGTTGAGTTGGCCCATTCCATTCTCGTTGCTATAAATAAGCTCCAAAATAATACTCTACCTTCTCTTTCGCATAACGGTCTATGCCAAGCCATGAATCTACGGATACGAAGTCCGTTCCTCTGCCGCGTTCAGGTCCAAGCCGTTCTTCAGAAGCTAATATACCTGCAAAACCCCATATCTCCATCATAACATCCCGTTCATACTGGTTGGAGGATAATACATCCTTCCAGCGCTTCTCTAATTTACGTGCGGAATCCGTCTCAGCGCAGGCATCCACCTCTGCCAGTAAATTTTTGAGGATCTGAACATCCTCAGAGGTCACCTCTACCGGTTCCTCCTTCGCTAGCAGTTCGAGATCCATCCAGCAATAGAGGAGCCAATTTAAGCGGACACCCCCCCATTTTACCCGTTCAAAATTCAAAATATTAATATCCTCATTATTCCATTCCTCATAAGTCATTAATTTATGCTCGTTACAATAGAAGCAATGGCTGTAGCTGGCACGCTCCAGAAGCTTGTCACTATATTGATGCCGGGGAAGATGGCTGGTTAATGCATAGCTGGATAACCCGCTTCTCAGATGTACTTCTCTTGTGGATAGGCTATGCAAAAAGGCAGCAGCTACCTTGTCCTTCGTAACCTCATGCTCCAGCAAATAACGGATTCTCGACACACACTCATCATGTGTCATCGTTACAGGATCGAACATGACCCCTTTGCTTTTAGCATATTCAGACTCTTCTCCGGCAAAAGGCAGTCTTGTCCCGGCAGGCTTCCAGCCCTGCGCAGACCAAAACGTTTTGTTTAATATTTTTTTCGCTTTAGCGTCCATGATTTCCCTCCCATTCATCTAATTATGTTATATAGTATCATCGTGACCATTAATCTTTCAATATTTGGAACATGCTTCCTTTGGCTGCCCCTCTTAACAATGTAGAGTTTCAGGTGAACTGAATCCCGCCTTCTCCATTCTGGGTAATATAGAGAATGAGAGCTTAGGAGGAGGGACGATCATGGGGAACCCGCTGAAGGAATTCAAGAACAGCATCGATGGCCTGAAGCAGTCACTGGATGGAGTGAAGCAGTCGGTGGACGGGCTGAAGGCCCCGGTCGAGGAGTTCAAAGCGAATATGCAGGAGACGCTGGATGAAGCGAAGCAGAGATCGGACGGGGTAAAGTCAGAGCTTGGGCGGATGAAGCAGTCGGTCAAGGAGACCCAGACGGTACTCGGCGAGGTGAAGGAGACGCTGAGCGCATCGGCGGAGGTGCTGTACAAGAGGAAGCGATATCTAAGACTGTTCAGCCGCAAAAGAAAGCCGCAAACCGCCAAGGCCCGCCGTTTATAATCTATCCCTCACTTGTACGGGGACATATTCCACGCGCCAAAAGAAAACGCAAGAGTCAGGGCGGTATCCGTACCGTGTGACTCTTGCGTTTTTGGTTTTCCATTTTGATGTGCCGTTTTGATGTACAGGTCCATGCGGACTGGAGGGCCTTTATTTGGGCTATTTGCTCTATTCCGGCTACCTACCCGGACTCAGAGGCCCTTAACTAACGTGTATCGCCTCATTTTCAGCATCATTGCGCCCTTTAACGGCCTCACAGTCCGCAGCGGGCAGAAAAGTTGCCTTTTTGACCAAATAGCGTCCCCATCGTCCGCGGAGCATCCAGCCGGGCCGCCAACATACTACAATCACACTACCGCACCGCAACATCATTCCACATATCGCACATCGCACATCATCCCACACCGCTCTCCCACACCAATCCTGATGCCACTCAGGAACGGTGCAGCACCCGGCGATGACAACGCGGCCGTTCCTCAGCAACCTGTAATCTCCGTATTCCGCATATCAAGGCGGCGTCAGGCTTAAGCTCCCCATCGAATCGACCACAAACACAGGCACAGACTCCTCGCCAAGCTCCGTCTCCACCGTGCCGTATCCATTCTCGAACTGGCCGCTCACTGCGGTGAGTCCGGTAAGTTGGCTTACCTCGCCCTGAAGCAGCAGATAGCGGCCGTTCGAACGGGCGACTGCTCTTCCGGCAGAGTCGATAGAGATATCGCAGGACAGCATCACTTTCTCATAAGGGAACAGCTCAAGCTGTGTAGCATCAATAGGGGTGTAAGTGAACTCCTGATAGAGTTCCGAGAATTCATATACCCCGTTTACCTGCCGGAAAATAGCGGTCCTATCGGCGACACCATCAGCCAGATTCGTGTTCATTACGCGGATGGAGCCATCCTCCGCTATTAGCTCATAGCTGCTGCCTGTGAAGCTGAACAGCAGGGAGATTCCTTCCGGCCGGATGGCATAGCCTGTGAAGGTGCTGCGTCCGTCAGTCTCACCGCTGTTAGCTACAACTACGGGAGCTTCGGAGTAAGCGGATAATGCTTCGTCAAAAGAAAGAGCGCTCAGCAGCCCCGAACCCGGGATCACCTCCCCGGTCCGGGTGGAGACCGTGCCGTCCCCGCTCATCTCGGCGTAGACCAGCCTGCCGCCGGCGTCTACTCCGGCTACGGCCACCTTGGTCCCATAGCGCCCGGTGACAGAGGCCGTCAGCGTGTAGCTGCCCTGTACTTCGCCGCCCGGCAGCAGCCTTACCGGCTCGGCCAGGTTCCAGGCTAGCGTTGCGGCAGCGGTCTCCTTGGAGGTATCCTGTACCGGGGCCAGCTCCGCATAGAGCCTGATGGCATCGGCATACCGGCCGCCGCGCACATGGCGCGTGCCCTCGCGGAGCAGCCGGGCGATGCTGCTGTCGATCAGCTTCAGCACCTTGGAGCTGGTGATGCCGGCAGATGCTGCATAGCTGCGGTAGCGGGCGGCATGTCCGGCGAACGCCGCGGTGTGGTCACCATCCAGATCCTTATTCAGGATGAGCGAAGCGCTCTCCTGAACCTGCTTGTTAAGCCAGGGCGCAGTATAACTATGATTCATATAAGCTTCTTCCATAGAGAGGGCGCTCTCCAGCATAGGTCCGAAGCTTCCGGCTGCGGCCAGAGCCTTGAGCCTCGCGGTATCATGGGCCTTAAAGCTCGCCGCGAGCAGCTTATCCTTGGCGGCGGCTCCCCCGTAATAGTCTGCCGGAATTTGCAGCAGGCTCCATTTAAGATTGTCCGTACTGTTGCTATCCGTCCCCGAATCTGACCCCTTAGACGAACCAGCGGCGAGTCCGGCCAGATACTCATCCTTGAACTGCCGGAACCCGGCGGTCATCTTGTCTGAGACGCCTGAATCCGCCGAGAGCTGGCGATAATAGGCTTCATAGGGACCGCCCGGCGTCATATACTTGCTCTTCAGGCTGAGCAGGGAGGCATAGCTCTCCATCATCCCTGCGAAATCCTTCACCGTCAGCTGGTCCGCAAGCGTTAAGGATAGTCTGCTTAGACTGCTGCGGATGCCCGTGATGGGAGCCAGCTCTGCAAGTCTTGCCGTAATTTCTTCTTCTTTATATAGGATCGCATGGTTGGCCGCTGCTTGGCGGTACCGGCTCTCGGCAGCGATCAGCTTCCCGGCAGCGTACAGTTCTCCGGCTTCCTTTACATCCTGAAGCTTATGCTTAATCCCCAGCGCCTTCTGCCCCAGAGGGAGCAGCATCAAAATACACAGAATAATCATAATATTCCGCAGGGTTATAGCCCGTATAATCGTCATATAATATAGCCCCTTTATTGATAGATAAGGTTTAGAGCGGCAGTCAGCTTCTAACCTTACACTTCAGGGTCCCAGCGGTACTTAAGCTCACGGATCTCCTCCACCTTGGCATCCAGGCCGTTCCACGGCTCATAAGGGTTCGCGGCAATCAGTCTGGATAAGCGCAGAAACCGGTCCTTGGGCAGCTCCTGCACATAGCGGCCGATCATGCCGGAGTAGAGCAGTGCGTACCGCTTCATGCGGACTGCAGCACTGGCAACGGCGGTCATAATAATCAGGCCCTCATCCATTTCGAGAATCTGCACCTCGTAATTCTTGACATAGCGCAGGGTGCGGTCTTTGATCAGCTCGGGCCGGACCCTGGCGATCTCGCCGATATATTCAGCCAGCAGCGGCTCGAAGTCCTTCAATAGCAGCTGCTCCAGCTCCAGCGTCATGTCCTTGCGCAGCTGGAAGCCGTGCAGCAGGGCGACGCGCTGGCGGGAGATCCGGTCTCCGCGCAGCAGCACGGAGATCTCGCGCAGCTTCTCATAAGCGAGCACATCATTCTCGCGCAGTACCGTCACGGCTTCCTGGCGGTTCAGCTCCAGATCTTCCTTGATGCTATAGATATTACGGCCAAGCAGTTTGTTCAGCGCATACAGATTTTCGTTCTGCCGTACTTTTCGCTGCGTATAGTAGACCAGTCCGGCTAATACGAGACCGCCTGCGCCGCATAGTACCATCTGCTGCAGATTCTGTCCGAAATAGATTCCGGCCAGGGTCAGCAGGAGAATAACGAGCAGCCGGGTCTGTACCCTGCGCCCGGCTAAGGAAGCTGCATACTTCTCTACCGGAGCCAGAGAGGCACGGCCGCAGCGGGTGCAGCGTTCCTCGCCCAGCGCGGTATAACGATGGCAGCGGCGGCAGATGCGCAGCTTCTCGAAGGCGTAACGGGGAGCCTTGAAGGGACGGAAGATCACCGGTTTCTTTTTACTCACGGGCCGAATCTCCTCCGTTCAATGCAGCCAGCAGACGCTCGTCGATATCCTCACGGGTGAGCGGCTTCCGCTGGCGGGAAGCATATAGAATGATCTGAATCACAGCATAGAGAAACGTTATCCCGAGTATGGCGTATGTAATCATGGAACTCTTCCTTTCTGCTCTGGTTACGGTCTTTTAATCAAATATTCAGGAATACGGCGTATACTTAGAATAGTCTATCCGGCTCAGGATGGCGATTGTCACTAGCGGAAGTGCCGGTCCAGCGGTCACTATGTTGAAGTTTACAAGGTTTAATTATATCATAATGGCATGCTATTGACAGAATTTAGCTATGCGTTACGGATCTGCCATATCCGCCTAATTTCACACAAGAGGAGCCCTATTTATGCTTCGTAACGAACGTGATTTCAGCAAGGCCAAGAATAGACTGCAGCGCATATTGCCTGTATTGCTCATGATCTTATGCATCACTGTATCCCCATATGCTGCTTCGCGAGCCAGCGCGGCTTCAGCCGCACCCTCACATATTGACGCTGTGCTGCTGATCGATGTCAGCAACTCGATGAACAAGAGCGACAAGAACAAGATAGCCAATGAAGCGATGAAGATGTTCATAGATATGCTGTCCACCCAAGGCGATAAGGTAGGCATTGTGGCCTACACCGATACGGTGCAGCGCGAGAAGGCGCTGCTTGGCATCAAATCCGCCGGCGACAAGGAGGATCTGAAGAATTTCATCGACGGGCTTAGCCGCGGACCCTACACGGACCTGGCGGTCGGTATGGAAGAAGCGGTGAAGGTGCTGGAGAACGGCAGCGATCCCGGCCATGAGCCGATGATCGTCATGCTGGCGGACGGCAACAATGACCTCAATGAAGCCAGCGGCCGGAAGCAGTCTGATTCCGACAAGGAGCTGAAGGCGGCAGTAGAGGCTGCCAAGCAGAAGGGGTATCCCGTATATACCATAGGACTGAATGCGGACGGCAAGCTGAACAAGAATATTCTGGCCGGGCTGTCCATCGAGACAGGCGGCAAGGCGTTTACCACGAATTCTGCCGATGATCTGCCGCAGATTCTCAGCGAGATTTTTGCCAGCCACTTGAAGCTGAAGGTGGTGCCGGTGCCGTCCATTACGGCGAACGGTGACTATCAGGACGTAACGGTGAACGTGCCGAACAGCAGCGTGCTGGAAGCGAACATTTCCATTATGTCCTCGAAGCCGGTGACGGCGAAGCTGAGCGATCCTTCCGGCAAGGAAGTTGCTATTCCCTCGGATAAGGTGCTGCTGTCGAAGTCGTCCACCTACACCCTGATCAAGCTGCTCGCGCCGGAGCAGGGGGACTGGAAGCTACAGGTCAAGGGCGTGCCGAAGGACAAAATCGACATTAATCTGGTGTTCAACTACGATCTGGAGCTGAAGCTGGATGCTCTGCCAGCCAAGTCTTACGGCAAAGGTGACACGGTGGATATCTCCTCGCATCTGTTCAGCAATGGAGCAGAGGTAACAGAGAGCAGCCTGTATCAAGAGATGAAGGCCGTATTGCTGGCTACAGATAAGGACACCGGCCAGGTGCAGGAGATTCCGCTGGATAACTCGGGTGCCGAGTTCAAGGGTGCTTTTGAAATCAAGGATAATCATGAATACGAGCTGAAGGTCCGGGCCGAAGAGAGCAGCTTCTACCGGGAGAGCGATGTGCTGACCATCAATGCCAAGACGGGAACAGTGGCGACCACCCCGCCGTCAGCAGGCACTCCTGCGGGTGAAGAGCCAGCCGCTGAAGAGACCTCGAACACGCTGTACTATATCATCGGCGGCATTGTGCTGCTGCTGGCTGCTGCTGCTGCATTCTGGCTGCTGCGCAGTAAGGCTAACCGGGGGTTCGTCGGACAACTGGTGGTGGAGGTGCTGGATAACAATACCGGGGAGAAAACCTATCCGCAGTACAAGAAGCTCTCCGGCTTCCGCGGCAAGTTCACGCTTCATCAGCTGTTACAGCTGGCCCCGGAGCTGAAGGAGAGCGAGAAGCTGGTGTTCACGCCCGGGACGAATGACCGGCTGCTGCTGCGCAGCGGCGAGGGCATTACGGTTGAGCGTTCAGGCCGTGCCGCAGATACCTCACGGGGTCTTGAGATGAAGAGCGGGGACCGGGTAACGGTCTCTCTGCAGACGGTAGATAAGACGATTTCTTTGGAATATTTGATCTGATAAGCAGGCTAAGTGTATGCTTCCGAAGCGGTCATGAGAAGTGATTCGGGATGCATAGGCTATCACAACTTTTGGGGGAGAACCTATGAAACCGGTAGTAAGAGAACATATTCAACAACTGGATGTATCGCTGGGCGGAGGGATCGTCAGCGACAAGATCAGAGTGGATACCATCGACAATCCGATCCTCATTATCGGGCTTGGCGGCACGGGCATCGATGCCCTGCTGCGGCTCAAATACCAGATTAACCGCCGCTTCAAGCTGCCTGAAGATCCGTTGTCCAAGAAGAAGCGGGATAAGCCGGACAACGTGGAATTCCTGGCGTTCGAGACCAATGAACAGGACCGCGGCAAAAAATACAAGGGCATCGGCCTCGACCCGCAGAATGAATTCGTGCTGCTGGCCAATGCCGAGATCGGCGGACTGCTGCAGAACCGCAGCATTCTGGATTCTTACATTACAGACTGGCTGTCGCCGGAGCTGAGCATCACAGACGGCATGAACGGAGCCGCCGGGGTGCGCCAGGCCGGACGCCTGCTGCTGTTCACGAAGATCAACCAGGTGGTTGCCGCCATCGACAAGAAGATCAAGACGCTGTCTGTCGGCACCAGCAAGAAGCTTATGGTCTTCCTGCTTACCGGTCTGTCCGGCGGAACCGGCAGCGGAGCGTTCTTGGATATTGCCTACATCGTGCGCGGCATTATTGAACGTGACTACGGCGCTGCCGGGATAGACCGTGTCAATACGCTGGGCTATCTGTTCACGCCGGATGTTAATCTGTCGAACAAGAGCCTCAGCGAGCATACCCGTGAGTATATCCGCAAGAACGGGTATGCCGCGCTCAAAGAACTGGATTACTGGATGAACGTGGACAGCCGGGGCGAGCGCTTCCGCCAGAAATACGGCAATATTCTGAGCGTCAACTCGCCGCTGCCGCCGTTCAATCTCTGTCATCTCATCTCCGCAACGAATACGGAAGGCAAGCTGCTGGAGAATGCCTACGATTACTGCATGAACGTGACGGCTGAGAATATCACCAACTTCATGGCCAGTGAAGAGAAGGCCTCCGGCGAGGAATTCGCCATCCATGACTACATCAGTAACATCCGCACGAACATTGCCCAGATGAACAAGACCTATCCTGCCAATTACGAATACAACATTATCGGGGCATCCTCGGCCGTGCTGCCGATTGAGGAAATGACAACCTATCTGGCCTACCGCCTCTTCGACAAAATGGACAAGATGTTCCATCACGCCCCGAACCAGGAGGATGTGGAGAAGATGGCGCGCAAGCTCGGCATCGATCTCGATACGATGATCAAGACATTCGAGTCCCGTGTGCCGGAGCCGCTGCCGGGCTATCAGAACAGCGAGCGCCTCAGCCATGCGAATGTGGTCAAGAATCAGGTCGTCAGCATGGATACGGAGCTGGAGCAGAACTTCCTGGTCCGTGCCCGTGAGGAATATATCAAATCCAAGAAGCAGCTTCCGGGCGAGATTGCCGGACGGTTCGGCGAGGAACTGGAGCGCATCTTCCTGCATCCCGAGCAAGGGCCGTTCTATGTGTCACGGCTGCTGTACACCGAGAAGGGCTTCTGTATCCTGAAGCTGATCCAGTCTTATATTGAAGCGCTGCGCGAGAGTCTCTTGCGCCTGCCGCGTGATATTGAGACCGCACAGGAGAGTGCAGAGGATAAGCTGGGCGATGCGCGGAGCGCTTTTGTGTCCAAGGAGAAGAAGAAGAATGCCTATATTGAAGCCAAAATCAATGAATACTGGCTGCATGCCGATGTGGAGCGCACCGAGCAGATGATTCAGTTCTATGAAGATCTGTATGAGCTGCTGAATGAAGAGAACAGCCGGATCTACGGTGTGTTCACCGAGATTCTGACTGCGCTCAGCTCGATCTTCGAGAAGAACGGCGACATCCTGATTAACGGCGAGGAGCAGGCAGACCATAAGGGCAACAAAACCTACTACTGGAATATCGTAAACGTGCCGGATATCTCGGCGACCATCTCCAAGATCATGGACCAGAAGGACGGCGATGATCTGATCCGTGACTTCACACGCGAGATGCTGAAGCATTCCGGGCGTTGGGTAAGAGAGCAGGAGATTGATATCGTCCGCTCCATATCGGAATTCCTCAGCGACAAGTTCGGGGACCTGATTACCCGTTCGATGGAAGACTTCCTGGTGATGAAATACGGGCGCGAGGAGCCGCTGGATAAGTTCGTGGAGCGGATTATTGCCGGACGTCTGGATGAGGATGCGGTGCCGATTTTCCACCTCAGCAACAGCTCGGGCAGTCTGCACTTCCCGTCCTGGGGCTTCGTCTCTGTGCCGGTGAAGGCGCCGGGAATTCTGAAGGGTGTGCGGAATTATCAGAATAATGCACTCGGCAAATCACAGTTCACGATCAAGGAGAGCGAGGTCAAGAACCGGATTTTCTGGCTGAATACACGCAACGGGGTGCCGCTGTTCGTCTATACGCCGCTGCGGGTGTACGAGGAGAACTACGAGCGGACGATTCTCGACAAGGAAGGCATCGGCCGCCATCTGGTGATGACCGACAAGGACAACTGGACCTATCTGCCTTCGCCGATCCCGGAGAAGTCCTGGGGCGATACGTATGCGAATCCGCGGGTCCGTGAGTACAATGCCAGAGTGCGTGCAGATTTCGGCCGGGCGCTTGCGTCCGGTGTGATTATTGAGAAGGGTGTGGACGAGAACACGAGCAGCCGCTTCTCCGTGATCTTCACGAAGCCGCTGGATCTGGGCAAGCTGCTGGGCGCTTATGATCTGCAGCTGGATGCACCGCGTCCGAATCTGGGTGAAGTGCGCAAGGCGGCGGAAGAGCTCAAAGCGCTCATGACCAGCGGTCTTGAACGCGAAGCGGTGAAGGACATCTTCGGCAGCATCAATCTGGAGCTGGCCCAGGAGAACCTGATCCGTTCCCCGCAGCTGATTGCCCGTGTCCGCGAGGAACTGGCTAAGTACGATGCGCTGTCGGCCAAATCCAAGGAGCTGGAAGCGCTGGTGCATCAGCATCTGGATGAAGACAAATGGCTGGACCAGTTCATCGAAGCACTGTACACCGATACCATCACCAAAAAAGGCGCGCTCTATGTCTATGACCGTGACGAGGACGAGGATGCCTGGGAGCCGTTCGCCAATCTGATGAAGGAACGCAGCTATGTAGAGTATGCCGTCTACCGCCATTTCCGCGAGCTGGATGAGAAAAGCCGCAGTGTTCTGCTCCGCAAGGCAGCGCGCCGGGCCGGAGAAATGACCGCAGCCGAAGATGTAACTCCGCTGCTGTATAAGCTGGAAGGGATGTATGTCTCGTTCCTGGAAGCGCGTGACGCTCTGGAATATGAGCGGGTAGAGCATGCCAACGGAGATGAAATGTACGGCTTCTACAAGAGCCTGACCGGCAAGCTTGGCAGCATCCGCAGAAAGCTGAAGTAGGCCTATGATCAGAGATCAGGCCTTACAATATGCTGAGCAATACGCTGCCCAGGAGGAAGCACAGCATAATAAGGGGGATGGGCGCAGCAGTATCCATTACCCTGCGCTGTTCCTGTTCCTGGGCGATAAAATGACCCAGGCGATCGGCCCTGTGCTGGAACGCTGCCAGCGCAAATGGGACAATGCGGGCGGCGTGATGGCGCTGCATGCCGGTTCGCACAACGGCAGCGGCAGTACGCAGGAGAAGGAGGGAGTCAGGGGGCGGATCGGCAGCGGAAACAGCAGCGTCCATGAACGCGTGATGCACATGACCCTGCCGGATACGGCAGGGCGTGATCCGCGTACGGTCCGGCATGAGCTGTACCGCGAGTTTCATGAGGATAGCAAGTATTTGGCCGGAATGAACCGGACGCTGCGTCAATTAAGCAACAGTATAGCGGATTACGGACGGCTGTATTCTTCTTTTGACGTCATCCATCTGTCTGTTATTACACGGGTCGATGATCCGCAGAATGTGCTGTTGCCGCAGATCGTGCTGCTGGCCCGCGCCATTCTTAGCCAATCGTTCAAATCGGTGCAGATTGATCTGTACGCGCTGATTAACGAACGGGAGCAGGGGGATAACTTCGGCTATTCCAGCTCGGTCGGACTGGCTTGTCTGCGTGAGCTGGACGGGATGCAGGCGGCGGATTATACCTTAAGCGCTCCGCTGCTGGTGACAGAGGAGGGGCTGTCCATTCCCGTGACGCATGGCCCTGCTCCGCTGTTCGATCTGGTCTATCTGCTCTCCGACAAGAACGAGCGCGGACTGATGTCGGTTCATGGCATGGACGACAATTACGAGATTATCGCCCACATCAGCCTGCTCAAGAACCGGGTCCGGCCTGCGGCCGATCAGGCCTCCGGTCACGGCGGCTACAATAATATGACGTTCAAAAGCGGCATTCGCGGCAGCACAGGCAGACAAGGCTACGCGTCTGCCGGCTTCTCGGCGGTGCGGCGGCCGAACCGCCAGATTGCGCTGGCGGTGCTGTACCATGCGCTGCATTATCTGTCCGGGCGGCTGCGTGCAGGCCAACCCCGGAGTCTTAAGGAGCGGCAGACGATGCTTGGCCTTGGAGCGGATACCCTGCGGGACCGCGCGGCGGAATTGCTGCCGGAGCAGTCCGCTCTCGCCGAGATGACCGGGCTGATGAGCCACGGGCGCCCCTCCTATTCACAGCTCCGGATGCTCTCGCTGCGCGAGGCTGAGGAGCTGCTGTTCGGGGAAGGGGCGCAGGCGTACTTCCGCAGTAATTTTGCGGAGGTGTCTGCTCGCAGGGCTGCCGGGATTGATCCGGCCCGGGAATGGGCCGGAGTGCTGGCTGCCGAGGAGGCAGGAGCTTCCCCGGTCAGCTTCTACCAGCTGGCGGAATGGACCAGTGAGAAGACAGGTGAGGGGGGCAGCGTGCTGCAGGCCTTGCGCCAGCATATGGGCGGGCTGCGCTCCGCGCTGCTCTCCGCCCAGGAGGAGCTGGAGCGGCTCTACGCGGAGAGCGTGGAGCGCCAGCCGTTCCAGCGGGTGCCGCTGCTGGATAAGCGGACGGTGCGCAATTTCATTCACTACCTGTTCGAGTCCGTCTACGGCAAGAAGTATGAGATTCTGCTGCTGGAGAGCGAGCTGGCACTCTGTCTCCGCTATGACGCTGCACTGGAGCAGCTGCACGCAGACAGCAGAACGAAGGTGGCGGCGATGGACGCATTGGAGGAGGAGCTGCATGGCGTAGCCCTCGCCAGCATCGGCCGCAGCAAAGAGACAGTGGATCAGAACATCATGGAGTATTACCGCAGTGTGACGGACGAGGTGATGAAGGATATCGAGACCCGGCGCGGTGCAGGGATCTTCTTCAGTGAGCGGTTCATGGGCAGCCTCTCCGGGCTGCTGGTGCACGGAGGCGGCCAGGCTGTTGCCGAGCGGCTGATCGAGCTGTGCCGCCGGGAGCTGCTTACGGCGGGGCCGTTCACGCTTCCGTTCGAGGAGGAGCTGCTGCGGCGTGCCAATGTTGCAGCCGCTTACGAGAACCGGGATATCGTCTCCAAGGAGGAGCTGTTCAAGCAGCTCTACCGCAGTCTGGAGGAGGAGGCGGCGATGAATGTCCGCCTGTTCGAGTATACGCAGGAGCACCGGCACGAAGAGAAGTACTTCTTCGGCGACAGCTCCTCCGAATTCCTGCGCTATGCCTTCAGCGCCGACGAGACCACCCGCATCTACCGGCTCGGCTTCGTGCATGAGCAGCGCCGCAGCGGCGTGGAGAAGCTGAACCTGATGGGCGGCTTCCACCTGGAAGACCTGCTCTACTACCGCAACGGCAAGGTCTATTACGAGACATATGCCGGCAACGGATACCAGCTCCACGGTATGGAAGAGGAGCAGCTGCCGGAGATGAGATGAGTGGCATTTAGATGCGATGAGTGCTGATGAGCGGAGACGGGATGAGTGCTGATGAGCGGAGATGCGATGAGTGCTGATGAGCGGAGATGGGATGAGATGATGAGCGGAGTGCTATGACAAACTATTATTTGTGTTATGGCTACCATAGCAGTAGGGTCAATAGTCCGCGTGAGTTCGGCAGCTGACCGGATGCTGGTGAAAGTGAGCCAGATGGTGGAATGAGAGGGATAAATCCCTCTGATGCTGGTGAAAGTGGGCTGGATGGCGGGAATGAGAGGGATAAATCCCTCTGATGCTGGCAAAATGGGCTGGATGGCGGGAATGAGAGGGATAAATCCCTCTGATGCTGGTGAAAGTGAGCCAGATGGTGAAATGAGAGGGATAAATCCCTCTGATGCTGGCGAAAGTGGGCTGAATGGCGGGAATGAGAGGGATAAATCCCTCTGATGCTGGCAAAATGGGCTGGATGGCGGGAATGAGAGGGATAAATCCCTCTGATGCAGGCGAAAGTGAGCCAGATGGTGAATTGAGAGGGATAAATCCCTCTGATGCTGGCGTAAATGGGCTGGATGGCGGGAATGAGAGGGATAAATCCCTCTGATGCTGGCGAGTGTCAGTAATAATGCCCCTGATTTCACCGAAAGTATGCCGAACTGCCAAATGAGGAGCATTAGTGCCCCTGATTACGCCGAAAGTGTGCAAAACCACCAATTGAGGAGCACTAATGCACCTGAGTCATGAGGCGGCCGGAGATCCGAAAGCTTACCATAATAATGCCCATGCTCCGGGTCCCGGATGTGGGTGCGTGCCTACACTAACAGGCTTCATAGGACAATTCTCATTCATTCCACTGCCGGATGTGCAATAGAATGGAATGGGGAAGCGTGTGATGATCAAGCTTTTCCCGGAAAGGATGAAATGCAATGCAGCGAAAAATCAATCTGCTCCTGCTGCTGTTCAGTCTGCTCGGCGCGGGTGTAGCGTTTGTGCTTGGTGAGCTGCTGCTGGACCGCAGGCCGTATGATTTACCTCAGATGGTGCTGGTCGGCATTTATTTTGCTATCGTGGCTTTATGTGTCGGAATAGGCGCTCTGGTCGCAGAGACGATCTCGCCGAGGCTGAACGGACAATCCTGGAAGCTGCGTTACCTGGGCACCTCGTGGAAAATGTTCCCGCTCATGGTCGTGCTGCTGCTCGGCGTGGGTACGCTGACCGAGTTCGTGTACGAGCTGAACTTCGGCGGCAGCAAGCCGGTGAAGAATGTCGTCATGGTGATCGATGATTCCGGCAGCATGTCGCAGAGCGACCCGACAGACCGGCGCTACGCGGCGGCCAAGAATCTGGTGCAGCAGCTCAAAAAAGACAACAAAGTCGCTGTGGTCACCTTCAGCAATGAAGCTTCCGTCGTCCAGCCGCTGCTCCCGCTCTCCAAAGAGGCGAACCGCGAGAAGGTAATGGAGGTCATCAGCAGCCTGAAGACGACCGAAGGCGGAACGAACATCAGCGGTGCGCTGGCTGAAGCGATGAAGGTGATTCATGAGGACGGCGCAGACCGCGGGGCGATGGTTATTCTTTTATCCGACGGCGTCAGCCAGTTCAATACCTCTACGGAGCTGACAGACTATGTGGCACGGGGAATAAAAATAAATACGATCGGGCTGGCCCTGGATGATCCGTCCGGTGCAAATCTGCTCCAGAATATCGCGAGCGGTACCGGTGGACAGTACTATGATGTGGCTGATGCGAACCGGCTTGGCGATGTATTCCAGCAGATTTATGACCGTCTGGGAGACCGGACACTGCTGACCGAACGCAGTGACCAGACCGCAGACAGCCCTTATTATGCTGTGGTGCGTGTGCTGGCCTTGGTGCTGCTTGGTACGTCGCTGGGTCTGGGCCTTGGCATTGTGTTCGATAACCGCCATCTGGCCCGGAGCTTCAGTATCGGGGGCGCGGTATCGGGACTTGTGGCAGGGCTGATTCTGGAATCCGGCTTGAACGGCGACACGCTCTGGGACCCTATAACCCGGTTGCTGGCGCTGCTCGTTCTGGCGGCTATTCTCACCTTGTTCACATATATCGTACCTGTAGGGGAAGGGCGCTTGTCGCGCCGGGGAAGAGCTGCGGGGGCTGCTAATGCGCCTGTGGACAGTATTCATTCACCCCGCCGTAACCGCGGCAGTAAAGGGTTCTAAAGCCAGATGCAGGGAAAGGGGCAGGTTGCCATGAAGTACGCCGAGGCAGACGCTGGAGCACCGGTGATTACCGAAGTTGTATCCAGAGTAGAGGACCGGTTCTGTACGCTGCGCTGGCGCTGGCCGGACGGTGTACAGGCGGTATATATTCATAAGGCCTCTGCGGAGGCGCCGGACAGTCATGAGCATCCGCCTCCGGGCATGAAGCTCTACACGCGTGAAGAATACAAAGCGAATAACGGGTACCGGGACCGGCTGGACGAGATCGGAATGGTGGCTTACACCATTTATGTGCGGCTCAGTGAGAATGGGGAGACGCTGCTGGTCCGTCAGCAGGATGGCGGGAACCGGGCGCTCGTCAGCGCGGGCAAAGCGAGGATCTACTATGCGGTCCAGCACAAAAAAGGGTTGTTCAGCAAGCTGAAAACCGTGCAGATGACGATTACTGCCGAGGTGCCGGTACCAAAGGAAGTGCTCTGCTATGTCAAAAAGCGGGATGCGCATCCATCCTCCAAGGAGGACGGTGCAAGGTTCCCGTTCGTCCAGGACTTCGCTCCCGGGCGCAACCAGCTCCCGCCGATTGAGGTCGGCAAGGACGACTTCATCCGTATTTTTTTCACCGACGGGCCAAAATACGGGACGTATTATGAGCTTGTTCCCGAGTGAGCGGGAGCAGCATACCGGGTGCTGAAACAACCCTGAGGAGGATGAGAGATGTCTTTTTTTAGCCGTTTCATGAAGAAGAATCAGCCTGCAGCGAGGCCGCTGTATTACGATATTGTCTGCCCGTTCTGCTTCACCCGCTTTGAGCCGGAGGAAGTGGTGTTCCGGGCCATGCACAGCCGTGAGGATGATGAGAATTATGCGCTTGGTGAGGATGATCTGCTGAATAAATACCGGGAGCGCTTCGGCCTCGATACGGTGGATGATATGGAAGCGGTTCTGCAGCCGGCGGATATCCCGGAGGAGTATCATCATTATACCGACAACGTACTGACCGGGCTCACCGACCGCTATGGGGTGATGACCCGCAGACGGCTCTGTCCGTCCTGCCATAACGAGCTGCCTGTAACGGCTGGCAAGGTGCCAAGCAATATTATTTCGATTATCGGCGCTTCCCAGGTCGGGAAGTCGGTCTATATGACCTCGCTGATCCATACGCTTCAGCATACAACGGCAGGGCATTTCGACGCAGCCTGTATGCCGCTGAACGCTGAGATCAGCCGCAAATTCCGCACCCTGTATGAGGAGCCGCTGTTCGAGCGCGGGGATCTGCTGGCGTCTACCCAGAAGGAGAAGATGCAGGAGCCGTTTATTTTCCAATTCATCTTCAAGGATGAGTCCAAGCCCCCGCTGACGCTGGTGTTCTTCGATGTAGCCGGTGAAGGCATGGTCGATCAGGATTACTTAGGCCTGCACGGCCAGCATATTAAGAACTCCGCAGGGATACTGTTCATGGTCGATCCGCTGCAGATCCGTTCGGTCCGGGAGAAGATCCGCATTAACTTCGGCGACCGCCCGGGAGAGTGGGTATCGCAGTATGATGAGCCGCGTGATGTGGTGCTGACCATGTTCGGTGATTTCATCGCCTATCAGGAGAAGAGCAAGACCGAGATTCCGACCGCAGTCGTCCTGGCCAAAAGCGATATGCTTCACTCCCTCAAGGATGAGGATGGAGACTACATCAAGTCGAACAGCAATGTGTTCAACAACTACGTGCACCGCAAAACGCTGAATATGGACGAGTTCCACAACATCGACGGTGAGATCCGGCGCTTCATTGAGAAGGTGGACCGTCCGTTCAAGGATACGATGGATGTGTATTTTGCCAATACGGGGTATTTCGCCGTGTCTGCGCTGGGCAGCAATCCGGTCAATCAAAGGATAGAGGGTGTGGTCAGTCCGATCCGGGTCGATGAGCCGTTCATCTGGCTGCTGCACAAGCTGAATTATATTGAGGGGAGCGACGGGCCGTGAACAGATTGTCAGGGTCCATGATCACCCAGCAGATGTATACCCGCGAGCGCCGCGGCGTGTACCGGTCTACAGAGGGCTTCGATACAGTAGCGAAATCGGAGAGTCTCGATAATAATTTTGTCAAAAAAATCCTGCATCCCTTCTGTCTCTACGATGCCCCGGCTGAGCTTACGGCGCGCGGCGAGAAGGATGAGGAGCTGTATCCGGCTGCGCTGCACCTGTTCCATACGGAGAGCAATGAGACTGTGATCGGAGAGAGCCGTTATCTGGCGGCGGATTTTACGGGGCAGCGGAGCGCTTTTTTTGCCCATAATTTCGTGGTGCCGCCTATCCGTTCCGAAGAGATTGTCGAGGGGTATGGAAGCTGGCTGCACGCGGGGTTTGCCCGGAGCTATGAGGGGGAGCCTGGCGGGACCCTGCCTGAGCTGGAGTCGATTCCCGTGGCAACCCGAGAGCTGGACGTGCCGTCAGATCCGCGCAGCGTGCTGTCCGGTCTAGGATTCACAGAAGAGCTGTTCAAAGCCCTGCTGCAGGCGGTAATGCTGTCCGTAGCCGGGAAGAAGAAAATCTATGTAGCGCTGGATGTGCCCATCAGTGAGCTGTCGCAGCGTGCAGTCCGGCTGACGGAGGTACTCTTCGCTGCGCTGCCGTATGACTTCCGCCGCAGGCTGGGAGTGATCACGTATGCCAAGGAGCCGCAGAGCCGCAAATATATTCATCTGACCTTCGTGGAGAAGGGCTCTCTGCGTCCGGGCGACCGCAATATCGAGAAGGATTATATCTTCGATCTGGCAGGCGCAAGGTTCCTGAATACCGACTTCGGCGAGTCGCGGCAGATCTATGCCGATCTGGCCTGGAAGACGCTGGTGGAGAAGGGCGGAAGCCTCCGTGATTTCGCTAAGTTTGCCGACAGCCTGCTGCTCGGGGAAAGTGCGGAGCGTAAGCTGTCGCTGGCGCTCTACAATGAGCTGGCGGTTTTTTATGAAATTGAGCAAGGCAACGAAGCCTTATATACAGACAACAAGAACGCTATACTTAGCGGCTTGCTGTCCTATCTGAAGCCGGAGGGGAAGCTGGACTCGCGGGTGCGGCTGAATGATATGTTCCTGGAGCGGTTCGACCGCGAATATGATCTGATCCGCAAGAAGGGGATTCCGTCAGTGGAAATCCTGGAACAGTTCAAGGCGTATTACGCGCTGCCGGGCCATAATTACCGGGTGAAGATCGTCGATTACTTCATCAACGGGATGCTGAACTGCCAGTCCGGGGGCCGGGAGGATGTGCTGGCGGCGGCTTACGGAATTATTGAGAGCAATGCGGAGCTTAGTGAGGCGTTCTTCAAAAAAGTGCTGTCGCAAGCACTCTTCCGCAGAGCGCTGTTCGAGCCGTATCTGGAATCCAGGCTGGCTGCTGCTGCCGGAACGGCGGATATCCTCCGCCTGGTAAGTCACTTCGGCCGGAGTCTTCCAGAGGTGCTTCAGCAGGCAGCGGTACGGGATACCTTCAAGGAATATCTGCTGGAGAAGCTGCAGCGGGAGCCTGAACCGGTAGCGGCGGTAACGGCTGTTCATGAAGCGGTCCAGCAGGCAGAGAAGCAGCGCCGCAGAGGCGGTGTATACCCGGAGGCCTTGTCCGTTATGGAGGAGCTGGGCACCGTTGCCGACCGCTTCCTGCTGAACCGGCTCTCGCTGGACGAGCTGACGATGGAGCAGCTGCTGGAGATCTCGTTCCTGCGTTACCGGGATACGGCAGACTGGCAGCCGCCGCTCGACGCGATTGCGAAGCGCAAAGCGAATGCGCTGCGCGCGGCCTACCGCTGGTTCGGGGAGGAGTCGCCGGACGAGGAGATTTTTGCCGGATTGACGCCGCGTGAGCTGGACGATGTACAGCTGCTCGGCGCACGGTGGTTGAAGGAAGCGCGGAGTCTTGAGCCGTTCGACAGGCTGCCGCTGGCCTTCTATCACAGCAGTGAACGTGAAGGCGGACCGCTGGATTATGATGCGCTGCTGGATCTGGTGGTCCGCAAGGCGGGCAATGACAAGGAGACAGTGTACCGGTTCCTGGACTGGTCGCAGCATAGCTGGCTGTTCGCAAGCTCAGGCAAGAAGCTATGGCCGAATTACAAGCGGGCCGTGCTGCGGTATTTCCTGAAAAGCGACCGCGAGGCGTTCAAGAACCGGGAATTCCGCAAAACCCATCTCGACACAGCAACGCCTGCCATGCAGACTGTCTACAATGAAGCCCGCGCCCAGCTGGCTTCGCCGCTGGCGCGGTGGGTCAGCCGCAGCCGATTTCAAATCCTGATCTCAGGGAGCATCCTCGGGATCATTCTGATTGCGGCGGTTATCCTGCTGAGCCAGCTTGGGGGACGCGGCAAGGATACAGCTGCGCCGGTGGCCAGCCCCAGCCCGCTTCCGGCAGTGACCGGACAAGCCGCTGCAGCGGCCCCGGTCTCTGTCCGGCTTGTCGGCGGTGATGGAGAGACAGGCGGGAATAACGGCGGTGATGCGGGAACTGGCGGAAACGCGGACGGCGGAGCAGGAAGTGGAGAAGCGGGTAAGAATAACGGCGTGGATGCGGGGGACGGAGAAGCTGGTAAGAATAACGGCGTGAAGCTGTTGTTCAGCTTCACTGATGCTGCGGAATGCTCCGCCTTCAAGCCGGAGCGGGTAGGCGTGGAGTCCGCCAGCGGCGTTACGGACTACGAGGTCAAGGCAACGGTTAGCAGTTGCCAGGTTGCAGCAGGCGCCGGAGTAGACGGCGATGCGAAGGGTGAGACAGGCGCCGGAGTAGACGGCGATGCGAAGGGTGAAGCAGGCGCTGGAGTAGACAGCGATGTGAGGGGTGAGACAGGCGCCGGAGTAGACGGCGATGCGAAGGGTGAGACAGGCGCCGGAGTAGACGGCGATGTGAAGGGTGAAGCAGGCGCAGGAGTAGACGGCGATGCAGATAGTGGAGCCGCCGCCTCTCCAGCGGCGGCGGGGACTCCTCCGTCACGCGTATACGAGGTGACGGTGGAGCTATCAGCAGGCGCGAAGCTGGCGGCAGGTGATATGATCACCGCCGGAAGATACTCGCTGAAGCTGGAGGCAGATCCGGGCAGCGCCCCGGAAGCTGCAGCCACAGCCGCGCCTAGTGCAGAGCCATCCGCTTCTGCAAGCCCGGAAGCGGACACGGACGCGGAATAAAGCTGTGGCATTAACAGGCTGTTTAAGCTTTTAACTAATGAGCAGGTAAATCTTCGAGTAAAGCAAATCGACGGGCGCTACTGACTAACGTAATTGACTGCCGTAATCGACTGCACCTAACGACCAACGTTATCGACTAATGCTACTGAGTCACTTAGCCGTCTCACCAACTAACAGACGTTTTTGACTTGTTATCGAGTAATGGTCCTGAGTAACATTGCTTACAGAGATAGGTGTACTCTGTACAACTAAAAACAGTGAAAAAGAAGGCGTACCTCTCTTAATTGTATTCCATACAACTAAATTTGCCCGAAAGGGCGAAAAGCCGGGTACATAAGCATTTTAGGTGTACGAAATACAGCTAAAGGTACATTTGGCGGTAAATCAGACGGTTTAGTTGTACAGATTACATTTAAGCATAACGTGGGGAGCTAGTTTGGCACATTACGGTAGAATGGGTATGGCAGGCTGAAATATGTGAAATGTAGAAGATAGTTATGCTTATGTCCGAAAGAAGCTGCTCAATTGCACTTTGTACACTAGAATGAGGCATATTGAGCCTTATATGGCGTTCTGTTGTATTTGGTGCAGTAGATTTTTGGGATTTGGCCCGGCTGAGGGGAATTTGCTGTAATCGGTGGTATGGAGTGCAACAGAATGCGTTAACGGCTGCTTTTATACTAATTCTGATGTACGGAATACAATCGGCCTTCTGCCGAGGTTTCCATAGGTTCGCCATCGAGTTGATTACAGCAGACCAACGTCTTGATCAGCAGCAGAAGAGTAACTTTTATAGTCCTGAATAGTATGATGTGCCGGGGAGCGGGCATGTGCTGTTCAGGATTTTTGCTGGGGAATAGACGGGGTCTCGCGACGGATGGAATAGATATAGCTTGTCTATAGACATACAGGGGAATAGTCGATATGATGGTTTGAGAATATTAAAATTTAATAAGCTTGAGGAAAAGGTGCAGATTGCCTTAGAGACCGCGCGCTGTCGCCAGCAGAAGCTGGCAGGGCTATGTCTAATAGAAGAATCTGCTTAAAAGGGAAGCCCGGTGCAAGTCCGGCGCGGTCCCGCCACTGTAAATACGGAGCGACTCCTGAGGTGCCACTGTCTGCTAAGCGGATGGGAAGGCGGGGGAAGCGGTGAAGTATGAGCCAGGAGACCTGCCTTTTTCATTGTTGTTTCTATTCTTCGGGGGTAAGAATGTGGAAGCAGATGCTGATATCTGATATTGGCGAGGGCTGTATGCGCTGTATTGTATGTAATGTGGGAGAGCAACCGGCTCCCTTCAGCCGCCCTGTGCGAAAGTTCTTCCCCGGCCGCCCTGCACAGGGCGGTCTTTAGGTTGCCGCTCTTTTGGCGGAGGAAGCAGGATTCATCCATTCTATTTCAGGAAAGAGGTTAGTTATGAAGAACCATTCTCTATCATCCAGGTTCACACGGCTGGGACTTGCTGTCATTATGCTGTTCGCACTGCTGGGAGCAGCTGTAGCTCCGGCAGGACAAGCTGCTGCTGCACAGACAGGCGGAACTTCCGCACCAGCGGTATCCGCTCTGCCCGCAAGTGAGGCAGCCAGCGTAACCGCTGCGGTCTATGCTACTGCGGAATTCATGCTGAAGAACGGAGTCCAGTCCGACTGGCAGGCGATTGGCCTTGCACAAGCAGGCTACAAGGTACCTGCCAGCTATCTGAAGGCGCTTGAGGGTAAGGTGAGTGAGGCTAAGGGTGTTTTTGCCAGAGCTACGGATTATGCCCGGATCACGCTTGCCGTTAAGGCACTGGGCGGCGACCCTGAGAAGGTGGCAGGCTACAACCTGATCGAGAAGCTCTACAATCACGATGCAATCACCGGCCAGACGCTGAATAATCCGGTTTATGCCCTGCTGGCTCTTGATTCCGGCAGTTATACCATCCCGGCAAATGCGAAATGGACACAATCTAAGCTGCTGGCAGAGATTCTGGCCAAGCAGAACCCGGACGGCGGCTTCACCCTGACCACGGGTGCGAGTGATCCGGATATGACAGCGATGACGCTGAACGCACTGGCTGGACACAAGCAGGAAGCAGCCGTGAATACTGCTGGTCAGCGGGCAGCCGCCTGGTTGTCTAAGGCACAGGACAAGAACGGCGGATATGGCGACAGCAGCGAGAGTGTAGCTCAGGCCATTATCGGTCTGTCTGCCTTCGGCATTGATCCGGCAGGAGCAGAGTATACCAAAGGCCAGATTAATCTGGTCAGCAAGCTGCTGAGCTTCAGTGCAAAGGATGGCGGATTCGTCCACACTGCGGGCGGCAGCTCCAATCCGCTCTCCACGGAGCAGGCACTGGAGGCTTTGGTAGCGTACAAGCTGTTTGGTACAGGCGGTAAGCTCTTTGATTTTAGCGGCACACCTGTGAAGAATCCTCAGGTAAGTGTCGCGGTTACAGTTGAAGGTCCGAATGGAACGTTGGCTGAGGGCAGCGTGTATGCTGGAAATGTGCTTAAAGCACTGGAAAAGACAGCAGCAGCCAAGCGCCTGGCCCTGGTCAATGAAGCAGGCAATTATGTGACGGGGATCGGCGGCGTGATTGCGGGTACTTTTGGCGGATATGACGGCTGGATGTATGTGGTTGCGCGCGGCGGAGCATGGATCTATCCAAGTGTAGGGATGGGCGACTTCGCACTGGAGGAGAATGACCGCATCGTGGTCTATTATGGCGGGGACAACACGCAGGTGGTTGATGCCGTAACCGTGACTCCCGCACAGCCGCAGCCTGGACAAGATCTGAAGGTGCAGGTAACCCAGAAGCAATGGGTCTGGAATGAGGCGACTTTCACCTCCGATCCGGTAACTTCACCGGCAGCAGGCGTACAGGTAACCATCGGCGGCAAAACAGCAGTTACAGATGCTGCGGGCGTGGCTGCTCTTGCTGGTGGTCTTCCGGCGAATAAATATACCCTGACGGTTACGGGATATCTGAAGGATAAAACCCCGGCCATCGTCCGTCATACGGTTCCGGTAACGGTGGCTTCTGCTGCGGCGGACCGTCCGGCTTTTGCCGATGTGAAGTCGATTTCGCCTTGGGCGCTGGAGTCGGTATACACGGCGTATGACCGCAAGCTGATGAATGGTGTGAGTGAAGGCAGTCTGATGTTTGCACCGAAAAAGAATATTACCCGTGCTGAATTTGCAGCACTGCTGCTGCGCTTAACCGGGAACGAGCCGTCTGCGGCGTCTTCCGCTGGGGCCTTCAGTGATGTTAAGGCCGGTACATGGTATTATGGAACAGTGAACCGGGCAAAAGAGCTTGGAATCATTAGCGGCGTGACAGCCACGGCGTTCAAACCGGACGGGCTGGTTACGCGCCAGGATATGGCTGTGATGATGGTTAGAGCTTTTAAACTGGATGCAGCTGGAGCGGAAGCCGGAGCAGGCGCGGGTAAGTTCAGCGACGAAGATAAAATTAGTGACTATGCATTGTCCGCTGTCCGTACGGTAACGGGACTTGGATATATGAGCGGCACCGGCGGCGCATTCGAGCCTGCTGCTGTCGTAACTCGTGAGATGGCTGCTGCCGTAGCGGTTAGGTTGCCATAGTTCTTAGTTGGTAGGGAGCTGACTGTACTGCACGCTGGTACTGCATGCTGGGGCCAACGATAAGTGGATAAATGACATCTAACTTGGTCTAATTTGCTGTAGAGCGGGAGCTAGTTGGATAAATGACACTTATTCAGGGCTGAAGCTGCAGAAGGTTGAGGTATGGGCTAAATTAGATGCTGTAAATCCAACTAATGGCTGTCCAGATGCGTAATCAGGATAATTAAGTGTAGAAAATCCAACTAAAGCATCCGTGCTGATGAGCCGTTGAGGCGTATAGGGTTGCCGAAGCGCTGAAGACTCGTTAGAGTGACGGATTTGCTTGGAATTTGTTTGGATATGTGTTGAAAAGTAAGCATAAGGTGTATGAAGGAACGGGGAACAGGCTGACTGCCCCCGTTCTTTTCCCTTTTTGTGGAGGTGTGCAGGTAATGTTCAATCTAGTCAAAAGAGGCCGGGGAAGGCTGGCTCCGCTGCTTCTCCTGCTCATGGTATTGCTGCTCCCCGGCTGCTCCTCAGCGCAGCCGGATCAGGCAGGCGGCGGTACGCAGCCGCCCGCCGGAACCCCGGCCGCGCAGACGCCGCGGCCTGGAGACGAAGCGGCTCCGCTGCCGGGAGCCGCGGAGGGCACTGCCGTACCCTCCGCCCCTGCGGATGGTACGGCAGCTCCAGCGCCGCCAAGCGCAGCGGCGGCGCAGCCAACGGCGGGCGCAAGCGAGCCCGCCAAGACCCCGGCGCCGCCAAGCGCAGCGGCGGCGCAGCCAACGGCGGGCGCAAGCGAGCCCGCCAAGACCCCGGCGCCGCCAGGCGCAGCGGCGACGCAGCCACCGGCCGCCACACATTCTCCGGCGGCCACACCCATGCCGCCGACCCCCAAGCCCGCTCCGGCAGCCACGCCCAAGCCGGACCACGCGGTCACCCTCTCCATTACCGGAGATGAGGAGCATGGCGTGATTCTGGCCGCCGCCCAGTATGAGATCAAGCAGGGCGAGAGTGTGCTGGACCTGCTGAAGCGGATTACGCGGGAGCAGAAGATCCAGATGGAATATCAGGGCAGCAAAGCGTTTGCTTACGTGGAAGGTATAGATAATTTGTACGAGAGTGACCACGGGGCAGAGAGCGGCTGGATGTACAAGGTCAATGGAGAATTTCCGTCCAAGGCTGCGGGCAGCTGGATCGTGGAGCCCGGGGATACCATCGAGTGGCTGTATACGCTTGATCTGGGCAAAGACCTGGGGGCCAAAACGCCATGAGCAGCGGCTTCCGTTCCATGCATCCGGTAGTAGCCCTGCTGTATTATGCAGGGCTGCTGCTGTTCGCCCTGCTGGTCTTCCATCCGTTATTTCTGGCCACAGAGATAGCCGGGCTGCTGGCGTTGCTGCTGTTACAGGGCCAAGGGCGGCTGCTTGTGCGCGGCTTGCCTTTTATGCTGCTGATGGCAGCTTCCGTAGCCTTGCTGAACCCGCTGTTCTCGCATAGAGGAGCGCATATTCTGTTCTACTGGCTGGATCAGCCTATTACACTGGAAGCTGTGCTGTATGGACTGATGATGATGACAATGCTGCTTACTATTTTTATCTGGTTTCTATCCTACAATTACACGGTAACCACTGATAAATTCATGTACCTGTTCGCGGCGGCTGCGCCAAGAATGGCGCTGTTGACGCTGATGGCCATCCGGTTCGTGCCGCTGTTCCAGCGGCGGCTGCGCCAGATTACGCAGCTCCAGCGTCTGCGCGGCGTAGATACCGGTACGGGAAGCCTTAAGAAAAGAATGACAGACGGAATGACGCTGCTTAAAGTGCTGCTGACCTGGTCACTGGAGGAAGACCTCCAGACTGGAGACTCCATGACAGCCCGCGGCTACGGCAGCACCAAACGCAGCACCTACACGATATACAAGGCCGATTTGCAGGATAAGCTGGTGATGCTGCTGTTAACCGTTAGCGGTGTGGTTACGCTGCTGTTCTGGGTGCAGGGCTACGGCAAGCTGGAGATTTATCCCCGGATGAGACCGGCGGACTTCGGCTGGCAGGAGGCTGTCATGTACGGCAGCTTCTGCCTGTTCGTGCTCATTCCTGCGGGGCTGGAAGGAAAGGAGAAATGGTTATGGAGATCCTCAAAGCACAGCAATTATCCTTCCGATACCCTGAAGAAGACAGGGACACACTCCATGAGCTATCGTTCGTCATAGAAGAGGGTGAATTTGTCGTGCTCTGCGGCCCGTCCGGCAGCGGAAAAACCACCCTGCTGCGTCATCTGAAGCGGGAGCTTACCCCGGTAGGTACATCGAGCGGAACCTTGACCTACAAAGGACAGCCGCTGTCCGGGCTTCCGGCGGCGGTGGCCGCCGGGGAGATCGGGATGGTCTTCCAGAGTCCGGATGCACAGATCGTGATGGATACGGTCTGGCATGAGCTGGCCTTCTCCATGGAGAACCTGGGGCTGCCGCCTGCTGTTATGCGGACCCGGCTGGCGGAGATCTGCGGCTTGTTCGGGCTGGAGCCGCTGCTCTACCGTCCGGTACATGAGCTGTCAGGCGGACAGAAGCAGCTCATGAACCTGGCTTCAGTGCTGCTGCTTCAGCCCAAGGTGCTGCTGCTGGATGAGCCAACCTCCCAGCTTGATCCTGTTGCTGCGCGGGAATTCATTATGGCGCTGCAGCGGCTGAACGAGGAAATGGCGGTCACAGTGATCATCAGCGAGCACAGGCTGGAGGAGGTGCTGCCGCTGGCAGACCGTGTGCTGATGCTGGAAGACGGCAAGCTGCTGGCAGATGCCGCCCCCCGCCTGTTCGCCCGGCAGACCGGCAGCGGGACCTTGACCTCGGCTGGGCGTTACCTGCCAGCCGCCTCACGCCTGTACTTGTCGCTCGCTCCGGAAGCGGATTCGGCTATGCCGGAGAATATTCCCCTGACCGTGCGTGAGGGCAGACGCTGGCTGCATACCTTGAAGGCTGGAAAGGATGCTGGTACAGGTGCAAAGCTGGTTAATAACTTGGATGGGCCCGCAGTACCAGCTCCCCTAACTTCCCGCATACTATCTGCTCCAGAGGTGTATTCACCTCCAAGCCCAGCCGCAGAGCCTCTGCTCACCTGCCGAGAAGTGACCTTCCGGTATGAGAAGGAGGGCCGGGAGGTCCTCAGGAAGCTCACGCTGACGCTTAAGCAAGGGGAGCTCCTGGCAGTCATGGGCGGGAACGGTGCAGGCAAGTCCACCCTGCTGCATGTGCTGAACGGGCTGATGAAGCCGCAGCGCGGCAAGATAGAGCTGGTTAAGTGCAAGACTACCGGCCTGCTGGCGCAGAATCCGCTGCTCTACTTCAGCTATGATACGGTAGCCGAAGAGCTGCAGCATATGGGCAGCTACGCCGGGTTATCCCCTGAGGCAGCAGCAAGCCGGATTGAGGCTTTGCTCGAAGTGTTTCAGCTCCGGGAGGTGCTGCAGAGTCATCCCCATGATCTCAGCGGCGGGCAGCAGCAGCAGACCGCGCTTGCCATGCTGCTGCTGATGAAGCCGGATATACTGCTGCTGGATGAGCCGACCAAGGGGCTTGATCCGGCCGCCAAAGACAGGCTGGCCGCCCTGCTTCAGCAATTGCGCGGGCAGGGGATCAGTATTCTTATCGTAACGCATGATGTAGAGTTCGCGGCTAAGCATGCTACGCGCTGCGCGCTCCTGTTCGACGGGGGAATTACAGCGGAGGGCACACCGGCTGAATTCTTCAGCAGCAATTACTTCTATACCACGGCAGTCAACCGGATGGTGCGGGACTGGCTGCCGCAGGCATTGACACTAGAGGATGTGATTCGCACATGGCCCGCTTCCGCATACCGCTGCTAATCGCCCTGGGACTCTTCATCGCCGGGCTTGCGCTTACCGCAGCATTCACTGACCGGCATTATGTGCTGCTTAGCGTAGTGCTGCTGCTGGCGGCGCTCCTGCCGCTGTTCATCCGGCTGGAGCGCCGCCAGCTCCAGTCCCGTGAACTCGTGCTGCTGGCTGTATTGTCGGCCATCGCTGCGGTCAGCCGGATTCCTTTTGCCGCATTGCCGGGGGTAAAGCCTGTGTCAGCCGTTGTCATCCTCTCCGCTTATGTCTTCGGGGCAGAGGCGGGATTCGTCATCGGTGCAGTCGCTGCGCTGGTCTCGAATATTTACTTCGGGCAGGGCCCCTGGACACCCTGGCAGATGTTTGCCTGGGGCATGACCGGGCTTACAGCCGGATGGCTGCGGAGGAGCTGGTTATTGCGCCGGCGGGCCGGGCTGCTGATTTTTGGCTTCATCTGGGGGTTCCTGTTCGGCTGGATTATGAATATCTGGGTCCTGCTCAGTCTGCCGGACGCTTTAAGCTGGCGGCTGGTTGCCGTTACGTTTGCCGCAAGCTTTTATTTCGATCTGGCCCATGCCTTGTCGAATGTATTCTTCTTAGCGGTGCTGGCCGGAGGCTGGACCAAGGTACTGCAGAGATTCCGCAAGAAATATGGCTTGCTTCAAGAGTAAATGGAATGATAATTAATGGATAGCGCTCTATTAAAACGATAAATTTCTTCTTTTTTCGACAAATTTCTTAACAGGGCCATCAACAATTCGATGTTATTCTCCGATAAATAAGGTTACAGCTAGATTCGAGAAGGCGGGATAACGGGAAATGAGACATCTGAAGATTAAGCATAAAATGATTGTACTGATAGCGGTGGTTACCCTACTTCTGATCGGGATTGGAACAACAGGTATTCTGACGACAACCAGAATGGCGGACAGGTCTGAAGAGACGTACAGGCAGAACCTGCAGCCGATTTATTTCGTAACGGAGATCCGCGGGAATAACCGGGCGATTGAGTCTTTTCTGCTGGAGGATCTGATTACTACGGATGACGCCAAGAAGCAGGAGCTGAAGGCGAGAATTCAGGAGAATATCCAGACGAACAATGAGCTGATGGCTGAACTGAGGAAGATTGAATTCAACAATGAGAAGATTGCTGCTTATGTGAACGAATATACTCTGCTGCTGCCGGACTACCGCTCACAGCGTGATAATATTATCCACCTGGCCGATAACGATCTTAACGACGAAGGGTATCAGGTGTTCACGGGCCAGACCTTTAATGAGCTGCGTGACAAAATGGTCCGGCTGCTTGAAGAGACAGCGACGTTATTCATTCAGGAGGCGTCTGCCCACAATACACGTACGGCTGACAGTGCCAAGAGCTCGGTTACGCTAAGCAGTGTTCTGATTGCACTGGCCTTGCTGCTCAGTATTGTCATAAGTGTGGTCATTACCAGATTGATTACAGGGCCGCTGAAGGAATTGCAGGGGCTGATGAAGCGGGCGGAAGAAGGGGATCTGACGGCCTCTGCCGCTTACCGGTCCAGGGATGAGATCGGCCAGATTAATACCTCGTTCAATACCATGCTGGACGGGTTGAAAAATATGATGCGCGGCGTCTCGGAGAGCGCCGAGATTCTCTCGGCCTCCTCCCAGCAGATGAGTGCCAGTGCCGACCAGACGGCACATGCCTCACAGGTGATCGCTGAGACCTCAGGCGAGATCGCAGCCGGATTCGATGTGCAGGCGGAGAGCATTACCCGTACTACGCAGTCTGTGCGGACGATGTCCTATGAGATTGCCGAAGCCCGGCATAGCGGTAACGAAATGACCCGCCTGATGGAGCAGGCTGCCTCCTCCACGGAACGCGGTGTGTACGCAGTAGAACAGATACTGGCCCAGATGCGGGAGATTGACTCCAGTGTCTCGGAGAGCCGGCGGATTGTCGGCAACCTGGGCAGCCTGTCGGAAGAGATTAATACGATTATTACAACCATAAATGAGATTGCGAGCCAGACCAATCTATTGTCCCTGAATGCTTCCATCGAAGCCGCCCGGGCGGGAGAGCATGGCCGTGGCTTCGCTGTAGTCGCCGGTGAGATCCGCAAACTGGCGGAGGCTACCGGAACCAGCTCGCTGCAGATTACGGAGATTATTAACCATATCCGTCAGCAGACCGCCAGTGCCGTAGAATCGATGGAGCAAGGCTCCGGGATTGTCTCTCATGGTGTAGCACAGAGTGAAGTGGTAGCTGAAGCCTTTACAGCGATCCAGACCTCCATTCAGGCCGCCAGTGAGCAGACAGAGCAGATTACAGAGGTTATCGGTCATGTCGCGCAGGAATCGGAGGAAGTAGCCAAATCCATGTCAACGGTGAATGAAATCTCGCACAAAGGCGCCGCAGACCTTCAGGGCACCAGCGAAGCAAGCCTGGAGCAGCTGACCGCAATGGGAGAGATGTCCTCCTCCGCACAGTACCTGGCTACCCTGGCCGAGGACCTGCAGAAGCATCTGGCAAGGTTCCGGCTGTAACTGCTATAATAGACATTAGCCTGGCCCGACTCGGCCGAGGAACCCTGGAGATTCCGGGCATCCTCAGCAGAGCCGGGCTTTTGTACGTATTATTACTACCCTCAAGGAGGCGGTCTCTATAATGAATACCCGAACATGGAAGCTGGCGGTAGTTCCAGCCTTGTTAATGACACTTGCAGCTTGTAGCTCGAATCAGGCTGGTGCTCCGGCGGTTAGCCCTACTCCACAGCCAACAGCGGCTCCTGTACAGGCGTCTGCCCAGCCGACGGAAGGACCGAAGGCTACACCGGCACCTGCTGAAGCTGCTGGGGTAAAGGTTGAGGAAGTTAAGCAGTATGAGAACATCGCAATTTCCGACTGGAAGGATGATCACACCATTGTCTTGTCCAAGGCGAACGATAAGCTTGGACCGATCGCTTCGGGAGAGCTGAAGGGCTCCTATCCGCAGAGTCTGTATTTCTTCCATCTGGATACCGGCGAATACGAATTGATTACAGAGAAGGCGAACATGATGCTGGGGGATGCTAAGCTGTCCACCGACCAGTTATTTCTGCTCTATAGTGAATTCTCCCTGGGTGATCCTGCCTACAATGTGATGGACCTGGGTTCCAAAAAGACCTTCACCATCAAGGGCGATACCATTGCCGGAGCGATGGGGGCTGAGTGGGCGGACAAGGATACGGTAGTGGGTCCGGCATACAGCGGCGGTGCCTATACAGCCAGTACTTCCGGTAAGATCGCTCCTGTTGAGGGGCTGGGGGAAGAAGGCCTGATTGTTGTAAGACAACTCAAGGATAAGCTCTATTACACCAGTAATTCAAAGGACTCGCTGCAAATGCTTGACCTTAAAACTAAGGCGAAGACTGACTTGAATATTCCGGGTACCACCAGCGTAATCCCTTCGCCTGACGAAGAACAAATGCTGATCCTGCAGTATAAGGAGAATACCCAGGCTCTGCTGCTCAGCGGCACTGACGGTAAGAATCCGCGGACCCTGTTGGAAGGTGCCGAGCTTGGGGCCGTCTCCTGGTCTCCAGATCAGCGGCTGATTGCCTATAGTGTAGCCATTGAAGATAATGGTACAACGAAGAATACCTTATATGTCTACGATTTGTCCTCTGACAAGTCCGTTCAGATTGCGGAGAGCAACGGGACGATGACCACCTCATGGAGCCCCTCGGGCAAGCAGCTTGCGTATACGGAGCGGGACGACAGCGGCAGCAGCAGCAGTATAGTACAGTTGAAGTATTAACTAAAAAAAGCGGTCCGCACCGGTAAATCTACCGGATACGGACCGCTTTTTAAAAATATTTAAATTTATATGTTGCACACGATAACGTATCCTTCTATTTCTCGTCAAAACGGTGCCGTCCTTTAAAAGGACGGCACCGTTTCCACTTATAGATTACTAGTAGGAGCATAACGCTCCTCTGCTTCTTACGTTCTAAGCATACCAGCCCCATACGAAGATGAACAGGGTGCCGAAGATCGTGACCAGAGCCACGAACATGGCGTATGCGATATTGATATACAGTTCTTTTTTGGAATCGGCCGATTCTCCGATGTGCATGAACACAAACAGCTGCAAGGAAGCCTGGATCAGCGCTGTGATTAGCAGCACCGCCATATTGGCACTGGAGGACAGGTCTCCATAAATAACAATCAGTGCAGCGGCAGAGAGGACCAGAGAGGCTACATAACCCATCACATGCTTAATTGGGAATAGTTGCTTCATCATGTCACATCAGTCCTTTCAGGTAGACGAAGCTGAAGATAAAGATCCAGACCACGTCTAAGAAGTGCCAGAACAAGGAGAAGATGAACGTTTTGTTGGCGGTAGCGGGCGTAATGCCGCGCTTCCACAGCTGAATCATAATTCCAATTCCCCACAGCAGACCGAAGCTGACGTGAAGACCATGCGTTCCCAGTAAGATGAACAGACTGGAGAGGAAGCCGCTGGTCTGGAGCGTAGCTCCTTCATGCACATAAGTGAAGAACTCGTCGATTTCGATTCCGACAAAAGCCAGACCCATGACCAGCGTGATGGCCATGAAGACCATCATTGCTTTCTTGTAGCCATGCCGCATGGCATGGACAGCAAGGCCGATGGTGAAGGAACTCGACAGCAGGAGGAAGGTCTCCATCAGCACCGGGCCGATCTCGAACAGCTCGCTGCCGCTCGGTCCGCTGGCATAGCGGTTAACCATTACGAAATATACAGTGAACAGCGTAGCGAAGAGAGGGATCTCGGCTCCGAGGAAGACCCAGAAGCCGAAGATTTTGTTACTGTTCTCTTCCGTTGAATATTCGAGCGGCTTGGACGCATCTATTTTCATACAGTCTCACCCCGCATCAGTTTCTTTTCTGTAGCTGCAATCTCTTCTACAGGAATGTAGTAGCCCTGGTCCTTATCGAAGGACATGAAGGCCAGCACAACCAGGATTCCAATCCCGGAGACAATTGCCGGAATCCACATACTGAATACCAGGAAGAAGCCAAGGAAGAAGAAGACTACACCGAGTATGAACGGCTTGCCGGTATTGCTTGGCATATGAATCTTGGTGTATTTGGTATCTGTGTACAGCGGAATATTCTCGTGCTTCGCAGACCATAGAGCATCGCGCGTCTCAACCTTAGGCACAATCGCAAAGTTGTAGAGCGGGATCGGACTGTGCGTAGCCCATTCCAGTGTCCGGCCATCCCAAGGATCGTTGGTTGTATCTCTCGGCATGTAGCGGGTACTCCAGTAAATATTGTAGACCAGGATCACGAAGCCGATGGCGAGCCCGACAGCCCCGACGAAGCTCAGCATATTGAGCGGACCAAAGCCCGATTCCTCAGAATACGTATACATACGCCGCGTCATTCCCATCAGACCCAGGAAGAACAGCGGGAAGAAGGTTACATTAAAGGAAATAATAATCCACCAGAAGGCGTGCTTGCCCAGCCGTTCGTTCAGGCGGAAGCCGAACACCTTCGGGAACCAATAGTGGAACCCGGCGATGACGGCGAACACGGCACCCGGAATCAGCACGTAGTGGAAATGCGCAACCAGGAACATCGTGTTGTGATACTGGTAATCGGCGCTGGCCATCGCCAGCATGACACCCGTTACTCCGCCGATCGTAAAGATAGGGATAAAGGCCAGCGTGTACAGCATCGGGGTCGTGAAGGTAATCCTGCCCTTTCGCAGGGTGAATAGCCAGTTGAATATTTTGACCCCGGTAGGTACCGCTATGGCCATCGTTGTAATCGAGAAGAAGCTGTTGACCATGGCACCTTGACCCATCGTATAGAAATGGTGCGCCCATACGAGGAAGGACAGGAGCGAGATGATCAGCATACTGAATACCATGGAGGTATAGCCGTACAGGTTCTTCTTCGAGAAGGTGGCGATAATCTCACTATATATACCGAAGGCCGGAAGGATTACGATATAGACCTCCGGATGTCCCCAGACCCAGAACAGATTGGCCCAGAGCATATCCATCCCGCCGTTGGCCATCGTGAAGAACTGGGAGCCGAAGAGGCGGTCGAACATCATCATCGCCAGCGCTACGGTAAGCACCGGGAAGGCGAAGACAATAATAACGTTGGTGATCAGTACGGACCAGGTGAACATCGGCATCTTCATCAGTGTCATGCCTGGTGCGCGCATCTTAAGGATCGTTACGATAAAGTTAACCCCGGTGATCAGCGTACCGATACCGGAAATCTGCAAGGCCAGAGAGTAGTAGTTGTTCCCTACGGTCGGGCTGAATTCAAGACTCGCCAGCGGGAAGTACGCTGACCAGCCCGCATCCGGCGATCCGCCGATGACGAAGGAAATGTTCAGCAGCATGGCGCCCATGAAGAAGAGCCAGAAGCTGACAGCGTTCAGCCGCGGGAAGGCAACGTCCCGTGCGCCGATCTGCAGCGGAATGATTACGTTCATTAGACCGATGATGAACGGCATGGCCATGAAGAGAATCATGATCAGACCATGGGTGGTGAAGACCTCATTGTAATGCTGCGCATCGAGGAATTTCATTTCCGGCGCAGCCGTCTGCAGACGCATCATCATCGCATCTACACCGCCGCGGAACAGCATCAGCAGCGCCGCGAGGATGTACATGATCCCGATTTTTTTGTGGTCAACGGTGGTCAGCCATTCGCGCCACAGATAGCCCCATTTCTTGAAATAGGTAAGCCCTACGAGAATCCCGATGGTTGCCAGTGCAATACTGATCATGGCCCCGTATATCAAGGGTTCGCCGTGAACCTTAAATTTGTCCAAATCCATTAGGGTAGCTCCTTTCAGTGTGTTGCATTAAGCTCGCAAGAGAGCTAGTGTCCTTCGTGTGTGCTTTCATCCACAGGGGAGCTTGGCAGCGGCTGGTCGACATCCGGATGAGGCTCGCTGTCGAATTCTGTTCCGCTGGACGGCTCGGGAGACGGATGAATTTCCTTGTTATCCTGATGCTCCTGATTGCCGTTGTCCATATCCATCTCCTTGCCGCCGCCGCTCATATGCTCGCCGTGGTCTCCAGGAGGAGGGCTGAACTCCAGATGGGTGGAGGAATACGTTTTGCGTCCGAGGTAGTCTGTGGCCAGCAGGCCTTTGAATTCTTCCTCAGTCAGCTTAGGCGCAGTTTCCTTTACTTCCTTCACCCAGTCCTCATAACCCTTGTTGCTAAGGACAAGCGCTTCGAATTCCATGTGGGCGAAGCCTTTACCGCTGAAGTTCGCGTTCTTTCCGATATAAGAGCCTTCTGTATCAGCGGAGAGATGAAGCGTTGTCAGCATGTCGCTCATCGCGTACTTTTGACCGGCAAGCTGTGGAATCCAAAGACTGGTAATGGTGCCGAATGAGTACATTCTGAATTCTACCGCACGATGCACCGGCATATTCACGTAGTTAACCGTCTCGATCCCTTCCTCAGGGTAGCTGAAATGCCATTTCCAGTTGGAAGAGGAAGCATAGATGACCAGCGGCGTCTGATCCTGATAGTCCGCAGCCACATTCTCCACTTCGTTAGTCGTCTTGACGGTAACAACGGACAAGAAGGCTACGATGATTATCGGGATGATAATCCAGATGGCCTCCAGTACCTTGTTGCCTTCCTCATGTTCAGGGATGTAGCCCTCATTACTCTTCTTCGCACGATATTTCACCAGTACAAAGATATACAGAATGTAGACAACAGCCAGAACCCCGAGCATCACAAGAATAGAGAGCAAGATGGTGTCAGATAACGTCCTTGCAGACGGTCCCTTCGGGTTCAGAACAGCGATTGAGCTGCATCCCGGCAGGAGAAGGATCAGGCTTAGAAACAAAGCGTATAACGGTCCCTTTTTTTTCATATAGAACTCCTTCCTTCAATACTACTTTTCATTCGCCGTTCATTAACGGGAGTACATTGATCTGTATCTATAGTAAGAACTACTTACCCATAATGCAAAATACATATTTTGTATAAATATATAAAATAGACCTTAAAAATGGCGAACAAGTTAAATATGTGTGATCAAATTGTTACAACTCCCTAAGGGTATGATAAAGATCACTGTAGTGGCGCACTTTAGCTAATTTTAAGGTTGTTCAATTTTTGTTCAAAATTCCGATATTGTTATTAATTTTGTCACAATTATTCTGGGCCAAAAACCGCTGATTTAACCGTGTAACACCTGCTGTGACAGCATTCGACGAGAATTGCGTGCTTTCTGAAAATAATGGCGAACCCTCAATTATCATTGCATAAGAGTAACAATTTTTTAGCTTCCGGTTACAATCTCTCAAATTACGTTGAAAGTATATATGATAAAGTGATAGACAAATATACATAGATTGGAGACGGCTGCTGTGCGCATCAAGAAAATTCTGCTCTTATTCATGTCTTTATTCCTAATTATGGGGCTTGTGCAGGTCCCGGCTAACGCTAAAGGGGATAGCACTATTCTTAAGCTCGGAGTCAACGATACATTAAGTAAGGTTGAAGCTGTCTCTGTAAAAGGCACCTATTATGTACCGCTGCGTGCACTTGCGGATGAGCTGAAATGGACCCTTACCGGGTTAACGGACGGGATTCACGTAGCCGGCGGGACTGGTTCGCTTACCCTGCTGAGCAAGGACGGAGGAGCGGTGCTGAAGGACGGCACGGCCGTGCCTATGAATACTTTTGTGCAGAACGGCAAGCTCATGGCTCCGCTGAAGGTCAGCGGGTACCTCGGGTATAGCATTTCCTATGCGGGAGATAAATATTTACTTCGTGTGAAGGACGGCTCGGCACAGCTTACCGATGCAGCGTTTACTGATAAATATGCTGCCGACCTGAAGCCGAAGGCTCCGGTAGCGCCAGCGACTCCCTCCACTCCGGTTACACCCGCTGATCCGGGCAAGCCGGGCCGGACCGTATACCTGACCTTCGACGACGGCCCGTCAGCGACGACTGGTGAGCTGCTGGACATCCTGAGTAAATATGACGTACAGGCGACCTTCTTCATGCTGGGGAACAACATGAATCAGCATCCCGCCCAGGTGAAGAGAATTGCGAAGGAGGGCTATGGCTTAGCGCTGCATGGTGTGACTCACCGCCAGGAGAAATTCTATGCTTCTCCGTCAGCGGCGCTTGCCGAGATGTCAGGGGCCAATGCAACGTTGAAGAAGCTGACGGGAGTAAGCACCACACTGATCCGTACGCCATACGGAAGCAAGCCCTATTTCACCAAGTCCTTCCGCGATAAAGTCCTGACACAGGGCTATCATCTCTGGGACTGGAACGTGGATTCCTACGACTGGAAATACAAACAGAACAGCGACAGAATCTATAACACCGTGATGGATCAGGTGAATAAGCTGAAGGCGTCCAAGACCAATCCGGTAATTCTGATGCATGACCAGAAGGCTACACTCAAGGTGCTGCCGCGTATTCTGGAGACGCTGAAGAAGGAAGGCTATACCTTCAAGCTCATTACGAAGGACATGGAGCCGCTCAATTTCTGGAAGGATAAACGCTGATCCGTAAGGGTCAATAGAGAAGAGCAAGCCTGCGGGGGAATCCGCAGCTTGCTCTTTTTTTGCGAAAATGTATAGAGGAAACGCTGTTGTTACTTGTACAAATATTGCACCAGCATATGAACCAGCTCTGACTTCAGCCGGTCCACAGCGATCCGCTGCGGCGAGAAGGAGATGAAGTCCACAATCGCGCTCACAGACTCGAACACAATGATCGACGCTGCCTCCGTATCCTCCGTCTTCAGTTCATCCTGTCCCATCTGAAGATAGGTCAGCGTCTTAAGACGGCCGGCCTCGTACTGGGCATCCATCAACTGCTTGATGGCCTCATCGCTGTGATACATAATGTTCAGATCCTTGTGATACCCGATAAAAGCCTTATGCGAAAGCAGAAGCGTGTCTATCAGATGCAGGATCAGGTCCGTACGCTCAATCGTATTGAAATTAATCTCAGCCATCGACCGCTCGACCTCGGCCATCAGCTCATCCCCGTACATGTGGAGCACCTCAATGAACACGGCTCTTTTATCCACGAAATAGGAGTAGAAGCTCCCGGTCGACACCCCGGCCGCTGCTGCAATCTCCTTCGTATTCGTCTGATAGAAGCCCTTGTCCGAGAACAACTGCATCGCGGCCCGGATAATGGCTTCCTTAGTTCGTATACTGCGCTCCTGCTGCGGAGTTCTAATCTTGTCCTCTGTTTCACCCATATCGTAAGGTCCCCCTCATAGTACAGATTGTAGTGGAGCAGTTTTGCGCTGTCAATAAAAACTGAACCCAAGTTCATTTTCTGATTGACAAATATGAACTTGGGTTCATATAATTTGAATATGAACTCTATTTCATATTTAGGGAGATGAACAAAATGGGGATTGGAATGCGCAGAGCTTTATCCTTTACGGCGATTGTGCTGGGGTTTTTCATGGCGCTGCTGGATACGACCATTATTAATATTGCCCTGCCGGAGATGACCCGCCAGTTCGGGGGGAGTGTGTCGCAGGTATCGTGGGTGATGAACGGCTACAACCTGGCCTTTGCCGTATTCATCCTGACTGCCTCGCGACTGGCCGATCAATTCGGACGAAAGAAGGTATTTCTGATTGGCGTGGGAATGTTCACTCTGAGCTCTCTGCTGGCCGGACTCTCCACTTCCCTTGGCATGCTGATTCTGTTCCGGGTCATTCAAGGCTTGGCGGGAGCCATTATTGTGCCGGTTACCATTCCGCTAAGCACCACTACCTTCCCTAAAGAAATGCACGGACTGATTATAGGCATATGGGGGGCTGTCTCAGGAGTGGCTGCGGCAAGCGGTCCGGCACTTGGCGGAATTCTGACACAGAAGCTGAGCTGGGAGTGGATTTTTTTTGTGAACGTACCGCTTGGGCTGCTGAGTATAGGGCTGACCGCTATGTTCATTCAGGAGTCGCGGGATGATTCAGCAGGAAGGTCCATAGACTATGGCGGAATGCTGGGGGTTACAGGAGGGATGTTCTGCATTACATATGCTCTGATTAAAGTGCAGGATTACGGCTGGAGCTCACGCACGTTCCTGGGGCTGATGGCTGCGGGAGTGTTGTTTCTGGTGTTCTTTTTTCTTACGCAGTCTAAGGGAAAGAAGCCGATGCTGCCCTTGTCCCTGCTGAAGATCAGAGCTTTCAATAGTACTTCGGTATCGATGATCGTGCTTGGGGCGGCGGTGATGAATATTTCGCTGCTGACCTCCTTTTATCTGACCCGGGTGATGGGGGTATCGGAGCTGAAGGCAGGGCTGGTCCTCTCAACCATGGCCTTAGGCTCCATCGCCAGCTCGGCTGTATCCGGGCCGCTGGCTGCGAAATACGGCAGCAGTGTGTTCGCCGCAGCGGGAATGGTGCTGATTGGCGCTGCCACCTATTCCATGAGCGGACTTGAGGCCGATTCTACGCTGGGTGCGGTGATGCTCCGGCTTGCAGTGACTGGCTTCGGCGTGGGACTCTCGATGCCGCCTGTGATGTCATCGGCGATCCGGGTCGTTCCTGAAGATAAGGTAGGCATAGCCTCAGGGGTGACGAATATGGCGAAGGCGCTGGGGAGTGTGCTCGGTGTGGCCATCATCGTCACTGTGCTCCAGCATAATACAACCCGGGAGCTGAGTGCGGCGAACTCCGCAGGCACAGAGGCCGGGGCCGTGGTAATAAGACAGCAGCAGGCGGCTGTGGATGCGTTCAGCCAGACCTATAAGTTCGCAGGCTATCTGCTGCTCCCGGGTATAGGCGCTGCCCTGTTCAGCGATGAACGCAGGCAGCAGCGCAGAAGCAGCCTTCATGTTCAATAGAACAGTCCCCCTAAGCAATCATAACCCCCACCTGCCTTTTGGACAGATGGGGGTTATTTGGGTGACATGTTGAAACTAGAAAAAGTAAAAGTTAATGATTGACATTAACCCTAAACTGTATTAATAATAGTAGTACAGTTAATACACTTTGATACAGCAGCCGGAGTATCAGATGAAAGGAGGACTGTCATGTTCGAGTTGGATGTACGCAGCCGCAAGCCGATCTATGAGCAGCTGACCGACAAGGTGAAAGAGATGATTATGCACGGGATTCTGCGGGCGGATGAACAGCTGCCTTCGGTGCGGGCGTTATCCTCGCAGCTTACAGTCAATCCCAATACGATCCAGAAAGCCTACCGGGAGCTTGAGCGTGAGGGGTATATCTATTCGCTGCAGGGCAAGGGCAATTTCGTTGCCGCCATGCAGCAGGAGCACAACGAGAGCAAGCGGGCGGAGCTGAAGACAGAGCTGCTGCGGCTGATGGCGGAGGCGGTCTATCTCGGATTTACGGAGAGCGAGATTAGTGCATTGTACCGCCAGTCGCTGGATCAGAGAAGAGAGGGGAACAGCCATGATTGAGATACGCGGGGTCAGCAAGATTTTTCAGGGGGATAAGGCGGTTGACAATCTGTCGCTGACTGTACATAAAGGCGCTATTTACGGGTTGCTGGGATCGAACGGAGCCGGCAAAACCACGCTGCTGAAAACGCTTGCCGGGATTTACCGTCCTGATGCAGGCACGGTCAAGCTTGGCGGACAGCCAGTCTACGAGTCGCCGGAAATGAAGTGCAGAATGATCTTCATGCAGGACAGCCCGTACTTCTTCCCCCAGGCGACCATACGGAGTATGGCGGCCTTCTACAAGTCCATCTACCCGGAATGGAGCCAGAAGCGCTATGACGAGCTGCTTGCTATGTTCCGGCTTGATCCCCGGCGCAAGCTCAGCCGCTTCTCCAAGGGGATGCAGCGCCAGGCAGCCCTTCTGCTTGCGCTTAGCTGCAGGCCGGAGGTGCTGATCATGGACGAGCCGATTGACGGGCTTGACCCGGTGATGCGCCGCCAGATCAAGAATCTCCTGTTCCAGGAAGTCGCGGAGCGCGAGCTTACGGTGCTGATCTCCTCGCATAATCTGCGGGAGATTGAGGATCTGTGCGACCATGTCGGCATTATGCATGAGGGCCGGATGCTCGTGGAGAAGGATCTGGATGATCTGAAGTCGGACACGCATAAGGTACAGGTCGCGTTCCGTGATGAACGTCATGCGGCTGCGCTGGAATCCATCCTGAGAATCCTCCACCGGGAGGAGCGGGGAAGTGTCAGGCTGTATATTGTCAAAGGTGAGCGGGAACGCATCAGCCAGGCCTTCTATGTCTATGATCCGTATGTATTCGATCTGCTGCCGCTGACGCTGGAGGAAATCTTTATTTATGAAATGGGAGGTGCCGGTTATGACGTACAACCGATTATTTTGTAACGCCAGCCTGATCCGTCAGAACCTGCGCCAGCACGGGTGGATTGGAATTCTGTATACGCTGGTGCTGTTATTTATGCTTCCGCTGCAGCTGTTCGCAGACGGAGCCCGGCTTGAAAATAAGATCGAAATAGATAGTCTGTTCGGCTTTGGTACTAATATTTATGCGGTTCTGATTGCCTTTCCGATAATTGCTGGACTGTTCCTGTCCCGTTATCTGCAGTCCAAAGGCTCCTCCGATCTGATGCACAGCCTCCCGCTGCGCCGCTCGCATCTGCTGTCTTCTTATACGCTGAGCGGTCTGCTTCTGCTGCTGCCGCCCATTTGGATTACAAGTGTGGTTACGATGCTGGTCCGCCCGCTGGAGGGGAATATGTATATCTATCACGGGGCGGAGGTCTGGGAGTGGTGCCTGACCCTTACAGTGTTGTCGCTGTTCTTGTTTGCCTTTACGCTTTTTGTGGGGATATGTGTAGGACAGACCGTGCTGCAGAGTGTGGTGACCCTCATTCTGTTAGTCCTCCCTGCGGCAATATTAATGTTTATAGATATGCATCTGAACAGATATTTGTATGGGTACCCGGATAGTATAGGATCGAGGGAATCCCTGAAGGATTGGGCGCCGATGCTGCGGATTGCAGATATGTCTTATAGCCCCTTCAGTCCTACAGAGCTTTGGGTCTATGCTCTACTATTTGCAGCCTTTTTAACGCTGTCCTTTGTGCTGTACCGTAAGCGCCACAGTGAGAAGGCTGGACAGGCAATGGCCTTCACCTATTTTAATCCGCTGTTCAAAGCCGGGGTAATGCTCTGCAGTATGCTGCTTGCGCTCAGCTACTTCGGCAGTATCAAGCAGGAAACAGGCTGGATCGTCGGCAGTGTTGTCGCAGGAGGGGGAATCGGTTATATTCTCGTAGAGATGGTTCTCCGCAAAAGCTGGCATATCCTGAACCGCAAGCTGCCGCTTGAAATGGCAGTATACAGTATCCTGCTTGGCTTGCTGCTCTATGTTCCTGTATCCGGCTTGACCGGATATGAGACCTGGGTTCCGGCCTCCGGGAAGGTGAGTGCGGTATTCGCCGGTGGTAATTATGCAGACCTGATGCAACGCCCTTACAACGCTCCGAATACTGCACCTGCGGAGGAGACTGATATCTTTTCCAAGGACCCGAAATATATTGAGGCTGTAACTGCACTGCATAGTGCTATCGTAACGGCGAAGCCGGGTCAGGGCGATCCCATGTGGAATCATGGTTATCTCTCTTACTACCGCTTCACGTTGTCATATAAGCTTAAGAGCGGAGGGACACTGATGCGGACCTATCAGGTTCCGTCAGTGGGCTTCGAGCCGGAGTTGAAGACGGTCATGGGACATGTGGACTACAAACGTGTGCGATACCGGATATCCCAGATGAACAAGAACGCAGAGAGTATCCGTATGAGTAATCTCGACAAGGCCTTCAGTATTTCTGATCCGCAGGAGGTGAAGGAGTTCAAGGACATCTTAACCCGTGAAGTGCTGAACATGTCCTATGAGGATCAGGTTTCGGATCAGCGGTCACGGGCGTCCATCCGTGTTCTTCAAAAGACGGATAAAGATGGAATTCAGTCGTATTTCACTTATGACTGGTACCCGTCCTATCATGAATTAGGGGCTTGGCTGGAAAAGAAGGGATATGCGGATAAAGTGCGGATTACCGAGGCGGACGTCCGGTCCGCCGAGATGTTCATAGATATGAATCACAGTAAGCTGCCACCCGGGCGGATGTATGATCCCGAGAGCCGTCTGGAGTTAGCACGCAGCGAGAAACGGGCTATTATGGTCAAAGACAAAACGCTAATTAGCGGTATTCTGGAGCATCGCCGCAATTATAACCGCAGAGAGGGAGAATATGCGGTGAAGATCGTGTATAAGAATGGTTCATCTAATTATATTTCGCTGGATCAGCAGGAGATGTCTCCGGCGCTGAAGGCACTTCTTCCTTAAGTAGGTTTGTTCTGTCGTAGTAACCCGGGCAATCCTGTTCCCCTCGTAAACGGATGCATATCCTTTGCGGGGGGATTTCTATGTTGCAGCGGGAATTCAGTGCCAGTGCCGATGCCAGTGGTAGTGCCATTGCCGGTGCTAGTGTTAGTGTTAGTGTTAGTGTTAGTGCTAGTGTTAGTGTTAGTGTTAGTGTTAGTGTTAGTGTTAGTGCTAGTGCCTTAGTGCAGTGTTATGTCCTCTGCTTCTACTTCAGGTGTACCTGAGTCCGAAGCATGGGTATATTAGATTAGGGCTGCAAAATAATGCGGCCAGTGTAAGGAGGAACGAACATGGAAGAGATACGGGATCATCTGGATCACGGACTCCAGATTGTCTTCATCGGATTCAATCCCAGCATCCGCTCCGGCGAGCTGGGTCATCATTATGCCAATCCGCGCAATAACTTCTGGCGCATACTGCATAAGTCCGGGCTGACGCCGCGGTTATATGAGGCCTCCGAGGACGGGGAGCTGCTGAAGCTGGGGTACGGCTTCACCAACATCGTCGCCCGCCCCACCGTAGGCGCTGAAGATATTACCCGGGAGGAGTACGCCAAGGGCCGTGAGCTTCTGCGGGCCAAGCTGGAGGAATACCGCCCCGAGATTGCCTGCTTTGTCGGCAAGGGCGTGTATACAGAGTTCAGCCGTAGAAGTACAGCTGCCTGGGGCTTCCAGGAAGGCGTTGCTCCGGTGGTGGACGGAGTCCGGGAGTTCGTCGCCCCATCCTCCAGCGGCCTGGTCCGCATGCCAATGCCGGAGATCATCGGCATCTACTCGCAGCTGAGTGACTTCACGGGGGATCAGGAGGTTTGAGGCCGGGCGCGTGTTATCGATGTATGCTGAAAACCGAACACAATAGGGGAGTATAAGGGTGCGCGGACTAAATGTATGCTAAAAACAGCATACATTATGCCAGTACAGGGGGCCGTGGACGAAATGTATGCGAAAAACAGCATACAATGCACCAGCGCAGGGGGCTGTGGCCCGAATGTATGCGAAAAACAGCATACATTCTGCCAGTACAGGGGGCCGTGGACCAAATGTATGTGAAAAACCGAATACAAGATACTGCGAGGGTAAAGGGTGTAGCCGGGTTTGTGGTTTTAAATCGCATCCCGCTTAAACAGCGGAGAGGACGGAACGAATGCGGAAAAGCGATAGCGGTCGCCTTTGTCTCCGGATTTTTACCGATTAGGGAAATAAATAAAATCTGGAGGCAACAGCGATTGTAACATCGTTCCGTTCGCGGAGCGTCCACCCAAGCGCTCGCCTTGATCCTGCTCAAAGATTCCAAACCAAAAAGGCTGTCCCCATCAGTCATTTCATGACTTTTGGGAACAGCCCTTTTCATAATAGCAATAGCAGCCTGCCTACGTCTGGATCAGCAGCAGGATAATGGATGACAGGGAGAGGCAAACGCTGGCCAGATAGAGCACGCCGACCACCTGTTTCTGGTTCAGACCCGCCTTGAGTAGGCGGTAATGAACCTGAGTGGCATCCGCCTGATAGATGGCTTGTCCCTTCAGGAAGCGTCTGATGACGACAAAAATATTGTCGAAGATCGGCACGCCAAGCGCGAGAATCGGAATGAACAGCGACAATACCGTGGCCTGCTTGAAGGCGCCATCCAGCGCAATCACCGCCAGAATGAAGCCGAGGAAGGTGGCGCCGGCATCGCCCATGAAGATTTTGGCCGGAGCCTTGTTGAAGCGCAAATACGCCAGCGTAACCCCGATCAGCGAAATTGCCATAAAGGCAGAAGTAGATTGGCCCATCGTGAGTGCGACTACGAACAGGGTAACTGCCGAGATCGCTGTCAATCCGCCGGCCAGACCGTCCATGCCGTCCGAGAAATTAATGACCGTAGTCACGCCGAAGATCCAGATGATCGTCAGCAGGAACTGCAAAATGAACGGTAGTGAGATATAATCACCTGAGAACGGATTAATGAAGCCGGTAAACGCATTGCCGGAAAAGAACACCAGAACGGCGGCGGCAATCTGTACGATGAATTTGGGCAGAGCCGGGAAATCCTTGCCTTTGGTTTTGTACCAGTCATCTATGGTTCCTATGGTCAGCAGAAGCACACCGCCAATGAACAGGGCGAGCGTCTCCAGGGTGAATTCACGTGCGAAGAGCAGATATGTAATGAAAAAACCTACGAAAATGGCATAGCTTGCGGTTAGCGGGATGGGCTCCCTATGGATTTTGCGTTCAACATCTACCCTCGGCCTGTCTACGAAATCCAGCCGGAAAGCCAGCCTGCCCAGAGGAGGAATCAGCAGATAAACGATAAAAAATGACACGAGAAAAGCTAAACCGTATAAAATGACAATCACCCCGTTGATTTTTTTAAGGCCTAACCCAGATTATATCGCAGAAGGACATATGTTGTCGAACTACATAAGCGAGATGGAGGACAAGATGAAATACGAATGTATCTTATTTGATGCCGATGATACACTGTTCGATTATGGAATGGCCGAGAGTCACGCCTTGAGCCATGCCTTCGCCCACTTCGGGCTGCCGGCAGGCGCGCAGGAGTATGCGGCCAGCTATCAGGAGATTAACCATGCCTTATGGAAGGATTTCGAGCAAGGCTTAATCACCTCTGCCGCCCTGCGGGTGGAAAGGTTCAACCGCCTGTTTACTGCCCGACAGCTCGCGTTCAAGCCGGAGGAATTCAGTGAAGCGTACCTGCGCTTCCTCGGGGAAGGCACCTTCCTGATTCAGGGGGCCGCCGAGCTCTGCAGCGAGCTTGCCGGGTGCAGGCTGGCCGTGATCACGAACGGTATCAGTGATGTGCAGCATGCCCGGATTAAGGGTTCCCCGCTTAGTGAGGTATTCGAGGCGGTGATTGTATCGGAGGAGACAGGCTATCAGAAGCCGGAGGCGGGGATTTTTGATTATACTTTTGAGAGGCTTAAGCTGTCCGACAGACGCAAGGTGCTGATCGTCGGGGACTCCCTGACCTCGGATATCCGCGGCGGGAACAATTACGGCATCGATACGTGCTGGTTCAATCCGCTGGGTAAGCCCGGTGATCCTGAGATCGTGCCTACCTATGAAATCCGCAGTCTGGACGAGCTGGTGGAGATCGTGAACCGCGCGTAAGCGGAATAAAAGGCGGCAGGCAGGTTGAAAGTTTCGCTTCCGTGTTAAATATATAAGGACGCTAAGTCCATACTTTTTTAACAACAACATACGGGAGAGGATATTATGAGAAAAAAATGGCTGATTGCCGCAGTGGTTACCGGCATGACGGTAACAGGCTCGGCAGGGGTGTATGCGGGCACCAAGCTGCAGCAGATCAAGGCTTATCTGAACCATAGTCTGGGTATTGTGGTGGATGGTAATCCTTTTTGGATGAAGGATGGCAATGGCAAAACCCTGACACCGATCACCTACGAAGGTCTCACCTACCTGCCGGTCCAATCGATCGCCACGGTGCTGAAGGTCCCTATCAATTATGACTCGGTCAACTATAAAGTGAGAATTGGAGAAGGCAGCGCAAATATTCCTGCTCCGACTCCTGCTCCGGGAACCTCTGCCGGCGGAGGGAATGCAACTCCTGCTCCAGTAGTGGAGGGAACAGCAAGACCGGTTAATCTGCCTAAGGATTTTCCGATTCCCCAGGATGCCTTAATTGCGATCACCTTAGATACGGATGCTAACGGCCTGAAGAAGGTGGCGTTCACATATTCAACGCAGGAGACACTGGAGATCATGGGCTTCGTGTACAGTGAATATGCGCGGATTAAAGGTCTGGGTAATGCCTCCGAGTCGGTATCGGCCAGCAATGTCAAAATTTCGGGCAGACTCGGCGGGACAAGCCCTGTATCCATTACAGGGAAAGCCTCCACAGCCCGGCCCGGCTTCAATCTGTTCACGATCACCTGGTCGGAAAGCTAATCTGAGCGTGTAGAGTTAAGCTGTTATGCAGGCTTGGCTAACCTAAAAAGAAACTCCGGCTTGTAAAACATCCGGAGTTTCTTCATGTGCAGTTCATCTGAACTAATTCATCGGAATTAATTCACAAGCGCTAATAACATTAGGCCTGCGGACGGGTATCCAGCGGCTTCAGGTGGGCCTCAATCTGTTCGCGCTTTGCTTCCAGGAACGGCGGCAGGGCCAGCGCCTCGCCCAGATGTTCGACCTCCTCATCCGTGGCGAATCCCGGCCCGTCCGTTGCCAGCTCGAACAGAATCCCGTTCGGCTCGCGGAAGTACAGGGAGCGGAAGTAGAAGCGGTCTACAAAGCCCGAGTTCGGGAGCTGTACGCTGCGGATGCGTTCAATCCACTGCTTCAGCTCCTCTTCGTTATCGACGCGGAAGGCTACATGATGCACGCCGCCCCGTCCCAGGCGCTCCTGCGGAAGATCGCTGCGTTCCTCCAGATGGATCTCCGTGCCGGAGCCGCCTTCACCGGTCTCGAACACGATAATATCCGGCTGGCCCGCCACCGGTGAAGGATAACTGCCTGCGCGGCGGAAGCCGAGCAGGTCCTCCAGAATCAGGGCTGTATGCTCAGCGGTCTCGACGGTCAGATGTGCCGGTCCCAGTCCAACAATGGCATACTCGGCAGGAACCGGGCTCTTGGCCCACGGCTTGCCGCCGGGCATACCCTCGTTATGCTCATCCGAGACGAGGATTAGGCGCTGGCCCTCATGGTCGGTGAAGGCCAGCGTCTTGCGGCCGCCGCGTTCGGTGATTTCCTCATGCTCTACACCGAATACGGTGAAGCGCTGTGTCCAGAAGAGCAGGGCATCATCCCCGGGAACACGCAGGGAGAGTGCGGAGATGCTGTTGTTGCCGTCGCGGTTGCGCCCTGCGTTAGGCAGCTCGAAGAAGGTAAGCTCCGTGCCGGGATTCCCGGTCTCATCCCCGTAGAACAGGTGATAGACGGATACGTCATCCTGGTTGACGGTCTTTTTAATCAAGCGGAGTCCGAGCACTTCGGTATAGAATTTGTAGTTTTCCGGCGCTTTGGCGGTAATGGCGGATACATGGTGTAGTCCTTTTAGTGTTAAACTCATGGGAATACCTCCTGAGATATGGGTTGGTTGTTATATAAGACACACTTAAGAGTTGAACTAGAAGCTAGGTCGTCACTGCGGTGAACATTTGGACTTCCGGTCGCTGTTGTATTAGGATTTCCTGATTAGAACCGCTCTTCGCGGTAGAAATCCAAATACAGCATATGCTTTCGAAGCGAGCTTTCCTGCGGAAAGCTTTCAGGCGAACGCTTCCGCTCCTACAGTTCCAAATCTCCCCTCCGCTTCTTTTTGCTTTTTGTTAATTTCTTTAGTGTTTCTTATATAACTTGGTTTGTTATATAAAGAAATTACTTATTAATATTAAGTTACTATAATTTTAATAGTTAATGAGTAATTTTGCAAGGAGTATTTCAAGGACGGTATTTATTATTCAGGAAAGCAGGGGGAATCATGCACACCAGATCAAGTCTGATGAAGCAGCTGGAGAGAATGGGGATTGATCCGCGGGGGACACTGCTGGTCCATTCCTCGCTCAAAAGCATCGGTGAAGTGGAAGGGGGAGCAGATACCGTACTGGATGTCCTCTCAGAATATATGAAGGAGGGGCTGCTGGTCCTGCCTACCCATACCTGGTCTTATATCAACGGGCTGAATCCGCGCTTCTCTGTGCTGGAGTCGCCCGTCTGCGTGGGCATTCTGCCGGAGCTGTTCCGGAAGCGGCCGGGCGTGATCCGTTCCTGGCATCCCACACATTCGGTGGCGGCTTTGGGCAGGGATGGGGCGGTATTCACAGCCGGAGATGAGCGCTGGGACACGCCTTGTGCGCGCGGCTCGGTCTACGGCAAGCTGCTGGACCGGGAAGCGGAGATTATGCTGCTCGGTGTGGATCTGCGGAGGAATACGTTCATTCACGGCATTGAGGAGTGGGTGGATATTCCCGGCCGGATGACGGACGGGCATGAGGCGCTCTATACGGTGACGCCGGAAGGGGAGGAGATTGCGGTGCCTTCACGCAGACACTGCGGACTGTCCTGGTCGCAGCATTTTTGGAAGGTGGAATCCGTGCTGGAGGACGGCGGAGCGCTGCGCAGGGGCAGCTTCGGTGATGCGGCGGTTATGCTCTGCGGCACGGTAGAGACTACGCGTATCCTGAGTGATATGCTCAGAGAGAACCCGGATCTGTTCTCGGATAACGAGCCATTATACGGGGAGGATGCGCCTGAGACGCTGCCGAAGACGAAACGTGGACAAGCTGTACAGATAGTGCAGGAGCATACCAGGAGTTAACCGGGGCCGGATATTTACAGGTCTCTGGCAGGTTTCTATCAATGTATGGTATATTATTCTCACAAAAACATAGTAAGGAGATTGGAAATGACAAAAACTTTGATCTTTGGTCACAAAAACCCGGATACAGATACGATCTGCTCAGCTATTGCTTATGCGGCACTGAAGAAGGAACTGGGCTGGGATGCCGAGCCGGTCCGTCTTGGAGACATCAGCGGAGAGACTCAGTTCGCCCTCGATCACTTCGGGGTAGAAGCGCCGCGCCTGGTGGAGAATGTAGCCGCCGAAGCTGAACAAGTGATTCTGGTTGACCACAATGAACGCCAGCAAAGTGCGAATGATATCGATCAGGTCCGTGTGGTTGAGGTTATTGATCATCACCGGATTGCGAACTTCGAGACCGCCTATCCGCTGTATTACCGGGCTGAGCCGGTAGGCTGTACAGCTACCATTCTGAACAAGCTGTACAAAGAGAATGGCGTGGCCATTCCTAAGAACATCGCCGGTCTGATGCTGTCCGCTATCATTTCCGATTCCTTGCTGTTCAAATCGCCGACCTGCACAGAGCAGGATGTGGCTGCTGCGCGTGAGCTGGCGGTCATTGCCGGTGTTGATGCTGAAAGCTATGGCCTGGACATGCTCAAAGCCGGTGCAGACCTGAGCGACAAGAGCATTGCCCAGCTGATCTCTCTGGATGCCAAGGAATTCAAGATGGGTGAATATAAGGTGGAGATTGCCCAGGTTAACGCTGTGGATGTGAATGATGTCCTGTCCAAGCAGCCGGAGCTGGAAGCAGCGCTTACCGCGATTATTGATGACAAGGGACTGGATCTGTTCCTGTTCGTGGTTACCGATATCCTGAACAACGATTCCGTGGGTCTTGCCCTGGGCCGTGTAGCAGGCGCTGTTGAGCAGGCTTACAATGTGAAGCTGGATGATAACAAGGCTGTGCTGAAGGGTGTAGTGTCCCGTAAATCACAGATTGTACCGGTGCTTACTGAGACGATCGCCAAGCTGTAATTGCTGCTTCCGGGTGTACCCGGAGCAAGAAGGTTGTCCCGTGACCGGCTGTGCCTTTTCCTCAGGAAAAACGTACAGCCGGTTTTATTTTACAATTCACAGCAACTCCTTGCTGCCTGAAGGGTATAAACAGCATAGGACATTATAGAGGGGGACGGGAATAATGGGGAAGATGCGCAAGCTGGCGATTTCAACAATGTGCCTGATGATGGTCTCGGGAGGAGGCCTGCTGTATGCTGCTGCCGGCAAAACAGATCTCTCATTCTATGTGAATAATATGCTGCTTAAGCAGTCAGCACTATCCTCGGATGGTGGGGTATATGTGCCTGTGGAACAGCTTTCCGAGAATATGCAGGCGATTGTATCCGTGGACGAGTCAGCCGGAACGGTCAAGATCTACAAGCCTAATGTGAACACGGTGCTGCTGGATGAGCAGGGCAAGATTTTCGGCAAAGTCAGAATGGATACCAGCAATACCTTCTCTGCCCTGGTGCAGGTGGATGATCTCAAAACAGATATCTCCGATCTGAAAATTACCATTACAGACCCGGCGGGCAAGACGGATGTTGTGGATAACCAGCCAATTACAGAGAAGAAGGACAGCTTCTGGTTCAAATCGGCAGCGTATAATTATAAGGTTACCGACAAGGGGAACTATATGATTCAGGTGTACTTCAAGGATGCTGCGTCCAAGAAATGGTTCATCGTTTCTGAACTGCAGATATCGACCACTTCATAATAACCACAGGAGGCGGTTCCATTGATTACAATCTACCCTGCTGCGTCTGCGCACCAGTTCGACTACGGCTGGCTGAAGGGCAGCCATGTCTTCTCCTTCGGGGATTTCTATGATCCGGATAACACGGCCTTCGGGCCGATGCGCGTCTGTAACGATGATACGATCGCTCCGGGAAAAGGCTTCGGCGCCCACCCGCACAGTGACATGGAGATTGTCTCCATTGTGCTGTCCGGCGTGCTTCGTCATGAGGATAACCTCGGTAATGTTGCGCAGACATCCTTCGGCGGCATTCAGCGGATGTCGGCAGGGACCGGCGCGATTCATACGGAGCATAACCCTTCGGACACTGAGCCGGTCCGCCTGCTTCAGCTATGGTTCATGCCCAAGGTCCGGGGGACGGCTCCCTCCTATGCTACCGGACGCTTCGATCCGGCCAAGCTTGAAGGACGCTTGCTTCCGGTAGTAGCGGCCGAAGCTTCGGAGGAGATTGTCGGGATAGCCCAGGATATGACGATATATCTGGGGAAGGCCGAAGCGGGCGGGCAGCTGGATTTCCGGCAGGAGCCGGGGCGGCGCAGCTTTGTATATCTGGTTGAAGGGCAGCTTACCCTGAACGGGGAGGGTGTGCTGAAGCCGGGCGATTCGGCAAGAATCGAGGACATAGCGCAGCTGGAGCTGAAGGCTGATGAGAATATACTGGTCATGGTGATTGATCTGCCGTAATGAGCGGCGGGACACAGACGTGAAGGAGGAGCGCGAATGGCAGAGCAGGAAAGAGTGCTGGTGAAGCATTCCGTAACCGGGCGCATGCTTGTGAACAGCATGGAGGGAGTGGGGTACACCTTCGATGAGCAGGGCGGGCTGACCTTGATCACCCTGACGAATGTGGCGGCAGATAAGGGCGCTGCGGTGGTGGAGCTGAAGGCGGAGCTTAATGTATTCCGCTTCGAGGAGCCTGCAGACGGGCCGGTCATCAAGCATTGGTACTACGTCGGAGATCAGCCTGTCACCTATGATGCGGACTCCGGGCGCTTAACGATAGCTGTGCAGTCCGAGATCGAATACCGTCCAGATCAATACTGGGCCTGATCCCTTTTGCAGACTCCACCCCATGTGCTTACAACAGGCGTGAGGTTCGGGGTCTGCTGCTTGCTGCGCTTTTATGAAAATAGATGAAAATGGGACAAATGAACTTGACAATACGTTCCAGAACGACTAGCTTTGTTATGAAACGTAACATGTACATAAGAAAAGACGGGAGAAATGAAGCGGATGGAATTGTTTGCGGCGATGGAGCGGGAGGATTACGAGGAAGTGCTGTTTTGTCAGGATAAGGCATCGGGGCTGAAGGCGATTATTGCGATTCACGACACCACGCTGGGACCGGCGCTGGGCGGAACAAGAATGTGGACCTATGCAACGGAGGAGGAGGCGCTAGTTGACGCTCTTCGGCTGGCTAAAGGCATGACGTATAAGAACGCGGTGGCCGGGCTGAATCTGGGCGGCGGTAAGACCGTTATAATCGGTGATCCGCACACAGACAAGAACGAGGCGATGTTCCGTGCCTTCGGCAGATACATACAGGGCTTGAACGGCCGTTACATTACAGCAGAGGATGTTGGCACTACAGAAGAGGATATGGATATCATCCATCAGGAGACCGACTTCGTTACCGGAATATCGGCTTCCTACGGCTCGTCCGGCAACCCTTCACCGGCTACAGCCTTCGGGGTATATCAGGGCATGAAGGCCGCAGCGAAGGCTGCCTTCGGCAGTGATTCCCTCGCAGGCAGAACCGTCGCCGTGCAGGGTGTCGGCAATGTCTCCTTTACACTATGCAAGTATCTGCATGAAGAAGGTGCACGACTGCTGGTTGCAGATATTCATAGTGAGGCAGTGAACCGGGCTGTCCAGGCATACGGGGCAACGGTTGTAGAACCGGGCGACATTATTGGGGCAGATTGTGATATCTATGCGCCATGTGCGCTCGGTGCCACCATTAATGATGAGTCGCTCCCGCGGCTTAGAGCCAAGGTGATTGCAGGAGCTGCCAATAATCAGCTCAAGGAGCCGCGTCACGGGGACGCGCTGCATAAGATGGGGATTGTCTACGCCCCGGACTATGTCATTAACGCCGGTGGCGTTATTAATATTGCTGATGAATTGAACGGTTACCACAAGGAGCGGGCGTACAAGCAGATCGCCCGAATCTATGACAGCATCACCCGTGTGCTGGAGATCTCCCGTTTGAAGGGGATTCCGGCCTACGCGGCTGCGGATCAGCTTGCAGAAGAACGGATATCCCTGCTTCGCAACAGCCGCAGCACTTTCCTGCGGAACGGTCAGCATGCCCTAAGCCGGAGATAGGCTGCCCGAGTGGGCGGCTAATTTCGACTTCATTCTACTTTTTATCCATTACCAGTTAGAATTGTGAGAAATGTAGTAGTGCCCAGCATGGATAATAAGGAAAATAGAACCAGGAATAATTTTGCATGAATGAAAGGCGGAGACCCATGGGAGCACTGCACATTACGGCAGAGATGAATTATGGAAGCAGGGAATCTTATTTTGACGGGAAGCTTATTGAGTACATTGGGTGGTGTCTCGCTGGCTGGCTGGTTACGGTCTGTACCTTCGGTATCTGCTATCCCTGGTCAGTAGTAATGCTCTACCGCTGGAAGGTCGAGCATACCGTGGTGGAGGGGCAGCGTCTGCGGTTCGACGGTTCAGCCGTCAGCCTGTTCGGACAATGGATCAAGTGGTTCCTGCTGACGGTGATCACGTTTGGAATCTACGGCTTCTGGGTGTTCATTAAGCTGGAGCAGTGGAGAACGAAGCATACCCACTTCCAATAAGTAGCCGCATGCTTCAAATATACTTAAGATATGAAGAAGAGCCATCCTCCGGTTATGGGGGATGGCTCTTCTGTGTAGATTTTGAAGCAAGACCGGACTGTGCAGCCTGCTTGCGGTTTGATTATTGGACTTTCTGCGGCTCGGGATAAGTAACGCCAAGCGTATCAACGGTGACCTTCTTCATCACCGGCGGCTGATCCGGACGGTCATTCTTGCCACGCGGCAGACTGACGATGGCCTGGACCGCTTCGAGTCCTTCAGTAACCTTGCCGAAGGCAGCGTAATCGCCGTCAAGGCTTGGATAAGCTGCGGCCATAATGAAGAACTGGGAGCCTGCAGAGTCCATAGGCTTGCTTCTCGCCATGGACAGTACGCCTTCTGTATGCAGCAGATTATTGGTGAAGCCGTTGTTGTTGAATTCTCCGGCAATGCTGTAGTCCGGTCCGCCCATACCTGTGCCATCCGGGTCCCCGCCCTGGATCATGAAGCCTGGAATGACCCGGTGGAAGATGGTTCCGTCATAGAAGCCCTTCTTGATCAAAGAAATGAAGTTGTTGACCGTATTGGGGGCAACCTCGGGATACAGCTCGGCCTTAATAACAGCGCCGTTATCCATCTCGATCGTAACCACCGGATGGCTGGCTGTGGCTGAAGGCACGCCTTCTGTAGCGGTGACGCTCTCCTGCGGTGCTGCGGTGGCCTCGCTGCCTGCTCCGGTGCTGCTGTTACCATTGGCATTATTATTCACTGGCTTATTGCCGCAGCCCGCCAGAATGACGAGCATCAGGCACATCACCGCAAGCAGGATGACAGGTTTTCTTGTGATAGACTTCACTTCAGAATCTCTCCTTCTTGAATAATGTGGTGCATTCACCTCTGTATCATACCTTCTTTGTCCTGCTTCTGGCAAAGTCTGCTTCTGCGGCCGGCCGGATTCCGCTACTTTGGTGCGGGGTGCTCCTTGGCGGAAGCGAGCGTCGTTCCTTCGGGAACCGGCAGTAAAGCGCTTTTGGAGATGCCGATGAGCTGGGAGCTGTAAATTCCGCTGTGTCCGGAGAACAGATAGCTGATGATGCAGGCGATGAACATATAGACCGCTCCGCCGGAGCCGAACAGCTCGATGCCCATTATGAAACAGGCAAGCGGTGTATTGGTTGCTCCGCAGAAGACAGCGATGAAGCCGAGTGAAGCTAGGAAAGGCCCATATAGATGAAGCACTCCGGCCAGGCTGCTCCCCAGAGAAGCTCCAATCGCGAATAGAGGCGTTACTTCGCCGCCCTGGAAGCCGGTCCCCAGAGTGAATGCGGTGAAGATCAGCTTCCATAGAAAAGCAAAGGGCGATACGCCGTCTTCGAAGGAGCTGCTGATCAGCGGAAGGCCCAGCCCCAGATAGTCCCGGGAACCGGCTATGTAGACCAGGGCAATAATGATTAGTCCGCCGGCGGCGCTTTTGAGCATAGGATTACGGATTATGGCGGTGAAGGTCCGCTTCAGATAATGGGTAAGCTCACTGAACAGCAGGCTGCACATGCCGAAGAGGATAGAGGCGATTATAACCTTGACCAGCACCAGCGCATCCATAGCTGGGAAGACATCCACCTGATAATGGATATGGTGAACGCCCCACAAGCGGGAGGCCACCAGATCACCGGTGAAGCTGGCGGCAAAACAAGGCAGCAGCGCCTTATGGCTGATCAGCCCGATGGCGATCACCTCCAGGCCGAACACCGTTCCGGCCAGCGGGGTGCCGAAGATGGAGCCGAAGCCGCCGCTGATGCCGCACATCAGCAGGATTCGGCGGTCCACCGGACCGATTCTGAGCCAGCGGCCGAGACTGTCTGCCAGACTGCCGCCCATCTGCACAGCCGTGCCTTCGCGTCCGGCTGACCCGCCGAAGAGATGGGTAATCAGCGTGCCGCCAAGAACGAGCGGGGCCATGCGCAGCGGAATGGCTTCGTTGCCCTGGCGGATCTGCTCCAGGATCAGATTGTTACCCTTCAGGCTGCTCTTGCCGTAACGCATATACATTAAGCTGACGAGCGCGCCTCCCGCCGGAAGCAGGAAGAGCAGCCAGGCATGCTCCAGCCTTACCTGGGTGACCGCGTTCAGACTTGCCAGGAACAAGGCTGAGGCACTTCCTGCCAGCAGCCCGACCATTCCCCCCAGGATCACCCACTTCACAAATGTACTCCAGAGTGCAAGCTGGTTCTGGCGCGCTGCAAGCTCGGCCCACCGTTCATACTTCCTCTTCATTATGGCTTATGCCCCCCGACCCGAAATCAATACTGCCCTGAAATCAAAACAGACTCCTACCAGCGAAGTTAACCACTGGTAGGAGTCATTAGCCCCGAAGGGCGGTTATGGCGAACTCCATCGCCGCAACTGAATGAAACTATCGTAAGCCGATTGTCTCCAAAAGTCAATATGAACCTGGACCGTGGGTGTACGCTCCGGCAGGGACGCTTAGCCGTATCTACTCCTCACCGTTCGAGCCGTTCAGCACATCGGTGCCGGGCATGGCATCCGGGTCCGGGGAGACCGGGTCAACGCTGCTTCCGGGAACCAGCTCATCCGCATCCGGGACATCCTCCAGCGGAGCGGCCTCCTCCGCTTCTTCGGTCACCTCTTCCTCCGTATCCGCATAATCAATGACGCTGCCGGTCAATCCGGCTGCGCCGGCCGTGTATATAGCATCCGACTCCAGCAGCTCATCCCGCTGCGGACCGGGGGTGGCAGAAGCATGAACAGGACGGTTTGCGCGCGGCCCAAGCCCGGAGTCCGGCACATTCAGGCCGATATCGGCTGCAAGAATAGGATCGCTCTCAAGCGCCGGATCCGAGCCGTCATCCACTACACCGTCGAAATCGATCGGTGTGAAGTGAGCAGGGTCATGACTGGCCAGTGCAGATTCCAACGGGCGGTTCCCGGCGCCAGCGGTTTCCTCACTGGGACTTGGCTCAGTAATCGTGCCAAGCGGGCGTAATTCTTCCAGCGGGATATCCTGCTCCGGGGAGACACCGCCCATTTTGGTATAGCGCTCATATGCAAAGTCGGCTTCCGTCTTATTGAATTCGTTGCCCATCGTCAATCAGCTCCCTTTTCCCTTGTTGTAGGTCTTCTTCATCTTATAGTACAACTATACCCGTTTAAGCAGCGGCGAATCTGTCTTGGCATCCAGGCAGAGCATTTGATTAATATATTCATTTCTCCGGCAAAATAACCGGAATAGATGGATTAACCGAGCCGTTTCGAGGTTATTTGCAGTCTGATGGCAGGTATTGTGCAAACGTTGTCGAAAATAAGAATCATATGGACTATATAAATACAACTAATGATTCACTGAGGTGCCACAATGAAGTTAGCATCAACCAAAACAGCCGCAGTTCTCATCATGCTGCTGCTTGTAATAACCATTATTCCGGCGGGGATCGCCATAGAATGGGACGGACATACCGAAGCGGAAATTCCGGCCTGGGAGCTGAAGTGGGAAACGGCTGAAAATAGCGGCATAGAAGCTGCAATGACAGTGCGGGCCGCTGAATGGACATGGGTACGGGCCAGGGAGGCCAGGCCTCTTCCGCCATCTGGTACCGCTTCCGCCTGGATGCGGCTTACCTTGCCCCCTGCAGGGGCAACCCCTGCTATTCTGATCGATAGAGTATTTGGCGATAACCTGAAAGCATACATAGACAACCGGCTAATCTACGATTCCAGCGGGGATGTGGAATATAGCGGCAACAAGGTGCTGATTCCGCTCCCGGCACAAGACAGTGCAAAGCGGCTCTATCTGTGGAATGCGGGCAGCGGGGAGTTTGGAATCGAGGGGAATGTAAGGGTCGGCAGCTACAATCAGCTGCTGTCCTTTTATGTGAAGCAGGATCTGGTGGACGTTGTGCTTGGAGCCGCCATGACTTTCATGGCCGGAGCGTTACTGATCTGCCTGCTGTTCCTTAAGCCTGAATTTTTCTACAGCGGTTTCTTTCTGGCCCTGGTCATTCTGTCCTTTGGAGTGCTGTTGCTGACGTACTCCCCGTTTCTGACACTGATTCTAAGCCGGGGAGATCGTCTCAGACAGATCAGCTTCGATTTGGCCCTGTTTACCATTATGCCGGCGTTCACGCTTTATTTTGAGCAGTTATTCGGACCGGGCAAGCGGGGATTCACTACCCGGGCGCGTAAATTTCAGCTGGCCTATTCCCTGTTCTGTACCGCAGCGCTTATTCTGAACGCCGCAGTGTCCTTCCGGCTGGACGCGTTGTATTCTATTCTGACTATTAACGCAACCGGTGTACTAATGATTGCCCAGCTTATCTACCTGCTGTTCTTGGCGTTTTCTTATGCCCGAAGAGGCAATTCAGATGCTATTCTGTTCACTGGCGGCTTCTCTGTATTTGCCGTGGTCTCTGTGGCGGAGCTGCTGCGGTACTTCCTTTCAATGGAGAGGTATCATCTATACTGGTGGAAATGGGGCATGGTGGTGTTCATTCTTTCCCTGATTGCTATTCTGGGGAAAAGGTTTGCAGGAAGCCACGAGAAGGCGCTGGAATACGCCAGGGAGCTGGAGAAATTCAATAATGAGCTGCAGCGTTCGGAGAAAATGGAGATTATCAGTGAGCTTGCCGCCTCTGTAGCCCATGAGGTACGTAATCCGCTCCAGGTCACACGCGGTTTCCTGCAGATTCTGGGGGAGCGCTCAGGCAATAAGGAGAAGGAGTATCTGAAGATGGCTGTAGGGGAGCTGGACCGGGCCTCGGTGATCATTACCGATTTCCTGACCTTTGCGAAGCCGGGCTCGGATATTGTGGATGTATTCGAAGTCTCGGGGGAGCTGAAGCATGTGTCGGGAATCCTGCTGCCGCTGGCTAATCTGCAGGGCGGCTCGATAGAGCTGCGTCTGCAGCAGGAGCTTCAAGTGACGGGCAGTCCGGCCAAATTCAAGCAGGCATTCATTAATCTGATCAAGAACAGCATTGAATCACTGCAGGAGGAGGGGCAGATTGTCGTAACGGCCTGGAGAACGGGCGACTGGGTAATCATCAGCGTGAAGGATAACGGCGAGGGAATGAAGGTCAGCGAGCTGGCCCGGCTGGGCGAGCCGTATTACTCCAATAAGACCAAGGGCACGGGACTTGGCCTCATGGTCACCTTCCGTATTATTGAGGCGATGAACGGCACGATTGAGTTCCACAGCCGCAAGGGCGAAGGGACCGAAGTGCTTATTAAATTGCCGGCCTCCAACAGTAATTAGAAAATATTTTTGTTTATTCCGTTTTTTTGAAGGGATGGGCAGAGCATGGGGCGAAATATTAACACTACAGAACTTTACTTCTAAAACTTTCCTCTGAGGTGCTTGCATGTCTTTGATGGTCAAAAGTTTACATACAGCGTTCGTATTGTTTCTGCTTTGCCTAACCTGCGGAGGTCTTCAGGTATCCGCGCAAAGCGCCTCCCCCGCCAGTGAGATCAGACATTGGCAGATGAAGTGGCAGGAGGGGCCGGATGATGGCGGGCTTCAGGCTCCGGTAAAGGAAGAACAGGGGTGGATCGATGTGGAGGCGAAGGCCGAGATGCCGCGCAAGCCTTCCGGGGTATCCTCCGCCTGGACCAAGATTACTTTGCCCTCCTATCATTACGTGTCCCCCTCCGTCTATATCCAGACGATTTATGCGCTGCATGTGAAGGTGTATGTGGAGGACCGGCTGGTTTTTGAAGGGGATCGCGGCTTTATTATGGATAATTATTCCTTGCTTGTGCCCCTGGACATGCGGGATAACGGAAAGACGCTCTATATCTGGACGCAGACGCTCCAGGACCGGATCGGAATCAAGGAGCAGGTGATGCTCGGTGAGCATACTATTCTAATCAAGGACTATATCAAAAACGGACTTATAGATGTGATTCTGGGCGGCGCGTTTATCTTTGTGGCGGCGGTGCTGTTTGTGTGCGCATTTTTCCTGAACAAGGAGTATTTCCCCGTGGCGGCTTCGCTGTCCATTGTCATTGCCTCTACCGGAGTGCTGTCCGTAACCTATTCTTCCTTCACTTATACCTTCTACAGCTATTTGGGCGGGCTCAGTGTATTTTTGTTCGATGTGGCACTGTTGTCCCTCTTACCTGCACTGACCTTCCTGTTCGAGAAAATATTTGGTGCGGGCAAATACGGCATCATCCGCAGGTTCCGCAAATTTCAGATGGCCTATTCCTTATTCTGCTGTGTCCTCCTTATTATTAATGCACTATCCGGGGGCCGGTATCTGAAATTCTATTACTTCATCTCTACCAACATTGTCGGCATTATTATGATTCTTCAATTCATCCTGCTGATCGGCTGCGTTATTGTGTTCTCTCTGAAGCGCAACAAGGATGCGATCATCTTCGCATGCGGCTTCGGTACGGCTGCTCTTACCGGGATCTTGGAGCTGCTGTGGTATTATCTCAAACGCGGGAATTATGATCTCTTCTACTGGAAGTGGGCGCTGGTTGTGTTCATTCTCTCACTGATTGTGATTCTGGGTCGTCGGCTGGCGCAGAACCACAGCCAAGTGGTGAAGTATTCGCAGGAGCTGGAGCTGTTCAACAACGAACTGCAGCGTTCGGAGAAAATGGAGATTATCAGCGAGCTGGCAGCATCGGTAGCTCATGAGGTGCGTAACCCGCTCCAGGTAACCCGGGGGTTCCTTCAGCTGCTCAGCGAGAAATCGAGCGGGGACGAGCAGAAATACCTGACCATGGCGCTCAGTGAGCTGGACCGGGCGGCGAGCATTATTACCGATTTTCTGACCTTTGCCAAGCCGGAATTTGAACAGGTCTCCCTGCTCTATGTGAATGAAGAGTTCATGCATATCCAGAGCATCCTGCTGCCCTTATGCCATTTGAACGGTGGCAAAATGATTCTCGAGGTGGAGGACGGCCTGTGGGTCAAAGGGAATTCCTCGAAGTTCAAGCAGGCGATGATTAATATCATCAAGAACAGCATTGAATCCCTGGGGGAGGAAGGCACGATTCATCTGCTGGCCTACAGCCGGGGAGATAAGGTGCATATTCATATTAAGGATAACGGGGCAGGCATGGAACCGTCTGTGCTTAGCCGTCTGGGCGAGCCGTATTTCTCTTCTAATAAGACAAAGGGCACGGGGCTCGGGCTGATGGTTACCTTCCGTATTATTGAAGCTATGGAGGGCGAAATCCGTTTTATGAGCAAAAAAGGAGCCGGAACCGAGTCCATCACCATTCTGCCGCGTGCAGAAGGGTCGGACGATTCCAACTCCCGATCATAATATGACTTGAATATGCTACCAGGTTCCCATTGGGGTGATACGTGTCTTCATTACATCAGAAGAAGGGCTTGGGGGAATGACCAGATAGAATTCATTGGAGCCTTCCTCAACGGTCTTCAGTGTAATGTTGTCAGGAAGGTTGATGCCCAGCGCCTCCTGGAGCGCTGCCTTCGGATCTGCAAGCAGTCTTTGTTTGAAAGCCGGATCTTCCCACGCCTTCTGAATCACCTGATTCTTAAGAACTCCTACTGACAATAGAATCACCCTTTCGAAATGGTTATAATTGCCTTTTTAGTATAGCATAGGCCATTCTATAATTCTATTGCTATTTACATAAATTATGAGAGATTCAAGTGCGTAGACAGCCAGTAATCAAGCCCCCCGCCCAGCAGTATTTGCTTCTGCTCTTCAATGGCCGTGGCGATCTGGTGCAGGTTCTGCACGAGCACGAGATGGAAGGATACCAGCAAGGGCAGCTGTAAGCTGGCCTCCTCCAGCATCAGATGGTTAGCTTGGGCCGTTGCTGCATATCCTGTGAGTCCGCCTGCTACATAGATGAAGTCCTTCACTGTTGATTCAGCGAGTGGCTCTCCGGCTGCAATCCCGGTACTGGAGCGTACCAGTGACAACAGGCAGTTATAGCTGCTGTCCTTCAGATCCTGCTCCCAATCTTCGTAGTCGTCAAGCATTTGCAGGGTCAGCAGCAACGTGTGAATCATCTCTTCGGCCTCAGGAATGGAGGAGGACTGGCCGGAGAGCAGCAGCGCGGCCGTGCTGCTGAGCTTGAGCGGGCTGGCCTTATGGGAGATACGGATGCGGTCATTCAGGAAGTAATCGCTGCCGGCTTCACCGCTCACGCTGTCCGCCCACTCACTGATGTAACGGCTGAAGCAGGGCCAAAAAGGGGAGTCTGCCGGGAACAGCGGAAGGTAGGTTGCCAGAAACTCTACATAGAGCAGATTGGCAAGTGGTAGCGCTTGCATTGCCGAGGCCTCCGGACTGTCCATCAGGTCATCCTGGAGGAAGAAATAGAGCATGAGGAAGACGTTGCCTGCGGACATCCTGCGGACCAGTTCAGGACTCAGGCCACAAGGGTCCTGGAGCCAGAAGGGGAGCAGGTAACAGATGTAATTCTTATGGCTGTCCGGGTTGAACACGTTGAACTGATCGAGATATGACAGGCCGCGGGCGTTAAGCGGCTCTGGAAACGCAGAGATTACCCTGCGGTTCTCCTCAAAAACCACACGGAGCTCGTCCTCATAAGCATGAAGCCAATCCATAGACTTATCTCCTGTCAATTATGTATTTTATTTTAAATATTAGGTAAAAAGTGGTTATTTGATCTTATTATAATCCTGCCCTGCTCCTAATTCAATCTAAAGTTTGTTTCTGTAAAAAACAGCATACATTTGCTGGCGCGGAGGCGTGAGGCCCGAATGTATGCGAAAAACAGCATACATTTGCTGGTGCTGCCGCTTTTACGCGGGTCATTCCGTTCACTCCACTGTATAAGCGGAAAAAGATTCTTCAAAATCTTTCTAAATCAAAAAAAGAAACCACCCCTTGGTGAAATGGAGTACCTGCACAACCATTTCAAAGGAGAGGTTTCTTCTGTATGTTCTATTGTTCTTCCGTAATGTAATCTACCGAACTGCCTCTGCGTCCAGCTTGGCGGCAAGCTCGGCGTATTCCCCACGCAGGCGGACCAGCTTCGAGACACTGCGCTCCAGGCCGCCCGGCCGGTTGCGCCGGCTCCATAGCTGGCGGTACTCGTGCAGCAGCAGATCCAGGTCATGGATCAGCGCCTGAACCTGCGCTGCCTGGGGCTTCGGCTCGGCTGACGCAAGCTGGTGCTTGAGCCGGGTAAGCTGCACGGCATGCTTCACGAAGCGGATGCCGCTCTGAAGCTCTTCTATGACCAATCCGGCGTCGCTGCAATCCATAACCGGCTGCTCAAGCCTGGCTTCGAGGCCGAGGATGTATTGCTCCAGCTGGTCAAGCTGCTCTGCAGGGAGCTTAACAGCCAGCTGTACATGCTCCAGATGGCTTCGCAGCAGCATGGACATCTCTGTATCATTCGGGCGGACCGTGCCCGACTCCAGCTTATAGTAGTTGCCCAAATCAAGCAGCAGTTGCCCGATGGTTCCAGAGCGGTCTTGGAAGACTGCCGTGTTCAGATAATGCGCCACATCCGCCTCCAGATTCCCCTCTACATTCCAGGCCAGTGCTGCCCCGTAGGCGAATCCGGCATAGCTGACCGGCAGATGCTGCCAGTGGCCGAAATCGCCCCAGTCGGTAATCAGGTAGCCGATAGCGCCGTTTCTCTTGCCATGTACCGCAGCACTGCGCAGATTGGCGAGCATGTTGTCCGTTCGCCCGGTGAGCGAATTCCAGGAGCTGGTCCCCGGACAGACATAGAAAGGGATGCCTGCTTCCTTGAATTTGCGGGTATCCGCTTCAAACGGATGGGCCGTGCTGTACCCCCACTCCATGGCGATGATATCCTTCGGCAGCCGGGGGATCAGCTCAGGATGCTGGATGATGATATCGCCCCAGAATTGCATGGTTTTGCCGCGCTGCTTGACCAGCCCGTGAATCTTTTGCAGGAAGGAGAGGTATAGCTCGCCCTTGCCGGAAGACTCCGCCAGCGCCTGACTTGCGCCAAGTCCCAGTTCATAGGTCTCATCGCAGCCGACATTGAACATCTCTGAGCTGAAGTAGGGAAGGAGGTCATCGTACATCGTGCCCAGAAGCTGCAGTACCTCGGGGTCCTCCGTATGGAAGGTGCCGGGATGCATGAATAATCCTTCCGGGTATAAATCGCTATCGTACATCTGATCCGGGAGCATGAAGCCTGCGGGGATCTCTGCCAGGTGGTTGAACTCCGGCCGGGTCAGCCAGCCCTCCATATGGCCGAAGCTATTTTGATTAGGCACCAGCTCAATATACCGCTCGCGGCAGTAGGCATCTAAGCGCAGAATTTCATCGCCCGTGAGCGGAGTTTCCAGCTCCCATACCTGCGGGAAAGACTCGTAAGCGAATGGAGCTCCTTCTATATATAGCTGCAGCTGATTCAGCTTGAGATCCGCCATGAGATCAATGATCCGGTACAGGGTATCCAGCGTGGGGATTTTGTTGCGGCTGATATCAAGCATCAGTCCTCTGGCCGCGAAATCCGGCTGATCGCAGATATGCAGATAAGGAAGTGTCCGGCCGCACTGCTGCAGGAGCTGCTTCAGCGTTGCGGCTGCATAATAAGCACCTTGCGGGGAACCGTAAGCGGCAGTTAGGCCTTCTTCGTTAATGTGCAGCTCATAGGCACCTTCTGCAAGCAGTGCGTTATAGCGGAAAGTACATGCAGGAACTGTGGAAGACCGCTGCCCTATGGACAGAGGCAGATTGAGACGGACCGCCCCGGATGCGATCTGTTGAAGCCTGCGTGCTGCGGGAAGGGCGGACAACTGGTCCTCACTGGCCAGCACAATGCTGCCCCGGGAAGGAAGGTGGAACTGTCCTGCGGATACCGTGACCTTTTGCGGGCGGGGGAAAAGCTGTAAGTGAACAACATCAGACATAGCGTGGACACCTCTTATTCATGTAGAATATGATCATCTTCATTATCAACATATCACTCCTGAACACATGGAGGAATGCAGTGTATGCCCAAGCTCATGGATTATATGATCAGCCCGTATCCAGTAAGAATTATTGATCCGAAGGTGGAGGCCGCCAGGCTGCGCCTGAAGTCGATTCGTGTCGGGCAAGCCGGCCATCTGCCGGGAAGAACGCTGTTTCGTTCGGGGGTCACCTTTGAACACTGGGCCCTTGTATATATAGTCGCAGGAGGCGGAACTTATACAGAGAACGGAGGAGCAGAGCAGCAGGTCCATGAGGGAAGCCTGTTTTTTTTCAGACCTGGTTATCACTACAGCTTCGGACCGCCGCCAGGCGGGTATTGGGATGAATACTATATTAATTTCAGCGGAAGCCGTGTCACCGAATGGCTCGAAGCCGGTATGATTGCGGGTGGAGAGGTAACCCGGGGAGATAAGGCGGAAGGGCTGGAAGCGTCTTTTGAAAAGGTTCTGTCGTACATGGCGGGGGATGTTCCCGGTGATGCGGACCGGGCTGCACTGCTGCTGGAGGAGATGCTGTTGGAATGCTCACTGCAGCTCCAGGGCAGCCGCCGCCCGTGGCAGCAGGAAGCCATGCCGCTGATCCGGGAGGCGCTGAATGCCTGTATCTATGAGAAGCCCGATCTGCCGAAGATGGCTGAGCGCCTGCACCTCTCCATGTCTACACTCCGGCGCACCGTGCGGCGGAGCAGCGGGTATCCACTGCATGAATATATCCACCGGCTGAAGATGGCCGAGGCCAAGCATTTGCTGCTTAATACCTCGCTGCAGGTGCAGGAGATAGCGGGAATGCTTCATTATAGGGATAGTTTTTATTTTTCAAGGCTATTCAAAAAATATATGGGCCTCTCTCCGCAGACCTGCCGGAATCATATATGATTGAATAAACGACAAATTTCTACTTTTTACCTCTAAATGAGCTTGGTATAATGTCGTATTTTGCAGATTATTGTTGACACACGAAAAAAAACAGTGCTATGCTCTAGATAATATTAGCAGTTCTAGAATAGTACTTCTAGACTAGCCGGAGATGAGACTATTGAGAGAGTATTACTGCATCAGTTGCCGCAGTCTCCATAAAGTGGTAGGACCAAGTCATACCTTGCGTATTCTGTTCACCGGGTATCATATCGTTGGCGAACAGCGCTATCAAATTTGTATATGCAATAAGGCCAAGCTGGAGCAGGCTGTTCCGGCGGCGACTGAATAGACTGTGCCGGGTGAACTCACCGGATAACTGGAGACATCCTGTCTTTGGAAGAGCCTGTCCCTGAAGGGGCAGGCTCTTTGTCATGCCTGGAGCCGAACTGGATAATATTGCATGCGCTATCATTTGATAAGCTGGATAGAGTTGGTTAATTTTTCATGAAAAAAGAAGAATTATACCCATTTTATTTTCAAAGTAAACGCTATCATTAGAAAACGAAACTTGTTATTGTGATTTTTCTCATGTATGATGCTTTTAAACATAGCTTAGAATAAACTCGAATTTTCCACAAACTGGAGAATAGGGTGGTGGGATGAACATTAAATTAACAGCAGAAGATCGCACTATCGCCTTTTTTAGAATCTTTTCTTTGTCCCTCACATCGTTTATGTACCTCATGGTTCCTGCGGGACCTTCCGTAATATACAAATCCCTACTAATCATCGTGCTATTCTTATTTGCCCAACTATTCCCGTACTATTACCGGAGGTTCCATGCAAAAGCCCGTCCGCTCATGCTCTTGATCAGCCTGGAGACGGCACTCATTGCGGTGTTGATGTTATTTACTGGAGGATACGATAGTCCTTTTAAGCTATATGTACTGAATCCTGTGCTGTTTGCGGCGGGTGCGTTATCTTTTTATTTTGCCTGGAGCCTGATTGTGGGCTATATTGCCATTGTGGCAGCATCGGGCTATATGGATTCCGGTTCTCCCGGTCCTACGATTCCAGAAATTATGCTTGCCAATGGTAACCTGTTTCTAGCCCTGGCTCTCGCGGTTATAGTTATGCAGATGGTTAAGGGGATAAAGCGGCAGCGGGAGGAAGCGAACGCGCGGACCAACGATACCATGGAGCATATCAAATCGCTTTATCACATCGTGGAAACATCGAGCCAGCATGACTTCATGAATATTGGCCAAGTCATTACCGATTATGTGGTCAAGCTTACCAAGCTGGAGAAGGCCCTGTTCTGGTTCGCCAAAAAAAGCGGGGAGCCTGCTCCGCAGAGCCGTCAGACAGGATGGCAGCATGAGGAGGAGCGCTTTCTGTTCATGGAACTGGAGAAGCATGAGCATGAATGGAGGCTGCAGCGTGAACCGGTATTCAAAAGTATGCCGGGAATCGGTGACTTCCTGTTGATGCCGGTAAGAATGAGCACCCGGTTCGTCGGGATGATTGGCGTGAAGCTGGAAGCCTCGGAAGGGCTGGAGGGCCGCCGGTGGTACATCCAGCAGCTGATGTTCCTGTCGGAGCTGAGTGCGATTATTCTTGAGCGCCATGAGCTGGGCGTGATCGAGAACCGGCTGATCATCACGAACGAGCAGAACCGGATCGCCGATGAGATGCATGACAGTGTGTCCCAGAGTCTTTTCGGCATCGTCTATGCGACCCATTCCCTGAAGCAGACCTGGCGGAAAATGTCTGAGCGGGAGCTGGAGGAGCAGATTGAGCTTATCCATGATTCAGCCACCAAGGTGGCCAAGGAGCTGCGGATTACCATCTACAGCCTCAGCTCCAAGAAGAGCGGCGGCCCAAGCTGGCTTGGGATGGTGCGCTCGCATCTGAAGAGCCTCTCCCGGCTTAACGATGTTGAGATTGAACTGAAAATAACGGGGGATGATTTCAGTCTCCCTTATCCTTACCACAAGGCACTCTTCCGGATTATCTCCGAAGCTACCGGCAACGCCATACGACATGGTGCTGCCAGCCGGGTGGATGTAGAACTGTCACTTAAGCCGAAATGGATTAGACTATCGATTGTCGACGATGGCGTCGGTTTCGATGCCGATCTGATCTGGGCTGAATCCGAGGATCACTCAGGCGGACTGGGAATGAAGAATATGCAATATCTGGCACAGTCCCTTGGAGGCGATTTCCAGTTAACCAGCAGCGAGAACGCTGGAACCAGAATTTTAATCTCTATACCTGTCGGTGTGGCTGAACTGAAAAATGCATAAACTTTAGGCAGGAGGTCGTTCAAGTGAAAATCGTCATTGTTGATGATCACCCTTTGGTGAGAAGAGGATTGGCATCTGTGATATCGATGCAGTCCAATCTGCAGTTTGCCGGCGAAGCAACGAATGGCCAAGAAGCTCTTCTCGTCATTGAGGAGATACAGCCTGATCTTGTGCTGATTGATCTGAAGCTTGCCGATGAATCGGGCCTGGATATTATCAAGGAAGCACGCGTGCGGGGATTCTCATGCAAGTTCATCCTGCTTACGTCCTCAGCCAGCCGGGAAGATTTCCTGAAGGCGGAGGAAGTGCTGGTAGACGGTTACGTACTGAAGGAAGCTCTGCCTGAGGAATTGCTGTTTGCAATTCAACTGGTCCACAAGGGCAGGAAGTATTACGATCCTGGCCTGATGGAAGATAAGATGCGCATGAGCGGCAGCAGTCCGACGGATGAGCTTACACCCAAAGAGAAGGAAGTTCTGATCGAGCTGGGACAGGGGGCCTGCAACCGCGAGATTGCTTCACGCCTGTTCATCAGCGAATTCACCGTCAAGAAGCATGTCAGCCAGATTCTGGCGAAGCTGCAGGTGGCGGACCGGACGCAGGCGGCCTTATACGCCAATGCGGTCGGGCTTACCAAATATGAGATGTCATACGATTAATAATCATCCCTGTGAATGATCGGGGACGGAGCACGGACCACGTTGTCCGTGTTTTTTTGCGTTCCGGGAAATCAATGAAGGGGGAGATTACCAGTGCGGCCCAAATGTATGCGGAAAACAGCATACATTGGACTCGCAAGCGGGCCCGCGACCCAAATGTATGCAGAAAACAGCATACATTGGACTCGCAAGCGGGCCCGCGACCCAAATGTATGCGGAAAACAGCATACATTGTGCTCGCAAGCGGGCCCGCGACCCAAATGTATGCGGAAAACAGCATACATTAGGCAGCCACGAGCGGCTGATGCGAAGATTCCCCAACATCCATCTCCCAATTAGGTGATATTGCATCACCGGGGGTGTGAGCTTTTTACAGACATATGGTACTAAAGTATACCATCCACCCCCTCTGGCGGACCAAACGCAGTCACTCGAAAGTGAAGTGTAAAGTGATGCTAGGGGGCATGTGATAAATCCTGCGCATTGTTAGAATAAAAGCAAGACATCTGAAACTTTCATGATTGCTTTCAAAACGAACACAAGCGGAAGGAGGGTTACTGTGGAAAAGACGATTTTGGATTACATTAACCTGATAAAGAAAAAATTATGGTTAATCATGGTATTTGTACTTATCTCCTGCGCCACCACCTTCTACGTCAGTAAAAACTTCGTTGCGCCCGTCTACTCCGCCTCTGGACAGCTACTGGTCAACAACGTTGTGAATGTCCCCGAGAGCAATAATCTCAACGCACTGAACTTCAGTCTTAACCTCATCGAGAGCTATAAGGAAATCATGAAGTCGCCAACCATTATGAAGAGTGTGATCGCGGAGCATCCCGAGTTCGGTCTGACGGCGGGCCAGCTGGCTGCCAAGCTGCAGATCAAATCCTCGGAGAAAAGCCAGGTGATTAATCTGACTGTGGAGGATAAGGATTACGGCACCGCAGCTACGATTGTAAACGCGGTTTCGCAGACCTTCATCCGCAGCCTGCCGGCACTGATGAACCTGGATAATGTAACTTTCCTGACTCCGGCTGATCCTGCAGCCCAGCCTCTGCCGGTCAACGGCGGGGTGACCATGAATATTCTGATTAGCTTCGTGGTGTCACTGATGGCAGCGGTCGGGATTATCCTGCTGATGGAGACGCTGAACGGTACGCTGAGAAACGAGAAGGAAGCGGAATTCGAGCTTGGCCTTCCGGTCATTGCCAGTATTCCGGCCATCCGCAAACGCGATTTCGGCACCACGGATAAAGATAAGGCAAGAGTAGGGGAGGGCAAATATGTTACGGCTGAATAGAAGTCTAATCGCGGATATGAACCCGTCATCGCATGTGTCCGAATCCTTCCGCTCGCTGCGCACGTATATCCGCCAGCTCGGCTTGCTGAAGGGACCAGGCGGTCAGGTGCTGCTCTTCACTTCAGCAGAGGGCGGCGAAGGCAAGACCACCATTCTCTCCAATCTGGCCGTATCCTTCGTACAGGACGGCAAGAAAGTGGCAGTGGTGGATTGTAACCTGCGGAAGCCCGGCCTGCATAGTGTCTTCGATGTGGAAGGCAGCCAGGGGCTGGCAGCTTACTTAAGCGGCTACGAGGAAGCAAAGGACGTTCTGGTATACGGCAGCTTGGCGAATCTGGCAGTCATCCCTGCCGGAGTGAGTACGGTCAGTCCGCCGGATCTGCTCGGCAGCGAGAGAATGACCGGGCTACTTAGGGAGCTGAAGGCCAGCTTCGATCTCATTCTGCTGGATTCCCCGCAGGCGGTCGATTACAGCGATGCACGGATTCTGGCCCCGCTCTCGGATGGAGTGGTTATTGTCGCCAGACACGGCCGGACGAAGCGTGAAGCTCTCCGCAAGCTGAAGGGTCTCATGGAACAGACAGGTGTAAGGATTCTCGGAATAGCAATGAACCAGACCAAGTAGAACACGACAGCGGCAATGTGAACGAAACTATTGGGAGGTATGTGTGATGAAAAAGGTAAAAAAGGTAATTATCCCGGCGGCCGGGTTAGGCACACGTTTCCTTCCGGCAACCAAGGCAATGCCCAAGGAAATGCTGCCTATTATCAACAAACCGACGATCCAGTATATCGTGGAGGAGGCCATTGCCTCCGGGATCGAAGACATCATCATTGTAACCGGTAAGGGCAAGCGGGCGATCGAGGATCATTTCGACAACGCCTTTGAGCTTGAATCCCGGCTGCTGGAGGACGGTAAGCTGGAACTGCTCAAAGAGGTGCAGCGGTCCTCCAAGGTGGAAATTCACTACATCCGGCAAAAGGAACCCAAGGGTCTCGGCCACGCCGTATGGTGTGCCAGACGGTTCATCGGCGATGAGCCGTTCGGCGTGATGCTCGGCGATGATATTGTAACCGGACAGGTCCCTTGCCTGAAGCAGCTGATCGACCAGTATGAGGAGACTCAGAACTCGGTGATCGGGGTACAGGTCATCCCGGATGAATTCACGAACCGCTACGGGATTATTGAGCCGGATCTGCAGGACGGGAAGCTCTACCGGGTGAACAACTTCGTGGAGAAGCCGGCACTTGGCACGGCACCTTCCAATCTGGCGATCATGGGCCGTTATGTATTTACCCCTAAGATCTTCAAGTATCTTGATCTTCAGGAGAAGGGTGCAGGCGGCGAGATTCAGCTGACGGATGCCATTCAGAAGCTGAACCAGAGCGAACGTGTCTACGCTTATAACTTTGACGGTACGAGATATGATGTCGGCGAGCGGCTCGGTTATATTTTGACCACACTGGAATTTGCCTTAGAGAGCGAAGATCTGCGTTATCAGGTCATGGATGCTATGGCGGAATGGCTGAATAAAGCGGGACAGACCACGATCAGCAGCTAAAGACAGTTCCCCGAGAGTGAGCGATACAAGCCGGAGTCAAGAAGTAAGACTGCATAAACCTTTACGAGAAATGAGGAGAGATGAGCATGCAAAAACTGCCGGAAGACTATGAGGCCGTCCTGCCGAAACTTTACATGCTGCATTCGGGTGAAGAAAGCAAGGGAATGGAATCCTATCTGGTCATGAAGCGGATCATCGACATCTTGTTCTCTGCCTTGGGGCTGCTGTTCCTGCTTCCGCTCTTCGCAGTGGTGGCTGTCCTGATTAAGCTGGAAGATCCGAAGGGCAAGGTGTTCTTCCGCCAAAATCGGGTCGGCAAGGACGAGAAGCTGTTCCCCATGTACAAGTTCAGATCCATGGTCTCTAATGCCGAGGAGCTGAAGGAGAGTCTCGTGGCCTATAACGAAGTAAGCGGCGCGATGTTCAAGATCAAGAATGATCCCCGCATTACCCGGATTGGAAGATTCCTGCGCAAGACCAGTATTGATGAACTGCCGCAGCTCTGGAACGTGCTGATGGGGCATATGAGTCTGGTGGGTCCCCGTCCTCCGCTCGTTGAAGAGGTGGAGCAGTATACGGAATACGACAAGCAGCGGCTGATGGTAACCCCCGGCTGCACCGGCTACTGGCAGGTGAATGCCAGAAACAGCGTCGGCTTCGACGAGATGGTTCAGCTGGATCTCACGTATATCCACATGCGCAGCACGATGCTCGATCTGAAGATTATCGTCAAGACGGGCCTGATGCTGCTCGGTTCCAAGAATGCTTATTAAAAATATGGAAATTAGGTGATGCCGATGTTCGTACACGGAGCTGTACCTGAGATTTCCATTATCATATGCACCTATAACCGGTCGGCGCTGCTGGTCAAGACTCTTCATTCGCTGCTGCCGCTGGAGAATTTGCACCAGGCCGAAATCATCGTCGTGGATAACCAGTCCACGGATGATACGGCGGCCGCCATTAAGGGGTTCATCGAGACCTATGGTGCCGATATGGATATCCGTTATCTGCTGGAGCCGGTTCAAGGGCTGTCTGCAGCCCGGAACACAGGAATTCTGGCTTCCAAATCGCAGCTCATCGCCTTCCTGGACGATGATGCGATCCCTTGCCGGACCTGGATTACAACCATTGTGAACACCTTCGCGGATAAGCCGGAGGTGATGGCGATGGGCGGCAAGATTGCTCCGATCTTCGAGAGCAAGCGTCCGGATTGGCTGATCAAGCCGTTCGAGCTTCCGTATACGATTGTCGATCTGGGGAACCGGATCAAGGAGTATCCGAAGCGGCTTCACCCTTGCGGTGCCAATATGGCGATGCGCAAGCCGGTGTTCGATATCAGCCTGTTCCCGCTGGAGCTGGGCCGCAAGGGCGATTCGCTGCTCTCGGGTGAAGAGACCTGGCTGTTCAGCCAGCTGCAGCAGGAAGGACATTCGATCCTCTATCATCCCGAGATGGCCGTGGATCATTTCGTTCCGGCGAACCGGCTGACGGAGGACTGGATCATGAAGCGGTATTACAGCCAAGGCATATCGAACGCTATGAAGAGTGAAGGGATGAAAGGGCATCTGCTGCTCTTGGGCAAGACAGGCGCTAAAGTGATTTACATCCTGGCAGATTCAATTCTATCCCGCAGTAAGGGAAGGAAGCTGCTGAATAAATGCCGGCTGGAGAGTATTCGCGGAACTCTCCATATGATTTGGAGCCGGAAGAGGGAATCCGCAGCGGGGTGAGGGGAGGACGCGCGATGACCAATTTTGAGTGGGGCACCAAAATCAATAGTCTGCCATACGGAATGCTCTATCTCGTAACTGCACTGTTCCTCGGAACAGCCGTCATCTTCCAGCCGGTCATCGCAGTAGCGGCCGTATTCTTCATTCTGCTGCTGGTTGCCTCCCTGTCACGCCCTGAGCTGATCAGCTATTTCGTTCTGCTGACCACGGCGGTCTCGATTAACTTCTTGTACAGCGGGAGTATGTTCGGTATTGAGATCCTGTCGCTCTACAAGCTGGTGATTCTGATGCTGCTGGTGCCGTGTATCCTGGTGAATGGCCTCAGGTTCAAGCTCAGCCCTCCCTTATGGGCGATGCTGGCCCTGATTCTGCTCACCTTCAGCTTCTCCATCTGGCTGCCGGAGATGAGCACATCGATTGCGGTCAAAGCCTTCATCGGACTGTCACTGCCCTTCGTGCTTCTGCTGATCAACTGGAAGAAGGAGGTTGCCGGGAAGCAGATCCGGATCATTACCCTGCTGCCGCTGGTCAGCATGCTGATAGGCGTGGTGCTGCAGGCTGCGAATATACATTCACTGGTAGCCGTGGAGTTCACAGGTGCGGTTCGGGTGCAGGGGGCCAATATTCCGCCTCACCTGGCGATGCTGGCCTTCATGGGAGTAGCAATCGCGTTCATCGAGATCAAGCGCAGTCCGCAGTATATCCGGTTCAATTACATCATGCTGGGGCTGAATTTCTTCATTCTGGTGATCACAGGCACGCGCGGGCCGATTCTCGCCCTGGTGCTGATGGTGCTCTATTACTTCTATGATATCTCCCGCGCTTTTCTGAAGGGGAAGAAGAAGTATCTGATCCCGCTGCTGTGCTCGCTGCTGGTCATCACCGCGGCGGTATATATGCAGCTCGACAACCTCAAGAAGCGCTCCTTCGAACGGACGACCGAGACGGGAATTGACCTGTCGGGGCGGGCGGAGGCCTGGGAGTACTTCCTGAACAAGGCGTCAGATTCGCCGCTTGCGGGACGGGGGCTTGGAGCCGTAACGGTGGCGAATGACGGAACGCTCTACGGAGGGTTCGTGGTTCCGCATAACGAATATATCCGCTTTTATTACGATGGGGGATATGTTGGTGCCATCCTGCTGCTGCTGTCCTTGCTCGCTGTGTTTATTATGGTATACAGAGTTCTTTTGCCGGCGGTCAAACCTTATTTCCTGCTCTTTATTGCAGCATTTCTGATCTATTCTTTCACGGATAACACGCTGTCGACGGTCCAATTCATCATTCCGTTCTGTTGGTACCTGAACTGCCTGTACCGATCTTCACAGCTGGCCGATTCCCCACAAAAAGAAGTGATACGATGAACCAAGTGAACATGTTCGATGTCAATTTCGATAACTATGACTTCATGGACCTGCTGGATTATATCGACAGAACCATTCAGGAGCGGAACCAGTCCTACATCCTGACCTGCAATGTCGATCATGTGATCAAGCTGCGCAAGGACAAAGAGTTCCGGGAAGTGTACTCTGAAGCAGGTGCCGTAGTCGCGGACGGGATGCCGATCATCTGGGCTTCCAAAATGCTCGGCAAACCGCTGAAGCAAAAGGTGTCCGGCGCGGACCTGTTCAGCCGCCTGGGCAATGCGTTCGAGCAAAGGCAATACCGGTTATTCTTCCTCGGTGCCGCCGAGGGAGTGGCGGAGCAGGCTACGAAGAATCTGAAGGCCGCCTTCCCGGGCATTAACGTAGTGGGCTGTTACTCGCCTTCCTACGGCTTCGAGCACAACGAAGAAGAGAACCGGCATATTATCCAGATGCTGACCGAGAGCCAGCCCGATATCGTGTTCGTAGGGGTAGGCGCACCGAAGCAGGAGAAGTGGATCTACCGTCACTATACCTCCTACCAGGCGCCGGTCTCCATCGGGGTGGGTGCAACCTTCGACTTCCTGTCCGGCTCAGTGAAGCGGGCACCGGATTTCATGCAGAGAACCGGCATGGAGTGGCTCTGGAGACTTAGTCAGGAGCCGGGCCGGTTATGGAAAAGATACCTTGTCGACGATGCCCAGTTCCTGGTGCTCCTGCTCAAAGAGCTGCGCAAACGGGGCAAGGTGAAGAACAGCAGTACAGATTGAAGAACGCGGCGAAAGACGGGAGGCAGGGAATGAAGATGCTAAGCAGAGATGAGAATAATCTGAATCTTCCATCGGCACAAGCCGTGAAGTCGGCTGTACTGATGACCTTGATCTGTGCTGCGGCGCTGGCCCTGCCGCTGGCGATCGGCTTTGCCAGTGCGAACCTGAGCGCGTCGAATAGCCTGCAAGGCATCATTCTGGCAGGCATCCTTTTTCCGGCCTTGCTGCTCTCCCTGCTGAATCCGCGGATGCTCATTCCGTACACGCTGCTGATCTGGGCGGTTGCCCCGGAGCTGCGGCGGATTGCAGACTGGTACGAAGGCGTGTATCACTCCGTTTCCCTGCTTAGTCTGGCCCCGCTGCTGACCGGAGCGACCTTAGCCATTCCGGTGCTGCGGGAAATTCACCGGATTCGCAAGTCCTCCACCCGGATCATGCTGTTGTTCTCCGTCGCCCTGGCCTACGGCACATTGATCGGTCTGGCGAAGAACGGCATCGGCTCGGTATACGATCTGGCGAATTACATCGTACCGCTGCTGCTGATTCCCTTCTTCGCGGTCACGCCGTTTAAGCCGAAGGATATCGACCGGCTGCTGTACGCTTTTGCCAACATTGCCGTGCTGGTTGCGGTCTACGGGATCGTGCAGTATCTGACTGTTCCTCCCTGGGACGCCTTCTGGATGCGGAATGCCGATATGATGTCCATCGGGACTCCCTATCCGCTGGAGATCCGGGTCTTCTCGACCCTGAACTCTCCGGGTCCGGCAGCAACCTTCCTGGTCTTCGCTCTGGTGCCGATGATTCTGGAGAAAAGATGGCAGGGGACCCTGCGCTGGCTCGGTGTTCTGCTCGTAGTGGTCTGCCTGCTGACTACGCTCGTCCGGTCTGCATGGCTGGTCCTGCTGGTGATGCTGCTGGTCTACATCGCTTCCTCTCCCTCCAAGGGTAAATGGAAGACGCTGCTCCAGCTCGCCTTCGTGGCAGCCGCGCTGTTCTGGATCGTTCCGAAGCTTCCGGGAGCAGAGGGGCTGGTGGCCCGGATGGAGACCCTGACCTCCGTACAGGAGGATCATTCCTACAATGAACGCCTCAGCCTCTGGACCAACATGCTGCCGATGGTGGCAGGCAATCCGGTAGGGCAGGGGATCGGCAGTGTAGGCCAGGGCACCAAGCTTGGCAACGGCGGAGAGCTGGGGGAATACGGCAATATGGATAACGGCTTCATCGCGCTGCTGCTGACCTTCGGCGTACTGGGCGCATTGTTCTTCTTCGGGGCACTCGGCGCGGTCATCAAGGAGATCGGCGCCAGAGTCACCCGCAGGAATGAACTTCAGCCCTACGCCAGACTGGCGCTGGCGGCGTGGATGGGAGCTGTAGCCAGCCTGATATCGGATAATGGCTTTCCCGGTCTTAAGGGGTATCTGATCTGGATGCTGATCGGACTTGGCCTCAGCGCGAGGGAGCTCACTCAAAGCAGAAAGAAGGGACTACCGCATGCAGCAGTCAAGCGCCAAATCACTACCCGCTAACCGGGTATGGTCCACCTTCCGCAGGTTCACGAAGAGTAAGGACAATAGCTCGGCTGCTGTCAAAACGATGTTCGTCAGCGTGCTGATCCTGCTGGTCAATATGCTGACCGGCGTACTGACTGCCCGTTATCTCGGCCCGTCAGGCCGGGGGGAGCAGACAGCGATGGTGAACTGGTCGCAGTTCCTGGCCTTCAGCATGAGCTTCGGCATTCCCTCGGCGCTGATCTACAACGCCAAGAAGAATCCGCAGGAAGCCGGGGTGCTGTACCGGATGGCCCTGCTGATCGGCCTGACGTTCGGAACCATCGCCATGACGGTCGGAATACTGGTGCTGCCTTATTGGCTGGGGTCCTTCAGTCATGAGGTAGTGGTCTTCGCCCAGTGGTCGATGATTCTCTGCCCGCTGATTGTGGTGTCGCAGATCAATAACGCGGCCTTCCAGTTCAGAGGAGATTACAAGACCTTCAACTGGATGCGGTACCTGGTGCCGCTGCTGACACTGGGAGCCATCGGGATTCTGATCCTGACCGGCTATATGAATCCTTATACAACCGCACTGGCTTATCTGGTGCCATCGGTTCCGCTGTTCATCTGGATGACCTTCCTGCTGCTGCGGACCTACAAGGTTAAGCTCCGGGATTCCTATCTTAATTTCAAAAGATTGTTTACCTACGGTCTGGGCTCCTACGGGAATGACCTGCTTGGACAATTCTCAGTATACATAGACCAGATCATCATTGCCGGATTACTGAGACCGGCAGATCTGGGGCTCTATGCGGTAGCGGTCAGCCTGTCGCGTATGGTGAACTTCTTCGCGAATTCAATCACGGTGGTGCTCTTCCCGAAAGCCTCCGAGATGTCGAAGGACGAAGCGGTTGCCCTTACCTTCAAGGCTTTCCGGATCAGTACTACCTGTACTTTGCTAGGCGCAGTGTTCCTGATGCTGGTAGCGCCCTTTGTCATCCCGCTGCTCTACGGCAAGGATTTCAATACCGCGCTTACCGTGTTCCGCCTGCTGCTGCTGGAAGTGACCATCAGCGGCGGGACGCTGATTCTGGCTCAGGTGTTCATGGCGCTGGGCAAGCCGAAGTTCGTATCCATCCTGCAGGGGGTCGGCCTGATCCTGGTGATTCCGCTGCTCTTCCTGCTGGTGCCGAAGTTCGGATTGTTCGGAGCCGGGGTGGCGATGCTCTCATCAGCCGTGCTGCGGTTCCTGTTCATTATTCTCAATATCAGGTACAACCTGAAGGTCAAGCTTCCGCGGCTGCTCATTAACGCCCAGGACCTTCAGTGGATGAAGACGACGATGAATTCGTATATTCGCAAGAAACCTATGGATGTGTAGGCAGTTAAGGGTTTTGATTCAAGCGTTTAGAGTAAGACTCAAATGGCTTGTAGCTGGTTTAGCGAGCCGAGAACACGAGGCGAGCCCTTATCTGCTTAAAAAACTATGGGATGGTGTTGGAGAAGCGGAGGGGAAGTTTGGAGCTGTAGGAACGAAGTGTCCGCCTGAAAGCTTTTCGAAGAAAAGCTCGCATCGGAAGCATAAGCAGTTCTCTGATTTCACCCGCTAACAGCGGTCCAATCAAGGAAATCAGAGAACAACAGCGGCCAGAAGCCCAAACATTCCCCGCAGCGACGACACACACCAGACCATATAAGGAGGATACCTATCATGGATTCAGTAACAAGCGTGCTTGGCGGTCGGGGCAGCTACCCTGTCTCGGCGGTCATCATTGCCCAGGACGATGAAGTTCGGATATCCAAAGCGATTCAGTCCTGCCGGTTATTCGCCGATGAGGTGGTCGTAATCGACGGAGGAAGCAAAGACGGGACCGTAGGGCTATCCGAGAGCCTGGGATGCCGGGTGTATGTCAACCCCTGGCCCGGATATGCGAAGCAAAGGGAATTCGGAGTGGAACGTGCCATCCATGATTGGGTCTTCCTGATTGATACCGATGAAGTGGTCAGCGAGGAGCTGGCCCGGGATATCCTGGAGCGCAAGCCGGGACTGACCGATGCTACGGTGGCATTCTCGCTGTACCGGATTGGCGACTTCCTCGGCAAATGGCTGGATAAAGGCGAATACCTGGTGCGGCTGTATAACCGCAAGGAATACGGTATCCGCAACTCTCTGGTGCATGAGATGCCCGAGGTGTCCGAGGAACGGACGGTGAAGCTGAACGGAACGCTGTGGCATCAAGGCTTCCGCAGCATCAACGACCATGTCGCCCGGTTCAACAAATACACCGATCTGGAAGCAGAGAGTGCGTTCGCCAGCGGCAAGCCGTTCAAGCTGAGCCACCTGCTCCTGCGTCCGCCCGCACGGTTCCTGCAGAAGTACTTCCTGCATGGCCTGTTCAAGAAAGGCATCTCGGGCTTCGCGGTATCCGTCTTCTGGGTGATGTATGAATTCATGGTCGGCTTCAAGCATTACGAATTGCACAGCGCAGGCAGGCTGGCCCGGCATAACGAAGCGGGTCAGGCCGAGAAGGAGAACAAGGGGGAGAGAAGCTATGTCGTACAATGACGGACTCAACATTATGACGACCGGCCTCAGCTGGCCCTCATTACAGCCCGGAGGACTGAACACCTATTTCAAATCCGTGTGTGAACAGCTCTCCTCACGGAACCGGGTGCATGCCCTGATTTGCAGCCAAGAAACGCCGGAGACGCCGAAGGAACTGATCATCCACAATGCCGGTGATCCGAAGGAGACCATCTGGAAGCGCAAGGATGCCTTCCAGCGCAAGGCGGCCTCCCTGATGGGGGACGGCAGCGGGCGGATCGATATCCTCTACACCCACTTCGCCCCTTACGGCATCGGGCCTGCAATTGAAGCGAAGAAGCGGGGGATTCCGGTCATCATGACCTTCCACGGCCCGTGGAACGAAGAGATGAAGATTGAAGGTCAAGGCATCAAGCATAAGGTCAAAACAACGATTGCCAAGTCGATAGAACATAAGGCTTACAAGCTGGCGGACAAATTCATCGTCCTCAGCGATTACTTCCGTAACATGCTGCACGAACTGCACGGTGTACCGCTGCACAAGATTACCGTCATTCCGGGAGCGGCGAATGTCGAGCGGTTCACCCCCGCTCCGAACCGGCTGGCGATCCGCCGGACCCTGAATCTGCCGGAAGGCGCGACCACCGTCCTGACGGTCCGCCGGCTGATGAACCGGATGGGGCTGCTGCAGCTGCTGGAAGCCTGGAAGCAGGTGGCGGAGAGGTTCCCGAACGCGATTCTGCTGATCGGGGGCAAGGGCCCGCTGCGCGGGGAGCTGGAAGAGCGGATCGCCGATTACGGATTGGGCAACAAAGTCCGCCTGCTCGGCTACATTCCCGATCATGAGCTGGCCTCCTATTATCAGGCAGCGGATATGTTCGTTGTTCCTTCCCAGGCGCTGGAAGGCTTCGGCCTGATTACCGTTGAGGCTTTGGCCTCGGGGCTGCCGGTGATGGCTACGCCGGTCGGCGGCAACAAGGAGATCCTCCAGGGCTTCCGGCCGGAGCTGCTGTTCAAGAGTGCAGCCAGCGAGGATATGGCGGAGGGCATGATTCATATGCTGAGCAACCGCAAGCTGCTGCCGGGCCGGGACGAGTGCCGGAATCATGTGCTGGAGAAGTACACCTGGCAGCATGTGGGCGACAAGATTGAATCTTTATTCCTCGAAACCTTGGGAAAGGGTGTGAGCGTAGGATGATCAAAGTCGCTTATATCGACCACACCGCCAAATGGAGCGGGGGCGAAGTCGCCCTGTTCAACATCCTCACCAACATCGGTGAGCAGATTGAGCCGCTGGTGATCCTGGCGGAGGAAGGCACGCTTGCGGAACGTCTGCGGGAGAAGGGCATCGATGTCCGCATTATCCCGCTGGATGAGAGCATCCGCAGCCGCGGCCGTAATGCCGTGAACCTCGGGGCTCCGGCGGCTGCGATGAAGCTGCTGGCCTATGGCCGCAAGCTGGCTCCGCTGCTGAAGGAGGAGAAGGTGGATTGTGTGCATACCAATTCCCTGAAATCGGCCTTCTACGGAGCTGTTGCTGCCAAAAAAGCAGGCGTGCCGCTGATCTGGCACATCCGGGACCACATCGGGGCGCCTTATCTGAAACCGGTTGTCGCCAAGGCGATCCGGCTGCTGTCACGCCTGCTGCCGAACGGGGTCATTGCCAATTCCCACTCCACGCTGAATGCGCTGGAGCTGCCGCGCTCGAAGAAGACGCTGGTCGTCTACTCAGCCTTCGCCAAGGCGATCGGCGAAGGAATCGGCCGGCGGGAGCGGAAGGACTTTAACGTCCTGCTGGTCGGGCGGCTCGCCCACTGGAAAGGCCAGCATATTGTGCTGGAAGCGGCTAAGGCCTTCAAGCAGGACAGCCGCGTGAAATTCTGGCTGGCCGGTGACGCCCTGTTCGGGGAGGAAGAATACAAACAGGAATTAATTCAGCAGATGCAGCGGGATGGCATCACCAATGTCAGCCTGCTGGGTCATGTGGATGATATACAAGGACTCATGAACCAAGCGGATTTACTGATCCATACGTCGATCACTCCTGAGCCGTTCGGCCAGGTCATCGTCGAAGGCATGGCGGCCGGACTGCCGGTGATTGCCTCTAATGAAGGCGGACCGGTAGAGATCGTAGTTCCTGGTGAGACAGGACTGCTGATCCAGCCCGGAGATGCCTCTGTACTTGCAGACTCCATCACCTGGATGCTGAACCATCCCGAAGAGCGTAGACGGATGGCAGACAATGGAATGAGACGGGTGAAAGAGCATTTTGTCATCGAGAACACGGTCAAGGACATCGTCGCTTACTACAAAGGTCTGCTGGCAGTCACCTGACCTTCCCGCTCCATAATGCTTAAGGCTTGCATCACATCTGTCTCTAACCATGCGTTCACTGCTTGATGATGCTGCTCCATAAAACTTTGAGGATGATTCACATGAAAATTGCGATAGCGCACGATTATTTAATCCAGATGGGCGGGGCGGAACGGGTGGTGGAGGTGTTTCATCACATGTACCCGGAGGCTCCGATCTTCACAACGGTTTTTAACGGAAGCCGCCTGACCGATAACCTCAAAGATGCCGATATCCGGGCCTCCTGGCTGCAGAAGATTCCGGGAGTGAAGCGTAATTTCAAAGGGGTGCTCCCGCTCTACCCCATGGCAGTCCGCGATTTGGACTTCAGCGGGTATGATATCGTTCTTAGCTCCAGCAGTGCATTTATGAAAAGCATCCAGGTGCCCGAATCCACCTTCCATCTGTGCTACTGTCATACGCCGATGCGCTTCGCCTGGGACTATGACACGTACATGGAGCGGCAATCGAATTCTGGGTTGTTCAAAAGACTGCTTAAGGTGTATATGCAGCGGCTCAAGAACTGGGATCAGCGCACCTCCAAAAATGTGAACCAGTTCGTCGCCAACTCCTCCGTCGTGAAGACGCGGATTCAGAACTATTACCACCGGGATTCCGATGTGATTTTCCCGCCGATCAATACGGCCCGCTTCACCAGCTCCCCGAGCATTGGAGATTATTATCTGATTGTCTCGCGGCTGGTCTCCTACAAGCGGATCGATCTGGCGGTGGAGGCGTTCAACCGTAACGGTCTGAAGCTGTATATTGTCGGGGACGGACCGGACCGCAAGCGTCTGGAAGGCATGGCCAAGGGAAATGTATCGTTTCTGGGCCGGCTGGAGGATGAGGAAGTCACAGGGCTGATGTCCCAGTGCCGGGCGTTTGTTTTCCCGGGGGAAGAGGATTTCGGCATCACGCCGCTGGAGGCGAATGCTGCTGGAAGACCGGTTATCGCCTATCAGGCCGGGGGAGCGCTGGACACGATTATTCCATACGTTAACGGCGTATTTTTCCAGCACCAGGAAGTTGATGATTTGCTTAAGGCCATTGATGAGGTGGAGTCCTATGCGTGGGATATCGACCAGATTATGGGCCATGCACGCAAATTCGATGAGCAGGCGTTTATGGTTCAGTTCAAGCAGTATGTGGAACAGGCCTACGTCAATTTCCTAAAAGGAGGATGAAAGTATGAAACTCGCAGTGATTGGTACCGGCTATGTAGGACTTGTATCAGGCGTATGCTTTACCCTAAATGGAAATCATGTCATCTGTGTGGATAAGGATGAGGAGAAAATCACTAAGCTGAACCGGATGGAATCTCCCATCTATGAGCCGGGCATTGAGGCCCTGATCGAGATGAATCTGCGCGAGGGCCGGCTGAGCTTCTCGTCCGATCTTCAGGAGTCGGTCCGCCGCTCGGATATCGTCATTCTTGCCGTGGGTACACCGTCCCTGCCGGGCGGCGAAGCCGACCTCAGATATATCGAAGGAGCGGCTGCCGAGATTGCGCAGGCGATGGAGGGCTATAAGATTATTATGACCAAGTCGACTGTCCCCGTTGGCACCAATGAGCGTATCCGCCAGCTGATCTCCTCCCTCACGAATCATCCCTTCGATATCGTCTCTGCGCCTGAATTCCTCCGTGAAGGCTCTGCCATCCGCGACACGCTTCATCCCGACCGGATCGTGATCGGACTCGACAATCCTGAACTGGAGCCGACCATGCGCGAGCTGCATAAGGGCTTCACAGAGAATGTATTCGTCACGGATATCCGCAGCGCCGAGATGATCAAATATGCCTCGAATGCTTTTCTGGCGACGAAGATTTCCTTCATTAATGAGATTGCCAACATTTGCGAAAAGGTAGGAGCGGATGTCACCGAAGTCGCAGGCGGCATGGGGATGGACCAGAGAATCGGTTCGACCTTCCTGCAAGCCGGTATCGGCTATGGCGGCTCCTGCTTCCCGAAAGACACCAATGCGCTGATCCAGATTGCCGGTAACGTGGATTATGAGTTCAAGCTGCTCAAATCCGTCGTTGAAGTCAATAAAGGCCAGCGCTTCATGATTATCTCCAAGCTCCATGAATCGCTGGGCAGCCTGCGCGGTGCGGTTATCGGCATCTGGGGGCTTGCCTTCAAGCCCAATACCGATGATGTCCGCGAGGCCCCGGCCCGTGAGATCGTCGAGGCGCTGGTCGCCGAGGGCGCCATTGTGAAGCTGTACGATCCCATCGCTGCGGATAACTTCCGCAAGGAATACGATCATCCGCAGCTCCGCTGGTGCGGACTGGCGGAGGAGGCGGCCGAGGGCAGCGATGCCGTCTGCCTGCTGACCGACTGGAGCCAGTTCAAGGAGATCAACCTGCACGCGCTTGCGGGAACCATGCGCCGCCAGGTGCTGATCGACGGCCGCAACGTCTATACCAAAGAGCAGATCGAGGGCACCGGCCTTGAGTACATCTCCGTCGGCCGCCCGCAGATGGGCGGGCTTAGCGGATTCTCCGCCAGCGTGGCTGGCGCGGTGTAGCTGGCGATCCACTTGAAGGCGTTACGCCGGAAGTAGGCTGCGCGGCGAAATGAAGGGGATAAATCCCCTTGAATGGGCCGAAAGTGGGCCGCGCGGCGAAATGAAGGGGATAAATCCCCTTGAATGGGCCGAAAGTGGGCCGCGCGGCAAAATGAAGGGGATAAATCCCCTTGAATGGGCCGAAAGTGGGCTGCGCGGAGAAATGAAGGGGATAAATCCCCTTGAATGGGCCGAAAGTGGGCCGCGCGGCGAAATGAAAGGGATAAATCCCTTTGAATGTGCCTAAAGTGGGCTACGCGGTGAAATGAGAGGGATAAATCCCTCTGAAGGTGCTTAAAGTTGGCTGGATGTGGAAATGAGGAGCACAAGTGCCCCTGATTTCTCGGATTCGAGCCAATTGGAGCAACTGAGCAGCATTTGTGTCCCGTACTTAAACTAACCAGCTTCTGCCGCCGCAAATTTGTGCGGCAAGCCCTTGGAACAAGAGTCTTGATTCCCGGTTTTGAATTCCGGTCTTGGAATTCTTGCTTTCTCTAGCCGCTAGGTCAGCGGCGACGCCTTGGAACAAGCGGCAGCCCGCTCCTATTGCCGCTACAACAAGCCGGCAATACCCGGATCTTTAGCCGGGAGCTTCGCCTGCGGGCGAAGCGGTTATGAAATCACAAGCCTGTTATGAAATGGAGCGGAGAGGAATTTTGGAGCTGTAGGAGCGTAGCGTCCGCCTAAAAGCTTTCCGCAGGAAAGCTCGCTTCGGAAGCATATGCTGTATTTGGATTTCTACCGCGAGGAGCGGTTTTAATCAGGAAATCCAAATTGGGCAGGGGCCGTAAGCCCAAAATTCCTTGCAGCGACCCTCATAACAGGCGGGGTTTTAACTTACAACCGCAATAAGAAATACCCAATAACAATACGATATGGAGGGTTCACTATGAAACTAGTACTTCTATCAGGCGGCTCAGGCAAGCGGCTCTGGCCGTTGTCCAATGATTCACGCTCCAAGCAATTTCTGAAGGTACTGGCAAGTCCGGCAGGTGAACCGGAATCAATGGTACAACGGGTATGGAGACAGCTGGAGGAGAATGGCATGGCCGGGTCCTCTTATCTGGCGACCGGACGCAGCCAGGTGGAGATGATCCAGAGCCAGCTCGGCAGCGGGGTGCCGATCATCGTGGAGCCGGAGCGGCGGGATACCTTCCCGGCCATTGCGCTGACGGCGGCCTATCTGTATTCCATCGCGGGAGTTTCCCCAAGCGAGACCGTGGCGATTCTGCCGGTGGACCCATACGTGGAATCCTCCTTTTTCGAAACGGTGCTGCAACTGGAGAACACTATGCTGGTGAGCGGAGCGAACCTGGCGCTGATGGGCGTAGTGCCCGAGCATGCTTCGGAGAAATACGGCTACATTATTCCAACGGGCGCAGATGCGGGAGCGAATGGTTATCTGCAGGTCAGCCACTTCCAGGAGAAGCCGGACCGTGTGCAGGCCGAGGAGCTGATCAGCCAGGGCGCGCTCTGGAACTGCGGGGTGTTCGCCTTCCGCCTGGGTTACCTGCTGGATATTCTGCAGCGCAAAGGGCTGCCGCTGAATTACGAGGAGCTGCAGAAGCAGTATAAGCTGCTGTCTTCCATCAGCTTCGATTATGAAGTGGTGGAGAAAGAGGAGAACATCGTCGTGCAGCCGTACGCAGGATTCTGGAAGGACCTGGGTACCTGGAACACCCTGACCGAGGAAATGACCAGCAACCATGTCGGCAAGGGCTTCGTAACGGCAGACTCCGAGGGCACCTCGCTCATTAACGAGCTGGATATTCCGATTACCGTGATCGGGGCGAAGGATCTGATTATCGCCGCCAGCCCGGACGGCATTCTGGTGACACACAAGACCGAGAGTCCGCGGATCAAGGAAGTGCTGAAGACCTTTGAACAAAGACCGATGTACGAGGAACGCCGCTGGGGCCACTACAAGGTGATCGACTATGTGAAATATGACGAGGGCAACGAGGTGCTGACCAAGCGGATTTTCATCAATGAGGGTAAGAATATCAGCTATCAGCTGCATCACAAACGCAGTGAAATCTGGACCTTCGTCAGCGGGGAAGCCAGCATAGTCATCAATGAGAAGATGCATACGGTGAAGGCGGGAGATGTGGTGCGGATACCGGAAGGGACCAAGCATGCCATTCTGGCTCTTACCGATGTGGAGTTCATTGAGGTGCAGACCGGGTCTGAGCTGGTAGAGGAAGACAACATCCGTATTACTCTGGACTGGGAGGATATAGCGCTACATCAGTTCATTTCGTAGGTCTAACTTATCTATTTAACCAATTGTTACAAAATCAAAACAGGTACTCGGAACTATTTATTCGGAGAAATTCGCGTTTGCTCTACAAAAAAATTGCATAAAGACGATAATTTACGGTAAGAGGGATTGATCCTTCCAAAACGACAAAGGCAAACCTGATCGAAAGACAGGGACGCAAAGCTATAGGGCCTTCGCAAGAGTGGCAGCCTGGCTACCGAAAGGAAGAGAATATTGTGAAAACTTACCGTAAGTCTCGTTTGCTCTGCGCTGTGCTGTCGCTGGCCGTGGTATGGTCTGCTGTACCTGTGGGACTGGGAATCGCCCCTTCCACCGTCAAGGCTGCCCCTTCTGAAGGAGCGCCGGTGAACCCTAACGCCTCAGCCGAGGCGGTCAAGCTGCTGAACAATCTGTATGAAATCTCGGGAAATGGAATCATTACAGGCCAGCATGACTATTTCGAGAGTCCGGATGAGCTGAGCAACAAGCTGAAGGGAACAAGCGGACAATACGCAGCACTGCATGGTTATGAGCTTGGAGCAATCGGTGGGCAGAGTGAGAGCGGAGTAGCTGCACAACGCAAAAATATCGTCTGGAGTGCGACGAACTGGTCCAGAGCAGGCGGCATTGTCGCTATGACCTTCCACCAGAATCTGCCGGGCACCAAGTACGAATGGTCCAATGTGCAGAAGTCAATCACCCAGGCGCAATTTAACAAATACGTAACCCCCGGAACACCAGAGTATAATGCGCTGATCACCGATCTGGATAAAGTAGCTGTCTCTCTGAAAAGCCTGCGGGATGCTAAGGTTCCGATCCTCTGGAGACCTTACCATGAAATGAACGGCGGCTGGTTCTGGTGGGGGAAGAAAGATAATTTTGCAGCATTGTGGAATATTATGTATGACCGGTTCGTGAACGTTCATCAGTTAAATAATCTGCTCTGGGTATGGAACCCGAATGCGCCGAATGCAAACTCCGATCCCTATCCACGGACTTATCCGGGTGCGGACAGAGTGGATGTGCTGGCGGCGGATATATACAATAATGACTACTTGAATAAATACCATGATGATCTGACCAGCCTGGCTGGCGGCAAGCCGATAGGCATCGGCGAGAACGGTGAAATGCCAAATATCTCGAAGCTGAAGCTGACCCAGCAGAATTATGTGTTTATGATGAACTGGGGCAAGATGCTCTACGAGAATAACAGCACAGCTACGATCAAGAATTTCATGAATGACAGCTACACACTGACCCGTGACCAATATAAGGCCTGGTCTGCTCCGGCGGCGGCTCCTAAGCCAACCGCAACGCCGACACCAACACCAACCGTAACACCGACACCAACTGCAACACCAACGCCGACGCCAACTGCAACGCCGACACCAACACCAACCGTAACACCGACGCCAACTGCAACGCCGACACCAACACCAACCGTAACACCGACGCCAACTGCAACGCCTACCGCAACACCTACCGTTGCGCCGAAGCCGGTCCCAACTCCCGGTGATACGGAGGGTAAGCCTGCCCAGAATGGCTTGCTTGGAGAATACTTCAAGAACATGACGCTCTCGGGGACACCGGTTATGGTCCGTAACGATGATGTCATCAGCTTCAATTGGCGTCAGGGTACCCCTAATGCCGCACTTGGAGTAGATTACTTCTCGATCCGCTGGACCGGCCAGATTAAGCCCGCTTACAGTGAGACTTATCAGTTCTATACTACATCGGATGACGGTATCCGCTTGTGGGTGAACGGCACAGCCGTCATTGACAGCTGGGTCAAGCAGAGCGGAACGGCCCGCACAGGAAGCATAGCCTTGACTGCCGGGCAACTGTACGACATCAAGGTAGAGTATTACGAGAATGCAGGCGATGCGAATGTTCATCTGATGTGGCAGAGTCCCAGCCAGGTGAAGGGAACCGTACCTGCAAGTGCGCTTTTCTCCAGGGCAGGCAACACATCCATACCTGCTCCGGCTGCAACCGCAGTACCGACCACGGTACCAGCAGCGACAGCAGCACCAGCGCAGACAGCAACGCCGGCACCAGTAACGACACCAATGCCAGCACCAACACTGACGCCATTACCGGCACCGACACCAACGCCAACACCGGTGCCAACGCCGACAGCGGCTCCTGTTCCCGTTCCTACTCCTACAGCAACACCGGTGGATCTGCCGGTAGAAGTCCCTGCTGCTAATGGATTGTACGCGGAATACTTCAATAACATGACGCTTTCGGGCGAACCCGCTGTAGTGCGTACCGATGCTGTGCTTGATTTCAACTGGCGCCAGGGCTCGCCGGATGCCGCTATCGGCATAGACTTCTTCTCTGTCCGCTGGAGCGGGAAGATTAAGCCGCTGTACACGGAGACTTATCAGTTCTATACCCATTCCGATGACGGTATCCGCGTACGGGTGAACGGTGAGCTTGTGATTGACAGCTGGGTGAAGCAGAGCGGCACTGAACGCATGGGCAGCATCAGCCTGACCGCAGGCGAGCTGTATGATATCCAGGTAGAGTATTATGAGAATCAAGGGGATGCAAAAGCGCGGCTGATGTGGCAGAGTCCGAGCCAGGCCAAGGGTACCGTTCCGGCAAGCGCGCTGTTCCTCCCGTCCGCTTCCTAAGCTCATAAGGTCCGCAGCTGTGTTCATCATTGGCGCTGTTACTGGTTAAGACGTTACAATTATAAATCCTGTAAGCCACACTCTTAATGGCCCTGCTTACCAGCAGGGCTACTAAGCTATAGAAAGGCAGACAATCCGGGTGGTATAACCTCAGGGTTCTGCCGGAGAAGTGTGGCTGGAGAAAGGAGATTACATTGAACACTTACCGTAAGTACAGGCTATATACAACTATTTTCCCTCTAATCCTTATCCTTTCATTACTTCCATGGGGGGAAGGGCGCAGTCTGCCCGCAGCCGCCAAGGTTACGGCACCTGCCGCCCCCGCTCCCATAAAGCCCATTAATCCTTCGGCCTCCAAGGAGGCTTCCGCACTGTTAAGCTATCTCAGTGATCTTAGCGGCAAGGGGATGATCTCCGGCCAGCATGATTACCTGGAGAGCCCCGATGAATTCAATAATAAGCTCCGCACAACAAGCGGCCGCTATGCGGTTCTGCATGGCTATGAGCTGGGAGCTATAGGCAATCAATCCAAGGAGACCATTGCCAGACAGCGTCAGGCTGTCGTGGACAGTGCTATACGGTGGCATGAGGGTGGTGGCATTGTCGCCATGACCTTCCATCAGAATCTGCCGGGAACCGCGCCGGTATGGACCAATGTGCAGAAGCCGATTACCCAGAGTCAATTCAAGCTGTATATCACTCCCGGAACGCCGCAGTACAAAGCATTAGTTGCCGAGCTGGATGAAGTGGCCAAGTATCTGGGCGAGCTGCGCGATGCCGGAGTTCCGGTGCTATGGCGGCCCTATCATGAAATGAACGGCGGCTGGTTCTGGTGGGGGCAGAAGGATGACTTCGCGAAGCTCTGGGACCTGGTCTATGACCGCATGGTGAATAAGCATAAGCTGAACAATCTGCTGTGGGTGTGGAATCCAAATGCCGAGAACAAGTCGTCTGAGCCGTATGCCGCCTATTTTCCCGGCACCGCCAAGGTGGATATTCTGGCCGCCGATATTTATGACAATGATTTCAAGCAGTCCTATTATGATAGCCTCCTGAAGCTTGCGGACGGCAAACCGATCGGCATCGGGGAGAGCGGAGAGCTTCCAGACCCTGTCATCATGTCTCAAAAGCAAAGCAAATGGGTATATACGATGACATGGGGCAAGATGCTGGTTGAGAATAACCCGACTGTGAAAATTCAAAGCTTCATGAACCATAAATACACAGTATCGCGGGAGGATTACAAGCTGGCGGCGGGTGTCAAAACCCATGCGGCGGCTGTAAGCTCAAGGAACGGCCTGCGAGGCCAATATTATGGCAATATGGACCTGTCCGGCACACCGCTGCTTACCCGTAATGACAGCACCCTTCAATTCAACTGGCATGGCAATTCACCGGCCTCCGGCCTGCCCAAAGATGCATTCTCGGTACGCTGGACCGGGACCCTTAAGCCTCTCTACAGTGAAAAGTATACGTTCACCGCTTCTTCGGATGACGGCATCCGCGTATGGATCGGCGGCAAGCTCCTGATCGACAACTGGAAGAATCAGAGCAGCGCGGGTAAGGAGGGCAGCATCACCCTTTCCGTAAATACCCCTTACGCCATCAAGGTAGAGTATTATGAGAACCGCGGGGATGCCAGCGTCAGTCTGATGTGGAGAAGCCAGAGCCAGAAGCAGATGATTATCCCACAGAGTGCGCTGACGCTTCCTTAAGGAAGCCCCGCAGCAGAAGAAGCGTGACGTTATCCCGGTACAGCATAGAATTCCGGAAGAAAGCGAGGACAAGGGAATGAGGACTAGAGTTCAAAAGAAACCCGGTAAATATCTCCACAGGCTACTAAAATTCGCAGCATTGATCATCTTGATTCTGTTGTCCGTCTCTGTCTTCGGAGATTACGGGACGAAGGACGGTGAAGAGGATGTGGATCTGTCTTCATTGTCGGCGGCTAAGGATGCCGGTCCTGAGATGCCGGAAGGAACGGTTCTATGGCAGCTTGGCAAGCATGACGGCTCTGCCGATGAGTTCAAGGCGGCGGGGTCAAGCGGGGTGAAAAAGACGCTCAGCATAGCCTCAACCACTGCCAGGTCGGGAGAGCTGAAGTCACTGCCCTCCGGCCTGCACGGGGAGACCAACCCGGAGCTGCGGATTCAGTATGAGCTGGATAAGATCCCGGAGCACGGGGTCTTATTTCGCGTGAGCATTATCGATGCTTACAAGTCTGTACCCCAGATGAGCGTATTCTCCAACGGTCAACTCTCAGGCATCATTCAGATCGCCGGGATTGCCGGAACCGGCAGCAAATACGATTTCCGCAAAACCTATGAGCTGTACATTCCCAAAGAGCAGCTCATCAGCGGCACCAACGAGCTGACGCTGCGGACGGCCAGGGGAATCTATTCCTCAGAAGCTGAGGATAAGTACAACTGGTGGACATGGGATAATCTCAGTCTGGAGGCGCTCAAGTCTCCGGTTAAGGAGCCGATCCATGGCAGCTATACGCTGACCGGGACGGTGGTGAATAACAAGCAGTTTTATTTTGACGAGGGGGCGGTTACCCATCTGCCCTATATTATGAAGTGGCTGGGCGTAGCCTACAGCGGTAATATCATGCGTACCAGCTGTGCCAGTGATGTGGGCCGTTCCTGTGAGAAGATGGATGAGTACTACAAGGTCCTGAAGGATTACAATATGCAGGCCGTAGCGCTCTATCTGCATACAGGCGATATCAAGCTGAAGGCAGACGGCACGCTGCCCGAGGATGCCGAGAAGAAGCTGACGGATTATTTCCAGAAGTACAGTCCGTACTTCCAGTACTACGAGGTGGATAACGAACCGGGCCTGTTCAACCGTTCCAAAGCGGTCAATCTGGCCATAGCAGAGTGGCTGAACAGCAAGGGAAAGACAATTGCGCCGCATCTGCAGACGGTTGCACCCGGATGGGCCTACTGGCCGGGCTACAGCGAAGATTCGTGCGGCAACCAGAAGGGGCCGGTGAAGCAGTGCGGGGACCCGGACGGCTGGGAACGTGACCCGAAGCAGCGGGATGAGCTTGAGACGGTAACGGATCTGACGAATGGCCATTCTTATGGCGATTCCTATATTTTCGGTCAGGGCGGGAGCTTCACGGAGAACCTGAAGACCTTCGGGGGATCGGTAGACGGCCTTAGCAAAAAAATGCTCGCCACCGAGTTCGGCACCTCGGACTCTCATGTGGACGCGTATCAATACGGGGCCAAGGAGCGGACCTCGGCGGTGTTCGACCGGATTATGCGGGCACATATCGGCTATGCCGAGATGTTCGTGCAGCATGCCGCCTTCTTCAAGAATTTCAGCCTGTTCAAATACGGCTTCAATCTGGAGGATCATGATCCGGCGGCTACAGAGATCTACTACACCAAGGAAGGCGAAGAATCCCGTGTCAGTATCATGCGCAGGCTGGATCTGGCTTATGCCACACACGGCGCTCCGCTGACCTATCAGATCAGCAATAAGGAGGAGCTGAAGGATAAGCTGGTCTACGTAAGAGCCGTGGACACCTCCACGCTTGAGCCGCTCGCGGGCAGCAAGGCGACATCCAACAAGGTGCTGGTGAACTTCGTCAATTTCGAGCAGACCGAGCGGACCGTTAAGGTCAAGATCACTATGCCGAAAAAAACGGAGTACGAAGGAGAACGGTTCGGCAAGGGCGATACTTATGAGGAGGCCCGCAGCTATGTAACCGGCAGAGCCGCTTCGCCGGAGCTGGAATTCACGGAGACGCTGGCTCCGGGAGAAGGCGTGCAGTACATTCTGGAGCCTTCCTCCGAGGTGGCAGATACGGCGCCGCAGGGTCTGAAGGCAACTGCTGTCAAAGGATTATCTATGCATCTGAACTGGCTGGAAGCCCCCGGAGCAAGCTATGAAGTGCTCCGGGCGGACGGCCCGGACGAGAAGCTGAAGGTCATCGCTACAGCGGTGAAGGGAACGGAGTATAACGACAGCAAGCTGAAGGAAGGCACACTTTATACTTATGCTGTACGGGTGTCCGGCTCTGGCGTGATGTCAGAGAAGACACAGATTACAGCAACCGGACTTGTCCCGCTGGACCGGGCAGGCTGGAAGGTGACGTCCAGTGTGAGTAAGGAGGCATCCAATCCGGGAGGTGCCATTGACGGAGACCGGCGGACCCGCTGGGATACGGTCAAGCATCAGGCTTCGGGGGAGTACTTCCAGATTGATCTGGGCGCAGAACATACGGTAGAAGCTATAGATATGGATTATCCTTTATCACCCTATGACTATCCGCGCGGCTACATTGTGCAGGTATCGGATGATGCCAAGAGCTGGAGACAGGTTGCAGCGGGCAAAGGCGGGCTGGCGAAGACCAAGATTACGTTTGCCCCGGTCAAGACCCGGCATATTAAGATTACCCAGACAGGCTCCGGCGGCAACTATTGGTCCATTCAGGAGCTGCAGGTGTATTCAAGAGAATGAACGACGGCATAATAACCTCCGTGGAACTCAGCCCACCGGGGTTTTTTTCTGTCCTGGAATCATAAACATTACTATAAAATACATGGGGCTAAGGCGGATACCCGGCTCCGGGGAAGGTGTGAACCGGTTCATGACTCATCTTGCAGATCAAATCATTCTGCTGCTGGCGGCTTTACTGCTGATCGCCGTGCTCTCCACCAAATTCTCCACCCGTTTTGGCATGCCTGCTCTGGTCCTGTTTATTGCAGCCGGCATGGTGCTCAGCCATTTTATTTATTTCAACAATGCTTCGCTCACACAGATTGCCGGCATTTTTGCCCTGGTGGTGATTCTGTTTGAGGGCGGCATGCAGACGAGCATGAAGGATATTCGCCCGATTCTGAAGCCGGCATTGTCGCTGGCTACACTCGGAGTACTGCTGACTACCGTGATCGTTGGTATTTTTGCCAAATTTGTACTCGGTGTACCCTGGGCGGAGAGCTTCCTGTTCGGGGCCATTGTCGGCTCCACAGATGCGGCGGCGGTATTCTCCGTACTGGGCGGCAAAAATATCGATAAACGGCTAACCTCCACCCTTGAAGCCGAATCCGGCAGCAATGATCCAATGGCCGTATTCCTTACCGTGTCGCTGATTGAATGGGTACAGCACCCGGATACCGCAGTCTTGCGTCTGGTGCTGTCATTCTTCTGGGAGATGGGGGTAGGGCTGCTGGCCGGGATCATCATCGGCAAGCTGGCAGTTTATCTGATTAACCGGATTAATCTGGACTCCACCGGGCTGTATCCGGTCATGGCGGTCGGCTTCGCAGTTCTGACTTACGGGGTCTCGGCCATGGTACACAGCAGCGGGCTGCTTGCCGTCTATGTCATGGGGCTGGTGCTGGGGAATTCCGAGCTGATGTACCACCGCACCATTATGAACTTCAACCATGGCTTTGCCTGGATGATGCAGATTGCCATGTTCATTCTGCTCGGGATGCTGGTCTTCCCGCAGGAGCTGGCGGCTGTGGCCTGGCAGGGGCTGCTGCTGTCCGTCATCCTGATGGCCCTGGCAAGACCGCTTGGCGTATTCCTCAGCCTGCTTGTGTCGAGGTTCTCCTTCCGTGAAAAGCTACTGATCTCCTGGGCCGGGCTCCGGGGAGCCGTCCCGATTGTCCTGGCGACCTACCCGCTGCTCGCGGGGCTGCCGCATGGCAGGCTGTTCTTCAATGTCGTATTCTTCGTGGTCCTGACCTCGGCTGTGATTCAGGGAACAACCATTTCGCCCCTGGCCTCGCGGCTGAGGCTGGTGGGCCGGGAGCATGCATCCCAGCCTTCATTAATGGAGCTGGTCGCATTCGGGAAGACCGATTCTGAATTCAATCATATCGGAATCGACCGGCAGATGGCGATATGCGGCAGGCAGATTGCAGAGATCGGCCTGCCGGACGATATTCTGTTCACGGCCATTATACGGAACAAGACCATCGTGACGCCGCATGGCAGCACGGTGATTGAGCCTGGGGATACGGTATATGTGCTTAGCCCCAAGAGCAAGCGGGAGGAGATGCGCGCCATCTTCCGCAGCGGCCTGGGACGGGCGGCAGAGACGGATATCCCCACGGTGTAAGGGAGATCCTACGGAAGGATGTAAGCTTCTCTTCCGGTTCAAGTGATTTATGTCAATCCATGTGCATTTGCGTCAATTGTGATTCAAATTATAGGATAGGCTCCCGGAGGAATGCTAGAATGTGCAATACATCAAGGATGCAGGATATTCGATTGCAATACGGCAAAAAGTATGTTAAATTGTATATAGATTTAGAACGAGTCTAAATACAATACGTTGTAAAACACACACTCCGGGAGGTTTTTTGAATGAGTACACAAGTTAACAGCCACACTGCACTGCATGCTGTCCTGAACCGTCAGACCGCGAACTGGACGTTGCTGGGAGTGAAGCTGCATCATTACCACTGGTATGTCAGCGGACCCCAATTCTTCACACTGCATGAGAAATTCGAAGAGCTGTACAACGAAGCTGCGGGTTATGTGGATGAGCTGGCTGAGCGGCTGCTCGCCATCGGCGGACGTCCTGCATCTACTATGGCAGAGTACCTGAAGCTCTCCAGCCTGGAGGAAGCTGCCGGCGGTGAGAGCGCGAAGGAAATGGTGGCACAGCTGGTTCAAGATTTCGCTGCCGTAGCGGAAGAGCTGAAGCAGGGCATTACTAGCGCAGAGGAGGTCAGCGACCAGCCTACCGCCGATCTGCTGATCGGAATCCGGACAAGCGTAGAGAAGACAGCCTGGATGCTGAACGCTTACCTGGAAATATAAGAACGTATAGGTTTCACGCTGATATAGAAGAGCGCCCGCAGGTGTAACGCGGGCGCTCTTTGCTTACTTAATAAATACACCGCCGAAGGGCAGGGCCTCCCGCAGGAAGCGCTTGATAATGCCGTCTTCATTATTGTCGCGCTCGAAGCGTCTGCTCTGGCGTCCGGCCTGGAACAGCACAGGCCCGTGGCCTGTCATTTTCCAGTGATAGCTCATATGCTGGCTGGCGAGATGATTGCCGTAGACCGTCAGCTCAAGCTTGGCATTCTCGGGATAAGCGATAATGCTCCCGGCATCGACATACAGCGGATCGAAGGGATGCAGCTCTGCTTCGCAGACCGTACCCTCCGTGAGAATGCCTATGCTGCCGCGGCCGGAGAATTTGACCTTGACGATATCCCGGGTAATCAGCATATTCTTCATGCTCAGGACTCTTGTCTGCATCGTGACTCCCTTGCTGTAGAAGAAGAGATGCCTGAAGTCGTAGAGCAGATCGCTTTTGCTGTCGAGCCGGATGGTCTTGACCCGGTAGCCCGGCGGCAGCGCGGCTGTGAACCGGCAAGGGCCGGTCAGATCCGCCCGGATCAGCTTGCGTTTGCGGTACATGCCCTTCACATCCATGAACCGGTCGGCCCGTCCTGCCGAAGGGCCCTGGTAAGCAATAATCTGCTGCGGGTGCAGCACATGGACTTCTTCGTTCTCCTGAATGGTAAAAGCAACCGCCTGTCCGCTGCCGCTGTCGCCTTCATCCTGAATGTCAATATTCATGCTTCATTCATCCTCCTTAACGCAGCCGGTCACTTCTTCTGGAGCGGTGGCGCATTGTGAAGCGCAGCACCCGGATCAGCAGGAAGTAGCCGAGAAGAAGAGCAATCCCGGAGATGACCGTCACCTTGATCCGGTTGAAGTAGTTCTCTCTCGCTGTCCGGTCATTCTTCAGCTCGTCCACGACCTGGCTAAGCTGGCGGTTCTGCTCCTGCAGGGCAGCGTTCTGGGATTGATACGTCTGCATTTGCTGCAGGCTGTCCGTCAGCTGCTCCTTGGTCTGCCCCAGCTCGTCTACCGCTTCTCCGAGATCCTCCTTCGTCTGCTGAAGCTCCTCGGCAGTCTTCCGGTAGCTCTCCTGCAGCTTGCTGACCTCTCCGGGCAGCTCCGAGAAGCTCTGGATTCCATTGTATATATCATTCAGATAATTGGCCTTTGCCTCGGGGGCAGGCCAAGTGAGAATAAGGCCAAGCAGAAGCAGGGACGAACCCAGCAGCTTCAGCATCACTTCAGTTACCTGTCTTTTCATCAACTGATCACCACCTGTTAGAGCTAATTGTCTTCCTATTTTATCATAGCTGCTTGCCGTTTGGACAACCTGAAAGGCTGTAGGCATAATTACCCTTCAGGTCCATAAAGAGAACCATACAGAGAACCATACAGGTAATACAGCGTTAAGCCAGGGATGGTTCCCGCGATATTGAGTGTCGCTGCAAATTAACGTATACTGTGAACGGAAAGGGGCTGTATTCAATGAATAGATGGCTCAAAACACTGTTGTTCCTGGCAGGCTCCGCCCTGTTAACCCGGTTTATTCCGTTCTCCTCCTTATTCCGTAATCTGGATACCATGTTCCATGAATTCGGCCACGCGCTGATGACCCTGCTGCTCTCCGGCAATGTGCTGCGCATTGAGCTGTATTCGGATCACAGCGGTGTGACCTATTCGGCAATAGCTGCCGGAGGCAAGGCGATCCTGGTGTCGCTGGCGGGGTATCCTCTGGCTTCACTGTTCGCGTTGCTGCTCTTCTATTTCTATAGTAGAGATAAACGGGAATGGGGGCTGGTTCTGGCCAGCCTGGTCGCACTAATTATGCTGGTGCTGTATGTGCGGGGCGGCTTCGGGATGATCTGGCTGAGCGGCTTCATTCTGCTGAATGCTGCAATGCTGTTCCTCTGGCCGAAGGTCAGCAAGGTGTACTACCTGTTTCTTGCGTTTCTGACCCTGGAGGAGTCTGTGATGGGGACCGTATTCCTGGTCTATGCTTCCGTCGTGACGCCTGCCCGTGCAGGGGATGCAGCGAATCTGTCCAGATTAACCATTTTACCGGCTCCGGTGTGGTCACTTCTGTTCTTCCTGTTCGCATTGCTGTGTGCAACCTGGGCCCTTGGCCTGTTCTTCCGGCATGAGAAGGCGGGCAGACGGGTCAGATTGATGTAATGCGTAAAACTTTGTTCGTCATATTTTGACAAAAGGATAGACTTTCGTAAAGAGGCAATCCCCTTTAGGGGGAGGTTGGCTCTTTTTTTGTCGATATTATAGGACCGAACATACATTCCATGACAAGGAGTTGTCCGCCAATATTGGTACATTAATAGAAGACCCAAAATAAGAAAGAGGTGGAAATATGCAAGCAAGTATTCAGACGTTGTTTACATGGAGCCAGGAGCGTATTTTGGCGGGCGGTGCCAAGAAAGTAGTGCTGCTCGTGGAGTGGAAAGGAGCGCTACAAGGCGAGGAGTTCCGCAAGAAGAGCCGCAAGGTGGTAGCCCGGGATATTGAGCTGCGTGTCTGGCTCGAAAGTCATGTCAAGGTAACAGGATGTTACGGGTGTAGTGCAGAAGAAGGAGAGGGAAGATCACTGCTCCTGAAGCTTGGCAAAATCCATTCCGGACAGCGCAGGTACATTGCCCTGGAATTCATGATGGCAGGTATGCCTGCAGGCATACATGAAGCCCTCTGGCTGCAATGGCAATACAAGCAGCCTACGGTGGAGCGTATCCGCGAGCTGCCGCTCAAGAAGCTGGGAATCGAATATTCCCATCATACCGACCTGCTGGGGGCCCGCTCCTGCTTTCATGTGGAGAAGCATCTGGCGCTGCTGCAGACAGAGGCGCTAATCGCGGAGGCCCAGGAGGCCCGGATGAAGAACAAGCCGGAGGTACCCGCAGATATTCTTCGCAGGCAGGCGGATCAGTTACTGCTGATGTCTGCCCGCTCCGGGGATATGCAGCTGCTCAGAGAAGCGGAAGCGCTGTATAAAAGACTGGAGGTGGAGAATCTGCCGCTTAGCAGGACCGGAATGAGATAATTGCAGGGAAGCTGCGTAGATAGAATAGGAATTACCCATACATAGGGCTCAAATATAGAATCACACCCGGCGGAGCAGATAAAGAAATGCGTAATATCTAAATGTGGTGACATAGTAAAATAGTTCTATTATATTTTCTTATCTCGGTTATTACATCCTTGGTTATAGATATATATAACTAGTTTATTTAAAAATAATGGGTCTATTTTACCATAAGTCAAGGAGAACTGAATATGACAGACCGATTGATCCGGCTGATGCGCATCATTACGCTAGTTCAAGCCAAACCGGGAATTCTGGCCCGTGAGCTGGCGGAACGATGCGGCAACAGCGAGAGAACGATTTATCGGGATATGGATGCGCTCAGTGCCATGCATATCCCCATTACTCATATGGGACATGGCAAGGGGTATGCTTTTATCGGGAATTTCGCGCTGTACCCCTTGGATTGGTCAGAAGAGGAAGAAGAGGCTTTTTCACAGTTGCGCAGTATTATGGCGGAGATCAAACCTTTGCTGCCCCCGGGCTTTGAAGATGCATACGAGAAAGTGATGGCGGCAGATTATAAGCAAAAGGCAGAAAGGGAAGAAACAATGGAGCATACGAAAAAAGAAGCCGGACCAAACTGGACGGAAAATAGCAGATCTCAGGGAGACCAGCCCCTCTTTCTGACCGACATTCTGGATGCCGTGATGAAGCAGAGAAGCATACAGGCCGACTATAGTGAGAATGCCTATGAAGAAAAAGGTATCCGAATTGATCCTTATTGTCTGGTCCCGCTAGAGAATCGTTTTCACCTGATTGGTTTCTGTCACCGTTTCGGGATCATCCGTACCTTTCATATTAACGGCTTCTCCAGTGTGAATCCGCTGGACAGGTGGTTCTCCAAAGATAAGTTCGATCTGCAGTCCTTCATGGAACAGAAGTGGTCCCTGGAGCAGGACAGCCTGCAGGTTGAATTCAGAGTCAAATTCTCGCAGCGGATGATGGAACGGCTGAAGCAGGAGGACATGTTTGTCAAGCCGAGCAAAGTGGACCGCCAGAACCGCAGCCTGCATTTCAAGGTCGCTGTGGAGCAGGACATCGGCTTCGTCCATTGGATTATGAAATACAAGGAAGAGGCTGAGATTATGGAGCCGCTGTACTACCGGGATGTGCTGAAGCATCAGCTGGAGAAGTGGCTGTCGCTGTACAAATAACGATAGATATATTTTCCCCGGATTTTTATGCTCTGATATATTCATATAAAATTCATAGGGTTAGTTATATGCACAAATTTCCCTTGCTTAGATAGGATATCCATAGTAATGTTATACATTAAATAACAGTAATATGCATTTAAAGTTAATTACATTACTTGTTGTGTTAGGTAATAGTTAATATATCTAACTTTTTAAATAGTTTTCCTGCTTTTTGAATAGTTTTCCTGACTAGTCATTTGACCTTCGTTCAATTTTTAACAGAAAAGAGGGAGAGACTTGATCCAGCCGATTCTGAGCATTGAAAACCTGCATACCCACTTTTTTACGGGCCGCGGTGAGGTTCCCGCAGTGGATGGTGTTGATCTCTATATTAATCCGGGCGAGGTTCTGGGCGTAGTGGGCGAATCGGGCTGCGGCAAGAGCGTCACCTCCCTGTCTATCCTGAAGCTGGTCCCAAGCCCCCCGGGAAGAATTGTAGACGGACGTATCCTGCTGAAAGGCCGCGATATTGTCCCGCTGAAGGAGAAGGAGATGCGTAAGATCCGGGGAGATTCGGTCTCCATGATCTTTCAGGAGCCGATGACCTCGCTGAATCCCTTATTCACAGTTGGACAGCAGATTATGGAGACAGTACGCCTGCACCGCGGCCTCTCCAGGAAGGAAGCCCGGGAGCATGCGGTCGATATGCTGCGCAAGGTTGGAATCCCCCGGCCGGAAGCGATCATCGACGAGTACCCGCATCAGCTCTCGGGAGGCATGCGCCAGCGTGTTATGATTGCCATGTCGATCTCCTGCAGCCCGGAGCTGCTGATTGCCGATGAACCGACAACCGCGCTGGATGTAACCATTCAGGCCCAGATTCTGGAGCTGATTCGTCAGTTGAATGAGGAGCAAGGCACTGCTGTCATGCTGATTACCCATGATCTTGGCGTAGTGGCCGAGATGTGCCACCGTGTGGCTGTGATGTATGCCGGTAAGGTGGTAGAGGAAGGCAGTGTTCATGATATCTTCAAAAATCCGCTGCATCCGTATACAAGAGGACTGATTGCCTCCGTCCCCCGGATGGATGAAGCTAAGGAACGTCTCTACTCCATTCCGGGTAATGTGCCGGTTCTCAGCACAGATATGCAGGGCTGCCGGTTCGCACCGCGTTGCCCGGAAGTCATGGAGCTCTGCATGCAGAGCCTTCCGGGGCTGACACGGCAAGAGGAACAGCACAGCTGCAGATGCTGGCTGCATGACAGTCCACAGGAGGATGCGGTATGAGTGAGAGCCTGCTTGAGGTCAAGGGACTCCGGAAGTATTATCCGCTGAACAAGGGCTTCTTCAGCCGGGAGGGCGGCAGTGTGAAGGCTGTGGATGATATCTCCTTCGCTGTGAGCAAGGGCGAGACCTTCGGTCTGGTTGGGGAGAGCGGCTGCGGCAAATCAACTACCGGCCGCGCGCTGCTCCGGCTGATTGAGCCGACAGCGGGTGAGATCTGGTTCGAAGGGCAGGAGCTTACGAAGCTGTCTGCCGAGGAGATGCGGAAGCAGCGCCGGGAAATGCAGATTGTCTTCCAGGACCCGTTCTCCTCTCTGGACCCGCGCCATACTGTGCAGCGTATTCTCGAAGAGCCGATGATTGTACACGCCACCGGCGATGCCAGGCAGCGTAAGGCAGAGGTGGAGCGGCTGGCGGATGTAGTCGGATTGTCCAGGGCGCATTTGCAGCGTTACCCTCACCAGTTCTCGGGCGGACAACGCCAGCGGATCGGCATTGCCAGAGCGCTGGCACTCCATCCGAAGCTGATTATCGCAGATGAACCTGTCTCTGCGCTGGATGTATCAATCCAGTCCCAGGTCATTAACCTGATGCAGGATTTGCAGCGGGAATTCGGCTTAACTTACATATTTATCGCCCATGATCTTAGTGTAGTGAAGCATATCTGCGACCGGGTAGCCGTAATGTACCTGGGGCGGATTGTCGAAATTACGGACAAGCATACGCTATATACCCGGCCGCAGCATCCTTATACGCAGGCTCTGCTCTCTGCGGTTCCTGAACCTGATCCCGATATCCGCAAGGAGCGGGTCATTCTGCAGGGAGAGGTCCCGAGTCCGGCCAATGCGCCAGTCGGATGTGCATTTAACACGCGCTGTCCGCGCGTGATGGAGCGGTGCCGGGTGGCCAGACCTCCGCTGCTGGAGACAGAAGCCGGACATTTCACAGCCTGCCATCTCTATGATGAAGAAGCCAATACACCGCTTGCCTGATCTGCTTGCATCTTAGAGCCATATACAGAAGAACCTTGGTTTATAGCTGTGCTACCTGCACCGCTCTATATAAACACTTTGATATTTCAATGAAAGAAGGGAGCTTTCTGGAGATGAAGAAATGGGGTAATCTCGCATTGGTACTGATGCTTGGCGCGGGGCTCGCGCTCAGCGGCTGCGGCGGAGGGAATAACACAGGCAACGCAGGTAACACTGGAAATACCGGAGGGAATACGGCGGCAACGAATGCTCCGGCAAGCTCGCCGGAGACATCCGGGACAGCGCAGGATACCCTGATTCTGGGGCGCGGGGGCGACTCGGCTTCCCTGGACCCGGCGATTGTGACGGACGGGGAGTCGCTGAAGATTGCCCATCAGGTCTTCGATTCGCTGCTCGAATATAAGCCCGGCACCTCCGAAGTCCAGGCCTCACTTGCCGATAGCTGGGAAGTAACGCCGGACGGGCTGAGCTACACCTTCAAGCTGCATCCCGGCGTGAAGTTTCATGACGGAACCGATTTCAACGCCGAGGCCGTTGTGTTCAATTTCCAGCGCTGGAGTGATCCGGCCAGTGAATACAAATTCGAAGGCGATTCTTTCGACTATTATGACTCCATGTTTGGCCCGGACGGGTCGCGGGTGATTAAGGAAGTGAAGGCGGTGGACGAGTCGACGGTTCAATTTGTACTGAACCAGCCGCAGGCGCCGTTCCTGCAGAATATCGCCATGACGACCTTCGGGATTGCCAGTCCTGCTGCGATTAAGGAGAAGAAGGAGAATTTCAAGAATGAGCCGGTAGGAACAGGCCCGTTCGTGTTCAGGGAGTGGAAGCGCAATGATTCCATCACGCTGGACAAGAATACCGCCTACTGGAAGGAAGGGCTTCCCAAGCTGAACAAAGTCATCGTGCGCTCGATCCCGGACAACTCGGCCCGCTTCACGGCGCTGCAAAACGGGGAAATCGACCTGATGGAAGACCTCAGCCCTGATGACTTGTCCACGCTCGAGAGTAACAGTGCTCTGACCAAGATTGAGCGCCCGCCGTTCAATGTGGCTTACCTCGGCTTCAACTTCAAGAAGAAGCCGTTCGACAATGTGAAGGTCAGACAGGCACTCAGCCATGCGGTCAACAAGCAGGAGATTATCGATGCATTCTTCGCCGGCCAGGCCCAGGCTGCGGTCAATCCTATGCCGCCTTCCCTATGGGGCTATAACGACAGCGTGAAGGATTATGAGTATGATCTGGACAAAGCCAAAGCCTTGCTGGCCGAAGCGGGCTATCCTGACGGACTGCCTGACCCGGTGACCCTGTACGCAATGCCTGTATCCCGTCCTTATATGCCTGACGGCAAGAAGGTAGCCGAAGCGATTCAAGCGGAGTGGGAGAAGATCGGGGTCAAGACCGTGATCGAGTCCCCGGAATGGGCCACTTATCTCGATGACACCAAGGCCGGGGAGAAGGATGATATCTTCATGCTCGGCTGGACCGGCGATAACGGCGACCCGGACAACTTCCTGTACACCCTGCTGGACAAGGATGCTATTCCCGGCAATAACCGTGCCTTTTATGTGAATGAAGAATTGCATACACTCCTGACCGGCGCCCAGAAGGAGACAGACCAGGGCAAGCGCACCGAGCTGTACAAGCAGGCTCAGGAGATTATCAAAGCCGATGCGCCATGGATTCCGCTGGTTCATACCACACCGCTGCTGGCCGGCAAGGCCAATCTGAAGGGCTTCGTGCCCGGACCGACAGGTACAGAGTATTACAGTGAGATTTATTTTGAATAAATACACCTTTGGAAGGTGAACGGAATTGAACTCTTACCTCATAAAACGTGTGATGGTGCTGTTCCCGGTGCTGATCGGCATGACCTTGATCGTCTTCTCCATCATCCATGCGATTCCGGGTGATCCGGCCGAGACGATTCTCGGCCAGAAGGCGACAGAGCAATCCAAGCAGGCGCTGCGTAACCAGCTTGGCCTCGACAAGCCCTGGCTGCAGCAATATTTTAACTACATGGGTGATTTGGCCCGGGGGGACCTCGGGACTTCGATCCGCACCAAAACGCCGATTGCCAAGGAAATCGTACCATATCTGGCCGCTACGCTGGAGCTGACGGCTGCCAGTATGCTGTTCGCAACCTTTGTCGGAGTGAACGCCGGTATCCTCAGTGCCTGGAGGCAGAACTCCTGGTTCGACTATACGGCGATGATCATCGCGCTCATTGGGGTATCGATGCCGATCTTCTGGCTGGGGCTGATGGAGCAGCTGCTCTTCGCACTGAAGCTGCACTGGCTGCCGTCCATCGGCAGGATGGACCAGCGCAATCCGGTGGAGACGATAACCAACCTGTACGTACTGGATACAATTCTGGCCGGGCAGTGGGACCAGCTGTGGACGGTCATTAAGCATCTCATTCTGCCGAGTATTGCGCTTGGCACGATTCCGATGGCGATCATTGCCCGGATGACCCGCTCCAGTATGCTGGAAGTAATGAATTCCGATTATATCCGTACAGCCAAGGCCAAGGGTATGTCGCAGTTCCTCGTGGTCTACAAGCATGCGCTGAAGAATGCACTCATTCCGGTGCTGACGGTAATCGGCCTGCAGACGGGGGCACTGCTCGGAGGGGCGGTGCTGACCGAGACGATTTTCGCCTGGCCCGGGGTGGGGCGTTATATCTTCGAAGCGATCAGCTCGCGGGATTATCCGGTAATTCAGACGGGGATTCTGATTATTGCCTTTATCTTTGTGGTCATCAATCTGCTGGTGGATCTGCTGTATGCCGCTATCGATCCGCGCATCAATTACAAGTGAGGGGGAGCAGCTATGGGACAGGCAGCACTACAGGCTCCACCTCCTAAGGCTCCGGCGGATCAAGCCTCCGGCCCCTGGCGTGATGCGTGGAAGGCCTTCCGCAAGAACAAGACGGCTATGGCCGGGCTTGGCATTATTCTGTTCTTCGTACTGATTGCGCTGCTCGCGCCGTGGATCGCCCCGTATGATTTCAAGGCTCAGCAGCTGGTGAACCGCCTGAAGCCTCCGTCGGCGGAGCATTGGTTCGGTACGGATGATCTGGGGCGGGATCTGTTCACCCGGGTGATCTACGGGGCGCGGATTTCACTCTGGGTGGGATTCTTCTCCGTCATCGGCTCGATCATTGTCGGCACCGCGCTGGGCATCCTCGCCGGATACTACGGCAAATGGCTGGATATGATCATCTCCCGTCTGTTTGACATTTTGCTGGCTTTTCCGAGTATTCTGCTGGCTATCGCGATTGTAGCTATTCTGGGGCCTTCCTTGCAGAATGCGCTCTACGCGATTGCCATCGTCAACATTCCGACCTATGGCCGGCTGGTCCGGGCCAAGGTGCTGAGCCTGAAGAACGAGGAGTATATCACGGCGGCCAGGGCGATCGGGATGAAGAACGGGCGGATTCTGTTCAGCCATATTCTGCCGAACAGCCTGACGCCGATCATTGTCCAAGGCACCCTTGGCATCGCTACAGCCATCATTGAAGCCGCAGCCCTGGGCTTCCTTGGACTCGGCGCCCAGCCGCCGGACCCGGAGTGGGGCAAGATGCTCTCCGACTCCCGCCAGTTTATCCAGAAGGCCCCCTGGACCGTAGTCTTCCCGGGCCTGTCCATCATGCTGACCGTCCTCGGCTTCAACCTGATGGGCGACGGCCTGCGGGATGTGCTGGACCCGCGGATGAAGAACTGAAATTAAGATCTTATCAAGAGCTGTCCCAAGCCATATCAATGGCTGTTGGGATGGCTCTTTATTTTGAGGGGGATTATTTAATGAAATGTTATCATGAAGGAAGGCACGGGCATGTCCCACCTGTTAGGGGGAGTTTGTTCTATTTGAATAGGAGGGAGTAGGGATAGTTGCAGAATATACACTTAAAAACAGGAAAAAGGTATGAAATTTTCTTTTAACTGTATTCGGTACAACTAAATCTGCCCAATGAGGTGAAAACCGGCAGAAGGTTGCTATTTAATGTACAAAATACAACTAAACGTCGAAATGGTTGGAAATCGGAAGTTTTAGTTGTACTAAATACAATTCAGCCATCATCCCATGTCCCATCCTCGGGCCACTGCTAATCCTCAGTTGGGCAATAGCCCAACGTGGTTTTCGAATAGGAGCTTCGTTTCTCAGCGTTCCGGGAACCGAAGCCTTACTTTTCCCGAAAATAACTTTGTGAATTTTCGAACAATATCCAATATTCTTCGTAATGTAGGTTGAAAGGGCGGCGGGGAACAGATGATGACCGACAAACAGCTCGTTGAAGGATGCAAGTCCGGCCAACAAGAGCATCTTGAGCTTCTCATTGTCAGGTATAGGGATGAATTATACCGGTTCTGCCGCCATCTCACTTTGAACAGGCAGGATGCGGAGAAGCTGAGTATGAAAAGCGGCGAAACGATCAGCATTGATTATAAATCCAAGGTGGAAGAAGGCCAGCTGTCTATGAAGTTATACGGACCGGATAATCAGGTGCTTACTGAACTGGCAACCAATGAATCCGGTACTGAGAAGGTGAAAGCCGGGAAGGACGGGAAATACCGGATTGAAATCAAGGGTGAAGATACCAAGGGAAGCTTCAAGGTAGCTTTCAACGTCGAATAACTGGAACTGGTGAGAAGATGATTACGATAGACATAGAACAGGCCTCTTCCCTATACGTAGGGCGGGTTTTTTTGTTGTGCGGACGAGGGAAAACCCTGATTTTGATACTAATCATAACTAAATATATACAAACATAATCAAATATATTGTATAATTCGATTTAACTTGCTAGAATATGTTCAAAATATACGAAATAGCGATTGGGAGGTATGGAGTGTGCTGAAGAAGTGGATAGCGGGATTATTGGTGCTGCTTATGGTGGCGGGCGTGTCGGCGGGATCAGCAGGTGATGTGGAGGCGGCAGTGAAGAAGACGGAGATTGTTGTCTCCGCAGCGGCAAGTCTCCAGGATAGTCTGGACAAGATTGCCGTGCAGTATGAGAAGCAGCATCCGGATGTTAAGCTGGTATTCAATTATGGCGCGTCCGGTACACTGCAGAAGCAGATCGAGCAGGGAGCTCCGGCGGATTTGTTCTTCTCGGCAGGCGATAAGCAGATGAATGCGCTGGTGGACAAAGGGCTGATCACAGACCATAAGGCGCTGCTGAAGAATCAACTGGTCGTCGTGGTTCCTTCCGATTCGAATACGAAGCTTACAACCATTACTGACCTTACCGCTCCAGCCTTCAAAAAAGTAGCCGTGGGCCAGCCGGAATCGGTTCCGGCCGGACAATATGCCCAGCAGTCCTTGACCGCGAAGAAGGTATGGGATACGCTGCAAAGCAAGCTAGTCTTCGCCAAGGATGTCCGTCAGGTGCTGTCTTATGTGGAGACAGGCAATGCAGATGCAGGGTTCGTCTACAAGACAGACGCGTTAACCTCGAAGAAGGTGAAGATTGCCCTGACGGTGGGTGGTCATGTACACAAGGCGATTAACTATCCGGTGGGCATTGTCGCAGATTCGTCGCATCAGGCAGAGGCCAAAGCCTTCTACAGCTATGTGCAGACTGCTTCTGCAAGCTCGGTCTTTACAGGCTACGGCTTTCAATTGGCTAAATAACTAACTACCATTAAGATAGGGTGAAAAGAGATGGAGATCAATTGGACCGACTTTTTCGCCCCGGTCTGGCTGTCCATCAAGATTGCGGTATTAACCAGTGTGATCGTATTCCTGTTGGCCACGCTGGCTGCCCGGAGGATGGCGGGACGCCGGTTCTTCGGACACAGCCTGGTCGAAACGGTCCTGCTGCTGCCGCTGGTGCTGCCGCCGACCGTAGTCGGCTTCGTCCTGCTGGTGGTCCTCGGGCGGCGCAGCTGGATCGGCAGGCTGTATGAACAGTTTACGGAGCAGACGATTCTATTTACCTGGGGGGCAGCGGTAATTGCCGCAGTGGTAGTGGCTTTTCCGCTGGTATACCGCACGGTTAAGGCAGGCTTCGAGGGGGTAGAGAAGGACCTTGAGGATGCAGCGCGGGCGCAGGGAGCCAGCGAGCTTCAGGTGCTGCGCTATGTAACTCTACCGCTGGCCAGCCGTTCGCTGGCTGCCGGATATGTCCTCGGCTTCGCCCGCGGACTGGGTGAATTCGGAGCGACGATTATGGTGGCGGGTAATATTCCGGGCCGCACCCAGACTGTGCCTACCGCGATTTATGTAGCGGTGGACGGCGGCAACATGACGCTGGCCTGGATGTGGGTCGGCTCGATCATTGTGATTTCCATGCTTATGCTGATGTTCGTGAACCGCCGTTCCTGATGGATTACAGGTTAATAAGAGCAACCCCCGTCCTCACCGGATTTCCGGTGAAGGCGGGGGTTGTTTACGGTAAACCGGACACAATTGGCTGGAGCGGACGACACACGTCCCCAATGTAATCGAAAAACCGACTACAATGGGACGGAAGGCGGCGCGTAGGCCAAATGTAATCGAAAAACCGACTACAATGGGACCGGGGGCGGCGCGAAGTCTAAATGTAATCGAAAAACCGACTACAATGGGACCGGGGGCGGCGCGCAGGCCAAATGTAATCGAAAAATCGCTACAATGGGCTGAAGAGTATCCATGCTGCCCTCACAGTTTAGTTCCTGAATTTATATGCTTTGAGCCCCCTGCCGGCGGTAATCGGAGGGGGAGACGCCAGTCTCCTTCTTGAAGATGCGGTTGAAGGAACGGTAATTCTCGAACCCGATGGATTCGGAGATTTCGAAGGTTTTGTGGTCGGTGGTGAGCAGCAGCAGCTTGGCCTGTTCGATCCTCAGGCGGGTCAGATATTGGACAAAGCTCTCGCCGACGGCCTTTTTGAACATGGAGCTGAAGTAAGGCACGCTGTAATTGATTGAAGCCGCCAGCTCCTCCAGCTTGTAGGGATAGCTGAGATCCTCGCGCATCTGCTGAATGATACGTGTGATGGAGGCATCGATCTTCCGGCCGCCCTCTTGAAGCTGCTGAAGCTTGCGGAAATAATCGCAGGTGATCTCATGTACGGAGTTGAACGTCTGGCACAGCTCGATTTGTACACGCAGCTCTGCTTCGAGGTCCGCCCCGCCTTCCGCCCCAATGACGTTATGGCTCATATCCAGGAAGACCCGCAGGTACAGGGACTTAATCTGCTCCGGGTCCCAGGCTTGCTCCATGGCTTGACGGTGCAGGGACTGGCGCTCCTGCTCCAGAGCCGCCGTGCTGAGATGGGGCTCCAGCAGCGCTTTCTTCAGCACCTTGCTCCAGAAGCGGCTCTGCGGCTCAGGAATCCGCTGGAAGCTGGAGAGCTGACCCCACTCCCCGATACTGATAAGCTCATTGCAGCGGTAAAAGAACGGATACGGCGCTGAAGCCAGCCGCTTCAGCGCCTCCGGCCGCTCCTCCAGTCCCTGGTCGAAGCTGCACAGCAAGGCGATGCAGTTCATCCGGAGATTCGCGGCCAGGGATTCCAGCACCTGCTCCAGGAAGCGGGGTCTCTCCGTCTTCATGCTGTCGGTATACAGGGCCAGGAATCGCCCTTTGTCGAGGGCAATAACCTTATGCGGGCCTATGCTGCCGAGCAGCTCCTTCAGCACGTTGACCCCGGCGAATTGCCACAGCTTCAGCTCCTCCAGCTGGTCGATCGGGAAGCGCAAGGAGTTGCGGTCCAGCTCCAGCAGCAGGGTCATGAAGCCCTGGCCGTGAAGCGGAAGCTGCGCGTCTGCAAGACTGCGCAGCCATTTGGCTTCGGCCGCCGGGCTGCGCAGCATGTCCAGGAACAGGCTCTGCTCGATCTCGACCTCGCTCAGACGGACCTGCTGCTCCAGCTGCAGATAATTGTCCCTCGTCTCGCCGCGTGAATCCGCCAGGACCGCCAGCTCCTCCATCGTCCGGGTCAACAGGCCCGGATCGGAGAGGCAGTCATCCTTAATCAGATAGGAGGCTGCCTTCAGATGAATGGCCTGCTGGGCATAGTGGAAGTCCTGATGGCAGGTCAGGATAATGATCTGCGGCGCACGGACCCCGCTCCGTTCAATCTCGCGCAGCATCTCCAGCCCGTCCATGCCCGGCATCGTAATGTCGGTGACAATCAGCTCCGGCTTATGCTTCAGGAACAGCTCCAGTCCGTCCCGGCCATCCTCGGCTTCGCCGACAAGGGTGAACAGGTCTGCGCGCTCCTCAATGAAATGCCGGAAGACGGTTCTTGCCGGAATCTCATCCTCGACAAGGACAACTCTATAGTGATTCATGATGTTCCTCCTTAATCAGAACGTTCCCGGACGGCAGCAGCATGCGGATGGTCAAGCCTTCGCCCGGAGCGCTTGTGAGCAGGATTTGTGTCTCCGCCCCGAACAGCAGCTTCATACGCATCCATACATTCTGCAGTCCGATGTTCTCGGCAGACTCTTCCTGCTGGAGATGGAGCTGCAGCTTCTTCAGCTCAGCCTCTTCCAGACCGATCCCGTCGTCCTCCACTTGTACAATAATATGGCTTCCGCCGGGACTTCTGTATACGCGCACCCGGATATGCCCTTCCGGTGCCTTGCGCGGGAGAATACCGTGGAATACCGAGTTCTCAATCAGCGGCTGCAGACCCAGCTTCGGAATCATCATACCCCGCAGCGGCTCCTCGATCTCAGCCTCCAGATGGATCTGGCATTTGTAGCGCATATTCAGCAGCCCGACATAATCCGCCAGATAATCAAGCTCCTGCTGGAGCCGCACCGTCTGCTCGAAATTCTCCATCGAATACCGCAGCAAGGCCACCAGCCGTCCCATCAGGGAGTTGATCTTCTCATAATCCTTCATCATGGCGAACATACGGATCGTATTGAGGGTATTGTACATAAAATGGGGGTTGATCTGCGACTGCAGTGCCCGAATTTCCAGTTTGCGCTTCAGGTCCTCCGAATCATGCAGGTCTGCCAGCAGATCCTGAATGCGGACAGCCATGGTATTGAGCATCCGGCCCAGATCCCCGATCTCATTACTCGCGAAATGGGTAACCCTGGCCTCGAAATCCCCTTTTTTCAGAGCATCTACCTGCCGCTTCACAGCCTGCAGAGGCCGGTAGAGCTGATACCCGAAGCCGACCACACAGAGCGCCCCCAGACAGACCAGTATCAGCAGGAAATAAGTGACGGTCCGGCGGATGATCTCGGCGCTGGCCGTCAGCTCCTTGGACGGAATCTCCGAGAGTACGATCCACTTGTCATAGGTGGAGGTCTGTTTGACAGAGACTATGGAGGAGCCTGCCGCGAACTGATCGGGGTGTTTCAGCTCCTTCCAGCGCTTCAGAATCTCCTGCACCCGCTGTGTATCCTCCTGCTTCTCCAGCTTGCTGGTCGTGGCAATGGTCAGGCCGTCTTCAGTCAGCAGGGAGATCGAGCCCTCGCTCCCAAGCTGAATATTCTCGATCTGCTGCTGGTATTGGCTGTTGCTCATGGAGATCAGCAGCACGCCCTTCAGGTCCTTATATAAATCGAAGGGAACGCGTGAGATATAATAGGTAGACGAATTAAGAATAGCCAGCTCAGGCATCGAGTGCTTGTCCAGAAAAAGATTCGGCCGTCCCGAAGCCAGATACGCTTCAATCAGCGGCCTGTACGGGGACTCCTCCAGCATGGCAGGAGCTTCCGTGGAGGAGAGGACTTCTCCGGTGACGGCGGAATAGACCTGCAGACCCTCCACATTCCCGATGATGGCGGAGGCGCCGCTGAGGACGGAGATCAGATCCTTTTTGCGGACCACCTCCTCAAAATATTGAGCCGACGGCGAGACCAGCGCGCTCTGAATGGACGAGATCCGGGAGTATTGCTCGCTGAGCTCCCGCAGCCGGGTCATGGTTAATTCAATCCGGTCCACGACCTGATTGACGAGCTGGGCGTTCAGGCGGTTCACCTGCTGCTCTACTGTTGTACTGGATACGCTTACAGAGATGAAGGACAACACAATCAGTGGAACCACCGAGATGGCGAACATGACCACAATCATCTTAATATAGAAGCTCCGCCGCAAAAAGCTGAAAAAGGGTGAATTCATAGAGTCACATCCGTTAAGGGTTTTGGACTACGGATACCGGGCAGGCTATCCTAAACAGATTATAGTACATTGGCGGACATGGAGATACCTGCGGCCCGGCAAATCTTAAAAATGGTGACACTTTGGCTGGAATCCGGCATGTTCTTAAGCTCCGGCGTCTTCTATAATCCAAAGTGTAAGCACGATGTAAACGCAATCAATACAAGCAAATGGGGGATGACAATGAATATTACAAAAAAGCTTGTACCGCTTGTAGCTTCAGCGGCGTTGATGGTAACTACACTGGCGGGCTGCGCCGGAGATAAGAATTCAGCCGCAGGCAGCACGGCAGCGCCGGAAGGCAGTACACCAAGCGGTGCGGCCAGCAAGCCGGCCAGCATTAAAGCGATGACGATTCTCTTCGGCAACCCGCCGGAGATGACGAACAACAAAGCGCTGGAGGATCTGGAGAAGCGCGGCAATGTCGATCTGAACGTTACTTTTGTACCCTCTGAGGCTTATACGGATAAATTGTCTGTGGCGGTATCCGCCGGAGATTCCTATGACCTGCTGCTGATGGACGGCGGCAAGGATGACAAGTTCAACAACCTGGTCAAGATGGGCGCCTTCCATGATCTGACCCCTTATATTGAGAAGACCAAAAATATCAGCCAGATTGATGAGGTGGTCTGGAACGGTGCCAAGATTGACGGCAAATCCTACGGGATTCCCCGGCCGCGCGGCCTCTACGGCGGTGGTGAAGCGAACATCCTGATCCGCAAGGACTGGCTGGACAAATATAGTCTGCCTGTTCCGAAGACCATCGATGAGCTGACGAATGCGCTGAAGGTCTTCAAGGAGAAGGACCCGGCCGGCGGCGGCAAAACCATTCCGTTCACGATCTACGGCTCAGATGGTGTGAACAGCCCTGGACCATTCTCCGGTGTTCAACCCATTCAGTATGCCTTCGGCATTCCAAATGTGTGGAAGCTGGACGGAGACAAGGTGGTCCGTGATTTCCAGACCCCGGAATACAAGGCATTCCTGGAGTGGCTGAGAGATTCGTGGAGCAAGGGACTGATCGACAAGGATGCGCCGGTGCTGAAGAACCAGGGACAGGCGCGGAGTAAGTTCCTGGCCGGTACTGCGGGTGCTTTTGTCGGGAATGTCAGTGATATTGTGGAGACCAACGTGGAGAAGCTGAAGCAGACAGACCCGAAGGCCGAAATCGCGATTGTCGATGTGCTTGAAGGCGCGAACGGACAGAAGGGCGCTTCTGTACTCTCCGGGTACTACGGACTGTGGGCGGTTCCAAGCTCCGTGCCGGAGGATAAGGTGCAGCAGATTGTAGACTTCCTGGATTTCACCGCCTCCGAAGAGAATGTCGCATTCTCCAAAGCGGGAGTTACAGGCATTCATTCCAGTGAATTCAAGGATGGGATGGCCGTGCAGACCGAGGAGCAGAAGAAGCAGTATGAGCTGGATAAGCCGAACAACTTCATCCTGGAGAACCGCGCAGATCCTTATGTATACGCCAACTCCAAGGAGCCGGACATCCTGGCGCTGCAAAAGGCGACTCTGGATACGATCAGCAAAATCGGAGTGGAGAATCCGTTCCTCAGCTACAACTCACAGTATGCCAGCAAGAATCCGGACAGCTATAAGAAAATGAGTGCGGTAATGACGAAGTATGTGCTGGGCGAGGGAGCCTGGGAGGATGTGCAGAAGGAAATTGATGCCTGGACGGAGGGTCCGGGGGTGCAGATCACCAAGGAATTGCAGGACCAGTATAACGCAGAGCATTCCGCGAAGTAATACAACAACACTATACACAGAGGCAAAGGAGGGGGCTTTCCCCTTTCTTTTGCCCATTTGGATAAGGAGGTTTAGCCTGTGCAGAGAGCTTTACGACCCAAACGGTTTCATCAGCTATGGCCCTTTTACTTACTGGCAGCACCGGGTATTCTCTACTTTCTCACCTTTCATTACATCCCGATGACAGGACTCATTCTGGCCTTCAAGGAATACAGCCCGTTCAAGGGCATGATGGACAGTCCCTGGGTGGGGCTGGATAATTTCAGACAGTTTTTCGGGACCTCCGATTTCTATATGTTGCTGAAAAATACGCTGCTGATCAGTCTGCTGAATCTGATCATTTATTTTCCCTTCACGATCTTCCTGTCGCTGCTTCTGAATGAAGTGCGGCTCAAGGTGTTCAAGCGTGTCTCGCAGACCATCGTATATCTGCCCCATTTTCTCTCCTGGGTCGTGATTTACGGGATTACGATTTCCTTCTTCGGTCCTTCGGGCGTCATTAACCATTACCTCGGCCAGTGGTTCGACGGCAGCGCCAATTTCCTGGTCAGCAATGAATGGTTCCGGCCGCTGGTCATCTTCCAGTCCATCTGGAAGGATGCGGGCTGGGGCACGATTATCTTCCTGGCGGCACTGGCGGGGATTAACCCTGAGCAGTATGAAGCAGCCAAGGTGGATGGAGCAAGCCGGTTGCAGAGCATCTGGCATATCACCCTCCCCGGCATCAAAGGGACTATCGTGATTCTGCTGCTGCTCCGTCTGGGCTCCTCCATGGACTCCAACTTCATGCAGATCTTCCTGATGACCAATAGCCTTAACCTCGATGTCTCCAATGTCTTCGATCTGTTCGTCTACCACGTCGGTCTGGAGCAATTCAATTACAGCTTCGCGATTACCGTAGGCATGTTCAAATCCGTTGCCAGTCTGATCCTGGTCCTCGGGGCCAATTATGCGGCGAAGCTGCTGGGTGAGGAAGGCATATTCTAGAACTAGAACAGGAGTGGAGAGGTTATGAAGCTTAAGGCAACCTGGTTTGATACCATTATTGTAGTCATAATTTGCTTAATCAGCTTGCTGGTTATTCTGCCTTTTCTATATATTATTGCGGTCTCGTTCAGTCCGCCGGGAGATTCGATGGCCGGGAATTTCTTCATCTGGCCCAAGCACTGGACACTGGACGCCTACAGCTATCTGCTGAATGCGAACACGTTCCTGACCTCCGTCAAGAACTCTGTAATTATCACGGCGATGGGCACGGTGCTCAGCCTGTTTGTCTCGATTACACTGGCTTATGCCCTGTCGAAGAAATTTCTGCCCGGACGCCGGATCATGCTGCTGGTTATTTTCTTCACGATGATTTTTCACGGGGGCATGATTCCGAACTATCTGGTCGTCAAAAATCTGGGTCTGATCGACTCCTACTGGGCGGTAGTGCTTCCGGCAGCCTCCAGTGCCTTCAATATCATGGTCATCCGCTCGTTCTTCCAGAGCCTGCCTGAGAGTCTGGATGAAGCGGCAAGAATTGACGGGGCCGGAGAATTCCGGATTCTCTACTCGATCGTGCTGCCGCTGTCCAAGCCGATTATCGCCACGTTCACTCTGTTCTTCATGGTGCAGTTCTGGAACGAGTTCTTCTCGGCGGTTATCTATCTGAATGATACGACGCGCTGGCCGATTCAACCGCTCCTGCGGCAGATGGTAGCGATCAGCGCCTCCAATATCTCGGCAGAGGCAGCGGTGGATGCCTCGCTTGCGGCTAACCTTGGACCCAATGTCCAGAATGCGGCCATTCTGCTGGCGATGCTGCCTATCGTCATAGTGTACCCGTTCCTGCAGAAGTATTTTGCCAAGGGTGCCATGCTTGGTTCGATTAAGGAATAGACTCAGGCGGAGAGATCCGCGAATATAAAGGTGATGATAGAATTGAATATGGGGTATAAGGATCTGCGGCACAATCCCGCATATACGAAGCCGCAGCTGGCTGCCGGGGAGTTCTTAAGAACAATGCTGGACTTGACCAGACCGGAGCTTGCCGGTGTAGCTGCGAAGCTGGACGCTGGCGATGTCCCCGGTGCACGGGATGCTTATTTAGAAGTCATTGCAGCGGGTAACAACTGGAGATATTACTTTGAGGTGAAGGATGTTCCTGGGCTTACGGCGTACGCTGCCAGCCATTATAGCGGAGAGGAGGAGGCGCAGCAGGATATTGCCGAGGCGGACCGGATTGTAGAGGGGGATATCCCCCTGTTCAAAGGGAAAAGAGTGGTCTTCCGGCAAGGAAGGTATGACTGGAACAGCTGGCTGTTCGACAGCTCGCAGTATCAGCTGCATCTGACCCGGTTCGTCTATGTGAAGCGCCTGTCCAGGGCCTACGCCCTGACCGGGGATGACAAATACGCCAAATGCTTCAATGATATGATCAGCCATTTCATTGACGATAACCCTATGCCGGTGGATGGTACCTTCCGGGCAGAGCATTCGACCTGGGACCCCCTCTCGGCCGGTGTGCGGATGTTCATGCTGCCGGAAGCGTTCATTACCTTCTTCGGCTCCCCGGCCTTTAGGGCTGAGGTGAAGCTGAAGCTGATTCAGTCCTTCCAGCAGCATGGGGAATATGTGCGCAAATACCATGCCGGCGGCGGCAACCATGTCTGCATGCAGCTCCGGGGGCTGACTCAGACGGCGCTGCTTCTGCCGGAGCTGAAGGATTCCGCCGCATGGCTGGAATACGCCGGACGCAAGCTGCCGGGATACATCCTTGAGAACGTCTACCCCGACGGGGTACAGTTCGAGGGCAGCCCGAATTACCACCTGATCGTCATGCGCGAGCTGTATGAACTGGTGGTTCTCTACCAGAAGCTCGGCATCGATGCCGGAGAATACCGGGAGACGCTGGAGAAAATGTATGTCGTCACGATGCATCTGCTGGCACCGGACGGGCAACTGGTCAAGTTCGGCGATACCGATGTTCAGGTCGTCAGTGAGCTGAGGGGTGTCATGAGCCTGGGCGCTTATCTGTACCAGCGGGGGGACTTCAAGGCATTGGGCCATGAGCGGCTGCCGTTCTCCCTGCTGTGGAGAGTGGGGCCGGAGGCTGCGGCGGAGTATGATCAGCTGAAGGCCGTGGAGCCCGCGGAGACAGCAGCCTGCTTCCCGGCAGGCGGTTATGTGACCTCGCGCCAGGGCTGGAGCCCTAACGATATGTACATGGCGATGCGGGCAGGCGTCGGGATCGGCGGGCATGCGCATTCCGATGCGCTTAGCCTGGTGCTCTACGCCGGAGGACGCGAGCTGCTGGCGGATTCGGGCATGGGCTTGTTCGAGTGGAACAAGGAACGTAAATATATAGTCTCGACCCGCGCCCATAACACTGTAGTTGTTGACGGGCAGGACCAGCATGTCCGCAGCTTCCACTGGAATACGCCGCCTACAGCCAGCTGCAGAATCTGGGATATGCAATTTAATGAGGTCTATGATTATGCTTTTGCAAGCCAGTACGGATATACCCGGTACGAAGATCCGGTGGTTCACTCCCGTAAGGTGCTGTTCGTCAAGAACAGCTATTGGCTGATCGTGGACCTGTTCGAAGCAGAAGGGCAGCACCGTTATGAGCAGTACTTCCACCTGCCGCCGGGTACAGCAGCCTGCGACTCTCTCAGCGGGGAAGTGGTCTCTCAGCTGGAGGGGGCCAATCTGCTGCTGAAGCCGCTCCCCTCCGGGCTGGCTGAGGACCGGCTGACGCTGGAGCAGGGCTTGATCTTCAAGCAGGGCCACTACAGCGGGAATCCGGTAATGAAGCGTTCCCTTACCTTGACGGGGAGCGAGGCTATCGTTACCCTGGCTGTTCCGTTCGGGGCAGCAAAGCCGCAGGTGAGCGCAGAACGGCTGCCGGTACGGCAGCATGGGGAATTACTCTCCGTGCAGGAGGCCACCGCGCTGCGTATTGTGATGGAGGACCGGGTGGATGATATCTGCCTTTACCATAAGAGCATTGATGTCACCAGCTACCTTGACCATACCGGCAATATTATCTCCGAGGCGCTGCTGCCCCGTAAGAGGGAGCCGGAGGGCATCATGTTTGCCGGAGGCAGCTATAACCGGGATGTTATTGTCAATATGGGTCCTAGAGAATAGCAGAACAGAACAAAGCAACGCCCCTCCCGAACCGGTGAGGGGCGTTGCTTATTCATCTAATATACGCCCTCGCTCTTCCGGGGATAGCTTGGGGCAAGTGCTGCAATACTCTCCGGCATCAGGCCCAATCCTGATCCGGTAGGCCAGGCAGCAATGCTTGCGAAGATATAATGAATGGCCACGCAGCTTCGGATGCTCATACCGCCGGAACCGCATGGATAATTCATCCGGCTTCTCCGGCTGAAGCAGGGTAGTATAATCCTTGCCTATGATCCGGCCCCGGTCCTCAGAGTCCCAGAGTCCCTTGTCCGTATGCAGCCGTCCATACAGGTTATGCAAATTATGCGCAATCAGCGACCACATGACTTTCTCCTGAGCTCCCGTATACCCTGATACAGACTGGAGCACCTGCCGTAAATGTGCCAGCAGGCGATCCATATAATCGGCAAGGCAGGCTTGACGGACTTCCGAAGAGTTAGCAGGCCATTTGTCCGTGGCGGCCCTTTCTGCTTCATAATGCATCATTCCTGCATCCGTCAGTCTGAACCGTAAAGCGCCGGGCAGCAGAGAGAGCGGGGTATCGAAGAGTGTGATGGAGGCGGCCAGTCCCATGATCAACACCGAGTACCTTTTGGCAAACAAAGTTCCTACTACAATTCCTGGAGGCTGCCCAAGCTGAAGTGATTGCTGCCCGATAATGAGCGGAAGCTTCGCTTCGTCCAATAGATCCTCTGTACTGAACGGAAAAGAAGTACTCCGTTTCTCCGCGACAGTCACGGCAAAATGCTGCTGCATGAAAGCTTGTCTCCACTGGCTGCCAAAAGGTACAACGCCACTCATTGCTCTAGCCATGCCATGATTTCATCAATAATTTCACCCCGGCCGATCACTCCCCAGCCCTTGAAGAGCCAGAAGGAATCGGTCTCATGAACCTTTCCTCCCTGTACGGCAGGGATGTTCTTCCAGAGCGGGCTGGCCTGCATGCTGTTCAGGAAATCGCGGGCATTGGAATCGACCTCAAGGACGATAAAGTCTGCTCCCAGCTCCGGTATTTTCTCCAAGGATAAATCTGCTCTTTGGTCTTCCGGCGTAAGTGCGGCAGGTTCGAACCCGAGATCCTGGTAGAGTAATGCATTGGTTGGATGACCTTGCTGTGCGTACACTTGGAGTGTCTTCTCCCGTACACGGAGGTAGGCGAGTTTTTTGTTGTCCAGCGCTTTGATTTTCCCGCTGGCCTGGACCGTTTTCTGTTCCAGTTCAGCAATTTTTTCCTTCGCCAGGTCCGTCTTGTCGTACATCTCCGCAATGGTTAGCAGATCCTTGGTCCAAAAGGAAGTATCGTCTCCATAATCAAGCCATTCATTTCCAAGAACGATGGTAGGGGCGATTTTGTTCAGTTGCTCATACGAATTCTCGGCCGTCCTGCTCTCAATAAGAATCACATCCGGATCAAGCAAGGTAATGGCCTCAAGGTTGGGATTATCTGCCGAACCTACGGTTTGTACACCCTGCAGCTTGTCAGCCAGATAGGGAAGATACTCTCCTCCGTACCGGACCTCGGTGTTTACACCGGAGGGCTTCTCTCCGATAGTCAACAGATGATCTATGTACTCTGCTGTGAGAACAACGATTTTTTCGATTTTGGCCGGAATCACAGCTTCTCCCTTAAGGTGGGTAATTGTGCGTGTGCCCGGTTCCGCAGCTCCCTGACCGCTGGTTTGGGAGGCGGAGGGACGCGGTTCTTCAGAAGCCGGTTGTGGTTGTCCTGCTCCATTGCTGCACGCAGCCAGTATCAGCAGCAGCACGGCAAGGAGCAGGAACTGGAGGGATTTCATTCGCTTCATTTATTTCTAGTCTCCTTTGTGCAATAGATAATAATAATCATTATCATTATGATAGGAGAACGATCCATACTTTTCAATGGATTATAACCCTGTGTTGGCGTGGATAATTCTATCGGCCGGTCTGCTAATCCGGGATGCAACATACGACATGGCCCACTTTCTGCCTGAGGGTCCGAGTGTTTTGAACAACAGATCTCCGGCATCGAATACCCGGGACTGCTTCACTGCATCCAGTGAAGACCATTCTCTGGACGAGAGCAGGGCTTCCAGCCGTTGTCTCGATTCAAGGGTAGGGTCCGCAGCCAAAAAGATGGTTCCCGGATTATACCGGGGAAGCTCATGAATCTCGAAATCCACTGCTCCCGTCTGCTCAAGGGTTGAGGAGGGAGGACGCAGTCCAAGATCCTGGTATAGCAGAGTTCCTGTCTGATTGGAGGCGCCGTACAAGCGGTAGAATTCAGAGCTGACTCTGATAAAAGAAACGGTGGGCAGCACATCCTGTGCCTCCAGCTGTGATCTAAGGAGGTGCTTCTGCTCTGCGTAGCGGTTCATCCAATCGTCAGCCTGCTGCTCTCTGCCCAGAATACGGGACAACCTTGACAACTGCTGCTCCACATTATCGGTATGCATAAGAACAACCGTCGGTGCGATGGACTCCAGGACCTCGCCTGGTAACAGGCGGTCGCTCCCAATAATCAGATCAGGCTTCACCCGTGCCAGCTCTTCATAATTCAACCGGGAACCGTTCAGGCGGACTATGTCCTGCTCCAGTATACCGGAGTGGGGGAGGCTGTAATTTCTTGACACCCGCTCCCGGTAAGACAGCGCAGTCACTGGCGCCAGTCCAAGTGTCATCAGGTAATCATCCAGACCATAGTAGAGAACAGCAATACGGATATGATTATTTTTGAGGTAGCTGGCCGGTGCCACGCCTTCCGATTTTTTGAACACCCGGCTAAAATAATGCTCGTCCTTATAGCCCACTTCCTTGGCGATCTGCTTGACCCGTTCAGAAGAGAACAACAGTTGCTTGGCCCTTTTTATCCGCTCCTCCATTAAATAAGTCATAGGAGTCTTTTGTGTAAGCTGCTTGAACGCTCTGATAAAATGATTGGTGCTTAAGCCCGCCATTAGAGCCAGTTGCCCGACTTTAAGCTCTTGGTTGTAGTTGTTCTTCATGTGGGCAAGCACAATGTCCATCCCTACAGCCTTGTCCTGCACAATACGCTTACTTGGTTGAAGGAGCATCGCGAGCAGCAGCTGCAGCCGGTATTTGGCGTGCATCATATCCTCCGGGTCACGGGTACGGTGAAAGGAGGTCATGTGGCGGGTGATCTCTGCAGCCTGTGGATGGCCGGAAGCTTCAAGCTTCCCGCTAATTGGAAATTCCGGAGGGTGGAGCTGCTGTTGCCTGCGATTTGTACGAAGCTGGATACAGGAGAAGAAAATGATCATATAATGCAGCGGTTCTGTCGTCAGCGCTTTGCCTTCCACCGAAGTTTCGGGCAATAACAAAAAGAAATCTCCTTTATTCGCCGTAAGCGTCCTCCCATTTAGGATAATCTGCCCTTTACCTGCTGTAACATAACACAAGGCATGGCGGTGAAGGACCCTGCGGGGCAAAGACTCCCCTTGTGCAAATCTTCCGTAATAGCTGTGTATGCTTGAAAAAAACAAGCGCTCCGGCCTGAATGCTGCCTGCGGTATTGTGGATAACATGCGTACCTCCTCGTTCGGCCGGAAAAATAGCAGATCTTTTCAAGTCTCGTAAATAATATCTCCCGTCTCACTCAGGTCATAGCTGTGAATCGAGCTTAGCTCACTGCGGAACGCCTCCGAGCGCAGAATATCCAGAATGGCATTAATCCAGGCTTCATTCTCCGGCTTCTTCACCATGACCAGATCGTAGCGCTCGCGGATCAGCGGAATGAAGTCGATGCCTTCAATGATTTTGGCTGCTTTCTCGGTGCCGATGCCCACATCCGCCCCGCCTCTCGCCACCAGACTGGCTACTGCCAGATGACTGTTCTCTTCATTAGTATATCCATTCAAACCTGATGACGGAATTCCATGCAGGCGCAGTTGTTCATCCAGCAGCACCCGGGCGCCGGAGCCGCGTTCACGGTTAATCAGCGTCACTCCGTCCTGCCGGAGGTCACCCCAATTGCGGATGCCCAGCGGATTACCCTTCTGCACATAGAAGCCTGCGCTGCGTGTCAGCAGATGCACCACTATATAGGAGAAGCCTACGAGCAGCTTGCGGATATAAGGCAGGTTATATTCACCGCTGTCGCCGTCCAGCAGATGGGTGCTTACAATATCGGATTCACCCTGATACATGGCTATGAGGCTGTCCAGACTGCCCGCATAGGAACGGAGCGGACGGGTGGACGGCAGGGTCCGCTCCAGATGGGTCGCCAGAATATCAAGTGACATATCCTGGCCGGTAATGACTACATTTATACTGCTGCTCTTCATGCTGTGCGGCGGCGGGGAGGCGAAGGCCTGATAAGGCGCGGCGAACGGCGGCCCCGTCTGCTGCGATGGCTGGGCCTGCGGCAGTGCAGCTTCGGTTAGTCCGCCCCCGGGCAGCGGATTTGCATAGGCCCCGCTGTTGCGGGAATTCTGCTTGTACTTCTCCAGATCGGAGAGGTCCACGCGCATTTGCTTGCCGACGCGGTAAGAGGGCAGCTCGCCCTTTTTGATCAGATCATAGACCTTGAGCTTGGAGATTTTGAGCAGCCGGGCGATTTCCTCGGTTGTATAGGAAGTATTCTCGGTCATATATTAACCCTCCTGGGGGATGGACTGGCAGATTCACAAATAGCCATATTAGCATAGCCTTATTATGCTCAAGACTACCTTATTTTGAGAACCTGTGCAATCCGGGGAAGGCCTCTAATAGGTCATATGCCGGTCCGTCTTCGCCTGCTGCACATCGGATAACTCAATCAGCTCCGACACGGTCACGAACCGGAAGCCCTGCTTCTTCAGCTCAGGCAGAATGATCTTCAGCGCTTCCTTCGTCTGTGACGGCCCGTGGACATGGTCGTGGAACAGGACAATATCCCCGCTCCTCGCATTGCGGATCACCCGGCTTGAGATGTTCCAGACGCCGGGGCGGTTCCAGTCGCGGGTGTCCTGATGCCAGGACCACAGTACGGGCTTCAGGCCCATGCTGTTGGACACATCGATCAGGGTCTCGTCGTACATTCCGCCCGGCGGTCTGAACAGGCTGCTGTGCCTGCCGGATATCTTCATAATTTCCTGCTCCGTCAGCGCGAGCTCCTCCTGAATCTGCTTCCCGGAGATTGGCCTTTTGAAATAGACATGGTTATAGGTATGGTTCGCCAGCTCGTGTCCTTCATTAATTACGCGTCTGGCGACATCGGGATAGGCAGCGATCCGCTTGCCAATCGCAAAAAACGTACATTTCGCATCATACTCATGCAGCACCTCCAGAATGCTGTCCGTCTCCAGGGGGTCCGGTCCGTCATCGAAGGTCAGGGCAATCACCTTCTGGCTGGTGCGCACTTCCCAGATCATATCGCCGCGCTCCTCATAGTAATAGCGGTTTTTTGCCTTGCCCGGACTGCCCAGGGCCAGATCGGAAGGGCTGTGCATCAGCGTCAGTATTGCAAGAACTGCGGCGGTTATTCGGGTGGCTGTTCTCATAGCTCTCAGATTCACTCCACACTTGTTTTTATAAGCGGTTCCTGCTGCTTAAGTCTTAGAATGCTCTATCCCCCTTGGTTGCTATGCATTTATAGCAGCCCGCAGGGTGATTTGCATTTTAGAGTGAAAGTTCCGGCGGAAATGACTTATAATAAGTTACTAAATACAGATCAAGGAATAGGGGCAGCGGAGATGACACTGATTGAACAAAGAGAGCATAGACAATATCCCGAAATCACGAAGCTGGAGACCTCCAGAGCCGCATATGAACGCGACTATTCGCGTCTGATCCATTCGCCGACCTTCCGGCGGCTGCAGGGCAAATCCCAGGTATTCGGAGCCGGAACCGGGGATTACTACCGGACGCGCCTGACCCACTCGCTGGAGGTGGCGCAGATTGCCCGTGAAGCGGCCAAGAGTCTGCTGCGTTCTTACCCGGAAGTAGAGACAGGAGCTGCGGACAATCCGGGCCTGGTCATTGATCCCGAGGTGGTGGAATGTGCGGCCATCGCCCATGACTTCGGACATCCCCCGTTCGGGCATAAGGGAGAAGAGGTGCTGGACAACCTGCTGGAGAAGCTGGTGACCCGCAAGACGGTGGAGGCGGTAGCCAAGTCCGGGGCAGGGCCCGTTCAGCAGCAGACGATTCATGAGAGTATGAAGCGCAAATATGAGCATTTTGAAGGCAACGCCCACAACTTCCGCCTGATTATGTTCCTGGAGAAGCGCGAGAATATCGACGGCCTGAACCTCTCGGACGCGGTGCTGCTGGGCATTAACAAATATCCTTTTCCCGGGACAGTGCTGAAGAAGGGCATGTATCTGCACGAATGGGAGTATATCCACGAGATCCGCACCCAGTGGGGAATTCCGGCAGGCAAAAAAACGCTGGAAGCGCAGCTGATGGACCTGTGTGACGATATTGCTTATTCGGCGCATGATCTGGAGGACGGTATCAAAGCCGGGAAGATTGAGGTGCATGAGCATTTCATGCATGACGACTATATCCAGCGGCTGATTGTCGAGAAAATCACCACGCTTGAGGATGCCTTCTGGTCCGGCTGGAACAAGTCCGCGATCCGCTTCAAGGTGGAGGAGGTGCTGAGTTCGTTCCTGCGGGTCTGGAAGGAGAAGATGCCGACCTGTGAGAATGACTACTCCCGCACCCGCCGTGAAGTTAAGGCCTATTGGGTCAGTACCTTTGTCGCCAGCCTCGGCGTGATCGGGGACGGGGACTGGAAGAAGGTTACCTTCATTAAGGAAGGCAAGGAGGATGAGGACATGCTGCGGACCGTCAGTGTGCTCAAAAGCTTCGCCTGGGTAACGATGATCCGCGATTTGCGCGTACAGCGTCTGCAGAAACGGAGCGAGTGGATACTGCGGCGGCTGTGGGAGGCGTTCCTTGATCCCGAGACATCCCGGAGCATTATCCCTTCCGACTGGCTGCAGCGGTTCGAGAAGGACCAGAAGTCAGCCAGACCGATCTGGACCTGGGAGCATATGGTGACCGATTATATTGCCGGAATGACCGACGCTTTTGCCGAGAAAATCTACAACGAGCTGTACGGGCTGAAGGTCGGCTCGATATACGATCTGGATTAGACCTATATAGTGGAACCTTTACCTGTCCGCTGCCTGGGCTGGCAGGTAAAACCTTACATCGAAAGAAACATATAAATTTTTAGCCGCCTGCTGCCGACATAGTACATATAACCTATTTTTTTTTGCTTTTTTTATGAAAACGAATGTAAACAGATGGAAATCGGTGGGATCATCCAGATTATTTCAAGGGGGCACACAAGTGTGGGCATAGGTCAGCGACTGAAGGATTTGTTAGGAAAAGGGAGGAAGGGAGCAGGCAAGAAGCAGCAGGCGAAGCTGTCCAGCGGCGGAAAAAGCATTGGCTTCAAAATCGCATCCGGTTATGCGGCTCTGGCTGTATTCGTTCTGATCAGCGGCGGGGTGTCGCTCTATCAAATGAACGGCATGCAGAATAATACCGGGAAGATCATTAATCACATCATCCCCGAGTTGAATAAAATTCATAATGTCAATTACCTCACAGAGCATGTTATGGCACTCAGCCTGCAGCATATTCTGAGCACTGACAACGCAGACAAAAACGCCCTTGCGGAAGAACGGTCGGAATTCATCCGTAAAGTATCGGATACCTTTAAGGAATATAAAGCCAATCTGAAAGGAGATCAGGAGCTGAAGCAATTACAGTCGCTTGTCGGGAAATGGGGCGAGTTCCTGACGGTCAACAATCAGGCGATCCTGCTCAGCAGCTCCAATGACGAGAAATTAGCTCTGGAGGTATCGCAGAAGGGAATTGACGCTTTTAATTCCATGCAGGTGGATCTGGATGCGCTGGTAGCACACAGTCACAAGGATGCTGAGAATGAGGGTGAAATCTCTGCGAAAATTTTCAACACCTCCGTGACGTTAAGTATTGTGACTGTGCTGGCTGCGCTTCTGGTGATCGGCTTGACGAACACGGTTATCCGCAAAACCATTATCAATCCGCTTAAAAGGGTAACTGCACAACTGCAGCAGATTTCAAGCGGGGATCTGACGGCGGAAGAGACGCTGATCCGCAACAAGGACGAGATTGGCCTGCTCGCCAAGACCGTAAATGAAACGAACCGCACGCTGCTCGAAATGGTCAGCCAGATCCGAAATGTATCCACTATTATTTCGGAGCAGGGCGATGAGCTGATGCATCGTATTGCCGATACAAAGGAAGGCAGCAGCCAGATCGCGCTGACGATGGAGGAGCTGGCCACAGCCTCCGGGAGCCAGGCCGAAGCAGCGGTGGATGCCTCCAAGGCGGTGGAGGAGCTTAACACATTAATTGAGAATTTTGCCGGCAGAGGCACGGATCTCTCCAATCATTCCGAGCAGGTACGGCAAAAGGGTGAGAAGGGCCGGGCGCTCATGGAAAGCTCCGTGGCGCAGATGAACGAGATTGCCGCTGCGGTCTCGCAGTCTATGGACACCGTAGAAGAGCTGAACCGCAAGAATGAAGGCATCTTCCATCTGGTGGGGGCCATCCGCAGCATCTCGGAGCAGACACATCTGCTGGCGATCAATGCCGCCATTGAAGCCGCACGGGCCGGTGACAGCGGACGCGGCTTCGCTGTTGTCGCACAGGAAGTACGGAAGCTGTCAGAGGATGTGCAGCGGACGGTCTCGGAGATTACAGAGATTACGCAGGGCATCCAGCTCGACTCCAGAACCATGGTGGAGCAGTTGCGCGGCGGAGTAGCCAAGACGGAGCAAGGCAGCCGGCAGATTGTCGAGACTGGTGACGCGCTTGCCGAGATCAACGGCTCGGTCCGCATGATGGCGGTGACCATCGACGAGATGGGCCAGGACCTGCAGCAAATGACTGGTGCCAGCGAGACTATGAACGAGTTCAGCCAGCATATCTCGGCACTCTCCCAGGAATCCGCGGCAGGTGTCGAAGAGACCTCTGCTTCTGCACATGAGCAGCTCAGCTCAACCACCGCTGTAGCTAACGGCATCGCGGAGCTGAAGCTGCTGCTTACGGAGCTTCGGGAGTCGGTGACCCGCTTTAAGGTGTGAGGGGGATAGATTGAAGCGGTAAAATTTCGGGGATTAGGGATACGCCGTGACTGCAGAGAAAGTTTGGACTTCCGGCCGCTGTTGTTCCCGGATTTCTTGATTTGAACCGCAGCAGCGGTTGAAATCCGGGAACAAAGGCGGACGCTGCCGCTCCTACAGTTCCAAACTTCTCTTCCGCCACTGCTCCCTAATGAGGAAATTTCAAGTTCAATCTATTTAGGGATGGAAGTATATAAAGAGCCTCTGCTTAGTTCAGCAGAGGCTCTTTATTATGCGTGAATTCGTGAATCGCCGAATCATTGAATGAACTGAATCGCTGAATTGCTGAAATTAGTTGAAAGAGTTGAACGAGCTGAGCATTTATCGACATGTGGTGCTGATGCTGGTGTTGGTGCTAGTGCTGGTACTAGTGCTAATGAGTCCGCTTAGAATCCTGCACAATTTGCAACATTTACCTGATCAATATGAGGTGAATGAGAGATTGTTGCACAAATGTCAGCAATTCTTCTCCAGTTGGCAGATGAGGGAGACAATTCCTGCATTTCATGCAACATTCCGCTCGAATAGCCTAAATTGGCGATACCCGAGTTGCAATATGTGCAACATTTGGCGGCAGGGGAACGTTAAAACTCTAAAATGTGAGCCAACGCGCCAAGACACAGCCCGCCAGCGCACCAGTCCGGCAGCGCCCCCTCCGCGGAACCAGCCTAATACTGACGGCTATAGTCCACCAGATTGCGCGAAGGCTTGCCGGTATCCAGGTAGGCTTTCATGTTCTGCACGAAGATATCGACTACCCGGTCGGCATAGCGGTCGGTTACCCCGGCACAGTGAGGGGTGATGATGACCTGCTCCATGTCCCATAGCGGGTGGTCCTCCGGCAGCGGTTCGGTCTCGAAGACATCCAGGCCCGCTCCGGCCAGCTGGCCGCTGTTCAGTGCAGCGATCAGGTCATCCGTATGAGTGGTCACGCCGCGGCCAATATTAATATAGTATGCCCCCTGCTTGCAGGCGGAGAAGATTTCAGCATCGAACAGGCCGTGGGTTTCGTCGGTGAGCGGCAGCGTGTTGACCACGAAGTCCGCTTCGCGGACGGAGTCCTTCAGCTCCCCGGTAGTGAAGATCTCGTCAAAGCACTCCACCGGCCGGCCGGAGCGGCTGACCCCGATTGTCTTCATCCGGAAGGCTTGGGCGATTCTGGCGGTCTCGCTGCCGATCGCGCCCGTTCCGGCGATGACGATCGTCTTACCGGTCAGCTCGCTCTCCTGCCCGTCCGAGTGCCAGCGGCGGTTCTGCTGATTACGGATGGCCGTATGCATATTACGTGTGAACATCAGCATGAAGCTGAGGATGACGGCAGTAATCGGTTCCGCATGCACGCCGCTGGCGTTCGTCAGCTGAATTTCGCGTTCCTCCAGGGCTTCCAGCGGAAGCTTCTCTACTCCGGCGGACCAGGCTTGTACCCAGCGGAGCGGTGAGCCCTGGCGCAGCACGGTGTCACGGATGCCTTTGCCCCAGCCGATAATAATCTCTGCGCCGGAGAGCAGCTCCAGATCAGGGTTTCTGGAATCCCCCAGGGTAAGTGTGTACTCTGGTGCAGCGGCGCGGATCAGCTCCTGCTGAGCAGAGGAGAGCGGCTGCATACAAACGATGGATTTAGTCATGATGGTTCCCTCCTGTTCTACATTTCAGTAGAGAAATGGACGATAAGTATAGATAAGCATAACAAATCTGCCTGGAAAGGTGAAATTCGCATGAACCATTGGGACCCGGAGCAAGAAGCAGAGCGCCTGTTCGTTGCGGTGCCGTTGCCTGATAGGCTGCTAGAATATTTGAAAAATGAGTCTGCCCATGTGTCGTCCGGACTTAAATTTGCGAGATGGACACATTTCAAAGATTTCCATATTACGCTTCAATTTCTTGGAGATACCCCCAGGGAATCTATTCCAGCTCTCTATGAGGCACTATGGAAGGTAGCGCGCTCAAGTAAAGGCTTTCAATTGAAGCTCGGTGAATGGGGCACCTTCGGTCTTCCGGACTCGCCAAGAGTGCTCTGGGCGGGGGTTTCGGGCGAATTGGAGCCGCTCTTGGAGCTGCAGCAAAAGGTGGTTTCAGCGACCCTTCCCCTAGGATATACTCCTGAGATGCGAACGTACAATCCCCATTTGACTGTGGCCCGCAAATATCGCGGAGAAGATCCGTTTACGCTAGCGCGGCTGGAAAATTTACGGACGGAGAAGCAGCCTTCGGACCAATTACTTCCAGACATAGGCTGGACGGTAGATGCTTTTGTGGTGTATGCTACCAGGATGCATGCCATTCCTATGTATGAAATGACTGAAAAATTTACATTTTTCTAACTATAAAATCGACAAGAAAGTTTTCAAAGCTTCCATTTTCGGTTACATACAATAGGAATGTGCCGTAAAATAGGAGGTAAAACATGTTGATTTTCAAACAGAGCCGCTATATTGCGCTGCTGGTTGGTGTAATCCTAGTGTCTTTCTCAGCGATAAGTTTGATGAACCCCGAAGGAACTGCTGCTACCGGGGAGAATGTAATAGAAATGGGTAAGCTGAAGTCTGCAAGCCATCAACCGGTAGAGCAGCTTATTCCGCAAGCCGCATCCGTCCTGCACAGGACAAGCCATTCAGCCGACAATAGTACACCCATGCTCTACACCACAGCTGCCAAGCCGGTCCATACCTGGACACGCACGGTAAGTGCAGGATGGATAAGTCCCGAGAAGCTGCAGCACAAGAATGCGGCTAAGCCGGCTTCCATTGTGACTAAGCCCAAGGTAACTGTGGTGAAAGCATCGCCGCCAGTGGCGCAAGCGCCCAAAATCGCGGCAACGGGGACGAAGAGTGTGAAATCAAGCAAGACTGTAACTCAGCAACATCCCCCCGCAACATTGTTCTTCTCCCGGACCAAGCTACTACCCAAGGAGCAGCAAGCTGAAGCTACCTGGAGCTACGCCGTATCCGGAGAAGACCTGCATCTGCTGCAAAAAATCGTCATGGCAGAGGCAGAAGGCGAACCGTACAAGGGCAAGGTGGCAGTTGCCAACGTTGTTCTAAACCGGCTGCGGTCAGCCAATTTTCCCGACACTATCAGAGAAGTCATCTATCAGAAAAGGCAGTTCAGTCCTGTGGCCAACGGGCGTCTTAAACGCGTGAAGCCAAATGCGGACAGTATTAAGGCTGTGAACGCAGCGCTTATGGGGGTCAAAGAAGTTACGGATGATACGTATTTTTTCCTGTCGCTGACGCTGGCACAGGACCTTACCGTGCATCATTCACGGACACTTGCCAAGACCATCGGCAATCATACCTTTTATAAATAAAAGACCCGCTGAATTTCAGACGCTATACGTCTATTCTGTTACGGCCATATGGTGTTAACGGCTGAAGCAGGCATACCCGGGGATATCGCTGGCTGCTATATCTTGTCAGCTCCGCACAAAGAGCCTCCAAATCCAAGCGTACTGTTGGATTGGAGGCTCTTTACAGTTCGGGGAGGGTCACCCGCTTAAGGGGTGACATAGACGGCTTCTTCTCCCCGTACCTTGGGCGGAGGGGCGCTCCACGCCTCGGAGAAGACGGCTTCCGCAGCTGGCTTGCCCAGCATCTTAAGAATGGTGGCGGCGCAGTGCTGCGGCTGCTGGAGGTCCGGAGAGGTCTTGCGCTTCTTCGGTCCTCCGAATCCGGCATATTCGCTCAGGAGCATGGAGAACCATTTGTCCACGACGCCCGGCTCCAGCATCTCGGCCAGCCCCAGCTCGACGAAATACTGGCTGTTCTTCTCTTCCTGACCGGGGATGGCGTTGTAAAACAGCATCGGAATACCCTTGGCCTGACCCTCGGTGCAGGTCATTCCGCCGGGCTTCGTGATCAGCAGATCTGAGGCATCCATGAGCTTGTTGATCTCGCTGCTGTAACCGAGAATCCTTACGTTGGGATGGTTCAGCAGGGGATTGGATTGCATTTTGGCTATAGCCTTGTCGTTGCTGCCCATACAGAAAATAAGCTGAATCTCATCGATCCGGGCGGTGAGCGAGTTCATTATATCCTTGCCGAACATCAGGCCCCAGCCGCCGCCCATAATAAGCGCAGTCGGGATATCAGCAAGCCCCAGCTCTTTGCGCAGCTTGGTCTTGCCCTGGGACTCCCAGAATTTCGGATGCACGGGAATCCCGGTCACCGTCACCAGCTCGGAGGGTACGCCGCGTCCTGTAAGAATGGATTTGACCCTTGAGGTCGATACCAGATACCGGTTGGCTTCCGCATTCACCCAGCTACCGTGGGCATCATAATCGGTAATCAGCGTATAGAACGGCACATCAAGACCCTGGCGCTTCAATCTGGAGATGACCGCAGCAGGAATCGGATGAGTGCAGATAATCAGATCCGGCCGCAGCTGCTCAATGACCTGAGAGGCATGGGTATAAAAAATCCGGTGAAGGGCCAGCTTGGTCAACCGGTTCAGTGATTTATGATATTGGGTCTTATACATCATGCCGACCAGCTTCGGCTGGCTGCTGACAGTTTTGCGGTAAGCGGAAAGAATCCAAGGAGCGACCGTAGGATTCAGGAATTTTCCGAGCTCGAAGACCCGGCACTGAACATCAGGGTTCAGCAGTCGTATTCCTTCAGCCAGAGCATAGGCTGCCCCTGTATGGCCCGTGCCGAAGCCTTCCGAAAACAGCAGTACTCTTTTCTTTCGCATAAGTTCACCTGCAACTTTCCATTATAGGTAGGTTTGTTAGATAGCTTCATAAGTCCGTCTGCGGTTACTCGTGTACATGCTTCTCCTAATATTATACTAGGGATTTTGCTTCTTTTCTCACATTATACAAATAAGACGTAAATAGAAAGTTAAAACACTGCAATAAAATAAAAAAAATTAGCAAAAGTATTGCAAAGACATAGGCAAAGTGATAAAGTTGGTCTTGACCGAGTGACCGGATTAGTAAATTGGTCAGAACGGGAGTTATAGACGATCCTTCAGGAAAGGGAGTGTATGAATGGCTGTGGTAGATCGAAGGCAGCAGGTGCTTCAGGCGGCGACGAAGTCTTTTTCATTATTCGGGTATAAAGCAACAACGATGGATCAGGTCGCCAAGATTGCCAATGTCGGCAAAGGGACGATTTACACCTTTTTTACGAACAAGGAACAGTTATTTGATGAAATCCTGCGCGATGTCATCATCGAGATGAAAATGATCGCCGAGCGGGAGATTAGGCGTGATAAGCCGTTTTTTGATAACCTGCACCGTGTGCTGGATGCCCTGCTGGAATTTCGAAGCGAACACGAGCTATTCATCAAGCTGTCCCAGGAGAGTCTGGACTTCGGAACACCGCAGGCTGGTGAAGGGCTCGACAAGATCGAGAGTGTGGTGCTTGAATATCTGGAACGGGAGGTGGAGCAGGCCATTCATCAAGGGGAAATCAAACCCTGCGATCCCCAGATTGTGTCGGTGGTAATGTTCAGGCTATATATCGCGCTTACTGCTGAACTGAGCAAGGTACATGTGCCGCTGACCAAAGAACAGATTAAGCATTACTTTCATCTGTTTTTGGCAGAGGGGCTGTCACAGTAGAAGTTAAGTCCGGTATAGGGATGGCGTTTCGCACTGCTGCGCTTTCCCTGATTGGAATGGATGGGCTGAGACGGATGGTACTGAATTAGGATAGACCCATTTTTTTTTGCTCTTGATTGACCGAATGGGGAAAACAGTCATCCAGTGTTACTGTAACATTCACGAAACTATCATTTCAAAGCAAGTCATCGTATTTTTCAAGAGAGAGCATATGATCATAAGGAGAGAACCAGAATGAAATCTTTATCCGTGTTTATGAAGGATCTTGGTGCGGTATTCAAGAATCCCAAGATGCGTATTTCCATGTTCGCCATTCTATTTATTCCTGTTCTGTACAGCGGATTGTTCCTGAAGGCATTCTGGGACCCTTACGGTAAAATGAACGAGCTTCCGGTAGCGGTTGTCAACCAGGATAAGGGTGCTGATTATGAAGGCACTAAGCTGACCGCCGGAGAGGATCTGGTCACGGAGCTGAAGAAGACGGACGGGTTCAAATGGAATTTCGTCAGCCGGGAGACGGCGGAAGCCGGTCTTAAGGACAATACCTATTATATGGCGATTGTGGTGCCGGAAGACTTCTCGGCCAAGGCAACTACACTGCTGGATGCAGATCCGCAGCCGGCCAAGATTATCTACGAGCCGAATGAAGGCTACAACTTCCTGGCAGGCCAGATCGGCGGCACGGCAGTGAAGGATATCAAGAGCAAGGTATCCGCCAAGATTACGGAAGCTTATACCAGTTCTGTGTTTGATAAAATCACCAAAATTGCAGACGGTCTGGGCGAGGCCGGAGACGGTGCAACCAAGATCGCAGACGGCGCCACCAAGCTGGATGACGGCGCTCTGAAGCTGAAGGACAATCTGGTTGTCCTGACCGAAGGCACCGGCAAGCTGCTGGATGGTGTAGCGCCGCTTACCCAGGGCGTGAGTGATCTTAATAACGGAGCAGCCGCACTCAAAACCGGTACCAGCACGCTGGCCGGAGGTCTGCAGCAGTTATCCGCAGCGCATAAGCAGCTGCAGGAGGGTGTGACGCAGTCGGCAGCGGGCAGCAAGCAGCTGAATGCCGGGCTGCAGAAGACGGCAGCCGGAACAGCTTCGCTGCAGGCTGGAACACAGTCGGCTGTAGCCGGCACCGAGAAGCTGCAGACTGGTACGAAGGCGGTTGTCGACGGCAGCGCGAAGCTTGCGGCCGGATTAACTTCCTCCGCCGAGGGCAGTGCTAAGCTTGAAGCCGGACTTACGGCTTCGAAGGACGGCAGTGCCAAGACAGCAGCCGGAGCCAAGGCTGTAGCAGATGGCCTGCAGGCGCTGGCGAAGTCAAATCCTCAGCTGGCAGCAAGCCCTGAGGTACAGAAGCTGCTTGCAGCAAGCGCAGCAGTAGCTGCGGGCACGGCGCAGCTGGATCAGGGTCAACAGCAGCTCCTGAACGGGGCGGCGGCCTTGAACAGCGGCCAGGAGCAGCTGCTGCAGGGAGCGAATCAGCTGCACAGCGGTACACAGCAGCTGGATGCAGGTGTAGGCCAGCTGCATGACGGAGCGCAGAAGCTCTACGCAGGCAGCACTCAGCTGCTGGATGGCCAGAATCAGCTGGCCGCCGGAGCAGCCGCACTGGAGAACGGCGGCGTGAAGCTGACCGCAGGCATGAAGCAGTTCGGCGCGAAGCTGGACGAAGCTGCAGCGGGCGGCGTGAAGCTGGCAGACGGCGGCAAAGCGCTGGAAGCGGGCACCACGAAGCTGTTGGCTGGAGCAGGCAAGCTGGGCAGCGGTCTTAGCTCGGTAGCCGATGGCTCGAAGAAGCTGAGTGACGGAGCAGGGCAGCTGAAGGATGGCCTGGATGAGCTGAAGACAGGCTCCGGGGAGCTGGCAAGCAAGCTGGGCGATGCGGCAGCGCAGACCAAATCGGTGAACAAGACCGACGGGCTGGTATCGATGTTCGCCCAGCCGGTACAGATCGAAGAAGTGAAGGTGAACAAGGTACCTAACTACGGTACAGGGTTTGCTCCTTACTTCCTGTCCCTCGGATTGTTCGTAGGTGCTCTGATCTGTACGATTGTTATCCCTATGCGTGATTCCGAAGTTATTGGAGCCAGCCGGTTCAACCGGTTCATGAGCCGTACCCTTACGTTCTCCATGATGAGTGTGCTTCAGGCACTGCTGGCTGTCCTGATTGTCTTGTATGGTCTCGGACTTGAAGTACAGAATGTACCCTTGTTCTACGCGTTCTCGTTCATTACCAGCTTGGCCTTCATGTGGATGATTCAAGCTATTGTTACTTGGCTGGATCAGCCGGGCCGCTTTGTAGTCATTCTGATTCTGATCTTCCAGCTGACTACAAGCGCAGGAACCTTCCCGCTGGAGCTGATTCCTAACTGGATGAAGATATTCAATCCGCTGCTGCCGATGACTTACAGTGTCAAAGGCTTCAAGGCAGTAATCTCTACTGGGGACTTTGGCTCCATGTGGGCTGATGCAGGAACACTTGGTGCTTATGGAATAATATTCCTGGCTCTTACCTTCACCTACTTCATGACCCGTGACCGCGGCAATGAAGCTGTGCTGAAAAGTGAACAAGTTTTGACTGTATAAAGCAGCAATATTCTTTGTAAATCATATAAACCAAAAGCGCCTCCTAAGGGGGCGCTTTTGGTTTATTCATAAATATAAATAGCTAAAGGAAGTGCCGTTTTCAGGGCGGGAAAATGATTGAAACGCTTTCAATGCATAAGTGCTTATTCGTCATTTATGCATAATTATACATTCGACAGTTTTTTTACGCTTTTATTCGCTAAAGCTGCACTGCAAAAGCAAATGTTAATCAAGCTCATAAAAAAGTTTAAATTGCGCTCATGTCAGCTCGATGATAAAATAATAACACCAATTCTGCCTGAATAATTATTAAGATTTTCCGCTGAAAAATTTTCCTGGAATTCCGTCTACTTTATAATAGAGAGGTTGCATGTGATGAGACACACTGAACTGCCCGGCAAACAGGGCCTTTATGATCCCCAGTTCGAAAAAGATGCTTGCGGCATGGGATTTGTCGCGCATATTAAAGGCAAGCCGTCCCATGATATTGTCAGCAATGCGCTGACTATGCTCTTCAATATGGAGCACCGGGGAGGCCAGGGAAGCGAGCCGAACTCTGGAGACGGAGCCGGCATTATGCTGCAGATTCCTCACCGGTTCTTTGCGGGAGAAGCCGCGAAGCTGGGCTTTGAGCTTCCGGAGCCGGGCCATTATGGCGTGGGCATGATCTTTCTGTCTCATAATGAGCAGATCCGGGCCAGCCATGAGGCACTTCTCAGCGAGATTATCGCGGAAGAGGGCCAGCAGGTACTTGGTTACCGCGATGTTCCTACCTTTGACGAAATGCTCGGCAAGACGGCCAAGGCTGCGAAGCCATATGTACGCCAGGTCTTTATCGGCCGCTCGGAGGGAATCAAGGACGATCTGTCCTTCGAACGCAAGCTGTATGTGATCCGCAAACGGGCAGAGCTGGCCATCCGTTACGGCGGGGCAGAAGAGGGCGAATCCTTCTATGTGCCGAGTCTTTCCTGCAAGAAAATCGTATACAAAGGCATGCTTACTACTGTACAGGTAGGACAATTCTATCTGGACCTCCAGGAAGAAACGCTGGAATCAGCGATTGCGCTGGTCCACTCCCGCTTCAGCACCAACACCTTCCCGAGCTGGGAACGTGCCCACCCTTACCGCTTCATGATTCACAACGGTGAAATTAACACCCTTCGCGGCAATGTGAACTGGATGCATGCGCGCCAGTCGCTGTTCAAGAGCGAGAACTTCGGAGAAGACATCAGCAAGGTTAAGCCGGTGGTGAATCCGGACGGCTCCGATACAGCCATGTTCGATAATACCTTTGAATTCCTCTACCTGAGCGGACGCTCCCTGCCCCATGTGGCGATGATGATGGTTCCTGAGCCTTGGAGCAATCATGACAGCATGGACGAGAAGAAGAAAGCCTTTTATGAATACCATAGCACCCTGATGGAACCGTGGGACGGGCCTGCCGCAATGGGCTTCACCGACGGTGTGCAAATCGGGGCCATCCTCGACCGCAACGGCCTGCGTCCTGCGCGTTACTATGTCACCAAAGATGATCTGATTATTCTCTCCTCTGAAGCGGGTGTCCTCGACATTCCGGCAGAAGATGTTCTATACAAAGACCGGCTGAGACCGGGCCGCATGCTGCTCGTGGATACGAAGCAGGGCCGGATTATCTCGGACGAAGAGGTAAAAGCCGAAATCGCCTCCGAGCAGCCTTATCAAGAGTGGCTGGATGAGCATCTGATCGGCCTCGATCAGCTCCCGGATGCACCGGAGCTGCCGAATCCGAAGCATGATAATGTGCAGCAGCTGCAGCAGTCCTTCGGCTATACCTTCGAGGATCTGCGCAAGGTGCTGGAGCCCATGGCCTCCACAGGCGCCGAAGCTGTCGGCTCCATGGGATACGATTCACCGCTGGCGGTGCTGTCTGACCGCCCGCAGCGTCTCTACAATTACTTCAAGCAGATGTTCGCTCAGGTTACTAACCCGCCAATTGACGCCATCCGTGAAGAGCTGGTAACGTCCACAGCGACTACGATCGGACCTGAACGCAACCTGCTGAAGGCAGAACCCGAGAGCTGCCGGCAGATCTCGCTGGATTCTCCGATTCTCTCGAACGAGGATTTCGCCAAAATCCGTCATGTCCGCCGTGCGGGCTTCAAGTCGATGTCCATTCCGATTCTCTTCCCGGCCGAGCTGGGGGCAGAGGGACTGCGAATTGCGCTTGACCGGATGAATGAGGCGGCAGACCGCGTCATGGGCAAGGGCCATAATATTCTTATTCTGTCCGACCGGGGTGTAGACCGCGAGAATGCGGCAATTCCGGCGCTACTGGCAGTTTCCAGCCTGCATCACCATCTGATCCGCTCGGGAACCCGCACCAAGGTCAGCATTCTGCTGGAATCCGGCGAACCGCGTGAGGTTCATCATTATGCGCTTCTCCTGGGTTATGGTGTAAGTGCGGTCAATCCTTACCTGGCCTTCGAGAGTCTCGATGACATGATCAGCCAAGGCCTGCTCCGCGGAATCTCGCATGAGAAGGCTGTGAAGAACTATATCAAGGCAGCTACGAAGAGCGTGGTCAAAATTCTGTCCAAAATGGGAATCTCCACGATTCAGTCCTATCGCGGGGCACAGATTTTTGAAGCAGTCGGGCTGAATTCGGAGTTCGTAGACCGTTACTTCACCTGGACGCCTTCGCGTATCGGCGGGATTGGCCTTGCGGAAGTGGCCCAAGAAGCGCTTGCCAGTCATTACCGCGCCTTCACCGACAAAGACGGCAACGATATGGTGCTGGATTCGGGTGGTGAATACCAGTGGCGCAGTGACGGGGAAGAGCATCTGTTCAACCCGCAGACCATTCATCTGCTTCAGCACTCCGTGCGCAGCGGTGATTATGAGATGTATAAGAAGTATGCGGCGCTCGTTCAGGGTGAAAGCGAGAAGCACCAGACGCTGCGCTCGATGCTGCAGTTCAAGAGCGTAGGTGCTCCGGTAGCGCTGGATGAGGTAGAACCGGCTGAATCGATCATGAAACGCTTCAAGACCGGTGCCATGTCCTTCGGCTCAATCAGCAAGGAAGCGCATGAGACGCTGGCCATTGCCATGAACCGTATCGGCGGCAAGAGCAATACCGGTGAAGGCGGAGAAGATCCGGCGCGCTTCCTTACCGACGCGAACGGCGATTCCCGCCGCAGTGCGATCAAGCAGGTCGCTTCGGGGCGCTTCGGCGTTACCTCGAATTATCTGGTGAATGCCGACGAGATTCAGATCAAGATGGCACAGGGCGCGAAGCCGGGTGAAGGCGGACAGCTTCCGGGCCGCAAGGTCTATCCATGGGTAGCAGAAGTCCGTGGTTCAACGGCAGGTGTGGGACTGATCTCCCCTCCGCCGCATCATGATATCTATTCCATTGAGGATTTGGCTGAGCTGATCTATGATCTGAAGAATGCCAATCCGCGTGCAAGTATTAACGTGAAGCTCGTCTCTGAGGTTGGCGTAGGCACCATCGCCGCAGGTGTGGCGAAGGGCCGCGCTGATATTATCCTGATCAGCGGTTACGATGGCGGTACCGGCGCTTCGCCAATGAACTCCATCCGTCATGCCGGACTGCCTTGGGAGCTGGGCCTCGCGGAGACCCATCAGACGCTGATGCTGAACAATCTGCGCGACCGTGTCGTGCTTGAGACGGACGGCAAGATGCTCAGCGGGCGCGACCTCGCGGTAGCCGTTCTGCTGGGTGCTGAAGAATACGGCTTCGCTACTGCACCGCTGGTAGCCGTGGGCTGTATCATGATGCGTGTATGCCAGATGGATACTTGTCCGGTAGGCGTAGCTACCCAGAACCCTGAGCTTCGCAAGAACTTCATGGGTGATCCGCAGCATGTGGTGAACTTCATGACCTTCGTGGCACAGGACCTGCGCGAGATTATGGCAGAGCTGGGCTTCCGGACGATTGAAGAGATGGTCGGCCGTACCGATTGCCTGGATGCGGTTAAGGCATCCACACATTGGAAGAAGAAGGGCGTCGATCTGAGCAGCCTTCTGCACATTCCGGCTATGCCGGAAGGAAGCACACGCTTCCGCAGCAAATTCCAGAACCACGGTCTGGAAGAGACCCTGGATATGACCCATCTGCTGGATATTGCTGCACCTGCGCTGGAATCCGGTGCGGCAGTGGAAGCTTCCCTGCCGATCACGAACGTGAACCGTGCCGTGGGTACGATTCTCGGCAGTGAGCTGACGCGTAAATACGGCGCAGCCGGATTGCCGGACGATACGATCCGGCTGCATTTCACCGGATCAGCGGGACAGAGTCTGGGCGCTTTCGTGCCGAAGGGCATTACCATTACCGTTGAAGGCGACTCGAATGACTATGTCGGCAAAGGGCTGTCCGGAGGCAAGCTGATTATCCGGCCTTCGCGCAAGGCAACCTTCGCGGCAGAAGAGAATATCATCATCGGAAATACGGCGCTGTACGGAGCGACCGGCGGCGAAGCTTACGTAAGCGGCATTGCCGGTGAACGGTTCGCTGTCCGTAACTCCGGGGCGAGTGTAGTTGTTGAGGGCGTGGGCGACCACGGCTGCGAATACATGACTGGCGGCCGTGTCGTTGTACTGGGTACAACGGGCCGTAACTTTGCAGCAGGAATGTCGGGCGGTATCGCTTATGTATACGATCCTGACAACACCTTCATCAAACGCTGTAACCTGGAGATGGTGCTGCTGGAGCGTGTAGAGGAAGCGGACGAAATCGCTGAGCTGCATGCTATGATTAGCCGCCATACCGAGCTTACAGAGAGTAATGCAGGCCGGGCGATTCTGGATTCATGGGATGAGGCTCTGCCGAGATTTGCCCGTGTCATTCCTAAGGATTACAAACGGATGCTGGAGCAGATCCGTAAGGTGGAGAGCAGCGGCCTGACTGGCGAAGCTGCACTGATGGCTGCTTTTGAAGCGAATATGCGTGAGCTTGCGCGTGTTGGCGGTTAAATGTTCTACATTTCATAATTGATGTGCTTCAGCATTGACGGAGCGCATTGTCAATTTAAGAGGCCACCCCTTTCCCGCATGGAAGAGGTGGCCTCTTAGGTTTTTGTTACAGGAAATTAGGGTCTCGTCTGATGGTGATAAAGTATGCATCGAATGGTGGAGGATACATGCTCCTTCAAACCCGAGAATTATGATCGGTTTTTCGATTACATTTGGTCCACACGCCACCATCAAGCGTAATGTAATCGGTTTTTCGATTACATTTGCTCACACGAGGGCGATGGCCCGAATGTATGCGAAAAACAGTACACATTGAGCTATCCCGTTCACCCTTAAGGGGGATTTTGTGCCAAGCCGTTTCAACTGGCTTTCACTGCATTTCTTTCCTAATTTCAGGGAAAAGGGAAGGTGTGGTAAAATATATAAATGGTTGAAAATGGGTTGTTGATGCACTGATAAGGTTAATAATAGCTTGAACATCTACATTAGCTTCTCTTCAGTTCTGCTATGACTATACCTTATCTTAAAGCACAAGCCGTTTCACACCAAACCGACGAAAGGAAGTGAAGTTATGCCGAATACGGCAGAAGTGGTGAAGCCCGTAGCCAGCCTGATGGGGGTCACCAAAAAGATCGGCTCCAAAACGCTGATCAGCGACTTGACACTCGACATTCCACCCGGGCAAATCTTCGGATTCCTCGGGCCGAACGGAGCCGGTAAGACCACTACCATCCGTATGATGGTAGGACTGATCTCCATTAGCCGCGGGGATATCCTGATCTGCGGACGAAGCATCAAAGACCATTTTGAAGAGGCCATAGCCAATGTGGGGGCCATCGTAGAGAATCCCGAAATGTACAAGTTCCTTACCGGATACCAGAATCTTCGCCAGTATGCCCGCATGGTGCCCGGCGTGACCAAAGAGCGCATCAATGAAGTAGTGCAGCTGGTCGGCCTCAGCCAGCGGATTAATGACCGGGTCAAGACCTATTCCTTAGGGATGCGCCAGCGGCTGGGGGTGGCCCAGGCTCTGCTGCACCGGCCGAAGCTGCTGATTCTGGATGAGCCGACCAACGGACTGGACCCGCAGGGTATCCGCGAGCTGCGTGATTATCTGCGCGAGCTGTGCAGGGCCGAGGGGACAACCGTGTTTGTCTCCAGTCACCTGCTGTCGGAGATGGAGCTGATGTGCGATAGTGTGGCGATTATCCAGAACGGCCGCCTGATCGATGTGAAGCAGCTTAAGACCGTCGGGGATGCGGCGGTACCGGTGAGCCAGACGTTCTTCGAGTTAGATAATCCTGAGGCTGCACTGGCGCAGATCGGCCAAGGCGTGATCATGGAAGGCGGAATAGCGGTAGAGGCGGGCCGGGAAGAGATTGCCGAGCTCAATGCCAAGCTGGTAGCTGCCGGGATTAAGGTCTACAGCATCAAGGCGCTGTCCCGTTCGCTCGAAGATCAATTCTTGGAAATTACAGGAGGTGAAGGCATTGGGTGAGTTCGCTTCTCTCATACATAATGAGAATATCAAAATATTCAGACGTCTGCGGACATGGATTATGCTGATTCTGCTGGCACTGATGAGCGCACTGTTTCCGGCGCTAATTCATTTCACCACGAACGGAAGTAATGTAGTCGGGTTGTGGGACAGCTTCCGGACCACCGTAGCCATAGCATTTTTCCTGAATACCATCTTCACAGCCTTAGTGGCTGCCGACTCCGTAGCGGGCGAATTCACCTGGGGAACGATTAAGCTGCTGCTGATCCGCCCTTGGAGCCGCTCCAAGATTCTGCTCTCGAAATATATTTCGCTGGTCATCTTCAGCCTTGTCAGCACGGGTGTGCTGATCCTATTCGGCTATGGCTCCGCCTTCATTTTCTCTTCCCGGGATGCAGGGATTACGGGGGATATGGTGATGGGCTGGGGGCAGGGAGAATATGTCTTCATGCTGGTTCTGTGCAGCTACATTGAGCTGTTCCTGACAGCAGCCATTGCCTTCATGATCTCCAGCGTGTTCCGTTCCAGTGGGCTGGCGATTGTCCTGTCGCTGTCGATCATGTTCACCAAGGATATCTTTATCGCCATCTTCAACCCTGACCGCTATGAGTGGGCGAACTATCTGATTTTTGCCCATATGAATCTTAGCAATTATGTGGTGTCGGATACCGGTCCCGGGGGAGCGACGCTGGGGTTCGCGATTGCCGTCCTGGCTGCGTATTATGTTATTTTCATGGCGGTATCATGGATTGTGTTCCGTAAAAGAGACGTAGCAGCGTAAGTGCAGGATAGGGCTGGCTAGTGTATCCATACAGGCTGAGAGCTTACGGCTCATGCGCCCTCCAGTTTACTCTGCTTGCTCTCTCTGCGCTTGCCTGAAGTCTTCTTGGCAGTGACCGTATGCAGCCCGCCCGCTGTCTCAGAGGCCACTGAATAACTTACGATTTTTTTAAAAAGTACGAAAAAGCGGTAATGAAAAGACGGCTATCCTCCCAATGCTATGGGAGAATAGCCGTCTTTTCATGTATTTCCTCTTATTTTAATCTTGTCATTTACTCTGTCAGTTTCAATATTCGCTTCAGATTAACGGCGAATATCGCCATAGCACCTTGCAGTTGCATCCCTAAAAGACCTGAGGACGACGCTACATCGTACCCGTGTCGATGTTTCAGTTCACTGTTCTTCGCTTCAATTTTGTATCGTTCTTTCGCCTTGGTTTTAAAGTACTCCTTTTCCTGAAATTCAGCTTGTTCGGAGTGCTCGTCCGACAGCATGGTTACAGCGTACGTCTTGCTGGCTCCACCGTTGTAACACCCTTCCTTAAAAGGGCAACTCTTGCACTTTTCTACATCAAAGTAGTATACTTCCCTTTGATTTTTTCCGCCTTCTTTCTTCCTTCCTTGTTTGGCTTTCCGAATCGCCATATGGCCCGCCTTACATACGTACATTCCTGCATCTTTGTTAAACTCGAATTCATCTTCTTTCTTACGTCCGCCTTGTGTGATTTGCGGATTCAATTTTGCAATTAATTCAATATTGTTATGTTTGCTGTAAGCGATATTGTCTTTTTCTGAGTATGCCCTATCGCCAATCACCGTCTTCACGTCCATGCCCGCCATTTTGCTTTTCTCTATGAGCGTCTGTAGTTGCTTGCCGTCATTCTTCTCTCCAGTCGTGATTATGGCAGCTGTAATGATTCGTTCCTCGGTCATAGCGAGGTGCGTTTTGTAGCCAAAGAACGACGTGTCCGCGCTCTTGTGACCGACACGCGCATCTTGATCTTCTGAAATGCGTAGCTGTTCCACATTATCGCTTGTAGTTTCTTTGAGCAGATTTAGCGGTTCCGTAATTTTTGGCAATTGGGCAATTTCAAGTTGCGTCTCGACGGCCTTGGCAAGCTTCTCACAATATTCGATCTCTTCTTCGAGCGTATCGACTACGTTCTTGACGGGAAGTTTCTCTTTCAGGGATTCGTCTATAGAATAAATCGCTTTTCGTAACTTCCGGGAACGATCTTGCAAAATCTCTCTCGGAGATTTCTGATTGTAACGGGCTTTCGTATGCGTAGCGTCAACAATAATGGAATGGCTCTGAATAATATTCAACTGGATGGCCAGTTCTACCGTCTTACCAATAAGCATGTCTAACAGATCCATGTCCTTCAGCCGCAGTTTGCGGAATTTCGTCAGGGAGCTTGGGTCGATTACCGAATCTTCTGGTGCCATGCCAAGGAAAAATTTGAACGAGAGGTCATACTTCGAACGCTCGACAATATCGACGTCAGACAATTCAAAGATCGCTTTCAGAAGCAAGTATTTAAACATGCGAATAGGATCAATAGCGTTGCGTCCATTGTCCAAACAGTATTTTTCTTCCAGTTCTTCGTATATGAAAGTGAAGTCCACCCGTTCGTTAATTTGACGGAGCACATTGTCCTTCGGCACGACGATGTCATACAGTGCCGCATAAGGACTCAGAACCAAAGTTTGCTGTTGCCGAATCATCCGCACTCACCCGCTTTCATGATAATTCCATTATACTAAAAAAAGGTACAGCCTCTTCAATTTTATTGAAGGACTATACCTTTTTATATGTTGGACTTTTTCAGTGGCCTCCTGTCTCAGGGGCGGGCTGTTCGGTCATGACCACAGCCCCGCTGAGCAGGCTGCCTTCCGTAATGCTCAGGGAACCGGCGGCAATGTTACCATGCAGCTGTCCCGTTCCGGTGAGAATCAGCTTCCGCTGGGCGATTACGTCTCCATAGACCTTGCCGGCGATGATGATCTCCTGCGCTTCAATGCTGGAGTGGACGGTGCCGTGCTCACCGACCGTTACAGTACCCTCACATAGAATCTCCCCGCTGAAATTCCCTTCAATCCGCAGGTTCGTATCGCAATGCACTTTCCCCTCAAGCGTGCCGCCATGTCCGATCAGCGAGTCGGTTGACCTCAGCGAAGCACGTGGTTGACGTCTGTTCCACATTCCTGCATTCCTCCTTATATTCTTGAACCTATAAAGGCTTAACATAATTGAGCGGATTCACCGGCTTGTTCTGCTTCACGACCTGAAAATGCAAATGGGGGCCCGTGCTGCGTCCGGTGCTGCCCAGCATGCCGATCTGCTCCCCTTTGCCGACCCGCTCACCGGGGGTGACTATCATCTGGTTCAAATGCATGTACCAGGTCTCCAGTCCATTGTCATGCTTGATGATGATGTATTTGCCCCGGGCTCCCATTTGTTCTGCAGAGGTAACCACGCCGCCCAGTGCCGCGTATACTGCATCTCCGATATTTCCCGCAATATCAATCCCGGAATGATAAGCAGAGACCCCTTTGAAAGGATCAGAGCGGTAGCCGAAGCTGGAGGTGATGACCTTGGAGCCGGTAGGCCACATCACGGCCCTTGCCAGCCGGGCTTGCTTCTCCTGGGCTTGTTTGGCCTGAAACTCTGCTCTTGTTTTGTGTGCCTCCTCGGCCTGTGTAATCGTGCTTGAGATACTGTTAATCATCTCATCCATAATGCTGTGGATTTCCTCGAAGTCGTCCTTGGTTTCCTCAACCAGCCGCTGAGGATCATTCTCGTAAACGGCGACATATTCACCGCCGACCTGTGGATTCGCAGGCAGGCTCAGTGCGGTGGCAGCAGCCCGGATACGGAAATTGACGGCAGGCGATACGGCGGCAGAGAGAGCTTCCGGCTGTTCCCGGATGAACGGGCCGGCGCTTAACCTGCTGACCTTGCCATAGCTTCCGGCAGCGGCCGCGGCTCCGGTATCAGACAAATCCGCCACCACCGGCTGGCTGCCTTTGAAGGAAGCTGCTGAGGTTGACGTATCCGCACTAGAACCGCTGCCGGCAGCAGAAGAGGTGGTTTCTTTGTTGATCAGTGATTGCAGCTGCTCTTCCAGCTCAGTCACACTCTTCAGCTTGTCTTTAATGCTCTCCGCTTCCTCTGAGAGCTCGCTTACCTGGCCGCGCAGCTGCTGTAATGCCTGATCCTTATCAGCAACCTTCAGCTCCATGCGGATATTGGTCAGCGATAAGGCGGCCGCTTCGGCCTCCAGCTCTGCGATGGACCGGGAAGCATGGATATGCATAGAGGTGACCAGACTGGAGAGGGACAGAGCGGCTGCGGCAGGCAGCGCCAGAGCGAAGGGCTTTGACATCTGGAGCTGCTTCACAGGCCGTCCGGCCTCACGCATAACGAGCAGCGTAATCTTTTTCTGACTTGGCTGACTCTTCATAACGTCTCCTTACTGCGGCCATGGCAGCCGCTTGGTATGAACTGACTGAAATCATCTGTCGGGGTATAGGGGGCTTATCCGATTCGTCCTACTACTCTATGTATTCCATAACTAAGGTGAACATGACAACGGTTTACTTGAATAAAGAAGGAGAGTTAAGGCAAAACCTGTAGTAAGTGCAGGCTTCTGCCACGGCAGATTCCTCATGAAAGTTAGCAAGTGCTGTCTATGCCCGCAGAGATAATAAGAGTTCATTCAGTTGATCAGGAGGCCCGGAATGAGGATATTTGCCGTTATCTTATGTCTTTTTATTGTGCAGCTTGCCATTATTACCGCTTCCGAATTCCGCCGTCCGCAGCGGGCGCTTGCCTGGATATGTATTACCTTCTGCTGTCCGCCGCTGGGCCTGCTGTTCTACTATTTCCTGGGACGCGATTACTGGCAGAGCCGTAAGCTTGGCAACCGGTGCGTCTCCCTGCTGCGGGAAATCCGTATTCATGTTACCGGCAAGATTCATAAGGTCAAGCAGGCGGAGGATACCGGCAACCCCGGATTTGAACACCGCTCAGGGCTGCTGCACCTGTTCTCTGGACTGGCGGACAGTCCGGTTACAAGCCACAACCGGTGTGAAGTGTTGTCCAGTGCAGAGGCAGCGTATAAGTCCATGCTGGAGGTGATGGAAGGTGCGCAGGAGCATATCCACATGGAATTTTATATTTTCCGGGAGGACGGGATCGGCCGGCAGTTCCAGGAGCTGATGATCCGCAAGGTACGCCAGGGGGTGAGGGTACGCCTGCTGTGCGATGGACTGGGAAGCCATAAACTAAGCCGGGGCTTTGTGAATACACTGAAGAATGCGGGAGTGCAGGTGTATTTTTTTCTGCCTCCGCTGACTGCACTGCCGGACCGCCGCTTCAACTACCGCAATCACCGGAAGATCCTGGTGGTGGACGGACTGACCGGATTCACAGGAGGCATGAACATAGGCGATGATTACCTGGGCAAAAATCCGAAAATGGGCTACTGGCGGGATACGCATCTGCGCCTTGAAGGGGATGCCGTCTATCAGCTGCAGTATGTGTTTCTCAAGGACTGGCGGCTGGCGGCCGGTGATATTATCAGCCATCCGCGCTTCTTCCCGGATCATAGCTGTAGCAGAAGGGATGCCATACAGATTGTCGCCAGCGGACCGGATGCGGCTGTCGATGCCACCCAGGAGATGTATTTCGCTTCTATCTGCGCCGCAAGGCAGCGGATCTGGATGACCTCGCCGTATTTCATCCCCGACCCTGCGATAAGCAGGGCGCTGAAGAATGCGGTGCTTAGCGGAGTGGACGTAAGGATCATTATCCCGGCTAAACCGGATAACAAGCTGGTCTATTATGCCACGCTGTCGTATCTGGAGAATCTGCAGGACGCCGGCGTGAAATTTTACCGCTATACCAGAGGGTTCATGCATGCCAAGGTAATGATTATCGACAGCCTGCTGGCCACCGTCGGCAGTGCCAATCTGGACATGCGCAGCTTCTATTCCAACTTCGAGCTGACGGCGGTGCTGCTCCGTCCAGAGATTATTTCAGAGCTGGCAGAGGATTTCAGCAGAGATCTGGAGCAGAGTGAATTCATCGATCCGAAAAAGTTCCGGGAGCGCAGCCATAATGTCAAACGCATAGAAAGTCTGTGTCAGCTCTTATCGCCGCTATTATGACAGAAAAGATGGCGGAAGCATCGATTATCGAAGGTTATATCAATTTATATGCGTTATTTGACTTTCCTTTATGATATAATGGAAATATAAGAAGAACAGGGGAGAAGGCACGACTGTACGTTCGCTTTCGTAAGCTTCTTAGATATACTATTTATAGGGGGAGTTCTATGACTGTAAGCCAACATATCTTTACGAGTGAAGAACAGAAGAAGCCGCAGAAGTCTGGAGTGTTCAAGACGGCAAGACTGGCCCAGCGGGTTGTGATGATTGTCATCGGAGCAGCCATGATGGCTGTTGCGCTTGAAATTTTTCTTGTTCCCAATAAGTTGATTGATGGCGGAATCACTGGTATTTCCATTATGTTAGCCCATGTTTTCCATATACCGCTTGGTATTCTATTGACCCTGCTTAACCTGCCGTTCCTGATTATCGGGTATAAGCAGATTGGTAAGACATTTGCCTTATCTACTCTATTTGCTGTAATTGTAATGTCCATCGGTACCCAATTGCTCCATCCTGTTCATCCCATTACCGTTGAGCCGCTGCTCGCAGCAGTATTCGGAGGGGTAATTCTCGGCGTTGGGGTCGGGCTCGTTGTCCGTTATGGCGGATCACTTGACGGTACTGAGATTGTAGCCATTCTTGTATCCAAGAGGCTTCCGTTCTCTGTAGGGGAAGTCGTCATGTTCTTCAATCTGTTCATTCTGTCCGGCGCAGGCTTTGTGTTCGGCTGGAATAATGCGATGTTCTCGCTTATTGCCTACTATATCGCTTTTAAAGTGATTGATATTACACTCGAAGGTCTGGATCAGTCGAAGTCGGTTTGGATTATCAGCGATAAATTCCGTGATATCGGCGAAGCTCTGACAGAGCGTCTGGGACGCGGAGTCACCTATCTCGATGGTGAAGGCGGATTCTCCGGCGACAACAAGAAAGTGATCTTTGTAGTCATTACCCGTCTGGAAGAAGCGAAGCTGAAGTCTATCGTAGAGGATTGGGATTCTGACGCCTTCATCGCGATCGGCAATATCCATGATGTTAAGGGCGGCCGCTTCAAGAAAAAAGCAATTCATTAGCATTAGCGTCACCGGTTCAGCCGGAGCGCTTCGAAGGAAGGTATATTTACGAACGACAGAGTAACCCATACGGCGGTCCTGACCTGCTGCGCCGTATGCCCATATATAATAATACCTTCCGTCCTGATTCTGGACGCCAAATAAGCCCGCAGCCTGAGAATGGCATTTGCGGGCTTATTGCTGTCCTGGGGGCAGCTTGGCAATAATCGCTTCAACCGGCTGGGGAGGAACCTTGGCAATCAGATCTCCTAACCGGCTGAGCCGCTCCTCTATATTCAGCAGGTTGAAATCTGTAGGCTTGACGCCCCGTTCAACCTCCTCCCACAGGAGGGGAGTAGAGACGGTAGCCAGTGGCCGGGCGCGCGGGGTATACGGGGCAGCGAGTGTTTTGCCGCCGTAATGCTGGAGATAATCGAAGTATATTTTATCTCCGCGATGTTTCTTCAACCGCTCCAGGGTGAAGAGATCCGGCCGCTTCTCGGTGACGTAACGGCCTACGAAATGCCCGATCCGGCGCAGTTCATCGAAGGTCACCCCCGGCCCCACCGGAACAATGATCTGCACTCCGGTGGCTCCCGAGGTTTTGGGAACGGAGTCCAGTCCGAGCGATGTCAGCACCTCCCCTACCATAGCAGCGGCTTCCATAATCCGCGGTTCAATCTCAAGCGAAGGGTCCAGATCAATCATCCATTCGCAGGGCAGCGTGCTGCCGGCATAATGGAGGGAAGGGTGGAATTCGAGCGCAGCCAGATTACCCAGCCAGAGCAGCTCCGGCAGGCCCTGCAGCACAATGTAGGTGATATTGTCCTGCACCGCCGTGCGGACGAATTCCGGCAGCGGCTCCGGGGCGTTCTTCTGATAGAAGGACATCCCGGGAACGCCATGGGGATAGCGGATCACCGTGAGCAGCCGGTCTTTGCAATAGCGCAGCAGGAAGGGCGAGAGGGCCGCCAGCTTTTGCAGATAGATCTGTTTAGTGATGCCCATCTCTGGCCAGAGCGGTTTGTCGGGATTGGTGATGCTGATTTGCTGCCCGTCTACGGTAATGGTTCCTTTAGTGGCTGCTGGCATGGGACATCCCTCCTTAGCTTTCCCCTTAACTTAAATTCCAAGTTCAATCTATATAGTATTTGCCTTACTTTAGTTTTTCAGTCGGGATTCCGGTCCGGGACAAGGGCAGTTCACTTTTTTTTGAGTACAATGTCCCTTTTGGCCCGGACAGGTGCTTATAAGAGTGTTAGCTATAGGAGAGGAGCGTTTTACGATTTTGGATGAAATGGAACACCTCGTTGTTCAGGTGCAGAACGGCGACGTGGAGCAGTATGGGCAGATCGTTGAGGCTGTTCAGCAGCCTATGTACCGTTATTGCAGCCGTCTGCTCGGCAGCGGGGCAGAGGCGGAGGATGCCGTGCAGGAGATTCTGGTCAAAGCGTATCAAAATATCGGTAAGTATCGACCGCTGGTAAGCTTCTCTTCATGGCTCTATAAAATCGCTTATCACCATTGTCTGGCAGTTATCCGCCAGCGCCAGCGGCAGAGCCGGGTGATGCTGCTGCTGCGGCCGCAGAAATACGCGGAGAGTCCGGAGCAGGAGATGGACCGCTTCCTGTTCGATGAACCGCTTGCTGTAGCGCTCTCCCGGCTGAAGGCGGAGGAGCGGAACCTGCTGGTGCTGCGGATTTTTGAAGAGCAGAGCTTTGCCGAAATCGCCGTCATTCTGGGCAAGAATCAGGAGGCGGTCAAAAAAAGATACCGGCGTACGATCATTAAGCTCACGAACCTGCTGCAAGCGCAAAGAGAGGGGGAGGAACCACAGTGGACAAGCACATCGCTGCTGAAGAAAAAAGGATAAGACGAATGGGTACTGGTGAAGCTCTGGGCAGCATTGATGTTAAGCCATCCGTTATGGAGCGGGTACGGGCCATTCATGCCCAGCAGATAGCGGCACAGGACGGAGGAACCTCAGCTTCACCGGGACAGGCGGTGCCGGGAACAGATGGGCAGGCACCTGTGATGACCAGGCAGCCCATACCTTCGCAGCGTCCTGCGCAGCAGCGGGGCAGAAGGCTGACCGCCGGACTCTGCGCAGTTGCGCTGCTGAGCCTGGCCGGTTTCGGTGTGCTCCGTAATATGACGGATGAAGGAGCTACCGGGAAGGTGCTGCAACCGGACTTTGCGGTTATCCGGCAGACGGAAGGACAGCCTCTAGCCTTAAGGGACAGCAGCGGCAAAATCGTAGTGCAGGTGAAGAAGGGGGTGTCGAAGGTCTACACGCCTTACGTTGGCTCTAGCTCCGCCCGGGAACGTTACTTTAAGCTAACGGAGCAATATGAACAACAGGCGCAAGAGGATTTACAGCCGGGAGAGACAGCGGCTTATTATGTCAATGACAGTGAATTGATTGCATTAATGAATGGGCTTGGGTATGGAAAACCGTTATTTTTCACCAGCAAAACGGTTACGTATACCAGCTACGCGAAGCTGTCAGCCGCCCGGGAGCAAACGGGCAAATGGAGCTTTGCACTGCCGCCTGAAAGAATAGGCGAATTACGGTTTGCTAGTGGCCGGCTGTACGCCAAAACCCCCTCTTCGTTTGAGCCGGAGTACGAACTGACCCTGGAGGTACTGAAAGCCAAAACCGAAGGTGCTACGGATGAGAATCCGCTGGCTGCAACTCTATGGCCCGTAAAGGGAATTGCAAGCGCCGAGGTGAATTATCAGGATGGCAGCCAGCAGTTAAAGCTTCACTTATTCTGGAATAACGAAGCAACAACTGGTCCTTCGCAAATTCACGTAACCCCGGACGAAGCTGCCGAAAAGTGGTCCTATGAAGATAAGGAGCTGCTATATATTCCCGGGGTAGGCGCCAACAACAACGGGGGTTCAGTAAGCAGACTGTATTGGTATGACAGCGCCTACGGAGGGCTTGCTTGGATGACGGACCCGCCGGACCAGCGGCTGACCCGGGAACAATGGGAGACCATTGCCGCCGGTATGGTTCAGCAGTAAAGGAACAACAAATGAACCGGAAGGAAGGGATTGAACTATGAGTTTGTTTAAAAAAGCGGCTGCTGCCGCAATCTGCATGTCCATGCTGCTAAGCGCGGCTGGCGCTACGGCCGGAGCAAAGGGTACGCTGCCCGATAAACTAAAAAATAAAAGCAACGGCATTATGGCTACAGAAACCGCTGAACCGGCTGGGCCCTCTCCGCTAGACGCATTGCTGGTCAAGGAATATATGATTCCCTTGAACAGAGGGGAGATCCGGGCCGTGTATGTGAATGATACCAAAATCAATACGCTGGATAGTCTGAATATCAGGTATGTGCCGTTTAGTTATACGTCCGTAAGCGAAGCTGCGCAGAAATTAAGATCAATGGGCGGAGGTGTATTAATGGCTCCCGCTTCGCTGCCGAAAGATTATGTGCTGAAGGAGGCGATCATCAGTCCTGATATTCCTTTTTCGTATGAGGATGAATATATGCAGCTCAGGGAGAAACTCAAGGCACAATCCACAGCAGCAGGTAAAAAGGTTATCACCAAAATGCTCCCTTGGAGCGGTCATGTCACCACGTTGACCTATACCCGCCAGGGAGAGCTGCTGAGCCTGCGTGCAGAGCCTGCAAGCCAGCTTCCAGCTGGAGTTACACTGGCCTTATTGCCGGGGGACAAGGATGAGCTGGTGCAGGTTAACGGACAGGAGATGATGTTCACCTCGTTCGGGCCGCATCATGACAAGCTGAAATCCCAATTGCAGTGGAGAAGTAGGGACGGCAGCAGGGAGTACACATTAACGGATACCCGGAGCACTGTGCAGAGTAAGGCCGAACTGCTGAAGATTGCCGGAAGTCTAATTCCGCAATAGACAGCTAGAATCCCCGCTGGCTTAAAGAACAGGAATGGGCGGGCAGATCGACCTTCGCCTGAATCACAGGCTGGCGGAAGGTTCCTGAGGGATTCCATTCCAAAAAATGCAGCTTAAACACCAGCTCAGGCTTAATCCAAACGGAGCCTGAGCTTCGCTGCGGAAGGGCGGCAAACGGCATATGCTCTATGACAAGTCCAGGAATTCGTGCGGTCAGCGTCCGCCAGTCCTGGACAGTCATTCTGCCTGCCCCGGCATGTCCGATATAATGCAGCTTCCCGGCATCATCATACAGGCCGAAGAGCAGTGCATTCACGATGCCGTCGCGGAAGGTGACTCCCCCGGCGACAGCAGTGACATCAGAGATAATCTTGAGCTTCTGCCAGCGTTTGTCCTTGCCGCCCGGCGCATAGGTGCTGTTCAGATCCTTGCAGACGATCCCCTCCAGACTTCCCTGCCGCGCCGCGGCGAGCAACTGGGCGGGTTCCGGGTAACTCGGCACCTGCTGTACATGGGGATGGGGCAGCAGCCTCTCCTTCAGTATTTCTTGCCGCCGGGACAGCGGTTCGTCCAGCAGCCAGATGCCGTCACAGTACAGCATATCAAAAACCATATACAGCACCGGTATCTGCGTCTGCACCGCCCGGATCGCCGCCTCGTTCTTCAGGCTGTCCCGCCGCATAACCTCGTGGAAGGAAGGCTTGCCGCCGCTGAGTGCAATGACCTCGCCATCCAGGATGAAGGAGCCGGCCCGGCAATAGCTCTCTGGTCCGGCCAGTTCAGGATACTGGAGTGTGCGGCGGTTGCCCCGGCGGTTAATCAGTTCGGCATGGCTCCCGTCATAATAGGAGATCATCCGCACGCCATCCCATTTGATCTGGGCGATCCACTGTTCGCCGCTTGGAAGCCCAGTGGCCAACACAGGCTCAAACGGTGTGACGGGCTGAAGCTGAAGGGGACTGCCTGTCCTTGCAGCAGGTGCAGGAGTCCGTCCCCTAGGCACCGGTGACCTTGCTCTTCGCGCTTCTGCGCTTCTGCTTCGGGGCGATCACCGGAATCGGTCCGGTGGCTTCATCTACAACCGGAGCGGCGGTTGTATCGGTTGAAGCCGCAGCGGCAGTGGCCTTGGCCGGACGTTTCTTTGCACCTGCACCGGCGGCTGTCCGCGCCTTGGCCCCACTGCCTCCCTTGGCGGGTCCGGGATCGGAAGGAATATGCTGCACAGCCTCGATACTGGCCTGGAGGGCGGCCATCAGATCGATAACATTATTCTCCTGGCGGGCCGGAGCAATGTGGAACTCTTCCCCGGCAATCTTGTGCGTGATCAGATCAAGCATCCGCTGGCGGTAATCATCGGTATATTTGGCAGGCTCGAACGGGGTGGACAGCTGTGAGATCAGCAGCTTGGCCATGTCCAGCTCTTTATCGTTCACACTGCCCGGCTCCGGCAGGCCCGGGACCTGCGATACCGGACGGACCTCGTCCGGGTAATAGATGGTTTCAATCGCCAGGCAGTCCGCCAGGACGCGGATGGCGGCCAGACTGCTTTTGGAGCGGATGGAGATCTTGGCAATCCCGATCTTCCCGGTCTGACGCATAGCCTCCATCAGCAGACGGTAAGCATTCGCGCCTGCCTGATCGGGCGATAAATAGTAGGTCTTCTGGAAATAGATCGGGTCAATCTCCGTCAAATCCACGAAATCCAGAATGGTGATGCTCTTGCTGCTCTCCTCGCTTAGCTGATCCAGCTCCTCCTTGTCGAACAGGACAAATTTGCCCTTCTCATATTCATACCCCTTGCCGATCTCCTCCCACGTGACCTCCTTGTCACAGACAGGACATTTACGTACATAAGACAGCGGACTGCCGCATTCTTTGTGGATGTAGCGCAGCGAGATGTCTTTATCCTCCGTAGCGGAGAACATCTTGACCGGAACATGCACAAGCCCGAAGCTGATGGCTCCTTTCCAAACGGTATGCATGAGAATCGCCTCCTGATGGGATATGTTATGGCTTAGTATGGGGCGACAGGGCTTTTTCTAGCCGGATGCATTATTTGAGAGTCATGGGAAAAAATAAGGCTGCTCAGCTTGCACAGACTCATTGCGGGAAGGGGAGGCAATATGGACAAGGAATTTTATCACTGGAGCGATGCCCTATCGGAGCAGGATATTCCGGCAGAGGCGGTCAATTGGGACAATATTATTGCGGGTCCGGAGGATGCCGGACTGGACGAGGATGCAGGACTGCTGGATGCCGATGCAACGATCGGGGAGCTTCCGGCGGAAGATGAAGACGAGGAATAAGGGGGCAAGAAAAGAATGGATATAACACGTGCACAGGATATTTACGCTTCCAAGGACAAAATTGCGGTGCATCTTGATGGAGAACCAGTCTGGATTGAGCATGTTGATTCCGCTAACGGCATGGCAACGGTTCAGGTAGGCTCCCGGCCGGATAATACGCAGACTGTTGGTGTAGAGCGGTTAGAGGAGCAGGGGAAGTAGGAGTAGGAACAGCAGGAAAGCAGGGGCGTAAAAGTAACTCAGCATTGGGGCAGGACCTTATTGGCGGTATGATTAACGCCGGAGGGCCTGCTTTTTTTGGAGTTGAATGATCCTCTAGCTGGTGTATGGATTTCTATATGCTAGTTATAGGGGGTTACAATGGCGAGTTGGAGGGCGGACTGGAGTGCACTTATATGGATGAAATTCTTCGTTTTGTGCCCCGCCCGGACTCAGATGTCGTTAAGTGACCTATCCGGTGTAACATTTAGCTCAAAATTCGAAGTTAACGGCTCTTGAGTCCTCAACAAGCAGCAAAATGATATTTTAAGCCAAATAGCGGCTTCTGTGTCCGTCTAACACCCACCGGCTCCCTAATTATAGCTGACACAGATATTGACGCCGGGCGTGGTGACCCCCTATATTTGGAAGAAGAATTTTGACGAAAAGAGATGATGGAAGTGCGTCCGATATTGCTGGGTGTGTGCTCGGCGCTGTTTTTTGCGGTGACGTTTGTGCTGAACCGGAGGATGGAGCTTGCGGGAGGAAGCTGGGCCTGGAGCGCTTCGCTGCGGTACTTGTTCACTCTCCCGTTGCTGCTTGCTATTGTGGCCTGGAGAGGGAGGCTGAAGCCGCTGCTGGCTGCGATGAGAGAACGGCCGGGGGCGTGGCTGCTGTGGGGCACTGTCGGGTTCGGCCTGTTCTACGCGCCCATCTGCTTCGCCGCTGCCTACGCACCGGGCTGGCTGACGGCGGGAACGTGGCAAATCACGATTATCTCCGGTTCGCTGCTGGCTCCGTTCTTCGGAGAATGGGTCAGCGGACCGGGAGGACAAGTATACATAAGAGGTAAAATCCCGCTGCGCGGGCTGCTCCTCTCCCTGATTATTCTCGCCGGAGTAGCGCTGCTGCAAGTGGAGCATGCCCGCCAGCTGCCCCCTTCCCAGATCCTGCTCGGCATTGTCCCGGTACTTATCGCTTCCTTCGCCTATCCGCTCGGAAACCGTAAGATGATGGAGCTGTGCAGCGGCCAGCTGGATGTATTTCAGCGGATTCTTGGCATGACGCTCGCCAGCCTCCCCTTCTGGCTGGCTGTCGCTTTGTATGGTATGGCAGATACTGGCCTGCCCTCCTCCTCTCAGGTAGGACAATCTGTCATTGTTGCACTCAGTTCGGGAATTGTGGCTACGGTGCTGTTTTTCCGGGCTACCGATCTGGTCCGGGATAGCATGAGCAGTCTGGCAGCCGTGGAAGCGACCCAGTCACTGGAGGTGCTGTTCGCCTTGCTGGGGGAGATGCTCCTGCTGGCCTCGCCGCTGCCTTCCCTGCTCTCATGGGCAGGGATTGCGGTCATTATTGGCGGAATGGTGCTGCATAGCCTGTTCTCCCGGCATCCGGGGAAGCCTGCGGCGGTTCAAGCGGCCACGATGGAATAACAGCGGCTGTTGCGGTGCAAGTAGCATACCGATATAATTAAGGATATTGTTAACCGTTAAGGGACTTCAAAAAGGTGGTAGTTGCAGCTTTGGACAATAATACACAAACGGTGTTTACCTACCGTTCATTCAGCCTTCAGGATACGGAGGCTCTTGCCGCCGCCATCGCTGCCGCGTCATCGGCGGGGATGGTTATCGGACTTGACGGGGACTTAGGTGCAGGCAAAACGGCGTTCTCGCAGTGCTATGCTCGCCATTTGGGTGTGGAAGGTATTGTGAATAGTCCTACTTTTACCATTATCAAAGAGTATGAAGGACGTCTGCCGCTGTATCATATGGATGTATACCGGATCTCGCTGCAGGAAGCGGACGAGCTGGGGCTGGAAGAGTATTTCTACGGCCAGGGTGTGAGTCTGGTGGAATGGAGCCGAATCATCACTGATCTGATGCCGCCGCAGCATCTCCATATAGAGCTGAAGACCGCCGGCCCGGATGAGCGGGAGATTACGGTGACCGGAATCGGAGAGCCTTACGGCGAAGTGTGCCGGATGCTGATCCAGAAGTGGGGTAAAAAACATGACGAACTCGAATAATGAGCCGCGTAAGCGGTTTTTGGCGCTGGATACAGCAACGGCAGTTCTGGGAGTGGCCGTGACAAGCGGCGGGGAGCTGCTGCATGAGATTAATGCTTCCGGGGAACGGAACCATTCGGTTCATCTGCTGCCTATTATTGAGCAGGCGCTTCAGGCGTCTGCGACTACGGCGGATACAATCGGCGGAATCTCGGTCGGGATCGGTCCGGGCTCCTATACCGGAACCCGGATTGCTGTGACCGCAGCCAAGACGCTGGCCTGGGCCTGGAACGTTCCGGTTACCGGTGTATCCAGCCTGCATGCGCTGGCCTGGGGCGGATACCACGCGGCTTCTGCGCTTGGCACGGCAGGAACAGACTGGATCATTCCGCTGATCGATGCCCGGCGGGGACAGGCGTACACCGCTGTATTCGCAGCGGACGGGGACAAGCCGCCCCGGCGGCTGGCGCCGGATGCTATCCGGCTGATGGCTGACTGGGTGCAGGAGCTGACAGTACGGCTTAAAGCAGCCGCAGCTGAGGGCAATCTGCCGGACACCCTGTGGTTCGTAGGCGAGACAGCGCTGCACGGAAGTGCGGATATGCTGGCTCCGCTGAAGGAAGCCGCTGCGAATGTCAAGGCGCTGTCTTATGAGCTGGAAGGACGCTGGACCGGATTCCTGGCGGAAGCGGGCCTTTATGAAGAGAGCGGAGATCTGCATACGCTGATTCCCAATTATACGCAGCTGTCGGAGGCTGAGGCGAATCTGCGCCGCAGCAGCGAAGGGAGCCTGAATACACGATGATCGAACCGGAACGTAGACCAGCTCAGGGGGCTGAGCTTGTTTTTCGCCTGATGCGGCTGGAGGATGTGCCTGAGATTCTTGTGATTGAACGGGAGGCCTTCACCATGCCATGGACAGAGGAAGCCTTCCGCAACGAGCTGACCCACAATCATTTTGCCAAATATATGGTGATGGAGCTGGCAGGGAAATTAATCGGCTACGCCGGAATGTGGGCGATTGTCGATGAGGCGCATGTCACCAACATTGCACTGCTGGAGGCCTACCGGGGGCGCAAATGGGGCGAGCGGCTGCTGGACGAGCTGATGAAGACGGCGGCTTATCTAGGCATGCAGTCGATCACGCTTGAAGTACGGGTCTCTAACGAGGTGGCCCAGAATTTATACCGCAAAAAAGGCTTCAAGCCTGCCGGTACCCGCAAGGGCTATTATTCGGACAACCGCGAGGATGCGCTCATCATGTGGGCCGATCTGCCGGAGTACGGGGAGCAAGCTGCAACGGAAGGAAGCGTGGACTTGAAATGAAGACAGACACGGGCGCAAGGGAGCCTGTATTGATTCTGGCGATTGAAACCAGCTGTGACGAGACCTCTGTAGCTGTAGTGAAGGATGGCTGTGAGGTGTTGTCCAATATTATTTCCAGCCAGATTGAGACCCACCGGGCATTCGGGGGAGTGGTGCCTGAGGTGGCCTCCCGCAAGCATGTCGAGGTGATAACGCTGGTCATTGAAGAAGCCTTAAGCGTAGCAGGCGTACGTCCGCAGGAGCTGACGGCAGTGGCGGTAACACAGGGTCCGGGACTGGTGGGGGCGCTGCTGGTTGGAGTCGTAGCTGCCAAAAGTCTGGCGCTGGCCTGGGGCAAGCCGCTCATCGGCACACATCATATTGCCGGTCATATCTATGCCAACCGGCTGGTGAAGGAATTGAAGTATCCGAGCATGACGCTGGTCGTGTCAGGGGGCCATACAGAACTGGTGCATATGGAGCGGGAAGGAGCTTTCCGGATCATCGGGCGCACCCGTGACGATGCCGTCGGCGAAGCGTACGACAAAGTAGCCCGTGCCCTGGGCTTCCCATATCCGGGAGGGCCGCATGTGGACAAGCTTGCGCATGAGGCGCAAGAAGCCTTCGCTCTGCCGCGTGTGTGGCTGGAGCCGGGCTCGTATGACTTTAGCTTCAGCGGGCTGAAGTCTGCGGTGTTGAATGCGGTGAACCAGAGCAAGATGAAGGGGCTTGTGCCGGATGTCGCGGGCATTGCGCGCGGCTTCCAGGAATCTGTAGTGGAAGTGCTGGTCGATAAGGCGATTCGGGCTGTCCGTGAATACCACGCGGAGCAGCTTTTGCTCTGCGGAGGGGTAGCGGCGAACAAGGGGCTGCGCGAAGCTCTGATCCGGCGCTGCGGGACAGAAGGGATTGAGCTGATTATCCCTCCTCCCGTGTATTGTACGGATAATGCGGCGATGATTGGGGCCGCAGCTTATGTGAAATGGAGACATGAAGGCGGGATTCCGCTGGATATGGTCGCCGACCCCGGCTATTCGCTGGAGAAATGGTCGGTATCTGCCTATTGACTTTTACAGAAGCCGCCGGGTATAATCAGTTCAATTCAATTACTTTATATTTGAACAAACGCAATGATCGGAAGCAGTAAGGTCACTCCGGGATAAGAGAGCTGCGGGAAGGTGCGACGCAGTCGAAGGAGGCCTGAACTCGTCCGGGAGCGGGGCGGTGGAAGCGGGGAGCTCTTGAACAGGAGCGATGGCCGGTACAGGATGTAATCCGGCAACCTTAGGTACACCGTTACGGTTAACCTCCGTGAGAGGGTGGTCAGTCAGGGCTTTGGCGGAGTGTGAACATTCCGGGAACCTTGCAGACATGGAGTGGGTATCGCAGAACAGCTGGAAGGTAGCGGGTTCGGATATCAACAAGAGTGGTACCGCGACAGTGAACAGCCTGTCGTCTCTTGAATGAGACGGCGGGCTTTTTTGTGCAAATTATTAAGAAGTTATATAGGAATGACACGCAAGGATCGGGAGCAGTAGACGGCTAAGGTGAACAGAGAGCTGCGGGGAGGTGCGACGCAGACACCGGAGGCCGGCGAATCTCGCCCGTGAGCGGAACAGCGGAAAGAGCTACAGGTACGCTGCTACGGATGTCCCCGTTACCGGACCTTTCAGATCATTAGAGCTTCCGTTATCGGAGCTGTGAGATCTGATACTAAGCTGGACGCAGCCGGGACTTCTGTACATCAGGAAGCCTATGCGTCAAAAAGAGTGGTACCGCGGAGGGCTGACCCCCCGTCTCTTTATAAGAGACAGGGGGTCTTTGTGTTTTTTAGGAGCCGGCTCTCCATTAGATAAATCTATAGATAAACCTAATTAGAGGAGGAATTACGATGATCATTCCGGTAAAGAAACGAATTCAGATTTTTGACACGACGCTGCGCGACGGGGAGCAGGCCCCGGGAGCCAGTCTTACTCCTGAGCAAAAGATTATTCTGGCCGGCAAGCTGGCGGACCTGGGAGTGGATGTTATGGAGCCGGGGTTCCCTGTATCCAGTCCGGGTGATTTCGCTGCGGTGGAGACGATCTCCCGCAAGATTCAGGGTGTAGAGATCTGCGGCTTCGCACGTGCCGTCAAGGGGGATATCGATGCCGCTGTCCGGGCCACCCGGGATGCCGCACGGCGGCGGATTCATCTGTTCATCTCCTCTTCTGACATCCACCTGCGCCATCAGCTGCGCATGAGCCGCCCCAAGGTTGTAGCGGTTGCAAGAGAGATGACGGCTTATGCCCGCCAGTTCTGCGATGTGGTAGAGTTCACGGCAATGGACGCTGCGCGGACGGGTATCGACGATCTGATCGAGATGGTCGAGGCAGTGATTGAAGAGGGCGCTTCGATTATCAATCTGCCGGACACGGTGGGTTATGCGCTGCCGCAGGAATACGGAGAGATGTTCCGGCGGGTGCGCCTTGGAGCCAGGGGCGGAGACAAGGTCATCTACAGTGCCCACTGCCACAACGATCTGGGCCTCGCTGTCGCCAACAGCCTGGCGGCCATTGAAGGCGGCGCGACACAGATTGAGGTCACGGTCAACGGTGTGGGTGAGCGGACCGGCAATTGTGCGCTGGAGGAGCTGGTCATGGCGCTGGAGACACGCGGAGACTCTATAGGAGCAGAGACTGGAATCGTGCTGGATAAGCTGTATGACACCTCGCGGATGATCAGCGGGGCAATGCATTTCCCGATTGCCTTCAACAAGCCGGTGGTCGGGCGCAATGCCTTCCAGCATGAATCCGGCATCCATCAGGATGGTCTGCTGAAGGACCGCAGCACCTACGAGATTATGGACCCGGAGCGTCTGGGCATCCCGCGCAGTATGATTATTCTCGGCAAGCATTCCGGCCGGCATGCGCTGAAGGACCGCGCCGCGAAGTACGGCATTGCCCTGGATTCGGCGGAGCTGGACGCGCTCTACGAATCCTTCAAGGAGACGGCTGACCGCCAGAAGGCCGTCAGCGATGATGAGCTGCTGCGGATGGTCAGCAGCACCACAGGACAGCAGGCGCAGGTCTATGCGCTCGGCGAGGTCCAGGTCCTGGCCGGCAGCGCGCCGCGCCGCGTGGCCGCAGTGACGGTGCGCCATCTGAGAAGCGGCGCAGAGACGACCCAGACCAGCACCGGAGACGGTCCGCTGGAAGCAATCATTGCCGCTATAGGGCAAGGGATTGCCGAGGATATCCGCTTCGACGGGCTGGAGCTGCATTCGCTCGGCAGCGGCGGAAATGCCCAGGCCGAGGCGGCCGTCATGGTGGAGTGGAAGGACACCAAGTTCCGGGGCACGGCCATCCATCACGATATCGTGATGGCCGCAGGCATTGCCTATATCGCCGCCTGCAATGCGGCGCTGCTGTCGGAATCGGAGGTGCCCTCTCCCGGCACGGCGGTGAACAGCTAGAGCGGGGTTGTCCAAAGCATCAGGAGCACCAGCACCAGGAGCAGGTAGAGTGCCTTTGACTCTAACGCATCTTGCCAAGCCCGATTTTACGGACTTGGCAGATGCGTTTTTTTGAAGCCGACGGGACAGGGGCATTGGAGGGGAGAGCGTAAAGCGGATATAACGGGAGGAGTAAGGAGAGGGTTACCCGTCAAAGTTATCGTGCAAAGAGAGTACAGTTGGAGAAACGTAGCTTAATTTCCCGGTTTCTGAGATATATAACGAAGCAAGTGGAAAAACAGCATTTAATGGTGCTAATTGTGCCACATGGGCCGCAACTGTGATCTATTAAATGTAGTTTCTCCAACTGCTGTTGCTGTAGGGAACAATCTTGCTTTAGCAAGTGGAGAAAATCCATTTAATGAACAGAATAGTACCGCACCTGGCTCGTACCTTGCCGAAACAGGTCATTCCGCCGCTGTCCTGTCTCTGAAATTTGAGCTTTATCCAGCAGAATTTTTGCCTTATGCGGCATTTGTCAACCTGTGGACAACGTTATCCACATATTCCGCACGAGTTGTGTAAAAACCGTGTAAAATCAGCAATAACGCCTTTTTTGCGAGCGCCATAAACCAGAGGTTATACTCTGAAACAGAATTGTGAGAATTGTGGATAATGTGGACAATTCGGTGGATAAAAAGTCCTTGACAAGCAAAACAGCCATTTTACGCATGAAAAAAGCCCCGGAGGGCTAATTTTAGGCGATAGTTATGCACGGAAACTGTGGATGGAGCTGTGGATAACCACATTTGAACAAATTGGAAACTGTTAAAATTTTTTTTGGACCGCTTTTACATTATTCCTCAGCCAGTTTCTCCCATTCGCTAAATAAATCTCCCAGCTCGCGTTTTTTGTCCTTAAGCTCACCTTCATGGTCCTGAAGCGCCATATAATCCTGATACACCTCAGGTTTGGTCATTTCATGTTCAATTCCTGAGATGGCTTCCTCCAGCTTCGCGATTTTCTCCTCCAGCTCAGAGATGCGGCGCTGGCGGTTCCGCTCCTCGCGTTTGGCCTGCTTCTCCGCTTCATAGGAGAGGGAGCTGCCTTTTTCCGCCGCTATCGCTTCGCTGTCGGCACTGCGGGAGGACTTGGCGGCGGCCAGCTCGGCTTCCTCTTCGGCAATTGCCTTGAGCTCGAGTTTTTTCTCAATATAGTCGTCATAATTGCCCAAATACTGATCAATTCCGTCCGGGTGCAGCTCAAGTACCCGTTCAGCCATCTTGTTGAGGAAATAACGGTCATGGGAAATGAACAGCAGGGTGCCTTCAAAATCGATCAGGGCCGATTCGAGCACCTCCCGGCTGACGAGATCCAGATGGTTGGTAGGCTCATCGAGAATCAGCATATTGGCTCCGCGCAGCATCAGCTTGGACAAGGCCACCCGGGCCTTCTCGCCGCCGCTCAGCGCGGCTACCTTCTTAAGTACATCCTCTCCGCTGAACAGGAAGTTGCCGAGAATTGTACGGATTCTGGCCTCCTCCAGCATCGGATATTCACTCCACAGCTCCTCCAGCACCGTATTGCGCGGATTCAGCCGGGTCTGCTCCTGATCATAATAGGCGATCTTCACCTTGGTTCCCCAGTTCACGGTTCCGCGGGAAGGCTCGCGGGTGCCGGTCATACACTGCAGCAGTGTGGACTTCCCAATCCCGTTAGGTCCAATCAGCGCCGCTGTCTCGCCGCGCCGCAGCTCGAAGGAGGCATTGCGGAAGAGCGGTGCAGCCTCCGGAGTGAAGGACACAGCGACCTCCCGGACCTGCAGCACCTCCTTGCCGGACATGAAGTCGGGCTCGAAGGAGAAGCTGGCCTTCTTCAGGTCGCCCAGCGGCTTATCAAGGCGCTCCATCTTGTCGAGCGCCTTGCGGCGGCTCTGTGCCCGCTTGGTGGTGGAGGCCCGGACAATGTTGCGCTGCACGAAATCCTCCATCCGCGAAATTTCATCCTGCTGCTTCTCATACTGCTTCATACGGATCTCGTATTCCGCAGCCTTCAGCTCCATATAACGGCTGTAGTTGCCTGTGTATCTGTGCGATTGGTGCCGCTCGATCTCCACGATGGTCGTCACCAGGCGGTCAAGGAAATACCGGTCATGGGATACGACCAGGATGCCTCCGGCGTAGCCGCGCAGATAATCCTCCAGCCAGGTGAGCGTCTCGATGTCCAGATGGTTGGTCGGCTCATCGAGCATGAGCAGGTCGGGCGCTTGAAGCAGGATGCGGGCCAGTGCCAGACGCGTCTTCTGGCCTCCGCTTAACGTTGAGATTGGAGTATCCGGTGCGAACTCCCCGAAGCCCATCCCGTGCAACACGCTGCGGATGCGTGTATTAATCTCATAGCCGCCGTGATCTTTGAACCAGTCGGAGCGTCTGGCATAGCGCTCCAGCAGATCCTCATACCGCTTCGGATCTTCGGCAAGTGCGGGATCGGCAATATCCGTCTCAAGCTGCCGCAGTTCGGCTTCCGCCTCCAGCAGCGGCGTAAATACCGCGAGCATCTCTTCCTGTATGGTGTTATCCGACTGCAGGCCGCTGTTCTGGGCCAGGTAGCCAATCGTAGTCTCTTTAGACTTATGAATTTGTCCGCTGTCATAAGACATCTCACCTGCAAGAATCTGCAGAAAGGTCGATTTGCCAGCTCCGTTGACGCCGACCAGCCCGACTCTCTCCCTCTCGTTCACCATGAGGTTAATGCCGTCCAGCACGCTTTGTATACCATATGATTTCGTTATTCCTGTCGCTTGAAGAAGCATTCTGATGAAACCTCCGCCCTTGCAAATTGGCCTCGGCGGCTTGCGCCCAGGCGATTGTCCAATCTTATTCTCCAGTTTACATGAAAAAGGTTGGACGTGCGAGGTCCATTCTCCTAACAAGGGGAATGAATCAACCTTGGCGAACCAGTGAGAAGAGTGGTAAACTGAGCTTACAAACTATGATAAGCTAGGAACAAGTGAAGGAGGAGGCTGCCTATGCAGGACAGCAGCACGCAGCTTGCCGGGCGGAAGCGTGAGCTTCGCTCCGGGAATACCGCGCTCCGCGATACCTTGCCCATGGAGCAGCGGGAGCTGTTATCCGCCCGGGTATGCGCTCATGCCTGGAGCTGGTTCTCGCAGGAAGGCGCAGCTTCACTGCTTGCGTATGCGCCGTTTCGCTCCGAGCTGGACTGCCGCCCGCTTCTGGCGGCGGCGTGGGCGGAAGGGCACGAGGTGCTGCTTCCCCGCGTCAACCGGGAGAGCGGGGACTTAAGCCTTCACCATATAAGCTCCTGGGATGAGCTTGTCCCTGGAACCTACGGGATCATGGAGCCGCCGGCCGGTAGTGCTGCTCTTGCCGGAACGATCGCGCAAGCAGGACGGGGAACCGGCTGGCCGGAGGTCATCTTCGTACCCGGGCTGGCCTTTGACCGGCGGGGCGGGCGCCTCGGCTACGGACGCGGATATTATGACCGCTTGCACACCGCCTTGGAGGCCGGAGTCCCCGGCACGGCTGTCAAGCCTATGTGGATTGGTCTGGCCTACGGCCTCCAGCTGGTACCCGAAGTACCGCTTGAAGAGCATGATGCACTAATGGATCTGCTGATTACGGAGAACGGCATCTGGGATTGCCGGAAGGAGAGAGCTACATGGAATTAACTCATTTCAACGAGCAGGGCAGAGCGCGCATGGTGGATGTAAGCGACAAGGAAGTTACCAAGCGGACAGCGGCAGCCAGAAGCCGGGTACACATGGCCCCGGAGACGCTGAGCGCCATTAAGGCGGGAACGATCCGCAAGGGCGATGTGCTTGCGGTAGCCCAGGTTGCAGGAATCATGGCGGCGAAGCAGACCTCGGGCTGGATTCCCATGTGCCACCCGCTGCCGCTTACCGGAGTAGATATCCGCTTCATGGATAACAACAAAGATGAACTATATATAGAAGCAACCGTCAGCACTACCGGCAAGACCGGGGTGGAGATGGAGGCGCTCACTGCCGTATCGGCGGCGGCGCTGACCGTATATGATATGTGCAAGGCGCTGCAGAAGGACATGATTATCGGACCTACGATGCTGGTGTCCAAGAGCGGCGGGAAGAATGGGGATTACGTGCTGGAAGCAGAATAGAGCAGCAGCAGGGAAAGATACAGCCGAAGGCGCAGCGGCAGCTGCTTCAGCAGCCGGATATACATAGTATATAGAGAGGGAGGGACAACCTATGGCGTGGAAAACAGCAATCCTGACGGCCAGCGATAAAGGGGCCAGGGGCGAACGGGAAGACACGAGCGCCCAGGTAATTCGGGAGCTGGTGGAAGAGGAGCTGGGCGGCGAGATCATTGAATACCGGATCGTGCCTGATGAGCAGGATGAGATTATTGCTGCATTGATTGAGCTTACGGATTATTTCCAGGCGGATTTGGTGCTGACTACCGGAGGAACTGATCTGGCGATCCGCGATGTTACGCCGGAGGCGACGCGGCGGGTCATTGAACGCGAAGTGCCCGGACTCTCCGAGGCGATGCGCAATACGGTGATGCAGAAGAACCGCGCGGCTATGCTGTTCCGGGGAATCTGCGGCATCCGCGGCAGAACCCTGATTGTCAATCTGCCCGGTACCCCGAAGGGGGTACATGAGAATCTGGCAGCAATTATGGATCAGCTGCCGGAAGCTCTGTTAATGGTTACGGGGCAATACCGCCAGTAATCGGATTCTGCTCTCTTCACTTTTGCCTAAATCGTTCAGGATAGACGATGGATGTGTGATATAAGTTATGGTATTATTATTTTATCGTTAACTATTGTCATGAACGGACAGAAGGATGGGAGGAAACCGGAATGTTAGGTGGTATTGGCACACCTGGAATTATCTTGTTGGTTATCTTGGCGCTGCTGCTCTTTGGTCCCAATAAGCTTCCTGAGCTGGGGCGGGCAGTCGGGCGTACCTTCCGTGAATTCAAGGACGGTGCGCGGGAGATTGTGAACGAGCCGGAACCGGCCAAGCGGAGCGAGACACCTGCTCCTGCGGCCTCGCAGGCAGTGTCAGCAGAACTTCCGCAGGACCGCCGTCTGCCGGAATAATTGTAAGGTTCCCACGCAGGGGCGTCTTTCCCAGGTCTGCTTATAGACTGGGGCGGCGCCCTTTTTTTGAAATATAAGAATTTATATGTTTCACAAGATAACTTATCCATTGCTAATATATCAATCCGGGTGGTGTCAGTCATGTCTCTGGAAGCGGAAGAAATGTCCCTCGTCGATCATCTGACGGAGCTGCGCAGGCGTCTTATCTACGTGCTGATTGTGTTCGTGGCCGGACTTGTGTTGGGCTTATTCGTCGCCAAACCAATCTATCTGTATCTGATCAGCGCCGATGCTGCGCAGGGCTTCGTCCTGCATGCGTTCTCCTTCTGGGACGGAATCGGGATGTATATGAAGATCGCAATGGCGGTCTCACTGGTCTTCTCCGTGCCGTTTATCGTCTTTCAGCTCTGGGCGTTCATCAGCCCCGGCTTGCGGCCGGTGGAGCGGAGCGCTGCCCTGCGTTATGTGCCTTATGTGTTTGTGTTGTTTATTGCCGGCATTGCTTTTGCCTATTACATAGTGTTCCCTATGGCCTTATCCTTCACCATCTCGATTACGCGGAATATGGGGCTTGAGGAGACCTACGGCATCGCCGAATACTTCAATTTCATGTTCAGTCTGGTGATACCGCTGGCCCTGCTCTTCGAGCTGCCGCTGATTGTCATGTTCCTGACCAAGCTCAGGGTGCTGAACCCGCTGCGCCTGCGCAAGATGCGCCGTTATGCCTATTTCGCGCTTGTATTCATAGCTGTGGTCATTACGCCGCCTGATTTCATCTCGGACTTTCTGGTGACAATTCCGCTGCTGGTGCTGTACGAATTCAGTGTGTTCTTGTCCGCATTCGTCTACCGCAGGCAATTGGCTGAGGACGCTAAGCGGGAGTCACAGTATGTGAAGGCAGATTAGCGGGAAGGGAGCATAATATGCCCCTTGCTGGATAGAATGTAGGAGTGTGTGTGCCGGACAAGCGCTGAAACCATAATTTTGGCAAAAACAAATACGATTTTGTGTAAAAGGACTTGAAATCCGTCTTCAAGTTGAGTATCATAAAAATTGTTGTTAGCACTACAGAGGGTTGAGTGCTAACGCTGCTGAAAAACCGGGATTGGCCGGAGCGCATTCCTTTAAGAATGCTGATGGCGCAGATCCCCGCAGCTCTATCTATGTTTTCAAGGCAAAACACATAATTTCAAAGGAGGCTATTTTTTCATGATTAAACCACTAGGTGAACGCGTATTGGTAGAACCAAGCGAGCAGCAGGAAACCACTTCTTTCGGGATCGTGCTTCCAGACTCTTCCAAAGAGAAGCCGCAAGAAGGTACTATTATCGCTGTAGGCAGCGGAGCTTTGAAAGACGGAGTCCGTGTAGCGCTGGAAGTGAAAGAAGGCGACCGTGTGCTTTTCTCAAAATATGCCGGAACTGAAATCAAATACGAAGGCAAAGAATATCTGATTATGAAAGAAAGCGACATCCACGCGATTCTTGACTAGTCTTAAACGATTCAGAATACATTCACAAATTATATTAGGAGGTTAACTATACAATGGCAAAAGAAATTAAGTTCAGTGAAGATGCTCGCCGCTCGATGCTGCGCGGGGTTGATGCTTTGGCAAATGCAGTAAAAGTTACACTGGGTCCAAAAGGCCGCAACGTGGTGCTTGAGAAGAAGTTCGGCAGCCCGCTGATCACTAACGATGGTGTAACCATCGCCAAAGAAATCGAACTCGAAGATGCCTTCGAGAACATGGGCGCACAGCTCGTTAAAGAAGTAGCTACCAAGACTAATGATGTAGCCGGTGACGGTACTACAACTGCAACGGTTCTGGCTCAGGCGATGATCCGCGAAGGTCTGAAGAACGTAACTGCAGGCGCTAACCCAATGGTTATCCGTAAGGGGATCGACAAGGCAGTGAAAGCAGCTGTTGCAGAACTGCAGAACATTGCTAAGCCGATCGAGGATTCCCAAGCTATCGCACAAGTAGCAGCTATCTCTGCCGCTGATGATGAAGTGGGCCAGCTGATCGCTGAAGCTATGGAAAAAGTCGGCAAAGACGGTGTTATCACTGTTGAAGAATCCCGCGGATTCCTGACTGAGCTTGAAGTGGTTGAAGGTATGCAGTTCGACCGCGGTTATATCTCCCCTTACATGATTACAGATACTGACAAGATGGAGGCTGTTCTGGATAACCCGTATATCCTGATCACCGACAAAAAAATCAGCAGTACGCAGGAAATTCTTCCGCTCTTGGAGAAGATCGTTCAACAGGCACGTCCGCTGGTAATCATCGCTGAAGACATCGAAGGCGAAGCTCAGGCGATGCTGATCGTGAACAAGCTGCGCGGAACATTCAATGCTGTAGCCGTTAAGGCTCCTGGCTTCGGCGACCGCCGTGAAGCTATGCTGCAGGATATCGCTGCTCTGACAGGCGGCCAAGTGATCACTGAGAAGCTTGGACTGGATCTGAAAAGCACTTCCATCGAGCAACTGGGTAACGCCCGTCAAGTGCGCGTAACCAAAGAAAACACTACTATTGTTGACGGAAGCGGCGACAAGGCAGACATCAACGCACGTGTAAGCCAAATCCGCTCCCAGCTGGAAGAAACAACTTCCGAGTTCGACAAAGAAAAACTGCAGGAGCGTCTGGCTAAACTGGCTGGCGGCGTAGCCGTTGTCAAAGTCGGTGCTGCTACTGAAACTGAACTGAAAGAGCGTAAGCTCCGCATCGAAGATGCCCTGAATGCAACCCGCGCTGCGGTTGAAGAAGGTATCGTATCCGGTGGGGGTACAGCCCTTGTGAACGTATATAACGCTGTTGCTGCTGTTAACGTAACTGGCGATGAAAGAACAGGTGTGAACATTGTTCTGCGCGCTCTGGAAGAGCCGATCCGCACAATTGCTGCGAATGCCGGTGAAGAAGGTTCCGTTATTGTGGACCGTCTGAAGAAAGAAGCTGTAGGCATTGGCTACAACGCTGCAACCGGCGAATGGGTGAACATGTTCGAAGCCGGAATCGTTGACCCTGCCAAGGTAACACGCTCCGCGCTGCAGAACGCAGCTTCCGTAGCGGCTATGTTCCTGACTACCGAAGCGGTTATCGCTGACAAGCCTGAGCCGGAAAAAGCCGGCGGTATGCCTGATATGGGCGGCATGGGCGGTATGGGCGGAATGATGTAATAAGGGTTTCCTTAGAAGGAAACACCGTTTGACCACATGATACAAAAATAAGAGGCTTCCTATGAGTTCATTGAACTTGTGGGAAGTCTCTTTTTCTTCAATCTAATTCCAGATCTAAAAGAGGTTTTACTAAACGACGTACTTCGTCTGTGGAAGTGGTTTCCATTAATTGGTCTCTTAGTTCGCCTGCGTCTCTAAATCCACGAACATAGATTTTGAAATAGCGAAGAAGTGGTTTAAATGAACGTGGCAAGGTTTCTGTTGAATATTTATCATGAAGATCCAACTGTAAAAGAAGTAAATTGAGAAAATCCTTCGCGCTATGTTCTTTAGCGTCTTTCTCAAAAGCAAATGGATTAGTGAAAATGCCGCGGCCAATCATGATACCATCCACGCCGTATTGTTCAACTATTTTTAATCCTGTTGCGCGGTCCGGAATATCTCCATTAATGGTTAACAACGTATTTGGGGCAATTTCATCGCGCAATTTTTTTATTTCAGGAATAAGTTCCCAGTGTGCAGCTACTTTACTCTTCTCTTTTTTGGTCCGAAGGTGAATGGACAGATTCGCAATATCTTGTTTCAATAGATGTCCTAACCAATCGCGCCACTCATCAATTTTAGAGTAACCTAATCTTGTTTTAACACTAACCGGCAATCCACCTGCTTTTGCTGCTTGAATAATTTCTGCTGCAACTTCAGGATGGTGTATTAATCCAGCCCCTTTCCCACTGGCTGCGGCGTTTTGTGCTGGGCATCCCATGTTTATATCGATACCACGAAAACCAAGTTTTTTCATATCAATACTCATCTGTTCAAAAAGTGCAGGTTTATTGCCCCAAATATGAGCGACAATCGGTTGCTCATCCGCTGTGAACATTAACCGGCCACCTACATTTTCTTTTCCAACAGGATGACAATAATGTTCTGTGCTTGTGAATTCTGTGAAGAATACGTCAGGTTGTGCAGCTTCACTAATGACGTGACGAAATACAATATCTGTGACGTCTTCCATTGGAGCTAATATAAAAAACGGTTTCGGTAAATCCAGCCAAAAGTTTGGTTCGTTACTCATATTATCTTCTCCTGTTGCAACATATAAAAACGATATAATCTATAGCTAAGTCTTTTACCCATCCTACATAGACTAACACATTTTGTTAGGGGCTGTGAATCAATTAGGTATCCTTAAAAGTCTGATCTCCCGGAGATCAGGCTCTTTTTGCTGTTGGCCAGAAGGGAGCGGCAAGCGCGAACTTAAAGATTTCTTTAACTTTCACACAGGGGTTAATCCGCCATGTAAAATTGTAGCTTGATAGGATCAATCCATTGAAGGGCCGGAACATGATGACAAAAATCCGAGGTTTTATCATTTTTTTAATCTTTCTTCTTGCAGCAACTCCATCATCAGCAGCCGCAGTGGCACAAAGCTCCAGCTATGCAGAAGCGCTTAACCGCCTGGGATTGTTCAGTGGAACGGAGAATGGATATGAGCTGTCGCGGGTGCCTACCAGAGCAGAAGCCCTTGTAATGATGCTGCGTCTGTGGGGGAAGGAGAAAGAGGTCCTGAAAAGCACCTACCAAAGCCCATTTACGGATACAGGGTGGGAAAGCCGCTACGTGTCGTATGCCTATACCAAGGGTGTAGTTAATGGAATCGATGAATTTCGTTTTGGCGGTAACCTGGCCGTCTCGCTTAACCAATATTGTTCAATGGTTTTAAGGGTGCTCAGATATTCAGAAACAAAGGGCGATTTCACCTATGGAACCGCGGTTTCTTTCGCCTCAATAGTTCTGGGGATAGACCTTACCAAAGAACGCGAATTCAATCGGGGAACGCTTGCGAAAATAAGCAGTTATGTTCTAAACACAAGACCCAAAGACCAGCTTGCAACGCTGGGTCAAACCCTTAGTGCAGCAAATATTTTCACCACGCAAGCTTTAAACGAGGCGAGGTCACTTTGGGAGCAGGATAAAAAGTTGAATGGAACGACGATTTTAATCTATGCAGTGGGTTCTGACCTTGAATCACAGCAAGGCCGGTTAACCGATGACCTGGAAGAAATTTTGCGCGGTCAGCCAAGCCAACATACGAAAATCCTGCTGCAAACAGGCGGAACGCTCAACTATCACAACAAATACATGACCGATGGAGCATCCGAACGCTTTGAAGTTAGCCATGGACAGCTGCTAAAGCACGACAGCCACATCCAAACCGCCGCATCAGACCCTAAAACACTAAAGGATTTTCTTGTATGGGGCAAAACCGTTGCACCAAGTGAGCGTTATATCCTGATTCTATGGGACCATGGGTATGGAACAATGGGCGGATTTGGTGCAGATGAGTTAAACGAACGAAAAACGATGAAGGTTTCGGAGCTATCCAACGCGATCGATTCATCAGATATGTATTTCGACTTAATCGTCTTTGATGCCTGTCTTATGGGTACAGTTGAAACTGCCTATGCACTTAGAAATCAGGGCAAATATCTCATAGCTTCTGAAGATTCAACCCCCGCAGCAGGCTTGTATTATACCACATGGATAGGTGCGCTAGAGCGAAACCCGCAGATCAGCACTGAAAGGATAGGGCGTTTAATTTTAGAGTCCTTTACCCTTCATTCGGGGATTGAAGCTGAGATGCAAACCACCCTATCAATGCTGAAGCTGTCTCAGGCGGAATCTCTGGTTAAGGCCATAGAACATGCAGAATTTGATCTCTCCCTAACAGACCTTGCCAACCGCTCAGAGCTATTAGGCAAAAACGACGGGATATTCGACCAATATGATCTGATAGAGCTTATGGGCCAATCCTCAGAAGTCACTGCCGCCGCCCAAGCACTTGCCTTCGAAGTAAGAAATTCAGCAGGCTATAACCATCGGGGCGGCGTAGCTGTATATGTCCCTAACAAAAAAATTGAACTCGCACATCAAATGAAAGAAGAGCTGAAAGCTATGGGTCTTAGCTCAAAATATATAGAAACTATTTTCTAACGAGGAGGGATTTTATGAAGAAGATTATAAGCTTGATGCTGGTATTTTCGCTTTTACTATCAGTAGCGCCTGTGTATGCGAATGTAGCAACAGAGTACACTTATGTGTTTGGTGTGAAAACAGGTGGCAACGACAACGGCGGAACCGGTGATAATATTTATATGGGCGTAAGTACATATGAATCTGGAATAAACTCTGATCAAGCAACAAATTTTGGCGGCGCTGCCGCTTGGTCTGATACACAACATACATTTAAATTGCAAAATACTCCACCGTGGAGAATGAACGAGCTCGTTTTTTGGCTGGTGGGCAGTGATGACTGGTACGGTGAGTCGGTGGTTCTGTGGCTTCCTCAAATTGGGGGAAACATAAATCCAACACAGACGAAGACCATTCCAATATACTCATGGACAAAAGACCAGGGCAGACTGTATCGTGATATCTCGGACGTAACCAAAAGAAAATTCACCGATATGGGTGACGTTGATAAGCATGGAGGAGAGTTCTATCTGGATGCGAATTCGTCAGGCTCTGAACTTGCAGAGTGGGACAACTATGTCAGAGATCAATATGGTCACTATGACATTATGCAATATGAGGATGCTCCTGTTGTCAGCTATAGCGTTTCGGACGACGCTGTGGGAAGGGATTGGCTGAAATTCCAGGAACCTACAAAAACAAATACATTCCAGCTGGATATTGACCGCAAGAAGCTTTACGATCAGATGGTTGCCAAGGACAAAGCAGAGATTTCTCTGACCTATAGAGTGGCGCTGCTTGCCCAGTCTACCAATGCTGAAAGCCTCGGGGGAACCTTTGCCCATACAAGCTCAGGAAATCCCGAGGTTAAAACCTATTTAACAACAAAGATAGGGCAAGCGGACTACTATTATAAAGATGTAACGTATACGTTCTATCGTAGCATATATAACCTCGGCAACCCCGATATCACTCAAACGGTTACCTATTCACCGAGCCAGGACAATCTGTATCTCAACCGTAAATTCACAGATGTTAATATCACGGTTGAAGCGGTGTCCATTCATAAAAAAACTATGACGCAAGAAATTAAAACGGAGTTGATCACCAACCTCCTAGCCACGCCTTCGTTATATATTGGGAACAACACGACAACACCGCTTGCCAACCTGACCATGACGAAACTCCAGGGCAATGACGGCAAGCCAAACGGCAAGCTTCAGTTCACTGGACAAGTCCCGCTGGATGTTAGCGCAGTGGAAAGTGAGGGTATAAGGCTTCAGCTTGACAATGTATCTACCCATCTGACGAAAAAAGGCCGTGCGCAGGCTTATTATTTAGAGAACCCAACTCCAGAATCACCGGCATCACAAAGCTTTTATTTTTCAACTCATAAAGTGGACACCAAAACCCCAACGGTAAGAGTGACCGACCAAACTGGAAATGACCTGACGGGGGCAAATTCCATTCAAGGCAACATCAAAAAGCTGCATGAATTTTATATGGTGGCCAGCGAAACCCTCTATCCAGAAGGAAATGTCGCCCACAGCGAGTCGAATCGAAACTATTTTAATTATGAGCTGTACAAGAAAACCGGTGATTCCTATGAACCGGCCATGACCCGAATCACAAACTTTGACGGTACAGGAAACAAAGCAAGAGTTACCGCACCGATTAACACGCAGGTTATCAATGGCGTTAGCCTAAAGCTAAGTCCAATTGATCGGGTAGAAGGCGAATTCAAGCTTCGGCTGTATGGATGGGATCAAGCTGACAATCCGCTTGGCGGAGAGGCCGGATATGCAGAAATTGAGAATATCCTAATCGATAACCAGGCTCCGCGGGTGACCGTAAACGAAACGGTACATCCCCAAGATGCACAGCTCCGCAAAAGAAATGACTATAGCTTTGAAATGAATGACCTTGAGCAAAGCAATAACGGCTGGTCAAGAACTTATTATACCTTTATGAACGGGAATGCGGCGCCGCCTGACACGCCAATCAATCAAATTAAACCTGCCTCTGCAGAAATTTCCTCAACTCAAGGGATATGGGCATTTGTAGACTCAGAAGGTGACAGCACCACTGCCATTCTATCCATTCCCAAAGGAGACAACTTTGAGGGAACGCTCTATTATTTCACAGTAGACTCACTTGGAAACGATTCTAGAAACGAGCAAGCCTCCAGATACTATAAAAAACCTGTGAGTATTTTCAATGGAAATGTTGCTGACACACTGATTACGGAGGATTCCAGTCTTCCAAAGCCGTATTTCGACCTTAGCTTTGACGTAAGCAATCCAAACCTTGAAACGAGTTACCGGTGGATTTCTGATCCTGGCAATGACAACAGCTTTACACAAAAATTCAGAGTGTACGAATCAAGCGATGATGTTGGTGCAGCTGAAAAAACGAATCTTAGCGGAACCAAAGTGCTGATGGACGGGAAATATATCCTTGAATATCGTGTGAAAAATAAACAGTCTGGTAACACTGCCGAATTCTCACAAGTATACACGTATGACGCCTATCCTCCGGAGATTAAATTTACCGTAGGAAGTCAGCACAATCTCTTTAAATCATCCCATCAGTTTAACGTGAAAGTGACAGACCGCAGTGAAATTGCCAGTGCATATTACTATGTATCCAAGCCGGACTCCGAGATCAGAATTGAGGGTATGCCGAACTATCCGCTGACACTGACCCTTGGCAGTGACAACATAGCCCAGGTTAATCAAACCTTGACCCTGACCGGACTTCCAACAGGTGCATACAGTATTGTGGTTGTGGCCAAAGACCCGCATGGCAGAGAAAGTAAAAAGGTGTCCCCGTACTTTGGGATGAGGTCAGAGCCTGCGGTAATTGATACCTTAAACTTTGGCGGGGCACAGACTCTAAACGGAATGGGTACAACAACGGATGGAACCTATAGTGTCTATGCTGTGTTGAATGAGCCCCATGCCTCATGGACTTCTGACAGCGCAACGAAATATCAGAACCCGGTATATTATGCAACCACGGACGGCATGCCAACAGATAACGGCACTTTAGTTCCTGAGTTTACAGCGAGCAGCAATTCCGGCGGGAATTATGCATTTACACTCGACACACCGGTTCCGCTTCAAGAAGGTGTCAACACCATCTATTTTCAGTTTGGACTCATGAATGTTCCTGCTGACGACAGACCTGAGTTTGTAACAGAAGCAAGACCGGTCACCATTCTGTATGATAGCCAGGCACCAACCTTTGAATTGCCGGACTATAACACCATTCAGCCAACCAACGCCTCAGTGACAGCAACAATAACCGCAAGTGATGCCGGCACAGGGATCAGCAAGCTGACCGTTGCACCCGAGGATGCAGACAAAATCACGGTTTCTCCCTATACAGACGGTGCATTCACGGTAACGGTAAGCGAAAATATAACCACAAATCTGATCCTGTCCGACGAGCTTGGCAATCGTGTTCTGGTTCCTGTTTCCGTATCTAACATTGACCGGGCAGCTCCATCTGCGCTTGCTTCAAGTGACGTTGTGACCAAAGGAGCCAGACAGGATGGTGTGATTACAGTTGATGTCTCAGACAAGAATGACACAACCGTCTCCTTCGCGCTTATTCAAGATCCGGCAGCAAACCATATTCTAACCGAAGACGACTATGCGCTGTTTCAATCAAGTCCATCCGTGGAAATGCAGAGCAGTCCGGCAATCATTAATGGCGAAGGCAACAAACAGAAAACCTACACCATTAACTTGAAGGGCCTTAGTGGAAGCTATGCCATTGGGGTCAAAGCCGTTGACACCGCAGGAAACGTGACTGAAAAAGTGTTCTTTGACGCAAAACTGGACCTGGTTGACGCTGAGGCATCCATTGTAAGGGTCAGCGCAAACCCTGCAACCACAAAAACCACCGCAACGGTCAGCGTTTATTTTAACGTTCCAGTAACCGTAATGCCAAACGCACCTGTAGAGGGAGATGCTGTGGGGGATATGGCCAGGTCGAACCTGCTGTATACAGGACTTTTAACAACCTCCGCTAACTATGTAATGGACTATGAGGTTGTTATCCAAAACAATAATAAAATCAGCCTTTACGTTCAGGACGAGGTTGGAAGAGACAGTGTTCTGGAATTCACGCCTGAGGTTGATTTTGTTACAGGCTTTGATACTACAGGCTATGTAGAGAAAAATGGTCAAACGATTCAAAACGGCGGGTTCATATCCTTTAACCAGGGCGACAAGCTGTATTATATTGTAGTTCCGAATCCAAAGTATGCCGGACAATATTTCTTTGTTGAACATGCAGTATTATCCGGTTTAGAACTAAATACCGAGCTAAGTGTTCCTGACCCATCGTTTACAGAAGTTGAAGGAAGAACAGCTTATTCTAAGCTTGTATTTGAAGCGCTAAGAGACGGGAAAACAACAAAATCAGCTTATTTCGAGACCTATACGGCAGAAGGTATGGAAGCTGACCGGATGGAAGCGGAATATGCTGCCATTGCATCGGTTGACGAAACTGCACCAGCTGCAAAGGTGAACTATTCGACCACGGAGCCAACCAACCAAAATGTTACCGCAACACTTTCTGTATATGACCCGGAAAGCGGAATTCTAAAACTTGAACGTTCGTATGACGGCATAAGCTTTAGCCCCATTGAATCGATTGTTTCACATACCGAAACCTTCGAGCAGAATGCAACAGTGTATTTCAAAGTGACAAATAAAGCGGGAATAGTAACAATCGTGCCGGTCTCGGTTTCAAACATTGATAAAACGCCAATTACGCAAGACAAACACTACACGATGGAATACAGCTATGAGAACTATCTTGGAAACTGGGTTCCAATCCAAGAAGGCAAAGCCTATAGAAGGGTTATGGCAACGCTCAAGTTTACCGGAGGCGGAAAAACGCTTGCTATGACAAACAACAACGCAGCCTTCTCAAGGACGCTAACAGAGGATAATCACACATTCACCTTTGAGTTTAAAGATCAATCGGGCAATACAGGTTCTCAAACGGTTAGCTATAACCATTACGACAATACCATTGGCCAAACCTCCTATGTGTTATCCAGCACGTCCAAGACGAACCAAAATATCTTTGCAACGATCACTTTAACGGATGATTCAGGTGAAATCGCCTTTGCAGAGGTGAAGAAGGGCGAGGTGGTCTATCCCTTCAAAGGGGAGCCGCTTGAGAATGAATATGTCGTAGAACTGGACAGCTCAGGAATCTACAATGTGACAGCCTATGACTACGCTGGAAACCGTTGGACAACTCCGATCACTGTCTCAAATATTAACAAGGTAGTGCCAACTGCTATCGCAAAAACGTACAGCACGCCTCCCACCGCCATTACTGCACAAAGCGTGAATGTGGAGTTGACACAGTTCAGCAAGGAGCTCAAGACGATTACAGTCACCGGTGTAGAACCTGCCGGAAGCCTAACTGCGGGCGATATTGTTCATATCCCCGGCACAAAAGCTGTCCGCTTTAGAAAAAATGGTACGGTGTCCATGTTCTTTGTTGACGACTATGGCAATGAAGGCCAGGAAGTGATTACTGTATCCAATATTGTGTCCACACCGCCGCAAATCAAAGCCACAGCCACATTAGCTGAAGATAAGCTGAGCGTGAATGTGACCTTTGATGAGCTTCGTGACAGTGACGGCGTTCCGCTGGACCTTCTTAGAAAACTAACAGACCTTACCGTTTCTTATCGTGGCTATGAACATGCACTTCTGACGGAAGTGAAGGACGAAGCCAGCGGTGCCCTGTCCTATAAAGAGGCAGTGATCAACGTAAAAACGAACGGGGAGCACGTCTTTCAAGTCAGGGACCAAACAGGCATCACACAGAAAATTCTTGTAACGGTTGAAGGAATTGAAGTGGGCGGCCCAAGGGTTAAAGAGGTCCGCTGGACATATAAATATCTCGAACAGAACCAAAGCGGCGAGTGGGTGGAAAAGGATCATCAAAACAAGATTGTTGTTGGTGTTGACACCTCTGGAAAAGAAGAAGGCTATGTTGTGGGAACCGACAAGAACCCGGCAACGAACCAGAATGTGAATGTCACGGTAATCACGGATAAAGATGCTAAATTCGTGGGCGGGAACGATCCGTGGGAACAAGAGAAGTCAATGAACTATAGAGACAATGGACTTTACAATTTTAACCTTGAAGGAAGAACAGGGACCTATACCTCGTACGGTGTTGACATTGGTCTAATCGACAAAACACCCCCTGTGCTGAAGCTTAAAAATGGTGAAGAGCTCATCTTCATCGAAGGCATGACGCCACAAAAAGATGCCTCCATTGCCTATGACAAGTCCAAGCTTCTGGACTTCGAGGCATGGGATATGGTTGCGGGTAAGAAGGTGGACCTGACGAAGCGGGTCACCATAAGCTATGGAGCCGGCGGGCGGATGTTTAACCCTGACAACATCTCGGCCAATGAATTTGTCCGCTCGAACCCGTACTATATCGACTATACCGTAAGAGATGATGCAGGGAATCAAACCACCATTCGCCGGACTGTTCGCCTGGTAGGTCTTTATGACACCATAGCACTTGTGAACGGCGTGATGCCGGACAGCTCCAATGCTGCGTCCGTTCTTGGAAACAAGGTTGAAATTTCACTGAAGAACTTCTCCGGGATCTCGTATGCACGTTATGAAAAAGGTGTCTTAACCCAAGGTCAGATGAAAACAAAAGGAACAGTCCTGCCGGAGAAAAGCGGAGTGTATACCCTCGACAATGTGACGAACGGTTGGTACACGGTATATATCCAAACGGATAAACGCGACTATTTCAACATTCATGTATATGTCTCAAATCAAGGGGGGAAATAGGCAATGACGTTCTATAGAACAATGAAACGCAGCATAGCTGCAGCTATTATTCTATCCATGCTTTTCACGTTTGCAAGTTTCCCTGTTCATGCTGACGCCAGTAATGCTAATTATTCCATTGCGAACGAATATATGAAATATTCAATTAATTCAAAAACCGGTGGTTTCTCCATCGAAACTATTGACGGTCATCCGCAAAAAGCGTTTGATAACAACCTTCCGCTTCTGTATAAGGAAGATGCGGCAAGGAGTAATGGAACATCGTTCACAACCGTCCGGATCGACGGAAAGGATTTTATTTTCGGTCAGGAATATGGCTGGTTTGGAATTGATACCAAGCTTCATGAACCTGTCGTTTCTGAGCAAAACAGGCTTTTAACCATTGCATGGGACATTAAGGGCTATACCATCACACAAAAGGTGTCCATTTCAATCGACCCTAACAATTCAAGGACGGGTAACATTGGTATTTCATATGATGTGAAAAATAACAATGCCACAACCGGAACGGTGGGGATTCGGCTTCTGCTGGACAACGCGCTGGGTTCAGAGATTGACGCACCTTACGTTTTGGTTGACCCGTCGCAGCCGACAATCGTTGAAACGGAATATAGCGGTGACAACCTTCCGCAGCAAATCAGATATGTTGATTCTCTGTCCGCTTCGAACAAGACGGCTTATGCCCTCTTGTCCGGCTGGAGCGGCAACAAGGATGTCAACGTTGATAAAGTGATTGTCGGACACTGGATTAATCTTGCAAACACCAGATACGAGTATACACCAAACCCTAGTGTTGACTTTACTAATTATTCCAACCAATACTTAGTTCCTGACACTGCAACAGCTTATTATTGGAATGAAAAAACCATTGAGCCGGGTCAAGTCAGAATTTCTGAAATGCTCTATGGCATCGGCAGCTTTGCTGAACAAACCCAAAAGGAGCATGTATCCATCGGGATTCAAACCGAGAATGTATTGCTGGCTAACGACAAAAAGGGGTATGAAAACAATGGTGTTTTTAAAGCAAATGTAGTCATTGACAATAGTGTCTCAGGAGCAAAGGAACTTATAGAACCCATTGTGAAGCTTAGTCTCGAAGAAGGACTTGTGTTTGCAGCCACGAAGACACGGGAATACACAGTGAAGATTTCGGGCGGTCTTAACATTGGAACGGTGTTTGATATTCCGGATGTTGACATTATTGCTGAGGCACAGTCCATGATCACGTCAAAACGGCTGGTCGTTTCGCTAAACGCCACAGAAATTATTGATGCTAATACCAATAAAGTGGTTGACTATAGTGCCAACACAAACATTTTGATTCCTGCAGTGGAAGGAAAGCTCCCGGAGGTTTCAATGAAGCATGTTTTCCCGGCGGCCGTGTATTATGAAGGCGACAAAAACCTTACCGTTTCTGGCGATATGAAGGTGTTGTCAGGGGCCCTTTCGGGAAGTGACGGATGGGGTCTGTACCTTGTTTCATCAACAAGCGGTGAGGCTGCTCTGATTGACAAAAGAAAAATAAGCTTTATTGATGAAGGCCAAACGCTTGCGTTCTCAACGAATCAGACGTTGGCGGTTGGAAAGTATGATATTGAATTCAGATTTACAAATCAACAGCTGATCGATGCCTTTGGTACCAAAGTTAAAGCAGCCGCTACAGTCGACGTTACCGATAAGTTAGCGGATAAAAGTGCAAGCTACGGTATTGTCTCGCTAGTCCGGTTCACAGATGCTGCAAACCACAGACAGTTATATGACTATATCAGTTTTACAAACGAAGATGTAATGAAGAAATTTATAGCCGGCGGCGTGAATAAAGACGGCATTCTTCACAAAGGAATAGCCTTTAAAGAAGGCGAAACAGAAATCCTGTTGACGCTTCGCGGGAAAATCAGGCTGATGGATACGGGTACGGAAAAATATTACTCTGCCAGCCCGGCCGATGGCGACATTACCATCAACAGCATCTTGACCTATGACAGCACCGAAGCCCTTAAGATGACCGTTGACAACAAGGGGGCTAAGCTGGAAGGCGATGGTACGATCAAAGTGATTAACTCGATTAATATTTGGCATAATAAGTGGCATTTTGAAGCCAGCAATGGTACCAAATATACCTTGAACCGGGAGGCTGTTGCCGAGAAGACTGCTCAGGCTTTTGAACTACAGCTCGGTGATGCCGGTTATATGCTGCAGAATATTGCAGGTTTTTTGATCAATATTAAGTACGGTGTTATGACTCATGACGATGATGATTTCGGAATTAGCTTTGGCGGTAGAATTTCAATGCCTTTAAAAGCTGCTGATTCATCGAAGGGTGAGGAGCATTATGATTATAAAGGCTCGCTGACAGCGAACGTTCAAGATGTTCTCTATGGAAGTAAAGACAGCGAGATTGGTTTTGTTGGCATTAACACAACACTGTCTGTAGCCTTGCCCAAAGATATATTAGGCCCGTTAGTAGGAAACGAAGCCGGTGTTAAGGCGGATATCACCATTAACACCATTGATGATATTTATAGTATTGATGCCGGTGTTTCTGTTACCATGCTGGAAGTAGAAGGGTCATTGGCCCTCAAAAAGGTTCCTATTAACTCCGTGCCCAAAATGATGCTGGACAAGCTCACCTTCTTTTTAGCGCCATCCACAATGAAGGTTCCTGTGGTTGCACCTTATGTATTTATCACAGGCCTTGGCGGAGGAATCTCAAACCTTGCAGACACCGTTGCCGGAGAACCGGCAGGCGAGCTTCCGCCCCTTACCATCCATCTTCAGACGAGGCTATTAATTAATGCCATTATTGTAGGTGACTTTAAGCTGGATGCGAAGCTATCCGGTCTCGCCATAGAAGGCAGCGGCCACCTGGAGAAAGACGAAGAGGGAAGGCTGCTTAATATTGGGGCGGGAATGAATGTTCAATGGATCTCGCCGTTTCAGCTTAATGCCTTCGGCAACATCAGCATTCATGCCGGAGCCATTCGCGGCGGGATCACGATTAAAATTACGGAAGATTATTTCTATGGTTACGTGTACGCAGGGCTGTTCATTCCAGACTCCATCCCGCTGCTCGGGGGCAAGGAGATCGCAGGCGTTGAGGCAGCCGTCTCATCGGACTTTGTGGGTGCGAACTTTAAGGTCATTGGGGTGAAGCTTGGCTTCATCTATTATTGGAACGGTGACCTAAGCTTTGGCGGGTCCATCGACCTCTCTTCAAGAGGAGAAGCCGTTCACTATGTCCACTCGGAGGCGCTGGACGAGAGCGGCAATCTTGTGCCGACCACCATGATCTATGGAACGAATATGAGAAGACTGAGTACGGAGGCTGTCGCTAAGACAAGGGCCGGGAATGGGGTGACCAAAGAGATTAATCCGGCCACAAAGGATGCCCTTCTCTTTGAAATTCCGCTTCGCGGTTTAATCAAGCCGTCTGCATCTGAAATCATTGTCACCAATCCAAATGGCAAAAGACTGACCATGGTTGAAGACGATAATAAGGGCAACGGAAACTACCTTGTTCAATCTTTAGACGGCACGAATTATCTGTACATCTCAGTCACTGATCCCTCTCTGATTGTTGGGGGCAACTGGTCCGTTTCAGTTTCGACACCTGATGTCTTTATAGACAGCTTTGCAGTAAACAGTGTTGACTATATGCCTGAGCTGACAGGAGTTAGTGCTGCTACGAGCGCAAATACAAGCCGTGATATTAACGTTTCCTGGACTACGGACAAGCAGGGCCAATATTCGGGTGCACTTAATGTCTATGTCACGAAGGACCCGTCGGTCATGAAAGCCATTGAATCCTCTAACATTCAAGATACTTCATCATTAATTAGTATCGGCAACCTGGAGTTAGATGAAATTAAATCAGGTTCTCATGTATTCACGCTACCTGAGTCGTTTCCTGAAGGGAAATATCATGTGGTGGCAATGCTTGTGAACCATCAAGGCGGAATGAGCAAGAAAATCACGGCTTCAACCTTCACTTTTACCAATCCATTGCTCCCGCAGAACCCGAAATCTGTGTCTGCGGTCTACAGCGGTGACGGCTATGTGAGGGTTGGCATAACGGGAAGCGACGACACTGCAACACATTATCTTGTGGCGATCCAAGATGAAGACGGGGATGAGGTCGAGAATTCCTTTGGTCAATTTAAAGTTGGCAGTGAGATCATTCTCAAACCATTAGAAAACCAAACCAACCGGCCTCTATTACAGGAAGGCAAGACTTATTCAGTTAAAGTGCAGGCGGTTAGAATTGTGGAGTCTCCCCTTAAACAGGCGGAATATTACCGTTCAAGCGAATTTGCATCATCGCCAAGCTTTGTTATGCCTTCAACGGATAAGCCCAAGCTTGTAAGCGTCGAGACAAACATTGACAGATCGAAAGATATCTATTACTTAAATACTGACCAATTCAAGGCGACGTACACCTTCGACAGACCTGTTAAAATGACCCTAAACCTTAACACCGAAGATAAAAACACACCTCAGGAATTTAAGAAGGTGTGGTCCTTTGAAGAAAGTCTTGAAGACGGCCAGCACTTGGTTGATTTTATAGCGGTTGCTGAAAACCGGGACACCCTCCAAGGCAGCCGCTCATCAGGAGCCCTAGGATTTACTGTGGATACAAAAGCGCCTGTGTTACTCCTTGATGAAGAGGTTAAAACCAGCCTGGATAAGGAAAACGTTGATAACACCGTCAGCAATCAGGTTGTTTTTGTTGGTGCGGACCTAAGCTATAGCTTCCATGGCCTAACAGAACCATCCGCAAGCTTAACGTTAGACGGCAGTTCAGACGGCATTGTTATCCGTCCTGACGGAACCTTCATTGTTAACCGCAAGGCTTCAAGTGAGGACCCGAACCAGACCCTGATGCTTACAGCGGTTGATGATGCCGGGAATGAAACGGTGGTTCCAGTGTATCTTGTGAATCGTGTTCTGTCAGAGTATGAAAGCATCAAACTCATCTCTGACCTGGAAGGCTCCGAGGATCAGCCTGATTCGATTGAGCTTGGCATAGGCGGGACAACGGCGCTTTCTGTTAAAGCTCTCCGCACAGTTAACGGCACCGTTCTAAAGGCAGAAGACGTTGTGTGGGACGTTCTGTATAATCAGAACATCATCAGACTTTCCCAAGACGGGACCCTTGAAGCATTAGCTCCAGGCGAAACGGCCATCAAGGTTAGTTATAGACTGTCTGCTTTTGAAGGTCAGAACGGGAAGACGGTCTATAAAGAACTGTCAGACGTTATCAAAATTCATGTGAAAGATTATGGTTACCGTTATGAAATTCGTCAGACCCAAGGGTTCTCGTTGTACACCATATACACTGAAATGAACATGGGCAAGGCAACGGTTGTGATTGGAGGCAACAAACAAACTCTATTATATGACAATCTCAAGAAAGCCTATATCGGTGCTTCAAAGGAGCTTGTCACAGGCGAGCAATTAACAGCCAAGCTTGGTTTTGAACCAACGGTGAAATCTCCTGTTCTTCTGCGTGGAGACACCGATGGCAGCGGTGCGATTGATAAAGTCGATGTTTTGGCAACATTGAACGCTATTTTGGACAATGTCTACAACGGCTTTAGTTCTGTAGAAAATTGGATGAGAGCTGATACCAACGGTGACGGCGTTGTTGACATTGTAGATGCGCAGCTCACCCTAATGGAGGCACTTCAAAGATGATCAAATACTTAAAAGTCATTTTGTGCATCATGCTTCTAGGTGCTGTTCTACCATCCTATGCCTACGGCGCAAATGATGCGGCAGACCTTAATTATCGTGTGGGTATCACCGTAACGGACAGCTCGGGTTCCCCGAAATCATCATTTGAAGTCGGAGAAAAAATACTTGTTAAGCTTAGCCTTTCCTATACTGGTGCCGGAAGGGCACCGGTATATGGCTTTCAGGGAAAGCTGCAGTTTGATTCTTATGTACTGGAAAATACCGGTGTGAAGATGGAAAAGGATATTTCGATGAAAGTTTCAGGTGGCGCCATCAACTATGTCTATCTGGATATGACCGCCAAGGGAACAGAGGATTCCATCCTGCAAAATATCGGAACGGCTGTATTTCAAGCTAAAAACAGCGGTACCTTCAGCATTTCTTCAAGCGGCTTCATTCTAACCAACAAAGATGCGACACACCGGTATATTGAACCGGTTGAAGCTGTGCAAATCATTGTGGGCGATGGAGTAAAGGATGCCTCAAAATCTCTGTTATATGAAAACATTGTTGCTGCAAAAGCTTTGCTTGCTTCAGTGACGATTGCGGATAATCCCAAAACCATCTATTATCCGGATTATTGGTATCCAACAAAATCCGCGCAAACATTGAGAGATGTGATTGCCGGGGCTGAGGCTGTTTTTAATAACAAGGACGCGCTGGCTTCGGAAATCTCTGAGGCTATTGAAAAGCTTAGCACTGGCGTTTCCGATTTCGGGAACTCCAAAATTACCGGTCCGAAACGTTGGGCTGCTCCGGAGGGCAATTCCACAGCCGGTAGCACCGCAGTGGATCTTTACTATTCCGTTAAAGCTTCGGTGAAAGGCGGAAACGGCAAAATTGCCGAGGGCTTTGAAGTTCAAACCATTCGCGCCACCACCTCTGCCACCATCCGAATGATTCCGGGTGAAGGGTATGAGACCGAATATATCTTTGTCAACGGTGAGAAATATATAGGCCATGACATTTACACCATTCCAGAGGTTAGCCGTGACACCCTTGTGGTGGTTACCTTTGCGAAAAAACCTCCTTTTACAGATATAGCGCATGACGATTGGTTCTACTCTTCTGTAAGATATGTGTACAACAAGGGACTGTTCACGGGAACCACTGAGACAGAATTCTCGCCCTCCGGGAAGATGAGCCGTGCCATGCTGGCCACTGTACTCTATCGCATGGAGAATAAACCGAAGGTTACATTTGCCAGTGTATTCTCTGATGTTCAAAGTGGCCGCTGGTATTCAGAGCCTGTGATTTGGGCCCATCAAAAGAGCATTGTTAACGGGTATGATAAGGGGAAATTCGCTCCCAATGATGCGATCACCCGTGAGCAAATCGCGGTTATGCTGCATAGATATGCCAAGGTTAAAGGGGTAGGCCTTCAAGCTAAAAATGCAAGCCTGAGCTTCAAAGATGCCAATCAAATTTCAGGCTATGCCAAAGAGTCTATTACTTGGGCTGTGTCCAAGGGCATCATGAAGGGCAACACGGATGTAACTATAAATCCTTCTGGTCTTGCTACCCGAGCGGAGGTCGCCACTATGCTCGAAAGGTTTAATGAGCTGAATTGAATTTAGAATGAATACAAACCGTTCAAAATATTTATTTCATTAAATAAAAAACCGCGAAGCCTTGCTGCTGCGCGGTTTTTCTCTGTTTGTCCCCGAAAGTTTTCATTATTCTTTTATTCCCTTCCTTTAGACTCGAATATACAAGATATGATTTTGTCTATGAGAAAAATCTCATTGATTGTCGAAAACATGGGTGCTGTGATGAAGGGGGAATTGACGTGAAGAACCACCGGGCAAAACAGAGAATCAGGCTCTTGCTCCATTGGCTGTTGATTGTCAGTCTAATTGCGGGGCTGTGGAATCCCGGACTTTGGCAGACTGGCCAGGCAGAGGCTGCGGCTGTGAACGGGACAGCCTCTGCTGCGAGCGATATCAGCGGTCATTGGGCGGAGCCGCAAATGAGCGAATGGATCGGGGGCGGGTATATCAAAGGCTTCCAGGATGGAAGCTTCCGGCCTGATCAGGCTATCTCACGCATAGAGTTCGTGGCGTTAGTGAACCGCTTGTTCGCTTACCGGGGAACGGGAAAGATCAGCTTCAAGGATGTTCCCTCTGCGGCCTGGTTCGTCTCACAGGTGCAGGCAGCGGTCCAGGCCGGATATGTGACGGGATTTCCTGACGGGACCTTCCAGCCGGACAAGCCGTTGTCACGGGTGGAGGCGGCTGTGATGCTCGCCAAGCTTACGCCTGTACTGATGAAGGACGGCGAAGATCCGCTGAAGGGTTTCAAGGATGCGGGCAGTATTCCGGGCTATGGCCGTGATGCACTGGGTGCTGTGCTAAGTGCCGGTTACATGAAGGGTTTCCCGGATGGAACGATTGCAGCTTCACGGCAGCTTACACGGGCCGAAGCCGTAGTACTGTTGGACCGTCTGAAGCAGCAGTCCGGCAGCCGGGCAGAGGGAGGGATCATTCCTCCGGCGAAGACCTTGGAGACCGGCGGCACTTATGGTCCTGCTACAGGCTCGTTCACCGTTGCCGGTGATCTTACCCTGAATGCGCCGGGCATAACGCTGCGCAATATACAGGTTCAAGGAAATCTGCTCATCGGCTCCAAGGTCGGAGACGGAGAGATCTACCTTGAACAGGTGACGGTACAGGGCAGCACGGATATTCAAGGCGGCGGTGCCCATAGTGTACATATTAATCAGTCCCGGCTCGGTGTCGTAACCGTGGATCGGGCGGACGGTCTGGTGCGGGTTGTGGTCGGCGGGACAACGATCATCAGGCAGTTGAATGTCCAGTCTGAGACTAAGCTTGAGTCAGAGCAGAGCGGGACAGCGTCCGGCGGGATTGAGGGAGTTGTCATTTCAGGGTCGGGTGAAGTTACCCTGAGCGGAGACTTCAGCTCGGTGGAGATTAAGAGCAACGTCAAGGTTGTGGTCACCTCGGGGACCATAGGCCGCTTAAACGTTGCCGGGGGAGTTAGTGGTTCGGCTATTACGCTGAACGAAGGCGTGAAGGTGAGTGATCTGGAGCTGCATGGCACAGCCAGTGTATCGGGCACTGGGGAAATCGTGAAGGCGCTGGTAGATGCTCCAAAAGTAGTGTTTGAACGTTCCCCAGGCAGCGTGGAGACTACGGCACGCGGAGAGTACACGGTTACTGCTCCGGCTGCAAGCACGCCTCCTGCCGGAGCAGGTGGAACTGGCGGAGTTAGTGGTGGAGGCGGCGGTGGTGGTGGAAGCAATCCGACGACCCCGCCATCCCCAACAGCCACTCCATCCCCAACACCTCAGCCGACCCTGCCGCCTGCAGGGCAGCCGCTTGAGGTAGCAGTCACTGCTTCGCTCGGCACCCTGGGAGGCTTCATGCTTAGCTTCAGCAAGCCTGTTGCGAATCTGACAGCAGCAGAGCTCTCGCTGAAGGATGCCGCGGGACAGGCCGTAGAGATAGCCTTCATCGGCTCACTGAACGGAGGAAGCACTTACCGGGTTGCCGCAGACTTGAAGGAGGGAGAGACCTACTCTGTGACTCTCTCCAAGGCAGGGTATGTCTTCGGCGACCCGTTAACCTTCGTTGTTCCGGTGACCGCACCAGAGGACATTCAGGTCGCTACAGCGGCGCTTAATATTACCGCAGCTGGCCTGGAGGTCCAATTTGATCAGCCGGTCGCAGATGTGCCGCTGTCCGGCTTCACCCTGAAGCGCAGCGGGACGGGCGAAGCTGTAGCTATTCAAGAGGCTGCCGCTCTTAACGGCGGAACCTCTTACCGGCTGGCAGCCGGCTTGCAGGAAGGAGCTACCTACCTGCTAACTGTGTCGAAGGCGGGCTACCGCTTCGGCGGGGTGGTGTCCGTATTCGTTCCGGTCACCGACCCGGTAGTGATCTCAGTATCTGCTGAGGTCTACGGCATTACGGAGAAGGGCTTCCAGGCATCCTTGAATCCGCCAGTGGCGGGGTTGACCGCTGCCAATTTCGCCCTGACGGCGGGGGATGGCAGCGGTGTTCCAGTGGACGGAACGGCTTCCACAGAGGATGGCGGAGTATACACGATTACTGCCGGGCTTGTTCCGGGCAGCACCTATACGCTGAGTATGGAACGGAGCGGCTATAGCTTCGGGACAGCTCTTGAAGTGACTGTACCAGCCGCAGGCAAGGTGAAGGTTGAACCTTCGGTTGGCACGGTGCGAACCTACGGCTTCATCCTGTCCATGGATAAGACAGTGCCGGATGTAGATTCACTGAGCCTGGTGCTGGAGAACGCTGCGGGCGGGCCTGTCAGTATCGATATGCTCAGTACAGTGGTTCCGGGCCGGCAATATGAAGTGTGGGCCAGCCTGGCCCCGAAGGATTCGTATACTCTTTCACTTGATATGGACGGGTATGAGTTCACGGAACCGGCGGCTCTGGCAGTCCAGGCAGAGGAGGTTCCTTCTTCGGCAGGCTGGGTGACGCATAGCGGATTTGAGCTGCGGTTTGCGCAAGGCGCACCGGACTTCCCGGCAGGCGATATGACTCTGCTGGCTCCGGGCGGCGGGGCCGTAGCGGTGGATGAAGTCCAGCTTAGTCCGGGCAGAACATCGGCAGTGATAGCCGCGGATCTGCCCGCAGCAGGAAGTTATGCTTACCGTGTCAATCTCTATGACGGACGGTTCATACAAGGGACTGTAGTTGTTCCTGAGACAGTGGAGATTAGTAAGTATACGACCTTCGACGGGTACCCTGGTGCTTATAGCGGCCTTACGGTTCACTTCGGGCGGGCGGTGCCCGGGTTAACAGTCTCGGCCTTTGAGCTTAAGAATAGCAGCGGCGGGGCGGTTGTATTGGACTCGGCGAGCTCCAGTGACGGGGGCCGCACCTACAAGCTGCTTACCACGGAGATTAATGCCGGAGGCCCATTTGTACTTGGCCTTACGGCTCCGGGCTACAGCTTCGGGAAGCCGGCCACACTGGTGAATGCGACTCTGAATGTGTGGGGAGCGGGGCGGAAGCCGACCCAATTCATGGCTGGACTGAATCCGCGCGTGCCGGATTTGACGGCTGAACAATTCAGCGCCACGGATCTGGCAGGCCGTGAGGTTGCGATTACAGGTGTGACGTGGGATAACCAGCAGCGGATTTATGTAGTGACTTTTGACGGAGAGGGCGGTCAGAGTTATTACGTATCTGCCCATGCGGACGGGTATGACTTCGGCGCGCCGAAGAAAATTTATGTGTATGCCCAGAACACGGTGGTAGATCCGACATACAGCGGCTTCACGCTTGTGATGGCACCTGCGATGAAGATTAATACGCAATACGGCTTTAAGCTAACCCGTGCCTTCGAAGGCACAGAGGTTCCGATCCAGAAGATCGTCATGAACGATCAGCAAGGCGGAAGCTATCAGTTCTCAGCCGCCTTGACCCCGGGCTACTACAGTCTCGCGCTGGATGCGGAGGTGGACCCGAACGTTGTCTCCTTCTTGGTTCCGCTAACCGCTACAGTCTCTGTCGGAGAGATTGAGAACAATGGGCTGCTTGCGAAGCTTGATTATGCCGTGGATGGGCTGGATGCCGGGAATTTCGTATTGCTCAACAACGATACAGGTGATCCGGTAGTGGTATCCTCGGCGTCAACGACGGACCAGGGCGCAAGCTACCGGCTGTCGGCCCATCTGGCGGGAGGCAGCTACAATCTGAAGCTGGCCGGGCATCTGCCGGAAGCGGGTGTGAATTTCAAGGTTGCGGCTACCACAGACGCAGGAACAACAAGTGTATCGAAGATCACGAGTGCAGGCTTCGAGCTTTCCTTTGCCAATCCGGTGATGGGCCTGCTGCCTGGTGACCTCACGATCACGGATGCGCAGAATAACAAGCTAAGCGGAATTGCCTTAAGCACGAGTGACAATGGCGGGACCTATCGTGTGCGGGTAACGCTTGCGGAGAATGCGGACTACACGATCATGCTGAAGAAAGGGTACATCCTCTTCGACTCGCCGGTCACATTCCATGTGAATAAGTGGATTGCCGCCAGCATAGCGGATGTAACGAAGGACGGGCAGTTCACCTTGAAGTTCACTCCCGCGTTCCCGGAGATTGAGAATTATCTGGGACTGTCGTTAACGGATGAAGCGGGCACGCTCTATTATCCGAATCTGTTCGAGTCGGCAGACGGCGGGGCGAGCTACCAGCTTCGAGTGCCGGGCAATCAGCTGCAGCCGGGTATGGCCTATATGGTTAAGCTGGACAAGGATGAATTCTCAATGAATCCGGTCTCCTTCCGGCTGCCGCCAGCGCTGACAGTTACGGAGGCGACGACAGCAAGCGTGAAGGTGCAGCTGGATGCGCCGGTTCCGGGGCTGGCCCAGCGGCATTTTGTGATCCGGAATGCCTCTGGTGACAGCATTGCACTGACTTCAGCGGCGACCACGGATGCGGGCGCTCATTACACTCTGGCCGGTGCCTTTGCAGGCGGACAGACGTATACGGTGCAGTACAAGCCTGATGTAGCTTATCAGGTGAATGAACCGGTTGCTTTTTCAATATCCGCAACGATTACGGCTGTGGTCAGCAATGTGACGGTACTGGGGTTCAAGCTTCAATTCAGCTCCCGGGTTCCCGGTCTCACCCCGCGGCAATTGATTCTCCGCGATCCAAGCGGCAATCTGCTTCCAGAATCCGATTATTCACTTAAGACAACGGATCAGGGGCTAAGCTACCAGGTGACGCTGAATGCGGCGGCAGCGGGCAAGGGGTATACGCTGGATCTGGCGAGAGAGGAATTCCGGCTGGCTTCTCCGCTCTCCTTCGATATCTCGGCGTCGGCTGCTCTCCGGCTGGTGGGCACTGTACTGAACAAGATTGTGGTGTCGGTTGCGCCGAATCTGGCAGATATGACACAGGAGCACTTCACCCTGTATGACAGCAAAGGGCGCAAGACTGCAATTACGGTGACCTCTCAAGGTCCGGCTAGCGCGATGTACAATATTGAAGGGAAATTCGACGCCTTCGAGACGTATACTCTGCAAGCCAAGTATCCCGGCTATCTGTTCGGGGCTCCGCTTACGGTGGGCTTCCAAGTAGGGGTGTATGCAATCATTCACAGCCAGTCGCGGAGCGGCTTCAAGCTCGTATTGAGCACGGAGGTGCCTGGTCTAAGCGCTGCGGATATTACGGTCACTGATAAAGAGGGAAATATCGCTGCGGTACAATCCCTCCAGGCTTCCACTGCTCCAGGCAGCTATAACGTGCTTGTTCCGCTATCCGGCGGCAAGACGTACACGGTGAAGATTGCTGCGAAGGCACCGTATGTGTTTGACAGCATTGACCCGTTCACCCTGAATGCGGCTGCGGTCACGGTGGATCAGCTGTCGCTGACCGGCTTCAAGCTGAATCTGTCTTCCCCGCTCAGTCTGGACCCCGGGAATCTTAGCCTGACGGATGAGCAGGGCGAAACGGTTAACCTCCGTTCGATCCTTACCCGGGATGCAGGCCGGTCTTATGAGGTTAGTGTCTATCTGAAGGCAGGCGTGCAGTATAAGCTGGGCCTGCATGTGGCGGGATACGATCTGGGTACGGAGCTGCCGTTGTCCATTCAGGCTGTTGCGGCTGCATTCGAGGGGATGGAGAGCGGGAACAATCAGGCGTTCACCGTCCGTTTCGATCAAGCGATGCCAAGTCTGCTGCCGGGCGATTTCAACATTACCCAAGGGGAGAACACACTCCAGACTCATCCCTTGAAAATATCGACAGCAGACGGAGGATTCACCTATAAGGTGGAAGCGAGCTTCTGGGGAACCGAGCGTTACGCGCTGCGCATTGCGAGGCAGGGATATGACTTCGGTGCTCCGCTCTTCATTGAGGTTCCGGCGATGATCAGCGCGGCTGTGCTGAGAACAGGCTCGGATTACGTGGAGCTCGGACTGAATCCCGGTGTCTTCGGACTTAGCGCCGCTGATTTCACGGTCAAAGACAGCAGGGGGCAAGCGTTGCCTGTGTCCTCTGCGGTGACGGACGACCATGGCTTGACCTACCGCCTGAAGGCAGCCTTTGCCGGAGGCCAGACCTATACGATTGTGCTGCAACAGCCGGGCCATGACTTCGGGGAGGTCTTGTCTGCTACGCTGCCAAGTGTGATTACAAGTGAGACAGGGCCGGTTAACGGGCAAGGGGTAACGGTTCTCCTGAACCCGGCTGTTGGCGGGCTTAAGGCAGGCAGCTTCAAGCTGGCGGATGCTGCCGGGCAGGCCACTCCGGTTACAGCTGTCAAGGAGCTGAATGCGGGAGCCGCGTATTCGTTATCTGCTAATCTTACAGCTGGAGCGGTCTATACGCTGACTATGACTGCGGCAGGCTATGACTTCGGAGCCCCGCTTGCGGTGAAGGTACCGGTTCCCATCGCACTGAGCTATGACTCCATACAAAACGACGGGCTGACGGTGAAGCTGGACCCGGCTATTCCGGGACTTCACGCAGCCAGCTTCATCTTGAAGGATGCGGAGGGCAATCAGAGCGTTGCATCTGCGGCAACCACGGCAGATGGCGGTGCAACCTACGCTGTGCGGGCGGCGCTGCAATTTGGAACGGATTACAGCATGAGTATTGCGGCTGACGGGTATGATTTCGGAATGGTGCTGCCGTTCACGGTGCTGCAGCCTGTCGCCAAGTCTATTGAGACGCTGTCCAAGAACGGGTTCACTCTGCGCCTGCAATCCGCAGTTCCAGATTTGAAGGTCAATCACATTCTGCTGAAGGACAGCAGCGGTGAGGCTGTTACGCTTGATTCCCTGGTGACGGCGGACGGCGGGCTGACGTACCAAGCGGCAGCGAAGCTAATTGAAGGGGCGGGATACCGGCTGGCCTTGACCGCTAAGGGGTATGATTTTGGCCCGTCGGTTCATGTGGATGTTCTTCCGATGCTGCAGTTGACTGCGGGTAGCATTAGTACCTCAGGCTTCAGTCTGAATCTGAGCAAGGCCGTGCCTGATCTGAAGCTGTCTTCCGTTCGCCTTAGCGGACCGGACGGGCAGGATATAACCCTTACCGCAAGCTCATTCTATGATGCTAATCCCGGTACAGCAGATGCGGGCAAAGTATATCAGGTGCGTGTGCCTATAAGTGCAGGACAAACGTACACACTTACGGTGCAGGATTCAATTCACCCGGTAGAAGGGCCGCTGGAAGTGGTTCTGCCGGTTGCGGTTACGAGCCAGGTCACCCGTGCGGATACCGGCGGAATAAGTGTGCTGCTGGCCCGCAAGTCTATCACGTTGCTGCCTGAGGATGTGGAGCTTCTGACGGCTGCAGGCGATAAGATCAACGTGACGGGGATCGCAGCGGGAACTGACGCCGGCACCTTCATCATTCAAGCCCGGCTTGCTGAAGGCAGCACGTATATGCTGACTCTGAAGAAAGCGGGGTATGATTTTGGCGCAGCGGCTAAAGTGTACGTGGCTTACCATGTTGCCTCAAGCCTCACCGGAGTGAATGAGAATGGCTTCACTGTAAGCTTCAGTGCGCCGGTTCCAGATGTACAGTTCAGCTTGCAGGACGCCGGCAACAACCCGGTCACACTGGGCGCGGTGTCCACCACAGACTTCGGCCAGACGTACAAGGTGGCAGCGAACCTGGCCTACAATAAGGAATTCAAGCTGCGGCTGAGCGCAGCGGGGTATGAGCTTGGAGCGGAGCTGACGGTGAATAATATAAGCGCGCCGCCGCAACTTATGGATGCAACCTCTTCAGAGAGCGGAACCCAGGTGATCCTGACGTTCGACAAGCCGCTGGCCAGCGTAACAGCAAGCGGGTCCTTCTCCGTTAAGATCGACGGACAATGGCAGAGCTCCGTAACTGCGGCACTCGGCGCAGATCCGGCGCAGATTCTCCTGAGCTGGAATAGCAGCGGCCGGGTAATTGGCTCAGCCTCTACGGTATCGGCAGCTTACACCGGCGTGAACCGGGTGAAGGCGGTCAATCAGACGTTCCTGGCTGTCTTTGACGAATTGCCGGTGGCCAATGTGGCGACCCTGGCCGGGTTCGTCTCCAGCTATGCCTATAAGAACGATGCAGCCTACCCGGCTCAAATCCTTCACAAGCAATATGGCAAGACGGCGCTGGAGACGGCGGAGCTTCTGCGGGACGGCGGCTTCAAGGCAGCGAATCTGTACCGTGCGGTGCTGGTCGAATACGGGATGATCCGTTCAGAAATCACTCCTATCCTGTATGCAATGAATGCGGATGCGTCAGCGCTCTTTGATGCTTACAATTCGCTTAAGCCAGCTACGGCTGCGTATGATGGATTGATTATAGGAGAGCTCCTCTCGGCGGGCTATTCGGCCAGCGAGATTGGCCCGGTCCTTCAGCGATTTGGTCTGCTCAGCAAAGATATCCTGGGATATCTGAAGCGCTACAATGTACCGGTGACAGAAGCGGCGAAGGTCCTGAGGGATAACTGGAATGAAACAAGCGGAAATACCGTGGAGTTACTCGGGCGTACGGGTTATGACAGCAACGGGATTGCCGGAGCTGTCCAAAGTGCCTATGGTCTGAGCCACGCAGAGACGGTGTCCGCCATGGCCGAAGGCAAGCAGCCGGCAACGAAATCGGCAGCGGTCATTAAGGAGCTGTACCAGGAGGGTGCGGTTACAAGTGCAGCCTGGCTGTCTCAAGCCGGATATCCGGCGGCGGAGGTGAGCAAGGCGATTGCAGAGCAGTACAGCTATGCCAGTGCGGCTGAAATGCGGCAGGCCTTCATGGACGCCGGCTTCCCGGCAGCCTATACGTATGCTCTGCTGCGGCGGGAGTATTCCCAGCAAGATGCGGCATCCGAGCTGCTTAATGCCAAGGTGTCTGCCCGGGAAGCGGCTGAAGCGGTGAAAGCAGCCGGTGACGGAGCCGCTGTTATCATTAGCGCCTTAACGGCCAAGCACTATGAGGTGCAGGAAATTGCCCTCATTGTGAATGATTTATGGGTATCGGCGGGTACCCCGTTAAGCGATATCCTTGCCCAGTTCGCTGCTGGCGGATATGAGCCTTCGGCACGGGCCGCGCTGCTGCGGGAGCAGTTCCGTGCAGAGCTTCCGGCAAGCATTGCGGCGCTCTCTCCAGGGCTTACCCAGACCCAGCGGGAGCATATCCTGAAATACCTGTTGGACGGGGGATATGATCCGGTTCTCTTAGCAGATTATTATCTGAAGCAGGGCAGCCATCCTTATGAATTGTTCAGACAATTCAGGCTGGCGGGCAAGACGCCGGTACAATCGCTGCAGACGATGCATGATGCCTATATTCAAGCGGGAACACCGCTGACGTTGAGCGGAGCCATGGATCTGTTCTACAATGATTACAATACCCGTTACGAAGCAGACCAGGTCCTGACGGCGCTGCGTACTGTGTTCGCCCAGGAGGTAGACGGGAAGGCGGATGCTACCGCACTAGCGGCCGTTATGAGTAACTCCAGACTGTGGGATAAGTACGAGATTGCCAAGCCGCTTATCCGGCAGATGGGCCTCACCATGCAGGATTGGGTGGAGCTGGAGCGCACTGAGGCTTTGTCCCGGTTCGGCTGCGCCTGTGATGTACGTACGGTGGTGAAGGATACCCAGTATTTATTCGCCGGTGCAACCCTGCCGGAGATTACGGTAGCCATGAGCTTATCCAGCAGCTATACCTTGAACATGATAGTGGAAGGAACGATTAATCTCTACCCTACAGGGGGTGTCAGAGCGAAGGGAATGCCTTACCTGATCTCTGCGCTGAAAAATGCAGGGTATTCCTTCGAAGAAGTCGCTGCGGAATTCGACCGCCAAGGGTGGAGCGAATGGGTGTCTGTCTTCAGCACATACGGAATTGCAGCAAGTGATGTGACTGCCTATTTGGTTACAAAAGGTCTTACCATGAGCCAGGTCATTGACCGGCTGGCTCCTTATCCGCTGAAGGACCGGGCGCTGGTCCTGCGCGAAGCCTATGGGCTGGATAGCGCTGCTACGATTGCACTACTGCTTCAGCAGACTGATGAGGATCAGGAGGATATCGGCCGGGCAGCGGCCTGGGCCTACGGCAACGATCCAATCGCGCTGTGGATTCAGACGCTGCGGGCGCAGGGGGCTACAGCCTCCTCTGTGATTAATACGCTCGCCGCACGGTACCCTGCCTACTGGCAGTCGGACAAGGTGGGCCCGGCCCTGATTCAGGGCGGATTCAGCCAGGATGAGGTGATGAGGGGGCTGCTGATCCATGCCGGAGTGCGTAACAACCTGAAGGCAACGCTTGCGCTGCTGCAGTCGCTGTATAGCCAGCAGCAGATTACCGTTGCGCAGCTGCTGAGTGCGGCCAAGCTCAAATCACCGGGAGACGGACTGGAATTTCTGCAGAAGGGCGGCTATAAGCTGCCGGATATGGCCCGCGCACTCAAAGATTATTACGGGCTTACGGCCGGTGAAGCAGCCAAGCTGCTTACCGCCGCTTACCCGAATGATCAGAGTCTTATTCTCTCCGGGCTTGCTTCCGTATACGGACAGACGCTCGGAAGTACGGTAGCAGAAGCGCTGCAGGAGCAGGGAATTACTGAAGTAGGAACAGCTGTTGAATATCTGTGGAATGCGGGATTCGCCCCCAAAGATATTGCGCTTTCCGCCAAAGACGCCTTCCATCAGGATGCAGGTCAAACCGCACTGCTCTTCGTGCAGAAGAATATTCTGGCAGATAAAAATGTACTGGTAACGACCCTTGCCTCTGTCTATGGACTGTCCGTAGAGCAGGTGATCCATGCGCTGCTTGTCCGGCAGGGAGACCCCTCCTTCGAGGGAGCCATTGCCTTTGTGTTCCAGGCCCGGTTCAGTCTGGCGAACAGCATCAGGCTGGCCAAGACAGAATACGGATTATCTGCGGGAACCGCCTTGCAGCTGCTCGGAGATTCCCGGCTATACCGCCAGGAGGATATCCTTGCGGGGGTGACGGATATCTACCGGACCTCGCAGCGTGAGAGTATCGTGGATTCACTGGCAGCCAGCGGGCTGGTCACCCTGGAATCTGCCGTAACCTTCCTGCGTAACATGAAGTTTGATCTGAACGGGATCGTCCGGGTGGGCAAGGAGCATTACCGGTTAACGGCCGGTGAGACTGCCGCCGCTCTGACTGTCGAGGGCACTTATAGTGATGAGGACATCCAGAGTGCGGTGTCCTATGTATACGGACAGAATCTGACGCAGACCCGGCTCGATACGCTGAATGCGCTGGGGATCACCGTGTTCGCTGATGCTGTGCCGGAGCTGATAAGCGCCGGATTTGCACTCGCCGACCTGGTGCTTGCAGGCAAGACGCACTACAAGCTCAGCGCCGGAGAGACGACTTACAGCCTGCTGCAATCCGGGAAATATCCGGCGGCAGACATTCTGACTGCTGTGGCGGAATTCTATGGCAAGCCGGTAAATGAGAGTGTAGAGGAGCTGCTGAACCGCAGCGGAATTGCTTCCATCCAGGATGCAGCGCCATATCTTCGTTCGCTGGGCTACACACTGCAGGATGTGAGTGAAGTATCCAAGAACTACTACGGTAATACGCTACAGGCTACCTATGACGCCTTGCTGTCGCTCCACTTGGAAGACGCCAGCATTATAGAATGGACGGTGCGGCAGGTCTACGGGACAGCTGCGGAGGAAGGTGCTACGGCTGTAACACCTCAATCTATCCTGCAGGAAGCCGGAATTACAGGGGAGCCAGCGGCCATTGCCTATCTATGGACTGCGGGCTACCCGCTCCAGGATATTGTCAGAATGCTTAAGGAGTATAACGGGAAGTCCGCAGCTACAGCCGCAGCACTGCTGATTGCCGATGGCTCGTTCAATACCTCTGCGGTTCTGAGCAGCATCAGTGCTATATATGGCACTGCTTATGATCCCGCTGTAATGGAGCTCTTCAGAGCACAGGGCATCTTCACAGAGGCCCCGCAAGCGGCGCAGGTCTTGAGCACAAGCGGCTACCGGATGGCGTATATCGCAGAACTATTGAAGAAGAGCTATGGCAAGACGGAGGCGGAGACGAAGGCCCTCCTGAACGGACTGGGTATTTACACAGCGGATGCAGTACAGAAGACAGTGGCTGAGGTGTATTTCGCAGTGGGCACATCCTCTGGAACGCTTCAGCAAGTGCTTGATCTGTATGGAATCACGGGTGCAGAAGCTGCTGTAAGCCTGCTCTATAAGCAAGGTACACCGGTGCAGGATATCCTCCAGTATTTGAAGGATGCTTATAACCTGGGTGCCGATGAAGCAACCGCCCTCCTGGCTGTGCATGTCAAGGGTCCAGAGCTTGGGTTGGCCGTCACTACGGTGTATTACAGCAGCACGAATGTCGGTTACCTCGCGAAGCTGATTCCGGCCACCTCTATGGGCAGCCCGGGTACAGTGGCGAACTATATGAAGGCGAATTTCAGCGATACCGATATCGTGCTTGCGCTGAAGGTGATGTTCAATCTGGACGCTCTGGGAGTACTGGATGCAATCACTACTGCGGTGATGCCTGCGGAGCGGGTCCGGGCAGCGGTAACCGAAGTGTTCGGGGCTGATCCGCTCTATGCCTATCTGAAGCGCATGAAGGACCGGGGAGCGAGTGCCAATGATGTCGCTGCCGAACTGAATCTGCGGGGACTGCTTGAGCTGGCGCCGTCCGGCTACCTGGTGGATACACTGCGGAGTCTGGGGTACGACAACGCCAGCATTCTGAAGATGCGCTACAATTATTTCAACGAAATGCGCCAGAATGCAGGCACGGAAGAGGAGCAGGGGACACAGCTGGTGCAGCTCGGCGTGAATACACCAGCTGCCATCGTTCAGTTTTTGCGCAAGTGGAGTCTGGCTCCTTACAAGATGCTTAAGATCGTAAGAGCAGGATTGCCTGATGCGCCAATCGCGGAGATTGCCCTTGCCATGCGTGAGCAGGGCTACGGTGGCGAAGCGATTATGGGAGGTCTTGAGGTTGTTGGAGAAGGCGGGGACAGCATTGCTGCGATTCTACGGAAGCTCGGACTTCCAGTAGAGCAGGCCCTGGTCTTCCTGGGCAAAAGCTGGTCCGTGGACGAGCAGCTGCAATGGCTGATCCGCAATGGGTATACACCAAGCGAATACATCCGCTACCGGAATGTGGAGACCGACAATACCATTGCAGTACTGAGACAGCAGCTCGGCCTGTCCGCAATTGATATTGCCAAGCTGCTGAACAAGTATAAGGGCAGTATGAGCCACTATTACTTAGCCAAAGCCCTGTATGACGGAGGATTTACACAGGTTAGTGAGGTAGCGGGTGCTCTGATCGCGATCAATTATCAGCCGGTCTGGCTGCTGGAATTGCTGGTGGGGATTGGCGGCTGGACCATGGATGATATTGCCCAGGGGATGCTGGATTCCGGGCTGATCTCACTCGTGGATCTGGGAACGGCGATTCAGATGGCCACGGGCGGCGTGCTCAAGGAGACCTACCGTATTCTCAAAAAGGTATCTACCGCCAAACAGCGGGAATTCTATGACAGTCTGAGCAGCATCGAGCGCAGGCTGCTGGACAACAATGAAATCGCCATGATCGTGGTGGTATCTGCCATGCGTAATGGAAGGATCAGTATCGCCGATGTTACCAATCAGCTGAAGGTGACAGAAGTGATTGAACCGGAGGATGCACTGAAGGTGCTGATTGTATCCGGGGCAAATGTGCTGGATTCGGCCGGAGCGGTATGGGATGTCTACCGCGATTACATTGGGGCGAAGATTGTCCTTAAGATGTTCGAAAAGGCGGCAGGCAAGTATATCTCGGACTTTAAAAATTACTATACGCTGGTCATGACGTTATCCAAGATTATCTACAAAGTATCCAAGTAAGAAATGAGGGTACAGTGAAGGCCGGTCCGCATAAGGACCGGCCTTTGCCGGTAACCTGTCATGAAAAATCAAGGCGTGGACACCCCGCCCCGGAAGGTGCTATCCTAACTTAATAGAATTTGTTATTAAGGGAGACGCAGCCGTGGAAAGTAGGCACTGGATGTCGATTATGCTTTTTACTGCAGCAGCACTGATGCTGTTTGTGTCGTTCCTGTCGTACCAGAAAAGACATCTGCCTGTTGCCAGAACGATGATTCTAATTATGCTGACAGCGGCCTTCTACGCCTTCGGCTATGGTCTTGAGCTGCTTAGCGGGAACTTAAGCCAGGTGAAGCTGGCGCTGCACATTCAATATCTGGGTATTCCTTTTGTGTCCACCTTATGGCTGGTACAAGCGATTCAATTCACCGGAGCCGCTGCGCGTTTCCGCAAGCGACTGATCGCTCTGCTGTTCCTGATCCCGGCCGTCATCTTCATTCTGCAGCTCACCAATGAATGGCATCATCTAATCTACCGGGATTTCCTGCTGAATACGGACCCTTCGGTCTCCTTGTATTACACCGTCAAGGGACTGTGGTATAACATCCATGCTGCTTATAATTATCTGGTGCTGCTTGGCGGCATTGCGCTGTTCATATCCATGTTTGTACGGGCGCTGCCGATTGTACGCAAACAGATTGCTGTGCTGCTTCTGGGTGCGGTTGCGCCTATGCTGCTCAATCTGTTCCTGTGGACCGGAACCCGGATAGATCTCACACCGTTCGGATTTGCAGTGTCGGGCATCGCCTACGCCTGGGGTATCCTCAGATTCAACCTGCTCCGCCTGACTCCGCTGGCTATGGCCCAGGTGTTCGAGACGATTCGGGACGGTGTCCTTCTGTTCGACTATGAGAATCAGATCGTCAGCTACAACCGTGCCGCAGAGAAGATGTTTCCCGAGCTTGGGAGCAGGCGGCGCTACCCGGCGGATATGACGGAGGTGCTTGCCGGCAGCGGGGAGCTGCTTGGACGTCTCAGGGGCTTAAGCGATGAGGACGAACGGTTTGCCTACGAGCGGCTCCAGGCTGGCAGGCGTCTGTACTATAATTGCAGCCTGTCCTTCATTCATGATACTGGCAGCACCCCTATCGGCAAAATCCTCTTGTTCAGCGACATTACCGAGCTGAAGGAGAGCGAGATCCGGCTGCGCGAGAATGCCCGGCAGCTATCCGAGCTGAATGCCTTCAAGGACAAGCTGTTCACCATTGTGGCCCACGATATCCGCGATCCGGTAGCACTGCTGGTCAGCCTGACAGAGCTGCTGGGCGACGGGCTGACAGCTGCAGATGATGAGCACGCGGAGGTGGTGCGGGAGATCAAAGGGCAGGTGCGGAATACGTTCCAGCTTGTTGACAATCTGCTGGACTGGTACCGCAGCCAGAAGGGGACGGTGTCGTTCCATCCGCAGGCCTGGAGTGTGCAGCAGGTGGTCCGGCAGGCCCTGATGCTGGCGGGTACGAAAGCCGGGATGAAGCAGATCCGCCTGACGGAGCGCATCGGCAGCGAATTAACCGTCCGGGCGGATAAAGAAATGCTGGACCTGATCCTGCGCAATCTGCTCTCTAACGCTATCAAATTCACGGGGATAGGCGGCTCTATTGTGGTTGAGGCCCTTCTTGAAGAGGACAAGGTTATCTTGTCTGTGTGCGATAACGGGATTGGTATCGATGAAGCGACCGCAGACATGCTGCGTCTGGAGGAACCGATTCTGAAGGCACCGCTGGGGGAGGAGGCAGGAGATGCCCGCTTCGGCCTGGCACTCGCGCGTGAATTCGTGCGCATCCATGGCGGGAGCCTGTGGTTTGAGAGTAAGCCGGGTAATGGAACCACCTTCTTCTTCACCTTGCCGGGATCGGCCGGAGGAGAACGGATGGAGTAACTGGGCAGCTGGAGGGAGGAGATATCAAATGAAGGTTATACTGGTCGATGATGAACGGATGATGCATCTGATCCTTAGCACTATGCTGCTTAAGCTGCCTGAAGTCGAGCTTGCGGGTACGTTCACAGATACGGAGTCGGCTGCTGCCTTTCTGGAGCAGCACCCGGATGTGGAGCTTGCCTTCGTAGACCTCTCTATGCCGGGAGAGGGCGGCATGGCCTTTGCAGCCAGGCTGGCGGCTGCCGGTTCTCCAGTGCAAATGGTGTTCGTGACCTCACATAAGGAATTTGCCCTGGAGGCTTACGACTTGTCCGTGCTGGATTATTTGGTCAAGCCGGTCTCCCAGGAGCGGCTTGCGCGCACGGTGAACCGGGTGATTACTCAGCGGCGGGCTGCTCCGGCAAGGCTCTCCCCTCTGCCAGAGATGCAGCAGGCTCCGGCCGGTTCCAGCCGGGTAACGCTCACGATGCTAGGGGATGTTGCTGTGAGCAGCGGGGCAGGCCGGGTCAAATGGACCTCCCGTAAATGTGCCGAACTGTTTGCCTATCTGCTGCTGCTCCGGGGGAAGCGCGTCCCCCGTTCCAGGCTGGTTGCGGATATCTTCGGCGGCATGCATAAGGCCAATGCGGAGAGCTATCTTAACACTACCGTCTATCAACTGCGCAAATCTCTGGAGCCGCTGGGCCTGCGGGAAGCCATCCGTTCGGAGAACGACGGATATGCTCTTGAGCTTCAGACGCCGGTTATGGACTATCTGGAATTTGAACAGGAGGCAGCCGCCTTGCACACCATAGAACCTCCCGATATAGAGAGGGCTATGCGTATCGAGCAGCTCTATACAGGGGAGCTGTTCGGCGACAAGGCTTATGTGTGGGCTATCCATGAGACGGAGCGTTATGCGGAACTATATGCCTCCTTCGTCAAACGGCTGGCCGCAGCGCTCATTGCCAGCCGGGATTCCGCTGCGGCCTCCAAGCTGCTGCTGAAGCTGAACAAGCGGAATCCGCTGGATGAATCGGTGATCCGCCAGCTGATGGCCGTTCACGAGCTGGCCGGAGACAAAAAAGGTCTGAATGCCGTCTATACAGACTACGTACGGCTGCTGAGCCGCGAGCTTGGCATCAAGCCTTCCGGTGACCTGATCTACCTGTATGATTCCCTGGTCCGGCGGATCTCGGAACTCAAATAATCTTTGTTTCAGCCTTCTCCGGAGGGCCCGGATTACGGGTCCTCCGGTTTTTTTTTGCTGCTCAACCCAATCAGAATGGCACTTGCTAGAGTAGATTAGCTTGAGGGTGATTCTGTTAGAGTGGCGGCAAGGAATTTCGCCGAAAATGTGGACAGGGGTAAAGGCGCGAATCCGTTCCGATTACATTAGGAAATGGGGGGATACAGATGGATTTCAGTGCATTGACTGGCCTTTTCGTAGATAACAACGGTTCAGTCGTGCTGAATGTTCTGTTATCTATTGCCTTGATCTGGAGTGTTAAGCAAATTGCGAATAAAGAGAAAGTAATCCAGAACTATCAGAAACGCGATGAGGAGAATGAGAAGCAGCTTAGCGAATATAACCGTACGCTCGTGAAGCTGCTGATTGAGAGAGGAACCGCAGAGCGAAAACCTAATGATGAGGAGGTCGTCAACAAGTGAAGCTCCTCGATATCTTTCGCAAGCACGAGCTGAAGCCCAGCCGGGTTAAACGGGAAATTGAGACCCTGGGCCAAATTCAGGAGGCGTATGAATCCAATGATCTAGAGAGGCTTATTGATCTGCACCGCACTGGCTTAGGTAGAAGGGGAGATGATCTGCATGGACATTATTGACTTGGTACTGATTACACTGGAACTGATCGCCTTGATCGCTTTTACCGCATATGTTATCCGTTACAGCAAATATTTCATCGGACGCGGGCCGATGCGCACCTATAATTTGTATCTCCGCAGTGTGTGGGTAACTTATGGTGCGGTAGCGCTCCTGTGTCTCAATCTGCTGTGGGGAAGGCTGAATATCATCCTCGGGCTGAATCTGTCCGGCAGCTTATCCGATATTCTGCGTGAGTATGTGCTGGTGCTGACGCTTGTCATGCTTGTATTCTCGGGCTTGATGCACAAGGAGTTATGGGACAACAACCATAGGATCAAGCCCCGCAACGAACGCAAGAAACTGAAGTAGGCCCTATTCCTCATCATTCCCCCTCGGACACCTGTCCTCTGCCACGTTCATCTCTCTCCATATGAAAAAGCACCAGCTCCAGCTGAAACAGCTGGCCGCTGTAAGCAAGCTGAAACAGCCCGCCGGCCCGCTCCATCGTCTGGCGGATATTCCGCAGTCCGATCCCGTGGGAGCGCTTATCGCTTTTGGTCGTCAGCAGCTCGCCGCCTGGGCCTTGGAGGACAGACCCGTAGTACGGATTCTGAATCCGTATGAATAAGCTGTCATTCAGATAATGCATATGTACCGCGATGTATCGTTCTGTTCCCTGTTCCTTGGGGATCAGACTGACTGCTTCCCGTGCATTGTCAAGGGCATTACCCAGAATAACGCTGATGACAGCGGTATCCAGCATCAGCCGGGGCGGAAGGCTCAGCTCCAGCCGGAGCTCAATCTCTGCTGAGGATGCCTCCTGCCGTTTGTAATCCAGAATGGAGTCAATAACCGGGTTGCCCGTGTTGCAGTAGGCTTGGGCTTGTCCAGCCGAGCCCAGCAGAGCGTCCAGCTCGGCTGTAGAGGCAGCTTCTTCTCCGCTGAGAATTCTGGAGCGCAGGCCCAGCAGAATATGGTTGAAGTCATGGCGGAACCGGAGGGCCTCCTCCTGGAATTCCCGGTTCCGGTGATACTGGTTCACATAATAGCTATTCTGCTGCTCCAGCAGCATACGCTGGCTGCGTTCAGACTGTGCGCTCAGCATGCGGTCAATCAGGAGGAAGACCAGAAGATTAATAGCGAGCAGCAAGGCGGGAACGACAGGGAATAACTGCGGATATAGCCGGAAGAAGGGACTGCCGGACAACTCTAGCAGCACGACAATGCTCAGGCAAGGACAGAGAAAGACAATGGACCTCAATCCTCCGTCCAGCTGGCCCCGGCACTCGCCTTTTACTCCCCGGCGCAGCAGGATAACGAGCAATAGCATCAACAGCTTCGAGAGCAGCAGGCTGATTCTGTAGCCGTTGTCTGTCCATATCCATTGAAATGCCCCATCGCTGAGGACAATTACAGCAGAGATAAACAGTGCAGCATACAACCGCCATGCAAAAGCCCCACGGTAAAACAAGGACAACACCAATACCAGTCCGACATTGCCGGCCATCAGCAGCAGAGCGGGCAAGGAACTGTAATGGAACAGAGTGTGAACACCTATATACAGCATATACAGTGCAATCAGCCGCAGCCGGGATTCAAGACGGCAGATGAAGAAACGGCTGAAGAAGAGATGCAGTACGAATGGCAGCAGCGGAAGTACAGCAAGATAAATAATTTCATCAAGGAGCACAGAAGTCATACCAGCTCCCCTCTGAAATTCAGATAGGCCCTGCGCACAGCGGGGCTATATTTGCTGCTGACCGGCAGCTCACAGCCGGTGGTGAGCATGATTTTTTTGGCGCTGATGGCCTGGATTGAATAGAAGTTTACGATATAGGACTGGTGAATTCTTACGAAATGGCTGGACGCCAGCTTCTCCTCCTCCACTACCAGCTTCCCGTAATATTGCAGTGTCCGGTTCTGAGTAACCAGTGTAATCCGCCGGATGCTGCTCTCCAGATAATGAATGTCCCTGTGCGGAATCCTTAGTTCCTGGTTCTTCAGCTGTACCGCAAGGAAGTTCGTCCGGCCCTGCTGCCGGAGACGGAGGGTCTTATGTATGGCCCGGACCAGCTTCTGCTTGAAGCTCTCCGGCGTTACCGGCTTCTTCATGAATCCCGAAGGACGCAGGTCAAACAGCTGCATATGGTATTCTTCATGGCTGGAAATATAGATAAGCTGCACCGGATCATAGCCGTCATCCTCCCTCAGGAGCTGCCCCGCCGCAATGCCGTCCAGACCGCCCAGCTCAATGTCCATCAAGATAATATCGAACTGCCTGCCGTCCCGAAGGGCCCGGGCGAAGCTTTCTCCTGAATAATATAGGGAAATCTCAATAAGCTCGTTCAAGTCTTCACCGGTTTCCAGAATGAGGCGCTCGGCCTCTCCGGCTGCACGGGGCTCATCGTCACACACAGCAATATGAATCATCGGCTTCTCCACCTTTGCATTGATCCCTATATTATACATTTTCATCCTCAAAAACGACATGATCCCGCGTGAATATGACACCTGCGTTAGCGGAGGGAACACCAGATGGTATCGTTAAGCCGTCAACAGATTTGAATGGGAAAAGGAGTGTTTGCTTTGACGGCAACGGTATTTGAGGCTGAGGATTTATCCAAGGCGTACTCTACAGGAGCGGCGCTGGATCAGCTCTGCATGAGAATTAAGGCGGGAGATGTATACGGCTTCGTGGGGGAGAACGGAGCGGGTAAAACCACGCTGATGCGGATCATCGGCGGTCTGGTGCATCCGACAGCCGGAAGGATGGCCTTATTCGGAGAGCAGAGTAAGGAGAAGCAGATTGCAGCCAGACGCCGGATCGGCTTCCTGATTGAACGCCCTTCGCTCTATCCGCATATGAATGCGATGGAGAATCTGGGCTTTTACTGCAGGATCTTCGGCATCAGGGATAAGGGGAGGAGCGCTGAAGTGCTGAAGCTTGTAGGTCTCGATGAGGCGGGACCGAAGAAGGCGGGCGAATATTCGCTTGGCATGCGCCAGCGGCTGGGAATTGCCGTGGCCCTGCTGAACCGGCCGGAGTTCCTGGTGCTGGATGAGCCGGTGAATGGACTCGACCCGGCGGGAATTGTGGAGGTCAGGCATATCCTGGAGCAGCTGTCCCGGGAACAAGGCGTGACCCTGCTGATCTCCAGCCATATTCTGAGTGAGCTGCAGCTGCTGGCCGGTAAATACGGCTTCATTCATCAGGGCCGGCTGATTCAGGAGATTTCGGCTGCTGAATTGCAGCAGTCTGCACAGGTGATGATCTGTATTACTACATCATCTCCGGCAGCGGCTGTAGCTGAAATGCTGAGGCAGGAGCTTAGCCGCGGGGATATCCGGGTTAAGCAGACCGGAGAGATCGAGCTTCCCCGAAGCGGGGTGGATCTGGAGCGCCTGATGGCTATACTCGTGCAGCGGGAGATTCCGGTGGACGGCTTTCAGCTGACGGCGCCCAATCTGGAGCAGTATTATATGGATTTGATCGGGGGCGGCGGAAGATGAGGAGCTTCTGGCAGGCTGAAATCTATTATTTGCGTAAGGATCTGGCCTTCAAAAGCGTTACCGCAGTCTTCGCCTTAGCCAGCCTCGCACTTGTTCTAATTCTGGGCGGCAAAGGCGGTTATGACATGGGCAGTTATACAGAGCCGCTCAAGACGGCTGCTTCGTTCTCCATCCTGTTCTATCTGGTTATTCCGCTGCATGCCTGCTTTTTTGCAACCGAAGGCTTCGAGTACGGCTCGGTGCAGAATATTATTGCTGCCGGGCATAGCAAGATGAAATACTTTACCGGTAAATACGTACTGGAGCTGCTTGCCGTTCTGGGCTGGCTGCTGGAATTCTACGGTTTATATTATCTCTTCTCTCTGGCGGCAGCGCTGATCACAGGGGCTCCAGTGGGACATACCGGATATACTGAGGATCTGGCTGCTGGTCTGACAGCCTTGGGACTGAACCTGCTCTACCTGGCAGCTTATTGTGCAGCAATTATGATGCTGGGGATGCTGATCCGCAAACCGGCTTCGGCGGTGGTAGCGGCATTCTTCTTCATCTTCGGCAACCTGCTGCTCAGCGGGTATCTTAAGGACGCCTCCTCTGCGGTTCTTCGTACAATTTCTGAGCATTCCCTGATGACGCAGATTTTCAAATTCTCGGGGATATACGTGGAGAACTCACAGCTGATTCTGCTCTCGGGGACGGGAGATTATATACGCGCGTTGTGGATTCCTGCAGCTTGGATCTTGCTCTCTCTAACCATCACCCTGACCGTTTTGGAGAAGCGGGATATTCAGATATAATAGGGGAAAAGCATGCAGGGAGGCGGTCTGTTTGACTTCGAATGATACGCTGCAGCTGGCGACCTTCGCCGGCGGCTGCTTCTGGTGTATGGTCAAGCCGTTCGACGAGCTGCCGGGCATCGTCTCGGTAGTGTCAGGTTATACAGGCGGGCATACGGAGAATCCGACCTATGAAGAGGTAGGGTCGGAAACTACCGGGCACCGGGAGGCGGTGCAGATTGTCTATGATCCGGAGCTGTTCCCGTATGAACGGCTGCTGGAGATCTATTGGCAGCTGATCGATCCGACGGATGACGGCGGGCAGTTCATGGACCGGGGGCATTCTTACGCTCCGGCAATCTTCGTTCAGAATGAAGAGCAGCGAAAGCTGGCGGAACTGTCGAAGGAGAGGCTGAAGGCCAGTAAACGCTTCAAGGCGCCGATTGTGACGCCCATCCTGCCGGCTGCGCCGTTCTATCCGGCGGAAGCGGAGCATCAGCAATACTATCTGACCCATCCGCTGGATTATAAGCTATATCAGAAGGGCTCGGGCCGTGACGACTTCACAGCGCTGCACTGGAACAGCCGTGAGGATAAGAAGCGGCTGCGGGAGCGGCTTACAGAGCTGCAATATGAGGTCACCCAGAACAAGAGCGCGGAGCCAGCCTACCAGAACGCGTATTGGGACCACTTCGAGGAGGGGCTCTACACGGATGTGATCAGCGGTGATCCGCTGTTCAGCTCGGCAGCCAAGTTCGATTCCGGCACAGGCTGGCCCAGCTTCACGGGTCCGGTGGAAGAGGGGATGATCCGGCGGGAAGCCGATTATAGCGGCGGGCAGGTGCGGACCGTGCTGCGCAGCAGGCTGAGCGGAGCTTATCTGGGATATCTGACCTTTGACGGACCGGAGCCGGCGAAGCAGCATTATCATATCTATTCTGCCGCACTTCAGTTCGTCCCGAAGGCAGAGCTTGAAGACCGGGGGCTGGGACGGTATACGAGACTCTGAAGCTTGGGTCTATTTATAGCTGCCTTGAGCATATGCTTAATCTATAGTCCTGTCCACAAAAGGGGTTGAAGATTTGGCGGGTGCACTTTTAGGCAGCTTTTTGTCTGCAATGGCAACAGTTCTGGGCGTTATTCCTATTCTGTTCGTAAGGAGGCTGTCCGAGCTGTGGAAGGATGTGCTGGTGGCCTTCACCGCCGGGATCATGGTCTCTGCAAGCACGTTCGGGCTGATGCCGCAGGCGATCAAGGAATCAGGTATTATCGCCCTGACGCTGGGGCTGATTACCGGCGTATTGCTGCTCGATCTGATCGAGAGCCATATTCCGCATATCGATGTGGAGAATAAGCCCGGCCTCAGTACACTGGATTCCAAAGCGCTGCTCGTGATGATTGCGCTGTTCATTCATAACATCCCCGAAGGGCTCAGCACAGGCTTCAGCTATGCCAGCGAGCAGACAAGCCTCGGCCCGATGGTGGCGATTGCGATCGGCGCGCAGAATATGCCGGAAGGGCTGATTCTGGCGATCTTCCTGATGAATGCCCGCGCCAGCCGGCGCAAGGCGTTAATTATAGCCGCATTGACCGGGCTGATGGAGATGGTGTCGGCCGTGATCGGTTATTTTACAGCCAGCTATGTACAGAATGTGGTTGGATACGGGCTGGCATTCGCTGCCGGAGCGATGCTCTTCATCGTGTATAAGGAGCTGATCCCGGAGAGCCACGGCCACGGATTTGAACGGCCCTCGACGTATTCGTTTATTTTCGGGCTGCTGGCGATGGTCTATATTACGCAGTTTTTTGGCTAGGCTGCTTCAGCGGCAGTGTCGTTTGCATCTGCCTGCCGCAGCCGCTATACTATAACGCAATCCCCGGTTCCTATGGAGAAGGAGTGATGACACGATGGTTAGACTGGAATGGGAAGCTGTATTATCCTTCGTAGTATTGATTGCTTCATACCTGTGCTTATACGCGGCTATTCAGAAGCGGACGAATTTCGCCCGCTACAGCATGACCGTTCTCCTGATAGCCAGCGGAGCGCCGCTTGCCGTGATGCTGATTCTGGAGAGCAGAAGGGAAGCGCTGGATGCCAATATCGGGCTGGGCATGGCGTTCCTGCTGACCTGGCTCATTACCGCAGTGGTATTTGTGGCTGCACTACTTACGTGGATAGTTAAGGCAAGGAAACGCGTTCGCAGGTAGACAATAAGAAGCTAAGCAAAAATAAGAAGCTGTCCAGAGACTGTAATGCCTACAGTTTCCGGACAGCTTCTTCTGTTAGGCGTAGGCTGCTCTATACGTGCAGGGTATACCGTCCTGCCTTGCTGGCATCCCGTACAGCTTCAAGCTCAAGTGCAGAGAGCGGCTGCGAGCGTGCAGCCGCCATATTCTGCCGCAGCTGCTCCAGGCTGCTGGCCCCCGGGATAATGGCCGCAACCGCCGGATCAGCCAGCGGATATTGCAGCGCCGTCTGTGTCAGCGTCCGCGTCAGGGTGGTCTGGCTCATCAGCTGCTCATGCAGCGCCGTGAGCTCGGCCTCCGTATAGTCCAGATACGCCCGCTGCGCCTTGCTGCGGCCATGATCGGTCAGAATGCCGCTCGCCAGCGGCCCCCGGGCAATCATACTGATGCCCGTGCGGCCCAGCAGCGGAAGAATGTTCTCCTCCGGGCGTCTGTCGAGAATGCTATATTGGCTCATCACGCTGACGATGCCGGAGCGCTGCACATATTCACGGATCACATTCGGCCGGATGGAGGAGATGCCATAATGGCGGATAACCCCTTCCCGCTTCAGCTCCTCGAAGGCTTCAACCGTCTCATCGATATCATCCTCCAGCGTTCCTCCGTGCAGCTGATACAGATCAATATAATCGGTCTGCAGCCTGTGCAGGCTCTCCTTCACAGCGGAGCGGATATAGGCCTTGGAGGCATCCCAGCTCCAGCCTTCCTTGCCGGGAATTCTGCGGTTGCCCACCTTGGTCGCCAGGATCACGTCAGCACGGCGGTGCCGGATGGCCTGACCGACAAGCTCCTCATTGCGGCCCTCATCATAGAGGTCGGCGGTGTCCAGGAAGTTAATTCCGCGGTCGAGCGCTTCGTGGATAATGGCGGTGGCCTGCGCTTCCTCTGTCCCCAGCGACATGCAGCCAAGCCCCATGGCACTTACATGTAAATCGGATTGCCCCAATCGGTTAGTCTTCATCGGATGTCCTTTCGTTACGCAGTGATGGGTATTAATGGTTATGAATAATTTCATTATAGCATTCAGGCATAGCGTAAGCACCCGGGCGGGAAGGCTTCAAGGTTCAACTGGTAGAGCAGCAGTCTTTAAACTGTTGTTGGGCAGGATGAGAACTGGAGTTTTAAAAGTGTGAAAGCGTTGGGAGGGAAGTGTATGCGGATAACCGAATACAATGTGCTTACGCGAAGGTGGCGGGCCTAATGTATGCGGAAAACCGAACATAATAGTTTTGGTTCGTCTTACTGATCCAATTCATATATTTCAATATGATGCTGTATCAGATTAAATAGGATGGATAAGCTTGTTAAACCCAATCCACCCCAAATCTAACGGACCGGAGAGATCTTATCCCCGCGAAAACGCCACTTTTTGCAGCGTAACGGACTCAGGCGACCTTATAGTCTCTCTATGAGTCGTTTCGGAGCTGAAGTGCAAAGGATAAGGTCTGTGGAGTCCATTACTCACCCAATTGGCGACTTTCTTCCCGGATAAGAGCCCCTGTGTCCGTTACGCGAAGCCAAACGCCCCTGAAGAACAACGCCCGCTTGGAAAAAAAGATGTAATTTGAAGGGGATTGCGTCTGCTCCACTATTTTAAAGCTGATAAGCTACTAGTTAGGGATATCCGCACAAAAAAGAATCCTGCACCACCGCGAGCGGGTGGGCAGGATTTCCGTCATGTCTGTGATCTGGTATCTGTATTCTATAATCTGTAATCTGTAATCTGTAATCTGGTATCAGTGATCTGCAGGCTCGGCAGGTGCAGTATCTGTCCCAGCCCCGGTTTATCCGCGCAGAATGCTCTCAATCTGCTCCAGCTCTTCCGCGCTTAGCTCAGGCGCATTCAGTGAAGCTACGGCATCCTCGATCTGGCTGGTCTTGCTTGCCCCGATCAGTGCAGAGGTCACCTTGCCGCCGCGCAGTACCCACGATAAGGCAAGCTGCGACATCTTCTGTCCGCGTGCCGCCGCGATTTCGTTCAGCTTGCCAACCTTGGCCAGCACCTCAGGCGTGAGCTCCTTCTCGGAGAGGAACACGCTGGGTCCGGCTGCGCGGGAATCGGCTGCGATGCCGTTCAGGTAGCGGTCGGTCAGAATCCCCTTTTGCAGCGGGGAGAAGGCGATGGTGCCGATGCCCTCTTCCTCCAGCACATCCTGCAGGCCGTCCTCGATCCAGCGCGACATCATCGAATAGTTCGGCTGATGGATCAGGCAAGGCGTGCCCAGGCGGCGGAGAATCTGCGCGGCTTCCCGCGCTTCCTCCGGCTTGTAGTTCGAGAGGCCGACATACAGCGCTTTGCCCTGACGAACCAGGAAATCGAGGGCGGACATGGTCTCTTCCAGCGGCGTATTCGGGTCTGGACGATGGTGGTAGTAGATGTCTACATAATCAAGTCCCATCCGCTTCAGGCTCTGATCCAGACTGGAGACCAGATACTTCCTGGAGCCCCATTCACCGTAAGGGCCGGGCCACATATAGTATCCGGCTTTGCTGGAGATGATCAGCTCATCGCGGTAAGGCGCGAGATCCGTCTTCAGCATCCGGCCGAAGCTCTCTTCCGCAGAGCCGGCAGGCGGGCCGTAGTTATTGGCAAGGTCGAAGTGGGTGATCCCTAAGTCAAAGGCCCGGCGGACCATCGCACGGCCGTTCTCATATACATCATTGCCGCCGAAATTATGCCACAGCCCGAGGGAGATGGCCGGGAGCAACAGTCCGCTGCGTCCGGTGCGGTTATATTTCATCGTGCCATAGCGTTCAGGATTGGCGATATACATATTGGATTCCTCCTAAGTGTAAGTTGTGCGGGACTTCATACCTCCCTAATTGTAGCGGATAAACGCTTTCAATCGTATGTCAGCAAGGATGATTTTTATAGCACAATGTCCGTATCTGCATGGCGGAGCCGGTATTCTTTGGGCGAGCAGCCCTTCACCTTCTTGAACATCCGGGAGAACAGCAAGGCATCCTGATACCCCACCGATTGCGAGATCTCCCCGATAGTGCAGCCAGTCTCCGTCAGCAGCTCGCAAGCCTTAGACATGCGGAATTGGAGCAGATATTGCTGCGGAGGCAAGCCGACCGTCCGCTTGAACAGCGCCGACATATATTTGCGGTCCAGCTTCAGGGAAGCGGACAGGCTCTCCATCGTCACATTCTCGGCGTAGTGGGCTTGAAGGTAATGCAGGCATTGCTCGACATAGACACTTCTGCTGCGCGGAGCCGGGCTGCCTGCAGCCGGAACCGTGCGCAGCAGCAGCGAGAAGAACTCATAGAGCATCACCTTCAGCGGCAGGTCCAGCAGCTCCCCGCTGCTCCCCGTCTCCGATAACCTGGCGGACAGCGAGGGCATCAGCACCTGGTCCATCGGGAACACCGGCTGCTCCGGGGTAAGCGAAGTCCGTGACAGCAGATAACTTGCCTCTTCCCCCGTAAAAGCAATCCAGGAATACAGCCACGGGTCAGCCTGATCTGCGGCATAATGCGTGACCACATGCGGATAAGTGAGGAAGGCCTGCCCTGCGTTCAATGTATGGGTGGCTTCACCGACGGTTACCTTGCCGGTTCCGGCGTGTATGAAGTGAATTTTGTACAGGCTTCGCACCCCGGGTCCGAACGAATGACCGGGTGCGCACTGCTCCTGGCCCCAGTAATGCAGATATAAGTCAGGATTGGCCCGGTGGGGGCGATGGGCGTTATATTTGAATACTGTCATGCTTGCAGCCTCATTTCCTAAAAGGATGTTGGCACTCCTATTGAACATATACCTCTAGTATACCTCAGAAGGAGGAGGGCCGGACAACCGCAAATAGTCCCAGCCCGGGAGGGAAGGGACCAGGAGTATGAGGCTGAAGGCGGGCAGGCTGGGGACGCTGGGACTCAGGCTTCCATTTTGAGCATAACCAGCTCTTCTACGGGCTGACCGTTCACTAAATGCTCCTCCACGATACGGGCCACATCCTCCGTCGTTACATTGTAATACCAGACCCCGTCCGGATACACGATGACAAAAGGTCCATTGCCGCATAGGCCGAGACAGCTGGTTTTGTTGATTTTGACCGTCTTGTTGATCCCTTGCTCCACCAGTTGCTCCTTGAATTCCTGCATGACATCCTCTACATCCTGGTTATTGCAGTGCTCACTGCAGCAGAAGAGCAGATGCTTCTTAAGTACCTTCAGACGCATATTCATCGCGGTTTCCCCCTGAATTCTATAAGAGTAGCTTACCTGTTATACGAGGAGTATAGTCTCTTTTGGCCGCGCTGTAAGGAGATTGGAGCATTGTTCCCAAAGGCTTAATAACTGCCATGAACCGGAGAATTCAGTGTAATCTAAGTTGACTTCAAATCACTGAATTTGTGGAAAATGTGTCCGGCGGGCAATTTCCTGTTTCATAAATTTTTTTGCGGAACCGGCTCAAGATCGAAAGTTACCAGTTTCGCGGAGAAGGGTTTGGTTAAGTAATTAACAACCTAAAACAGCTACCAGGAGGGAATCGTTATGAATAAGAAAATTGTAGGTGTGTTCCATACAGAGCATGAAGCTTCACGGGCCATTGAAGATTTGAAGGCGCAAGGCTTTCTGACAGAGGATATCTCAGTGATAGCGAGAAATAAACGTGATGTGGAAGCGATTAATGATGAGACCGGGACGAAGGTGCCGGAGGGGATGGCTTCCGGGGCGGCGACCGGCGGTATCCTCGGCGGTGTAACCGGACTGCTGGCAGGCATCGGCGCTCTGGCGATTCCGGGCATCGGGCCGATTATCGCAGCGGGGCCGATAGCAGCCACCCTGACCGGAGTAGCCGTAGGCGCAGGAACGGGCGGTCTGGTCGGCGGGCTGATCGGACTGGGCATCCCTGAGGATGAAGCTGCGAGCTATGACAACTATGTGGACGAAGGACGCATTTTGGTCATGGTGGATGCAGATATCTCCCGCGAACAGGACGTATACACTGTATTCCGCAACCATAATTCGGCGAATGCTGACCGCTATATGAGCGATACCGGCACTGCGGGGGCGGCTGCGGATGTGAATGCTCCACGGGACTCCGTAACAGACGCGGTGGATGCGGCGTTCAATGGCTCAGGTCTGGAAGGCAGACATGATACCGGGCTGGACACGATGAATTCAGCCACGGAGCATGATCTCCCGGAGCGCAGCGCAGTGGAGGATATGAAGCGGCCGGGAATGACAGGGGATCTGTATTCCGGCACGCGTAACGGCATCGACAAGATGCCGGATCATACAGCCGACCGCAGGCTCCAAGACCTGGAGGAACGGCAGGCACAGGAAGCAGCCAGACAAGAAGGTGCACGGCCTGGCAGCCTTGTTGATGAGAAGGCGAAGGTTGACAGCGAGTTGCTCAGAAACCAGGGGCGCATCCGTTAAGCGGCGAATGAACAGCGGATGACGCATAAGCATAAGATGATCACAGACAAGGGTTTCCCGAAGTCCCGCCGGACTTTAGGGAGGCCCTTGTTTTTGTGTGTCCAGTGGTCAAGGGAGAGTGTTTGATTTTTAGAGTAGTCTGCTATATTTTTCACAGGATGAAAGGAATGCCGCGAAAATGTATTTTGCTCCACCAGTTAGCAATTCATAGACAAGCTTTCTTTAACTGAAGATTTATGTAATAAGAAACTTTTATGAAAAAGCGATTGCTAAAAGGATTATGAATTCTTATTTTCTAAATATGTCGGTTAATAGTATTAATTGTCGAATATATACATAACGTTTAGGAGTTAACTACTATTTTCTAATATATGGATTAAATAACGTTTATTTATATCACATATATGGTAAGGTTTAGTGGGTGGCCATCCTAGATGAAAAAATTTTCAAAAAAACGCAGGGGAGAGTAAATTATGAAAAGACTAGTTTCGATCATGGTTGTTGCTATACTGATCTTCATACCTTTAAATGCCTTTGCAATGGAAAATAATCTGGAAAATAAAGAATTTAGAACTGTTGTTGATAGTATGTCTGCCGCTGAGACGGCGATCATGAGCATTAATGAACTGCCTGAAGTGACTATAAACTGGTTGCGTGAGCAGGGTGCAACTCTTGATCAGGACAGTGCAGTACAGTATGTACCTGCAACTCAAAATATTGAAACAATGCGTGGTGGAGAGATTCATGGTGAAGCCATTAGAATTTGGAATGAATTGGACAGTGGAGATATAAGTGTTACTACGGTATTGCCAATCTCAAAAGCAAATGCAATAAGTGCTATAGGTGAGGCGGGTAAACCAACTGGGACACCAGGGACAATCGGTTACGGATTAAGTTCCGTTAGTATATTTACTGCACATTATGATCAGTTTAACAATCTTACGTACATGCGCCCTCTACGTCAAGATGTTACAGCGTATGCTAACAGCGGATATAACATAGGTAATTTTAAAGCAACATGGGTTACTTTTGGAACACTCCTTACTTATCCTGGGTATACTGCTGCTCCTGAAGCAAACAATTTTCCTTTTCGACATGAAGTAACCACAAGTGTCAGTTCGCCCATACTGGGAACAAAATATACTGGATATAATGCATTAAGCAGCAATAGGGTTTATCTTGTAGGAGGAGGTATAGCTTGGGTATGCGGAGTATCATATGATATAAATGTAAATGGTACTAATCATCATTTTGAAGTTACTGGCATCTTGTAAACCAAGTTGGACATATAATATAAAATAACTTTCCTAGTGTTTGATTTCTAGGTAAGTGAAAGACAAGGAGGTGTATTCAATTGAGACGATCATACTTTTTGCTCATCTGTGGAATAGTGGTTCTTTCCTTATTGACGGCGGGCTGCAGCAAGGATACACCCCAATATAACGAGCTGTTCACACAGGTAGAGAAGCACCGGGCCGTATTCAAGCAGCCGCTTGAAGAAGGGCTTACTACTCTGGGAATGAAGGCTGCTGCTCAAGCGTACGATACAACCTTGGGTACACTGATGCTGGACGAGAAACTGACCGTCAATCAAAAAGAATTCATCCAGCAGATGACGGCAGATGTCACAAACGGTAAGATTACCGGTTACCGGATCGGGACGGTTTTTCCCAGATCGGACAGCGGGTATGAGGATGCGAGAGAGCTGGTACGTGCTTTCCTGAACCAATACAAACCAGGAGATGAGGCAGAGGCTGACAAAGTAGAGGAATCACTCCAGTCGATTGACGGGATGACCTTCCCATTGAAGCCGCTGACTGGAGCAGTAGAAGAATCCTGGACGCACGGCGAGGGTGATGACAAGTTGTTCATCACCTATAGAATGGCAAATAGCCTGGATAGCGATAAAGAATTGCCGCTGAATTTGTATTTCAGCTCAGAAGAGCAGCCATAGACGCCCATCGGCGCGAATCCTGTTAAGATAAAAGAACAGCCTGCATCCCTTTAAGTCAGGGTGCAGGCTGTTTGTGTTAGGGGGAAGCGCAGATAGTTACTCCTGAACCAGGGGTTCAACGCTTGCTTTTGGCAAAACGGGGATTACCGGTTTAGGCTTGGTGAACAGCTGCTTCAGAGCGCCAGCATTCACAAGGATGGTTCCGGATATAATTGTGAACACGCCAAGCAGCGTTACCCAGGTGACCGCTTCGTTATAGAACAGGAAGCCTACGCCGACGGCAATCGGCGGTGAGACATACAGCCAGGTGGACGGAAAGACCGGATTCGTCTTGGAAACGAGCCAGTAGAACAGGGTATGTCCAACCATGGAGCCGACAACGGTCAGGTAGAGCAGGGAACCGGCGGTCTCGAACGATAACAGGAAGGACGGGTGCAGCGGCTCAGTGAACAAGGAGACGATGAACAGCAGCGCCCCGCCGTACATCATCTGGGCTGCGTTAAGGGCCACGGGTGACTCGGAGGAGAAGGCGGTGATTACTTTTTTGGAATAGATCGCCCCCGCCGCGTAGCAGAGTTCCCCAATCAGCACCACCACACAGCCGATTAACCAGAGCGGAGTGACGTCATCCGCCAGACTGGGCAGCACCAGCAACAGGACTCCGGTGAACCCGATGATACAGCCGAGCAGGGAGTAGGCGGGAGCTTTTTGGCGCAGGAAGGCCGTCTGCATCAGCAGAATCATCATCGGTCCGGTAGCTGACAATACGGCAGCAAGCCCGGAGGATACATATTGTTCCGCCCAATAGAGCGCGGCGAAGGTACCGAAGGTCAGGGCTGCTCCCGTGAGCAGCATTTCCTTGCGCAGCAGCAGGGAGAAGCGGGCTTTTCCCTTCAGAACCATGAACAGGAACAGCACCGCACCCGCCACGAAAAAACGCAGTCCCGCAGAGAAGAAGGGCGGCGCTCCGGCGTCTACGCCGATTTTGATGGCCAGGAAGGTAGTGCCGAAGATCAGACAGACAAGTGAATAAGCTAACAGAATCATGGTTCAGTTCCCCTTTGCGGTGGCAGTGTGCCACCCTCTTACAAGATTTCAATTAATCATATCCTCATAGGCACAGAACAGATTGGAGATAGTAGAACAGTTGCGGAGGGGAATGCTGTACAATAGGACAAAGAGAAGTTAGCGGCGGAGCGTGCGATGATGTGCAGGAGCCGGCAGGCGTCAGCAGGAGCCGTGTTGAGTGAATATGGAGCGATGGAGCGGGGGGAGCCCCGGTATATGTTGCAGAAAGGCGGTAGTTTTTTGATGAAAAAAATAGCAGAAGCCGGGCAGAATAGTCCCTTATTCCGCCAAGTCTATGAGTTCATGCTGAACCGGATGGAGCGCGGGGAGTGGAGGGCTGATGATAAGCTGCCGTCGATCCGGCTGCTGGCGGAGGAGCTGGGAGTTCACCGGCTGACAGTGTTCAAGGCCTACCGGGCGCTTACCGAGAGCGGCAAGCTGTATGTCAAAGACAAATCCGGTTATTATGTGGCGCCGGGCAGCAGGTTTAACCCTCCGGCGGACGAAGGGACGGCAGTGCCCGGATATATGGTCAGGAGCCCGATGTCCGATATTCAGCGGCTGCCGGTCACGTACCGGTTCTCTCAGGCGTTGATTGATCCGGGGCTGCTGCCGAACCTGTTCCTGTCCGATTATGTCAAAAAAGTATTCGACCTCTACCCGAAGGTCATGGGCACCTACTCATCCGTGGAAGGGGATGAAGAGCTGCGTGTTACGCTGAGCAGCCATTTCGGGGAGCGGTATAAGCTCCAGCTGTCGGCCCGCGAGCTGCTGATTACCTCGGGCGCACAACAGGCCATCAATCTGATTGCCGGGATCATGCTCGGTCCGATGGATGCTGTGCTGGTGGAGCGGCCTACGTATAGTGTGGCGCTGGATATTTTCAAGCGGGCAGGGGCGCGGCTGATAGCCGTGGAGGTCTCACCGCAGGGCTATGATCTGGCGGCAGTGGAGGAGCTGATGCGCAAGGCTAAGCCGCGGATGTTCTACATCAACCCGACCCATCATAACCCGACGGGGTATACGGTTCCGGCGAAGCAGCGTAAGCTCCTGGTGGAGCTTGCGGAGCGCTACCGCTGCCTGATCGTGGAGGATGATCCGTTCCGTGATATGTACTTCGGGGAAGAGCCGCCCCCACCATTCTTCGCCTATGATACGGAGGGCTGGGTCATGTATATCAGCAGCTTCAGCAAATATGTGGCTCCCGGCCTGCGGATCTGTGCGGTGGCCTGCCGTTACCCGTTCATGGAACGGCTGATCGCGGCCAAGTCCTTGGCGGACAACGGGACGCCGCTGCTGAATCAGAAGATTTTCCTGCATTATTACACCTCGCCGCGCTTACAGCAGCATCTCGGCAAGCTGCGGATTGCCCTTCAAGTGCACAAGGAGATTATGGAGGAGGAGCTTGCGGCCACCGGCTGGGAATGGACTACTCCGCCGGGCGGACTCAATCTGTGGGTCAAGCTGCCGGACAGTATTCCGGTAACTAAACTGCTGGCCCGTTGCCTGGAGCAGTCCATCTCCTTCGTTCCCGGTGAGCTCTGCGATCCGCTGGGGGAGATGAAGTCCTGGCTGCGTCTTAGCTACTCATTCGCAAGTGAAGCCATGCTGCGCGAGGGAATGCAGCGGCTCACCGCCATTGCGCGGGAGATTGAGGCAGGGGAGTAGAGGGCGGGCGTGTGTAACCTTTCTCTGGAAGCTTCCGTCTGAGGGCTATGAGGAGCGTGATGATGATGGTAACGAGAAGGAAAATACGGAGCGCCTGGCTGATGGCTCTCTGTGCGCTAATTGTCTTCATGACACTGCTGACTGTGCGCCCGCAGGTTACCTATGCCTGTTCTTGTGTAGTGTCTCCGCCGCCGATGGAAGCAATGGAGAAGAGTGCCGCTGTTTTTGAGGGAACGGTAGTCTCCATTAAAGAGAAATTTAAACTGATGCAGTCCAGCGCTGATCCGGTACAGGTAACCTTTCAAGTGGGAGTCCGGTGGAAGGGTGAAGTAGGGGAACAAGTGACGGTAACTACCGCACAGGCGGAGGAAAGCTGCGGCTTCCAGTTCACCAAGGGAGAACGCTACATCGTGTATGCAGGCGGAGAGGAAGCGGCAGGTGAGGAAGGAACAGCTAAGCTTACAGTCAGCTTCTGCAGCCGGACCGCATTATCCTCTGTTGCCCAGGAGGATCTGAATGAGCTTGGCGCCGGCATGTCAGGGGTTTCGCCCACGGAGCCGCCCGGGATCGCTGATGATCCAGGGGCGGTCTCTGGTAACAATTCAACCTCAGCTAATAATTCAACATCTGAAAATAACGCAACAACTGAAAAAAATAAAACAAATGAAAATAATCCAACGGCTGTGCCTGAAACAAACTCTGCACCTTGGCTGCTATACGCCGGAGCGGGTGCCGGAATCATAGTCCTTGGAGGCGCTGTACTGATTCTCCTGCGACGTCAATCTAACTCGCGCAAATAATCTGGAGTGGATTAATAAGACGGACCTACCTACACTATTGTATTCGGTTTTTCATATACATTGGGCCCGTTTACCCTCGGAGCAGCAATTGTGTTCGGTATTTCGCATAGAATTGGTTTCAATGACTTCACTCTTTTAATCCATCCTCCTCATCGGGCTCCCGAATTCAGCGATACGCGTCAAATGAGTAAATGAGGGGCACTAGTGCCCCTGAATTCAGCGGGTATGCGCCAAATGAGCAAATGAGGAGCACTAGTGCTGTTAGTGTTAACCGTGGACACCCGTTAAGAGAATAGAGATAATGAGTTTAACGAGGAGGTGTCCGCATGAGTGGAACACGGAGAAGCTACAATGAAGAATACAAAAGACAGGCCGTAAAGTACATCCAGGAGCAGACGAAAACGGTGGCGGAATTGGCCCTGGAGCTGGATGTCCCCGCCAAAACGTTGCATAAATGGCTAGGTCAGTACCGGCAGTTTGAGAATGAGCCCATCATTACTCCAGACAAATACAGAGAGCTGGAACGTCAACTGAAGGAGCGGGAGCAAGAACTCGCAGACCTGACAGAGGAGATGGCCATCCTAAAAAAAGCCGTGCACATCTTCAGCAATCCAAAGAACTGAGATTTCGGTTTATTGAAGATCATCGCTCCGAGTTCCGCGTGGAGAAGATGTGCAGTGTCTTTCAGGTGTCCCGGAGCGGGTATTACAAATGGAGAACAGCGAAGCCCAGCCCTCAAGCCACTCGTAAAGCCTTGTTGCTAAAGCGGATTGCCTATCATTTTCACGACTCTAAGGGTCGCTATGGCAGCCCCAAAATCAAGGTTCTCCTAGTGCGTGAAGGGCACCAGGTCAGTGAACGCACGGTAGGCAAGTACATGAAAGAACTGGGGCTGCGCTCTTGTGTCGCAAAGAGATTTCGCGTATGCACCACCGACTCCAACCATCCGCTACCCATTGCCCCCAACTTGTTAAACCAGCAATTTCACACGGAAAAGCCGAACCAGACGTGGGTAGCGGATATCACCTACATTCCCTGCCGGGAAGGACGAATGTACTTGGCGAGCGTGCTGGACCTGTGTACCCGGGAGATTGTCGGCTGGCGGCTTAGCGACCGGATGACCACTGACCTCGTACAGGGCGCTCTGGACGCTGCCTACCAGGCCAAACGCCCCGGAAAGGGCTTGATTCACCATTCGGATCGAGGCTCCCAGTACGCCTCTGCAGACTACCGGGAACGCCTAAAGACGTACCAGATGACCGCAAGCATGAGCCGCAAAGGAAACTGTTATGATAACGCCTGTATCGAATCTTTTCACAGCCTCTTAAAAAAAGAGTTGGTGTACTGGAATCGATTTAAAACGAAGCAACAGGCGTATGATGCCATTTTCCAGTACATTGAATTTTTCTACAACCGTAAACGAATCCATGGGGCACTGGGGTACGTTTCTCCGGTTCAGTTTGCAGCCACATTTAAGCGAAAAACGTTGTAGGTTTTGTCTACTTTCTTGACAGGAGTCCACTAGTGCCCCTTAATTCCACGGATGCGGGCTAAACGAGCGAATGAGGAGCATTAGTGCACCTGAATTCAGCAGATGCGGGCTAAACGAGCAAATGAGGAGCATTAGTGCCCCCGAATTCCCCGGACACGCGCCAAATAAACAAAGGAGGGGCATTAATGCCCCTCCTTATTTCGTCTGCTCTATTCCATCAGAGCCGATAAAGCCGATGCTCCGTGAGCCAGCTGATCAGCTCTTCCATGCATTGCTCCGGTGTACGCTCCGCTGTGTGCAGCGTCAGCTCCGGGTCAGCCGGAGCTTCATAGGGATCGGAGATCCCGGTGAAGGCCGGGAGCTCACCGGAGCGGGCCTTGGCGTACAGCCCTTTGACATCCCGCGCTTCGCAGACGGGGAGCGGGCAGTCCACATAGACCTCGACGAAGCCCGGCAATTCCTGCCGGGCATAGCTGCGCATCCCGGCATAAGGGCTGATTACCGAGACCACGGTAATCACGCCATGCCGGTTCAGCATCCCGGCGAGGTACACCGCTCTGCGGATGTTCTCGAACCGGTCCTCGCGGCTGAAGCCGAGTCCCCGCCCCAGGCTGCGCCGCAGCTCATCGCCGTCCAGCCATTCCACCGCCTGGCCCTGCTCCCGGAGCCGGTCTGTGAGCAGCGCGGCAAGCGTAGACTTGCCCGCTCCCGACAGACCGGTAAGCCATATTGTTAACCCGGCAGAGGTCTTGTGTGCCTGTAACTTACCAGTAGTCATTACTCTGTCCTCCCTGCGCCGTAAGGAATCCGCTCCAGCAGGCCGGAGCCGTAAATCTGCTCCAGGCCCAGCTCGGGCATATGAATATAACCGATGTAACAGTCGCAGACCTTCATCCGGCAGCTCCGCCGGGCAGCCAGTCCTTCCAGCCCGTCACGGTAGAGGTTGCCGATCACCGCGCGGTCCTTGTAGCAGCGCTTCACTAGCCCCGGCCCTTGCACGTAGAATACGCTGCTGCCGGCATTACAGCTCGCGCCGAGGCTGTCGTAGTCCACCGCATTAATCTGGAAATGCGGGTCTATCCCGCTAAGGAAGCTTATGTCCTCTGCGGTATAATAATCCCGCTTGTCCTTGTAGGCGTTCACCCACAGATAGACGTCCTCCGGCAAGGCCGCACGGAGCGAGGCGATAGCCGGGAAGGCACTATGCACCCCCACACTGCCCACGCTAAAAGGAATCCCCTGGCGGTATACGCTCATACACTGCGCCAGGAACCGTTCCTCACTGACCTGACCCGGATGATAGGTTGCCCAGAAGGCTGCCTTGGCCGGATTCAGCTCAGCGGTGAAATCAAGCCGGGCGGACAGATTAGTCTGAATGGCGACCTTGTCCACATGCTCCATATGGGACAGCGTAATCAGCGCCTCCCGGTACCAGCGGTGCGTTAAGCCCTCGCCATATGGATTGAAAAAGATAGACAGGCGGTGGCCTGCGGCCCCCTGCTCCGCTACCCAGCGGACGAAGGTTTCAAGACCTGCGCGGTCTTTGGCGAGGGTGGCGGCGCTGTCTTTGGTTTTGCCGAAGGGGCAGTACGGGCAGTCATAGTTACAGGAGGAGAGGGAGCCCCGGTAGTAGAGGACGGCCTTCATGGCAGGACGAACTCTTTCATCTGCTCGCGGATCTCTCCGGAGATGAACCAGTCACCGATGGAGTCGGAGTACCCCAGCCCATCTGGAGTCAGCCGCAGAATGCCCTCATCCTCCGTGGCGAACCCGCTCTGTACCAACAGGCCAAGCTCAGGATGATCCTCCCATAGCGTAGTCCCGAACCGCTGGTTATAATCCGCAATCGTCAGGCCTTCGCTGTGCAGGATTGCTTTTAGAATGAACCGGCGTTTCTGCTCGTCCAGGCTCAGTACGATGCCATAATCGGCTGTATCATAACGCTCTGCAGCAACATAATCCGCGATGATGCTCTCCGTGGCCTTGCGGCTGACGCCGTAGCGGGAGGCATAATGCACATTCCGGGTATAGGACCGCGCGCCGCAGCCGAGGCCGACCATCCCTTCCTCCTGGCAGCTGTAGTCGAGAATATCCTTACCGGTCCCGGCATCCTCCTTGGCGAATCTGCGCATCGAATATTGGCGGTAGCCGCGCTCTGCCAGCACTGCACGTGCTGCTTCATAGCATTCATGACGGATATCCAGCTGGTTCACCAGGTCGCCCGGCTTCACAATCGTATGCTCACGGGTGTAGAGCGGATAGAGGAAGATTTCCTCCGGTTCATGCAATAGCGCCTGGTTCAGCGAATAGAGCCAGGAGTCCACCGTCTGCCCCGGGAGTCCGTAGATCAAGTCTAGATTGAGGATGGGAAAATCAAACTGTCCCAGCAGCTCCAGCGCACGGTACACCACCTCCGGGTCCTGCGGGCGGTAGATCGCAGCCGACTCGGCGGCCACGAAGCTCTGGATGCCCATGCTGACGCGGTCCACGGTATGCTCCTTCAGAATCGTCAGCTTCTCCTCCGTCAACGTCTCGGGGGAGGTCTCCACGGAGATGGAGGTGGTTCCCAGATCCACTCCCATAATATCCGTAGCAATCCTGAACAGCCGGTTCAGCTGGGCAGGAGCCAGAAGACTGGGCGTACCGCCGCCGATGGCGAAGCGTGCGTAAGGCTTGTGACGGGTGAAGGCTGCCCACTGCCGGGCTTGCCGTTCCAGCGCATCCACGTATTCGGCATGCACATTCGCTCTTTTATCAGGCAGCGTGAACAGATTGCAGAAGCCGCAGCGCGCGCCGCAGAACGGAATATGCATATATAAGAAAAAACTCTCCGCAGGCTCATCCCGCCACAGCTCCTCTAAGGGAAGGGGGGACGCGAACTCGCGGTAAGCGGTTTTGTGCGGATAGGAATAGAGATAATTGCGGTAAGGATGGGCCGTGATCTGCTCCGTCCATTGCTGAAGCTCCCCGGCGGAGAAGGGAGGGTGTCCGTCTTGGTTCAGGTGATGCAGAGATTGCCGGATGGACGTCATACGTTCTCCTTCCTTGTGCGGGATCGAAATTTCAGTTCATGCCTATAAAATAAATTCCCGGTACGGAACATTCCATACCGTATCATGCGCCAGCCGGTGGCCCTGATAGCCGTCCTCGCCGTACGCCGTACCGTGATCGGAAAAAGCCAGACAGAACACCGGATTGCCGCGCTTCCGGAACGCATCGAACAGACGCCCAAGCTCTCCGTCGGCATAACGCAGCGCTGCGCGCTGGCTGTCCACTGAATCCTTGCGCGCGCCCGGCAGGAACATATGGTTCGGGCCATGGATCGCCGAGACATTCATGAACAGGAACAGCCGCTGGTCCAGCGGGGTATTGCCGAGCAGCTTGAGCGCGTGATTCACCTGGTGCTCCGTCGAGCGCGGGTTCGTGACCCCGAAGGTCATCCGCCAGTAGCTCTGCTGGAAATAACCGGGGAGGACGCGGGCGAGGGGCACTTTTTTACTGAAAAAGATGACGCCCCCGATACACACCGTCTGATAACCCGCCGCTGCCAGCCCCGACACCATATCCGGCGTATCGAACAGCCAGGTATGGGGATGGGTCTTCATCCCGGTATTGCTGGAGTGGAACAGCCGCACATGCTCAGCCTTATTCGTGTCCGCCGGAGTGGGCAGGAATCCGCCGAAGAAGGCATGATGGGCCGCATACGTGAAGCTGCCGGGGGTATGCCGCTTCTCCCAGGGACCGCTGCCGCACAGATTGGGGCAATTGGCCTCCTCCAGCACAGCCGCATCGTAGCGCAGAGTATCGAGTGTAATCATTAAGATATCGTGGGTGCCGACAATGGCATTCATATCGGTCATGGGGCCGGATTCCTCCTAAGACAGCTGCTTCATTTCCCACTCGTAGGTGCTGCAGCCTTGGTATTCAACATCGTACAACAAGTCGCCAAAAGGATTCACATCCGCCGTATACGTCTGCCCGGTGCTTCCAACCAGCACATCGATGCCCGCGACGGAACAGTTCGGAAAAGCGGCCAGCGAAGCCTCCGCTATCCGGCGTACCTCCGCCTGCTGCGCCTCGCTCAGCCCGGCCTCCGCCGGAGTCATCCGCCGGCTGCGCAGATGCAGATTCGTAATGGGTGTGGTGCTGACCCTGGCGACAGCGTGGCAGGCTTCTCCGGCGACAACCAGCTGGCGGATGTCGAAGGAATGCCCGTCCCTGCCGGGCTTCGGAATCCACTGCTCGGCATAGGCGCCGTGGCGGTAGAGCCAGTTAATGATGCCGGCAAGGCGGGCAGAATCGGTATAACGCTGCAGCTTGCCGGAATTATAATACACCGGGGGCCGGGTAATATAGCTCTCGACCCCGATGGTGGTAACCGCCGACTCAGCTCCCGTGGCCGGGTTCAGCTGATAAGCAATCACGCCGGAAGCGGCGGAGCCGCTGGCCAGCTTGATGAACACGCGGTGCATCCGCTCCGACAGCATCAGCTCGCGCAGGGAGGCGTAGTCCACGGGGACTTGTCCGCCGCTGCCGCGGAGCGGCCGGGGAACAGACACGCCGGACTCAGCCAGAATCTGCTGGGTCCGGCGCTTGTCCGTCATGGCTGCGATCTCCGCCGGGTCGTTGGTCCAGCGGGAGGCGGGCAGGAGCTGCCCGGCCTCCTGCCGGAGCCGCGCCAGCAGGCGGCAGTAGCCGCGGAACCACTGGGCCGGGTGATGCAGCACGCCGGGCAGATCCTTCAGGGCGGAGGCCGCTTTGAAGCTTAGCGGCCGCAGGTCCGGCTGCTGCCCGAACGGGTGCAGCGAGTCGTCCGCGTCCGGCGCATCCGGTGCGCCCAGCGCGATAAGCGCCCGCTCCAGCGCGAAGCTGCCGCCGGGGGACTCCAGGCGCAGCAGCGGAGCGCACGCTGCGGGCCCCGGCGCAGCGGGCACGCTGAAGCTGCCGCCGGGAGAATCCGGCAGCAGGCGCTGGGCTTCCGCTGCGGGCCCCGGCGCGGAGTGCCCGGAGCTCCGGCGGCCCGGGGACTCCATCGCTAGCTGCTGTGGCCCCGCTGCGGAATCCAACACGGAATAGCCGCTGCTGTCCGGTGTAGCTGGCGGTACTGCCCCTGGCCATCCGTTCAGCGCTGGCGAACTCAGCCCCGGCGGTTCCGGCATTGTGCCCCGGAGCTGCCGGCTCAACTGTTCCGGCAGCCCGGCAGCCTGCTGCTGCACGGCCTGCTCCAGCAGATCAGCCAGCGGCTGGTTCTCCAGCAGCCCAGCATAGGGAATCAGCAGCGCCGGTGGCATCCCGAGGCGCGAGCGCGCCTGCTGGATACCGGCCGAGCGCCGGTCGCCGGGCTGGCAGAAGACAATCAGCGGTGCTGCGGGCTGCATTATTCTGTGATCGACGGATAACGCCAGTCATCATCGTCATCGGCTTGCTGCTGGTCGCTCACATCGACCGGCAGGCCGCTGTCCTTCAGACGCTGCATCATCTCGTCAGACAAGAAGTGATGGCTCAGATTGAGCAGCTTCAGTCCCTTGACCCGCTCGCTGGCGAGCAGTGCTTCTGCGCCGGTGTCGCTAAGCGTTCCCAGTGACATATCCAGGGTATGGAGCTGGTCCAGAATCGGCGCGTCCGCCAGGGCTGCGGCAATTTCGTCCTGGATCTCACTGTTTTTGAGTCCAAGATAGGTTAGCTTAGGGAATTTCCCAGGCTCGATCAGCGGCAGAAGGTCTTCCAGCCCGCCGTCGAAGCCGTAATTGTCCACCCCAAGATAGAGTTCGAGCTTCTGCAGGTTAGGCAGCGTGGAAGCGGCGATATCCGCCAGCACATCCTTGCCGAGTCCGCCTGTAATAATAATGAGTTCTTCGAGCTTGTCGTGCTGCAGCTGGCTAAGCCGCAGACTGGTACCGCCCTGGATCGTCAATGACTGAAGCTCCGGATAGGCAGGGAGCAGCGGGGAGAGGTCACTCTGGGTAATCCACGAAATTTCACATTCCTCGTAGCTCATATCTCCAATGAAAAGCTTACGCAATGCCGGGAAGCTTACGCTATGCTTCACCAGCGCCTGGACAACTTCCTCCGAGCTGTTCTCGTAGGCTTGTCCCCAGTCGCCAATCGTAAGACTGGTCAGGCCGGCGGCTTCAGGGCTTCCGCTTAAGCGTTCAATCTCCGTTACCATCCGCTTGCCTTCTTCATATCCATCATAATCAATACTGAGCTTCACTGCTGTCATGAACAATCCCTCCCGGAAAATAGTACCTTCCAAATCACCCTAACATGTAGGGTGAGGGGGAGTCAAATAGCAGCGGAACAAGTGTCCCTATTTGCCCGTTAACTCCTGTAACCACGGGGGGACTGGACCAAATGTAATCGAAAAACCGACCACATTCGGCGCTGCTTGGGTGCGTGGACCCAATGTAATCGAAAAACCGATCACATTGGGCCTGGCGGCGGCGAGTGGTCTCAATGTAATCGAAAAACCGATCACATTGGGCGCAGTGGTGGCATGTGGTCTCAATGCAGAATGTAATCGAAAAACCGATTACATTGGGCCTGGCGGCGGCGTGTGGTCCAAATGTAATCGAAAAACCGATCACATTGAGCTTGGCGGCGGCATATGGTCTCAATGTAATCGAAAAACCGATCACATTGGGCGTGGCGGCGGCGTGTGGTCCAAATGTAATCGAAAAACCGATCACATTGGGCGCAGTGGTGGCATGTGGTCTCAATGTAATCGAAAAACCGATCACATTGGGCGTGGCGGCGGCATATGGTCTCAATGTAATCGAAAAACCGATCACATTGGGCATGGCGGCGGGGGTTGCCGTGAAGGACGCCCCAGAGCGCATAAAAGCACTATCCGCCCGTCCGGGGGAATAGTGCTCTGCATGATTTACACCCAGCCGAACAACCGCGCCGCCGAAGCCACTGCGAAGGTCACGCCGATAGCGATAGCAAGTGGGATGACAGCGGAGAGCACGGCCCATTTCAGGCTTTTGGTCTCCTTGTAGATGTTCACGAGTGTGGTGCCGCAAGGATAGTGGAGCAAGGAGAACAGCATCATATTCAGCGCCGTCAGCCAGGTCCAGCCGTGGCTCAGGAAGATGTCCTTAATACTGCCGAGACCTTCGATATCGACCATGGCCCCGGAGGACATGTAGCCCATCAGCAGGATAGGCAGCACAATCTCGTTAGCGGGCAGGCCGAGGATGAAGGCCATAATAATGAAGCCGTCCATGCCGAGCAGCTGCGCGAACGGATCGAAGAACGCGGCCATATGATTCAGCACACTCTCCCCGCCGACAAACACATTGCCGAGAATCCATGTGATGATCCCTGCCGGAGCGGCCACGATGATGGCGCGGGTCAGCACATTCAGGGACTTTTCCTTGGAGGAGCGGACAATGGTCTTCCAGATCTGCGGGCGGCGGTAAGGCGGCAGCTCCAGGGTGTAGTGGGTAGGCACACCGCGCAGCGCGGTTTTGGACATGATCCATGATACGCTCAAGGTGACAACAATTCCGACCAGCACGATCCCCATCAGCACCAGCGCAGTGGAGAAGGTACGCAGTGCCCCGGTGGTTGCCGCCCCGACCATGAACATGGAGGAGAGCAGAATAAGTGTAGGCCAGCGGCCGTTGCACGGGACGAAGTTGTTGGTCAGAATGGCCAGCATCCGTTCGCGGGGCGATTCAATAATGCGGGTGGACAGAATAGCAGCAGCATTACAGCCGAAGCCCATCGACATCGTCAGGGCCTGCTTGCCATGCCCTCCGGATTTCTTGAACAAGCGGTCCATATTAAAAGCCACCCGGGGCAGATAGCCGAAATTCTCCAGCAGCGCGAACACCGGGAAGAAAATCATCATCGGCGGCAGCATGACGCTGATGACCCATGAGGTTCCGCGGTATAGTCCCAGCACAAGGACACCGTGCAGCCAGGCCGGGGCATGAACAGCCTCGAAGCCGGCAGTCAGATAGCCTTCGGTCCAGCTGAAGAGGGAGGCAATCCAGCCGGAAGGATAGTTGGCTCCGGCAATGGTAATCCAGAACACCAGACCAAGACCGGCGAGCATAATAGGAAAGCCCCAGATCTTCGAGGTGACGATATTATCCAGCTTGTAGGTGCTGCCCAGCTTCTTTTTGTCATGATAAGTAACGGCATCGCTGCAGATTCCGGCCGATACGCCGTAGATTCCGCTGACGATCTCGTCGCGGACCGACCCTTTGTCTGCCAGCTTCTTCGCCGTTGCGAGCAGGGAATCCAGCGGGTCCTGGCTGTTAATGGCACGCGGTGACTCCATGGCGGGCTACCTCCTTCGCTACAGATATACCCTTGCGTCCCATATGGGCTCTTAGGGAAGCCAGCAGGCTGTGGTCACCGTCCAGCAGGCGCAGGGCAATCCAGCGTGCCGGATATCTGGCACCGACCGTCTGCTCCACCATCGGAATCAGTTCGGCAATGCCTTGCTCGATCTCCTCATTGTAGGTGATCTTGAGCGGCTCTGCCCTGAACTCACCGGTAGCTACGCGTGCGATCTGATCCAGCAGCGCTTCAATACCGATCCCGTTGCGTGCCGAAATGGCTGTGACAGGCACACCGAGGCGCTCCGCAATCCGCTTCAAATTAATATCAATCCCCAGCCGCTTGGCTTCGTCGATCAGATTGATGCAGACCACGGCGCGTCCTGTAATCTCCAGCACCTGCAGGGCCAGATTGAGGTTGCGCTCCAGCGACGTGGCATCCAGAACCACCAGCGTTACATCCGGCTCTTCAAAAATAATATAGTCCCGGGCCGCCTCTTCATCGGCGGAATTGGAGTAGAGCGAATAGGTGCCGGGAAGGTCAACAGCCCGGTAGGTATGCTCCTTGTGAGTGAACCGCCCTTCGGCGGTGACTACGGTTTTGCCGGCCCAGTTGCCGGTGTGCTGGCGCATCCCGGTCAACAGGTTGAACAGCGTGCTTTTGCCTGTATTGGGGTTGCCCGCAAAAGCTACAGTATACTCGCTCATCCTTCTCCGCCTCCAATCAGTTCGCCATAAATGAGGGAACTCTCTTCCCGCCGCAGGGCAATGGTAGTATTGCTGATGCGGTAAGCCGTAGGATCTCCGAGCGGGCTGCGCCGCAGCACTTCTACGCGGTTCCCGGCGACAAATCCGAGATCAAGCAGTCTTCTCCGCAGCACACCCTGGACCTCGATGCCGCTGATCCGCAGCGTGCTGCCGTTCGTAGCTTCAGACAATGGAATTACGGCTCCAGCCATTAGCTCTCCCACTTTCGTATGAATTTCGTATGAATAATGAATGAATAGTTATAGTTATCCTTAAGTATGAAATATGCACTTGTATAGTATATTGTGCACGGCACAGAATATTGCATCCTGCCACAAGATTAGTATACGTAAATAAATTTGTCCTTGCAACAATAATGTTTCCCTAGGGAAAGAATTATCAGGCGCAGAATCAGAAGCTCCGGCCGGCAGCCGGAGCCATCTGCTTCAAGCCGAGCGCTGTAACCGGCCCCGCACCCAGATCGACAGGGCCAGCAGCAGCGGAATGGCAACCTGGAAGAGCGGGTCAAGCTTCAGGCTCGGCCCCAGACCGATGGCGATATGCTGGGTGTAATCCCGTTCGAGGAAGGAGGAACCGTAGATGACAGCCCCCACAGGGAAGACCCACCATTTGGCCGGTTTGCCGGTCAGCTCGGCAAGAGCTTTTACGGAACAGAAGTAGAAGAGCATCATCTTGATCAGCAGCCCCAGGAAGAGCTGGATAGTGACAAGAATATCAAGCCTTTCTACGAATTTGAGGTTGGACAGCACCCGGACGGTTTTGAGAAAAGGCAGCTGGCTGACTCCCGCGATCGACGGGCCGAGGACGGCCACATTCAGCGCATTCATGAAGATCAGGAACGCGCTGATGAGCAGGTAGGCGTTCACTGTGTATTTTACAGGCATACCTGGCTTCTCCCATAACGTCCACAGCATCAGAAACACAATCATCTGCCCGAAGGGAAACGAGACGATCTCCGGCAGCGCCGCTTGCAGCACCGGCATCAACCCGCCCTCCATCACCGGCGCCAGACGGCTGAAATCGATCACTCCCATGATGCCCAGCATCAGAACAAGCAGAAAATAGAAGAACAGCATGACCGGCAGCAGTACCTCAGGCAGCCTGAAGACGACCTCCGCCCCCTTCCAGATGGCATATAAGGCCAGCAACACGAACACCAGCATCGTAATGGCCATCGGGGTTCTCGGCAGCATGGTCATCGCCGTCAGCTCACCGAGATCGCGGACATTGCGCATGGACTGATAAGCGAAGTACAGGCTGTACACCGTGCCGATGAACGCCCCGGGAGCTGTGCCGAAATGAGCTTTGAGCATTCCAATCAGGTCCGTGCCCGGAGACCGTTGCTGAATCCACATCAGCACAAGGAGAAGGGCGAAGCCCGCCGCAGAGCCTGCACACATCGCCAGCCAGGAATCCTGCTTGGCGGTGCCCCCCAGCAGGAACAGCGGCGTGCTACCGATTTCAAACAGCATAATCATGAACGCAATCTGCAGGGAAGAGACCTGTTCTTTGACCTGTTTGCTGTTCACCATAAGGTTCTCAGCCTCCTAACCAATAGATGATGGCTCTGCCGACAGGCTGGAAGTACGCCGTATACAGGATGCCCAGTGACAGGTGAGGGGTATCGGTAATGCCGCATATATTAAGATAAGCCCCGTACCCTATAATGCAGCCAAGTAAGAGCCGACGCCGGCGGTGCCCTTCTCCGTGCAGCATTCTCCATCCCCACCCGTAGGCCAGCGCATAGAGTAGAAGAGTAATAGCTATTTTCATAGTTATGCTCCTTTACTTCTGCTGGACAGATTTGAACGATTTGTTGCTGAGTCCGGTCTGTTCCATCTCAATGGAGACCTGCGGGCGGAGCTCGATCGCCTGAAAGACGCTGTCCCAGCTCTTCTCCTGCTCAATCTGCTTCCAGCGCTTCGGATCGCTCCGGTGTATTCTTACGGCAAACCCGGTGACGTCAGCCTTCAGCCGCTTGACCTCTGTCCAGGCGTTATTCATCAGCTCCAGCACCCGCTGCTCCAGCGATTCCTCCATTTCACTGATTGCCTTGCGTTCATTCAGATCCATGACACTGCCAAGCTCTGTCAGAACACCGCTACCCTTAACGTTAACCTCCATCACATAATGATCCTTGGCCCAGACCGGCCTGACGGTAGTGGCTGAATTCTGCAGGACGAAGGAGGCATCCAGCTTGTCGCTTGTTGCCGGCCGGGAGGGGAAGGCGATGGTGGCAGAATCAACATTATCGGTTAGAAAAGAAAGCCCGAAGGCCTGCTTCTGGCTGAGCCAGCCAGCGAACGTATCTCCTTTAATAACGCCCAGCCTTCCCAGAGCCAGCCGCGAGGGCAGGTCGGTAACTGCGGTCTCACTGGTCTCATCCATCGTCTGGGAGCCAGTCAGCAGAATCTCCGGCAACACCGCGCTTTTGGACTCGGAGGACAGTGACATTGCCAGCTCATACAGTCGGGTTCCGGGATAGTAGGACAAGAGCCGGGATTCTTGTTCAATCATAAGCTGGATGCCTGCCCCTTGATTCTTGGTCATCTGCATCAGCTGATCCAGAATGACACCGGCCTCCCCCTCAGATATGAAGACATATACTGTTTCTCTGGCATCCTGCTTGCGCAGGAAGATATCAATTAGCTGATGAATCCCGTGGCGGGCGAGGCTCTCCCCGATCACGGCAATCCGGGAGTGGGAGAAGAACATCTCCCGCGTACTGGTCAGATTCGTCCGTTCGATGGCCTCCATGATCGTCCGGCCCTTGACGGTGAACGTGAGAAAGGGAGGCGAACTGGTGCTGCCCCCTCCGCTGCCGCCCATACCGCTGGCCCCTGAAGAGGGATTGATGACCTGATAGGTCGCCTTCCATTGATTGTTCTCCCAGTCATAGGCGGAGCCGGAGGTAATGCCCAGCTCGTTAAGCTCCCGGTCATCCCAGCAGCCGGAGAGCAGGAGGGAGAGAAGCGGGAGACAGAGAATCAGGCACAACAGGGTTCTTTGTTTGTTCATGTGTCCCATCCTTTCCGCCTGGATCTTGATTTCTGCACCTTGTTCAGCAAGACTGCGCCCAGCGGTATCAGAACGTTGAACAGGAAGAAGACCACGAACCGCCCTTCCTCGTTATAGACATTCAGCTTAGCGGAGCTTTCCCAGGAGAACAGGCACTCCAGAGCAATGATCAGACCCAGCGCGCCGATGAAGGGCCGGCTGCTGCTGACCCGGAATGTCTGCTTGAAGCATTCCACCGTCACGAACAGGAAGATGGCGAATTTGAGATAGATCGACAGCACCCAATACGAGATGAAGAGAATATCGAGCTTCTCTATGAACCGGCCGATCCGGAGGATGCTGATGGTAGCGAAGCCAGGGTAGCTGCTGAGCTTAATGAATTCCGGACCGAAGACCATCAGGGCTGTGATCAGGGAGAACATCATCAGTACCGCCACGAACAGCAAGCCTGTCCAGCCGATAATCTTGGCCCGCTGTGGGTATTGCAGGTAAGGGGCCAGGAACAGCAGCACCGCCACTTCAGACATCCATGCAGTCGGAGTCAGGCTCGCCAGGGTGATCTCAGCCAGATTATGATCGAACATAGGCAACAGATGATGCACATTCAGGTCGTTGTACAGCCCAAACAGATAAAGCGGTACGAAGAACAGATAGAGCAGAATGACCAGACTGTTCACCCTGGCGATCGCTTCAAGGCCCTGCCTAACCATATAGATGGTGATGAAGAGAATGAGTATGACCAGCACCGTGACCGGGGTGTTGATCAGGACGTTGTCTTTCAAGAAATTGACGAACTCCCGCAGAATGGTTGCGGTGGTGTCCAGGTAGAACTGGAGCATCAGCAGACCCAGGATGACTGCAACCACCGGGGAGCTTTTCTCCCCCACCCACTCCAGAAAAGGAGCGCCGTTGCTGTTCTGAATCACCGCCCCGACGATCCACGCAATGAGCAGTCCCGCCACAGTAGACATGATAATTGCCAACGGAGCGTCCTGCTCTGCATAGGTGCTGATAATGATAGGCAGCACGACAGTAGCTGTCGGTAGGATGGTATTGACCACAAGCATGGCAGCTTGGGTGGTGCCGATTTTTCCATTCATGCTGGACCCTCTCCCTGCGGCTTAGGCTGTGCCGGTGATGGATTAGCTGCATTTTCAACGGGCTGCGGCTTCTGGTTAGGGACTTGTCTGCGGGTCTCCTTGCCCAGATTGGTCTTCGGACGCATATTCATGTTCCATAGCGGAACACGGATGAAGATATCCTTCAGATAACGCGGAATCATCGGCGCTACGGGAGACAGATAAGGCACGCCGAAGGAGCGCAGGCCCGCCATGTGAATCAGCAGCACCATCAGGAAGGACATAATGCCGAACAGGCCGAGCGAGGCGGCGATGAACATCATCACGAAGCGGATCAGCCGGATAGAGTTGGCGATGGCGAGTGAGGGAATCACGAAGTTCGAGATGGCGGTAAAAGAAACCACAATGACCATCGCCGCCGAGACCAGCCCGGCCTGAACGGCAGCCTGCCCCAGCACCAGTGCACCGACGATGGAGATGGCCGGCCCGATGGTCCGCGGCATACGTACCCCTGCTTCACGAAGCACGTCGAAGGTCAGCTCCATCAGCAGCGCCTCTGCGAAGGCGGGGAGCGGAACGCCTTCCCGCTGGGCAGCCAGACTGATTAGCAGCGTGGTCGGCAGCATCTCCTGGTGAAAGGTAGTAACGGCAATATAAAGTGCAGGCAGCAGCATAGAGACGAAGAAGGCACCATAGCGGATCAGCCGCAGGAAGGAGGAAATATCATACCGCTGGTAGTAATCCTCGCTGGATTGAAAAAAGTTGAAGAAGGTGGACGGGGCCAGCAGCGCAAAGGGAGTGCCGTCAATGATAATCCCGACCTGGCCTTCCAGAATGCCTCCGGCCATAGCGTCAGGACGTTCGGTATTCTGAATGGTGGGAAAGGGTGTCAGACCGCCGTCCTGTATGAATTCTTCAATATAATTGCTCTCCAGAATGGCGTCGGTATTGATGGCGTTCAGCCGGCGGCGGATTTCGGTCAGCACCTGTTCACTGGCGAGGCCCTTCAGATAAACGAGGGCAATTCCGGTCCCGGTATGCTGGCCGATGGTATATTCCTCAATCCTCAGATCGGCGGTTTTCAGGCGGCGGCGCAGCATGGCGGTCCCGGTGCGCAGGCTCTCGGTGAAGCCTTCCTTGGGCCCGCGGATAACTCCCTGGGAGGTTGGCTCATTAATGCTTCTTTTCTCCCAGCCGGAGGTGTCGGCGGCCAGTGCGGCCTGAAGCCCCTCGAACAGTATCAGGGTATAGCCGTCAAAAAGCAGGGGCAGCAGCACCTCCAGGGTCCGCGCCTCCTTAACTCCTCCAATTGGCAGGATGTGCTCCTTTATCAGGTTGAAGGCAGCTTCTGTGGTAATGCTATCTCCGTTCAGGGTGCTGTTCTCCATCAAGGACTGGAGGACGGCCTGGTTGACGGTGTCGGCGTTGACCAGACCGTCAATAAAGATGAAGGCAAGGGTAAGCGGATGCTGGGCATCACTCTTATAATGGCGGATGACAATATCCGAGCTGCTGCCGACCCTGCGGTTCAATTCGTGCAAATTATCCTCAAGGGAGAGCTTCAGCGGAAGCGGTGCAGGTACGGAGGTTTCTACAGGATCTTGGGTAGTCTTGCGGCTCTTCTTCGGCTCTTGTGGCATCTTGGGGGCTCCCTTCTGCTGAAATCTGGATGTACTCCCTGTATTATCCCCATAGGCGTATTCCTTATTCTGCCTGATTGCAGACTGAACTGAGCGCGTATAGCAGCAACTGGAATCAAAAAAGAAACCGCCTCTTGGGAATGGCAGCTTCGCCGTATTCCATAAAGGCAGTTTCATATAATACAGTTTAATAAACACAACTTAAGATTTGAACTCTAAGCTGGGTACATTATTTAGTCTGAACGACCAAAGCGTTGCTGATCAGGCGTCCCGGAGTCGTCAGGTACTTGCCGTTGTAATATAGGCCGCTGGAGGCGCCGCCATCAAGGTTCATCGCCTGGTAGGCTCCGGCCTGCTTCATAATTTCCGCCAGCTGGGGAATTGTTGCCCCGCCGGAGGTCAGCAGAATCAGCTTATGATCGCGGGTAATGCCCAGCGCGCTGCGGGAACCTCCGCCGGTCAGGATTTTAGGGTCCCGGAAGCCTTCCCCCGCCACATTCAGCGCGACCTTTCCGTTAACCAGCAGCCGAGGTCCAGCTTGGAGTGCACCGAGAATGGAACCGGAATCGAAGCGTGCCTTAAATTCACTGCCCGGAATGAGCTCAGCAAGCATGTTGCGGTCGTAAGCGAAGACTGCCCGTTTGTCTCCAGAGCTGTTCTTCAGCATCTTGCCGCCGCTGATGATGTAGCCGTAAGGAGCCTTGAAGGCATCATTAGTGTATGCAGCGAAGAACGTGCCGTTGATGGCGGCGACAGCATTGCTTCGCTTGGCGATGCTGGCAAGAGCTTCAGTCTTGCCGACGGTATTCCCGGCCAGAACGGCATCCAGCTTCACCGATGGATGCAGCAGGGAGACTGTGACCGTCTGGACGCTGAAGGAGCGGCTGCCGACCTTGTAGGTATGATGTCCGCTGATTACAGCAGGCGAGCCGCTTTTGATCAGGCTGCCGTTCTGTACAGGCAGCGTGGCTGTCTCTGCAGTCCCAGCATCGGCTCTGCTTGTCAGCGTAAGCGATCCGGCCTCTGTATTCCACTGGAGCTGTATGCCAAGTGTCTGGCTTACCAGAGACAAGGGGACGTAGGTGGTCCCGTTCTCACTGAAAGACCGCACACTTACGGTAACGGGCTTGCCGTTGACGGAAGCCCCGGGCTTGCCTGGAGTGAAGGTAATGGAATTCTCACCGCGTGATATCTGGATCTGGCCGCCGGAAGCGGTAAGCACAGACTGGATACCGGCGAAGCCGTTCAGGAAGCGGAGCGGGATGAAGGAGTGATTCTCCTTGTCCACATACACGGCAAGCTTAGGCTGCGGTGCTGCAGCGGCACCGGATTGCATGGCTGGAAGAAGGATTGCCAGCAGACAGAAGGCGGTAAAGAGGGTGAACAGTTTTTTCATGATACACAAAATCTCCTTTGGATTGTAGCAGGTTCATCTGCAGGTTAGGATGATTCTGGAACAGACCCCAGAATGCAGCACTTGAGCTACCATCATATAATCGTCTCCCGTTACCGTCAATGGAGCATGCATGAATTTCATTACAATAAAGCGCCGTTCCTGCCGATAATAGACTTAGCGCTAATCCGTGCCAGGGGGATTCATTTACAGCGTCTCTTGCCGGAGTTGTTCAGAATTTGTTCAGTCTGTTCCTGTACAGTAGCGCTTGAAAGCGATAAATTCATAAATTCATTTGATAGGCTGAAGGAGGGCGTAAGACTAGTGGAAGAGGCCCGCAATTATATGCTGACGATTCTATCCATACTTATAGGAGTCCTGACCGTATATAGCACGCTCAGACTGACAAGGGATTTCTTCAGACAACCGCAAAGAACCCGGGCGGTCCGCTCGAGCCTTGTGGTACTGGTAATTAGTGCAGGGCTTGGTTGCATGCATCTGCTGGGCAGAAGAGCCTTAACCGGCTTCGATACAGAAGGCAGAAGCCTGCTTATTCCTTTGTTCCTGTACGTGCTGACACTTGCGGGTATTCTGTATCTGTTCCTGCGGTTGCGCATGATCCTTGGGGAGCGTGAGCAGCTCAAGGAATTGGCCTACCGCGATACGCTGACCGGCCTGCTGAATAAGAACGGAATGGATCATTTCTGGGATCATTGCAAAGTGAGCGAGCAGCTTGCGGTATTATATCTGGACCTGAACCGGTTCAAATCGATTAACGATACCCTCGGCCATCATACAGGGGATCTGTTATTGGAGGCCGTTGGAACCAGCCTGCAGCAATTCACCTGCAAGGGCAAGCGGCATATTTTCCGGGTGGGCGGAGATGAATTCGTCATTATCGCCAAACGCTACAGCCGCAAGGAGGCGGAACAGCTTGCCCTTAAGGTTCTGGAGCGCATCACCCGTACCTATAAGCTGGAGAGCCATGAATTATTTGTGTCCGCGAGTGTCGGCATCACGATAAGCCAGGGCCGGATCGATCCGAAGCGGCTGCTTCAGGAGGCGGATTCGGCTATGTACAATGCCAAGCAGCTGGGAAGCGGGCGTTATGCCGTATACAAGCAGGAGGGCCGTATTCCTTCCGTGAAGCTGGTCAGCAGCTCAAGAGCACAATGAGGTTTATGTTGGAGAAAAGGCACTTATTCAGCCGCAACGTAAGTCTTATAAGGAAGCAGTTGGTAAATGTACACTTAATCTGCCGAATCCGCCGGATTTAGAAGAAATCGGGCCGGTTAAGTGTTGTTTCTCCAACTGTTTTTAGTGTTAGCTCCTGTTACACCAAATTAGGTGTACAAATTCCACTTTGTTCACCCGCCGGACGGCGCCATCCTATGGACAGCGCAGCCGTGTTACATAAGTCAGACGCCTCTGGCAGCCAGAAGCCCGGCCAGCATATCCGGATGATCGGTAATGATTCCCGCCACCTCAGCATCGATTAATGCCTGCATCCGCTCGGGATCATTAACCGTCCACGGATGATAGACAATCCCTTTCTCCGCAGCGGCATTCACGAACTCCGGCAGTACTGAGGAATGATGGGCATGCAGCGCATCCGCCTGCAGGGTAGCCGCGTAATTCCAGGGACGGTACAGTCCCTCACCGTAGAGAATACCCGTACGGATCTCTGGTGCCAGTGATTTGCAGTAGGCCAGGGAATAGTGATTGAAGCTGGAGATTACCACCCGCTCACTCATGCCTTGCTCCCTTACAGCGGCGATTACCTTCTCTTCCATGCCGGGATAGAGGAAGGTCCCGTTCTTCAGCTCTATATTCAGAATCGTCTCCCGGCCCTGCAGCAGATCCAGCAGCTCGTCCAGTGTCGGAATCCGTTCTCCTGCGAACTCAGGGCTGAACCAGGAGCCTGCGTCCACCTCCAGCACCTCACGAAGCGTCTTATCCTTCACATAACCGCTGCCTGAAGTGGTGCGGTTAAGACTCTCATCATGGATCACTACTACTGCTCCGTCACTGGTCATTTGTACGTCGGTCTCAATGCCGGTTGCACCAAGCTCCAGACCCTTGCGGAAGGCCGCCATTGTGTTCTCCGGGGCGGCTGCGGATGCGCCGCGATGCGCGAAATTAATGATGTTCATGTCGAGTAGTTCCCTCCATCTCTATGATGTAATGCAGCCCGTAGTGTCCGGGCCCCTTATAGTATATTCCACATCACGTCAAGAAACCCTGTCCCCTGCTCTATAAAGGACGGGTTTCTTGAATTATATCGTGGTGCGTCTGGAAGCAATCGCTTAGAATAGACAACAACAATACTACCTACAGAAAGAAGCGATAGAATTGAAGTTTTGTCTGGAATGCGGAAAGCCTTTGGTCATGAAGGAATGCAATGGAGAAGGAGAGGTACCCTACTGTGAAGCCTGCGCCGTCTTCAGATTCCCTGTGTTCAGCACAGCGGTGAGTACAGCCGTACTGAACCGGGAGCTCGATAGAATCCTGCTCATCCAGCAGTATAAGCGTAAGGATTACATTCTGCTCGCCGGGTATGTGAATAAGGGTGAGAACGCCGAAGCGGCCCTGATCCGAGAAGTGAAGGAAGAAGCGGGGCTTGAGGTGGTTGCTTATGAATATATGCGCAGCCAGTATTTCGCCCCGTCTAATACATTAATGCTCAATTACATCAGCGTGGCTGACACGGAGGACCTGAGTGCCATGAGCGACGAACTGGACCACGCAGCCTGGTTCACCCTGGATGAAGCTGCGGACGCCATATTACCAGGCAGCCTCGCAGAGAGCTTCCTGCTTACCATTATTGATAAGCTGAGGCAGGGGCGGGCTCTGGAGGATTTCACAGCGGTTGTCCGGTAATTGCGAATTCTGAGGGTTAGGAATCCTTATGCAGAGACGATGTCGCGGATTCTCTCATGTACCTGCTGCGCCTCCAGGAAGGCTGCGGAATATTGCAGATCTGTTTTGCGGGCCGGCAGGCGTGGCGGGAGAAAAGGAATGGATACCACAGGCGTATCTGCGCTGCTGAAATAGATTCTGAGCGTCAGCTCGCGGATCTCTTCGGCAGGATTGCCGCCCTGGACAGGCTCTGTGAATTCATAGCCTGCGGCGGCACCTGCCCGTATTCTCGGTGCACTGGTGGTAATCCGGCTGGTCTTGCTGACCTTGCTGAGCGTCAGGGCATTCTCGACAATCTCTGCCCCAAGGATGGCATCGAATGTATACAGGGTGGCTGTCGCCGGCTCCGGCTTCCCCGGATGCAGCAGCCCGATGGCGAGTGCCTGGCCCTCTTCGTCCAGGGCAATCAGATGGGATTCGTCCGGAGTAATGAACCGTTGGGGGAATTTCAGGCTGAAGGCAGACAGGGCATGGGTAGCCCCGCTGTGGCCCGCTGCCTTGGGGCGGGAGAGTCTGTACTGAAGAACCGCAGCCAACAGCAGGAGAGACACGCCAAGCACAGCAAACAGATACACCAGGATCATGAGCACTGAACCGCCTCCTCACAAGGTTGTGCGGGCCGCCCGTCCTTCAATCAATACGGGCACAACCCGCTTGGTAAGCTTTGGCAAGTGAACTATTAATAGATATGCGGGAAGAGATCAGGTATGTATGACTTCAAGCGGGGTACTGCCGGAATTCACAGAGGTTCCTGACACTGCACTGATCCAGGCCGCGTACAGACGTCCAAGACCCACAAGCAGCAGCGGCAGAAGCAGCAGCAGTACAAATCCGGTTCCGCATAGCATCCACGAGCGTTCATCTGAGGTTGTGCCGGACAGGAAGAAGAAGACCTCCGGGTCCAGCATATTAAGATCATAGGAGAATACCGATGAACTGATTCGCTGAGCCACAGGTGACAGAAGAGCGCTGAAGGCCACCGCAGGCAGGACCAGCGCAAGTGTGAAGCCCAGAATCCCTGCGGGCAGCTGGAGGAGACTGTACAGGATTCCCCGGTACGATTCCCTGTCACGGAGCTGGTGTCCTAATGTCCGCAGCCCCTCCCAGCGGAAGGCGGGGGCAGGATCCGCTATAACAGCGGGCTTCCCGGTTCCCCGTCGGCTGTTGCTGCCGGACCAGGCTTCAACTGTTCTGTGTTCACTGGACATCATGCTGCGGCACCAGGCCAAGGTCAGGGCCAGCAGCGGCAGCCCCACCCATATAATAATCAGGGGCAGGCTTGCACACAGACCTGTAACAGCAATTATGAAGGCGATGATTCCTTTGGGCAGGGAGAGCATTAATATTTTCCACGCGTCTATACTTTGTCTTATCATTCAGGGCACTCCATTCCGGATTTCCAAATTTCAACTTCTTCAGTATAGAGGCTTCATCCCGAGAACACACTCTCCAAAAGGCGGGAAAAATACTGGTCGCAGGTCCAGTACTGACATAGTCAGGAATCTACCTGCTATTTACTATGTTTATCATTATACTAAGGTAAAGCGGCTTACAAGGATTACGACTAAGAAGGGGAGTGTAGCAATTTATGCTGTTAGAGGTTATAGCAACTACAGTAAGTGATGCGGTCACAGCGGAGCGTTATGGTGCTGACCGGATTGAACTGGTCACGGGCATCCGGGAGGGCGGATTAACGCCCAGTCTGGGCTTGATTGAAGCGGTCCGGGAGCAGGTCAGCATTCCGGTGAGAGTAATGGTGAGGCCGCATGCACGCTCCTTCGTGTATGATGCATCCGATGTGGAGACCATGCTGCGCGATATCCGCCATATAGCCCGGGTAGGCGGGCTGTCCGTGGTGATGGGAATGCTCCGGGAGGACCGGACGATAGACGAAGAGCTGCTGAGCCGGCTGCTGGAGCGGGCAGCAGGGATGGAGGTTACCTTCCATCGTGCGTTTGACGAGGTGCCGGACCAGCTTGAAGCTCTAGAGGTTCTGAAGCGGTATCCGCAGATTACCGATATCCTGACCTCCGGCGGGACTGCTGCTGCAGGTACGCCGGGCGGTATGGTGAGACTTGCTGTACTGGAACGGCTGTCTGCCGGTTCTTCGCTCTCCATCCTGGCAGGCAGCGGCTTGAATGCCGCAGACCTGAAGGATTTCGTTACACGAACTGGCGTGCGCCGGGTACATTTTGGTTCGGCAGTCCGGGAGGACGGTGACCCGCTGAAGCCGGTAGACCCGGAGCGGCTCGCAGCCATCCGTACGCTTCTCAAGCTCTAGAGCGGAAAAACAATCCTGAAGGTAAGGATAGAATTGAACACAGATGCTGCCATCTATATGGCGGCTACTTTTTTTGCAATTTTGTTAATAACATATTGATAATATCAAGAAGGTCTGCTATGATGTTGTTAATAACATATTAATAATAACAATTAATTAATAACTGAGTTCCCCTCTGCTCAAGAGATGACTCAGAATACAACCCCTAGGAGGTAATGACCATGTTCGGATTCCGGTTCGTGAAATTTCAGCCCAGTGATTATGTGCTTAAGGTGAAGAATGGCAAGGTAGTGCGTGAGGGGGTCGGGCTTTCTTTTCATTATTATGCGCCGACGACTTCGGTGGTGGTGGTGCCTGTGTCCTCGATAGATGTTCCATTCATGTTCGAGGAAATTACTGCGGACTATCAGACGGTAACCGTCCAGGGACAGCTGACCTACCGGATTGTCGATTACCGCAAGACCACCCAGATCCTCAACTACACCTATAATCTCAAAAAGAACACCTATCTCTCCGACGATCCGCACAAGCTGGCTCAGCGGGTAATTAATATCGCTAAGGTCCTGACCAAGAAGCAGCTCGGGCAGCTCCCGCTGAAGGAGGCGATCCAGTCGAGTGAACGGCTGGCCAAGATGATTACCCATGAAATCGGCCAGAGTGCGGAGATTGAGAAGCTGGGCATAGAGCTGATGGGCTTGTCCATTCTGGCGATTGTACCGAATAAGGAGACGCTGCGTGCCTTGGAAGCGCAGGCCAGGGAGGAGATGCTCCGTAACGCGGATAATGCGCTCTATGAGCGGCGTAACGCTTCGATTGAGCAGGAACGGCGGGTGAAGGAGAATGAGCTGAATACAGAGATCGCCGTTCAGACGAAGAAGCGGCAGATGCGTGAGGCGCTGCTTGATTCTGACCGTTCAGCGAAGCAGAAGCAGAATGAGATGAAGGAAGAGCAGCTGATTTTTGATACGGAGCTGGAGGAGAAGAAGCAGGCGCTGATTGAGCTGGCCATAGCGAATAAGAGAGCTGAAGCGGATGCCAAGGCTTACGAGCTGACGGCGGTAATGAATTCGCTGCAAAATGTATCGCCTAACGTTCTGCAGGCGCTGACGAATGTCGGCATGAACCCGGATAAGCTGATCGCCATCGCCTTCCAGGAGCTGGCGGAGAACGCCGGGAAGATCGGCCAGCTTAACATTACGCCGGATCTGCTGCAAGGAATCATGGCCGGTTCGGCAGCAGGCGGCGCCGGAGCAGAAAGAGGAGGTAACGGACGATGAGCACCCGGGGATCGGAGAACAAAATCATACTGGTCAAACGCAAGACCCGCCTGGAGGAGCTGGTGGTCCGCTACAATACGATCCAGCAGGCCCAGTTCTATATTGAACGGCTGGGCGCCGATTTCAGCGACTACTTAAGCGAGGATTTCCAATACCGCAAGGCGGTGGAGACCGCAGTGACCGAGCTCAGCGCCATCGGCCGGCTCCAGGTGCTGGAGCGGCAGCATGTGCCGAATTTCATCTTTGGGGCCGAGGATACCGTTGTGGTCCTGGGCCAGGACGGTCTGGTCGCCAATACACTGAAATACCTTCACGAGCAGCCGCTGATCGGAGTGAATCCTGATCCGCTGCGCTGGGATGGCGTGCTGCTGCCCTTCAGAGTCAAGGAAGTCCGGCAAGTGGTGACGGAGGTGCTGCGCGCCCAGCGCCAGGTCCGTGAGGTCACCCTTGCCAAGGTGGAGCTGAATGACGGCCAGAGCCTGTACGGGGTGAACGATCTGTTCATCGGCCGCCGGACCCATGTCTCGGCCCGGTATCAGCTGGAGCTGAACGGGCAGCTGGAGCAGCAGTCCTCCAGCGGCATCATTGTCTCGACGGGACTTGGCTCCACGGGCTGGCTCAAGAGTGTGCTTGCCGGAGCCGCAGGAATCGTCAGCCGTGCCGCTCAAATGCAGCATGCAGAGGCTGAATGGACAGCCCCGGTGTCTGCGGAGATTGCCGCAGTCAGCGCGGGCAGCGGGCTGGCCTGGAACCATCCCGAGCTGTACTTCACTGTGCGGGAGCCTTTTCCAAGCCGGACGACTTCAGCAGAGCTGGTATTCGGGAGAATCAGCAGCCGTCTGCCGCTCCGTATCACCTCACAGATGCCGGAGGACGGCGTGATCTTCAGCGATGGTGTGGAGAGCGATTATCTGGAGTTCAACTCCGGGGTGGAAGCGACGGTTGGGCTGGCGGAGAAGACCGGCAGGCTGGTAGTTTAAACGGTGCGCAGACCGACAGGGACTGCCCGGTATGCCAAAAGGGTTCTCTCAGCTTCCGCTGCTGCGGTCTGAGAGAACCCTTTTAAACGATAAACGAATGGTCTATGCTCCCACGCTACTTACTGGAAGCTTCTTCCCTGGTTCATTGGAGAGTTATAGGAGGAGCCTCCAGACATCGGTGTATGCATAGGTTGGTGGTTGATCCCTGCGTTGATCGGGCTGTGCAGTGAGTTCACCGGCTGGCTGCTTGAAGTGAAGGACGGGCTGAAAGATGAGTTATAACCTGTACCCATTCCGCTCATATTAGAGTTCTGATTCACAGAGTTGAAGCCCTGAATGCCTGTACCAAAGCTCTGGTGCTCCGGATTTATTCTATGAATATCATTGGTATTGAAGCCGGAAGTCTGCGGGTACTGCTCCATCGCTCTGACCGACTGCGAGATCTGCTGCAGCTGCTGCATCGCGGTCTGATGGCCCTGCAGCGCCTGCTGGATCATCTGAATGGCCTTGCTGTTATGCTGGCTGAGCTCCTGGAGCTTGGCGGCATCCTGCTGCTCCTGCTGAAGAAGCTGCTGGTAATTCTGCGTCCCCTGCTGGGTCTGTGCCATCAGCTGCTGAACGATTTGCTCGCATTCCCGGATCTGTGCAGATGAGTTGATATTCAAAATTGTTAGCCTCCTTGAAATGGGTGTTATAGTCATGCGGGCTTATTATCTCTGATAGGGCTGGCGAATATTCATGCTTCGGTGGGCAAGGAAGGCGCTCCCGCCAAGAACGGTTACAATATTGCAAACGTTGCGTCACTCCGGGCGGGACGAGTTGATAAGAATAGGTACAGGCTGCGCTGCAACTATTGCGGCAAATGAACGTCTATGTAGAAAAGACAATCCAGAATCATCCATAACCTGGAGGTGGGGCAACTATGAGTCAGCGTGAACAGGCAAGCCGGATTCAAACGTATTTTCCCAAAAGTATCGCATTAACACTGGTATTTGTAATGCTTTTGACTGCATGCTTCACAGGATCGGCCGCTGCGGCATCGTCTTCCTCAGATCTGATCATTGTGAACAAAAAAACGAACAAACTGGCGTATTACAGCGATGGCAAGCTGGTGAAGATTTTTCCGGTTGCTACCGGCAAAACGAAAAGCCTGACGCCTGAAGGCAGCTTCAAGATGGTGGTCAAAATCAAGAACAGACCCTATTACAAGGATAAGATTCCCGGAGGCGATCCGGCCAATCCGCTGGGGGACCGCTGGCTGGGGCTGGAAGTAAATGATACTTACGGCACGACCTATGCCATTCACGGCAACAACAATGAATCCTCTATCGGTAAATATGTCAGCGCCGGATGCATCCGCATGCACAATGACGATATTCACTGGCTGTATCCGAAGATTGCGAAGAACACCCGGGTCATCATTACAACCTCCGGGCTAGAAATGGCGGCCATTGCCGAGAAGAACGGCTACCGTCTGGGCTCTACGATGATTGCGGGAGCTTTTGTCAAGGGCGGGGAGAAGCTGCCGGTGAAGAATTCCTTCCTGCTGGAGGATTCGCGGGTGTACATTCCACTGAGTGAATCCGTGAAGCTGCTGGGCGGAAGCCTGATGCAGGAGGCGGGAACCGGAGCGCTTATCATCACAATCGGCAAGAATACAGCAGTTCACAAACCGCTCAGCACGAAGGCCAAAGTGAACGGTAAAACAGTGGATATGCTGGCCTCCAAAACTGTAGACGGCCGTCTGTACATTCCGCTGGGCAGCTTAACGCCGCTGTTCGGCCTGCCGTTCACCTGGAATGCTAAAGAGGGAGCAGTGAAGCTGTAAAGCAGCAGGATACCGCTGCGCCAGCCAGGGATTATCCAACCAAGATGCCGCGATACATTGCGGCTCCAGAAGCCAGCCCATCAACCATTGATCGGCTGGCTTCAAATGTTTAACCGGGTGGAGTAGAGTGACAGGATACATAGAGAATAGTAATATGAGAGAGATTTGTTATATTCTTGATCTTCCAGGGGAGGGACTGAAGATTAGAGTACGGATTATAGGCGGCTGCGGGAGCGGGAAGACATATATCGCCCGGAAATTAGCTCAAAGTTACGGAATTCCGTGCTATGAAACGGATAATTTTGTCTGGGACCGCAGGGACAATACCAAGAACTCTCCGGAGGTGCGGGATGCCAAGCTCGCGGAAGCTATGGGAACGGAGTCGTGGATTATAGAGGGCGTACATTACAAGTGGGGAACAGAAAGCTTCCGGCAAGCCGATCTGATTTTTCTGATTCAGCCTAAGGCTTATGTACAGGATGCCCGGGTCATCCGCAGGTTCATGAAGACCAGGCTGGGATTGGAGCAGGGAAATTATAAGCAGACATTCAAGTATCTCCGGATCATGCTGCTCGAATGGAACCGCGGTTTCAGGAGAGAGGGGATTCCTGCAATCCTGGCATTAACCGAGGAGTATCAGGCTAAGCGGATCATCGTGCAGCAGAATCTTGAGATTTTGCAGCATGTGGGCAGGGTTGTGGAGGAGAAGAGTGTGCCGGGGAACGAGTGATTAATTCGATTCTATGGGAGGGGTGAAAGTATGGAGCCGTGGATCGAGGAAGAACTTAATTTATACGAATTTGTAGGCTTTTGGAAAAGAGTGCTGATTAATATCATTGACTCCCTTATTCTTATCCTACCTACCTATTTACTGACCAGGATTTCAGTGCCGGCGGCAGAGTCGGCAGGGTCAGCTTTTCCGCTTTTTATACAGTTTGTACTGCTTATGGCGTTCAATATATTTATGGTTGTCCGATACGGCGGGACGCCGGGCAGGCTGCTTTTGGGGGCAAGAATCGTTGATGAGAATGGAAGGTATCCGGTGCTCAGGCAGGCTTTGATCAGGGATAGTTTTATTATTGTTAACAGCTTCCTGGCAGTGGTTGTGAGTCTGAATACCGAGGCGTTGTCCTCCATCCCAAGCAGTCTCGTGAACTGGAGTCCGCTTGCGGCGGATTTGAATGCTTTTGTTGGCTGGGTCGTGGTGTTGGATTGCCTATTCATCGTATTTACCCCACGCAAGCGGGCGCTGCATGATCTGATGGCCCGAACTTATGTGGTGAACAAAACAGCACTGGACCGTGATCAGACAGGGAGATTCATAACATAAGGCAATGCGTATAATACCTGGATCAGTAGATCTGCGCCTGCAACCTTTGTTACAGCCCCTGCGTCATAGGGTACAGTTTAGACAAAAGAGATGTTTCCCATAACGAAGGAGATGGCAGCTTGACTACATCAATTAGGACAATCACAAGTATTCTTATCGTTGGGGCGATGCTCAGCCTTACAGCCTGTAATTCCGGCAAAACGGAACCATCGTCTAACAATACGGCTGCGGCTACAGCAACTGTGCAGCCTGGGGATAACACTTCATCGGCAGCAGAAGGTGCGCAGGTAAGCGAATCTGGTACAGATGACGGCGCTGCTGCGAGCGCAGAGCCTGTAACTGCTGACTCAGAAGCCCCCGACGGAGCCGCATCAGAGTCTACGGTTACTGAGGTTGCAGGGGCTGAAGCAGATACCGTAGCTCCCGCCACCCCGGAAGAACGCAGCAAGCAGCTGAAGGAACTGCTGGAGCTTGCTAAGCAGGGCAAGGTGCCCGGCGTTGAATATGCTGCACACACCGGACTTATTGATGAGGTGGAAGCCGCGTGGGGAGAGCCGGACCTCAAGGAATCGGCAGGCAAAGGGATCTATTCCACTTATTCGGGCAAGCAGGTGGTCATCGGCTTCAATAAGGGCAGTAAGATTTTCGATGTGCGCTCCAGCGCCCCGGACCTGCGTAACCTGACACTGGAGCAGATTGAAGAAGTCCTCGGCAAGCCGGATGCTACTACAGTGAATGGAGAGCACAACATCTATATTTATCAGGCCAACAAGCAGTATCAGCTCAAATTCATCATCCCGGAATCCACAGGAACCGTAGATCATATCTCGGTGTTCTCGGAGCAGGACTCCATTAATAATATGGCAGGCTAGTTAGCCCAGAGCATCTTAGAGCAACAACACATCCTCTTGCAGCGGCAACTGCAGGGGGATTTTTCGGTTTACAGCCATGTAATCGGAAAACCGATTACAATGGGACCGAAGGCGGCGCGTAGGGCAAATGTAATCGGAAAACCGATCACAATGGGACCGAAGGCGGCGCGAAGGGCAAATGTAATCGGAAAACCGATTACAATGGGACCGAAGGCGGCGTGTAGGGCAAATGTAATCGGAAAACCGATTACAACGGGACCGAAGGCGGCGCGAAGGGCAAATGTAATCGGAAAACCGATTACAATGGGACCGAAGGCGGCGCGAAGGGCAAATGTAATCGGAAAACCGATTACAATGGGACCGAAGGCGGCGCGAAGGCCAAATGTAATCGAATAACCGCCGGCGCGTGAGCCAGGAAGCCTTCACCAGTCGGGAGTACTTAAATAAAGTCAACGCATGATGTATACTTTCTCTTATGAAAGAAATCAGAAGAAATGAGGCAAGGCCATGCATGTGGAGCTGATCGCAAGTGAATATAAGGTATCCGCCGGAGGATTAACGGTAGAGCTGCTGCCCAAGGAGTTCGCATTGCTGCAGTTTCTGTACCGCAACCGGGGGCGGACCTTCAGCCGCGAGCAGCTGCTGGATAAAGTGTGGCCAATGGAGTACCCGGTGGAGCGGACGGTGGACGATCACATCTACCGGCTGCGTAAGAAGCTGCGGCCATTAGGTGGTATCGACATTAAGACGATCCGCGGCTTCGGGTACAGTCTGACGATTCCCGGCAGCCTTGCGGGCGTAGCGGTGAATCCGGCAACGCATGACTCTGAGCTGCGGGATACCATGCGCGAGGTTTTCTCAAAATTCCATGTGTACGGCCAGGGCAAATCGATACTGACGCTGGCTCGCCAGCAGGACATCCTTGGTTTTGAGTTGGACCCGCATTATGCGATGGTGGTTCATTTCGTGCAGGGAGATCTGGAGTGGTTGATTCATACGGAAGAGATTCCGCTGAAGGACCGGCTCTTTTACCTCAATCTGTTCTACTTCTTCATTGGCAATCCCAAGGAGAAGGTGGAGTATGCTGAGCGTCTCATAGAGCGGAAGCTGCTGAATCCGACGGATCAGCTGGAGCTGGAGATTCTGACCATGCTGGACTTATACACCCTTGCCGGGCAGCCGGAGCTGGCGCTGGAACGCCTGAAACGCACCTATCAGGTTATCGCAGGACCCGGGTTCGAGAACTTCATACCTGTCACGATGATTACGGAGCTGTTCATCCATCTTACTGCGGGTGCAGGAGATGAAGAGCTGGAACGGCTGGATGAAGCGGTCAGCAAGATCCTGCGGGATAAGCCGTTTTTGCGCGAAATTGGCAGTTATAAGGTGGTAAAAGGACTTTGGGCGCTGCGCCGGGAACAATGGGCAGAAGGAGACAAGCTGATTCAGGAGGGACTGCAGGTGATGGAGATGTCCGGCTTCATTCCGCTGCGGCTCTACTCGGTCTACCGGATTCACCATTTCTGCCGCATGTTCCAGGCGGGGAGCACCTTGGACCGCAAATATGAGGAATTGTTCACTACAGGGCTTGAAGCCTACGGCTTGCCCCGGCTGGAGCAGACGCTTGAAGAGCTGCTGCTGGGGCTGCTGGAAGCCCTCTGATATTTCTCTGACAATCCTCCGTTATCTTAGGATCATAGATGGATCATCTAAGATTATAGGTAACCTGGAGGAATGTGAGATGGAGCAATCAACCAAGCAGGGAACAAGCCTGCTGCACAACAAAACGTACATGCGGGTCTACACCGCATTCGCCACCGCAAGCTTCGGCGACTGGTTCGACGCGCTGGCCATTCAGGTACTGGTCGGCTACCGCTGGCATGCCAGCCCGCTAATGCTGGCGCTCATACCGGTAGCGCTGGCATTGCCCAGCATTCTGCTCGGCTCGGTTGCCGGCGCAGCCGCCGACCGGATGAACAAGCTGAAGCTGATGCGTATCTGCGATCTGCTGACCGCGCTGGTGACCCTGCTGGTGCTGTTCGCGCCGGGCATGGTCTGGCTGCTGCCGCTGCTGGCGCTTCGATCCGCGCTGTCCACACTGAATATGCCGGCCCAGCAGTCCTTGACCCGCAGTCTTGTGAGAGAGGATCAGCTGCTGCAAGCCTCGTCTCTGAACGGACTGGTTAACCAGGGCTCCAAGATCGCCGGTCCCTTACTCGGAGGTTTGGCTCTCGCCTTTCTTACGCCGCAGTGGTGCATCATGCTTAATGCCTTGCTGCGCGGCTGCTCTTACCTGCTGTTGTTGTCTGTCAAGAATATCCGCACGGATGAAGCAGACAGCAGGCAGTCTGAAGCGAAGGAAGGCAAGCTCCCGCTTCTCACCATGTGGCGGGAAGGCTGGGGCTTCCTGCTGCGCAGCCGGCTGCTGCTGACTGCAATGCTATTTGGACTCGCCGGATCACTGGTGATTCAGGTGGTTGATTTTCAATTCACCAGTCTGTTCCGGATCTTCGCCCCGGAGCGCGAATCGCTGCTGGGCTGGATGGTGGCCGCCACGGGAGCAGGGGCCGTGTTGATCATTCTGATCCTGAACAAGCTGAAATCGGAAGGCAGGTATGGCTGGAAGCTGGGCCTTGGGTATGTGCTGATTGGCGGGTCGATTGCGGCGCTGGGTCTGCTTCAGCCGGGGGCGTCGATGCTGTGGGTGCTGGTATTCGGGTTTGTGCTGGGGACCGGAAACGGCATGTTTATGGTTACGTTCAATTATTGCCTGCAAAAAGAAACCCCGCCGCACATGACCGGCCGCATCTTCGGCATCCAAAATACCGTGCTCAGCGCGGTAATGATTGCAGCGCCTTTGCTGGGCGGTGTGCTGGTGCAGTATGCGGGCCCGGCCCGGATTTTTGTTAACATCGGCTTGCTGTTGTTGATTCTGGGGCTTGCGGGGGTGCTGCTTCAGCGCCAGCTCTGGCCGGCGGCAAGGGAGACAGCAGATAGCGCTGTCCAGGGGGCGGTGCAATAATAGAGGAACAGGAGGAGCGTATGACAACTTATATCTACATGGTGAGGCACGGGGATTCGCTTCGTACAGGAATGGATGAATGGACACGGGGCTTGTCGCCTAAGGGCGAAGAGGATGCCCTGCGGGTCACGGAATGCCTGAAGGATGAAGGGATAGATGTGATGTACAGCAGCCCGTATATCCGGGCGGTCAACACAATTGCGGATTTGGCGGATCAACTGGAGCAGGAAATCATTCTGATCGATGGTCTGAGGGAAAAGGTCTGGATGGAGGGCGAACAGCAGCTGCCGGATGATGAGCTATATCAAGTGCTACAGAAGATGTACACCGATCCGGATTACGCCCTGCCGGGCGGGGAATCGAACCGGGAATGCCAGACGCGGGCGGTGAAGGCGCTGAAGGATATCCTGCAGACCCATGCTGGGAAAAGAGTGGTCATCGGAACCCATGGCATGGTGATGTCCCTGATGATGAGCAATTTTGACCCGGAATATGGTCTGGACTTCCTGATGCAAACAACGAAGCCGGATATTTATGTTATGGAGTTCATAGAAGATGAAGTAGCGGTCCGGCGGATGGCTATTTAACCTATCGTGATCAGCTGTCTTCAAAGACCGGGGTTGAAGCAGACATTCGGAGATAGTTGTATTCTATACATTTAAAAACAGTCAAAGGGAAGGATTTCCTCTTCTAACTGTATTTTGTACAACTAAATTTGCCCGAATGGGCGAGATCCCGGATTATGAGGGATTTTAAATGTATGAAATACAATTAACCGGTTATTCAGCCGTAAATCAAACAATTTAGTTATACAGAATACACTTAAGCATTTCGCCTGCACCTTAATCAGGTCTGATGCTGTATTTAAGTAGAGCGGCTAGCCCTATAACCCATAAAATCGCACCGTATTCGCCGTCAGCTTCGCTCTGGCTTCGGCAACCGAATATCCATGCAGCGCCCCCCAGGCGGCAGCAACGTCATGGACCATAGCCGGATGGGTGGTGCGCCCGGCGAACGGTCCTTCAAACGGCCACGGGCCGTCTGTCTCTGCCATGACCAGCTCCGGCGGATAGCGGCGTGCTAGCTCCTGAATCTCCGGTTCATAGAGGATGTCGGGAGTGAAGGAAATGTAGTAACCCCGGCTAATCATCCGGTCAACGGTAGCAGCGGGACCCTTGAACCAGTGGAAATGGGCCTGCGTAAGGCCATGCTGCTCGAGCAGATCGCATACGGTCCACGCATCCTCATAGACAGCATGCAGCACGACTGGCTTGGCTAATTGGGCGGCGAGGCCCAGAAGTCTGCCCAGCAGCCCGAGATAGGGTTCCATATCCCAGTCTTCACCGCGTGCGGCAGCTTCGGCGCGGGAGTAGTAGGGAAGGCCGATTTCACCAATAGCGGCCATACGGTCCGCATGGCCGGTAACCCATTTCAGCAGCACGTTCAGTTCTTCCTCTGTAGGCAGCGCCTGCTCTGGATGGAAACCATACGCAGGCTTCACAAGGCCCGGATAGCTGTCTGCTAACTCCAGAGTTCGCTTGCTCGAAGCGAGATTCATCGAGACGGCGATCAGTGACTCGATGCCCTGCTCCGGCAGTCCCTCCAGCATGGAGGATAATACCTTGTCCTCATATTGGTCAAGATGAATATGGGCATCAATCATTGCAAGCCTCTCCTTCCGGCAGCGGATTATTTCTCCACAATGGCTTCACTCCGTTCATGCGGCTCAAAAGCAATAGACCCCAGCTCCATCCCCGTCTTGCCTGCCTTATACTCCAGCTTCAGGGTACCGACACTCTCGGTCATGCCGACCATTAAGCTGGTATCTGCGAGCAGTTTGTTATTCTCTACTGAGTAGTAGGTCACTGCGCCAATAGCCGCTTTGCTGCCGAAATACTTCAGGCCGTCCTCAGCTCGGTCCGGGAGTCTGAGCGTCACCTTAGAGGGAACAGGTCCTGTAAGCTCAAGCTTCAGCAGGACATCAGCCTTATCCAGCGAAATACTGGAGGAGACTACAGCGGAGGCCGCTTTGTCCGCAGCAGGCACCGATATTTCCTTCCACTGTTCAGGCTTAACCACATGAACCTCCTGTGCAACCAGCGAGGTACCGGTACCCAGAGTGAACACAACCGCAATCTCCGGTTTGCCGTCCGAATCTACATCGGCATAGAAGAGCTGAGGCGGGTGCGAATAGACCCTGGATACGGTCCAGTTGAAGCTTTGCTTTTTCCCGTTCACTTCAAGAATGAACCCTTTGTAGGTATTGCCGTCCTTGAGCGCAGCGTACAGCTTCACCTTGGAATTATTCTCTGCAACGGCAAGGGGAGCTGCGGGTACTCTGACGGTGATGCTAAGACTTCCCGGGGTAACAGTTACCCGGCTTCCTCCCGGATTCAGCTCTGTAACTGCTCCGGTAAGGGAGTCCAGTGTAGCTGCCGCAATATACACACGGCCTTCCTTCAATAACACAGGAGAGTCCAGTTCTTCTTGATATCCTCCGTCCGTTTGTGTATAAGTCACTTGCGTGGAAGCGCTACCGGGCGTAAGAATCGTCTTGTCCCAGCTCGTGAAAAGAGTAAGCTGCTTAAGGGTGTTGTTCCATTGTAACTGCATCGGGTAGAACTCCAGCAGCGTGCGGGCAGGTACGTATAATGTGCCGCCTGAGTGGAAGGGGGGAGCCCCGGGAAGAACGGCTTGTCCATCCACAACAAGGGATAGAGGAGCAGCAGAATGGGCAATATCTATGGATGAACCGGCCGCATGGCCTGCGAGGAGCAGGGCAATAGCGGCAGCGGTAATTAATTTTTTCATAAGATAACCTCCGGAGTCTGGAAATTCCAATCTCTTGTATTATAAATGAAAAACTCCGCCCGCGGGTCACGTTCTGTTAACAAAGATAAGACAAGCCTGTTACAGCCCAAAAACAAAAATAAAACGAACGAAAACTCGGAATCCCTCCAATAAATAGTGTAAGCCTGAAGGGGGAATAACGGATGAAGACAACTGATCCATACTCGCAGCTCATCGAGCTCACGCTAGCCGGCAGCCGTGAAGCATACGGTGAGTTATATGAGGCAACCATTCATGATGTCTATAAGACCGTGCGTTTCCTCGTTACCGGGCTTTCAGATGCAGAGGATGTTGTGCAGGAAATTTATATTGAACTGCACCGCTCTCTAAGTAGATTCGACAGGACGCAACCTTTTAGACCCTGGCTTATGGGGCTCACGATGCGGCAGGTTCATGCTTACAGGCGCAGAAACTGGAGACATCTGCGGATTATGAACAAAGCGGAGCTGACCAGTGAGACGATGGTACAGGATTTCTCCAGCGATGTCGTAGAGCGGATGACAAACCGGGTACTTACCGAAGGGGTTAGCCGTTTGCCGTATAAGCTGAAGCAAGTCATCATTCTACATTATCTGCATGAGTACTCACAGGAGGAGATATCGGTAATTCTTCAGATCCCGCTCGGGACAGTGAAATCACGGCTTCATGCCGCATTGCAGAAGCTAAGACGGAAGCATCAGGCGGATACGATCAGATTGGGGAAGGTGGAGGAGTTGTATGAGTCTCGAACATGATTTACGGTGCGCACTTCAGGAACAAGCCGGGAATGTACATGCTCCACCCAAACTGAAAGAGAAGATTCTGGACAGAATTCCAACAGGACAAGGAGGTAGACGTATGAAAAAATGGCTAATGGCGGCCATAGTAGCGGCGGCCTTAATTATTCCTACCGGAGCTTATGCCGGTTATAACTATCTGGCGGATACTCTGTATGGCTCACAGGATAGCTTGGCACAGATTGGAGGAACCCAGCAGCAATATGACCGGCTTGAGGCTAAGCTTCAGCAGTCAAGGTCCAGCTTAAGTGAGGAAGATTTCAAAGTCTTAACATCTGTGCTGCATGAGTTAGCCGTCTATAATCGGCAGATTGCAGATGAGCAGGGCGTGCTGCAATTCGATAAGCTGAGTGATACAGACTTGATACGCTATAAGAAGTTGGCTGCTGAAGTTGAGCCATTTAATGCCAAGCTCAATCAGGCTGGAGCCCCACTTACAGCAACAACTATGACGGATTCTGATTTCGCCGCTTTCAGTGACCGGTTGCTGGATAAGGCGGAACAGACTTTTAGCGGGGAGGAGCTGGCTAGAGTCCGGCAATTGATAGAGGAATGGAAGGGGTACAACGCGTCACTCACCGGACCGGACGGCGGGCAGTTGGAGAGTATACCGGATGATAGGATGGCAGAACAGGCAGCGTTACTTGACAAGCTGAACCCCTATTTGAAAAAGATGGGGTACATGTTTAAGCCTGCAACTCGCTAAAATTCAACCATAGCACCCTCTTTCTGAAATGGCGGGACCCTTTTAGAAAGGGGGTACTTGTTGTTCAGCAGAGGTGAGAAGCCTCAGGCTTCAAGCGCCTGAAGGGCAAGTGACACCAGGGCTCTGACGGAGTCTTCGTCCAAGGTTCCTCCGGTCAGCAGCAGCCGGTAAAAAATAGGGCCGTAGACGAGATCGATACAGCTCCCGATATCGAGTCCCTGCTTCAGCTCCCCCTGGGCAATCCCCCGTTCGAATAGCTTCCAGGCCTCCTGGCGGCGCGGGCCGAAGTATCTGTTCCGGTATGCCTCCGCCAGTCCGGCATCGGACTGCCCTTCACCGATGAGCTCCGTAATGACTTTACCTTCCCGGCTGGTGAGGAACTGCGCGAGCGTTCCTGCATGAATCAGAATGTCCTCTTTGGCGGAACCGGTATCGGGGATAGGAAGTCTGGCGTTAGCAGCGTACAGATATCCGTCCATTACTACCGCCGCTTTATTCGGCCACCATTTATAGATCGTTGCCTTACTGACCTGGGCCTGCTCCGCGATCTTCTCCACAGTAACTGCGCCGAAGCCGGTCTCCAGCAATAATTCATATGAAGCGTTTAGAATAGCGTTCTTGGCCTCGGTGTTGCGCGGACGGCCTCTTTTTTTCTCCACGATGATTCCTCCTGACAGTGCTGGTTCAACTATAATTGGAGTATACCATAAAACTGCCTATTTACAATACTGTACGTTTAGTATATTATTTGTCCATGACTAATTAGTGTACTTAGCGTTTAGTATTTAAAAATTGGAAGGTGGAGTTTCAAATGAAGACTGGAGTTCCGTTGCAACAACAAGCAGATTCCCCTGAAGCCGTCAAAGCTGTTCCCGGCTGGATCACATTTCTGCTGGCCGTATCCTGCGGACTGATTGTGGCAAATCTCTATTATACCCAGACGCTGGTGGGGCCCATCGGGCAGGCGATTCATCTGTCGGCCGGAGCGACAGGGCTAATCGTTACCCTGACGCAGATCGGTTACGTAGCCGGACTGCTGTTCATTGTCCCGCTCAGCGACATTATTGAGAACCGCCGGCTGACGGTGATGTCGCTGATTCTGGTTGTGGCCGCCCTGGCGCTGTCCGTCCTGGCAACGAATGCACCGCTGTTCCTGGCCGCCTCCTTGCTGATCGGGCTGGGCTCGGTAGCAGCGCAGGTCCTGGTGCCCTATGCCTCCTATCTGGCCACAGAGGAAGATCGCGGCCGCGTAGTAGGCAATGTAATGAGCGGACTGCTGCTGGGCATTATGTTCGCCCGCCCGATCGCCAGCTTTATGGCCGGACTCTGGGGCTGGAAATCCATCTTCATCGTCTCGGCTGTCGTAACGGCGCTGCTGACGCTGCTCCTGTCCCGTATTCTGCCCGCCCGGAAGCCCGCTCCCGGCTTGAGATACGGACAATTACTCCGCTCTCTGGGCACATTGCTCACACATACGCCGGTGCTGCGGCGCCGCGCTCTATACCAGGCCAGTCTGTTCGGCGCCTTCAGTCTGTTCTGGACGACCGTTCCCTTGCACCTGTCCAGCGAGTTTCATCTGTCCCAGCAAGGAATCGCCCTGTTTGCCCTGGCTGGTGTGGGCGGAGCTGTAGCCGCGCCGATTGCGGGCAGATTGGCTGACAAGGGCTGGACCCGGTTATTGACCGGTCTTGGCATTTCACTGGCCGCTCTCTCTTTTATCCTGGCTTACCTGCTGAGGGATAGCTCCAATCTTACACTAGGCCTGCTGGTGCTGACGGCGATTCTGCTCGATATGAGCGTGTCCGGTAATCTGGTGCTGGGGCAGCGGGCGATTTATTCACTGGGCAATGAGACCCGAGGGCGGCTGAACGGCTTGTTCATGGCGATTTTCTTCATTGGAGGTGCCGTGGGATCATCACTCGGGGGCTGGGCGTACGCTTACGGCGGCTGGAGTCTGACCACTCTAATCGGGCTGGCACTGCCAGGGCTGGCGCTGATCTACTTTTTGACCGGGAAGAAGGAGCAAGCTTGAGAAAAGGAGACATTGCGTTCAGCAATAATCCGCATAGCCAGTAATTCCTAAAAAAACTACAGTAGGCAGGGGAGCTTCGAGCCTCTGTCTTTTTTTGTGCCTGCATATGTAATGGATTCGATAGATAGAGCGTATTAGCTCATGTAAATTACAGAAATTAGTCGAGAAAGCCCACTCCTTTTGGGTGGGATTAATCGTCTTTGTTTAAGGAACATCCTTATGCTGTCAAAATTGAAAATCCTATAGAAATACCAAAACAACGGTATCATTAATTAACTATCATTTTGTTTTTTGCCCTAGATACAGACGTAAAGTGCTAGTCGATCAAGTAGAGATTCAGTTTAAGCAAATCGTTATGGAGATATGTGCCGAACAGGATTGGCAGTTACTCGCAATGGAAGTCATGCCTGATCATGTGCATATTTTTCTAAACGCACTGCCAACCGATTCTCCCGCAGAACTTATGGCGAAATTGAAAGGAATCACTTCCCGTCGCCTCCGTGAACAATTTAAGCACTTGAACCACTTGCCTTCCCTCTGGACTCGTGCCTACTTGGTCAGTACGGCAGGGAACGTTTCAAGCGAAACGATCAAACAATATGTTGAAGAACAAAAAAAGAGGGGGTGAAACCCTGCAAACCGTAACGATTCAAATCCGCATTTGTCCAACCCATCCGTCTGTATTGGTGGATATGGGTAATGAATATATCCGAACCGTCAACGAATTAACGGAGCAAGCCGAAAGGTCCGGAACGTTTCCGAAGCTAACTTCAAAAACCGTACATGCCAATCTACCCTCTGCCGTAAAGAATCAAGTGATTCGAGACGCCAAAAGCCTATTTCAGCGGTTTAAGAAAACGAAGAAGCGACCTCATCTCCAAAAGAGGGTGTATTACGTGAATAATCAAAATTATAAGATTTGGGGCAACCACATTTCTTTTCCAGTGATGCTGGAAGGAAAAGTACAACGTCTGGTGATCCCTGCGCTTCTTTCGGATCGGGAGCGGGACATGCTTTCGAATGGGAAGCTTGGACTTCTGCGAGTTGTTCAAAAATCAGCGAAATGGTTTGTTCAAATTTCAATCGACCGGCCGACCCAACCAGCCGATGGTCATGAAGTGATGGGGATTGATTTAGGCTTAAAAGTGCCCGCAGTTGTCTTTACCTCTAGCGGGAAGACCAAATTTTGCGGAAACGGACGTAAAAATAAGTTTGTTCGCCGTAAGTACAGTAGCTATCGCCGCAAATTAGGAAAGCTTAAAAAGTTATCCGCGATTCGTAAACAGAACGACAAGGAAAGTCGTTTTATGAAAGATCAAAATCACAAAATTAGCCGCCAGATCGTGAATATGGCGATTCAAGAAAGGGTATCTGTCATCAAGCTAGAGAAGCTGACGAATATCCGTAAGACGACAAGAACAAGTCGTAAAAACGCCAAGAATCTGCATCAATGGTCGTTCTATCAGTTGCAAATGTTCATCGGATATAAGGCGACACTCGCTGGAATCCAAGTGGTTGAAGTGAATCCAGCATTCACTTCGCAAACCTGTCCCTCTTGTGGAGAGCGGAACAAAGCAAAGGATCGAACGTATCAATGCGAATGCGGTTATACAGCACATCGGGATCGGGTCGGTGCGATTAACATCATGCGTCAACCTGTGGCAGATGGTAACAGTCTGCCAGCCTAGATAGCTATAGGCTCTGATCTAGGATGGGCGAATGAACTCGCCCTTAACTTAGCAGTAGGGCTAAGCGGAAACGGATGCGCCCGATAACTAGCTAAGAATCCCACCCTTGTAAGGGTGTGGAGGTTCAATTGGCCAAGTAAATTCAGCCTGGAAGGGAGGGCATAAGGAATGCAAGAGCGCGCATTGCTGCCTTTAATACATGATAGGGTTCCTGCCCATATAGAGATAGAGTTTACGTTTGCAGCGGTTTTTGAAGCCTATTATAAACGGATATTCAATTATATCGCCTACCGTGTGAGCTGCCGTTACACCGCCGAGGATCTGGCCAGCTAGGTGTTCGAGAAGACACTATCCAAGCTACCCGGTTATTCCCCGGAGAACGCACCGCTGGAAGTGTGGCTGTTCGCCATTGCCCGCAACGTAGTGAATGATTATTACCGGAGCCGCGCGCGGCAGCGCTTCTTCTCACTGGACAGTATCTTTACCCCCATGCCTAATACCTGCCTGAGGGCTTTGCCTTTGACCATGGGGAGTTCTATAAGGATGAGGAGGGCGTAAGCGGTCAGATTGTTGAGCTGCTCTTTGGCAGCAAGGATAAGAATAAGCGGATCTGGATGCAGCTGCGCCTGGCCAATGAGGAGAATGCCTTTTCAATGGCAACTGACGACAAGGTGGAGCAGGTGAAGCTTAAGGGGACGGATGCGGTTCTGGTCAGTGACAGAAGCCTGGACTGGGAAGCGAACGGCGTGATGTATAGCCTCAGCACCCGCGGTCTTGACCGGGCTGAGGTGCTGAAGATCGCAGAGTCGATTAACTGGTAAGCCGCTGAGGAGCGGATAAGGGAACAGGTACGAGGCGTAGACAGGCATAGGATGAATCAGAGCACCAGACTGCAATCCCGGAGCATGGCAGGGATTGCGGGCTGGTGCTTTTTTGCAAGTAGCGTTTCTACTATTCTTCATGCTTGTCATGCCCGTCTGCATATTGAGGCCAAGTCCTTCATAGACATGTACTAATCAATGCATTCAAAACAGGTTAAGGGGATGATGTCATGCGCCGGATAACATGGGTACTCGCGATCATTATGAGCGTGGCCTTAGTATTGGCGGGGTGCGGGAAGAAGGATGCCGCCTCTGTGGTCAAGGATCTGAATCAAGTGTCTGACAAGCTGGAGAGCAAGCAGGGAGCTTATCAGGGCTCAGGCACGATGACCTTGTACACCGGAGAGCAGCCGCAGGATTACAAGGTGGAGGTATGGTATAAGAATCCTTCGTATTACCGGATCAGCCTGTCGAACGTCCAGAAGGACGTGAAGCAGATTGTGCTGCGCAATGATGAGGGCGTATTCGTCCTGACCCCAAGCCTTGGCAAAAGCTTCCGCTTCCAGAGCGACTGGCCGGACAGCCAGGGTCAGGTGTATCTGTACCAGACGCTGCTGAAGGGAATTGTCAACGACAACAACCGGCAGTTCGTGGAGGACGGGGATAATTATGTGTTCGAGGTCGCTGCCAACTATCAGAGCAGTGCACTGGTCCGCCAGAAGATCTGGCTGAACAAAAAGACCTATGAGCCGAAGCAGGTGCAGGTATCGGATTCCGAAGCCAAGGTAGTGGTGAACGTGACCTTCGACAGCTTCAAGTTCGATCCGGAATTCACAGCAGATTCCTTCGATATGCAGAAGAATATGGCGGCCGGCAGCCCTTCCGAGAATACGATGGCGGAAGTGGATCAGGAAGGCAATCCGGTGGTCTCGGAAGATAGTGAACAGACCGGTGAGCCGGTTACGGCCGAGCTGGGCGACTTCGGGATCATTGAGCCGGCTTACATTCCGGCCGGTGTGAAGCTGAAGGACACCAATAAGATTGAAGGCAGCAAGGACCATGCGGTGCTGATCCGCTATGACGGCATCTACCAGTATACGATTATGGAAGCCCGTCCGCTGGACCGTGCGGTGTCGCTGGCTCCCGGAACACTGGTCGATCTGGGCTTCACGGCAGGCCTGCTTAGCGGGGATGAGCAGCATACGCTGACCTGGATGAGCGAGGGTGTAGAGTACCGGATTACAAGCGCAAATCTGCCAGTTACGGAAATGATGCAAATAGCCGCTTCTATGGAGGAACAATCGGGTAAATAAAAATCAGTGGGCGGATACTGCGCAAGGTGGGAATCATTCCTCTACCCGCGGTATCCGTTTTTTGCCTACACATTGCTCACATTGACAGCGGCCTTCACGAGCATTACCATTGGCAGTAAGACTTCTGATCTGTGCGAACAAGGCAGAGATGTTTTACTACAATGTAAGAAGGTGACCTGAAGTGAAGGCAAGCTATCGGCCGACAGCAGCCGAGATTAACCTGGATGATTTGCGTGCCAACTACGAAGCTTTTCGCGGCGTATTGCCGCAGGAGACCAAGTTCATGGGATGCGTCAAAGGAAATGCGTATGGACATGGAGCAGTGGAGGTGACGCGGGAGCTGGAGCGGCTTGGAGCAGATTACGTCAGTGTTGCTTTTCTGGATGAAGCATTGGAGTTGCGTCAGGCGGGAATACTACTTCCTATCCTGGTGCTGGGCTATACTTCACCGGAGGGCATTGCCGTAGCCTGGGAGAACAATATTACCGTTACACTGTTCACACCGGAGGTACTGGAAGCGGTTAGCACCCTTCCTGTAGAGAAGGAGCACCGGCTGAAGGTACACATCAAGATTGACAGCGGAATGGGAAGACTGGGCTTATTGCCGGAGGATGCGCCTGCATTCATCGCTGAGGTTCATGCGGTGGCACAGGCGGAGCTTGAAGGCATGTTTACCCATTTTGCCAGAGCAGACGAACGCAACAAAAGCTATACACTAATGCAGCACCGACGGTTCATGAGCGTGACGGAAGCGCTTCGGGACATGGACATTACCATCCCGATCATACATACGGGCAATAGCGCTACGGCCATTGATACACCTCTACTATCCATTAACATGGTGCGTGTAGGCATAAGCTTGTACGGATTCTACCCCTCGGCTGAGGTGAACCGCGAGCTGGTGGCCTTGCACCCGGTAATGACGCTGAAGACGCAGGCTGTATATGTCAAAACCCTGCCGCCTGACTCAGGCATCAGCTACGGCACCCGGTACTTCACGGTAGACGATGAGGTTATCGCTACGCTCCCCGTGGGGTACGCTGACGGATATTCCCGCATGCTAACAGGCAAAGCGGAGGTGCTAATACGCGGACGCCGCGTTCCTGTCGTCGGAACGATCTGCATGGACCAGTGTATGGTATCACTCAAATCTTTCGCTCTAGAAGCGGAACAAATCAAAGCAGGCGAAGAGGTTGTACTCATCGGCCGCCAGGGCACCGAGTCGATCACGGCAGATGAACTGGCGCTCCATTTAGGGACGATCCACTACGAAGTAATCTGTATGCTGGCTCACCGGGTACCGCGCGTGTATGTACGCCAAGGTACACTACCTAACCTCGTTAATCCCTTGCTGCAAGCCTAATACCCTGACCAGATACCTAGTACAGGAACTGTATATAAGGAACATACCGTGTAGAGCTTGTGACTTATAGTCTATACGAACCGCCATTTCTAGTTTATAATGGGATGCAGCATACTTGATATACTGGCGGCATATATTCCTTGTATAAAATTCCTTGTATATTGTAACACTGGAACACAAGGGCAGAAGGTTTGTGGGGGTGGAAGAGAAGGTGGCCAATTTGCAGAACACCAAAAGAATCATGATCAGCTTGCCCGATCATCTCTTGCAGGAAGTAGATGGGATCGTTCAACTGGAGAACTCTAACCGTAGTGAATTGATCAGGCAGGCCATGAAGCTGTACTTGAGCGATCGGAGAAAACGTACCATCCGCGAGTCCATGCAGCGGGGCTATATGGAAATGGCTAAGATTAATTTGACCATGGCATGCGAGGCATTTCTCGCAGAGGAAGATGCAGACAGTACTCTTGGCCGCTTAGTAAGCGGGGTGTAACTATTGATTGTTAAACGCGGCGACGTTTTTTTTGCCGACCTTTCACCGGTTGTGGGTTCTGAGCAAGGTGGAGTAAGGCCGGTACTGATCATTCAGAACGATATTGGCAATCGTTTCAGCCCGACTGTGATTGTGGCAGCTATCACTGCCCAGATCCAGAAGGCCAAGCTGCCGACGCATGTCGAGATTGATGCAGCTGCCCATGGCTTTGACCGGGATTCTGTGATTCTGCTGGAGCAGGTTCGTACCATTGACAAGCAACGCTTAACGGATAAAATCACCCACCTGGACGATGAGACCATGAAGCTGGTGGATGATTCGCTGCAAATCAGCCTGGGGCTGATTGATTTTTGAACCCCGGGGCGGGGAGACAATATCAATAATCGTAACAAAAGGCAGGCCGGATCAACTCCGGTGCTGCCTTTTTTGGCGTCAGTCCCATATATACTTATTGATATATCGGGGGGATAGATGAGTATGGATGATGGGGGTTGTGCGGGGACATAACTGCGTGCTATAATTGGACCGATCGGTCGGTCTAGAGGAGGGATAACCATTAAGGGACGTTCAGATGGAGAAGAAACGAAGAGCCGGATTCTGGAGCATGCCACCAGTTTATTTGCGCAAAAGGGCTATGGCGCTGTAAGCATGAACGAGGTCTGCACAGCCGCGAAGGTTAGCAAGGGCAGTCTGTATCACCATTTTCCGGGCAAGGATGAATTGTTCCTGTACGTGGTGGAGGTGGATACCCTGAAGTGGCTCAAGGAGTGGGAGGAGCTGCGGAGCGGGATTAGCGGAACGGAAGCCCGTCTATACGCGCTTGGGGATCATTATGCAAAAGATGTCCAGAATCCGCTAATTCATGCCCTGGAGGAATACGGAAGATCCCATACGCTGTCGGAGGAGATCCGTGAGCGCCTCTCGCATATTTTCGAATCGGTGACAGAGGCCTGCCGTGTACTGCTGCAAGAGGGGATGGATTCCGGTTATTTGATCCGTGGTGATCTGGAGAACTATGTAATCACGCTCAGCGCCATGCTGGAGGGAATCAGCCGGGTCCATGAGATCACAGGGCGGACCGATACCCCGGAGACGATCAGGGCATACTACCGTGCGGGAATTCAGATCCTGCTTCAGGGGATAGGGTCCGGGAAGATTGAGCAATGAATAGAGATAACTGATGAATTACAACTAGAGCATATAGCAAGGCTCTGGGATATACGGAGGGAAACACCATGTCATTACTGTTAAAGAACCGGGGAGCGATGCTGCTCCTGATGATGAATATCTTTTTGGCGTTCACGGGGATTGGACTAGTTGTCCCTATTATGCCTACCTATATGAACGAGCTGGGCATTGGCGGGAGTGTGGTGGGACTGCTGGTGGCAGCCTTCTCGCTGACGCAGCTGCTGGTCTCGCCCTTCGCCGGAAGACTGTCGGATAAGATGGGCCGCAAAAAAATCATCGTCGGCGGGCTGGCCGTATTCGCCTTCTCAGAGCTTCTGTTCGGTCTGGCCAACGCCTCCTGGGTGCTGTTCGTATCTAGAATGCTAGGCGGTATCGGTGCTGCGATGATTATGCCTGCGGTTATGGCTTATGTGGCCGACACCACCTCCCCGGAGGAACGGGCCAAGGGTATGGGCTTCATCAACGCAGCCATTACCACCGGCTTCATCATCGGGCCGGGAATCGGCGGCTATCTTGCGGAGCTTGGCATCCGTGTCCCCTTCTTCGTCGCTGCGGGAGCGGCTGCCATTGTTGCGGTTATTACCCTGCTGGTCCTGCCGGAATCGCGTTCAGCGGAGCTGCGGGAAGAAGCAAGAACGATGGAAGGTAATAATGATAGTCTAATCATGCAGCTCATGCGCTCGTATCGTGAGCCTTATTTCTTCGGATTAATTATTGTATTCGTGCTGTCCTTCGGACTGGCCAACTATGAGACGGTATTCGGACTGTTCGTGGATCACAAATTCGCGTTCACCCCTAAGGATATTGCGTTTGTCCTGACGTTCGGCTCCATTGCCGGGGCAGTGGTACAGATTACCGCATTCAGCTGGATTCTGAACAAATTCGGAGAGAGCCGGGTCATTTCCGCCTGTCTGATGATCGCGGGCCTGTCGATTCTTCTGACGCTGTTCGTGCATGGCTTTGTAGCGATTGTTTCGGTGACCTTTGTTGTTTTTCTGGCGATGGATATTCTTCGCCCGGCGGTCGGCACCCAGCTGTCCAAGATGGCAGATGATTCGCAGCAGGGCCTGGTGATGGGGATGAACTCCGCATATACGAGCCTTGGCAACATTGCCGGCCCGATTGTGGCGGGTGTCCTGTTCGATCTGGATATCAATTTCCCTTATGCGGTGGCTGCGCTCGTCTTGTTCATCAGCTTCATGCTGTCGGTAGGCTATGCGCGGCGGAGAAGAAGCAAGCAGGTTACTGCGGTGCGCTAGCACATCATCATATTTCATTTGAACAAATGTATGCGAAAAATCGGTTTCGTCTTACTGATCGGGTTCACGAATTTAAACCTGATGCTATACTTGCATGATGGCGGCTGTGCTGTCCCTGAGGGGAGGGTGCGGCCGCTGCTTCTTTTGTATGGGGCAAACTTTGGTCCTGCGGCAAACTGTGATAGTATTTCAGTAGAGAGCTATGAACTCAGACTGTGTATAGAAAGAGGGATATACTTGAGAGTTGATACGAATCAGGCGGCGAAGGCGGCGGAAGATGCCGCTGCCCGTCAGGAGCAGGAACTGATACTTTCAGCTATTGAGAAGGAGCTGAGCATCAGTCTGAAGCAGGTAAGAACTACGGTGGGGCTGCTTGATGAGGGCAACACCATTCCGTTCATCGCCAGATACCGCAAGGAAATGACCGGGGAGCTGGACGAGAACGTCCTCCGCGATGTTGAAGAACGGCTCGGATATCTGCGCAACCTCGGTGACCGCAAAAAGGATGTGATCCGCAGCATCGAGGAGCAGGGCAAGCTTACTCCTGAGCTGCAGGTGAGCATTATGAAGGCGGTGAAGCTGCAGGAAGTGGAGGATCTGTACCGTCCGTTCAAGCAGAAGCGCAAGACACGGGCCAGTGTCGCCAAGGAACGGGGACTGGAACCGCTGGCGGATTGGGTGATGGAGCAGAGACGCCAGGGGGTTCCGCTGGAAGAGGCTGCGAAGTATATCGATGCGGACCGGGGTGTGGAGAGCGCCGAGCTGGCGCTGCAAGGGGCGATGGATATCATTGCCGAGAATATTGCCGATGATCCGGCTATCCGTTCCTGGGTGCGCCAGTATACAGCGGGTCAGGGAATTCTGGTCTCCGAGGCCAAGGATGCCCAGCAGGAAAGTGTATACGAGAATTATTATGCGTACCGGGAGCCTGTGCACCGGATGCCGCCCCACCGTATTCTCGCGATCAACCGCGGGGAGCGGGAGAATATCCTCAAGGTCGGCATCGAGGTGGTGCCGGACAAGATTCATGCGTTCATTATCCGCAAGCTGGTGAAGGGGCCTTCTCCGGTCAAGGAGCTGCTGGAAGCGGTGACCGAGGATGCCTACAAGCGGCTGATCGTCCCTTCCGTTGAGCGTGAGGTACGCGGGGAGATGACCGAGAAGGGAGAGACGCAGGCGATCTCCATCTTCTCAGGCAATCTGCGCAGCCTGCTGCTGCAGCCGCCGGTGAAGGGACGCCATGTTCTGGGCGTCGACCCGGCCTACCGCACCGGCTGCAAGCTGGCCGTAGTGGACGATACCGGCAAGCTGCTGGAGGTAGCGGTCACGTATCCGACGCCGCCGAACAACAAGAAGCGCGAGGCGGCGGCCAAGTTCAAGGAGCTGATCGCCAAATACGGCATCCAGCTCATCGTTATTGGCAACGGCACCGGCTCGCGGGAGACGGAGCAGTTCACGGCCGAGGTGATTGCCGAGGTCGGCGACCCTGACCTGGCCTACCTGATCGTTAACGAGGCAGGGGCCAGTGTGTATTCGGCCTCCAAGCTGGCGCAGGAGGAGTTCCCGGATCTGGATGTGGCGGAGCGCAGCGCCGCCTCCATCGCCCGCCGCGTGCAGGACCCGCTCGCGGAGCTGGTCAAGATTGATCCGAAGGCCATCGGGGTCGGGCAGTACCAGCATGATGTGTCGCAGAAGCATCTGGAAGAGAGCCTGAGGGGCGTCGTGGAGTCGGCGGTTAACCATGTCGGCGTCGACGTGAATACCGCTTCGGCCTCGCTGCTCTCGTATGTGGCAGGAGTAAATACGACGATTGCCAAGAATATTGTGAAGTTCCGCGAGGAGAACGGCAAGTTCACTACGCGCAAGGCACTGCAGAAGGTGCCGCGCCTGGGCGCGAAATCCTACGAGCAGTGCATCGGGTTCCTGCGTATTCCCGGAGGGGACAATACGCTGGACCGCACGCCGATCCACCCGGAATCCTACGCGGTGGTCGATAAGTTGTTCCGCGAGCTGGGGCTGGATGTGAAGCAGCTCGGCAGCAAGGAGGTTGCAGAGCAGCTAAGCGCTCAGGATGCGGAGGAATTGGCGGTGAAGCTGGAAGTGGGCGTGCCTACGCTGCGCGATATCCTGGAGAGTCTTCAGCGTCCGGGCCGCGACCCGCGTGAGGAGCTGCCGCTACCTATCTTCCGCAAGGATGTGCTGAAGATGGAAGACCTGCTGCCCGGCATGGAGATGCAGGGCACGGTGCGCAACGTAATCGACTTCGGTGCCTTCGTCGATATCGGGATCAAGAACGACGGGCTGGTCCATATCTCCCAGCTTAGCGGCAGCTATGTGAAGCATCCGATGGACGTGGTCTCCGTCGGCGACAATGTCACCGTGTGGGTACTCGGCGTGGATGTGAAGAAGGGCCGCGTCAGCCTGACGATGCGCCAGCCGCGCGAGTCGGCGGACAGCGGGGAGTAGCAGTAGAGGACGTTACGGACTCAGTGGACCTTATTTGGCTGGAATCGGCGTTTTGCGGACCGCTGTGGACGCAGGAGCCGTTATAATACAGGGATCGGAGCCTGTAAGTAGGCCTGACAGCCTCATTAGCGTCTTCTGAGTCCGTTTTGACCGACAAAAGAGGCCTTTCAAAGCGGATAACGGCATCCTGGTCCGCCGCAAAGACCCAAGGATCAAAAACAAGCTGTGCTTTCCTTCATCAGGATGGCACAGTTTTTTGCGAAATGGCGCTTATGAATTTGAACTGGAGATTCAGCTAACCAGTATAAAACAACTATAGTTATTCAAGAACGGAAGTCCCCTGCCAGGCGGTGTTATGATGGACAGAAACAGAAGGCGGCGAATGGTAATTGAGCAACAGAGTGTTTCGGCAGTTTGAAGAGAGGGATATGGCGGCGCTGGGCGCGATGTACGAGCAGGTGTCGGCGCAGGAGGATGTGCTGTTCTGGTGGGTGGGGGATGCAGATAATTGGGAGAATGTCTTCTGCGCTTATGAAGGGGAGCAGATGGTGGCCAAGGGCCAGCTGCAGCTCATTAATGTGGTGCCTCCGGGGCGCGCGGCCGAGAGTAAACATAAGATTTTTGTGAATCTGAAGACCTTGCCGGGACGGGAAAAGGATCTGGAGCTGCGTGACAGTGTCTACGCCCTTCTGCTGGAACGGGCACGGGTGCTGGAGCGTACGCTGCCCCCCGAATATGGGACCCTTCTGTGCACAGGCAATTATGCGGCGGAGGAGAGCTGCCATGCTTATTTCGCAGAGCATCTCGGTTACTTGCCGGATAGCCGCTTGTATACACTTCAGCGCGATCTTCGTGAATCCGTCCATCCGGTGGAGCTGGAGGAAGGCTTCGAATTGACCCATGTGCCTTTGGACTCACCGGAGCAGCGGGCGGCTTATCTGGAGCTGGAGGCGGAGATCTGGCCGGAGACCCCGCTTGGAATGGAGCGTCTGCTGGAATATCAGCAGCATCCGCTCTGGACATCGATGGTTGTGCGGGATGCAGGCCGGGTGGCAGGCAGTCTGATGGTCTGGCAGGAAGAGGAGCTTGGCATCATTGAAGATATATTTGTCTGCAAGCCCTGGAGAAGAAGAGGCATTGCCAAGGCGCTGCTGAATCATGCATTAATGTATCTTCAGGAAAAGGGTCTGGAGCAGGCGCAGCTGGTCGCATTAACCACGAATGATTGCGCACTGACCCTGTACCATTCAGCCGGTTTCCAGACTGGGCGCCAGGAGATCAGATACTCTAAGGAGCTGGACTGACGAACGCTCCCTGATTCATAGTGACTATACAATCACATATCACAAAAAGCGCACCAGCCAAATATCCGGTGGTGCGCTCTTTGTGATGCATCTCGTTAAGTGGAGGCTGTTCATTTACTTTATGACTCTGGAAGCAGCTGAGGTTGCTGAGCCAGGTGCAGCTTGGGCTACTGCGGTGTAGCCTTCCGGCAGATATGTGACGGCGGTGCCTGACGAGATGACCTGGGGGTTCATGGAACCGGGCTTCGGTGAGGTTACCTTGAAGTAGATCACTGCGGTTTTGTCAGCGCCGAACTCAATCCGCTCAATGACCAGGCCATATCCCGGGTTCGGCAGATTGGATACGGTCACCGTAGCTTTGTTGACACCAGCGGCAGCTTTGTCCAGTGTAACAGAGGCATCGTATGTGCCGGCCGGAGACGAAATGTTCTCGTCCATCATAATCACTTCCTTCACGAATTTGGCGGCATCGTAGACCAGGACAGCAGCTTCTGCACGGGTAACCGGCTCGTTCGGACGGAAGGTGTTGTTCTTCTCCAGCGTGACCAGTCCGGTGTTGATCAGAATCTGCAGGCTGTTCATCTCTGGTGCGGATAGCTTGCCGCCATCCGTAATGTTGGCATACATCTCCGTATATGCGAAGTCCCCTTTGTTCTGAAGCGCCTGAAGCAGCAATTGTGCGAACTGGACCCGTGTCATTACAGCATTAGGGTCAATAGAGCGCTCCAGCGGCAAGCCGCTTTCTTTGGCCTTCAGGAATGCGGAAGCATACCAGGCGGTGTTTTTTACATTGTCAAAATAATCGCTGGCCTTCTTGCCGGAGGAGCGCTGCGGAGCAAGCTTCAGGCCGCTTACCATGAACTGCACGCCTTGCGCATACGTAAGGCTGGACTTCGGCGCGAACTTGTCGCTGGTCACTCCGTTAAGGATGCCCTCCTGATGAAGGGCATTGATTTTGGCTTCAGCCGCATGGCCCTTCAGATCCGAGAAAGCGGAAGCCGGTGCTCCGAAAGCTACGGTTGCCGCCAGAATGCTGCAGGCCAGCGAGATTTTGGCCGTGCGCATCCGGGTTAATGTATTCTTCATTATACCTCACCTCTTATCCTCTTAGATGGGATTCCGGAGCAAAAGGTTGCAGCCTGTCACTCCATAGCTGGAATTATTATTCTCTATCCCGCCAGCGGTGATTCTCCGTTGTCCAAAACAATTCATCATGTGTCAATTTTCATCTACCGAAAGTCGAATCTTCGCCTGAATTCAGCTACTATTGCAGTCAAAAAGGTCAATATACGATGATTAAAAGGTAATATACGGTGAGACAGGGTGAAGAAGAAAAATTATAATAATGATAACGCTTTCGCGGATGGTCCGAAGAAGGAATGCTTGTATTCTCTGACTATTGGGACCTAGCAGTTTCACGTTTCCCGGCTAACAGAGCCTCGCTCTTAAGCATAAATCATTTATGAATTCCTACTAAGGGGGTAAGTCAAATGAGAAAAAAGAGTATTCTAGCTCTGGTGCTGGCAGGCTGTCTTGCAGGGCTATCACTCACAGGCTGCAGCAGTAAGGAGAACAGCTCAGATGTTGGGAACGACAGCAGCAACACGCCGGAGGGGAAGACGAAGCTGAAGGCGATTATCGTGAAGCATTCACTGACCAAAGATGTCACGCAAATGAAATGGCTCGCTGAAATAGAGGAGAAGGCGAATGTCGAAATTGAATGGCAGCAAATCTCTGCGGACTGGGATCAGAAGAAAAGCGCCCTGTTTGCCAGCGGTGAAATTCCGGATCTGCTGTTCAATGCGACCTCTAACTCCGATTTTGTGCAATTCAACGGGTTGTTCGAGGATCTGGGCCCGCTGATTGAGAAGGACGCGCCTAATATTCAAAAGATGTTCAGTGAGCACCCGGAATTGAAAACGCTTGCTACACAGATTGACGGGAAGCTCTACGGCACTCCGCGTTATAAGGGCATCTGGCCCGGCTCCACTGCCTCGATGTTCATTAACAAAACCTGGCTCGACAATCTCGGCCTTCAGGTGCCTACGACCTGGGATGAGCTAGAGACGGTGCTGCTTGCCTTCCGCGATGGCGACCCGAATCAGAACGGGGACAAGACGGATGAGATTCCGATGGACTTCAACCCGCTCGGCTGGGATTTCACGCCGAAGCTGCTGCTGGGCAGCCTGGGGCTGCCGCTGTCCAACGGGGCAAGCGATGGCTATTTTACAGAAGGGGCGCAGGTTAAGAATTTCTATGTAGATGAACGGTTCAAGACACTCATGCAATTCCTGCAGAAGCTGTACAGCCAGAACCTGATCAGCAAGGAAGTGGTTACGCAGGATTACTCCAAATACCAGTCCGTTGCCCGCGGGAATGGAACTACGGCCAAGGTCGGATTCACCTGGGGCTGGGAGACTGGAGACCGCTTCGGCAATGAGCTGAAGGATCAATATGTGACCCTGCCGCAGCTGAAGCAGCATGCAGATTCAACGGATGAGCTGTACTGGAGCAATGACTACTACTACCAGAATTACGGCTCCAATGCGGTGTCGGTCAGTGCCCGCTCCAAGAACAAGGAAGCTGCAATGCGGTTCATTGATGGTTTTTATGAGCCGGTTGTCAGCTTGCAGGTTCTGTTCGGCGGGATGAATGACACAGATAAGGGAATCAAGGATAACGGAGATGGCACGTATGCGATTCTTCCTCCGGCGGATGCTTCTCTGGATCCGGGTTCGTGGAAATGGACGAATTCGTTCGCGGACAACGGTCCGATGTACATTGCTGATACGCTGAAGGACAAGGTGACGCTTGGCTCGGATATGCAGAATGTGCTGAAGGAGAAGGCTGTCTATGATGAGCTGCTGAACAAGGCGGACGAGAAGAGCAATGTCTATCCGCAGAACTTCATGAAATACAGCACGGAGGACACCAACACCCTGGCAATGAATCAGGCGAACGTCAATAATATCACGGATCAAAAGTGGGCCAACTGGCTGACCACCAAGGTTGACATTGAGAAGGAGTGGGCTGCCTATGTCGCCTCCGTCAATAGCTCCGGTCTTGAGCAGAACCTGCAAATCCGCCAAAAGGCGTATGACGAATACCTCTCGACCTTGAAATAGTGGACTTGAATGGAAGGGGCGCTCCTAAATGAAACCAGCACAGACCACGGTGCCGCATCAGACGCTGCGGGGGAACGGATGGCTGCGTAAGCATGCCGGGCATTATCAGCTATGGCTGATGGTGCTTCCTGCGGTCATTTATATCGCTATTTTCTGCTATGGTCCGATGTATGGCATCCAGCTTGCTTTTCGTGAATTTAATTTCAGCAAAGGACTGACGGGCGGGGAATGGGCCGGGCTCAAATATTTCGAGCAGTATTTCAACAGCCCGATGTTCTGGCCTACGCTGCGGAATACGTTTATCATTGCCTTTTTCTCCATCCTGCTGGGCTTTCCGATGCCGATCCTGCTGGCGCTGGTGGTCAACTCGATCCGCAGCAATAGACGCAAGCGTATCCTGCAGACTACGGTGTATATGCCATACTTCATTTCCACTGTTGTACTGGTCGCACTATTGCAGATTATGCTGTCTCCTACCACCGGTCTGATTGACGGCTTCCTGAAGGCGCTGCACCTGATCCCTGCGGATACGAATCTTATTGGTGATCCCGGCGCCTTCGTTCCGGTGTATGTCATCTCTGCCATCTGGCAGGCCTGCGGCTGGAACAGCATTATCTTCATCGCCGCCCTGTCCTCGGTGGATGCGCAGCAGTATGACGCCGCCCGGATTGACGGGGCTAACCGCTGGCAGACGGTATGGCATGTCGAGATTCCGGCGATCCTGCCGACCATTATTATTTTATTGATTATGAATATGGGCAGCATACTCAGTGTAGGCTTCGAGAAGACTTTTCTTATGCAAAATAGTCTCAACAAGCCCGTCTCGGAGGTCATCTCTACGTATGTCTTCAATGTGGGCGTGAAATCCAACCAGTTCAGCTTCGGTTCAGCGGTCGGACTATTCAATACCCTGATTAACTTCACGTTCCTGATGCTGGCGAATGCACTGGCCAAAAAAACTTCAAAAATCAGCCTGATGTAAGGAGGAAATGGGATGTCAAACAGTCAAGCCGCTCATTCGCAAAAGATCAGGCATTCGGGCGGTATCGCAGACAGGCTGTATACGCTGGTGGTTGCGGTTATAAGCATCGCAGCGTTCATTATGGTCGCGTACCCGCTGTATTTCATCATCATAGCTTCCGTCAGCAACTCTACCATGGTGAATCAGGGGCAGGTTATTCTATGGCCCAAGGACATTAACCTGTACGGCTATGAGCAGATATTCAAGGACACCCGGATCTGGCAGGGGTATAAAAATACGATGATCTACACGGTGCTGGGCACGCTGCTCAATCTGCTGGTCACGCTTCCGGCGGCATATGCTTTGTCTCAGCGGAAGTTCCGGGCACGCAGGTTCATTATGCCGCTGTTCGTGATCACGATGTATTTTGGCGGGGGCATGATTCCTACCTATCTGCTTATCCGTGACCTGAATCTGCTGAATACGCCTTGGGTAATGATTGTGAACGGCGCCATTAGTGTATACAATCTGATTATTACAAGGACCTTCTTCGAGACCGCTATACCGGAGGAGCTGCATGAAGCGGCTACCCTGGACGGCTGCTCTCACTTCCGCTACTTCATCTCGGTGGTGGTTCCGCTGTCCAAGGCGGTGATCTCCGTCATCACGCTCTATTATGTGGTGGGTCACTGGAACGACTTCTTCAACGCCCTGCTCTATATCAATACGGATAGCTTACAGCCGCTGCAGATCGTCCTGCGCAATATTCTGTTATCCAATCAGGCGTTCGCGGGCGGAGCCGGATCAGGTGCGGGTGCCGGTGCGGGCAGCTATGCCCAGCAGTTCGCGGATCAGATCAAATATGCGGTCATTATCGTATCGACGGTGCCGGTGCTGATTATCTATCCGTTTATCCAGAAGTACTTCGAGAAGGGTGTAATGATCGGAGCGGTGAAGGGCTGAGTGCAGAGCTGACGCTGCGTGCAGTATCCGGTGGGCCGGGAGGGAGGGAACCTCAGTGAGAAAAAGTCTTGAACTGCTCGATTCCATCGGCGAACCCGTATCCCAGGATATGAAGGAAAAGCTTATTCATGGCAGCAGACAATTCCGCATGAGTGTGCATGTAACCAAGGTATCTAAGGTAAATAATCTGGTGCTGTATTCCCACTGGCATGAGGAGCTGGAGCTGCTGTTCATGATTAAGGGCACGGCCAAGTTTCATGTAGGACAGGAGAAGCTGGTCGTCCAGAGCGGAGAGGCGGTCTTCATTCAGCCCAATATGCTGCATTCGGCGATCCGCGTGGATCAGGAGGAGATTATTTTCTGCGCGGTGCTGGTGCATTTCAATTTCCTCTCCAGCCTGGAGAGAGATAAGATTCAGCAGCAGTTCGTATCCCCGCTCTTCCTTGATAACCGGCGTTATCCGCTGCTGATCGGGCGGGAGCTGGAGGAGAAGCTGCGGCTTATTCCATTGCTGGAGGAGGTGCGGGATCTCTATCAGCAGGAATCGCACGGCTATGAGATGCTGATTAAGGCCAGGCTGTTCGAGGTGCTGTACCGGCTGGAGAAGTGTGCGGCTGAGCATCCGCGGGCAGGACTGCCCGGGCAGTCCCGGGGCGGCAACAGCTCGATGCTGGCCAAAAAAACGCTGGCCTACGTCCAGCAGAACTACAGCAAGCGGATCACGCTCTCGGATATGGCTCAGCAGGTCAATATGAGCCCGTCGTACTTTTGCCGGTTCATGAAGAAGCAGTTCGACCTGTCCCCGATGGACTTCCTGAACGAATACCGGATCTCGGAGGCGGTCAGCCTGCTGGAGACCACGGATAAGAAGATCATGGAGATCTCCGGCATGACCGGCTTCAGCAATGTGAACCGGTTCACGGAGATGTTCAAGAAAACCTACGGCTGCCGCCCGATGGATTACCGGAACCGGCTGCGGCAGAGTAAGTAGACATAAAGCAAGAAGAAGCTCTGCCTAAAAGCCATGAAAAGCCTGCTAGATCAACGTGGGCACTTGGGTGGACGCTCCGCGAACGGACCGTTGTTCCAATCGCTGTGCTCTCCAGATTTTTTTCATTCCCCTATACGGTGAAAATCCGGAGACCAAGGCGACCGCTGACGCTTTTACGCGGGTCGTTCCGTCCTCTCCGCTGTTTAAGCGGTATACGAAATACCCAACCCTAATAGACAGAAAGCAGCGATTCTCTAATAACGGAGAATCGCTGCTTTTGCAACGTTTAAAGTTTTAAGGAATTTATCTACCTTTAGATAAAGAGTAGATAAAGAAGCTTACTTCGCTGGAGCCGATGGCTCAAGCCAGCGCGAATCCATTACAGGCTCAGCTGTTGCAGTGTAGCCTGCGGGCAGGTACGTGGATACTGAGCCTTTGGTAATCACCTGTGGATACATTTTATCCGGGTCAGGCAGGGTTACCTTGAAGTAGATTACCGCTGTAGTGGCGCTGGTGAATTCGATACGCTCTACTGTCAGGCCGTAACCGGGATTAGGCAGATTGTCAACGGTGATAGTGGCTTTGTTGACGCCTTCCGCGGCTTTGTCCAGAACTACATCAGAGACATAATTGTTAGCCGGAACCGGCTCCGGCTCGGAAGGCTCATTGCCCGGATTGTTCGGCGTAATCACCCGGTCGGCGAATTCAGCGGCATCATGGATCATGACAGCGGCTTCAGCGCGGGTAATCGCATCGGACGGACGGAATTTTCCGTTATCCAGTGTGAGCACCTTCGTGTTCAGCAGCACCTGCAGGCTGTAATTCACCTCTGGAGTAAGCTTATCGCCATCCTCAATCATAAAGAACATCTTAGTTACCGGGAAATTGCCCTTGCTTTGTAAGGCTTGTGTCAATAGATGGGCGAATTCTGCACGGGTCATCGGTGCATTCGGGTTAATATCCTTTGCCAGCGTCAGGCCGCTCTGCTTCGCAAGGGCGAAGGAGGAGGCATACCAGGCATTATCTTTTACATTGTCAAAAAGCTGGCTGGCCTTAGTACTGCTGTCGGAACCGGCTTTCGGTGCAAGCGCCAATCCTTTTACAAGGAACTGTACGGCTTGTGCATTCGTCACTTTGGCATTGGGGGCAAACAGGTCATTCGTAATTCCGTTAATTACACCGGCGCTATGGAGTGAATTGATCTTGGTTTCGGCTGAATTTCCCTTGAGGTCCGAAAAGGCAAATGCGGACGCTCCGAAGGATAAACTGGCAGCCAGGATTCCGCACGCGATGCTCATTTTTTTTGCGTGCTTCGTTAGATTAGTTGGTTTCATTGTGCATCACCTCTATATACTCAGATGGTTCTTTACGGTGAAAAGTTGCAGTTGTCCGGAAAATTAATATAAAAATATCAGGACAACGGGATAAACCGGGTGGACCACAGGTATAGTTTATTTTGCGGATCGGTAAATCCTCTTTTATTCTGGTCCAGGGCTGCGATTCTCTTCATCTCTTCAGCGGACAGGGAGAAATCAAACAGCTCCAGATTCTGTTTCAACCTGGCAGGTGTAACCGACTTCGGAATCACAGCGATATCCCGCTGAAGGTTCCATCTCAGGATGACTTGCGCCGCTGTCTTACCATACCTCTCAGCCATTTCGGTGAGTACAGGGTGGGCAAGCATCTCCTGGCTACCATGTCCAAAAGGGCTCCACGCGACATGCTGGATACCGTGCCCCCTCATATAGTCATGAAGCGGCCCTTGCTGGAGCAGCGGGTTCGTCTGAATTTGATTCACTGCGGGGACAATCGTCCCCTGCTTCATGACCTTGTCCAGATGCTCCGGCTCAAAATTGGACACCCCGATCGCCCGGATCTTGCCCTCCTTGTATAAAGACTCCAGGACGTGCCAGCTTTCCAGATAGTGCTTGGCCGGCCAGTGGATCAGGTAGAGGTCAACATAATCCGTTTGGAGCTTCTGCAAGCTTTCTTCAAAAGCTTTACGGGTCTTTCGCCCCAGGTCCGTGCTCCATACTTTGGTTGTAATAAAGAGCTCGCTTCGGGGTACACCCGATTTCTGAATAGCCCTGGCTATCAGCTCCTCGTTGCGGTAAGCTGCGGCCGTGTCCAGATGCCGGTACCCGCTGCGGAGCGCCCATAGTAAAGCGTCTTCATTATTGTCTTTGATGTTGTACACACCGAGTCCCACCTTTGGCATCTGGACTCCGTTATTCAAAACGAAATGTTCCATTTCGTATCATCCTTTCTTTTTGAGCGTTCGGATAACCATCCCTCTTGGTCAACGATTATAGCATAAGAAGGCAACGAATTATCATTGGGAAAGAAAATCGAGACAGATGCACTAGAATCTATTTGGAAGCCTTTTTTACTGCATTCTATTGTACAAAATACACTTGCTACCGTTCCAGTGCTTACAGCATCCGAATAACGGTGTCGTGGCCCGTGTCCCAATTAAGTTACCAGCAATATGCTCAAGTGTATTCTGTACAACTAAATCGTCCAGTTTAGCGCCTAATTTCCATTTAGTTGTAAAACGTACACTTAAAATACCCTCTGCGCCGGAATTCCTCCGATATGTGCAGATTTAGTTGTACCAAATACAGTTAGAAGAGGAAATCCTTCTTAAACAGGGTTTTAAGTGTACCGAATACAACTATCCCAGAGTGTGCGCGTTGAGGAGGAGCGGCAGCGGCCGGAAGTCCACATCTTATCTGATAGAGTAAATCAAACGCACACACTGCCAAACTTTGAACTTGTTCATTTTTCGAATAAGAAACTATGATATTTTTCCTTTTTAATCCCATAAAATACTATATTATAGGAGATGTATTCTTGGGAAACCGAGCTTATTTGAGAAGAATGGGATTGGAGAGAAGTTCATGCGTGTTGCGCTGGTGTGTTGTGCAGATTCCACAGAGCCTTGTGAGGATTGCAGGTTTAAGAATGTTCATTCTTTTTTTTCACAGGTGTACGGTTGTAAGGTATTGCATTTCAAGGAGCTGGAGGCGCTTGTCGATATTGTGAAGGAAGGCCTCCGGCTCGATGGTGTAGTGATTAGCACCCCTGATTTCAACCCGGGCTTCATTCACACGATGCAGTACCTGCAGCAGATGCTAACGCTGAGAATATTCTTCATTGTAGAGGAGATCAGCACGCACGGTACCCCTGTTCCCTTTCCTTCCAATCATATGTATATCAGCAGCTTCGAGCGCTACGGCTTCCAGGAGGAATTATTCAGCCGGTTGCGCTGCTGGTTCGACGAAGGACTGGGCCTCCCCGCACACCACACCAGACAAATCAAGGATATCGCCCTTCATCTGCACTCCAAATCCCTGAAGGTCGGAGAATTCGTCATTGAGCTTACCTGTAAAGAGTTCGAACTCCTGGATCTGCTGCTGGAATGCCAAGGCCAGTACATCCCCACCGAGCAGATTCTGCACCAGCTGTGGGACAGGTATACATCCCCTGAGATTGTGAGGCAGTACGTATACAAGCTGAGGCACAAAATTGAGATCATCTCCGGACGAAGCGACATTATCCTGTTTCGCCGGGGGATCGGATATTCGGTGAATCAATTGATCTGACAGAGTCCTGTCAGGTCTTTTTTTGCCCGGAAAATACCTGCTGTACTCTACCGTCTCCCCTCAGAAATGTACAATAACTGTAAATTAACGCAAGCTTAACAGCCGGGTTATGTCCCCTTCCGGGCTTAGGCGTTACGATGTCATTAATACGAATGGGGAGGCAGATGAAGTGGCAACGATTCAGAACAGTATCTGGATTCACGCAGACCGGATCACCGTATTTGAGCGGACGAATGATATTGCGCACTGGACAGATTTATTCACGGAATACAAGGAGACGCGGGTGCTGGAGCAAGGGGACGCCTACATCCGGTTTGAGCTGACGACACATCCCGAGGGGAACCGGCCCTCGCGCACATGGGAATCGGAACGCTGGCTGGACCGGCCGAACTTCCGGATTACAGCCAGACGCCTTGCGCCGCTGCTGCCGTTCAAGCATATGAATTTGGAATGGCTCTATGAGGAGCAGGACGAAGGAACATACATGACCTGGATTCAGGAATTCGAGGTAGATCCGGCAAGCGGGTTGACCGGGGAGCAGGTGGAAGCACATCTGAACCGTACGACCAAGGAGCAGATGGCAGCGATCAAGCACAATATCGAGAAGCAAACGGTTCGGAGCTGAGGGCTTACATGGAGAAGGTGACGGGAAAAAGAGTTGTAATCACCGGCATGGGGCTGCTTACCCCGCTGGGGAATACGCTGGAGCAGTTCTGGAGGAACAGCCTGCAGGCCAAGGTGGGATATGACCGCTTGCAGGGCTATGAGCATATGGCGCTGAAAAGCCGCGTTACCGGCACAATACCGCAGTTTGAGCATTTGGGCCGGACAGCCGATGAAACGCAGCGGGCAGGCATGGGGCGGCCGGGGATTCTGGCGGTCAATGCTGCGATAAGGGCGGTTGCCGATGCGGGGCTTGTGTTCACGAAGGAGCTGCGGGAGCGTTCCGGGGTCTGCATCGCCAATGCGATTGCTGATACCCCGTTCTCGGAGCGGACCTTTCTGCGGATGACGGAGGGCGGGAAGGGGCCAATTGATCATGGACTCTGTCAGGAGGATTTGTACCGCAAGGGCATGTTCTCTTACATTGCCTTCGAAGTAGCGCATGAGTTCGGACTTCAGGGAGAGGCGCTGGTCATGTCTACGGGCTGCACGGGCGGCATTGATGCGGCCGGATATGGATATGAGTCGATTACAGCCGGGGAACATGACGTAATGATCTGCGGCGCAGCGGAAGCACCGATCAGCTCCATGACCATTTCCTCCTTCGATGCTATCGGTGCGTTGACCTCCAAGTTCAACGATGATCCGCAGCGGGCTTCGCGGCCTTTTGAGAAGAACCGCAGCGGCTTCGTGCTCAGTGAGGGCTGTGCTGTTGTGGTGCTGGAGGAGCTGGAGCATGCGCTCCGGCGGCAGGCGCCGATCTATGGCGAGGTGACCGGATTCGCAAGTACCAATAACGCTTTTCATATGACCGATCTGCCGCAGGACGGGGATGCGCTCAGTCTTACGATGAACGAGGCGCTGGGCTACGCGGGCCTTTCAGCGGAGGACATTCAATATATCAACGCGCATGGAAGCTCGACTCCGCAGAATGATGCTTTTGAGACCGCCGCTTATAAAAGGACGTTCGGAGAGCTCGCCTACTCCATCCCGATCAGCTCCACGAAATCGATGGTAGGCCATCCGCTCTCGGCCGCGAGTGCCATTGAGATTGTTCACTGCCTGCTGGCCTTGAACGAGGGCTATATCCCGCCAACCGCCAATCTGGACGAGCCGGACCCGGCCTGTGATTTGAATTATGTGCCGAAAGAGGCGATCCAGCGTGACTTGTACCATATTCTGACCAATGCCAGCGGATTCTCCGGCATTCACTCCGCCATGATCCTGGCAGCGAACGAATACAGTAATCAGGCGGGCAAGCTTCAGACTGAACAATGGATGTGCAGCCTATGAAGAATACAGTATTCGTAACCGGAGTAGGAATGGTGGGGCCGTGCGGGAATAGTGCCGGGGCCTTCTGGGAGGGACTCCTGAGCGGCCGCAATTATATGACTCCGCTCCAGCTTGAGCATACCACCGGAGCCGCCCCTCCCTTCGCGGGACAAGTCAGCGGGATGGAGCCGGAGCGGGTCATCTCCAAGCGTCTGCTCAAGAAATGCTCCCGCTTCTCTCTGATGTCGATCCTGGCTGCGAAGGATGCCATGGATGATGCGCACTGGGAGCTGAATCAGATGAGCCCCGAACGGATCGGTATCTTCGTCGGCAACAATTCCGGGGGCTGGGAGAGTGCCAGAAATGGCCTGCGTGTCCTGCACACCGAGGGGGCGCCCTTCATTGATCCGAACCTGGCGAGCAACTGGTTCCCGGCGGCGGCACAAGGGCATATGTCCCTCGCCTTCGGCATCAAAGGCTACAGCAAGACTGTGATCGCCGACCGGAGCAGCGGTCTGCTCGCCATTGCCTATGCAGCCAGAGCCATCCGCAGCGGGGTCATCGATGCGGCCATCGTGGGCGGAGCAGAGACGCCGCTTGATCCGTGGGCGTTGTCCTTCTATAACACGGAGGGGCTGCTGAATCTGAACGCGGATCGCCCGCAGACGGCATACCGGCCGTTCGTGGAGGGGCGCAGCGGGCTGGCCCTGGGCGAAGGAGCTGCGTTCCTCTGCCTGGAATCGGAGCGAAGCCTCCAGAAGCGCGAGGCATCCCGCCGGGTGCGGGCGAGCATCCAGGGCTTCGGCTTCACGAACGACGGCCAGGCTGCAGCCCCGCCTGAGGAGAGTGAAGCGCAGTGTGCCCGGGCAATCCGGCTGGCCATTAAGCATTCGGAGACGCAGCCGGAGAGAATCGGCTATCTGTCGCTGGATGGGGCGGCTTCCGCCCGCGAAGACGGAATTGAATGCTCGGCCATTCAGGAGGTATTCGGCAGCAGTGCAGAAGCCAAGTGGGCGGGCTGCCCCAAGACCGTCTTCGGCAACACGATTGGAGCGGCAGGGGCGTTCGATGTCGCACTGAGCGTACTGGCCATGAATCACGGAGAGCTGCCAGGTCTTCCGTATCTGACGGAATCGGTGCAGGACAATGGCTTGAACTTCGTTCCGGGAATCAGCCGCCGGACCGCTGTGGAGTCTTCGCTGATTCTGTCCAGAGGGAGGGGTGGTGTCTCATCGGCACTGGTTGTGAACAAGGAAGAGCTCTGAACCGTGAGCTGTAAATCGTGAATTGCAAAGCAAGAAGCGTAAGGCCCATTAACTCTAACGGGAGGGTATATCTAATGGTATTCGAGAAGGTAAAAGCAATCATTGAGGATATTGGCATTGAGGAAGAAATTACGGAATCATCGCGGCTCTATGACGATCTGGCTTTGGATTCTACAGAGCTGGCGCTGGTCTCTACAGCACTATCCAAGGCTTTCGGCATCTTCATTGAGAGCCGGGTGCTCAAGACTTATTCTGTAGCGCAAGTGATGGAAGCCGTTGCCTTGAAGGCATGATCAGAGGAATCGGCATGGATCTGGTCAGCATCAGCTTCGTGGAGCAGATGCTGGCCAAGTGCGGTGAACTCTTCATCCAGCAGTACTATTCATTGGAAGAAAGGGAACTGTTCGCCTGTAAAAAAAGACATGCGGAACAGTTCCTGGCCGGCAGATTCGCCGCTAAAGAAGCGCTGCTGAAGGCCATCGGCACCGGAATGAACTGTGAGCTGGACTGGAAGGAGCTGGAGTTCCTGAGCCTTCCCAGCGGCCAGCCCTATCTGGTCCGCAGCCGAAGACTGGAGTCTTATATACAGCAGCAGGAGAGCATCCACGTAAGCATTAGTCATCACGGTGATTATGCTGCTGCATTCATCATTATTGAGAGCAGTCAATGACTGTGAGGAGGACGAATCACATGAGCAACAACAAAATATTCACACTACTCGCCATCAATATTCTGCTTGTATTCTCTATTATGGTCAGCATCTTCCCGATCGCACCCCTGATCAGCAGTGATCTCGGCATGACCTCCGGTGAGATTGGAAGCATAGCGGGGATTGCCTCGCTGGTGATGACCTTTCTGTCAATTCCATCCGGCGTGTTCGCGGACCGCTACGGGCGGAAGAAGATTATTATCGCTTCCCTGGCCCTGTCGGCCGTGGCCGTATTCATGGTAGCTGCAGCCCACGGAGTTCTGCTGTTTACGGCGGGGTGGCTGCTGTTCGGCTTTGCCAGAGGCTTCGTGTCCACACCGATCTTCGCGGTGGTGATGGATGTGTGCAAGCCCGAGGAGCGGGGCCGGGCGATGGGCATTGTGTCCGGGGCGATTGGTGCCGGGTCGGTGCTGGGGTATGTGCTTAGCGGCCTGCTGAGCAATTATTTCGGCTGGCATACCTCCTTCGCGGTGCTGGCTTCCCTGCTGCTGCTGTCCACGCTGATTACCACAGTGCTGCTGAGGGAGACCGGGGTGAAGAATACAAGCAGAAGCATCGGGCAAGCCTTCAAAAGCTCCTTCAAATGGCTGGGCGTCCGTGAAATCCTGCTGGCGGGGATTGTCGGAACTCTGTGCTTCATGGTAGGTGTCTTCACCACCTTCCTGGTGCCGTTCGCGGCTAAGGAACAGGATATCTCCCTGGTGCTGCTCAGCTTGCTCTTCATTCCGTATGAAGCAGTAGCCTCGTTCGGAGCAGTTCTCGTTGGCTGGATCTCGGACAAGGTAGGCAGACATGCACCGCTGATCTGGGCCCAGTCGATCTGTGTGGGAGCGCTTGTGCTGCTGTATGCACTTGACTTCAACCCTTGGCTGCTAACCTTCGGGTATGCCTTGATCGGACTTACGGAAGGGCCGATTATTACTCTGGTCAACACGATTATTACGGATAAGGTCATCAAAATTAATCCGATGGAGATGGGCGCGGCCTTGGGAACCTTCCGGACCCTTCAGGGGGTCGGGATTGCGCTGGGGTCTACGCTTGGCGGATTCTTCTACAGCCGGATTGGAACGCACCCCAGCTATCTGGTGGCCGCCGGACTGATGGTGCTGACGCTGCTGATCTCACTAAGCCTTGGCAAGAAGGAAGAAGCCGGTGTCACCGAATATAAATCTGCGGGATAAGGGGTGCAGTATGAACCAGGTCTACACGAAAACAGTGGTCCATATGGAAGAGGTGCCGGTGGTTTATGCCAGAGGAGGACAGATGCGTGTGCTGGCGAGTCCGAATACTGTCGGGTCCACCCAACTGATCATGGGCCATGTCCTGCTCCAGCCGGGAGAAGAGATCAAGGAGCATCTTCATGATTACGGCGAAGAGAATGTCTATGTCGTCCGGGGCCGGGGAACGGCGTTCATCGAGGATATTCCGCACGCCATCCGGGAGAATAGCCTGTTCATTGCGCGGAAGGGTGAGCGGCACCGGGTGGTCAATGAGGGTCCGGGCGAGCTGGAGCTGGTCTTCGCCACGGCGCCGCTGGCCCCCAGGCCGGAGATCGGGCACAGAGAGGTCTAGCCTCCCGGCCTTGCAATACCAATTCTAAGCAAAGTGGTGAGAAGACAAACGTGAAGAGCGATCTTGTGATTGTTGATACCCATGCCCATTTCGCCGTCAAGGAGAATAAGAGCCTGGAGCTTAGTCTGGCCGGAGCCGGGACGGTCCCGGATTACAAGAAGCAGAAGGGCTTCGATGATTTGCAGTATTTGAAAAAGATGGTGGGGGCCACGCAGGAGGACTTCGTCGATGACAACAATCTGCTGGAGGATTACCTCGCCTGTATGGACGAGAATCAGATTGCCATGAGCTGGGTTCACCAGCTGAGCTTCGAGGATGTCTACGGCTATGAGGTGTTGTCCAATGAGAAAATCGCCGAGGCTGTCCGCGCCCACCCCGACAAGCTGCGCGGCTTCGCCAGCGTCAATCCCTATAAGGGGAAGGAAGCGCTGGCGGAGCTGGATTATGCCATTAAGACGCTGGGCATGCAGGGCTTCAAGCTGAACCCCAATGATTACGGGGGCTTTGTCCTGAATGACCGGGATTTGCTCTATCCGCTGTATGAGCGGTGCAGCGAGCTGGGCGTTCCGGTCAGCGTGCATACCGGGATTACGCCGGGCAGTATTTTTCGGATGAAGCATAACTACCCGATTCTGCTCGATGATGTGGCGGTGGATTTTCCCGACCTGACCTTGATTGTGGAGCATATGGGCCATCCCTGGAATGACCTGTGCTATTACATGGTCGGCCGGCACGACAATATGTATGTGACCATCACGGCGGTAGCCAATATCCTGATCCACAATAACCCGAAGGTATTCCGGATGGAGCTGGCCAAAATGATCTCGGTCTGCGGCAGCCACAAGATCCTCTGGGGCTCGGACTGGACAGTCACTCCGAACATTGCCGAGGTGCTGAATTACATGCAGAAGGTAGTGATCCCGCTGCCCATGAAGCTGATGATGGGGGTGAAGGAGATCAAGCGGGAGGATGTCCAGAACATCCTGGGGCGTAACGCACTCAGAATTATGAAGTAGGTGAGGACATGGCAGTTCAGTTCATTGATTTAAGCGTGCCTATGGAACAGAATCCGGGCGAGCTGGCCCCTTACGGGTTCGAGCAGACCGGCCATCAGGAGGGGGCAGACCGCTTCGCCCGTAAGTTTGACGGGAGCCGGAAGGACTTTCCGGGCGAAGAGTTCCTGAACATGGAGATGATCACCGCGTCCACGCATACCGGGACCCACTTCGATGCCCCCCTGCACTTCGGCTCCACGAGCGAGGGAGAACCGGCAGCGTCCATTGACGAGGTGCCGCTGGAGTGGTGTTTCGGTGACGGAGTGGTGCTGGATTTCACCCATATCCAGGCGGGCGGGTCTATTGAGCAGCAGGATATAGTACAGGAGCTTGAGCGGATCGGATATACGCTGAAGCCGCTGGATATTGTGCTGATCCGTACAGGTGCGGACCGGTACTGGGGAACCGCCCGGTATCTCACGGATTATCCGGGTATGAGCAGAGAGGCTACTGCATTCCTGACCGGACAAGGCATCAGGCTGATGGGCATCGACAGCTACGGGTTCGACCGTCCGTTCAAGCATATGATCAGCGATTATAAGCGGACCGGCGATAACGCCTATCTGTTCCCCGCTCACTTCTGGGGCAGAGAACAGACGTATTGCCACATGGAGCGCCTTACGAATCTGGAGCAGATTCCGGTGCCGTACGGGTTCAAGGTGGCTTGCTTTCCGGTCAAGATCAGATCAGCCGGTGCGGCCTGGGTACGGGCAGTGGCGATTATTGAGTAGGCTATTACAGGTCAAGTGAAACGAATCACATAATCCAAGAGGAGGAATTAGGGATGAATTATGAATTTGAGCTTAAGGTTACGGGCGTTAAAGGGCATTGCCGGGCAGGTCATAAGGAAGGGGATATTATGAAGGTCTCCCCGCTGAACGCAGGCAATCTGTGCGGAACAGCCTTTCATGCGGTCTTCCCGATGCTGCTGGCGCTGAACATGGATGCGAAGCTGCCGTGGGACCCGGAGGGCAACATTGTACATTCGGCCTGCCCGGATCTGCGTAACCAGATGACGATGGAAATCCGCCGGATTCCGGTGGAGCCGTCTGAGGATTCCCCTTATGCCGGACGGATGCTGCAATCCAAATGAAGGGAGGCTGCTCCAGATGAATAGAGCGAAGTCATACGTTGAAATGTTCAAGGAGAGAGATTCGATCTGCGTCTCGCATTATCCGGTGCCTGTCTCACAGCACACAGAGCCTGAGGTCCGGGCGTTTATGGAGCTGGATCAGGTGAATACCAAGGATACACCGGTAGCGCTGTATCTGCATATTCCCTTTTGCGATGCCACCTGCTCGTTCTGCCCGTTCAACCGTTATCTGAAGCGGCAGGATCAGGTGGACCGCTACCTGGCTGCTGTCCGGCAGGAGATGGACAGCTATGCAGCTACGCCGTTTGGCAGCAGCATTACGGTCTCGTCCATTAATCTCGGCGGCGGAACCCCCTCCTGCCTGTCCTCGGAAGAGCTGACCGGACTCCTGCAATATATGAAGCAGTCGTTCCGTGTGGAAGAGGATGCCATGATCTTCATCGAAGGCAACCCCCGGAACTTCACCGCCGGCAAGCTGGAGACGTTGGCCTTGCAGGGGCTGAACCGGATCAGTGTGGGCGTGCAGACCTTCCAGGAGGAGCTGGCCGAGGTGTTAGGGCTGTATCACAGTGTCGAGGATTCGTTCGAGTTAGTGAAGAATGCGCGTAACAACGGAATTGAGAATGTTGGCATTGACCTGATGTACAATCTGCCGGGCCAGACCCTGGATCAATGGCGGGCGGATATCCTTACCTCCATTGAGCAGGAGATTGACCATATCTGCGTGCTTTCCTTCTGTGTGGTGCCTCATACCCAGATCGCCTCGCGTATAGCGGAAGGGAAGATTCCGGGCATCGGGGATGTCTACCGGGAGATCGAGCTGTATACCATCGCTAAGGAGATGCTGCTGGAAGCCGGGTATGAGCAGTACAGCGTCATCGATTTCGCCAAGCCGGGCAAGACGGACCGGCATGCCACCCTGTACTTCTCAGAGCAGTCGCATATGATCGGGATCGGCGCGGCCGCTTTTGGCATCATCAACGGCTATATGTATATCAACAGCGGCAATCTGAATGAATATATGACCCGTGTGCAGGACGGGCTGCTGCCGGTCAATTGCGGGGAGAAGGCGGATGAGCGGGAGCTGGCGCACGGGGCCATGGCTAAGGGTCTGCGGATGCTGTCCGTTAACCGTGCCGGGTTCGTGAAGATGTTCGGGCAGGAGCCGGAGCAGCTGTTCCCGGAGACGATAGAGCGTTTGGTGCAGGACGGACTGCTAATTCAGGATGCGGAAGGGATTCGGCTGACTGAGGACGGCATTGTGTGGGGCAACAATGTGAGCAAGCAATTTTTCTCCGCAAAATATGCGGATTACGGGCTGCAGCACCGGATGAAGCTGGCTAAGGGACGCCCGGTGCAACCGGTACAACCAGTGCAATCGGTTCAATCATAAGGAGGGTATAGCTGATGAGTGAAATGTTGATGAGAGTAAATCCGCAGGTGGGGGCCGCTTTTGATAGCATGTGCAAGACGATTGAGGATACAGGGACGCTTGAGCCCAAAGTACGGGAATTGATCCGGCTGGCTTGTGTGGTCACGGACCGTTCTGCTTACGGTATCCGGCTGCATGCGCTGAAGGCTTATGAGCTGGGGGCGAGCACGGAGGAAGTGACGGAGACGGTGATGAATTGTCTGCCGGTGGCAGGCATTGAGGCGGTCTCCTCGGGCCTTGCTGCGGCATTGTCGGCCGTGGAAGCCAAGCGGGGTGTTCATCATGGCCGTTAAGACCACAACCCACGAATCCTTCTATAACGTATATCCCCACAGAGATCCTATCTGTGTGTCCCACTATCCCAACCCTGTGACCGAGGTTCTCCCGGCTGATATTTACGGAACGATGGGCCTGGGCGGCCAGCCGCCGGCGGATAATGTGGGTGCAGTCTATGTGCATGTTCCCTTCTGCGCCTCCGTCTGCATCTTCTGCCCCTTCAATAAGATGGCCTATCAGGAAAAGCAGGTGGAGCAGTACATGGAGGCCGTCAAGGCCGAAATCGGCATTTATGCCTCTTCTCCGTATGGTTCGCAGTCCACGATCAGCGCGGTGACGTTCGGGGGAGGGACGCCTTCCGCTCTGTCGGCTGAACGGATGGTGGAGATGCTGAAGAGCGTCCAGGCGAATTACCGGGTGACGCCGGATGCGCAGATTTCTTTTGAAGGCAGCCCGGCAACCTTGACACTTGCGAAAATGCAGGCTATCCGCGCCCAGGGGGCGAACCGGATCAGCATCGGCATCCAGACCTTCAATGACAAGATGGGGCATCATCTGCGGATGAGCCATGATTCCCGGCGGGCCTTCGAGGTGCTGGAGGAAGCGAAGGAAGCAGGCTTCGAGAATATCGGTATCGATCTGATGTATAACCTGCCTGAGCAGACCATGGAGGAGTGGCTGGAGGATGTCCGGACAGCAGTGCGGCTCGGCATCGACCATATCACTGTATTTTCTCTGTGTGTAGTACCCTTTACTGCTCTGTTCAAAATGATTAAGGAAGGCAAGATTCCGCCTACCGGCAGCGTTGAGCTGGAAGTGGATATGTATCTGGAAGCCAAGCGGCTGCTCCAGGAAGAGGGCTATGTCCAGTATAGCGTGTGGGATTTCGCCAAGCCGGGCTTCGAGGACCGGCATGTCCTCTTGTACTATACCCAGCAGAAGGATCTGTTCGCGCACGGTCCGGCGGCCTTCGGGTACGTCAACAAGCTGATGTATATCAACCAGGGGGATATCCAGGAGTACAGCGACCGGCTCCAGCAGCAGTTCCTGTCCGTCTTCATCGCCAGCCAGGCGGATGATCTGGAAGCGATGCACGGCATGATGGCCAAGGGCCTGCGGATGCTGTCAGTGAAGCGGAAGGATTTCGCGGGAATGTTCGGATATCAGCCGGAAGAGGTCTTCGGTCAGACGATCGATGAACTGGTAGCCAAAGGCCTGCTGGAAACGGATGAGCATGAGATCCGCCTGTCGGCGAGAGGTATTGTCTGGGGCAACAATGTCTGCAAGGAATTCTTCTCGGAAGCGAACCAGCAGACCTTCGAGAGCCGTGTGAAGCTGGCACGCGGACAAAAGCCGGCTGAGGCTGCCGGAGAGGAGCTGAAGGGATGAAGCTGTCTGTCGGCACGAACTTTGATGACCGGTTGCCCATCCTGCTGAAGGATTCGCATGTGGATGTCTTCTACGGCAAGCTGTCCTCTGATCTAGTGGGCGGCGGAAGACCGACCTTTGCACTGCCAACCATAGACCGGGCGAGGGTGGAGGAGCATGTGAAGCTCCTGCATGCTTACGGGTTCAAGTTCAATTATCTGCTGAATGCGACCTGTCTGGATAACCTGGAGACCACGAAGGATTTCCATTACCGCCTGCGCGAGCTGCTGGAATGGATCGGCACGCTGCAGCCGGAATATGTGACGGTATCGCTCCCAATGCTGATTGATATGGTGCGCACCGCGCTGCCCGATGTGAAGATCAGCCTGTCTACCTTCGCCAATGTGAACACGCTGAGACAAGCCCAGTATTTCGAGGAAAAAGGTGTCAGCGAGATTACCCTGCCCGAGAGCCGGAACCGTGACTTCGCCTTCCTGGAGAGCCTGCGCAAGAATACCCGCTGCGACTATCAGCTCATTGCGACCAATGACTGTATGCTGGATTGCCCGATGCGCCAGAATCATGCGAACTTTCAGAGCCACGCCTCGCAGTGTAACCATGTGACTGACGGCTTCGCGCTGGATTATTATATGCTGCGCTGTACGGAGCGGAAGCTCCAGCATCCGGAGGAGCTGCTGAAGTCGCAGTGGATTCGCCCGGAGGATATGTATATCTATGAAGAGCTGGGCTATCACAAGTTCAAGCTGACCGAGCGGATGAAGACCACGGAGAAGATTGCGGCAACTGCGCAGTCCTACTCCGAGCGGAAGTATGAGGGGAACCTGCTTAGCCTGCTCAATTCGCGGATGGCGGAGGCCGACTTTGAAATGCCGAACTTCTCCAAGAATATCAAGGAGGATTTCGCACCGTCCGACAAAATGAGACAGGTCTACCGCCTGCTGTTCAGCTTCCAGGCCAGCATTGACAACGAGAGTCTGGAAGGCTTCCTGGAGGGCTTCCGCTCGAAGCGCTGCGACCGGATGGACTGTGACAAATGCGGCTACTGTGCCGAATGGGCCAGCCGGACGGTATCCGTGGCGAAGCCCGGGGACGAGGCGCTGAAGGAATTCGAGCAGCTGTTCGCGGCGCTGGCTTCGGGAAGCTTCTTCGAATCGGCGGCCGGAGCGAAGGCGGTCTGGAGTGCGGAAGGGGAGAGTCTTCTGGAAGCGGTCATTGGGCGCAAGCCCGAGTTCATCCGCGATATGGCCGGGCCTGAGATCCGTAAGAAGTCCGAGGAGCTGGCAGCGGCGCGCGGAAGTGCCCAGGTCTTAAGGCAGGATGTGGCTAAAGCGAACGTACTGTGTACCCCGGCGGACTTCCGGATGTTCGCGCTTAGCGATCTGCGGGCACTGGGCTTCGATACGGCTGAGCTGGACTTAGAGGAGGCAGCCGGATGAAGAAGATCATCGGGCTGGCCGGGTCAATGAAGAAGCATCACAGCTCCAGCGAATATCTGCTCTCCGTTGCGCTTGAAGCCGCAGCGGAGCAGGGGGTGCAGACGGAGCTGCTGCGGCTGAATGATTACAACATTCTGCCCTGTGACGGCTGCGGCAATTGCATGAACGGCAAGCACTGCCACCTGCTGAAGGACCCGGAGGACCAGTTGACGGAGCTGTACGACAAGCTGAAGGAGGCGGACGGGTTCGTCTTCGCCTCACCTGTCTATGCGCTCTCGCTTCCGGCCGTCTGGAAGAACTGGATCGACCGCTGCGAGCCGTGCAGCGACGAGGATCTGGACTTCGAATACTACAATTATGACCGGGTAGCCGGAGTGAAGGGCAAAGCGTTCAAGGGCAAGGTAGCCGGACAGATTGTGGTTGCAGCGGGACCGGGGCATGAATGGGCGCTGGCCTCGCTGATGCCTTGCTTCACAGCGATCAAGCTGTCGATGATTGCCAGCGCGGGCATCAGCCTGATTGAATATGACGGGCAGCCGGGCATACGCAAGCGCTCCTGGAGCAAGCCGATTGAAGAAGCGGAGGAGGCGAAGATGATGGCCCGGGCGGTAGGAATGCGGGTGGCCTCCTCCTTGGGCTTCTCTTACTTTGACCTTCCTGCCGGACAGGCGGGGGTTGGGCAAGGGCAAGGAAGCGGAGGGCAGGATGCTATGGAGCGGAGCCAGGACCAGGTGGAGCAAAGTCTGGAATGCGGGGTGCAGGCAGAAGTCTGGTCTGCCTTTACTGTGCAGGACGTCCGGGATGGGGAGGTTACGCTCGGTGATCTCGCTTCGATTCAGCCAAGGATCTTCGTCATCGGCGATCAGCAGGCCAGCCTCCGCTGCGCGCCGCTGCTGGAACGGCTGGCGCAGCAGTTCGGCGGGAGCGCCGACTGTGCGTTAATTGCAAGAGTAGGGCAGCTGCCCCACTTCATCACGCATGAATTCGTGAAGGAGAAGACAAGCCAGACCGTTCCCGGCTTCGCGCTGTATTATGACTGGGAGGATAAGCTGGCCTCGCGCTGCACCCTGGCGCCCGGACAGCCGGCCATTCTGGTAGGCCGAAGCCCCGGAGAATGGCGGTTGTTCGCAGTGGATGAAGCAGACGGCCGGGACATAGACCGGGTCGTGGACTATCTGGAGGAAGCTGTCGTATGAGCAGCCCGGCCGGGAAGTTCAAGGGAGGAACCAAATTACATGTTGAAGACTAAAGGGATACCTTTACATTGCAGTATTCAGGGCAACGGGGAAGCCGTCCTGTGCCTGCACGGCAACCGGGACTCTTCGCTCGTCTTCCGGGATCTGGCCATGGCGCTTGCGCCTCATTATCAGGTGCTGTGCGCGGACTTGCGTGCACACGGCCAGTCGGAATACGACGGTCCGGCCTTCACCCTGGAGGACATGGCCGATGATATTCTCAGGCTGCTGGATGAGCAGGGGCTGAAGCAGGTCTCGATCATCGGGCATTCTCTGGGCAGTACGCTTGCGCTGCTGCTCTCCGCACGTGAGCCGGACCGGGTGAAGAAGCTGGTATTGATGGGGGCTGCCGCCACCTTCGCGGTTCCGTTCAAGCGGCCGGAGCACGGGGCAGAGATCACGCCGGAGGCTGTGCGGCAGACGAATGCGGCGGCGGTTCCGTATTTTTTCACCGAGGGGCATGAAGCGGTTCAGCAGCAGATTCTGGAGGGCTGGTCCCGGCTGCCTGCCGCGACCCACCGTCTGATGATTCAGATTAAGCATCCCGACCTGCGGCCGGTTCTTCAGGGCATCCGGCAGAGATCGCTGATTATTACCGGGGAAGCGGACCGGATTACGCCGCTGCACAAGGCGCTGGAGCTGAACCGGTATTTGCCGGATTCCCGGATGCATACGGTTCCAGGCGCCGGGCACTTTATGTTTCTTGAGGCGGGCGGGGATGTAGCTGCGGCCACGCTCACTTTTCTTAAGGGGGAGTGAGCATGGGCAGAGTGCTGCTGATCTCGGCGAATACGGAGAAGCGGCCGCCTGTATTCCCGCTGGGTCTTAGCTATATTCACGCCAGTCTTGTCGCTTCCGGCTGGGAGGCAGGCATGCTGGACATGACCCAACTGGAGTATACCCGGGAGGCTGTTACGAATTACCTTAATGCCTACGCGCCGGATTACATCGGGCTCTCGATCCGTAACCTGGACAATTGCTGCATGCAGTATCCCCGGAGCTTTGTGGATCAGGTCTGCTTGATGGTGGATTGGGTGCGGGAATGGAATAGCAGGGCCAGTATCATTCTGGGAGGAGCGGGCTTCTCGCTCCTGCCCAGGCAGTGGCTGCAGGAGACGGGAGCCGATTACGGCATTGTCGGTGACGGCTGTGACAGTATCGTGGAGCTGCTGGGCCAGCTGGAAGCGGGGCAGGTGCCGTCCGCAGTAAGCGGACTCATGTTCAGGACAAGGGCCGGAGAATGGAATTACTGGCCGCCGTATGCGCCTGAGCAGCTGGATCAGGAGTATTTCCCCAGCCGCAGCGGATTTCTGCACAGCTATGATGTGGAGCGGAGGGTCCGATACAATGTATTGACCAAAAGGGGCTGTGCGCTAAGCTGCACCTATTGTGCTTACCCGTCACTGGAGGGCCGGTCCGTCCGCCTGCGGTCACCGAAGAGGGTGGCCGATGAGATTGAGCAGATGGTGGTGCAGTATGACATCGGTTCTTTTGATTTCGTGGACAGTGTGTTCAACTATCCGCTGGAGCATGCCGAAGAGATCTGCCGGGAGCTGATCGGGCGGACGTTACCGTTAGCCTGGGGCTGCTTCCTGAATCCGCGCTTCTTCACGGAAGCATTCGCCGGTCTGCTTAAGCAGGCCGGGTGTACGGAGGTGGAGTTCGGCATTGATTCCGGCAGCGATATCTGCCTCAGATCGTTCAAGAAAAATTTCCGGCAGGGCGAGATCCGCAAGGTGGTCCAGCTCTGCCGCAGCCAGGAGCTGGACTTCAGCTTCTGCCTCCTGATCGGGGGACCGGAGGAGACACCGGAGACGCTGCGCGAGACACTGGATCTGATGGAGGAGCTTGCGGTGCAGCGCATCTTCGGCTTGTTCGGCATCCGTATTCTGCCGTCCACCGATATGTACAGCTATGTGGGTTCGCCGGAGCCGGATGAGCTGCTGCATCCGAAGTTCTTCATGTCCCCGCAGCTGAGTCTGGAGCAGGCGAACCGCATCTGTGCTCCGTACCGGGAGCGTAACCCGGACTGGATGTTCATTTGAAGGAAGACAGGGTGGAGTGAAGCATGAGAATACTGGTAGTGTCTACGAATACCCTGCTCCGACCGATGCCAGTTCTTCCTGTCGGCGCGGGGATGGTCTACTCAGCCCTCACGGCTGCCGGATTTAGCACCCGTTTTCTGGATCTGGCCTTCGTAGCTGAACCGCTGGAGGCGCTTCGCGAGGAGCTGCGGGTCACCGGAGCGGATCTGATCTGCCTCTCGGTGCGCAACATCGATAATCAGGTGATTCAGCAGCCGGAGAGCTATCTCTCTTTCTTACAGGAAGTCATGCAGGTATGCCGTACTTGCAGTTCAGCCAAGGTACTGCTTGGCGGGGCTGCAATGCTGGTGATGCCCGGCGAGCTGGTGAAGGAGCTGGGGGCGGACTACGGAATCAAGGGGAGTGGAGGCGAAGCGGAAGCAGTGCGGCTGGCCCGTGAGATGGAACAGGGGCAGGCCCCGGAGACAGGTACGGTACGTAATGCAGATCCCGCCTATCATCCGGTGTACAGCCGTGTTCCGCCGAAGTCGCTGTTCGCTCCACAGTATTTTATCCCGAACCCCCGCATCAAAAAAGCCTCGATGGGCTATCAGGCCTCCAGAGGGTGCAGCCGGCACTGCATTTATTGCTCGGAGGGCTACATGAATGCCGGCGCCTGCCGGATTCCTGCGGAGCAGTTCAGCGAAGATATGAAGATCCTGGAGAATGACTATCAGGTGCGTAGTATCACTTTTGTAGACGGGGTGTTCAATCATGAGGTGGAGGAGACGGTGGAGTTCTGCAACCTGATCGGCCGCACCAGCCCCTCGCTGGAATGGAGCTGCGCCCTGACTCCGGCCCGTATTACCGGGGAGCTGATCCGCTCGCTGAAGGAGAACGGCTGCCGCTTCGTGGATATCGGTGCCGACTCGGGTTCCCGGCAGATGCTGCGGCGCATGGGCAAGCAATTCACTCCTGAGCAACTGGTTGAGCTGGGACGCCTGCTGGAAGAGTATCAGCTCCCCTACTCCGTATCGCTGCTGTTCGGCGGTCCTGGGGAGAATGAAGAGACGGTGCAGGAGACGGTGCAGGTGGTCAATCAGCTGAATCCTGTCTATATTCTGGCCAGCCAAGGCATCCGTGTCTACCCTCATACGTCGCTGTATCATGTTGCGCTGCAGGAGCAGGTGATCCGGGCAGAGGATAACTTGCTTTTTCCGGCCTATTACCAGTCCAAGGATTACAGTGCTGATCTGCTCACCGATGCTCTGTCCGCATCACGCCACATCTATAAGGATATGCTTATGAATTCAATTGGAGGAAGGACTTGATCGAATGAACAAGCCTGTATACCCGTTCCGGGAGATCGGGATAGGGCATTATCCCATGGGAAACACTCCGGTGTCGCCAGAGGACAGCGCACGGCTGCCGTCTCTCATGAACTTGAATCAAGCCGCGGCAAGCTCCAAGCTGGTCTATGTACATATTCCCTTCTGCGATTCCATCTGCCCGTTCTGCCCGTACCCCAAGGCGTTCAACGAGCAGGGTGCCCGCAAGGATTATCTGGCTGCGCTGTTCCGCGAGCTGGAGATGTACGGGATGACGCCGCAGATCCGCAATTGCTCGGTAGAAGCGCTCTATATCGGCGGCGGGACGCCGAGTGTGCTGGACGAGGAAGAGATCACCGCACTCTTCGAGCAGCTACAAGCCACATTGCCTATGCACCATATCGAAGAAATCACGTTCGAGGGCAATCCCGCCTCGTTCACCGCTGCCAAGCTGAAGCTGCTTCAGGCGCTCGGCGTGAACCGGATCAGTCTCGGGGTGCAGACGTTCAACGATGAGCTGGGCAGACGCCTCGGACTGCTTCAGACCGGTGAGGATTCCCTGCGGGCAATTCAGAATTCCAGAGAGGCGGGCATCGCGAACGTCAGCCTGGATCTGATGTACAATCTGCCGGGCCAGACGATGGAGGAATGGCTTGCGGATCTGGCGAAGGTAGTGGAGCTGGACATCGGCCATGTCACACTATTTCCGCTGAAGATCATTCCCGGCTTCGGTCTGGCTAAGCGCATTGCCAGCGGCGAGCTTCCGGCCTGCGGCGGACTTGAGCTGGAACAGCAGATGTATGTGGAGGCTTGCTGTTACCTGGAATCGCAGGGCTACTCGGTGGAATCGACGTATGATTTCGTCCGGCCGGGAGGCCACCATGTGTATAGCCGCAAGCATTTCGACGATTATCTGGACCTGCTCTCTGTGGGGCTGGGGGCATTCGGCGATGTGGGCGGATATGCCTACCAGAATGTGAAGTTACTCCCTGAATATGTGAAAAAGATTACATCCGGCGACCTCCCCATTGCTTTAGGCTACGAAGTGAAGGCAGAGGATCTGCCCAACCAGTTCCTGGCCATGGGCCTGCGCCGTACAGCGATTGACCGCCAGCAGTTCCGCCGCAAATTCGGCGTTTACCCGGAGGAGCACTTCCCGGAGCTGTTCGACAAATTCGTGAAGGAAGGGCTGGTCGAAATCCGCGAGGACACGATTGCGCTCACGCGTTTTCATGGGCTGTTCTGGGGCAACAATGTATGTAAGGAGTTCTGCGAGGAGCAGATCAAGCTGGCTTTTCCAAAATGATGGAGGGTACTGAAATGAACAGTAAAGTGAGTAAAAATGTCTTCTACGGCGATCTTCAGGAGGCCGGGAAGTTCGGTGAGCTGGAGCAGCGTCTCATGGGCGAGTCGAACCTGCCGGGACCCCGGGCGAATCTGGGCGCAGCTTCCACCTTCGCGGATGCTTTCGCGTCGGATTGGGTGGCCAGCGAAGCCTGGGAGCTGCTTATGGAGTGGACGGGTAAGACGGAAGCAGAAGCGCCTACGGATGATCCCCGCGAGTTCCTGCCGTTCTGCGCGCTCCAGGCGATGGGCAGCTACTACCGCTATGCGGAGCCTGCCCGTCAGGAGATTATTCTGGAGCGCTGCCGGGCGGCGATGAATGATGCCCGCTGGCGGATGCGCGAGGCGGCAGCGATGGCGCTGCAGCGCATCGGGGAGCAGGACTTCGGGGTGCTCCGCGCACTGTTCGACGGCATGAAGGGCACAGCCAACGCACTGGAGCAGCGCGCCTTCGTCGCTGCCCTGGCCCACCCGCCGATGCTGAAGGAGCAGGCGAACGTGCTGTATGCGCTGGAACTGTCCGAGGAGATCCTGGACGCCATTGCCGCCGGACAGACCCGCTACGGTGCGGAAGAGTTCCGCGTGCTGTCCAAGGGTCTGGAATATGCGCTCAGCGTCTTCGTCGAGCGTGCGCCCGAAGCCGGCTTCAAGATGCTGGCCAAATTTGCCATCAATGACGACAAACGCATGCAAAAGATCGTAAAGTCCAACCTCGGCAAAGCCCGCCTGGCCAAGAAATTCAGCCAGGACGTGGAGCGTATTCAGGTGTTGATGAATGCTTGATGGGGGCGAGCGCGGCTGACAGCCCGTGCTTGAATGGACGGGCACGGCTGCTTGGCGGTGAGCTTGGAGGGGCGGCTACTCGCTGCTGCGTCTGGGGGGAGTGAGGCTGCCTACCAGGGCTTGGAGTAATAGGCCAGGCTGGCTAGTTGGCGGTGTGTCTGCGGAGAGAGCAAGTCTGCTTGCCGTCCGACTGGGGAGCAGGGCAAGAACACTTGCTGTCCTGCCTTGGGGAGAGTAATCTGCTTTCCAGTGCGGCAGGGCGGGAGTCAGACTGCTCGCTATTGCGCCTGTGGTTTGCTGAGCAGTCTATCGACTTTCGCGCCTGGAAGCCTGCGAACCCGCCTCGCCATCCCATGCTGCCTCTCCATGCTCCTTCGCGGACCAGGATTCCGTTATTTTCAAACAAACCTTGTTTTTTACTGTTTGGCGGACTGTGGTGCGCTTATTGTCTCTCTGCGAGGCATTTTCAGGTGGAACAACCATCAATAACGGCCCTGGAGTCCGCGAATGTTGGAAAAGTTGGATTTTTCGCGAAATAAGGGCCTCTGAGTCCAATTGTTAGAGTGCGAGAGAACACCACGCTGAGGTCTTAGTCAAGTAAAGGAAACAGAGATAGCCGGCCTGCATACTAAAGTATGCGATCCGGCTTATTTGCAGTGTGTTGAAAGACCCCGGCTGATACCGTGTGGAGACAATATTTCGCACTTGGAAGCCCGCGAACCCATCTGGTCACCCAAGTCTGCCCCTCCATGCTCCTTCGCGGACCAGGATTCCGTTATTTTCAAACAAACCTTGTTTTTTACTGCTTGGCGGACTGTAGTGCGCTTATTGTCTCTCTGCGAGGCGTTTTCAGGTGGAATATCCATCAATAACGGCCCTGGAGTCCGCGAATGCTGGAAAAGTTGGGTTTTTCGCGAAATAAGGGCCTCTGAGTCCACTTGGTACTGGGAGAGAGCACCACGCTGAGGTCTTAGTCAAGTAAAAGTAACATAGATAGCCGGCCTGCATACTGAGTATGCGGTCTGGCTTATTTGGAGTGTGTTTAAATACCCGGCGGATAACGTGTTGAGACAATATTTCGCACTTGGAAGCCCGCGAACCCATCTGGTCACCCAAGTCTGCCCCTCCATGCTCCTTCGCGGACCAGGATTCCGTTATTTTCAAACAAACCTTGTTTTTTACTGCTTGGCGGACTGTGGTGCGCTTATTGTCTCTCTGCGAGGCGTTTTCAGGTGGTATAACCATCAATAACGGCCCTGGAGTCCGCGAATGCTGGAAAAGTTGGGCTTTTCGCGAAACAAGGGCCTCTGAGTCCACTTGGTACTGGGAGAGAGCACCACACTGAGGTCTTAGTCAAGTAAAAGTAACATAGATAGCCGGCCTGCATCCTGAGTATGCGGTCTGGCTTATTTGGAGTGTGTTTAAATACCCCGGTCGATACCATGTTGAGACAATATTTCGCACTTGGAAGCCCGCGAACCCATCTGGTCACCCAAGTCTGCCCCTCCATACTCCTTCGCGGACCTGAGGGCCGTTATTTTTAAACAAACCTTGTTTTTTGTGGCTAGGCGGACTGTGGTGCGCTTATTGTCTCTCTGCGAGGCGTTTTCAGGTGGAACAACCATCAATAACGGTCCTGGAGTCCGCGAATGCTGGAAAAATTGGGTTTTTCGCGAAATAAGGGCCTCTAAGTCCACTTGGTACTGGGAGAGAGCACCACGCTGAGGTCTTAGTCAAGTAAAAGTAACATAGATAGCCGGCCTGCATACTGAGTATGCGGTCTGGCTTATTTGGAGTGTGTTTAAATACCCCGGCGGATAACGTGTTGAGACAATATTTCGCACTTGGAAGCCCGCGAACCCATCTGGCCACCCAAGTCTGCCCCTCCATGCTCCTTCGCGGACCAGGATTCCGTTATTTTCAAACAAACCTTGTTTTTTACTGCTTGGCGGACTGTGGTGCGCTTATTGTCTCTCTGCGAGGCGTTTTCAGGTGGTATAACCATCAATAACGGCCCTGGAGTTCGCGAATGCTGGAAAAGTTGGGTTTTTCGCGAAATAAGGGCCTCTGAGTCCACTTGGTACTGGGAGAGAGCACCACGCTGAGGTCTTAGTCAAGTAAAAGTAACATAGATAGCCGGCCTGCATACTGAGTATGCGGTCTGGCTTATTTGGAGTGTGTTTAAATACCCCGGCGGATAACGTGTTGAGACAATTTAGGATTATGCAGAATATGGCCGAAGAGGTACAATAGAAACAAAGAGCCGGTGCGAATGCCAAGCTTCCATGAAATCCCCGGGGGTTTCGCACCTCAGAATTTGTCGAAACTCTCAGCAATCGAGGGAATACTTGAAAGGTCAAGCGTGGACAGATATCTTTTCGAGAATGGAACAAAGGAAGTTATAGTGTATGTATACGGAAACAGCATAGGTTATGCTGTTTCCGCTGTCGCACTCCGTGTGAGTGCGTGGATTGAAATTTTGAAACAGAAGCAGTATTTATGTGTGCTGCTATGGTCGCACTCCGTGTGAGTGCGTGGATTGAAATTAGGAGTCCAAGATGGTTCGTTGAATTTTGTAAAAGTCGCACTCCGTGTGAGTGCGTGGATTGAAATGATTGAATTCAATGGTAATTGATATCCCTTAACAGTGTCGCACTCCGTGTGAGTGCGTGGATTGAAATCTACGGGTGAATCAGATAGTTATATCTGTGAAAGTCGCACTCCGTGTGAGTGCGTGGATTGAAATTTGATGGATGTTTTAGAGTTGGCGCAGGGAATCGGTCGCACTCCGTGTGAGTGCGTGGATTGAAATCGGATGATCCAGACAATCCCGGAAGGAATGGGGCAGTCGCACTCCGTGTGAGTGCGTGGATTGAAATAATCGGCACACATACGATGCGGAAGACCTTCGGGTCGCACTCCGTGTGAGTGCGTGGATTGAAATCCGCAGCTTGGACATTTCCTCTGCTTGCTGCTGGGCGTCGCACTCTGTGTGAGTGCGTGGATTGAAATATGTATGTGACCAGTCCGGGGTTTTGGCTGCTGGTCGCACTCCATGTGAGTGCGTGGATTGAAATTTGAGCTGCATCATGAACAGCCATATTGTTTGCGTCGCACTCTATGTGAGTGCGTGGATTGAAATTTAGCTCCTTTACTATTAACGTGAACTTCTAGCGGTCGCACTCTGTGTGAGTGCGTAGATTGAAATTTATAAACAAAGTATATAGAGTGGAGGTTAAAGCATTCGTACTCCGTGTGAGTGCGTAATTGAAATGCACCAAAAAGGCCGACCGCTATGCGACCGACCAAAGGGATCTTAAATCCTTCCTATCTTGATACGCCTGCTTTGTATTGCTCAGAATTTTCCAGCGCCGCAGTAAGCCGCGGCAAAGCTATCCCCAACTTTTTCGCTTCCCGCACAACTTCAAGGATCGCAAAGCCTGCTTTACCATTGTTGTATTCCATGAAAAGCCGTGCTAAGCTACCCTTTGCAAAAACCAGCTTGTTAAACAGCGTGCCGAGCAGTGCCGGCGGGATCTTAGTCAACAGCAGAGAAGTCATATCAGCGTTTCCGCCTCTGGCTTTTATTACGGGGATAATTTCCCTCATATTCCTGCCAACATTTGCGAAGGAGTCGCTATCATTCATGAGTGCCGCAAAACTTCCCAGTCTCAACACCTCGGTTTCCATTGCTGCGTTCATCGCGAAGTGATTCCAGAGCCAGTTCTGCATATCCTTGATCCACTTAATTTTAAAATGGGCACTTTCAAATAGCTCTTTGACCTTGTTGTTAATAGGTTCAGTGCCTACCCGTGGCTGTTCCAGAAACAGCATTTTTAAAAAGCCGCCTCTAAGCCTGTTGTCCTCAATGCCGCCGCCGCCTCCGGGGAACCCAAAGACCACATTGTTCATAGACAGGGGTGAGATCGATGATTTCAAATCCTGCCAAAGGTTATTGAAGATTAGAACAGGTGTGTTTCCTGCATGAGTCGATAAAAGTTGTGCTGCTGCCGGAAGCTGCTCCGTGTTGACACTCACAATAATGAGATCATAATTTGGTCGAATCTCCTCATGCAGTTTGACGTTCCAGCTTTCTTTTATGAGCTGCTTCCCCTTTCGTGCGTCCCACATTTCAAGCTCAATGCTGCTGCCGAAGGTTTCTTTTCTCCCTTGTCTAACGTAGAACTCCACTGTATGTCCTGCCTGTTCAAAAGCCCAAGCATATTGGGCCGATATGACACCTCTGCCGAAAAATAAAATTCTCATATTAGCCTCCTGAGCCTATATATTAATCCTTGTTGATTATCCAACAACGTGTTGTATAATTTATTGTATAGATCCGCTATACAGCCATCAACCATCAGATTTTTAAGATCTGTTGTGTAATCGATGTACAGAAACCGGAGGCCAATAATGAAAAAGCAACCTGAACTTACGGATAAAACAAGGCAAACCTTTATCAATGTATTCTGCGATTTATATAGCCAGAAACCCATTGAAAAAATAACCATCCAAGAGATCGCGAAACGATCAGGATATAACCGCAGTACCTTTTATCAATACTTTACGGATATCTATGAATTGTTGGACTACGTGGAAGCGCGTGTCTTTACATCCATTAAAGAGGAAATGGCAACCAGAGAGTTCTCCACTCATTCTTTCCAAGACGCACTGCAATGCCTGGAAAATACAGAGGAAATTTCAGTACTGAAAGCCCTCTTGGGCGACTATGGTTCTGTTCATTTTATCGAACGTCTGAAGAGAGAAATTTCCTTGGAGAAATTGATTGTCGACCTTCCGGCAAATGAAGCTTTAGCACCGTATATCATTGAGTTTTACATATCCACACTAATGTCGATGTTTCGCCTTTGGATACGCAATGACAAAGATCTGTCGTCTGAAGAATTGGTCAAGCTGGTAGATACTCTATTTACAAATGGGATCGGGACTACGGTGATTCCTTAATGTGTTAAGATACAACACTTCGGAACAACTGGAGGAATATAAGCGGCTACTGGCTGCTTCAAACATCGAATTTCCTATCAATCAGTTCAATCAACTGTATGCAATCGCCTCACGATACTTAGGACTTAGATATATGAGTTGGAATCTAGGCGCTTGGGCCAGTGATTCGCGGGCTAAAGATGATTTAAGGAAATACTTAGACATGGTGACGGGAGCTTGAAGCTTCGAGCAGGTCATTACATCTCCATTATCTGGAGCCAAGGAGGAGAACTAACAAATGATTCAGTCCATTGTACATATTGCTCTGGTCGTAAACGATTATGATGAAGCCATTGAATTTTATACAAAAAAGTTGAATTTCACAGTAGTAGAAGATACGTATCAGCCGGAGCAGGATAAACGGTGGGTGGTGATTTCGCCCCCTGGATCAGTGGGGACAACGATCTTGCTTGCCAAGGCGTCCAAACCTGAACAAGAGCAATTTGTCGGTAACCAAACGGGTGGGCGGGTATTTCTGTTCCTGAACACGGATGACTTTTGGAGAGATTATAAGGACATGGTCTCCAAGGGCATTGAATTTGTTAGAGAGCCTCAAGATCAATCGTACGGAAAAGTAGCGGTCTTTAAAGATTTATACGGGAATTTATGGGACCTGCTGGAGTTGAATGAGGATCATCCGATTGCTAAACGTGTAAGGTGATATCTCATGAATTTAAAACGAATGATTATAGGAATGGCATACCTTGCTATAATTCTTCCAAATCTGATGAGTTAGGAGATTGGAAATGACTGAACAAACAGTGGCTAGTAGAATAGCAACATTAGGAATCGTTATCCCCCATGCAAGCGAACCTGCAGCTAAGTACGCAAATTACGTAAAAGTAAACGGGTTATTGTTCGTTTCAGGCAAGGGGCCTGCTGGTACGCCCAAGGGCAAGTTAGGTCAGGAGTATACAACCGCAGAAGGTTATCAGTTTGCACGACAAACGGGGATTGAAATTTTGGCTGTACTACAAACAGCTTTAGATACACTGGATAAAGTGAAACGCGTGGTTAAAATTCAGGGCTTTGTTAATGCGGTCGCCAGTTTTGAAGAGCATCATAAAGTGCTTAATGGTTGTTCTGATCTGATGCTGGATGTTTTCGGAGAAAAAGGTATCCATGCCCGTTCAGTCTTTGGAGCTGTTTCGGTTAGAGACAATCTTCCCATTATCATTGATTCAATATTTGAGGTTGAGGAGTAAAGTACATTGTACATGGAAATTAAGATAAGAGAAATTATAGCAAACGATTATACTGAAGTTGTTTTCTTATGGAACAATGTACTTGGCGTTCATACTGTTACGGATGAGAACTTTCGCGTTAAGATGGAACAGATGAGAATGGCAGGCAATTACAAAACGTTTGTAGCGTTACTTGAGAACCATGTTGTTGGTTTTATATCTAGCGTTCATGCATTAGCTGTAGGGTCTGCGAATGATTATCTGCATATAACCGGACTTGCTGTACATAATGATTTTCAGCGACATAAGGTAGGCACTAAATTGTTAAGATACACTGAAAATTATGCGAAAGATTGCGGAATATCCAGCATAATTCTATGCACAGGGATGAAGCGAACCGGGGCTCATGCTTTCTATGAACAAAACGGCTATGACAAAGATTCATACTGCTTTGATAAGTTTATTAAACTTGACTAAAAAATAATAGTGGGCAGTCTATGACTTTGGTTTTTAGTGAGGACTGATAGCATGGTTAACGGGAAAATCTTAGGAATCGCATACAATGTAATTCCGGTTAAAAATATAAAAAAATCTGCAGAGTGGTTTGTCCATCACTTCGGCTTCAACATTAGAAACGATAGAGGAAACTACCTAAGCTTATTCCGGGATAACCGTCCAATCATTGATCTAATCGCATCTGATAATGACACAAGAGCAGTTTTTGAGGTGAATGGACGGCCTCGGTGGGTTGTAACATTTTTTACAGATGATATTGACTCGTTGCATATGAGGCTAACATCTGAGGGAGTCACGGCTAGACCCGTTAGCAATGAAGGTGTTTACGCAAGTTTTTTGTTTTTGAGGATCTGGGTTAGTTGCAATACAGCGGACCCCGGTTTTATTTAAATCTCTTCCCCAACTCGATGAACCCGCAGCAGGTTAGTGGTTCCGGCAAAGCCTACAGGGACACCGGCGGTGATGAGCACCAAGTCGCCATTACGTACGTATCCGGCAGACCTCGCCAGTTCAACGGCAGCTTCTACGGCTGCATCAGTGCTGGAAGCAGATTCGTCGCGGAGCAGCGGAATTACACCCCATGTCAAGGAAAGGGCATGCAGCACGTTCTTCTTTGTGGATACGGCGATGACAGGTGCAGTGGGCTTGTGCTTGGCGATCATCCGGGCGGTAAAGCCGCTTTCGGTCAGGGCGAGAATAGCTTTGGCGGAGAGTGTGAGGGCAGTGCGGACAACAGATTCGCCGATGGCACCTGTTACGTTGACGGCAGGCTCATTACCCTTGCAGTTACAGCGGCCATAGCTCCCCAGGACGGACTCAGCGCGGGCTGCGATGCGGGCCATGGTCTCGACGGACTCCAGCGGGTATTTACCTGCGGCAGATTCACCAGACAGCATGACAGAATCGGTGCCATCAAAAATAGCGTTGGCGACGTCACTTGCTTCTGCACGGGTCGGACGCGGGTGCATCTGCATGGACTCCAGCATGTGGGTGGCGGTGATAACCGGTTTTCCGGCCAGGTTACACTTCTTGATCATGTCTTTTTGAACCAGTGGCACCTCCTCCACCGGCAAGTCCACGCCCAGATCTCCGCGCGCAACCATTAGTCCGTCGGCTACACTCAGGATGGCGTCCAAGTTCTCCAAACCCTCGTCATTTTCGATTTTTGCGATGACTTGAATATGGCTGGCCTTGTGTTTGCTGAGAATATGTTTAATTTCGAGAATGTCTGCAGCTTTGCGGACAAAGGATTGAGCAATGATGTCGATGTTCTGCTCAACGCCGAACTTGATGTGCAGGATGTCCTTCTCAGAAACGCCTGGAAGGCTGGTTTTGATGCCGGGAACGTTGACGCCCTTGCGTGGCTTCAGCTTGCCACCGTTCTTGACGAGGCAGGTGATCTCGGTACCTTCAGCCTTTACGACTTCCAAACGGATCAGACCGTCATCGATCAGGATGCTGCTGCCGGGCTTTACGTCTTGGGGTAACTGCTTATAGGTGACTTGGATACGGTCCTTCGTGCCGAGCACATCCTCTGTGGTCAGAACCACGGTTTCTCCTGGTACCAATTCAAAGTAGTCCGAGGCCATTTTGCCGATACGAATCTCCGGACCTTTGATGTCGAGCAGGACGGCCACATATTGGTTTAGCTCCTTGGCTGCTTCCCGGATGTGGCGGATGCGTTCAGCGTGCTCCTCTAACTCACCGTGAGCTAAGTTCAGGCGGGCGACATTCATACCGGCTTGGATCAGCTTACGGAGCATTTCGGGGCTTTCGCTGGAGGGACCGATGGTACAGACGATTTTAGTTTTACTCATGAAATTTTCTCCTTCATCGATAAATTATTTACCCTTGTGAAAATTTTCCCTTATCCTTACAATAAAGCATAATGATTCATCAGAAAAATATATATAATTTCGTTCTTCATCAATTTTGATGTAGGAGGCAGGTTATCTTATGAATCTTCATGCCCTTAAAATTTTTCACACCATCTCTGAAAAAGGCGGAGTCACCCGCGCTGCGGAGGAATTACGGATCAGTCAGCCTGCGGTTACGGCCCAGGTCCGCAATCTGGAGAAGGAATTAGGCATTCAGCTGTTAGCCCCCAAGGGGCGTGGTATCTTAGTGACCGATGCGGGGCAGATGCTGGCCAGCCATGCCAAAAGATTGTTTGCATTGGAGCGTGAGCTGGATGAGGCAGTCCGTGAGTACAAGGCCGGGTTCAGCGGAATCCTGCGTATTGTCGCCACCTAAGGCAGTTCAACCCGGGAGCGTCTCTTCTCGTTATGCAGGGCTTTGAACGTGAGTCCTCCCAAGGTGGGTCTACAATTTAATGGGGTGAACGAGATGGTGCGGGCCGTCATCGCGGGCTACGGAGCCATCTTCATCTCCTCCCTGGCGGTAAGGGACAATGTAGAGCGCGGAGAAGTGGAGCGCGTGATGGTTAACGGTACTTCGCTGTTAAATCCGATTGCCGTCTGTACCCGAAAGCATGAGGCATTGTCGCCAGCGGCGGCAGCATTTCTCTCACTGGTCCGGGAGCAGTCGAAAGGAGGGGCAAGGAATTAACTTTTCTGGTGGGCAAACCACACAATTGTCATTGGTCGATACAGTGTTGAGAGGTTTAGGATTGTGTAGAATTTAGGCGAAGAAGTAAAATAGAAACAAGAAGTGTTGCGAATACCAAGCTCCCATGAAATCCCCGGGTCCTTCGTACCTCAGAATTTGTCGAATCCTTAAGAAATCAAGAGATACCTTGAAAAGTCAAAGGTAGACTTATACCTTCTTAAGAAATAAATTGGGAAGTGGATAGTGAATTGATACGGAGAAAGCATGAGTCATGCTATTTTCCGCTGTCGCACTCCGTGTAGAGTGCGTGGATTGAAATACTCTGGCGACTCTCTGTGCGCTTGTATCCGGCCCGTCGCACTCCGTTGGAGTGCGTGGATTGGAATAACAATGGAATGTGATGATTCGGATCGTCATGGCTGGCAACATTGCTATTTTTCTCTTAAAGTAGTCGCTGCTTCTCTACTACCTGTAGGAGCTCATCCGTTGTATGGAAAGCGATATTGCGGTGTATGAATGACAGAAATAATCTTACTCTCACCAGCGCCATGCTGACGGCAGAAGCCAAATTAAACTGCTTTAACGAGGCAAATCATACATATGGAGGTAACGAAGCATGAGTACTCACTATTATTTCAGTTGGTTTAATGGTATTTTGCCAGAGGGGCTGGTGCAATGGTTGCAGGAGGATATTCAGGACAGACAATCGCTTGTGATGATCAGCGCTGAGCCGTCTAATTATGAAGATGAGGAGATTAACCTTGAGGATATAACGGAATGGACATGGCTCCATCGGGCTAATCTTATGTTTGATGAGTATCATTTCATCGATTACCGCATGCCGAAGGAAGAGGCCCGGCAAAGGATTCAGAACGCATCGGTCATTTTTTTATGCGGGGGAGATCCTGTTCAGCAGCACGATTTTTTGGCGGAATATGAATTAACGAATGGGATTAAAAACAGCAATGCCGTTATCTTGGGAGCCAGCGCCGGTTCGTTGAACATGTCTGCCAAATGGGTAACCTCGAATAACGCCGCTCATTCAGTGGAAATAGATTCGATCTATGATGGGTTGGGCTTTGATCCGTTTGCCTATGAATCACACTCGCAACGCGACTATGCCTCGTTCGTCCAAGGCTACCTGTTCCCCTTATCGGAGGAGATGGATGTATATGCGGCAGAGCAGGAGAGCGCGATGCGTGTAAAAGACAGCAAAATCGAAATCATGGGTCCGGTATATTTAATATCCCGCTCGAAGATTCAGAGAATAAGCGTATGACCACAGATTAGCATCCGATTGCGTTTAATGCATTGGTTCTTCCTATGAATATGATTTTCAGGTAACCAAGATTGGCGGGGAGACCATTGATTTATCAGTATACCAGCGATTGAGGCATTGCTCTAATAATCACACTCTGGGCTTCTGTGCATATAATTGATGATGTGATTATTTGCATTTCTGGGGGTTTAGCTCATGTATAGGATTTATCCGTATTGGTGTAGATCACAATTCGTACCCGTTTGGGCCACTACAACACAAGAAGCACTAGAATTAATGAGGAATGCGGTACAAGGTGAACGAAATGATGAACTTTTTTATGATCAACTCATCAAACTGGCTCCGAACCAAGAACAAGTTGACGTGATTACCTCTATCCGGAATGATGAAAGAGGACATAATCAAATGTTTCGGCAAATGTATAGGGAACTAACAGGACATGAAGTAACAGGAGTTAGCAACGAAGCACTGGAGAATGTTAATTCTTATATTGCCGGGTTGCAACAAGCCTTCCAAGGTGAATTATCTGCCGTTGAGAAATATCGAAAGATATGGTTCGGTCTTCCGTACGGCATTTACAAGGATACTCTGTATGGCATTATTCTGGATGAGCAAAAACATGCGGCTAAATATAACAATCTGCTGATACAAAACTTGGCTGCAAATGAGTCCTGAATCTGTCCTGATCCCTCCCACGCATAGGCCTCTTCTCTCACAAGGAGCGGGGGGCCTCTTCGTTATTTTAGTAATGAAACCTACCATTGGCATAATTCGTATTAATGGAAAAATATTCTGTTGAGGATGGTTATTATGATTCAAGAAAACACAATTTGTAAAGCTTGTGGAGGTACTACTTTTGTAAAAGGTGAAGTGAATGCAGTGGATGCTAGAGTGATGCCGATTGGTAAAACATTTTCTTTTGGCTCTCCGGTTATATATACATTTTGTAAAAAGTGCGGAGAAGTAGCCTCCATTAGAGTTAAAAATCCGGATAAATTTTGAATCCCCTTTCTGTTAAGCCCTATCTTCGAACTGCGTAACAATCATTAAGACTCTTGTTGAAAAAACTTCACTAACCTAACGGGCAGGATAGTTCGAAATCAATGTTGAACTATTGAATAAAAGCAGTGCATGAATAAGAGGTGTGACTATGAGGTTTGAACTTATTGATTTAAACGGTGTACCCGTAATTTCTCTACCCGCAGGTTATGATTTGTTAGAAGCATTCATTGGGACAAATCTTCAAGATAAAGATGCAAATGGTTATTGGCTAATTGACTCAATAAACGAAGTATTAAATGGGAAGGTAGAAAATTCAACTCTCGGCGATGTGAAATACTTTATAATCCAGTTAAATAATAAATCTGTGAAGATTATCGACCCATATTCTGATAATGGAGCCTATTGCGAGTTGCCAACAATATCATTTAAAAACATCATTATTAATTGGCTCAAAGAGAAGGATAATTATTACATTGATTAATTAACTGGACACGTTAGTCCAACAACACAGCGGCAGTCTATGATTTTATTTTCTCGTTCATATCTGCCGCCATTTAAAAAGCTGCTTCTCCCAACTGCTGCGCCGTATGCGTCTACTGTTCACTGGCCGCATCTCGTGCAGAGTACATAAATGAAGTTCCCTGTTCCATAAGTTAACTTAAGCTGTAAACTGGAAGCAGCTTTTTGAAGGAGTGGATTTAATGCAAGTTATCAAATCTATAACAGAGTGCCCAGAACGTCATATTGAGTTTGCTGAATATGTTAAAGAAAAGTGGCCCAATGTAAAGAAGATGGTCCTCCCCAAAATTGACGAAAGTTTATCAACTGAAGCTGGGTTGCCATATACATTCCTACATTTATGAGCACGACACCATAAAGTAATTTATCATAACATGGTTTGTTCCTATCAAACAGAGTGCGCTATATACCTAAGGAGAATACTACATTGATACTACTCAGATCCAAAAGAATCAAAATCATCGCTTTTTCTACCATTCTGATACTCGCTCTCGCCGCACTGTTCTTGTATTTGAGCTATGCGAAGCAAACTAATGCTGTATTAATCAAATACTCTAGAATGAACCAAATTGCTCCTAATGTATACGTTGAACCTGAAATCAATGAGAGTGAACAAGCAGAACTAATCGATTATGTTCAAATATCTACTGCGAAAATCAATGCACTTTTTGGTCAAAAAGAATCGGCCCCTGTTGTAATCTATGCTAAATCAAAAAAGGCTTTGGATCATTATGCCGATTCAGATATTGGACAAACTTATTATTATCCATGGAATAACTACATTGTTATCGGCTCAAGGGGTTATAACGAGAATGTGATTGCTCATGAATTCACACATGCTGAATTAAGAAAGAGGCTCAAAAACAGCAGCAAAGTGCCAGTATGGTTTGATGAGGGGCTGGCTGCTATGGTCGATGGCCGATTTACAGATAATGAAAAGACTTGGAACACCCAAACGAAAGACGGCAAAGAATCAATTAATTTCGACCTATTGGACAACCACACTGCATTCCAGCCTAATGCTCAAAGTCGTATGAATTATGAACTGGCGTGTTATGAGGTTTCGAGGTGGTATGGAATTGTAGGCACTCCTGGTCTGTTAAAGCTGTTGGATTCTCTGAATGGAGGTGAAGAATTTATTAAGGTGTATAAAGGGATCGAAAGCAAGATGAGTGATGAAGCTAAGGGCTAATGAAGTTCCAGTTAAGATATTTACAAGAAGGCCAGGCTATAAAATTCACAGGCAATTAAGGAGGAATACACGTTGACAAGTCAACTTAAAGATAGTGCCCAGCAGGTTCAAAACAAACTATTGGAGCTGGGATATACAAATCAAGTTGTAGAACTGCCTGACAGTACACGAACTGCACAGGAAGCTGCCGATGCGATAGGCTGCGAGGTTGCACATATAGCGAAGTCCATTATCTTTCGGCTCAACAATGAAGATAAACCCTTATTGGTTATAGCAAGCGGAGTCAACCGGATTAACGAAAAACAAATTACCAGCCATCTGAATGACAAATTGGGAAAAGCTGACGCTGATTTTGTACGTGAACACACAGGATTTGTGATTGGAGGCGTACCGCCTTTAGGACATAAAGAGTCGATCCTCACGTTTATTGATGAAGACTTGTTACAATACAGAGAGATATGGGCTGCTGCCGGACATCCAAGAGCGGTGTTTCAATTAACACCTGTAGAATTAATTCAAATGACAAACGGACGAGTCATCTGTGTAAAATAAATTCATGTTTACCTTTCTGTTAGCTTGCTAATGGGGATGTTAGTTTACAATGACTTCTTTCCTTCAAGGGGGATTGTCCTACGGTGAAGACTCATTATAGAAGTGGGATTTGGCCTTATTCCTGAGATGCATAATAAGGGGTTAGCCACTGAGTCGGTAGGAGCTATTATAGAATGGGCATTATCATCAAAAAAAGTCCAAAAAATTGTGGCCGAGTGCCTTATCGATAATATTCCGTCTATCAGAGTTCTGGAGAAGTTGAATTTTACACGAACCGGAGTAGAGAACGGAATGATTAACTGGGAAAGACTTATCAGTACTGAAACTTAGAATAGGAGATCAGCATGGAAAAGACAGTAAAAACTATTCTTCTAGCCATGATCCCAAGTATACTAGCCATATTTTTATTAATCGAATATTTTCCTTATACGGGTCTTGGAAGAATATTGAGTATTCCTATAACACTGTTTTTTAATCTTGTTATTTTATTGATTTTTGTATTCATCACTCGAAAGATAAAGTCAAAAGTATATAAAAGCTTTTATTGGATTACAGTAATTTTAATAACCGTGCTGGTAGCAATTATTATGCACCCGCAAGAATCCTCACCTAACGTTTTAATTCAAATAAGAGAACTGATTATTACCCCATAAATTCAAATATGTAAAAACAATTCACCCCCATTAAATCTTCATTCGGTTCCGGGCCGCTGAATTATTGCACATCTTCTGAGTTGAACTCCTTGAGCTTGATTAATTTCTTTTTGCCCTGATTGCCTTTGGTCGTGGTGGTTTGTCCTTGTTCGTCTGTTTTCCGCTTAATAAATTGCCCGGTCAAATAATTAATATCATCCTCATCCGCCTGCTCCATGGTTACAGCACCTGTGAAATAGGTTCCGCTCGTGGAGCCAATCAGATACCAATCTTGATCTTGATACCGGAACCGGTATTTGTTATACCATCGCCAGTTGCTTCCCCCGTAATCGCTGACTAGCACAGCCCCCCGATCAATTATGATGTTTTCAAAAGGATCGCCCCACACACCGCCCTCATCCGCTTGCAAAATAACATGATCGGCGATGATGGACAGGGTATACGTGTTATTGTTGCCGCCAAAGGCGATAAGCAGGGAGCGCGGAGATGCTTCGTCCTTACCTGTATTCTTCTCTATGACTGCCGCAACATCTGCGATTCCATCTTTATTCAGATCTCCTTCAGCAATTGCTCTCCCCCCCTGGAAAGGCTCAAGAATGTGCCACCCCGCTGGAATCAATGCTTGCATGCTCTCTTCCTTAGATGCTGGCGTGTGGGAAGGAGTCGGAGTAAGAGCTGGAACTGGTGCAAGGGATGGAGTTGGTGTAGTCGTTGGGATTGAGGTAAGCGTCGTTACTGCTTGGGATTCTACAATCTGCTGGTTAGAGGTATCATTGCATCCCGTTAGCAAAGTCAAAAGTGCAATAGCACCAATGGAAGTGATTATAAATGTCTTCATTGCGTCTGCTTCCCTTCCTCTTCAGTTATACAGGTTAATGGTGACCTTTACCGATATATCCAGTATAGCGAATGGCCTGGTACATATGAAACGCCGCATACGCAACAAAAAAACTACAGTATTGAGAGATTTATAGTTAGGCAGGATAATGGAGATGGATTAAAATAGAAAAGAGAGCCGGTGCGAATGCCAAGCTCCCATGAAATCCCCGGGGGTTTCGCACCTCAGAATTTGTCGAAACTCTATAAATATAGGAGTGTTCTTGAAAAGTCAAGAGTATTAACATACTTCTTCGGAAATAGAGTTAGGGGATTAGTAGTGAATTAATGAGGGAAAAGCGTAGGTTACGCTGTTTTCCGCTGTCGCACTCCACGTGAGTGCGTGGATTGAAATCCCGCATCAATAATAGAGTCATGGACCACTCCAGGTCGCACTCCACGTGAGTGCGTGGATTGAAATCACAACTACTAATCAAGAGGAGAGATAAGAGATGGTCGCACTCCACGTGAGTGCGTGGATTGAAATCACAACTACTAATCAAGAGGAGAGATAAGAGATGGTCGCACTCCACGTGAGTGCGTGGATTGAAATGATGATTAATTAAATCATATAACAATGTAATTAAGGTCGCACTCCACGTGAGTGCGTGGATTGAAATATCGTCAAAAAGAGCAGCGAAACATTGTGGTCCGGTCGCGCTCTATACGAGTGCGTGGATTGAAATGCCGGGTAGGTGGGGAAGGCTACCGGAGAAATTTCGTCGCATTTTATATGAGTGCGTGAATTGAAATAGTCCGTGAGGTGTACGTGGGTTGCTTGTTGCAGGTCGCACTCTATATGGGAGCGTGGATTGAAATCGGATGAAGCCTGGCTTCGCGATCGGCACTATCACAGGTATGGTCTGGCCCCTCCTTATGTACGAGCATGGATTGAAATCACACAAAGAACAATCGCCCTCATACCAACACCTGCCCACAAACTCCCAACCCACACGTCCTTTGGCCCCCGATACTTCACCAATCCTACTAAGCCTCTCCCCACCCCCCGTACATATCCCACAAGTGAGTATCCGACCCGCACTCTGGCATGTTAGAATAGGAGCAATGTGTACATCCTATGTGTGAATTTAATCGGGGGGCAACAGGTGAGAGCGTTGAGATTAAGAGATTTCATGGGCCCTTCGGAGACTTCGGCGCACCGGCAGGCGAAGTGGGTCAAGCGGTTTCTGTATACGTATTGGCTGGTGATTGCTCTGCATTTCCTGGCCCAGCTGGGGTCTTTTGTATGTTTGCCGTATCCCATGGGGGCGCATGAGTTCTACTATGATGTGCTGCTGTATCCGACGCTGCTGATGAGTGCGGTGGTCGCGTTGACGCAACTGGTGGATGTTGCGGCACCGAAGTATTCCTTCGTGCTGCTGTTTGTGGCGGGGACGATTATTGCGATGATGATTATTCACCTGAATATGGACATCCGGATTATCGGGGCGTTGATGCTGCTGCCGATTATGGCGTCGGCAATCTTTTTCCGGCTGGATCTGACCTTGTTTACGTCTGCCCTCCAGGCAGCTGCGTTCTTCATTCTGTACCGCTGGGATTACTGGTTCAAGTATTATCTGACGGATTTTGACCTGATTGCGATCCCGCTCTTCCTGTTGGTCGGCACGCTGGTTGCGGGGATTATCATCATTAACGGGCGTGAGCTGGCAAGCGATCTGGAGGCTACTCTGACGGCGAAGCAGGACCTGATGATTGAGAATGCGGTGATCCGCAAGCTATCTACCACTGATGCACTGACAGGACTGTATAACCATATTTCTTTTCACGAATTCTATGAAAAAGCGCTGGAATACGGCAGCCAGGGTGCCCCGTTCCATCTTGCGCTGGTGGATATCGATAATTTCAAGCAAATTAACGATAAGTATGGACACCGTACCGGAGATATGGTGCTGGCGCGGGTCGCCCAGATCATTAAGGACCACATCTCGCCCGCAGATATTGCAGCCCGCTATGGCGGGGAGGAGTTCGCGATCCTGCTGTTTGAGAAAAGCTTCGAGGAAGCTTATGCGCTGATTGAACAAGTCCGCCAGGAGCTGTCGCATACGTCCCATGAGGAGATGGAGCAGCGGGCGGTTACTGTCAGCATCGGGCTGCAAAGCTATGCCGAAGGCATATCCAAAGAGAAGCTGTTCGAGGAAGTGGATCATCTGCTCTATACCGCCAAGCATTCCGGCAAAAACAAGACCCTGACCCCGCTGATGGAGCGCAGCGCCGTGTAGGCTGGGCCCCTAAGTCTGTTAACGTTCCGATCTGCCGCAGCCTCTACGCCCGCCTGCTCACAGCCTAGCCGCTTCACCCGACACCTGGCTGACCCCGCTGACCCAGCGGAACGCCGTATAGTCAAATTGGTCTCACCTGGTAACCTGCTTACGCTGTCGATGATTCATCCGCCGTCTCCGGTAACACGCTTACTCCTTCGTAGGCTCACCCTCCGCTGCCTTTTTGCGTGCCCGGAACCGCCTTACCTTCATCAGATTCCCGCACAGCTTGTCGTCGCAGTAACGCTTGGAGCGGTTGCGGGTATCGTCGTAATAGACCCAGAGACAGTCGGGATTCCCGCAAATACGGAAGCGAGAGGGCTCCTTCTCCAGCAGCGCGGCTGCAAAAGAGGCAGCGATCTCCGCCATAATCTGCCCCCAGTCCGCACGCTGCGGCTGGAGGGAGATCCCGGCTTCATCTGCTGCCGTCCAGACCACCTGCCGTACAACGGGCCCGTCGCTCATGTACGTATTTAACTGCACAAGCAGCGCTGTAGACGGAGACTCTCCCGCGACCAGACGCTGCAGCTCGTCCCATAACAAGCCGCGTAGGCCTTTCAGTTGCTCCAGCTCCTCCGGCCGGGGAGGGGACGCCGCCGGCAGCTTATGCTCCTCCAGCCATTTTGCCAGCCATTTGGGATCTTCCAGCCGGTCCTGGTCTGTGCTACGATCACTAGTCCGCCAATTCCGCCAATAGCTGTTCATGAAATCTACCCATAGCAAGCTTCATCTGTCCCTTCGCATGATCTTTCCCTTGATTGTAACAGTTAAAATCGGGTTATGCTAGTTACTTGATACGCTCCGCCGATTATGTTACATTGCTTGTGTAACTGTTATTCGGTTTATTTAGTCGTTACCAAAGCTTGTGTACCTATAATTACAGGAGGGATACAAATGGAAAACAAAATTAGCGATGTGCTGGTCGAGAACTGGGATTATGTGATGGATGTAGAGGATTGGCAGCCGCCGCTGAGTGCGGCGCTTGAAGGCGTGAACAGTGAGCAGGCGCTCTGGAAGCCGGAGGGAGCTGCGGGCAATTCGATCTGGGAGAACGTCAACCATCTCACGTATTATAAGGAGCGTCTGCTGCGTAAGCTTAAGGGGATGGAGAAATTGCCTGATCTGGAGAGCAATGACGCTACATTCACTGTAACAGGAAGCGGGGAAGAGGACTGGAAGCAGGCAGTAGACAAGCTGAAGTCCATTCATGCCTCGCTGCGCGAGATTATTGTAGCTCTGGAGGAAGGCGCTTATGAATGGGGCGGCTCCGGGCATGCGCCGGGCGAAGAGGTTATGAGTCTGATTCTGCATGATGCCTATCATACGGGACAGATTGTGCTGGTCCGCAAGCTGCAAGGCTCCTGGCCTGGCACCCGCCGTTTCGATTAAGCGCAGCAGCCATATTTTACAAGTGATCTGTTCGTAGGCGGCTCTGTTTCAGCTCCAAATCCCGGGGTTAATGGAAGACATGCAGCTATCAACGGAGAGGAGAGATTGAGGATGGAGCCGAATTACAAGGACAGAAGTGTTGAGGTTGAACGGACAGAGGTGCACCGCAAATCGGATTCCAGTCTTGTCGCATCCACGTTCATTAAATATGCAGCTTACATTATTATCACCTTCGGAGTTCTGTTTTTCCTGGTGAAATACGTATTCCCGATGTTCAAATAAGCCAGCTGCCTAGTGCAGACTTGGACGGATTCACGCCAAAAAGCCACGACCCCCTCAAGGGACGCGGCTTTTTGTTATTTTGTTACATAACGGCTATACGTTCTTCTGGATCATCTCGTGGGAATCAGCGGTATTCCGGTAAAAGAACCAGCATTCATTCAGCAGTCTAATCTGACGGCAGTCCTTCTTGAGATAGGCCTTCATGAGCTGTTGGCGAAGCCATTGTGGCAAGGGTACCCCTCCTCTGCATGCTTCCTGTGTATAGATAGCATATGGGGGAATACGCCCAAAGGTGCACGGTTAGTTTCAGGTAGCCAAGCCGAATTTCACAAGGCCGCCCGGAACCGGCATTACTGCACCCGTTCTTCTTCCTCTTCATACCATTGTTCAAGCTGGGCCTGGAGCGCCCGGATTTCGGTCAGCAGTGAGATCAGCGGGTAATGCTCCTCCTTAATGGAGGCAAAGGCCTGCTCCAGCCTGTTAATATACGCCAGCCCCGACTCCAGATGATGCTCTTCGCGCAGCAGCTCCAGCGCCTCACATTCGGCCACCGCCCGCGGCAGTCCGGGTACATTCTCGGCTGTCAGCTTGTCGATTTCTTTGTTCAGGCGAAGATTGAGGGCGCTTAGCTGGTAAGCATATTCCTCCGGCATCTCCACGAATAGCAGCTCCTGATCCTGCTGCATAATTACATAACGCATTCTCGGCATCTTTCATTCTCCCTCCGGACTTGTCTTCCTTCTTGACAGTGTAGCCCATGGGCAAGTTACAATTCAAGTAGAGATCTAATTTCCTTGAGGAGAGGACCGTGAAGGAACGCTATGACCAGTATGAGCAACGAAGAGCTGCAGCTGTGGATCGAGCAGGTGTCGCTGAGCAGCTTCGGCGTGCCTTTCCGGCATACGGCGAGCTTTAACAGCAGACTTACAACAACCGGCGGACGATATTTTACAAAGAGCCATAATATAGAGATTAACCCCCAGCAGCTGGCCATGTACGGGCGGGAGGAGACGGAGAAGATCATCAAGCATGAGCTCTGCCACTACCACCTGCATCTGGCGAAGCGGGGGTACATGCACCGGGATGCCGATTTCAAAACACTGCTGGCCCGCGTCGGCGGCAGCCGGTATTGTCAGACCCTGCCGGGAGCCAAGGCCCGCAAGCCGCAGCCTTACCGGTATAAGCTGGTATGTATTGCCTGTGCCACCGAGTATCTGCGTAAGCGCCGGGCCGATCCCGGGCGGTACCGCTGCGGTAAATGCTCCGGCAAGCTGAAGCTGATTGCGCTTGAAGCGGGCGCGGGTCCGGCCACTTAATTTTTGATAACCAGACCTAGTAGTCCGGCAAAAGAAGCCGCCTGCTCCGCAGAGATGATGCAGCCCTCCAGATCCTGAAGATCCACCAGCAGGCCGGTGAACCCGCAGTCGCTCAGGTCAACGCCCTTCAGCTTGCAGCCAGCGAGCGTAGCCTGCTCCAGATTGCATTCCGAGAGATACAGGCCATTCAGGGTGGACTGGTAATAATCCGCGCTGACCAGCGAGCTGCGCTCGAAGGAAGCCCCTTTGAAGTTGGCGAAACGGAAGACCGCGAATTCCCCGATACATTCGGTGATGGATACATTTTGAAATCGTGCTCTGGTGAAGTCTGTTCCGATCATGCGGCAATCCCTGAACTCGGTCCGGTGTATGAAGGCGTCGCTGAAATCTACATTGGACAGGTCGCAATGATCGAAGACCACATCGGTAAGCTCCATGCGCTGCAGCGAGGATTCCGTGATGGTGACGTTTTTGAAAATAGTCTTGTCAAAGGCTACCCGGGTAGCCTCCTGATATTCAATGAGCGCTCCTTCAATGAGGCAGCGGCTGAATTCGTCTTTGGAAGCAAGGGTGTGAATGTCCTGCGGTGTAAGCAGCCCGGGATCTGGAATTCTGGGTGGTTCTATCTTGTTACTCATGTCAGCCTCCTTGGCAGTTCCTATCCTTATTTGTCCTTATTTGATCTGGCCCATGTCCAGGCTGAGCCGGTAATTGCCGTACTTCAGCAGTTCATCCAGAAAAGCGGTCAGCGCCTCCTGATCCACCGTGCGCACCCGCATCCAGTAACATCCTTCCCCGCTGATGCGGTAGAGCTCAATGACACTCTCATGGGCCTTCGCAAATGCCTGGAATGGCTGATGAGCATTATTGCTGCTAAGAAAAACGGCTATAAAGGCGTGAATGCTCTGGCCGATCCGCAGCGGGTTCCACCGGATGGTATAGCCTTCAATGATGCCAAGCTCCCGCATTCTGCGGATACGTGCGCCTACAGCCTGGCCGGTCAGATGAACCATCGCCCCGATATCCTTATGGCTTAAGGTGGAGTCTCCGATAAGGAGCTGGAGGATACGGTAATCGGTATTGTCGATGAGGTAAGAGGTCATTTCCTTGAATTCCTTTCCGGCTGAAAGCAGAACCTAAGAAACACTTTCGCGGCACAATGTCTTCTGTTCCTGCGCTGATTTATACTTATTGTATCAGAAAGTGAACATAAGGTAGATATCCGGGAAGAGGTGCATATCATGAAAATAAAGCTGATCCGCCACGCCACCCTATGGCTGGAATACGGCGGTGTAACGTTCCTGATCGATCCGATGCTGAGTGAGCAGGGTGTGAATCCGCCGATTATGAATTCCGGCAATGACCTCAGGAATCCGCTGGTGTCATTGCCGGGGCCGGTTCAGCAGTGGCTGGAGCCGGGTGTGGTGCTGGTCACGCATCTGCATCAGGATCACTGGGATGCTGCGGCAGTAGAGTTGTTGTCCAAGGAGTTGCCGGTGTATTGCCAGGAAGGTGATGGGAAGCGAATTGCTGCCCATGGCTTTGGGCGTGTTACAGAGATAATGGATAACGGCTCTGCGTCCTTCGGCGGTGTGGCCTTGACACGTACAGACGGGCATCACGGGACAGGAGAGATCGGGGAGCTGATGGGTAAGGTCTCCGGGTTCCTCTTCCGGGCAGAGGGAGAACCTGTGCTGTACTTGGCGGGAGATACAATCTGGTGCGAAGAGGTTCAGCAGGTGATAGCAGAGCAGGCGCCGGAGGTCATTATAGTCAATGCCGGAGGAGCACAGTTCCTGAGCGGAGGCCCCATTACTATGAATGAACAGGATGTTGTGGAGGTATGCCATGCTGCTCCATCCGCTTCCGTGATTGCTGTGCATATGGATACGATTAATCACTGCCTTGTGACGAGGGAGCTGTTGAAGCAGCGCCTTGAACAGAAAGGTCTGTCCGGCCGTGTGGCTGTTCCGCTGGACGGAGAGTGGATCTGATTATGTAAACGATCTCATAATCTCCCGCTTCCCGCTTGACTAACCTGTAGAATCATGATAAATTAATCCTTGTTCATGTTAATGTTCCCTGATAGCTCAGTTGGTAGAGCACTCGACTGTTAATCGAGTTGTCACAGGTTCGAGTCCTGTTCGGGGAGCCATTACTTGGAGAGATACCCAAGTGGCTATAAGGGGACCCTCTGCTAAGGGGTTAGACTGCGTAAGCGGTGCGAGGGTTCGAATCCCTCTCTCTCCGTTTGATATTACTTCCCTGTTAGGGATGAGAACCTTCGTGGTTCGTTGGAGCATAAGCTTCGTTAGCAATGGCATCGCAATCTCTCGCATAGCGAGAGTATCCCTCTCTCTCCGTTTGATAAGGAGCTCATATTGAGCTCCTTTTTTGATTAGGAAATTATGATTTTAGTCCGATGTGGATTCACCGAACACATTGGGCATTACGTGGTCATCTGGGCCGGAGACGGATGTAGTCGAAAAACCGACCACATTCGGTGCGGCAGAGGCGTGTGGGCGGGATGTAGTCGAAAAACCGACCACATTCGGTGCGGCGGAGGTGCGATGGCCAAATGTGGTCGAAAAACCGACCACAATGGCGATGCCGCAGGCATTTTGTTCAAATATGAGAGTTTATATGTTTCGGTAACGTCCTTTAAAAGGACGTTACCGTTTCCACTTGTACGCAAGAATTTGGGGCCCCCGCAAAGTACCTGCTTTGTGGGGTTATTTTGCGTTCCGATAGCTTGAGTATGCTGAATCCTTGAACGATATGATTTTCCATTCCGATGTCGTAATTACATATAGGCGATGTCGCATTTATCTACTAAAAATCCTACTTGTTATATGATACTTTATAGGTGATGTCAGAATAATGTATATGGAGGTGCAGGCGGGTGAGCATTAGGATTGGTAAGATCAGCTTTTGGCATGTACATGCCTGGGATTATACGAAGCAGGCTCAGGAGCATGGAGATACGGAGATTGCTGCGGTATGGGACGAGGATGCGGAGCGGGGCAGGAAGGCGGCAGAGAGCTTGAATGTCCCGTTTTATGATTCTTTGGAGGATATGCTTGCCCGGAAGGATATCGATGCCGTGATTGTCGACGCGCCCACCCGGATGCACCGGGAGGTCATGATTGCGGCGGCCAGAGCAGGCAAGCATATTTTCACCGAAAAGGTTGTAGCTGCAACGCTGAGTGAGGTGAATGAAATCCTCTCCGAGGTCGAGACTCATGGAGTGAAGCTAACGGTGTCGCTGCCGCGGCTAAATGACGGTTATACGTTAACGGTTCAAGATATTTTAAGCCAGGGGCTGCTTGGAGATATCACTTATGTCAGAGTCCGCTTATCCCATAACGGCGCAACGGCCAACTGGCTTCCCGAGCATTTCTATAGCCTGGAGCAGTGCCAGGGCGGGGCTTTGATTGATCTGGGATGCCATCCCATGTACCTGGCCAGACTGTTTCTGGGTCAAGAGGTGACCGGGGTCAGCGCGAGCTTCGGATATGTGACGGGCAAGGAAGTGGAAGATAACGCAGTAGCGACGCTCTATACGGATTCGGGAGCAATCGGTGTGGTGGAAGCCGGCTTCGTGAACAGCTACTCCCCTTTTACCATAGAAGTGCATGGAACGGAAGGGACCCTGCTCTATGGAGCGCCTGAAGCGAAGCTGCTTGTCAGAAGTAATCAAGCAGCAGATCAAGGGGCGGCCTGGAACGATACGGCTGTGCAGGCCAACCGTGAGAGCGCTTTTGAGCAGTGGGTGACCCACATCCAGAACAACACGGTTGCTTCTGACAATATTCAAGCGGCAACGGAGCTTACCCGGTTAATGGAGGCGGCGAATCTCTCGGCGAAGGCAGGACGTGTGGTCCAGTTAGCCGAACTGAAGTCCTGATCACTTATCCGGTACCGAGCTTAGCTTAAGCAGGAGGTTAACATGAGCCCTTTTCCCTTCGAGATTATGTTTGAGAAAATGGATCTGCTGGAAAGATTGGATATTTCTATCCTGTGGGGACATTATGAAATTTCTGTTCTCCGGTTTCATTTGACCTCTTTCCCGCCGGGGAGGGTCATTGATTTCCATAACCATGCTGAATTTGAATTTCATTTCATACCACGGGGCAAGGGAACGGTCATTCTTGGCGATCAGCAGTATCCTCTATCGGAGGGAATGCTCTATTTGACCGGACCGGGCGTGATGCACCGTCAGGAAGCGGATGCGGAAGAGTCGATGGAGGAGCTATGTCTGCATGTCCATATTGCGGAGAAGCAGAGAGACGATGCAGACCCGTGGGAGGTTGCGGAAGCGGAGGAATGTGTGGAGAAGCTGAGGAAGCTGCCGCTTATCCCTGCGCAGGATTATCACAGGGCGATGAAGTGTTTTCTGGAAGCTTATGAGGCCTGTGACGGCAAGCTTGCGGGATATTACACCTCGATCAAGCATCTAGTGATTAGTATCTTGCTCAAGGTGACCAGAGCGTATGATACAGGCGGGATGGGAGCCGCGGCACCCGTGCGGGATATGGTGACCTACCGCTACCAATATGCTGTTCAATATATGGAAGCGAATTATTCAGCAGCCGTGACGCTGGAGAATGTTGCGGAGAAGCTGAATATCAGCGCCAGACAGCTGCAGCGGATATTTAAGCAGATCGATCCGGATCAGACCTTCAGCCGGATTCTTGAGGAGATCCGATTGAAGGCTGTGTGCAGCAAGCTTGAAGCCAGCAGCCTGTCAATCGAACATATCGCGGAGTCCGAAGGGTTCACCACTGCGACCTATCTGCATTCAGTATTCCGCAAGCGGCTGGGCATGACCCCTGCTGCATACCGTAAGGCCCGAAAAATAAATCAACAGTGAGGATGAGTGACGATGAGCAAAGTGTATCGTGTTGGTGTAATCGGCTGTGGAGGGATTGCGAACGGGAAGCATCTGCCTGCTTTAAGCAGACAGGATAAGGTTCAAGTGGTAGCCTTTTGCGATATTATCAAGGAACGGGCTGAAGCGGCTGCTGAACAATACGGCGGTGCAGATGCTGCTGTCTATACGGACTATGAGGAATTATTGAAGGATGCCTCCATTGACATTGTTCATGTGCTTACTCCCAATGACGCGCATGCGGAAATATCCATTGCGGCCTTAGAAGCGGGCAAGCATGTGATGTGTGAGAAGCCCATGGCCAAGACAGCGGCGGACGCCAAACGTATGGCTGAAGCAGCGAAGCGTACAGGAAAGAAGCTGACTATAGGGTATGACAACCGGTTCCGGCAAGACAGCTTATATCTGAAAAAAGTCTGTGAAGCAGGCGAGCTCGGCCATATCTATTATGCGAAAGCACATGCCATCCGGCGCAGAGCCGTCCCTACCTGGGGGGTATTCCTGGATGAGGAGAAGCAGGGAGGCGGTCCGCTGATTGATATTGGAACCCATGCGCTGGATCTGACGCTCTGGATGATGGACAACTACAAACCGAAGGTTGTACTAGGGACCAAGTACCACGAGCTCTCCCAAAAAGAAGATGCCGCCAATGCCTGGGGACCCTGGGACCCGAAAAAATTCACCGTGGAAGACTCGGCCTTCGGGATGATTGTGATGGAGAACGGCGCAACGATTACGCTGGAGGCGAGCTGGGCGCTGAATTCGCTGAATGTGGATGAAGCCAAGTGCAGCTTAAGCGGAACCGAAGCGGGTGCGGACATGAAGAACGGTCTCCGGATTAACGGAGAGAAGCATAGCAAGCTATACACGAATGAAATTGAGCTTGGTGCCGGAGGAGTAGCCTTTTATGAAGGCAAAGAAGAGAAATCTACGGATATCGAATTAAGAAAGTGGATCGAAGCGATCGAACAGGATAAAGATCCGGTCGTCACTCCTGAGCAGGCTTATGTAGTCTCCCGGATTCTGGAGGCCATCTATGAATCGGCCCAGACGGGGAAGGCGGTATATTTGGACTAGGCGGTCATTGCCCGAGTCAAATCTCAGATTTCGTAAAAGCTTCAAATGTTAAAAGAGCAGCAATTCTCTTATGGGAGAATTGCTGCTTTCTGTTTGGGCCATTGCAGCATGTTTTAATAGTAACTCCATTTTACCAAAGGACGCTTTCTTTTTGTGTTTTCGCATCCCGCTTAAACAGTGGAGCGGACGGAACGATTGTGAAAAAGCGGTAGCGGTCGCCTTTGTGTCCGGATTTTCACCGCTAAGGGGAATGAAAAAAATCTGGACACAACAGCGATTGTAACAACGTTCCGTTTGCGGAGCGTCCATCCAAGTGATTACGTTGATCCTGCTCAAAAAATCCAGCGTCTCGTATTTGCCGTATTGCCATTTACAATCGGGCATCCTTCACGAATGCAGATCTTCTGTAGAAGAACCACGCTGCAATTACGAGCGTAGCTGCCACCAGTATCCCCGACTCACCTGTCCAGAGATAGGCATTCTTCCCGCTGGTGTAGCGGTCGAAAGCGTCCTGAATGATAGCATTCCATGAGGCGTGGAGCAGAACAGCCGGCCATATGCTCCCCGTGCTTAAACGCAATAGACTAATAATGATGTTAAATGAGCTGATGGTTACCATGAACAATATGATCGATAAGGCCAGAGAAGGGCCGGAATAGTAGCTGCCGATTAGAATCGCCGGGATATGCCATATGCCCCAGATCAGCCCGCTCATGAGAATAGGCTTCGGGACGCGGGCCTCAGTAAGCCGTGTCAGCATATAGCCTCTCCAGCCTAGCTCTTCCCCGGCACTGCTGATGATTCCCATCACGGTCCCAACAGACATCTGAATTAGGATCGTCCCGGCTAGTGCACCGACAACATTGCCATTGTGGCCGGTATACTCTGTCAGTCCTGTGATCCAGGCAGTCCCGTAGGCCACCAGGCCAACCGCCACCGGCAACAACAAGATGAATGGAGTCGTCCTGAGCGTGCGCTGTCCCCCGAATCTAAGGGAGATATCAGCGAAGCCCTCACGAAGCAGGATACGGGTGAGTATAGAGGAGATCCCGGGCGCCCACATGAGCAGCAAGCCATACACAGGCGTTACAGTAAGAGCCAATATGTAACTGATAGCCGTGAGGGGAATGAGTATCAGGAAGAATACCAACAACCCTCTTCTGGCAGATTGGACGGTCTTCTCTTTTTCGATGGTGCTCATTTCAATTTCACTCCTTTGAATGTGTGTAATGCTTGGTAGAGTATAGCAACGAACGGGAAAGTGAGGAACAACCCGGAGCCCAGCAGCCCGCCCGGACCTTGGCCTAGTCGTCGATGAGACTGTAGATGTAGGGGAGCTTTTATACGTTTATTTCTGACCTCTACCACCGCACACTGCCGGTTCAATCCGTTACCCCTTTAATTAATTGAAGGAATGATGCTGTAAAGAGACAAATGTTATATTAATTCCGCAGAAAAAAAGTATTGTATAAGAAAAGGAAACAACTTCTAAAACGTCCCTGCTTGAAAATCCTCTGTTTTTCTCCTGTTTTCTGCGCATTTTTCGAAAACCTATATTATCCTACCGAATCCTACATATATCATGTTATGTAATATAACACCAACTATTGAATTTTGTATTAATTCACACAATAATTAGTGACGATTCTCTGACCTTGTGTTAATATAAATGACATCATAATCCAAGAAAAGAGAAACAGCACAGAGAAAGGGGTATACAAGATGAATATGGGGAGAAGGGGATGGCGATGGAGTATTTCATTCAGCAACTAATAAACGGGATATCCGTAGGCAGCATTTACGCTCTGATCGCCCTTGGTTACACAATGGTGTACGGTATCATCAAGCTGATTAATTTTGCGCACGGCGATGTATTTATGGTAGGGTCGTTCATCGGTCTGTACAGTGCCAAATACCTGGCGAATGCCGGATTGCCGCCGATCGTTGTACTGCTCTTGTCGCTGATCATCTCGATGACCATAAGTGCATTGCTCGGTATCAGCATTGAACGTCTGGCGTATAAGCCGCTTCGTAAGTCCACTCGAATTGCAGCGCTGATTACAGCGATCGGCGTATCCTTCCTGCTAGAATATACCGGAGTCTTGATTCTCGGGCCTCAGGCCAAGGGCTTCCCGGATATTATGGATAAGAAGCAGTATCATCTCTTCGGGTCCTCCATCCAGGTCGAATCGAACCAGATCATGATTCTGCTAACAACGATTATTCTTATGCTTGTACTGCAATATATCGTTCGTTACACCAAGACGGGAAAAGCCATGCGGGCCGTATCCTTTGATGTAGAAGCGGCGCGGTTGATGGGTATCAACGTAGACCGCACTATTTCAGCCACCTTCGCGATCGGTTCAGCGCTTGCCGCTGCCGCGGGCGTGATTTTCGGAATGACATACAATTCGGTTGATCCTCTCATGGGCGTTATGCCCGGGCTTAAGGCTTTTGTCGCGGCAGTGCTTGGAGGCATTGGAAGTATTCCGGGTGCGCTTGTCGGCGGATTGCTGCTGGGAACGGTGGAGACAGAGATTTCTTCGCTCGGGTTCTCCTCGTGGCGTGACGGTGTAGCCTTTGCGGTACTGATTCTAATCCTTATCTTCAAACCATCCGGACTGTTCGGCAAGAATGTCCGGGAGAAAGTGTAGGGGGAAGCTGCCGTGACAAAGATAAATAAAAAGTTCTGGCTGGGCATACTTGTCGCCCTTGCGTTCTATGGATTCGTAAAGGTTCTTTTAACAACGGGAATTCTTAGTGATGTGAATCAGTCTATGCTGCTGCTCATCGGGGTTAATATCATGCTGGCCGTGTCGCTGAACCTGATTACCGGGATTACCGGGCAGTTCTCCATTGGCCATGCCGGGTTCATGTCGGTGGGTGCGTATACCTCGGCGATTCTTACCCTTGACTACAATGTGCCGTTCATTCCTGCTATTCTTGCGGGCGGACTGCTGGCAGCGGTATTCGGTGTATTAATCGGGATGCCTACGCTCCGGCTTAACGGGGACTATCTTGCTATTGCTACGCTGGGGTTCGGTGAGATTATCCGCATCATTATGCTGAATACGGAATATGTCGGCGGAGCTTCAGGACTCAGCGGTATTCCGGCCAAAACCACCTGGACCATGCTCTTCTTCTTCACTCTGATCTCAGTCGTACTGATTAATAACTTCATTAGATCTACTCACGGCCGGGCCTGTATTGCGATCCGCGAGAATGAGATTGCCGCTGAGGCGATGGGGATTAATACGACACGTTACAAAATCATTGCCTTCACCATCGGGGCGCTGTTTGCCGGCATGGCGGGCGGCCTGTCGGCCCATACGTTCTACGTCATTACGCCGGGGAGCTTCAACTTCCTGAAGTCTTTTGAAATCATCGTCATGGTGGTTCTCGGGGGGCTGGGCAGTACGGCGGGCTCTATCGTGGGTGCGGTGTTCGTTACACTGCTATATACCTACTTACGTGAATTCCCGGAATGGCGCATGATTATCTACTCGATTGTGCTCATTCTGATGATGATTTTCCGTCCGAGCGGCCTGCTTGGCGTAAGCAAATTCTCACTAGGCAAGTTCGGCAAAAAGGAGGCGAAGGCAAATGACGCAATCAAGAGCAGCGGTACTCCTTGATGTGAAAGCGGCCAGCCGGGCTTTTGGCGGACTGAAGGCAGTCAGCGAGGTATCTCTTCATATTGATAAAGGCGAGCTGATCGGCCTGATCGGACCCAACGGTGCCGGTAAAACCACATTGTTCAACCTGTTGACTGGAGTGTACCCGCCATCGTCGGGCAGCATTCTTTTGAATAATGAGTCTATCGGCGGGATGAAGCCCTACAAGATCAATCATAAAGGCGCTGCGCGTACGTTCCAGAACATCCGTCTATTTACGGCTATGACGGTGCTGGAGAACGTTAAGATTGCCTTCCATCAGCATGCAAAGCACTCGTTGTTCTCTTCGATGCTACGTCTGCCGAAGCATTTTCAGGGGGAAGAGGAGATTACCCGGAAGGCGATGGATATTCTCTCCATCTTCAATCTGGCTGATCAGAGTGAAGAGGTAGCGAGCAACCTGAGCTATGGAAATCAGCGGCGTCTGGAGATTGCCCGGGCGCTTGCGGCCGGACCCAAGCTGCTGCTGCTCGATGAGCCGGCCGCCGGGATGAACCCGAATGAGACGCGTGACCTGATGAACCTGATCGCATGGATTCGGGAGGAGTTCGACCTGACGATTCTGCTGATTGAGCATGATATGTCACTGGTAATGGGAGTCTGCAGCCGCATCTACGTGCTGGACCGCGGAATCCTGATCGCTGATGGCACGCCGGCGGAGATCCGCAACAATCCGAAGGTCATCGAAGCGTATTTGGGACAGGAGGCGTAGCGCCATGCTTACAGTACAAGGGATTAATGTATATTACGGAGCGATTCATGCCTTGAAGGATCTCAGCATCACCGTGAAGCAGGGGGAAATTGTGACGCTAATCGGTGCCAACGGCGCCGGCAAGTCAACGCTGCTGAAGACGCTCTCGGGGCTGCTGAAGCCGAAGACAGGAAGTATTGAATTCCTGGGTAAATCGATAACGAATCAAAGTGTACAGGCGATTGTCAAAGAAGGGCTGATCCATTGTCCCGAAGGACGGCGCGTATTCGCTAATATGTCGGTCGAGGAGAATCTCGAATTGGGGGCTTACCTGCAGGATGGAAGCAGTCTGGCTGCGGACTTCGAGAAGGTATACAACACCTTCCCGCGATTGCTTGAACGCAAGAAGCAGCAGGCCGGAACCTTATCCGGCGGGGAGCAGCAGATGCTGGCGATGGGGCGGGCGATTATGGGCCACCCGAAGCTGCTGCTGCTGGATGAACCGTCGATGGGGCTGGCGCCGCTGCTGGTCCAGGATATTTTCAAGATTATCAAGGAAGTCAACGATGCCGGAACCACTGTCCTGCTGGTTGAGCAGAATGCGCACCAGGCGCTCAAAATCGCTGACCGCGCCTATGTCCTGGAGACAGGCCGGGTAGTGCTTGAAGGGGATGCCAAGGAATTGGCCGACTCCGATGAGATCAAAATGGCTTATCTCGGGCACTAAGCAGGGGCATCCATCCTATTAGCAGCATCACAGAAACAACATATATAAACTAAATAATCAGGAGGCTGGGAGAAACTATGAAGAAAATTGGGGCCATTATCTTGTCGACAGTATTGACTGCGGTATTAGCATCCGGCTGCGGCAACAACACAGCGAACAGCGGTAACTCTGCAAGCGGCGGCAACACTGCCGGGGGCACCATCAAGATCGGGGCTGACCTTGAGCTCACAGGCGGTCAGGCTTCTTTCGGCGACTCCGCATCCAAGGGCGCGAAGCTGGCAGTGGACGAGATCAACGCCAAAGGCGGTATACTCGGCAAGCAGCTGGAGCTGGTAGTTGCAGACAATGCATCGAAGTCTGAAGAAGCTACCCAGGCGGCACAGAAGCTGATCACCAATGACAAGGTCGTGACTATCATCGGCGCATCCACTTCGACCAACACGCTGGGGATCGTTCCGGTAGCTACGGAGAAAAAGATTCCGCTTGTCTCGGTAGGAGCTACCAATCCGAAGGTTACTGTGGATGAGCGCAGCGGCAATGTCAATGAATTCGTGTTCCGCGCGGCGTTCATCGATCCGTTCCAAGGAGAGGTAATGGCTAACTTTGCACTCGATTCCCTGAAGGCTAAGACCGCTGTCATCTATACCGATACTTCGTCTGACTACTCCAAGGGTCTGCAAAAGTTCTTCGAAGAGACCTTCAAGGCCAAAGGCGGCGAAGTGCTGAGCCAGGAGTCGTACCAGCAGAAGGATTCTGACTTTAAGGCAGTTCTGACCCGGATCAAAGCAGCGAACCCGGATGTCATTTACCTGCCTGGTTATTATGAAGAAGTAGGTAAAATTGTGAAGCAGGCCCGTGAAATGGGCATCACCGTTCCGTTCCTGGGCGGAGACGGCTGGGATTCCCCGCAGTTGGCCGAAATCGCTGGTGCCAAAGCGCTGGAGAACACGTTCATGTCCAATCACTACTCGCCTGAAGATACAGCTCCTGAAGTAACCAGCTTCGTGGATGCCTACAAAGCGGCTAACGGCGGAGCAGTACCGGATGGTATGGCGGCCCTGGGCTATGATGCCCTGAAGCTGGTGGCTGATGCGATCACCCGTGCGGGTGAAGCTGATCCGGCCAAGATTACAGAAGCGCTGGCAGCGACTAAGGATCTGCAGCTCGCTACAGGCAAAATCACCCTGAACGACAAACATGACCCGGTCAAAGCCGCAGTTGTGCTGAAATTTGTTGACGGGAAGCAGACCTTTGAGACCAAGGTTAATCCTTAAGCAGCGAAATTGCATATACTAAGGTGAAGGGAACGGGAACCGGTCCGCAGGAGGCCAGGGGTCTCTTGCCTCACCTTAACCGTGAAGAGGAAGGCCCCGAATGGGAGCCTTTCTTTTCGCATCTCACAAGGATAGAATGTTGACTATACTTACTATAACTTTGAGGGGGAATCGGCATGATTATTGGCGTACCCGCAGAAATCAAGAATAACGAGAACCGCGTCGCCATCACCCCGGCCGGGGTTGAAGCGCTCCGGAAGGCAGGTCATGAAGTCTGCATCCAAGCTTCAGCCGGAGCAGGCAGCGGCATGGGTGACAAGGAGTATTCAGATAAAGGTGCAGTAATTCTGGATACGGCTGCTGAGGTCTGGAGCAAGGCAGAGATGATCATCAAGGTGAAGGAGCCGCTGCCGGAGGAGTACGGTTATTTCCGCAAAGGGTTGATTCTCTTCACCTATCTGCATCTGGCACCTGAAGCGGAGTTGACCCGGGCACTGGTGGAGAGCGGTGTGACCGCCGTGGGCTATGAGACCATTCAGCTTGAAGACGGCTCGTTGCCGCTGCTGATTCCAATGAGTGAGGTCGCAGGACGGATGGCGGTGCAGATCGGTGCCGGACTGCTGGAGAAGCCGCATGGCGGCAAAGGCGTTCTGCTCGGCGGGGTACCTGGTGTACAGCCGGGTGAGGTCGTTATTATCGGCGGCGGAATCGTCGGTACCAATGCGGCCAAGATAGCACTAGGCATGGGGGCGCGCGTCACCATACTGGATCTGAATGCGGGCCGTCTGCGCGCGTTGGATGATATTTTTGGCGGACGGCTGGTGACCGTGATGTCGGATTCCTATCATCTGGAGCAGGCTGTGCGCCGGGCCGATCTGCTGATCGGAGCGGTGCTGATCCCCGGCGCCCGTGCGCCGAAGCTAGTTACAGAGGATATGGTGAAGCAAATGGAAGAGGGCTCTGTCATCGTGGATGTTGCAATTGACCAGGGCGGGTCGATTGAGACCATCGACCGGATCACCACACATGAGAACCCGACGTATGTGAAGCATGGCGTAGTCCACTACGCCGTAGCCAACATGCCTGGAGCAGTCGCCCGGACCTCGACCCTGGCGCTGACCAACGTAACGATCCCCTATGCGCTGCAGATTGCCAATCTGGGCATCCATGCGGCTGCGGTGAAGAACGCGGCGCTTGCGCGCGGCCTGAATGTGGTAGCCGGACAGGTGACCAATGCTGCGGTGGCCGGGAGTCTGGGGTATGAATATGCGGATGGAATCCAGGTGCTGGCTGCGGGCGGGCAGAAGTGATCTATATCAATTAACGAAAAGCAAAAAGAAGCGGAGGGGAAATTGGAACTGTAGGAGCGATAGCGACCGCCTGAAAGCTTTCCGCAGGAAAGCTAGCATCGTAAGCATCAGCGGTCGCCGGATTTCTACCACGAACAGTGGTTTAAATCAAGAAATCTGGGGACAACAGCGGCCGGAAGTCCAAAATGCTCACCGCAGTGACGACCAAGCTTTAAGTGAAACCAATTTTTTAGAAAAAGGCTTGTCAAATCAGCCAGCGTTTGATATACTCATTTTTGTTGTCACAAAGAAAAAACATAAATTTGGCTCGTTGGTCAAGGGGTTAAGACACCTCCCTTTCACGGAGGTAACATGGGTTCGAATCCCATACGAGTCACCAATATGCGGTAGTGGTGGAATGGCAGACACGCTATCTTGAGGGGGTAGTGGGTGTATACCCGTGGAGGTTCGAGTCCTCTCTACCGCATACTAGGAAATGAGCAGAAACTCTTGGATAATCAAGGGTTTCTGTTTTTTTTTTTTTTGTATAATTCTATTAATTTCGGAGAAAATGCTAGTATATAGTCTTGAAGGAGGTCATCTACTATAATGAATTACTCCGAGATTTATAATCTTCATATTGAGCTACTCAAAACATATGCTTCAAACAAAAAGGAAGGCTATTCTTCTAATCAAACCGAGAAGGATTATTATAGAAATCAGCTGCGGTTTGCTGAGGATACAGTGCAGAGGATTTTTGTTCTAAATCAATTGGTCAAGCTGTATGAGCTAGAGCGGGAGCGAATGGTCCAGTGGTGTTCAGAAGCCTATTTTCATAAAAAATACGATGTGAATGACTCACCGGACGGCATTCTTGGATAATGCCAGCCGGTGAGTTTTTTTGTAGATGGAGTGTTGTGGGCGGGAAAAGAAGGATTTTGCCAGGACTAGATGGAATAAGAGTAGCTACAAGAAGAATAATCCTAAGAATTCTCACTTATGGAGAGCTGCTGCCCGAGCTGCAGCTAAGATGGCGGCAGGTTCAACAACTCTGCGACTTGACGGCGGTATCTGTCTGCCTTGCGTGTGCCGTGAATCAGGTTGGACAGCCGATAGGGTGGGATGTCATGTAATTCACAGAATTTCTTCTGATCCAAGTGCAGTTCTGCCAGACGTTGCTTGATGGCCCAGCCGTAGGCAGTAATAGGGCGTTTGCTGTTCAGATTGCTCACCTCGTATCGACTATCCAGCCGCTATGATATAAAATAGGTAAAGATATAATAATAGTTAATTATATACTTTTTTACGTCATTTTTCAATAAAAAATAACGTTTTTACGTATTATATTTTTCGGGGAGGCAGTTGGCTGATGCAATCCATCTATGAACGTATTGAATTATTGATTAAACGGCAAGGAATTACGAAGAAATCCTTCTGTGCACAGCTCGGAATCAGCACTGGCAATATGGGAGACTGGAAGCGTGGCAAATCTACGCCTGGTACACATAAACTGATCGAGATTGCTGCATTTTTTCATGTGAGCTTGGATTGGCTGATCCTCGGTAAACAGCCCCAAACGATTCAGGAAAGCGGCGAGGATTATTTTTTTGGCCAAATGCGGCAATTGAATTGCCAAACTGAGGAACTGCTGCCGGAGGAAAAGAACTTTATTAAGGAATATCTGGCCTTCACGAAGTACCGTAAGGATCAGGATGCAAGCGGCGAAAAATCTTAAGCCGGCACCTTTACTTTTGAGCGCAACCGATTTATAATATTGAATGTTGGCCTCAAACAATGCATCAACGTTTAGACACACCGCGCGGTAGTGGTGGAATGGCAGACACGCTATCTTGAGGGGGTAGTGGGTGTATACCCGTGGAGGTTCGAGTCCTCTCTACCGCATACTTTTTCATAAAAGCCGAGTTCCTTGATGATTCAAGGGTTTCGGCTTTTTTTGAACGCAAAAACACCCTTCGCACGGAGCTAATCCGGGTATGAAGGGTGTTTTTGTTGAACCCGCTCTAGCGCAGCAGCTTCTCGATATCCTCTTCAATCTGGTCCGGTGTGGTCTGCGGGGCGAACCGCTTCAGCACGCGGCCTTCCTGGTCCACCAGGAATTTGGTGAAATTCCATTTGATGCTCTTCGAGCCGAGTACTCCAGGTGCCTCTTTGGACAGATACTTGAACAGGGGATGGGCATCGGCGCCTTTGACGTTGATTTTCTCGTACATGGGGAAGGATACACCGTAATTGATCTCGCAGAACTCGGCAATATCCTCGCTCTCACCCGGCTCCTGTCCGGCGAATTGATTGCTGGGGAAGCCCAGAACCTCAAAACCGCGGTCTTTGAATTTATCGTACACTTCCTGGAGACCCTTATATTGCGGGGTAAGTCCGCACTTGCTGGCTGTATTCACGACGAGCAGAACCTTGCCTTTGTACTTGGAGAGTGATTCTTCCTGGCCCCTAAGGGTGTTGGCTTCAAAATCATGGACATTCATGAATGATTCCTCCCGAACATTGATTTATCACAATTTAATTGTACACCATTCACCGTCGGAAGCAAGTTCAAAAAGGTAACAATCTGCCCCAATCGTTTCAAAAATGTGAGGTTGTTTAAGTTAAGGATAAGTGTTCTTACAAAATTTGTGTTAAAAAGGAGAGAGTTAAAGATGAGTACATTGAAACTTAAACCCCTATATACAGCTTCAGCCAAGGTTCGCGGAGGCCGTGAAGGTTCGGTAGAATCGTCCGACGGAGCGCTCAAGCATGATCTCAAAATTCCGAAGGAGCTTGGCGGTCCTGGCGGGGCAGGCACAAATCCGGAGCAGCTGTTCGCGGCGGGCTATGGTGCATGTTATGAGAGTGCCCTTGCTAATATTGCCCGTAAAGAAGGCGTAAAGCTGCAGGATGTCGAGATTACCTCGAATGTGCTGATCGGCAAGGACGAGAGCGACGGGGGCTTCAAGCTGGCCGTGAAGCTGGATGTGAAGCTGCCGGGTATCGAGCGCTCTGTGGCAGAGGATCTGGCTAAGAAAGCCCATGATTTCTGCCCGTACTCCAAGGCGACCCGCGGAAACATTGAGGTTGAGCTGAACGTTCTGTAATAGACAGCAATGTAAAATTGAATAGCATGTTTATCTGTAAGGCCAGACATTGAATGTCTGGTCTTACGTTATGTTGAGCGCAGAGATACGGGTAGGAATGGGCAAAGCTGGGAATAATGGCTAAATAGAGTCTGAGAAGGCCGGAAGTGTGGTAAATAGCGTGCAGGAGCCTGTACTTTGGTTGACATCACCCCGGAAATTCTTTAATATGTCTAAGTATCTGTTAATGTCGCGCGTGCTATTAACTACCAAAAATTTAAATAATGGGTGATGAAGATGTCCTACAAACCGAGTATTACGAATGTGACCAAAGCCAGCAGCAATGATAAGGAAGGATTGTACGAGTTCATTATCAAGCTTGCTGACGGAACGGAGTGCCGCGCGTTCTACAACCGGTTTCCGGAATGGAAAATGACGAACATCAGCCGCCTGCTCAAGACGCCTTGTCCGGTATGCCGCAAAGATTTCATCTGCAAATGCATGGAATCCTTCACTGCTGATTTCGAAGAGCAAATGACCGGGGACGAATGGATTAACAAAGCAATTGCTGAATAATTAGACGAACGGACGTTACAGGCGCGGGAGCTATCCCGCGTTTTTTGTTTTTTTTCAAAAGGAGATATGAATGTTACACTATGCTTATGAGGAAGGAGGCGGCGATGTGGCTGAGGAGCGGAAGGAAATGCAAGGTAAATCTATTGTGCTGATCGATGGGGTCTGTCATCTGTGCCAGGGAATTGTCCGGTTCATTATTCCGCGTGATCCCAAGGCGCACTTCAAATTCGCCTCCTTGCAGAGTGAAGCGGCCCGGGAACTGCTTAAGGCAGGCGGGTTGCCCGAACAGCAATTAGACACTGTGGTGCTGATAGAGAACGGCAAGTATTATACGAAATCGGCTGCAGTGCTGCGGATTGCCCGCAGACTCCGGTTCCCGTGGCCTGCTGCCTATGTGTTCATCCTGATTCCGGGACCGCTGCGTAACGCGATGTACAAGATTGTGGCCAGGAACCGCTACCGCTGGTTCGGCCGGGATGAGCAGTGTCTGCTGCCGTCACCGGATATGAAGCGCAGATTTCTGTAGCCGGGAAGGGGGATTCTCTCAAATAGTGGTGAAAAATCTATTGCCGACCTCTTATATATATGCTATTATAGCAGTAAATTACAGGAACAGTAACGGAAGCACCGTTCAATGACCGTATTCACGGTTATTGGCGGTGCTTTTTTGCTGTTCTTTTTCCCATGCATTCAAGAGAGGAGGAGATTTCATGACGGCAAGAATTGTGCTTGCAGTCCGGGAGAGCCAGTATATTGAACCGCTGCTTCATTACCTGCATCATAGCGAATATGGAGAGATGCTGCGGATTACGGCATTCAGCAAATTGGACGCTTTTATGGAATTTATGACAGGTGACGAGCTGCCGGATGCAGTTGCCGCTGATCCGTCTTTCATTGAAGCCTGGCTGGTGGAAGGGAGGAGTACTGTTCCCTGGGCGGTCTTAAGTGAAGGCGGAGAATTGGCGAATGGCCGGAATCTGGCGGGGGGAAGGCATATTGCCAAGTATCAGGCACTGCCGGCGCTGCTGGAAGCGATTCTCCAGCTCTGTGATCAGAAGCGGGTCCGGATAGCTGCTCTGCCTAAGGAAGCAACGCTGCTGCTCGGTGTCGTCTCAGCCAGCGGCGGCAGCGGCAAAACCACGGTAGCGTTGAACATGGCAAAGCAGCTTGGAGCGGTTGGCCTGTCCGTGTTCTATCTGAATCTGGAGAGTGTGGACAGCAGCGGATTCATCCTGCGGATGCCGGGCAGCCATGTTCCCGGTCTGGAGCGGCTTTTATATGAGCTTAAGGCCGGAGGGCCAGAGAATAAGGGAGGGAGAGGACAGCCTAAGTGGACTGATTATGCATTCAGACATGACAGTCTGCGGTGTGATGCCTTCCGGCCTGTGGAGAACTTCAAAGAGATGCTCCAGATGTCGCGGCAGGATTCACTGGATCTCTTGGAGGGGCTGGCCGGAGCCGGAAGCTATGATGTGGTTATTGTAGATACCGGCGCTATTGAGGAGGAGCGGGCCCAGGCTGTTCTGAACAGATGCAGTGTCCTGCTGTGGGTGCTGAAGAATGACCAGGCCAGTATCCGCAAAACCGAACGCTGGCTCGATTATATTGCCAGTCCGCACTCCGGCATGCAGCCGGAGCTGCTGAACCGGAGCCGATTCGTCATGAACGGCTGCATAGTGGAGAATGAAGGACTGCTATCCGCTGCACTCCCGCTGGATGCTGCACTTCCGTATATTCCATCCTGGGGGTTACAGCATTACGGAGAACTCTGCCTAAGCTCTCCCCAATTCATCGACGGCATTCAGCAGCTTTCCAGAGCTATAGTAGAGCCTGAATTGCCCGGGGTGTTCACCGGGATTCCTGTATGAATGAAGAGATGTTCCGCGCCTTACGGAGCGACATCCGTGCAGGGCTGGATGTTACCTCGGTCATCGGGAATGATGAGCTGGCTGCTTACATCGAACGGATCATTCTGGAGCGGGAGCAATTACGCCTCCTGACTGCCCAGGAGAAGCACGAACTGGTGAAGAAGCTGTTCGACTCCTTCCGGGGGCTGGATATTCTTCAGCCGCTGGTGGACAATCCGGCGATCACCGAGATTATGATCAACAGCCATGAGGAGATCTTTATTGAGGAAGCGGGCATGATCCGCAGGCTGCCGCTGGCTTTTGAATCGGGGAGCAGGCTGGAGGATATCATTCAGATTATCGTCTCCGGCGTCAACCGTGTGGTTAATGAGTCCTCGCCGATAGTGGATGCGCGGCTGCAGGACGGTTCGCGTGTCAATATCGTACTGCCGCCTGCGGCGCTGAAGGGTCCGGCCCTGACCATCCGCAAATTCCCGGAGACACCGATGACGATGGCAGAGCTGGTGAGGCGTGAAGCGCTCTCGGAAGAAGCAGCAGAATTGCTGCAGATTCTGGTTGCTGCCAAATACAATATTTTCATCAGCGGCGGTACCGGATCAGGGAAGACAACCTTTCTGAACGCTCTATCGCAGTACATCCCGCCGCAGGAGCGTGTCATTACAGTGGAGGATTCGGCAGAGCTGCAGATCGTTACGGTTCCGAATCTGGTCTCTCTGGAGACCCGTAATGCCAATACGGAGGGGCGGGGGGAGATCACCATCCGCGACCTGATCCGCACCTCGCTGCGGATGCGGCCGAACCGTATTGTCGTCGGCGAGGTGCGGGGAGCTGAATGTCTGGATATGCTGCAGGCGATGAATACCGGTCATGACGGGAGCTTGTCAACGGGACATTCGAATAGTGCGCTGGACATGCTCAGCCGCCTGGAGACTATGGTGCTTAGCGCTGCTGATCTGCCGGTAACCGTCGTCCGTCAACAGATCAGCTCGGCGATCGATATATTCGTGCATCTGTCGCGGCTGCGTGACCGCTCACGCCGGGTGATGGAGATCAGTGAGGTTGCGGGTATCCGCAGCGGCGAAGTCACACTGAATCCACTATATGAATTTCGGGAGTCGGGCGAACAGGATGGCCGGGTGCAGGGGAGGCTTGAGTTCTGCGGCAACCCGCTTCTGCATACGGACAAGCTGCGGATGGCCGGAATCCATGATTATCCGCTCAAGCAGTATGAGGGGAGAAGCTCTACGAAGGAGGCGGTTGTACCTTGAACATCCTGAAGAAGAGCGACAGGCATTCCGCTGTAAGGCGACACAAAGGGTTCATTAAGAGGAAAGCGCCCGTGCTGCCGGTTAGCACATCTCAAGGGGGCGAGCAGGTGCTGCTGCCGGATTATACCGTATACGAGCTTACCTCCCTGCAAAGAATGCTGGTTATTCTGGGTACCGGAGCGGTATTGTTCGGTATTGGTTACCTGTTCTATCACCGGCTGATTCTGGCGGCACTGCTTGTCCCCGGAAGCGCATATGGGCCGCGGCTGCTGCGTAAATATCTGCTGCAGCGCCGCAGGGCTGCGCTGAATCTGCAATTCAAGCAGATGCTGTTCTCGCTCTCATCCTCGCTCTCTGCCGGACGTTCGGTGGAGAATGCCTTCCGTGAGGCCGTGCAGGATCTGCGGATGCTTGACCCGGAGGGCGCAAGTGACATGATCTCCGAGCTGAATATTATCTGTGCCCGGATGGAGAACGGGGAGCCGATTGAAGATGCGCTGTATGAATTCAGCAAAAGAGCAGGAATGGAGGATGTGGAGCGCTTCGCAGATGTGTTCATGGTCTGCAAGCGTACGGGCGGTGATCTGGTTGAAATCGTACGCCGTACATCTTCGATCATCGGCGAGAAGCTGGATATCCAGCAAGACATAGCGGTTAGTATAGCCCAGAAGAAATTCGAGGCGAAGGCGCTGCTGGTCTCTCCGCTGATGATGGTGATGTTCATGAGTTTGAGCGCCGGAGACTATATGCAGCCAATGTATACTGGTGCAGGAATAGCGGTGTCTACACTGGCGCTGATTGCACTGTTCCTCTGTTACCTCTGGACTAATAAGATCATGAATATTCCTCTGTGAAGGAGGGGGAGTGAAGGGATGTCATTGATCTGCGGTACCATTCTGCTTCTGCTTGCAGCAGGCTGGCTCATTCTGAGGATGAGCTGCGGCAGCCGTTATGCTGCTCTGCGGGAGCTGCCCATGGAGGGCCTGCGGCTGCGGCGGCTGGGAGAGCCTCTATTGTTACTGGTTGAAAGGGGCAGAATCGCCAGTTATCTGCCGTCTGTGATGTTCAGAATACAACGCTCGCTACAGCGGATCTATGGTATGCGCTATAGCGCAGAACGGACCTTGCTGTTCATGGGGGAGATGCTTAGCTACAGCTGGCTGCTTGCCGCAGGCGGAAGTGCGCTGACAAGCTTTACGGGAGAGCAGGCGGGAATAATTCTCGGTGGGCTCTTGGCAGTTGCACTCCCGGTGGCGATGGTTAGCGATCTGCACAAAAAGGTACGTGTACGGGAGCAGAATATTATGCTGGAGCTCCCTGAGCTGCTGAACAGTATTGTTCTGCTGGTAGGCGCGGGTGAGACGGTTCAACGGGCAATTGTCCGCTGTGTGAACAGCCGCCAAGGGGACAGTGCCCATCCGCTCTACGCTGAATTAATGAAGATGACGGCTGAATGGGACGGCGGTTACTCCTTCCAGCAGGCGTTCGAGAACTTCAGCAAGCGCTGTGCCGTGCAGGAGGTCTCCATCTTCACAACTACAGTGCTGCTTAATTACCGCAGAGGCGGGGCCGACTTTGTTCTGTCACTGCGGGATCTGTCACGGATGCTCTGGGAGAAGCGGAAGGCGATCAGCCGTACACGCGGGGAACAGGCATCGTCGAAGCTGGTTTTTCCGATGGTGGTTATCTTCTTGATTGTGATTGTGCTGGTGGGAACACCAGCGATTATGATGCTAAAAATGTAGGAGGTAGAGGCGAATGTTAACACAGATGGCAGAAGGAGCAAAAAGCTTTTGGAAAGATGAGGAGGGGCTGGGGACACTGGAGATGATTCTGATCATCGCTGTACTGATTGCAGTCGTTCTGGTATTCCGTGAGGAGATTGTGAAGGTGGTGAAGGATCTGATCGGCACGGCCGGAGATAAGAGTCAGGAAGTCTTTGAGTGATTCCGCTGGGAGAGGATGAGGGGAGCTTCACGATCGAGGCTTCACTTCTGCTGCCGATGCTTATGGGGATTACGATGGTGCTGCTGTTCTTCTCCCTGTACAGCTATCAGAAGTCGATGCTGCTGCAGATTGCCTCAGCTACTGCAGAGCGGGCTGCTTATAACTGGGAGAATAGTAACCGGGCGGTAAGCGGAGAATTTCAGACCGGAAATGTTGATCCGCTGTACTGGAGAATCGGTGAGGATGGACTGTTGGCTTCGCTATTCGGTTCAGGAGCAGAGAATGGCAGTACCGCCATTACGCTGTCTGATAGTGCTGAAGAAGGAGGTCCCCTGCCGGTAGTAAAGCTGCGCCGGGCATCACAGATGGTGCCTGCCGGATTACAGGGGGAAATGAGCTATGTCTACGGATTGACTGGCCGCAGAATCAGTACGGAGCTGAAGAAGGTGCTACATCTGCCTGTTCTGGATAATCTGCTGGCTGATAGAGCCGCGCCTGAGGTGTATGCCAGCTCCTACGTTACGGAGCCTGTTGAATTCATAAGAACGGTGGATCTCATGCGCTACTACGGGTCGAAGTTCAAGCAGCATTCCTCCGGCGGCAAGGAGAGCACTGGTATGGAAAAGAAGCATGCAGCCCTGATGCTTGATAAGCTGCATTAAGGATGGCTGGTGATGTAGCAGCGTGGGACGGGGTGTTCAAGAATAAGGTTAAGGGGAAGTTCGGATGCGTATTTTCAGTCACGGGAGGTTCTTAAGTAAGCCATCTCGCCGGAGCCGCTGCTTGGATTATGGAGGTAATCCTATGAACAATACTCCGGGCAAAGAGTTAGCCGGAGATAGATTCAGAGGTCTCCGATCGGCGGAAGGTTCGGTATCGGTCTTTCTTATAATGGTGCTGGCGTTTGTATTTCTTTTTAATGCTGTGCTGATCGATTACGCACGCATTGCGGCGGTAAATGTACAGGAGGAACGCCTGGCGAGAGCCGCTATACGCTCTGTAATGTCCGCTTATGATATTGAGCTGCGTGAGAATTACGGCTTATTCGCTTTCGGCGGCGGGGACGGCAATCAGCTGCTGTCGAAGGTGCTTAATGACAATCTGTACGAGAGCGGACGGGGGGATGCCTTTAACCTGCTTCCCGTGATGGTCGATTCCTCTTCACTGGACTGTAGCCGCCCGCTGGGCACCTATGAGGTCTTCCGGCGGCAGATTATAGAAGAGATGAAATACAAAGCTCCGGTTGATTTCGCCCTGGAGCTGGCAGGCAAGCTTAAGCCGTTATCGGCGGCGATGACTGAGGCTTCACGGACAACAGAGATACTGGGTGATTTGCAGCCCTTATATGATCAGCGTGAGGAAGCGCTGGATCTTATGCTGAAGAAGCGCAAGGAAGCTGCTGACAGTGCACAGAGCCTGCAGAAGCTGCTGATGAATCCTCCGGGTGACCTTATTCGGGAGCGTTCGCTTGCATCCTTGGCCGCAAGCTCCGATATCCCGGCGATGTACGGGGATTATGTCAACAAATATTATGACGATTATTACCGTCCCCCCAAGACAAGGCCGAAGTACACGGCAGTGCTATCGCAGTATCAGGTTCAGGTTGTTGAAGTAACAGGCAAGATACCGGCAGTGCTGGCTGACTTCCAGGAGAAAAACAGCCGTCTGCTGGATGAAGCAGAGACTGCCCTTAAGCAAGTGAACGCACTGAACCTTCAGATGAAGAGTGTCATTGATCAGGCAGAGGCGAATGTGAGTGCTGAAGGGGATGATCCTGCCCGTAACTGGGACATTCCGGACACGGCCGGAGAGCTTAGCTCAGAGCCTCTTAAGAAGCTGAAAGCACAGGTGGAAGGTCTTATCCTTCCTCCGGCTGAGCTTAGCGGGATGGGCAATAACATCGGGGTACAGCGAAGTACCGCGCTTCCCTTGGAGCCGCTGGTCGCTGGCTTGCCGGCAAAATTAAGTACAGCATCCGGGCTGTATGCCGACTATTCTCTTATGAGTGCAGGGGTTCTTAATGCTTCCAGAGCTGTTCACGGCTATATAAGCAGTTATGGGCAACACGGTACTGTTATAACGCAGGAAGCGGAGCAGATTGAGAGACGCCGTACTGCTGACAGCCAGCGCAAGCAGATAGAAGGGCAGGCGAAGAAGAAGCTTGGCGATGCGATGAAGCTGCTGGATCAGATCCGCGCGCTGGGAAGCAGCGCACATGAGGCGAAGGAACAGTATGGTAGTCTGCGTCGATACTACCAGCAGAATATCGCCTTTAACGAAGGTCTGGAGCAGGAGCAGGGAGCTGCTGTGAATAATGGTGATCAATACGCTGCGGGCAAGTCGTCCATGAAAGATATGGATGGGATATATGCTGCTATGGGCAGTGTGCTGTCAGGGGCCAGAGACCGGCTGTACCAGACGGAGTACTCTGCGATGTATTTCCGGCATTTCGATCTGTCTGCGCTAACCTCACTGGCCTCCGGGTCTGATGAAGGATTCGGTGAGCAGCTGGGAGAGCAGTTGAAGCCGCAGGCGCAAGAGCTGGAATATATTTTGTACGGATTCTATAATCCTGCAGGCAATGTGGCAGCCGCTTATGGAGAGATCTTTGCTCTGCGGCTGGCTGTGCGGACGATGGAAGGCCTGATTGAGAAAGCCGGTATGGGGAATCCGCTTATCGTCCTGGCTGCCGCGCTGCTGTACGGCATTGAGCAGGCTATCCAGGATATGATTCAGCTCTGCACCAAAGGAGAGATCCCCTTATCGAAATACATGACCGCACAGCTCAGCTATCGTGACTACCTGCGGCTGTTCCTCCTGTTGCATGGGGGAGGAGAAGAACAGCTGTCCCGGATGCTTGCGCTGATCCGCCTGAATATCGGTATCAATCCGGTAGAGAAGTATACATATGCCTCTGCCCGGATCACGATGGGCATGAAGCTTTGGTTTCTGCCGGGTGTAGTGAAGCTGGTGAATTACAGTACCGGGCTGCCAGGAGATGTGCGGGGCAAAGTGTATTTCAGACAAGCAGCAGCTGACTTTTCTTATTAAGGGGGACGGTGGAATGAAGCGCTGGCTGAGGAAATCGCCGGACCCTAAGGATGAAGGCAGCATGGTTGTGGAGGCGGCACTGATTCTGCCTGTGTTCCTGTTATTTGTTCTGTTCCTCATCTTCATCATTCAAATGACCTTGTATTCGACAGCGCTGCAGAGTACGGCTTCTGACACTGTCAAAATAATCTCAACCCATATGTATCCCGCAGCTCTGGCAATGCAGCAGCAGGAGGGGGAAGACGGCGGCGGAGATGAAGCCAAAGAAGCAGGTAAGGGTGAGCGCTCAGATGATGCGGAGTCCTCCAGCATCTGGAGCATTCCACGGCTGTCGATAACGCAGTGGAGTGAGGACTACGTGGAGAAGCTTCCGCAGCCGATGGAATCCTGGGTCAAGGCTGTAGTCCGGGAGGGAGAAGGGCCGCTGCAGAAGGTGCAGGCGGGAGCATCTGAGGCCGCACTGGATCTGGTGCTTAAGCCGATGCTGCGGCCGTATCTGTCCTCAGACCTGCTTGAATATAGCAGAATTCATGTATCCAATGTCACTGTACCCGATCTGAGGCAAGGGACGCATCCGTATTTCGGCATGGTAGTCAGCTATGAGCTGCCCATGCGAGTCCCCTTCCTGAATGAAAAAATCGTGCTGGAGGCCAGTGCAGTTGAACGCTTATGGGTCGGCAACACCGATTCTTCCGGGGAAGGAAATCCGGCTGAGCCTGCTGAGGAGACCGGGAACATTATGATTCTGGAGAAGCCTAATCCTGGAGTAGCGAATCATCAGGGCATCATCAAGGTGAAGGTGCCTCCCGGAGCATCGGCTAATCTGTCGATCTTTTATAAGAGCGGCCAGAGTACTGCCAAGTATCTGGGCTGGAAGCAGGCGGATGAGCACGGGTACATCGAATGGGAATGGAAGATCGGCGTGAATACTACGCCGGGTACCTGGCCCTTTGTGGTTAGTCTGGCTGATGGAGCTACGCTTCAGGCGACTTTTACAGTAGTCAAAAAATAAAAGAGTAGAGAAAAGAGGAGCACGGATGACGGGATGGGCGTTATGGGGCTGCCTGCCGTTCCTGACAGCAGCATTATTCACAGATATACGCTGGATGAGAATTCCTAACTGGATTACACTGCCTGCGCTGATCGGCGGACTGCTCCTGCAGTTGATGATCAATGGCTGGCATGGGCTGCTGTTTTCACTTTGCGGCAGCGGAGCAGGCTTCCTGCTCCTGCTGATTATGTATTTTACCGGGGCGGTGGGGGCTGGTGATGTGAAGATATTTGCGGCTATCGGTGCTTGGACGGGAGTGCTTTTCTCGCTTCAGGTTATTGTCTATTCGGTGCTCTTGGGGGCAGTCGTGGGCTGGATTATCATTCTGTACAGAAGGGAGACAGGACGCAGGCTGCGGAGCATGATTAGCAGAACAGCCGGGTTCCTGCTGCTTCGTAATATGAGTCTGGTCAAGGGCCGGGAGGGAGAACTGCTCCGGTTTCCTTTTATGCTGGCCGTGTTTCCGGGCTTCATCTGTGCCTATATATATTTCTAACTTGGAGCTTATCGTTGACAGCTTAGGAGGTGAAGAGATTTGTTTGGACTTGAACGGGATTTCATCCAGCAGGACGGAATAACGATGCTGCTGGACAGATCCGGGGGGCTGAGCGCAGGAGAACTGAATATGGTGCAGGCCCGGATGCTGATGGCCAGCGTGATACCGCATCATTTACGGTTGCTGCTTAGAGAAATAGATCTGAAGGTCTCACTGGAATACACGGTTGCAAGACGTAAAATGCTTGGAGCTCTGCTTAAAAGCGGCAAGCTGAGCATGATGGAATTCTTCGGGCTGATGCTGCAGATCGCTGGCGGGATGGAAGAGGGACAGCTGTATATGCTGCGTACAGAGCAGTATGCGCTTCAAGAAGATTTTATCTTTATCGAAGGTCCGCTAAGCAGCGGCAAGGTCTTCCTGACTTATATTCCGTTGGAACTCACTGAGCCTGCGCAGAAGCCGGGAGAAGCCTTGAAATCGCTCATTATGGTCTTCATGGGAGCCATTCAGGAATTATCGGGTGACGGGATTCAGCGGCTGCTGCAATATTGCGGGGAAGAAGCTTTTAGTCCGGCGGGGCTGAAGGAGCTGCTTGCAGAAATGCTGACAGAGGTAACTTCCCACAAGGTCCATATTGAAAGTGTTGAGCCTGCACATCTAAGTCCAATGGCTGGCGCAGGCACCTCTGCCGTCGTGTCGGGAACGAGTATAGACTGGGCGCAGCCTTCCGGTTCGATACTTAATCCAACGCCTTGGATGAGCGGTACGCCGCAACTGAAGCGGAAGGAGGGGGTATCAGGAGTTCAGGCAGCAACGGGTACAGCAATGAGACCTGCTCAGGTTGAGGACAAGCAGAGTCCTTACAGGACATATATATTGCTGGGGGCCGTGCTAGGAGATGCATTACTATGGAAGTTTCTCTATCTGAATGATCCCCGGACACTGTGGCTGGCAGTATGTGCTGGGGTGACTCTGATACTTGCGGCTGTATGCTGGCTGGTATGGAGTGGAAGGCTGGCTTGGGGCGAAGCAGAGGAAGAGATGGATGCTCTGGAGGAGGTGCCGGAGGAATATAACAGTACAGCCCGGAACCGTAAGCTGAGAAGCGAATTGGAGTGGGATTTCAGCAGGAATACGGTAGATCAGCATCGCTCTCCTGCATCGGTCTACACTCCTCAGCAACATGAAGCAACTGTGGAGAAGAGCGGATTCACAGCCGCACCAGCCGGCAGACAACAGACTCCGGCGGGGATGACCGCCAGCAGTCCGCAGAAGAAGGAAGCGGCGATGGCTACAGCGTTGCTGACCCGGGAACCCGTTCAGGCTACAGGGAGCAGACTTCCCCAGGCCGGAAGGACAGTGCCTTATCTGGAAAGAAGCGACCCGGATGACGGGGAAGCTCCCGAGCGAATTGAGCTGAACCGGCCCAGCTTCATTATTGGACGCTCCTCTGAAGTGGCTCAGTACATTGAGAAATCGGAGGGGGCTTCACGGGTTCATGCTGAAATCTCCAGGGCCTCAGGAGGTTACATTCTGAAGGATCTGGATTCCAGGAATGGGACGCTGCTTGCAGGCGAGGCGATGGTTCCCTACAAAGAATATCCGCTGACCGAAGGCAGTGTGTTCACCATTGTTAAGGGTACCTACACCTTTCACACAGCGTAGCAGAGATAGATGGAGCAGATCGACTGGTGGGTTTGCAGCAGCCTACTGGCTTTTCAGTTGCTCCAGAGCAGGCTGTAACGTGGGATAGTTGAAGGTGAAGCCGTGATTAATTGCTTTGGAAGGAAGCACACGCTGGCCTTCCAGCAGAATCTCTGACAGCTCGCCTACAGCGGTTTTTAGCAGAAACGCCGGAAGGGGGAACCAATGCGGGCGATGGTAGACCTTGCCGATCATCCGTCCGAACTGTTCATTAGTGACCGGCTGTGGAGCCGTGGCATTAACGGGACCTTCGATTTCAGGCTGAAGAATGCAGAATTCGATCAGGCGCACAATGTCTGTCAGGTGAATCCAGGACATCCACTGCTTGCCGGTGCCGATTTTGCCGCCGAAGCCAAGTGAATAGGGCAGCTTCATTTTGGGAAAAGCACCGCTCTCATTGCCTAGCACAACCCCGGTGCGCAGCTTGACCAGCCGGATACCGGCATAGGCTTCATCTGCAGCCTCCTCCCAGGTCTTGACCACCTCGGAAGGGAAGTCGACAACCCGGGTCTCAGAAGCTTCGGTATAGGTATCCTGTACGGATGTACCATAAATGGCGATTGCTGAGGACTGGATGATCACGCTTGGCTTATGCTGGAGTGAATTCAGCAGCTTTCCGGCAGCGGCAACGGTTTCAAGACGCGATTCCATAATCGCCTGCTTCCCCTTAGGGGTCCAGCGTTGACTGAGCGAAGCTCCGGCAAGATTAATCATTGCATCTGCGCCTTCTGCCGCTTCAGGATTGGCTGCCAGGCTGTCCCATGTTAGATAGCTAAGTCCGGGATGCTCCAGCTTGTTCTCGGGGGTCTTGCGGCCGACACTGATGATCTGATGTCCGCTGTGCATCCAATATCCGGTAAGCTCGCTGCCGATGAATCCGCTGCCTCCGCAAATGATATATTTCATAGGGATTGCTCCTTAATATACTTTATTTAACCAGATGCTTGTAAGGCGCGTAGTCGATGCCGTTCTTCTCCAGGAAGGTGATCAGGAACCTGTTGTCACGACGGGGAGTGGCAATAATGTACCCTTGGATACAGTGCTCACGGGTAACCTCCGTTGCTTGGCTCTCTACAGCAAGCTTGCCGATCTCAGCAGCGATAGAGTGCTTGGCAATGTCGCGGAACGGGCTGGGCACCGGCTGTACAAGCTGGTCCAGAAAAGACTTCATCTCGTCGCTCCACAGCGGACGGCTGCGTTCCACCCAGTAGTTCTGCCAGTCCAGCTTGGATTTGCCGTCAGCCTTGGGCAGCACCTTCAGAAATTTGCGGAACATAAAATAGCCGCCGATGCACATGCTGCCCAGCAGTAAAAAGGTCCAAAATGCGATAGAGTTCATAAACCAGTTGCTTGGAGACGTGGACAATAAGCTTGAAGGTAAATGGAAATGCATGAATACACCGCCTTTGACAATGATGATTGTCACTTTCCTTTTGCTCCTCTTGAGTATAGCGTATTTCCTTAAGTTTGCGAAGCGGAAGCGGCCTTCCCGGGCTTGCCTAGATTTATTCTTCCGATCACGGTAGAATAAGGGTTAATTCGTGAAGGAAAGAGGGAAATTAAGCATGCTGAAAATAGGTTCACATGTGTCCTGCGCGGACAAGGGTCTCCTGAGCGCGGCCAATGAAGCAAATGAGTACGGATCTACCTCGTTTATGATATATACGGGAGCGCCGCAAAATACGCGCCGGAAGCCGATTGAGGCGATGTTCCCCGAGGAAGGCAAGCAGAAGATGCGGGAGAATGGTGTCGGAGAGATTGTGGTTCACGCTCCTTACATTATTAACCTGGGCTCCTACAAGGAGAATACCTACCAGCTGGCAGTAGATTTCCTGCAGGAGGAGATCCGCCGGACCCATGCGCTTGAGGTTAAGCATATTGTTCTGCATCCGGGTGCATTCACCGATAAGGATGCTGATTACGGCATTCAGCGTATTGCAGACGGCCTGAATGAGGTGCTGGGCGGTACGAATGAGACCGATGTGCATATCGCACTGGAGACGATGGCTGGTAAAGGAACGGAGATCGGCCGCACCTTCGAGGAGCTTGCCTCCATTATAGATAAGGTCGAATTTAATCAGCGGCTATCGATCTGTCTGGATACCTGTCATATTCATGATGCCGGATACGATATCGTGAATGATCTGGATGGGGTGCTGAAGAAGTTCGATGATACCATCGGCCTGGAGAGGTTGGGCGTAATCCATCTTAATGACAGCAAGAACCCGCGCGGAGCGGGCAAGGACCGTCATACACCGATTGGCTCCGGCTACTTAGGGTTCGAGACGATTAACAATGTAGTCCGGCATGAAGCACTCGCAGGTCTGCCGTTTATTCTGGAGACACCCTGGATCGGCAAGGATGCCAAGAAGCTCCGTCCCATGTATGAAGTAGAAATCGCCCTGCTGCGCGGCAATGTCGCTGAACGCTTCGGTGCAGAATTCCTGCAGGAGCTGGAAGAGCTGCATGCTTTTTTTGCCAAGCAGGAGCTGGATTCCCGCCGTTATGTGCTGGAGGTGTGGGAGCTGCTGAAGAATGACGCCAAGGCCAAAAAAGCAGATCCCCGTGAACCGCTGGAACGTCTCTATGATCAAGTCATAGCTGCCGGATTATTCCCTCAGCTTAGTGAGGAAGCCGTTAATCACCGGCTGATCGCCTGGCTTGCAGGCAAACAGCTGCTCGTGAAGGCATAGACCCGCATAGATAACGCAAGCAGATGAGAGGATGAACGGAGAACTATGGAATTACATGTGAAGAGAGAGCATTCAACAGGCAGAACTTATCCCGACCGGGCGCGTATGCTTATATCTTGTCCTGACGGACCGGGGATTGTAGCGGCGGTATCGCATTTCTTGTATCAGCATGGCGCGAACATCGTGCAGTCGGACCAATATACGATGGACCCGGACGGCGGAATGTTCTTCATGAGAGTAGAGTTTGACCTGCCTAAGCTGGATGAGCGGCTTGAGGAAGTACGTAGCATCTTCGGCGGTGTTGCCGAGCGCTTCAAGATGGACTGGCAGATCTTCAAGGTAAGCCATAAGAAGCGGCTGGCGATCTTCGTCTCCAAGGAGGACCATTGTCTGGTGGAACTGCTCTGGCAGTGGCAGGCGGGCGACCTGGATGCAGATATCGCACTTGTGGTCAGCAACCACACCGATATGCAGGCTTATGTGGAATCCTTCGGTATTCCGTTCCATCATATTCCGGTTACCGCAGAGACGAAGGCTGAAGCTGAAGCGCGTCAACTGGAGGTTATAGGTGAGGATATCGATGTGATCATATTGGCCCGGTACATGCAGATTATCTCCCCTTCATTCATCGAGCATTACCGGCACCGGATCATCAATATCCATCATTCCTTCCTGCCCGCCTTTGTCGGCGGTAAGCCTTACGCCCAGGCCTATCAGCGTGGAGTCAAGATCATCGGGGCGACTGCCCATTACGTGACCGAGGAGCTGGACGGCGGGCCGATTATCGAGCAGGACGTTCAGCGGGTCAGCCACAGTGATGATGTGAATGAACTGAAGCGCATTGGACGTACTATTGAGCGGGTCGTTCTGGCCCGCGCGGTCAAATGGCATATTGAGGACAGAATTCTCGTGCATCACAACAAAACAGTAGTATTTAATTAATCAGCCTTATCTTGCAGTCAACGTTACAACCACTCCGGTAAAAGTCAGCAACCCTGCTTAACGCAGGGGATATAGAACATCGTTCTGGCCTGACTTTTACCGGCATTCATCTTCAGCGGGAGCTTCCCGCAGCCTCAGGCTTCACAACCTCACAAGGATAATCTAATACACTTCTCAACCACTAAGGTAAAAAAGCATTTTACCGGCATTTTGGACATAAGCGCCAAGATGTATTTTGCTATGTGCAGAAATCACATTCAAAGGGGGTAAAGGGCTTGTCAACAAAGCGCGGACGTCTATTAAAACGCAATTATTTCTTCGCCGGACTCATCCTGCTCATCGGCTTCGGCGGACTGCTCGGCTATGATCTCTACTTCAAGCCTTATGTACTGTCACAGACTGTTGTCAAAATCAAGGTGGACGGCGGGAGCTTCCTGCCGAAGAATCATGAGCTGACAGCAGAGAATCTCTATCTGGATTCCGTACAGACCAAAGACATCCCTGCAGGGGCCGTCCGTAGTCTGGAACAGGTGGAACAGAAGATTACGAATGTTAATCTGACGGATGGCAGCATTCTGACTGAGTCGCTGGTGGATGTAAGCGAGTTGGAGCCACAGCAGGACGAGGGGATTTTTCCGATCCCCAAAGACGCCATCTATGCCATCAACGGTTCGCTCCGCAGCAGGGATAAGGTAGATATCTATCTGGTCGAAGGAGACTCACCCGCAAAAGAACGCAGAGGATACAGTCCGGCTGCTACTGCATCTGTAGCTACTCCCGGAGGAGGGCCGGCTTCAGACGCTTCTTCCCTGCTGGAAACAGAGGCTCCGCCGGAAATCCCTGCGCGCAAAGTATTCTTAAGCGGAGTGACAGTAAACTACGTGCGGACGGAAGACAACAACGATGTACTTGACTCGGAGAATGGCAACAACAATAACCGCTTTACTTCGACCGGGAAGGTGGCAGCCCCGGAGCTGAAGCTGAAGAAGAGCGACGGTGAGCTGTTAGGAGCATATCTCGAGCAGGGCAAGAAGCTATGGATTGTCCGGGTGGAGTAGAAGAGCAGACAGAAAGGAGGAGGAATGAGACTTGAGAATATTCAGTCTGGGCATAGATCAGCTAACGATCAACGAGATTAAGCTGGCAGGCTTCACCGTTATTGCCCAAAGTGTGCTGCCGGAGCCTGAGCATGCCATGGGGCATCTGTTAATGGTAACGAGTGAGCAGGTGCCTGTAACGGGACTAAGGGAGCTGAGAGGGAGGTACCCGGACTCTTCGATTTTGTACATCTATCTGCAAAAAGGGGTGCGGGGTTACCAGGCTATACATATGCAGTGTGAGAGTCTGGGCATATTTTTCATGCCTCCGCGCTCAACCTCAGCGGCAATCATCGATAAGCTGCGCTATATGCTCGAAGATGAGCATAAGGAAAGCGGCAATGTGGTAGGCTTCTTCGGCTCGGGGCCGGGGATTGGCTGCACGAGTATTGCCAAGCTGTTCGCCAGGAGGATAGCGGCTTCGGGGCTGCGGGTGATTATGCTGGGTCTCAACCTGTACGATCCGGGCTATGACCGGAAAACGGCGGTTAGTCTGGACAGGCTGCGGCCGCGGATTACCGGCAAAATGCTGCATGATGAGGATTTCAGCACGCTGGTGAAGCAGGAGGGTTATGCCTATCTGCCCGGGAACTTCGATTATCTAAGCGCCCAGGATTATCAGGAGGAGGAGATCGAATACCTGCTTGCGAGAGCAAGTGAAAGTGCTGAGGTGGTGATTGCTGATTACGGGTCGATTCCCGAGAGCGCTGCGTGGTATGTGGGGATGCAGAAGTCGGTGCTGCGCATGATCGTCACACACCCGCGGCATGAACACAGGCTGCAGCCCCTGATGGAGCTTGCCGGACATATGGATCTGCATCCGCAGGACTTCCAGTGGATTATCAACCGCAGCAATGTGGAGGAGCTAACGTCACCGAAGAACCTGGCTCTGCGTTTTGGCAGCGAGCTTCTGCTGGAGCTGCCGTATTATCCCTCTTTTCCAGAGAGCCTGCCGCTGGGCAAAAAAGAGCTTCAGCAAGTGGACGATAAGGTCCACGCATTGCTTGTATCACTGGGCCTCACACAGGAAACCCGTAAGAAGGGGATATTTCAATGATGAACAACAAGGATGACAGCTTGCCGTTGCAGCAGAAGCGTGTGCTGTCCGGATGGACTCCGCTTGACCCTGAACAGGGCAGGAGGAAAGAGCAGCGCGACGAGAGCTTACTGGCGGTGCCTGGACTCGCGGACGGAGGGCAGAGCAGACAGCTATTCTCACTGAAGCAGAGCGTACTGCGAACCAGCAAGCCCGGCAAAGAGGACTTCTACAGCTTCCTGCACACCATGAAAAGTGAAATGAACGCCGGGCTGGAGCGTGAGGATGACGGTTATTTCGAACTGAATGCGAAGGCGCTGATTGGTGATCCGCAGGCGGTCAGCTTTTTCATGAACGAGATTGAGAAATATCTGCGCCGGACCCCGTTTACCGGAAAAGTGCCGGAGGCTTACCGCACAGCCACTGAAGCGCTGTTTCATGAATGGAAGGGCTTCGGCCCCGCCTACCGCTGGTTCACAGACCGGGCCTATAGCGAATCCACCGGACTGCAGATGATCGGGCGGCAAATTTTTTATAACCATCAGGGGAGGTTTGTGGCATATCCCTATGAGATGCCTTCGCTCGACCGGGTGGAGCAGCTTAAGCGCTCTCTTCTCAAAAGTGATCCGGGCAAGAAGCTGAACAAGGATAATCCTTCCGTGGAATTCAAAATGGATGATCCCCTCTGGCCCGGCCGGTTCATCCGTCTGGCCATCTGGGTCTCGCCGCGGGTCTGGGAAGGCTTCACTACCATCTCACTGCGGCGGCAGGTCGTGGAATTTCTGGATCTGGATGATCAGGCCGGCACGGAATGTATTCCTGCGGAAGCGATTGAGCTGATTCGTGCGCTTACCGGGACGTTTCGCAACACGATTATCGCGGGGGCCGTAGGTTCGGGCAAAACCACTTTTGCCAACACGATTGTCGGCGAGCAGCTGCTCGGCTCCTCTTCATGCATGGGCGTCGTGATGATCGAGAAGCACCCGGAGTCGATTTTACCGTATCAGATCAAGGGCCACCGGATCATTCCTATTCAGGCGTCTAATGAAGAATTGATGGAAGTAGGTGTGGAGTCGCTGAGGCATGACCCGAATATTCTCTATATGACAGAAATGCGATATAACGAGTGGGAATTCTACCTGTGGAGCGGCGAAAAGGGCTATGACGGCATTACGGGCACCTTTCACACCGTAGATTCGGAGGATATTCCATATCAGGGAGCGTTCGCTGTATCTACACGGATTGGCGGGAGTCTGAAGGGGCATTTAATCTCAGCGCTGAAATCCTGTGAGCTGGTGTTTATTCTGGAGAGTGTCCCGGATGGCAAGAAGCGGCTCACACGGATCTCCGAGGTCTTTTATGAAGAGGCCAGTAATTCGGTCTTCGCGAACGATCTGATGCGCTGGGAACCGGAGCAGGCAGGCTGGACCTATAATGACAAGCTGACCCAAGCGCTGATCGCGAAGATGAAGAAGAAGAACGCCAGAGCGGCACGGATGCTGCTGCAGGAGCTTGGACATCTCGCTGCGCAGAAGCCGATGACTGACCCGCTGAAGGAGAGCCTGAAGTCCAAAATCGTTTTGAACGAATGAGAGGAGGGAGTGCCTGTGGAGCTGCTGTTCTATATCATCCAGTTTGTGCTTCACCTGTTCGTTGCAGGCGGACTGTGGCTGCTGGTCAAGCCGCTGATTGAGCGGCATCTATGGCAGTGGGGGCAAAAGCTGGATCTGCGGATGAACCTGAGGATGAGTCTGTTCGGCCAGAAGGTCAGTAGCACGAAGAGGAAAATGTGGCTGTACCGCCATCTGGATGATCTGCTGTATTTTGCCCATAAGCGATATGAGCCGGGCATCAGTGTGCTGCGCTTCGTCACCCGTTCGGGGCTGCTGTTCCTCGGGGTATTCCTGTCGAGTCTGCTGACTCTTAAAGAGCTGCCGGGGCAGATGAGCTTCAGCAATCCTTTTCTGGAAGGCATAGTGTTGAATGACGGCGCACCTGTGGCGAATGCCTGGCGGCTTCCCTTGTTCCTGGCGGTTCTCTCGGCCTGTATTCCTTATCTGCGGATGAGATATACCTATGCCCAGCGCAAGGTGCGGGGGAGCTACGATCTGCTCGATGTGATCAAAATCGCCACCAAATTCACGCATTTATCTGCGGATTCCATTTTGTCCAAGACCAGTGACTTGCTGCCGGTGGAGAATGTGCTGAAGACGCCCTTGAAGCTGCTGGGGGCAGCATTCGCCGGCTATAGCAATGAACGGGAGCTGAATGAGGAAGCCGGGCGTTTTGCCGGAGCGATTGGCACGACGTTTGCCGTAGAATTCGTATCCGATCTGCTCTATTGCGAGAAGGAGGGCACCCGTTATCTCAAAAGCTCACTCATGACGCTTAACCGCTCCATGGAGCTGCAACGGGAGACCATTCTTACGGTAAAGGCCAGCAGCAGGGATGCGATCAGCCTGGGGCTGTACGGTAATCTGATTGTACTGGTGTCTTCTGTGGGAACGTTCATGTACATGCTGAAGCCGGATGTGTATTTCAAATTGCAGTTCGAGACAACGATTGGACTTACATTTATGATGGTGATCCTTACGGGCCTATTCATCTCGTTCATGATCAGCACCATCCTCGCCAGACCCAGACTGGACTACCATTAAGGTGATGAATGATGGATAGATTACTACTTTTGATAGCTGTAACAGGTATTGTGTATCTTGCCTTATTGGTCTTTGTCAGCAGCAGCAGCCGTCAGCAGCGGTATGTGCTCCGTTTGGGCCAGCAGTGGAAGGCGTTCGGGGAACGTGTGCAAAATGAACGGCTGCAGCAATTGCTCCACCAGAGCGGACTCTCTATATCCGCAGCCAAAATCACATTATTCCGATATTCGGCGGCCTTCCTCTATATTCTGGTTCAGGCAACGGGAGATTTCGTGCGCTCAGAGAGAGTGTCCATATACGATCCACTGATTGCGCTGCTGATTCTCGTAATTACCAGTCCGCAGCGGGTGCTGCCGTTCGGCTGGGTGCTGAGCTGGCTGCATCAGAAGACGCTGATTCAAAAAGACGGGGAGCTGATCTCCTTCATCCGCCTCTATGAGAACAACAGACTGCGCAAGCGGGGGTATGTGGAATTTGGAGCCTTCTGCGCCGGGACGGCCAACCATTTCAGCTACATCCGCCAGGATCTGTATGAGCTTTCGGAGCGGGCGGTGGATGAGGGCACGGAGCGGGCCATTGAATGGTTTTGCAGCAAATTCCCCGAGAACCACATGTTTATCAATGATATCCGCTCGATTCTGCTGGCGACAGAGGGGATGGATGATGACCATGAAGCAGCGAAGTATCTGCAGGAGCAGGGTAAAATTATCACCAAAATCTCAAGTGACCAATATCTGAAGAAGTGGTCTTTTATCGGAGACATGTCCACAATCATCAATGTTATTCCGTCAATCGCTACCTTTCTGATGATTGTTTCGCTGGCGATGCAGTACATTATGCTGATCAAGGGGAATTTTAACGGTGTAGGGATGTTCCAATGAGCACTTCAGGCAGGTTGGCAGCAAGACAAAGCATGAAGTGAAATTTTTGTTATATTCAAGAAGCATTTTAAAATATACAATCAAAAGGGAGATATTAACAATGAAAAAAGATGCTATTTCTACTGGCTTGTTTATCGCTATCGGGTTCCTGTGTGTGGCTATCGTAATTGCTGTATTGATTCCTGTAGTACGGGACGTAATCGATAAGGCGGATGACAACAGACCTGAAATCCCGAAGGTTAGTATGGTTCAGCCCGCAGCTTCTGTGGAAGCGGCAGTAACGTACACAATTGCTGGCCCTTTGGTTTAACCGGGATGAAGAAGGACTCGATTTCCGTCGCGCTGTTTCTGGCTATTGGCTTTGTGATTGCCGGGATTTTTATCGCTGGGGCTACAAGCATCATAGGCGGCAGCCAGGATGATATTATCACCCATGTCAAAGCTGTCGAGAAGTATTAAAAGGAGGCGCTGCGCTTGAAGGCAACCGTCCTCCGGGCTTTGTTCATGTGGCTGGTGCTGTTCATTATTTTGCAGCCGATTTTTACGTACATCGATTATCTGCTCGATCTGCAGGTCAAAGCCAACACCTCGTATATTACGCAAAAGGCGGCGACAGAAGGGATGGTCACTGCCTCCATGAAGGCTGAGGTCATTTCGAACCTGAAGGCTGTAGGATTTCCCGAAGGCTCGATTAAGATCACCAGCGGAACAGAAGTGGTCCTTGAGCGCAAACAGCGGATTGATGTATATGTGACTGCGCCGCGGGTGAACCTGTTTCCCTACAATTTCTCCGGCGTATCCCAGCCGACACAGTATTATGGACATGGCTCGATCATGAGTGAATATCTCGATTAATTAAGGGATGAAGCTAACCTATGGATTATATTATTAAGCTGGCCTTTGTCCTGTTGATCTTTATTTATTCCTGGTTTTTTCAGATTCAGAATCAGGAATGGGACATCATGCGCAGCATGCTTAAGGATGCCAATAATATGGCCGTCCATGACGCATCACAGGAGTTGAACGAAGCAGCGAGGGCCCAAGGCCGTCTGGTCATTGATCCCGCTGAGGCTTATGCCGCCTTCCGCCATACCTTGCAGAGTAATCTGGGACTGGATGACGGTTTATCCCCCTTAGCGGGGAGCCGGCTTCAGGCTCAAGTGAAGATCGTCAAGTTCGACATCGTGGATGAATCCACAGGCGATACTTTTCCGCTGCTCTATGAGGACAGTGTTTACGGTATCACCAAATACATACAAGGTCCTTCGGTCATCGCCGTTATTCAAACGCAGCACCCGGTGCTGATCTCCAGAAGCAAGGTTCAAGAGGCCATCACGGTACCGGCAGTTCAGGAATATAGAATGAATCAATAAAGCATCCAGCTGATGCGTTTGATGAAGGTGCAAAACTATGAAAACTAAGGGAGAGATTAATTATGACAAAGTTGAAGATTAGCAAGACAATAGCGGGGAAAACCGCAGTAAAAGCTTTTCTGGCAGTGGCCTTGTTGGCCGGTCCGGCTGTTGGTTCAGCGGGGGATGTTAGTGCTTCGGGGGTGAAGGCTACGGCGGCTCCGGTGATGACAGACAATTTGGCTAAATTCGGACTGAAGAAGGCAATGGACCTACCAGTTACACTTGAGTCGGAAGGACTTAGTTATACACTTCATAAGATTATGATTTATGATTTTAAGTCTCCGGAGGTTAAGAAATTACAGAAGTTGTATGGGTTTCAAAACTCTACAGATATCATTGATAGCCCAAAATACTTTATATGGACAAAGGTAACTTTAGAAAATAAAACTGGTAAAACATTAATCGGTAGTGGATCTGATATTGAAAGAATTGTTCCGTTGAGGTTTAAAAGTGGTACAGTTACTGATCCGATTTGGCCAAGAAAATATGCTGCAAAAACAAATAGTGCAGAAGCATTGTGGAGTTATAATCTAAAGCCAGGTGAGAAGATTACCTCATATCTTGGCTACGTCTATGCTGATGATTTTAATTTTTTTGTTCTTCGTATGTTTTATGGAAAAAAAGTTGTTGAAAAGTTTGTGGTTCCAGAATGAAGAAGTTATTTTGTTCTTTGTTGGTCTTAACTATCCTTACAACTCCTTTAATTCAGATTAGACTTGTAGAAGCAGCAGAATCAAAAACTGCTACTATCTCCATCCCCATTAACACAGGTCTTATTGGAGAAGAATATACGGCTAAGCTGTATATTCTTGATTTACCAAGTGGGGTAACAGCTGCTTCTATTAATAGCAGCACTTTAAAATATACAGGTAGCAATACACTTGTTGGGGGAATTACTCTTGAGAATGGGAAAATAAATTTAAAATTAAATGGTGTATCAAATCCGAAAATAATAAATAATTTGACTGGATTTCGCGCTTCTTGGAAGGAATATTATATTGCAAATCCTAGTAACTCTATTTGGAGATATTCTGATGGAAGACGTTGGCAAATTAATGAGTACAATGAAGCAACTGATGGAATGAAGACTTATGATAAGCCTGCTGAAGATTATTCAAATCCATCCTCTCAACCTCCCAGAACGGTGGTTTCTGCTGCGCCGTTTCAGTCGATTGATTATGTGAAATGGTATAACGGATCACAATACAATGTTATAGATTTGAAATATATAATAGGTAATACGATTACACCGCACTTTGATTACGTAAATTCCTCAACTACGCTAAAGGAGACCAAATTTAAGAATAATAGGATTATTGTTAATTATGCTATTCCGTATTTTGTAAATTCAGCTGGTGAAACTGTGGAGCAAAAATATTCATACCAAGATGCAGATGCTTCTCACCCCCTCGTAGGTCATGCACAGGGAAGGAAATATGAAGTTCGAGCTGCCTACTACTACACCGCCGATGCCAAAGTCCCAACCTACAGCTACAGCGGCAGCGTATCCTTCAACTACACGCCCATCACCGAACCCACCCTAGACGGCGGAGTAAGCATCCTCAAGCCTTCGCCCAACCCGGCGAAGTTTGAGGGGAAGGACACGGAGGTATCCTTGAGAGTCAAGGGAGACCTTTTGGCTTACGATAATTCATCTAACATCGAGGAATGGATATTTTATGCGAAGGAGACTGGCTCTAATGATGTGAAGATTAAGAAGGATTACGGCAAGGTTCTGAACAGCACACAGACCTTTGATAACTTTGTCATCCCAAAGAGCCGGGGCAGCAATGTAAAGCAGGAGTACACCCTCACGGTGACCGTTCGCTTCACCAAGCCGATAGTGTCGTCAGGGGGGACCATATCCTCACTGTCCAAAACAATGAAGGCAACCGTAGAAGTCTCAGATTCTCCTATCCCTGCAACACCACCGCCAGCCAATAACAATAAGCCGCCTAAAGCTGTACTCGATGTACCTGAAGAGGTCATGGCAGGGGAAGAAACCTTGATCTATGGTAAAGATTCATATGATCCAGACGGAACGATTGTAGATTATAAGTACAATACCCCTGGAGCTGTGGAGCCGGTTAGTGGTCCCTTCGGCTGGACTTGGTATCCGCTAAGTGCTCTCGGCCAGCATTCCGTACGCCTAACCGTAACTGATAACGGAGGACTGACCGGTTCAACCAGCGCCAAAATTAATGTCATCCAACCCATCCCTAAAGCGGTCATTGATGTAAAGGGGACAAAAAAAGAAAACAGGAAAGTAACACTATTGAGTAAGAGCCGAAGCCCGGAGCATTACCCTATTGATGAGACCAAGACGCAGTGGACGATTTCACCTGTTTCCGGCGGCACTGCCGCAGATATTAAATACCTGGGAAATCTCTCAGGGATGAACTCCAAAGAAGTATTGTTTAAGAAACCTGGGACATACAAGGCCACCCTTACAGTAACTAACACTGCCGGATTTGGCGACTCCACAAGCATGATTTTTCAGATTGTTGCCGATGAACCGCCTGTTGTGTATATCTCGGTTCCCAATAAGATTTATAGAGATCCTAATCAAGGCAATATAGCCAGCGCTGCGCTTACGGATATGTCCTTCTCTCCGGATTATGATTTTCTGGATCGCCGTATTTGGGAGTACAGATACGATTCTAATAACGATGGAAATTTTGCGGATGAAGCTTGGGTGATATTCAGCAACGAGAACAAAACAGCCTTTAATTTGCAGTTGAGCAGTGTGGGGAGATATGAAGTGCGCCTTACAGTAACCGAGGAGTTCGATCAGCCAACCATTGAAGAGTTTATTACTCCAGCCGACCGGAAATCTAGAGACTCCTATAGCAGTTCGCCGCCGCAGCCGATAGCTGAACGAGTCATTGAAGTGTACAACCGTGCTCCGGCAGTCGATTGGTCATGGTAGAAGAGAGGATAACCGCATGAAAAGTCTGAGTCTGATAAAGCGAATTACGATATTAATTTTAATGGTCACTATGCTCCCCTGGTTTTCTTGGATGGGGATTAGTACTGAACAGGCAGCGGCTGCGGGAGAGATTATTGAATTTAATGATGTACATATTCCGGCAAGGCAGTTAATTGCCTCACGCCCTCCATCATTTGCAGGAGACAGGAACTGGTATGCATCTTCAATGCGGGTTGATATACCGGCTATTGATTTAACAGGTATGACATTCAATAAAATCACTGGGGTACTTCACATTAACATGAGCAATCTCCAAACTCCAACATTATGGAGTCTTACGCGTGAACAAATACCCTTTTACCCCAAAGAACAAGATCGGGAATCGAGATGGAAGCATGGTCTTACCACCGGATTCTCTACCAGCACGACAGTAGGCTATCCAGATGGTAGTAGGGGTTCCATAGCATCAGCAGGAGAAGGGTCTTTTCTTGATAGTGAAAATAACCCGCCCTATTTTGACTCGACCCGGTATACTACTCCGGGGTTATATGAAAAACGGATTTACTTTGATGATTATTATTATTCAATATATGATGAGTTACCTAGTTCATTTTCAGTCTACTTGACTCCAGGAAAGACGCCTAATTCTATTCAGTTTTTGCAATCGTTCTCTGAATTTTACTGGGTAGCAGACGTATCGAAAGATTCAGGCACATATCAATATTTCCACACTTATACTGTTAGCGATGAACGGGTCTTTCCGTTATCGACCAACAAGAAACCTAATCTCACCCTAACCTCTCAGCCGGGACAGAATATTATCAACGACACTGGCCTGAGTACATATAATCTTGAAGGATACGTGCAAGACCCGGATAACGACACGGTGGATGTCATTGCCGAGATCCCGAACGTGTTCTACAAGAAAATCACCATAGCAAATACAGGATCTGCGAAAAATTTCACCATTCCTATCGATGTGTTGAATGAGGGAATCCCGCCTGGATGGTACAACGTCAATGTGAAGGTAGTGGATCCGTTCAATCTGAAGGCGGAAGCCTCCACTTCCTTTAGTGTGACCAACCGGCTGAGGAACAAAGCCTTCTTCCTTATTAACAGCCCGATTGATATCAGCACAACGTATACCGACTATGAGAATGACGGCAAATATGCAGAGCGGTACCGCTATGATCAGGACCCGGCTATTTTTGATAACTCCATGGGGATGATCTGGGACAGCGGGTTGTGGCGGGATAGCAAGTATCCGTCATTTCCCTTCAGCGGCGCTTACACGGCTACCTTTCAAGCGAAGGATAATCCGAAGGGCGATGACCGGTTTGACAATTACCGTATGTGGAGCCGGGATAACTTATCCAGTATGACGTTCATGATCCATCGGAAGCCGGTTGCCTTATTCTCAGCGAAGCTGATCGGCGGTACGCTGCATCTCACAGACAGCTCTTATGATCTGGACCATATGTCGAGTCCTGCTAAGGGGCTGGTGACCTGGCAGTGGCAATGGCGCAAGGCGGGGGATGAGGTCTGGACTGAAGGACAGCCACCGGCGCAGCTTCCATCTGCGGCTGCATATGAGATCCGGCTGCGTGTGCGGGACATCGACGGGCCTAGCGGCTTCGGGGTCTGGAGTGATTGGATGCAGCAGAGTGTGGGCAGTGCGGCCAACCTGCCCCCGGTTGCTCTATTCACAGTGAATCCGACTAATGTCTCTTACCGTAAGGCAACCACTGTTATTGATAAGTCCTTTGACCCGGATAATGATCCGCTCGAAGTGTATTCCTGGACGGTTATAAAAGACGGCTGGCAGCAGGTGTGGAGTCATTCGGGCGGTGCAGCTGTACCCCCGAATATCGCGGCCTTCGGCGTGGGATCTTACCAGCTGAATCTGCAGGTTCGCGATAACCGCGGACTCTGGTCGAATGTGTACAGCCAGACCGTGCAGGTCATCAATCATCCGCCAGCGGCCAGCTTTACGATGCCTAATGAGGTCTATAGGGATACGGTCATCAGCTTGAATAACCTGACCCCCGATCCGGATGAAGACGGAGATAACCTGCAATATGGCTGGTATACCAAGCTTAATAATGATCCCTATTACTGGCGGGGGAGCAACCGCAATCAGGTATTCAGGGTGCAGGACGTACTCAATGATTATGGGATTTCTGCGCAAAAAGCCATCTCTGACGGCTGGGAAATGCGGCTCAATGTGACAGATGGAAGCCTTTATTCCTATGCCACCCAGATGTTCAGCGTCAAAAACCATATCCCGATAGCGGCAATCAACGGTCCGGCAGCGGTCAATCAGTACGATAATCGTATCTTCACTTCCTCCGATGCGGATGAAGATATAGCGGATCAGGGCAGCTTGAAGTATTACTGGCGGGTAACGGGAAGCGATCATAAGATCACACTTTTCCAGACTCCGAGTATCTCACTTAACTTTGATGAACTGGGAACCTACACGCTGGAGCATTGGGCCGTGGACCAGATTGGAGACAAGTCGAATATAGCCACACTTAAGGTGGCGGTTAAAGAAAACCTGGCTCCTAACCTGACCCTTACGTATCCTGCCGGGACGGTGAACAACCCTACGATTATCGATGCCGAAAAAGAAGGAGATCCGCTGATCAAGTGGACCTACTCCGACCCGGAGAATGATCCGCAGGAGAGCTACCGGCTGGAGTTCTTTACAAAGGACAAGCTGTTAGCCAAAACGGTAGAGAACGCCGACAGTTCAGGCTCAGTACGCCAGTATCAGTTACCGGATCAATCGCTGGACCGATTCCTGCTCTACACAGTTCAAGGGCGCGCATTCTCCAAACGGAAGTGGTCTGAAATCTCCAACGAAAAAGTCTTTATCATCGACAATCCGCCTAAGCCGGGATTCACCCTCATTACGGATACCGGAAAAGATGCGGCGAAGGTACCGATCTACCGGACTGATGTTCTGAACATCCAAAGTACGGCAACGGATGCAGATATTCCGAAGGGGGACACCATAAGCCATCAGTATTTCATGAAACCGGCAGGTGGGGCGGAGGCACTCTTCAATACACAAAGCAACTTTACCAAGCAGTTCACTTCTAACGGAACCTTCGCCCTGCGGCAGGTTGTCACAGATTCCCTGGGGCTGTACCGGGAACTTATTCACAATATTACGGTAGTAAACCGGCTCCCTGTGGTGAACATCACTTACCCGGCGAGTACTGTGTACACCAGTCCAACCATTGTGAGCACCCTTACGCCAGTTATCAAATGGGATTACCAAGACGAAGACGGCGATCAGCAGCAACGCTTCAAGGTTCGGATCATCGATCTGACGAGTGGCCAGATTATCGGCTCAGGCGAACAGTATTCCAGCAATAAGCAGTGGCAGGTGCCGGCTGGCAGGCTCATAGAGAACGTAAGGTATGGCGTGGAAGTAGAAGCCTATGACGGCTTTGAATGGAGTAAGGTCTCTCCTAAGAAATTCATGATGGTTAACCTGCTTAGCATCAAGGGGGCTGTTCAGCATACAGAGGAGTGGAACGGCAACCGGCAGGCATACAATATGAAGCACAGCGGCTCGCCTGAAAGTCCGCGGGGGTATAATGTCTATTGGGCTGGCGAGAAATTCGTGCTGCAGGGGACAGCTACCGGACTGCCGGATACCGTGCAAGTCACAATGACTGGAGGATACACGGCTGCGCTGAGTCCGGCCGGGAGCGATAAGACCATGTGGACAGGTGAGCTGGCCGATCCCTCGTTCGAGCAGCTGCCGGATGGTCCGGTTACTTTTACCTTCACTGCTACCAATGAGTATCAGACCAAGGTGGATACAGTGGCAGTAACGATTCTCGGAGATTGGACAGAATATTATCAGAGCCATCGTGTAAAATAGCGCGGGGAACCAAACCTTGTGACTTATGCTTCCTGCCATAATTTTATGTTTTACTAGGCATCAAGCGGACGGAGGGTGATCGTTCAGACGATTCCCTCGGCCCGTTCTTCATGCAGCCGCAGTCTTGTGGCTGTATATTCTGCCTGATCAACAGCTTGGGGGTTATGTAGACTGGAACCTCGGTGGGCCGCAGAATGACTCCGGTGCATATAGTAGGAGAGTTTGCCGCTGAATATTTTGTGGGCATTCAAGGATAACGCGAAATCCTCCGGAGTTACGAAGCAGGAGGGCTTGGCTACCGGATGAACAGCTGTTTCCTCAAATACAGAGGCGACGAACTGGGAACAGAAATAGGCGTTCTCCCGGTCAATCCGTATGTTCAGCAGCACACCGACCAGACCGAGCAGGTGATATTTATAGCGCGCCTGATTCTGCATCATACCCTGGACATGGTTATACATAGTGTCATACTCTTCCTCACTGACTCTAAGCTGGTAGATGGCACAGTCAGCACTGCTATAGAACGGATGGATGAAGTTCTCATGGATCAGCCCGGCGATAAAAGGGTTGTACACTTTTTTCCGGCCGAAGCTGTAGACCTCGCGCAGTTCACTGTCAAAAGCAATTGAGGCATGATTCAGCTCCGCTTTGGTGAACCATTTGATAATTCCGCTGAAGGCCGTGCCTGTTCCGGTCAGCACAATATAAATATCTCTGTTTGCAGTCATCTTCCGACTTCCTTTCTGCTGGAAATTATGGATAATCCGGCTAAAATTCCGCTGAGGTACTTCCATCTTACTGTATATATCCGCTTTGTAAAACAAACTTTAGTCTTAATTAGAAACTAGACTTAAGGCTAAGTCCCTGTATTCCTGTCTTGTATCTTCAAGTGGCGCCGGAAATCTGGCTTAAGAGTGTATAGACCCGGCAGAAGCCGCTAAATATAAGCTACAGCAAAAACAATTGGAAATGCTTCCACTTCCGTGATACAATAATAGTCAAAATGACATTCTTGATTCGAGGAGGATTATTGTAATGACTGAACAAGCAAAAGATCAAGCCATTCATAAAGAAGAAAACTCAACGGTGGACAACCTGGCCATCACTACAATCCGTACACTTGCCATTGATGCCATTGAAAAAGCAAATTCAGGACATCCAGGTATGCCGATGGGCTCCGCTCCTATGGGATACCAATTGTTCGCCAAGACGATGAATCATAACCCGGACCACCCGACTTGGGTCAACCGTGACCGTTTTGTGTTGTCTGCCGGACATGGCTCCATGCTCCTCTATAGCTTGCTGCATCTCAGCGGCTATGATCTGCCTATGGAAGAATTGAAGCAGTTCCGCCAATGGGGCAGCTTAACTCCGGGACATCCGGAAGTCGGCCACACTGCCGGAGTAGATGCAACAACTGGTCCGCTTGGACAAGGTATCGGTATGGCTGTAGGTATGGCAATGGCTGAAGCACAGCTGGGTGCCACTTACAATAAAGATGAACATAACGTGATTGACCACTATACCTACGCCATCTGCGGCGACGGCGATTTGATGGAAGGGATCTCTTCCGAGTCTGCTTCACTTGCCGGACACCTGAAGCTGGGCAAGCTGATTGTAATGTACGATTCGAATGATATCTCCCTTGACGGCAAGCTGAACCTTGCATTCTCCGAGAATGTTGCTAAGCGTTTTGAAGCTTACGGCTGGCAGGTTCTGCGCGTAGAAGACGGTAATGATCTTCCTGCACTGGCTAAGGCTCTTGAAGAGGCTCAAGCAGACAGCAGCAAACCTACACTGATTGAAGTGAAGACTGTCATCGGCTACGGCAGCCCGAACAAGCAAGGTAAAGGCGGACACGGCGGTACTCACGGCTCCCCGCTGGGTGCTGATGAAACGAAGCTGACAAAGGAATACTACAAATGGGTATATGAAGAAGATTTCTATGTACCGGATGAAGTCCGTGCCAGCTTTGCTGAAGTGAAGGCCAAAGGGATCGCTGCTAACAAAGCATGGGACGAGAAATTTGCAGCCTACAAAAAAGCATATCCTGAGCTTGCTGCACAGCTCGAAACTGCACTAAGCGGTGAGCTTCCTGCAGGCTGGGATGCCAATCTGCCATTCTACAAAGCAGAAGACAAGGCGGTATCTACCCGTGTGGCTTCCGGTAATGCACTGAACGGATTGACTGGCGGTATCCCGCAGCTGGTTGGGGGTTCTGCCGATCTGGAGAGCTCGACCATGACGCACTTGAACGGTCTGTCCCAATTCACCTCCGAATCCTATGACGGCCGTAACATCTACTTCGGCGTACGTGAATTCGGAATGGCTGCAGCTATGAACGGAATTGCCCTGCACACCGGTCTTAAGGTATTCGGCGGTACGTTCTTCGTATTCACAGATTACCTGCGTCCGGCTGTCCGTCTGGCTTCCATCATGAAGCTGCCGGTAACCTATGTGCTTACTCATGACAGTATCGCTGTCGGTGAAGACGGTCCTACCCATGAGCCGATTGAACAGCTTGCTTCCCTGCGTATCATTCCAGGTCTGACAGTTATTCGTCCGGCTGATGCCAACGAGACTTCTGCAGCTTGGGCATACGCCATGGAGAACACCGCTAATCCGGTAGCACTGGTACTGACCCGTCAGAACCTGCCGATCCTGGCTGGAACCGTAGACGGTGTGCGCGATAACATCAAACGCGGCGGCTATGTGGTATCTGATTCCAAGAACGGTACTCCGCAGGCACAGATTATTGCTACTGGCTCTGAAGTACAGCTGGCAGTTAAGGCTCAGGCTGCACTTGCCGAAGAAGGCATTGATGTTCGCGTAATCAGCTTGCCAAGCTGGGATCTGTTCGAGAAGCAGGATAAAGCATACCGCGATTCCGTTATTCTGCCTGAGGTGAAAGCCCGTCTGGCCATTGAAATGGCACAAACCTTCGGCTGGGAACGTTATACAGGCGATCAGGGCGACATTCTGGGAATCACTACCTTTGGCGCTTCCGCCCCTGGCGACACTGTAATCAGAGAATACGGCTTCACTGTAGAAAATGTAGTCAGCCGCGTAAAAGCGCTGCTATAATAGACGGATCTAAGGATCTATGAACAAAGGGGAGAATGAGCAGATGAGTCAGTTTACTAACGCGACAATTCAAAAAGCAGCCAATATTTATTACGACGGAAAAGTGACCAGCCGTACAGTTACTCTGGAAGACGGCACTAAGGTGACACTCGGCATTATGCTGCCTGGCGTATACGAATTCGGCACAGATGGCCCCGAGACGATGGAGATTCTCTCCGGCAAGCTCAAGGTGCTGCTTCCCGGCACTGAGGTGTGGAAGGACATTGAGGGAGCGGAGACCTTCCATGTTCCCGGCAACTCCAAATTTGCCCTGGAAGTATTCGCATTAACTGATTATTGCTGTTCTTACCCGATTGTATAAAAAAAGTATTGGAACACAGGAATCCCCTGGCAGCTTTGGCTGCCGGGGGATTTTTTGCAGATGGAATAGCATTCTATAACACGCTTGAGCTAAAATACACAATTCGACAAAAGATGGAGATATTTAATCTATTATTGACGAAATAGGTATATTCTCATATACTTCCACTATCCATTTGGGGAACTGGCACATTCTGCTAGGAATGATAGAGGAGATGAGAGGTTGGGAAAGTCAGGATTTTGCAAGGAAATACATAAGCTTACGTTGTTTTGGTTCGGTTGTTTAATACTATTATTGCTGTTATTTGTACCTGCAAGAATGACCTATGCATCGGCAAATATAGTGAATCCAAATCAGGTCTATTCCTATACTATTATGCAAAGGGATATTGAGAGGCTGGTGGCGCAATACCCTGATCTGGTATCCTCTGAATCGCTGGGAGCGACGGCATATGGGCGGCAGCTGTGGGCAGTGAAGCTCGGGCGGGGAGAATCCGCGCTATTCCTTAACGGCTCCCACCATGCCAGAGAATGGATGACCAGCAGTCTGCTGATGAAAATGATCGATACGTACGCTCAGGCCTATGATCACAATGAGACGATAGGCGGTCATCACGTGCGAAGTTTACTGGATGAAGTCAGTATCTGGTTCGTACCGATGGTCAATCCGGATGGGGTTACCCTGTCCCAGCAGGGTACAGCAGGACTGTCAGCAGATGTGGCTCAAATGCTGCGTCAGTATAATGGGAACAGCAGCAATTTCAACCGCTGGAAAGCGAACATGCAAGGCCTTGACCTAAACCGTCAATATCCGGCGAACTGGAAAGGCATAAAGAATGCCAGCTCATACCCCTGGTATCAGAATTATAAGGGAAAGAAGCCGGGGGAGGCTGCGGAAGTGCAGATGATGATGAATTTCACAGAGCGGATTGATCCGGAGGTGACTATATCCTATCATAGCTCGGGGGAGATTATTTTTTGGCACTTCAATACGATTAACAGCAGTTTGAACCGGGACAAGGCGATAGCCAGATCGCTTGCCGGTCTGACCGGATATTCTCTCGTAGCTCCTGAGAAGAATCCTTCGGGTGGCGGATTTAAGGATTGGTTCATCCAGGAGTACCGCCGTCCGGGATTCACCATTGAGATTGCAAGCTATGCGGGGGAGGGCAGCGTTCCCTTGAAACAGTTTGACGGCATCTGGTCCGAGAATAAGGCGGTTGGCTTATATTCTGCCAGACAATCCTATTCGTTGTGGCTGACTAAGCAGAAGGCACAGTATCTTCAAGAATCTATGAGTCTGCTGGCTGAAACAGAACTGTACCCGAAAGTAGGGGCTTCTGCTGGAGGTACACGTATTCAACCGCAACAGCTTCATGTTATTGTCCGGAAGGGTGACTGGTATCAGGTTCAGGCAGCGGAGGGGCTGGGATGGATTCATCCATCTCCCGGAAAGCTCACTGTAATTGAGGAGATCTCGGCGAATGCCGGCTGGAGCAATCGTATACCGGCCTATCAATACCCGGATGCTTACTCACCGAAAGTGACCTTCCTTGATCCGCAGACTGTAGCGGTATCGGGAAGATATGGGACCTGGCTAAGGGCTTCTGCTCCGGGCGGGAACTGGTGGATTGACGGGCGTAAAGTAACGATTAGCTGGCCCGAGAAGGCAGCGGAATCCGTTCCCCCAACAGATAGCGGACTAACCGGGGAAGAGCAGCCTGAGGCTGCTGAGGGTACTCTGTAATCCTTCACTAGTGCGTTACTGCAACACAGAGGCACAGCCGATATATCCGGCTGTGCCTGGGCGTTCACGCAATGGGTGCTTTTTTTGCATTTTTATTTTGTCAGCTCCCAGTGCTTTTGTAATGCCTCACGCCTATGCGCCAGACCAGCAGAGACACTCCGAGAAAGGCAGCTCCGGAGGGAAGCGAGAGGAAGCCCAGCCATCGGGGGTAATCCCAGCCGCAGACGGTGGCCGCCGGATAGAAGCTGATGAACAGCATGGGGAGCATGAAGCTGAATACGGATTTTAGCATCCGCGGCATATAGGGCTCCGGGCAGCGGGTAATCTGGTAGCTGGCATTGGTTAGCAGATAAATCCAGTCCAGCCCTTTGATAGTGAAAAAAGCAATCCCTGAGGTTAGCACGAATACACCGCAGTACATCAGACAGCCTCCGGCCAGCGCCATCGCCAGAATGCCGAGCCTGCCGGGCGTCAGCGGAACGCCGAGCTCTCCCAGCGCCCAGCCCGCCGCACAGATCCCTGTAAACGGCCGGACCAGCCGGTGCAGATGGAATCTGGAAGCGGCGACCTGGACGAACAGGGATCGTGGACGGAGCAGCAGCCGGTCGAAATCGCCGGAGCGCAACAAATGCCAAGGGAAATAATCAAAACCGCGGCATAGACTCTCGGCAAGTCCGAAGGAGGCAACCGCCAGCGAGTAGACCAGAATGATATGGGCAACAGTCCATTCGCCTACATTACCAAAGCGGGAGAACAACAACACGGTGGCGATGGGATCAGTGACTACTACGGTAAGCACCTGAATCAGCATCAGCCACCAGCCCTTATATTCCATACCGGACAGCAGATGCATCCGCAAGTATTTGCAATAAATTTTACCTTCAGCAAGCATATGTTACTCTCACCCTCCCTGGACGATAATGCTGTGCAGTCTGCGTTTCATGATCATCCGGCCCGCCGCGATAAAGATAAGGCTCCAGAGGATCTGCAAGCCTATGCCTGGAAGTGCACCGGCAGGTGCCACGCTTCCTATATAGAGCAGCAGAGGGATGTCGGCGAATCCGCCAAACGGCTGCAGGTACAGGAAGGTCTGCATGAAATCAGGCCAGAGCCGCAGGGGAAGGTAGGTGCCGGACAATATGCCGCTTAGCAGTAGAAGCATATAGGTCGGTCCGTCCCCCCAAGTGATATTCAGCCGGATCGCAGTCACAAGCATAGCGAAGGCCGAGCACAACACAAACGCCATCACTACCGACAGCAGAAAACAGAACAGTGCCGGCAGGGAGGCCGGCCCGCCCAGGGCATAACCGGCAGGCATCAGCAGACCGGCGAGCACGGTGGACAGTCCCCGCATCCAACTGGTGCCTAGCTTACCGGCCGAGCTTTTGACAAACCAGTGGGTGTACAGGTTCATGGGCCGGCACAGCTCGATACCGACGTCGCCGTTGTTGATTTTGCCCATGATTTCGCTGTCGATGTTCATACTCTGGAGTACAAACAGACCCTGGGCCAGCCAGACATAGGATATGGCCTGAGGAAGACTGAGTCCGTTATTGTTCCAGGAGCCATTGTCGCTGTATGTATAGAACACGGTGAACAGCACACATTCTATAAGCGCCCAGAACACACTGACCATCGTGCCCGATATGGCGGACACCCGGTACTGGAGCCCCTCTGCCATGCGGATTCGGAAGAGGGAGCTGCAAGCCCGGCATGTATTTCTAAAGTTCATTGTGCACCTCCTGATGGGTGGATGGGCTTAACCCAAAGCTAAGTCATTGTACATAGCCGCAATCATCGCATCCGTGTTCACTTTCATGACGACCTCCGGCGCATATTTCTGCTGCAGGCCTGAGAGCTGCCCGTCATAGAGCAGTTGCCCGTGCCCGATCACCATGACCCGCTGGCATAATGCCTCAATATCGTCCATATCATGTGTGGTCAGCAGCATCGTAATCCCGTACTTCCGGTTCTCTTCCTTCAGAAAATTGCGCAGCGCCAGCTTAGATACCGCGTCGAGTCCGATGGTTGGCTCATCCAAAAAGAGCAGCTTTGGCCGGTGCAGCAGTGCCGCCACCAGCTCACAGCGCATCCGCTGCCCGAGCGAAAGCTGTCTCACAGGGGTCCTTAAAAGCGCTTCCACACCAAGTGTTGCCGATAACTCAGATAGTCTTAAGCGGTAGTCGCCTGTGGGGATCGCATAAATATCCTTCAGCACGTCAAAAGAGTCTGCCACCGGAACATCCCACCATAACTGTGAGCGCTGGCCAAATACGACGCCGATCCGGGATACATGCTCTACGCGGTGCTTCCACGGAACCTTGCCCAGGATGGTACACTCTCCGCTGTCCGGCGTCAGGATGCCGCTCATCACTTTGACAGAGGTGGATTTACCGGCGCCGTTCGGGCCAATGTAACCTACCAGCTCACCCTCTTCAATATCAAAGCTGATGCCGCCGAGCGCGTCTACCCGGGTAACATTCCGCATAAATGCTCCTCTCAGCAGTCCCCATTTTCCTTCGGGCCGTTTGTACACCTTGAAGCTTTTGCGGATATTTCTCAATCTGATTTGCATAGCTGTCGCCTCCTTCGCGCAGAAGATCATATCATCAGGGGAGGGGAGGGGGACAGCCGCTTCGGGCGCCTTCTTGATCCTTGCTGCCCGGCTGACACGGGGAGAATCATTTATTTTCTTCATATTCCATAAAAATGCTTGTTATGTTGACATTTCTGTGCTATATTAATTTTATAGTTAACGCAAGGAAAACGTATGTTTTTTTGTATATGTACTGTAAAATAAACTACTCGTACCGGTGATGAAATCACCGGTATTTTTGCGTCCACACCCTAATTAGGCGGTCTTGCCATGAATGCAAAGAAAGGTGCCCTGGAATTCCAAGGCACCTTTTGTATGGGATGCGGGCAGAATGTATGCGGAAAACCGAACACATTCTTAGGTGTGGCACAAGGCAAAGGCTGGTTCACTTAATAGACTAATTCTGCTCTTAACGGCCTGCCTCTGTCAGCGGACTTCTCCGCTCATATTCCCAGATGCTCTCATTACTCTCAGTGTCCTTGGTCTCCCCGGTCTTTATGAAGCCGTGCTTCTCATAGAAGTGATGATTCCGGACGGCCCACGAGGGTGTATCCAGTGTCCAGCGCTTGGCCGTAGGGTACTGTACAAATAAGAAATGCAAAGCTTCATGCCCGAAGCCTTGATTCTGGCAGAGCGGATCGATAAAGATGCGGCCCAGATGACATTCCTTTTCTGCAGATGACGGGAAAATTATCATCCCGCCGACAATTTCACCATCCTTCAGGAGCTTGTAATAATGGCTCTGCTGCATCTGCCTGATCTGCCAAGACACCGAATCATAGCCTGGAGGGCCATCCTCTTCCTTATCCTGATAACAGCGGGCATCATCGTCGAAGGTTCTTTTTTGGACATCCGCCAACATGGCCGCATCTTCTGGCCGGGCCAGTTCAAAGGTTAGCATTGAAATTTCCTCCCCTGTTTACAATAGTGTGTAACACCATCATAAACAGATTCTGGAAAAGCCGCCGTTAGATTAGTTACCTTCTCCGATCTTCTTCCCGATCCAGTCCTCGTAGGATTTGACCACAGCGGACAGATCCTCGTCGCCGAAGCCGTGGTTGAAGCCTGCCTGGAACATGCTTTTGGCTACGCCGAGCATAGGGGAAGGAACGCCGGTGGAATCACTGAGCGAGGACGCCAGCTTGAGATCCTTGAGCATGAGGGCTAAGGAGAATTGGTTGCTGAAGTCTCCTTCGATGATCTTCTGGCCCTTCAGCTCGGCTTGCTTGCTGCCTGCTGAGCCGTTCTTCACCAGCTCCAGGAACTTGTCTGCGGGTACTCCGGACTTCACTGCAATGGAGAAGCCCTCGGCGAGTGCGACATTGTGAATGCCGACCATGGCATTGTGAGCCAGCTTGGCTACAGCGCCGCTGCCGTTAGCGCCCATATGCAGCAGCAGGCGGCCCATGGAGTCGAAGAGATCCCGGTGCTTCTCAATCACTTCGGCATGTCCGCCGACCATGAAGACCAGTGTGCCGTCGATAGCTGCCGGCTTGCTGCCGGTTACAGGGGCATCAAGGAAGCTGCCGCCCCGTGCTTCAACTTCAGCAGCGATCTCTTTTGCGAGTCCGGGGGAGATGGTGCTGGAATCAATCACAGTTGTTCCCGGCTGAAGGGTAGCGAGAATGCCATGGTCACCATAGAAGACTTCACGGATCGAATCATCGTTGCTGATCATGGTGATAATAACATCCTTGCCTTCCGCTGCTGCCTGCGGTGTGGCGGCTGTCCTCGCGCCTTCCTGTTCGAGAGGTTTGCATTTCGCTGCTGTACGGTTGTACACCGTAACCTCAAAGCCGCTTCGCAGCAGGTTCGACGCCATAGGTGCTCCCATTGTTCCGAGTCCGATAAAGCCGATGTGCTTCATTTCAATTCCACCTTTGCTCTCCTGAGATCATATTTATAGAAACTAAGTTTGCCTTCATTCTATCAGAAGGTTACAGCATGTTCCACAGAACAGGTATGCTTGTCTGCTTGGTAACCGCTTTCAGTGTTTTTTTCATAAACAGGGTTCGGAAAGCCGGGGATATGCCTTAAGACCTTGCCAGTCAAGGCAAATTAAAGTATTCTAGATTATAATGTTGCAACACACGGTGTCAAATCTAAAGAGATAAACAGGAGGCTACCATTACCGATGTCCAAGAAGATTAATTTTGACTACACCAAAGCCCTTTCCTTCTTCAGCCAGACCGAGATCGACTACTTCGCCGCTCCGGTGAAGCTGGCCCACGAACAATTGCATAACAAGAGCGGAGCCGGCTCCGATTACCTGGGCTGGATCGATCTCCCTACAGCGTATGACAAGGAAGAATTCGCCCGCATTCAGCAGGCTGCCAAGAAGATCCAGAGTGATTCGGAAGTTCTGATCGTGATCGGGATCGGCGGTTCTTATCTGGGAGCCCGCGCAGCTATTGAGGCGCTGTCACATTCTTTCTACAATAACCTGTCCAAGGACAAGCGCAAGACACCGGAGGTTTATTTTGCCGGTAATAACATCAGCTCTACCTACATCACGCATCTGCTTGACCTGGTAGAAGGCAAAGACTTCTCCGTGAACGTAATCTCCAAATCCGGTACAACTACCGAGCCGGCTATTGCTTTCCGTATCTTCCGTGCAGCACTGGAGAAGAAATACGGCAAGGAAGAAGCCCGCAAACGGATCTACGCTACAACAGACAAGGAGAAGGGCGCACTCAAGAAGCTGGCTAACGAAGAAGGCTATGAGTCGTTCATTATCCCTGATGATGTAGGCGGACGTTATTCCGTACTGACACCGGTAGGCCTTCTGCCTATCGCCGTAGCGGGAATTAACATTGAAGAAATGATGCAGGGGGCCGCAGCCGCAGCCGATGAGTTCAACAATCCGGATGTGGCTACGAACCAGAGCTATCAATACGCTGCAGTACGTAACGCGCTCTACCGCAAAGGCAAGACGACAGAAATCCTCGTGAACTACGAGCCGTCCCTGCACTTTGTCTCTGAATGGTGGAAGCAGCTGTACGGCGAAAGCGAAGGCAAGGATTTCAAGGGAATCTATCCTTCCTCCGTTGACTTCTCGACGGACCTGCACTCCATGGGCCAATTCATTCAGGAGGGTAACCGCAACATCTTCGAGACGGTTATTCAAGTGGAGAAGGTACAGCACCATGTAACGATCGAGAATGATCCGGATGATCTGGACGGTCTTAACTTCCTGACTGGCCAGACCATGGACTTCGTTAATAAGAAGGCGTTCCAGGGAACTATGCTGGCGCATACCGACGGACAGGTGCCGAACCTGATCGTTACCATTCCTGACCAGACTCCTTATACTTTCGGCTATCTGGTGTACTTCTTCGAGAAGGCTTGCGGAATCAGCGGATACCTGCTGGGTGTGAATCCGTTCGACCAGCCGGGTGTTGAGGCCTACAAGAAGAACATGTTCGCACTGCTGGGCAAACCAGGCTACGAGAAAGAAAAAGCAGAGCTGGAAGCCAGACTTACCGAATAGTCCCACTCTAACCGCAGATCATTCATAGTAAGAAAAGTCATCAGGGAGCAGTCCATAGGTAAACACTACCAGGGCTGCTCCTAATATATATCAAGTCATCACATGTAGAGTAAGGAATGGACAACAATGCTGGAACAATACCGGACGGTACGTACCCCCGGCTCGCGGGAGGTCGTAATCCGTAAATCACGCTTCATCGGGCATGTCATGCCGGTGGAGAACGAGGAAGAAGCTGTGCAATTTATCGATTCGATCAAGAAGCAGCACTGGAATGCTACGCATAACTGCTCTGCTTATATGATCGGGGAGAGGGATGAGATCCAGAGACAGTCGGATGACGGGGAACCGAGTGGTACGGCCGGGAAACCGATTTTGGAAGTAATCCGCAGCCAACAGGTGAAGAATGTCGCTATTGTAGTTACCCGTTATTTCGGAGGCATTATGCTGGGTGCAGGCGGGCTGATTCGGGCCTATACCGATGGCGCTGTACTGGCGCTTGCGGCCGGAGAGGTCATTACACGTGTGCTGAGACGGGAGGTATTCGTGGAAATCGAGTACACTTGGCTGGGCAAGGTGGAGAATGCACTGCGGAGCCGGAATATTCAGACCGGAGAGACTTTGTTTACGGATAAAGTTACACTGCTGTGTCTTCCGCGCAATGATGAAGGTGACGCATTTATCGCATGGATAACCGATCTTACGGAGGGGCAATCCCTCGTTACGGAAGGGCGGCGGCTTTACTACAGCGAAGGGGAATAGATTATGGCAAGAAGAGCAGTGGAACAGGAGTTGTCGAGAGAAAGAATTCTGGAGGCGGCGAGGCATCTTTTCATCACCAAAGGGTACCGTGCCATTTCGATGCGCAGCATTGGCCAGCACCTGGGTTACAGCCACGGCTCCCTGTATTACCATTTCAAAGAGAAGGCCGAACTCTTCTACGCCATTGTAGTTGAGGATTTCAATCATGTGGCTTCGCTGCTGAATGAGGCTATGACCACTCCGCCTGAAGAGGGAATGACCCGGGTGGAGCAGCTGATTATGGAGTTCATCCGGTTCGGGCTGGACCATCCGTATCAGTATGAGATCATGTTCATGATCCGCGACGAAGAGCTGCTGGCTTATTGCCGGGCAGAGCAGGGCCGATGTTTTGAGTTATTCGCAAGCATTGTCCGCCGTCATATGAAGGAAGAGGGATATGTGTCGGAGGACTGGCAGAATGTGCCGCTGACCTTATTCTTATCTGCCCACGGATTTATTTCCTATTATATTCAGGATAAAGTATTGTTCGAAGATGTGAAGCAAGTTGCTCTGACACATGTCAAGGTATTAAGCCGCAGTTTATAAAAAGCTGTTTTTTTTAACAGCTTGTACTTTAGAGCGTTGCATTGGTATAACTTTGCATGGTGAAAGTGTTACAGGAACTATAAATTGTATAGAGAGCAGCTTCGCGGTTCATGCGTTGCTGCTCTTCTACAAGGGCAGGCAGTGCTAGCCCTCCATAATTTTGAGGTGGCACTGGCGTTGCCTTGGACCGTCGAACTCGCAAAAATAGATGCCCTGCCAGCGGCCCAGCAGCACAGCCCCTTCATGAATAATGAGGGTCTGCGAAGGACCGGCCGTAATGGACTTCAGGTGGGAAGCCGTATTGCCCTCCGCATGGCGGTATTTGGGATGCTCCCAGGGATAGACCTCATCCAGACGCATCAACACATCGCGCTTCACATCAGGATCGGCGTTCTCGTTAATCGCAATCCCTGCGGTGGTGTGCGGGCAGTAGACAATCAGCAGTCCGTTAAGGACTCCGCTATTCTTCACATAAGCCTGAACCTCGCGGGTAATATCCCGCATTTCATCCCGTATGCCGGTGGTGATCTCCATAGTATGCAACATCATGAACAGCCCCTCTCTGATTTGAATGCAACAAGTGCTACTTATACTTTAACCCAAAAACTAACAAAGTAATTGACGGCAGTAAGCGGTATTTGGTAAAGTAGGGATAACTTTAAACCAAGTATATTAATAGGAATAATCAAGCCTTAAAGTCGAGTATACCGACCGGTTATCCGGAGGTGGGAGGTTGACCATTGAATTCGCTGATCAGGCACAAGGGCTGGACCTGGGGATTTAGATCAACGGTTGTACTGTATTTTGTCATACTGATTGTGCTGCCGATCCTCGGCGTCTATTACAATTCATTCTCATCCGGACTCGGAAGCTTCACTGAAAGTGTGAGCGATCCGATTGCCTGGAAATCGGTCCTGTTAACACTCAAGCTGGCGGTCATTGCGGCTCTTGCGAATGTGCTGCTGGGCACGATGATCGCTTGGGTCCTTATCCGGTATAAGTTCCGGGGCAGGGCGCTGCTGAACAGCCTTGTCGATCTCCCGTTTGCTCTGCCTACTGCGGTTGGCGGATTAATGATTCTGCTGCTGCTGGGCCCGGGAAGCATGATCGGAGGCCTTGCGGAATCACTGGGCTTCACGATTGTTTTCCACCAGCCTGCCATTGTGATTGCCATGGTCTTCGTCACCTTTCCCTTCGTCATCCGGGCAGTCCAGCCGCTGCTGGAGGAGCTGGATGCTTCGGAAGAAGAGGCAGCCTATACGATGGGAGCGAAGCCGGGCCGGGTCTTCTTTCAGGTCATTCTTCCCTCTATGGCACCTGGCATGATCGGCGGCGGGATGCTGGCCTTCTCGCGGGCGCTCGCTGAATTCGGTGCGGTTGTCCTCGTGGCAGGCAATATTCCGGGGCGCACGCTGGTGTCTTCCGTTTATATTTTCGGAGAGGTCGAAAGTGATAATCCGGCGGGAGCCGCCGCGGTGTCGATCATTCTGCTGACTTTATCCTTCCTGATTCTCTGGCTGATCAGCCTTATGCAGATGCGGGGGAGAAGATCATGAGAAGATTGTGGATTGGACTGACTTATCTCGTGTTCTTCGTCCTGATCGCAGCTCCGCTTGGCAGAATGACAATGGGGGCCTTCAGCGAAGGCTGGAGCGGCTTCTGGAACGCCCTAACCCGGCCCGAGGCGCTGCATGCGCTGCTGATGACCGGATACGTTGTGGTGGTTGTGACGCTGCTCAATACGCTGTTTGGCATCATGACGGCGTTGTATCTGGTACGGGCGAACTGGCTGGGGCGGCGTCTCAAAAGCCTGCTGAACAGCATCGTGGATCTGCCATATGCGGTATCGCCGGTGATCGGCGGGCTGATGATCGTTCTGCTGCTCGGGCCGGACAGTGCGCTGGGTGCGTTGTTTGAGCAAATCGGAGTGAAGATTGTGTATGCTTTTCCGGGAATGGTGATTGCGACCCTGTTCGTGACGTTCCCGCTGATGGTGCGTGAGGTGATGCCAGTGCTGCAAGAGATCGGGTCCCAGCAGGAGGAAGCTGCGTCTACACTGGGCGCGTATGGCTGGACGACCTTCTGGAAGGTGACCTGGCCTTCTATCCGCTGGGCGGTCATCTATGGAGTGATTCTGACGGTGGCCCGCTCTCTGGGTGAGTTCGGTGCGGTGCTCGTCGTCTCAGGCAATATTATGAACCGGACCCAGACGGCCACCACACTGGTCTATCAGGATGTCGAGAATTTCAATGTTACGGCTGCGGGCGGGATAGCACTGGTGCTGGCCGCATTCTCCGCAGGACTGCTGCTGCTTATGGAATGGAGCAAGAGAAGAAAGGGAGGGCACTAATTATGCATGTAGAGGTCCGGGGACTCGATAAGCATTTTGGCGATTTTCATGCGGTGAAGGATGTCCATTTCGGCATTACCAAAGGCCATCTGATCGGGCTGCTCGGCCCAAGCGGCGGCGGCAAAACCTCGATCCTGCGGATGCTTGCGGGCCTTGAGACGCCGGATAGCGGCGAGATTATTTTCCACGGCAAGAGGGTGAACCACCTTCCGCCGCAGGAGCGTGAGATCGGCTTTGTCTTCCAGAATTATGCGTTGTTCAAGCATATGACGGTGTTCGAGAATATCGCCTTCGGCCTGAAAGTCAAGAAAGCCAGTAAGTCTGTCATCCGTGACCGTGTCACCGAGCTGGTGGAGCTGACTGGACTGAAGGGCTTCGAGAGCCGGTATCCGCATCAGCTGTCCGGGGGGCAGCGCCAGCGGGTGGCTTTTGCCCGGGCGCTGGCCCCTGAGCCGCAGCTGCTGCTGCTGGATGAGCCGTTCGCCGCGATTGATGCGAAGATCCGCCAGGAGCTGCGTTCCTGGCTGCGGGAGCTGATCGAACGTGTCGGGATCACCTCCATCTTCGTCACCCATGATCAGGACGAGGCGATTGAAGTAGCGGATGAGATTATGATCATTAACCAGGGGCGGCTGGAGCAGAAGGGTACGCCTTGGGATATCTATAAAGAGCCGAAGACACCGTTCGTGGCCACCTTCATCGGGGAATCTACGCTGATCGGGAGTGCTTCCGAGCTGAAGGGCTTCGAGGGCGCGGGCGGCGGTAAGCCGACCAAGGCGCTGATCCGTCCCGAGTACATTGAGGTAGGCTACCTGCATGAATTCAAAATGGCTTCGGCCACGGAACAGGGTACGGTCAAGCATTTGCATTTTCGCGGCAGTGAATGGCTCGTAGAGGTTGAAGTAAAGGGACATAAGCTGGTCACCTACCGCTCCCTTGAGAAAGAAACGCTCACTCCGGGCCAGGAGATATCCGTGCTGGTACACCGCGCTTACCTGTTCAATGAGGAGCGGAGCTGGATTCAGGAGAATGGGCTGAAGAAAGATCCGATGCCTGTATTTATCTAAATATAAGAATTTATAGGTTTCACTCAATAACTTATCCTTATATTTCTCGCTGAAACGGTACCGTCCTTCAGAAGGACGGCAAGGCCGTTTCTACTTGAAAAAATAAATGATGTGGGATGTGTCGCCGGGATGAGGCTTATCAGAAGGAGCAGACAACTGCACGGATGGCTGACGGTCTTACTGCTGGCGGTGTTCACCCTGACCGCTGCCGGCTGCGGGAATGAGCAGCAGGCTGCAGGAGAGGCAGGTGCGCCGCCGCAGGGAGATCTGACGCTTGTGGTGGGTGCCTACAGCGTGGTGAAGGATGCCATGGGCGAGATTCTCCCCGGGTTCGCGGAGAAGTGGAAGGCGGATACCGGGCAATCGATCGTATTCCAGCAGTCCTATGAGGCTTCCGGAACCCAGGCGCGGGCGATTGCCGGCGGCTTCGAGGCGGATGTCACGCTGCTTGCCATGGAAGGAGATGTCGGGAAGCTGGTCAAGGCCGGTCTGGTGGAGAAGGACTGGAAGCAGCGCGGCGGTGAGGCGGGCATGGTGACGCGGTCGGTTGTGGCTCTGGGAACGCGGGAGGGCAATCCGAAGGGGATTCATGATTTTGCTGATCTGGCGAAGCCGGGGGTGAAGGTACTCTACCCTAATCCGAAGACCTCCGGCGGTGCGCAGTGGGACATCAACGCAATCTACGGCGCCGGCCTGAAGCGTTCTGAGGAGCTGGAGGGGGCGAAGGACCCTGCGGCGGCCAAGGCCTTCCTGGAGAGCATACACCGAAACGTCGAATCTCTGGATAAAAGCGGGCGGGCGTCCATGGCTGCCTTCGAGTACGGGGTGGGCGATGTGATCGTTACTTATGAGAATGAGCTGCTGGCGCGGATTGCCGAGGGTGTGAAGTATGAGGTGGTCATCCCGAAGAATACGATCCTGATCGAGAATCCTGCGGCCGTGGTGGATAAGTATGCGGATAAGCATGGTACCCGTGCAGCCGCAGAAGCGCTGGTCGATTATTTGACGACGCCTGAGGCGCAGGAGATATTCGCCAAGTTCGGCTTCCGTCCCGTGAACCAGCAGGTCTATGCGGCGCATGAGCGCCAGTATCCGGTTCCTGCCGGGCTGTTCGACATCAGCTATCTTGGCGGCTGGGAGGAAGTCCGCACCACCTTATACTCCAAGCGTGGCATATGGTATCAGGTGCTGGCCGGGATCTAGGCTTGCTAGGCTGGTAGATGGAGCGGAGTGCGATTAGCAGACATGAGCTTAATGTGCAGTGCGAAGGATAATGAGAGCTGTTCTCCAGCCGGATGAGGCTGAGGGACGGCTCTTTGCCGTTCTTACAGGCTGGTGTGCAAAGAAGGGGCTGCTGTTCTATAATAAATTGACGGATATTCGATAAAAAAGACGGTGAGGTGGGCAGGCATATGGATACATTAGTGTTCCTTGGAACAGGGGATGCCATGGGCGTACCCCGCGTCTATTGTGATTGTGAGACTTGCACGGAAGCAAGAACCACCGGGCGCAACAACCGCCTGCGTTCTTCTGTGCTTATAGATAACGGCAGCGGCTTCCTGGCAATTGACTGCGGGCCGGACTGGCGGAGGCAGATGGAGCTGCAGGGACACCGTACCATGAAGCGTCTGCTCGTGACACATGCGCATTTCGATCATATCGGCGGGCTGCCGGAGTGGGCCGACAGCTGCCGCTGGATGGGCTTCCGGGGCGAGCTGTATGCTCCGGCAGAGGTTATTCCTGTCATTCAGCGTCAGTACCCGTGGCTTACTGGGCATATCGACATGATTCCCTGCGATGACGGCATCGCACTGGACGGCTGGCAGATTAGCACATGGCGGGTAAACCACGGTAAGAATGGGTACTCTTACGCCTACCGGCTGGAGAAGGAGGACTATGTCTGGGTGTACTGCCCGGACTCGATCTCTCTGACCACGGAGGAAACCAGGCGTATGCACGGAGCGGACCTGCTGGTGCTGGGAACCAGCTTTTATTACGAGGCAGCTGAATTGTCCACCCGCTCTGTGTATGATATGACCGAAGCCGCCGACCTGCTGGAGACCGTTCAGCCGCGCCATGCAGTCTACACACATATGTCGCATGACATCAATCTGGACAAGGATTATATTCTGCCGGAGAAGGTCACGCTTGCCGTTACGGGGATGAGGCTTCCGCTGTGCCGGGAGGAGACTTAAGTATCAAGGTGCAGCAACAGGTTCACGAATAACACAAAAAGGAGCTTTCCAGAAAGTTAGTTTGTACTGACTTTATGGAAAGCTCTTTCTCGTTGGTTTGGAAATTATGATTTTCTACAGTTATAGAGAATCCTGCATGAATTGCAACAATACTGCCTCATAGAAGCGGTCAAAGCCTGAAATCCTGCACAGAATGCAACAAATCCCGCGCTGACTTGCTCACCACACCGGAATTTGTGCAAATTATGCAACATTGTGCTTCAGCCAGTAATAGGTATAGAGGAATCCTGCAAAAAGTGCAACAATACTGCTCCTTACAAGCGGCCGGCGAGAGAAGGCATCAGCTTCCTTCACCCGCTAGGGTAATTTTGTTCTTTGTATGGTCACTAATCGGATTTGCTTAACGCAGCGAGTGGCCCGCAAAATAATCACCCCGCTCGATTTCGGCAAGCAACTCACGCTCCTGCGGGTTCCAGCCGAAGCGCTCGCGGGTCAGCGCTGAAGACACGGGATTGTCGGCCGAGACAAATGGGCCCAGCCAGCCGAAATAAGCGCTGGCTTCCCCGGGTCCGATCTGCTTGGAGGGCAGGTTCGCCTGCCGCGCCACCGCTTCGGCAATCTGCCGGAAAGGTATCCCTTCTTCCCCCGCAGCATGGAGCCGCGTGCCCGCCGGAGCCTGCTCGACGGCCAGCCTGAACAGACGCGCCGCGTCAAGCCGATGTACAGCGGGCCAACGATTGGTCCCTTGCCCGATATAGGCGGCAGCTCCCTTGGATCTTGCGGCCCGGATCAGGGAGGGCAGCAGGCCGCTCTGATCGCCACTGCCGTATACGATCGGCGGCAGACGTACCAGTGAGGCCCGGACGCCGGAACCGGCAAGCGCCAGCAACGCTTGCTCCGACGCCACCCGTCCTCCTCCGATGGAAGAAGGATCTCCGGCATCCTCTTCGGTCGCCAGCCTTCCGGGAGTGAGCGTCATGGTGGGTATCGCAATTACAAGCGCTCCAGACCTCCCTGACTGCCCGGCTCCCAAAGCCTGAATGGCACGGCAATCCGTGCCGACCGCTGCCGCCATGAAACGGGCCGCCGCCTTGGCCGGACTTCCGCCCAGCATAATCCGCAGTTTTGACGGCAGGCCGGCATGGGAGAATTTATGGTAGAATGCCGTATGCACAACAGCATCAGCTTGAGCTGCTTCCCGGCGCAAAAGCTCCGTATTCTCAATAGAGCCGCGAACGGCTCTCGTTCCGCCGGCTTCCAGCCGCCCAGCCGCTTCCTTCGAGCGTACCAGTCCGGAGACTTGGTGTCCGCCCTCAAGCAGTTCCCGGACCACTGCCGACCCGATAAAGCCGCTTGCTCCCGTTACAAAAATCCGCATTCCGGTGTCCTCCTCAAGAAATCAAGCCTTTATTCAGCAGCTTGTTCCGGTGATCATTTCCGCTGCGCCTCCCGGCGCCTTCGGATAAGAATCAGTATAGACGGATCGCTGCCTGAACGTTTGACCGTTCCGCTTGATTGTTTGCCCGATTCAATGGAAAAACACCCTCATTCCCATTGCTGTCATTTCCATTTGGCAATATCCCGGCTCGGAGGATTGCCGAAAAAGCGGCTGTAATCCCGGCTGAACTGCGAATCGCTGATATACCCGACCAGCCGGCAGGCCGTGGTGATATCCCGCCCGCCGGACAGCATCAGCCGCCGCGCCTCCTGAAGCCGGAGCGCCTTCTGGTACTGCAGCGGACTCATTGAGGTCACCGACTTGAAATATTCGCGGAACGAGGATTCGCTGAGATGAACCATGGCGGCCAGCTCGGCGATAGTCCGAGATTCCGCGAAGTGGCTCCGCAGCCAGTCGATCGCTTTGGCAACGCGCTGAACATTCGATCCGGCCAGCACGGTCTCGGCCACATAAACGCCGATTGGACTGCGCAGCAGCCGGACGAACAGCTCATCCGCTGCAAGCGAGGCCAGCAGGCCATTATCGCCAGGCTCATCCAGGCACGAGACCAGCCGGGCCACCGCGCCGATTATGGCAGGTTCGCCTTCCAGCACATAGCTTGCGCTGCGCTTGCCGGTTTTTGGCAGGCCGTTGGGATAGACCTTCGGGATCAGCGCAGCGATTTTATGCGGATCGAGATAGACACCTACTCCAAGGAAAGGCTCTGAGGTGCTTGCCTGAATCGTTTGCATGCTGATGGGCATCGCTACGGGAGCAACCAGGATACGCGAGCCGCTGTATTCGGAGGTCTGTTCGCCGATTTTGATGATTTTGGTCCCCTGCGCTGCAATGCCTACGGTTGGCCACTGCATCGTGTGCATGTAATCGGACGGCTCCGGTCTGGAGTAGCGATTGAAATACAATCCTTGAATCGGTGTCTCGGCTGTCCCGTCACTTGTAACATGTGCCTCGATCAGCAGGGCCAGCCGTAGCGTTTCCAGCCGTGTTTGCTCTTCTGCTATTACCTCCATATGTGTTTTGGCCATGACCAATCATTCATCCTCTCTCTATCAACCCTCCATGCTTTGTGCAAGTATACAATATTACGATTGACGAAGCATAAGAATTCACCTATCCGCAATGCCTTTTGACGCTACAGCGTTCATTTCCTTCACAATTGCTTACCATTTATTTCAGCCCCAAGACCGACAGGGGAATCAGCCCCCCGCCGCTGGGTCCCTTACCTGGGGTCTAGTAAACTAGAGACATCGGAGCCGCAGAGAGGGGGCCTGCGACGAGCCTCTCTTCCAGTTTTATGTATATGATGCGTATATTTCTTTATTTTCAAAAAGAGAAGGAGGCACTATACTATAACGATGTTCCATAATGCATTCAATCGATCATCCTGGAGGTTTAAGAATATGAGTAATGATGTAATCCCGATTATGCTAGATATTCCTGAGAGCTTTGAGACAGAGCGGCTGCTTGTCCGTGCTTTGCGGCCTGGAGACGGTAAGGAAATGAATGAAGCCATCCGGGAGAGTCTGGATGATCTGAAGCCGTGGATGCCCTTTGCCCAGAGTATGCCGGCTGTGGAGGAAACGGAGCAATACGTCCGTGAATCGCAAGTAGCCTATCTGAAACGCACCACCTTGAATATGGAGGTTTTCCGCAAGGAGGATGGCAGATTCGTGGGCAATATAGGTCTGCATCATGTGGATTGGGATTGCCGCCAATTCGAAATAGGGTACTGGATCAGAAGCTCTTGCTCGGGCAAGGGATACATGACGGAAGCGGTGAACGGAATTACAGATTTTGCAATCAGAGAACTTGGAGCAAGCCGGATTGAAATCCGGTGCAGTGCCCTTAACGGGAGAAGCGCCGCTGTCGCGGAGCGTGCCGGATTTACACTGGATGGTATTTTGCGCAAAAGCACCCGTGAGTCGGACGGGGAACTCCATGACAGCAAGGTATATGCCAAGGTGCGGGGTGCTAAATTCTAAAGAGGAGCTGATGATGTGAAGAAGAAAGGTGCTTTTGCCAGATTAAGTAAATACATGCTTAGGCATAAACTGATCTATGCTGTGTTGCTGCTGGTGACGTTATTCAGTATTGTGCTCGATCTTACGATGGCCTGGTTCCTGGCCAGGATTACGGATGCGGCCGTCCGTCTTGATGTGGAGGCGTTCAAGGGGCTTACCTGGTTCGGGATTCTATTCTTGCTGGTCACAGGATTGAATACCTTCGTCAGTGCGTATCTCAAGACCAATGTATCGGCCAAAATCAGAAATGAGCTGCGCCAGGATATGATGGGGCATACGCTGGCCTTGCCGCAGTCATATTTCGACCGCAATCATTCCGGTGATTTGTTGTCCCGGTTCACAAATGACAATCAGTCGGTGGGGGAAGCGTGCGGGCAGGTGATGCTGGATCTGCTGCGCAACCCGCTGCTCGCGGTAGCCTCCTTCGGCTATCTGATCTATATTAACTGGCTGCTGGCGCTGATCTGCCTGTCCATCGGGCCGCTGCTGTTCCTGACCGGTAAAATCTTCGGCAATGCGATGCGCATCAACAGTGTGCGGGTGCAGGAAAGTATGAGCCGGACCACGGCTTTTCTGAACGATATTCTGGGCAGCAGTATGGTGTTCAAGGCCTTCTCTATGGAGCGCAGGCTGCAGAAGCAATATGTGGGCTACAGTGAGGATATTGCCTCAGGGGAGAAAAAGAAAGCGAGAATCGAAGGCGCAACCGGAGCGATCTCCTCCTTGCTGGGGAATCTGACCTTCCTGCTGGCGCTGGTGATTGCCGGGTGGTTCGTGGCGAATGGAAGACTTGAGGTCGGTGCGATGATTGCCTTCATTCAGTTGATGAACTATCTGGTGGGTCCGTTCTCGTCCCTGCCGGGCCTGGTCGCTTCCATGCAGCAATCGCTGGGTGCAGCGGAGCGGATATTCGAGGTAATGGATGCGCCGGCCGAGGTTGAAGTGCTGCCTGAAGTCCAGGCGGAGCTGCCGGGATTCGGGGAGCTTCGGCTTGCAGAGGTGTCATTTAGCTATCCGGGCAGTGAGAAGCAGAGCCTTAACAAGGTCAGTCTGGAGCTGGCACGCGGCCAGCAAATGGCCGTAGTTGGTCCGAGCGGCGGCGGGAAATCCACCCTGTTCAAGCTGCTGCTTGGTTTCTATCAGACGGATGCGGGTGAGGCTGCGATCAACGGCCGTCCGATCAGCGGAATACCGCTTGCAGAGCTCCGCAGCTACTTCGCCTATGTGCCTCAGGAGTCGGGCCTGTATTCCGGGAGTATCCGGGACAATATCGAGAGCGGCAAGCCCGGTGCGTCAGATGAAGAGATTGTCGAGGCGCTGAGGCAGGCGAATGCGTACGAGTTCGTGGCGGAGCTGCCGGAAGGCATACACACGGATATCGGCGAGCATGGCTCCCGGTTGTCCGGAGGTCAGAGACAGCGGCTGTCCATTGCCAGAGCGATGCTCAAAAATGCGCCGATCCTGCTCTTGGATGAAGCTACGGCTGCCCTTGACAATGAGTCGGAGCGGATGGTCCAGCAGGCCATCCGTAAGCTGATGAAGGATAAGACAACGCTTGTAATCGCCCACCGCCTCTCAACCATCCAGAATGCCGATGTCATCCTGGTAATGGAGAACGGGGAGATCGTGGAGCGGGGCGGACATGAGGAGCTGCTTGCGGCAGAGGGGCGGTATTCGGATCTGTATCATTCACAGCTTGAGCGGGAGGCGACGGAGGAATTGTTAGCCCCTATCGCCTAGGTTCTTAGAGGGTGTCCATGGCCTGGATCACCTGTCCCAGCGCCTGGAGTCTTCTTTCCAGGAGCGTCCGCTGCGGGCTGCCAGCCTTAGACTTAGCATAACTGGATTCTACGGATGGGGTTAACCCGAGCAGAACATGGCGGGCTTCTGCCAGCTCGGCAGGAGTATAAGAGAGAGGCTTCTCATTCCAGACGTTGTCGAGAACAGCTAAACCGATGTGCATGGCGTTCAGGCGTTTCTGGACCAGAGTGGTATTGGAGCCGCTGCTTATCATCTGGGTTAAGGCGCTCTCAAGCTTACGGATGGTTGATTGCATCGAGGCTATGGATTGCAGTTGTTCCTCATTTGATATCTCTTCCATGAAGGATCTTCCTTTCTATATTAGGATAAAAGGGTGGCGCACCGCAGTTCGTACCATGAACCTGCGGGGTACCACCCTTTTTGGCATTGTACTCTGCTGTTATTGCAGCAGCTTATGCTTCTTGGCCTGCGTTAAGAATGAACTTATCAATGGCGTATTTCACGCCGTCCTCATTGTTGCTGAGCGTAACGAAATCAGCGATTTCCTTAAGTGCAGGAATGGCATTCGCCATCGCCACACCGAGACCCGCAGCTTCAAGCATCTCATGATCATTCCAGGAATCGCCGACAGCCATCGTCTCGGACAGCTCGCAGCCAAAGTGTGCGGCCAGGAATTCCAGGGCCAGACCCTTGGTGCCTTCATGATGCATGATCTCCAGGAAATGCGGCTTGGACTTCGTGATATGAACGGAATCACCGAGCAGGCTGCGCAGGATTGGGGACAGCTCATCGAGGAAATCGGGATCGTCGATAATGAGCATTTTTGGAGTTTTTTGAGGAACCAGCTTCGCTTCCCAGTCTGGCTCGATATAGTACTGCGTTCCGTTCAGAGTCGAATAGTCAATCAGCTTCTGGTTCTCTTCGCGGGCATACAGCTTGTCGTCAATATAAGTCTGCAGGTGCAGATTATGCTCTACACAATACTGGAAAAGCTTGCGTACCGCCTCCTGCGGCACATAACGCTCATATAGGACCTCTTCATCCAGCAGGTTCTTTACCAGCGCCCCTTGGTAGGTAATAATCGGCACATTCAGTCCGGTCTGGCGGGCAATTGCCTGGGCGGAAGCATAAGCGCGTCCGGTAGCGAGGGTGACTACAACGCCTGCGGCTACAGCCTGCTCCAGCGCGGTTTGGGTGGCCGGGGTCACTTCCTTGTCGTCGTTAATCAGGGTATCGTCAATATCAATGGCAATCAATTTGTACATTTGGGTTCTCTCCTAAGTGTGGTTTGTAGTCCGGCTATCCGCTATCACTTCTATTAGGAAGGGGAACGGAAGCACGGCTCTCTGTCTGTAGCAAGTCTGGTAAAAAGGTTCGCGGATTCCGGTTCAGCCCTCCGCCTGCGTCCGGGGCGGTGCGGGGCTGAGCTCCGCCAGCAGCATGGCGGCCAGAATGCAGCTGCAGCCGAGCAGCGCAGATATACCCAGCGTCTCTCCGCCGAAGAGCAGGCCGGTGACGGCCGCGAACACCGGCTCCATGGCATAGATGACCGCCACCCGGGACGGGGTGGTGTATTTCTGGCAGGCCGTCTGAATCCAGAAGGCGAAGGCACTGGTGGGCCCGATGGAGATCAGCATTGCAGTGAGCATCTCCGGCTGGCGGAGCAGCTCTCCGCTGTGCAGCAGCGGGCCGCTTCCGTCTACGAGCAGGGAGGCGGCGATGCTGAGCAGGCCTACGAAGCCGAGCTGAAGCGACGCGAGCGGCAGGGCCGGATAACGCTGTGCGTATCTGCCGGTATACGCGATCTGCAGCGCAAAAGCCACGGCGCAGAGCAGAATCAGGCCATCGCCCTTATTCAGGGAGAAGGCAGAGCCGGTAAAGGTCAGCAGATATAAGCCGCCTGCTGCAAGCCCGGCGCTCAGCCAGGTATATCTGGAGATGGCCGTCTTCAGCAGCGCCAGAGACAGGAACGGCACGAGCACCACCGACAGCCCGGTAATAAATCCCGTGTTGGAGGTGGTGGTGTACAGCAGCCCGACGGTCTGGAAGCCGTAGCCGAGGAACAGGAAGAGGCCCAGCAGCAGGGCATGCACCACCATGCGCAAGCTCAGCTTCCGCCATTCCTGGCGGTAAAAGACAGCGGTAATCAAGGCCAGCAGCACAGCGGCACCTGTAAACCGGATGCTGTTAAAGGCAAGCGGCGGCAGCACCCGCACGGCGGACTGCACGATCAGAAACGTACAGCCCCACATCATCGCCACCAGGAGGAGACTTAGATCGGCGATTCGGGAGCGATTCACAGGGTGTCATCCTTTCAGGGCCAGTTGAGTTGTCCAAATTGTATCCTAAAACAGGGGGCAGGACAAGCCGAAACTGTACGGCTTCCTTGGTCCTGCGGGCCTGAGGAGCCTCTAAACTACATATAAGCTGGACAAAAAAGGAAAGCCTTGGTATACTTCGGTAACCGCACACCTGTTCTTATTTCAAGACATCCAGAAGCATTTATACTTTCATCTAAGGAGCGGATTCACCATGATGGGCAAATCCCATTTAGTTATCAGCACCGGGGTTACCCTGTCCGCCATGAGCTTGCTAGGGCATGCTATTACCCTTCCGGCTGTTGCCGTCGCCGTGGTCAGCTCACTGCTGCCCGATATCGACGAGCCGAATTCCTTGCTGGTACGCAAGGCCGTGCCAGAGTTTTTGCTGCGTATTTTACAGGTGTCGCTGATCGGAGCTGGCATTTATCTTTATTTTGCCGGGATAGCGGAGCCGCCCTGGAATATCGCACTGGCGCTGCTGGTCGGCAGCGTATCCTTCCTGCCCAGCCGCAGGCTGCGGCATCTGGTGATGCTGCTGATTGCGCTGGCCTTGTTTGCTTTTGCCGATGCCTACGATCCCTGGAATTATATCGCCGCCTGTGTGCTGGTCGTAGCTTCCGTAGTTCCACACCGGGGAATCACGCATACGCTGTATGCCGTAGCCGGATGGGGCGCGCTGTTATACTTCGTCTCCCTTGACATGAATGACGGCGGCAGTCTGTGGATTGCCGGGAGCCTGTCCTACGGGCTGCATCTCCTCGCCGACTCCCTGACCCAGCGCGGGATTACCCCGCTGCCTCCGATCCCCTTCAAGCTGCGCCTGAAGCTGATGAGCACCGGCACGAAGAAGGGCAATGCGGTGGAGAAAGTATGCGTGATGCTTACGCTGGCGCTCGTTGTGTATGTGTTCGTGCTTGTATAGTCCGTGCAGGATTATTGTATGGTTACAGACAGGTTCTCGTGTGTGCGAGAGAGTGGGCTCACGTAAATTAGCGGATGGGAATGCCAGATTAGGTGAGATGGAGTAGATATGATTCTTCGGAATTTGGATCGGATGAGTTAAGTGCAGAAACAGTTGGGTTTTCTACACTTGCTGATGAACGAGTAGCGCTTTACGGGACAGTAGTTGGATAAACAACACTTAATTCCTCTCCTATCGGCCCAAGTAGCAGAATCGCATATGAATAGATGCCATTTATCCACCTGCTTCCGTGAAATCCGCAGAAACCCACTAAATAAGATACGTTTCTCCAACTGTTTGTGGCGGGTCAAAGGTTGCAATTGCGCCAACCCCGTCAAACCCACCAAGCCCACCAAGCACACCAAGTATACGAAGGCAAAGAACCCCACTAGCTCTGCGCAGGACGCGGCAGGTTAGCGGGGTTCTTTTAAAATATAAAATTCGACTTGCTATGAAACTATTCCTCAAGAAACACAAGTCCGATGAAGTCCTCCGGTTCAATGCGGCCGAAGTAATGCTTCAGATCGAGATCAGCCAGTGCCTGGCGGACCTCTGCCTCCTCATAACGCTTGCCGCGCAGCGCGTTCTCCACATCTGCCACATCGCCGACGCCGAAGAAGTCGCCGTAGATTTTGATCTCCCGGATGACTGAATCCTCAATATCCATGCGGATGTCCACGAGCCCTGCCGGGAATTTGCGGGTGTGCTTCACGTTGCTCTTCGGCGACAGACCATAGTTCCAGTCCCAATTCTGGTAATGCTCCTTGGAGATTTCATTGATCCGCACCCAGTCGTCCATTGTCAGCTTGTACTGCGGCACCTCGGAGGCCTCCATGCCGAAGATTGAACGCAGCAGCCCCTCGCGGAATTGTTCAATGGTCATGTCAGGATTGCCCAGCAGCTCCTTGATATTGGCGACCCGGCTGCGCACAGACTTGGTACTCTTCGACTTGAACTTCTCTGGATTTACGTTCAGGGAAGCCTGGACATCATCCAGATTCAGATCGAACATCAGGGTGCCATGGCTGAACATACGTCCACGCGAGGAGAATTGGGCGTTGCCGGAGATTTTCTGCTCCCCGACCTGTAGATCGTTGCGTCCGCTCAGCTCGGCGTTCACGCCCATAGACTGCAGATAGTCGATGACCGGCTGGGTGAATTTCAGGAAGTTATGGAAGGACTGGCCGTCATCCTTGGTAATGAAGCTGAAGTTGAGGTTGCCGAGATCATGATACACCGCACCGCCGCCGGACAGCCGCCGCACGACCTGGATGTTATGCTCCTTCACATATTCCTGGTTGATCTCCTCGATCGTATTCTGATGCTTACCGATAATGATCGACGGGCTGTTGATATAGAAGAGCAGGTAGCTCTCGTCCATCGGGAGGTTTTTGAGCGCAAACTCCTCAATGGCCAGATTGATCGAAGCGTCTGTAATTCCGGTGTTATCGATAAAAAGCATTCGTGATTCCTCCGTTAACCATAGTAAACTGCTGTACTTATTCTAAACTAAAAGAGAGATTTCTACAAAAGGGAAGGGGGAATGGGGCGGGGAGGCACGGAAGTGGGGGAAATAGCATTGACGGATTTCCGGCAATTGGCCAATAATTGGGAGAATGGGAAGGTAACTGCCTGATGTAGCGATGATAAATTATTAATAGTGTGGACAGAGAGGATTTAGGATGGAAACATGGACACGGAGGATATTATGATGGGGAGTTATGGACACGGGGGATGTAGGATGACGAAATATAACCATGGGGGATATACATATGCTTGAAAAATATGGACATGGCGGTGATCTGTTGACCGCAGCCGAGTTATACGGGGACAACAGCGGCGGGTTCCTGGATTTCAGCGCCAATATTAATCCGCTGGGGCCGCCGCCCGGCGTGCTGGCGCTGCTGCGGGATGCGGTCTCCGCTATCACAGCGTACCCCGATCCGGGCCACCGCAGGCTGAAGGCGCTGCTGGCGGAGGACCTGGGTCGCGGGACGGATTGGATTACCGTGGCGAACGGGGCGGCAGAGTCGATGGCGCTGCTGCTCCTGGCGGTGGCGCCGCGCCGGGTGGGTGTCGTGGAGCCGTGCTTCTCCGAGTACCGCCAGCTCGCGGAGCAGTTCGGCGCGGAGGTCTTGTCTGTTCAGGGAACAGCAGAAGAGGACTACAGGGCATCTGTGGACGCCGTCTCCGGCCTGCTGGAGCAGGTCGATCTGCTGTTCCTCGGCCAGCCGAATAATCCGAACGGCGTCCAGTATCCGCTGGACGCGCTGCGGCAGCTCGCGCAGCAGGCGGAGGCCTGCGGGACGGTGCTGGCAGTAGATGAAGCGTTCATCGACTTCATCCCGGAAGCGGACCGGCAATCTCTGCTGCCGGAGCTGGGGGCTTATCGTCATACGGTGCTGGTGCGCTCGATGACGAAGTTTTTTGCCATTCCGGGGCTGCGGCTGGGCTTCACTGCCGCGCATCCGGCGCTTGCCGCGGCCATGACCGGCAAGCAGGTGACCTGGAGCGTCAACGGCCTGGCGCTGCTGGCCGGGGAAGCTTGCCTGCGCTGCGGCGGCGGCTACGGGCAGGAGACGCGCGCGCTGATCGCAGCCGAGCGGCAGCGGCTGCGGGAGGGCTTGCTTGAGCTCGGCTGCGGCGTGCCGCCGGGCGAGGCGAACTTCCTGCTGCTGCGGCTGCCTGCTCCGTGGAGCGCGCAGGAGATGCAGCAGCGGCTGGGCGCGGGCGGCATCCTCGTCCGCAGCTGCGCGATGTATCCCGGCCTTGAAGCCGGGCATATCCGCATCGCGGTCAAGGGCCGCGGAGACAATGACCGTTTGCTGCGGCAGTTGGGGGAGCTGGTCCGGGCGGGGATGTGAGACATCCGCACTCAGGAGATTTTGAGAGTCATTAATGAAAGGAGTCGGTGATACATGGATGAGATCGAGGTTCGTTTGCCTTTTAATTTGGAAGGCGGAGTGAAGGCGTACCAGAGCAAGGTATGGCCCGGGCTGGCGCTGGAATGGCGGGAGGGCCATCTGCTGCTGGAATTTCCGGCTGAAGCGGACAGTATATCAAGTGCGGTATATGGCGGAGGCGCGGGGCGTCTGAAGCGTGCGGTGAATCAATACGTCAGCCGGGACTACGAATGCAGCAATCCGGTGCAGGATCTGGAAAACAAGCTTCAGGAGTGGGGCTACCCGCTGGAAGGCTGCGCGGGCCTGATGACGGCAGTTCCGCTGGAGCACGCCGCCGTTGCTGAGGAGGATACCGGATCAGCGGGCATATTCTGCTGCGTCACAGCGGCTGCGGGCAATGCGACCCGGGCCGGGTCTGAGCGCAGTGTGCTGGCGGCCTATCGGCCGGGCACGATCAACATCATGCTTGGTATCGACGGCTGGCTGTCCCAGTCGGCCATGGTCAACGCTGTGATGACGGCTACCGAAGCGAAGGCTGCAGCACTGGCAGACCTCGGAATCACGGATTCCGAGAATGGCCTCATTGCGACCGGCACCACTACGGATGCTATCGTGCTTGCGGTGAGCGGAAGCCGCCGTTATGCTGCGGAGCATGTGTATGCCGGGACGGCGACTGACCTCGGCGGAGCCATCGGCAGACTGGTGTATGCCGCAGTGACGGAGAGCCTGCGCTCAGTGGAAGCAGCGAAATCTGTGAGCAGAGCACAGGTGGAGGAATCGGAGGTTGCACAAGGGGTACACGCGGAAGAATCACAGGCTGCGCACGGCGTTGACGCGGAAGCGCCAGAGGCACCACGATCTGATCTGCCCCGTATTTCTCAAAGCGGCGGCTGGGAATGACGAACACGGACTACTATACAGAGCGGCGGGGTGAGCCAAGGTGAGGCTTGCTATCATCCTGCTCTCTGCTTATATTGTGGACCGGATAGTCGGCGACCCACGCAAGCTCCCCCATCCCGTTATTTATATGGGGAAGGCGATTAGTGCCCTGGAGCGGGGGATTCGCCGCTTCGCTGCAACGCCTGGTGCTCTGAAGCGGGCGGGAATTCTTCTTCCGCTGCTGGTAGCAGGCGGCGCATGGGCGCTGACAGCGCTGGTTGTCATGCTGCTCTACCGGCTATCGCCCTGGCTGGCCGGAGCAGCCGAAGTATGGCTGATCTCCACCACCATTGCCTCCAAAGGGCTGAAGGACGCGGGCATGGCAGTTTTCGCCGAGCTGCGTTTGGGGGATCTGCCCGCCGCCCGCCGGGCGCTCGGGATGATCGTTGGCCGCGATACAGGCCATCTGGATAGCCCGGAGATTGTGCGCGGTACGGTGGAGACGGTTGCGGAGAATATCGTCGATGCGATCATCTCACCGCTGTTCTTCGCCCTGCTGGGCGGGGCACCGCTGGCCATGGCTTACCGTGCGGTGAATACGCTGGATTCCATGGTCGGCTACAAGAACGATAAATACCGCGATCTTGGCTGGGCATCCGCCCGCCTGGATGATGTCGCCAACTACATACCTGCACGGATGACCGCGCTGCTCTTAACCTTATGTGCTGCGCTTCTGCTGCTGGACTGGCGCAGATGCTGGCACACGGTTCGCCGGGATGCCCGTCTTCATCCCAGCCCGAACAGCGGCTACCCGGAATCGGCAGTGGCCGGAGCCCTCGGTATCCGGCTCGGCGGTGAGAATGTATACCACGGAGTAACTTCTTTCAGAGCTTACATGGGTGATCCGCTGCGGACGATGGAGCCGGAGGATATTATTGTGACCTCGCGGATGATGATGTGGTCCTCGGCTATCTTCGTCTGCATCTGTGCAGCGGTTGCCTTGCTGTGGCATGGGATCGGGGGCTAAAGCAGAATGAGGAAAGTTCAGAAAGCTCGAAAAACTCAGAATGCTCGAAAAACTCAGGAAGCTAAGAACATCCAGGAAACTTGGGGAGATCAGGCAGCTCCAAAGTTGCAAGACATGCCATCATCACTCATCCAATCTGCGCAGCCGGAACTGGAGCTGGTTTTAGTCCGACATGGCTATACCCAGTGGAATAAGGAACACCGTTATCTGGGCAGCACTGATTTGCCGCTTGTGCCGGGAGAGGCAAAAAGGCTTGAGAAGCTGGGGGCTCAGCCGCCGCTTGGCGGAGAGTTCAGCCATGTCTATTGCAGTGATCTGCGCAGATGCCGGGAGACTCTGGCGGCCTTGGTTCCGCGACTGATGCCGCAGGCAGTCTATGATTCCCGGCTAAAGGAGATGGACTTCGGGGCGTGGGAGGGCTACACGTATGATCAACTTAAGGATAATCCGCTGTACCAGAGCTGGATTGACAACCCCGGGTCCGCAACGCCTCCGCAAGGGGAGGCGTGGGCGCAATTCGCCGCCCGGGTTGAGCATTTCTGGACACAGCTTCAGCAGGAAGCAGAGGCCCCTGCAGTACCCCGTATATTACTGGTAACGCATGGCGGCGTTATCCGGCAGCTGCTGGCGCAGATCATCGAAGGCGTGACGTTTTATACCGCAGCAGCACCGGCTCCTGGTGAGGTTACGGTCCTGCGCCTGCGGAGGGATGGAGGATGCTGGCACATGGCAGAGGGGAACTAACGGTGACTGATGGCGCAACTGCTAACGGGTGATGATCCGCTAATGAACACACTAATGCTAATGTTGCTGATTACCCTGACACTAACAAATACGCTAATGAACATGTTAACGCTATCTCTAACGCAAATGCTGATGATTACACCCAATCGCTGACGCGTGATTGCACTTTGTACATCAGAATGATCTAAAAACGTATCCAAAACTCATTCTGCTGTATTTCCTGCAACAGAATTTCAGTAATTAGCCCGATAACAGCCAAAATCCAAATTTCTAATGCACATAATGCAGCAGAATACGAAAAAGGGCCAATATACGCTTATCTGATTGTACAAAATACAATAGAACCCTCAGGCAGCGCTCAATTAGTGCCCGGGCAATACACGACAATACCCGATAATCACAACCCGCCCGTATCCGCCCGCATCAGGTATTCCCCATTACCGGCTTGCTGAGAAGACGCATGTATAAGCAATATTAGCTCCACATTCCAGCTCCACATTCCAGCCCCTCATCCCCCACAGAACCACACCCGGAAGAAAATCCCGGGGCAGTGGTTCTTTTTTTACGGCAAAGTCTGTGCCATGATAGCTATGGAGGCGATCGCAGGATGTTTAAGGATTTCAAGCTCATTGCCGGGCGTCCGGTATCGATCCAGGTGAAGGATTACATGAAGCATCTCATCATTAAAAGCGCGCTCCAAGGCGGGCAGAAGCTGCCCTCGACACGTGAGCTGAGCACCTTGCTGAAGATCAGCCGGAACACCGTGATCTCGGCGTATGAAGGTCTGGAAGACGATGGCTTCGCCTATACCGTACAGGGCCAGGGCAGTTATGTCGCACAAGGCGCGGCAGCACAGAACGGTGCGGAAGCCGCCCCGTGGAAGCTGGACTGGACAGAGCGGATCAGCAGCCAGGCGCTGCTCGCGGAGGAACTGGACATTATGAAGCGGGGGATACGCGCGGAGAAGGGTACGATTTCTTTTACCAGCATCGCCCCGGATGAGCGTCTCTTCGAGCTGGATCATGTGCGTAGAGCGTTCCTAGAGCGTATGTCCGTTGAGGGCAACGTTCTGCTGAATTATGGATATGCCAAAGGCTATAAGCCGTTAATAGACTATCTCAAGCAATATATGGAGCATAAAGGCGTGGATCTGCGCGGGAAGGATCTGCTCATTACGAACGGGTTCACGGAGGGCTTCGACCTGGTGCTGTCGGCTCTCGGCAAGCGGCATGGCGCAGTGGTCTGCGAGAATCCGACGCATCATACGGCGATCAAGAATCTGAAGCTGCACGGCTTCGGAATTCACGGGATCACGATGGAGCGGGACGGCATCCACCTCGGGGAGCTGAAGCAGGCGCTGGAGGCGCGGCCATATGACTGTGCTTATCTGGTTCCCTCCTACCATAATCCCACCGGCATCGTCATGTCCCCCGAGAAAAGACAAGGGCTAATGAAGCTGATGCAGAACTACAACGTGCCGGTGATTGAGGACGGGTTCAATGAGGAGCTGCGCTATTCCGGCGCCCATGTGGCTCCGTTAATTGCGGCGGCGGGCGGCGGGAACGGCGTGGTGTATCTCGGCAGCTTTTCCAAAGTCCTGTTCCCCGGGCTGCGGGTGGGCTGGGTGCTGGCGGATGAGGAGCTGATCTATTATCTGGAGAGTGTGAAGCGGGCGCGGACCATTCATACCTCGACGCTCGACCAATCCATTCTGTATCAATACCTGCTGGGCGGTAACCTGGAGAAGTATCTCAAAAAAGCCCGGCTGGAGTATAAACGCAAATACGAGCTGACCCTGGCCTGCTGTAAGGAGCATATACCATACGCCTCCTTGTCGGGTGATGGGGGGCTGCATCTGTTCGTAACGTTCGCGGAAGGCTTCAATACAAGGGAATTGCTGGCGGCTTGTCACGCGCAGGGGGTTATTTTTACGGCGGGAGATATCTTCTTCACAGACGGAACAGGACAGAATTCGCTGCGGCTGGGCTTCTCCAGGGTGGCGGATGGGGATATTGTGCGGGGCATTACTATCATCGGGAAGACAGCACGGCAAATCATGGGAGAATGAGGTGCGGATATGCTAAGAGTAGGTGTGATTATGGGCGGGGTATCGTCCGAATATGAGGTGTCGCTGAAGACCGGCAGAGAGATGCTGAAGGCGCTTGATCCGGCAAAATACACAGGAATCCCGGTACACATTACCTCGCGTAAAGAGCTGCTTGAACAGGCGGAGGGACTGGACTTCGCTCTGCTCGCCTTGCATGGGGCCTACGGGGAAGATGGTACAGTGCAGGGAACCCTGGAGACGCTCGGAATTCCGTATTCCGGGAGCGGGGTGCTCGCAAGCAGCTTGTGCATGGATAAAGGGCTGGCCAAGACGATCATCCGCAGCCGCGGAATCGCTACCCCTGACTGGGTGTGCTGGGACCATATCGGGGAATTTGACCTGGAGGCCGTGGCACGGCTAAGGTATCCGGTGATGGTGAAGCCGAATTCCGGCGGGTCCAGCATCGGCATGAGCAAGGTAAGAGGGCCGGAGGAGCTGCGGGCGGCGGTGGACAAAGCTTTTGCCAGTGCAGATGGAGGAGCGGTGCTGATTGAACAATACATCCCGGGAGAGGAGATTACCTGCTCCATCCTGGGGGGAGAGCTGCTGCCGGTCATCGGGATTCAATCGCTGGGTGCGGACTGGTTCGATTATGAGGCCAAATACGAGCAGGGAGGAGCGCAGGAGCGGATTATACAGCTGCCGGATGCGTTGCAGAAACAGGTGCGGACGGCGGCATTAACCTGCTACCGGGCGTTTAAATGTGCAGTGTATGCACGGGTGGATATGCTGCTGAAGGATGGCATCCCTTATGTGCTGGAGGTGAATACATTGCCCGGCATGACAGCAACCAGTCTGTTGCCTCAGAGTGCAGCGGCAGCCGGGATGGACTTCAGCAGCCTGCTGGATGAGATCATTACCGGATCGCTGCGTGAGCGCGGGGAGCTGCATAATGCATTTGGCGGGGGAGCGCGGCTGGCTGTGGATGCAGGGGTTAAGCTGCAGGGGCAAGTCAAGGAAGCGCAGCAAGCCGATTATGGCAATCATACCCATCCTACTCATCCTACTCATCATGTCCCTCAAGCGCAGACTGTAGAATATGGAGGTGTCAGGCTATGAGCACTATAAGAAGGAATAAGGTTGCCTTGCCTGAAAATAAAAGTAGCAGCCCTGTTCACAGCCAACTCATTAATCCGCGGTTACAAGAGATTCCGCCTTCGGGCATCCGGGCTTTTTTTGATATGGCAGCGGGTAACAACGATATTATATCACTTGGAGTAGGCGAGCCGGACTTTTCAACACCCAAGCAGGTAAGAGCAGCCTGTATCCGTGCGCTGGATCGCGGGGAGACGGGATACACCTCTAACAGCGGACTGCCGGAGCTGCGGGAAGAAATTGCCGGCTATTTTGAGAAGGGCTTTGGTTTGCGCTATGATCCTGCGGACGAAATTCTGGTTACGGTGGGGAGTAGTGAAGCGGTGGATCTGGCACTGCGGGCCTTCATGGCTCCCGGGGATGAGATCCTGATTCCTTCTCCGGGTTATGTTGCCTATGCGCCTATCGCTCACCTGAACGGCGGGACACTGGCACCGGTGGAGACGAAGGTGGAGGAAGGCTTCAAGCTTACAGCAGCAGCCTTGCGCCGAGCGATTACTTCACGTTCCAAGCTGCTGATGGTGAATTTTCCAAGCAATCCTACGGGAGCGGTCATGACTTACGAGGACTGGCTGCCGGTGGCTGAAGTGGTGAAGGAGCATGGTCTGATTGTCATTTCCGATGAGATCTATGCCGAGCTGACGTATGACAGCAAGCATGTAAGCATCGCTTCCCTGCCCGGGATGCAGGAGCGGACCGTGGTGATCAGCGGGTTCTCGAAGGCTTTTGCCATGACGGGCTGGCGGGTGGGCTATGCCTGCGGGAACCGTGAGCTGCTCTCGGCCATGCTGAAGATTCATCAATACACCGCCATGTGCGCACCGCTGCCGGGGCAGATTGCTGCGGTCGAGGCGCTGCGCAGTGCGCTCCCGGATATGGAGCGGATGAAGGCATGCTTCAAAGAACGCCGCTCGCTGATCGTGGAGGGCCTGCGGGCCGCCGGATTGTCCTGCCATATGCCGCAGGGGGCCTTCTATGCCTTCGCTTCGGTTAGCCGCACCGGGATCGGGTCGGAAGAGTTCGCCATGCGCCTGCTGCAGGAGGCTGGGGTTGCCGTGGTGCCGGGTCATGTGTTCGGAGATGGAGGGGAAGGCTACATCCGCTGCTCCTACGCCGCTTCTACGGCGAAGCTGACCGAAGCGCTGGAGCGGCTGGAAGGCTTCATGAGAGTTAAAAATCTAATTGTAAGTTGATTTCATATCCCCTATAATCCTAACAGGAAGAAATAGGGAGATTGAAACGGCATTCCGGCCCGCCGCCGGATCAGGAAGCCCCCTTCTTCGAAGTTGGGGGCTTTTGGGTTGGATTGTACTAGGGGAAGGCCGGGCTGGAGAGGCAACTGGTGCAGGAGGATGGATGCCGGCTGGCAGAGAGATTATTGGCAGTAAACTATGTAAGTGTAACCTGATCAGCAGACACAGATGTATTCTTGCAGCGGGAGTCCGCTTTCGCACTAACTAATAGGAGGCATTATTAATGATCTCAGCCATTCAAGACGTAACCGGACGGATTGCTCCGCCTGACGAAAAAGCTACACTCCGCGCGGTGCTCCGCCTGAACAGTCTGACGAAGCCGCCCGGAAGCCTCGGGCGGCTGGAGGCGCTGGCTGTCCGGCTGGCCGGAATCTCCAAAGTAGAGCAGCCCTGCTACAGCAAGCGAACGGTAGTGGTTATGGCCGCAGACCATGGGGTCTGTTGTGAAGGCGTCAGTGCTTTTCCGCAGGAGGTGACCATGCAGATGGCCTATAACTTCCTCGGCGGAGGGGCGGCTGTGAATGTGCTGGCCCGTCAAGGCGGTGCTGAGGTACAATTCGTGGACATCGGGATCAACGGCGATATCGATCACCCGCAGCTGATTAACCGCAAGGTCCGCCGGGGCACAGACAATATGGCAGCAGGTCCGGCGATGAGCCGGGAGGATGCACTGCGCGCGATTCTGGCCGGAGTTCATGTGGCGCAGGAGGCGGTGAAGAACGGTACGGAGATTTTTATTACCGGGGAGATGGGCATCGGCAATACGACAGCCAGTGCGGCGGTCTTGTGCGCACTTGAAGGCATTCCGGCAGAGACGGCGGCAGGACGCGGGACAGGCATTAACGATGAGCGGCTCCAGCACAAAGTCTCGGTAATTGAACGTGCTCTCCGGGTAAATAACCCCGACCCTGCTGATCCGGTAGATGTGCTTGCTAAGGTAGGGGGGCTTGAGATTGCCGGGCTGGCCGGGCTGATTCTCGGAGCGGCGGCCCTGCGGATTCCGGTCATTCTGGACGGCTTTATCTCCGGGGCGGCAGCTCTGATCGCTCGGGCACTAGCGCCGGAATCCACAGCGTACATGATCGCTTCCCATGTCTCTGGTGAGCAGGGGCATAAGCTGATGCTTGACCGCCTCGGTCTGGAAGCACTGATTGATATGGGGCTGCGGCTGGGCGAAGGCACCGGGGGTGCGATATGTCTGCATTTCATCGAAGCGGTCTGCCGGATTATGCGTGAGATGGCGACCTTCGAGAGTGCAGGCGTCTCCGGCTCGGAGAGCGTATGAGCATTCTGGTCACGGGCGGGGCACGCAGCGGTAAAAGCGGCTTCGCCGAGCGTCTGACCCGCAAGCTGTCTGACACGCGGCAGGCGGTCTATGTGGCAACTGGACAGGCCTTTGATGCGGAGATGGAGGCGCGGATTGCCTTGCACCGGCAGCAGCGGCAGACAGACGGCTTCCAGTGGGAGACGCTGGAGGAGCCGCTCAAGCTCGCAGCGCTGCTGGAGCAGCTCTCCGGCAGCGGCCAGACAGTGCTGGTGGACTGCCTGACGCTCTGGCTGTCGAATCAGCTACTGGCTGTGGAGGAGCGGAGCGACAGGCAGGAATTAGCAGAGGCTGCAATTGCCGAACTGGAGCAGGCTGTCTCTGGCTTCGAGGGCACGCTGATTCTGGTTACGAATGAAGTGGGCGACGGCATTGTGCCGGAATATGCGCTGGGGCGGCTGTACCGTGATCTGGCGGGAAGAATGAATGCCAGGCTGGCTGCCCGGTGCGGGCAGGTCTTTCTCGTGACTGCCGGAATCCCAGTTGAGCTGAGAAGCCGGGAGTATCTCCTGTGAGTGCGCGGGGAAATGCTGCGGCCGCGTTTCAGTTCCTGACGCGGTTTCCGGTCCGCACCAAGGAAGACTTCTCGCCAGAGCTGCTGCGCGCGAGCGTGGTCTATTACCCGCTCGTCGGGGCAGCCATCGGTCTTAGCACCGCACTTGGCGCAGCAGCAGCAGGCTGGCTGCTGCCAGCCTGGCCTGCCGCTGTCGTCACCCTCATCCTGTGGGTGGGGCTGACCGGCGGGCTGCACCTGGACGGCTGGATGGACAGCGCCGATGCGCTGCTCAGCTACCGCTCCAGGGAGCGGATGCTTGAGATCATGAAGGACAGCCGTGTCGGGGCTATGGGCGTGCTGGCCTGCGTGCTGCTCCTGCTGCTGAAGGCCTCGCTGCTGGCGGCATGGCTCGAAGGCGGCAGCTTCAGCCTGCTGCCGCTGCTCCTGCTGCCGCCGGTCTGGGGCCGCTGGTACATGGTGCGGGCGATGGCCCGCTATCCCCTGGCCCGCGGCAATGAAGGGCTGGCCGCCACCTTCGGCGGGCTGCCTGCCCGGCAGGAGCGGCGCGCGGGCCTTAGCGCCGCGCTGCTGACGCTGGCCGCAGCCGCTGCGCCTCTGGCGCTGGGCGCGGGCAGCGGGGCCTGGCCGCTGCTGGCGGCTGCGGCCATCCTGGCGCCGCTGGCTGCGGCGGCCTGCGGCAGGCTCGCTGCGCGGCGGATCAACAGCCGGCTCGGCGGGCTCACCGGCGACGTCTACGGCGCGCTGGGCGAGCTGCTGGAGACGGTGGTCCTGCTTGTGCTGGTACTAATCCAGCACAACCTGCCTTAGCGGGCCGTGCGGCAACTGCCCGCATCCGAGTCCGCTTCAGTCTGAATTGTGCGCCGTACCTATGCAGTATTTATGCGCCGCTTCACGCCGCTCCCGTAGCGAACAATCAGTGACACATGCATTCTGTGCATCTAAAAACAGTGAAACAGCAGGCTTTCTTCTTGTAACTGTAGTCTATACAACTAAATTTGCCAGAATGAGCGAAAATCCAGATCTAGAAGCTGTTTAATTGCACGAGATACAGCTAAACCGAGATTCGGCGGCAGAACAGGCGATTTAGTTGTACAAACTGCGTTTAAGCCACACTCTACACTCTAACCGGGGGACTGCGTTGCCTCAGCAAGCGACGAGTTAAAGCAATGCTCACAAGTGAAAATCTGCTGAAGACTAATGCATCATCAGATTTACACTAGCGGGTGGGCATGCTGAACCCTAAAAGGACGAAAAGTGAAGTCATTGGGCCAATGTATGCTGAAAACAACATACAATGTGCAGGTAGGGATGTGTGTGGCTCGAATGTATGCTGAAAACAACATACAATGTGCAGGTAGGGATGTTTGTGGCTCGAATGTATGCTGAAAACAGCATACAATGTGCAGGTAGGGATGTTTGTGGCTCGAATGTATGCTGAAAACAACATACAATGTGCAGGTAGGGATGTTTGTGGCTCGAATGTATGCTGAAAACAACATACAATGTGCAGGTAGGGGGTGTGCGCGGCCTGAATGTATGCGGAAATCCGAACACAATGTGCTGGTGCGAAGGTAAGGGGCCTGATGTATGCGAAAAACCGAACACAATAGCAGGTGCTGTACCAGTGGTCCTCGTTGCGCCGTTCAGCCCATGTGCGCGGCTTCGCCCGGCGCAAGAACCGACGGCGCCGTCCAGCTCTTGTGAGCCGGCTCTACACCTATACGCCGCACCACGCCCGGCGACCAACAGCTGCCGCCGCCAAGCGCCGGCAGCAGCAAGAAAGCGAGGAAGATGAACATGGAAGATACAGCCGCATACACAGCCGCAGGCCGGGCAACGGAAGCCGGTCAGCGGCGGTCCGGCGCTGTGCTGATGATCCAGGGGACGGCCTCCGATGTCGGCAAAAGCCTGGTCACCGCCGCCATCGGGCGGATTATGACCCGGGACGGCTACCGGACCGCCCCGTTCAAGTCGCAGAATATGGCGCTGAATTCCTACGTCACAGCGGACGGCAAGGAAATCGGCCGTGCCCAGGGGATGCAGGCAGAAGCCTTCGGCATTACGGCTACCAGCGATATGAATCCGATTCTGCTGAAGCCCTCCGGGGAGATGAGTGCGCAGATTGTCGTGCACGGGGTGCCGCATGCTGCGCTCAGCGCGAGGGAATACCGCGAGAAGTTCCTTCCCGAAGCTAAGGACACCGTAATGGATGCGCTGGGACGACTGCGGGAGTCCTATGATATTGTGCTGATCGAAGGCGCGGGCAGTCCGGCTGAGATCAATCTCAAGAGCCGGGATATCGTCAATATGAATCTGGCCGGATGGGCGGATGCACCTGTGCTGCTGGTCGCCGACATTGACCGGGGCGGGGTCTTCGCCTTCATTGTCGGCACCCTGGAGCTGCTGGAGCCGCATGAACGCGCCCGGGTCAAGGGCTTTATCATCAATAAATTTCGCGGGGATGTCTCTCTGCTGCAGCCCGGACTGGACTGGCTGGAGGAGCGCACAGGCATCCCGGTACTCGGGGTGCTGCCGTTCCTGCCGCAACTGCGGATTGAGGCGGAGGATTCCGTAGTTCTGGAAGGAACGTCCGGCCGCCAGCGGGAGGAGTCCGCGAAGGAGCTTGATATCGCAGTCATCCGTTATCCGCGGATCTCCAACTTCACCGACTTCGATCCGCTGGAGGAGGAGCCGGATGCTGCCGTACGTTATGTGCAGTCGGCAGATGAGCTTGGAACACCGGATGTCATTATCCTGCCGGGCACGAAGAACACCGCGGCTGACCTGCAATATCTGCGCGAGCAGGGGTTCCCGGCTGCAATCGAGCGTGCGCTGGAGCGGGGAACAGAGCAGCTTGCCGGGATCTGCGGCGGGTATCAGATGCTGGGCTTGAAGCTGCTTGATCCCTATGCTGTAGAGAGTGCCGAACCGGGGGAGAGCGAGGGGCTGGGCTATCTGCCGCTCTCAACAGCTTTTCTCCAGCATAAGACTACGGTGCGGGTAAGCGGAGGGCTGGCTGCGGACCACCCCCTGCGCTTAAGCGACGCAGCCACCGGTGTAACACCGGAAGCATTGCTTGTCGCCGGGTATGAGATACATATGGGAACAACCACGAACCACGATCCGTCTTCGGTTCTTAGTCTGTTTACACTGGCCGGACCGGAGGGACAGGCTGTGCCGGAGGGTTGGGGGACACGGGATGGCAGAGTCTGGGGCAGTTATCTGCATGGGCTGTTTCATAATGATGCTCTGCGCCGGAGCTGGCTGAACGGACTGCGCATTGCCAAGGGACTGGCACCACTGAACGCCACTTTCTCGGCTGCTGCACTCCGTGAGCAGGAATTCGACCGGCTGGCAGATGCAGTAGAGTCCCATTTGAATATGGCTGCCGTATATGCAATCATGGACCTGCCGGGAGGAGGAGAATAGCGATGCTGCTTGCTGTGCTGCTGTTTGTCGTAGCTGGTCTCGCTGAGATCGGCGGCGGATACCTCGTCTGGCTCTGGCTGCGGGAATCACGCCCGTTATGGTATGGATTGGCAGGCTCGGTTATCCTGATCGCCTATGGTATAATCCCGACCCTGCAGAAGTTCCCTTCGTTTGGCCGGGTGTACGCCGCTTATGGCGGAGTATTCATCGTACTGGCTGTACTGTGGGGCTGGCTGGTGGACCGCAAGACGCCGGATCTCTACGACTGGATCGGAGCCGGCATCTGCGTCATCGGGGTATCCGTCATTTTATGGGCGCCAAGGCACTGAGCAACAACCTTCACTTCTCAAAAAAAGCAGTTCCAAAGGCTATATCGCCTCGGGAACTGTTTTTTCAATTAGTTAATTGAGTAGTTAGCTGAGTAATTAGTTAGCCGGTCCAACCGGGTAGCGTCAAGGTCAGCATCAGCATCAGTATCAGCATCAAAAATAGTTGGATTTTCGGCACTTGTTCATGCACCACTAGCACCTTGCAAAGCAATAGTTGGAAAAAAGGCACTTAAACAACCTGGAATTACCGAAAAAAGAGAATTCGCTGAAAATAAGTTACACTTCTCCAACTAAAATCCTCCAATGTTCCATAATTACTGAATTAGGATACATTTATCCAACTAAAACCTGCCTTGCTACCCGCTACCCTGTAATTAGTGACTAAACGCTTCCAGAAGCAGCGTTCCCAGAAGCTGGAGGTAGCCAGAATTTCCAGCATTCTAGTACATTTCCTGCGCTCTCGGTATCTCCACATGACCGCGCTTAGCACCCTCAAATCTTAAACTGCTGAGCGGCCTTTTGCAGCTTCACGGCCTGCTGGTAAAGGTGCTCGACGGTCTGGGCGTGGCCCTCCAGCTCCTCATGCTGGCGGGACGAGTTGTCGGCAAGTGTGTCTGCATTCTGCTGCGACTTGGCGGTAATCTGCGCCGTTTCTTCTACAGAGGCGCTGACTTCCTCGGTGCCTGCCGAGATCTGCTGAGTGGCGGCAGAGACCGACTGGATGCTGTGATTGATGCTCTGAATGAGGATCAGCAGGTGGTTAAACGCATTGCCGGCTTCGGCCACCTTGTTCATCCCGGAGGCCACTTCCGCATTGACATGGTTCATTTCGGATACAGACTGGTTCATATCCTCCTGCAGGCTCATCAGGAACTCACGGATCTGCTCATTGGATTCCTTAGACTGCTCGGAGAGCTTGCGCACTTCTCCGGCCACCACAGCGAATCCGCGGCCATGCTCCCCGGCACGGGCGGCCTCAATGGAGGCATTAAGCGACAGCATCTGAATCTGCTTGGTAATCTCGGTAATGCCCTGCACGACCTCACCGATCATCAGTGAGCGTTCGTTCATCAAGCGGAACTGCTCCAGCGATTGTTCGGAGGCCTGCTCTACCTGGCGCATCTGCTCCACTGCACTCTGGGCAATATCATTGCCGCTCTGGGCTTCGGTGGATGCTTCGCTGATCTGCTCGGTGACCTCACCGGCGGCGGAGGCAATATGCTGGATGCCCATATTGATCTCATCCATCGCGCGGGAGTTATCCATCGCGCTGCTGGCAATCATGGTACTGCCCTTGCCGATCTCCTCCACAGAGGCCGCTGAATGTTCAGCCATCTCATTAAGGATCTGGACACGCGTCTTCAGATCATTGGAATCGGCCACTACGGTCCCGGAGGTATCCAGCACATGTCCGATCATCTCCTTCAGGCGTTCACTCATGATGCGGAAGCTCTCGGAGAGCTGTCCAACTTCATCCGTACCTTTGAGAGTCAACGCTTCGGTGAAGTCGCCGCTTGCCAGCTTGTTGCTGTAGGCAGCAAGCTTAGTGATCGGGCGGGTAATTCTGCGGCTCATGAAGCCTGCGGCAGTAACCCCTACCACCAATGCCAACAGGGTAATACCTGCGCTTGTCCACAGGATGCTGCTCATCTTGTCTTTGACGAAGTCCATATCTGCGCTTGCGGCAACAATCATGGTTGTTCCGGGAATGCCGACATAGGCACTTTTATGTATACCGTGGCTATCACTATACATTTCACTAAGTCCTGTTTTTCCTTTGGAGGCTTGCTCCATGGCAGGCGTTACTTCTATCGCTTCATCCGGTTTGAGCTTGGCACCATGATCTGCGGTCAGGACAGTGGCCTGGCCATCCTTCAGATTGATGAGGAAGATCGTATCCACATCCAGCTTTTTACGCTTATCCTCCAGATAGAATTCGACGTTGGTCCTGGCCTGCTCATTCTTGTTCAGGGTCTGCTGCGCACTGGTTGCATTCAGGTTCTTATAGGCATCCTGGGCTGCGGCACTCAGAGACTTGTCGATCTGCGGAATGACATAGCTGTTAATGGTGCCGATAGATATAATGTAGAAGCTGATACTCAGCGTAAGAGAAGTGAGTAGCAGAACGACGAACAGCAACAGCGTAAACTTGCGGCTAATTGATTTTTTGAAGCCAAACATGGCATTCGCTCCTTTTTACGTGAAATGCATCTTAATCTCCATATTCTATAGAATTAACCTCCGGTTGAATAGTGAAAAATTGCTATTTGCTGCATTATTTTCAGAAATACCTGAATATTTAATGACTCTATCACTATTTCGGCAAAAAGAAGCAAGGAATTGCTGCTTTTCTGAAAATTTAAAATTTCATAGCATGTTAGCTTTGTATGTGATAGAGTAGTTATGTTTTGTTTCTTAACTGTGATCCGCGGTTCGTAACCATCCCGCGTAACCAAAACTAGGAGGAATACCAGGCATTATGTTTAACTTGTTGTGGGGCGTTTGTTTTGTTGTCGTTAATTTTGTGTTTTTTCTGCTGTGCTACCGCTTATTCGGTAAAAAAGGGCTCTACGCCTGGGTCGGCATGGCGACCGTAGTCGCTAATATCCAGGTGGCTAAGACCATTGCGATGCCGTTCGATATTGTAATGACGCTGGGCAATACGATGTATGTCACGCTCTATATGACCAGTGACCTGCTCAATGAGCGGTACGGCCGGGCTGAAGCGCGGAGCGCCGTGTGGTTCGGCTTCTTCACACTGCTCATGACGACCGTCATTATGCAGATGGTGCTTGTGTTCAAGCCTCAGGAGACGGACATTGCCCAAGCCGCACTGCAGAGGATATTTGGCCTGATGCCGAGACTTGCGCTGGGCAGTTTGACCGCTTATTTTATCAGCCAGTTCCTGGATGTACGGCTCTATGCCTGGATACGAAAATATTACGGCAGCTCTAAGCAGCTATGGATTCGCTCGAACGGCAGCACGATGATCAGCTCCTTTGTCGATACGCTGATCTTCTGTACGATTGCTTTTGCCGGGACCTATGACATGAAGGTGTGGACCGAGATTCTGCTGACCACCTACCTGTCCAAGTTCATTCTCACGGCCGCCGGCACGCCGGTGCTGTATCTGGGCCGTTCCTTCAAATTCGCCGAAGATGAGCAGAAGTCTGTTATCCGGGAGTAAGCCTCCCGACGATTAAAGCCCCAGCCCCGAAGATCGGGAGACTGGGGCTTTTGTGTGCCGTGATGTATAGCGGACTCGCGCGCTAACTTGAAGCTTCCTGAACGTTCGGCAGAATTACAGGTTAAGCACTGTCCATTCTTTGGGGAAGCTGGTCAGCGTCTGCGGACCTTCGGCGGTGACCAGCACATCGTCCTCAATGCGCACACCGCCGAGACCCGGCACATAAATCCCCGGCTCTACGGTGAAGACGTTGCCGTTCCGGATAATATCCGTATTCAGCCCGTGCAGCGAAGGATACTCATGGGTATCCATGCCCAGCCCGTGTCCGACACGGTGCATGAAGTACTTCCCGTAACCTGCGGCATCAATCACATCACGTGCGGCCTTGTCGACAGAACCGAAGGTCGCTCCAGCTACAGAAGCGGCAATACCCGCTTCGTTAGCGGCGAGCACAGTATTGTAGATGTCTCGCAGCGTGCTGTCTACTTCCCCCACGGCGAAGGTGCGTGTAATGTCCGAGGCGTAGCCTCCGGCATAGACACCCAGGTCGAACATTAACAGGCCGCCCGGCTGAATCAGGCGTTCGCCTGGTACGCCGTGCGGCAGGGCCGTGTTCGAACCGGACAGCACCATCGTGTCGAAGGAGGGGCCGGAGGCGCCGGCTTTTTTCATCAGATACTCCAGCTCCGCTACCAGTTCAATCTCGCTGACTCCGGCTTTGACATGCGCCAGGCCTTGGCGGAGAACCTCCTCCACCAGCTCGGCGGCATGCTTCATGATACGCACTTCCTCCGGGGTCTTGACCGCGCGCATCGCCCGGAGCAGATGGCCGATATCCTGGTAGGAACCGGCGGCGACCGCTTCTGCGAGCAGCTCATAACGGCTGAGCGAGAAGTGTTCCTTCTCGATGCCGATGCTGCCCGGACTTACACTGCCGAAGCGAGACTTCAGCAGAGCATACGGGTTGTCCGTGTCGCTGTGTGTCAGAATCGTCTTCACCGAGGAGGCGGCATGCGCGGCTTCGGCGTCCAGCGCCGGAACGATCAGCACCGGTTCTTCGCCCCGGATCAGCAGCAGGCCCAGAAAACGTTCATGCGGGTTGCTGGCAAAGCCCGTCAAATAGTACACATGCTTGGGATCGGTTACGAGCAGGGCATCCAGGCTTGCGGCTGTCATGTCCTGCTCCAGTTGTTGCAGAGCTGCATTCATTTCAATAGTTCCCCTTTCATCTACACGCTTGAACAGCAATGTTCCCATTATAATTCATAAAAATGGATGCTGCACCTCCCGTTATCACTGCAGCCTCAGTCGTTTGAGGGAGAGAAGCACAGGGTAATAGTTGCCACAATCAGGATTTGATAATACCTGAAGGAGGTTAGAAACATGGCTGTAACCAAAATACGGCTGCTCTCCCGTACCTGTCTGCTGCGTGTAACACTGGTCTTGATGATGACATTGCTGTCAGCCTGCACTCCCGCTGCACAGGAGGATAGTCTGCAGGAGAATGGGGCAGAAGGCAGTCCGCCGGTCAACGCCCAGCCTGATGAAGCTCCGGGTGTATCCCCGGATTTACCCTATACTGCTGAGACTGTAGCCAGGGGCCTTGAGGTTCCCTGGGAGATGGCGTTTGCAGCGGATGGACGGATTTTCATTACCGAGCGTTCCGGCAGCCTGCGTGTCATGGAGAACGGCAAGCTGCGCGATACTCCGCTGCTGAAGCTCTCGGAACCTTTTGTCAGCAAGGGAGAAGGCGGGCTCTTGGGGCTTGCGCTTGATGCTGATTTTGAGCAGAACGGACGGGCTTATGTCTATCACACCTACCGCACGGAAGAGGGCGAACCGGCGAACCGGGTGCTGCAGATTCAGATTGGAAGAGAAGCAGCAGAGATCAGCCGGGTTCTGCTGGATCACATACCGGGCGACACCAATCATAACGGCGGACGGATCAAGCTCGGGCCGGACGGGAATTTGTACATCACCACAGGTGACCGCTATGAGCCGGAGCTGGCGCAGGACAAGAATAGTCTGGGCGGCAAAATCCTGCGGATTACGCCCGGCGGCTCCATCCCCGAAGACAACCCGTGGCCCGGCTCGCCGGTCTACAGCATGGGTCACCGCAATGCCCAGGGGCTGGCCTGGCAGCCGGAGAGCGGCGCGCTCTACAGCTCCGAGCATGGCCAGTCCAGTCATGATGAGCTGAACCTAATCAAGGCCGGAGCCAACTATGGCTGGCCGCTGATCGAAGGCGATGAGACCGGAGAGGGTCAGCCGAAGCTGACAGCTCCGCTGGCCCACAGCGGTGAGGAGACTTGGGCTCCGTCAGGAATGACCTTCATTACGCAGGGACCCTGGGCCGGTGAGCTGCTGGTTGCCAGTCTGGCCGGGCAGCAGCTCCTAAGGGTATCGCTGCCGCCAGCGGGCGAAGCACCTTCAATAACCAGTCTGTTCAAGGAAAAGTACGGACGAATCCGCAATGTGGCGGAAGGGCCGGATGGCACCCTGTACCTTATGACCAACAACCGCGACGGCAGAGGCGGCCCACAGGCGCAGGATGACCGGCTGATTGCGCTGCGTCCGGACTGGAAGTGAAGAGTGGCGGTTTTTGGACTATGTTAACCCTCTGAAATGATGTAACATGAGCTTAACGCATATACTTACTCGGATTAGGCCAGCCCGGCACAATTGCCGCTAGGGCCTGTATGCAGGAGAGGGGAAGATGTCCATGCAAGGAAAAACAGTGCTGATCACCGGCGCCAACTCCGGGATGGGGCTGGCTACAACCGTAGAAATGGCCCGCAGAGGGGCTACTGTCATTATGGCCTGCCGCAGCCTTAAGCGGGGGGAAGAAGCGCTTGCCGATGCTGTGCGGCAGAGCGGATCCAGCCAGATCCGGCTGATGCTGTGCGATCTCGCTTCCTTCGATAGCATCCGCGCTTTTGCCGGGGAGTTCACTGCCGAGTATCCTGTACTGGATGTTCTAATTAATAACGCAGGAGTGGTAGCACTGAAGCGTGAGCTGACGGCGGACGGCTACGAGCTGGACCTGGGCGTGAATCATCTGGGGCACTTCCTGCTGACCCATCTGCTGCTGGATAATCTCAAGGCTGCTGAACAGGGCCGGATTGTGGTTGTGGCTTCGGGAGCATATAAGCTCGGCAAGCTGTACCTGGAGGATCATACGTTATCCCGCGGCTTCAATCCGGCGAAGGCATACGCCCGCTCCAAGCTGGCGAATATTCTGTTCACCCGTGAGCTGGCTGCGCGCTTGAAGGATACCCGGGTTACGGTGAATTGTCTGCATCCGGGCGCGGTGGGGACGAGTATCGGGGTGAACCGGGAGACTGGTTTTGGGCGCGGAGTACTGAAGCTGCTGTCCCGCTTCTTCCTGACACCTGAGCAGGGAGCAGATACGGCCATCCTGCTGGCGACTGTGCCGGAGCTGGACGGGGTAAGCGGGCAATATTATTACCGCCGCAAGATCAAGGAACTGACGCCGCGGGCGGAGGATACAGAAGCGGGCGCACGATTATGGAAGTGGAGTCTGGAGCAGACGGGGCTTGAGTAATGCTCTTTCAATAGGGTTGGTTCAGCATTGCTGCACCTGTGGAACTGCTGCGTAATAAGACCGGTTTGAAGTATAATTACTCTGCTAGACCATTCAGATCTAAACAAGTGATTCCACTACTAGAGCATCAACTTTAAAACTGTAAGAATGAACCTCAAGTGTGTTAAAGGCTGAGCACGAACATCGAGCTAGATATTGGGCTGATCCTGCACCCGTTACCGATTTCTGCTCTTACATTCAAGTAGGTGATTGTATTTCCTGCAATAGAAAATGGATTACTGACCGTAAAATGAGATTCTATTGTATTTTATACAGTAGAATGTTGTGTTTTGGGTAAAAAATGGCCTGTTTTCAACATTCCATTGTACGGAATACACTAGATTCTATTTTAAAGCCTTTTTTACAGCATTCCATTGTACAAAATGCAGTTACTATCGTTCCAGCGCCTACAGCATCCGAATGACTGCAGTGCGAATGAGACGCTGGCTCGTTAAGGTCCGGTAATGGTCTCATATTCACTCTGCTGAGGGACTCGGTGTAACGGACGGATGAACTCCTATTCTGGAAGAAAGCCACCTTTAGCAAGTAAAGAACCCCATGGAGGAAGGAATTGATTCGGTTCGTAGCGAACGCTCAGAGATAGATGTAGTTTATACAACTAAAACCAGGGAGATGGAAGACTTTCCTCTTTTAATTGTAATTCGTACAACTAAATCTGCCACAATGGGCCAAAATCCTGGTATAGTGGCATTTTAGTTGTACAAAATACAGCTAAACAAGGATTCGGCAGCACATCCGGCGATTTAGTTGTACAGATTGCAATTAAGCCTACCCTTGCACTATAACCAGGGCGCAGTAAGCCTTCAGCAAGCGCGATGGGTCAAAGTAATTCTCACACGTTTAGATCTGATACAGTACTACGGATGCTCATACCACAATTAGGAGGATATACAGCATGAATTGGCAGGCTTACAGTATAGAGGATGCAATAATAGAGGATTTGGAAGCAATTGTGGAGATCTATAATTCGACGGTTGCCGGAAGAGTGGTAACTGCGGATCTTGAGCCGGTAAGCGTAGAGGAGCGGGTGGGGTGGTTCCATGAGCATAACAGCCATCACCGGCCGCTGTGGGTACTGAGACAGGGCGGCGAGATCGCGGCCTGGTTCAGCTTCCAGTCCTTCTACGGCCGTCCGGCCTATAATGGAACAGCAGAGATTAGTGTCTATGTAAATGAGAAATTCCGCGGGAGCGGTGCGGGAAGCATTCTGCTCGCCAAGGCGGTGGAGGAATGTCCGCGCCTTGGGCTGCAGAATCTGGTCGGGTTCGTATTTGGCCATAATGAGCCCAGCCTCGCCCTGCTGCGGAAGTTTGGCTTCAAGGAGTGGGGGCTTTTGCCGGGAGTTGCGGTGCTTGACGGTATCCCCCGCGATCTGGTCATCATTGGCCGCAAGCTGTAAATATATAATTAGACAGGCTTTACTAAGGGTGCGGAGGAGCGCTGAAGGCGGAACGGCATTCCTCTTCTGTAATCCAGGATTCCGACCAGACCTGAAGATCGCGGATGACGGATTCCAGCGCCCGGCCTTTGCCTGTAAGTGAATACTGGATGCGGACGGGGGTCTCAGGGAACACCTCGCGCAGCACGATGCCTTCCTGCTCCAGCTCCTTCAGCCGTTCGGACAGCAGCCTGCCGCTGACAGGCAGCGAGGACTCGATTTCCCCGAAGCGCTGGGGGCCTGAGAGCAGCTGATAGATGATTAAGCCCGTCCAGCGTCTGCCGATAATATCCATGCTTTTTTGTAATCTTGGACATAACTCTGTGGATTTCATTAGGCTCACCTCTTACTGTACATTATAAACGAATTTCCCTGTACCTAAAACAAATTTGAAGGATTATAGCCGCATGAAAGGATGATTCCCATGGCAAAAAAGAAGAAGAATACACCGGTTCCGCGCCCTGCGGCAACCGATGCTCCGGCAACCCTGAAGGATATGCTGAGCGGCGAGGTGCTGGAGAAGCTAAAGGCGCAGTCCGACGCGCTCAAGGCAGAAGAACGGGACAAGAAGGAGGCTGTCCTGAAGGCAGCCGAGGATAAGCGCAAGGCGGAGCAGAAGCGGCTGGAAAACGACTTCGGCCACCTGCTGGAGAACAGCAATCAGGACTGGTCCAAATTTAAGTAAAATAATTCTTTCCCAGAATAAGGGTTGACAATCTGCTGCAAGGCCATATATTATTGGGTTTATCATTTAGAGAAGGGAGGCTGACGGGTCATGATTGGAACAAATGAACGGAACAGACAGCAGGAACACCTGACAACCGCATATGTACGATCTGATCTCATCGCCTTCGTCCGGAAGACATAATGCACAGGGTATTGCTGCTGATGTCTGAACTGAATACGGGTGTGCTTTGAACGGGTGCAAGCTTCAACGGGAAGCTGCACTTAGCGCGCCGGGAGCCGCATGATCAGAACTGGTCTGCGGCTCTTTTTTGTGTACCTGGATACTCGAAATTTGCTGAACCCCTATGGAACCAAACCAGAAACCCAACCTGAGAGGAAATGAAAATAGATATGAACAGCATGAAGCAACAAGCGGAGGAGATCTCCCGCTATAAACATGAGGTGGCCCTTCCGGGCGGCGATCTCAAAATCTACGCCAGTGAGCAATTATTCGGGACGCTGGATTACAAGGTCCTGGAGATGGCTAACAATAATCTGCAGATTCCCGGCATCGAATATATGAGCTACACTCCGGATGTGCATGTAGGCGTCGGAACCTGCATCGGTACAACCGCAGTCTGGGATGCCGAATCAGGCTATGTGTCGCCGTCCATTGTGGGCAGCGACATCGGCTGCGGGATGCGCGTGCATCTGACCAACCTGCATATGGATGATCTGCGCGAGGTGAAGCTGCGCCGCAAGCTGGTTCGCGCCATTGAGAAGTATCTGCCCATGGAGGCCCAACAGCGCGGCCACTACAGCGATATCCGGCTGGAGAATATCGTACGTAAGGGACTGCACGGCCTGCCTAATAAGTATATCCCGGACAGCTACACGCCGAAGAAATCGAGCGCGCTGTCCCACGTGGAGATCAGCAAGCTCAGCTTCAATGAAGAGATTCTGAATGAGCTGCCGGACATGGCTTGGCACCGGGGCCACCGCCAGCTCGGAACTCTTGGCGGCGGCAACCATTTCGTAGAGATTCAGGCGATTGAGATCGCAGAGGAGCAGCGGGAAGTAGCCGAAGCCTGGGGACTGAAGGACGGACAGATTGCCGTGATGATCCACTCCGGCTCACGGGCCTGGGGCGGTATGGTCAATCAGTTCTGCACCCCGGCGTTCGCCAAGGCCATGGGCCAGCTGGGGCTGGGCAGCGCCGACCCGCGTCTGATCTTTGCGCCTCTGGCACACCCGCAGGCTCAGCGCTATGTTAATCTGATGTACTCGGCACTGAACTATGCGGTGGTGAACCGCCACCTGATCGCTTATGGAGTCCGTGAGGGCTTCCGGGACGTCTTCGGCACGAAGTGCGAGCTGCGTACCCTTTACGATCTGATGCACAATTACGCCTGGGAAGAGAAGACCTCCTCAGGCAGCAAGTTCGTCCACCGTAAGGGGGCCACCCGCGCTCTGCCTGCGGAGCATGCGGATAATCCGCGCCCTTATGCAGCGACCGGACATCCGGCGCTGATTCCCGGCTCGATGGGAACCGCATCCTATATCATGGTCGGCCAGCCCGGCGGGGAAGAGAATTATTATTCCATCTGCCACGGTGCAGGACGTATCCGCTCCCGCTCGGCTACCAAGCGGCTGGTGAGTGTCCAGGAGTTCTCCCAGTCCATGAAGGTAGGAACGGAAGATGAGATTGTTGTGAACCAGCATTCCCTGGAATCTATTATTGACGAATCTCCCCAAGCCTATAAGAATGTAGATGAGATCATAGAAAGCGTTACGGGCGCCGGCCTGGCTGCCGTGGTGGCCAAGTGCAAGCCGCTCGCAGCGATAAAGGGGACGAAATAAGGATGGAGCAGGAGAACAAGAAACCGGCTGTAATCTATGAATATGATGAAGAAAGAGCTGGAATCATCAAAGGCTACGATGTGTACGCCCGTCTGGTGGACGGCATCCTTGAAGCTCTCTATACCCGGTACGGTGTCCGTTATGAGTTGTATGCCAGCGATGATCCCAACAGTGAATACTGGAAGCTGCTGGAGAACGATGTGCAGAGCGGGAATGCCGGTGTGGAGCATGTAGCGCGGATTTTTGACCGGCTGGAGGACCGGACCTTCGTGTTCGACGATGAGAAGGAGCAGCCGGAATACCATATCCATCTGTCGGTCCGCAATAATGTGCTCGCTTATCCGGCGATGGGCATTGCGCTGGCGCGGGTTCCAGTGTTTCAGGAGAACGGGATTAACTTTCAGGATTATGTGTTTGCCGCATCGGATCAGCAATTGCAGTTCTTTCTTGGCAATGTGCGCAAGCGTCAGCGGGAGCAGAATATCAACAAGGTGACGGTGTTCACCGACCGGCGCAACGGGATTTCCCGGGAGGATGAGCCGATTACGCGTGCGGTTAGGCGTGAAGAGGTGATTTTGGATGCCGGTATCAAAAAAGAGATCTACCGCTCGCTCGACCAGTTCTTCGACAGCGACCGCAGCTTCTATGTTACCAATGACATCCCGTACAAACGGGGGATTCTGCTCTACGGACATCCGGGCAACGGCAAGACCACACTGGTCAAATCGATTGCCGGGAGCGTCCCGGGACCTGTGCTCTATTGGCAGATTACCGAATATACGAGCAGCGAATCGGTGAATGAGGTGTTCGAGGCGGCCGCGCGGCTGGCACCGATGGTACTGGTGATCGAGGATATCGACTCCATGCCGCAGGAGGTGCGCTCCTTCTTCCTGAACACGCTGGACGGTGCCACCTCCAAGGAGGGGATTTTCCTGATTGGCACGACCAATTACCCGGATAAAATTGACCCGGGTCTCATGAACCGCGCCGGTCGCTTCGACCGGGCCTATGAGATCAAAATGCCAAGCGAGGCGCTGCGCCTTGAATATCTGCAGCTGCGCGGCTTCTCCGCCTTCGCAGGTGAGGAAGGCACGGCCACCGCTGCGCGGCTGACCGGGGATTTCTCCCTGACCCAGCTCGGCGAGCTGTATGTCAGCGCAGCTCTGGAATGGCATGAGAACGGCAGAGCAGATGTGGAGCTTCTGGTGCGTGGCATGCGCGGCGAACTGGACAAGGGCCGCAAGCGGGAATGGATGAAGGATGCCTCGTCCAGCATCGGCTTTTATTGAGCCGCCGGGGAACTGAGGCGGAATAACAAGTACTTGAGGGAGCCGTTAGGCTCCTTTTTGTTCGTAATGTCCAAGAAATGATGACGGGGAGGCGCGTCGGCCAAATGTAATCGGAAAACCGATCACAATGGAACCGAATGCAGCGCGTCGGCCAAATGTAATCGGAAAACCGACCACAACTGGACCAGATGCAGCGCGTCGGCCAAATGTAATCGGAAAACCGACCACAATTGGACCAGATGCAGCGCGTCGACCAAATGTAATCGGAAAACCGATCACAACTGGACCAGATGCAGCGCATCGGCCGAATGTAATCGGAAAACCGATCACAATGAAACCGGATGCAGCGCGTCGGCCAAATGTAATCGGAAAACCGACCACAATTGGACCAGATGCAGCGCGTCGGCCAAATGTAATCGGAAAACCGATCACAATGGAACCGAATGCAGCGCGTCGACCAAATGTAATCGGAAAACCGACCACATTCTAAATAAGCGTATCCATGCTACCACCTATGGTTCACTTGTTAGGGCGAACTTGTTTAGCGTTCCAAAGTATTTAGGGAATTTCGTGCAGAGATGTAACTTTTCGCGTGCTCATACGTGGATGGAGTAAGAGGGGAGGAGATGGAGCCGAATTCGCTGGATGAACTATATGAACAATATGTTGACGACATCTACCGCTATCTGCGCTCCCTCTGCCAGGACCATCATGCGGCTGAAGATTTAATGCAGGATACCTTTTATCGGGCGTATCTGTATCTGGAGGATTGCCGGGAGGAGCGGATTAAGCCGTGGCTGTTCCGGGTCGCCTATAATGCATTCGTGGATTATACGCGCAAAGAGAAGCGGAGTATAGCGAAGGAAGGCGCATATTTCAGCAGCCTGCCCCACCCGGAGACGACGGAAGGCACTCTGCTGAAGCAGGAACGCTGGGAGGAAGCGGCGCGGACGCTAAGACTGCTGCCGGAGGGGCAGCGTCATGCTCTGCTGCTGCACGATGTGCACGGGCTGAGCTATAAGGAGGCCGCCGGCATTATGGAGGTGGGCTTGTCCCAATACAAGATACTCGTATTCCGCGCCAGGCAGAAGCTGCGTGAGGCGGATCGGAGGAGGAATGAGCATGAGTGAGGAATTTAAAGAGAAGCTGCGCAAATACAGTGAAGGCACTCTCCCGGAGGAAGAGCGTGACGAGGTTGAAAGCGAGCTTGTAAAGCTTGAGGCGTATCAGCTGTATCTGGAGGAGCAGATGGAACGGGAAGAGCAGGACGGGCAGGCCACCGGGAGCTGGACCAAGACAGATGCGCAAGGAAGCGCAGCTCCAGAGTTCAAAAAGGCGAAAACGAAGAAGAAGCGAAGAGAGAAGTCCATTATCCGCCGGGGCAAATGGAAGGCGCGGATCAGCAACACGTTAACAGTATTTTCGATGTTTCTGCTATTTACGGTCATCAGCAGCATTATTACAGCAGTTTTTTACAGCACCGGAGAACGTGGTGACACTTACAGAGATGTGGTGTCATCAGCAATTGCCGTTACCCGTCCCAATACAACGGTGCGGCTGTCAGCGAATGCGCATTATTTTTTCCGGATGGAGTTATCCGGGAATCTGCTGAAGCAGGTGGGCAGCGAGAGAATTCAGGTTGGTAATTATACGCAGAATTTTGTTCTGGGACTGGCCAATATTGGGATGTTTAATTGGGTGGATGAGCAGAACGGGGCTGGAAATGTGTTCTATTATCCGCCTGCGAAGGGGACTGCAGGGGGAGGAGATGACAATTATCAGTGGAAGAGGCTTACCAAGCTTCCTGAAGGTACGGTTGCCGAAGCTTATCTGTCGCTAGACCGTCTGTATACGACCGATGAACTGCTGAAGCAACTGGAGCCGCTGAATCTTCAGCCTGTCTGGTTTGGGGCGGATACCGGACCTTCGACGAGGGATAACGATGTGGTCGTATACCCGCTTGGCTTTCCCTATGATCCCATATGGCACGCAGATGATATGAAGAGATCGGCGGTCACCAAGGAAAAAACAGGCTGGTTCAGCTCCGTATCTACCTACAGCAGCGTGTCGCCTTCCGTTGAAGCATACGGGAGCGGCGAACTGCGGGATGCTAACTTCATCAAGACACTTAGACTGCTGCAGGAGCATCCGAAGCTTACCAGGTCAGCGGCATACATCAATCAGTTAGACACCTCTGTGGCTTATCTGGAGCAGAACGGAGTGAAACTCTACGGTACCGTTGTCACCGGACCGGTCAAGGAACTGCTGAAGCTTCGTGAAGCTTCATGGGTCCGGCATTTGCAGGTGGGCGAAGTCCGGCTGTGGAACTGGACGGAGTGAGGATGGGAATATGAAAAATGGCTGAAGGATCAGATCGTGGTGACCTGCAGCTTCAATTTGCATTCCCGCTTCAGGGCATCGTACAATAATAGAACGTAAACTTGGGTTAGAATATGCAAATGGCTGAGAGTCGCAGTTTACCGCGCTTCTTAGCCATTTTGAATAAGGAGGAGAAGGCAGATGAAGATTGGAGTAGTCTCGGATACACATCTCTCGAGCAGAGCGAAGGGCTTGCCGTCCGTGCTTGTGGAAGAATTCCGCCAGGTGGATATGATTCTGCATTTGGGAGACTGGGTGTCGCCGGAGATCTATGATATGCTGTCCGAGCTTGCCCCGGTGGAGGGGATTGCCGGAAACAACGATGGCTATGAGATTATTGAGCGCTTCGGCGAGAGTAAGATCCTAACGCTAGAGGGCATGCGCATCGGAATGATTCACGGACACGCGCCGTATTCCCGTAAAGGGACGGATGGCAATGCACTGCTGGCCTTTGAAGGCCAGGAGGTGGACTGCATTCTGTTCGGCCATTCCCATCAGCCGCTGATGCGCCGGGAGAACGGGATTCTGCTGTTCAACCCCGGTTCCCCTACAGATAAGCGGCGCGAAAAGCAATATTCCTTCGGTCTGATGGACATTACGGACCGGAAGATCACAGCCCGTCATGTCTTTTATGATTCCAAGGCGTAAGGGGGAGCAGCATTGTTGAACTTTCGGTTTGAACGGGCGGGTCTTGAGGATGTGGGAGAGCTTGCACCGGTATTTGATGAATACCGCAGCTTTTACGGCCAAGCCGCCGACCTGGAAGCTGCCCGTGAGTTCCTGACGGCAAGACTGCAGAATGAGGAATCGGTTGTCTTCATGGCGGTCGCCGGTGAGGGTGAAGACAGGCAGGTTCATGGATTGGCGCAGTTATATCCTTCGTTCTCGTCTATTACGGTGCAGCCGATATGGATTTTGAATGATCTGTACGTGACGCAGGAGCAGCGGGGGCAGGGACTGGGTTCCCTGCTGCTTGAAGGCGTGAAGGGATACGCACAGGGGACGGGAGCGAAGGGCCTGACACTGTCCACCATGATAGACAACAGAGGGGCCCAGCGTTTATATGAAGCCCATGGATATGTGCGGGACGAGAGCTTTTATAATTATTATTTATATTTCTGAGGTGCTGTAAGGAGAATTCATGTGACGGATACAAGTAATAAGCTGGCTGTGTTTTTTGATCTGGATGATACGCTGTATGACCACCTGGTTCCCTTCCGGGAAGCGGTACGTGAGGTGCTGGCCCCTGAGGAGGACAAGCTGGATTACGCAGAGCTGTTCTATACGGTAAGACATCACAGTGATTTGCTGTGGCCGAAGTATCTGCGCGGGGAGATGGAGCTTGCGGAGACGCGGGTGATGCGGCTGGAACTGGCTTTTGCAGAATATGGCTTGCCGCTCTCCCGGGAGCAGGCTGTGCAGATACAGGCCTCTTATATTGCCCGCCAGTATACGATTGAAATGATCGAAGGCGTAGCGGAGCAATTACAGCGGTTCATTAGCCAAGGCCACCCGGTAGGCATTATCACGAACGGGCCGCAGGAGCACCAGATGGGCAAGCTGCGCGGGCTGGGGATCGACCGGCTCATTCCGCCGGAGATGATCTTCATCTCGGATGCGGTCGGTCTGGCGAAGCCGGACCCGGCGATCTTCGCCCATGTTAACCGTGCGACGGGAACGACGCCGGAGAACAGCCTCTATGTAGGCGACACCTGGGCCAACGATGTGGTCGGGGCACTGACGGCAGGCTGGCAGGTATGCTGGTACAATCCGCGCGGGCGGAAGCCGGGTACGGACCATACGCCGAGCTACATTTTCACCAACTATAAGGAATTCAGCGAGCTGCCGCTGGTGTAATGTTCATACACAAAAAGGTGCCCTCCGTGAGCGAAAGGCACCTTTTTGTGTATTTTACCTGGAAGCTACTTAGCCACATCAGCACCAGGCTCCGTTAATTAGCGAAGCTATAAGCCGGATCGGTCAGATTCAGCCGTTTTTTCAGCTCAGAGGTGGCATAGATCTTGTTATCGTCCGTAATGAAGAAGGCCTCAACCTTCTCCGGCAGCGCTTCAAGATATTTCATCCCGTCTTCCAGGCCCATGAGGAACACACCGGTGGAAAGAGCGTCCGCGTCTGTCGCATTGGGGCTCATGATAGTGATACTCTTCAGCCCGTTTTGGGAAGGGAAGCCCGTGCGGGGGTCGAGGATATGGTGGTAACGCACCCCGTCCTGCATGAAGAAGCGCTCATACACCCCGGAAGCATCAATGACCTCATCGGTAATTTTAATCGTGCCGAGCTGGGTGCCCCGGCTCTGATCGGGGTCTTGCAAGCCGATATTCCACTGTGAACCGTTGGGTTTGTTGCCCAGGGCGATAATGCTGCTGCCCCCGAGATTGATCATCGCGCTGTTCAGGCCCTGGGCCTTGAGATAGTCGGCGATCCGGTCAGCCGCATAGCCCTTGCCGATTCCGCCCATGTCCAGCACCATGCCTTCTTTGGCTAACTTCACTGTCTTCGTGGCTTCATCTACGATAACATCCTTATAATTGACCAGGCTCCGCGCCTTGTCGATCGCTGCTTGGTCCGGTACACGTTCTCCGCCTTCACCGATGGCCCAGAGATCCACCAGCGGCCCGATGGTCGGATCATACAGCCCGTCCATTTCCTCGGCATACTTGAGGGAGAGCTTCACGATATCCAGCGTTTCATCAGATACGGCAACGGCTTCTTTGCCGGCTGCCCGATTCACTGCGTACAATTCACCGTTCGTTTTGGTGCGGCTGAACTCGATGTCCATCCGTTCCAGCATGGCCTGAATGTCGTCCATATTCTTCTGCTCCACTGTATCGCCGAACACCTTGATATTCACGACGGTGTCATAAATATAAAATGTCTGCTCCAGGGACTTCGTATCGCCGGTTCCGGTAGCAGCAGGGCTGTCTTCAGTCTTGTTGTTGCCTACTGTAAGCCAGATTACCACAGCCGCAGCGATAACAACGACGAGCGCGGCCAGAGTTACAACGGTTTTTTTGTTCTTAGATGTTTTTTTGATTTCAGACATATTCCACCATCCATACAATTAGTTTCGTGGTTGCATCTTTACTATCATACCCCAGAAAGAACGGCAATGGATACTCATTTGGTGACATTTTGTGCGAAAGCGCGGCTTGCCGAAGGGGGAGGCTTGTGATATTTTCAACATATAAAGTAAAGGAGCATGACCTATGTCTATTGACCGTAAAGCGTTAATTCTGCAGGCAGCAACTCTGTCCTTTGTACAATTCGGCTATAAAGCTACGACGATGGATCAGGTATCCAGAATCGCCAATGTGGGCAAGGGTACGATCTATACCTTTTTCAAAACGAAGGAAGAACTGTTCGAGGAAATTCTGGACAAGGCCACATCCGAATTAACATCGGTGATGAGCCGTGTGGCTGCGCAGCAAATTTCTTTCGTACATAAGCTGCTTCATCTGCTGGATTCCATTCTGGAGTTCCGCCTGGACCATGAGCTGTTCGTGAAGCTGGCCCAGGAGGTCCGGGATATCGGTACAGCCCAGGCGCTCGAAGGCGTGAAGCGGATGGAGGGCTACGCGCTGGACTTCCTGCAGCAGCAGATCGAGGAGGCCATCGGGAACGGAGAAGTGAAGGCCTGCGATGCCAGTGTGGCGGCGTTTATGATTCTGCGGATGTATCTGGCGCTGACCACGGAATGGAACAAATCCCATGTGCCGCTGGATCAGGACAAAATCAAAGAGCATATGATTCTGTTCATCTCCACCGGAATGCTGCAATAGTGGCAAACTAGCGAATTGTTGTAATAACTAAACAGAGCTTCAGGTTGTACGTTGAGCTGCTCCAGCCCCCGGGCTATAATGGATTCGTTAATGCAGACTATTATGGCGCAGCTGAAGTCAAGAGCGGGCATGGCGGCGGGGAATAGCTGTCCTGGTCCTGATGGGTGAGAGCGCCTTCAGACAAAGTGAGGCTGATGGATATGGAAGAGTATAGCAGTGGTACCGGGCTTGGCGGGCAGGAGGGTCCGGCGGCACCCCAAGATCCAGTGGAGCGCCGTGACGGCTTCTTCGTCATGTTCGAGACAGCAATCGAAGCGACTGCCCTGGCGGAGGGTAAGCCCTCGCAAGAGGTCTATCTGGAGGGTAATTATCTGATCGATAAGGCCAAATACATAGGCGGGGTTACGGATGAGCAGATGCTGGCGATGCTTAGGGACTGGACCGGCTTCCGCAAGCTGGTGCATAGCATTGGAGTGTCTGTGAAGACGGCGGAGGAAGGGGCTGCGGTCACTTTTCTCATGCAGAATTGGGGCAGAACCAGCAAGTATGAGACCGGCACGCAGCTGCGGGTCCCCTGCCCGGGCGATGGAACGGAAATCCTGGTGAAGCTGGAGGAGACAGAGTGGTCTGAGGAGGATGTGGCTCCCGGCAAATATGCCTTTGAGTTCAACAACGAGGGGGAACTGGCGACAGCGAGCATCGTTCTCTACCTGAATGACGGATACACGGCGCCTGAGCTGACAGCGGAACCTCCGGTAGACTTCGATTCGTCTGCTTACCGCGCGATGATTGCGAAGTCCCTGCTGCATGCGGGCAATAACCGGCGGCTGAAGCGGGCTATGGACAAAGCTGCGCGCGGCGAGGATGTGACGATTGCTTATATTGGCGGGTCCATCACACAGGGTGCAGGGGCCAAGCCGATCCATACAGAATGTTATGCTTATCAGTCGTACTTGAGGTTTAAGGAGCTATTCGGCAAGGACGGTGGAGAGAATATTCATTTCATCAAGGCCGGGGTTGGCGGGACGCCCTCCGAGCTGGGGATGATCCGCTACGAGCGGGATGTGCTGAGGGATGGTGCAGCCGCTCCTGACATCGTAGTGGTGGAATTTGCTGTGAATGATGAAGGGGACGAGACGAAGGGCAACTGCTTCGAGAGCCTCTGTCTCAAAATCCTGTCTGCCGCAAACCAGCCAGCCGTCATCCTGCTGTTCAGTGTGTTCGTGAACGACTGGAACCTGCAGGACCGCCTCTCCCCGGTAGGCAGACGCTATAATCTCCCGATGGTCAGTATCAAAGATGTAGTAACAGAGCAGTTCCGGCTGAGTAAGGCCGAAGGAAATATCATCTCCAAGCGGCAATTCTTCTACGATATCTATCACCCTACGAATGACGGGCACCGCGTAATGGCGGACTCCCTGGGCTACCTGTTCTCCGAAACCGCCCGGGCGGGGATGGATGAAGAGGAAGAGGATACGCTGACGGGGGCGCCTGTGCTCGGCAATGATTTTGCCCAGGTCCGGCTGCTGGACCGCATAAGTGATCTGGGCAGCGCAGGTGCTGCAATTGCTATTGAAGCAGGCGGCTTCAACGGTACGGATGACGAACTGCAGCAGGTGGAGATGGATGACAACCCGTTCGGCACTCCGCAATTCCCGCATAACTGGATGCACACGGCTGCGTCCGGCGAGGATCGCTTCAGGCTGACAATCACCAGCAAGAATCTGATCCTGGTCTTCAAAGATTCGCGCAGCCCGGATGTGGGCAAGGCGGAGGTCTATGTGGACGGCAAGCTGGTGCTGACGGCAGATCCGCATGTGAATAGCTGGACGCATTGCAACGCTGTGATTCTGTACAAGAATGAGCAGAGCGAGCAGCATATGGTGGAGATCCGGATGGCGCCGGAGGATCAGGAGAAGTGCTTCACCATCCTGGGCTTTGGCTATTCGGCTTAAGAGCTAAGCGGGTAAAAGGGTGTCACCGGGGCAGCACGAAGCTGCTTCGGGGGCACCCTTTTTGTCCGGCCATGAACAGGACAGCGTCTCGGCTTGTGGTACAGAACTTCTGCGACAGCGCGGAAGCCGGCCTAGTCCAGCATGAATTCCCTGTATTTATTCTTGCGGGGATTAAGCACGAACAGAATGCCGCTGGCGTAGCCGGAGACGGCATTGAAGTTCCGCTTGAGCGTAGACTTGACGGTGAGGTAAGACAAGGTCCAGAGCAGAGCTGCATAATTTTTCACGGGTGCTTTGCGCAGATTCAGCAGATAATAATGATTGACTGCGGTCGCCCGGGCGACCCGGCCTGCCTTGTCGCGCGAGCTGGGCGATTCATGATGCATAATTTTCAGCTCCGGGTTAATCACCAGCTTGCCGTATCTGCTCGCCAGATGGCACATATAGATATCGTCCGCCACTGCATAGCTGGTCATCCAGGGGTACGGCTTCATATCCCGCAGAGCCGAGCTGCGGAAGGACATATTGCAGCCATGGAAGAAGTCCGTCTCAAAAATATTCTCCGTCTCCCCCCATAAGAGAAGAGATCCGGCCAGTGTGCTTGCCGACAGTCTGCCTGGTGACGCCGACATTTGACAGGTCAGCCTGCCGAGCAGCTTGCCCGATTTGCTGCTGGAGAGACCCTTGGCGATTCCGCCGACCCCGGCAATGGACGGATCTGAGGCGTAAGTATCGAGCATCCGGCGGATATAGAGCGGATCATCCAGCTCCGCATCGTCATCGAAGCTGAGCAGAATCTCCCCGTCGATGAGCCCGAGAGCCTCGTAGCGGGAGAGCCAGACACCGGGCTTGGTTTTGCGGTAATAACATAGACTGGCATCCGGAAGACGCCCGAGCACCTCACGGAAATACTCCAGCACCCGTTCTTCGATCTCACCGTCGTCCACAATCAGCAGTTCGATGGAGACATTCTCCAGTCCGGTTTGCGCGCCGATGGATTCAATGCAGAGGGTCAGATCGCTGATCCGGTTACGCGTGGGAATGACTATAGACAGGTCATGCATGCCGCTGACTCCTTTCGGGACGCCATAGACCGTCCGCTTTGTATTAAAGATGTTGCTCTAATTTTACCTGTCCGGCCGGGTGGACGTATATACCTCTTTCGTTTACTTTTCTCCGGGAAGCCGCAGGGAAGAGGGATGCGGGGCGTTCAGAAAGTTTGTTTGTAATTTTCGGTTTTTAACTATATAATAGTAAGTGAAATGCAAGCCCATTACCATTCAGGAGGAATACCCATGAGAATAGATATATGGTCTGATTATGCCTGCCCGTTCTGCTATATCGGCAAAAGACGGCTGGAGCACGCGCTGAGCCAATTCCCCGGCCGTGACCAGGTGGAGGTTGTGTTCCGCAGCTTCCAGCTGGACCCGAATGCACGCACCGATGAGACGAGAGATATTCATGAGCTGCTGGCCAGCAAATACGGCATGACCCGTGACAAGGCCAAGGAGATGAACGCACAACTGGCCGAGCAGGCGAAGGGTGTGGGTCTGGAGTTCAATTTCGATACGATTCAGTCCACGAATACCTTCGATGCTCACCGCTTGAGCCACTATGCCGCTACTCAGGGCAAGGCTGCGCAGATGACCGAACGGCTGCTGCGCGCTTACTTCACAGATTCACTGAATGTGGGTGACCGCCAAGTGCTGGCTGAGCTGGCTGACGAGGCCGGACTGGATCAGGCCAAAGTGGCTGAGGTGCTCGACAGTGAGGCTTACGGCGACCGGGTCCAGGCTGACATTGAAGCTGCCCGGCAGCTGAACATCACCGGCGTTCCGTTCTTCGTCTTCAATAATAAGTACGCCGTATCCGGCGCACAGCCGGGTCCGGTCTTTACTGAAGTCCTGGATACGGTATGGGCGGAGGAACAGAAGGGTCCAGAGCTTCAAGTGGTCGGCCAGCCGAAAACCGGGGCTGCACCGTCTGCTGACGGCTGTGATGACGGTTCCTGCAGCATCTGATTGCGATCAGTGGCTGGCTTCAGGTAAGCGTTGCAGCGTTCTGCGCCGGGACGAACGAGTCTGGTTACGGACTACAGTTCCGCTAATTGCGCCAAAAGGCTATTTTAGGCGGCTTGCCGGACTCAGAGGGCGTTATGCATAGGTTTTGGAAGCGGAATTGCAGGATATTCGGGCCTACCTTGGCAAGTTTGCAACAAATGGACGCACGAAACCCCCGCCGCATGAAATTCATGCAGCGGGGGTTTTTATTAGCTGGATCATTCCGTTACCGGAACGAAGTCACCAGACTGGAGAACAGGGTGCGCACATCGTTCTGGTACGCATTGATCGGCTCTACCGGACGATTCACGCCGAACAGGGTGTAGACGGCGATGCGGGCGGCACGGACGGAGTATTCTTCTGTGAAAACAATATCGTCCGGGATCTCACAGTATTGGCCGATAAAGGCCAGATTGGTTGAGCCTTCAGGCACCACCCGCGGCCGGTCGCTGTTCAGGCGCGGCATGAACTGGGAGGTGATATACGGCATCATGCAGGGAATACAGTTGGCGGTAGCCATGATCTCTTCCTTATGCGCCTCGAAGTGCAGATGTCCGATCAGCTCCTCCATAATCTCCTCGCCGGTGCAGTCGCACATTTTTTTGTGCACATAATCGCCGACCTTGTCCGGGTACAGGCCATATCCCCAGAAGACCCTGACATGCTCCGGCTGGTTGCGGAAATGCGGCTGGAACGCCAGCACGACCGACATGAACCAACTGGAATCCTTGAACGTTACGAGTGCGCCGGTTCCGGCCCGGTTGCGGGTGAACTTCTCCATCAGGTCGAAGAACTTCGAGTCCTGGAAGGTCACCGTGAAGGATTCCCATTTGGATTCGTCTACATGATCGTCGAAGGAAGAGGGATTACCTAGCCCCGGCTTCTTCGCGGCGATCGTCTCCCACAGCTTCCAAGAGCTGCCCTTACCGTTCAGGCCGGGAGCGGAGGTCATCGATCCGAGGCTTGCGCCTTCGGTCATCGAGCCGTTCGTCACAATTACGCGGTCGCCTTCATGAACCTGGATCGTGTCCTCCACGCCCTCGCGGACCACCTTCATCGCTGTCACAGTAATGCCGTCGCCATCTTTGAATTCCAGATCGGTTACGGTACATTTCAAGGTGAAATCTACGCCCAGCGGCTCCAGATATTGATACAGCGGCAGAATGATGGAATCATATTGGTTGTATGGGGTACGGGTTACGCCTTCAAGCGTTTGAATCCTAGGGAACTCGTGCATGAAGCGGAGCATATAACGCTTGAACTCAACCGCACTATGCCAAGGCTGGAAGGCAAAGGTGGTTGCCCACATGTACCAGAAGTTCGTTGTGAAGAAATGCGGTCCGAACCAGTCGTTAATCCGCAAGGTGCCCATGGCTGGCTCCGGCGTCATGATCAGCTTGCCCAGGGCCAGGCGGTCTGCCATATCGAAGCCCATGGAGGTGACGTCCTCAACCTCACCCTTGCTGTTGATCAGCCGTGCCTGGCCGCGGGTCGGATTGGACTCGTCGAATTGAACGATTTCTTCCCGCAGCGTCATACCCGGCTGGTCAATGGACGGAATGGTACTTAATAGCTCCCACAGGTTCTCATAGGTCTCATCGTTCAGCATCCGGCCGCCGCGAATGACATATCCATGCTCTGCATCGCCGGCACCGTCATTGCTGCCGCCAAGGATCTTCATCTCTTCAATAATGTGAATGTTCTGTCCGGGAAAATTGCAGTCTCTAACCAGATAGGCTGCACCCGCAAGGGATGCAATGCCACCGCCTACGAAATATACCTGCTCGTTACCGTACTCTTTTTTCACTGATTACCGCCTCCATAGATTTGCTTGAATACTGGACCTGAACCGAGTGTAATCCAGTCCCGCTCTGGAGGGTATCATCAAAGCGCTTGATCTGTATAAAATTTGGACATATGGAACAAAGTGTAACGTTTTTGGGCAGAAAAAAAGCCGCAACCCCTAAGGTTACGACAAAATGTTCTCATATTTATGCAGCGCCTTCAGGAAGTTCCCTTCAATCAGGACGCTCAGCTTCTCAATCATCGGCCCCGGCGGCTCCTTCATCCCGTCCTGCATCCACTGAATGATGAGTCCGGTGAAGGCCAGTGTGTAAAAGTTGGCGATGAACCGCTTATCCGATGTCCCGACATTCAGCCCGGCGGCCAGCTCGTTGATGACGCCCATGACGAGATCATTCGTCACCTCATACAGATATGCGTCCAGATGCCTCCGTCCGAGGGAGTCCAAGGTGTTGCAGCAGAACGCCTTATTGTTCTCGATATAGCAGAATATCCGGTAGAATCCGTCAGTCCACGTACTGTAGCTGCGGTACTGGGCAATGCTCTCGACAGCCTCCGTCTTGTAGATCCAGCCCAGCAAATCATAGATATCCTGAAAATGATAATAAAAGGTCTGCCGGTTCACACCGCAATCCTCGACCAGATGCCGGACAGAGATTTTGTTCAGCGGAAGATGGGCCATCAGGTCCTTGAGTGAATGGGCGAGTGCATTTTTGGTCAGCAGGGAATTAGACATAGGGGTCATCAGCTCCTAACAGGAATCAGCGTGTGCGCCAATAGTGTATCAGCAGGCGGCCGCCTTCGGCGATCAGACCCAGAGCGAAGCCGCCTGCTGTAAACAGGCCGAAGGACAGAAAGCCCGCAAGATCCTCGAAGCCCGATATCCCACGGTAAGTGTACATGTACATCAGGAAGATTCCCGCCACAGTTCCCGCGGTTGAGAAGCTCCAGACAAGCTGTGCACCCAACCAGCCGAACCCGTTGACTATGCCTGAGATGACAAGGGCAAGGATGGCCCAACGCAGGGCAAGAATAAAGTTGAAAGGATCACCTAACCACAAGTACCTGTGCAGAATCAGCAGTAGCCATAGCAGCAGCGCGTAACCGGCAGACCATGCCAGCCAGCGGCCCGTCCGGGCAGGAGGCAGGAAATTCATTATCAGCTCACCCCATGTATAGCGTTATACCTCTTCCAGCTCCTCTGCGCTCTGCAGCAGGAACTTCAAGAGGTTCGGAAGATCTTCCATTTGCTCTTCGGTAATTTGCCGTTTGAATTGCAGTTCAACACAGTTATTGTACGTATCCTCCGTCTGTCCATAGCGGAAGCTGAGCGATTGCACAGGCCGAAATTCAGGTCCCCAGATTCGGATCAGAATCTCTTCAATCGTGGAGCACTGCTCATTTACATCCTGGATCTCCAGATAAAAGCGTAAGAAAAGACTGCATCCCGGGTCGCTGCCCGGCGTCTCCAGAATCTCATCGCCAAGGTCCTTCACTGTGGACTGGAGCAGAATCTCCGACGTCACATTCAGGCCTCCGGTCAGCTTGAACGCGAGGCTGAACTCCCGCGACATCAGCGCGAGATTGAGAGAATCGGACCGGTCTGTTACAACTAGAATCCCATCCAGATTATCGAAGTCGTAGATCTGGTTCTCCAGGGCGATTTTGATATTGTCAAAAACAGTAGGGTGGAACAAGAGCGCACCTTCTTATCGTTTCTCTATTATGCTTCGCTGTCAGCACTTACAGCTTAGGGATTAGTTCGTAGGTGCCGGTGCCGTGTATTTCAGAAAAGTCTTCGGGATCGCACTCTCAAACGTCAGAATCTCGCCTGTGGTCGGATGAACGAACGAGAGCACACGGGCATGCAGGCCGAGACGGCCGACCGCCTTGGTCTCTGCGCCGTACTTCTTGTCCCCGGCAATCGGATGGCCGATGTCGGACATATGGACACGGATCTGATTCTTCCGTCCGGTCTCTAAGTGCACCTCCAGCAGAGAGAAGTGGCGGTTCGCCTGGATCAGCTTATAGCGGGTTACGGCATGCAGTCCGTCTCCCTCATGCGGACTGGAGTACATCTTCAGCGTGGAAGTCTCCTTCAGCCAGGAGCTGATTGTGCCTTCGGATTTCTTGACCGCGCCCTCCACCAGAGCCACGTAGGAGCGTTCCTTGACGGTCTCCTTCCAGCTGTTCTGGAGGGCCTGCTGAATTGCCTCGCTGCGGGCAAACATCATGACACCCGAGGTATCACGGTCCAGCCGGTGCACCACATAGACGCGGTTCTTCGGATTGCTCAGGCGGACATGCTCCATCAGCTGGCGGTAAGCCGTCAGTTCATTATCTTCTCCGGTAGCGATAGACAGGAGTCCCGCATCCTTCTGAATCACGATAATATCGTCATCTTCATGGACAATGGTCAGTCCCAGCAGCTCCTTGGCTTCAGCAGGCTTCTCCTGGTCAATCGTCACGGTCTGGCCGGGATGGAGAGGATGGTTATGCTTCGTCACCGGCTTGCCGTTCACAGCAACCTGCCCGCGGGAGAGCATGGATTTGATCGAGTTGCGCCCCTTGTTCGTAATCGTCTTCAGCAGAAAAGCAAGCAGTTCCGCAGGCTCGGCTACCGTGTAGGATTTGGGTGCAGCTGCCGGCTTGGCCGGGGCTCCGGATCTTGCTCCCTGTTTATGGTTAGAGGTTCTGTTCCCCTGATTTCTGGTTCTTCTTGTATTCATGACCGCATTCTCCGTCCTTTAATAGGTTACTCCTCAATATACCATGGGCCGTGAAGAAATACTACGGACGTAAGCGGGCAGCTAGATATAGAGGAGCAGGCCGATACAGATCATCAGGGAGAGCACGATATAGCTCCAAGCCACGACTCTGGCGTATTTTTTCTCCCGGAGCCAGCCCCGGTTACTGTAAATTCGGATATCCACCACCAACAGGAGCATTGCCGAGACCAACATTATCCCGGCTAGGCTTCCCAGCAACCGGATCATAGGCTTTCTCCTCCTTCAACAGATACTTGTATGGGCTGATGCTTAGTCATGCTTGAGGCCGACTCTGCGGATATGCAGAGTCAGTCTGATCTCTACACCAACACTGCTGTACAGGCTCTCCCAGTCGTTTTTGCCGTGGATGTGTTCCCTCCAGTAGCCGGGATGATGGCTTCTGATCTGTTCGCCCATGCCAAAAATATCAGAGTGGTCCTGCTGGGTCTGCTTCACCAGTCCGTGCAGCACCGTCTGAATCTGCTGCTCGAAATCCCGCTCGATCTCATGCAGCTTCTGCGGGGAATTGACGGGAACATCGCTGCTGTAATGCTCATCCAAATCTCCCTCCAGGAAGATCTCATAGGACAAATAAGGCTTGCCGTCCTTAATATAGCTCCTGGTGCGGGTGAAGCGTTCATTGATCTTGGTCATAACAATCCCCAGCTCCTGCGTACGGAGGAGAGTGGAATAGCCGCCGGGGTCCATCCCCTGCATCGCCATGAACCCGCCAATCTCAATCGGGGCCGTTTTGCCCGCCATCCGGCCGCCGCTGAAATAAGCCAGCCCAGCAATGAGGATATTATCCTTGTTGCGCAGTGCCACATAAGGCAGATAAGCACTTTGTCCCCACCTGGAGTCGGCTGACCAGAAGGTGCCGATATAATCCCGGGGGAATTTGCCGGAGGAGACGGACTTCTCCATCATGGACAAAATATAAAGAGTGGGCACACGCTGCAGCGGCGGGTTCACATCCATGAAGCCGGACGCGCGGCCCTCGGAGACGAGCAGCCAGGTTCTGCGCCGGATTTCCGGGTTGCGCCGCAGATAATCATTCAGCTCGGCAAGGCTGCCCCGGGCAATCTCCTCGCTGATAATGATGATCCGCAGGTGGACCAGATAACGCGGGTCGGCAATCTGCTGCTGCAGATTATTCATGGCATCGTCGAGAGAGATGCCGCGCACGCTGACTACCCAGACGGGACTCGTCTTGCCTTCCCCTGCGCTGCCGCCGGTGCCGGGGCCCAGCGGGACTCTGCCCGGGACGGCAATCTGAGCGGTGACACTGATCATCTCCGTAGGCAGAGAGTTATCATGGATGTGAGTCACCCGGTCTTCTTTTTGCGTATCGTCTGCAGAGATCTTGTCAATGGATAAGCCAAGAACCAGCGCACGGTCCTCAATCTCCACCTGATCCCAGCATCCGCTGAGCAGCGGGGCGGCTATCGCCAGCAATAGGAGCAGGGCGAGCGTGCGCGGAAGCTGTATATTCATGAGGTCACCTTCTTCTTGTGGCGTCTGAGCAGATAGACCGTCCAGAGCAGCAGCGGATAGCCGAACATTAGCATCATGCCGGCATTGCCGAGGTGAAGGGCCCACCGGTAAGATTCGAACACATTTGAAGGCAGCATAGCCAGGATGAACACTACCGGCAGCAGAATCGTGGAGGCCATCCGCTGGTCGCGGAACCGCAGCAGCTTGTGCAGCAGATAGGCAGATATGTAATAAGTGGTGTAGATCGTCGTGTAGACAGAGATGACCCAGATAATAATGAAGATCGCATCCAGCCGCTCCAGGAATCCCTCGCCAAAGGCCGCCGAACGGGCCATCTCCAGGGTAGGGTAGATCAGCAGCTTGGTCTCCTCGGCACCGAATATCCCTACAGAGGCAATGACGATCAGCACGTAGATTGCTCCCGACAGGAAGATGGCCCAGGCCCCCGCACGAACCGCATGCCCGGGCTTCTCCATGAATGGAATCAGCAGTACGATGACGAAGGAGCTTTGGAACAGGTAGGTGGCCTCCCGCACCCCTTTCCAGAACTGGAAGCTTGGGGGCATCAGGACAGGCTGCAGATTGAGTATATCCACATTTTTGAGTGAGAGCAGAATGGTGACCAGAATAGAGCCGGTAATCAGCGGCAGATAGAAGAAGTGGATATAGGAGAACTTCACAACGTTGCGCCTGGAGGACAGCAGACTGATGAGCAGCATCAGGAAGATGGTTGCTTCGATCGGTGTTTTTTTGTACAGCACGGTTGTGGCAACATCCCCGAATTGGCGTACAGTGAGGCCGGTGAGTACAATGAACAGCAGCATAATTACCACAGTGAAAATAGCAGCAAGCGGGCGTCCAATCAGGCGGCGGCTGAACACAAACAGGGTCTCCTGCGGAAACCGCTGACAGAGGGAGGCCAGGAGCCAGTAGCTGATGAAGGAGAGCAGTACACCGCAGAGCGCAACAAGGGGAGCGCTGCTGTTGCCTGCTTCGGTCATATAACGCGGGAAGCTGAGGATGCCCACTCCGATAATGGTGCTGCTGATCACGGCTGCTGCGCGCAGAGTCGTAATCTGGCGCGGATTATTCATCGGTCTCATCTCCCTGCCTGAGAATCTGGTCAATCTCTGCGGATGGCACGCTGCGGGGCAGTCTGTCTGTATCCCGGACATGCAGGAAGCTGGGGCGGCGGCGCATCCACCAGAGAGGTACCCGCACCAGCGTATCCTTCAGATCACGCCATTTGCCGGGAATGTAAGGGGACATATAAGGAACGCCGAAGGACTCCAGGAACAAGAGATGATTCAGAATCAGAATCGTGCCAATCATGACTCCATAGAGGCCGAACATACCGGCCAGAAGGATTAGCGGAAACCGCAGCATCCGCAGGGCGATCGCCGCATTGTAGGCGGGGGTGGCGAACGAGCCGATGGTCGTCAGAGCCACAATGACAACCGTGATCGGACTGGCCAATCCTGCGCCCACGGCAGCCTGTCCGATGACGAGCACGCCCACAATAGATAATGCTCCGCCGATCATCTGCGGCAGCCGGATCGTCGCTTCCCGCAGCACCTCCATCGATACCTCCATAATCAGCACCTCCAGCACAGCCGGAAACGGCACGCCCGCCCGGCCTCCCGAGATCGCCACAGCGAAATCAGTAGGCAGCAGCTCGGGGTTGAAGGAGATTACAGAGACATATAACGCAGGGAAAAATAGTGAGCTGGCCAAAGCAATCAGCCGGATGATCCGGATCAGGCTGCCCATAATGAAGCGTTCCGTATAGTCATCCACCGTCTGGAAGAACTGGTTGAAGAGGGCGGGAACAATCAGGGCAAACGGGGAGCCATCGACGAGAATGGCGACCCGTCCTTCCAGAAGGGCGGCAATAGTCTTGTCCGGCCGCTCGGTGCTCTGAACCTGAGGGAAGGGGGAGAGCGGCTGGTCTTCGATGAACTGTTCGATGTATCCGGCATCGAGGATGCCGTCGGTATGAATCAGCGAGATTCGGCGCATGACTTCAGCCACCAGAGCGCTGTCTGTGACACTGTCTATATAGCATAGAGCCACCCTTGACTGGGTACGCTCCCCAAGCGGACTGATCTCAATCCGGAAGTCTGTGCTCTGCAGCCGGTAGCGCAGCAGGGACAGGTTGTTCTCCAGCTTCTCCACATAGCCTTCACGGGGCCCGCGGATGACCTGCTCCGTCTGCGGCTGCTCGACCCCGCGCATTTCAATCTGGCGCATCTCCATACGGAGCGCTTCGGGAACCCCGTCGATCAGCAGAATCAGGTCACCCTTCACAGCCGCTTGAGGGAGAGCGGACAGATCGGCAGTTGTGGTGCCTTGAGTGACCTGGACGGCAGTACTCCAGATATAATGAATCATTCCGCCCGTATCTTCCGGGATCTCAGGCTTGCCTGGCGGCGGGGCCATCAGCGGCTTCAGTACATGCTCGCGCACCTGCTCCATATTCACGAGTGAGGAGAAGAAGAGCATGGCAGCAGGATAAGCCCCGAAGAGCAGGAATTCGCGTACCACCAGGTCGCCGTTCTCTCCGAGCCTGGCCTGAAGGTCCGGCAGATCGGTCTTTAGCTCTCCTGTCAGCTTGCTGCCGCTGGCAGGCTCCTGATCTGTAGGAGAAGACTGTTGCTTATCTATGTAGGAGGCATATTTTTCTTTCCAATCTTGCAAACGGGCGACCTCCTTTATGGGGCAGATGGATGAATCTATCTAAAGTGTTGCTTGATCGTGCGGTTTTTATGTAACTTCTATGCGGACGGCCCGGAAGGAGTGCTATGATATCTGCTTCAGGCGGTTGCTTGGCAGCCGGTTGCCCGGTAAACTAAAAGGTAGAAAGCCTTAAGGAGTTTGAAGCGATATGGAGATGCAAGGATCATTAATGGAGCAGGCCCAGGCCGAGCTGCAAAAATATTACGGTTATCCCGATTTCCGGGACGGCCAGAAGAAAATTGTGAACAATCTGCTGGAAGGCCGCGATACGCTGGGCATTCTGCCCACCGGAGGCGGCAAATCCATCTGTTATCAGGTTCCGGCGCTGCTGCAGCCGGGGCTTACCCTGGTCGTCTCGCCGCTGATTTCCCTGATGAAGGATCAGGTGGATGCTCTTACGACGGCAGGGATTCCCGCTGCTTACATCAACAGCACCCTGAGCGGCAAAGAAGTGAATGAGCGCATCCGCGCGGCCCGCCGCGGCGACTTGAAGCTGCTCTATGTGGCTCCCGAGCGTCTGGAGCTGGACTGGTTCCGCCTGGAGATGGCGGGACTGAACATCTCCTGCGTAGCTGTCGATGAGGCGCACTGCGTCTCGCAGTGGGGCCATGACTTCCGTACCAGTTATCTCGCGGTCTCTCCGTTCGTGGAGCAGCTGCCGCAGCGTCCGATTCTGGCGGCCTTCACCGCTACGGCTACCCCGGAGGTCATGGAGGATATGGTCCGGCTGCTGCGCCTGCGCGAGCCGGGCGTCTTCATGACCGGCCTTGGCCGCGACAACCTGGCGATGTCCGTGCTGCGCGGAGAGAACAAGCGCGAATTCGTGCTGGATTACGCGGCTCAGCATGCCCATCAGCCGGGCATCGTGTATGCCGCCACCCGCAAGGAGGTGGATGATCTCTACCAGCGCCTTCAGGCCGCAGGGATCACTGCCGGGCGCTATCATGCCGGAATGAACGACCAGGAGCGGGCGGACAGCCAGGAAGGCTTCCTGTATGACGATATCCGCGTCATGGTCGCTACGAATGCCTTCGGGATGGGGATCGACAAGTCTAACGTGCGTTATGTCATTCATTACAATATGCCGAAGAACATGGAGGCTTATGTTCAGGAGGCGGGCCGTGCCGGGCGTGACGGGGAGCCGAGCGATTGTATCCTGTTGTTCAGTGCGCAGGATATCATGACGCAGAAGTTCCTGATTGAGCAGAACCCGCAGGACCCGGAACGCAAAGCCAATGAATACCGCAAGCTTCAGCAGATGATTGAATACTGCTATACCACCCGCTGCCTGCGCAGTGCGCAGCTCGACTATTTCGGCGAGAGCCATGACGATGATCACTGCGGGATCTGCAGCTCCTGTACCGATGAGCGTGAGCTGGTGGATATCACCGTAGAAGCGCAGAAGATCTTCTCCTGCATCCACCGGATGCGGGAGCGTTACGGCGTGGCGCTGGTCTCCTCCGTGCTGAAGGGCTCGCGTAACCAGAAGGTGCTGCAATACGGCTTCGAGCAGCTGCCGACCCACGGCGCTATGTCCAGCCGCAGTGAGAAGGAGATTACCGAGATCATCAACATGCTGATCTCGGAAGGCTATCTGGCCTTGTCCGAAGGCCAGTATCCGGTGGTCCGGCTGCAGCCGCTGGCAGCCGAGGTGCTGCGCGGCCAGCGCCAGGTGCATCAGCGCGTGGCCCGCACGCTGGTCACCTCCGGCACGCGGGACCGCAGCCGCCCGCGCGATACTTCGCCGTCTGCGGTCAACGAGACGGTGTTCGAGCAGCTGCGCCTGATCCGCCGCGAGCTGGCGGGGCGCGAGCATGTGCCGTCGTACATCATTTTCAATGATGCGACGCTGCGCGAGATGAGCGTGGTCTGTCCGCAGACGGAAAGCGAGATGCTGAGGGTGAAGGGTGTCGGTGAAGTGAAGTACCGGAAGTACGGCAAGGCCTTCCTGGAGTTTTTTCAAAATGACATGTAAAGAAGGTTATAAGGCATGAGAATCATCCTGGCCACATTAAATGCCAAATATATTCATACATCGCTGGCGATCCGGCTGCTGAAGGCGTATAGCGAGCATGAGTTCAAGGATATCCTTTTGGCGGAATATACCATCAAAGACCCCGCGATGAACATCGTGTCTGACCTTTTTCAGAAGCAGCCGGATGTGATTGGCTTCTCCTGTTACATCTGGAACATCGAGGAGACCATCAAGCTGGTCGGAATTCTCAAGCAGGTCATGCCGGAGGTCAAGATTGTGCTGGGCGGGCCGGAGGTATCCTATGAGCCGCTCTACTGGATGAAAAGGGAGGCCGGAGTAGATTTCGTCGTGAACGGTGACGGGGAAGAGACCTTCCACCATCTGCTGCAGGAGATCCGGGATGAACACAAGTACCATTTCGTATACGGTGCAGCTTACCGCAAGGGCGAAGAGCTGATCGTCAATCCTCCCCGTCCCAAAAGCGATCTCAATACCCTGCCGACCCCGCACCGCTTCGCGGAGGATCTGCCGGAGCTGAGTAAGCGTATCGTTTATTTTGAGACAAGCCGGGGCTGTCCCTTCAACTGCCAATTCTGCCTGTCCAGTATTGAGGTGGGCGTGCGCTATTATGATATCGAACGGGTGAAGTCCGATCTGCTCTATCTGATTGAGGGCGGTGCCAAGGTGATCAAGTTTCTGGACCGCACGTTCAATATCAACCGCAATTATGCGATGGAGATGTTCCAGTTCCTGATCGATAATCATCAGGGCTGCGTGTTCCAGTTCGAAATTACCGCCGATATTATGCGTCCCGAGGTGCTGGATTTCCTGGCGCAGAACGCCCCTCCGGGCGTCTTCCGCTTCGAGATCGGCGTCCAGTCGACGAATGATGAGACCAATGAGCTGGTCAAGCGCCGCCAGAACTTCACCAAGCTGTCGCGCACGGTGATGAAGATCAAGGCCAGCGGCAACATCGACCAGCATCTCGATTTGATCGCCGGACTGCCAATGGAGGATTACGCCACCTTCCGCAAGACCTTCAATGACGTCTTCGCCATGGAGCCGGAGGAGCTGCAATTAGGTTTCCTCAAAATGCTGCGCGGCACAGGGCTGCGCGCCCAGGCCGCCAAATACGACTACACGTATATGGAGCATGCGCCATACGAAATTCTCAGCAGCCATGTCATGCCGTTCGCCGATATTATCCGGCTCAAGCGGCTGGAGGATGTGCTGGAGAAGTACTGGAACAGCCAGCGGCTGGCTCATTCGGTCAAGTACCTGATCCGCCATGTCTTTCCGTCCCCGTTCGACTTCTTCCAGGAGTTCGGGGACTACTGGGAAGAGCGGGGCTGGCAGAAGATCGGGCATCAGCTGGAGGATTTGTTCACCCGGCTGCATAATTTCCTGACGGACCGGGGCACGCCGTCTATGGGCATTGTCACTGGCCTGATGAAGCTGGACTACTTCCTGGGCCACAAGTACAAGCCACGCAAAATCTGGTGGGACGATGTGCTTGATAAAGCCGAGTGGGCGAAGCACCTGAAGCAGATCGCCAGTCAGCCGGAGCTGATCTCTGCCAAGCTGGCGGAGGCCGGACTTAGCGAGCGGGAGCTGCAGAAGTTCATCGTGCTCGACGAGCTGCCGTTCCGCCTTACGCCGGTGCTGGACTCGATCAGCGGGCTTCGCTATGACGGGGAGCTTGGCGCTGGGGCGCAGGCTGAGGCTGAGGCTGAGGCTGGTGCCGGGAACGGGAACGGGAACGGGAACGGGAACGGGAACGGGAACGGGAACGGGAACGGGAACGGGAACGGCCGGGAGATACTCGCGGCGGTTACAGCAGCGGCCCCGGCAGAACGCGGGGGAGCTGGAGCGGGCGGCGTGGCCGCTGCTGAGGCAGATCTGCTGCGTTCTGTGGCAGCAGCGGCCGGTGGTGTGCCAGCGGCGGCCCTTAACGATCCGCACCCTGGGGCAGGCGAAGGCCGCACGCTGCTGGTCGTCCTGTATCAGCAGGACGAGAGCCAGCGGGCACAGTATTACACGCTGCCTTTGTAGGTTAGGGACCCTGGTTGCACCGGACATGGGCTGATATAATCGAAAAACCGATCACATTCGGCGCAGCGTGGGCGCGTGAGCCAAATGTAATCGAAAAACCGATTACATTCGGCGTCGCGTGGGCGCGTGAGCCAAATGTAATCGAAAAACCGATCACATTCGGCGCAGCGTGTGCGCGTGAGCCAAATGTAATCGAAAAACCGATCACAATAAGCAATGCGGCCGCAAAGGAGCATGAGCGGGAGTTGGTTACCTATGGAGGGCATACGTTTGAATGAGCAGCACATATCATTGTTTAAGTTCGGTGACGAGCACAGGGAGCGATTCAGGGACCAGTTACTTGGCTTCCAGCTTCCGGCGGAGCAATTGCAGTTCACCGGGTTGCCGGGGGAGACTCTTCAGGATATCCGGGAAGATGCCGGTAAGGCCGGGGTGGTCATTGTTTACGAAGAACAGGCGGTAGGCTTCTTCATCCTTCATACTGGTGAAGGCATCTCGAATTTCTACCAGGACTACGAAGGGGCAGTTCTGCTCCGGGCTTTCCTGATAGATTACGCCAGTCAGGGCCGGGGGTTCGCCAAAGCAGCAATGTTGCTGCTGCCGGATTTTATCCGCTGTCACTATCCTGAAGCCCGGCAGATTGTGCTGGCTGTGAACGAGGAGAATTATCCTGCTAAGCAGTTGTATGCCATCGCAGGGTTTAAGGATAACGGCTTGAGACGCCGCGGCAGCAAGGGAGCGCAGAGGATTTTACAGTATGAGCTGTCACCCGAGTCCATAGTTTTGCCTATGAAGGAGCATGAGGAATTGTATGAACGCCTGACAGGCATATTCTCGCGCAGTATGCTGCTGGCGGATGTATTCAAGCGTGCCCAAGGATGGGTCCCGTTCCCTTATTACATAGGTGCAGGCTGCCTGGCCCAGACGGTATGGAATGAGCTTACCGGACGGGCGCCGGAATACGGAATTAGTGATATCGATATCGTTTATTTCGATGCGGAAGATTTGAGCTATGCTGCCGAGGATGAGGTGATTAAGAAGGGCAAGGAGATTTTTGAAGGGATATCGGTTCCGATTGATCTCAAGAATCAGGCCAGGGTCCATCTGTGGTACCCGCAGAAGTTTGGTGTGGAGATCGGGCCTTACCAGTCGCTTGAAGCGGCAATTGATACCTGGCCGACTACAGTGACTTCGCTGGGAGCAAGGCTTGAGCCGAACGGGGAATGGAAGATTTATGCCCCATTTGGTCTGGAGGATTTGTTTCAATTCGTTCTGCGACCCAATAAAACACTGATTACAGAGCAGGTTTATTTGGCCAAAATAGTGAAATGGAAGTCGAAATGGCCGGAGCTTACGGTGATTCCTTGGTCTTTTCATAATACCTAATTGAATTAAACCTGCTCCAATGTTACGATCAATAAAGAGATGCCAATAAAGGAGCTTAGACCCTATCATGTGGATTACTTTGTAAGTGTGAATGAACTGAAGGACGGGCTGGCAATAGTGGAGATCACTATGCTATTAGGCATGTCTTTCTGTCAACTTACAGGGTATGCAGGGTGAAGGGTTCGTACACCGGCTTCTGCGGATACCTTCGGGTATCCTTTTTTGTTGCCGGAAATAGCATCTCTATGGCTCTTAACCTGTTTATCCTCCTAATGAGTGAATGGGGGAACGATATATGAAACAACCGAAATTAGTCTTAATTGAAGGTCTGCCCGGCTACGGGAAGTCTACAGCGGCTCAACTGGTTTACGAAATTCTTACGGAGATGAATATGGGCGCTCAGCTTGTCCTGGAAGGAAATCTCAATCATCCTGCTGATTATGAGGGCGTAGCTTGCCTTACCCAAGCAGAATATGTTGAGCTGTCGAGAATCTGCGGCGGGAATTCAGGGGAAGTATTAAGCGCGCACACTACCTGTCAAGACAACAATTATCTGGTCGGATACCGGAAAATAATAAATGAACACGGTCCTTTCCTTCCGAAGGAATGGATGGACACATTGGCCGGGAAGGATGTATATGAACTGCCGCTGGCTCAGCACAGGAAGCTGATTACAGCAAGGTGGCGGCAGTTTGCCGAGATGGCCTTGCGTGGGCCGGATACGTATGTGTTTGATTGCTGTTTTATCCAGAATCCTGTGACTATGGGGATGATCAGGCACGATGCAGCCGAGGAGTACATGATAAGCTACATTCAGGAGCTGGAGGCCATTGTTAAGCCGTTGAACCCGCTGCTGATTGTTATTGAACAGGATGACCTGGAGCAGGCTTTCCGCAAAGCTGTCCGCGAGAGACCCCTGGAGTGGTCAGAAGGGTTCATCCAATATTACACCACACAGGGGTATGGGGTGAGGCAGGGAAACCGGGGCTTAGAAGGTACGCTGGAGGTACTTAGGAGCAGAAGCAAGCTGGAAGATAACATATACAACCTGTTAAGCTTGAATAAGACAAAAGTAAATAATTCTGCGTATGCGCTCCAGGCCTATAAGCAAGTTTTGAAGGAGAAGCTTGTCGCTTGGCGCAATCACCCGGCGGGTTCTTAACCCGCACAATTCAAAGAGAGGCATCCCGTACCTGACGGAGTGCCTCTCTTTTGTTGAAATATGGATTTTCTATATTTCACGCGACAACTTATCCTTCTATCTCCCACTGAAACTGTACCGCCCTTTAAAAGGACGGTGCTTAAAACCGAATACAATGGCTGGTACAAGGCATATCTACCAAACGTATGTGGAAAACAGCATACATTATGCTCGTTAGCAGGCACACGGCCAGAATGTATGTGAAAAACAGCATACATTATGCTCGTAAGCAGGCACACGGCCCAAATATATGTGAAAAACACTATACATTGTGTTCTATGCCACCGGCCCTGGTGGGGACTGTGAAAACTAATCCGCCGTGGGCGGAAGCCGCATGGATTCGGCAGGCAGGTGGCGGGCGAGCCAGTCCAGTACATCGGCCGTGACCTCGTCCCGATTGACCTCGTTTAACATTTCATGCCGGCCTCCCGGATACAGCTTGCATTCTACATCCTGAAGCCCCTGCTTCCGGTATAACTCAGCCATACGCATCACCCCTTGGCCGTTCATCCCCACAGGGTCCTTCTCGCCTGCGAACAGGTAGACCGGCTTGTCGCTGCATAAATGCTGAAGAGTAGAACTGGTATGCAGCTCCCGCAGCATATGGAAGAAATCACGGAAGAAGCGGGTAGTGCAGATCGCTCCGCAATACGGGTCGGCAATGAAGCGGTCTACCTCCTCAGGGTCGCTGCTGAGCCAGTCAAAAGCCGTCCGGACCGGAGAGAAGGAGCGGTTGTATGCGCCAAACACAATTCCGTTCATTAACACGCTGCGGTGGTGGTCTCCCTGGAGCCTTAACTGCAGCTTCGACAGGGATTCCGCCAGCTGCAGCATGCCCCGGGGACCATTGGTGCCGCTGAGGATGAAGCCGCTATAGATCTCATGGCCTTCCTCGCACATCAGCTTCTGTGCCAGAAAGGAGCCCATGCTGTGCGCGAACAGGAAGATAGGCATGTGCTCATGCCGGGAGCAGGCGAGCTCTGCAAGCTGAAGAAGATTGCGCCGCATCCAGTAGAAGCCGTTCTCCCCGCTGTCGCCGAGCAGATTGACTCTGCCGGCGGTAAGGCCATGTCCCCGGTGGTCATTGGCATACACAGCATAACCGGCTGCGGTGAGCGCCGAAGCGAACCGGGCATACCGCGCAGCCGTTTCACACATACCGTGTGCTATCTGCACAATCCCCCGGATCTCCGTTCCCGCCTCAGGCAGCCATTCATAGACATGGATTTTGACATCTAAGGGATCAGTCATGGTAAAAGTGTTCTCAGTCATCGCCTGTCCTCCTGAAAGTGAAATTCAGCATTCCTAGCGTAAAGAGTACCTGTTGCTTCTGATCCAAGTGAAACGCAGTCCGGCTGCTTAAGGCAGATAAGAGCGCAGGACGGCAGACTGTCCTTCAATGCTGTAAGCGCCCAGGCTTGACGGAAGCAGATAACATTCGCCAGCCGCATAAGGCTGGGAGCCGCCCTCCCAGATCAGATGGCCGCTGCCCTCGCAGATTACCAGAATGGTGAAGCTGTCATCCGTGGTGGCGAGCTGCCATTCGCCGGATACCAGTCCTTTTTCCACAATAAAATAAGGAGAGGAGGCCATTCTAAGCCATTCCCCGGCTACGGCACCATCTGTCTTCATCGAAGTTGCGCCTGCCCCCTCATAGGCAGTCACATTCAGGGAATCCTCGATATGCAGCTCGCGCGGCTTCCCGTCCAGACCCGGACGGTCATAATCGTAAATCCGGTATGTAGTGTCTGAGTTCTGCTGGATCTCCGCTACAACGACACCTGCACACAATGCATGTACAGTCCCGGCAGGGATATAGAAGGAGTCACCGGCAGCTACAGTCACTTCCTGCAGGCTGTCCATAACCGTTCCGTTCTCCAGCGCGTCCTTCAGCATCTCGCGGGTGACGCCTTCCTTGAGGCCGTAGATGATTTTGGCGCCTGGCTTGGCGTCGAGCACGTACCACATTTCGGTTTTGCCCAGCTCACCCTTGGGAAGTCCGGCATAATCATCCGTAGGGTGTACCTGTACGGAGAGGTTGTCGTTGCAATCCAGCAGCTTGATCAGCAGCGGGAATCTTCCGCCTTCTTCCGTAGTTCCCTTGCTGCCGAACCACTCGTGCCCGAACTGCTCACGGATGGCATCCAGGCCTTGTCCGGCCAGCTCGCCGTTGACTACAGAGGAGGTGCCGTTCGGATGATCGGCAATCATCCAGCCTTCGCCGATATGGCCTTCCGGCAGATTCAGGCCAAATTTCTCCAGCGCCCGGCCTCCCCAGACACGTTCTTTGAATTCCGGCTGAAATTTCAGAGGATATGGTTTCGTCATTACAACATCTTCCTTCCTGATAATAGAATGATCTTAACTTATAGAGGGTTTGCTGCCTTCAAGTGCTAGCCCCTTTGTCTCTTCTCTATAGCTACAACATACGGTGCAGACTCGCGCTGAAGCTGCCGGTACACGATGGTCTGCGCGTCCTGCTGGGCCAGTCCGGCGGCCCAGGCTTCGACAGCGGCGGCTTCGCGGCCGCCGCCTTCGTGGCCGGGATACAGCACGGCCGTGATGATCCCGCCCGGGCGAAGCAGCGCAAGCGCCGCCTCCAGCGCGGCCAGCGTGCTTGCCGGTTCGGTGATGATGGTCTTATCGGCATCGCCCGCAGGCAGATAGCCGAGGTTGAACATCACCGCCGAGACCGTTCCGCGCCAAGTGGGCGGAACGGCTTCAGCCATGGCTGCATGGCTCTGCTGCAGCAGCGTCACGGGAGCCAGCGCAGCCGGCGCTTCCTCCCGGGCCAGCCGCAGGCGCTCGCCGGCAAGAGCCAGCGCCTGCGGCTGGATGTCGAACCCGTACACCCCGCCGCGCGGCCCGGCCGCCCTGGCGAGGAACAGGGTGTCGGCGCCGGTGCCCACGGTGGCGTCGATAGCCCGTCCGCCCGGCGAGAGCCGCTCAGCGGTCAGCTTATGGGCGAAGCTAAGGACAGAGAGGAAGCCCATCAGCCCTTCCTCCAGTACTTACCCTGCCAGGTATCCCTGGCAACCAGTTCATGGTCAATGGCATTCAGCACTTCCCACTTCTTGAGGCTCCACATCGGGCCGATCAGAGCATCGCGCGGGGCATCACCGGTCAGCCGGTGGACAATCATGTCCGGCGGCAGAATTTCCAGCGAATCGGCGATGAGCTTCACATACTCATCCTGCTCCAGGAACCTCAGCAGCCCGGCTTCGTACTGCTTCACCATCGGCGTTTTGCGCATGAGGTGAAGCAGGTGGATTTTGATTCCCTGAACCCCCATATTAGCTACAGCAGCTACAGTCTCCAGCATCATCTCATGCGTTTCCTGCGGAAGCCCGTGAATGATGTGGGTACACACACGGATGCCGTGCCGCCGGAGCTTGGCAACAGCTTCAGTATAGCAGGCGGTATCATCTGCGCGGTTAATCAGATCCGAGGTAGACTGATGAATGGTCTGAAGCCCCATCTCCACCCATAGATACGTGCGCTGGTTCAGCTCCGCGAGATACTCGACTACATCATCCGGGAGGCAGTCCGGCCGGGTGGCAATGGCTAGGCCGACAACCCCGGGCTGCTGCAAAATGACTTCATAATATTCCCTTAGCTCCTCGACGGGAGCATACGTATTGGTATAGGCCTGGAAGTAGCCGATATATTTGGCATTCGGCCATTTCTGATGCTGGCGGTCGCGGATATGGTTGAATTGGGTGACCAGATCATCCCGGCGGCTTCCGGCGAAATCGCCTGACCCTCTGGCACTGCAGAACGTACAGCCTCCTTTGGCGATGGTACCGTCACGGTTCGGACAGGTGAAGCCCGCATCGAGCATGACCTTGAACACCTTGGTATCCATCTGCCCGCGCATTTCGTAGTTCCAGGTATGGAACCGTTTATCCCCCCACAGAAGCGGAGAGGAGGCCTGTTGAAGATTAGACATGTGCAGCTCCTTTCATTAACCTTCCCATTGTATCAAAAATCCGTGATGAACGTAACAATCCCTCCCGGAAATCCGCCGAAAAAAAACTGAAAATAGGCTGTGAATTACCGCCATTTGGCTTGAAAATGCTTACACATTATGTTATATTTAAAGTGTTAAAAAAGCCGCTGCAGCAACCACAATCATATGCTTGAATTCATAATTTCGTGTCGTCCGGTCCATACTAAACCTTAGAGGTGATAACGATGAATTCTCCAACGGTATTTGCTGATAACAAAGGTTCGATTGATGTGCAGCTGACTCCCGATGAAGCTCTTGCCCTGACAGGCGTAGAATTCAACGGCAACCACAAGATCAAGACAGAAGCGCAGCGGAAGATCCGCAATGCGTTCGAGAAGACCTTCGAGTTCGATAAATAAATGGCAGTCCGCTGAACGGCGGGCCGGTAATGCAGATACAACACGCACGGAACTTTCGACCAGTCCTAACAGGGGCGGGACGGAAGTTCCTTTTCTTTTGCTGAAATCCCTTTACTTTTGCCGGTAAGTTCGGCACAATATTGCAAGTGGCAGTTATCCTATTCACAGATAAGGCAATAAGAGATAAGCGGAGGAGTACCTATGCGTTTACGCGGAAGAAAAGGAATACGTGAAAGTCTTGAGGAGCAGACCGATCTGGTCATCCTGGAACCACGCAGCCTGAAGGGGCGCTGGTCCGAATTGTTCGGCAATGACCATCCGATTCATGTGGAATTCGGAATGGGCAAGGGGCAGTTTATCAGTCAAATGAGCTTCAAATACCCGGAGATTAATTTCATCGGCGTGGATATGTATGACGAGCTGGTGCGGCGCGCCGCCGAGAAGGCCCGGAATGTATGGGAGCCGGCAGGTGAAGAGACACCGCCGAACGTGAGAGTGGCACTGGCCAATATCGATTACGCAGAGGAAGTGTTCGCTCCGGGGGAGCTGGAACGGATCTATCTCAACTTCAGTGATCCCTGGCCGAAAAGCAAGCATGCCCGCCGCCGTCTGACGCATCCGCGTTTTCTGGATAAATACCGCGGGCTGCTTAGTCCGCTCGGTGAGATCCATTTAAAGACGGATTCCCGCAGCCTGTTTGAATTCTCGCTTAATGCCTTTGCGGACTACGGTCTGCAGATGAAGAATATTTCCCTTGACCTGCATGAGGGCGGCGTGATTAACGAAGAGCATGTAATGACCGAATATGAGACCAAGTTCTATGGCCGCGGTGTGAATATTCACCGCTGCGAGGCGATTGTCGGAAATGAGGCGCTGAAGCAATATCAGGCCACCCGTCTGGACAAGTACCGGCTCTAGGCTGCATTACCGGTTATTACAGCAAAAGGCAGTCCGGTTCATTCATACCGGACTGCCTTTTGCGTTCCATTTTAGTTCTCTACTTTCCATGTTCTGCGCGCGGTTTATCCAGCATATCAATAATGCTTTGGGCGCTTTGCAGCGGGTTGTACCTGGAGATAGCCTCCAGATGAGCTTTGCGCGCCGCACGGACATTTCCGTAATCATTCAGCAGCCGCTCCATCCACCGGTCAACTACATCGAGGGAGCTGATCGGCTCCCCCAAGCCGGCGTCAGTGAAGTAACGGCAGTTCTCTTCTTCCTGGCCCGGCAGCGGCGAATGGAAGAGCATTGGAATGCCCTTGGCCAAGCCTTCGCTGCAGGTCATGCCACCCGGCTTGGTGACCAGCAGGTCGGACACCTCCATCAGCTTGTCAATCTCCCGGGTGAAGCCCAGCAGCCTGATGTTGGGATGCCTGAACCGCGTGTCCTGCTTCATCTCCTGCAGCAGCTTGCCGTTCTGGCCGAGGCAGAACACAATCTGCACCTTGTCCCGCCATCCGGCCAGGGCCGCGTTCACTACTTCGTCATTCATCATGCCCCATCCACCGCCCATAACCATGACCGTTGGAATATTCAGCAGCTTGAACTGCTCTTGAATGTCTTCCCGTCCGTGCTGCTCCCAGAAGCTCGGGTGTACAGGGATACCGGTTACCCGGATTTTGAAGGCGGCAACGCCCCGGCGGCGCAGCTTCGCCTTGACCTCGGGGGTGGATACCAGATAGCGGTCGACCTGCGGGCTGATCCAGCTGCCATGGGCGTCATAATCCGTAATGACCGTAATCAGCGGGGCCTTGAGCGGCGGGTGAAGCCGTTTCAGGCGTGAGATAACAGCGCCGGGAATGAAGTGGGTGCAGACGATAATGTCCGGCTTCAGCTGCTTCACAATATTTTGGGCATGCGTATAAAACAAGTGGTGCAGGGCAAGTGTGGTAAGACGATTGAATGATTTCTGGTGACGGTACACATAGCCCATCAGCCGGGGCTGGGAGGTGACCGTCTTGCGGTAGGCCGAGACAATCAGCGGGGCCACCTTGGGATTCAGGAAGCTTCCCAGCTCCAGCACCTTGGTCTGCACCTCCGGAGACAGCTTCCGCAGGCTGCTCGACAGCGCATATGCAGCCTGGGTATGCCCGGCACCGAAGCCCTCCGACAGCAATAATATTCTTTTTTTGCGCAATGTATAGTTCACCTGTTCCCTAGAGGTATTCACTGGCCGGCGCGCTTCTCAGGCATCATATCCAGAGGGCAAGCGTACCGGCTGCGACTCCAGACCCAATGACTGCTCCAGCCAGGACATCAGACGGATAATGCAGTCCGAGGTAGATCCGGGAGAAGCCCACTGTGCAGGCCAGAGGAAGCAGAACCGCAGTCAGGACAGGGTAGGCTATCATATAAGGAACCGTTGAGGCGAAGATAGCGGTCGTATGGCCTGAAGGAAAAGAATGATCCTTAAGCGGATTACGGAACGTATTGGTGTCCGGCAGGGCCAGATAAGGCCGCAGGCGCGGGTAGAGCTTTTTGGCGATAGCGACGGGCACATGGCTTATCGCCAGCGCGGCCAGCGCTTGCAGTCCTGTAGTTCTCCATGGCTGCGGGCATATTGCCCAGACCAGAAGATTGATGCCGATCGCGCTTGTTGCACCTCCGAGATGAGTGAGGTAGAAGAGCCAGAAGTTCAGAAACGGATTGTGCATCCGTCCGTTAATCCATTGAAACACCCGCTGCTCCAGGAGATGCAGTTTCTTGAATAAAGGTCTCATATCATGTCCCTCCGATAGTCCGGCTAAAAGAGTTCTGGCGCAGCTTAAGCAGCAGATTTCACGGCCTGAAGCTGTCTTTATCATACTTTTTTAAGGTAGCCCGTTCAAGAAAAAGCTCAGGTCCGCTCGAAAAATGTCTCTTTTGACTTGGGAGCCCCAAAGCGACTACAATGATTCAAGCAGGAAGATCGCGTTTATAAGGTAACAGAGAAATAAGGAGCCAGCCAGTACACTGGAATCCATATTCATATCTTATGAAACGGGACCATACAAATTCGGAATCCTGCCCGGCTAAAAAGGGATATATCTTGTCTACTGTAAGGAATTGAACAAAAAGGGTCAGATAGAACGTTACAAGCCAGAGTAGAGAAAGAGAACATCTAGACTTGGAAAAAGGGGGCATCAAAAGATCATGACAGACGCACTGTTTGTTACGCTCCAAGTGATCTTGGCGGCAATTGCAGTTTATCAGTTTGCATTCTCACTGTTTGGACTGCGCAAGAAGAAGAACAAGGTTCATTATGCGCCACAGAAATCATTTGCCGTGCTGGTTGCTGCGCATAACGAAGAAGAAGTGGTCGGCGCCTTGATGGAAAACCTGAAGCAGCTTAATTATCCCCAGGAACTGTACGATGTATTTGTCATCTGTGACAATTGCACGGACAATACAGCTGCGATCGTACGGGAGCACGGCATGAATGCCTGTGTACGTACCAACAGTAACCTGCGCGGTAAAGGCTATGCCATCGAGTGGATGCTGAAGGAACTGTGGGCGCTACCGCGCCAGTATGACGCTGTTGTCATGTTCGATGCCGACAACCTTGCACATACAGAGTTCCTGACAGAGATGAACAACGATCTGTGTTCAGGCGGCCGGGTCATTCAAGGCTACATCGATACGAAGAACCCGGAGGATTCCTGGATCACGGCTGCTTACGGAGTATCCTATTGGTACATCAACCGGCTGTGGCAGCTGTCGCGCCATAATCTGAAGATGGCCAACTTCCTCGGCGGAACAGGCATGTGCTTCGAGACGAACCTGCTGAAGGAAATGGGCTGGGGCGCTACCAGTCTGGTGGAGGATTTGGAATTCACCATGCGCAGCGCCTCCAAGGGCGTATATCCAAGATTTAATTATGATGCCAAAGTATTCGATGAGAAGCCGCTTACCTTCAAGGCTTCCTCCAGGCAGCGTCTGCGCTGGATGCAGGGTCATTTCACCGTAGCCCGCCGATACTTCTTCCCGCTGCTGTGGCAGGGGATCAAGGAGCGCAGCCTGACGAAGTTCGACCTGGCACTGTACGGAGCGAATGTGTACATTGTGTTGCTTACGTTCCTGATGACTGCTGTAATGTTTGTGGATAATGCTGTGTTGGGCGGTCCGCATATTGCGAATATTTACGGACATCTGCCACTGTGGCTCGGGTACTTTGCCGTAGGGGCGAACATTCTGACCTTCCTGCTGGCTATGGCGCTGGAGCGGGTGAAGTTCAAGAAGGTTTATCTGTACCTGCTGGTGTTCCCGGTGTATCTGCTCTCGTGGTATCCCATTACGTTTTATGCGTTCTTCACGCAGAACAACAAGCAGTGGAGTCATACCAAGCATACGCGTGTAGTCCGGCTGGAAGAAGTACAGAGCAAGCAGGTTTCATAATCCGCACTGTAAATTAATAATTTCAGAAGGTGTTGACTCCTTCGGTCTGATGATGTATAGTATTCAAGTGTGCAAAACATAGGGATTGCAAGCAGAAGCACCGGCTTCTCACCTGACTGGCTAACAGCCTGCTGGTTTTGATCTCAATGCTTTATGAATGGTTACAATTCATGAACGTTGATCAAACGGGGTGTCGGGGAATTACCGGCATCCCTTTTTTATGGAGAACCGTAATATATTATCTGAAAAATATTCGGAGGTGGAGGATTATCAGTAAGGAACATATGATCAATGATGAAATTCGTGCCAAAGAGGTTCGGCTGGTCGGAGCAGAGGGTGAACAAATCGGGATCAAGCCGATCCGCGAGGCGTTACAAATGGCGATCGATCTGAATCTGGATTTAGTCAACGTAGCACCGCAGGCGAAGCCGCCGGTATGCCGCATCATGGATTACGGCAAGTTCCGTTATGAAACGCAGAAGAAAGAGAAGGAAGCCCGCAAGAACCAGAAGATCGTGGATCTCAAGGAAGTCTGGTTCCGCGCAAACATTGAGGAACATGATTATCAGACCAAGTTCCGCAATGTAATCAAGTTCCTGGGTGAAGGCGATAAAGTGAAGTGCTCCGTCCGTTTCCGCGGCCGTGAGATTACCCACGCTAGTATCGGCCAGAAGATCCTGGAGCGCGTGAAGAGCGAAGTAGAAGAAATTGCTGTTGTAGAGCGCCAGCCTAAGCTGGAAGGCCGCAGCATGATTATGATTCTGGCTCCGAAGCCCCAATAATCCTGGAGTCACTTGCATAGCAATCTGGCGCCGCATAATATTCAAGGAGGAAACACCATGCCTAAAATGAAAACACATAGCAGCCTGAAAGGCCGCTTCAAGATCACTGGAACTGGTAAAGTATTGCGTTACAAAGCTCACAAGAACCACTTGCTGTCCCACAAGTCGAAACGTGCAAAACGCGTATTGAACGGCAATCCGGTAATGGCCCCTGGGGATGTAAGACGTTTGAAACAAGGACTCGCTAACTTGAAATAGTTAATCACACATTTTTGGGAGGTTTATTAATATGGCAAGAGTTAAAGGCGGATTTGTAGTTCGTCGTAGACATAAAAAAGTATTGAAGCTGGCAAAGGGTTACTTCGGTTCCAAGCACCGCATTTTCAAAACAGCTAAAGAGCAAGTAATGAAATCGATGGTTTACGCATACCGTGACCGTCGTCAGACTAAACGTAACTTCCGCAGACTGTGGATCGTACGTATCAATGCTGCAGCCCGTTTGAACGGTCTGTCTTACAGCAAGCTTGTATACGGCCTGAAATTGGCTGGTGTAGAAGTGAACCGTAAGATGCTGGCTGATCTGGCAGTGAACGATCTGAACGCTTTCAACTCCCTGGCTGTTGTTGCCAAAGAGAAGATCAACGCGTAAGACGCTATAAACCGAAAAGCACCGCCTGCGGGTTCTCCCGTGTGACGGTGCTTTTTTTGCGCGGTGGGAACCGCCCGGACGGACGGCTATTCCCAGTATTTCGTTGTGCTAAGCAGTGAAGCGAGCTTCTTGCTGCTGGAGCGTCTCAGCTTGCGCAGCGCAGACCGCTCGTCCGCAGACTGGCAGATCAGCTTCTCTTCGTCGGTCTGGGCCACAATGGCCGGAACTGGAGCTGTAGTACCGTCTTCATTCATGGCTACGAAGGTCAGGAAGGAAGTTGCGGCAACGGCGCGTTCGCCTGTGTAGAGATTCTCAGAGATGATCTTGACGAACACCTCGATGCTGGTACGGCCCGTCCAGGAGACAAAGGATTCGAAGCAGACGGAATCCGTTGGCCGGATCGGCAGGAGGAAGTCTACAGAGTCAGCGGATGCCGTCACCACGTTGACCCGGCAATGGCGCATAGCCGAGATGGAGGCCACTTCATCAATGGTGCTCATCAGCTTGCCGCCGAACAGCGTCTTGTGATTGTTCACATCATTCGGGAAGACACGGCCGGTTTTGAATACGCGGGATTCATGACAGTATTTGAAGTCGGGTGCAGCTTGTGGTGTGTGTTCTTGTTCCATTTTCAGTAACTCCCTTTGCGTACAAGATGTAATCATACATGATAATAGAAAAGCCTTCCCTGTGCAATAATAATGTTAATGCACTTGGAGCCATAAGCTACATTTTGAGGTTTTCTAACATATAACGGACATAGAGGTAACGGCTTGTGTCAAGGTAAGCGATTTCTTGTTGAAAAATGCAAATTATTATTGACCTGAGGTCATTAATAGACTGGATTTTAGCTTTTTTTGCAGGTATAATTTGTACTAATGGTATGTCCAAAGCAGAACACAGAAGACATCCAATTTACTAAGGGGGATCACTTTCGATGAAGAAGTTTTACCAACTATCTTTGGTTATGGTTATGGCCTTCACTGTCATTCTGGCAGGATGCGGTAACAATAACAGCGCTAATTCCGGTTCCAATGCTGGAGCAACTACTGCACCAACCGACGCAGCAGCTGCAACAGAAGCACCGGCACCAACTGAAGCTCCTAAGGCTGTCAAGCTGGGCCTCGTAACTGACGTAGGCGGCGTAAATGACAAATCCTTTAACCAATCCGCATGGGAAGCACTCCAGTCTCTTGAAAAAGAAGCTGGTGCTGAAATCAAGTACCTGCAGAGTAAATCCAATGCAGACTACGAGCCTAACCTTAACCAGTTCGTTAAAGGCGGCTATGATCTGACTTGGGGTATCGGCTTCGACCTTGGTGATGCTGTACTGAAGGTTGCCAAAGAGAACCCGAATGCTAACCTGGCGATCATCGACAGCGTAGTAGAAGCTCCTAACGTTGAATCTGTAACTTTTGCTGAGAATGAAGGTTCCTTCCTGGTGGGTGTTGTTGCTGGTATGACAACCAAAACTAACAAAGTTGGCTTTGTCGGCGGTATGGAAAGCCCGGTTATCAAACGTTTCGAAGTGGGCTTCAAAGCCGGCGTAGAAGCAGTTAACCCTAATGCAAAAGTAACAATCACTTATGCAGGTGCCTATGACAAGCCTGATACTGGTAAATCCCTGGCTGCAACGCTGTATGATGCCGGCAACGACATTATCTTCCCTGCTGCAGGCGCAACAGGCAACGGTGTATTCAACGAAGCGAAATCCCGCAACAAAGCCGGCGGAACTAAAGTATGGGTTATCGGCGTTGACAAAGACCAGTCTCTGGAATTTGGCGATGATGTAACTCTGACTTCCATGATCAAACGTGTTGACGAAGCGGTTAAGAAGGTTTCCCAGCAGGTTGTTGATGGTACATTCAAAGGCGGTACTACAACTGTTCTTAGTCTGAAAGACAATGGTGTAGGCCTTCCTGAAACATCCAAAGCTAACGTTAGCGCAGATATTCTGGCTAAGGTTGACGAATACAGCAAGCAAATCATTGACGGAACAATCGTTGTTCCTGCTGAGTAATTCACTGCTTTAGCTTTACCCGATTTAACATAACGACGAAGCAGGGCCGGTTCAAGTACTGGCCTTGTTCTCTGTCAGCAACTGTTATAGACAATCACAACTGTACCGTCCTTGTGTGGGGCGGTACAGCCGTGTCTTGAAGGCAATATTATATCTATTCTGTGATGAGGGTGATTCCATGAGTGCTGCGGCTCCTGTCGTAGAGTTGAAGCAAATCACAAAACGCTTTCCCGGTATCGTTGCGAACGACTCTATCAGTCTGACGCTGGAAAAAGGGGAGATCCACGCGCTGCTTGGTGAGAACGGGGCAGGCAAATCGACCTTAATGAATATCGTATTCGGACTGTACCAGCCCGATGAAGGCAGCATCGAAATCGACGGGAAACCGGTTATTATTGATAACCCCAATAAAGCTATTGAGCTTGGCATTGGTATGGTTCACCAGCATTTCAAGCTTGTTGATCCTTTCACGGTTACCGAGAACATTGTTCTGGGCATGGAACCGAAGAAAGGTCTTAAAATTGACTATAAATCCGCTGCGGAGCAGGTTCGTAAGCTATCTGAGCAGTACGGGCTACAAGTCAATCCAAATGCCAAAATTCATGACATTTCGGTAGGCATGCAGCAACGGGTAGAAATTATGAAAACCCTGTACCGCGGAGCGGATATACTTATATTCGACGAGCCTACCGCTGTACTTACGCCGCAGGAAATTACAGAACTGATGGCGATTATGAAGCGGCTCGTTGCTGAAGGTAAATCCATTATCCTGATCACCCATAAACTGAAGGAAATTATGCAGATTTCCGACCGTGTCACGATTATCCGGCGCGGCAAGGTAATTGATACAGTGAAGACTGCCGGAACCAATCCGAATGAGCTGGCTGAGAAGATGGTCGGACGCGGGGTTACGTTCAAAGTGGACAAGCAGACACCGCATATTGGCGAGAGCATCCTGAAGCTGTCTAATGTCAGCAGCAAAAGCAAGGATGGCGTGCCTGTGCTGAATAACCTGAGCTTTGAAGTGAAGGCAGGGGAGATTCTCGGAATCGCCGGCGTGGACGGCAACGGCCAAAGTGAGCTGATTCAGGCCATAACCGGGCTGCGCAAGATTGATTCAGGTTCGATTCAGGTCTCCGGTAAGGAGATTGCCAATCTGTCACCGCGTAAAGTATCTGAAATGAATGTCTCCCATATCCCAGAAGACCGTCACAAGCATGGTCTGGTGCTGGACTTCTCGGTAAGTGAGAACATGGTTCTGGAGACGTATTATAAGAGTCCGTACAACCAGAACGGATTCTTGAACACAGATGTCATTAACAAGCATGCAGAAGACCTGGTAAGGCAGTTCGATGTGCGTACACCGTCCATAGAGAACAAAGCCCGTTCCTTATCCGGCGGTAATCAACAAAAAGCGATTATTGCGCGGGAAATAGACAAGAATCCGACTCTGCTGATTGCCGCACAGCCAACACGCGGTCTGGATGTCGGGGCGATTGAATTTGTACAGAAGCAGCTTATTGCCCAGCGGGACCAAGGCAAGGCTGTGTTGCTGATTTCTTTTGAATTGGATGAAATTATGAATGTGTCTGACCGGATTGCTGTTATTTATGAAGGACAGATTGTCGGAGAAGTATTCCCGCAGGATACGAATGACCAGGAACTGGGTCTGATGATGGCGGGCAGTTTGAAGCGGGGAGGTCATGCGGATGTCTAGACTCCGGAAAATATTCGCAACAGACAGCTATATCGTTCCGCTTGTAGCGATACTAATGGGCTTCCTGGTGGGTGCTATAGTCATGCTGTTTGGCGGTTATGATCCTATCGCAGCCTACTCTGCGCTGTTCAAGCGCGTGTTCGGCAGCCCGTATGATTTCGGTGAAGCGATCCGTGAGATGACTCCACTGATGCTGACGGGTCTGGCGGTAGCCTTCGCTTTCCGCTCAGGGATGTTCAACATTGGTGCGGACGGGCAGGTCATGATCGGAATGACGGCTGCTTCTGTTGTCGGCATTAAGCTTGGCGGAGTATTGCCTTCCTTCCTTTTAGTCCCGCTTGCGGTCATAGCGGCTGCTGTATGCGGCGGGCTATGGGCCGGTATTGCCGGATATCTGAAGGCCAAACGCGGAATTAATGAAGTTATTACAACGATCATGTTGAACTGGATTGCGCTCTTCCTGTCGAATTATATTGTCCGGACCTTCCTGCTGCTCCAGGGGCAGAACCGGTCGGAGGATAATCCGGCTTCCCTCTCCATGACCTTCCTTTTCTCCACCTTCGATAACGCCCGTCTGCACTGGGGAACTGTAATTGCCCTGGCAGCAGCTACCTTCTTCTATGTCTATTTGTGGAAGACCAAGCAGGGTTACGAGATGCGTGCAGTAGGTCTGAATCCGCATGCTGCAGAGTATGCAGGCATGAATGTTGGACGTAATGTAGTGAAGGCTATGTTCATCAGCGGCGTGTTCGCAGGACTCGCAGGCGCTGGTGAAGTGCTTGGCGTTTTCCATTATCAATCTGTATTTGCAGCTTCACCTGGCTATGGATTCGACGGTATCGCTGTTGCCTTGCTCGGATTGACTCATCCGCTGGGTGTCATTCTGGCTGCCATTCTTTATGGCACGCTAACGTACGGCTCGGCTGGAATGAGCTTTGGTGCCGATGTACCGCCGGAGCTGATCCGTATTGTAATCGGTTCGATCATATTCTTCATTGCTGCGCAAGGCATTGTGCGCTGGGTGCTCAAACCGTTTTACTTCAAGCGCAAGAAAGAGAAGGTGTTATAGATGGAAATCTTAGGCCAATTGCTCAATACAACGCTTGTATTTTCCACAGCGTTAATATTTGCCGCCCTTGGCGGCATCTTCTCTGAACGATCCGGTGTTGTGAACATTGGACTTGAAGGCTTGATGATGTTCGGTGCGTTTGCAGCGGCTGTAGGCGGGTATTATGCACAGGAAGCAGGCATGGGCGAATGGGCTCCTTGGGTCGGAGTGCTTAGCGCGATGGCCGTAGGGGTGATTGGTTCACTGATTCATGCAGTGGCCTCGATTACCTTCAAGGCGGACCAGACGATAAGCGGTACGGTCATTAACTTCCTGGCCGCAGGCAGCACGCTCTACATGGTTAAGCTGATCTTCGAGGGATCAGGCGAGACTCCGCTGATCGACGGATTCAGCAAAGTGGCGATTCCCGGGCTCTCGAAGATTCCGGTCATCGGAGAAGGGATCTTCAACTCGTATCCCACCACTTATCTGGCGATTATCTTAGTTATTGTTATTTATTTCATCCTGTTCAAAACTCCATTCGGACTTCGTCTGCGCGCAGTCGGAGAACATCCGAGTGCGGCTGATACGCTGGGTGTCAATGTCAACAAGATGAGATACATCGGGGTTATGCTGAGCGGACTGCTGGCTGGGATCGGCGGAGCCACTATTACGTTGACTACTACAGGCACGTTTGCGCATAATACGATCTCTGGACAAGGCTTCATTGCCATTGCCGCGATGATCTTCGGGAAGTGGAATCCGCTGGGCGCTTTTGGTGCAGCTGTATTCTTCGGCTTGTCCCAGGCGATCCGCAACTATGTCCAGCTGTTCGAATGGTCGAAGAGCATTCCGCAGGAGTTCATCTTCATGATTCCTTATGTGTTAACCATTATTGTTCTGGTGAGTGCAGTAGGCCGCTCCTCGGCACCTAAGGCGCTTGGTGAACCTTACGACCCGAGCAAACGCTAGGGCCATCAGCAATACCATACTTAGTACTGAACAGAACAGAGCGCATTTCCGGAATTCCGGAAATGCGCTTTTTTTGTAAACTTGCAGGCAGCTGCTGCCGATACTTCAAGCCCGGAGGCGGGCGGATGTACAGGCAAATACCGGGTGAGGCGAATAGACTGTTAAGAAACAAATACAGGAGGGATATTATGGCACACCCGGTTACGAAACAACAGGTAATCAAGCTGATTGGCAAACATATCGTGGCGGTAAAAAAAGACGGGTCCAAGGTGACGGGCAAACTGGTCCGCATCTCAGGCAACCGGCTGATCTTGCAGCGAATCAGTGGTAAAAAAGTACAAACCAAGGCACTGATTCCGCTCGTGTTGTTTGATTTGCTGGCCATCGGTACGGCTCCTTACGGTTACGGCGGAGGCTACGGCTATGGCGGCGGGGCTCCTTACGGGGGTGGTTATGGTTATGGTCCTGTTCCCGGCCCTTATGGCGGCTATGGCCCCGGTCCTGGTTATGGGATTCCGCCGATTGGATTCTTTTAAGCCATAGAGCTTGCCTGCTCTATCAGCGGAACTGTTTCTCAAGCTCGTAACAGTAATTTTGCGGTTGATAACGGGCTACGCTGTAGCCCAGTTTTTCATAAAAGGCCAGACCGGCGGTATTTCCGGTATCTACGGAGACCTTCGCTCTATGGCATGCACGGGATAGTGCAAACCGCTCTGCCCTGTCCATGAGCATATTACCGTAGCGTTTACGCCTTGCTCCCGGGGAAATAGCGAGCATATCAATGTATAACAAATCGCCGTGCAGCAGAAAATGCACGAATCCCAGCGGATCGCTGTCGTAGTCGGGACAAGCAACAAGTGTGACTCCCTGTCCCAGGCGGCGCGGCAGATCCTTCCTGACCTGATTAATGATCGTCTGCGGAAGATGGGATAACGGGACAAGCTGCTTTTCAATCAAGTCATAAATAATCGTGTCATCCTGCCTGGGTCTGCGGTAACGAATCATAAATATTGCCCCCTTTCCACGCATTGTCGTACATCATATGCCCCTGGCGGTGTGGGCGTTCCGGCATGAATAGAACAAGATTTTATGAAGAATTTAAGGTATAACCCGCAGATGGGTATTGACTAACCGTGTGAGGAATCATATAATGTGTCTAAACATTTAACGAGCATACATGTATCGGCAATGATGAGGACGAAGTTTTAAGGGCTCTTTTGTTCAGAGAGTGAGAGGAATTGCTGCAACCTCCACCAGAATCCCTTATATACGAGCTCACCTCGGAGCTGTTTCCCTGAAAGGTCCATCAGCAAGAGCGGTGGAATTATTAGGGGGAATCGTTTGGTCCGCGTTAGGGACTTCAGGTTACGAAGATTTGGGCCCTGCCTACATCGATGGATTTTTGTATCCTGATAAGGCATATCATCGAGAGATGTTATGCAAACATGGGTGGTACCACGGAAGCTAAACCTTTCGTCCCTCACGCGCTTCTTCTGCGCGTGGGAGGCGAAAGGTTTTTTTGTTGAACAGGGAGAAATTACGGCCTGTTCGTAAATATTAAGGCATGTGAACGATTGAAGGGAGGAATACTGATGAGCGCGCAATTACCGGAAGAAGTGCGGTCGATAGAGCAGTTACGTGAGAAATGGAAGAATCCTGAGGTGGTATCGGGGTCTGAGATCCTGCTTCGCAGCCTGGTACTTGAAGGTGTAGATACGGTATTCGGATATCCGGGCGGGGCTGTACTTTATATCTATGATGCGCTTTATGGCTTCGAGGATTTCAAACACATTCTGACACGCCACGAGCAGGGAGCGATCCATGCAGCTGACGGGTATGCAAGAGCGAGCGGTAAGCCTGGCGTATGTATTGCGACTTCAGGTCCGGGAGCAACCAATCTGGTGACCGGAATTGCTACAGCGTATATGGACTCCGTTCCGCTGGTAGTGATTACCGGGAATGTATTCTCCAGCCTGATCGGTACCGATGCGTTCCAGGAAGCGGATATTACCGGGATCACGATGCCGATTACGAAGCACAGCTATCTGGTGCGGGATGTTGAAGATCTGCCGCGTGTTATTCATGAAGCTTTCCATATTGCGAATACGGGCCGTAAGGGTCCGGTACTGATTGATATTCCGAAGGATGTATCCGCGGCTAAGACCTTGTTCACGCCGGTTCAGCAGCAGGGAGTTAACCTTCGCGGCTATAATCCGCGTACCGTTCCTAACAAGCTTCAGCTGGATAAGCTGGTGAAGGCCATTGCTGCTTCCGAACGTCCGATCATCATTGCAGGCGGCGGGGTTATCTACTCCGGAGCGCATGAGGCGATGTATGAATTCGTGAAGCGTTCAGAGATTCCTATTACTACAACCTTGCTGGGTCTGGGCTGTTATCCTAGCGCGGAGGATCTCTGGATGGGAATGCCGGGAATGCATGGCACATATACCGCTAATAATGCAATTCAGCAGTGCGACCTGCTGATCAATATCGGCGCCCGGTTCGATGACCGTGTGACCGGGAAGCTGGACGGCTTTGCGCCTAAGGCAAAGATTGTACACATCGATATCGACCCTGCCGAGATCGGCAAGAACGTATCGCCGGATATTCCAATCGTTGGCGATGTGAAGACGGTGCTGGAGATGCTGAACCCGGATGTGAAGCGTGCTTCGCAGGCAGATGCCTGGAGAACGCAGATCGCCCAGTGGAAGCTGGAGCAGCCGCTCCGGTATAAGGATTCAGATACCGAGCTGAAGCCGCAATGGGTTATCCAGATGATCAATGACACCACCAAAGGTGAGGCTATTGTGACGACTGACGTAGGCCAGCATCAGATGTGGGCTGCACAGTATTACAAGTTCAATCATCCGCGCTCCTGGATTACTTCAGGCGGCCTTGGAACAATGGGCTTCGGCTTCCCTTCGGCGATTGGGGCACAGATGGCTCATCCGCAGCGGCTGGTTGTCTCCATTAATGGTGATGGCGGGATGCAGATGTGCTCCCAGGAGCTGGCGATCTGTGCGATTCATAATATCCCGGTCAAAATTGTGGTTATTAACAATCAGGTGCTTGGAATGGTCCGCCAGTGGCAGAACCTGATCTATGAGAAGCGTTACAGCTATACTGATCTGGCGGGAAGTCCGGATTTTGTAAAGCTGGCTGAGGCTTACGGCGTGAAGGGACTGCGGGCAACCACCAAGGAAGAAGCCGGCGCTGCCTGGAAAGAAGCCATGGAAACACCTGGACCCGTCCTGGTAGAATTCGTTGTTCCAAAGGATGAGAATGTCTACCCGATGGTAACTCAAGGCTCTACCATTGATCAAATGCTGATGGGGGATGAATAACAGTGATGAGACATACGATTGCTGTGCTCGTAAATGACCAGCCTGGTGTGCTGCAGCGGGTATCCGGATTATTCGGCCGCCGCGGCTTCAATATTGAGAGTATTACGGTGGGGCAATCCGAAGAGGTCGGATTGTCCCGGATGGTAATTGTAACATTGGGTGACCAGCATACCCTGGAGCAGATTGAGAAGCAGCTGTACAAGCTGATTGATGTAATCAAGGTGGTTGATCTGGGCGCCAAACCAATGGTAGCCCGGGAGCTGGCACTGATTAAGGTGAAGGCAGAGCCGTCAGAACGGCCGGAGATTATGGGCGTAGTCGAAACCTTCCGTGCTTCTGTAGTAGATATTGGCTCAACCAGCCTGCTTGTACAGGTAGTTGGGGATACCACCAAGATTGATGCAATGATCGAGCTGCTTAAGCCTTATGGAATAAAGGAGCTGTCACGGACCGGAGTCACTGCGATGATTCGCGGGAATGCCTGATTGTCACATTTTACAGCTTTAACGAATTACTGCTTGCGTGCATTAATTTATTAAGATTAGCTCAGACTTGCCCGCGAAAGAGCGGGGGCTTGAGGAACGCGTCATTATATAGTAAGACTAATATGCAACGTGTTTTTGAAGCACCCGCTCTTTACGATGGGTCCCAAATTAAAGGAGGATTTTGACAATGGCAGTTACAACGTACTATGAAAAGGATGCAGAGCTTAGCGTATTGAAAGGAAAGACAATTGCGGTAATCGGGTACGGTAGCCAAGGACATGCCCAGGCACAGAACCTGCGTGACAGTGGTCTTCAGGTGGTTATCGGTCTGCGTGAAGGAAAATCGTTCGAAGCTGCCAAGAATGACGGGTTTGAAGTATTGTCTGTAGCAGAAGCGGTATCACGTGCAGATGTGGTGCAGATTCTTATGCCGGACGAAACACAGGCATCTGTATATAAGAACGATATCGAACCGAACCTTAAGAATGGTGCGGCTCTGATGTTCTCCCACGGCTTCAACGTACATTTCGGACAAATCGTAGCTCCTAAGGATGCCGATGTGCTCCTGGTAGCTCCTAAATCCCCGGGACACATGGTACGCCGTACTTATGTTGAAGGCTTCGGCGTTCCCGGCCTGATTGCTATTGAACAGGATGCAACCGGCAATGCCAAGGCTATCGGTCTGGCGTATGCTAAAGGCATCGGCTGTACCCGTGCGGGAGTCATCGAAACCTCCTTCCGTGAAGAGACTGAAACGGATCTGTTCGGTGAACAGGCTGTCCTCTGCGGCGGTGTGTCCGAGCTGATCAAGGCTGGCTTCGAGACATTGACTGAAGCCGGATATGCTCCTGAGATGGCTTACTTCGAGTGCTTGCATGAACTGAAGCTGATCGTTGACATGGTATATGAAGGCGGATTGTCCAGCATGCGCGATTCCATCAGTAACACTGCGGAATACGGTGACTATGTAACTGGACCACGCATCATTACTGCTGAGACCAAGAAAGCTATGAAAGAAGTGTTGTCTGATATTCAGCAGGGTAAATTCGCCCGCGACTTTATCCTCGAGAACCAATCCGGCCGTGCTTTCCTGACTGCTACCCGCCGCAACGAAGCCGCTCATCCGGTAGAAGTAGTCGGCAGCCAGCTGCGTGAAATGATGCACTGGATTAAGAAATAGGTCATATACTTACAATTGCAATGAACCATAGGTAACCCTCAGATGCGGCCGTAATTTTGCGGGCCGCATTTGAGGGTTTATGGACAATCTTCAGGAGGTGCTCAGCATGCGGAAAATTTATGTGTTCGACACGACGCTGCGTGACGGGGAGCAGTCGCCGGGTGTGAACCTCAATACGCGTGAGAAGGTAGAAATCGCTTATCAGCTGGAGAAGCTGGGAATTGACCGGATGGAGGCAGGTTTTCCTGCCGCTTCGCCGGGAGATCTGGCTGCGGTGAACGCAGTGGCCAGAGCGGTTAAGAATGTCACTGTAATCGGTCTGTCCCGTTCCAGAGAGAGCGATATTGATGCGGTCAAGGAAGCGCTGCAGGGGGCACAGGACCCTTGCATTCATATTTTCCTGGCAACCTCGCCGATACACCGTCAGCATAAGCTGCGCATGGAGAAGTCGCAGGTGCTGGAAACGGCTCAAGCGGCGATCCGCTATGCCAAGAAGTATTTTCCCAAGCTGGAATTCTCCCTGGAGGACGCCGGCCGTACCGAGCGTGATTTCATGGCTGAAATGGTGGCGATGGCGATCCGCGAGGGTGCGAACGTGGTGAATATTCCAGATACGGTCGGGTACCTGAATCCGGCGGAATACGGGGCCATCTTCAAGTTCCTGAAGGACACAGTACCGGATATCGACCGGGTACAGCTTAGCGCCCATTGTCATAATGATCTGGGGATGGCTACGGCCAATACCCTCGCTGCCATTCAGAATGGTGCAGACCAGATTGAGGGTACGATCAACGGAATCGGGGAACGTGCCGGCAATACAGCGATTGAAGAGGTGGCTCTGGCGCTGGAGACCCGCAGTGAGTATTTCGGTGCCAAGACCTCTCTGGTGCTGTCTGAAATCTCCCGTACCAGCCGTCTCGTCAGCAAGCTGACAGGGATGGTTGTGCCGGGCAACAAGGCGATTGTCGGTGCGAATGCCTTCGCTCATGAATCCGGGATTCATCAGGACGGTATGCTGAAGGAGAAGACGACCTACGAGATTATGACACCGGAAACGATCGGCCTTAAAGAAAGCAAGCTGGTGCTCGGCAAGCATTCGGGCCGTCACGCTTTCCGCGATAAGCTGAGTGATCTGGGCTATGACATTTCCGAGGAAGAGGTCAATGCCGCTTTTGCCAAGTTCAAGGATCTCGCAGATAAGAAAAAAGAAGTCTCGGACGAGGATATCCTTGCGCTTCTGGAAGAGAAGCTGATCGATACACCGGAGACCTTCAGCCTGCAGACGATCTATGTTACGTATGGCAATGAGGCAACTCCAACCGCCAAGGTAATCATTCACGGCCAGGACCCGCAGCCAATTGTGGCGGTTGCCGAAGGCAACGGGTCGGTAGACGCGATCTACAATGCCATTGACCAGGCTACAGGGGAAGAAGTTACACTCGGCGATTACTCGATCAAAGCCGTCAGCAGAGGTAAGGATGCTCAGGGTGAGGTACATGTCGTGCTCTCGCAAGGCGAGGTGGCTGCACAGGGCCGCGGACTTAGCACCGATATTCTGGAAGCGAGTGCCAGAGCCTACTTGGATGCACTGAACAAGCTGATTGAGAAGCGCAAGACCTACACCAAGCGTGAGCATGCCAATCTCTAATTCAACTCTTTAAAAGAAGCTTCACCGGACCAGTTCATTTATCCGGGGAGGCTTCTTTTTTTTGCTCAAAAATATGCTGAAATTTTTTTTGCGTAGCGTATGCCGGTTTAGAATCCAGCCGGAGAGGATTTGAAACAAGTTTTTGTATAAAAAGAATGAACAAGATGGGTCGGAAAAGTGAAAAAAAGTTCACAAACAAAGGCTGATTCCTCATATTCTGCGTTTGAAACCACTTTTTTGCCGATAAAATTATTTAATATTTTAATTATCTATAATTTATCTCATAATCTGTTCAGAAATTGTTCAGAGGCGGGAAGTAAAGTTACGAAAGTACAGTAAAAGCGAAATTGAAGGCCCACATACATACTAGTGACAGGGGGACGATCAGGAAGAAGCAGGCGGGAACGGTATTTGCGACGCTGGAACAATCATTTTGCAGAAAGAGAGAGAGGTTATAGTGATATGAAGAAAAAGACGATAGGCGCCTGGTTGGTTGTTGTAATGCTCATTACACAGTTTGCCAACGGTTTCGGGTTCATGACCAAGGTTAAGGCAGATGGGACGGACAGTATCATCACCAGTGTTACGATGGCCGTGTATGAGAATGGCACACAGGTCACGGATAGTGTCTATAAGCTTGATTCGGAGGTTAAAGTAGGCTTGACCTTCAAGCTTCCAGTAACGGACCCTGATACTGGGGCACATGGCTACAAGGGTGGAGATACATTCGTATATCAGTTGCCTTCCCAGTTAGCCATCGATAAAAATTACTCGGGTAAATTACTCTACGATGGAGTGGAGTCAGGCAGTATCGGGACCTATGCGGTAGGCACAGATAACAAAGTGGTGCTTACATTTAATAGTGAAATCGAAGGCTTGTTTAATGTAGGCGGTACTTTTAATGTGACGTCCAAACTTAGCTCCACCAAAGTCACTGGAACTACGACTCAGGAGCTGTTATTCCCGATTGCCGGGAACCTGAATAATACGATTGTTATTAAAGTCCATCCTAAGGGCGGCACCAGCATTACCAAGGACGGAATTCCACAGCCGCAAAAATACAATCCGTCCAGCATTCTCTGGACCGTTGATGTAAATACTGTGCAGGATGAAGTATATAAAGCGGTCGTTACGGACTCTCTTCTGGCAGGACTGGAGCTTGACCTAAGTTCAATTGAGGTCTATAAGCTTGCAGTGGATGTCCAAGGGAATACATCGCAACAAGGGAAGATCAGTTCGGATCAATATGATGCTTCAGGAAGTACGGCAAGCAGCTTGAACCTGAAGTTCACAAACACCATTACAGATGCGTATCGTGTGAAATTTTCGACGAAGATTACAGATACAGCGGTTAAAAGTTTCACCAATACCGCTAAGCTTACTGGTGAAGGAATCGATAAGAGTTCTTCCAAGACGGTTGATATTGTGCGCGGACTTCCGCTGAAGAAGACTGCGGGGAATTTTGATCCTGCGGATGAGACCATTCCTTGGGAGATCCAGTTCAACTATAATGAACAGACCATTACATCCGCTAATGCGGTGTTGCTGGATTATTTTAATGATTCCCAAAAATTAGTTGAAGGTTCATTAGTCGTATACAAAATTCAATTGGATCAAGACGGAAAAGAAGTAGGAAGCGGGACTCCTATCAATGAAGGACCCGATTATACTCTAACCTCGCCTTTGACCGACAAAACGGGCAAGACGGGTTTCAAACTGCAATTTAACAACGATATCAATACTGCATATAAAATTAAATATAAAACCAAAGTCAAAGATCGTGTATACGGATATACGGAAACCATCCGCAATGATGTGACCTACAACGGCGAGACCAAATGGGCTACACGTGATATTAACCAGCGCATCGTGGAGAAAAAAGTCGCTGATGTAGACTATTTGAACAAGACAGTAAAATGGACCATCGAGGTAAACAAAGATTCTAAAGTGATGAAGAATCTGGTATTGAAGGATACTTTTGATAATGGCGGGTTGAAATTAATCGAGCCAATCACAATTACCTCGACACCAGCTATAAACAGCTCAGATTATACGATTACACCTAACGGAACGGATTATGCCCAAGGCGCCGGATTCACCATCACATTCTCGAAGGCTATTGATAAGCCGTTTACGGTGACGTATTCGACCAGTTTTGACTATTACAAATTGCAGAGTGGTGCAACCAGCTTCAAGAACACCGCACAGCTCGATTGGAAGGATGCTAACGACAAGGATCACACCATTAAGGGTGATGCAACCTTTAATCCGCGGGATGAAGTCAAAAACAACGGTAAGAAGACTGGTGTATACGATGTAAATACCAAGCAGCTTACCTGGACAGTTGGGGCTAACTATAATAAACGTGTACTGGCAGCAGGGGCTACGCTAGTAGATACAATTCCTGAAGGCCAGAAAGCAACTAGCGTAACTGCAGTAGTTTACAAGATGAACTATGGAAAAGACGGGGAACATACGAAGGGGGCTGTGATAGACGCTTCCGAATACACGCTTAATGTTACCGACACGAAGCTGACAGTCAAATTCAAAGACCCGGTGGATTATGCATTCTATGTAGTCTTTAGTACAGAATTCATTGGCAGTGATGTAAATAAAGAACAGGTTAAGAATACAGCTACCTTGTACGATAAGGACAACAAGGCTGTATCAGAGCCTCTGGAAGTCACAGTAACCATTCCTAAGGGCGGACAATATGTAGCCAAAGGCTTTACCCAAGATAACAATGATCAGACTCTTCTGAACTGGAAAGTGGTCATCAACGCGAACCAGTCCGTTGTCAAAAATGTTAAACTGGTAGATAAACCTAGCGCAAATCAGGTGCTTTTGCCGGACAGCTTCCATCTCTTTGAGACAACTGTCGATCAGCAGGGGAATGCAGGAAACCAAGGTTATGAATTGAAGAAGGATGTTGATTACACCCTTACCTTCAAAACCGGCACAGACGGTAAAGAAAGCTTCGAGCTTGTCTTCCTGAACACAATCAGCAAACCATATATTCTGACTTATCAGACGGTTGTAACTGAGGCAGGAAATAATGTACAGCTGAAAAATGAAATCTCGTTTAGCGGTGACGGTGTAAGTCAGATTACAAAACCTGTTACTTCTGACAAGAGCATTCAAATTGTAGATACATCCGGTACAGGTAGTGGTGTAAAAGGCTCGCTAATAGTTACCAAAACCAATCAGGCCGGTGATGAAAAACTTAAAGGCGCTGAGTTCGCACTCTCACGGATAATTGGAACTGAACTGAAGGAGACTCAAAAACAGACTTCTGCAGAAGACGGAACCCTGACTTTTACAAATCTTAAGGCTGGTAAATATGTACTGAAAGAAACCAAAGCGCCGGTTGGCTATTCACTGGACAGCTCTGAGATTAAGGTGACGATTAATTCGTCCACGGCGGTGCAGCTAACCGTCAAGAATGATTTCTTCGGTTCACTCAAGCTGACCAAGATGGATGTGAATGATTCCTCCAAGAAGCTGGAAGGTGCAGTATTCGAATTGTTTAACTCCCAGGGTGCACTGGTAGGAACGAAAACAACCGATGCCAAGGGTGAACTGGAGTTCACCAAGCTTAAGGGCGGGGAGTATACCCTGAAAGAGAAAACAGCCCCTGCCGGTTATGTCCTGGATTCTAAAGTGATTAATGTGACCATTGATCCATCACAAGAGAAAAAAGTTACCGTGACTAACGCACTGATTCCTGCCGAAGTCTTCGGCTCACTGAAGATCACTAAGATTGCGCAGGAGGATGCGGGCAAGAAGCTGAAAGACGCAGAATTCGGATTGTATGATTCCACCAAGAAGCTTGTGACAAGCGGAAAAACAGACGCTGACGGCGTATTGGAGTTCAAATCGCTGAAGCTCGGAACGTATACCCTGAAGGAGCTTACTGCTCCGGTTGGTTATGTGCTGGATGAGACAGAGCATACCGTAACGATTGACTCCGGTGTACAAAAGATATTGGCCCCAATCACGAACAAACAGATTCCAGCCGAAGTCTTTGGTTCACTCAAGCTGACTAAGGTGGCTGAGCAGGATACCAGCAAGAAGCTGGAGGGTGCAGAGTTCGCGCTGTATGATTCCGCTAAGAAATTAGTGGCAAGTGGTAAAACAGACGCTGACGGCGTATTGGAATTCAAATCGCTGAAGCTCGGAACCTACACCCTGAAGGAGCTTACTGCCCCTGCCGGTTATGTTCTGAATGCAACAGAGCAGACTGTAACAATCAATTCCGGCGTACAGAAGGTACTTGCGCCAATTACGAACAAACTGATTCCGGTTGAAATCCTTGGTTCGCTCAAAGTAACGAAGGTTGCTGGTGAGGATACGAACAAGAAGCTTGCAGGAGCAGAGTTCGGACTGTATGATTCCGCCAAAAAATTGGTGGTCAGCGGAAAAACAGATGCAAATGGTGAACTGGTATTCACATCGCTGAAGCTGGGAAATTATATTCTGAAGGAAATTACAGCTCCGGAAGGTTATGTTCTGAGCGTAACAGAGCATCCTGTGACAATTGATTCCGGTGTGCAAAAAGTGCTGTTGCCGATTACTAACCAAAAGGTAACCACACCGCCGGCAGAATCGACACCGACACCAACGCCGGTGACACCAACAGCAACACCGAAGCCAGTTACAGAACCAACAGCAACACCAGTGCCAACATCACCGCCGGTGTATTATACACCGACACCTGTACCATCAAGCATTCCTGGAGTTATCGGTACACCAACGCCGACACCATCGGTGACGCCAGCACCAACGGCAACTCCGGCTGCATCAAGTACGCCAGGAGTAACAGCAACACCACAGGTGACGCCAGCAGTAACACCGGAGCAGCCTGGAACGGTTAGCACTCCAACGCCGCAAGCCACACAGGTGACTACGATTGAGGAAGTGCCTATCGACGGCGAGATTCCGCTGGGAGGTATCCCTAGCATCGGCGAAGAGCCGGCGCATGGTACGGTAACTATTACACCGGATGGCAAATGGACGTATACACCAGATCCAGGCTACACCGGCAAGGATAAATTCACAATTGTCGTTACGGATGAAGACGGCAATGAGGAAGAGATTACAATTGAGGTTGGTGTTGATGAAGTGCCTAAGGGCACGGTTACTGAACCAACTGACAAAGGCAACAACAGCGGACTTCCCGGCAAACTTCCACAGACCGGAGAAGAAAGTCCTCTCCCGCTGTATCTGACTGGCGGCGGATTGATTATTCTGGGATTTGTACTGTCCAGAAGATTCAATGCCCGCAAGAAAATGTAGGAGAGTACAACTGATCAGGCATTAACAGCTAATATGGCAGTATAGACAAAGACACCCGCAGCAGGCTGCGGGTGTCTTTGGTATAACAAATATAAAGTCGCTGAAATAATGCCGTCCCTGAATGGTCAGCATTGCCGTTTCTATTTACGGAGAATCACATACTTCTGAGGTTAAGATGCTTCCATTCCTCATACCAGCGCTTAATACTCGCTGGCGGCTTCACGCCGAGCTCCCGCTTCAGTAATGCCGTCAGAGTATGATATTGCTCCTCTACCGCTGAACGTTCCCCAATGCTGTCGTAGACCTTCATCAGCCCGAGATGCCCCTGTTCAAAATAAGGCTGGAGCTGCACCACTCTCTGGTACACGGTTACCGCTTCCGGTATCCGGCCGCTGCTGACATAGAATTCGGCGATAGTCATTGCGTGATGCAGCCAGATGGTCCGCAGACGCTGCCGTTCTCCTTCAGCCCAGAGGTAATCGTAATCGCTCAGATAGTCGCCCGAATAGAAGTCGAACAACCGCTGATGCTCCTCATAGTTGTCCTTATTGATGGCATCTTGAGTCAGAATACCCTTCTCCCATTCGTAGCTGTCTATCAGCAGGCTTCCGGTCTCCAGGGTGTAGCCTTCCCCCCCGCTGGCATTGCTGATCTGCAGATCAATCTCTGCCTGCTTCAGGCATTGCCGAACCTGATAAATCGTTGTATAAAGATGAGTGGAGGCTTTCTTAAGATTGAAATCGGGCCACAGCAGATCGGTTAAGGTATCTTTGCTTACGAACCGGTTGCGGTTGTGAAATAAATAAGCGAATAATTCCTGTGCCTTGGTGGTGCGCCAGCGGATATTGGGCAGCGGCTGGCCACCCAGTTCGAATCTTAAGGACTGGAAGCTGCGGATCATGACCGTCTGCGCAGGCTTACGCGAATCCTCCTGTGCCTGGCTGACACGCTCCTCCAGCCGCTCAATGGTCTTCAGCAGCCGGCCCCGCTGTACGGGCTTAAGAACATAGTCGAGCGCATATAGCTCGAACGCCTCGATGGCGTAGCTGTTATGGGCAGTCACAAATACGATGCTTGCCTGCGGGCACAGCCTTTGCATGGCCTCCGCAGCCTGGACGCCATTCATCTCAGGCATATCAATGTCGAGGAAAATCACATCAGGGCGTAGCAGCGGAGCTGCATTGACCGCCTCGGAGGGATCCGTATAAGCAGCGATTACATTTATAGTTGTCAGTTCTTCCAGCATCATTTTCAGCTTCATAAGAGCAAGCCGTTCATCATCTACCAGCAAGGCCTGAATCATATCTATCCCACCACTTCATTAAAGAATGTTGTCTTGTCATAGGCTGTTTAAGGATAAATTCGACAACAAAGTGGGTTATCCTCCCTCTATGCTTGCGCTTGTGTCTGATTTTTGAATAGAAATGCTGCTATTCTAAAATAATTTAAAAAACCTGCAGGGGAACCTTAAAGCCAGGCGTCTAACGATATGTAGCTGAAGGAGGGAAGAAAGACTTGGAAGAGACGGAGTGGATCAATGCTGTGCTAAGCGGGGAGCATCAGACCTTCGGGAATCTGGTGACCCGTTATCAAGGCATGGTATATAGCGTATGCATCAAAATTACAGGAGAAGCCGAGTCAGCCAAGGATATGGCTCAGGAAGTCTTCATCAAAGCCTATAAAGCCCTTCCCACCTTCAGAGGACAGTCTTCCTTCTCCACCTGGCTGTACCGGATTGCTTACCGCACCTGCCTGGACTGGAAACGGGCCAATGACCGGGAATGGCGGCACCGGAGTGCAGCAGATTACACAGAGAATGACTGGGTGACTTCACAGACACCTGAACAAGCAGTGCTTCGCAAGGAGGCTTCCCGTGAGCTGGGTGAGAACCTGAATAGTCTGGCGGAACCGTACCGGTCGGTTGTGCAGCTGTACTATTTTCAGCGACACTCGTATCAGGAGATCGCGGAGCAAAAAGGAATTTCGGTTAAAACGGTTGAATCGCAGCTCTATCGGGCCAGACAGATGATGCGCAAAAGCGGGGAGGAATGGCGATGAATTGTTCAACAGTAAAAGAATGGATGCCGCATTATATAGATGGACAGTTGTCACCAGAGGCCCAGCAGGCCATCTATCTGCATACCCTGACCTGTCCCGGCTGCGCGGAATGGCTGGAGGAGGCACGCGGGCTTGCGGCGATGTGGAGCGAGATGGAAGCCGGGCTTGATTTTAACGGACAGGAGCCCGTGTTGCCGCATGACTTCCCTGATTTGACCGGGGATGTTATGGCAAGGATCGGCCAGCTGGAGAACGGGCGCAGAGAACGGATAGTGAAATCTACCATGACCAGACGGCGCACGACCCGGGGAACCTCCTGGATGCATTACGGCGTGGCGGTTGGCCTGACGTTTCTCCTGCTGCAGCTAGGCGTATTTGAGAATTTGGCTTATGGCATCACTGAAATCAACGGGCATATGTCCACATCGGTCAGCTCCTGGTTTGGCCCGAGGTAACCATAAATAAATCCATAGCGGCTTCGCCGATTATCTATTTTATTTCACAAAACTTTTGGGAGGGTAACATATGATTAAGAAAAGACGATGGCTCACGTTTCTCCTGGCTATGGTTCCGGGACTGGGCCACATGTATCTGGGCTTTAAAAAAATGGGTCTGGAGTATATGATTGGAGCATCGCTCTGTATTATATTCATTCCGTCCATGCCCGCAGTGTTTCCGTTCGCACTTGCTGCGCTCTGGTTCTATCAATTATTTGATGCGCTGCAAAAGGCGGCTTGGATGAAGGTATCGGCTGCCGAGCATGAGCGGATGATGTTCCATCCGGATAGCTTTGGAGCGCCTTGGTCGATGGGCATGTCTGCAGCCCCGATGTACCCGCATGATGATGTAAATCCGGTGTGGGTCGGTATTGGGTGTGTCATCGCGGGCATTCTGCTGCTGCTCATCACTGCATTTCCCGCTCTGTGGGAGATTCTGAACGATATGAACATCGGAGCGATTCTGCTGTCGCTTGCCTTGATCGGGTATGGATTCAGAATGCTGAAGAATAATTCAAAAGTATAGTGAAATGGGGAATTGAAGGATGGGGAGATGGAAAGTCGGCAGCTTCACTGCCGCAATAGGGTGCATAATAGTAGGAGTTATTGTAGTCATGGCTCAGTATGGTGTAATCACGTACGATGTGCTGGGCTATATCTGGCCGGCCCTGCTTATCCTGTTCGGCCTGGAGATGCTGCTTAGGCTCTTCATTAAATCCGATGTCAAAAGCCGGGTAAGCGGCTGGGCCATTCTGCTGATCATTGTGCTTATCGCGGCAAGCGGGGCACAGACGGTGTTGGCCGGAGGATCGCTGAGCAGTATCTTCGGCAATACCAAGCTGGTTCCGGTGAACGGAAAGGTAGAAGTACAGCAGGATATTAAGAACGTGCGGATTAATCTGCCCCAAGGCAAGGTTAAGCTTCAGGGTGTGGACGGGAACACGCTTGCGTATGAAGGTAAGCTGGAGCTGCCGGGCAATACAGACAATGAAGCGGCGAGTGCCCTGGAGCGTAAATGGAGGGTGACGACCGAAGACGATACACTTGTGATGGAGCTGGAGGGGGATTCTGGATGGCTCTCCAATATCCAGATCGGCTTCAACAACAATGCGCCATATCTGAATGTCAGCATTCCGCAGTATCTCGCTGCTCAGGTAGAGACCAGTGACGGTTCTATCGAAGCCGGCGGGCTGGCCGCAGGCATTAATGTGGATACGAGCAACGGAACGATGGATATCCATGATGTCTCCGGCGGTGTGAAGGCTCATAGCAGCAATGGCACACTGACAGTAAAGAATGTACAGGGCGGAGCAGACCTGGTTAGCTCGAACGGTGCGATTACGCTGGGGAATATTGACGGCGCGGTGTCGGCCAGAAGCAGCAACGGCAAGATTACAGTCAATTCGGCAATCACGGGTGCATGGGAGCTGAAATCCAGCAACGGCAAGATTGTCTTGGGTCTTCCGGCTGTTGCGGATGCCAAGATTACGGCAGATACCAGTAACGGATCGCTTAAAGGCAATGTGAACTGGGGCGGCGACGATGAGAATCATGGAACGGCTGTACTTGGCAAAGGCACCCATGAGGTTATTTTGTCTACCAGCAATGGTTCTATAACAGTGGATACGGCACAATAAAAGACATAGAAACACAAAGAGCTGTTCACCGGTACATTATACTGGTGGACAGCTCTTTATTGTAAGTGAAGATATGACTTCCGGGAGGATTATGCGGGCTGCAGCCGGTTAGTCCGGATTACCATGCATATGCCTTCGGAGCCGCACCGCCGGGTCCGGGGAAAATCTCGTCAAGGCGTTTCAGCACAGATTCATCCAGAACGACCTCCAGGCTGCGCAGCGCGCTCTCGAATTGCTCCAGCGTACGCGGTCCGATGATCGGGGCTGTGACAGCAGGGTTCGCCAGCAGCCAGGCCAGAGCGATATTATCCTGCGGCTCGCCCAGCTCCAGGCTTAGCTCAGCAAAGGCCTCTAGCTGCTTCTTGTGCTGCTCTACACGCTCCGCTTTGCCGCCGCTGCGGCTGCCCTCAATCTTCTTCAGCGCATTGCGGCCAAGCAATCCCCCGTCAAGCGGACTCCACGGAATAATGCCAAGGCCAAGATGCTGTGCGGCAGGCAGAACCTCAAGCTCCGGCAGGCGGCAGGTCAGACTGTATTTGTGCTGCTCGGATACCAGTCCAAGGAACCCGCGGGCCTTCGCCTCCTGCTGGGCAACGGCAATATCCCAGCCGGCGAAGTTACTGGAGCCGGTGTAGCCGATCTTGCCTTGGCTGACCGCAAGCTCGAAGGCGCCCCACAGCTCGTCCCAGGACACGTTACGGTCGATATGGTGCATCTGGTAGAGTTCGATATGATCGGTCTGCAGACGCTGCAGGGAGCCCTCCAGATGACGGCGGATAATGTAGGCAGAGAGGCCGCCTTCATCATTGGGTCCATCCAGCTTGTCACTCATCGCCCCGTAGACCTTGGTTGCCAGGACAACCTTCTCACGGCGTCCGCCGCCCTGCTTGAACCAGCGGCCGATAATGGTCTCGGTCAGACCCGAGTTCTCACCCCAGCCATACACATTCGCGGTATCAAAAAACTGGACCCCCGCGTCCAGTGCCGCATCCATAATGCGGAAGGCTTCCTTCTCGTCGGTGATGGGACCGAAGTTCATCGTTCCCAGACAGAGGCGGCTTACCTTCATACCAGACTTGCCAAGCTTCGCGTATTGCATCTTAAAGATCACTCCTCTTCCATAGGATTAGAGATCCGATAATTTCACCTGCCCATTAATTGTAATCAATTGGCGGGACAAGGGCAAATTCACGCTCTGCTTCACTTATAGGCTATATCTATGAACGTGATAGAATCTATATCTTTGTCCTTTGTCCTTCGTTATGATACAACAATATACAGAAGAACTATGTCTGCGACCAGCAGGACTACCTAAGGAGTGACAGAAATGAGCGAGGTCAAAAAAATCGCCGTAATTGCCGGGGACGGTATCGGACCTGAAGTTGTGGCGGAAGCGGAAAAGGTATTGAAAAGAACGGAAGAGCTGTTCGGGTATGCATTTGAAACGGAGCACGCCCTGTTCGGAGGAATCGCCATCGATGAACGCGGAACTCCGCTGCCTGAGGATACGCTTGCAATCTGCCGAAGCGCCGATGCTGTATTGCTTGGAGCTGTAGGCGGACCGAAGTGGGATAACAATCCGAAGGAGCTGCGTCCGGAGACCGGACTGCTGGGTATCCGCAAGGCGCTTGGCCTATTCTCGAATCTGCGTCCGGCGGTGGTCTTCGATTGTCTGAAGGATGCTTCGACACTGAAGCCGGAGGTACTTGAAGGAACGGACCTGATGGTCGTACGTGAATTGACAGGCGGGATCTACTTCGGGGACAAGCTGCGCCGCCAGGGCGAGCATGGCGAAGAAGCGGTAGATACTTGTGTCTACAACGTCACTGAGGTGGAGCGGATCGTACGCCAGGCGTTCGAGATTGCCGGGAAGCGCCGGGGCAAGCTGGCGAGTGTCGACAAAGCCAACGTCCTGGAGACCTCCCGTCTGTGGCGTGAAGTGGTGAACAGACTGGCGCCGGAATATCCGCAGGTTGAAGTTGAGCACGTACTGGTGGATAACTGTGCGATGCAGCTGCTGCGCCGTCCTTCGAGCTTCGATGTCATCGTGACCGAGAATATGTTCGGAGATATCCTGAGCGATGAAGCAGCGATGCTGACAGGCTCCATTGGCATGCTGGCCTCCGCTTCACTGGGTGAAGGCAGCTACGGCCTCTATGAGCCGGTTCACGGCTCCGCGCCTGATATTGCCGGACAAGGGCTGGCGAATCCAATCGCTACGATCCTGTCGCTTGCACTGATGTTCCGTATGACCTTCGGCTACGAGAACGCAGCCGCTGCCATTGAAGCCGCAGTTGCGGAGGTACTGGATGCCGGTCACCGGACGAGCGATATCGCAGTTGATAAGAGCAAGGCGATCAGCACCACTGAGATGGGTGACCTGATTGTAGCCGCTATCCGCAAAGCCTAGTTCTACCACATAGATCCCTTTTGACGCAGAACAAAGAAAAACTTCACAAAATGTTGCTTATTTATAATTATTATAAAAAAGTAATCAATGTAATATTGACTTTGATTTTGTACGATGATAACATTTATTCTGTACCCGAAAGAATGTAACCATCCCATAAAATCAAGAAAAGCATATTGCATCCGGCAACGGTCCGGTAGCTGTTTTTCTTACATAATCAAAAGGAGGATTTAAGCAATGGCAGAACGTTTGGTAGGTAAACCCGCTCCTGACTTCTTCATGGAGACAGTAACAGGCGACGGTAAGGATTTCGGTAAGGTAAGCTTGTCCGACTATCGCGGCAAATGGCTTGTATTCTTCTTCTACCCGCTTGATTTCACCTTCGTATGTCCAACAGAAATCACAGCCCTGAGCGATGCTGCAGCTGATTTCGCTGAGCTTGATACCGAGATTCTTGGTGTGAGCGTAGACTCGATCCACAGCCACAAGGCTTGGCTGAATACACCTAAGGATATGAACGGTCTGGGTCCGGTGAACTTCCCGCTGGCCTCTGATATTACGAAGAAGGTTGCCAGCGATTATGGCGTCCTGATTGAAGAAGAAGGCATCGCACTGCGCGGATTGTTCATCATCGATCCTGAAGGTGAACTGAAGTATCAGGTTGTTAACCACAATGATGTGGGACGCAGCGTTGAAGAGACATTGCGTGTACTGCAGGCTCTCCAATCCGGCGGGCTGTGCGCTATGAACTGGAAACCAGGCGACAAGAACCTGTAAGCTTCCGGGCCTCATGAGCCGCGATCTTTGATATACTAAGAGGACCTCCTTGCGGGAAGCATGACTCCCTTCAAGGAGGTTTTTTGTAAAAAGATAAGAATGTATATGCTTCGCGCTATAATTTTCCTTATCTTTCTCGCTGAAACGGTACCGTCCTTTAAAAGGACGGCAAAGCCGTTTCCACTTGAGATAAGGACAGACGTTTGAAAATGGGCATAAAGGTTAATATATAGCTTGTAAGGGGAGGAATCTCTCCCGCTGCTTTGTAATATACTAATAGGAATTCAAATCAACGACAACACTCAAGGAGGGTGAACAAAAATGAGCTTTTGCTGTGGAGCGAGTATGGTTGGAACGAAGGGGACCCTAAAGCATTATCGCACGCAAGTCCATAATGTTCCCCTGCTTTTTTGTCCGGTATGCCACCGGGTAGAGGTACATTACAAAGTCGAGAATGAATATGAAATTCTGGCGGAATATGCCCATGGCGACGGCGTCACGGATGTGGATTTCCAGGATTATGTGATGGAGGAAGAGGAAGCGATCTTCGAGAACGTCATCAATATGGAGAGCGAGGACCCGCTCACGATCATACGCAGCCAGATCGATATGTCACTGGACCTGCTGGCGGTTGCCAAACAGATCGGCGACTCCAAATGGGAACGTGAGCTGAAGAAGCGTCTGGCTGTCATGAGCCAGCGGCGTCACCGGCTCCAGCAGAAGGCTTGAACATCTGTCTTGATCCTGCCACCGTCATGTTATAAATTAGTGAGCTCCCGCCCATGGCGGGGGCTCTTTTCAATGTATTTGCAGGAAACAAATCATTCCTCTCACACTTAAATGTGTCTTAAGAATCATTTTAAGAATATTTTTGTCATTCGACAGATTCTCTGATTGCGTTGTCTTCTTCTCTTGGATATGATTGGAATATAGTTGAAACGGTTGGATAATACAATACGATTTTCGAATGTTCTGGCGGCTTCGTCATATACTCAGATACATAGTAATTTGATGTCGCTTAAGCGTCTTCGTCAATTGCAGTAAAAGGGGGAACTTCGTATCGTGATAAGCCAATATCAGGAAAGCTTGCTATTATCGGCAAGAACGTTTCAATCTGGTCCGATGGATACCACATTTGAGGATGTGCTGGAGCACATCGACAGCGGAATTCTGCTTTTTGATGATGAGGGTGTGCTGACTTTCGTCAACAAGCAGATGTATGGTATTCTGGAGCTCAACCGTCACTCTCTTCTGGGCTGCACCTTGCATCATCTGTTATCCCATATTCAGCTTAGCCGCTTCAAGAAGAAGCAGGTTCTGCGGAGTTATCGTGAAATGGTGCTCAAAGGTAAGCCAAGCTATGAATTTGTGGATGAATATGGACGGTACTGGCGCGCAACCCTGTCCAGCGGCGAGGAAATGAAGGGCAGCTACCTGTTCACATTCAAAGAGATCTCCGACTATAAGCTGATTGAACAGACGGCCTACCAGAATGACAGCCTGGCCATGCTGGGCCGGTTATCAGCCTCCATCGCCCACGAGATCCGCAATCCCCTGACGGCTATCCGGGGGTTCATCCAATTGCTTCATCCCCATCTGCATCTGCTCGGCAAAGAAGAATATGCGAAGATTATATTAGCGGAGATTGACCGTGCCAATGACATTATTCATGAATTTCTGACTTCCTCCAAGCCTTCTGTACCGCAGATCAGCATGATTCCTGTCTCTGCCTTGCTGAAAGAAGTGGTCCTGCTGACAGAGAGCGAGGCGCTGATGAAGGGCTGCCAGATCAACTTGCAGGTGCTCCAGGAGGATCTGGTCATCTCAGGGGATATTAAGCAAATGAAGCAGGTTGTGCTGAATATGATCAGAAATGCGATGGAAGCCATCTCGGAGCGGGTGGATGATTCTGTAGGCCGGATTGAGGTAGGCGCCCGTAAAGAAGGAACAGAGGTGCGTATCTTCATCTCTGACAACGGAAAGGGAATGGATATCTGCACGCTTGACAGACTGTTCAATCCGTTCTTCACCACGAAGGAGAATGGGACGGGACTTGGACTTTCCGTCAGTGACCGGATCATCAAGAATCATGGCGGCTGCATCTCGGTCAGCAGCCGGCTGAATGAAGGAACAAGGTTCGTCATTTCGCTTCCGCTTACTCATTAATGCTTATCTTAAGCCCGTTGTTCTCGGTGGAGTGCATACGGGTTATAATCAATATGTAAGGGCTGATTCCTGCAGAGCACGAACAAGTGCGGGAGATCAGCCTTATCTGCGTTTATCGGAGGGATGAGGATTGATTTTTGAATGGAGTAGTGATCCCAGTGCAGCCATGGCGCGGGGAGAGGCTGTATGTCTAATGATCTCAGAGGCACAGGCACAGGGTGAAGGTCTTCCGGCGGACTGGGCCGCACGAGTCCGCCAATTGTCCGCAGCGGGGCTGTTCAGCGGCAAGCAAGGGCAAGTGTATATCCTGCCGGTCATGGAGCAACCCGGGCAGCCTGTGGTCATTCTGGCCGGAAGCGGAAAGGGCCAGACGGGTATGCACGAGCTGCGGCAGCTGATGGCGCAGACCGCCAAGGCGGCTTGCAGGCTGAAGGCCGCTGCGCTCGTTGTGCAGATACCGGCGGCATTAGGCCGGCGGGCTGGGGCGCTTAGGGCGGAGCAGGCCGGCCAGGCCATCGCGGAAGGGCTGGTCCTGGGCTCGTACCGCAGAAGACAATATAAGCTGGAACAGGCAGCTTACGCAAGTATAGATACGGTACTTCTGCGTATGGAAGGCAAGAGCGAAGCAGCAGAAGAGGAAGCCTGGAGACAAGGGATCAAGCGGGGGCAGGCTTTCGGGGAGGCTGTAAGCCTTGCCCGTGATCTGACCAACCGTCCGGGGAATCTGCTGACTCCGTCGGATCTTGCGGTGGCCGCTATTGAAATCGCTGAACGGCACGGGCTTCCGGCTGAAGTGCTGGATGAACGGGAGCTTGCGCTTAAGGGAATGGGCGGATTGCTTGCGGTCGGCGGCGGCAGTGTAAATGCTCCCCGCATGATTGTTATCCGCTATCAGGGAACGAATCAATGGGAGAACGTAACCGGTATAGTCGGCAAAGGGATTACCTTCGATACTGGAGGCATCTCTCTGAAGCGGGCACCGGGCATGGAGAGCATGCACAGCGATATGGCCGGGGCCGCAGCCGTACTGGCGGTCATGGATGCGCTGGGGCATTTGCGCCCTAAGGTCAATGTGGTCATGCTGATTCCGGCGGCAGAGAATATGCCGGCAGCGAATGCTTTTAAACCGGGCGATATCATTACTACCCTTAGTGGAAGAACCATTGAAATTATCAATACCGATGCGGAAGGGCGGATCATCCTGGGAGATGCGCTTACCTATGCACGGGAGTGGGGGGTACAGCGGATCATTGACGTAGCCACGCTGACAGGGGCTGTCGTGTCCATTCTGGGGGATGTGGCAACAGGAGCTGTAGCGAACGATCAAGCATTCCTGGAAGAGCTACTGTCAGCCTCAAGGCTGTCGGGGGAGCCGATCTGGCCGTTGCCTGTCTATCCTGAATTCCGGGAGATGCTGGCAAGCGAGGTTGCGGATCTACGTAATGCTGCCGGGCGGTATGGAGCTGCCAGCACGGCGGGACTGTTCGTTGGAGAATTCGCGGAAGGACTGCCGTGGGTGCATCTCGATATTGCAGGGACTGCCTTTCTGTCTGCGGAACGGGGAATGAATCCTAAGGGCGCCACGGGCGTAATGGTCCGCACCTTGCTGGAATATCTGCTGAGCGCTGCCGCTGAACCGGACCGCCGCTCCCCTGAAGCCTGAGCTTGAATCACCCCTGACAGACAAAGAGCCGCAGATTCTCAGTTTCCTGAGACCTGCGGCTCTTTGTTCACTTGGAATCCTGCTTCTCATAACTGCAGGAATGGCAGCCTATTTACGGGCCTTCATCTGAGCAGTGAGGGATTGGACGCCATTCATAATCTTATCCCGTGTATTCTTATTCTTCAGCAAGTAGGCGGCTCCCAGGGCTACCGTTGTAAACAGAGTCTTCTTGGTGTTCATGGTTATTCCTCCTTGGCAATAGTCTGGTTGTTAAAAGCTTATAACTAACATACCCGCATGCCAAGGTTTCTAAACGAAAGAATAACCGGCATATCCGCTAGAGCTGTATCCTAGCGCTTGCTGCCCAGTGTAGCACTGCTGCAGGACAGCGGTGAATCCATCGCTGCTGCGGGACAGGTCTTACCCTTGTCACAGCCTGCACAGGCCCCCTGCTTGCCCTTCTGTACATGACGGTAAATCATCCAGCCGGAATACCCGAATATTAGCGCCACAATCACAATATTAACGATCATTGCTGCCATCGCTTCCTCTCAATATATCTTGGACTTGCCAGGGCTACGACCATCCGAGCAAACGTCCTCCTTGATAAATCACCAGTGACACCGCATAAGCCAATACCAGAGAGTAACCCATGGAGAAGAATGTCCATTTCCAGGAGGCAGTCTCCTTCTTAATAACGCCGACAGTGGCCAGGCAAGGAATGTAGAGCAGGATAAAGGCCATGAAGCTGATCGAGCTAAGCGGTGTAAAGACTGAAGCAATTTGTCCTTCCAGTCCTGCTGCATCCGGGGCATGGTAGATGATGTTCATAGTGGAGACAACAACCTCTTTAGCGAGGAAGCCGGGCACCAGGGTAGAACCGGCCTGCCATGTTCCGAAGCCGAGCGGCTGCAGCAACGGGGCGATGAAGCCGCCGAATTTGGCCAGGAAGGAGTGATCCATGTCCACATTGAGGCCGCCAGGACCGGCATAGGACATCAGCCAGATCAGGACCGAGCCGGCCAGGATGATGGTCCCTGCTTTGCGCAGGAAGCCTTTGCCCTTCTCCCAGGTGCTGCGGCTTAGTGTCTTGAACTGGGGCATCCGGTAAGGAGGCAGCTCGATAATGAAGATAGACGTCTCATTCTTGAACAGATGCTTGGAGAAGAACTTACACAGAATCAGGGCAAATACAACACCCATTACATACATAGAGAGTACAGCTGTGGCTTGCTGGGCAGGGAAGAAGACCGCTGCGAACAACAGATATACCGGGAGCCGGGCAGAACAGGACATCAGCGGCATTAGCAGCGTTGTCAACAACCGGTCCTTGGGCTGTTCAATGCTGCGGGCCGCCATAATGGCCGGTACGTTGCAGCCGAAGCCGATAATGAACGGAATGAAGGCCTTACCGTTCAGTCCCATCCGTTCCATCGTGCTGTCCATCAGCAGGCAGACACGGGCCATATACCCGGAATCCTCCAGGAAGGAGATCATCAGGAACAGGATGAATATTTGCGGGACAAATACGAGTACGCCGCCCACACCGCCAATAAGACCATCAACGATCAGTGCGTGCGTGAATTCCGAAGCCCCGATGGTTCCCAGCAACGAATTCGTCCAATCGCTGAGCGGACCGCCGATAAAGCCATCCAGGAGATCAGACAAAGGCCCGCCGATCCAGTCGAAGGTAGTTTTGAACATGGCATACATAAAGACGATGAACAGGGGAAGTCCCAGAAAACGGTGGGTAAGGATAGAATCCAGACGTTCGGTCAGATTATGCGGTTTTTGCAGGGTAGAGTCTATGGCGTCAGCGCATACCATACGGATGTAGTCCATGCGGACGGAACGAATCCATTGGGGAAGAGTGAGTGCAAGCTTCTCCTGCTGCAGCCGGGTCTGAGCAGCATCTGCGATCAGCAGCAAGCCAGAAATATCGGTTCGCTTCTTCAGCAGCTCAAGGATAACCGGGTTCTGCTCCATCAGCTGCAGAGCAACCCAACGGAGATTAGGCAGACCAGAGATCTTCTGTAATTGTGCAACAATGGAGGCTATGGCTTGCTCAGCGATGTCGCCATAATTCAATTGGAAGGTAACAGGCGGGATATGCGAGGGCTGCTCCAGTACGCTAAGCACCTGACTGGTTCCCTTGCCTGTCCGGGCAATCAACGGCAGCACGGGGATACCGAGACGTTCATTAAGGATGTCGGGATTCACCTGGATACCGCGCGCCTTGGCGACATCGGTCATATTCAGTCCGAGGATCGTCGGCTTGCCGTATTCCAGCAGCTGCAGGGTAAGCAGCAGGTTCCGTTCCAGCTGCGACGCATCGACAATATTGATAAGCGCTTCAGGGGTTTCTTCGATCAGATATTGTGCAGCTACGCCTTCATCGCGGGAGAGGGGGTGAAGGGAGTAGATTCCGGGCAGATCGATCAGCTTGCCGGCTCCGTTCTTGAGACTGCCGATCTTTTTCTCAACCGTAACGCCTGCCCAGTTCCCCACGTATTCGTAGGAGGAAGTCAGGGTATTGAACAGCGAGGTTTTCCCGGTGTTGGGGTTCCCCACAAGTGCAATAGAGCTCATGATACCTTCACCTCTATCATAGATGCTTCCTTCCGCCGGATAGCAAATAGCTGACCGTTGCATTCAAGCGTAATCGGACCCATGAAAGGCCCTTTGCCCTTGAGACGGATCATTACACCCTCAGATACTCCCAGATCGGCCAGACGGCGGCGCAGGATAGGATTCATGCCTTCAATTTTTTGAATAGAGCCGGTAGTGCCTGGTTGCAAACGCAGCAAGGAGCAGGATGTTAGAACCATTGTTATCCCTCCGAAAGAGACTGATAATCAATCTCAATGATTTCTTGTAATGTAGCATTTTACTGCCATTTATTCTGTGATTAATGTCATTGTTTCTGATCGCGAAAATCGATATGAGGATTACTGAAATTTTCTTTACAATATCTTCTTCATTAAAGTATGATTGAACGATAATATAAGCATAGTACTTAAGAGATACCCCGAAGGGAGAACAGATTGTGAAGACTAATCATAGTAAAATTGTCGATTGTACCATCCGTGATGGGGGATTGGTGAATAACTGGGATTTTAGCATTGAATTTGTTCAGAAATTATATGCCGGTCTGAATGAAGCCGGTGTTGATTATATGGAAATCGGTTATAAGAACTCGCCGAAGCTGCTCAAAGGGGCAGAGGGTGCAGGCCCTTGGCGCTTTTTGAATGATGACTTCCTGCGCAAGGTCATTCCACAAAAGGGGCATACGAAGCTGTCGGCTCTGGTCGATATCGGCCGTGTGGACGAGAATGATATTCTGCCCCGCAGCGAGAGCATGCTTGATCTGATTCGTGTGGCTTGTTACAGCAAGGATGTGGACAAGGCTCTTCAGCTGGTGCAGACGTTCCATGATCTGGGCTATGAGACGACCATTAATATTATGGCCCTGTCCAATGTAATGGAGAATGAGCTGCTGGAAGCCTTCGAGCAGATCCGCGAGAGCGTAGTTGATGTAGTCTATATCGTGGATTCTTACGGCAGCCTGGATCATAATGACTTTCATTACCTGGTAGAGAAGTTCAAGACACATCTGCCGGAGAAGCGGCTCGGTGTGCATACCCATAACAATCTTCAGCTGGCCTTCTCCAATACGCTGATTGCAGCCGAGAAGGGGGTAGAGCTGCTGGATGCTTCCTGTTACGGGATGGGCCGCGCCGCAGGCAACTGTCCTACAGAGCTGCTGGTTACCCATCTGAAGAATACGAATTATACGCTCCGTCCTGTGCTGGATATCATTGAGAACCTGATGATCCCGCTGCGGGAGAAGGAAGAGTGGGGCTATATCATTCCGTATATGATTACAGGAACGCTGGATGAGCATCCCCGCTCGGCAATGGCGCTGCGATCTTCGGCCGATAAAGATAAGGCGGTTGACTTCTATGACACACTGACAACACCTGAGGTCAATTTCGGGGACAAATAACCGTCTGGAAGGAGAAAGCACTGGCCTCTATTTGTAGGCAGGTGCTTTTTTTCTGCCGGAGCTGCTTTCGTGCAATATTGTAGGTGATCAATGTAACTTTACGGAGCTGTCTGGCCGATATTTATACATAGGACATCATACACATCTACCTGACTTTATAGATATTATTTTTAGACGCGAGGGACTTATGAGACAAGAAGAGAGAAAGACGATTCATGCGGCTATTCTGGGGGCTGCGCTATTCCTTCTGATCCAGATTTTTCGTACACCGCTGGGCCAAATAGAGGACAAGGATTTACTGATGGCCTTTTACCTTATTTTGGGCTGTTGTACTGTCGCGTTCGGTTTTGCGATTTTTGCCCAGGGCTGGATGCTGTTCGCCAATAGTTTATCCAAGGCCAGGCTGTACACCTCTGCATTATTCCTGGGGGTGAGTATTTTTGACTTCCTGCATGTACTCGGGTTTGTAGGTATTCCCGGAATCACCCCTTTTATCAGCCAGGGGCAGTCCTTATGGCTTCTGACGTTCTCCCGGCTGGCCAGTGCACTGGGGATTATGCTTATTTTCAGCAGAGAAGACCAGCTTGTAGGAACCGGCGTCAAGGGGAAGGTGTTCAGGAATGCTTTTGTGGTGATTTTGCTGTCTTTGGCTGTGTTTGGTCTCGGCAACCTGATTGTCTCCGGGCTGGCGGATGAACCATGGGCAGAAACGGCAAGAGATCTGATGAATATGGCGATACTGTTCGTCTATTTGCTTGGTGCTTCGATTATTATCTATCCTGGCAAAAGCGAAAAGTCAGCCTCTCTGCTGATTATTATCCGTTCCCTTGTGTTCTTCTCCCTGGCTCAGGTCTTCTTCATGAATCTGTTCAGTGTCGGAGAATTGGATTATCTCTTCGGGATGCTCAGCAGCGCAGCGGCCTATTATCTTCTGCTGACCGGAGTCTACAGATTGACGATTGAGGAGCCGTTTCAGGAGAATCAGCAGGCGGAAGCGCGGATTAATTATCTGGCGTATCACGACGAGCTGACCGGTCTTCCGAACAGACGCCGCCTGATGCAGCGCATGGAAGAGGTGGTGCTCCAGAGTGAGCAGGACAAAAGCCGAGGCTTTTCGGGGCTGGTCATTATGAACATCAACCATTTTAAGAACATCAATGACTCTCTTGGTCATTATGCAGGAGATCTGCTGCTGCAGCTGGTCGCCCGGCGGATCGGGGACGAGGTTAGAGTCAATGAAGAGCTCTTTAGTATGGGGGCGGACGAGTTTGCTTTTCTGATGACGGAGCGGACGGGGCTGGAGAATTGTCTGGTCCGGGCGGGTGAGCTGCTGCGCCTGTTCGAGACACCGGTAGGTCTGGAGTCAGGTGAATACCATATCTCGCTTAGTCTGGGGGTAAGCATCTATCCCGGGGACGGAGATACGGCTGAGCAGTTAATACAGAATGCTGATACAGCGGTACACAATGCCAAGGAGCAGGGGGTGGAGATCCGCCGCTATATTCCGGCTATGCAGATGAAGGCGAAGGAACGCCTCAAGCTGGAGAATGATCTGCGCCGGGCGCTGGAGCGGGGGGAGTTCTATCTGGTCTATCAGCCCCAGGTGCTGCTTGAGACAGAAGAGATTGTCGGCATGGAGGCGCTGCTGCGCTGGAACCATCCCAAACGCGGCTTGGTCTCTCCGGTAGATTTCATTCCTATCGCTGAAGAGAGCGGGCTGATTGTCCCTATTGGGGAATGGGTGCTCAAGACGGCCTGTCTGCAGAATAAAATGTGGCAGGATGCCGGCTATCATCCGATTTGCGTATCCATTAACCTCTCCATGCGCCAGTTCCTGCAGCCTAATCTGGCCGGCAAAATTGATGCTATCCTGAAGGATATCGGTCTGGATCCCTGCTACGTGGATTTAGAGATTACCGAGAGTATGACCCTTGACAAGGAGACCGCCTTCGACCAGCTGAACCGTCTCAAAAGACTTGGCGTATGCATCAGCATCGATGATTTCGGCACAGGCTACAGCTCGCTGCATTATCTGAAGAATATGCCGATTGACCGCTTGAAGATCGACCGTTCCTTCGTATCGGATGTCATGGAGGACAGCAACAATGCCGCGATCGTCTCTACGATCACCTCGATGGCCCACCATTTGAAGCTCAAGGTTACCGCCGAAGGCGTGGAGAACAAGGAGCAGCTGCACTTTCTGCGCCAGCAGCATTGCCATGAGGCCCAGGGGTATCTGTTCAGCAAGCCGGTGAAGGCGGCTGAATTCGAACAGTCCTTCCTCAGGCCTCTGCTGGAAATGCCGTCGTAACCTCCTGCCCTCCAGTATCTGAATTTAATAGGGTTGCAATTTATTCGTAGTGATGCTACAATGTTTCTTGTACTCGTTTTTGAGTTGCGGGTGTAGTTCAATGGTAGAACTTCAGCCTTCCAAGCTGATAGCGTGGGTTCGATTCCCATCACCCGCTCCATATTTAACTTCCGAAATCCTTGTCCGCAAGGGTTTTTTTTGTTGTATAGGAAACAGTAGTTTAATGCTGCTGTGGAGAAGGTATTCTGTTGGGCTAAATGTATGTGAAAAACAGCATACATTGTGCTCGCAAGCCGGCACACGGCCTAATGTATGTCAAAAACAGCATACATTGTGCTAACAAGCAGGCGCACGGCCTGAATGCTCCACAGCCCCCTAAAGAAGTTGGAGTCCTCCCCCACAAAAATGTAGACTAGAAACAGGAGGAGGATGAACGGTATGGGACACTTAACAGGAACAAGAGAGAAAGCCGCGCAAGAGGTGTTGTCTGGCATTAAGGCAGCGGTGGTTGCCCGAAAGTATGGGGTGACCCCATCGACGGTGAATCAGTGGGTGAGAGATTACCGCGAAGCCCATGGGGAACAAGAGCATCCGTATCCCCAGGAGCAGGTGGAGGAATTGAAGCGCCTCCTGGACGTGGAGCAGAAATACGAGAAGGCGGTCAGGATCCTCGGCGAAAAGGAGCTAGAGATCGAAATTCTGCGTGAACTGCTAAAAAAGCCAACCCCTGCTTATCCGAAAAAATCGAGGTAGCCGACATGTTCATTAAGCAGGGGAATACCGCAGCGTTGGTACTCCGTCTCGTGGGGCTCGCAGAGTCTACGTATTACGACCGTAAGAAACGCAAGAAGCAGGAGGCACAGGCCGTACCTCAGGGACGCGGAAGACCCGTACCCGGCTACTCCCTGACCGAGTCTGGAGAGAAGATTAGCGACGAGGAAATCCAGGAATGGCTGCTGGAATTAATCGCTGGAGAAGAGCATGTGTACGGATACAAACTGCTGGCCAAGTGCTTGTGGAACCAGCGCGGGCTGAGGCTCAATCACAAGAAAAGCTACCGGCTGTGCCAGGCGCTGGATATCCTGCAGCCGCAGCGCCACAAACGCTTTAAGCATCCCCGGAAGCTGCCGGAGAACCGGGTCATTACCGGAGCAGGCCAGCTCTGGCAGATGGACATTAAGTATGGGTACGTGGCGGGCCGGGACCGGCATTTCTTTGTCCTGAGTATTATCGATGTGTTTACCCGTGTCATCGTCGGCTACCACCGCGGAGCGTCATGTGAGGCCAAGCACGCCTGCCAGACGCTGGGACGCGCCATGGAGCAACACTGCGCCCCTGGCAGCGCACGCCCGGTGATCCGCACCGACAACGGCCCACAGTTCGTCAGCCACCTGTTTGGCGACATGTGTGAAAGCTGGGAAATGACCCATGAACGCATTCCGCCTCGAACGCCAGATTTAAATGCTTTTATTGAATCGTTCCACAGCAATATCGACCGGGATTTGTTCCGAAAAGAGGCCTTCGACACCTTCGAAGAGGCCTATGAAGCCGTGGACCGGTACATGGACTTTTACAACAATCGCAGAATGCATACGAGCCTTCGGAACATGCCGCCAGCTACCTTTGCGGAGTGGGTCCTGACTCTAGAAGACCGCTCCCGCTTCTTCTGGCCGAGAGAAAAAGCGAAATAAAGAGCATAGCTACGACAAGTACCGATTTGATACGGAGGACTCCGGGATAAGGGGGTCGCACCGAATGTATGTCAAAAACAGCATACATTGTGCTCGCAAGCCGGCGCACGGCCTAATGTATGTCAAAAACAGCATACATTGTGCTGGTGTGAGTGCGCGAGACTGAATTTATGCAAAAACAAACAAAAAAAAGCCAGGCCCCCGATCTACCGGGGGCCTGGCTGTATGAAATGACAGATACGCTGTCGGTTCTGGACGTTAGACGGTCTTCAGGAACTCGACCAGGGTCAGCAGGCCCTTGTCGAAGTTCTCCAGGTTGAAGTGCTCGTCCGGTGCATGCAGGTTCTCGTCATCGAGTCCGAAGCCCATCAGGACGACCGGTGCCTTCAGGATGCGGGCGAAGCTCTCCATGATCGGGATGGAGCCGCCGTCTTTGGTGAAGAGGGCGCGGGTGCCGTAGACCTTGCCGTAAGCATCGGCAGCGGTCTGGAGGATCGGGTGCGACGGGTCGATGTTGAAGGCGCGCGCCTTCTCCATCTGCTTCACCGTAACCTTGGCGCCCTTTTGAATATTAGCCTTCAGATGGGCTTCAACGGCATCCAGAATGTGCTGCGGGTCCTGGTCTCCAACGAGACGGCAGGTAATCTTGGCATGAGCTTCCTTCGGGATCACGGTCTTGCTGCCTTCACCTTGGAAGCCGCCGTATACGCCGTTCAGCTCAAGCGTTGGACGCGCGCCGACCCGTTCCACGAAGGTGTAGCCTTCTTCGCCGTACAATTGCTCCAGGCCGAGAGCGGTCCGGATTTTGTCTTCGTCCACGCCTTGCTTAGCGAATTCTTCGCGCAGCAGCGGGGACAGGGCAGGCACGCCTTCGTAGAAGCCTTCTACAGATACGCGGCCCTTGTCATCGTGAAGGGTGCTCAGCAGCGAGACCAGCGCATGCAGCGCGTTAGGAACGCCGCCGCCGTAAGAGCCGGAGTGCAAATCAGTCAGGGCGGTGTTCACTGTGACCTCCATGGAGCAGAGACCACGGAGTCCAGTGCAGATGGCAGGGCGTCCGCGCTCCAGCAGGGAGGTATCAGAGACGAGGACGGCATCTGCTGCGAGCTTGTCCTGGTTAGCTTCCAGGAATGGCGGCAGGTTGACGCTGCCAATCTCCTCTTCCCCTTCGATGCAGAGCTTGATGTTGACCGGCAGAGTGCCTTCTTGCTTGAGGATAGCCTCGATGGCTTTGATATGCATGAATACCTGGCCCTTGTCGTCTGTAGCGCCGCGTGCATAGAGCTTGCCGTCACGGATCTCCGGTTCAAACGGAGGCGTAGTCCACAGGTTCAGCGGATCAACCGGCTGTACATCATAATGGCCGTAGACCAGAATGGTCGGCTTGCCGGGGGCATGAAGGTAATCGGCATAGATCACTGGATGACCGGCTGTAGGATGCAGCTCGATATTCTCAAGGCCTGCACGCTTCAGGGTCTCTACCAGCCAGCCGGCAGCGGCATTGATATCTTCTTTGTGGCTGGACAGGGCTGAAATGCTGGGGATCGCCAGCCATTGCTTGAGTTCGCCAAGCTGGGCTTCACGCTCAGCCTGAAAGTAAGTTTCGTATGACATTGTAGGTATGTACCTCCTTGGAATTCGCTGCTTAATACCACAGCTACCCGTATTATGCGGCAACATGCATAACGGAGGGTCTCTGCGGCTCAGGTTCGGCAGTGTAATGCATTCATTATACTGGAGATATCCCGAGGGATCAAAAAAGGATTGTCCCACCCCACCAACAGAGGGTGACCAGACCTGCGTAGCTTGGGGAACAGTTCCTTGCAGGCTGTTGATTACTGGCAGTAACCGTGATAGACTTACTTAGTTTAAGCCAAGGAACCGCCGGGAGCGGCGGAAGCGACAGGAGCGAAATTGTAGTGTCAACGAACATATCTGCAAGTGTTGAACCGATATATATTTATACGTATGCCCATTCGCCGGATGAGACCTCATTATGCGGGATGGAGCTACGCTGCCTGTTCGGCAGGGAGATCCCTCCGGCTATATTCGCAAGCGGGGTAGAGGCGGATGTCAGCCGCAGTCCTTTTATCAAAGAGCGGATAGATGTGATGTACGAAGGGGACACGCTCCCGGAGATCTACAAGCAGACAGAGCAGGTAGAACTGGGGGGGCGGAGCTTCAAGGTTATTTTTGTGAAGACTAATGATCTGGCTCCTGAGAAAAAAATAGAATACGGTGAGCGCAGAGTGATTGAGCGGGAAATCGGCCTGCGGATTGAGGGAGAGGCGGATGTGAACCATCCGGAGCTGGTGTACGGGATTGTGACGCTCGGCGGACGCTGGTACTTCGGCCCTTATCATAAGAACAATGCAACCTGGTTTCGGCAGATGCACAAGCCCCGAAGCTACTCCATAGCGCTCAGCACACGGGTAGCCCGGGCAGCGGTCAATATGGCGGTTCCGCGCATACCCGGTGTGAAGCTGATCGATCCCTGCTGCGGAATTGGCACAGTAATGGTGGAAGCTCTGTCGATGGGAATCGATGTCGTCGGCCGTGATATTAACCCGCTCATAGCGGCAGGTGCACGGACGAACATCGCTCATTTCGGCTTCGAGAGTGTTGTTACGCTCGGGGATATCGCAGATATTGAGGAGCATTACGATGCAGCGATCGTGGATATGCCTTATAATCTGTATTCACGGATTACCCCCGAAGAGCAGTTTGCGATTCTTAGTCATACGCGGCGGATTGCGGACAGAGTGGTCATTGTGGCGATTGAGGCGGTGGATGAGATGATTGCGGCGGCCGGTTTTACAATTGTAGACCGTTGTGTGGCACGAAAGGGTTCGTTCTCCCGTCATCTGATGCTGTGTGAGTAGAGCGTCTGGAAGAAATAGCGTAACTAAATCCGAGTGAAGGCGGTGTGCTTATGGAACCGAAATGGTTAACCTGGGCCAAAGAAATTCAAGGGATTGCCCAGACCGGACTGACGTATGCCAAGGATGTATTTGATATTGAGCGTTATCAGGCACTGCGCGAGCTGAGCGTGGATATTCTGGCGAACTATACGTATGAGAGCAAGGAGCGCATCCGGCTCTCCTTCGCGGGCGAAGGCGGGTATAGCACACCTAAGGTGGATATCCGGGGAGTTATTTTCAAGGATGATAAAATTCTGCTCGTACACGAGAAGCTCGACGGAAAATGGGCGCTGCCCGGAGGGTGGGCCGATATCGGCCTGTCACCAAGTGAGGTGGCTGTCAAAGAAATTGCCGAGGAATCCGGCTACCAGGCAGAAGCGGTCCGTCTGCTTGCTGTAATGGATAAAAAGTTCCATCAGCATCCGCCGGAGCCATACCATACCTATAAAATGTTCATTCTGTGCAGAATAACCGGCGGGGAGGCGGCGGGTGGTGTGGAGACGAGCGGTGTTGGATTTTTTGCCGAGGATGCATTGCCCGAATTGTCTGAAGAACGCAACACGGCAGAGCAGCTGCGCACTATGTTCCAATATTTACATCATCCCGAAAAAGAAGTAATATTGGACTAAAGCACTGCATAGAATAGATAACCAAGAGTGTATATAAGTTTTAGTAATACAGTTTTTGGTTAATATTATTTATGTAAGCCTTTACAATGATTATCCGCTGAGCCTTTATATCTAAAAAATTTATCGAAAACATCTCTTTTTGGGCCTGGCGGTCTACATTTTTTCCTCTGCTTTGACGATAAGAATTTTAGGAGGGGATCGCATGGAACAAGAAGAGCTAAGACTTCCGCTTGCGCAGGAGGGAATGACCCGGCCTACAGAGGGCAATATCGCCACGGGCCTGGTATGGGGTGTCCTGATCAGTATTCCCTTATGGATCTCGTTGATCGGCTGGATAATGGGCATCTGGAAATTCTAAGACCCGCCCGCAGCAATAGCTAAGTCCCACAACTACTAACTGCACATATACAATGAAGGCTGCCTCTTCGAAGTGAAGAAGCAGCCTTTTTAGATTGATTTACGATTCGTTGTTAATATGCACCAGCTGGAAGCTCTCGCAGACCACCCTCATCTCCGGGTCAAAGGGCTTACCCTCACGCTCCAGCTCTCTGGTGAAGAACACTTCATGCTCGTAGCGCCAGGATTCTAGGCTGCGGTCATCTTCTCCTTCGGAGTAGGCAAATTCAGCGGTTACCTCAGCGAACGGAACGACCTCCACCTTCGTTGTTTCTATGATCGCCCGCGGCTGACCTGTGCTGTCCAGCAGGACGGATAATCCGCCTGTAAAAGGCATGCTCAGCCCCTGAGCCTTAATCAGCTCATAATTCTGCGCGGTTCCTGTCTTGATTCCTCTCAGCACCAGATCCAGCAGCTCGTCTGCCAGCCGGGGATTGTCGCCGAACGCCCAGGCGCTGTCGAATTTGTCCGCCGCTTCCGGATGCTCCGCCAGATAACTCTCCCAATATTTCGCAATTTCCGGGGTTAATGTCATTACGGTCACCTCTATCTTAGATTTAGTATTTAGTCTGTCACAAAACAAATTCACATCTCCGCTTCGCTTAACCAGCCGCTATACAGGTCATCGAGCTTCTGCTGCGCAGCATCTCTCATTCCTTGCAGCTCTGCCAGCTTCTCTGCATTGCTCGACATTCGCGGATCAAGCATCTCCGTATCGATAAGAGCAAGCTGTGCTTCTGCTGCGGCAATGTCCTGCTCCCACGAAGCCGCCGGACGCGGCTTGCGGTTCGGACTGGCAGGGCCGGAGGGAGAACCCCCGGTATTCCTGCGGCGAGAGGAAGCGGATTCCGTATCCGAACCTGCTGAGGCAGGGGATTGGTCTGCCCGCCCGTTTACAGAACGGGGCTTACCGGTGCTGCCCCCGGAAGGTTCCGGCTGCGTGACCTCCTGCCGCTGGACGGCTTCGGCCTGCTTTTCTTTATAGTACTCGTAGTTGCCCGGGAAGGAGGAGAAGCGTCCGCCGTCAATATGCCAGAGCTTGCCGAAGCAGCGGTTGATGAAATAACGGTCATGGGATACCGCCAGCACGGTGCCGGGGAACTCCTCCAGCGCTTCCTCGAGCGCCTCGCGGGAATCGATATCCAGATGGTTGGTCGGCTCATCCAGAATCAGCAGGTTCGGCCTCTTGTGCATCAGGACCGCGAAGCGCAGCCGGGTCCATTCTCCTCCAGAGAGGTTGTTGATGCTTTTGAAGACATCGCTGCCGTAGAAAAGGAAGCGGGCCAGCTGGCCGCGGGCTTCGCCTTCTTCAAGTCCGGCTTCCTCGCGGAAATACCGCAGCACGGAGTGGCCGCCCTCCTCCGGCACAGCTTCCTGGGCCAGATAACCGACGACAGCTCTGGAAGCAAGCGTACAGCTCCCGTTGTCTGGTGTCTCCTGGCCGAGGATGATCTTCAGCAGGGTGCTTTTGCCTGCTCCGTTGCCGCCGATCAGTGCGGTGGTCTCGCCGTATCTCAGAATATCGCTGGCGGCCGAGAAGAGCCTGCGCTCCCCGTAAGACTTGCTGATCCGGTCCAGGATGACGACCTGGTTGCCGGTCCGGTCCTCCTGCTGGAGCTGCAGATCCATGGACCTCCGCTCCAGAATCGGGCGTTTGACCTTGACCATCCGGTCCAGCGCCTTCTGCATGGACGCCGCACGGCGGTGGAAGGAAGGGTTCGGCGGATTGGAGCGGTTGCCCCATTCAATCAGCCTTTTGATACTCTCCTGCATCTGCTTGATCTTCTTCTGCTGCTCCTGGTAGTCAGCGAATTGCTGAAGGAGCCGGGCTTCCTTCTCCACCTGATAGCCGCTGTAGTTCGTATGGAAGGTGAAAGCCTCCCCGTCTTCAAGCTCGATGACCTTCTTCACCACGGCATCCAGGAAATAACGGTCATGGGAGATCGCCAGCACCGTGCCGTCATAGCTCTGGAGGAATTGCTCCAGCCACTCGATAGCCTCCATGTCCAGATGGTTGGTCGGCTCATCGAGCAGCAGGATGTCGGGACGGCGCAGCAGCAGCTCGGCCAGCCCTACCTTGGTCTTCTCTCCGCCCGAGAGGGAAGAGAAGCGGCGGTCATACTGCTCCGTTCCAATCCCCAGCCCTGAGGCTACACGTTGGATCGAGGCTTCGAGCTCATAGCCGCCTGCGGCCTCGAACTTCTCCTGTAGGGTGCCGTATTCCTTAAGCAGCCGGTTCCAGGCCTGCTCGTTGTCACCCGCACCGGAGGAAGACATCTCCTGCTCCAGCTCCCGCAGGCGGCGCTGCCAGCCGAGCTGCTCCGCGAAGCTGCGCTGGAGGACGGCATAGACCGTGTCGCTCTCGTTCACCTCCTGAATCTGGGCAAGCAGGCCGATGACGCTGCCCCGGCGGATGGAGAGCTGTCCTTGGTCCGGGCGTTCTTCCCCGCTGAGCAAGTGGAAGAGGGTGGTTTTGCCGCAGCCGTTGCGGCCGATCAGGCCGATTTTTTCGCCTTGGCGGATATCGAAGGTGACATCGCTCAGAACGAGCTGGGCACCGTGGTATTTTTGGATATTTTGACATGAGATAATCATCGTTAGGCTCCTTTGATTAGAATGCTCTTTGCTCTGCCGCTTCAATTTATCCGAAATATCCGTTTAAAAGCACATAAAAAGGCCGCAGGGAAATTTCCCCACGGCCTGAGAATTCTTCGGGTTAAGACATCCGTTGAAGTGTAGGCGAGAAAGGCATTTCACAATGTTGTAGTGTTATTAAATTCTTGTAAATGGACAGACTTCTCCCGTTGTCCGATTTCACATGAACGATGCCCGCCATAATATTAATCAGCCGGCTGCTAACACTGTTGGTCCGATTGTGATCCATTCTCCTACACCTCCTTTTTGATAAATTTAAAGCTAGTGTAACCAAAAATCCCGAAATAAGCAAGGGAGAAATGTTCTCTCCAGACATAAAAGCATGGTTCTGCAAGTAGTATGAAGTGTGGCGAAGGGGCGTTGCCCTTATAACGGCTGCGGAAAAGAGGAGCGCTATGACGATTTTTAACGGATTGCTGGGCAATGCGACCCAGGTTGAGCTGGGAGAGGTGCAGCGGGAATACGGACGGATTCTGGCTCCGAATGAAAAGATTGAGCGCGCCTATAAGCTGGTCCGGGACATGTTTATTTTTACAGACAAGCGGCTGATTCTTGTAGACAAGCAGGGGATGACCGGCAAAAAAACCGAATACCACTCTGTTCCTTACAAAAGCATCACCCATTACTCCGTGGAGACGGCGGGGCATTTCGACCTGGATGCGGAGCTGTGCCTATATATCTCGGGCGCGGGGCTGCCGCTGAAGAAAACCTTCAACAAATCGGTGGATATCTATGAAGTGCAGGCTGTGCTGTCGCAATATATCCTGAAGTGAGGGGGGCGCACAGACAGGGCGTATTAAGGCTGTAGCCTGCTGCAGCTCCATATAACAGACGGACAGAATGGATGCCGGGCCTGCTTCTATTCTTAAATTTGTGCATGGCTCACAAAATAAGCGGCAGCAAATGTACGGTCCTAAGGAAGCCGTTGACAGGGGCTCCGGGCCTGCTGTTAAATGACACTAACTTAAGCGGCAGGGAAGGAGGCAGAACATGGGGAGAGGACCGGTGACCGGAACGAAAACAATGGTGGTCAGCCCGCACTATCTGGCCTCGGCAGCGGGCGCGGAAGTTTTGGCCAAAGGCGGCAACGCCTATGATGCGGCCGTTGCAGTCAGCGCGGCGCTGGCTGTGGTCTATCCGCATATGACCGGGCTCGGCGGAGACGCCTTCTGGCTTGGGTACAGCGCCAGTGAAGGGCGCGTACGGGCTTATAACGGCAGCGGACGCTCTGGCTACGCCGTCCGCCGGGACTGCTATGCCGGGGAGGAGGCCATTCCCCGGCGGGGTGTGCGCAGCGCCATTACGGTGCCCGGAATGGCGGATAGCTGGGAGGCCGTCCAACGGGAGTATGGACGGCTGACCCTGGCCGAGGTGCTGGAGCCGGCTATCGGCTACAGCGCCGGGGGCTTTCCGTTGTCGCCGGACCAGCATGGCGGCAGCGTACTGGCCGGAGCCGCGCTGTCGCCTGAAGCGGCGGCGGTGTATCTTCCCGGCGGCCGGATTCCGGCGGCGGGAGAGCGGTTTGTGCAGCGGCAGCTGGCCGGGGCGCTGCGGGTACTTGCGGCGGGAGGCCGGGATGCTTTTTATAAAGGGAGCATTGCGAAAGAGATCTGTGATCACATGCAGGCTTCCGGCGGGTACCTGACCCGCGAGGATTTCGCGGACCATAAGGGAAGCTGGGAAGAGCCGCTCCAGACGCACTATCATGGGCATACCGTCTATCAGGTTCCGCCGAACTCGCAGGGCTTCACCGCGCTCATGGCGCTTAATATCCTGGAGCATTATAACTTCGCAGAGATCAGGCATGGCTCCTATGAGTATTATCATCTGCTGGTGGAGGCGCTGAAGCTGAGCTTCCGTGACCGTGACCAGGTGCTCACTGACCCGTCCTTTAGCAGCATTCCGCTGGACCGTCTGCTGAGTAAGTCCTATGCGGCACAACTCGCGGCGGCAATTTGTCCCCATAAGGCGATTGCTCTAAGCAGCGAACCGGTTGGAAGGGATACAGCTTACGCAGCGGTGGTGGATGAAGAGGGGAATGCAGTCTCGTTCATCCAGAGTCTGTATTTCGAATTCGGGTCGGGGGTTGTGGCTGGGAATACGGGGATTCTGCTTCAGAACCGCGGGTCCTTCTTCTCGCTCGATCCCGCCCATGTCAATACGCTGGAGCCGCACAAGCGCACCTTCCACACGCTGATGCCGGCGATGGCCTGCCGGGACGGGAAACCGGCTTATCTCTATGGCACGCAGGGCGGTGAAGGACAGCCGCAGACGCAGACCCTGCTGCTCACACGCATGCTTCATTACGGGATGGACCCGCAGACTGCGGTGAGTGAACCGCGCTTTGTCTGGGGCAGAACCTGGGGGGAGCCGACTCAGGAGCTGCGGATCGAGAACCGGGTAGCGGAAGCCGTACGGGCAGAGCTGGCGGAGGCGGGGCATCTGGTCCGTGAGGCAGAGAGCTATGACGGGGTGATGGGGCACGCCCATGCTATCTCGATTGATGGCAACGGCTACCGCAGTGGGGGGACTGACCCTCGCTCTGATGGAGCTGCTATCGGGTGGTAGAGGGAATGAATTCGTGGCAGGGAGATTGGGAGATTGGGAGATTGGGGGGACAGGAAGACTAATAGAGCATCAGATTTCAGCTTGTGAGAATTACTTTAACTAATCGCTTACTGAAGGTTTGCCGCGCCCTGATCAGGGTGTAAAGGGGATGCTTAAGGAAGGCTTAATTGCAATCTGTACAACTAAATCCTCGAATGTGCCGCCGAATCTCCGTTTAGATGTATTTCGTGCAATTAAAATACCTTTCTACTTGGATTTTCACCCATTCGGGCAGATTTAGTTGTACAGAGTGCAGTTAGAAGAGGAAACTCCTTCTTTTCACTGTGTTTAGGTGTACGGAATACAACTATCGCCGAATGCTCGGCTTAAACGCAGCTTCATCCCTTAATTACTCTACTAGAAGAGGAGAAGGTAGAGTAATTAAGGAGATAAGGATAGAATAATCCGGCTGGTCCGGGAGGGAGAGGGTGGGGCAGTATGGTTCTTGATAATCGGCACGGTGCATTCCGGGTCCCGGAGCTGGAGATTCCAGGCAGCGGGCACGGGACATTGCACGGCCTGGCCTTCACAGTAAAAGATGTCTTCGCAGTGGCCGGGCACCGCTCTTCCGCCGGTAACCCGGACTGGCTGCGCAGCCATGAACCGGCGGACTCCCATGCGACTGTTGTTCGCAGGCTGCTGGAAGCCGGAGCTATGCTGCGGGGAGCTGCCCATACAGATGAGCTGATGTACAGCCTTGGCGGAGAGAACTATCATTACGGTACGCCGGTGAATCCGCATGGGGAGAACCGGATTCCCGGCGGCTCGTCCAGCGGGTCGGCGGTAGCGGTGGCCTCGGGAAGTGTGGATTTTGCCCTTGGGACGGATACAGGCGGCTCAATCCGGGTTCCATCCGCTTATTGCGGTGTGTTCGGTTATCGTCCATCGCATGGAGCGGTATCCTTGGAGGGGGTGATTCCGCTGGCCCCGGCTTTTGACACGGTGGGCTGGATCGCGGGAAGCGCGGAGCTGCTGCTGAAGACGGGGCGCGTTCTACTCGGGTCTGCGAACAGCTGCGTGGTTGCCCAGGGCGGAGAGAGTAGGAAGAAGGAGGGTGTACTACTCGGGTCTGTGGACAGAGGCGAAGATGCCTGTAGTGGGGAGAACAGGAAGAAGGCGGGCGATCTGCTCGGGTCTGCGAACAGCGGCGTAGTTGCCCAGGGCATGGAGAATAGTATGGAGCAGAGCGGTGGTGAGAAGGTAGACGAGTCTGCCGGTGATCTTCGAATGTCCCGGATGTTCATCCCGCCGGAAGGCTGGGCGCTTGTGGAGCAGGACTGTGCAGACTACCTGAGGCGTGGGCTGGACAAGCTGCAAGCAGGCGCTTCGCTACAGGCTGCTGAAGCCGTGGTTGCCCCTGAAGGCTTGAAGACTTGGATGGACGCCTTCCGCGAGCTGCAGGGTGCCGAGATCTGGGCAACCCATGGAGAGTGGATCGGGCGGGAGCAGCCGGTCTTCGGGCCGGATATTGCCGCCCGGTTCGCTTGGGCGGCGGGGCTGGCCGGGGCGGATCACAGCCCCGCCGCTATGCTGCGCAGCCGGATCACTCAGCGGCTGCGGGCGCTTCTCGGGAAGGACGGCTGTCTCGTCCTTCCGACCGTGCCGGGTCCGGCCCCGCTGCGCGGCGCAGGACCCGGGCAACTGGAGCGTAGCCGCAGCAGCGCGATGATGCTCAGCTGCCTGGCCGGACTGGCCGGGCTGCCGCAGGTTACGCTGCCGGTGCCCGGCCCCGGCGGACTCCCGCTGGGACTGTCCGTCATCGGCGGGCACGGACAAGATCTCCGGCTCCTGTCCTGGATACAGGAGGTATGGAAGTAGGAAATCATAGTCCGGGTTCTCTGAACGAAGAGAACCCGGACTATTTATTGACCGAATGTATGCGGAAAACAGCATACAATGTGCCGGTACTGGGGGAGCGGGCCAAATGTAATCGAAAAACCGTTCACATTCAGCGCTGTGGGCGCGTGAACTAAATGTAATCGGAAAACCGATCACATTCGGAGTTGCGTAGGTGCGTGAACTAAATGTAATCGAAAAACCGATCACATCGGGCGGCGCGAGGGCTGACGGAGCGATTGTAATCGGAAAACCGATCACATTCGGAGTTGCGTAGGCGCGTGAACCAAATGTAATCGGAAAACCGATTACATCGGGCGGCGCGAGGGCTGACGGAGCGATTGTAATCGAAAAACCGATCACATTCGGAGTTGCGTAGGCGCGTGAACCAAATGTAATCGGAAAACCGATCACATCTCCACAGCCCCCTAAAGAAGTTGGAGTCCTCCCCCACAAAAATGTAGACTAGAAACAGGAGGAGGATGAACGGTATGGGACACTTAACAGGAACAAGAGAGAAAGCCGCGCAAGAGGTGTTGTCTGGCATTAAGGCAGCGGTGGTTGCCCGAAAGTATGGGGTGACCCCATCGACGGTGAATCAGTGGGTGAGAGATTACCGCGAAGCCCATGGGGAACAAGAGCATCCGTATCCCCAGGAGCAGGTGGAGGAATTGAAGCGCCTCCTGGACGTGGAGCAGAAATACGAGAAGGCGGTCAGGATCCTCGGCGAAAAGGAGCTAGAGATCGAAATTCTGCGTGAACTGCTAAAAAAGCCAACCCCTGCTTATCCGAAAAAATCGAGGTAGCCGACATGTTCATTAAGCAGGGGAATACCGCAGCGTTGGTACTCCGTCTCGTGGGGCTCGCAGAGTCTACGTATTACGACCGTAAGAAACGCAAGAAGCAGGAGGCACAGGCCGTACCTCAGGGACGCGGAAGACCCGTACCCGGCTACTCCCTGATCGAGTCTGGAGAGAAGATTAGCGACGAGGAAATCCAGGAATGGCTGCTGGAATTAATCGCTGGAGAAGAGCATGTGTACGGATACAAACTGCTGGCCAAGTGCTTGTGGAACCAGCGCGGGCTGAGGCTCAATCACAAGAAAAGCTACCGGCTGTGCCAGGCGCTGGATATCCTGCAGCCGCAGCGCCACAAACGCTTTAAGCATCCCCGGAAGCTGCCGGAGAACCGGGTCATTACCGGAGCAGGCCAGCTCTGGCAGATGGACATTAAGTATGGGTACGTGGCGGGCCGGGACCGGCATTTCTTTGTCCTGAGTATTATCGATGTGTTTACCCGTGTCATCGTCGGCTACCACCGCGGAGCGTCATGTGAGGCCAAGCACGCCTGCCAGACGCTGGGACGCGCCATGGAACAACACTGCGCCCCTGGCAGCGCACGCCCGGTGATCCGCACCGACAACGGCCCACAGTTCGTCAGCCACCTGTTTGGCGACATGTGTGAGAGCTGGGAAATGACCCATGAACGCATTCCGCCTCGAACGCCAGATTTAAATGCTTTTATTGAATCGTTCCACAGCAATATCGACCGGGATTTGTTCCGAAAAGAGGCCTTCGACACCTTCGAAGAGGCCTATGAAGCCGTGGACCGGTACATGGACTTTTACAACAATCGCAGAATGCATACGAGCCTTCGGAACATGCCGCCAGCTACCTTTGCGGAGTGGGTCCTGACTCTAGAAGACCGCTCCCGCTTCTTCTGGCCGAGAGAAAAAGCGAAATAAAGAGCATAGCTACGACAAGTACCGATTTGATACGGAGGACTCCGGGATAAGGGGGTCGCACCGACATTCGGAGTTGCGTAGGTGCGTGAACTAAATGTAATCGAAAAACCGATCACATCGGGCGGCGCGAGGGCTGACGGAGCGATTGTAATCGGAAAACCGATCACATTCGGAGTTGCGTAGGCGCGTGAATCAAATGTAATCGGAAAACCGATTACATCGGGCGGCGCGAGGGCTGACGGAGCGAATGTAATCGGAAAACCGATCACATTCGGAGTTGCGTAGGCGCGTGAACCAAATGTAATCGGAAAACCGATCACATTCGGAGTTGCGTAGGCGCGTGAACCAAATGTAATCGGAAAACCGATCACATTCGGAGTTGCGTAGGCGCGTGAATCAAATGTAATCGGAAAACCGATTACATTGGGCGGCGCGAGGGCTGACGGAGCGAATGTAATCGGAAAACCGATTACATTCGGTGGCACGAGGGCTACCGGGTTGGTTACATTGGGCCGGTGCGGGGGTGAGTGGTCGGATGTATGCGGAAAACAGCATACATCCGGCAGCTGCGAAGATACGTGCACCGTAGGCAGCTCCATAGGAGCAAATGAGTGTTACTACCACTCAAAATGTGATGTTACCTAACACATATAAGCCTAATTCTAACTTTTCTCTTTCCAACAGCGGTCATTTTATCTATAATGTTACATAAAGTAACATATGAATCGAATGAACCTATTATGAAGGTAGAGAAGGAGGAGGGGCTATGCATCTTACAGTGGAAGAAGCGTTGTCCATTTATCCTTTATCCGAAGCGAAGCTGATTGCCGGGTCCAAGGGGAAGCACAGGATTGTGAAATCGATCAATGTCATGGATGCTCCCGATATCTCGGACTGGATCAAGGAAGGGGAAATGCTGCTGACCACAGCCTATCTGATCAAGGACAGCCCGGAGGAGGCCTCGGCATTGCTGCAGATGCTGAACCGGCGCGGGTCAGCAGGGCTGGGCATTAAGCTGGGCCGGTTCTGGGAGGCTGTGCCGCCGCCCTTGATTGCGGAAGCGGAGCAGCTGAATTTCCCGCTGATTGAACTGCCGTTCCAGTTCACCTTCTCCGACCAGATGAACGGCTTATTCCGCGCGGAGCTGTCGCGCAGCGTGGGCACCCTGCAGAGCATGATGGAGAAGCAGCGGCTCCTGATGCGTCTTGCCTTGCGTTCCGGCCGCAGCCGTCCGCTGCTGGACACCGTCTCGGAGATTATCGGGTATCGCTTGGCTGTAATCAGCAACCGGGGCACGGTAGTGTTCAACAACTCGGGGTATACGGAGAGTGAGCAACTGGAAGGTTGGCCCTGGCCGCCACGCAATCAGCGCTTCCGTCTCGGCGAAGGCACCGGCTACCGGCTTCCGCTGCTGCAGGCCGGGAAATGCCTGGGTTACCTTCATTATTGCGATATTGATCCCTTGCTGCTGCCCGTGGAGGAAAGTCTGTTCGTCCAGGGGGCAGAGCTGATTTCTTATCATATGCATACTGGGCTGGAAGATTATTTCGAGCAGGCTGGGCACCGGGAATTCAGCGGGCTGCTGCGGCGGTTCCTGAATGACGGGCTGAAATATGCTGAGCTGGCGCAGGCGGCGCTCCGGCTGGAGATTACGCTGCTTGAGGCCCCGTTCCAACTGCTGCTTACCGATGTGGCTGCTGCGGGAGAAGCCCGGCAGATAGAGCTGCTGCGGCTGAAGGAGGAGTATTCGGAGCATCCGGTGCTGCATGGCCAGCAGGCGGTCCACTTTCTGGTGGAGGAGGGACTGGTGTCGCTGTATCCGGCCGGGCCGCATCAGCCCGAGGAGTTCCGGGCACTGATTCAGGAATGCTTCGACAGCCTGAAGTTCGATAGAGGGTATTATCCGCAGGCTGCTGTAAGCAGCGTGAAGCTGAAGCCGGAGGGGCTGAAGGAAGCTTTTGCCGAGATTAAGGAATGTATGGGGATGGCCCGGCAATGGGGCGCACACGGAAATGTGGTGCATTACCGCCAGCTGGAGCTTGATCTGCTGCTGAGCAAGATTCCGGCGGAGACCATGGAGCGTTACTACAACGGCAGTCTGCGGGGACTGCTTAGCCGGGAACCGGAATATGTTAAGGAGATGCTCCACACGCTGGAGGTCTACCTGGAGAATGATGGCCATGTGAACGAGACGGCCAAGAAGCTGTTCATTCACCGCAATACGGCCACTTACCGGATTGAGAAGCTCAGTGAGCTGCTGGATGTCGATTTCAAAAAAATCAATGATCTCATGAAGCTGAAGCTGGTCTTCCTGTTCCGCAGAATGCTGGAGCGCGAATAACAGCCGTCCATGAGCAGATTGCCAAAAAAAGGAGTGGAGAGCAATGAAGGTGGCCGGAATCTTTTTGGCGGCAGGCCGCAGTAATGGAGCAGGGGCCTCGGAAGGTTCTCTGAACAGGGCGGGCGCGGGTTCAACAGGTGCGGCGATGCTCAGTGAGCTGGAGACCTGCGGGCTTGCGCCGGTGGTTGTGGTGGTTCGCGCGGATGATCCTTTGGGCTGGCTGCCGCCTGCTGGGAAGGCGGAGAATATGCGGCGGATTGAAACTTGCCTGACGGCCCATTTGGGCCTGTCCTTCTCACTGCGCTGCGGCTTGAATGCTGTTGCTTCGCTTCAGCCGGATGCCGTGGTCATTGCGGCGGCGGACCAGCCGTTTGTGGCAGCGGATCAGATCTGCCGGTTCATCCAAGCTTATGGGCAGCACCCGGAGCTTGATTATGTCACGAGTGCACAAGAAGGATTGCTGATGCCGCCTACCTTGTTCTCAAGCACGCTGTTCCGCGAACTCCAGGAGCTGGACGATGAAGAGGGCATAGCTGGCATTATGCGGACCCAGGAATATAAGGGGCTAATCCTGCCGCAAGAGCCTGTTCAGACGTTTGCAGAGCCCGGGCTGCCGGAGAGCTTTGGAGAGTACCGCAGAGAATGGAGTGTGCGGAGCGGCAATAGACAGTGAATTCGCTATTTTTCAAAGTAATGTAAGGTAATATCACATAATTTAAGTTAAATTTGAGATGACTTCGTGCATGAAGCACAAAACTGCCCCCTCTTCTTATCCAACCATACAAAGCTATGTTATATAAATTTACGTAAGTGCTGCGCCTCAGTATAGTAGAGATACATTAATGGCTGTAGCCATTAGGAGAGATATCCTGGAGGAGGAGAATTATGAAACAAAGGGGTCAGGCATTCAAATTTAGTGTTATTACGATGTTCCTGCTGGCGGTGGTTCTGACGGGGTGCGCGAAGAATAATACAGCGTCTAATACAGATGCAGCAGCAACAGCGGCGCCTTCGGCGGCAAGTACACCGGCAGGCAGCGAGGCAGCGGCAACCACGGAGCCGGCAGCGAAGAAGCCGACGGTTGCTTTTGTCTATATCGGACCTCCGGGTGACGGCGGGTATACGTATCAGCATGATCAGGGCCGTCTGTATATGGAGAAGGAGCTTGGGATCAAGGCCGATTTCGTTGAAAATGTACCGGAAAGCGCCGATGCCGAGCGGATCATCACAGAGCTTGCGCAGAACCATGACATCGTGTTCACCACAAGCTTCGGCTATATGGATTTCACCTTGAACGTGGCGGGCAAATTCCCTAACGTGAAATTCCTGCATGCCTCCGGTTACAAGACAGCCGAGAACATGGGAACCTACTTCGGCAAAAACTATCAGGCCAGTTATCTGTCCGGGATCGCAGCAGGCAAAATGACAAAGAAAAATCATCTCGGCTATGTGGGAGCCTTCCCGATCAGCGAGGTGATCTATAATCTGAACGCCTTCACGCTGGGCGCGCAGAGTGTCAACCCGGCGGTGAAGGTGGATGTGGTGTGGACGAATACCTGGTATGACCCTGCGACGGAACGTCAGGCGGCAATCAGCCTGCTCGACAAAGGGGCGGATGTCCTGCTGGCGTATCAGGATTCACCGGCTACCCTTCAGGCTGCGGCGGAACGGGGAGCTTTTGCCGGGGGAAATGACTCGGATATGAGCAAGTATGCACCGGACAACTACTTAACCAACCCTGTATGGAACTGGGGTCCTTATTATGTAAAGGCTGTACAGTCTGTGATGGACGGAACCTGGAAAAGTGAGCAGTATTCCGGCGATATGGCCGACGGCATGGTGGAGCTGGCGCCATTCGGCAACAAGGTTCCTGAGGATGTGAAGAAGCTGGTGGAGGACGCCAAGGCCAAGATCATCAGCGGCGAGCTGGAGGTATTCACTGGACCGATCTCGGACAACAAGGGCAATGTAACTGTTAAGGACGGCCAGAAGCTGACCCTTGAAGAGGTGCTTGGCATGAACTGGCTGGTCAAGGGTGTCGAGGGCACGATTCCGCAATAACAGCAGCTGAAACACATCTTCATACAGCACAGCCTTACGGGTGGGGCGGGTTCCGGATACCGGAGTCTTCCCCACCTGTACTATAACTACCCGGAAAGGAGCGTAGTATTATGCAGGACCCTTCGGTTGAAATGCGCGGGATAGTGAAGACATTCGGTGCTGTAACGGCTAGTGATCAAGTTGATTTTTCGGCAAATGCGGGAGAGATTCACGCGCTGCTCGGGGAGAACGGGGCAGGGAAAAGCACAGTCATGAGCATGCTGTCAGGAGTGTACCGGGCGGACGCAGGAGAGATTCTTATTCATGGCAAACCGGCCAGAATCCGTTCCCCGAAGGATGCGGCATTGCTCGGTGTAGGAATGGTCTTTCAAAACTTCAGACTGGTGCAGAGCCTTACAGCGGCGGAGAATATCGTGCTTGGCGAAAAGTCGTCTTTCTGGCGCGGCAGCAGCTGGATCAAACGTAAGCATGAAGAGATAGAGGCGCTTGGAGAACGATTTGGCTTGAAATTTCCCGTCGACCGGCCGATCTGGCAGCTGTCTGTCGGCGAGCAGCAACGTGTTGAGATTGTAAAAACGCTATACCGCGGGGCAGACATCATCATCCTGGATGAGCCGACTTCGGTGCTGACACCGGGAGAGGCGGAGCAGCTGTTCGAGACGCTTCAGGTGATGAAGCAGGCGGGCAAGACGGTGATCATGACCACGCATAAAATGAAGGAGGTTATGGCCTCCTCGGACCGGATCTCCGTGATGCGTAAGGGAAAAATGATTGCGTCCCTGATGACAGGCGAGACGGATGAGCTGGAGCTGGCCCGGCTTATGGTGGGCCGGGAGGTTACGATCAGCCGGCAGGAGCGCGAGGCGACGGCCGGAGAACCGCTGCTGATCGTCCGCGATCTGGAGGTCGCAGCAGATCATGGCCGCAAGGCGCTGGATGCCCTGTCGCTTACGGTTCATGAAGGCGAAATTGTGGGCGTAGCCGGCGTTGCGGGCAACGGGCAGAAGGAGCTGGCGGAGGTATTGACGGGGCTTAGAGCATGGAGGTCGGGCGAGATCCGGTTTGACGGCAGTCCTGTGAGAACAGCTTCGGTAAGAGGAGCGATCGATTCGGGCATCTCGCATGTGCCGGAGAACCGGATGAAGAGCGGTCTGGCCGGACGGCTGGGGTCGGTTGACAACCTGCTGTTCAAGTCTTACCGCAGCGGGGAGCATTCCCGGTTCGGCTTCCTGAAGGCAGCCCGGAACCGCTCCTGGTCGCAGGAGCTGGTGCGCCGTTTCAATGTGAAGACGCCTGAGCTGGATACTCCTGTGCAGCAATTATCCGGCGGGAACCAGCAGAAGCTGCTGTTCGCCCGCGAGGTCAGCCACCGTCCGAAGCTGATGGTGGCTGTGCATCCGACGCAAGGGCTGGATGTCGGCGCGGCGGCAGGGGTGCATGAGCTGCTGATGGAGCTGCGCAGCTCCGGCAGCGGGGTGCTGCTGATCTCTGAGGATCTGGATGAGCTGCTGCAGTTATCCGACCGTATTCTGGTGATCTACGGCGGTTCCATTATAGGCGAGAGCGATCATGAGCAGGCGGACCGGGAACAAATCGGCCTGATGATGGCGGGTATCCGGAGCAGGGAGGGAAGTGCCGTATGAGTCCGAAGCCTGGAAATGAATCTGCAACGCTTCCGCCGCTGGCGGGACGCAGCGGGAGATGGTACTCCCTCAGGCTGGAATATGACTCAAGCCGTACCCGTTCACCGTGGTGGACGCCTATTCTGTCGGTTGTTCTGGCGCTCCTGCTCTGTGCGGTGTTCATCGCCGCTAATGGAATGAGCCCGCTGGTCGTCTACGAGAAAATGTTCCGGGGAGCCTTCGGCACCTCCTACGGCTTCACAGAAACCATGGTCAAGGCGATTCCGCTGCTGCTCTGCGGGCTAGGCATTGCTGTGGCTTACCGGATCTCCGTGTGGAATATCGGAGCGGAGGGCCAACTGACGGTAGGCGCAATGGCGGCTACTGCGGTAACGATCTATTTCCCGGACTTGTCTTCCTTTTGGTCCATTGCGCTGATGCTGGTTTTCGGTACAGCGGCCGGAGCCTTGTGGGGTCTGATGACGGCGGTGCCGCGTACCCATTTCGGTGTCAATGAGCTGATTACCTCGCTGATGCTGAACTACGTGGCCTTGCTGGCTCTGGATTATGTAGTGTTCGGCCCCTGGAAGGACCCGAAGGGGTTCAACTTCCCGGGCTCACCGATGTTCACGGCCGCCCAGTCCTTGCCGGTGCTTGGAAGCACCCGGCTGCACATCGGGCTGATCTTCGGACTCGTGGCCGTGCTGATCTATTATCTGATGATCCGGTTCACCCGCTGGGGCTATGAGCTGCGTCTGATCGGTGCCAATCCCACAGCGGCCCGTTATGCGGGCATTCATATCAAAAAGCATATTATCATCGTCATGCTGATCAGCGGCGGTCTTGCCGGAATTGCCGGCATGGCCGAGGTGTCCGGGGTTACGCATAAGCTGATGCAGGGGATCTCACCGGGCTATGGCTACACAGCGATCATTGTAGCCTGGCTGGCCAAGCTGAACCCGCTGGGCCTGATTGTGACGTCAATTCTGTTCGGCGGCCTGATTGTGGGCGGCTATAGTGTTCAGACCATCGGACTGCCTTCGTCCATATCGGAAATGCTGCAGGGCGCGATCCTGTTCTTCCTGATTGCCGGCGACATGATTCACCGGTTCCGCATCCGCCGGAGCGCATAACAGCATTCTCGTACAGGAGGGAGTTCACTCATGGATTTCACTACACAGTTATTAATCGCAGCCATCTCCGCAGGAACACCGCTGCTGCTGGCTACGCTGGGAGGCATTCTGACCGAACGGGCCGGCATTATCCAGCTCGGCGCGGAGGGGCTGATGCTGATGGGGGCAGTGACGACTTGTATCGTCTACATCCGCAGCGGGAATCTGATCCTTGCGCTGCTCTCGGCGGTGGCCATTACCGCCCTTCTGGGCATGGTCCATTCATTCTTATGTGTCACGCTGAGGGCGAATCAGACGATGTCGGGTCTGGCGATGACGCTGTTCGGCAGCGGTCTTAGCGCTTATGTGGGCAAGTCGATCAGCGGCATTCCGCTCCCCGGCAGTCTGCCCAAGCTGGATCTGGAGATCCTGAAGCCGGTGCCGGTGCTCGGGGAGCTTTTTGGAAGGCTGGATATGCTGACCTGGTTCAGTCTCCTGCTTGTCCTCGTGCTGCATCTGCTGATTCACCATACCTCATGGGGGCTGCATCTGCGGGCAGTCGGCGACAATCCGGCTACTGCGGACGTCATGGGGATTCGTGTGCAGCTGATCCGTTACTGTTATGTTACTGCCGGAGCGGCGCTGATCGGTCTGGCGGGTGCGGATATGGTGCTGGCGTATGCGCCGACCTGGAATGAAGGACTGACCGCCGGACGGGGCTGGATCGCCGTGGGTCTGGTGATTTTCGCCAGATGGAATCCGCTGCGCGCGCTCTTTTGCGCCTATTTCTTCGGAGCGCTCGATTCGCTGGGCTTCCGTATTCAGCTGCTGGGAAGTGCGGTGCCGTCCTATTTTCTGAAAATGATTCCTTACGTCGTAACCATTCTCGTATTGATGTACTTAGGATACCGCAATCGCAACAAGCCCTCCGGTACGCCGGAATCGCTGGGAACCCCTTATATCCGGGAACAGCGGTTCTAGTCCGGGAGGGCGCAGGCGGCAATATACAAATTAGAGGGATGGAGGCTGGCCTATGACTATACCGGCGGACCAGTTGACTCTGGAGCAGATTAACTCGATGGCAAAATCAGACTTCGTGGAACAGCTCGGCGGCATCTTCGAGCATTCCCCTTGGGTAGCTGAGGGGGTGTACAGCAGGCGTCCGTTCGATTCGGTGCAGGAGCTGCATGCTGCCATGATGGAGGTAGCACGGCAGGCGGAGCCGGACCAGGTGCTGGCACTGCTGAGAGCTCACCCGGATCTGGCGACAAAACTTGCAGTCAGTCCGCTCTCGGCGGCTGAGCAGCAGGGGGCCGGACTGGACCGGCTGACACCGGAGGAATTCGCGCAGCTTACCGGACTGAACGCTGACTATACAGCGAAATTCCGCTTTCCGTTCATCTTCGCTGTACGGGGCAAAACGAAAGAAGACATCCTTAGCGCCATCGGTGAGCGTGTGGACCGTCCGCTTAAGGAGGAGCAGGAGCAGGCGCTGCTGGAGATTGGTGCAATCACTCGTTTTCGGCTGGAGGATCTGCTGAGGGCGGAATAGAGTCAGGTCACTGCATATTATAGGAGGAAGGTGACGCAATTGTCTGGAATGCACGGACGGCTGAGCACCCATGTGCTGGATCTGTCACAGGGCAAGCCCGCTGCGGGCCTGTCGCTTCAGCTCTGGCGGCTGGAGACCGGAGGGCCTGTGCTGCTGCGTGAGGCGGTGACGAATGAGGACGGCAGGCTGGACGCTCCGCTGCTGGCGGGAGAAGAAATGCAGGCCGGAAGCTATGAGCTGTTATTTATGGCCGGTGATTATTTCCGGGGCGCTCAGACTGGTGCCGGAGAACCGGAGCCGGAGGAGGGCGCGGGCGCTGTAATCCCGTTCCTGGACCAGATTCCGATCCGCTTCAATATGCCGGACCCCTCTGCCCATTACCATGTACCGCTGCTGGTTGCACCTGGAGGATACAGCACTTATCGCGGGAGTTAACACGTCAGTCAAGTGTACCGCTGCACCTAATCTTAAGCCAATAGACCGGAGGTGGGCTTATCATGAAGGAAGAAGGTTACGAGCTTATCATCAGGAACGGACAGGTGGTCCTGCCCGGAGAAGTCCGCAGGCTTGAGATCGGGGTGAAGGATGGCAAAATTGCTGCACTGGGCGAAGCCTTACAGGCCTTGTCCGGGACCAGAATTCTGGATGCGGAAGGACAATACGTACTGCCCGGCATGATCGACATGCATGTTCATTTTAATGAGCCTGCGCTCGGTCACTGGGAGGGCTTCCGCAGCGGGTCGGCTGCTCTTGCGGCCGGCGGCTGCACCTGTTATGCGGATATGCCGCTGAACGGGAATCCGCCGACAGTGAATGTGGAGGCGCTCCGGCTGAAGGCGGAGGCCGCAGCCGGGAACTCGGCGGTGGATTATGTGCTGTGGGGCGGATTGGTGCCAGGGAATCTGGAGGAGCTGGAGGGACTGGCGGCTGCGGGCGTTAGCGGGTTCAAGGCCTTCATCTCGAATCCCGGCGGTGAAGGCGAAGGCCGGTTCCGTGAGGTGGACGATGACACCCTGTATCAGGGGATGCTTCGGATCGCCGCAACCGGCGGGATTCTCGCCCTGCATGCGGAGAGCGAAGCGATAACCTCGGCGCTGGGGGCGGCGGCAATACGCGCCGGGCGCAGCAGCGCGCGGGATTTTGCGGCTTCGCGCCCTCCGCAAGCGGAGCTGGAGGCTGTAGCAAGGGCGCTGCTGTACAGTGAGCGGACCGGCTGTAAGCTGCACTTCGTCCATATCAGCACAGCGGCAGCCCTGGAGCTGATTCATGAGGCCAAGCTGCGCGGCCTGGATGTGACCGCAGAGACCTGTCCTCATTATCTGATTCTGGATGAAGACAGCATGGAGACCCTTGGGCCGCTGGCCAAGTGCGCTCCGCCCCTGCGCAGCAGCGGGGAGCGGGACCGGCTGTGGACGGCACTGGCTGCGGGGCAGGTAGATCTGGTTGCTTCCGATCATTCCCCCTGTCCGCCCGACTTGAAGCTGGCGCCCGGGCTGTCATTCATCGAGGCCTGGGGCGGGATCTCGGGAGCCCAGAGCAGTCTGGAATTGATGTTCCATGAAGGTGTTCATGTGCGCGGCTTGCCGGTTACGCAGATCTCGGCGCTGCTCTCCGGGCTTCCTGCCCGGCGGTTCGGGCTGGAGGGGCGCAAGGGCTCCATCGCACCGGGGCTGGATGCCGATCTGGTGCTGCTTGATCCAGATGCAGCCTATACCCTGCGTGCAGAGGATCTGTTGTACCGTCATCGGCATAGTCCCTATGTCGGAATGACCTTATCCTGCAAGGTAACGGCGACGATCTGCCGGGGCAATATAGTCTATACTGCCGCGGAAGGCATTATTGCTGGCAGCGGAGGAGAATGGCTGCGTGTCAGGCACAGCCAGCCAGAGCTATGAAGCCGCCGGTCCCGCATGTCCCCGCGGGGGAGATGCTGAAGCTGCTGGATGAACTCGCAGTATACAGCGCTCCGGGTCCCGGAGTTACCCGGCTGCTGTATACGCCGGAGTGGCAAGGGGTTCAGCATTTTTTGCAGGAGAGAATGGCTGGACTCGGGCTTGAAGTCCGGATGGATCAGGTGGGGAATGTCTATGGCACACTGGCCGGTTCTCAGATAAGTGACAAGGTCATCCTGACCGGCTCGCATATCGACACGGTGGTGAACGGCGGACGGTATGACGGGGCTTATGGAGTAGCGGCTGCTGTAACTGCGCTGCACTATCTTCTGGAGACCTTCGGTCCGCCGCTGCGGACGCTTACGGTGGTATCCTTCTGTGAGGAGGAGGGCAGCCGCTTTCCGCTGACGTTCTGGGGCTCAGGTAATGTAACCGGGCTATATCACGGGAAGGAATGTACAGACTGCGCAGATGCGGAAGGAATCACGCTGGCGGATGCGATGGCGGCCTGCGGTCTTGGGGGGAGTGAAGGGGTGGCTGCCGAAGCTGCGGCAGGTCTGGAGCAGAGTGGCGGAAGCGGGAGTGAGGGAGGTGGGAGTGAGGAACCGGTAGCTGGAGCTACGGTAAGTCTGGGGGAAAGCTTCTGGCGCAATAATAGTCCTGTGCGCAGTGATATTGCCGCATATGTCGAGCTGCATATTGAACAGGGGATTATTCTGGAGCGGATGTCCCGGAGAATCGGGGTCGTGCAGGCCATCGCCGGACAGCGGCGGTATCTTGTCAAGGTCGGCGGGACGGCCAATCATGCAGGGACTACACCGATGGGGCTCAGGCAGGATGCCCTCGCCGGGAGTGCGGAGATGCTGCTGGCGCTGGAACGGTCCGCCCTGGCGGAGGGCGATCCGCTGGTAGCCACAACGGGGCGGCTCGAGGTCTATCCGGGGACATCCAATGTGATTCCCGGCGAAGTGCAGTTCACGCTGGATATCCGGCATAGCGAAGCCGGGGTGCTGGAGCGCTTCTGCGCAGCCGTCCTGGAAGAGTTCGCAGAGCTTGGACGCAGGCGCGGCCTGACGCTTGAAGTACAGACGTTGCTGGAGACAGCCCCTGCTCCTATGGATCAGGAGCTTCGAGCGGCTCTTGAAGAGATCTGTCTCCGGCAGGAGAAGCCCTACCTGAGCATGGTCAGCGGTGCAGGACATGATGCCCAGCTGTTCGCCCCGCGCTGCCCGGCCGCGATGATCTTCGTGCCGAGCCAAGGCGGAATCAGCCATTCTCCCGAAGAATATACCTCCCCGGAGGATCTCATTGCTGGACTGGAAGTGCTGACAGCCATATTATATAGATTAGCTTATGAATAAGAGACGACCAAGCTTCGGGTTGTAATCTCAATTGCGTATAAAATAGCGAGAACTGATCACTTAGAAGTCTGGAGGGGAGAGAACCATGAAGCGGTACGAAGATTTGTCGCCATCCTTGCGGTGCATTATGACCCCCGGTCCCGTGGAGGTTGATCCGCGTGTACTGCGGGCGATGTCTTATCCGGTGCTGGGACAATTCGATCCTGAATTCACAGAGATCATGAATGAGACGATGGAGATGCTGCGTGAGCTGTTCGCCACCAAGAATCAGTGGGCATATCCTGTAGACGGGACTTCGCGCTCCGGTATTGAGGCGGTGATGGTCAGCCTGATTGCGCCGGGGGACCGGGTGCTGGTTCCGGTCTTTGGCCGTTTCGGCCATTTGCTCCATGAGATTGCTGAACGCTGCGGCGCTGAGGTGCTCACGATAGAACAGACCTGGGGCCAAGTTTTTCCCCCGGAAGAGGTGATTGATGCTATACGGAGCTTCAAGCCGGATGTGGTGGCAATGGTTCACGGGGAGACCTCTACAGGCCGTGTGCAGCCGCTGGCCGAGATCGGGCGGGCCTGCCGGGAGCAGGATGCGCTGCTGATTGTAGACGCGGTGGCGACGATTGGCGGGGTGCCGGTAGAGACGGATGCCTGGATGCTGGATGCCGTGGTCGGAGGAACGCAGAAATGCCTGTCCATCCCTTCAGGTATGGCCCCGGTGACGTATAATGACCGGGCGGAGGCCAAGCTGCTGAAGCGCAAGCAGGTGGAGCGTGGACTTAGAACTGACGCTGCTGCTGTCAGTGAGCTGCCCGTGGTGCGGAGCAATTACTTGGACCTTAGTATGCTGCAGGATTACTGGAGTCCCCGGCGGCTCAATCACCATACGGAGATGACCTCCATGCTATACGCTCTGCGTGAAGGCCTGCGTCTGGTCCTGGAGGAAGGGCTGGAAGCGCGGCATGCAAGGCACAGATTCAATGAGCAAGCCCTTACTGCCGGATTGTCAGCTATGGGGCTGGAACTGTACGGGGAGGCGGAGAGCAAGCTGACCGTAGTCACCTGTGTGCTCATTCCGGCGGGCATAGACGGGGAATCCGTCCGTGACATGCTGCTGCAGCGTTTCGGCATCGAGATTGCCAGCTCCTTCGGGCCGTTACAAGGCCAGATCTGGCGGATCGGGACCATGGGCTTCAGCTGCCGGGAGAATAATGTGCTGCGTCTGCTTGGCGCGCTGGAGGCTGTGCTTATCCGCCACGGATACGCGGTACCTGCCGGACAGGGCGTTCAGGCGGCACTTGACGTATATGAGTCAAAGTAAGATAATCATACAATGTGATTTGTTTAAGTGACGGCTTGCACCCCCTTTAGGGGTGTCAGGGCCGTTTTTTCTAAATAGATAACCGGAAGGGAGTGCACATGATGACTTATACACGACAACCATTGGCTGACTGCGTGCCTGAGCTGGTTGCTACTGCCCGGGGAGATCAGAAGGCTACACTGGTCATTACAGGCGGCAAGCTGGTCAATGTCTGCTCTGGGGAGATTCTGGACGGCATGTCTGTCGCTGTACAAGGCGGGCGCATTGCTTACGTCGGCAAGGACGTCTCCCATACGATTGGGGAGAGAACGCAGGTTATTGATGCGGCGGGCAGATACATTGCTCCCGGCCTGATTGACGGACACTGCCACATCGAGAGCACTCAATTGACGGTGACTGAATTCGCCCGTGCTGTACTGCCGCTGGGGACGACCGGAGGCTTCTTCGATGCCCATGAGATTGCCAACGTATTCGGGCTTAAGGGAATTAAGCTGATGCTGGACGAGATGCGGGGAACGCCGCTGGCTGCCTATATGCAGGTGGCTTCCTGTGTCCCTTCTGCGGGCGCAGAATTTGAGACAACCGGCGCGTCGATCGGACCGGAGGAAGTAGCGGAAGCCTACACCTGGGGCGAGGATGTGATCGCACTCGGCGAAGTCATGAACTTCCCGGGTGTCGTCTACGGCGATGAGAAGATGATTGGAGAGATTCAGGCCACGCTGCGTGCTGGACGTTATGTTGACGGGCATTTCACCTGGCCGTCGAGTGACTGGAGACTTCCGGTCTATGCCGCAGCAGGGGTGACCGGGGATCATGAGTGTGTGACAGCGGAGGATGTGATCGAACGCGTACGTCTGGGGATGTATGCCAAAATGCGCCGCGGCTCAGCCTGGCATGATGTCGCCAAAACCATCACGGCGCATACCGAGCACGGGCTGGACCCGCGCCGGATGATGCTGGTGACGGATGACCGCAGCTCCGAATCGCTGCGCGATGAGGGGCATATGGATTTTGTCGTACGCCATGCGATCTCCCAGGGGGTGAAGCCGGTCACGGCTTTTCAGATGGCAACGATCAACACAGCCGAGCGCTTCGGCGTAGCCCGCGATATCGGCTCCATCACGCCGGGCTCCTGCGCGGATATCATTCTGCTGGACGGAAATCTGGCCGATGTCCATGTGGTCATGACGATTGCAGCCGGTGTTGTTGTGGCTGAGAACGGCCGCATGACGGCTGAGCTGACCCCGTACACCTACCCGGATGAAGTGCTGGCCTCTGTGCATCTGCAGCAGCCCCCGGTTCCCGCAGACTTCGTGATTCATGCGCCCATTGAGGAAGGTGTTCTGGCTACGCGGGTCATCCAGGTTATTGAGAACCATGTGGAGACCGGCGAGCTGATCATGAGCCTGCCAGTAGCTGGATCGGAGCTGGTGGTGCAGGACGGCCTGTGCAAAATCGCTGTTCTGGAGCGGCACAAGGGAACGGGCAACAAATCTGTTGGGGTTGTGCAGGGCATCGGCTTCCGTGAGCCTGCGGCAATAGCGATGACTGTAGCTCATGACAGCCATAATGTGCTGGTCATCGGTAATGATGATGGACTGATGGCGCAGGCGGCTGCCGCTGTGGCGGAGGCGCAGGGCGGTGTTGCAGTGATTACCGCTGCCGGGACCACCTTATTCCCGCTGGCGATTGCCGGACTGATGTCCGCAGAGCGCTTTGAGATTGCCGCCGCGCAATCCGCTGCCATCAGCAAAGCGCTATATGATGCGGGCTGTACGCTGAACTATGCTTTTATGACCCTGTCTCTGCTGGCCCTCGCGGTTATACCCGCACTGCGGATATCCGATAAAGGCCTGGTGCGGATCTCGCCCGAAGAGGGAATTCAGCTGGTACCGTTGTTCGTCAGCTAAGGCGGCGCGACACCATACCGGTGAAGGTACACTTTTATTCTAATATTGGGCTACTGGCCATTCAGTCTATTGCAGACTGGGTGGCTTTTTTGTTGTAGAGGAAACTATAGTTTCCTCCTGTTAGTGGACAAGGTGAGTGTAAGGTACAGGGACATATGGACCGAATGTGTATGAAAAACAGCATACATTGTGCTCGCATGGAGGCGCATGCTCGAATGTATGCGAAAAACAGTATACATTCTGCTGGTGCAAAGGTGCATGGCCCAAATGTATGCCAAAAACAGCATACATTGTCTACCACGCAGGCGCATGGACCAAATGTATGTGAAAAACAGTATACATTGTGCTGGCGCGAAGGTAATCCTTTCATCCATAGGATGGCTTTTTGTTCATGATTGGGTATCATGTTGAAAAAAAGAAATAAATTAACCGATTTTTCACAGGATGAAACAGAAAATTTTAAATTTTTAATGAAAAAGCATTAACAATAGGTGCGGAAAAGACGATAATACTTTTAAATTAGTTTAAAATTATTGTCGAATCATGAAAATTCAGCATATACAGATCGTCCAAACCTGAGGAACGGGGTGCATGAGAATGATGAGATTGGAAACGCGCGACATCTTGAATATTACCAGGAAGCAAATTACCGGTATTTTTAAAATGGAGCCGGTTGAACTGAAATTTGTTAATGATTATCAGGGTGAGCAGTATCTCCTGACCAATGATAAGCTGCATCTCAGCAACCAGCATTATTGGGCTAAGGTCATGGATTGTGTGTTCGAGAACCATGTCAGACCTGTTCTGATGTGCGAGGTGCTCTACTTCCTGCGCAATGAGTTTCTGGAAAGTGACATCAAGCTGATGTTCTCCTATGATTTTGCGGAGGGCTCGGAGGGAACAGCTTCGGCTTCGGCTGAGATCAGCTTCAAGGATTCACCTGATCTGCAGCCTGATGAAATTGCCGAATTGATTGATTTTGCGCTGACTTTGCAGGATAAGCAGTGGTTCGAGGAACTGACTGCCAAATATAAACAGCTCACGCTTCAATAATTAGGAATAATGTCTACGCCAAAAGACGCCCGGTTCACAGGTTGAAGATACCTGTAGACCGGGCGTTTCTGTGTTAGAGCGGCTGCTCTGACGCCGCCGCAGCTGCTACGGAAGGGTGCCAGCCCTGGGCCGAGCAGTCAACCAGTCCCGCGAGGAAGCTGATCCACTCTCCGGTGTCGTTCAGGCAAGGAGCCACCTCCAGCATCTTAGCGTTTCCGCCGCCCATGACGAAGAGATCCCGTCCTTCTACGGCCAGCTCATGCAGCGTTTCAAGGCAGTCCGTGACTAGTCCGGGTGAGAAAATCAGCGGCCGCCGGATTCCGCGTCCGTGAAGCTCCTTCAGCGTATCCGCAGTCGACGGTCCCACCCAGGTCTCCGGCCCGAAACGGGACTGGAAGGAGAACTGCCAGCGTTCCGGAGTCCAGCCCATCGCTTCTGCAAGCAGACGGGCCGTTTCCTGGCACTGCTGCGGATAGGGATCTCCGGTCTCGGCATAACGGCGGGGAATGCCGTGGAAGGACAGGATATAATAGTCAGGTTCTTCACTCATGGCGCGGATCTGCCGCTGTAATAAGGATTGCATCGCTGCGATATAGCCGGGCGCGTCATGGTAGGCTTCTACGAACCGCAGCGCCGGTACGAAGCGTTTGGATACCTGTCCGTAGCGGCTATGCCGTCCCAGAGCGGCGAAGCTGGCAGCTTCATAGACGGAAGCGGTCGTCGTCGAGGAATACTGCGGGAATAATGGCAGGACTATGATGCGGGTCACTCCCGAAGCTTCCAGCTTGCGGAAGGCTTCAGCCATGCCGGGTGTGCTGTAAGCAAGCCCCAGCTCGACCTGATAGCTGCTGCCCAGCAGTGCCTGGAGCGCTGCCTGCTGTGCTCTGGAATGGACGAGCAGCGGTGAGCCCTCTTCCATCCAGATCTCCTGATAGAGCTTCGCGGACCGGCGCGGACGGGTGCGCAGAATAATACCGCGCAGCAGCGGCTGCCAGAAGAGCGGATGATAATCAATGATTCTGCGGTCAGACAGAAACCGCTTCAGATAGGGACGGACCGCCTTGGCGCTCGGGGCGTCAGGGGTTCCGATCTGAGCAAGAATAACGCCTATACACGACGGATTCATGAGCAGCTGTTACTCCTTTCCATGAACATGACATCGTATAAAAATATCATATTTAAGCGCAGCCGCACAATATAATATATCGCATGGTTATCATATGAAGGAGGATATGGCAGATTATGAGAGGTAGATGGAATAAGTATTTTATGTTATTGCAAAAAAGTGATGTTTCTTATAGGGTATGTGATTTTCTACACAGAGAAAAGAGTTTCAATTTTGTTACCATCAAGCCAGAAATATTCACCAGCAGCTTGAAGTCCACTTATGTGAATTAATTCACTCTATTATGTGAATTGTTTCACCTTTTGAAAGATTGTATATATAGATGAATCTTTTCTTACACGGGCTGGGCCGAGCAGGAATGAAGGAAGGAGTGGGTGACGTTCAGGAAGAGTTGGCTGCTCTTCGTAATCAGAAGGAATGAATGGACCAACACAGTTTGAAAACGCTACATACTACTGGGGATAATAAAGGAGAATACGCATTTGAAAAAATTAATTTCTTTGACTGTAAGCGCAGCCTTGCTGCTTGCGCCATTAGCCTACACGATTAATCTACCTGCCTTGAACCTGAAGGTGGATGCGGTTTCAGCAGCCTCGGAAGAAGCGCCGGCAGCGACTGCTAAACCAGCTCCGAAGGCAACAGCCAAACCGGCGGCAACTCCGAAGGCAACAGCCAAACCGGCACCAACTCCGAAGGCGACGGCCAAACCGGCGGCAACCCCGAAGGCGACAGCCAAACCGGCAGCCACTCCGAAGGCGACAGCCAAACCGGCAGCTACTCCAAAAGCGACAGCTGCACCCGCAGCAACAGCTAAAGCAACTGCTGCACCCGCAGCATCCGCCAAAGCCTCTGAGAAGCCAGCGGCAACTGTAAAGCCTGTAGCAACAGCAGCGCCAGTTACTGTGCACAAGGCTGTATATCAGGACGGAGTATATGTTGCCTATGGAGATGCGTATTCCAAAGGTACAGAGGGTGCGAAGGTAACGATTAAAGACGGCAAAATCGCCGATATCGAGCTGCTCAGAACCAGCCCGAAGATCATTGACCGCAATGCCCGTGAGAATTACAGCGGCGTGTGGGCAGCCTACGGTCTGATGAAAGACAGACTGATGGGCAAAACCAGAGACGGCGCAGCTAAGGTTGACGCTGTATCCGGCGCAACCCGCACGAGCAACGGCTGGAAGCTGTCCGTAGACAGAGCTTTTGAGCGATCGCTTGCGCATCAAGCGGCTGACGCTGCTTATTTCAATGGAGTCCACATGGGTGTAGACCCTGAGGCCAAATATGCAGTGTTCGCTACCTATGAAGCAAACAAGCTGACTGCGGTTAAATTGTATCCGCTTAGCGCTACCGGAGACTTCGTGGATGAGAAGACGTATACGGCTGAACAGACAGCAGCGATTGCAGCGATTACTCCTGCACTGCTTGCCAAAGGTGCTGGCGCACAGCCGGTAGCCGGTTTTGAGGCAGAGACCAAAGCCGCAGTGAATGCCTTCTGGGATGCCGAACAGAATGCTACCATCAACAACAAGGCTGCTTATGTTGACGGATTCTACTCTTCCTACGGTACAGCAAGAAGTGTAGGCGTGGAGAGAGCAGATGTTGTGATCCGTAACGGTAAGCTGGTAGATGTGAAGCTGTTCAGACTTGGCAGCAACCTGATCGACAGAGGCGCAACCGCTTATGCGGAGGTTGTGAAGGCGAATGCTCCGATGACCGCCAAACTGCTGGCTAATGGATCTTATATCGCTAACTATAATGAGAAGGTAGATGGAATCTCCGGTGCTACGGAGAGCAGCCATGGCTGGAATCAGGCCGTAGAGCGCGCTTTTGAGAAAGCCTTGAAGACTCCGGGTGAAGGTCAAACCTTCGACGGTAAATTTGCCGGTGTGGATAATCAGTCCAAGGTTATGCTGCTGGTTGATATCGACGCGGATCAGGTAACGGGCATCAAGCTAAGCCTGTTCGGCGCAGACGGCAAGCTGATTGCAGATGACAAACGTACGGAAGAACAGAAATCACTGGTTGACAAGCTGACCGCCGGACTGCTCGCAGGCGGTGTGCAGGCTCCAGATATCGCCGGACAGGAAGCCCTGTCGGCTGCAGCGAAGGCAGCGCTGACGGATGCTTTGACCAATGCGTCCAAAGTACAAGGTACTTATAAAGACGGCACCTTCACCGCTTATGGTGATGCTTATGACAAAGGCACGAACAAAGCAGATGTTACACTGCGTAACGGCAAGATCGTAAATGTGGCCCTTTCCCGTGTAGGCATGAACATGGTGGATCTGGGTAAAGCCGCTTATGCTGAAGTGCAAAAAGCCATTCCGGTGCTGACCGCCAGCTTCCTGGCCGCAGGCACAAGAGAAGGTGCTCAAGATGTAGATGCGGTATCAGGCGCTACCAGTAGCAGCAATGCGCTGAAGGCTGCCGTTGACAGAGCTTATGGTAAAGCAGAAGTTACGGAAACGGATAAGGCTGCGTATTTCGATGGGATTTTCATCGGTGCAAGTGTGGATAAAACTGTAAATGTCATGGTTACTACTAAGTATAATGTGCCTGTAACTATGGCTGTGTACTACCTGGATGATAAGGGAAAAGTAAGATATAACCTGACGGATGACGAGCTGCTTGTGAAATACGAGATCGAGAATACCTCGAACGGCAAAGGCCTGCATAAGTACGGATACCGTGCAGCAGCCTTCGGTGCGAATGATGCCCAGAAAGCCATCTCCGCCAAGGCTGTAGAAGCGATCAAAGAAGCGCTCGAATCTGCCGGGAAATAACAGAATCCATTCACTAAGGGTTGTCCTGGGTCATGCAAATGGCCGCCGGGGCAGCCCTTTTTTGAATTTTAAAAGCCGGAAAAGCCGTTTCCACTTGGTGTGGACATAAATAGAAATGCCAATCGTATAGTAATTTAAAGGGATTTGGGAAGGGAGTGTCAAACCTCTAATATACACACTATTATACCCAGCAGGCCCAGGCCTGTAAGTCATAGGAGGCTTCACAATGACATTAATCAAACAGCTAGCCCCGCAGGATGAATTCACCGGCTTCTATCTGCTTAGAGAACTGGTGCTGAAACAGACAAACGGGACTCCTCCCAAGGATTACTTCGATATTGTACTAGGTGATGCCAGCGGTCAGATTTCGGCGAAATACTGGGACGTCAGCGTGACGGATAAGGAGACATTTTTTCCGATGGCGCTGGTGAAGGTGCGGGGATTGGCCCATACCTACCGCGAGAAGCTTCAGGTCAAAATCACTAAACTCAGACTGGTTAATGAATCCGACGGGGTATCGCTGACCGACTTCATCCGCTCGGCCCCGGTGCGTCCTGTGGACCTGGTCCATACGATCAAGAATGAGATGGCTAGTATTGCTGATCCGGAGATTGCAGCGATTGTGAACTTCTGTGTCGGTAAGGTGGAGGAGAAGCTGATGCATTATCCGGCTGCCAAGACCCACCATCATGCGTATTTTGCAGGGCTTGCTTATCACATGGTCCGCATGCTGGAGATTGGGGACTTCCTGTGCAAGCAGCGTCCGTTCCTGAATCCTGATCTGATGAGAGCAGGGATCATTCTTCATGATATCGCCAAGCCGGAAGAGATGATCTCGCAGTATGGCATTGTGTCGGACTACAGTGTGAAGGGCAAGCTGATCGGGCATATTTCCATGGCCTCCAGCTGGATTACAGAAGCGGCAATCCGCACCGGCATTGATCTGGAATCCGAGAAAATCCTGGCGCTTCAGCATCTGGTCTTATCTCATCATAATCTGGGAGAGTGGGGAAGCCCGGTCCAGCCGCAGACGGCTGAAGCCGTTGCCCTGCATCATATCGATGCGATGGATGCCAAGCTGCAAATGGTGGAGGACGCCCTTGATACGACGCCGGAGACGGAGGAATGGACGCCGTTCATAAGAGGTCTGGAGAATAAGGCTGTGTACCGGCTGAAGTTATAACGATTTAGAATTTTATATCGTTTGAAAATAGAGCAATCCCCCCATCCCGTATTTGCGGTTTGGGGGGATTGCTTTATTTAGGACCTTCAGCCTCCGCTGCGGCGGCGGACTCCGGCTGTGCCTTCCCGGCGCTGTCCGTCTCCAGGCCGTAATGGCTGCATAGGGCTGGAAGGCCGCCCGGCAGCGACTCTCCGATAGCAGCAAATCTCCATTTGTCTTTATAACGGTAGAACTCGCCGATAACAACGGACATGCCTGGCATAACATTCCGGCTGAAGGGGAACACCGCCAGCCTGACTCCCGTCCGGGAATCAATCAGTGATACGGAAGCGTTCCAGATCGGGCCCGGATGCCTGTTACCGCTGAACTCCGGAACGGTGAAGGCCAGCGCAATCCGTGTAATGGCTGCAGGCAGACTGCTTAACTGGAGGTACAGATGCCCCATGTGCGCAGCAGGCTTCGAGGAGAAGACGGAGCCGCTGGGGTCTTCCATATTCCCATAAAAAATAAGCTCCCGCTCCTGCTCGCAGCGTCCGCTCTCCCGGAGCAGAAAGGCAGCAGTCTCCGGCTGGCTCACTTCCGTGTGCAAAGCCGATGCATCCCACTCCACAGCCGCAAGGAGTCTGGAAGCGCTGAGCTTGCCGCCGATATCGACGCGCTGCCCCCGAACCAGTGTAGGGACAGCCGCAGCACCGGCGGCTGGCGGTGCTGCGGCCGGAAGCTGGTCAAGTGAAGCTGCTGGCGCTTCACCTTGTGCCTGCCCGGCTACCGTTCCGCTAACCTGCAAGCCCGGGCTTGCAGCAACCGCGGTCTTAGCGGCTGCCTTCTTCCCGGCCGCCGGCTTTTTCGCGGCCTTCTTGGGCGCTGCTTTGAACGGCGTATACCCGCCGTCATACATCGTCCCGGCCTTATAGCCCTGGCTGCCGGCTAACAGCAGCGGATCGAACTGCTGCCACTGCTCCATCAATTTCAGGAGAATCAGTGCAGAAGCTCTGGCATCCTCCAGAGCATCATGGTGCTTCAGCCGGATGCCGAAATGTGCCGAGATGACATTCAGCTTATGGGAGGGGAGGTCCTGGAGCATTTTTTTGCCGAGCAGGTAGGTACATAAATATTGAAAGCCGGGATAGCAGAGAGAGTAGTCGTCCAGGCAGTAGCGCAGCACACTCATATCGAAGGCGGCATTATGCGCGATCACAATCTCCCCTTGCAGCAGCGGCTCTACCGTAGGCCACAGCTCCTCGAAGGTAGGCTGGCCTCTGACCATCGAAGGTGTAATGCCATGAATGGCAATATTCATCCCGTCGAACGGTTGCTGCGGGTCTATCAGCCAGTTATGTTCTGCTGTAACGATACCATCGCGGACCTGAACAAGCCCCAGGGCACAGGCGCTGGAGCGGCCGGAATTGGCAGTCTCAAAATCTATCGCAGTGAAATTCATCAGGTAAAGCCCCTATCTATCATCTAATACCTCCATATTATAGGAGCAAAGGCGGAAATACAATCTGTTCAGGTTGTGCAAGGCTGCCACAATGGGGTATACCTTATCTATGAACTTCTGGAATAGACTGCTATGAAGAGGAGATGAAGGATTTGCAGCTGTCAAAAGGTCAAAAGGCCGAACTCACCAAAGGAAGAGATGTAAGCGACATAACGGTCCAGCTCGGCTGGAATACACGCCATAGCGGAATAGGCGTCGATGCGGCAGCCTTTCTGTTGTCGGATCAGAACCGGTGTGAACGGGATGAGGACTTTATTTTCTATGGCAATCCGGTCTCCAGGGATGGGGCCATAGCTCATGCTGCGGAGGGGGAGAACGGGGCGAGCCTGTCCATTTCGTTAGCGAAAATACCTCTGCATTATGCCCGCATTGCGCTGACCCTGACGATCTATGAGGGGGAGCAGCGCAACCAGCGGATGAAGGAGCTGTCCGGCTTGCAGCTGACACTGACTGACCGCAGAAACGGGGAAGAACTGCACCGCTTCGAGTACGGAGCAGACCTGTCGGAGGAGACTGCCGTCGTAGCCGGGGAGCTGTACCGCCATCAGGGAGAGTGGAAGTTCAGCGCCATCGGCAGCGGGTATAACGGGGGCCTTGCAGCCCTGTGCCGAAGCTACGGGCTTGAGGTGGAACAGGAATCCGGGAACGAAGCCGCAGCGGCGGCTGAGGTGGTAGAGCGGGAAACTGAGGTAGTGGAGCAAACATCTGAGGGAATGGGGCAGGCAGCTGAGGTAGTGGAGCGGACAGCTCGGTTAGTGGAGCGGATGCCTGAGGGGATAGAGCGGACAGCCGAGATGGTGGAGTGGACACCTGAGGGGATAGAGCGGACAGCCGAGATGGTGGAGTGGACACCTGAGGGGATAGAGCGGACAGCCGAGATGGTGGAGCGGACGCCTGAGGGGATAGAGCGGACAGCCGAGATGGTGGAGTGGACACCTGAGGGGGTGAAGCAGACCCCGGAGGTAATCCTGCAGCCGGAGGCGGAGCCTCCGGTGAATGTGTTGTCTTCGATTAATCTGCGCAAAAAGATCGTGGAGCTCACCCTGGTCAAAAAACAGCTTACCGGTGTCATCGCAAGAGTGGGCATCGTGCTGGACATCACCGGCTCCATGCGCAGTCTTTATGCCAGAGGCGTGGTGCAGGAGGTGGTGGAACGCATTCTCGCCGTTGCCAGCAAGTTCGACGATAACGGCTCACTGGATGTGTGGGTCTATGATACGGAATTCAGTAGACTTCCGCCGGTTACTGAGCAGGAGCTTGGCAGTTATGTCTTCACCCATATTACGAATAATGACGCGATTCATAAGTTCGGGCGCAATAATGAACCGCCGGTGATGCAGGATGTTATCCAGAAATACACGAAGGAGGAGCCGGACACGACGCCTGTGTTCATTATCTTCATCAATGACGGCGGCGTAGTGAGACTGACCCGCAAAGTTATCATGGCGGCCTCTTCTCTTCCAATATTCTGGCAATTTGTCGGCATCGGCGACTCTGACTTCGAGGTGCTGAAGCAGCTTGACACGATGAGCGGCAGACTGGTGGATAACGCCAGCTTCATGCATCTGGACCGCATTGAAGACGTATCCGACGAGGAGCTATATGATCAGCTGTTGAATGAATTGCCGCAATGGCTGAAGGCCGCGAAAGCGAAAGGGATTCTATAACGGCAAACATAGGGTAACACAGAGCCGCCGCTCAGTAATGGTATTCGCATTGAACCGTGTCTGCCTCCCTACTGTGGGCGGATTGCACAGCAAGGTCAGGAATGTTGTAAGTATTGCAGCTTTGATTCCTGAATATTTGGGCGTTCAAGGGGAATGTTGCAATAAATACAAGAACTGTCCCTTTAAGCCGCCCAGAGGAGGAAGAATGCTGACTTTTATACAGCAATTTAGAATTTTAGTCCAAATGCTGAGCAGATTGTTGTCTTTTGTGCAGGATTTTAGAAATTTACCGGGCCAAAGCGGTATCCCAAGCGAAGCCCCAAACCAAGCCCCAAACCAAGCCCCAAACCAAGCCCCAAACCAAGCCCCAAACCAAGCCTATTCAGCGGAGCCCTAGAGCGCTCCGCTGAATAGGTTCTCCTTAAGAAGAGGACGGCTTAGCCGGTTGTGCTAGCCTTAGCAGTTGGTTCCGCCACAATACCTGCGGGCAGCCGTATAAAAGGCCAGCTTAACCGGTTATGCTGGCCGTTGAGGTCGGTTCTGCCTGTGGACCGGCGGAGACTGGCAGCTCCAGACGGTAGCCCTTGACCAGAGTATCCCCGTTCTTCAGATCCGTCTCATAAGCCCGCTTGAAGCCGAGTCCCTCATATAGCCTGATCGCAGAGGCCATCATATCCGAAGTATGAAGATTCAGACTGGCTGCCCCCAGTGCAAGGGCTCTTCCTGCCGCTTCGCGGATCAGAAGTCTGGCCACCCCGTGCCCCCGGACCTCCGGAGCTACGGCCAGCAGACGAATGATCGGCGTATGGATGCCCAGCTCGGCCCTTCCGTAAGCAGCCTCAGAGGAGGTGAACAGCAGTACGCTTCCCACGATCTGTCCATCCAGCTCCGCTACAATCCGGGAGACCGGTCCATCGCCATGAACCGAGCCGAGAATGGAGTCCCGGTACTCCTCCCAGAACGGTTCGGGCAGCACGGCTGCATATTCGCTGTAAGCTTCCAGCAAGACCCCGGCAATGGCTTCACGGTCGGCAGCTGCGGCTTCACGGATTACAAGTCCTGTTGAGTGATTCATCTGGTGCCTCCTGTCCGGTAATGGAATGTGCCGTTATTATAATACATAAATCCGATAAGTATAAGAGGGTATTAATGATTCAAATAAAAACATAGAAAAGTTCTATCTGACTTGTGATAAATATAAATTGAACTTGAAAACATAAATTTGGGGAAAAGTGGCGGAAGGGGAATTTCCAAAATAAACGATGCCCGTCAGTTGACAAAAAAATAGCCTCTGCATAAGATTAATTAAAATTCATTGTTAATCGATAGGAATAATATAATTATTGATGCAGAGGGGGACTATGCTTGAATATCGAGAACATTGAGGCGTTTGTCTACATTAACCACTACGGAAGCTTCAACAAAGCGGCAGATGTGCTCTATATCTCGCAGCCGACAGTAACAGCGCGCATCCAGTCGCTGGAACGGGAGCTGGACTGCAAGGTATTCGACCGGCTGGGCAAGCAGATTAACCTGACGGATAAAGGCCGCCAGTTCCTCCCCTATGCGCAGCAAATTCTGCAGGTCTATCAGAACGGCAGGCATCAGCTTCAGTCCAAAGGTCAAATCCCCGGCGAGCTGAGAATCGGCAGCACGGTATCCGTCTCCAATTATCTGATGCCTCATCTCCTGCTCCATTTGAGGCAGCGGTATCCGCACATCCGTATGAAGCTGACTACCGCTCCCACCGAAATATTGATTGAGAAGCTGAAGGCGAAGGAGATCGATCTCGCTTTTATCCGCAAGGTAGTGAATCCGGCCATCCAGTCCTTTCCTTTCTGTGAAGACCCGATCTCGCTGTATGTGTATGCCGCTCATCCGCTGGCCCGCAAGGGCCGTGCTTCGATCCGGGAGATCTCTGAGCAGACCCTAGTATTCTTCGAATGCGGCTCGCTGGACTGGATGCGCCTGCACCGGGTATTTGAGAGCATGGAGCGTCCGCCGGGCATTGTCTATCAGGTGGATAACCTGGAGACCGCCAAGAAGCTGGTGCTGCGGCAAGCAGGCATCTGCTTCCTTCCGGCCTTGAGCGTGCAGGAGGAGGTAGAGGCGGGAACACTGGTCCGGGTGGATATCACTGAGACCGCAGGTATCTCCCTGCGGACCCACCTGATCTCGCTGAACGGAGAGAACGCAGAATTCCTGGATACCCTGCTGGAGCTGGGGACGGAGACACTGAGTAAGCTGAATTGACTTCTTGAATAACCATATTAAGAAACTCTATTAGCGCATGGCAGCATGCAGTGATAAAGTTAATTGCATATAATCACAACTAAACAGATAGGGATTATTTAATTTGAAAAGGGGTTTGAGAGATGAACAAGACGATATCATTCGCATCCACACTGGTACTAACGCTGCTGATCGCCGGCTGCGGCAATAATAACAGCGTAAATAGCGGCAAGGTGGCGGAAGCAGCCCCTCAGAATAGTGCGGAGTCCACGGCTGCTGCCGCCGAGCCGGCTAAGGTGACCAAGATCGTGATCGGCACCGGCACTGCTTTTCCCAATGTCTGCTTCATTGATGAGAACGGCAAGCTGACCGGCTTCGATGTAGAGCTGCTGAAGGAGATTGACAAACGCCTGCCGGAGTATGAGTTCGAATTCCAAACGATGGACTTCAGCAATCTGCTGCTGAGTCTGGAGACGAAAAAAATTGACCTGGTGGCCCATGTCATGGAGAAGAACCCGGAGCGGGAGCAGAAGTACGCTTTTAACAAGGAAGCTTATGCCCACTGGAGAAACCGCATTGTTGTAGCGAAAGGTAATGATTCGATCCAGACACTGGACGATCTGAAAGGCAAGAAGGTGCTGACCGGCGCCACCAGTGCTCAAGCGCAAATTCTGGAGAACTACAACAAGGAGCACGGTGCGGATTCGATCTCAATTGTCTATCAGAACGGTGCCGCCAATGATACGGTCAGCCAGATTGATTCAGGCCGGGTGGATGCTACCCTTGCTGCCGATTTCGTATTGCCGATCATCGACCCGCAGGGCAAGCTGCAGGCGGTAGGTCCGGAGCTGTCCTCTGCTGATATTCTGTATGTGCTGCGCAAGGATGATGCCCCTTCGCAGAAGCTGTCGGAGGCCATTGACGGAGTGGTCAAGGAGCTGAAGACAGACGGCACGCTAGGCAAAATAAGCACAGAGTGGCTGGGCGCAGACGTTACCACCTCATCGGTTCAATAGTGCGCAGGCGCTTACAGCGGAAAGGAGGTGCAGGATGGGTGCACCGTTTGATTTAGGTTTTGTCTTCTCGTTCCTGCCCAAGCTGCTGACTACGCTGAGCACCACGCTGCTGATCGTAGCCTGCTCGCTGCTGGCAGGGATGATTGTCGGATTTATCATTGCGCTTCCCCGCCTGTATAAGGTGCCGGTTCTGAAAACCTGCGCTGAGGTGTACATTTCTTTTTTCCGGGGGACGCCGATTCTGATTCAGTTATTCCTGTTCTATTACGGTCTGCCTGAGGTGCTGAAGCTGGTGAACCTGGATATGACGCGGACTCCGGTGCTGGTGTTCGTAATTTTGACCTACGGTCTGCATACCGGGGCCTTCATGTCGGAGATGATCCGTGCTTCAGTTACAGCGGTCGATAAGGGGCAGGTGGAAGCGGCTTACGCTACGGGGATGACCACTTACCAGGCTTTTACCCGTATTGTGCTGCCGCAGGCGCTGGGAATTGCGATTCCTGTCTTCTCGAACCTGGTTATAGCGCTGCTGAAGGATACTTCGCTGGCGTTCACGCTAGGCGTGATGGAGATGACGGGCAAGGCTCAGACCCTGGGCAGCGCGACCCAGCATTTCATCGAGACGTATATTGCGCTTGCGCTTATCTATCTTGTGATCAGTTTGTGTATTGAGAGGCTGCTGCTGGTTGCGGAGAAACGTCTGCTCAGGCATGAAGCCCAGGATAGCCCGGCCAAGAAGCGGTTCACTCTGCAGCGAAAAGCGTCCTACCGCACGATTGTCGCGGATATGGGAGCGGGTAAAGGAGGCGGTGCGTAATGAAGCTGGACCCGGCTTTTATCTGGACGGCGTTTCTGCAAATTCTGGGAGCCATTCCTACGACGCTGTATATCACGGTTGTGTCGGTGTTGGCAGGCTTCGTGATCGGTACGGTCGTGGCCCTGATCCGGATTTATAGAGTTCCCGGGCTGTATCCGCTGGCCGTAGGGTATGTCACGTTCATCCGCGGCACCCCGATGCTGACGCATCTGCTGCTGATCTATTTCGGGCTGCCTATGATTATTGACGGGCTTGCTGCACAGTTCGGCTGGAGCTTCCGCTCGGTATCAATCCCGATGATCGGCTTCGCCTACATTTCTTTCTCCATTACGGCGGGGGCCTATATGTCCGAAGTGGTGCGCTCCGGTCTGCTGGCGGTGGACCGCGGTCAGCTGGAAGCGGCCCATTCCATAGGGATGAGCACTCCCCAGGCGCTGCGGCGGATTGTGTTCCCCCAGGCGCTGGCGGCGAGTCTGCCCAACCTGTCGAATTCCGTGATCGGGATGCTGCACGGGTCTACGCTGGCTTTTACCGTATCGGTGGTGGACATCAATGCCCAGGCGCAGATTGTCGCTTCGACCAACTGGAAGTTCTTCGAGGCTTACCTGGCGGCGGCGCTGATCTTCTGGGGACTGACGTTCCTCATTGAGCGGGCAACCGCCGTCATTGAAAGACGGATCAATCTGTATAACCGGGGGGGAGTCGCATGATTAAGCTATCGCAGCTATCGAAGTCGTTCGGGCGCCATCAGGTGCTGAACCATATTGATCTGGAGGTGTCGAGGGGCGAGGTGGTGGTCATTCTCGGTCCCAGCGGCTCCGGCAAAACCACCCTGCTGCGCTGCGTGAATGTTCTGGAGAAGCCCAGCAGCGGCGAAATCTCCATCGGGGACTTCAAGCTGGACTTCCGGCATGCCCGCAAGAAGGATATCCACCAGCTCCGGCAAAAGACCGCCATGGTCTTCCAGCAGTACAATCTGTTCCGGCATAAAACCGCGCTGGAAAATGTGATGGAAGGCCTGCTGATCGTCAAGAAGCTTCCGAAGGAGGCAGCGAGAGAGAAGAGCATCGCCCTCTTGGAGAAGGTGGGGCTCGGCGCCAAGCTGGATGCCTATCCGAGCCAGCTCTCCGGCGGCCAGCAGCAGCGGGTCGGGATTGCCCGGGCGCTCGCCCTGGAGCCGGAGGTCATCCTCTTCGATGAACCGACCTCGGCACTGGACCCGGAGCTGGTTGGCGAGGTGCTTGCGGTGATCCGCAAGATCGCCAAGGAAGGCATCACGATGATTGTGGTGACGCATGAAATGGGATTCGCCCGCGATGTGGCGAATCATGTGGTGTTCATGGACGGCGGAGTGATCGTCGAGGAGGGCACGCCCACGGAGGTATTCAACCATCCGCGAGAAGAACGAACGAAGCAGTTCCTGAAGCGGATTACGCCGGAGCTGAACTATTCCATCTAGGAGGCATATCTATGGCAATTACAATCAGCGTACTCGACCAAAGCCCGATCTATCCCGGGGAGACACCGGAAGAGGCTTTCCGGCACACAATCAGCCTGGCGCAGCTATCTGAACGCCTCGGCTTCCGCCGCTTCTGGGTATCGGAGCACCATGATTCCGAGCAGGTGGCCGGGTCTTCTCCTGAGGTGCTCATCTCACACCTGCTGGCTAAGACGGATCGTATCCGCATCGGCTCCGGCGGAATTATGCTTCAGCACTACAGCCCCTACAAGGTGGCTGAGAATTTCAACGTGCTGGCTTCGCTGGCACCGGGACGGGTGGACTTAGGCGTCGGCCGCGCTCCCGGCGGCTTGCCGCGCAGCACACAGGCGCTCCAGCAGGGGAGCGGGGAAGCTGCTTCGTTAACGGACAAGATTGTGGAGCTGGAAAAGTATGTGCATAACCGGCTAGAGGCGGAGCATCCGCTGCACGGGCTGAAGGCAGGCCCGCTCCCCGGAACTCCGCCGGAGCTGTATGTGCTCGGCGCCAGTGTCGCCAGCGCCGAGATCGCGGCCGGACTCGGCCTGCCGTATGTGTTCTCCCTGTTCATCGGCGGTGATCAGGCCGTTGCCTTAGAGGCGGTGCGGGCTTACCGCAACAGCTTCAATCGAAGCGGCGGGCAGGAGCCGCAGGTAATTATTGCGCTGGCTGTCATCGTGGCCGATACCGAAGAGGAGGCCAAGGAGTTGGCTGGAGCGAATAAGCTGATCCGCCTCCGTTTTGCCAGCGGTAAGGTTTTGACGCTGGCCAGCCGGGAGCAGGCGGAAGAGTTCACCCGCCAGAGTGAGGAAGCGTACACGCTGGAGGAGCGGGAGCCTGAGATTACCAAAGGGACGAAGGAGAACGTACGTGAGCAGCTTCTGGCGCTAGCTAGAGCTTCCGGCGTGGAGGAATTCATCGTCACGACCAATGTGCAGCCCTTCGGTAAGCGGCAGCGTTCCTTCGAGCTGCTGAGTGAGGCGCTGGCCGAAGTGCCAGCGGAGGCATAGCGCAGTGAGGACATCTGATTAACAAGCAAGGAGGCCTGCTAATGACAAATTCAGCCACGAAATCTGCGGCACAGGAAGTACATTCGTTATCGTTCAAGGAGCGGCTGGTTGAAATCAGGCGTCATCTGCACCGGCACCCGGAGCTGTCAGGTGAAGAGGTGGAAACTAGCGTGTATATCACCTCACTGCTGAAGCAGGCGGGTGTGAAGATAGTAGATTACGGTCTGAAGACCGGGGTTATTGCCGAAGTCGGCGGCTGGAAGGGCGGGCCAGTGATTGCATTGCGGGCAGACATTGATGCCCTGCCGATCCAGGAAGAGACCGGGCTGCCGTATGCCTCCCTGTATCCAGGCAGAATGCATGCCTGCGGGCATGACTTCCATACGGCGGCGCTGCTTGGAGCCGCATATCAGCTCAAGGCGCAGGAGAGCAGCCTGAAGGGAACGGTGCGCTTCTTGTTCCAGCCCGCCGAGGAGAAGGCGAAGGGTGCGCAGCAGATCATCGCCGCTGGAGGGCTGGATCAGGTCCGCGCAGTAATCGGCATGCATAATAAGCCGGATCTGCCAGTAGGGACCCTTGGGATCAAGGCTGGTCCGCTGATGGCGGCCGCAGACGGCTTCGCGGTCCGTATCCGGGGCTTCGGCACTCATGCAGCTGTGCCGGAGGCCGGGATCGATCCTATTGTCGCCGCCTCTCATATTGTAACGGCGCTGCAGTCCATCGTCAGCCGGAATGTGGGCAGTCTGGATAGCGCAGTCATCAGTGTCACACAGATCCACAGCGGGAATTCGTGGAACATCATCCCGGACACGGCGGTGCTGGAAGGAACGATCCGTTCCTTCGATGAAGCAGTGCGCGGCAGGGTGCTGAAGCGGTTCGAGGAGATAGTGACAGGTGTGGCCGCCGCGCTCGGTGCCGAAGCCAGCGTGCGCTGGATCGGCGGGCCGCCGCCGGTCATCAACGATGCGCTGCTGGCCCGGCTGGGCGAAGAAACGGCAGCGAATCTGGGCTATACCGCCGTGCAGCCGGTGCCGTCACCGGCCGGGGAGGACTTTGCCTTCTATCAGCAGGCGGTTCCCGGATTGTTCGTCTTCACCGGCACGGCTGGCAGCCAGGAGTGGCATCATCCCGCTTTTGGGCTGGATGAAGCGGCGCTGCCGGTTGGCGCAGGATTCTTCAGCGATCTGGCGGTCCGTGTGCTTGAGCATCTGGCGGCGGAGAGGGGTGCAGATCATAGCGGAGCATTCTGATTATGACGTCATTATTGTCGGTGCAGGCTCCATGGGCATGAGCGCAGGCTATCATCTCGCCCGGCGCGGGGTGAAGATACTGTTGATCGATGCGTTCGATCCGCCGCATATGGAAGGAAGCCATCACGGCGATACCCGCCTGATAAGGCACGCCTATAGCGGCGATCCGGCTTATATTGACCTGGCGCTCCGTGCCCAGGTGCTATGGGAAGAGGCGGAGGCGGAGAGCGGCCTTGTGCTGCTGGCTCCGTCCGGCGTGCTCAATCTGGCAGACAGCAGGCTGTATTCCTTCGCCGGACGCCATACGGAGGCGCGGAAGCGCAAGGTCCGGGTGGAGCAATTGGATGCGGCGGAGATCCGCCGCCGCTGGCCGGCCCTGACCGTTCCGGAAGGCTTCGCGGCCATGTATGAGCCGGATGCCGGTTATCTCTACAGTGAGCGGTGCATTACTGCTTACCGGCAGCTTGCGCTGGCTCACGGTGCGGAGCTGCTGACGAATACGCCTGTGCTGAAGGTAACAGCCCGCGAAGGAAGTGTCACAGTACAGACGAAGCAGGGAAATTACCACGGAGCCGCTGCTATACTCAGCGCCGGGGCCTGGTTCAGTTCATTGTCGCCCTTTGTTAACTTGCCCATTAAGGCTGTACGCAAGGTAGTAGGCTGGTTCGGGAGTACGCCGGCCTTCGATGCCGGGAAGTTCCCCGGCTTCACACTCGGCGCAGAGGAAGGCGGGTTCTACGGCTTTCCCAGTATCAGCGGGGCCGGGCTGAAGATCGGCCGCCATGACACCGGCGAAGTGTGGAGGCCCGGTGAACCGCTGGCCCCCTTCGGCAGCCTGGAGAGTGATGAAGGCGACCTGCGCCGGGTGCTTGAAGCTTATATGCCGGGCGCTGCCGGGAAGCTGCTGAAGGGTTCTGTCTGCAAGTATGAGCATACGCCGGATGAGGATTTCATCATCGACCGCCATCCTGCTCACAGCCATGTGCTGCTGGCCGGAGGCTTCTCGGGACATGGCTTCAAATTCTCCAGCGCGGTCGGCGAGATTCTTGCGGATCTGGCTGTGCAGGGACATACCCGGCAGAATATAGCTCCGTTTGCGTTGTCGCGCTTCAATAATATTACAAAGTGCAACTGAGCATATTCCATCAGCGGGTAACAACGATAATTCAAACCGATACTGGAGGGAATCGCAATGAGCAGTGTGAGTGTGGAGCTAGCCGGCTACTTGAATACGCATGGGCAATTGGTCCAGGCGGTGGAAGGCTTATCCGAAGAACAATTAAGGTGGAAGGCGGAGCCGTCAAGCTGGAGCGTGACCGAGGTGCTGGCCCATCTGGCGGATCACAGCATCGTGGTCTCCTTCCGTATCCGTGACATTCTGGCAGATACACAGGTTCAGCTCCCGGCATTCCAGCAGGACGCATGGGTCAGCGGACAGCATAGTAATCAGGGGTATGCCGCAGACAGCCTAGAGCTGTTCCGCAGTCTGCTGCATTATAACAGTCTGCTGCTCGGAAGACTTAGCCCCGGAGAATGGGAGAAGAGCGGGATTAACTTCAAGGGCGAGACGGTGCAGATTACCGATATTGTCCGCGGCTTCACCGCCCATGTAGAGCGGCATCTGGCCCAGATTGAACGGGTGAAGCGGGGAGCTCAGGCTGGTCAAGCTGCACCAGCTGCATCAGCCGCTCAAGCTTCAGAGCAAACGGCGCTCTAACCATATTCTATGAGGAGGAATGAACATGACGAAATCAAGACAGTTGAAGCTGGGAGCACTATTGCACGGAGTGGGAGGAAGCACCTCCATGTGGCGCCATCCTGATGCGAAGCCCGATGCCAGTGTGAACTTTGAGCTATATAAGGATTGGGTACGTAAGGCAGAGGAGGGCAAGCTGGACCTGATCTTCATTGCCGATGGTCTGTTCATCAACGAGAAGTCCATTCCTCATTTCCTGAACCGCTTCGAGCCGTTGACTATTCTTAGTGCATTGGCGGCGGTCAGCAGCCGGATTGGTCTGGTCGGGACCTTATCTACCTCTTACAGTGAACCGTTCACGGTAGCCCGGCAATTCGGCTCACTTGATATGATCAGCGGTGGCCGGGCCGGGTGGAATGTGGTGACCTCACCGCTCGAAGGCTCTGCACTGAATTACAGCAAGAAGGAGCATCCCGATCATGGCAAGCGGTACCGGATTGCTGCCGAATATCTGGAGGTGGCACGCGGGCTGTGGGATTCCTGGGAGGATGATGCTTTTGTGCGGAACAAGGAGACAGGCGTCTTCTTCGATAAGGATAAGCTGCACACGCTGGATCATCAGGGTGAGTTCTTCTCGGTGAAGGGACCGCTCAATATCGCCCGCTCGAAGCAGGGACAGCCGGTAATTTTCCAGGCAGGTTCTTCGGAGGTCGGCAAGGATTATGCGTCAAGCGTGGCAGACGCGATCTTCACGGGCCATGATACCCTGGAGTCTGCACAGGCATTCTATAAGGATGTGAAAAGCCGGGTGGCATCCTTCGGACGCAACCCCGAGGAAGTGCTGATCTTCCCGGGCATAGCACCAATTCTCGGTGCTACCCCGGAGGAGGCGGAGCGCAAATACCAAGAGGTTGCCGGACTGGTAACGATTGAGAATGCGCTGAACTATCTGGGAAGGTTCTTCGAGCACCATGACTTCTCGCAGTATCCGCTCGATGAGCCGTTCCCGGATCTGGGTGACCTGGGCCGGAACAGCTTCCAGAGCGGAACGGACAAGATCAAGAAGGACGCCAGAGAGCAGGGGTTAACTCTGCGGCAGGTTGCCTTGCAGTCGGCTACACCGCGCAGCAGCTTCATCGGTACGCCGGAGCAGGTGGCCGATCAGCTTCAGGCCTGGTTCGAGGGTGGGGCAGCCGACGGCTTCATGCTGGCTGCTGCTGTACCGCACGGTCTGGAGGAATTCGTGGATCAGGTGGTTCCGATTCTGCGGGAGCGCGGACTGTTCCGTACCGAATACGAGAGCGATACGCTGCGGGGCAATCTCGGCTTGCCGGTTCCGCAGAACCGTTATGCCAAGGCGTCTGAACCGGCGGGGCAGCTCTGAATCAGAATCCCCCCTTCCGTAAAGAATAGGGGCAGCAACAATTGTGCCTAGTTATAATTCGGATGAAGAGGGAGTTTGTTGAAATGAAGGCAGACGCTGTTTTTGAGGGCGGTGGTGTCAAAGGGATTGCATTTGTCGGCGCGGTTGAGATGATGGAGTGCAAAGGGTACAGCTGGAACAAGTTAGCAGGAACATCGGCAGGAGCGATTGTAGCGGCACTACTGGCAGCAGGCTATAACAGTGCGGAGATTAAGGAACTGATGCATTCGCTTGATTATGTGCAGCTGTTGGGCAAGACACGTATGAACAGTGTACCGCTGTTGAACAAAGCCCTTCCGTTAATCCTGAATTCAGGTATTTATAGCAACCATGTTCTGGAGACGGTGATGAGTGATTGGTTGAAGCGCCGGGGCATAGAGACCTTCGGCGATCTGCCGGAAGGGAAGTTGTCTATTATAGCATCAAACATCAGCAACGGTAAAATGGTCATTTTTCCCAGGGATCTTCCGCATTACGGGCTGTCATCAATCACCTTCCCGATTGCTGCGGCAGTACGGATGAGCACTACCCTACCGTTCTTCTTCAAACCTTATTTATGGCATACACCGCTTATCTCGAAGCCTTATTACATGCTGGATGGAGGAATGCTAAGCAACTATCCCATCTGGCTGTTTGATGTAGAGGGGGTTCCACGGTGGCCAACCTTTGGTTTCCGCCTGTCGGAGAAACGTACGTATGCCCAGACCCTGGATATCAACGGCCCCGTCTCTTTATTAAGAGGCATGTTCAAAACTATGCTCCAAGCTCACGATCAACGGCATGTAGATGAGCATGCGGAAGAACGGACTGTCTTTATTCCAACCCGAGAGGTGACGACGACCAAATTTGATTTGACGGATGCAGATAAGCAGTTTTTGCTGACCTCGGGCCACACAGCAGCAGAGAAGTTTCTGGGTACATGGGATTTTGAAGCCTATAAACATAAATTTCGGGAAAAGAACGCCGCCTCACCGCTTCCGGCCTACTACACCGATCAACCGCACGAAGATTCAGTACCTTACCATTAATGTAATAGAAAAGGGAACAAGTTCTTGGCATTCTATCCTGCCAAGAACTTGTTCCCGTATATGGTGAAGTTACTTGAACTCTCCCGTAACCGGCATCGCAGGATCGTAAGGGATGATAATGGAGCCCTTAAGAACTCGTTCATCCCAAGGCCGTGATGGACATGTTGTATTGAGCGGAGTAAGTTCATAGACAAAATTGCCTACCGGAAACTGTTGGTAAAGACATAGCTTGACTTGAGAATTACCGGATGGCAATGCTCCTGAAGGCATGCTCTCGTGGGCAAGCCCCATAGATTCAGAGCTTGGCGAATGACATACATACATCGTAATATAAGCCAAGTCCACGGTGATCTGTTGATAATAGTACCTGCCGCTCCAATCCTGTAACAGAGTGCAGCCGGTTAAGGTGTTTCGTTTCCCTTGGATGACTCTTTGAACATACACCCATAGATTTCCCATGTTAGTATTTGTCCATAGATATACCCAGGTGTTAGTACATAAGGTTTCGGGAGTCGGGGGAATCGGAATGAACGGTGGGGTGGGATTAGACTGCGGCGGCAAGCCAATAGTGTCTGAATTGCAGGCCTGTGAGGGTAATAATTGATTTTCCAACAGAATCGCTCCTTGGCATTGAAATGGTTGTAAAATATATCTATGCGGATGCCCAGAATGAGTTACAAATAATGTAAATAAAACATCTGACTCCTAGTTTGGAGTGGCTAAGAGCAGGCGTTGCATTGAAAGATGTGCCGGTAAAATTCAAATGCACAACAAAAAAGGATGCCATCCCTATGACCAGGGAGGCATCCTTTTTGCAATTACGGACGATACCGTCAGCTTACTTCCGGTTCCGCAGACGTTCCAGCTCGGCTTCCACGGCACTGTTGATTGAAGATTCATGAGCCGCTGCGGCCAGCCCCGCTTGCTCGGCGATTGCTTCCTGCATGGCGATTTTGTCTTCCATCCGTTCGAATCCGCGTGAGGCTGTGCCGTTGTTCAGCACCTGGCCGGGATAGCCTGCCGGAGAAGCGGCGCTGTAAGCCTGGGCTGCTTGCTTGGCCTCTGCTGCCTTGCGGGCACGTTCGGCCAGCTCGGCTCTTTTGGCTTTGAGGCGCGTATGTTCTTCCTTAACACTGGCAAGCTGTACTTCAAGAGAGGCCAGCGCGGCCTGAGTCTCTTTCAGCCCGGCGGTGCATTCCTGCTCGCTCTCTGTGTAGCGGAGCTTGGCCATTACCGCCAAGCGGGCAGCCGGTTCATTACCCTCGCTCATGAACTGGACGGCTTCCGTTTCACTGCGCTCTGCAAGCACCTTGTATTCGTAGATCCGGCGCTCCAGCACACTGGCTGCTGCCTTGAGTTCACGCTGTTTGCCTTCGGCACCAGTGATTTTGTCCTCCAGGTCACGCAGGTATTGGCCGGTCAGCAGGATCGGATCTTCCAGCTTGTTCAGTCCTTCGTGAATAGCGGCCTTAGTTAATGTAGTGATTCTTTGGAATATGCTCATTGTAATGATCTCCTTTATATGTGGGATTAGTAGTTGTTAAAGCTGTCATCGAATCCGCCGTAGGATTCCTGGGGAACAATAAGGCTGCCGATGATATAGAGAAAGACTACAGTGCCGAAGCTGAATATCGTAGCGACAGCAACAATCAATCTTACAAGGGTGGCATCAACATTGAAATAGCGTGCCAATCCTCCGCATAAGCCGGTGAGTTTCTTGTCTGTTAAGGAACGGGTTAATTTTTTTGTCATAGTGAATCTTCCTCTCATATTAGATGACCGCCGGTAGCCGGCGTGTTCATTTCCGTTGTCTATGTATGTATTGTACGTAATTATTCTTCCTGGCAAAACGGCCTGCAGACTGTTCTTGATTCCCGACTTTAGTCGGGGATGGGGACCGCAATAGGACGGGGAGAGGCCGGGCAAAACCGTTAGATGCGTGCAGCCGTGCGGATTTTACACAATGGGGTGCTGAGGTTCATCCGGGGTTAACACTGGAGGATTAGACTGAACTCTAGCGTAGCCTAACTAACATACGGGAGGACTAGCATGGGAATTCACAAGTATTTTCGCTCACTGAATGAGCTGGAGCGCATTATCCGCTGTCCGGGCAAATTCAAATTCGAGGAGCATAGCGTTGCGGCCCATTCCTGGAAGGTCGTGCAATACGCAAAGACGCTGGCGGATATTGAAGAGAAGCACGGCGCGGTGATCGACTGGAAGAAGCTGTACGAGATCACGAGCAGCCACGATTACGGAGAGATTTTTATCGGGGATATCAAAACGCCGGTGAAGCACTCCTCGCTCCAGCTCAGATCACTGATCCAGCAGGTGGAGGAGGGCATGATCGACAACTTCATTAAGGAGCATATTCCGGACGAATTCAAAAGCATCTTCTACCAGCAGCTGCGTGAAGGCAAGGATGAGTCGCTGGAGGGACTGATTCTGGAGGTTGCGGATAAGATGGATCAGGTGTATGAGGCCTTCGCCGAGCTGCAAAGAGGGAACACGGAGAAGGAATTTGTGGTGATGTACCGCAATGCGCTAATCAAGATTAAGCATATTGACCTCAAGTGCGTAGATTACTTCCTGGCAGAGATTCTGCCGGACATGGTGAACGAGGAGACGCTGTCTCCGATTGATATCAGGCAGATTACGGAAGAGGCGCTGGCTCTGTAGAGGAGCTGTGGCTCTTTTTTTGATACCAGACGGCCGACCCGTTAAAAGCAATATGCAGCGGAATCGTCAGCAAGAGCGACTCCGTAACCTGCGCGAACAGCCCGAAGAAGATCCCTCCGCTCAGCGCGAACAGCATAAAACGGATACTCTCGCGGTTCAACCGGTAATACTGCAAATGCGATACGGCGAACAGGAACGCAGTAAGGAGAATAGCACCGCTGACATCAATGATTCCCGTGGCATGGAGCTGTCCAAGACCCGGATGCTGCGCGAGAATGGGAAGAACCAATCCCCGGAAGGCAATCTCTTCAAAAATCGGGAAGCACAGCACGAAGTTGACCTTATTATATGTGCCCACTGGATTATAGCCGGAGGATCGGGAGATGATCAGATTCACTGCCAGAATGACAAGGAACAGCGGAAGCACTCTCATCACTTGATGCGGCATGCCAAACGTATAACTGTCACTCCAGAGAACGCTTCCAGCAATCATCGCAGCTCCCCAATAATAGATTGTGTACCTCACCTGTGACTTGGAGATCAACCCAAGAACCTTCTCAATAATCTGGTAGGAAAAAGACAGCAGAACAGCAATAGCGCATAACTTCAGTAATAGCATGAATGTTAATCCTCCTAAGATGGTGAAAGTGTTATAATAAAGGAAAAATAAGGATGGTGTATTCCTGTTGCAGTATTTCAATCTTATACCCGTTTCCGTTACGCTAGTCTGGTTCAGCATTCTGCTACTGATCGTATGGACCGTAGATTTCGTACAAGGCGGGTCCGTGGAACCGCTTCAAGCGGTTAGCCTCCGGGAGCGGACCAAGTCTATTCTTGCGGATATTCTGATCTTTGCCGCTTTGAACGGTTTGCTTATGTATGTTCTTCATCCAATGAATCAGCTGCTGCTGATTTCGCTGGCTGCTGCGGGACTGTTTGTAACATACTACTTGTCTTCAAAAGCGCACCGGAGGCGCTTACCCTTCCGGCCCTGGATCTTGCTGATCCACGTTTTGCTCGGCGCCAGCTTCTACCTGCTGTTCGGTATGCTGTTAATGAGCAAACTGGTCGTCACCTATAACCTTAACATGACCAATCAGTTTGATATACTCTTTTTTGTCTATGGCCAGGACCGGCCGGTGGTGTACGGAGTGCTGCTGATTATGGCTGTGCTGTATTTCGTAATCGGGAAGCTGCTGCTGCGGCCTCTGTATATCTGGTACAGAGCGGTTTATTACGGAGGATCAAAATAGCCCCCGGACCATACGAATGGCCGGAGGCTGCTTAGCTACACCTGAAAACGATATCCCGCTCCCCACACCGTCTGAATATACTTCGGGTTGCCGGGGTCCTGCTCGATCTTATCGCGGAGCCTGTTGATATGGACGGCTACGGTAGCGTTATCGCCCATGGCATCGAAGCCCCAGATCCGTTCATACAGGGAATCCCGGCTGAAGACGATATCCGCATTGACAATCAGGAAGTGCAGCAGGTCGAACTCCTTCTTCTTTAGCTCCAGCTCCCGGCCGTGCAGATAGGCTCTATGCGACAAGGTATGAATGACGAACGGACCACTCTCGATCCGGCTCTCTGTGCTGCTACCGCTCATGCCCTTAAGACGGGCATACTGAGCCAGATTGGATTTGACCCGGGCCACCAGTTCACCTGGTGAAAAAGGCTTGACGATATAATCATCGGCCCCAAGTCCCAGTCCCCGGATCTTGTCGATGTCCTCCTGCTTGGCCGTGACCATGAGGATAGGAATGTCGAGCTGGCTCCGCAGCTTGCGGCACACCGAGAATCCGTCTTCCCCCGGCAGCATCAGATCAAGGAGAATTAGCTGGAATTGTCCCGCAAGCGCCAGCTCAAGCCCGGTGATGCCGTCCTCGGCAACCTCGACCGTGAAATCATTAATTTCCAGATAATCCCGCTCTATCGCTGCAATTGCACTATCATCTTCAATGATTAATACTTTGGTCATAGCAAGGCCCCTTTATCCAGCACTGGCAGTGTGATAATGATGCACAAGCCCCCTGCGGGAGAAGGCTGTGCCTGAATACTTCCGCCCATCCGGCTGACGGCTTTGGCTGTGATTGCCAGCCCCAAGCCGCTGCCCTTAGTGGGGTTATTGCGCGAAGGATCGCTGCGGTAGAACACATCAAACAGCTTATCCAGCGCCTTTTCCGGCACCCCGGGTCCGTTATCCTCCAGATAGATGAACACATCGCTTCCTTGTACTTCGGTACGGATAGATACCTGGACACGCTCCTTGAGCTTGTATTTCCAGCTATTCTCCAGAATGTTGAAGACGATGCTGCTGAGCTGCGCCGGATCGGCGTAAATATACACATCCGCAGCCAGTGCAGCAATGACTACGTCCAGCCCCTTCTCCCTGTATTCTTCGGCAGTGGCCTTGATTAAGGAGAGGAGCTCCTGATTGACCTCCAGCACCTCTGGTTCATAGGGATAGTCTCCCAGATCCATTTTGGAGAAAAGAAAGATTTTACCGACCATCCGGTCAATATCCTCTGCTTTGGTCTTAATCATGGTGATATATTTCTTCTGGGATTCAGGGGTTGTGGCTACCCCATCCAGCAGTCCTTCCGAATACGCACGGACAGAGGTCAGTGGGGAACGGAGGTCATGCGATATCCCGGCCAGCAGCTCCTTGCGGCTCTCCTCCTGCCTCTGGATCAGGCGCTGGGATTCCTTGAGGCGGATAGCCATGTCATTGAAATCCTCACAGACAGGAGCGAATTCGTCCTTGTTCCCGTAGTGGATTCTAACATCCAGATTGCCGTCCCGGATCTGATGAACCCCGTCTGCCAGCGTATCCAGAGGGTGCTTGATCCGCTTGAATACAAACCGGGTAAGAAATTGATTCGTTATAAACACCGCAGCGATAATCCCCAGCGTGATCAGAATCAGGAAGGTAACCATCGCCGGAGTGACTTGTCCGTCTGTATAGTCCGAGGCCGTGCCGATGATGCTGACAGTATAGGCTTTGCCCTTAACCCGGATCTGTTCAGCAAAGACCTCCTTGTTCGAGGTAGAGGCGAACCCTTGTCCATTCATGGCGCTGACGATCTGCAGCAGCTGCTCTGTCTCCGGGGTCTCCTTGAAATTGAAGCTGATCAGCCTTGCCGCAGAATCGTAAACGGCCAGACTCATGTCCTCCGGCTTCAATATCTCTTCGATCTGGCGGCGGAGTTCCTCCTGCTTCTGCTTCTCACCGTTCTTCAGCAGCTCGGCAGACAACTGAACCAGATCATCGTATCCGGTATAGAACGGGCCCTGCTTATCATGCTTCGATACCTTGAACAGGAGGGACACGCTAACAAAAGCAATGAACAAGGAAATACATACGGGGATTACAATCATCAGGATATTAGAGATGAATAAGCGCCGCTTAATGGTCATACCCGGTTCCTTCCCGCAGACATTTTATCGTAATGTTTCTTTCATCATAACATCCTTGCTGCAGCACGGCTAATCGGTACGCAGAGCTTGAATCGGCCGGAGTCTCGCCGCTTTGCTGGCGGGCAGGATGCCGAAGAACACACCGATGAAGAGCGAGAAGAGGAATGAGATGTTCACCATGTTCCAGGCATAGCCAACCTGAAGGGCGGTCAACTGGCCGACCAGCCAGGTTAGGCCTAATCCTGCACCGATTCCGAGGATTCCGCCCATCGTGCTGAGCACCATCGACTCAATGATGAATTGCAGCAGAATATCCATTTTTTTGGCGCCGATGGCTTTGCGTATGCCGATCTCCCGGGTACGTTCGTTCACCGAAATAATCATAATGTTCATAATGCCGATTCCGCCAACGAAGAGCGAGATTCCGGCGATTCCAGCGAGGGCAAGGGACAGGGTGCCGGAGGTTTTCTTCAGCGTATCCAGCATCTGTTTGGAATCGAATACACTGTAGGCATCCTTGGCACGGAGGAACTTGCGGTCCAGAATCTGTCCAATAGCTGTCTTCACAGACGCTACATCCTTGTCACTCAAGGCAGTGACGGTAAAAGTCTGAATTCCCTTACTCTGAAGCAGCCGCTCGGAGGTGGATAAGGGGATGAGAATCTTCTTATCATTTGATCCGCTGAGTGAGCTTCCCTTCGCCTGGAGCAAGCCTACAAGCTGGAAGGAGGTCCCGTTCAGCTGGATCTCACGGCCCACCGGGTTGTCGGCGCCGAACAGCTTCTTCGCCGTCTCGGTTCCGATCAGGGCAGCCTTCTGCCGGTATTCATTGTCGATATCAAGCAGGAAGCGGCCGGACTGCACATGAAAGTTCTGTACCTTCTCATAGCTTGCGGTGATGCCTTCAAGCGAGACATTGGTATGGACGTTACGATATTTGGCGGTTACATTGCTGCTGATCGTTGGCGATACCTGATCCACTCCGGGAACCTTGCTGAATGCGGCAACCTCCTCAGCCGTGAGGGAAGTAACTGCCCCCCGTCCGGTAATCATGACCGTCAGCTGATTCGTGCCAAGGTCACTGAACTGGCTGGTGATCTGACCCGTAACTCCCTGCCCCACCGAGACCAGCAGGATAACCGAGGATACACCGATGACAATGCCCAGCATGGTGAGGAAGGAACGGATCTTATTGCCGACGATACTCATTACCGCCATTCGGATACTCTGGGCAAGAATCATTGGTCATTTCTCCGATCTTCAACCAGGTGGCCGTCCTGAATCCGGATGACCCGCTTCGCTTGTTCCGCAATGCCCAGGTCATGTGTGATGACAATAATGGTATGTCCCTGTTCATTCAGTCTTTTGATCATGTGCATGACCTCTTCTCCAGTCTTGGAATCGAGTGCGCCGGTAGGCTCATCTGCCAGTAGAATGGGAGGATTGCCGGCAAGTGCTCTGGCGATGGCAACCCGCTGCTGCTGGCCCCCGGACAGCTCGCTCGGACGGTGGTGCATCCGCTCATGGAGGCCGACCTTCTCCAGGGCGGCAGCGGCCAGCGTTCTTCGCTCCCGTTGTGACAAGCCCCGGTAGACCAGGGGCAGTTCGACATTCTGAACAGCGGATAACTTAGGGAGCAGGTTGAAGTTCTGGAAGATGAAGCCTATTTTCTCATTGCGGATCCGGGCCAGCCGGTTATCGGATAATCTGCGGACATCCTGTCCATCCAGAGAATAGTTCCCTTCATTCGGGATATCCAGGCAGCCGATCATGTTCATCAAGGTGGATTTTCCAGAGCCGGACGGGCCGATAATGGCAACGAATTCGCCATGGTGGATCTCAAAAGAGATATCCTTCAGCACGGTCATCTGTTCCTTAGCCATCATGTATCCGTGGACCATATGCTCAATCCGGATCAGGGGCTCTGTATTCATTGTGGCCCTCCTCCGTCACCGCCGCCACCGCTGTTATCGAAGCCGCCTTCGTCACCGCCGCCCATATCGAACATCCCCGGAGCTGCGGGGGCAGGCGTACTTACAGCAATAATGGTCGGGACAATGACCTGTTCCCCTTCACGCAGACCACTGACGATTTCGATCCGGCTCTCATCATGCACCCCTACGGTGACAGGCTTGAGCTGAACGGGCGGAGGTGTGGCAGGGCTTCCTGTGGCGGAGCTGCCCTTGGGCGAGGGGGTCTGCTCCGGCACGGAGTCCTGCACTTGAACATAATACTTTTTATCCTTTTGGGTCACAGACTCGACGGGAAGCAGCAGAACCTGGTTCTTCTCTTCAATAGTAACGACTCCTTGTGCTGACATACCGGCTCTGGCTCCGGCGGAGTCCGTGAGCAGAAGGGTCACTTCAAAGACGGAGACGCCATTCGTCACCGTTCCTTCATCCGCAATCCGTGTGACCTTGGCAGGATAGGCCTTGGCGGGCAGGGCATCCATTTTAATGGCTGCGGACATACCCGGCTTAATCTTGGGGATGTCCAGCTCGTCAATTTTAATCGTAGCGCTTAAGTGCTTGTAGTCCGTTATGGAGAAGACCTCGGCACCTTTCGTTACCATCCCGCCTGAGGAGGCGCTGATCTTGGTCACCGTTCCATCCATCGGCGCTGTCAGGGAAGCGGGCGGGATATGATCCTTCTGGAGGGCTGCAAGCTCGGTCAATGTGGCTGTAATGGTATCCTTGGTTCTCTCAATGGCCAGCTTCGCCGCATCAATATCGGTTAAAGCAGCACCGTCCATGATTAGCTTCTTGTACTGTTCTTGTTTCTCCAGCAGGTCATTCTGCGATTGCTTGAGCGTATTCTGCTGGATTCTTACGTTACTGGCAACATTGGCTCCCTCATAAGTCAGCAGGACCTGACCCTTCTTGACTTGTTCATTCTCCTTAACGAGAACCTTGGCTACATTTCCTGTGTCCCTGGCATATACGATCGTAGTATTCGTGGCCTTTACGGTGCCGGAGCCTTTGACGGTTACAGATATGTCGCCCTTGGTTACTACAGTAGTCTGAGCAGCAGGAGGGCTGTCCTGCGTGCTCTTATCCGGCCATAAGCTATAGACAACAATTCCAGCGGTGACAATGACTGCGGCTGACAGTCCTAAGGTTTTTTTGACATTCATAGCGATCCTCCGGGATCTGGATTTGCCGCGTTTTTCGGGGCAGTGGTGGTCTCAGGGGCTTTGGCTGCAGGGGTGTAAGTCAGGCTGTAGCTCTGGCTGCCCAAGAGAATCCGCTCTCCCTGGAACTCGTCATAGAGAGTGACGAGGAATTTGCCGCTGCGGAGCGTTTTATAGGCATTGCTTGTAAGAGTCATGGAATAGGTCAGGAATTTCCCTGTCACCAGATCCGTCCCGGGCACCAGCGTTCTCTCCTGCGTCTGGCCGAGAGGATCGGTAAGCTGCACGACCAGCTTATGTGTATTAGCGCCCATATCATACTGGTTGTCCTTGGCAAGCGTATACGTCAGATTGACACTCAGCGTATCCTGGCCCTCGGACACAGCACCTGTGGCCTGAGTAACCGTAAACGTATAAGGGAACAATGGCACTCCATTACCCAGAGTGACTAGTGCAGCCGGAGTCTGAACATGAAGTGTGAGTGCTTTAGGATTAATATAGGCGGTTGGCGTTCCTTCCGGCGCTGTCAGCTTGTTCTCGCTAACCCCTTCTCCCACGAAAAGCGTTAGCTCCGAGGCATCGATGCTTGCAGGCAGCTTGCTCCATATACTCACCAGACTCTTGCCCTTGGGCCCGGCCGCCTGTGCAGATTGACTGACTTCTGCTTCATAATAGGTATTGTCCTGTGTCTTATAATAAGCCACAAGTCTGGACAGCTCTGCCCTCCGGGCTTCAAGACTGCTCACCTCAAGCTCAGTATACAGAATGTTCTGGCTTGCTCCGGGATAGAGGAGGGTCCGGCGCTCCTTAACCTCCGCCCGCTTGCCGGCAGTATCGATCTTGAAGGTGGCGTTATCACCTACGGCAGACATACCCGGAACCACTTGCTGTGTTCTCAGAGAGAGGAACGGCTCTGTGGTATCGCCTGTCGCGCTATTTAGTCCGATACGGAGCTGGTCCAGAGACTGCTCATAGGGAAGCTTGCCGATCACATAATATACAGCGCTTGCTCCGGCGGCCAGCTGTTGGCTGGAGGCTGCTGCAACGACTTGAACCGGACCGTCCAAGGCGGTCTGCCCTGCATAGATGGTCCCTGTAAAAGCAGGGAGGGTTACTGCCGCATCCCTGACATTACGGATACGAATGGTGCCGACAAGCAAATCTTCAGTTGACCACGGCATGCGCTGCACTGACTCCAATACGACACCGAAGGTTCCGAAGCTGTTATCCAGAATGTACTCCGAAGCAACGGAGTTGGTCATCTCTAAGGAATAAGGGATCTTGTACATAGCTGTAGGGAAGATTGTCTTGCCTTCTGCGGCCGGCTCCACCATCTGGAGCTTTAGTGTACTCTGGCTTACATTCAGCGGCACTTCGGCTGAGAATTGCAGGGTCTTCTCCTCAAGCGGCTTCAAGGTGAGGCTGGCCAGCGCTTTGCTGTTGACCGGGAAGGAGTAGCCTTCCTTGGCGGTTACAGATAATTCATAGGCTGGCAGAGTAACCGCTTTGTTGCCGGCATTCCTAATGCGCAGCTTAAGTGTCCACAGTGCCTTCTCGCCTGTTGAGGATACGGATGCCTGCTTCAACTGGGTCTCAATAGTATTGCTGCTCACCCCGAACTTCTTCAGTGCGTAAGCATTCACCTCAAGACTTGGATAGCTTGCTTCCGGGAGACGGAAGGAGACTACCGGCAGATCCGCTTTCAGCCCAGCATTCTCCCCGGTGATGAGCAGCGACATGCGCGTGGTCGGTATGTAAGCAGGGAGCTCCGCCAGATACAAGATCTTCTTATTCTCACCGGGCTGCACCTTGTAATCGCGGCTGGCATTGTCAAGCGTCAGCTCAAATGCAGAGCCGCTGGAGGATTCAAGGAATACCCGGTGGCCGGGTGCAGCGAGTACTTTGGTTCCCTGATTCGTCAGGCTCAGAGCAACCTTGGCATAGATTTTATTATTGAAGCTGAAGATTTGCAGGCTCTCGGGCTTCAGGCTAACCGGAAGGTTGCTAACCGTGATCTGCTTGCTAAGACCCTGCTGCACATATGGGGTATAAGCGGCCGGGACTGTGAAGCTGCCCAGCTTCTTCTGGTAATCAGAGCCGCTGAAGTCGAAGCCGAACAGTGAGATGGAGAGGCCTTGAAGTGAAGCTGTCTTGCTGACGTTTACATAGTAGGTGACGGTCAGCTGTTCATTGGGGGCAACCTCAGCTTTGCTTTTATCCTCAGGAATGGGGCTGCTCTTCAGTGAGGCTCCCGCCGGGGTTGTAATCTTGGAAAAGACGTTGAACAGCTTATAGGTGCTGTTGCTTGTATTACTGTACACCAGGGTATAGGTCAGACTGTTGCCGCCATCAGCCTTGGCCAATTGCACATCGGTCAGTCTCACGCTGACTCCGGTTCCCACAGTAACCGGCGGTAATTGCGCTAAGGTGCTGGTCTGTTGCTGATTTTGCTGCGGCTTGCTTGCGGTCTTACTGCCGGATGCAGCAGAAGTAGCAGAAGCGAAAGTTACTCCCAGGTGCGTACTTGCAATAATCATCCCTAATACCAGAGCGGCACAGGCACGGTAATTCTTCATTTCATTCCCTCCCGGCATTCATCATCCGACTGGCGGCTTAAGGCAGCCGCTAGAAGATGTTTCCTATCTTAAGGGAAAGGGTTAACACAGATATAAATAAAAGGAGGAAGAAGCCGGGGAAAAGATAAATAGGAGTTAAACTTTTTATAAACTGAAAGACTTCCAGGCCACAGAGCCATTCTTCCGCCGGGAGACAGGCATACAGTCTTGCCTTACCCTGGTTCCGGCTGTAGAATAGAAGCATTTACTCAAACCGCAGGGGGACTAACACGTGTCTGAAGAGGATATCCGCATCACCAAGAGCAGGGAAGCGATTGTCAAGGCGATGGAGACCTTGCTTGAACACAAGCCTTTTCGTAGAATCACCGTAAATGATCTATGCCGGACAGCCGTCGTAGGCCGCACCACGTTCTATGCCCATTTCGAGGATAAATATAAGCTCATTTCTTATATTTTGCAGCAGGAGCAGCAGGGACTGGAAGCGATCCTCCTGAATGACTCGCCCCCGGAGGAGCTGATTCTGGAGGTCCTGCTGGATATTCGCGGCAACAAGAAGCTGTATCATAATCTCTTCGTGGCTGAAGCCTCAGATGAATTAGAGAAGCTGCTTCAGGATACGTTCACCAGCTTTTTTACCAATATACTCACTGTCTGCCAGGCAGAAGGCGTGCAACTCGCCAGTAGCTCACTGCCGCCTCTGGTCGCATATTATTCTTCCGGCGTAGTTGGCATGATCATGTGGTGGATGGAGACCAATTTCTCGATGCCGCCCGAGGAAGTCGCCTCGTGCCTCTTCAATTTGTTTGGTTTCCTATGGAAATAGTCCGCTACACTATCCGTTACTGGACACTTTGCCCTGCATTGTTCGTTAACGAATATTTTGCTTACGATTGTGTATTATCAGGGACCCGCGGGATAGATAGAATATAAATCAAAAGAACCCAGGAGGGAACCCGATGATCACTTACAGAAGACCAAAACCTGAGGAGTTGCCCGTTGTAGCCCGACTTAACGCACTGTCCTTTGCAGATTATCCGTTATGCCGTGAGATCCGCAGCGAATTCAGAACCGGGGAGAAATTTGTTGAGTTCCTGACCGAGGTTTTCAAGGTATACATTGGCGCCTATTATAAGAGGAGTATCGTATTCGTAGGAGAAGAGAATCAGCAGATTAAAAGCTGCGCGATCATCGAACGCCCCTACAGTAAGGGAATAGGAATATGGGACTATTTCCGTGCCGGTGCTCTACGGTTATTCAGAACTATTAGCATCCCCAAGATGCTTCGATTCCTGAAGACGCTCAATGAAGGCCACGAACCCAGCAAGGCGCTCAAAAAACAGTCCTGGTTCCTGGAATCCCTGGCTGTAGACCACTCCTCCAGAGGCCAGCAGCTCGGCAGCAGAATGCTCCGGGACTGCGTGATCCCCTATATTCAAGAGCAGACCAAAGGGAAACCGCCTGAATCCTTTGTTACCTTCACGAACAGTGAGATCAACAGAAGATTCTATACCAAAAACGGATTCACCGAATTTGACTATACCTCTATTGAACGAAACGGAATCACCATCGGCAACTGGAGCTTTAAGATGTCGGTGTCTCCAGCAATATGAATGGCTAGTAAGGCAGCAGGGGCATGGACATTGCCTCTGCTGTTTTTTTGATAGGAAATGAGTATAGTAGATACATAGAATCCGGTATGCCGGACAGGGGGGACAGGATGGAACGGAAATTTGAAAAATTCAGCTGGGTGGGCAGCGAGGAGATGTATCTGGATCATCCGGCAACATCTACATTGAACGGGATGGTTATCGGCCGGTATGGCGGGAACACTGCGGCAGGTGCCGATAAGAATGAAGATGGCGTCTATGTATTGAGCGAGCCGGGAGGAGGCTGGGAGTTTGCGGTGCTCCTGGATGCGCACAATACGGCGGAAAGTGCCGAATTGCTAGTCCGCACAATCAATGGTGAGGCAGGAGAAATTATCAGGCTGCTGGCGCTGCCGGTTCAGCAGGCTTTCCGGGAGCTGGAGGCTTTTTTGCTGTCTATTTTTCAGTCGGAGGCCTTCCTCCGCGATTGCAAGCAGGTAACAGGGGAGACGGCGTGTCTGATTTGTGTGCGGATGGAGAATTATTTCTGGTGGTTCTCGGTGGGAGATAATTCGCTATATCTGCTGCATCCAGAGCTGGCGGCCCGCGGGCAGTATGCGCTGAGCCAGCGCAATTACTACGAGTGGATTGGCTTCGTCAACACCTTCGCCCAGCCCGTCCCATGTTACTCCTCCGGCATTCGCGAGCTGCGGCAGGGCCGCAACGTGATCGTGATGACCACAGACGGCCTGCTGGAAGTGGGGGCAAGACTGCTGGAGGACCCGCGCAGGCTGTATGAAGCTTTTATGGGTAGAGAGGATTTGGAGGAATGTGTGGCGGATGTATTGACGGGGGTGCATGAACAGCTTGGGCGGGACAGCGCAACGGTGGTGGCTTGGAGCTATGAGAATGACAAGGCGGGTGCGATGCCGAGTGATTGAGGGTTGTCATTAAGTTTGCGGCAAAATAGCGGCAATGATATAATATTATGGAGGGGTGATGTAATGTTTATACCAAAGTACTCTATAACGGATCTCGTTGCCAGAAGACTGATGGATATTCAGCAAGCGACTGTGGTTGTGGATTTGCTTCCATTACCTGTGTCTATACTGGATCTGCTTAAAAAAGAATCGATGGAAAAAACAGTGATACTATCAACGAAGATAGAGGGAAATACGCTTGATGAGGCGACGAAAAGAAAGGTTCTATACCAGACAAGTAATGATAATGAAGAGCAAGAGGTATATAACTTAATGAAAGCTTTGCAATACCTGGATGAGGCCGAGAAGAGGAAGCTCCCGGTAACAGAAGAATTCGTAAAGAAGCTTCATGCTATAATCAAAATTTCACATGGCAGAAGAGCCCGTATCAGTGAATACCGTGAAGAACAGAATCAAGTTGGCAGCCGTAATGCGTCCGGTTTCTTCTTGCCGCCTGAATGGCAGGATGTTCCTGTCTTAATGGAAGATTTAATTGCCTGGATCAATTCACCGGAGACGTATTCGGTTCCTGTTCCAATCAAAGCAGGTATTTTCATGTGGCAGTTTCTCACTATTCACCCTTACTTGGATGGAAACGGACGAACAGCCAGAATGCTCACAACCTATCTTCTCCGCCGGGGCGGATACGGGCTGAAGGGACTATTTGTGCTTGAAAATTTCTATGACCGTAACCTCTCTGAATACTACCGCCAGCTTCAGCTTGGCCTTCATCACAATTATTATTTTGGACGTCATGATGCCGAACTGACACCTTGGCTGGAGTTTTTCGTGGATGGGCTGGCAGAGGTATTTCAAGACGCGGCTAATATTGTTACAGAGAAGTCTGCGCAATTGACAAGGATCGAACCGGAGTTGATTCGGAGACTTGACCCACAGCAAAGGATAGTCTTCGCTCAATTAACCTTTAAGCAGGATACTCTGACAACCAGCGAGCTCAGAGAGCTTCTGCGCTTATCGGACCGCTCTATCCGGGAAAAAGTAAGTCATTGGAGAGAAGCAGGATTTCTTGAACCGCGTGATCAGGATGCGCAACGAGTTCGCTCGGTTAAATTAACTCTGGAATATGAGAGGCTGGCACAGGATATTCGGCATGAGCCGGATAAGTTTGCCCATTTTCTTAAGTGATGTCTACTATATAATGTAGTAAAGACCAACTTAGAAACAAAGCAGGTGATGAAGATGAATTTTAAAATAGAAGAAATCAAGGATTTCTGTGGGGAGACTTTTTATAAGCGTGGACTATCTTATTATAATTCCGGGCGGGTAAGCAAGCTGAGCTTCGATGCAGTAAATGACCGCTATAGAGCAAAGGTAAAAGGAAGCAACACTTACCGCGTAGAGATACAAAATTATTATAAATTTGGCGGAGGACTTGAAGCCTATTGTACTTGTCCCGCCTATGAGAACTATGACTGCTGTAAGCATGTGGCGGCAACTCTCGTTGCAGTCTACAAGTTGAGGCTTGAGGCTGGCGAAGAAGGTAAGCTTGTACAGCAGGCCGCGCATTCTCCGGTTTTACCACTGGTTCTATCTCCAGCCCCCTCTACCAAACGTGCAAGCAAGCCGAACTATGAACAGACGGATCTCCTAATCTCCTCAGTGGCCCAATTAGCTCGGACAAGAGATCATGAGCAAGAGCCTGTGTTATTTGGTGATGCGGAGCAGCTGCAGTTTGAGTTTTTCTTGAATTTGCCTGATTACCAGCACAAGGGTCTTACGCTTGAAATGCGGGTAGGCTATAAACACCGGTATGTCGTGACGAAGCTGGGCCAATTCCTGGAGTATCTGGAGCAGCGTAAGCCGCTGTATTTCACCAGTAAGTTCACATTTGATGCGGAGCAGCAGCAGATGAGCGTGGCCGACCGGGAATTCCTTGAAGTAATGCTCCTGCTCAGAAATTCCGAGAAATTGGTGAAGTCCAGCCTGAACCCCTACTATAGTCATACGGAGACTGACGGTAGAACGCTGACGGTCGCTCCGCTAGCCTGGGACAAGCTTAAGCCGCTGTTGTCAAAAGTGAATGTGACTCTTAGAGGTGTACGGTTACCGGAGGTTCGTGCTGTCCTCGCGGACCAGCCTCCGCCGCTTGCATTCTCCATCGGTCAAAAGAAGAAAAAGGAATACATTCTGTCCGCTTCTGAGTTGGATACCTTCACCTTGCTCCCGGACTATTCCATGCTGATTAAAAATGGGCTGATCTATGAGATGGACCGGGACACATTTCGTATGATTGCACTGCTCCAGCAGCAGTTCAAGGAATCAGGGGAGATTGCTGTTGCTCCCGGACAGATCGGTCCAGTGGTGCAGCAGGTGCTGCCAGCCTTAAGGAAGCTTGGGAAGGTCCGTGTCGAGCAGTCCGTAGACGAGCGAATTGTGGAGCCTGAGCTACAGGCTAAGCTCTATCTGGATTATGCGGACGGAACGATCATGATCCGGCTGGAATTCCATTATGACGACATCGTGATTCTTCCGCTGGATGAGAAGCAGGGGGAAGCGGCGCACAAGTCCAAGATACTGATCCGTAATTTTCAGCGGGAGAATACAATTATTGCTGCTTTGGATTATTCTCCGCTTAGGCGGGAGGGGCAATATTGGGCTTCTGGAAGTGAGCCGGCTATCTATGAGACACTGTTTCAGGTCGTGCCTGCTCTGGAGGATGATGCAGAACTGTTCATCTCCACGGCTGTCCAGGGGCTGCTTCTGGAGCGTACAGCCTATCCGAAGGTCACAGCGGATCTGAATGAAGGCTTGGATTGGCTGGAGATTTCGTTTGAGCTGGAGGGCTTGGATGAACAGGAGACAGTTCGTGTAATGCAGGCGATTGTGGAGAAAAAGAAATATATCCGCCTGCGCAGCGGGGCTTTTCTGCAGCTTGAAGGGGATCGCTTCAGCGAATTCGGCACGATTGCCGAGCAGCTTAATCTTAGCAAGAAGGAAGTGAACGGCTCCCGCCTTCACCTGCCCTCCGTTCAGGCTCTTCAACTCCCCGAGCGGGGGCACGGGTTCAAGCATACGAAGTGGGGCAAGTCCCTCCGGGAATTCCTGGAGCAGCTTCGGGAGCCGGACCGTATGGAGTTTGAACTGCCGAATCAGCTGCGGCCTATTCTCCGGGATTACCAGACCAAAGGTTTTCAGTGGATGAAGACCTTATCGAAGTTCAGGTTCGGCGGGATTCTTGCAGATGATATGGGGCTGGGTAAAACCATTCAGAGTATCGCTTATATCTGCTCCGAGCTGGCTGAAAGGATGCCTCAGATGGAGGCTAAAGCTCCCGTGCTGATTCTGTGCCCGGCATCCTTGACCTATAACTGGGAGAATGAATTTGCCCGGTTCGCGCCAGAGGTGAATGTACTTGTGGTGGCTGGACAGAAGGAGGAACGCAGCGGGCTGCTGGAGAGTAAGGTCATGGAAGAAGCAGATGTGATTATTACTTCGTACCCGCTGCTCCGCAGAGATATTGAGCTGTATTCCGGCACGCTCTTCCATGCGCTCATACTGGATGAAGCCCAGGCGATCAAGAATTCAGCCTCCCAGACGGCCCAAGCGGTAAAGTCGCTTAAGACTGCACGGAAATTCGCTCTGACGGGCACACCGATTGAGAATTCGGTGGAGGAGCTGGAAGCGATTTTCAGCACAGTCTTCCCGGCGCTGTTCACGGGGAGATTATCCTTCAAGGAGCTGCCTGCGGCACGAATTGCCAGTATCGTGTCCCCTTTTATTCTGCGCCGGCTGAAAAAAGAGGTGCTGGAGGAGCTGCCTGACCGCATAGATACCGTACTGCGCACGGAGCTGCGGGATGAGCAGAAGCAAGTCTATCTTGCTTATCTATCCAAGCTGCGGGATGATACCGAGCGGGACTTGATAGCCGAAGGCTTCCACAAAAGCCGGATGAAGATTCTGGCGGGCATTACCCGCTTACGGCAGATCTGCTGTCATCCTTCGTTGTTCATCGAGAACTATACGGGTGGCTCCGGCAAGCTGGAGCAATTCCTGGAGACGGTGCAGGAATGCCGTGATTCCGGCCGCAGAATGCTGGTGTTCTCGCAATTCTCCAGCATGTTAGCGCTGATCCGGCAGCGCCTGGAAGAAGCGGGAGTTCAGCCTTTGTATCTGGACGGCTCGACTCCGGGTAAGGAGCGGGTGGAGCTGTGCAGGCTTTTCAATGAAGGGGAAGGTGAAGTGTTCCTGATCTCGCTTAAGGCGGGCGGAACGGGGCTAAATCTGACTGGAGCGGACACCGTGATTCTGTACGATCTGTGGTGGAATCCGGCCGTGGAGGAGCAAGCCATCGGCCGGGCCCACCGGATGGGGCAACGGAATGTGGTACAGGTGATCCGGCTGATCACCGAAGGCTCCATCGAGGAGAAGATGCTGGAGCTGCAGCAACGCAAAAAAGATCTCATCGAAGAGATCATCGAAGCTGGCGAGAACAAGACCACCCGGCTGTCAGAAGAGGATATCCGCGAGCTGCTCCGCGTGTAGGAAGCCCGTACCTATTTTCCCCGTACATGCACTTCTAGGCACCTACCCACATACAATAAAAGGACCATGAACCCGTTGTTCTGCTAACTGATCGGTTTCATTGTACATGTGCGGGAGGTGTCGCCAAGTTGCCAGGAATCATAAGCACGATTGCGCTGCTGATCAAAGAACTGACGCTGCTGGTATCCTACGTAAGGAACAACGCTTTTCCCCAGCCTCTATCGGAGCAGGATGAGAGCAAATACTTAGGCATGATGGCCGAGGGAGACGCCAAGGCACGGAACCTGCTGATCGAGCATAACCTGCGGCTGGTTGCCCATATAGTGAAGAAATTCGACAACACCGGCGAAGACATGGAGGACCTGATCTCCATCGGCACCATTGGGCTGATCAAGGCCATCGAGAGCTACCGCCCGAACAAGGGCACGAAGCTGGCTACTTTTGCCGCCCGTTGTATCGAGAATGAGATCCTGATGCACCTCCGGTCGCTCAAAAAAACACGTAAAGACGTATCCCTCCACGATCCGATCGGAACGGATAAGGAAGGCAATGAGATCACCCTGATCGATATCCTAGGCTCTGAGGCCGATGATGTCATTAAAGAGGTCGATCTGAAGATTGAGAAGAGCAAGATCTATCGTAATCTGGATATATTAGACGATCGGGAGAAGGAGGTTGTGGTCGGCCGCTTCGGCCTGGACACGGGCGGGGAAGAGCGGACGCAGCGAGAGATTGCGAAGGAGCTGGGGATCTCGCGGAGCTATGTATCGCGGATAGAGAAGAGGGCGCTGATGAAGCTGTATCATGAGTTTTATAAGGTGAAGCGATAGGTTACAAGAAGAAGTTGTTTGCGTCTAAGCATCTAGTGAAAAGTATGACTCCAAATGGGGGATACTTTTCACTAGATGCTTTTCTTTTCAGAATAATTGCCCCTAAGCACTATGCAAGCAGTCAGCTTTGCTCCTGTTGCGGTTATAAGAACGCAGAGGTGAAGAATCTCGCCTTGCGAGAGTGGACTTGTCCAGAATGTAACGTGCATCATGATCGGGATGTAAACGCTGCTCAAAACCTACTAAAACTAGCCATGTGATATTGCAAGGATTGGGCTAGGGACTAGCCTATGAGCTTGGGTAAACTTGGAGCAGTAGCTTCATTGACCAAGAAGCCGCCACCTCTTAGGTGGATGGTAGTTCACAAGCACCTATTCATTCGGAGATTAGTAGTTTATGATTACTGAACTGAAATTTTGCTATAAAAGCTACTCTGTCGTAGGCAAGCTAAATCGTAGAACGTGCCATTCCTTAAACATGCCAAAAGCCCTTCTTGCCCATTTCGATCGCTTATGCTAACTGTAAGCATTCACGATTCAACTCATCTCCACTATCTCATTAACAAAGGATGCTCACTATGGAAAAGAAAATGATACAGCTCATGGGAACGGTTATTACGATGGCCGTTCATCATCAGAATGCAGCGGCGCTCTTGGCGGATGCGGAGCAGCAGCTGATTGACTACGAGCAGCGCTTCAGTGCGAATAATCCGAGCTCGGCGCTCATGCAGATTAATAACCAAGCCGGGAAGAGTCCCGTAATTGTAGATACGGATCTGTTCGAGCTGATTGCAATCGGGAAGAGGGAGAGTCTCGTAGCAGACAGTCTGCTGAACATCGCGATTGGTCCCTTAGTCAAGGCGTGGAAGATCGGGTTTGCAGGGGCGCAGCATCCTCCGGAAGCGGTCATTGCGGAGTGTCGGCAGCTTATCGATCCCCATCATATTCAATTGGATGAGGAACGGAAGACTGTTTTCCTGGAAAAGGAAAGGATGGAGGTTGATCTGGGTGCGCTGGCCAAAGGGTACTTTGCAGATCGAATTGTGGAGGTGTTCAAGCGTCAGGGGGCGAGCGCAGGGTTCATCGATCTAGGTGGGAATGTGCTGACTTTTGGTGAGAACCCGGCGTCTGAAGACGGGTTATGGCGGGTCGGGATTCAGAATCCACAGCTACCGCGAGGAAATTATGCGTTGGTCTTGAAATTGAAGAACCAATCCATTGTGACTTCTGGCGTGTATGAGCGGAAGTTGGAGGTTGCGGGCCGGAAGTACCATCATATTTTTGACGGACAAACGGGGTACCCGGTACGGAGCGATGTAGCAAGCTTGACAATTGTATCGGAGCAGTCATTGGAGGGAGAGATTGGGTCTACCCGTCTATTTGGCAAGCGTGCGGCCGAGATCATTCGTACGCTGAATTCGACCGCTGAGATTGAGGGTATCGTGATCACGGAACATAACGAGCTGGCTGTTACGGATGCTCTGCGTGCATACATGGAACATCTGTAGTAAAGAGTGCGATCAAATCTTGTTCCACCGAAGATAGAGGTTTGTTTTTGGAATAGGCAATAAAATAATCGAGCGACAACAAATCCAGTGATAAGGGCAACAAGCGGTAGCCCTGAGGGACTTCCGACATGCAGATACTATAGGGGACGAATGCGATACCAACGCCTTTCTTGGCTAACTCCAGCGTGGTAAAAATATTCGTGCTTTCTAGTATAATAGTTGGCTTGATCTTAAACTTCTGAAATAGGTGATCAAGCTGCCGGCGAATCGAAGAACCTTTTTTAGTCAGCACAAGGGGACTTTGCAGTAGCAGCTTCAGATTGGCATGGCTCTCCTCTAACGTCTTCGGATTAATGTCATACAACGGGGAGTCCTCTGTCACCACCGCATAGTAACCGTGAGGCCCCCATGAGACAACATTCAGATTGGGCGAGAGGGTCTCTGGATTTTGTCCGATAAAAAAATCCAGTTCATGGTTCAACACGCGGATTTCATTGACCTCGGAGTAATCCTCTTGAATCTCGATCTTAATAGACGGGTAATTTTTCATGAAATCGGGCAAAAACAAAGGCAATAAATACGAACCTAAGCTGGACAAGATACCGAGCTTGATCGTCTGGGTGTCTCTTATGGAATAGTGAGCGATTCGTTTGTGGAATTGTTCCTGTGCCATTTCGAGGGACATCAGATACTGATAGTACAGCTTGCCTGCCTCAGTTAGTTGCAAGGGAGAGGTCTGTCGATTCAAAATTTCTGTGCCGATTTCATGCTCGATTCGCTTGATAAGCTGCGTGAGGTAAGGTTGCGAAACATACAGGTCCTTGGCGGCCTTAGTATAGCTTCCGTGCTTGAGAATCGCGTCAAGATAATGAAGGATATTGGAAGAATCAATCGTAGTCATAAGGATCACCTGCTCTCATTAAAGATGGTATAAGAGAACTGTTATAGAACGATAAGAAAATGGATATTTCACAAATGTATTTTTTCATACTAAAATTTATTTGTAAAGGTAAGTGACCAAGTCAAAAGGAATTCGTAGAAATTCGTTTTATATTGTGCAATTATTCACAAAGTAAGAGAGGAAGAAAATTATGAAACTAATCGGTATTGTCGGAACGAACTCGAATACTTCGACGAATCGCAAGCTGTTGCAATTTATGCGTAAGCATTTTTCCAGCCAGGCGGAGATTGAGATCTGCGAGATTAAGCACCTCCCTGCTTTTGATGAACCGGAAGATCGTCAGGCGCCCACTGAAGTACAAGCCTTATGCGAGCAGATTGCGGCAGCGGATGGCGTTATTATCTCGACCCCGGAATACGATCATACCATCCCAGCGGCGCTCAAGAGCGCCATGGAATGGATCTCGTATACCACCCGTCCTTTGATTAATAAACCAATTCTGATCGTGGGTGCTTCCCACGGTTTGCTTGGTACATCTCGCGCCCAGATGCATCTACGTCAGATTCTGGATGCTCCAGAGCTTAAGGCTCGCGTTCTGCCGAGCTCGGAATTTTTGTTGGGACATTCACTTGCCGCTTTTGACGAGTCAGGTGATCTGGTCTACGCAAATAAGGTTCAGGAGCTGGAGGAGATCTTCGAAGAGTTCCAATTGTTCGTGAAGATTAACCAACAGTTGGTTAAAGAGAACCACTTCAAGACAGAGCAAAGCAAAGCATTTAGCTGGGAATCGGCAATCTGGGGAGGCGAACGGGCATGAAATTTGTCGGAATTGTAGGAACCAACGCGTCGAAGTCTTATAATCGGAAGCTACTGGAATTTATGAAGTCTCATTTTAGCGAAAAAGTGGACATTGAAATTCTGGAACTGAAGGGTGTCCCGATGTTTAATGAGTCGGACGATCAATCGCAGAGTCCGATTATTCAGAACTTTAATACGAAGATTACGGAAGCGGATGGCGTCATTATCGCTACACCGGAGCATAATCACTCGGTCCCCTCCGCGCTGAAAAGTATTCTGGAATGGTTGTCTTGGAATCTTCACCCGTTCGATGGCAAACCGGTCATGGTTGTCGGCGCGGCGTATGATGTGCAGGGGTCCTCCCGTGCACAACTACATCTGCGTCAGATTCTAGATGCACCCGGTGTCAATGCTAGCGTGATGCCTGGCTCGGAGTTCCTGTTGGGCCGTGCGAATGAAGCCTTTGATGAAGCGGGGAAGATCAAGTCGGAGCGGACGGTTGATTTCTTGGAGAGCTGCTTCCATCGCTTTATGCGTTTTGCCAAAATCGCTAATCTGCTGAATGTCCCTGAAGACGTTAGCTTTGAACCGGGAACCTATGAGGTAAAGGCGGTCGGACACAACGGTGATCTGCCGATGATCGTTGAGATGAGTTCGACTCGTATAGAGAAGATCGACATCGATACAGCGGGCGAATCACAGGGGATTGCGGATGTGGTATTTACCCGGATTCCGAGTCAGATCATCGAAGGACAGACGCTGAACGTGGATATTTTGTCCGGCGCATCTGTCACTAGCAATGGGGTCATCGACGGAGTAGCGAAGGCGGTCAAGATGGCAGGCGCCAACCCGGATGTATTAAAAAAACGGCCAAAAGCCCAGAGTGCGATCAATCACGGCGACGAAGAGTATACAGCGGACGTTGTGGTCGTTGGTGCGGGTGGTGCGGGACTCGCAGCAGCAGCCAGCGTGCTTCAGCAGGGAAAGAAGGTTATCATCGTGGAGAAGTTCCCAGCCATAGGTGGTAATACGGTACGAACAGGTGGTCCAATGAACGCTGCCGATCCAGAGTGGCAACGTAAATTTGCGGCGATTCCGGGTGAAGGTCATACGATTGAAGAGCTGGCAGCAACCCCGGAAGAACAGGTAGATGCCGAATATCTGGCGGACTTCCGTATCTTCAAACATCAGGTGGCTGATTATCTCCGCGATACGAAAGAGGGCAAAGAATTCTTGTTCGACTCCGCGATCTTCCACCGGATGCAGACCTATTTCGGCGGCAAACGCAGCGACCTTCAGGGGTATTCCATTTACGGGCAATATGATCTGGTTAAGGTATTAACCGATCAGGCGCTAGCCTCCGTTAAATGGTTGGAGGAACTGGGTGTCGAATTTGACTATAACGAAGTGACCATGCCGGTAGGAGCGTTGTGGCGCCGTGGACATAAACCAGTGAAGCATGAAGGCTATGCCTTCGTAGCGGCTTTAGAGCAATTTGTCCGTGCACAGGGTGGTCAGATCCTCACCGATACTCCGGTGAAGCGACTGATTATCGAAGCAGACGGCCGAGTTAGCGGCGTAATTGGTACCGGAGTAGCCGGGCAAACGGTAACGGTTCATGCGCCGGCCGTGGTGCTGGCTTCCGGTGGCTTTGGGGCCAATACGCAGATGCTGAAGCAGTACAATACGTACTGGAGCGAGATCGATGACGACATCAAGACCTCGAATTCTCCGGCGATTACCGGCGATGGTATTCTGCTGGGACAAAGTGCGGGCGCTGATCTGGTCGGCATGGGCTTCTCGCAGATGATGCCAGTGTCCGATCCGCAGACGGGCGCCTTGTTTAGCGGGTTGCAAGTGCCGCCTCAGAACTTTGTCATGGTCAATCAGCAGGGCAAACGTTTCGTCAACGAATATGGTAGCCGCGATCAGTTGTCGATAGCAGCAATCAATAACGGAGGCCTGTTCTATCTGATTGCGGATGACAAGATCAAGGAGACGGCCTATAACACAAATCAAGCGAAGATCGATAAGCAGGTGGAGCGAGGCACGCTATTCAGAGCGGACACACTGGAGGAACTGGCCCAGCAAATTCATATCGATCCGACTACGCTAGTGGATACGATCGCGATGTACAACTCTTACGTTGATCAGGGACATGATCCGGAATTTGGTAAAAATGCGTTCGATCTTAAGGTTGCAGTGGCTCCGTTCTATGCGACACCTCGTAAGCCAGCTGTTCACCATACGATGGGCGGACTCAAGATTGATACACAGACGCATGTTCTTCGCGAATCTGGCCAGATCATCCCGGGGTTGTACGCAGCCGGTGAGGTGGCAGGCGGTATCCATGCCGGTAACCGTCTGGGTGGTAACTCGCTCACCGACATTTTCACATTCGGTCGAATTGCCGGACGGACAGCTGTTAAGGAGCAGGCTGTTTTGTCGAAGTTATGAAATAAGTCTTTAGATCACATCTCTCTTTAAGCAGTGGAGCTGACTCATAAGTAGACTTACTACGAAGATAACAGCTCATCTTGATTCTAAATGTTGTTAAAAAGGCAGCGATTCTCTTGTTATTGGAGGATCGCTGCCTTGCGTTTTTGGTCCGCTGCGGCTTGCTTCAACACATTGTGGGCGAGCGAAAGCCCCTGACCTCAAGTGTCACTTTGTACAGCCCTCGAAGCAGAAAACGCCGGAATCCCCGGTTATTTTTCAGTTGCCCAAACACACTTTTTGGCTCAATCATTCGGCGGACGGCTAAGGTATACCCTTCCTCGCTTCGAAGCAGTTCCCGTGCCTGATGTTGGTATCTTAGTCGTTCCAGACTAACGACCACCTCTCGGTTTCCTTTTTATATTCGATAAACAGAATGTCTCTTTTTTTCGATAAAATTAAAGAATAAAATCAAAGGCTGGTGGTCTTCCTCAGCCCGATACGACTTTATTGGCAGATGAAATTCAGGCTAAATGCAGTTGATTTACTTGTTAAATAGATGTAAAATCAAAAAGTAGCAATATATGGGAATAAAATGCTTTTTATTCTAGCGGTTTCCAAGCATTGAAGAGCGGGAGGGCTGTATTTCGCAAAACCGTTGGTCAACACTACGGGACGATTTTTTATGAAAATGGGGGATATTATGAGTAATGTAAAAAAAGAAAAAGTTATATTACAAGTTAAGTATCCAATCATTACATCTTATACGTCCGATGCACACATGCTGGCAATACTCAGTAATTATTCATATACGGAAGGGTGGATATTTAATAATTTCGTTAATTTATGGGGAGAAGAGCCTTCATATGATAATCATTTTTCAATGTTAAGATTTCACTCTTGGTCAATTAGAAGAGTGTGTCCTTATTTTAAAATAAATTATTTTGACAAGGCTTTTTTTGATTCAGATATAGTTGAATTTATTATTTCAAAAATTGATTCAGGTCATTATGTTACTATAAAATATGATCAATATTATATTCCAAATTCAATAAACTATAATGAGTACCATTCTGAACATGAAATGTTGATTTATGGTTATGATCGGTTAAAGGAGATGTTTTTGGTTGCAGATTTCTTCAAAGATGGCAAATATTCATTTGAAACTACACCATTTAACTGTGTTGAAAGTGCAATAGTAAGTGTATTAGATTTAGAAATATTCTCATGTAATGAATTAGAATTCTACGACGCAAATTATAAATTTAATAATTATTTTTTGTATAATTCACTAAATAACTTTCTATATTCTCTAAATACAGCGGCAGAAGGCGAAAATGTCATTATTGCGGATTATGAATTAGAACCAATACAACAAGGTCGGTATATATTTGGTATCAAAACTTACGGCCTATTGAAGCAAACATTATCGAAAGTATTGCATAATGAAATGGAATTCAATGACATTAGGCCATTGCATGTAATCTCTGATCATAAGCTAATGATGTGTGAACGTTTAAAGTATTTAGCAAATGCAGGTGTAATAGAAGCTAATGATTATATTATAGATGAATATTTGACCATAAAGAATATAAGCTTAACTAATCGAAATCTTTATTTGAAATTTTTGATTACAAAGGAAAACAGTCTAATAAATAAAATTATTAATAATTTAGATAAAATGGAGTCATTGGAGAGTAAAGCAGTAACTTATCTTGTCAATAAATTATCCGTTAACACGAGGGTTGGCATCAGTAGGTACTGAGACCAATTTAATTTGTCTTGTCGAGGAGTTTTGCAAAGAGACATCCCTCCACGATCCGATCGGAACGGATAAGTAAGGCAATGAAATCACCCTGATCGATGAGGGCTAAAAGTTCCGTATATGTTTTTTTATGACTTATTGAGTCAAAAGATTAGCTTATCTTACAAAAATATTGTTTTTTTGTAATTAAACGACTATAATTATATATAGTTGGTTTAAAGCCCATGCTTTTCAACTTACATATACTCTATATAATAGGTCGTTATGTTAAATTATTTCTTTTTTATTTTCTAATAGGAATCCTACAAGAATCTGTAATAATCTAATTGTTGTTTCGGCACATTAGAGGACACAGAGAACATAGTAACTTTATGGATGTAATCTAACAAGATACGTCGTTGGCGAAGCCTGCTCATATTATTGAATATCATAGTTACGATAGTCCTCCTTGTATAACTTGGAGGACTATTCTATTTTAAGTCTGGGCAATATTTCGACTGTTTGTTTTTGAAAGCGTTATCTAAATATTCATCCTCATCACAACATGAGATGAATTTTAATTGTATTTGCATATATTAGAGGAGGATTTATAACAATGATAGACTGTCTATTGATAGGACACAATGAATTTTCGTTCTCCGAATATGAGAAAATGGTAGGGGCGATGGGAAAAGCTCTCCCGGCCTACCGGGATTTGAACTACAATTTTTGGGAATATAAAAACCAATATTATACCGCATCAGATGTATTCAATAAATTTGTATACGGAAATCCTCATTTAAATAATGAAATGGGCAGTTTTTCAATAGGGAATTATTTTAATGCAGCTGTTGCTTACCTGGGGACATTTCTGGACCGGCGAGGCCACAGCTTTGATTATGTAGTAGCTTATCAGGATGAAAAAGAGCAGCTTGCTCAAAAGCTGCTTGCAGGGAATATAAGGGTCATTGCAATCCTCACTACCCTATATGTATCTGTTCAACCGGTGCTTGAAATTATATCCTTTATAAAAAAGTATAATGCGGATGTTAAAATCGTGCTGGGTGGTCCGTTTATTGCTTCTCAAATGAAAACTACAATGGATGGGGATTCCCTGCAGTACTTCTTAAAATCTGTCGATGCAGATTTTTATGTGAACAGTTCGCAAGGAGAAGCTGCATTGGAGAAGATAATAAACAATATGAAAAATGGCCTCGGTTATGATGATATCGATAATCTGTTTTATCGGAACGGGAGCCGTTATATTCGAACACAAATTAATCCTGAGGACAACAAACTGGATGAGAACATGGTGAAATGGCAGTTATTTGGCGACAGAATCGGAACGTTTGCGTCTCTCAGAACCTCCATATCCTGTCCTTTTTCATGTAATTTTTGCGCTTTTCCAAAGCAGGCGGGGAAATATCAGACTGTCGGAATTGAATGTGTGGAACGTGAATTAGATGCTTTGCAGGCCTTAGGGAAAGTGAAGAGCATTAATTTCATTGACGACACACTTAATGTGCCTCCGGCAAGATTTAAAGAAATGCTGAAAATGATGATTAAAAATAAATATGATTTCAAGTGGAATTCACATTACCGCTGCCAGTTCGCTGACCGGGAAACGGTAGCTTTAATGAAGGAGAGCGGTTGCGAAGGAGTATTTCTGGGCATTGAATCCGGAAGCCAGCAGATCCTGAAAAATATGAATAAATCAGCAACCATAGAGAAGTACAAAGAGGGGATTCAACTATTAAAAGAGTACGGAATTATTACCTATGCATCGTTTATTATCGGGTATCCAGGAGAAACCCGAGAAACGGTGCAGGAAACATTCGACTTCATTGACCGGTACAAACCGGATTTTTTCCGGACGCAACTTTGGTATTGTGACCCTACTACACCAATCTGGGCCAAAAGAGAACAGTACGGTATAGAAGGGTCTCAATTTAAATGGTCACATGATACAATGGACGCCCAAACTGCATGTAACATCATAGAAGAGTACTTTATGACACATCAGAGCTCTGTCTGGGTACCACAATATAATTTTGAATTCTCAGCAATATTTAATTTGCTGCACAGAGGGATGGACATTGATCAAGTGAAAACGTTTATGGTGCTGTTCAACAAAGGCATAAAGGAAAAATTGGAGCATCCTGAATATCCGGAAGTCAGTGAGGATCTGGCTGCAGAAATGGAATTTATGATGTATAAGAATGAGGGCTACGTGCCCAGAGACAATGCAATGAATGTATTGGAACAAGAAGTGGAATTTGATTTTTAGGAGGAATTAGAGAAATGAGTCAGCTTGAAGATAAGGTTCGTTTATCCGGCAGTAAATTTCAAAGACAGAAATCCTATTGGACCTCCGCACTTGCCGATATGCCTTTGGATGAATCCATTCTTTTGACAGATTATGAATATGTTGCTGAATATTCTACGGATACCATAAGTATGGATGTTCCATATGATTTGAAAGAAAAGTTGATTAAACTCAGCAAAAATTCGGATCTCGCCTTGTTTATTCTTTTGTTAAGCAATGTTTGTATCCTTGCCTCAAAATATACGGACAATGAAAAATCAGCGATAGCAATTCCCGTATACAATCATAATGATCATTTGAATATCCAGAACGAGCTATTGTTGTTGTGTGAATCTGTGGAGGGACACCTGACATTTAAAGAATTCCTAATGAATGTAAGGAAAAATGTATTAAGTGTATATGATAATCAGGAATATCCTCTTGGCAAAGTCTTGGAGAGCTTGGGACTGAGCCAGGAGGAGTGCAGTAATTCGTTTGATTTGTTGTGTGTGATGAGCAATATACATACGTCTAATAGCAATGCATCTCCCAAACAAGTGGTGTTCACCTTTGAAAAAACGGAAACTGCTCTTTATATTCATATTAAGTATAATCCGTTGCTGTACACAAGAAATACGATCGAGCTCTTACAGGAGCGCTACCTCCTGGTGCTGACACAGGTTTTTGCCAACCCTAATCTGACTTTAGAAGAAGTTTCTATTCTTACTGCCGAGGAAGAACAGCTTCTGCTTAGCTTTCATGGCGAGGCATTGGTTTACCCGGCAGATGAAACTATCTGCTCTCTGTTTGAACAACAAGTTCAGAAAACACCTCATCAATATGCGGTTGCTGCTAACGGGGAATATCTAACCTACATGATGTTGAATGAACGGGCTAACCGCTTGGCTGCCACCCTTATTGCGAAGGGCGTATCCTCCAATAATGTTGTAGGTATTCTCAGCAATTCCCGTCTTGAAATGGTCGTGGGAATGCTGGGGATATTAAAGGCAGGGGGCGCTTATCTTCCCATTGACCCCAAATATCCTGAAGAGCGTATTCTATATATGCTGGAGGAGAGCAAAGCCAATGTGCTCGTAACCCTGACTTGCTTTGAAGATAGAGCAAATTCCTATGAGGGAATAAGGCTGCTGCTGGATAAAGAGGAAACCTATTCTCCATCTGTCAGCAATCCGGATTTAAAGATCGGCCCGGATGATTTGGCTTACATTATGTTCACATCCGGTACATCCGGCAATCCCAAAGGAGTTATGGTTCAACATATCAATGTTATTCACATTACTTCATGGTTCCACCATGCTTATGATTTGACCAGAAACAAGAATATTATCCAATTTACCAGCTACAATTTCGATCCCAGTGTGGAGCAAATTTTCGGAGCTTTGCTGCACGGTGCTACTGTTCACTGTGCAGATGAAGAGATGAAGCTGAACAGGAAGAAATTAACCGATTACATTGGCAGACATCATATCAATCTGGTCAATTTTACACCTGCAACACTGCGTTTGCTGTTAATGGGAGAAGAGAAGATACCTTCACTGGAAGTCCTGATTTGCGGTGGTGAGGTTTTGGATAATGATTTGAAAAATGATATTTTAAAGCAAGGATATAGCCTCTACAATCACTATGGACCTACCGAAACTACTGTCGATGCTCTCGTAAGCCAATGTTCCCTGAACGAGAGTGTAGTTTTGGGCAATCCAATAGCCAATACCAAAATCTATATTGTGAACCACAACAATCAGCCTCAGCCCATTGGTGTGAAGGGTGAATTATGCATAGCAGGTGCAGGCATTACCCGAGGATACCTGAACAATCCGGAGCTTACGGATGAGAAATTTGTAGCGAGTCCTTTTAATGGATATGAAAAGATGTACAAGACGGGGGATATGGCAAGGTGGCTCCCTGACGGTACAATTAGTTTTCTGGGCCGCAAAGATGATCAGGTTAAATTAAGGGGAAATCGTATTGAATTAGCGGAGATTGAAAAACAAATTGTAAAGCATGGAAATGTAAATCAATGTGTGGTTATCGTTAAGGAGAAAGAAGCTTGCGACCAATACATCTGTGCCTACCTTGTACTCAAAGATAAAACTATAGATTCGCTATCCGAAGTAAAACAAAAATTGAACGAGGTCCTTCCCTCCTATATGCTGCCGACTTATTATATGACTATTGACCAAATTCCTCTGAAAACAAGCGGAAAAGTGGATAAGCGCGCTTTACCGGAGGTCATAGAACTGCAATCTGCCTCCGAAGGCCCCCAAAATGAAACAGAAGAAAAGCTGTCTGAGATATGGAAGAATTTGCTGGGCGTGGACTATGTGGGAAGAAGCGATAATTTCTTTGATTTAGGGGGCCATTCCCTAAAAGCAACCCAATTAATCGCACGAATATATAAAGAATTTGAGTTTGAGCTATCCTTGACGGAAATATTTACAACTTCAACCATAAAAGAATTAGCTCAGCATATTCAAAGTAAAGGAAAAAGTGATTTTTTTGAAATAAGACAGCAAGCCGAAAGAGAGCAGTATCCGGCATCTCCTGCCCAGAAACGGTTATATTTTATACATCAAATTGAGGGCGCAGAGACAGCGTACAATCGGCCATGTACCTTCATTATTGAAGGCAATGTGGATGTGCTCAAAATGGAACAAGCTTTTGGAGAGCTGATTCACCGGCACGAAGCATTCCGGACTACCTATGCAATAGCAAACGGTGAAGTTATGCAAGTGATTCAAAAGCATGTTCCGTTTGAAATGGAATATGAGCAGTCAGCAGCAGGCAATTGCCAGCAAGCGATCGCTTCTTTTATCAGACCGTTTGACCTCGGGAAGGCGCCATTATGCCGGCTGAAATTGGTGAGGATGGAGAATAACAAGCATTTATTCTTATTTGATACCCATCATATTACCTCTGACGGTACATCAATGGATATTATTGTGAGAGAATTTATGGAGTTATATAAAGGTAACCCCCTACCTGAAATTAAAATTCAATATAAGGACTATGCTGTATGGAAGAATGAAAACCGTCATGATTCTGAACGGATGGACCGGCAAAAACAATACTGGATGGAGCAATTTTCAGGTGAAATCCCGGTGCTGCAGCTGCCAATTGATTATCCGCGCCCTTTTGTGCAAAGCTTTGAAGGAGACATGCTGCACTTTGAGCTTAACGATCCAGTAATGATACCATTGCGCAAAATAGCCTCCGAATCGGGCGTTACTTTAAATATGCTGCTGCTTGCTATTTATAATATACTTTTATCCAAATACTCAGGACAGCAGGATATTATTGTCGGGATGCCTTCAGCCGGGCGTCAGCATCCTGACCTTGAACATATCGTGGGAATGTTTGTGAATACGGTAGCTGTACGTAATTATCTCGATATGGAGCAAAGCTTTACAGATTTTCTGGCGGTTGTTAAAGAGAATGCCCTAAATGCATTTGAAAATGAAGATTACCAATTTGAAGAGCTGCTCAATGCCATTCAACTGGAACGGGATCTTAGCAGGAACCCTTTATTTGACACAATGTTTGTCATTCAAAATGCAAGCGGCAAGGACAGTATTCTAAATAATACTGCGAATGAGCCCTTCATCATTGATAATTTGACATTTACGCCATATACTCCGGGATATGGTCCGGCTCATTTTGATATTTTCCTTGAGGGCTTTGAAGCTGGAGACACATTGAGATTCAATTTACATTACTGTTCACGCTTGTTTAAGAAGCAGACCATGGAAGCGATGATCGGACATTTTATTAATATTATTCAAAGGATTATCGAGGGGACAAATGTAAAGCTAAAAGATATCCGGCTGATATCCCCGGAGGAAGAAAAGTATATTCTCCGTCACTATAATCCGGCTTCCAAACCTTATCCTACGCATAAAACGATACATGAGCTGTTCGAGGAGCAGGCCGCAAAAACTCCTAATCAGACTGCTATAATCTGTTATGGAGAGAGACTGACTTATGATGAATTGAACAAGCAAAGCAATAAGCTGGCAAGAGCGCTTAGGAATAGAGGAATTGGTGCGGACAGTGTAGTTGGCGTCAAGCTGGAACGCTCATTTGCATTGATTATTGGAATCCTCGGAGTATTGAAAGCGGGTGCGGCCTATCTGCCTCTGGATGTGAATTGTCCTGCAGAACGTTTATCCTATATTATCAATGACGCCAATATCAGCTGGATTCTGACTGCAGCTTCAGAAGGAGCAGGTGTACCTGCGGAAATGATGCTCAGCCTGGAACAATTGGAACCGGAGCTGGTTCATGAAGACGCGGGAAACCTGGGAATATGTAATACCTCGAACGATCTGCTGTATGTTATTTATACATCCGGATCAACAGGGAAGCCCAAGGGAATTATGTTTGAGCACAAAAATATGGTGAATCTGATTTGCTTTGAATATGAGAGCGTTAATTTCGCTGCTTCAGTTCTGCTGTTTAACGCAACAACATTTGATATGTCCCCTAATGAAATATTCTCGACCTTGTTGGCTGGAGGGACACTTCATGTTATACATGAAGAAATGAAGAGGGATGTCGAGGGCTTATTCAGATATGTAACCGATGTGAATGTTGAAGTGGCAATCTTTCCAACCGCTTATTTGAAATTCATCACTAGTGAGGAACAACTGGCCCGGCAGATACCGTCCAATATAAGGCATATCCTTACAGCCGGTGAGCAGCTGGTTATCAATGATCAGCTGAGAATGTATCTTAAGGAAAATGGAACCCATCTTCACAATCAATACGGTCCTACCGAAACCCATGTGGTGACTGAGCTTATTATGAAGCCCGGTGATGTCATTGCAGATGTCCCTTCCATAGGCAAACCTGTAACCAATAACGATATTTATGTCTTGGACGCTTATGGTAATCTTCAACCTATTGGGATCGCGGGTGAACTGTGTGTCGCAGGAGACAATGTTGCACGTGGGTATATGAATAAGCCTGAACTGAGCGCGGTAAAGTTTACTTCAGATCCTTATATAGCAGGCAGAAGAATGTACAGAACCGGTGATCAGGTGAAGTGGCTCCCTGATGGCAATCTTGCGTTTGTCGGCCGGAAGGACTTCCAGATTAAGATCAGGGGATTCCGTGTCGAACCGGATGAGATAGAGAGTGTCCTGCTAAAGCATCCGGATATTAAAGAAGCGGTTGTAATTGCTAAAACTGATTCAAAGGGCTCCAATTATCTCTTGGCATATCTAACGTCAAAAGCCGTGACTGCAGTTTCCGAATTACGGAGATTTCTGGAGGAAGCAGTACCTGATTACATGATCCCTTCAAAATTCGTGTTTATTGATCAATTTCCGCTTACGACAAGCGGAAAAATAGACCGAATACAGTTAAAGAGCAGGGAAGAGGCGGCACCTGTCAAGGCGAATTTGCCTCCACAATCCGGCATAGAGATTAAATTGGCATCAATTTGGAAGCAGATCCTGGAAGTAGATCAAGTCAGTACAGAGGATCATTTCTTTGAAGAGGGTGGTCATTCATTAAAAGCTATACAGATGGTGTTGCAGGTAGAGCGGGAATTTAATGTCCAATTGAAGGTAAGCCATATCTTCAGATTTCCTGTATTTAAAGCTCTGGCTGCCTGTATTGGGAGTCTTCCCGGAAATCGTGCAGCGGAAATTCCGGCACTAGAGGCAAGAGGAACTTACGATACCTCTTTTGCCCAGAGAAGAATGTACATTTTGAACAAGATGGAGAGCAATAGTACCGCCTATAATCTAACCTCTGTATTTTATGTGGAAGGAATTATTTCCAAGGAGAAGATTGGGCAAGCCGTCAGCCAATTAATTATGAGACATGAACCGCTGCGGACCTGTTTTGAAATACTCAATGGTGAGGTAGTGCAAAGAATTGTTCCTGCGGTAAATGCTGAGATGGAATTTATGAGTTGTGCCGATTGCGATATCAGTTCTGTTCTGAATACATGGGTCAGACCATTTGATCTGGGGCAGGCGCCACTTTTCAGAAGTGCGGTGGTTTCAACAAATGAATCTTCCCACTACTTGTTATTTGATATGCATCATATTGCTGCAGATGGATTATCGATGGTTATCCTGCTGAAGGAATTTATGGAGATTTACAATGACAAGTCTCTTGAGCCCTTAAGCCTGCAATATAAGGATATTGCAGCTTGGCAGATCGCGAATTTACAGTTGCCGCCAATGCTGGAGGCACAGAATTTCTGGATGAACAGTCTAAAAGGAAATTTGCCGGCATTGAATCTGCCAACGGATTATTTACGTCCTGTGAAGAAAAGCTATGAGGGGGATTTCATAGAAATAACGGTTGAAAAGGATTTGTACCGCAGATTGCAGCATGTAAATCAGGCATCCGGTTCTACACTCTTCATGTTGCTGCTCGCTGCTTACAATGTGCTGCTGTATAAATACACTGCTCAAAATGATATTTTGATTGGCAGCCCGGTTGCAGGCAGAACCCGTAAAGAAGAGGAGCATTCAGTGGGAATGTTTGTGAACACTGTGGTTATGCGTAATCCTTTGCAGGGAGAACAAACCTTTAATTCCTTTTTGAGTGAGGTCAGGGACAACAGCTTGCGGGTTATTGAGAATCAGAGCTATCCGTTTGATAAGCTTATTGATGAACTGGGAATTCCCAGAGATATGGGCCGGAATCCTGTATTTGACACAATGTTTTCGATGAATAACATCAGTTTCTCGAAGTTGGTCATCGGAGGGCTTGAAGCGCAGCCTGTTGAATTGACAAACAAGACATCCAAATTTGATATTTCAGTCAGTGCCACTGAACTAGAGGAGGAAATGGTCCTTTCATTTGAATACTGTACTAAGCTGTTTACAGAACAAACGATACAAAGAATGGCAAATCATTATATCAACATCCTGGATTCTATTACCCGTGATTCCTCCAAAACGATCAATAGCATAAATATACTATCGATTCCTGAACAGAAAGAACTATTGGAGAAGTTCAACGAAACGGCGCTGCCTTTTAGAGAAGAGTATACTTTGCAGGCATTATTCGAAGAGAGGGTGGGGATTTGTCCTGACCGTACTGCTCTGGTATATGAGGATAACGAGATAACCTATAGGGACTTGAATCATAAAGCCAATAAGGTGGCTTCGGTGCTGCGAAGCAAAGGAGTGGGTCCCGATATTACGGTGGGAGTTATGATGAAGTCTTCACCGGAACTGTTTATTGCCATCCTGGGCATACTCAAAGCCGGAGGGGCTTTCCTTCCAATGGATTGTAATTATCCTAAAGAGCGGCTAATGTACATTCTGGAGAACAGCAATAGCAGATTGGTGCTGTCGGACGAAGGTGCCCAAGCATCGGAGAACCTCCAACAGCTTGAAGTGATGAAGATTGACGAAATTCTTAGTGGAAAGGCCGAGTCTTCTAATCCGGAACATATTAATACGGCCAATGACCTTGCTTATATTATTTATACTTCCGGTACTACGGGTAACCCCAAGGGAGTAGCGATAGAGCATCGTTCTGTAAATAATTGCTTAACAGAAATAGCTCGCGCTACGAAATTTGGTGAAGGTAAGAGTATTCTGGCCTTGACGAGCGCATCCTTTGACGTGTTTGTTATGCAGTCCCTGCTGCCTCTGATTACAGGCATGAAGATCGTGGTGCCTACTGAGAGCGATAAAGCAGATACCTTGCGGATTCGCCAAATTATTGAAAAACAAGGGATTGATATGCTAAGTGCCACCCCTTCCAGAATGATTATGCTTGCAGGTGAAGGTGGGGATTTATCATGGATGAGCAGCTTGAAAGTATGCATGCTGGCAGGAGAAGCTTTCCCTGAGAGTCTGATGCAGACACTAGGGCGTATACCAAATTTGCAAGTCTATAATATGTACGGCCCTACTGAAACTACGATTATCAGTTCAATTAAACACCTATTACCTGATGCTCCTATAAATTTGGGGAAACCGATATCCAATACGACCATGTATATTCTTGATTCAGAACAACGGCTGCAGCCTATTGGGGTGGCAGGAGAGCTTTATATCGGAGGGGCCGGGCTTGCGAGAGGCTACTGGAATCAGCCGGAGCTTACCGCTGAGAAATTTATTCAGAACCCTTACCGGGAGGGAGAAAGAATCTACAGAACAGGCGATCTTGCCAAATGGACGCCAGAAGGAGAAGTCGAGTACCTGGGCAGGATAGACAACCAAGTGAAATTGCGGGGGTACCGGATCGAGCTGGAAGAGATCCAGAAGAATCTCGGCGAAGTGCCTGGAATCATGAATTGTATTGTAAGAATAATCGGGGAGGCTCCGGAATCCGCGTATCTAGCAGGTTATTATGAGGCTGCACATGAAATACCGGTTCCTGTAATCACCGCGCATCTTGCTGCAATTTTGCCCCATTATATGATACCGAGAGTTTACGTTTATTTAGAGCAGATGCCCTTGAACACCAATGCAAAAATTGACATCACGGCGTTGCCGGAGCCTCTTCTCTCTCACAGACAGCTCAACCCAGCAGCGCCTGTGAGCTATTCTCAGACAGAACAACAATTAATCGATATTTGGAAATCTGTATTGGGTTTAGATTATATAGATATTAATGACAACTTCTTTGAATTGGGTGGGAATTCCATTCAGGTTGTCAGAGTACATGCTATGGTGGAGAAGCTGTATCCTGACAAAGTTGAAATTGCGGACTTTTTTACCTATTCTTCTATAAGCGAGATGGCCGAGGCTATCGAGAGTTCTGATACAGCTTTGGGCCGTATTGAACTTCATATGGTTAATCTTCATGCAGATTTTAGAAGGACCGGCGGTAATGTGGACGCGCGTACGGGTTCAATTAAAATGGCAATGGCGGGTTTAGATGCTATTCTTACTGAACTGTCCAACAGGTATGGAACGAGTAAAGACCATATTCTACAGGGGCTGTTCATGTATCTGCTGCAAGAGTACTCTGCTGACCGGAGTATATCCATTCATTATGCATTGAATGACAACGGGGATGTTCTACCCCTGACGATTAATCCTTCAAGCATTGAATCAGTAGCCGATCTGTTTGGAACCATCTCCGAACAAGCAGTCCTTTTACCCAAACCTGCGGGCTTTAACCTTAATGAAGCCATGAGGCTTACACATGTCAAACAAGATGAGGCAGTAAGCTTGCTGTATTTAGGACATCGCCATTTTGGCGGCCAGTTGTCAGAGACATTTGACATTATACTCAAGACCGATGCCGGTCCGGAAATCAGTCATGTCATTTTTGAATATAATGCTGGCCGGCTGCAGACTGACTTTATGAAGGAAATGGGCAATCGCTTAATGAAAATGATTCAATCGGCACAGTGAGTCACCGTATGAAGGGAATTCTTCGTGGAAGAGTTTCCTTCTTTATTTATATCCAACTATAGAAAAGGAGCATTAATATGACGAGTGTTGCATTTATTTTTCCAGGACAAGGATCTCAGTATGTTGGGATGGGGGCTGAGCTGTGCGAGCATTCCCGGGTAGCTGCTGCCGTCTTTGAAGAAGCGAATGATGTTCTTGGATATGACATTTCAAAATTATGCTTTGACGGAAATATAGCCGAACTGACGAAGACCGAACATACACAACCGGCTATATTAACAGCCAGTGTAGCTGCAAACCGGGTATACGCCAGCGAGTTAGGACTGCAGCCTGGATTTTGTGCAGGTCACAGTTTAGGGGAATACTCAGCATTAGTCTGTTCTGGGGCTATTGCCTTTGCAGATGCTTTGAAAATGGTACGTAGACGAGGAATGTTGATGCAAGAAGCTGTTCCTCTGGATACAGGATCTATGGCAGCTATTACAGGAGTCAGTGAAGAGAGAATTAAGGAAGTTTGTGAGGACGTATCGACTCCGGAAAGCTATGCGGTAATTTCTAATTATAATACTCAAGAGCAGCTGGTTATTTCGGGTTATAAAGATGCAGTTCAGCGTGCTGGTGAAGCGTTAGCGAAGGATGGTGCGACGGTGATTCCGCTTAGAGTGAGTGCACCCTTCCATAGTCCGTTGATGAAGCAGGTTGCAGAGCTTTATAGAGAAGAGTTATTGCAATATCAGTTCCATGATTTAAACATCCCGGTAATATCCAATGTAACGGCTCTCCCATATCCGGGAAAAGACAGCATTATCGATTATTTGATCAAGCAGATTGAGAGTCCTGTCGCATGGAAGCCGTCTATACAATATTTGCTGCAACAAGGTGTAGATGCATTTATAGAGGTCGGGCCTAAGGATGTACTGGCAAAAATGGTGCGGGCGATCTCTTCCACTGCTTCCGTATATGCCTTTGATTTCAAAGAAGAGATGGAGCGATTTAATCAGACCCGTAAGATCGATGAAGACAACAAACTGAAATTGATGACAAGATGCCTTGCCATTGCAGTATGTACAAAAAACACCAACTGGAATGATGAAGAATATCGTAAAGGGGTTATTGAACCCTATCGGGGAATCCAAAAACTCGTTGAGGATTTAGAGAAGGAACATAAAGCACCAACACATAGTCAGATGGAACAAGCTTTAGACATGCTGAAATTAGTCTTCACCACTAAAGGTACTGCGCAGGCTGAACAGAAAAACAGATTTGAGCAGATTTTTAACGAGACTGGGCTTGAAGGGTTATTTCCAAATTTTAAACTTTTTGCATAACCAATCAATAATCAGAAGTATGGAGGGCATAATGATCAATAAATTATTTGACCTAACCGCATCTAAAGCATCTGATGATGAGATTGTCATTCAGGAAGTGGAGTTGCCGGACAGAGATATTGCAATAATAGGGATTTCCTGTGAAATTGCTGAAGCTGAGAACTGGAAGTGTTTTTGGGATGCTCTGATTCATGGAAAAGATCTGGTGGGTGATTTTCCTTCTGTCCGGGATGAAGATATACAATCGTTGTATTTACAACAAGGAATGGATGAAGCCCGCCCAAAATACTGCAAAGGTGCTTTTATCCCTGAGATTGATAAATTTGATCATGAATTTTTTCGTATATCCCCTAGAGAAGCTGAGTTAATGGATCCCAAGCAAAGAATATTTTTGGAGACAGCCTGGAAGTCTCTGGAGGATGCGGGGTATGGGGGGGATAAACTCAAAGGCAGCAGAACCGGTGTCTTTGTTGGTTCCAGTTCTGCAGATGAATATAAAAGATTGATAGAAGTGGGTGCCCCATCCCAATACAATGCCTCAACAGTCGGTAATATAAGATCAATTATCGCAAGCCGTATCGCTTATCTGCTTGATTTCAGAGGGCCCAGTATGATTGTGGATACAGCCTGTTCCTCCTCACTAGTTGCTGTGCATATTGCATGTCAAAGCTTAAGAAATGATGAATGTGAATACGCTTTGGCAGGTAGTGTTAATATCGCCCTGCTTCCGGTCAAAGCAGAACAGAATGAGGGTTTGGAGATCATATCCAAAGACGGGCTGACCCGTACATTTGACAATAGCTCTGACGGGACAGGACTTGGTGAAGGAGTCGCTGCTATTCTTTTAAAACCGGCAGTGAAAGCCATTGAAGACGGAGACTATATATACGCTGTAATTAAGGGGAGCGCAATTAATCAGGACGGTAATTCCAATGGGATAACCGCTCCTAGTACTGCTGCTCAAGAAGATGTGATTTTACGGGCCTTGAAGGATGCGCGCGTTCATCCGGAGACTCTTTCTTTTATAGAAGCCCATGGTACTGGGACCCCATTGGGAGATCCTGTTGAAGTTGATGGAATTATTAAAGCGTTCAGTAAATATACCGCCAGAAAACAATTTTGTGCTATTGGATCGGTTAAGAGCAACGTTGGGCATCTGGACAGTGCCGCCGGCATCACGGGCTTGATTAAAGCTGCCCTATCTGTTAATCACAAGATATTACCGCCATCCATTCATTTTGAGCGTCCTAACCGGAACATTAGATTTCAGGAATCACCCGTATTTGTGAATACAGACTTGCTGCGGTTTGAAGAGGATGCACTGATACGCTGTGGTGTCAGTTCATTTGGACTTAGCGGGACCAATAGCCATATCATCCTTGAATCGTATAAGAACAGAGTATCTTCTCATGTCAATTCCGGGAATGAAATATTTACGCTGTCAGCCAAAAATGTAAACTCTTTAAAGCAACTGGTCCGATCCTTTGCTAATTATATAAATGTTAATCAATGTGCATCCATTGAGGATATCTGCTATACCGTGAATACAGGCAGAGGGCATTATACTAACCGCTTAGCTCTTATTGTAACCGGCATTAATGATTTATCCGCCCAACTAGAGCTTCTTAGTGGATTGGATGATCTGTGGTTATGTAATGATATGGGCATGTTCTATCAGACAAGCGCTGATTCGCAAGCGGAAAAGGGGAAAAATAGCTGGATTACATATACGGAAAACAGGCTGAAGGAGTATCTTAGTCCTAACTTGAGCCAATATGAGAAAGAGAACATATTGAAGTTACTGTGTAAGGATTATATTGCGGGTGCGGATATAGCCTGGGAGAAATTATACAGACAACATAGATACAAGATTGCCGGATTGCCAGTTTATCCTTTTGCGAGAGAACGTTCCTGGTTTAAGCTGGAGCAACCGATTCATGTCACACGAAATCAACGTTCAATAGGAACGGATTCTACAAGCTTTGCAGCTAATGTTGCTGCTAATGTCCGGCTGCTGGGCAGAGATTCGGGTCTGTACTCAGACATGGAACGGCTCGTAGCTTCGGCTTGGGCGAATGTTCTCGGTTATCAGGAGATAGACATTAACAGGGATTTGTACACCGCAGGCGGAGACTCTATCCATGCTGCTAGAATTGCTAATTTTCTGGAAGAACCGATAGGCCGAAAGATTGAGGTATCCGACGTGCTCAGGTACCCAACCGTAGCCGAGTTCTCAATGATTAGCGGACAGCCGGAAATAAGCGCAGTTGCAAAGAGCGATATCCTTCCTGCCGAGAAAAAAGATGTTTACCCGCTCTCTGCGGCCCAAAAGCGTCTGTTGCTGCTGTATAAGCTCGATGAGGAAAGCCTGGCATATAATTTGCCAGTGTCTTTAGTTATCGAGGGAAGCCTCGATAGTGAACGGTTAAACCGGGCTATAGTCAAGGTCATTGATAATCATGAAGTATTCAGAACCACTTTTGAAATGCAGGAAGGGAAATGGGTTCAAAGAATTCACGAGAATTTTGATTTTAGGCTGCAATATGTCGCAGATCCCGTTCAAGATATTGAAAAGATAATCAGTGATTTTATTATGCCGTTTAATTTAGAAAAAGGACCGCTTTTTCGCGCAATGGTGATAAAAAGAGAAGATAGCAAGCATATCTTTGTAATGGATTGCCATCATATTGTTTCGGATGGAACAACGATGGGGATATTGGCTCAAGAAATTATTGACGGTTACATTGGTGCGCCGGTGAACAAACCGGAATTGCAGTATAAAGATTATGCAGAATGGCATAACCGCAGACTTGAAAGTGAAGATATATCCAGACAAAGGAAATATTGGCTGGATATATTTGGCGACGGTAATCTCCCTCAATTGTTGCTGCCCCTGGATAAGAATCGCCCCGAAATTCAGACCTACAAGGGAAGCAGGCTGAATTGCAGGATTAATCAGGAGTTAGCAGAAGGACTGAAGGATTTATCCTTACAGACCGGTTCAACCTTATATATGGTAATGCTGGCGGCATACAATGTTTTGTTGTACAAGTATACGAATCAGCAAGATATTATTATCGGCTCACCTGTTACAGGAAGATCCCATGTCAAGCTAGAGAACATGATGGGTGTATTTATTAACTCATTGCCAATGCGAAATTATCCGTCAGGGGATAAGAAATTTATAGATTTTCTATTGGAAGTAAAAGAAAACGTAATGAAAGCTTATAGTAATCAGGAATGTCAATTTGAAGATCTGGTAGACCGGCTTGCTCTGAAAAGAGATCTGAGCCGCAGTCCCCTATTTGACACGATGTTTATTATGCAAAACATGAAAAAACAGCCTATAGGGATTACGGATTTAAAAATATCAGAATTTGAAATGGAGCATAAGTTCTCAAAGTATGATTTGACGCTCGAAGCAATGGAAGAGGCTGGTGTCATCTCCATGAGTTTAGAGTACGCGACGGACTTGTTCAGCAGAGATTTCATAGAGAAGATGGCGGGGCATTACATTCATATTATCCGGGAAATCGTCGCTGCTTCCTCTATTCAGATTGCAGATATTGATATGCTTGGGGCGAAGGAAAAAGAGCTGCTGCTTAGTCATTCGGCAGGGCATACGGGTAAGTATAAGCCTGGTTTAACCTTAAATTCAGGATTCGAACAACAGGTTCAGCTCCATGCTGATCAGATTGCTCTGGTAAGCGAGGAAGGCAGCCTAACCTATCAAGAGCTCAATCATTATGCTAATCGGATTGCAGGCCTGCTGTTGTCAGAGCAAGTTGGTCCAAACGAGCCTGTTCTGGTCCTGATGAATAAAAGCATACACGCAATTGCAAGCATATTGGGTATTCTTAAGGCTGGCGGTGCATATGTTCCGTTGGACCCGGCGTATCCCTTACAAAGACTGGCTTATATGACTAAACACAGCGGTTCAAAGTTCATTATAACGGAACATGAACATCTGGAAGAGGCGCTTACGCTCAGTATGAATGACAAACTTGCAATCCTTAATGTAACAGGCAGCGAACCAGCTTCACCAACGGATAGGATGTACAGCAGGGCCGACCTCGCGGACCACAGCCCTGATAATCATCCGCAAAGTAATCACTATGCTGATCTTATGTATATTATGTATACTTCCGGTTCTACCGGACAGCCCAAAGGTGTGATGGTTACACATTCCAATGTGGATAATTTTATTACATGGGCTACCGTTCATAACCGGATAACCCGGACAGATAAAATGATGCTGGTCAGCTCCATCAGTTTTGATATTTCTGTATTTGAAATATTTGGTGCTTTACTTAATGGAGCAGAGCTTCATTTAATGTCTCCAAAGCTCCTCAGGGATAGCCGCGCTTTCATAGATTATCTTGAAGATAAAGGTATTACGATATGGCACTCTGTCCCTTCGTTAATGAATCAAATGCTGGCTGCATTTAAAAGCGGCCCGTCCATTAACGCAAAGCTGGAGAAGGTACGCAAAGTAATGCTGGGTGGTGAAGTGTGGAGCACAGAAATGGCTAAGGAGATAGCAGTCTGCTTTAAAAAAGCGGAAATATTGAATATGTACGGACCTACCGAAGCCACCATATGGATATCAAGTTATACGATTCCACGGGATAAGCTGGATACAATGAATAAAATTCCGATCGGCAGGCCGGTCAACAATAACCAAATCCTTATATTGGATCAGGATATGAACCTCTGTGCTGCAGGCATTCCGGGGGAAATCTATATGTGCGGAGCTAATATTACTAACGGTTACTACAAGGCTGAGGATCAGAGCAGGCAAGCCTTTCTGACCGGGAAAGCGGATAGCCTAATGTATAAATCATGCGATGTTGGCAAATACCTGCCGGATGGAAATATAGAATATCTGGGGCGAAAGGATGGTATGGTCAAAATTCGCGGCTACCGTGTGGAAACAGGTGAAATAGAAAATGCTCTAATGAAGCATCCTGCGGTCGATGCAGTGTCGGCAATCGCAGATGAACGCAATAATAGCACTGAATTATTATGCTTTTATGTGGCGAGGGTGCAATTGACTGTAAATGAAATCAAAGCATTTTTGGAAGAGAGTCTGCCCGATTACATGATACCTGCACGCTTTATTGCCATTGAAAGTATGCCTCTGCTGCCCAATGGGAAAATCGAGAAAAAACGTCTGCTTGAACTGGACCTAAGCCAAAGGCCCGCAATGAGCAGTGAGTATACAAGTCCAACCAGTAGTACAGAGAAGTATTTGGTGAATCTCTGGAGTGAACTGCTTGATATGAATGAGATTGGCATACATGATAACTTTTTTGATTTGGGCGGCAATTCACTGATTTTGACAACAATGCAATCGATCCTTCACGAGCGGTATCCGGATCACATTAAGATTGTTGATCTTTTTAAATACCCATCCGTATTCAAGTTAGCAAAACATTTAGAGAGAATTGCAGGGCAACAGGAGGAAAAAACGGATATCGCCGATGTGAATATGGATGATGAAATCATGAAGTGGCTTGAACTGGGTGCAGCAGAGGATATATCTACGGATGATATTGTTCAAGGAATATTGAATATGGAGGTAAAACGTGGAAGAGATTATTAAGCTGATTATTGAAAATACGGCTCAAAACAATATCAGTAAACCATCTGCCGTTCAACTGATTAAATTGCTGAAGCAGAGAAACCAGAATGAGAATACTGAAGTTGCCATTATAGGCGTTTCTGGCAGGTTTGCCGAGAGCAGTAACCTTGAAGAATTTTGGAATCTGATAGCAGAAGGCAAAGATGGGATCAGGGAATTGCCAGCAAGGCGAAAAGCAGATCTGGATGACTTCTTGAAATATATTCAAGATACAGATCATCCAGACTACGCAAAAAAAGGGTATATAGACGACATTGATAAGTTTGATTACTCCTTTTTTAAGATATCTCCCCGGGAAGCAAGTGTTATGGACCCGAACCAGCGATTATTTCTACAAGCGGCCTATCATGCGATCGAGGATGGAGGTTATGGGGGAAATAAACTCTCTGGAACCCGGACAGGAATATATTTGGGTAACAGCTCTGATTCAGGCGACGATTACAAAGCTTTTCTTCAGCTATGCAAGAGTGAGGATATGAATCTTTCTTTTGTTGGAAATATTAAATCTATGATTGCGGCAAGGCTGGCCTATTTATTGGACTTAAAGGGGCCGAGTATGCTTGTAGACACTGCTTGTTCATCAGCCCTCCTTGCAGTACATCTGGCTTGCCAGGCGATTCGAAACAATGATTGCGATATGGCTCTGGCTGGGGGAATCAAGTTGAGTCTTTTGCCTCTAACAACGGAAAAAAGCGGTCCGGTTGATATCAATATCGAATCTCCCGATGGCAGAGCGAGAACATTCGACTTTTCCTCGGAAGGAACCGGGCTTGGAGAAGGAGTAGGGGTTATTCTTCTTAAGCCGCTTAACAAGGCCATACAAGATAAAGATAATATATATGCAGTCATTAAAGGATCGGCGATTAATCAGGACGGGAACTCCATTGGGATTACAGCTCCTAATCCACTGGCTCAAAAGGATCTGCTGATAGAAGCCTGGGAGCAGGCGAAGATAGATCCGGAGACCATCACTTATATTGAAGCCCATGGCACGGGAACCCGGCTTGGCGACCCGCTGGAGATAGACGGTATAGATATGGCCTTCAGGGAATACACCGGTAAAAAACAATTTTGTGCGGTAAGTTCGGTGAAATCCAATATCGGGCATTTGGATCATGCGGCGGGAATTGCCGGGCTGATTAAAGCGGTATTGGCATTGAAGTATAAGAAGCTGCCACCCAGCCTGCATTTTACAAGACCCAATTCCAAAATAGATTTTAGTGATTCTCCGGTATTTGTAAATGATATTTTGCGGGAATGGGAATGTGAGGGCTCACCAAGAAGATGCGGTGTAAGTTCTTTTGGCCTGAGTGGCACAAACAGTCACGTGATTCTGGAAGAAGCCCCCGCTTCAGTCACGGAAGGGTCTGAACCCGTACAGGATAAGTTGAGAATTTTAACCTTATCAGCGAAAACAAGAGAGAGTTTGCATGATTTGATGGAAGAGTATTGCAGATTTACGTCTAAGGCCGGCGATATCCACCTGGATAATTTATGCTACACCGCCAATACCGGACGAGGCCACTACACTTATCGTGCAGCTATACTGTTCACAACTTTAGATGATCTGCGCTCCCGGTTACATTTGTTGTTGAATCAGAGTATGAACGGCAGCGGAAGTGATGGGGTATATTACGGTGGGCATCATCTTATCTCCAGTCATAAGCACAGGACCGAAGCGGAAGAATTGTCGGAGGAAGAGTTCAATCGGATTACAGGCATATGCCGCAACCTTACACTTGAAGTGGCCGGTGTGACTGGCACTGCTGTGGAGGATAAGTTAAAGGAGTTATGCGGTTTATATATTGCAGGTGCGGATGTCAATTGGAGCGATATGTATGAACCCTGTCAATACCACAGGATCAGCCTCCCTGTTTATCCATTTATGCCAAGCCGTTGCTGGATTAATCTGGGTCCGGTCACTGACGGCCGGGAGCTGCATCCGCTGGCTGGTAAAAAACTCATAAGATCAGTGAATGAAGATGTGTACATATTTGAGCTCAGTCCAGAAAAAAACTGGATACTGAGTGAGCACAGAGTTATGGGAAGATGTGTTTTACCCGGAACCGCTTATCTCGACATGATGGTCAATATTTGTTATGAGAGTTATCCCGAACATTCATTTAAGCTTGGCAATGTTTCATTTTTGACTCCAATGATCGTAGAGGAAGGGAAAACGAAAACCGTTCACATTTGTGTGACAACTTCGGAAATCCCGGAATTTGTCATTGCCAGCAAGTCAGCAACAGATGGTGACGGAGATTGGACCAAGCATGCGGTGGGCAGCATCATATTTACGGAGCCTCCAAAGAAGCAAGCTAATGACCATATGGAAAGTTTGTGGAATCGTTTTAAAGACCAGCCCGGCTTGATTTTTAATCAATCCCAGGAAGAAGAAGCGATCACGACGGGGCCCAGATGGAAGACTATAGTGGAAATGTTCCAAGGTGCTAATGAGGCGCTGGCCTATTTGGAGCTCCCTGAAATTTATAATGAGGATCTGCAAGTATTTAACCTCCATCCATCTCTAATGGATTGTGCGGTGAATTTAGCTATAAACAGTATCGGAGAAGGACTTTATCTTCCCTTTGGTTACAAAAGAATAAAAGTATTCAAGAATATCCCCGGGCGTTTTTACAGTTATGTTCATCAAGTGGGCAACTACACTGGCACAGAAGCCCGAACGTATAATGTTACGCTATTTGATGCTGAGTTCGATCCGATCGCAGAAATTGAAGGCTATACCATAAAGAAAGCCAATACTCACTTGCAGCAGCTGGAGAAAAAGCAAACAGAACTGCAATATTATGAAATGATCTGGTCCCCGCTTGAGAATGAGAATGAGACCGTGAACAGACAGCATGAACCGGTAAAGGGAGTAACGATTCTCTTTAAAGGGAGTGAGGGAGCAAGCGGCAGAATAAGCGATGAATTCAAAAAACAAGGAATGGATTTTATTGAAGTTCAGGCAGGTGAGAGCTATGTTGAATGCAATAATCATTTTACCATCCGCAGCACCCAAGAAGATTACACAAGATTGCTGGAGGCATGCCAGCACAGAGGTTCTATTGAACGTATAATCCACCTGCATTCACTGGATGACAGCATCTGGGACGATAATCAGAAGAGTATGGATGAAGCGTTGAAAAAGGGTGTAATTAGTTTGTTCTATCTTACTAAGGCCCTCATTGCCCAGAAAATTAAGAATATAAGTATGTACGTTGTTTCCGATTACGCCTATCGCGTTACAGGTAAAGAGCAGAAATATAATCCGCATAGCGCGGCTTTATTCGGGCTGTGCCAAGTTATTGGACAGGAATACGATAACATATATTGCAAAGGAATTGATATTGAAGAAGGTACCGATATATGGGATATATGGCTGGAGTTGAACCGTAGCGACAATAAGCGGGTATCTTATCGTGCCGGTCAGCGTTATGTGCCTCTGATGGAAATCAAAGATTTCATAGCTGCAGATGAATCTCGCATCCCGATAAGCAATCAAGGCGTGTATATCATCACTGGAGGCACAGGAGGATTAGGAATGGAAATGATAAAATTCCTGGCTTCCAAAGATAATGTCAATATATGCGTCCTCAGCAGAACGCCATTGCCGGAAAGACAGAAATGGGACTTGCTGATTGGCAGTGGTGACCACCATGATAAGCTATCCCAAAAGTTGGAATCTCTTAAGGCAATTGAAGAAAGCGGAACGCAGATTGATGCTTACACAGTAGATGTATCGGATTTTGACAGTCTGAGAAAAGTATATGAGCAGATTATACTGAAGCACGGTAAAGTTAACGGAGTTATTCACTGCGCAGGCATAGCCGGTGACGGATTTATATTCAGGAAAAATGAAGACACATTTAAAGAGGTTATGGCCGCGAAAATACAAGGCACTTACAATCTGGACCGGGTTACCTCCAAAGAGAACATGGATTTTTTTGTAATGTTCTCTTCGGTTACATCAATTTTGGGAGGCCCAGGCCAGAGTGACTATACGGCAGCGAATGCATTTATGGATACCTATTCATGGTACAGAAACAGCAAGGGCCAACATACAGTTTCGATTAACTGGCCTGCCTGGAGCGAGACGGGTATAGCATTTGATTATGGTCTTTCGGATGATAGGACTATTTTCAGATCAATTTCCAATCATATGGGGATCCAAGCGTTTGAACATATCTTACAATCCCGGGCAGCACAAGTACTGCCTGGTGTATTAAACGAAGCATTCTTAACTCAGGCAGATTGGGATCATAGCTTTTTGAATGTATCCGACACTATTAAATCACGGCTGAAACCGTTCAAAAGAGTGAGCAGAGCATCTGACAAATTGCCGTCCCAACCCCAGGGGATGAAGCCCAAGCTGCTGCTGACCGGAAGAGCAGAAGACGATTTTAATCATACAGAACAGACATTGGGAGAAATCTGGATGCAAATGCTCGGACTGAATGAAATAAATATATATGATAACTTTTATGACTTGGGAGGAGACTCTATACTGGCGACGGGGCTATTGAAAGAAATAGTGAAGTCGTTCGGTGAAGTCGTTGATATCGCTGATATATTTACTTTCCCTACTATTATAAGTTTGGCTGAATTTATTGATCGCAAGCAACTTAGTCACTCTGACTCTAGCAGGGAGGAAGAGTGGGAGATCGGCGCGGATATTGATGATATTCTGGACCGGCTTGTAAAGGGAGAGATTGATGTAAACCAGGCAAGCAAAAGAATGGAACGGGAGGGTCAGCATTAATGCAGAAGGTCAAAAACTATGTATTGCAGCAAGTTGCGGATGAAAAGCTGCCTCAGCACATTGCCAAGGAACTGCTCATGGAAATAGCAAAAAGCACTCCTCAGACCAAGCAAGATATTGCCATTATCGGAATATCCGGAAAATTTCCGGGAGCTGCTGATATTGACGAGTATTGGGATAATCTTCTGCAGGGTAAAGCATGTATCGGCGAACTTCCAAATGAAAGACAGAACGACGCCAATCAGCTGCTGATGAATTCTTATCATGCCCAACTGCTCAATGGGATCCTGGCTACTAATGAAGCGGATTTACAAGATATTTATATCTTGGGCGGGTACTTAAATGAAATTGATAAGTTTGATGCGGATTTCTTTCGGATTCCTCCTAAAGAGGCCGAATTCATGGACCCCCTGCAGCGTGTCTTTCTCGAAACTGCAATGCTGGCTATCGAGGACTCGGGTTATGGAGGAAATAAGCTGTACGGGGGAAAGGTTGGAGTATATGTAGGAAAGGACCATACAAATACCTCACATTACAAATATGTAACTGAACATCATCAGATGCATCTTACAGGTTCCTGGGCGGGTATTCTCGCCAGCAGGATTTCGTACATTTACAATTTTCAAGGTCCAAGCATGGTTATAGATACGGCATGTTCTTCCGGCTTGGTTGCTGTACATCAGGCATGCCAGGCTATAAATGATAAGAAGTGTGAGCTGGCGATTGCCGGGGGCATCCATATCTCAATATTCCCCGGGTTTAAGGCTCAAGCCAGCCAGATGGATATGGTTGAGTCGAATGACGGTATTGTAAGAACGTTTGACAATGCAGCCAACGGCACCGTATGGGGGGAAGGCTCCTCGGCAGTTCTGTTGAAGCCTTTAAGCAAAGCGATTGATGATGGGGATCATATTTATGCTGTGATCAAAGGAGGGGCCGTTAATAACGATGGTGCATCGAACGGAATCACGGCTCCTAATGCGGAAGCACAGGAAAAACTGATTATTGATGCCTGGCAAGAGGCCAAGGTAGAACCGGATACTATCGGATACATTGAAACACATGGCACGGGTACAGTCTTAGGCGATCCCATAGAAATTAAGGGGATAACTAATGCTTTTCGCAGATACACCGAAAAGAAACAGTTTTGCGGAATAGGCTCAGTCAAAACCAATATCGGTCATCTTGTGGGCGCTTCCGGAATGGCTTCCTTGATTAAAGTTGTGATGTCTCTGAAAAACGGGATGATTCCCCCCAGTCTGAACTTTCAATATCCCAATCAATTCATCCAATTTTGTGAAAGTCCTGTTTTTGTCAATGATTCCGCGAGCAGCTGGGACAGTAACGGCAAGCCGCGGCGGGCCGGGGTTAGTTCGTTCGGATTCAGCGGAACAAATTGCCATCTGGTATTGGAAGAGGCACCTCCGCCTGTCCGGCACGATCAGGATATAACCTCAGCACCCGGATTGCTGAAGCTCTCAGCCAAAACTAAGGCGGGGCTTGAGCATACATTGAAGAAGTATATCCAGTTTGTGAGCAGAAATGAATCGTTGCCCATACAGGATATTTGCTATACCGCCAACACGGGTAGAGGAGACTATCCTTTTCGGATAGCATTGATTGTACAGGATGTGCCTGATCTGAGGACTAAATTAAACCTTCTGGTTTCACAGGGAATCATGAACATGGATAATTCCTGGTTCTTCTTCGGCGAGCATACACTTGTCCCGCCAAGCAAAAAAGTATTAAGTCCGAATGAGCTTACAGAAAAAGAAAAAAAGCGGTACACCTTGAGTGCCATGGAAAGAGTCCAGGAAATCCATTCCAACACTCATGCTGCCGATACGGCTCTTACTGAGCTATGCAGATTGTATATCAAGGGAGCAGAGGTGGAGTGGGAGGCATTATATGCAGGCAGCAGAAGAAACAGAGTATCCCTGCCGCCATATCCATTGGAACGTTTGAGATATTGGGCATCGCCCAATGTCGTTGAGTTTCATGGATATGCCTTGGAGCATAAAAAAGAACATCCTCTGGTGCATAGAAGAGTCACCGAGCTTCCGGATAGAGATGTGTATGAGACCCGATTCTCTGTAGGAGAGCATTGGGTATTAAGCGATCATAAAGTTATGAATATGCATGTTGTTCCAGGCACCACCTATCTGGAAATGTTCAAGAGAATATTTGACAAATACTACAAGGATGCTGTTTTGGAGCTAAGTGAAGTAACCTTTATTCGACCGTTGGCAGTCCATTCGGGGGAAGAGAAGACAGTGTTAATTATTGTTGAAAAAGGCACTGGACAACTTAATTTCACCATTGTAAGTAAGATGGATAATGAAGAAAACGACTCAAGCTGGATCACTCACGTACAGGGGAGTGCTTCTGCAAGCCATACTTCTCAGGGGAAGACCTACAGTATTGAGGAAATAATCCGCAACTGCGGCCAAGGGCAATACCAATCGGCGTTCACTAATGTGAATGGGCCGTTTGAGTTTGGACCAAGATGGTTTAACTCGGGTACGGTTTATCTGGGAACCGAAGAAATCATTGCCGAGATGAACCTTCCAATTGAGTTCAAAGAGGATTTGAATCAATACTATATCCATCCGGCTATGATGGATTGTGCAGTTAATGTTATCAGCCAAAGTGTTGGGGAAGGAATATTTCTGCCGTTAATGTATAAAAGAATCACCGTTTTTGGCCCTATGCCGCCTAGATTTTTCAGCTATGTCCAAAAACGGAACGCCGACAATAAAGAAACGATCTCTTTTGATATTGAACTGCTTGACGAGTATGGAAATTGCTTCATGGAAATTGCTGATTATACAATAAAAAGAGTGTCGGAAAAAGAGTTTAAAAGAGCTGCTTTTACGAACAAGACCAGCGGCGGCTTTGCAATGCAATGGTATTCGTCACCGCTTGGGGAAATAAGCGCAAGTGATGTATACGGGAAATTTCTGGTTTTTAAAGACCCATCCGGTTGGGCAGATAAACTGGTTATGGGATTACGGAAATCAGGAATTGATGTGATAGAGGTAGAATCGGGTGAAGGATATCAGCAATTAAATCACCAGAAGTATACCATCTGTGAAGACAACGATTATTCCGAGCTGTTTCATGAATTAAAACCATACAAAATTCAAAAAATAATTCATGCAATGTCCATTTCTAAGCAGGCAGATATCTCTTCACTGGATGAGCTCAAGTACAGCCAGAGAATGGGAGTGTACAGCGTTTTTAATATTGCACGCTCGTTGTCTGTTCACGGATACAACTATAACACCGATTTGATTACCCTCTCAGATTATGTGAATCTGGTGGATGGGAAGGAAGAAGTCATCAAACCCCACAACGCCCCCTTGTTTGGGCTTAGCAAGGTTGTTGGCCAGGAAAATGAGCATATAACCTGCAAAAATATTGATATAGATTGGCAATCATCCATTGATCTGATCATAGCGGAGATTATGCACGGTACTGCAGCGTGCACCGCTTATCGCCACAACCAACGATACTTGCAGGAAATGCGCAGGGTAAGTCTGAATCCTATTGGCAGGGAGGCCCAGTATCATACCGAGGGCGTATATGTAATTTCCGGAGGAGCAGGGGGGATCGGGTTCGAGATTGGTAAACATATTACTGCCCAGCATCAGGCAGAGATTGCTTTGATCGGTAGGACAGAACTGCCTAAGCGTAATCTCTGGAAGGAAATTCTGTATAAGAATGAAGATTTGCATTGCTGCGCAATTATAAAAAGGCTAACTCAGCTTGAGCAGGCAGGTGCAAAGTATATCTACTATAAGGCAGATATCTCCAACGGCCCTGAGCTTGAAGAGGTCTTGAACAAAATCCGTTCAAACCAGGGGCCATTAAAGGGGATCATTCATACCGCAGGTGTAGCAGGAAAAGGTCTTATCTATGCCAAGGACACAGCGATCTTTGATGAAGTCATTTCGCCAAAGGTGTACGGGACATGGCTTCTTGGTCATTTGACAAGAAATGATGAGCTTGACTTCTTCACGCTTTTTTCATCTGTATCCTCGCTGCTTGGGGGAGTAGGGCAGAGTGATTATACTGCAGCTAATTCCTATTTGGATTCATATGCCATGTACCGGAATCATACAGGATTGCCTGGAACTTCTATCAGCTGGCCTTTGTGGAAGGGAGTGGGGATGGCTGCTGAACATAGCGTTTCGGATGAGAATCAGATTTTTTTGGCAATGAGTGCTGAAGAAGCAATGGCTGTCTTTGAAGACGTTCAGAGTGCCGATGTAACTAATATTCTACCGGGAAGTATTAATTTTGAATATATGTCTTCCCTTCCTGAAGAGTCGCTATCCTCCTTTAGCCTTAGTGAAGATTTACGGCGCGAAGCAGAACAAAGAATCACCCAGGACCGTAAGAATATTGCTGCATCAAAAGAAGGTCGATTGGATGTCAATGTAATCGGTTTGGAGAATCCGGAGAAACAAATGATAGAGAGCCGTTTGGCCATTATCTGGGGGAACGTTCTTGGCCTAGAAGAGATTCAGGTATACCAAACCTTCTATAATATGGGCGGGGATTCGATTCTGGCAATGCAGTTATTGCGGGAGATTGATAAGGTATATCCGCAAATTCTTAGCATCTCGGACATTTTCACTTATTCTACAATCGTTGAGATGTCAGATTATATCCGTGAGAAAACGGGCATTGAGCTTGAAATTCAAACGGATGAAGAGCAGCTTCTCCACTTGCTTGAAACTATAGAGTCCGGGAATACCTCTATTGCCGAAGGGATTGCCTTATTGAGTGCGAAAAGAGGGAATCAGGATGAATGAGCTTGACCAGATAAATGCCCATATACTGTTAAATCTTAAACAAGGAGAAATGACTAAGGAAGCTGCGCTGCACAGTTTGAAAATTCTAAATCAGAAAGAGAATACAAAAGCTGTAAAGGCAATACTAGAGGGAATGATGACGGGCACAGCTGATGGCTTGAAGGGTGAAGCTGCCCTCCAAGCTCTGCTGGATACGAAATTTTTCGATTTGATGTACAAATTGGAGCATACGGCGCAGGCAGGGAATCCCGCTAATCTGTATCGAATTCAACCGGTTGAGACTAAGGACAAATATCGGTTGTCCTCTGCCCAAAAGAGAATCTTCCTGTTGAGCTCCATTGCAGAAACCGGAATCAGCTACAATATGTCAGAAGCGATCGAACTTGATGCAAGAGTGGATGTCAAGCAGCTGGAAACAGCGTTTATTGAACTGATCAGGCGCCACGAATCATTGAGAACGTCATTTTGCTTTGTAGAAGGCGAGCCCTTTGAATTCATACATGAGAATTTTGATTTTCGATTATATAAACAAAGCTGTGACAGATCTGATTTAATGCAAGTAATGAATGATTTTGTTAAACCCTTTGATTTGGAAAAGGGGAATTTAATCAGAGCTGCACTGTTTAATACTTATGATGGATATACCTTGCTTATTGACATGCACCATATTATCTCAGATGGAATCTCCCTGGGTAATATTCTCATTGATGAACTGTTCAAACTGTACAATAACCAGACCCTTGCTCCTTTGAAGTTTCAATACAAAGATTTTGCGGAATGGCAGAATAATATGCTTGCTTCCGGCTTGCTTAACAAGCATGAGGAGTACTGGATGGAACAGTTTAAGGGAGCGCTTCCCGTATTGGAACTCCCTCTGGACTATCCCAGGCCGTTAAGGCAGCAATTTGAAGGCAGGCATATCACCTTTACAGTAAACCATGAGCTAACCCAAAAGCTAAAAAGCTTGGCAAGTTCGACCCAAACCACAATATATATGGTTTTGCTCGCCGCATATAATATTCTCCTAATGAAGTATTCCGGCCAGGAGGATATTGTAGTAGGTACACCCGCTGCCGGCAGGCATCATGACGGAGTTGAAAAGCTCGTTGGATTTTTTATTAATATGCTGCCACTTAGGAATTATCCGGCGGGGGATAAAACAATCGAGCTGTTCTTGGAAGAAGTCAAGCTTAGTCAACTGAAAGCTATTGAATATCAGGACTATCAATATGAAGAAATTATCAATAAGCTTAATGTTCCTAGAAACTTTAGCAGAAATCCTTTGTTTGATACCGTGTTTACCTTTCAAAGCCATATTAGAAAAACAAAGACCGCGGCTATTAATCATTGCAATCCCACTTCAAAATTTGATTTGTCGATGGAAGCCTTTGAATTGGGCGATGAGATTCACTTCACCTTTGAGTATTGTACAGCTTTATTTAAAAATGAAACGATGAACCGTATGATTGACCACTATCTTACTATTTTGAATGAGATCACTAAAGATAAAAACAAAAAAATAATGGAAATAAATATGTTAACCATTGAAGAGCAGCGAAGATATATCCATGAATTTAATAATACACAAGCACCATTTTTCAGAGACAAATGCATACATGAACTTTTTGAAGAGCAGGCTGCGAGAACGCCTGACCGGGTGGCTCTGGTGATGGACCGGGAACAGATGAATTATAGAGAATTGAACGAATTAGCCAACCGGACGGCAAGATTGTTAAGGGGTAAAGGAGTGGGCAGGGAAGATATAGTTGCTGTCATGATGGATCATTCCTTTAATATGATTGGATATTTGTTAGGTATTCTAAAATCCGGCGGAGCTTTTTTGCCCATTGATCCTAGCTATCCCGAAGAAAGGGTCCGTCTTATTTTGGAGGACAGCAGGGCGAAGTATATCCTTGTTGCGGCGGGTGCCGGAGATCTATACAAAGACATGGCAGTCATTATGGATATTGAATTAATGAATGCAGAGGAATCTTGCAATCCTGAACCGGTCAATCAATCAGGTGATATGGCATACCTCTTATATACATCGGGGTCTACAGGCAAACCTAAAGGGGTAGCTGTAGAACATGTATCGCTTATGAACTTTTTTAGCGGAATCGCCAATAGAATTGAATTTATACCGGAAAAAACGATTCTCGCCCTGACTACTATTTCTTTTGATATCTTTCTGGTTGAGACACTGCTTCCGTTGACTCTGGGTCTTAAAGTAGTCCTTGCAGGTGTGAAAAAACAGCTGGACCCGGCATCACTCGCTGAAATCATTAATACCGAAAAGGTGGATATGCTGCAGGCCACGCCCTCAAGAATGCAGATGATAATAGACAATCATCAAGCCCGCGCCAGTCTGTCGCGGTTAAGTGAGATTATGATAGGCGGAGATGTGTTTCAGGATAAGCTCTTGGAAGAGATCGTCCAGCTATCCGGTGCTAAGGTTTACAATATGTATGGTCCTACAGAAGCAACGGTTTGGGCAACCGTCAAGGAACTGCATGCAGGAGAACGGATTAATCTGGGCAGTCCATTGTCTAATGTGAAAGTGTACATTCTGGACCGTAATGATCTTGTGCAGCCTATAGGGGTGGCAGGGGAAATATGTATTGGCGGAGAAGGAGTGGCCAGGGGATATTTTAACAATCCTGAATTGACCAGGGAGCGGTTTGTTCCAAATCCGTTTAGCTCCAAGGAAAGAATATACCGTACCGGAGACCTTGGAAAATGGTTGCCTGACGGTGAAATTGAATTTTTGGGCAGAATTAACAATCAAATAAAAATACGGGGGTACAGAATCGAACCTGGTGATATTGAAGCGGCATTATTTAAGCATTCCTCCATTCATGAAGCCCTGGTCATGGCAGTTGAAACAGATAACAGCTTTAAAGCGCTCTGTGCTTATTATACAGCAGACTGCAGGCTGGGCATTCAAGAATTAAGGGAATATTTGCTGCGAAAAATACCGGAATATATGGTTCCCGCCTATATGATTCAATTAGATTCCTTTCCGATCTCGGTTAACGGGAAGATAGACCGCCGGCGGCTGCCTGTGCCAGAGGAGAGCAGCAGAAAATCTGCGGGTTATGCTCCTCCTGCAAGCCCTGCACAAAATGAGCTGGCAGAGCTATGGTCCGAGCTCCTTCACAGGGAAAAAGACACAATCGGAATGGATGACAACTTTTTTAATGTCGGTGGAGATTCGCTTCTGCTTGTAAAGATGCAAAATAGAATAGAGGCCAAGCATCCCGGACAGATTTCTGTCGGGGCTATTTTCGCATCTCCGACCATCCGAGGCTTGTCCAAACTATTGGATAAGAGAAATAGTATGAATAAAAAAGTGAGCTTGGATTCGCTCCCGATTCCTGAGCATTATTTTGTTCAGTACTATACAGACCGGCCAGTAGGCAGTATTCAGCATCGCTTGCCGGACCACCTTGTGAAAAAACTTCAGGCGATCGGAGCGATCGGCAATCTTCATATCAACACCATCCTTGCGGCACTCTATCTGTATCTCTTTATGGAGCTAAGCGGGCAAGAGCAAGTAACGATTCAAGCCGCTCTGTCTGAAAAGGGGGCTATTGCTCCTGTTAGCTTATGCGGCAGCGAGATAGATAGCATTATGGACCTGGTAAAAGAAACAGATAAGCAATTAAAGGAGACAATGAGCGAGAAGTACCGAATCAACGAGATTAACGAAATCATCAAAGCGCAGCCGGACATCATCCCGCTCATCCTGGAGAAGGACAGATTGGAGATGAATGAAGGCATGATGGACTTTTACGATATTATTGTCAGCCTGGAAGCGCCAGATGAATATATTCAATTCAAAGTTATGTACAACGCCAGACGCTTAAAACCCGCTGAGATGGAGCAGCTATTTATGGATTATGTTGAACTGATAAGTGTATTTTGTGAAGAAGTCTGAACGAGGTCTATTAAATAGATACGGGGTGTAAAAATGGCAATCAAGAAAAAGCTGCTGGGCTTTAGCTTGAATAATCCGCAATCCAGTACCAGTGAAGAGATGCGGAACAAACCTCATATTTCCATGAAGGATATCGCAATCATAGGCGTCTCTACCAGAATAGCCTCCGCTCAAAATACTGAGCAGTATTGGGGGATATTGGAAAGTGGAGAGGACTGCATAAGAGAAATACCTGCAAGAAGACGTAAGGATTTGGATGCATTCGTAGCTGCTGTGGAGCAAGAGCAGGAGGTGAATTATGCAAAATATGCCTATCTGGATGAGATAGACTCCTTTGACCACGAGCTGTTCAATATTTCTCCCAAAGAGGCCAGTCTTATGGACCCTAACCAGAGGATATTCCTCGAGACTTCCTGGGAAGCTCTTGAAGATGCTGGTTATGGAGGCCACAAACTGCGCGGTCAGCGTGTAGGGGTGTTCCTCGGCTTCAGCAGCTTCTCCTCGAATGAATATTTTAATCATGTATCCAGACTGGAGCCGGAATCCTTTGCTGCTTCGATGACCGGCAACCTGGCACCCGTCATAGCCGGGAGAGTATCCTATTTGTTTGACTTCAAGGGACCAAGCCTGATGATAGATACTACGTGTTCTTCATCACTCGCGGCCGTTCACTATGCTTGCCGGTCCATTAGAACCGGAGATTGTGAAACGGCGCTTGCCGGTGGTATTAAAATAAATCTTTTACCCTTTAAGTACAGTAACAGAATGGGAATCGAATCTTCGGTGGACCACACCCGGACCTTTGACGAAGCATCGGATGGAACCGGCTTTGGAGAGGGATCAGCGGTTATTTTGCTCAAACCGTTGCATAAGGCCATAGAGGATCACGATCAGATTTATGCAGTTATTAAAGGGAGCGCCATTAACCAGGATGGCCATTCAATTGGTATTACTGCACCTAACCCGGATGCCCAAGCAGATGTGATTGTAAGAGCCTGGCAGGATGCCGAGGTACAGCCTGAAACGATCTCTTATATTGAAGCCCATGGCACAGGAACCAAGTTGGGAGACCCGGTTGAAATTGAAGGGATCAATAAAGCGTTCAGCCAATTTACTTCAAAAAAACAATTTTGTGCGATCGGCGCGGTAAAAAGCAATATCGGCCACTTGGACAATGCCGCCGGAATTGCCGGTCTGATCAAGGCAGTCCTGGCATTAAAACATAAAAAAATTCCGCCCAGTATCAACTTCAGCTTTCCGAACCGGAAAATTGATTTTGAAAATTCCCCTGTCTATATCAATGATAAGCTAATGCCTTGGGAGAGCAGTGCCGGAGAGTTAAGGAGATGTGGAATAAGTTCTTTCGGATTAAGCGGAACTAATTGTCATGTGATATTGGAAGAGGCTCCATGTCCTGAAAGTAGTGAGAATCAAGCGTCTCCTGTGGATTATGTTTTCACTTTATCAGCCAATTCAGTAGCTGCTCTGGAGCGCCTGGTCAGAAAATATCAGCATACTGGCTTTGCAAAGCATAACCTGATTGATATATGCTATACAGCCACTACAGGCAGAGAACACTTTGCATGCCGTATTGCCTTTGTGGCAAGGGATGTCAGGGAGCTGCAGCAAAAGCTGAAGGCAATTGATTTTAATTCACGAAACAAAGACGGCATATTCTATAGTCCTCACAAAACGGATAGCTTGAATCCGCTTCCAGATAACCAATGCTTCTATAATGATTTGAATAGACGGCAGCTGGAGGAGATATGCGAGCGTTATGCCGGAGGGGAGCAGATTAATTGGAACCGTTTCTATTCCGGTGCAGGAGCTGGCCGGATAAGTCTTCCTACTTATCCGTTTGAAAGGAAAAGGTGCTGGGCCCGCTTACCAGCCCCCGCGCTTAAGCAGAATGTTTCCCATAGTGATCATCTGTATTATTCCCATGCATGGAAACGGCAAGAACGGGCCAGTCTTCAGACGGAGCAGGAAGAGCAGAACGGGACAATTCTTGTGGTTACAGATGGAGCCGGAATTGGAGATTATGTATTAAACAGGCTGAGGGAGGAGGGCAGGCCGTTTATAGAGTGGAGAGGCGGAGGCCACCAGAGTTATGATCAGCCTGAAAACTCCCTCCGGCTATCTGAAGTATCTCAGATTTACCATTTCGCTTCATGTATGAGAACGCAGGCTTGTTCTGATTTTGGACCGGTTAGAGACAATCTGAAGCAAGGGATATCCAGCTTTCTTGGATTAATCCATGCATTGCAAGACTCAAGACCAGCCCAAAGTATAGAGGTCACTGTTATATCGGCTTATGCTAACGAGGTTACAGGAGATGAAAAGCTGCTAATTCCTGAAAATGCGGCCTTGTTCGGATTAGCGAAAGTCGTGAACCAGGAAAGTAAAGCAATACAATGCAGATGTATTGACATAGACGATGAAACAGATGCCGAACTAATCTACAAGGAAATAGAATCCGGTTACCAGCTTCATTCTGCGGCTTTCCGTAACAACCAGAGATATACGGAAGAGATTTCTCCTCAAAGCCTGTCAACGGTTCCCGTGCAACAATGGATGCTTAAAGAGGACGGAGCCTATATCATTATTGGCGGCACAGGCGGTATTGGACTGGAAATAGCACATTTCTTCTCCAGACAACAGATCCAAGTTAACCTGGTATTGGTTAACCGGTCCCCGTTTCCCGAAGCCGATAAATGGGCGGCGTTGCTAGAGACGTCTACAGACGAAGCATTGTGCCACAAAATCAGAACCTTACTTGCAATTAAAGAAAACGGAAGCCAAGTAGTCTGCATGAGAGCGGATGTATGCCAGGAATCTGAAATGAAGCAACTGCTGGCGCAAGTAAGAAGCAGGTTTGGCAGAATTAACGGCGTGGTGCACAGCGCAGCCGCCGGAGGGGATGGTCAGAACATTTCCAGAGAGAGCAGGCTGGATTTGGAGAAAGTGATTGCTCCAAAAATCTATGGCACATGGATTCTTGATAAGCTGACACAAGATGATGACATGGATTTTTTCATACTTTTTTCATCGGTAGCTTCAATTCTTGGCGGAAAGGGCTTAGGCTATTATAGCGCTGCGAACGCCTACCAGGATACGTTTGGTGCTTGGAGAAACCGAAGAGGGCGCAAGACTACCGTTATAAATTGGACGGCGTGGAAAGAAACAGGAATGGTATCGAAAAATAATCTAACCGAGAGCAGTATTCTGTTAAGAATCAGTAATGCAGAAGCGTTGGAGGCATTCTTACAGGTGCTGAATCGGGACATTAAAAGGATTGTCATATGCAAATTAAGTTACACTCAGGAGCTTCTGCTCAGTGAAAAATATTTACCGGTTACGTTATCCGCTGAGATCAGAGCCCGAGTCATTCATACATTGTCTGCCTCAACAAGCCGAGAACCCCAAACCGATCTTTTGCCCGCTGCCGCTCGTCCTGCAGGAAGAGAGAATGGTGAAACATATACTCCATTGGAGAACAAATTGGCAGTGATTTGGTCCGGGTTGTTAGGGATTGACGAAGTGAACATTGACAAGGACTTCTATGATTTAGGCGGGAATTCCTTAGTGGCTGTAAAATGTGAGCTCGAAATGGAGAAAGAGCATCTGTCTTTAAGCTACGAGGATGTAGAGAAGTATAGAACGATTCGAAAACTGGCCTTGCGCGCGGAGAAGAGAACCGGAGAGTGTCTTGTAAAAGAAACGGTGAAGCCCGGTTCGACTGAGAATAAAATAACAGACATTCTATTGGATATCCACCCTTTCAATGACGTCTATTATAAAAGCTGTTTTTATAATTCCCTGTTTCCTGTTATTCAATATTATAAAGGAAGTATCATTCCCTTCCTGCTCAATGACATGATTGTATACCAGATTCAGCGCAGGGAAGACGGAGTATGGCCAGAAGCCCGATATCTTCCAAGGCAGTCTGACAGTCTTCTGTTGCAGCATGCTGGGATTGAATTTCATGCAAAATCTAAAAGTGAGGAGATCATCCCGGATACAATGAAGGCAATCCAAAAGGGGAATCCGGTTATCCTTTGGATTGATTGTTATTATGCTTCTATAAGAAAGGATTTGTACGAGACAACACATCTGCCCCATACTTGGCTAATTTACGGATATAACGAAGAAGAACGAGTATTTCATATCATCGAACATCCTCTAAGGGACAATTTGGCCTATGACAAAAAAAAGGTTTCCTTTGAGGAGGTAACCCGAGCCTATAACGGTTATATTGCAAATTTCATGAATTTCTTTGATGAGTATTCTTACTATGAATATTATTTAAGCGAAACTGGAGAAAGGGGGGGCCTTTCAGAACCGGATTATCAAATCAATGAATTAAAGAGGTGTTACCTTACTGGCAGAGAAGCCATCGCCAAGGGAATCATGGAGCTGGAGGAGTATCTTTGTGATGAAAATTCCAGAAAATTGATGGCAAATGATCAGGTTCTTGAAGGTCTTAATACCTTAGTTAATGTGAAGCAAGTGGAGCTGTACCGGCTAAAACTTTTATTTGGCTCCAGCCATGATGAAGTAAAGATTGTAGAGGATATACTGAACCTCTGGAAGGCGATAAGAGCGAAAGTTGCAAAGAATCTTTTCTCAGGCAGTTCCATTAGCTTATGTACAGGTTTTTTTACAGAGAATATTGCAAATATCATTGAGCTTGAAAGGGTCTGTCTGGATAAATTAACTTCTGTATAACGTGGGGGAATTACATGATGAAGATCGGTGTAGTTGGTTTAGGAGTTATGGGCACTGGCGTAGCGCAAACTTTGGCACAAGCAGGTCTGCCGGTAGTAGCAATTGATATTGATGAAGAGCGGCTGAAGAGCTGCAGCAAAGAGATCGAGAACAACCTGCGTTTTCGTGGTTTGTTCGGCAGCGGGCAGCAGTTTGAGAATGCAGATACTGTTATGGGGCGCATTGCATTCAGTACCGACAGAAGGATGCTGGCTGACACGCAATTTGTGATAGAGAATGCTACAGAGGATTGGGAGATTAAAAAGGAGCTTTATGGCAGCTTGGATAAAATCTGCCCAGACGAGTGCATATTTATGGTTAATACCTCTTGTATTTCTATTACCCAAATCGCAGGTTTGACCCAGCGGGCCGATCGGGTAATCGGAACCCATTTTATGAATCCGGTTCCAGCAAAGAAGACGGTCGAAGTCATACGCGGCTTCCACACATCGGAGAATTGTGTGCTTTCGGTAGAGAGGCTGATGGACAGAATGGGCAAGGACATAATTGTAGTGAAAGATTATCCGGGGTTTGTATCTAACCGTATTTCCCATCTGTTTATGAATGAAGCTGCTTTTGTAGTTCAGGATCAAGTAGCCGAACCTTCAGAGATAGACGATATTTTCAAGAAATGTTATGGACATGCCATGGGACCGCTGGAAACTGCAGATTTGATTGGTCTCGACACCGTGGTCCATTCTCTTAAGATACTATACGAAAGCTACCAGGATTCAAAATTCCGTTGTTGCCCATTATTGCAAAAGATGGTGCACGCAGGATTGCTAGGCCGCAAGAGCGGCCGCGGGTTCTACAATTACGTATAGTACCGCTAATCTAATAAGAAAAAGGGAGATATTTAAATGGAAGAAAACAAAGTGAAGATCAGATTGTTTTTGTCCCGGTTTTTTCGTAAATATGAGCTTGGGGATGATGAGGATATTTTTGCTCTAGGCTTTGTCAATTCGTTATTCGCCATGCAGCTTGTGATGTTTCTGGAGAAGGAATTCTCTATCCGGATAGACAATGCGGATATGGATTTGGATAATTTCCGCACAATCAATGGAATGCTCAAGCTGATTGAGATGAAAACATTATAAAACTCTTGGGAGGCAATTACGATGAAGCTTGAATTAACAGTGGAGCAGCAGAAATGGCAAGAGGAGTTCCAAAGATTTGTTGATAAGGAGGTGCTTCCATACGCTGAAATCAACGACAAGGAGGAACGGATTCACCCTAATGCGCTTAAGAGTCTTAAAGAGAAAGGGTATCTGGGTTCCATGTTGCCGAACCATTACGGAGGTATGGGGCTGGATAATATCACAATCGGATTACTAAATGAAGAGATTGGACGGGCCTGTTCGTCCGTTAGGAGCCTGCTGACCGTTCAGGGAATGATAGCTTTAGCGATCCTGCGCTGGGGGACAGATGCACAAAGAGCGGAGTGGTTGTCTAAGTTCGCGTCTGGTGAAGCGATAGGAGCCGTTGGTCTAACGGAACCAAATGCCGGCAGCGACGCCAAGAGCATCGAAACGACAGCTATCCGGGAAGGCGATGACTATGTAATAAACGGGCATAAACGCTGGATCACAATGGGACAAATTGCTGATGTCTTTTTGATCTTCGCCAAATGTGAAGGCAAGCCGACCGCCTTTATTGTCGAGCGGTTTCGGGAAGGCTTTAACACAAAACCCATGTCCGGCCTGCTGGGAGCCCGGGCTTCAATGATTGCTGAATTATCCTTTGAGAACTGCCGAATACCTTCCCGAAATCTGTTGGGGCAAATCGGTGCCGGACTTTCACATGTTGCTCTTTCAAGTCTGGATTATGGACGATATACAATAGCTTGGGGTTGTGTCGGACTAGCGCAGGCATGTCTGGAGGCATCTATTGATTATGCGAGCAAAAGAGTTCAATTCGGCCGGCCTATCCGTGAGAATCAGCTTATTCAGAAGATGATTACAGAGATTGCCGTGCAACTTAAGGCTTCAAGGCTGCTGTGCTGCAAAGCCGGATATCTGAAGGATACCGGAGACCCGGACAGCATTATGGAGACATGGTCGGCTAAATACTACGCTTCGACCATGGTTACGATGGCTGCTGATTATGCGGTACAGATTCATGGAGGCAATGGCTGCCACGAGGGCTACCCTGTAGAACGGTATTTTCGCGACGCAAAAATTAACGAGATTATCGAAGGAACCACACAAATGCATGAATTACTTATTGCTACTCAGGAGATTGTCGATGTTAGACGGCTCTTGCGGCGGAAGTCGAGAGAAGGTGCGTGAGTCTGATGGGAGCCCAAAAGATCAAGTGTCTAGTCTGGGATTTGGACAATACATTGTGGCACGGCATTCTGTCAGAAGACCGGGAGGTTTTGCTCCGTGAGGGAGTAGCCGAAATAGTTGAAACTTTGGATGAACGGGGAATATTACAATCCATTGCCAGCCGGAATAACCATGATATGGCGATGGCTAAGCTAAAGCAATTCGGCCTGGATGAATTTTTTCTCTTTCCTCAAATCGGCTGGGACAGTAAGTCTGTTGCTGTGGAGAATATCCGGTCCTTAATTAATATCAGTAGGGAATCCATGGCTTTTATTGATGATCAGCCGTTTGAGCGCGAGGAAGTGAATTTTCAGCATCCGGAAGTGTTATGCATAGACGCGATAGAGCTGGACTCCTTGCTTGGGATGGCCGAGTTTAATCCGATGTATATGACTGAGGATTCCAAAAATCGCAGGCAGCTCTACAGGAATGATATTATACGGAACCGTATTGAGGAGAAATTTACTGGCTCCAATGAAGAATTTCTGTCTTCACTCGGGTTGAAGCTCACGGTAGCGGCGGTTCGGGAGGATGATTTAAAGCGTGCGGAAGAGCTGACGGTGAGGACCCATCAACTAAATGCCACTGGTTACACCTATTCCTATGAAGAATTGGACCAATTCCGGCTATCCCCCCAGCATCTGCTGTTGATGTCGGACCTGGAAGATAAATATGGGGCATACGGAAAAATTGGGCTTACACTCCTCGAAATGGACGGGAAGGTATGGACGCTTAAACTTCTGCTAATGTCTTGCCGGGTTATGTCAAGAGGAATTGGAAGTGTGCTATTGAATTATGTCGCAGCTCTGGCTAAGGATGCAGGCGTAACCCTGCGTGCTGAGTTTGTCCCTACAGAGTACAACCGGATGATGAAGTTTACCTATCTTTTTGCCGGCTTTAAGGAGCTGGAGCGGTATGGAAATCTGATTATTCTTGAACATGATAAGGCACAGTTTCAGAATCCTCCAGCCTACATGGAGCTGATTGTCGAAAGTCCGTTCTAATCCCATCCAGGAAGATCAATAATACGGCGATTTTTTGGAACAATGACTCATATTTACATTTTATCCCCTGTGAAGTGATTTTTTTCATAAGTGAAGATGGTGATGAATGGTAGTATATAGAATATATTATCATTAATAATATAATTTACTTTATTTTTACTATATGCACCTATTCTCTTTTGTTAAGAGGATTCTACAAAACTTCTATGGGGGATAACCAATTGAAATGGTATGCGGTTTATGTCCAGACAGGGAGAGAGGAACAGGTTAGAACACAATTATACAAGCAGTTGGACTATTTGCATTGTTGTATACCCAAACGGAAAATTCATGAGAAGAAGGAGGGGGTCTTTAGAGAAGTAACAAGAATCATGTTCCCTGGTTATGTATTCGTTTACATTAACATGGATGCCGACAAGTACACCGGTATTAATTCAATATATGGCGTTTTTAAAATTTTGGATTATTGCAATGAAAAAGATAAGAAAATACATTGCAGAGAAGAGGGCAGTGAGGGAGATTATTTTAAATGTGTCCCCATAGAAGAAATTGAGCCCATCTTGGAGCTAATTAATGGGGAAGATATCATTGAACTGTCCAAGGCTGTTTTTGTCGATAACAAGTTATACATATTATCCGGACCTTTGAAAGGAAAGGAAAATAGAATCACCAAGCTGGACAAACGGCATAGAAGAGCCAAGATTAATTTTGAGTTTATGGGCGCCAGTAAAATAATTGATTTAGGTATAGAATTTGAATCTAGCCCTACAAGAACAGGCGGTTAGTAGGAGGACTAACATGGACAATACGAGAGGAAGAATCAAGACAATTATTAATGAAGTGCTTGAAAATCCTAAAGAAGCCAATATAGTTAACGTCCTAAGCGCAAATGGCCTTAATTCAATTACGTTTATCAAAGCGATTGTTTCTATTGAGGAAGAATTCAATTTTGAATTTCCTGACGAATTTCTTTCATTGGAAAAGATTCCAACGGTGGATGCTTTAGTACAATTCATAGAGTCCTATAGTGACTGTAATACTGCTAGTGGCCATTAAGGATAAAGGTCATTATAGAGTGCCGTTTCTCACACAAAAAAACATATAATAATTAATCTTTGTTTCGGCAAGTTAATTATTATGTTTTTGAATTTTTCTTAACATGTGTATAGTAATATACGCAGGTATGGCGAAGCTATGTGCACTTATATTTTAATTTATAAAAGAATAATTGTTTTTGATAATGCGGCTCTTCCCGAGGCGTATTTTTTTATTTGAAAAGAAGAAAGGAGACCAGAGAAATGCATTCCAGAGATAATCATGCTGCATTACTCGATTTAACCGACGCCCAAAAGCAGATCTGGTATACGGAAGAAATGTACCCGGGAACTTCCATTTATAATCTTGGGGGCACGGTCATTTTCAAAGGAATGATTCATCCTGGTTATCTTCAGAAAAGCATTCTGCATTTTTTACAAAGCCATGAGGGTGTGCGTTATCAATTTTGTAAGGAGGGGAATCTGCCCAAACAATATGAGGCAAGCAATGTTCTGTCCCCTCCCTCATTTGTGAATTTTAGTGAGGAAAAAAATCCTGAGCTGGCTTTCAAGGAGTGGACCGAAAAACAGGCTGCAAAACCGTTTAGCTTGCTAGACAGCCCTTTGTTTGAGTTTTATGTCCTGCAGCTTAATGAACAGCAATGGGGATATTTCGTAAAACTGCATCATTTGATAGCTGACGGATGGTCCATGGAGATTATGACAGCATCTATTTGCAGCGAATATAATCGTTTATCTAACGGAATGCCGGCATCTGAGGTTAGCACCTTGACCGCCAGCTACGCTGAATATTTGCGGGAAGAGCAGAAATATCTCGCCTCTGGACGCTATCTGAAAGACATGGAATATTGGCAGGGGGTAATGGAAAATTTACCTGAGCCAATGATCAGGCAACCGGCATCAGGTGCTTTTAACGGGAAGCGTCACATCACTGTACTCAAAGGAGATTTGGTAACACAATTACGGCAATTCATGAACACCCATGAGTTTACGCTTAATGATGTAATTCAAGCCGCCTGTGTTCTCTTAATAACCAAATATTATCAATGCTCTGAATTGCTCGTAAATATGCCAGTAATGAATAGAGTAGGCAGACGCCACAAGCAAAGTTTTTCTATGTGCACTAAAATAATGCCGTTTAGAATCAAAGTCTGCAATCAGCAGGCTGTTTTTGAATTTATACAGCATTGCCGGAGTATTTACCAGAAAGGGCTGATCCACCGGAAATTTCCTCAAGATGAACTGGTAAAGCTGTCAAACAAAGAAAGGGACGGGCTCCCGATCTTTCAATGTGCGATTAACTGTTACAGTACCTCACTTGTAAACCAGATAGCAGGTATCAATATTAAAAACCATGAATTTCACAGCGGGGAGCAACTTCTTCCCTTACAGTTCATTGCGAAAGAATGGAACGACAGGGATACAATTACTCTTGAAATTGATTACTGGACCAGTATTTTCAATGAATCAATTATTGAGAACATGGCGTTAAGTCTCCGGGCACTTCTTAGGGAAATGATCACGAATGCCGGAAGGAGTATTGGAGAAATAGGGGTTCTTGACGAGTCTCAGAGACAAAAAATTTTGTATGCGTATAATGATACCGCAGTCCACAGCCCGCCGGACACCGTTATCTCTTTATTTGAGAGACAGGCAGAACGGACTCCCAGCAGAATTGCGGTAATCGATCAAGAAGAACGGCTTAGTTACGCGGACCTGAATTTAAGTGCAGACAAGCTGCTGGAGCATCTGCTCCATAGTACCCAAAGCGCACATCCGATAGTGGCGCTGTTACTCCCCCGAAGCGCAGAGTGTGTTGCTGCTATGCTTGCTGTTTTAAAAGCTAAGGGAACATATATACCCATTGAACCGGATACTCCTTCCGAAAGGATTAGATTTATTCTGGAGGATGCAGGAGCGCAATATTGCATTGTCTCGGACCCTGCGGTCCTTCCCCCGGGTGATTTCCGATATGAAACGACAGTAGGCAGTCTTGAACTCTGGAGATGCGGCAGTGGGACCGGAATTGCACACATCAATAATTCACCTCCCCTGGCTTATATTCTCTATACTTCAGGCACGAGCGGGCAGCCAAAAGGGGTAGCGGTATCCGAGAGTGCGCTGGCACACTATGTCAGGTTTGCACAGGAGACCTATGTACAAGAAGGTGAACCGGTCTTCCCTTTATATTCGTCATTGGCCTTTGATCTGACAATTACCTCCATCTTTACCCCACTGATATGCGGAGGCACCATAAAGGTTTTTCGTGGCGGTGATTCCGGGGCAGCCCTCCTGGAAGCCTGGCGGGATGGAGGTTTCTCAATTATTAAGCTGACTCCTTCTCATCTATCGGTGATTGAAGACTTGCCTCTGAATGATAGGATTGAGCGATCACTGAAGATAATGGTTGTGGGGGGAGAAGACCTAAGAGCAGGTCTGGCCTGCAGGATAGTAAATAAATTCAAACACCCGCTCTCAATTTATAATGAATATGGGCCAACAGAAGCGACGGTAGGCTGTATGATTCACAAGTTTAATCCAGAACTAGACGTCGGTCTCTCTGTTCCCATCGGAAGGCCAATTTCCAATATGCAGGTGTATGTGCTGGATTCAGCTCAGAATTTACTGCCCTTTGGAGCAGAAGGGGAAATTTGTGTTGCTGGTGCAGGACTGGCCGAAGGATATATGAACCGCCAAGAGTTAACTGCAGAGAAATTCATTGCCCATCCATTTCATGAGGGAAGCAGATTGTACAGAACTGGTGATATGGGACGGCTTCTGCCCGAAATGATTATGGAATACGGCGGCCGAATAGATGAGCAGGTGAAAATCAGGGGATACCGTATTGAATTGGGCGAAATTGAAGGTTTGCTGAACAACTTGGACGGTATAGAAGCATCCGTAGCGACTGTTGTTCAACAAGGTGAAACCCAACACATTTACGCATACGTGGTTAAAGATGATGCTGTTACGGATGAATTTTTGTTCTCAGCGATGGCAGCCCATTTGCCGCAGTATATGATTCCCAGCGGGTTTGTTACTGTGGAGGCTCTTCCGATAAATGCAAACGGTAAAATCGACAAAAGTAAGCTTCCCCCGCCATCTTTCAAAATCAGGGGAATGGAAAAGCCGGCCGATTACGGCGGGGCGCAGGAAGACATTTTAGAAGAAATCCGGCGCTTATTTCATAACAGTGAAATCGGAATTTCAGATCATTTCTTCAAATTAGGGGGGGACTCTATCAAGGCGCTGCAGTTATCTTCCAGACTATATGAGAAAGAGATTTATCTGAAGGTGACGGATATTCTGACTTTCCCACATCTGTATGATATGGCGGGCAAGGCTGTGGCTCTACAGGCTGCTCCGCTAGAGCCGCCGCTGAAGGGATACATTCATCAAACCCCTTCCGTAGCATGGTTTTTTCGTCAGCCGCTCCTTGATAAGAATTATTATTTCCACACACTGGCGATTGAGTTAAAGAACAGGCCCGCAGCAGCGCTTAACCGGGTGTTCCGGCGTTTAATCATTCACCATGATGAATTGCGCATGAATTATGATCCGGTGCATAAGCAATTATTCTACAACGAGCTTCATCTGCAACGGGACAAATGGATTGACATGGTGGATATGAGTTTTGAGCCTGGGAGCCGCCAGATTGAGAAAATAACAGAATATGTTGACGAATGTATGTCAAGAGTGAGCATCACCGAAGATTTGCTGTTTCAAGCCATCGCTTTTCAATTGAGTCCTGATACAACAAGAATCGTAATATTTGCTCACCATCTCGTCATCGACGGTGTATCATGGCGGATATTGCTGGATGATCTCCAGAGCTTACTAAGCCATGAGTCCAAACGGCTGGTTGACGCGAGAAGCATGCCGCCCCGGACGGATTCTTATAGCAGATGGTCAGAGCTCCTTCAAAATTACCAGTGTACCCAAGAGGAAAATGATTACTGGATGGACATTGTGGACCAGTTGAATGCTTCTCACCCTTGGCTGCCGAATCATAAGCAACCGGTTTCTCAGGATGCCTACAGAAGTCTAACTCTGATAATGGATGAGGAGACTACCGAACGCTTAATTCATGCAGTACCGGCGGCCTTGAGCATAGAGCCCCAGGCTATTTTTATGGCAGTACTGGGTGAGGAAATGGGCCAGCGTACAAATTACGCTGATCTGTGGTTGATGCTCGAGAACCATGGCAGGCATGAAATTACCGGAGATATGAACGTTGCACGCACTGTTGGCTGGTTCACCGGATTGTATCCGTTGATGCTGCGAACCTGTATGGAAGGTGAGACGGCAATCATTGATACGCAAAAGAGACTTGATGCTGTTCCCCGCCATGGTACAGGATATGGAACAGGAAAGTTCTCACCGCAACGTAACCCGGCAATATTGTTCAATTATCTGGGAGAGATTTCTGCAAACTATAACGATTTTTTAATCATCGAAGGTTCTTTCGGGAAAAAAACCGGCAGGAATAATACCCCTTCAGTTAACTTAGAGATCAATATTATGGTGATGGAACGAAAACTGCAAATCGAATTGATCACATTTGGCATTCCTGATGCGGAACAACTGGCGACTAATTATAAGGAGCGTCTACTGGCATTGGCCTCACAATATTCTTCTGTTGAAGTGGCGCCAGGGAACGGGCGGTTTGAAACAGCAGGGTTACCCGGCGAGGATTTGGATTACTTGTTTAAATAGGACGCAGAATGGAAAGGTGAAGGGTGTGGAAGTTCAATTGCTGTGTTTACCCTATGCTGGAGGATCTTGTTATGCCTACAACAGATGGGCCAAGTATTTGGATAAAAAGGTGAAACAGCTGCCCATGGAAATTGCCGGCAGAGGGCGGAGAATTAGAGAGCCGTATTATTCTACTGTAGAAGAAGCTGTGAAGGATATCGAGGCGCTGATCCACCCGGTTATCCGAAATCAGCCGTATATTCTGTTCGGGCACAGTATGGGCAGCATACTTGCCTACGAGCTATGCCGTCTTCTGCACCGAATGCGGGCTCCCTTGCCGGTTAAGCTTATTGTTTCCGGCAGCGACGCGCCAATGATTCGCGAGCCGGACAAGAAATATCATCTAATGGAGCAGCAGCAGTTGATTGAGGAAATGCTGGAATTGGGTGGATTGTCAAAGGAAATAGCCTCAAGCACTGAATTGATGGATCTGTTCCTGCCAATCCTGCGTGCCGATTTTGCTATGCTGGAGCGTTACGTTTGTTCAGAACCCTTTGAACCGTTACCTATAGATTTAACAGTAATGTATGGTCAGGAGGATGAAATGATTAAAAAGGATGTCCGGAAGTGGGGAGAACTGGTAACCGGAAAGTTCGAAAGCCATGTTTTTCCAGGTGGACATTTTTATTTGTTCGATCATGAGTGTTCCTTTATGCCAGTGCTGAATCACATATGTGAAATAGGAGGAAGTCATGCAAAAATACGGGAAATGGATGGCCAATCTATATGATAACGTTGACCAATGGGGCGGATTCTCACTCAAATATACGCCTGCGCTCTATTCATTTTTTGAACAGAAGGGTCTGAAGGGAGCTGTGTTGGATTTATGTGCAGGAACCGGTACATCCGCACTGGCCTTTTTGAAAAAAGGGCATCAAGTGGTTCTGGTAGATCGGTCTCCTGATATGTTGAATGTTGCCAGACAAAAACTATACTATTACATTCTGAAAAAAAGAGCAGTTTTGATAGAGGCAGATGCCGCCGCATTTTCGGTTCCGGAAGACATCTCTTTTGAGTTTGCTTACTCTCTGTACGATGCAATGAATCACTTGGAGAGCCTTGAGTCTCTGAAAAGCTGCTTTGGCAATGTATACCTTTCGTTGAAAGAGGGAGGTTTTTTTGTTTTTGATATGAACACTTCCCAAGGGTTGCTGAAGTCCAATAAATTGAATGTCTACGACAACGGCGGTGTTTTTATTCTGGAAAAAGGTATCTATCACCCGGGCATGGATTCAGCTTATATCACAATTGACGGATTTCAGAGGCAGGCTGACGGAAACTATGTTCGCTTTGAAGAATTGATATATAACAAGGTATACGCAATGAATGAGATAAAAAAGGTACTCGAAAATACAGGTTTCACCCGTATATATTGTGCAACTGCAAGTGATCTGAACGTTCCGGTCGCTGACCCTGAACAGGAAGATCGAGTATATTTTGTATGCCAAAAATGAGAGTCGGGAGGACCTATGAAACTTCCAGAAGCCAAGATAGATAAAGCGAATGTAGAAGAGCTGTCAAGACTCAGTTCAATGCAAGAAGGAATACTATTCCATCACATAGCCGATTCGGAAGCTGTATTGTATCACGAGCATTTGAGCTTCGGTATCCGCGGATACGTAGAACTGCCGCTCCTGCGCAAAGCATTTGAGCTTGTGATGCAGGCTAACGATATTCTGCGTTCAGTGTTCCGTTGGGAGCACCTCGATTTTCCGGTAAGAATTGTGCTGAAGAATTTTTCACCTCCCTATGAATGGTTTGATTGTACCAATATTCCTGCCGAAGCGAGAGAGTCAGAGCTAAACAGCATCAAAGCACGAAATAATAAGGCAGTGCTTGACCTGACTTCCTCTCCGTATCGCATAGAGATTATCCAATGGGCAGACCATACAGTTAATGTTCTGTTTTCATATCATCATATATTGCTGGATGGCTGGAGCTGCTCCATCATTCTTAGAGAATGGCTGGACCTATATAACCAACTATGTGCGCAATCAGCACCTTACCTAAGGTGTAAATCATCATATAGACAATATGTAGACTGGCTTCAAACTTATAGACTGGAGAGTGAGCATGACCAATACTGGAAAGAAGAGGTTGGGCCTTGGGCTGAAACTGCTCTGTTTCCCGGTTCCCCCAGGACATGTGTTGAGGAAATTCCCGGGAGGCGGTTATTCTCATACTCTACTCCCGAAGCATTTTCAAGCGAAATGGACTGTTTCTTGCAAAGCAGAGGGATCACCTTGGCCTCATTCGTCTATTGTGCTTGGGGATTATTGCTGCACCGTTACACTGACAGCCATCGGGTGATGTTTGGAACGGTTATATCCGGCCGTCCGGCCCATTTGCCTGATATTGAATCGATTGCAGGCCTTTTCATGAATACAGTCCCGTTTGTCTTGGAACTGGGAGAAGCAACGGAGACGGTTGATGAATTGTGCAGACGGGTCATGCTGAAGCTCAGACAAAGATCCGGGCATGAATGGACGCCGCTGGTGAAGATCAAATCATTTGCAGGCCGTGAGGAATTGCCTGATTTATTCGAATCAATTATCGTCGTGGAGAATTACCCTATAGATGAGGGCTTTCAGAATACAGGAACGGAGAGCTTGTTTCATTCCTTTGAGCTTGTAGAAAGCAACCACTACGATCTTACGTTGAAGATCATCCCTTTTACTGGTTTACAATGGCAATTTGAATATAATCCACAGCGCTTCCGGTCCGATGAGATCCAGCAAATAAGCAGTCATTTATTTGCTGTTATGCAATGGATGATTGCGCATTCGGAGCAGTATGTAAATAGTATGGAATTTTTGATGGAACAGGAAATAAAGAGTTTGTATTCCGGGCCCGTTCATCCCGTTCCTTTCTATCCGGGTACATTAATGTCCGAGTTTCTAATCAGCGTCAGCCGGCATATTGAACGTGAAGCAATGTGCAGTGCTGACGCATCCTTAACCTACGGACAGTTCTATGAACGGATTTCCAATCTGGCGGAAGCACTTGTCGTCGAGTATAACGTTCAAAAGGGCGATGTCATTGCAGTCATGATGGACCGGTCGGATGGTATGCTCGTCAGCATTTATGCCATAATGATGGCGGGTGCGGTATATGTTCCCATTTCACCGGAGGACCCGTATGAGCGGGTGGAGTATATTATTAATGATAGCCAGGCCACTACATTATTGTTCGATGAATCCTGCCGGGAACAAATGCGGGACAAACTGAACCAGCAGCTTAGAATGCTGTCTATAAGCAAGGTAACAGGTAAGGCGAGTTCTCCGTTCATCCCCCGGTGTGAACCGGGCGATCCAGCTTACATCATATATACCTCCGGATCTACAGGCCGGCCTAAAGGGGTTGTCGTTGAACACCGGCAGGTTCTTCATACATTGCAGGATATGCAGGAGTGCTACCCCGTCGGGATGGATGATACCCTCTTGTTCAAGACCACGTTTACTTTTGATGTATCTCTGGCAGAAATTTTTGGATGGTTTTGGCAAGGGGGCAGATTGGCCATTGCCCCGGCTGAGGCGGTTAGAGAGCCTGGGGGATTTCTTGAGCTGCTTGATAATTATCGGGTTACTCATGTCCATCTGGTTCCTTCCTATCTGGGGGTATTACTGGAGTTTCTGGAACAGCGGGAGGCTGTTATTCCGACACATTGGAGATACATATTTGCCGCCGGTGAAGCATTACCGTTAATGCTATGCCGGGGCGTATTCGAGCATCTGCCGAAAGTGCGGCTAATAAATTTGTATGGCCCAACAGAAGCTGCAATATATGCGACCATATATGAAGTGAAAGCCGATGTTCTCCGGTCGAATGTTCCTATTGGGCGGCCGTTTCCCCATTGCCGGGCAATGGTAATGGACTCGCACCAGCGTCTAGTGCCCGCCGGAGTTATGGGTGAGCTATGGCTGTGCGGACAAGGTATTGCCAGAGGTTACATCGGCCAGCCGGAACTAACCAAGACGCGTTTCGTGCCTAATCCGCTGAATCAGGAAGAAAGATGCTACCGGACCGGTGATTTGGTACGAATGCAAGCCGATGGTCAGCTGTTATTTGCCGGACGTGCAGATCATCAGGTGAAAGTCCGCGGGTTCCGCGTTGAACTTGGGGGAATTGAGAGTTGTGCGCTTGGTCTAGGCGGGATTCAATCTGTCGCGGCCGCAGTGACAGAAGACGTCGCAGGGCACAAGAGCCTTGTATTATATTATGTGGCCAGTGAGCCTCTGGATGATGTAATTCAGGCGCATCTTGCCCGGTTTTTGCCCCGGTATTCCATGCCCAGTTATTACGTTATGCTGGATGAGATGCCGGTATATGCAAATGGGAAAATTAACCGTACAGCGTTATCCGGATTTGCACAGAGAACGGTTGAAGATACAGGATCGGAGCGGTTGATCCCCGATGATGAACAGGAGAAGATCCTTCTTAAGGTCTGGAGTGAGGTTCTTCATCCTCCAGGCAGGATTTCTAAACATCATGATTTTTTCAGTCTTGGCGGTGATTCGATTAAAGCCATGCAGATTGTTTCAAGAGTAGGTAAGAACGGCTACACACTGAAGGTTCTGGATGTACTTCATTATCCGGTACTGAAGGAATGCGCACAGCAGATGAGGTTGACCCGGATACCGGAACAGCTCATGGAATATGATGGCGGGCTGGTGAGGTTGACTCCGATTCAAAGGACTTATTTCGAAGAAATGGGAGGCAGTGAATTCTTTTTTTGCCAAGGGTTAGTGCTGCAGAGTGCTGAAGCTGTTGAACCGAAAGTGCTGGAGGAAGCCTTGAACCGGTTGGCAGCTGTACATAGCGCTATGCGCATGGAATTTAAGCTTGAAGGAGATCAAATTGTCCAGCGTATCGGCAGCCGTCAGGACCACTGCCCATTAAAGGTTACAGATATAAGCGGGTTACCTGTATCAATAGATACCCTGTTGCAAGAGCTGGCACAAGACATTCATGTATGGGACGGACCTCTGGCACGGGCGGGATTGTATAGGACGGAGACCTGTGATTTCATTGGTTTGGTGTTCCATCACTTAATTATAGACGGCGTCTCCTGGCGGATTATTATGGAGGATCTCGATGCTATGATTAATGCCGTCAAGGCGGATATTCACAATGAATTGCAGGCGGCTTCGGTGTCATTCTATTCCTGGGCTTCCCGAGCTGAAGGCTATTTTGACCGGGAAACTCCGGAGAATGAATGGTTATACTGGAAAAATGTGAGTGAAGATTTCACGGCCGAAATTCTTGAACTTCCAAGTGGGGGAATATGGAGTGAGAGGGGCGAGCTCTCTGTTGAATTCAGTATGGGAGAGACCCGCAAGCTGCTACATGATGTAATGGAGAATAGACGGATGAAGATGGATGAGTTTCTGTTGGCTGCTCTCTCCAGGGCCCATTTTCTCTGGAGCGGCAGGCAGACCTTGTGGGTGGATATCGAAGGCCACGGCCGGCATGAAGTAATATCAGGGATAGATGTATCCCGTACTGTCGGATGGTTCACCACTATTTTCCCTTTTATGCTGGAATGGGGCAGGGGTTCGGGGGATAACCTTGAAGGGCTCACCCAGCGGCTGAGAAACGTGCCCAATCACGGTATAGGTTATTCATGGATCAAGGAAAAGTTTTCTCCTGTCCTGCCGGGGATTCTGTTCAACTATATGGGGGAACTGGATTCGCTGAATGCTTCCGGATTGCAGTTGGTGCCCGGGTCGTTTCAGTCGCTTGTACATGAGGAAATGCCCGTTCGGCATGCACTAGTTATGAACAGCTCAATTGAACAAGGCAGACTTGTCATTCGTTTGAACTATAGTCTAAACGCCGGGGATGTGCAGGTCTTTTCAGAACATTTAAAAGAATCATGTCTGCATCTTTGCGGTGCCGGCAATAGTGCGTATCCCTATCCGCTCTCACCGGCACAAATGGGATTGTTGCTCTACAAGCAGCTTGATGAGCAGTCTTCTGTTTACATGGAACAGTTGTGCATCCATGTGGCAGGTACTCTGGATGCCCATACATTAGAGAGCGCTTACAAAAAGGTGATTGCCCGTCACAGTATCCTGCGAAATATTTTTAACTATGACGAAGAAGATGAGCCGGTTCAAACTACCCGCGACAGTATGTTTTATGAATTTCACCTAGTTGATTGGTCGCATATGGATAGCCGTCCGGCAGAACTTGCCTTAACTGCCTTCAAAGAAACAGATCGCAGACGCGGTTTTAATCTGCGCATGGAACCTGCGATCCGCACCAATATTTTCAAGGCAGGTCTTGAAGAATACTATATCCTTCTAAGCTATCATCACATCGTGATGGATGGATGGAGTTTGGCTGTGGTACTGGAAGAGTGGATGCAGGAATATTATCGGTCCGGGAGCATGAAGGAGCTGGCTGTACCTGCAGGCTATCAGCGTTTCGTAGAATGGATCAGGCAACAGGATCATGTACTGGCTAAAAACCATTGGAAGGACTATCTCGCCGGATATTCGGGTGATGGTGTGCTCTTGTCTTCCAGTAAACGAAATTCGGACAAATCGGGAATATCAGAAGTAGAACGGTATACGATGGATGCTGTGTTAAGTGCAGGAGTACACCGGCTTGCCGAAGGAGCAAGAACCTCCCTTAGTGTGGCCATTCAAGCACTTTGGGGAATTTTTCTTCATAAATTTACAAACCGAAAGGATATTGTATTCGGGTGTGTCACTACTTTACGGCCATCCAGCGGAGCCTTCGAAAAGGCAGTGGGCCATTACTCCAGTGCGCTTCCGGTACGCTTGATAAGTGAGGAGGGAGAAACCTATTATCAGGTTGCTCATAGACTCCAAGCCGATCTATGGGATAATCAGGCCTTTGGGTTTTTACCATTATATGAAATGCAAGTGGCTGATGTATCCGGAGAATGGTTTGATCATACGCTCTCATTCGATAACTACCCGATTAGCCAAGAGATGCTGGCGAAGGATCAGGATTTGCGGGTAGAACATATTGAAGTTACGAGCCGTCCGCACTATCCGTTTAACCTTATGTTTGAATTAAAGGATGGCAGCATCGCAATGAATGTCGTCTATCATAGCGGGCATTTCAGCAAGGAAGAGATTGACGGGATAATGACACGATTTTTTATCGTGATCGGAAAAGTTGCAGCGCTGCCGGAGCGTCCGCTCTCAAAGCTGAACTTGTTAAATGAAGCGGAAACCCAATTAATGCTGGAAAGCGGAATGATCCATTCCCCGAACAGAAATGGCGATTATCTTTTGCACAGGCTTTTCGAAGAAAGTGCCGCCAGGTTTCCGGATAACGTTGCGCTGACATACGCTGGTAGCCATATGACCTATGGCCAGCTGAACGAATATGCAAGGCAGGTTGTGAAGGAATTGCTTCGTCAAGGGATGAGGCAGCAAACAATCGTTGCCATTTGTCTGGAACGCTCATTTGAGATGGTGGCCGCAATTATGGCGGTGTTAAAGGCCGGTGGCGCGTATATGCCTTTGGACACCGAAATGCCGCATGCCCGGATGAAATTGATGCTGGAAGACAGCGGAGCAGAAATTGTGCTGATACACAGTTCAATGTCGCAGCGCTTTGGATCGGAGATCTGCCAGGTTCATATGGACAGGCTTGGCAGCGATTCCTCCTGCTCAGAGTCTGATTGCCGGGCGGTAGATGTAGTGAAGGAAGAAGACCTTGCTTATCTCATCTATACTTCGGGAAGTACGGGTACCCCTAAGGGAGTAATGATTGAGCACCGGTCCATTGTTAATACCATTAGCTGGCGAACCAGAACCTACGGTTTTGGACCGGAGGATGTCATTTTACAGTTGCCTTCAGTGTCGTTTGACAGTTCGGTTGAGGATATTTTCAGTGCATTAAGTACAGGGGCACGATTAGTTCTGCTGCCTCAGGAATCAAGGATGGATTTGGCCTACATCAGACAGACCCTGCTAGAGGAGCAGGTAACCCATCTGTTGATTACTCCGGCTTTTTACAGAGCCATGCTGTATGAGATTCCCGATGCACTGTCGTCTCTGAGAAGTGTCACTTTGGCAGGAGAAGCCTTTGGAGAAGAACTAGTGAAACGTCATTATGAATGTCTGAGTCATGTGCAGCTATACAATGAATACGGGCCAACTGAAAATAGCGTCTGTTCTACTGTTTACCGGTTTGACCAGGATCGGCAGGAGGTTCTGATGGGCAAACCCATTGACAATGTGGAATGTCTTGTTGTGGATAGGGATATAAATCCGCTTCCTGCAGGCATTACCGGGGAGTTATGCGTTGCCGGATCAGGTATTGCGAGGGGATATCTTCATCAGCCGGAACTGACGGAAGAATGCTTCATTAGTCATCCGGTTTTTCCTGAGAAGACATTGTACCGGACCGGAGATTTGGTGCAGTGGACCAGCGGCGGTGAGCTCCGGTTCATTGGCCGAAGGGACCATGAAATTAAATTAAGGGGAATCCGGTTTAATCCTCTGGAGCTTGAATTGAAGATACTGGAATATCCGGGAATCGCAGAAGCGATTGTTATGAAGCGGCAGAAGGCAGCGGACAGCGCTATTCTGGTTGCATTTATTGGTGCTGAACAGCAAATCGATAAGGAGAAGCTGGAGCAATGGCTGGCCGGATATTTCCCTGCCGCCCTGCTTCCTTCGTCTTATTCAGTCATGAACCGTCTGCCGGTTAATCAAAACGGTAAGATCGACAGGAGCGCACTTGAAGCCCGCGTGCTACCCGGCGCCGTATCATCAGGTGCTGCCCTGGACCCGATGGAAGAAGAAATTGTAGGAATATGGAAAGAAGTTCTTCAAGTGCGGGAGATCAATCCGGAGAATAATTTTTTTGAAAGTGGAGGTAACTCTATACTGCTTACCCGCGTGCACTTGAGAATAGAGGCACGTTATCCGGGCGTACTCCGGATTGTAGATTTATTTGAGCATCCAAGTGTCCGGCATATGGCGGCGTTGCTCAAAAAGCGGATTAACCGGCCGGTATTGACTTGGGTGAACCCGATGCCTGAACAATGGCGGGAACGATCTGCGATTCCTTCCAGAGCAGAGGAGTATGGGAAAGTCATTATGGACATTGGAGTCGATGCAGTCAACGGTCTTAATAAATATGCTGCTGAAGGGAGCCACAGTCTTCAAAGCGTATTGACCGTTCTCTTCTTGACGGCATTGCATCGTTCCACTGGCCTGGATCCGCTTTCCTTTGCTTATATTTCTCAGGACCGGCGGATTCACGGAATGACCTACCGGCCGCTTGAAGCCAAAGGAATGCTGGATGCAATACGCCAGTCGGAGCACATGTATGCACGGATGAGGAACGAAGAGGGAACTGAATGGACGCAATCAATCTTTCAATCCTCTCCTGAGGCAGGGCAGTTTATCCCGGCGCTCGTCTTCGGCGATACGCTTCCCGAGTGGAGCCGGGAGAGGTTGTACTTTGATTTGATCTGCTGCTGTACATGGGAAGGCGAGCATGGCCTGCAAATGATATGGCTGTACAATCGTGAGCGGATAAATTCTCTGGTTGTCAATCAGGTGGCGGCTCAATGCAGCTACGCCGTTCAACGGTTCGCATTGAAAAACACCGGTGAAAAGGCCGGCGGATAGGAGGAACAAATTGCGGAACTTGGCTTATGTATTCCCTGGGCAAGGCGCACAACATGTAGGAATGGGCAGAGCTTTATATGATTCTTGCCGCGAGACTAGAGATTTGTTTCATGACGCTAGCAGGCAACTGGGTTTTGACTTAAAAGAATATTGTTTTGATGGCACATTAAGAGATATGAGCCTGCTTGAACATGCGCTTCCTGCCATCTATGTCATCAGCATCGCCTGCTTCAGAGCTTTTCATAGAGATATAGGTATCCGGCCGCAATTCGTCGCCGGTCATAGTCTTGGTGAATATTCTGCGTTGGCATGCAGCGGTGTGATCACCTTCCAGAACGGATTGGAGCTGGTGATGGAGCGCAGCCGGCTGGCAATGCAGCTTGCCAGGCAGGAAGACGGATATATGACAGTGATTGATGGACTGGCCGAAACAGAGGTAGAGCAAATATGTCAGAAAGTGAAGGCAAAGACCGGGGGCACCGTTGGGATCGCTTGTTTCAATACGGATAATCAGGTTGCAGTATCAGGGTATGCTCCGCTCCTGGAGCAAGTGGAGTCGATGGTTATGGAGCAAGGCGCAAGCGTGACTCCGCTCTTTACGGGCGCCCCGTTTCATTGTGCCATGATGGAGCCTGTAGCAATGGAGATCCGTCAAAGGATAAGATCCATTGAATTTTGCCGTCCCAAATTTCCAATTATCATGAATACTACTGCACTGCCTGCAATAGATGGCAATACGATAGCCCATTTAATGGAGAAGCAACTGGTGATGCCGGTGCAATGGAGCAAAACGATGCAGTTCTTAAATCAGCGGGTGGACCAAGCTGTGGAAATGGGAACAGGCCGGTTGTTAACGGAGTTATTCGGCAAGAGCGGTCTTCCGGTTCAATGCCAGTCTTATGCTTCACCTTCCGAGCGGGAAAACCTTTTGAAAGCATACAAGGTTCTGCCTGGAAAGGCGGGAGTGGCTGGCAAAGGATACACCTTTAATGTGGTTGCCGGCTGTCTTTCCATTGTTGCCACTACCCGCAATGATAATATGGACCCCCTTGCTTATGAGCAGGGGGTATCTGAACCTTACAAAGTGCTGGCTACGTTGCTGGAAGCGGCGGAGAAAGCCGATTGTTATCCCGATAGAGAAGCATCGTTGACAGCGCTCAGGTGTCTTGATCAGATTTTGGAGACGAAGCGTGTTGAGCCGGAGACAAAGCAGAGAAAAATCATGAGCATGCTCCATGCGACTGGGTTAGAGTACCTATTTCCGGAATATGCAGAAAGGATGCTGTTATGATTAATGATTTTCGTATTGATCAATTATTCGAAGATGAAGAAAGCGGAGCATTACACACCGCAGGCACAGATGAACTCAACGGTGAGATGGATATTGCTGTAGTGGGAATGTCCGTCCGAATGCCTGGTGCTTCTTCACTGCAGCAATTTTGGGAGCTTATCCAGTCTGGTGCGGACTGTGTGGGGCCTATTCCGCTGAATCGGAAAAAAGATGTAGAGGATATTCTGGAGCATTCCGGGAAGCCAATTGACGGACTTGTGTACGAAGAAGGCGGTTATCTGGAGAGAATAGATGATTTTGACTATTCTTTTTTTAACCTGTCACCCAACGAGGCTAATTTAATGGATCCCAATCAAAGATTGTTTCTTCAAACCGCATGGGCATGTATCGAAGATGCCGGTTATGGAGGCCATGCCCTGAAAGGGAGTAACACCGGTGTATTTGTGGGCTTCGGGAATGAGAGTGAATACAAGCGGATTATTGAGGAGGGGTATCCTGACTTGGCTTCAATGGCGGTTGCAGGCAATATCCAGCCATTCATTGGTTCCCGCATTTCCTATCTGCTTGACTGGAAGGGGCCTTCCATGCTTATTAACACAACCTGCTCTTCTTCTCTTGTTGCAGTACATATGGCCTGCCAAAGCATATGCAGGGGGGAGAGTGCTCAGGCAGTAGCTGGAGGGGTCAAGATCAATATTCTTCCGGTCCGTAATACCTGGATTGGCGTAGAAGCAACAGATGGCAGAACCCGCTCCTTCGACGAAAACGCTGAGGGTACCGGTATGGGAGAGGGAGTTGCAGCAGTAATGCTGAAACCGCTTCACCGCGCAGTAAGGGACAAGGATTCCATTTATGCAGTGATCAAAGGAAGTGCCATCAACCAGACTGGCAGCTCAATCGGTTTGACTGCGCCAAATTCGGAATCGCAAAAGGATGTTATTGTGAGGGCGTGGGAGGCTGCAGGCATTGATCCATTGTCGATCCGCTACTGGGAGGCACATGGTACCGGAACCAGGCTCGGTGATCCAATTGAGATTGAAGCGATTTCTAAGGCTTATGAATCCCGATATATCATGAACAGACAGTTTTGCGCTTTGGGTTCCATCAAAGCAAACCTGGGCCATCTTGATAACGCGGCCGGAATAGCGGGTCTTGTCAAAGCAGTCTTAACTGTGAAGTATGGGAAACTGCCGCCTCTGACCCATTTCCAATATCCTAACCGCCAGATTCAGTTCTCGGATACGCCGCTTTACGTGAACACCGAACTCGCTGACTGGAAGCCGGACATCTATCCCAGAAGATGTGCTGTAAGCTCATTTGGGATTACCGGAACCAACTGCCATGTAATATTGGAGGAGGCTCCCGAAGGCAAAGCAGACGAGCTGGCTTCCCAAGGACAAGCTGCAGTTTTCACACTATCAGCCCGTATCCCTTCTGCGTTATCGGAAGCCGTCAGAAGCTGGAGGGAAGCAATACGGTCAAATGCCGATTGGAGAGCTATCTGCTATATTTCTAACTGTGGAAGAGGACATTACAGCAACCGCGTTGCCTTTATTGTCAGAAGTCATAAAGAGCTGGAAGACAAACTGGAGCTGTTGGAGGAGAGGCTGGAGGCAGATGTATCCCGCGGCATTTATATTACACTAACAGATGAGAACGAACGCAGCCCTTATAAATCCTCTGTAAACGAAAGCAACGGTCTAGAGTATCCGTTACAGGACTATTATCATCAAAACGAGCTTGCCTGTCTTGAACAGTTATGCCAGTCGTATGTTGAGGGGCTAACTATTGCCTGGGATCACTTGCATAAGGGGAAGGAACGGCAAAAGCTTCATTTGCCAGCGTATCCGTTCCAGAAGCATCGATGCTGGCTTCCTGATCCGGGTACTAGTGAACAGTCTATCCGTCTGCTTGCTCCCATATGGAAAGAGGCAGGGATTCCGCTCGCGCGTCCTTTAAATGTTCCATCTATGGACGGTGGAGCAGTCCTTGTCTTCAAGGATCGTATGGGGAAATCTCAAGCGGTTATCGATCACTTCCGATCCTTGAAGTATCTGGTAGTTGAGATAGAAGATACAGGGGAGGGCTTTGAACAGACTGGTGAGTTGAAATTCAAGACTGGAACTGATGAAGACGCGTACCAGTTGTTGTGCAAGTGCTTGGAGCATTTAAATATTATCCGGATTATTTATATGAGTGCATTGGCTTGTACCGATGAACGCTCAGATAGTGCCCACACGCAGCGTTTAGCCAGGTCAACCGGAAATTTCTTTTATTTCACCAAACATTTTATGAAGCGAAGATTCAATAACCCGATTGATGTGGCCCTCATTTCAAATTATTGCTATGAGATCACCGGTGACGAACCGGACCTGCTGCCCGAGAATGCGGCATTGTACGGTCTAGGAAAAACCATTCGCCTGGAAAGCCCGCTTCACTGCCGTTGTATAGACATAGATGATGATATCACGACGGAGCAGATTTTACATGAGCTTGCCTGTCCTTTTGATTCGTATACGGTGGCTTACCGGAAGGGTTGTAAATACGTTGAAAGCTGGAAAGAGGTTGAGCCTGCTTCTGGTCCACAGCAGCAGTTGGAGCTGGATTCCCAAGGGATTTATGTAGTTGCAGGAGGAAGCGGAGGAATCGCGCTAGAATTGATCTCTGATTGGGCGGAAGAAATGCCCGCTTCTTATGCTCTTATCAGCTCCACAGGATTTCCTGAACGGACGGCTTGGCCGGCATTTGGAAAGGAACAAGCCGATTCGGTGCTTGCCCGCAGAGTGGAAGCTTGCAGGCAAATTGAAAGCAAGGGCTCCCATTTGTTTTTTTATACTACCGACATATCGGATTCCAATGCGCTTGATGTAACTCTCAACCAGATCAGAACAGAGCACGGGCCCATCAAGGGTGTGGTACATAGTGCTGGCCGCGGAGGCGGAGGCTATATTTTTAATAAGTCAGCAGAAGAGTTCTGGAGGGTAATGGCTCCCAAAGTAAGCGGAACAAGGAATTTGCATACTTTAACAAGTCAAGATCCCTTAAGCTTCTTTGTCCTGTTTTCCTCGGTTACCACTATATCGGGGGGATTGGGTCAGGGGGATTACACCGCGGCGAACCATTATCAGGATGTATTTGCTGATTACCGGCACAGAACGCATCCGGATCAAATTACTTTATGCATCAACTGGTCGGCCTGGGAGAATACCGGGATGGCCGGCCAGCATAAACATGACAGAAGCAGAGATATCTTCACAGCTCTTCCGGTAGCCAGAGCCGTGAAGGCCTTTCGGCAAGCGTTCCGTCAGCCTTACAGACGCGTGGCTATCGGGACGATTAGAGAGAATGGACACATATACGGTCTTACACCGGACAGCTTAGGCATCGGCTTGTCTACAGAGCTGCGGAGTCAATTGGACCAAGAGAAGAAAAGGCCGCTACAGGCTGCTGCTAAAACACAGATTATGGGTACACAAGAAAAGCATTTACAACAGATTGAAGAACAGATTGGCCAAGTCTGGGCTGATGTGCTTGGTTACTCCCGATTCCATATTGATGATAATTTCTTTGAAATCGGCGGCAATTCCATTTACATCACAAGAGTTTACGAAAAGCTGCTTCCCCATTATCCGGGAGTTCTGTCTATGGCAGATCTTTTCGCTTATCCCACGCTAGCCAAGCTTGCCGATTACATTTATGCACAGGCTGAGATTACTAAGGAAGCCATTCCTTATTCCGATGATATAAAAGGAGAACAAAGCATTGCTATTATTGGCCTGTCAGGGGTATTTCCATATGCAGAGAATGCGGATGAGTTCTGGGAGAATATTGATCAGCAAATGGATTGCATCCGTATGTTCCCGGAAGGAAGAATCTCTGATAGTACGCCGTTTCAATGGCTGACGGCAAACACCGGTACGGAGAAGTCCTATGTGGAGGGAGGCTACCTCAATCGGGTGGATGCCTTCGATCACAGGTACTTCCGGATATCGCACAAAGAAGCTAGTCTGATGGACCCGAATCAGCGGATATTCCTCCAGCAAGCATGGAAGGCGATAGAAGATGCCGGTTACGGGGGGGACAGCATACGGGGAAGCAAAACAGGCGTCTTCGTAGGGTATATCGGTCTCCCTGTCTACGGACAGATTGTTTCGTTGCTGGAACCGGAATCTGCCCCACTGGCTTTGGCGGGGAATGTAACATCCATTATTGCCAGCCGTATCGCCTATTTGTTGGATTTAAAGGGGCCCAGTATGGTCATTGATACAGCCTGCTCCTCTTCACTGGTTGCCATCCATAGGGCATGCTTAAGTCTCCGCAATGGAGAATGTGAACAGGCTATAGCGGGCAGCGTCAAAATAATACCGCTTCCGGTAGCAGATATCAGCGGGGTTGGGATTGAATCGTCAGACTATAAGACCCGGACGTTCGATGATGCTTCGGACGGAACAGTATGGGGTGAGGGCAGTGCAGCCTTTGTCCTGAAACCGTTATCAACGGCGGTGAGGGATGGAGACCGTATCTATGCAGTAATTAAGGGAGGGGCTGTCAATCAGGACGGAAGCTCATCGGGAATCACAGCTCCAAACCCTCTGGCGCAAGAGCAGTTGTTAGTTGATGCTTGGAAGGATGCCCGGATACCTCCGGAGTCCATCAGTTACATTGAAGCCCATGGAACAGGCACGAGACTTGGTGACCCGATTGAGATTAGCGCCATCACCAAAGCATTTGAAAGATTTACCGACAAAAAACAGTTCTGTGCCATAGGTTCGGTAAAGACCAATATCGGCCATCTCGATCACTGCTCCGGGGCGGCAGGTTTATTAAAGGCGGTTATGGCTTTGCAGCATAGAACCATTCCCGCTACGCTGAACTTTCAGAAACCGAATCAAAATATCGACTTCGGTAATTCGCCTGTGTTTGTGGCAGACAAGAGTATACCTTGGATCGCCGATGCACCATTACGCTGCGGTGTCAGCTCGTTCGGGCTTTCTGGTACGAACTGTCACCTTGTACTGGAGGAAGCTCCGGTTCAGAATTCTACAGTGCTCAAACCGGCCGGCCAACTGGAACTCTGTACAATTTCGGCGGCGAGTGCGGAGGCGTTTACGGCACTTGTGAAGGATTGTGTGTACGAGCTGCGTTATGGTTCTTCCGTCGATCTGAGGCAGATTTCGTATACTTTGAATTCCGGAAGAGGACATTATAGCCACCGGGCCGCTATGGTCGTCTCCAGCATTGGAGAATTGATCCGTATCCTTGAACAGTTCTTGATAAGAGGGGCATTCCATAGGCCGGAAGAGGGAATCTTTTATCGGGGTGAACTTAGCCGCGAGCAATTGAAGCAAGTTCCAGAGTGTCCACACCCGGGGGATGACAGAGAACTGCTGATGCGTTTCGGGGAATACTATGTTGATGGGGGAAGGATCGAATGGAGTCAGTGGTACGAAGCAGACCCGCCGGCCAAAATAAAGTGGCCTGTCTATCCATTCGCAAATACGAGATGCTGGTTTGAAGTAAACAGAATGATGTCTCTGCCATGGCTGACTTTGAAAGAAGAGAATTCTTCAGCTAACCTGCAGCCCGCAGAACTGCCTGATAAAGAAGCTGGTAATACCAGAGCACGCCTGGCCAAAATCTGGAATGATATTTTGGGGATTGAGAAGATAAATACTTCAGGTCATTTTTTTGATCTTGGCGGTGATTCTCTTTCAATCATGGTGCTTTCCTCGAAAATCAACAAGGAGTTTGGATGTCATTTACCAGCCTCACTGCTGTTTGAAGAGCCGGAATTCATGAAACAGGCGTTATTGATAGAAGAGCAAAGCTGTATTCAGGAGAAGGACAACCGGAGAATCGGTTCTTCGAAGAGGAGTGCTTATCCGCTTACTCCTTCTCAATTGAATGTATATATTCACCAGGTCATTTCTGAAAATAAAACCCTGTACAACGAAACTCATTCCTATCGGGTTATAGGAAGGCTGGACAGTTCGAGGCTGGAGAGCGCATTTCAAAGCCTGATCCGTAGACATGGTTCCCTCCGTACCTCCTTTGATATTAGGGAAGGGGAAATTGTACAGCTGGTGCACGAAGATGTTGTATTTAAGCTGGACTCCAAAACTATAGGCAAGTCTCAGATCCACGCCGCCGTAAATGAGTTCATCCAGCCCTTTGATTTGAAGCAAGCACCTCTTCTGAGAGCCTGCCTTTTGGAAGTGGAGGGGGAAGAAGAACAAATACTGTTATTTGATGTGCATCACATTAATGTGGACGGCAAATCAATGGAGATTATGGCGGCAGAAATTAGACAACTCTACGGCGGTGCCAGTCTTCCTCCGCTGCAAGTCCAGTTTTCGGATTATACGGTATGGTTCAATGAGGAATATTTGCACAGTGAGGAATTCAGGAAGCAGCGCGCATATTGGCTGAAAGAATATCAATCCAGATCTGCCCCAATGGTCTTCCCGTTTAAGCGATGGGAAAATGAAGAGGGGAGTGCGGTAGCCTCGGTATACGCCAGCAAAAAATTTGAAGTTAGCTCTACACTGATTCGGACAGCAGCATCTGACACGAATGCCACATCGTTTATTCTTGCAGTGGCTATTTTGAATATTGTGCTTGCTAAGATTTGCCAGACGGATGATATTACAATAGGATATCCCGTACTAGGCAGACCAGTGGAAGATGTACAGTCTTTGATCGGTATGTTTACCAATATGATCGGCATCCGTAATTATTTGTCTCCGGAATTGAATTTCAATGAATTTGTTGACAGGGTCCGGCAAAAAGTAGGGAGCTCGTTAGATCATCAAGAGTATCCGCTTCAACTGGTAATGGATGAATTGGCTGAGACTCCATCTTCCCGGAGGGACCCGCTATTCAACACGGTGATTGTCTATGAAGTCTATGAAGAGGAGAAAGGCAGATTCCAGCACGATGAAATTCAGCTTGCACTTATGGATAATGATCACCGGAGCATGCGTTTTGACCTTCTCCTGCATGTAGTTCAAGTCATTGATGGCTGGAGATGCAGTTTCCTGTACAATCCTGCGAAGTTTGAAGATGGAGATGCTGAGTTGCTGGGCGCTGAGTATATTAGTGTATTGAAGAAGGTTTCGGCAGCTTGCGGAACTACAATCGGTCAATTGACAGGGCTTAGCCGGATGGATCATATTTCAGGCTGTGAAAAAGTGGAGAATGAGATCAGTGTAGAGTTTGAATGGTGATGATTAAGGCGCCTATTTTAAGGAGGAAATATGGTAATGAAAATTGCACTGCTTTTTCCAGGACAAGGGGCGCAATATATAGGGATGGGGAAAAAATGGTTTGACAGTTATGCAGTTGCCGCCAAAACATTCAAGGAATGTGACAGTGTCTTGGGGCTCCCCCTTTCCCGCTTGTGTTTTGAAGGCGATGAAAAGGAATTGATGCAGACAGAAAATGCCCAGCCGGCAATTCTGGCCGCAAGCATTGCCGCGTACCGTATATACCGGGAAGAAGGAGGTCCTCAGCCTCATTATTTGGCAGGTCACAGTCTCGGAGAGTTTACTTCACTTGTGGTTAGCGGGGCAATATCATTCGCAGATGCTGTTCAGCTGGTCCGTGTCAGAGGGCAGCTTATGAGCGAGGCCAGCATTGGCATCGCTGGTGCAATGTCTGCAGTATCTGGGACGGATAAGGAGCTGGTTGAGCATGTTTGCAGAGCATGCTCGGATGAAACGGCTCAGGTGGCAGTCTCCAATTATAATTCGAAATCCCAGTGGGTGATCTCAGGGCATGAGTCTGCGGTGTCGCGGGCGGAGGAACAACTGCAGGCTTCAGGAGCCAGGACGCTCCGGTTAACGGTCAGTGCCCCTTTCCATAGTCCACTTATGGAGGAGGCTTCGTTAAAATTTAAAGCTGCGCTGGATAAGGTGGACTTCAACCCGTTGACTATTCCCGTCGTTTCCAATGTACATGCCCGGCCTTATTTGAACAAAGAAAGCATACCTGCTTTTCTGTCGAGACAAATCATTGAACCCGTTCGTTGGAGCGAAACCATGCAATTTCTCGCTTCAAAGGGAATGGAGACGGCCGTGGAGCTGGGCCCAAGAAAAGTTTTGAAAAACCTTTTTAAAGATTTCCCCTCTATCCGGACATTTTCCTTTGACAGTGAAGAAGATTTGCAGGAATGGAAGGCTTTGAATGTATCGAAGTATCAAAGCGCAGAGGATACTACACGAAAGCTGATTAGCCGGTGCCTGGCAATCGCCGTATGCACCCGCAATCGTAATTGGGATCATGAAGCGTATGAAAAAGGAGTGCTGGAGCCATACCGCCGGATTAAGGAAATGGAAGCGCAATTAACCAAAGAAGGTAAACCGGCCGGTGCCGATAAGGTTCAGGAGGCCATAGACATGCTGCGAAGTGTGTTTGAAACCAAACTGACGCCTGCAGATGAACAGAAGGAACGGTTTGAGCAATTGCTTCAAGAAACACAAATCAGCAGGGTTTATCCGCAGTTTCATGTTTTGGCTAATCCTGAGTTGTGCAACATATCAACGCATGATTAACCCATTACGAGTCATTACGAATATGAAAGGACAAGACATGGGTGAATGGAAATTGTTCTACCGCCGGCTGCTGCCATACTTGAAGGAATATCGGCGGCTGGCGGCCATCAGCATTTTTTGCGCGCTACTGTTTGTCTGGATCGACATTTCACTAGCTCTATATATGAGGAATTTAATAGACTATGCGATGGAGAGCCAGTATCGGAGCTTGATCATTTATATTATTATTACGGTTGTTACTGTAATTGTTGGTTTTCTGACTAATATTCTTAGTATTAACAGTTCAGGCAAATTTGCTGCCTACATTACGCAAGTAATTCGAAACGAAATCGTTGGGAAAATTCCTGATTTGCCGGTAACTTATTTGGAGAAACAAAAAACGGGTGAAATGATATCCCGGATCATGCAAGCAGGAGAAACACTTCACTACTTTTTAAAGGACCGGCTTCCGACATATGTTCATCAATTCACTAGAGCAATCGTATGCTGCTTCATACTGGCGTTCATCAGTTGGAGATTGCTGCTGGTCAGCTTGATAATCTTCCCGTTTGCATTCTTAGTCAGTAAACGATTGAGCAATTCCATAGGTAAGCATATTGTTTCGGCTCAGCACAATGCCGCCGTCAGTGATTCGGTGCTGGCAGAGAGTATTCATGGAAGCGAGATTGTAAAAGCGTATAGCATTTTTGGTTTTTTGGAAGGCAAATACAAGCGGTACCTGGAAGCTTCGATAGCCGGAAATATTCGGGCATTAAGAATTGAGAGCGCTATTATTCCAGTCAGCATTGCGCTTGGGTTGGTTCCTTTGATGTTCTGTGCGGTATATGGCGGGTATTTGGCATATAATGACCAGATTTCGGTAGGGGAGCTGATGGCATTCATTCAAATGCAGAATTATTTAAATGAATCACTCAATATGTTGCCAGGCTTAATGGGCGAGATCCGTAAAATAAGAGACACCTCTAATTATTTGTTTGAGCTTCTGGAGGAGAGCGTTGAACCGGAGTTTGGGACGGATACTACAGTAACATTGACCCCGGCCATTCATTTTGACGAAGTTTCCTTTTCCTATGGAGGAATACCGGTTCTTCAGGATGTAAGCTTCTATGTGCAGCCTGGAGAACTGGTTGCGGTTGTAGGACCTAGCGGCAGCGGGAAGAGCACACTGCTCAAATTGTTGTGCGGTTTCTATACACCTCAGGCCGGCCGGATCATGATTTCGGAAATGGAGCTCGGGGAGTTGGGAGGCAGAGCACTGCGCAAAGGTGTAGCGCTTGTTTCTCAGGACTCCTTTTTATTCCCTGGAACCATTGGTGAGAATATTTGTTGTTTCCAGGAATCCGATCCCCAAAGGCTGACTCAGTCTTCGGAAGTGGCGGGCCTGGACATCCCATTCGATAGCTTGGCTGGTGAGGGGGGCCAATTGTTATCCGGCGGGCAGCGCCAGCGGGTTGCTATAGCCAGGGCGCTCTATAAAGATGCTCCGATCCTGCTTTTGGATGAAGCCACATCTGCGCTTGATGCAGCTTCAGAAGCCAGTTTTATTGAGAAGCAGGGAGCCTGGAACAGAAACAACCGTTGTACTATTGGAGTGACCCACAGATTAGCTTCAGCCAAAGATGCGAACCTCATTCTTGTGATGGAAAAGGGGCGGATCGTTCAAAGAGGGACACACGCAGAATTAATGAATTCTGGCGGTCTTTACTATCAATTGTACATCCACCAGTCTCAAAAGGGAGGGGAGTATGAGGCCGACCTATTCTCCAATGAGGAGGTTGCCCATTGAGTATGCAGAAATCCAATTTATGGCTTAAGTTGTTTGCCCTAATTCATAAAGATAAATTTTTATACGCGGTATCCATCATATTTAAAAGCGCCGGCGAAGCGGGATTATACATTGCTGTTGGCTTAGTCATCCGGAATGTAGTAAACGCCGCAGTGAATAACAGCAGAGATTCGCTAGTACAGGCGCTGTGGATAGCGTTTCTGCAGACGTTTTTGTGCGCACTGGTTATGTTCAGTGCACATTTTCTGTATAACCGGGTTGTTCATCAATCAATTGGACATATAAAAATGTCATTGTTTCAAAAAGTTCTTCATTTTCCCGAAGATACCTTAAAGAATAAGCATAGTGGAGAGGTACTTTCCCGAGTTATCAACGATGTTGGGGTGATCCACAGAGTATTTACCAGCAGTCTATATTCTTTGATCTATGCCCTTGTGTTCGGCTTGGGATCTTTAACCGTCATGCTGATTCTGAACTGGCGATATGCCCTGGTCTTTTCCTTTTTTGGAGTCATATTATCGTGGTTGAACAGCCGGATGTCGCAAGGGGTTCATGCAACGGCAAGCCGATTGCAGCAGCATATGGGGAATATGACGGAGAAAATGACCGATACAATCAATGGAGCCAGCACCATAAAAATGTACCAGATGAAAAAATGGATGGTCCGGGAATACTCGGAGAATAACCGGATGGCTACTAGTGCAGCTCTGGATAATAATTTCAGATATGCGTTGTTGGACAGCACAAATTATATATTTAGCTGGATTGTCCAAGTCTCTCTTATAGTTATCGGCTGCTTACTTCTATTGGATGGGAAATCACAGCTTGGAGAACTGCTGGCTATTGGACAACTGCTTTACGGAGTCAACTTTATGCTGAATAATATCGGCAGATTTATGATGGATTTTAAGGCATCTGAACCGGCAGTAGACCGGGTGCTGGAATTAATGGAAGAGCGCACGGAGAAGAGTGGCACTGAAGTAGCGGATGGAACCGGCAGTCTTCACCAGACGGTGAATGAAAAAAGAGGCATAAAACTGGATGATGTAGTCTTCACACACAGAAACGGTAACAAAGTGCTGGATCAAGCGAGTCTGTCTGTTGAGCAAGGAGAGCTTGCCGCATTGATTGGACCCAGTGGAGAGGGCAAGAGTACTGTAATAAAATTGCTGATGGGTTTCTATGAACCATTGAAGGGTGATATTTCTGTCGCAGGACAACGGCTAGCGCAGTCCGATTTAGAGCTCTGGAGAAGCAATATCGCATATGTACCGCAGAACAGCTTTTTGTTTGAAGGGAGTATTGCAGAGAATATCCGATTCGGCAAACCAGAGGCCAGTGATGAAGAAATCGCCGCTGCCGCTGAAAGCGCGTGTGCTCATGAGTTCATTATGGAGCTGCCGGAAGGATACAGCACGATAATCAGTGAAAACAGCACTAACTTATCCGGAGGGCAAAGGCAGCGGATTGCTCTCGCCAGAGCCTTCATTAAAAAGGCGCCTGTACTGCTATTGGATGAAGCTACCTCGGCGCTGGATTTCGAGACGGAGAAACGAATTATCCAATCGCTGAACAAGTTGATGGGCAAGCAAACTGTACTGATGATTTCACATCGTCCTACAGCATATACCGGATTCTCACATGTTTTCACATTAAGGCAAGGCAAACTGGAGAGATTATAGGATGAAGGCGGCTAATAAAGAAGCTCTGAAGGAAAGTATTGCAGTACTAATGAAAAAGAATAAAATTCCTGGTGTGGCACTCGCTCTTTGGCACAATGGCAAAAGGGTGCATTTAGAGGGATATGGCTTCACAGATCATCAAAGGCGTATGGCAACCGGAGTGAATTCTGTGTTTCAGTTGGGTTCCATCTCGAAAACCTTGACGGCCTGGGGAGTTATGAAATTGGTTGAAGAAAAAATTCTGGATTTGGAGGCTCCGGTCGATACTTATTTGCATAAATGGAAGCTGCCCTCATCCAGCTTTGATCACAGTAAAATCACCCTTCAGTCACTCTTGAGCCATACGGGCGGGATGAATATCTCCGGTTACCTCGGTTATCCGGAGGTTCAGGTGAATACTGATTTGCTGCGTACACGGACTTTTGAACGGGAGAATGGACTTAAAGTTATTTATGAGCCTCAACAGGGCTTTAAATATTCTGGTGGCGGATATAGCTTAGTGCAGCATGTTATTGAGGAAGTAACAGGAATGAAGTTTGATAATTATATGAAGAAGAACGTTTTTGAACCCTTAGGAATGCAGGAGAGCACATTTCTCATTACCGAACGGGTAGAGCCCAGAATATCGCAAGCATTCGGCGCATATGGATTCGTTATGCCGAAAAGGTATTATGCAGAGCATGCTGCTGCCGGTATGTACAGCTCGATTAACGATCTCTCCAGGTTTTTAGGCGCTCATATGAAGGACACGGATACCTCGGGCTTTTTATCTCCGGAGTCTCAAACCAAACTGCGGACAAGAATTTTCCGCAAAGTTAATTATGGCTTGGGGTATCATATAGTAACCTTTCCGCAAAATAGGAAAATGCTTTTTCATCACGGAACCAATATCGGATTCAACAGCTCTTTTGCGGTCTTTCCAGAGCAGGGAGCTGGAATAGCCCTGTTGACAAACAGTGTAAATGGAAGCCATATAATCAACCGGTTACTGCATGAATGGGTTCTGGACATTGTGGGAGAGAATATTAACAGTTATCCCCAAGGTATAAAAATGAAGGAACAGAGCAAGATAAGAAATGCCATACAAATATTGTGCTACGATCGAAAAGGACTTCATTTGACTCGATAGCAGCCCAATATGCTATAAAAATTGTAAATATAAAATTTTAAATTAAAGAAACTAAATGTAACAAATCCTAAAACTTGACATCGAGTGGGGGAATTTGGTATAGTTAGATGTAAATATTTTCATCTTGAGAGGAGTAATTTGTTTGGCAAAAACAACAAGGGGTAAGGGACTTTTGAAGGTGCCTTCCAGAGGTCGCGGTGTATGCCCGGTATGTCTTTCAACAAGAATTAAAGTTCTATATACTGTGAGTAATTCAGAAGGTAAGCAACTTAAAGTATGTAAAAATTGTAAAGGTGCGACCGCTGAAAGAATTGCTAAAGCAGTTGACACTAAAACATTGGCATTCCGAAGACACCATGAAAAAGAGTTTTTTAAGATCAAGGAAAGCCTTGTGTCTAGTGGAAAATAAGACTTTTATTTGAACTGCAAGTGCATCATCATTGTCTGGTCCTCTGTGGATCAATAAATTCTGAAGAGGATCAGATACAACAATCTAACTAATTTACATTTACATATGATTTTATGATGAGTCATCCGGCATTCGGTTGGCTTTTTTTTGATGCTAAATAACTATGGAGGTCCACAATATGAAGCTGCTCCCTCTTGTTCATTCGAGAATAGATTCCTTGCCCCACCATTCATATATAATGTCAATTTTAGAAGTTGGTAACCCCATAGAATGGATTATATTGGATAGGTACTTTCAATTGAAAATTGACGAATACAAAAATGAGGTTGTCGTACTTGACTATTGCGAAGATGATTTTTTATCTTTTTCACAATTGAAAGAGAGCAGTTATTTACTTAAAAGAAATGAGATGAGTGAAAACATTATAGATTTTGTAATAAAAAATATTGAAAAGGGATTTTATATTTTTCTACATGTTGATGAGTTCTATCTTCCATTTACTTCATCTTATATGAAGCGGAAGTTCGGACATGGAGTTATGATACATGGTTATAATGAGGAGGATTGTACTTTTAATATAGCAGGCTATGACCATAATAATAAACTATCGTTTAACTTGATAAGTTATTCTCAATTGAGTGAATCTTATGATAAATTATCAGATTATTTCGAGCATAATGATGATGAATATCTCAAAAAAATATTCATGTTAAAACCTAATTCAGTTGAACATTCTTTAAATAAGGATTTATTGATTTGTCTGATTAATGAATATACAACTTCGATAAACACACAAAAGAATTTTGTTAAGGATTATTATTCGAATTGTGATACTTATTTTGGCATATCAATATACCGTGTACTAATAAAGTATTATCAATTAGCGATTCAAAACGACAATATACAGTTATTGACGAAAAACTTATATGTCTTGCTTGAACACAAAAGAATTATGAAAACTCGTGTGGAATCTATCCTGGGAAATATAGGAGAAGAACAGACAAGAATAATTAATTGTTTGAAAATTATAATAAATGATTTGCAAATTGCAGTTAACTTAAATATGAGATTGCAATTAACTAATGATAAAAAAAATATAACTAAAATTATTGAAATTCTTGAGCGGGTATATTTAATGGAATTAGATTATTTAGACAGGTTCTTGCAGCTTATCGAAGTTGAATCGAGTCCTGGGAATCAAAAGGATCTACCATAATTAAAGAGGTGAAAAATGTGTCTCAGGCTAGTAAATTACTTCCGTATAACTCTCTATGGTTAGACTGTGTCAAAAATAATCTGATGTCAATTCTTATCAGCTACAATGATTCTTTAAGCACATTACCCTTCACATTTAAGTCTCAATATTGGAAAAAACTTACTTTACAAAAATTCGATTCTCAGGAAACTTACAAGAGCTTATTAGAACAAGGATTATTTTTACCTAAGGTTGTATATACCAATGAGATTTTATACTCCTTTTTTGATATTACAGAGATTGATATTACGTCATCTGATATAGACAGTCTTAATGAACTAATTCGGGATACATTATCTCAGCAGAAGTTTATTTTCTTAAGTATTGATCGTTTCTTTTATCCCGATGGGAGGGAGTCCAATAAAATCCACTTTATCCATCCGATTTTTATTCATAATATTTCTGATATGTATGAATTAGATAATAATTACGAAGCAATTGAGGATTGTTTATCACCTGGTCAAATGCATTACTATAATATTAACTTTGAAGTTATTTATAGATCGACTAAGTACTTAATTGATTCAGGACAAAATGTACGCTTTATGACTGTATCTTTGAATGAACAAAAGGTTAATGATTATAAAACAGATTATTCTAAATCTATCTTATTGGATATTAGGAATAATATAGCGAGGGATGAGATTGTATATAATGGCGAGGTTGATCTGTACTACCAATTAGGTATAAGTGCATTGGAAGATTATTTTAATGAATTTGAAGAGATAACCTCCACATGGAATGATGAAAGCATATTTGCGCTTAGAACAACATCTTTCATACAAAATCATAAAAAAAATGAGTCGATTTTCAATCATTTATATGCTTCTGAAGGTTATAGTAATAAGAGTATATTAGAACTTGCAGAACTTTGCAGGAATTTGAGTAACGAATGGGAAGTATTCAAAAACTCTACTCTCAAATGCAGGCTGAAGAAAAACAGCAATAATATATCTATACTTAAAGAAAATCTTCAAAGGATCATCCTCTTAGAACGTGAAAGCATTAAAAATATGCGTTTTGTAATTGTATAAGAATTAAGCGAATAGGGTTCACCACAGTTTTTTAGATCAAATTAAAGGCCACCCCGAAAGGGATGGCCTTTAATTTACACTTTTAACTCCCCTTACTTCCCACTCTCCAGCAATCTCGCCACCATGGTAGCGAACTCTGCCCGGGTAATGTCTTTTGCAGGCTTAAAGGTACTGTCTTCGTAGCCTGTAATAATTTTATTGGATGCCAGTGCATCAATAGAGTTATAATACCAGGCCTCTTTGCTAACATCTTTGAACGATGTGCTTCCGGTACCTGTCAACTTAAATGCTCTGGTAATTAGTGTTGCTAATTCACTGCGGCTAATCTTCGCGTTCGGGCGGAAGGTGCCATCGCTGTATCCGTTCATCAGGCCGGCACTGGCTGCTGCACCGATATACTTATTGGCCCAATGTGCCCCAGATACATCTGTGAAGCTGCTTGCTTGTCCGTCAAGTCCCATGTGCGTTGTAATGACCTTAATGGCTTCGGCACGGGTCAGACCTGTATTCGGACGGAAGGTGCCATCGGCATAACCCGTTAATAATCCTTTGGAGATCAGCAGGTCAATGCTTGCCTTTGCCCAATGATTCAGTGTATCGGTGAAGCTGACCACTTCCGGCGCAGGTGTTGGTGCTGTTGTTTCTGCTGGTGCCGGTGTTGCTGTAGGAGCCGGTGTAGCAGTAGGTGTTGGTGTAGGCGTTGCCGTTACCGGTGGAGTAACGGTACCTCCTCCAGGACTTGGGTTGCTTGGTTCATTATCTGTTGGATCAGGAGTAGTAGGGGTTGGGACGTATGGCAGTGCTGGAGCAAAAGCGGTAAGCAGTCTGGCTTGACTTTGCTGCTCAAGCGCATAGCCCATACCCAGAACTTTGGCATCGTCCCACGCTCTGCCCACAAGCTGCATGGAGATCGAATATCCGCTGTCGTTCGTTCCTACAGGAACCACTACCGTAGGGAGGCCGACATTAGACGTTAATACGCCTGTGCCCCGGTCCGAACTTAATTGAGAGGCTGATGCGTCATTGTTGTAGACGTCACTGATGAAGCCTGCATACACAATGGCATCCACGCCATTCTGGTCCATCCAGCCTTTGATCACTTCTTTATAGTCTGTTCTATACTTGATGTAATCCTGTACAGCCTGTTCTGTCATCCGCGTAGGTACAGTATATCCTCTCTGATTATAGATAAGCACCTTATCTGAAGCTAGTACACTTGCTCCGTCTGCGTAAGGGAAGGCTTTATGAAGCTCAATGTAACGTGCCCAGCCTTCGGTAGAGCCGTTAATGCCCTGAGGACGGGTAGGGGCTGCTGGCATTGTTGACATCTCCACCATTGTTGCGCCTGCGGCCTGAAGCTCTGAGAACTTATTCATTACCGCTTGTCCGGTATCGTCATCTGCGTAGCTGGAGACGAAGGATGATGGGATATATCCGATTTTCTTTCCTTTCAATGCCCCGGCATCCAGCGATTCCTTCCAGTTCTCCGGACGTTTATGATCTGCATCAGCAGTTACGGTGAAAATATCCTGCGGGTCCGTACCCGTTGTAGCGTTCAGCATAATGGCCAGGTCTGTTACGGTTTTGGCGATAGGCCCCGCATAATCCTGTCCCCAAGTGAGTGGCAGCACACCTGTCGTACTCGCCATGCCGTCTGTTCCGCGGAAGCTCTTTAAGCTGGCGCCTGTCGTAGGTGCATAGAGAGATACCCCTGTCTGCGATCCCATAGCTGCCGCTGCGAAATCAGCTGCAACCGATACTGCTGATCCGCCGCTGGAGCCAAAAGAGGTTTTGGATGGATAGAGCGCATTCCATGTCTGCATCCAGCCGCTTTCACTGAAGCTTCCGCTGTTCGCGAACTCCGAAGTATTCACTTTACCAATAATGACCGCGCCGGCTTCCCGCAGCTTATTCACCTGGAAGGCATCCGATTCCGGCCGCCAGCCTTCAAGTGCTTTACTGCCGCCTGTAGTCGGCATGTCTTTGGTGTCATAGATATCTTTTATCGCAATAGGAATTCCCAGCAGATCGCCCTTAGCGCCTTGTGCACGGGCATCGTCAGCCGCTTTGGCTTGGGCCAGCGCAGTTTCGGACACATGAAGGAAGGCATGGAAGCCGAGTTGGCCCATATCGTACGCCTTGATTCGATCCAGATACGCTTGCGTTATTTGAACAGAAGTCGTTGTACCGCTAATCATATCCTGCTGCATCTGTGCAATGGATTTATTCACAACATCGTAGGGGGAGGAAGTGATGAAGCTTTGTGCTGCAGGAGCCTCTGGAATGAACAGGTGATCTCCAGTATTAAGTCCCTCTATACCTGAGATATCCCAGTTGCTGATGGAGCGGATCTGTGCAGGGGTTAAGCCGTACACATCCAGCTGCTGATTAAATCCATTAAGCGTGGCAATCAGGTTGTTCAGTCCAGCTTCTCCAGCTTCTCCAACTTGCACAAAATTCACCAGGGATTTCGACTGGCCTGGTTCAAGACTCAAGGTATTAATGAAGCCATAGAAATTCGCCTCATTACCGGACTTGGCGAGAGCTGTAGTGAATGGATTCTGCTGCTGATTCCCGAGAGCCGTTAATCCATTATTAAATGGATGTGGAGACCCGACTGCAATTCCCAGAGGTTTATTGTTTCTGGCACTGCTGTCGACCACAATCCATGAATCGTCTGTCGTCACATCTAGATCATTGGAGTAGGTTGCCTTGACGACTGAAGCATTAGCCGCTGTACCATAGCCTAAGGAGCCGCCGAAGGAGACATCTACTTTTACAGCTATATCATTTTTATTGGTGAAAGTATCAAAGAATCTGGTTCTATTATTGATAGTGTCCACATACACATCACGGGTAACGGTGACATTTCCGAGGTTTACAGATTGAGAGGAAGTGAATCGGTTAACACCATCGTACTTGAGGTCAAAGCCGCGCATCATTTGTCCATTCATCAGGGAAGCTGTAGGCGAGGATACTTTAACAAAAATATTACCGAAGCCTTGTAGCTGTGTAGCGCCAACAGTACGCAAGCTTCCAGTGTCCAAGCTGGGAGCGAAAGCATCGTGAATCTCCCATACGGTGCCACTAGATGAAGTAACCCTCGTTAAAGCATCAGCGGTTTGAAACGGAATGACTCCCGAAGCAATAACAGATAATGCAATGGAAGTAGCTATAACTTGCCTCTTGGTTCTGCGCAGACGTTTTAACTTACTCATGTAGGCAATCTCCCTTTCCTCTATGTATATTATTAATTGTGTTAAGAAATATAACATCGTATATTAATTCAGTCAATAAATAATATGAAATTGAACTATTTTTAGAGATTTTAACAAGAGGAAGTTGCTATATATATTTTAATTGATAATAAATTAGTGATTTGATGTCAAGTTAATTAACATTTTGAGTTATATATATATTCTGCTGATAGATTATGGAATGTGATACAATATTTCAAATGGGATTTTTGCACGCAAAGGAGATTTATAATGAAACGCCATCGCTGGAGCATTGCTGTTTATTTCATGCTGTTCTTGTTTGTCTTATTCGTATTATTCAATGACTATTCACCCATCCTGATTGTAGTAGGCGCTGTGGTGGCTACTCTCATTGTTTTTACAATCCAATTCTATTATCCGGCAGTTTTGGACAAGCGTGTGGACCGTGTGGAGTCCTTTTTACGCAGCCAGAAAAACAATCCTGCATTGTATATTCAGTATGTTCTTGCGAACCGGCTTGAGGATGAAGCGGCAACGGTCATGGAGAAGCTGATGAGCAAGCATAAACAGGTGGCGGTACAGGCAACGTACAAGGCGGCTTACGGATGGTACCGCAAAGACATGGCTGCTGTTCAGGAAGCCGTCCCGCATATCCGTCATGCCGATTACCGGGCGTACTATGAAGCGGCTCTGTTGCTGGAGGGCGGGGAAAGCGCTAAGGCGCGGGAACATTTGAGTTCAATCCGGAAGCCGTGGATGAGATCAGTAGTGCTTGCAGAAATTGAACGGAAAGCCGGCAACAATGAGCTTGCGGTCAAGTATGCCAGGGAAGCAGTTGAGGCTTCGAGAGGCGTCCAGCGTTATGCGTTATATAAGGAGTACGAAAGAACGTTACCGCAAGCGGTTGAAGCCTAGTAGCTTATCAGATTTAAAATAGTGGAGCAGACGCAATTCACTTTTAAATTGCATCTTTTTCCAAGCGGGCGTTGTTCTTCAGGGGTGTTTGGCTTAGCGTAACGGACTGAGGGGCTCTTATCCGGGAAGAAAGTCGTCACTTGGGCGATTAACGGACCGCAAGGACCTTATCCGTGGAATTCAGCTCCAAAACGTCTCGCAGAAAGACGATAAGGTCGCCTGAGTCCGTTACGCTGCAAAAGATGGGGTTCTCCTGGGAATAAGGTCTCTTCGGTCCGTTAGATTTTTTGGGATGATAGGGTTTTATTACACAAGCCCCTGAGTTTCACAAGCTTATTCAACCTTTTAAATCTGATGCTTCACTAGTCTAAAAAAACGGGTATCATCCTCATTTAAGGATGATACCCGCTTCTGTCAGGAGGCCAGAGCGGCCACCTATCTTTACTGCCCCAAACAAAGCCTGATCAAATCGTCCACATGTGCCGTAGCCAGGCATTCCACGGTGTCGGCGGCGCCGTAATAGATTTTCACTTCGCCATCGTCCTCCAGGATCATGCCGCCGGGGAAGATGACGTCATTGCGGAAGCCGCCGTCTGTTTCGTAGGGGGCTTCAGGAGCGAGCAGCGGCGATGCGCTCATCCCGAGAATTTTCTTGGGATTATTCAGGTCAAGCAGCATAATACCTGCGGTATACCGCTTCTTCCAGGACGGCTCCCAGCCGTTCTTCCCTCTGGCGGGATCGAGATCCACGGCATGGAAGGTGGTGAGCCAGCCCTTATCCGTCTTCACCGGTGGCGCTGCCGGACCGATCTTGTCATTGGCGAACGGTACCTGCTCCACCGCCAGCAACAGCTCCGACCGTCCCCAGTAGATCAGATCCGGTGATTCCGCGATCCAGGTGTCGAACCGGTCCAAGCCACCGCGGCTGTATACGGTGAACGGCCGCTCCAGCCGCACATAGTTGCCGTTGATCTTCTCCGGGAACAGCACCATATTCCGCAGGTCCGGCGTGGACAAGCTTAAGATTTCAAAGGATTCGAAGTCATCCGTGACTGCGATTCCTCCCCGGATGCCATGCCGCGTATCTACAGCGAAGCACATGTAGCAACGGCCATCGATCACCGTCAGCCGCGGATCATATCCGCGCACGAACTCTTCGTCCTTCAGCTTGAACACCGGCTTCGGCCCGGCCGTCCAGTGGATGCCGTCTTCACTGAATGCGATACCGAGATCCGTTGTATGAGACGGCTCAAGAGTCTGCTTGTCGAGTGAGCCGTAGTCATTACGGAATACCATCACATAACGGCCGCCGAACTTCACCACTCCCGCGTTAAATACAAGGGCGGTGGGGTAAGGGACCCGCGCCGCATCCAGCACAGGGTTAGCCGGATGACGGCGGATGAGGGGACTGGATGCCAAAGCTCCTATGATGGGTGTATTGTTATCATTCATTGTTGAATATCCTCCTTGAGTGTGGAACTGCTTTTCCTTTAACTTGAATTTTAAGTTCAATCTATTTTGACAATGCTTCCGTAAGATGCGAACGGATAGTCGATCGTAATCCGTCCGGCCTGGCAATCGCCAACACCGCTGTACAGATCGGCCTTGCCATCCTCACGCATCACAATCCCCGCAGAGAAGACGCAGTCCGTCAAATACGGGGCCTTGGCAGGTCCGGGCGGGTAGCAGGAGCGGCTTCCGATCAGATGCAGGTCATGGGATTCCCGGGTCACGGGATCGAAGATGAAGGACATGTTCATATAGACCTTGATGTCCTGCCCGTTCTCCTCCTGATGCGAATAACAAATATGGCCGATGATCCCGATGTTGCCGCTGCTCAGCAGGTACGCCTGATTGACGCCGCCCCATTCGCCTGCTCCGAAGATACCATGAATATACGGGGCATTCTCAATGACTTCAGCGGTCAAATCCTCCAGCTTGTCAATCACCGTGAAGCCGATCATCGATTCGCTGCCATATTGGCCCTTCACCTCATGGCCACGCGGACGCGAGAAGACGCCGATTCTGCCGTTCGCCAGAGCAACAAGGCGGATATCCTTCATTTTGTTGGGACCTGTAGTGAAGTAGTACAAGTCGTGAAGGTCCGTCCCCCGGTAAAAATAACCGAAATACGTGCTGTATTTGCCGCTTTGATATTGCACATGCGTTCCGCCCAGTACAAGCTCATCACCTATTTCAGTGATATACGGGTCCTCCAGCGTATAGATCATGCTGTTCTCCACCAGTGTCCACTCATCCTGGCCTGTTTCCTCGAACAGACGGACCCAGGATCGGGCCCATTCCTCCCGGCGTTCTACCCGGCCGAACAAGTAACGCTTACCCTCCCTTTCAAAAGGTATTGAAATATTATAAACATCAAATCCGTCCACGTTTTTAAAGGAAAGGGTTGCGCTTTCATAAAAAGTTTTTGTTGCTTCAAATTCTTTTTTTTGCTGATGCAGGTTCAAAATTTTTCCACTCCTTTATTCTAGCAGCACTTTTTAGTGAAGAGAAGATTTATATTCCTGAAACTGCTTTTGGTATTCCGCAACAACCTGGTCCAGACCCGCCTTCTTCATTTTATCCAGCGCTTCGGGGAAGGCCTTGTCATAGTCCAGCACCCCCATATAAATTGGCGTGATGCTGGCTGAAGCTTCGGAGAGAATATTGGTGTATTCGGTTCTTACATTCGTCGGGTCAAAAATAAAATTGGCTGCAATACTATTGACTGCACTCTGATTAGGCTCGAATAAGACCTTGTTATTCTCAGGAATACTGCTCTCCGGGTCAAAGCGCATAAAGTTCACATTGCCGTTCTGCGAATCAGAGCCTCTGTACCGCGGATTATTATTGTTGTTCGGGTCTTTGATCGGCTTTAAGCCTTTGTCGCCATCTTTGGTGTAGTGCTCACCCTCGATGCCATATTGAACCAGGTCATAGTTATCCTGGCTGGCCAGCATCCAATCCATAAATTTAACGGCGGCCTCGGGATGCTTAATGTTCGCCGGCACGGCATTTCCGTTCTTGAAGGAGAGGGGACGCAGATACTCTTTTTCCGGGTTAAACCACACCACTCCGATATCGTCTACCGTAGCATCCGGGTTGTACTTCTGGAGTCCGTTCAAGCTTCCGCCGGTTCCCAGGCGCACGAACCACTCCCCGCTGTCGAGCTGGGCATCTACCTGCTCCTGCTTCATGACCAGGATGTCAGGATTCGTAATTCCCTTGGTGTACAGCTCGTGCATGAAGGCGGCATCCTTTTTGAATTCGTCGGTTTCAATCCAGGATTTGACTTCTCCGTTCTGGTTGACATAGAAGAACTTATCCTTAACGGTGAACGGGAAGGTGTCATAGGTCCGGTGCAGGATGGAGGTATGCAGATTGATCGGGTCAAAATCGGCCCGGGTGCCTAAGTAAGGCTTGTTCTTTCCCTTCCAGTTCTTCATCACCGCTTCCCAGGCGCTGATCAGCTCAGCCGGAGTTGTGGGCTCCTGCAAATTGTTCTCGCGGAGAATGTCGCGGCGGATATTGAACTGGCCCTCGCTGGCCATTTCAACCCAGTAGGAGGGGACGATATAATATTTCCCGCCGATGGTTGCGCCGCTAAAGATATCCTCCGGAATATTCTTTTTCAGGTTAGCTCCGTACTTCTCAATCTCTTCCGAGATATCTGCCAGTGCACCCCGGGTATAGTAATTGGAAAAAGGAGTGCGGTCCTGCATGACATGAAACAGATCGAACTCTTCACCGGTGGACAGCATCAGGTTCAGCTTCTGGTCCCAAGCATCCCAGGGGATGAAGATTTTCTCTACGGCAACGCCGACACCGTCTGCAGCCAGCTTCTCATTGACCTTCTGGAACACCTTTTGGTAATCCTTAGGCTCGGTCCCGGGAACCACGTATTTGATCTTGACGACCTCAGAGCTATTAGCCTTCTCTGCATTCGGGGATGAAGCATTGCTTTCTCCATTTGCGCCAGGGCTGGCATTATCGGCCTTGCCGCACCCAACCAGGGTGGACAGGGCAAGCACCACAGCTAACAGGGTTGCATAGGATTTTCTCATGAATAATACGGACCTCCTCTTATGTTGTCTTATATATGTTAACCCCTAAGGGATGACATCAGCCTTTCACCGAACCGATCACGAGCCCTTTCACGAAGTACTTCTGTAAGTAAGGATACAGGAAAATGATCGGCCCGATGGTTACGATAGCTGTTGCCATCTTGACCGACTCCGAAGGAAGTGTAACGTCGCTTGTTCCCGCCAGCATGGCCATATCGTTCAGCATACTGATCTCCGATTGCATCTGCAGCAGCATGAATTGCAGCGGGTACAGGTCTTTCGTATCAATCAGCATGATCGCATTCCACCAGTTATTCCAATAATCCAATCCATAGAAGAGGGCGATTGTCGCCAGTACCGGTTTACATAACGGAAGATAAATTTTGAAGGCAATGACAATATCGCTGGCCCCGTCTATGGTGGCTGATTCCCGCAGCGAGTCAGGAATGCCGTTCATGAAATTGCGCACCAGGAAGAGGTTGAACGGGCTGAACAGGAGCGACGGAATAATCAGAGCAAGAATATTATCGGTTAATCCGAGTGCGCGGTTCATTAGATACCAGGGCACAATGCCGGCTGAGAAAATCATGGTGATAAAAAAGTACAGGGCCAGCAGATTGCGGTACCTCACATTTTTGTTCGCCAGGGTATAGCCTGCCATAGAAGTAATCAGCAGGGCCAGCGTGGTACCGGCGAGAGTGACAAAGATCGAAATGCCGTAGCTCTGAATGACCTGGGAGCCGCTAGTGAAGATCAGCTTATAGGCATACAGGGAGAATTTCTCCGGAAACAGGCTGTAGCCGTTCTTAAGAATGGCATCCTCATCCGTGATGGAGATCATCAGCACGAGCAGCATCGGAAGCAGGCACAGTGCCGAATAGACCGCAGTAAGCGTGTACATGACCGTTCTGCTGATTGAGAATTTTTTCATGAATACTCCTCCTCCTTCCCGGATTTAATATAATGCGCCATCCTTGAAGTACTTGCGGGTAATGGCGTTGGTACCAAAGACAAGGATAAATCCGATGACGGACTGGAACAGTCCCACGGCCATCGCTTCGGAAGGGTCGCCGATCTGGCGCAATGAACGGAATACATACGTATCAATAATATCTGTAGTCGAATACAGGGTGCCGTTGTCCCCGATGAGCGCATAGATCATCCCGAAATCGCCGTACATAATTTTGCCGACCGAGAGCATGGTCAGGATAATAACCGTTGGCATCATTAGCGGAAGCGTGATCCGGAAGCACATTTGCAGGCGGCCCGCCCCGTCAATCTCGGCGGCTTCATACAACGTCTCGTCGATGCCGGTAATGGTTGCCAGGTAGATGATCGCGCTCATGCCGGCGCCCTTCCACACATGCATGATGGTCAGAATCGCCGGCCAGGACTGGGCTTCGGTATACCAGTTGACGGAGGACATGCCGAACTGGTTCAGGATTCTGTTAATCACGCCCATATCCATGGAGAACAGCGCGTACAGCACATAGCTGATGACGATCCATGAGATGAAGTTCGGAAATAACATCAGCGACTGGCTGATCTGCACAAACAGCTTCTTGCGCAGCTCATTCAGCACCAGTGAAATGGCCAGCGCCATCAGCGTACCGAAAACAATAAACAGTAAATTGAGGTAAATGGTATTAAAGGTAACTGTAAGCGCCTTATTGGAACGAAAGAAAAACTCAAAGTTTTTGAAGCCGACCCATTCGCTATGGAAGATTCCCTTTGTATAATTGAAGCGTTGGAAAGCAATGACCATATAAGGATAGGTCAGATAGCCGAAAATAAACGTGTATGCCATGGCCGGCAAAACTAACAAATAGGATGTGCCATTTCTGCGGATGTCTGACAGTATGCTGAGCCCTGAACGCCGTTTCTTCTTCAATTCCTGTTCCCCCCTATTTGTTTGTAATAGATGACTGTTGCCTTGATTTCAGCTTAGTCATAGCCGCAACGAGTGTCTATTTTAAAACCCGGCAAACGCTTTCAAATAAGGGTTCAAGGCTTTCAAAAAAACGGAATGGCTTTCATTTTCGCCTGATCCGGTACCTTTTCAGTCAAGAATGTACTATATTTAGAAATGATAACGTGCAGCTTGGGGAGGAATACAACATGCGGGCAACCATCAACCGGCTTGTTCGATACAAGGCATTTCAAAAACTCACGATCTCCTATTTCCTTCTCGTGCTTCTAACCGTAAGTCTGCTGTCCAGTGTACTCTTCTCCCTGTTCTCCAGAAGCGCCATTAAGGAGATCGAACGCAATTCCCGGGCAATGTTATCTCAGATCACGTACGCTTCGGATGTAGTCTATAATCAGGTCATGACGATTGGAAATACACTGCTGACTCAACCGGAGATCCTTTCGTTTCTGGATGAGACGGCAGAGAACAAGGTAAGCAATTATCATATTTTTCAGCAGATTGAGCAAATTGCCAATTTGAATCCTTATATCCACAGTATCGGAATCCACCGGCCTTCTACAGGCACGACAGTCGATACCGCCGGGCTTCCGTTCGACGTATCGCTCACTGCCCTTAGCGCGAAGCAGTACATGGAATTCAATCCGCGCAGCCTGAAGGTTGCCAGCCGCAACAACGGCAGACCCTTACAGTTCCTGACCTTCTTGCTGTATCCGAACTTCGCATACCAGACCGCAGGCAATCCGCTAATCTATATCAATGTGGAGGAGCAGTCGATACTGACGACCATCCGTAAGATAGGCAAAGCAGACGCGGCCAATAATGTCTTCGTGATCAATAATGAAGGTAAAGTGCTGTCCAATACCGATTCCAATCTGTTCCTGGATGATCTATCCGGGGAGGAGTATGTACGGACGGTATTAATTGAGAACCAACCGGAGAACAGCTTCACCACGACGATCGCAAACCAAAAGAATCTGGTCACTTATGTGAAATCAGAGGAACTGAACTGGTATTTTGTAAGCGTTTCACCGTATTCGGAGCTTATTTCTAATATTGATCAGCTCCGGAGAATTACGCTGCTGGTGACCGCCGGAATTGTACTTGCAGGTCTGTTGAGCTCTATCCTGTTGACCTCGAATATGAATAAGCCTTTATCGGCGCTGCTGGAAAAAGTGATGCCAAGCCCGGTCAAGCCCGCATCCGGCTTGGCACTGATAGATGAGTACAAGATGGTGAATGAAGTGTTCCAATCCTATCATGAACGTGAGAAATCGATGCAGTTCGTTATCAGCCATTCTTCCCGGACGGTCCGTGAGCATTATCTACATGCCTTGCTGCGGGGTCATTCCCTGGAGGACTCTGCCTCCAGCGAAATCATTAAGGAGATTGGAGAGGAGGTTGCCGGACCGTTCTTCGGCGTGCTGGTGTTCAAGATCAATGAGCTTGAGCCGGCAGGGGAGAGGGTAGAGGGGAAACAGCAGTCCTTGCTGCGCTTCGCGCTGGGGAATATCGCCAAAGAGCTGCTGGAGCATATCGGCCCCTGTGATGTGCTCATTATGGGCGGAAATGAAGCTGTTGCCATCCTTCAATACACGAAAAATCAGCTCCCGGAGGAGCTAAAGCCTGCCTTGCGTAATATTCAAAGCTTCCTGAATCGTTATTTCAAGGTGACGGTATCTATAGGGATAGGCGATATCTCCTTTGGCAAGGGGAATATTCCGTCCTCGTACACCTCAGCCCAGCAGTATGTGAAATACCGTTTAATCTATGGGAAGGAAGCGATTCTGGATGCAGCAGCGACACGGCACCATGTGTTGAAGGTCTTAAGCTATCCCGCCGCCTGCGAGAAGAAGCTGATAGATGCCGTCCAGCAGGGCAAGCCGGAGCCTATTGTTAGCGCGATAGAAGAATTTATCGATACCCTATCCGGCGGTTCGGTTCATCAGATCATTACCTTCAGCACGCAGCTCATGTTATCTTTGCTCAAAGCTTTTGACTATTTACAGCATGTGCCGGATTCGAATTTCAATGATTACCTGCAGGCGGTAACCGAGATTGAAGGTGCTGAGGATCTGACGGAAATCCGTGACATATTCAACCGCTATTGCTCCACCATCTGCAAGTTAATTGAAGACAAACATCATTGGATGAATGCCAAGAAACATAATAGTCTCATTGAAAAAGTGCAGAATTATGTCCATGAACATTATGCCGAGCCTAATATCTCCCTTGATCTGGTGTCCAAAATCGCCGGACTGTCCCCCAGCTATCTGGGCAAGCTGTTCAAAGGAGCGGCCGGGCAATCCTTCAGTGAATATCTGAACAACACCCGGCTGGACAAAGCGAAGGAGCTGCTTGCTTCAACTCCTGACACGGCGGCCAAGATCAGCGAAGCGGTCGGGATCTACAATATCACTTACTTCTCCACCCTGTTCAAGAAAAAGTACGGGCTGACCCCTTCGGCCTTCCGTGAGCAGGAGGCGATGAAGGGCACGATGGATGATGAAGGATGATCATTTCCCGCTTAAGGCTGCTCCGCATATCTCCACCAGGCAAAGGTTCCGGCGATTCCGATAATCCCGGTATACGCAATGATGATGATACTGCTCAGCTGCAGCGAACCGGTGCTTTGGAATACCGACGGGATGGTCCATGGGAAATAAGGCGCGAATCCAAAGGAACTGAGCACATTGGACAGAATGACGATAATCAGGATGAGCCCCAGAGGTGCCAGGTAGCCCTTGGTCACATTAGCCAACAGAATGCTTGGCGCGGTCACAAGGATGTACAACAGCGAAGTGACCAGGAACTTAAGGAATAAGCTCCAAATGAACGCGGCGGACCCGCCTGCAACACCGAGGATGGCTCCTACGGCAAGACCAATAGCGAACATATAGATGGACAGTAGCAGGCACCATGCTAAAATGACCAGGAACTTGGCCAATACAATTTTTGCTCTGGAAATGGGCTTGGCCAGTAAATCCTTAATGGTCCGGTCCGAAAACTCCCGTCCGAAGACCCAGGCCGCCACAAAGGTGTACCCGATCAGTCCCAGCGGGGCAAGTGTCTCCAGCAATCCGGTTAAATACACTTCCCAGGTGACACCGCCGGCGTCACTGGATAATACATTTCCGACGCCCATCATGATGGGCCCGAAGCCTAAAACCAGGAACATAATCCAGAATACATTCGAGCGGATAATCTTGCGAAGCTCACAATGTAGCACCGATAGAATATTCATTATACAATCCCCCTGTTAACCCCGATGGTGCGGAGAAAATAGCCTTCCAGGTCCTCTGTAACTACCCGGAGCGACGTTGGCGGTTGATTGCTTTGCACGAGCAGTTCAGCCAGCCGTTCAGGATGATCTGCGGCATGTTCATTGGTTAGTTTAATAGAACCGTCCGCTGTATCCACGAAGTTATAGCCATGCTCCTCCAGCACCTTCTTTAAGGCAGGCTTGTTCCGGCCGTTCACGACCAGACTTTTCTCCAAGGACTGCTCCAGCTTGTCCATTGCGACTTCTTGCACCAGCTTGCCGCCGTGAATAATGCCAATCCGTGTGGATACCTTCGAGAGCTCCTCTAACAGATGGCTGGATATAAATACCGTGATGCCGAAATTGTGCGCCAGATTGTATAACATATTCCGTATCTCCGCAACACCTGCAGGATCAAGGCCGTTGATAGGCTCGTCCAGAATTAGAATTTCCGGGTTATGAATCATTGCTTTAGCCAGTCCCAGGCGCTGCTTGTTTCCGAGTGAGAGATGTTTGGCTTTTTTCTTTTTGTGCGGCGTAAGCCCCAGCTTATAGATGACCTGATGCACAGCATCCGGGTCCGGCAAGCCTTGCATACGCCGTGCGATATCAAGATTCTCCGTCACAGTCAGATCCGGATAAAAGGTAGCCTCCTCCAAATATCCGACGTTGCTCCATAATTTGGAGTTTCCGGCGTCGACCTTCTCCCCTAACATATAGAGCTTGCCGGAAGTAGGCTTAATCATCGCCAGGAGCATCTTGATCGTCGTTGTCTTCCCGGCGCCGTTCAGTCCCAGGAATCCGTAGATCTCTCCCCGGCTGACCTCCAGCGAAAGATTGTTTAATATGGTATAGTCCCCAAAGCTTTTGTGCACTCCGTCAATTTGTATGGCGGGCGTGCTGCCGATTCTTTTCTTAGATAAAATACTCATTTGTCAAACCTCCTGCTTGGTTCCAGTGATTGTTGTATCCTGCTACAACTTATTGTCACATCCAAACATGAAGCTTTATTAAAAGAAAAATAAACAGATCTGAAGAAAGTATAAAAAACTATAAAGGCAGACTGAATCTGATCCCGAGTCCGCCATATTCGGAGGAGAAGGCCGCAATCTCGCCCCCGTGATGTTCAATAATTGATTTACAGCTTGCCAGTCCCAGCCCAAGTCCGCCCTTACGGATCTGCCGCGACGGGTCCACCGTGAAGAATTTGAGGAACAGCGAAGACATATCCTTTTCCGGCACACCAATGCCATTATCCTCAATCTGAAAATAGGCATGATGCTCCCGCAGATATCCGGTCATATACACCTTAAGCTCTGGCTTGCCGCCATATCTAACAGCATTACTGAAGAGGTTGCCGAACACCCGGCGAATCATCGGTTCATTAACCGTCAGCCATATACTGTCCGTGAAGGAATGGCGGCAAGCCAGTTCAATATCAAGACCCGCCAGCTCATACTCATATTCAAAAGCAATGTCGGCAAAGAGCTCTGTCGCCTTTACAGGCTTAGCGGTCATGGATTCAAGCTCCGATTTTTCTTTGGTGAAGCTGGAGAAATCATTGAGGAGTTCCACCATGTAGGCTGACTTCCGCTGAATCAATTCATAATATTCCTGCTTCTCAGCTTCGGGTAAGTCCTCATGTGTAGCCAGCAGCTCAGTGAAGCCGTTAATCGAGGTCAGGGGTGTCTTCAAATCGTGGGCGATGGCGGCAATCATATCGGTCTGCTCTCTATGGGCGAGCTGAAGCCTGTGCTCCATATTGTTGAAGTGCTTATATAACTCTCCGATCTCGTCCTTGCGCTTCAAAGCCAGTGGAGGCAGGGGATGGACCACATTGACCTCCTCCAGCCGGGCATTCAGCCGCCGGATAGGCTTCTCAATATAATAATGAATATAGACGATCAGAATGGAAAATATGCAGCCGGCGATGACGAAGATGGGCAGCAGTAATACTACATAGGGTGAGTCCAGCAAAGTGGTACGTATGGGGGAATATACTGCAAAGACAAACTTTAAATACAAACCAATCGAGAACATTAGAATCAGCAGCATCAGCAGGAATAACAGGGGAAGCTTTATTTTCAGTTTCATGCTATTGCTCTCTTTCTGTGTATTTATAGCCTATGCCCCAGATGGTTTTGATAAAGTCATACTCAGGACCCAGCTTCTTGCGGATATTCTTGATATGAACCGTTACAGTGTTGATCTCGCCGTATTCGTCTCCCCAGACGTTCTCATAGATCTGCTCCCGGCTCAGTACCTGGTTGGGGTGACGCATCAGGATAGACAGAATTTGAAATTCCTTCGCGGATAAATCGAGCTTCCCGCCGTACAGGAAGGCTTCATACGTTTTGTCATTCAAAATGAGCGGAGCATCGGCCTTGTCTTTGGCGGAACTAAGCTCGCCCCACTCTTTGTGCAGCCTGTCCACCTTGCGGAAATGAGCCTTGATCCTGGAGGCCAGCTCCTGAATACTGAACGGCTTGGTCATGTAATCATCTGCGCCGATTTCCAGACCGACAATTTTATCAATGTCCTGATCGCGCGCACTTAATAACATAATCGGAACATTATAAGACGACCGGATCGTCCGGCAGACATCCAGTCCGTTCATATCAGGCATGACGATATCAAGAACAACGAAATCAATAGGGTGATCCTCCACCGCAGATAAAGCTTCTCTCCCCGAACTGGCCGTAATGACAGCGAATTGCTCATACCTTAGCGTCTTGCTGATGAGCTTCATGATTTCTTCATCATCGTCTACCACTAATATTGTTTTGGACACTAGACTACCTCCCGGGGCAATAACCATTCTGTGGTTAATCATAATGGCTTGATGTTGTTGTTGCAAACTTGCAGATCCCGGTCGGGCGCTGGATAAATACCGCGTTGTCAGGCCAGCGTGAGGTATACCTGTATACTTCGCCGGCATATGTTGAGACAACGGCTGAATAGCGTAATTGCTTACAGGGATAAGGCGGTGATGAAAAGCTTGGTCAGCCCGCGCAGCCAGACCTATAAGCAGAGGAGGCCTTAAGCATGTTATACTTAAATACTGCAAATTTACAGAGCATACAGCTTCCCTGGAACAGAAGTGTCGATACCATACGGAGTGCTGTCCAAGTGATGGCAGCGCATGAATTTTCCCAGCCTATTAAACCCTATCTGCTCTTTGATAAAGATCCAAGCAGCCGGATTATTGCCATGCCCGCTTATGTGGGCGGAGAGATCGGGATGGCCGGCATCAAGTGGATCGCCAGCTTTCCCGGTAACCATGCCAGGCAGCTTCCCCGTGCCCACTCGGTGACGATCCTGAATGATTCAGGCAGCGGGAAGCCTGTAGCTATAATCAACAGTCCGCTCATCTCCGGGATTCGCACGGCTTCAGTCAGCGGGCTGATGATTCAGGAATTCGAGAAGGTACACCCTTTTGCCGATCAAATCATTGCCGGTATCGCCGGGTTCGGGCCGATCGGCCAGCTCCATCTGTCGATGCTGAATCAGCTGCTCGGGGACCAGCTGGAGGAGGTTCGGATCTTTGATCCGAATCAAGATGCGCTGCAAGCTATCCCGGAAGAGCTTGGAACAAGGGTACGGCCTGTGGATTCATGGGAGGAAGCCTACGAAGGGGCTGATCTGTTCGTTACCTGTACCATATCCAGCTCCGGTTACATTGACCGCAAGCCCAAAGATCAGAGTCTGCTGCTGAATGTGTCACTGCGCGATTTCACCCCGGCGATCTTAAGCCACACCTCTGCCATTATTGTCGATGACTGGGATGAAGTGTGCCGTGCGAATACGGATATTGAACATATGCATCATCAAAGAGGGCTGCGGAAGGAAGACACGGCATCTATCGTTGAGGTGGTCTGCGGCAACGCGCTGGCCAAATACCCGAAGGAGGAAGCGGTCATGTTCAATCCGATGGGAATGGCTGCCTTTGATATTGCCATTGGATCACTGTATTATCGTGAAGCGCTGAATCGCGGGTATGGTAAGGAGCTGGAGGAGTAGCGGCAAGATCAGCAAGCTCAGCACAACAAATAACCAGACCGGACAAGAGATAAGAGATACTCTTGTCCGGTCTGGTTATTTACTGCCAAGTAGTTAGTTTACCGATGCTTGCGGTGCTTCTTCTCTTCCGGTTCTGGTGCAAGGCCGGGAGCGGCTACTTCCGGGTCATTCCCCAGCACGGCGCCTACGATCTCATCCAGCTTGTCTGTTTCCGATTGACCGTCCGCCGGACTGGATTCGCCCTCCGGGATCGGGTGGACACCTGCGGTGCGTCCGTCGAGCGGAGCTTTGTGATCATCCTTCATCTGTAAATCTCCCTTCTATGTGCAGGTTCTGTCTTAGGATGTGTCTGCGATAACCGTTCTATGTAACGATAACCGCAGCGGAGACTGGTGAACCACCCGGCTGGTTAGGATTGGCGGACCACTTCCATACTCTTTTCCAGGGCAGTCTTATAATAGTGGCATTTATGGTCTATGACTTCCATCGTTTTTCTTAATTCCTCCATCTGCGCTTCTACGGAAGCCTTCCGCTCCAGGAACATGTCGTATCGGCGCTGCAGGGTGGAATCTCCTTCGGAGCACCATTCAATGAAATGCTTAATCTCTTTGATGGGCATCCCGGAGGCCTTCAGGCATTCAATGATCTTCAGGGCCTCCATGTCGGAGGGCTTGAATACACGTTTGCCGCTGGGCGTTCTCTCTATAGAAGGGAGCAGGCCCTCTTTGTCATAGTAACGCAGGGTATGCGGGGTCATGTTGAAATGCGCTGCGGCTTCGCTTATGGAATAGGTCTTCATCATCGTTCTCCTGTCCTGGATATTTCGGGCTTGACTTAGAGTTAACTTTAAGGAATATTATAAGCTTTGTAAAGCTTAAGGAATGATGTCTACTATTCTATTGAAAAGAGGTCTCACTATGATACAAGTTAATGCACATGCTGCATTCAGCCAGGAAGGCCCGTTCAAGCTGACTACGATCGAACGCCGGGAGCTGCTGCCGCAGGATGTTCTGATCGAGATTAAATACGCCGGTATTTGCCATTCCGATATTCATACCGTCCGCGGGGAGTGGGGACCGGTGAAATATCCGCTGGTTCCGGGGCATGAGATTGCAGGTATTGTCAGCCAGATCGGTTCTGGAGTGACGAAATATGCTGTTGGCGACCGTGTCGGGGTAGGCTGTATGGTCGATTCCTGCGGAGTGTGCAGCAGCTGCCGGCAAGGCGAGGAGCAATATTGTCTGGAGGGGAACACAGGAACCTATGGAGCGACTGACCGCCACGGGCACTATACACAAGGCGGATATTCCACACATATCGTTGTCACTGAAGACTTCGTGGTGCGGATTCCCGACAGCCTTCCGCTTGACGCTGCTGCACCGCTGTTGTGTGCCGGAATCACTACTTACTCACCACTGCGCCACTGGGGAGCTGCTCCCGGCAAAAAGGTAGCTGTAGTCGGTCTCGGCGGGCTGGGGCATATGGCAGTGAAAATTGCTCATGCCATGGGGGCTGAGGTTACGGTGTTATCCCAATCCCTGAAGAAGAAGGAAGACGGCCTGCAATTGGGCGCAGATCATTATTATGCCACCACTGATCCGGAGACATTCAAGCAACTGGCCGGTTCCTTCGATCTGATCATTAATACGGTCAGTGCGCAGGTAAATATCAATGCCTTCCTGTCACTCCTGGCGCTGGACGGGACGTTGGTGAATGTCGGTGCACCCGCTGATCCTTTGGCTGTTAACGCCTTCTCGCTGATCGGTCACCGCCGTTCCTTTGCCGGTTCGATGATCGGGGGAATCCGCGAGACACAGGAGATGCTTGATTTCTGCGCTGAACATCAGATCGCTTCCGAGATCGAAGTGATTTCGGCTGACCAGATCGATGAAGCCTGGGAGCGTGTACTGGCCTCGGATGTGCGTTACCGGTTTGTGATTGATATCAGCACGATGGGGAAGGCATAAGGATTTAGAAGCGCAAGCTCCTTCACCTATATTGTCAAAAGAAACAGCCTGCGGGAATGGAACTACTCCATTCCCGCAGGCTGTTGGTATTTCTGCTGAGCTTCTCCTACGAGAAGCTATACAGCCGTACCCCGTGCGGAGGCACGGTGGTCTTCAGCACGCCGCCGCTAAGTTCAGCAGGCGTCTGGCTCCACAGCTCCGTACCTGCGGCCATGCCGCTTAGGCCGATCTCTTCGAGACTCAGGTCAACCGGCAGCGGGCCGCTGCCAATGTTGAAGACGGCTGCGTACCGGGTGCCGTCGTCATGAGCTGCGGTCCAGACGATCAGCTCATCGCGGTACAGGGCTTCCCTGGCGCCATGGCTCTCGCGCTGCATGCGCAGCACCTCACGGTTGGTGAGCAGCGACAGGGTCCAATCGTCGTTATCCCGCAGCTCGCCGCCGAAGATCAGCGGCGAACGGAAAATACTCCACAGCGACATCATCGTCAGCTGCTCGTCACGGGTGAAGCGGGTCCAGCGGTCATCCCCGCCGCCGTCGACGGAGCGGACGCCGATGTGTCCGAGCGGCAGCATGTCGCAATCCGGCCATGAGCCGGCCTGCGGGACGCCCTGCCAACTGCGGCAGCGGCTGAACATGTCCAGCAGCAGCTCCCAGCGGTCCCAGAAGTCATCCGTGATGCGCCACATGTTGGCATGTCCGGTGAAATGCTCTTTATATTCTACCGGAGCGGGGCCGGGGGAGAGGCTCAGGACCATCGGACGTCCGCAATTTTCGATTGCCGCAGAAATCAGGGCAATCTCCGGCTGATGGGTATCGTAGAGTCTCGAGGCGGCGATGTCATCCACCTTGACCAGATCGACCCCCCACTGGGCGTACAGTTCAAAGAGTGAATTGTAGTAGGCCTGAGCGCCTTCCTTAGATGCATCGACACCGTACATATCTGTATTCCACGGGCAGATGGAGTTCGTGTGCGCGATCTCGCGGGCAGTTGCCTCCGTACCTAGAATAGCGGTGCCTGCATGGGCGGCCTGGCGCGGAATGCCGCGCATAATATGAATACCGAATTTCAGTCCCAGGCTGTGGACATAGTCGGCCAGCGGCTTGAAGCCCTGGCCGCCTGCTGCCGAAGGGAAGCGGTTCTCGGCAGGCATCAGCCGGGAGTATTCATCCATGATCAGAGGGACGAAGGGGCGGTACAGAGAGGACACGGCACCAGGCTCATACCACTGAATGTCAACGGTGATATAGCTCCAGCCGAAGTCTTTGAGGTGCTCGGCCATATATTCCGCATTGCCGCGGATTTCCGCTTCTGTTACGGCTGCGCCGTAGCAATCCCAGCTGTTCCAGCCCAGCGGGGGGACAGGTGCTGCAAGCTTATGATTCATTGTATAATCTCCTTATCAGATGGATTATTGCTCTTCTTAAGTCCATCATAATCAAGGATAAATTCAATATCTATAGTAATCTTATAAGCCGGATAGCACTATATTGCGCTCAGTCAAAAAAGAGCTGGCGGTAGGTCAGGCTCTCGCCCCCGCTGCGGAAATCGCCTGGTGTCAGTCCGGTCAGGCTGCGGAACGCTTTGATAAAGTAGCTTCCGCTGGAGTAGCCGATCTGCTGGGCAATGCCTTCAATGCTTAAGCTGCTCCCCCGGAGCAGCTCCATTGCCTTCTCCGTGCGGACCCGGGTCAGATAAGCACCGGGCGTATGGCCGGTGCTGGCCGAGAAGCGGCGGATGAGATGATACTTGGACAGGGAGACGTGCTCCGACAGCTGGTCGATGCTGATCATCTGCGAATAATGCTGCTCGATGAATTCGGCGGCGCGCTTGATATTCTCTGACCAGTTGTCCCTGTCGCGCAGCGTAGCTGCCTGCATTCGGGTCAATTCGGTCATGAATTGGTAGACGTTGGACGAGGCGATCAGCGGATCGGAGATTCTGCCCGCTCCGGCATCCACAACAATCATCCGCGCCAGCCGGACAGGGGCACAATCTGCGGGCAGCCGGGGTACCTCACCCGCTTCGCGCAGGAATCTGCGCCAGTGGGGCAAGATCAGGCTGGGGCGCATCAGGAGGAACAGAAACTCCCAGGGCTCGTCCGCATCCGGCGGATAGTAATAACGGTGCGGTCCCGGGATTTCCGCCAGCAGAGCCTGTCCGGCCCGGACCCGGTAAGTCCGGTTCTCTGACTCGAACATGCCCTCACCAGAGAGGGTGTACTGGAACAGCAGCAGCGGGCCGTCGCTGCGCTCCATTCCGTCCCAGCGGTAAGCGGGATCAGAGACGGAATCATAACCGGCAGCGAATAATACACATAGCTGCAGCTCTTTGTCTTCGGCGAAGCGGAAGCCGTAAGTTCCTTTGGGGATGTCCATGGATATCCTCCTTTTTTCAAAATATAGAATGTATATGTTACCACTTGACAAGTACTTAGTATCTTACCACACCAACCTATGCAGCTATATGAAAAGCACTGCTAAACAATCTTCATTGCCAAGATAAAGCACCTTTGCTACTGTTACGAATAGAAACGAGAGAAGGAAGGTTATGGAATGTCCCAGATGCAAACGTACCAACCGGCAGCTAATCATGTCAGAATTATCGGGCGGACCCACTGGATGGGGGAGGTGCTGTGGCTGGCGCTCTCCGGCGGCGGGGTGGAATTCTCTTTCTGCGGCCGGGCGGCCCGGATCACTCTGCAAGGCGATGATACCGCAACAACCGGCAACAATCTGGCCCGGATCGGAATCAGCGTTAACGGCCGGCGGGTGATAGACGATCAGGTGGATCAGCCGCGCAAAACGTATACAGTGTTCGAAAGCGACACCGAGCAAGAGGTTACCGTAAGAATTACGAAGCTGTCTGAAGCGGCCATGTCAACGGTTGGCATTGTAGAGATCGCGGTGCAGGCTGAGGAAGGGATTAAGCCGACCCCATCCCCGCAGCATACGATCGAATTCATCGGCGATTCCATTACCTGCGGGTATGGTGTGGATGATGAAGAGGCGCTACATACTTTTTCTACGGCTACAGAAGATGTAACGAAGGCCTACGCCTACCTGAGCGCAGAGCAGCTTGGTGCGGATTACAGTATGGTATGTTACAGCGGATACGGCATTATTACCGGCTACACGGAGAACGACCAGAAGCTGACCACGCATCTTCTGCCCGATTACTACGAGAAGGTGGGTAAGTCGGAAGGGAGGTTCGGCGGCAGTCTGCTGCCCCAGGAGATTCCTTGGGAGTTCAGCAGATTCACACCGGAGCTGATCGTCATTAATCTGGGGACCAACGACGATTCGTACACCAAGGAGGACCCCGCCAAGCAGGCGGATTATGCAGAGAACTATGCCGCTTTTCTCCAAAAGGTCAGAGAGAAAAATCCCGATTCCACCATTCTATGTACATTGGGTATCATGGGGGACAGGCTGTATCCTACACTGGAGCAGGCGGTGAGCCGCTATACCCGGGAAACTGGCGACAGCAGGATTTCAGTGATGAAGTTCGAGGTACAGCGCGAAGAGGACGGCTACGCCGTTGACTTTCACCCTTCCCGGCTGACCCACCGCAAAGCAGCTGACAGACTGACATCCGAAATCCGAAAGCTGATGAATTGGTGAGCGGGCTGGTGAAGAATGGCGCTGGTAGTCCAGTGGTGATTGCACTATGTGCAATAGAAATTCAAAAAAACCCTCAATAAATGGTCTCTATTGTATTTAGTACAGTAGAATGTTGGAGAGAAGCCTAATATGGGCAAAATCTCTGAATTCTGCTGTACATAATACAGTAGAATAGCTAAAAAGTTAGTTTTACAGCTCGATCTAATGTACAAAATGCAATAGGTACATACTACCCGTCACCGGTGAATCCCCTTCTCCCGCACAAACTTCTCCAGCACCCCGAACTCCTCCGTCACCTTGGTGAACGGCAGCGCGGCAAGGACCTGCTCCCGGTACGGGTTGCGGGCTGCGGCCGACAGGCGGGAATCCAGAATGCTGAGCACGCCGAGGTCTGTCTCGCTGCGGATCAGACGCCCGGTGCCTTGCCGCAGGCGGAGCAGCATGTCCGGCACGTAGACCTCCATAAGCGGATTCCCCGCCTGCGCAGCCTTGTATTCGTAGACAGGATCGGCCGGAACCGGGAACGGCAGCCGGAAGACGATCAGATGCGACAGATCTGCCCCCTCAATATTCACGCCTTCCCAGAACACACCGGTACTCAGCAGCACGCCCTTGCTCGCCCGGAACTCAGTGATCACCCCGTCCTGGGACGAGCCTTCCCGCTGCATATGCAGCGCCCACTTCACTTTCTCCTCGCTCAGCTTCTTGTGAATGTACTTCATATCCTCTTTGGCCGAAAAAAGCACCAGGGTCCGCCCATCCGTTAGATTGCATAGCCGCAGCAGCTCCTTATATGCCGCTTCCAGATAAGCTTCCCGGTTGTTGTGGTTATAGTAAGGAACGTCCTTGGCGATATACATCATCGTGTGGTTGTCGTAATCGAACGGTGAAGCTTGACGCTCCATATACTCCCCCCTGTAGCCCAGCGAACGGGACAGATAAGCGTATTGCTCCTCCAGCGTACCGCCCGACTGGCTGAGGGTCGCAGAGGTCAGAATGACAGAGGTCTTGCCGTTAAATATACTGTATTTCAGGAATTGGCTAATCCCCTTAGGGCAGATACTGACGGAAGCTTCTCCCCGGGGCTGGCTGGCCCAGAGCAGATAGTTGTCCTCCGTCCCGGCAAGCACCTGGAAGAGGTCAATCATTGCGTTAACCGCTTCGAAGGTATTATCGATCTCCCGCTCATGCCGGGAAGTCAAGACCGAGAGGCTGAGGCGGAACTCCTGCAGAAGCTGCACAGCCTGCTCTAGCGGGACTCCCGTAATCGCCGATACTTTAATCCGGTCAGTATCCTGCTTGGCCGTGTGCAGCAGGTCTGCTTCTATCTGTCTGAACAGCTCTTTGGCGCAGCGCCGGACGAACTGGAAGGACTTCATCAGGCTGCGGTCTGCGGATTGCTTATACAGCAGCTGCATGGCATCCTCCAGCACCCGTGAGATCCCCCGGAAGGTGAACTCATGCGTCTGGGCATCCCGGACCTTGGCCTCCAGATTATGCGCCTCATCTATAATAATCAGTGCAGGCCGCTCGGTGATCAGGCCTTTGGTGCCTTCTTTTTTCTTGATCAGGTCACGGATCAGCAGATCCTGGTTCACGATGATGATATCCATCTCACCCGGGCCGGCGTTGATCTTAGCCCGCATGTCATAGAAGGCGCAGGTATGCTTGTAGTGGCAGTGCTCGAACTTGCAATCCGTCACACACACGTTAGACCATAAGGCATCATTGACCCCGCCCTTCAGATCTGCCCGTTCGTTAATTTCTGCATTAAGGATACCCTCTGCCAGTACAGTGAGCGGGGAGCCGGGCTCCCCGGACGGGAACAGGTCCGCTGCCCGGTACCGGCAGGCATATTGCCCCATGCCCTTGCCGACCACAGAGCGGACCATGGAGAAGCCGAGCCGGCTGCCGATGAACCGCAGATCCTTATGGATCTGTTCGGAGAGCTGGATGGACGAGGTGGCGATAATGACCGGCTGCCGGGAGAGCTGATTAATGAGCAGGCCGGGAATCAGGTAGGCGAAGGATTTGCCGATGCCGACCCCGGCTTCAATCATTGCATTCCGGCCATGGACATAAGCGTCAGCAATATCCAGCGACATATCCTGCTGGCCGAGCCGTTCAGTGAGACCGAGCCGTTTGAACCGGTCATACATGCGGAAGATGGCATTGACCAGGGCAGGCTCGGCGTCATTGGCCGGCTCCTTCTTCTGTAATTTGTAGAGATCATTTAACCAGTTGATGACGACCGCCCCTTTTCTGTGTCAATGTTAGTCTTGTCCTGCATGGATTACGGCAGAGGTTGTTATTATCTTAGATGGCGGGCGAACAGTCAAGGGTTATGGCTGAATCTGTATTCTAGATTCTGGAATTTCGTCCCTTGCAGGCAGGAGCGGGGCTGCATTCGATCAGAAGGTCCATATCTATTATAATCAAGACATAATCTGCGTACTGATCATGAAGGGAGAGATAGGATATGAGCGAACGTCTGCCTTGTCAGACCCCGGGCTGCACGGGAACAATTCTTCCTGCAACCGCACTGAAGACCGGGGGCATCTGTATGCCCTGCTATCAGCAGAAGAGAGCGATAGGAAGACAGGCTTATATTGAACAGAACCGTAAAGAGGTGAACAGATATGCCGGTATCCATGATCCGGTTGAGATTCTCACCATTATGCACAGCCCGCGGAAGCCTGATCCGCTGATCAAGGAAGTTCCTTACCCCCGGACTGCACAGGAGCTGTATCATGATTTGACAGAGGAACAGAGAGAACGGATGGAGAGCTACGCCGTTCATTTATTGGAAGAAGAGGATATAGACCAGGCGGAGATGGTCCTGGTGTCACTCCTCTGCTTCACAGATACACGGCTTGGGCCAGGTCTGGAAATGCTCCTCCGCACAGGGAATTATGCACCCGCGATCCTTTTCAAGAATGCTGACGCGAAGGTAAGGGACCGGCTCATTGCCCAGGTGGAGTCCGATCCGGTTAACCGTAATCTGCTGCTGCTGGCGCTGGCCTGGATTGGCGATGAAGTGGTGGTCAGGCAGTTCGCGTCATGGCGGCAGTCCCCGCCGGAGTGGGCAGCAGCGTTATATCAGGCGCCAGAGACGTATGCCCTTGAAGCTGGCTGGGAGCTGGATGCTGTAGGCGGAAAAAGGCAACTATACCATCCTGAATGTTACCCCTTCCTGGTAAGCAGGGAAGACACTCCGGAAGCGCCTGGTGCTCCGGCGGCGGTTCAAATGCTTCAGACAGGAACGCAAGCCTGTCCTTGGTGCGGAGGTGCGCTAACCGTTTTATTCGATTACGATTTGCAGCATCCGCAGGTTAGGTTCATGGAACTTCCCGGCAAGCGGTTAAGAATTGCGGCCTGTATGCACTGCAACTGTTACGGCACTGTATATATGAAGATTGATCTGGAGGGCGGATATTCATGGAGTGAATATAATGTTGTTCCCGGATATCTGCCTGACAATACTGGAGGAGCATTGGCGTGTAGCGGATGGCATGTAATGCAGCTGTCGGAACAGCCGGCCGGTACTTATGAGAGTGCACACTGGGTGCTGGAGGCACCGGCCTCACAGATCGGAGGGCATCCGGCCTGGATTCAGGATGCGGACTATCCGGCCTGTCCCTGCTGCGCACAGACGATGACTTTTGCAGCGCAGGCGGATATGGGCCAGGTGGCGGAGGACGAGGGGATTTATTATGCTTTTCTGTGCCGGGAGTGCCTGATTACAGCGGTGAATTACCAGCAGACCTGAGTTTCGTGATTAGAAATTTTGGGTATATAAGCTATATTTTCGAAATATAAACGCAAGGCGAGCCACAAGCTGGAAAGTGAGGGTTCTCATGGATTTTCCGGTCAACATCCTGCTCGTAGACGATCATCCCGAGAATCTGCTTGCCCTTGAGGCCGTTCTCCGCGGAGAGCCTTACCGGTTGTTTCGGGCTTATTCCGGGATTGAAGCGCTGCGCTGTCTGCTGGAGGAGGAATTCGCCGTCATTGTGATGGATGTGCAAATGCCGGGGATGGACGGGCTGGAGACGGCGCGCCTTATCCGTACCCGGGAGAAGAATCATGTGGTGCCGATTATTTTCATGTCCGCTAACAGTACGACGATGGAGGATATCTTCGCCGGTTACTCTGTCGGCGCGATGGATTACATGACGAAGCCCTTCGTCCCGCAGCTGTTCAAGTCCAAGATTGAAGGCTACGTCAGCATGTATGAAGCGAATAAGACGCTGCAGCTCCAGAGCGAAATGCTGAAGCAGCAGGCCCGGCAGCTGGAGAGGACAAATCAGGAGCTGAGGGAAGCGAAGGAAGCCGCAGAGATTGCCTCCAAGGTGAAATCGGAATTCCTGGCGATGATGAGCCATGAAATCCGCACGCCGCTGAACGGGATCATTGGGATGTCTGATCTGCTGCTGGCCTCGGATCTGCCGGAGGAATATTGTGAGATGGCGGGGATTATCCATACGAGCAGCAATGCCCTTCTGTCGGTGATCAATCCGATTCTCGATTATTCCAAGCTGGAAGCCGGGAAGCTGGTGGTGGAAGAGGCGCCGTTCTCTCTGCAGGACTGCCTGAGCGAGACTATTGCTCTGTTCACTGCTAAGATCCGTGAGCGGAAGCTTGACATGGTGGTGGAGATTAATCCTGCTGTGCCGCCTGATCTGGTGGGAGATGTGAACCGCCTCCGCCAGGTGCTGAATAATCTCGTAGGCAATGCCGTGAAGTTCACCCATGCAGGCAGTGTATACATAACGGTTAACAAGCTGGAGGGACCGGCAGAGAAGCTTACACTTGAATTCACAATCAAAGACACAGGAATCGGGATTCCCCCGAATAAAATCGGCGAGCTGTTCCAGCCCTTCTCCCAGCTCGACGCCTCTACCACACGCAGGTTCGAAGGCACGGGGCTTGGCTTATCGATCAGCAAAGCTCTGGTAGAGCTGCTGGGCGGAAGCATCCGGGTCGAGCCATCGGAGGAACCCGGGGCTACGTTTGTTTTTACAATTGCCGTTCGTGAGCAGCTTGGATTGGAGAGCAAAAATACGTGCTGAATAAGGGGCAGGGTTGATACTATGAGCGATGACAACCAAAACAAAGAAAACCAGGGCGATGGAATAGACGCCGGCGAACTGCTGAGCGCCTTGATGGCGATGAAGAAGGGCAATTTCTCCCACCGGATGCCTTATGACCGGACGGGGCTCGCCGGTAAGGTAGCGGATACGTTCAACGAGATTATGGATATTCAAGAGAGTCTGGTGAACGAGGTTCAGACGGTGGCCAGAGTGGTCGGCAAGGAAGGGAACCTGTCCAGACGGTTCGTGCAGAAGAATCTGGGCGGGTCCTGGGAGACGGTGACCGATTCCTTGAACGGCCTGGTGATTGACCTGATTCAGCCGACCAGCGAGATGGTCCGGGTAATTAACGCCGTGGCCAAGGGCGATCTGTCCCAGCAGGTGGAGCTGGCGATTGAAGGACGGCCGCTCACGGGCGAGTTCCAGCGGACGGCAAGCAATATCAATAGGATGGTGAACCAGCTGAGCACGTTCGCCTCCGAGGTTACACGCGTGGCGCGTGAGGTGGGTACCGAAGGGATTTTGGGCGGACAGGCTGATGTGAAGGGGGTCTCCGGTACTTGGAAGGATCTGACCGACAGCGTCAATTATATGGCGACGAATCTTACGGATCAGGTACGCAATATCGCGGCGGTGACCACAGCCGTGGCGAACGGCGATCTGTCGAAGCAGATTACGGTCAATGCGAGCGGCGAGATTATGGAGCTGAAGAATACAATCAACACGATGGTGGATCAGCTCTCTATGTTCGCCTCTGAGGTGACCCGGGTGGCGCGTGAGGTCGGGACCGAAGGCAAGCTTGGCGGACAGGCCGATGTGAAGGATGTCTCCGGCACCTGGCGGGATTTGACCGAGAGCGTCAACTATATGGCGTCCAACCTGACGAATCAGGTGCGGAATATCGCGGTGGTGACCACGGCGGTTGCCAACGGCGATCTGTCGAAGAAGATTACGGCCGATGTGCAGGGTGAAATTCTGGAGCTGAAGAACACGATCAATACGATGGTGGATCAGCTATCGACCTTTGCTTCCGAGGTGACCCGGATGGCGCGTGAGGTCGGTACGGAAGGGATTCTCGGCGGGCAGGCTGACGTCAAGGGCGTGTCCGGCACCTGGCGGGATTTGACCGAGAGCGTCAACTATATGGCGTCCAACTTAACGAATCAGGTGCGCAATATAGCAGAAGTGACCACGGCGGTAGCCAAGGGCGACTTGTCAAAGACGATTACTGTCGATGCGAAGGGCGAGATTCTGGAGCTGAAAAGCACCATTAACATCATGGTGGACCAGCTCAGTAACTTCGCCTCCGAGGTCACGCGCGTGGCGCGCGAGGTATCTACGGAAGGGATTCTCGGCGGGCAGGCCGATGTGAAGGGGGTCTCCGGGACCTGGAAGGATCTGACCGACAGCGTGAATTTCATGGCGGGTACGCTGACGGATCAGGTGCGAAATATCGCTGAAGTGACTACTGCCGTGGCGAAGGGGGATCTGTCCAAGCAGATTACGGTGAATGCGACCGGCGAGATCCTGGAGCTGAAGAACACCATTAACACCATGGTGGAGCAGCTGTCGATCTTCGCTTCCGAGGTGACGCGCGTGGCGCGCGAGGTCGGCACTGAAGGGATGCTGGGCGGACAGGCGCAGGTGAAGGGCGTAGCCGGAACCTGGCGCGATTTGACCGAAAGTGTGAATTACATGGCGTCCAACCTGACGAATCAGGTGCGCAACATTGCGGTGGTAACGACAGCGGTGGCGAACGGCGATCTGTCCAAAAAAATCACTGCGGATGTGCAAGGAGAAATTCTGGAGCTGAAGAACACGATCAATACGATGGTGGACCAGCTCTCCATGTTCTCCTCCGAGGTGACGCGTGTAGCGCGCGAGGTGGGGACAGACGGCAAGCTCGGCGGTCAGGCGCAGGTGAAGGGTGTAGGCGGCACCTGGAAGGACTTGACCGAAGGCGTAAATAACATGGCCCGCAATCTGACGGACCAGGTGCGCAATATTGCAGATGTGACCACAGCGGTAGCCAAGGGCGATCTGTCCAAGAAGATCACCGTAGACGTCAAGGGCGAGATTCTGGAGCTGAAAAATACGATTAACACGATGGTGGATCAGCTCTCCATCTTCGCCTCCGAGGTGACGCGTGTAGCGCGTGAGGTGGGCACGGATGGTAAGCTGGGCGCACAGGCCGAGGTGAAGGATGTGTCCGGCACCTGGAAGGATCTGACCGATACCGTCAACTTCATGGCGAGCAACCTGACGATTCAGATGCGCAACATTGCCGGTGTAACCACGGCGGTAGCGAACGGGGATCTGTCCAAGAAGATTACGGTCGATGTCAAAGGCGAATTGCTTGAGCTGAAGAACACGATCAATACGATGGTGGATCAGCTGAATTCGTTCGCCTCCGAGGTAACGCGTGTAGCGAGTGAGGTCGGCACGGACGGCAAGCTGGGCGGACAAGCCCAGGTACGCGGTGTCGGGGGGATCTGGAAGGATCTGACCGACAACGTGAATATCATGGCGACCAATCTGACCGATCAGGTGCGCGGCATTGCCAAGGTCGTGACGGCGGTGGCGAACGGTAACCTGAAGCAGAAGCTGACGGTTGAGGCCAAGGGCGAGATTGCCGAGCTGACGGATACGATCAATAACATGATCGAGACGCTGGCTACCTTCGCGGATCAGGTAACTACCGTGGCACGCGAGGTTGGAGCCGAAGGGAAGCTGGGCGGACAGGCCAGCGTGCCGGGAGCTGCGGGTACCTGGCGTGATCTGACCGACAACGTCAATTACATGGCGAGTACGCTGACCACACAGGTGCGGGCCATCACCAATGTGGCTACAGCAGTGACTAACGGCGATCTGTCACGGGCAATTGATGTATCCGCCTCCGGGGAGGTTGCTACGCTCAAGGATAACATCAACGAGATGATCCGTAATCTGAAGGAGACGACCCGGATCAACACCGAGCAGGACTGGCTGAAGACCAATCTGGCCAAGTTCTCGCGGATGCTTCAGGGGCAGCGCGATCTGTATGCAGTCAGCCGGATGATTCTATCCGAGCTGGCTCCGCTGGTATCGATGCAGCATGGCGTCTTCTACATTAATGAGCCCTCCGGCGGGGAAGCTGTTCTGAAGCTGTTCGCCAGCTATGCTTATCAGAACCGCAAGCATCTGGCGAATGAATTCCGTGCGGGGCAAGGGCTGGTCGGCCAGTGCCTGATTGAGAAGCAACGGATTCTGCTGACCAATGTTCCGGGCGATTATGTGATGATCTCGTCCGCACTGGGCGAAGCGACGCCGCTCAATATCATTCTGCTGCCGATCATCTTCGAGGATCAGGTGCTGGCGATTCTGGAGCTGGCGAGCTTCCGGCCTTACAGCGATATCGACATCGCCTTCCTGGATCAGCTTACGGAATCTATCGGCAGTGTGATCAACACGATGCAGGCTAACCAGCGTACGGAGGAGCTGCTGATTCAGTCCCAGTCGCTCACCGAAGAGCTGCAGAAGCAGCAATTGGAGCTGCGGAGCACGAATGACGAGCTGGAGGATAAGGCGAAGCTGCTGGTGCTGCAGAAGGCAGAGGTAGAGAGCAAGAACCATGAGGTAGAGGTGGCCAAGCGTTACCTGGAGGAGAAGGCGGAGCAGCTTGCCCTTACCTCCAAGTATAAATCCGAATTCCTGGCCAACATGTCCCATGAGCTGCGCACGCCGCTGAATTCCTTGCTGCTCCTGGCAGAACAGCTGGCCGAGAATCCGGATGAGAATCTGCATGAGCTGCAGGTGAAGTTCGCGAAGACGATTCAGGACTCGGGGCTTGAGCTGCTGAACCTGATTAATGATATCCTCGATCTGTCCAAAATCGAATCCGGCACGATCACGCCGGATTTCAGCGAAGTCCCGCTTACGGAGCTGACGGACGGGTTGGACCGTACCTTCCGCCATATGGTGGATGCCAAGAAGCTCGACTACCGGATCAAGATTGATCCCGGTGTACCGGCCAGCATCGCTACGGATTCCAAGCGTCTGCTGCAAATCCTGAAGAACCTGCTGTCGAACGCCTTCAAGTTCACCGAGCAAGGACAGATTATGCTGCAAGTCCGCAAAGCAGCGGAGGGGTGGCATCCGGATAATGAATCGCTTGAACGGGCGACAACCGTAATCTGCTTCTCGGTAAGTGATACGGGGATCGGCATTCCGGCGGAGAAGCAGCAGATTATTTTCGAAGCGTTCCAGCAGGCGGACGGCAGTACGAACAGGGAATACGGCGGAACGGGTCTCGGGCTTGCCATCTCCCGCGAGATTGCCGAGATGCTCGGCGGAGAGATTAGCTTGTATAGCGAAGTAGGCAAGGGGAGTGTATTCAACCTGTACCTGCCGACGGAAGCGGAATTCACAGAACCGGAGCCGCCGAAGGCTCATGTTCCTGAGGTCATTGATATCACTCCGGCCAAACGCAGAAGCAGCCTTGTCAAGCCGGAAGAGGAGCCCTTCGCGGATGACCGCGATAGGATTGAACCGGGGGACCGGGTGTTCCTGATCGTTGAGGATGACCAGAAGTTCAACGAGATCATTCTGGGGATGCTCCATAAAAAAGGAATCAAAGCGGTTATCGCCACCAGCGGCTGGGATGTCCTGGAGCTGGTTCAGAAATACCAGCCGTCGGCCATCACGCTGGATCTGCATCTTGGCGGAGATACGGACGGCTGGCTGGTGCTTCAGCAGCTCAAGCATGATATCGGGGTACGGCATATTCCGGTCTGCGTAATGACCGTGGATGAAGACGAGGTGCAGCTGCTGCAGAAGGGGGCTTACGATTACTTCCGCAAGCCCGTGACGAATGAGGAGCTGGAGAGTGCGCTGGACCGGCTGAATCAGTTCGCGGATCACACCACGGCCAATCTGCTGGTCGCCGTCCAGGATGAACAGGAGCGCAAGCATATAGGCGAGCTGCTGGACAACCCGGATCTTACGCTCACGGCCGTAGAGACCGGACGCAAAGCCTTGAACCAGTTGAACAGCAAGACGTTCGATGCGATCGTGCTGGACAGCAGCCTGGCGGATATGAATCTGATCCGCTTCCTCCGGGAGATGTACAAGAACGCCAGGAACAAAAGAATTCCCGTCCTGGTGCAGATGAACCGGAAGCTGACGCCGGAGGAAGAGACCGAATGGGATGAGCTGGCGAAGATGGCGGTGCTCAAAGAGGTGAAATCGGATGCCCAGCTGATTGATGAATCCACTCTCGCCTTGCACCGCAAAGCAGAGAATCTGCCGCCGCTCTCCAGAGACAAGCTCGTGAAGCTGTATCAATCGGATGAGATGATCGAGTATAAAAAGGTACTTGTAGTGGATGATGATATCCGCAACATCTTTGCGCTAACCTCTATTCTGGAGCGCCATCAGATGAAGGTGATCCCTGCAGAGAACGGCCAGGATGCGATCACGCTGCTGGAGCAGACGCCGGATATCGGCATTGTCCTGATGGACATTATGATGCCGGGAATGGACGGCTACGAGACAACCCGGGCGATCCGGGAGAAGCCGGAATGGAGGGACCTCCCGATACTTGCGCTTACAGCCAAGGCGATGAAGGGGGACCGGGAGCTGTGCCTGGAAGCAGGCTGCTCCGATTATATTACCAAGCCGGTGAACAGCGGACAGCTGTTATCGATGATGCGTGCTTGGCTGGACAAATAGAGCAGGACGAATAGGACGGACTATGCAGACAGAAACAGGAGCCAACCCCTTAGCCGCGATCAGGCGGTTAGGGCGGGCTCCTGTTTTTTTGCAAATGCGCTGTGAATGTAGCTTAATTAATCCGCAGAGGGTTCGAGCCGCCGGCAGGAAGCTCTCTCGATAAAAAGGGTGTCGACTTTGACCTTGGTGCTGACTGCGGGCTGCCGGTGAAGAGAAGCGGTGAACAGATCTACTGCCCACGCGGCCATCCGTTCTTTCTCCACATGAACCGTGGTCAGCTCAGGGGTTACAATCTGTGATTCATTGATGTTATCGAAGCCGATGACGGATACATCCTCCGGGACGGAGAAGCCCAGTTCGCCGAGTGCCTTGATCGCGCTGATGGCGATATAGTCACATTCACAGAAGAAAGCGGTGGGAAAAGGCTGGCCGCTGTCCTTCAGTTGCTGCAGCTTGTCCCGCAGCGGCCCCTGGGAGGAAAATAAGGTCGGCGGCACCGCCAGCATACTGCTCCGGGGAATCTCCGCCTGCGTCTCCGCCATGGCATCCATGAACCCGCGCTGCCGTTCCCCGAAGTTATGAATCCGCTCCTCGGATGCAATATAGCCGATCCTCCGGTGTCCGTGGCCGGCCAGATAGGTGCCCGCCTGATAAGCCCCCATATAATTATTGATCTCGACAAAATGCACAGGCAGCGCATCGAAGCAGGTGTCCAGCACAATCAGGCCGGGCAGCTTGTCCGCGATATCGGCTATTCTGGCCGCATCCAGGCTGGTCCCGAGCAGAATCACGCCGCTGGTGGGCTCCTCCATCACCGATTGAATGCCCTGCTCATAGTGCTTCTCTTCAATCGCGGAGAACATCAGACTGTAGCCCCCCATCCGGCAGCGTTCCTCGATATGATGAATCAGCTCCCGGAAGAAGGGCTGCTGATAATACTCTTCATGAACGAGTCCGGCATTGGTGAACACCAGGAACCGCAGGGTGGTGGGGTTCGCTTCAGCGGCGGCCGCTCTTCCCCTGCCGGTATATCCATAGGTCTCCGCCAGGCGCAGGATTCGCCCGCGTGTCTCCGGACCGACCCCCGGCTTCCCGTTCAGCGCCAGCGAGACAGCCCCTTTGGAGACCCCGGCCAGCCGGGCAAGCTCTTCCATATTCAATGACAAGACCTCCATTTCACATCTTAGCTTAAGTATGTTTAGTGTAAGGGAAGGTACTAATTTTAGCAATGAAGCTGGTTTTGAGTCTTATTGTTTAGCAATGTTTAGTTTAAGATAATGTTATTGACGATAATTATAAGGTGATGTAGGATTGCCTTATAATAGATTTAGAGTTAAATGATCTAATTTTGTTTAGTTATTGTTTAGTTCAATGTTGCTAATTGTATAGCTGAGGATTCATACAGAAGGGAGCAGGACTTATGGCTAATCCGAAGGAAGCAGGGCAGGCTGAAGCATTCCAGGGAAGGATTTCCGTATCGGTGCCGGACCAGACTTCACAGTGGGGTGTATGTGAAATTGAACTGCAAGGAGGCCCAGCAGGGGGGAATCCGTTTGCGGAGGTAGCGCTGCAGGCGGAATTCTCGATGGGAGACCGTTCGGTTCTGGTTCTGGGCTTCTATGATGGAGACGGGGTGTACCGCATCCGCTTCATGCCGGAGCATCAGGGGAAGTGGACGTTCCGGACCAGCAGTAATGCGCCTGCTCTGCATGGAGTTGAGGGAGAACTGGAATGCACGGCTGCGGCAGGGGGGAATCACGGCCCGGTCCGGGTGAAGAATACCTTTCATTTTGCCTATGAGGACGGAACGCGCTATCTGCCTATTGGTACTACCTGCTATGCGTGGACGCATCAGGGCGAGGAGATGGAGCGCCAGACACTGGATACGCTGAAAGCGTCTTCTTTTAACAAAATAAGAATGTGCGTGTTCCCGAAATCTTACTCCTATAACGAGAATGAACCGGAGTATTATCCTTATGAAGGCTCGGTCCAGGCAGGGTGGGATTACAGCCGGTTCAACCCGGCGTTCTTCCGGCATCTGGAGGAGCGGATTGCAGACCTTGGGGAGCTGGGCGTTGAGGCCGACCTGATTCTGTTCCACCCGTATGACCGCTGGGGCTTCGCAGATATGGGCAAAGAGGCGGATGACCGCTATCTCCGGTACCTTGTAGCCAGACTCTCGGCTTACCGCCATATCTGGTGGTCGCTGGCCAATGAATATGATTTCATGAGCAATAAGCTGCTGGCCGACTGGGAGAGGTACGCGCATATTGTAACGTCGTATGATCCTTACGGGCACCTGATCTCTAACCACAACGGGATTGCCTTCTATGATTTTAACCAGCCCTGGGTTACGCATTGCAGTATTCAGCGTGTGGATGTGTACAAGACTTCCGAGAATACAGACGAATGGAGACAGCGCTGGAATAAGCCTGTCGTGATCGATGAATGTGTCTACGAGGGCAATATCGAGCATGGCTGGGGAAATATTACCGGGGAAGAGATGGTCCGGCGCTTCTGGGAAGGAGCGGTCCGTGGTGGATATGTCGGGCATGGGGAAACCTACCTGCACCCGGAGGATAAGCTCTGGTGGGCCAAGGGCGGCCGGCTGTATGGCACGAGTCCTGAGCGGATTGCTTTTCTGCGGCGTGTGCTGGAGGAAGGGCCTTCAGAGGGGCTGAACCCCTTGCCTTCAGATTGGGATCTGCCCAGAGCCGGGGTGGAGGACGAATATTATCTGTATTATTTCGGGTTCAACCGGCCGGGCTTCCGCCAGTTCACGATGAACCCGGAGATCCGCTACAAGGTGGAGCTGCTGGATACCTGGAACATGACGGTGGAGGTGCTTGCGGGCAGCTATCAGGGAACCTTCAGGGTCGATCTGCCGGGACGGACATATATGGCGGTGAGAATGACGCGCCTGCACGATGAGCATGACTTGGAGGCTAAATAGGATGTGGAAGATTGGTATAGTGGGGGCCGGGTATTGGTCAGACAAGCATTTGCAGGCATGGCAGCGTATCCCCGGCGTTCAGATTCAAGGCCTGTGCGACCTGGATTCGGACAAGCTGCACAGTAAGGCCGAGGCATACGGGATTCCCCGGGACATGCTGTACTCTACGCTGGAGGAGATGCTATCTTCTACTGACATCGATATCGTAGATATTATTACCGCACCGGATACCCATCCTGAGCTGGTCAGACTAGCTGCATGGGCCGGGAAGCATATCCTGTGCCAAAAGCCGTTTGCCCGTTCTATGGAGGAAGCACGCGGGATGGTGGAAACGGCCCGTGCTGCGGGCGTCCGGCTGATGGTCACAGAGAACTGGCGCTGGCTGCAGCCGATTCAGGCGATCCGCAAGCTGCTGGATGAGGGCGAGGCAGGACAGCTCCAGACGATCCGCTATATTCATACGGATTATTATTCACCGCGTTTTGCCCTGGAGAATGAGCTTCCGCAGCCGTTCTTCCGGGAGATGCCGAGGCTGCTGTTCTATGAGATGGGGGTTCACTGGTATGATACGTGGCGCTTCCTGTTCGGGGAGCCGAAGCGGCTGTATGCGGAGACCCGGAAGGTCAGCCCGTATATTGCCGGGGAGGACGCCGGGCTGATTACCCTCGGCTATGAGGATTATATGGGCCTGATGGATATGAGCTGGGCCACCCGGCAGAATCTGCCGGGCAGGCTCACGCTGCCTGTGCTGCCGGATCATAAGGAACAGCTGATTATTGAAGGCGATCAGGCAACGATTAAGCTGTACAGCAGCGGCACCCTCAGCCTGATCGATAACAGCGGAGCCGAGACGGTCGTGTCGGAGAAGAACGGCCTTGATTTTGAAGAGAGTCATTACAGCCTGCAGTCGCATTTCATTGAATGCCTGAACACGGGTGAGGAATTCCAGACGAGCGGCGAAGATAATCTGAAGACGCTGGAGCTTGTATTCGGGACCTACCGGAGTGCGGAGGAGCATGAGGTCGTTCATTTGGCATAGCTCTAAGGGGCGGTATACGAAGAACCGGAGGGCTGTTGTCCGGTTCTTCGCCATGCTTACCGGCAAGATTGGCTGATCGCCCGGGAATAGCGTACACTGGGTGGAAAGAGTCATTACTGAACTTAAGCTGCGGGGTGAGAAGGATGGACAAGCTGCTGGAGCAGATCACGGGCGAGCTGCTGGGTCAGGTTAAAATAGAGAGCGTGAATCCGCTGGAGCCGGTGAAGGTCAGTCGTGTACCGAAGCTCTGGAGGGTACTCGGAACCGGAAATTATGCGGCTGTCTTCTGCCGTCAGGAGGCGGAAGCATACGCAGTGAAGATCTACGCGCCGGGCAGGCCGGGCATGGAGGAAGAAGCAGAGGTGTACCGCTGCCTTGGGCAGCATCCGGCCTTCTCGGAATGCTATTATGCCGGAGCCGATTTCCTGGTCCTCAAAAGGCTGGGCGGAGTTACCTTCTACGATGCCATGAAACGCGGCATACTCATTACCGGACAGGCTATTGAAGACATTGACAACGCGCTTCAGTATGCGAGGTCCAGGGGGCTGCGCCCGCATGATATCCACGCCAAGAATGTGATGCTCCGGGACGGCCGGGGACTGATTGTAGATGTATCGGACTTCCTGAAGGATGACGATTGCAGCATGTGGGAGGATTACAAGCGGCTGTATTACCGGTTGTACCAGCCGGTGGCTTCCCGCCGGGTATTTCCGGTTCCCCGTCTGATTTTGGAGACGGTCCGCAGGGGCTACCGGTTCTGGAGGCGGCGGAAGCGGGGGCGGAGCGGATTCACTCTTTTCCGGAAGTGACAAAGGCTTCTATAGTAGTGCTTACAGGATGTGGACCTCAGTTGTGCATCCCGCACGGCCTCAGCCCTTCGGAATCCGGCGGTAGCTGGAGGGAGAGAAGCCGGAGATTCGCTTGAACAGCCGGGAGAAGTAATAAGGGTCGTTGATCCCTACGGCAGAGCCGACCTCCTTGATGCTGAGTTCGGTAAGATCGAGCAACTGGCCAGCGCGCTGGATTTTGAGCCGCAGGAAATACTCGATCGGGGAGACCCCGGTCCCGGCGTTGAAAATATAGATTAGGTGCTGCTTCGATAGGCCGGCATGCTTAGCCAGTTCAGGCAGGGTGAGGGTGCTGCCCAGCCGTCCGTTCATATACTGGATCGCCTGTTCCAGATACGTCTCCCGCTTCTTCTCCTGAGCTGATTTCCCGGTACTCAGGCCTATCCCGGAGAGCAGCTGCCTAACTGTCTGGGCGATATGCACATGGGTAGCCAGAGCGTAGGTCCGCTCAGCCAGCAGCTCGTAGGCAGGGACAAACCAGTCGATGAGCCGGGCTTTGCCGCTTGGGGCTAGGGCGAGGGGGGCACCGGACAATCCGAACAGCTTCACCAGCCGGTCGGCATGGCTTCCTTTGAAATGGAACCAGTAAATGCTCCATGGCTTCTCCTGCATAGCCCCGTACCGGTGCGGGGTGCCTGGAGGAATAATGACCATATCCCCCGGCTGCATGTGCATCTGCTCCCCGTGGTTCAGCTCCAGCCAGCCCTCCCCCGCTTCACACAAGATCAAGATATGCGACGGGCTGCCTTCCAGGCGTTCCCTGAAATGATAACGTGCATTTGGAAAGTAACCAATGTCTGTAATGAACAAGGACGCGGTCAGCTCCTCCTGCTCCAATTCCTTCATCCAATATTCCGGCAGCACATACAGCTTCTCCTCGATAAACCCTTCCGGCTTGCGGATATGGTCATCATTCATGCCGCTTCCCCTCCTGACAGATCGTATATAAACCAAACGTTAGACATTCTGGTCCAACAAGTAACTTTCCAATCTCTTCCCGCAGGTACCAGCGTATTCATCCGAAGGATTAGAACGGGATAGCCGCTTCCAAAAGAAATGTAAGTGAGTTTTTTGGGAGCTGTAGAGGCTGAATATAGGGAATGCGAAATGCTTGGGTGCTGGGATGCTGAGAATGTTGCAATGCTGAGATGATGAAAATGTTGCACATTTTGCAATTTTGACTCTCGGATAAGGGGGGCAGAGCGGATTGTTGCACAAAATGCAGGAATTTCCCCGTTTGGCCGCCGGAAGGAGGACAGATGTTGCTTTTTGTGCAACATTTCCGGTTTATGGCTGAATTCAGGGGCGGAATGTTGCATTATGGGCAGGATTTATCCCAACCCCAAAGGTCGGGAAAGCGTATATCATAGCAGTGACGCCTGCACGACAAGTTTGCACAGAATAAGAATATAATCCATCACTTCCCGCATTTCGTCAATTGGAACCTTCGCGGCCAGAGGCTAGAGTAGAACTATCAAGTCAAGGGAGGCAGTGAAGGCATGAAGCATGCAGGTAGCGGTAAGATGCCGGAGGCAGCGGGGGGCAACACAGATTACGCTGACAACGGGGACAACACGGACAACACGGACAATGCGGATAGAGCGGACCGGGTGCAGGTACGGGAGACAAGTGTGGTCATACCGACCTATGAGGCGGGCGCCGCCGATCCGAATCCTATGTTTCTGGAGAAAAGAGTCTATCAGGGAAGCTCCGGGCGTGTATACCCGCATCCCGTAATTGAGCGCATCTCGGATGTGAAGCAGGATAGGGCATACAAGCTGATTATTCTGGAGAATGAATATCTGCACATAGAGATCATGCCGGAGCTTGGAGGGCGGATCTACCGGGCGATCGACAAGACGAATAACTATGATTTTGTCTACTATAACCGCGTAATCAAGCCTGCGCTGGTCGGTCTTGCGGGTCCCTGGATCTCCGGGGGCATTGAGTTCAACTGGCCGCAGCATCACCGCCCGAATACGTTCGGGCCCGTTGAATACAAGCTTGAGGCTGCTGCGGATGGAAGCGCTGCCGTGTGGGTGAGCGAGATTGACCGGATGTACGGGACGAAGGTTACGGCTGCATTCAGACTTTATCCCGGGAGAGCCTATCTGGAGGTCAATGCCCAGTGCTATAACCGGACGCCGCAGGCGCAGACCTTCCTCTGGTGGGCCAATCCGGCGGTTGCGGTTAATGATCAGACGCAGTCTGTTTTCCCGCCTGATGTTACAGCCGTCTTCGATCATGGAAAAAGGGATGTATCACGCTTCCCTATTGCGACCGGCACCTACTACAAACAGGATTATTCGGAAGGCGTGGACATCTCCCGCTACAAGAATATTCCGGTTCCGACCTCCTATATGGCCTATAAGTCGGATTATAATTTCGTCGGCGGATATGATCACGGTGTCCAGGCGGGGCTGCTGCATGTGGCTAATCATCATATCTCACCGGGGAAGAAGCAATGGACCTGGGGGAACGGGGAGTTCGGGCAGGCCTGGGACCGCCAGCTGACCGATGAAGACGGACCTTATATTGAACTCATGACGGGCGTGTACACCGATAATCAGCCTGATTTCACCTGGCTGCAGCCGTATGAGGAGAAGAGCTTCACCCAGTACTTCATGCCGTATAAAGGCATCGGTCTGGTGAAAAATGCCTCGGTAGACGCTGCGGTCAATCTGGAGGTTGATGCGGCATTGGCTCAGGCTGTGGTGATGGTATACGTGACCACACAGCTTGCACAGGCTGTTATATGCTTAAGCGGAGCCGCAGGCGAGTATCTGCGGGAGACCGCAGATCTGTCCCCGGCAGAGGCTATAGAGCATACGGTCATACTGCACCATGGAGAGCAGGAGCATGACCTCAGACTGACGGTCCATAGTGCCGAGGGCAGACTGCTGGTTGCCTATCAGCCGAAGCGGCCGGAGATCGAACGCATCCCTGAGGCGGCGAAGCCGCTGCCCGCGCCGGAAGAGCTGCGTTCAGCAGAGGAGCTGTATCTGGCAGGCCTGCACCTGGAGCATTACCGGCATGCCACCTTTGAGCCGGAGGCCTATTATCTGGAGGGGCTTAAGCGGGACAGCGGGGATGTCCGGCTGAATGTAGCGTATGGAACGCTGCTGCTCCGCCGCGGGCAATATGCGCAGAGTGAGCCCTTGTTCCGCCGCGCCATTGAACGTCTGACCTCGCGTAATCCTAACCCGTATGACAGCGAAGCCTACTATCAGCTGGGGGTTGCCCTGCGCGGCCAGAACCGCCTGGATGAGGCTTTTGCCGCTTATTACAAAGCGGTATGGTCGGCAGCCTGGCAGGATGCGGGGTACTTCTCGCTCGCCCAGATTGCCTGCCAGCAGGGCCGGTATGCCGAGGCGCTGGAGCTGGCGGAGCGTTCGCTGATCCGCAACGCACGTAATTATAAGATGAGGAATCTGAGGTCTGCTCTGCTACGCAGGCTTGGCCAGCCGGAACAGGCGAGGGGATTCGCCAGTGAGACTGTGCAGCTTGATCCTGCTGATTTTGGCGCATATAACGAACTGTCTCTGGCCCTTGCAGCACTGGAGGACCCTGCTGCGGCAGAAGAGACGCTGACAGAATTAGAACGGCTTATGCGTGGTGACGCACACAACTACCTTAATCTTATGGCGGATTATATGGACTGCGGACTGTACCCTGAAGCTCTTGATGTAGGGAAGAGGGCGGCCCAGCGGAGTAGCTTCGCTCCCGGATCTAAACCCGAACCCAAACTAGAATTGGAATCCCTCCCTCCAATGCTGCATTATGCCCTTGGCGGATTATATGAGCGTACGGGACAAGGTGAGCTGGCACGGGAGGCCCGCCGCAAGGGGCAAGCGGCTTGTCCGCTGCATTGCTTTCCGAACACGCTGTCCGAGCTTGACTGGCTGTTAAGCGCCGTCCGGGCGAATCCCCTGGATGATAAAGCCCACTACTATCTCGGCAATCTCTATTATGACAAGAAGCGGCCGGAGGAAGCAGCGGCGAGCTGGGAGCGTTCGCGTGAACTGAGAGGGGATTTCGCCATCGTTCACCGCAATCTGGCCCTGGCCTATTACAACAAGCAGAACAAGCCTGAGGCGGCGCTCTCCTCACTGGAACAGGCCTTCGCATGTGCACCGCAGGATGCACGGATTCTGTATGAGCTGGATCAGCTGCGCAAGAAGCTCGCGTGGTCTGCCGGGGAACGGCTGGATGATCTTGAGGCACAGCGCAGCCTTGTGGAGCAGCGGGATGATCTGTATCTCGAATATGTTACACTGCTTAACCAGCTTGAACGCTATGACGAAGCGGTTACGGCATTAAGCTCGCGCACCTTCCATCCCTGGGAGGGCGGAGAGGGGAAGGTGACCGGGCAATACCAGTTCGCCCACAGCGGGCTTGGCAGACAGGCACTGGAGAACGGGCAGTATGAAGCGGCGCTTGAGCATTTCCGGCTGGCGCTGGCCTATCCGCATAATCTGGGCGAAGGGAGGCTGGAAGGGGCGCAGGAGAATAATATCCATTATGCTCTTGGCCGGGTATACGAAGGGCTTCAGCAGGAAGACGAGGCTGTCCGCTGCTACAGGGCGGCTTCACAAGGTCTGGCCGAGCCGGCAAGTGCGGTGTTCTACAATGACCAGCCGCCGGAGATGATTTTCTACCAGGGGCTGGCCTGGCAGAGGCTTCAGGAGCCGAAGGAGGCTAAGCGACGCTTCAATCTTTTGATCGATTATGCCGAGCGTCATCTCTTCGACAATATTAAGCTGGACTACTTTGCCGTATCGCTGCCGGATTTCCTGGTGTTTGAGGATGACCTTAACCGGCGCAATGTCATTCATTGCCGCTATATGCGGGGCCTCGGACTTCTCGGACTGGGCCGGTATGCAGCAGCGGCTGCGGAGCTTGATTCGGCTCTGGCCCTGGACCCTAATCATCAGGGAGCCGGAGTTCACAGACGGATGGCCGATCATGTCCTGAACCGGGGACCACTATAAGTAGAAGGAGGACAACAGAGTATGCATACAACAGGACGGCACAGGATTAGCATGGACGAAGGCTGGTACTTTCAGGCGGATACGGCGCGTATAGGGGTGCGGGAGGCATGGCAGATTACAGGCTTGCCTGCTCCAAGGGAGGTTGCGGTTCCGCATACCTGGAATGTGGAGGAAGGTCTGGAGGAACACCGGGGCGCCGGGTGGTATGAGTATAGCATCAGCATTCCTGAAGCGTGGAGCGGCAGCCGGTTCCGCCTGCATTTTGAAGCCGTCTACCGTGATGCGGTGGTCTGGGTTAACGGACGCGAGGCCGGTTCGCATGTCAACTCCGGATATACTGCTTTTGAGCTGGAGGTGACCGCGCATATACTGCAGGGCAAGGAGAACCGGATTACGGTAAAAGCGGATAATTCTCCGTCCGCTCAGGCGCTTCCGCATAACTTAAGCTTCGACTGGGCCGATGATGGAGGAATCATCCGGCCCGTACAGCTTATAGTGACCGGGCAAACGGCAGTCAAGCAGATCCGCGTCTTCCCGGAAGTCCGCTTTGGAACCGCAGACCAGCAGGTGTCCGGCCGTTTACTGGCAGATGTCCAGCTATGCGGCCCCTCTGCGTCAGCGACGATAGAGACCGCTATCTTCAAGGAGGGAGTACAAATCTGGGAGGATCACCGCCCCCTGCCTCCGCAATCCGCGGATTGGCAGCTTGCCGGGATGGAGTGGTTACCGGTGGAGCTGTGGCATTTCGATCATCCGCATCTCTACCAGCTTCAGCTCACCATCCGGGAGGGCGGACAGCTTCATGACGAGGTAACCGTGAACTTCGGGTTCCGTGAGATTGTGGTCAGAGGGCAGGAGCTATGGCTGAACCGTGAGCCTGTCCGTCTGATGGGTGTCGAATGGATGCCGGGTTCGAATCCGGCGGCCGGAATGGCCGAGAAGCAGCAGGATCTCAGCACGATGCTGGAGCGGCTGAAGGAGGCAAATGCGGTGATTACCCGTTTTCACTGGCAACAGGGCAATGAGCTGCTGGACTGGTGTGACCGCAACGGCATTCTTGTCCAGGAGGAAATCCCGCATTGGCAGCAGCCTGCGGAGCCGGATCAGCATACGTTCACGGTAGCCTTATCCCAGGCGAAGGAGATGATCCAGGGCCATTCCCATCATCCGTGTATCTTTGCCTGGGGGATGGGGAATGAGCTGAACGGGCAGTCGGAGACCACCCTCCGGTACATGGAGCAGCTGAAGCAAGCAATCCATACGCTGGATTCACAGCGCCTGATTAACTATGTGAGCAACACGGTCCACCTGAAGCCGCGTAGTGATGCTACGGGAGCCGGGGACCTGCTGATGTGGAATGACTATATCGGAACCTGGCACGGCGAGCTGGATGAGGATGAGGTTATCCGGCAGATGCTGGCGGATTACCCGGATAAGCCGGTGGTAGTAGCTGAATATGGCCTTTGCGAGCCGGTCTACGAAGGCGGAGACCCTAGAAGAACAGAGATCCTTATGCATAAAACAGAGCTCTACCGCAAGTATCCCCAGTTTGCAGCCCTGATCTTTTTCAGTCTGAATGATTACCGCACACAAATGGGAGAAGACGGGCAGGGGAGATGGAAGCAGCGGGTTCACGGTTCGGTGGATGTGCATAACCGGGTGAAGCCTTCATTTGCAGCCTTGCGTGAGATGGCTTCACCGCTCCTGCTCACGAATGCCCCTGTGCAGAACGAACGGGAGCTTGAAGTCACCCTGACATGCCGGAAGGACATTCCCAGCTACGCTGTGCAGGGCTATTATGTAAAAGTATCTGCAGAGGGCGGAGAGGAAGCGGCACAGGTTATCCCAGACATGCAGCCGGGAGAGATTTGTACCCTGAGCCTCAAGCTGCCCGCTGCTTCTGGATCGGAGCTGACACTAACGGTCTATCGTCCGAACGGCTTCAGCGTGCTGGCGCTGGAATTGGGTCAGTACGTGACCCGCTAATTCAACCTAATTTTAAGGAGTGAAAAAAATGGATGCAGTGCTGAGCAGGCTACCGCGCAAGCTCACCCTCACTATGTGGGATTTCTCCTGGTATACAATGACCTTGCCGGGCGAGCCTTATCATGATCTGGCGGCAAGATGTAAGGAAGCGGCAGACAGAGGATACAATACCATCCGGATCTGCGCTATGCCGTTCCTGTTATTCACTGCGGAGGGCAAACGTCCCGGACCGCTGCACTTCGGCAGTCTGGGTGAAGTGGGCCAGCGTACCCGCTGGTATAACTGCCGCGGCGGTGCCGTCCTGGACGGACATGCGCATCTGCTGGAGCTGTTCAGACAGGCCAAGGCGCACGGACTCTATATTATGCTGTCTTCCTGGGAATATCAGCAGAGCCCCAGCTTCCTGGCTTATCCCGCACTGCGTGATGAACTGGCTGCAATTGCCCCTGCAGAGCGGTTCATGACCCTGGCCCGGTCGATGGGCCAGCTCATCAGGTATATCAAGGCGGAAGGCTTCGCCGGTCAGATTGTCTATGCCGAGCTGCACAATGAAGTCGAATTCGGCCAGCTTACCGCCGTCGGTACTGCCCGGGGAATCGGTGCAGCCGATACGCCGAGGCTGGTGGAGGCCATGCAGCCTTATATTGAGGAAGCGGTAGGGTATCTCCGGGAACAGCATCCCGATGTTCTAATCACGGCCAGCTATACTCTGAACGAAGCTTATCCGAAGTCATATGTAGCCCGTAATCTGCAGGTGGCCCACTATCATCTCTATATCAAAGGCGTGCTGAATGAGCTTATGGACGCTGCGGGGTTGAATGATGAGGGGGGAGCCTTTCCAAATGCCTTTGTCCGGTCTATGCTGAGGGAGGATGCCCCGCCCTTCGGGGAATGGACCCTGCCCGCAGGGCAGGAGTGGCGGATGGAGGGTAATCCGGTCGGGATGAAGCTGATCTATTTGCATGATTGGGCCGACCCTGATTTATGGGATCTCTATCTCTATGACCGCTACGGAGCCCACAAGCTGGCGATGCTGCAAAAAGCGGACCTGCGCTTGGAAGAAGCGCAGGAATGGGCGGTACATTCAGGCCTGCCGGTGGTAATCGGCGAAGGCTATGTCGGCTATACCCCGCTGCTTGCAGGCTTCGAGGAGGGGCCTGTCGGGAAGTTCATTGCCGAGTATGCGCTGTGTAAGGGGATGGCACTGGGCTTCTGGGGCATGACGCTGTGCTCCAACTGTGCGCCGCATCATCCGTTCTGGCAGGATGTGGCCTGGCAGCAGCGGTGGAACCGGTACATTCTTGAAGCGGAGTAGCGGAGTCAGTGCGGCAGACCGCCAGACCACCAGCTTGTCATGCTGCATCCTCCAGGACAAACAGCCGTTGGAGGCAGAATAGGCTCCGTGGTATATTGGGTGTACTTAGTGATGAGCAGGAGGGATGCAGCATGGGAGAGTCATCCGGCGGGGAAGCCGCTGATGCTCCGTACGCTATAGGTCTGAAGCGGATCTATGAGTCTGCTGAACCCGGAGACGGCTACCGTATTCTGGTGGACCGGCTGTGGGCGCGCGGTGTGACGAAGGAGCAGGCGGCCATTGACGAGTGGATGAAGGCCATCGCGCCAAGCCCGGCGCTGCGTAAGTGGTTCGGGCATCTGCCGGAGCGGTTCGCGGCATTCAAGGAACGGTATACCAGGGAGCTGGAGGAGAATCCGGAATGTGCGGGGCTTGCGGAAGCGATCCGGGAGCGGGCGCTTGAACAGAGGGTCACGCTGGTCTATGCCGCCAAGGACCCGGTCCATAACCATGCGAAGGTACTCTATGAATGGCTGATCTGCGGTTAAAAAAGCACACGGGCCTCCTCCGAATGAACACCCGTTCGGCAGACGGCCCGTGTGCTTTTAGCTGAACAATCTATGCGTTACTTAGCTGCAGCGCCGGTCCGAAAAACTCATAATGAATCTGAGCCTCGGTCATTCCGAGCTTCCGCAGTTCCCCAATCATAGCTTCCATAAAAGGAACAGGCCCGCACACGTAAGCATCTCCGGTAATGTCTACATAGCTCTTCAGAATTTCGCCGGTAATCACGCCATCCGGTCCGCCGGAGTAGAACGTTCGGGTCTTGACGTTGCTCAGCGCCGCCGCATGCTTCTCAATATCCTTACCGAAGGCAGCAAGTGATTCGTTCCGTGCAGAGTGGAGGAAGACAACCGGCCGGTCCGGTGTTACATTAGCCACAGTCTCAAGCATGCTCATCATAGGGGTGATGCCTACACCGCCTGATATAAAGGCTACTGGGGTAGTTACAGAAGTATCCAGCAGGAACTCTCCGGCAGGAGCGCTCACCTCAACGGTATCACCCTCATTCACTCCGTTATGAAGATAGACAGATACCACGCCATTCGGGTCATTCGTTTCCTCGCGTTTCACCGAAATGCGGAATTCATCCGGCTTCGGCGCTTGGGACAGGCTGTATTGGCGGATCATGGTGTACTGCTCTCCAGGGATCAGCACACGGACAGAGATGTACTGGCCCGGCTTATAGTCTGGTACATTCGAGCCGTCGGCCGGCTTCAGATAGAACGATGTAATGCTGCCGCTCTCCTGAACCTTACGCACCACGGTAAAAGGCTTAAAGAAGTTCCAGCCGTTGTCCTGCTCCCGCGCTTCCTTGTACATGCTGTCTTCCACGCCGATGAATGCAGCAGCAATCACTCCGTACGCCGCTTCCCAGGCACTCAGGATCTCATCCGTAGCGGCATCGCCAAGCACTTCCTTGATGGCCTTCAGCAGGAATTCTCCGACGATCGGGTAATGCTCCGGCTTGATACCGAGACTGACATGCTTGTGGGCGATCTGGACCACCGCCGGCAGTATATTCTCAAGGTTGTCTATGTGGACTGCCGCTGCGTAGACCGCATTGGCCAGTGCCGCCTGCTGGCGGCCTTGCGCCTGGTTGGCGTGGTTAAACACATTCAGCAGCTCCGGGTGGGCTTCGAACAGATTCCGGTAGAATACCGAGGTAATGGTGGTTCCGTGCTCCGCCAACACGGGCGCTGTGGATTTGACAATGTCACGAGTCTCTTGTGTTAAAATATCAATCATCCCCTCTCCATATAGTACAAAATTAATATATACGGTTTTGAAGATAAAAGATATATTTAAAATACCACTTTAACAAATTAGACAAAGAATATGATAAACTTTGTAATAAATATCACTTACATTAATCTAAGTTAAAGATAGAACGGAGCATGACTATGAGGCTGACGTTATATACCGATTATTCCCTGCGAATCCTCATGTATCTGGGAGCCAAGCAGCGCGAGGAGTTAACTACAATACAGGATATCTCCAGCGCCTATGGTATCTCCAAGAATCATCTGATGAAGGTTTCCCATGAACTCGGCAAGGCGGGTTATCTCGAAACGGTGAGAGGGCGCGGGGGAGGGATCAGGCTTGCGCTTGCGCCCGGGATGATCAATATCGGGGAGGTCGTGCGCCGGATGGAGGATGATTTCTATCTCGTGGAGTGCTTCAATCCATCAGGCGGCAGCTGCCCGATCTCTCCAGTGTGCAGACTTAAAGGCGTGCTGGGCAAGGCCCTGCACGCCTATCTTAAGGTGCTGGACGAGTATACGCTCGAGGATCTGCTGATGAATCGAGATGATCTGCGTGCCATTTTGCAGGAGCGCAGCAGTAATGCTACTCCCCGAACAGCAGACGCTCTTCATCCCGGCTGTGAATAGCATTCACTGCCAGCAGCGCGTGGAACTGGTGCAGCACTTCTGAGGTGAGGCCGTCTTCGGCGAGCATGCTTTTGACATCCTGCACGATGATCCGCAGTAACTCATGATCCCGCTTCAGCCGGGTAACGGCTTCTTCCAGGGCGGGGTTCTTCGCTGTCATCTCCTGATAGAAGCCATCCTCTTCCGCATCGGCATGGCTGAGAATCCGCGTCTCCCAGTACTCAATCAAGTGGTCAGCCGCCTGGCGGGCCACCTCCGCTTCCTTAAGCGCCAGCAATTCTTCCACTTCTTCTGTCTTGGCTACAGCGCCGGAGAGCCCGCCCTGATGTATGGCATGATGGGCATGCAGCTGGCGTAGTGAGGGTCCTGACATTCTTCTTCATCCTCCCGTATTATAACTATCTCAGAAGTATCTACTGGCCAGTATAGCATACAGTGCTGCCATGGAATTCCCGCTAGGAACTTCCCCGGAGAGAAAGAGGGAAGTCCCTAATGGGACTCCCGGCAAGGCAGTGCAGCGCAGAAGTCAGAGCTTTTCTCCTCCGGGCGGAAGGCTTGTTTGCTGTGTGCTGAGATCAAGGGATTTCCCGAGGTTCAATAGGTGTTTCCCTAATGGGAAGCGCGGCCGGGTAGATCCATAATGAGATTAATTGAATAGATTCGTACAAAGGAGTGTTCTGGACAGATGAAGAAGAAATTCGGCCTTAACTTTTTTAAGCCGGTGGAGAGCTATTCCGGGAACTGGTCCATTCTTGAAGAGAAAAATAGAGATTGGGAGAACATGTACCGCCAGCGCTGGTCTCACGATAAAGTAGTCCGCACCACCCATGGCGTGAACTGTACAGGCTCCTGCAGCTGGAAGGTGTTCGTGAAGAACGGGATTATCACCTGGGAGAACCAGCAGATCGATTACCCGTCCTGCGGACCGGATATGCCGGAGTTCGAGCCGCGCGGCTGTCCGCGCGGAGCTACCTTCTCCTGGTATGAATACAGCCCGCTGCGTGTGAAATATCCGTATGTCCGCGGGAAGCTGTGGCGGCTGTGGCAGAGCGCGCTCCAGGAGCATGACAATTATGTCGATGCCTGGGCCAGCATTGTGGAAGATCCTGAGAAGGCCAGCCAGTATAAGAAAGCGCGCGGCAAGGGCGGCCATGTCCGGGTAGCCTGGGATGATGCTTTGCGGCTGATCGCAGCGCAGCTGATCTATACGATCCGCAAATACGGACCGGACCGGATTGCCGGATTCACACCGATTCCGGCCATGTCGATGGTCAGCTACGCCTCAGGGGCGCGGTTTATCTCGCTGCTGGGCGGTCAAATGCTGAGCTTCTATGACTGGTATGCCGATCTGCCTCCGGCTTCGCCGCAGATCTGGGGCGAGCAGACGGATGTCCCGGAATCCTCGGACTGGTACAATGCCGGATACCTGATGATGTGGGGCTCGAACGTGCCGCTGACCCGGACGCCGGATGCCCACTTCATGACTGAAGTGCGCTACAAAGGCACGAAGGTCGTATCGGTTGCCCCGGATCTCGCCGAGAACGTGAAGTTCGCCGACAATTGGCTGGCTCCGAACCCCGGCTCGGACGCGGCGCTTGCCCAGGCGATGACGCATGTTATCCTGCAGGAGTTCTACCAGGAACGCCAGGAGCCCATGTTCCTGAATTATGCCAAGCAATATACGGATATGCCGTTCCTGATTCTGCTTGATCCGCATGAGGACAGCCTGAAGGGCGGACGCTTCCTGCGGGCCAGCGATCTGGGCGATGCTTCTCCGCACTCGGACTGGAAGCCGGTGATCTTCGATGAAGCAACTGGCGAGATGATCGTGCCGAACGGGACGATGGGCCAGCGCTGGGAGGAAGGCAAGAAGTGGAACCTGATTCTGGAGCGGGAGGACGGCAGCAAGGTGGAGCCGGCCCTGACGATCGAAGGTCACGGGGAAGAATGGACGGAGATCGTATTCCCGTACTTCGACAATGCCGGTAACGGCACCTTCAGCCGGATTATTCCGGCCCGGAAGGTGAAGCTTGCGGACGGCACGGAACGTTATATCGCCACCGTATACGACCTGATGATGAGCCAATACGGCATTAAGCGCAGAGACAGTCTGCTGAACGCTAAGGGGTATGAGGATGAATCCTCTCATTATACTCCGGCCTGGCAAGAGAAGATTACTACAGTAAAAGCAAGCGTCGTTGTGCAGATTGCCCGTGAGTTCGCCCAGAACTCCATTGATACAGGCGGACGCTCCATGATTATCATGGGCGCAGGCATCAACCACTGGTTCAACAGCGATACCATTTACCGTTCGATCCTGAACCTGGTGGTACTGACTGCATCCCAGGGCGTCAACGGGGGCGGCTGGGCACATTATGTCGGCCAGGAGAAATGCCGTCCGATTGAAGGCTGGTCCACGGTTGCCTTTGCCAAGGACTGGCAGGGTCCGGCGCGGCAGCAGAATGCAACCTCGTTCTTCTATTTCGCCACCGACCAGTGGCGTTATGAGGAGAGCGGCACCGATTCGCTGAAATCGCCGACCGGCGGGGATGTCGCTTACCAGCACCCGGCAGATTACAACGTACTTGCCGCGCGTCTGGGCTGGCTGCCGTCCTTCCCGCAATTCAACAAGAACAGCCTGCTGTTCGCCGAGGAAGCGGCGCAGCAAGGCAAGAAGACGAATGCCGAGATTATCAGCCACGCCGTTGAAGAGATTACTTCACGGAAGACGCGGTTTGCTGTGGAAGATCCCGGCGCACCGGAGAACTTCCCGCGTTCCCTGTTCATCTGGCGCTCGAACCTGATCTCCAGCTCCGCCAAGGGCCAGGAATACTTCATGAAGCATTTGCTCGGCGCATCGGACGGTCTGCTGGCCGAGCCGAATGAGGAGCAGAAGCCGGAGGAAATCGTCTGGCGGGAGGATGTAGAAGGCAAGCTGGATCTGATGGTCGCCCTGGATTTCCGGATGACCACTACACCGCTATATGCCGATGTTGTTCTGCCGGCCGCAACCTGGTATGAGAAGACCGATCTGTCGTCCACCGACATGCATCCGTTCGTCCATCCGTTCAATCCGGCCGTGAATCCGCTGTGGGAATCCCGGTCCGACTGGGATATCTACCGCCAGCTCTCGGAGGTATTCTCAGAAATGGCGAAATCGCAGCTGCCCGGCGTTTATAAGGATGTAGTGATGTCCCCGCTGGGCCATGACTCCATCAGCGAAATCTCACAGCCGATGGGTCTGGTCAAGGATTGGACCAAGGGCGAAGTGCCGGCTATTCCGGGTAAAACCATGCCGAACTTCACCATTGTTGAGCGGGATTACACGCAGATTCATCATAAATACAGCTCGCTCGGACCCAATCTGGCTACCGGCAAAGCAGGCGCACACGGCGTCAGCTTCTCGGTTGCTGAGGAATACGAAGAGCTGAAGAAGATCAGCGGTGTGCATTACGATGAAACGATCCGGCACGGACTGCCGAAGCTGCAGACGGCCCGTCAGGCCGCGGATGCTATTCTCCATCTGTCTTCCGCCACCAACGGCCGCGTCTCCCAGAAGGCCTATGAGTCCGCGGAGAAGGATCACGGGGTCGAGCTGCGGGATATTTCCGCAGACCGGGCCGCCGAGAAAATTACGTTCCAGAGCATTACTGCACAGCCGCGCGAGGTGATTCCGACACCGGTATTCAGCGGCTCGAATAAGCAAGGCCGCCGCTATTCACCGTTCACGACGAACATCGAACGTCTTGTTCCGTTCCGTACCCTGACCGGAAGACAGCATTTCTATATTGACCATGAGATCTTCCAGCAGTTCGGCGAAGCATTGCCGGTCTACAAGCCGACCCTGCCTCCAATGGTCTTCGGACCCCGTGACAAGGAAGTGAAGGGCGGGATGGATGCACTGGTTCTGAGATACCTGACACCGCACGGCAAGTGGAATATCCACTCGACCTACCAGGATAACCAGCACATGCTGACTCTGTTCCGGGGCGGTCCGACGGTGTGGATCAATAACGAGGACGCCGCGGCTCATGACATTGCGGACAACGACTGGCTTGAGGTCTACAACCGGAATGGTGTGGTCACTGCACGCGCCGTAGTCAGCCACCGGATGCCGAGAGGCACCATGTTCATGTACCACGCCCAGGATAAGCACATTCAAGTACCGGGCTCCGAGATTACGGATACGCGCGGCGGAAGCCACAATGCGCCAACCCGGATTCATCTGAAGCCTACCCAGATGGTCGGCGGATATGCACAGCTCAGCTACGGCTTCAACTACTACGGTCCGATCGGCAACCAGCGAGATGTCTACGTAGCCGTTCGCAAAATGAAGGAGGTCAACTGGCTTGAAAATTAAAGCGCAAGTTGCAATGGTAATGAATCTGGATAAATGCATCGGCTGCCACACCTGCAGCGTGACCTGTAAGACCACCTGGACGAACCGCAAGGGTGCGGAATATATGTGGTTCAACAACGTGGAGACGAAGCCGGGCATCGGCTATCCGAAGCGCTGGGAAGACCAGGAGCTGTACAAGGGCGGCTGGCAGCTGCGCAAGGGCCGGCTTGAGCTGAAATCCGGCAACAAGCTGTCGAAGATCGCGCTCGGCAAAATCTTCTACAACCCTGATATGCCGGAAATGAAGGACTACTATGAGCCGTGGACGTACAACTATGAGAACCTGACAAACGCCGGGGAGCAGAAGCATTCCCCGGTTGCCCGGGCCCACTCTGCTGTCACTGGCGAGAAGATGGATCTGGAATGGGGACCGAACTGGGAGGATGATCTGGCGGGTGCGCATGTGACCGGTCCCTTAGACCCGAACATTCAGAAGATCGAGGAAGAGATCAAGTTCAACTTCGAGAAATCCTTCATGATCTATCTGCCCCGTCTGTGCGAGCACTGTCTGAACCCGAGCTGCGTGGCTTCCTGCCCGTCCGGTGCGATGTACAAACGCGATGAGGACGGAATCGTTCTCGTGGATCAGGAAGCCTGCCGCGGCTGGAGATATTGCATGACCGGCTGTCCGTACAAGAAGGTGTACTTCAACTGGCAGACCAACAAGGCGGAGAAATGCACCTTCTGCTTCCCGCGTGTGGAGGCAGGCCTGCCAACGGTCTGTTCCGAGACCTGTACGGGCCGTATCCGCTACCTTGGCGTTCTGCTGTATGACGCCGACAAGGTGCTGGATGCCGCGTCCACCCCGGACGAGAAGGATCTGTACCAGGCCCAGTGCGATCTGTTCCTGAATCCGCATGATCCAGAGGTTAGAGCCCAGGCGAGACGGGATGGTATCTCTGAGGACTGGCTGGAGGCTGCGCAGAACTCACCGGTCTACAAGCTGGCGATTGAGCATAAGCTGGCCTTCCCGCTGCACCCGGAATACCGGACGCTGCCGATGGTATGGTATGTACCGCCTCTTAGCCCGATCATGAATTACTTTGAGGGCAAGGATTCCTTGAAGAACCCGGATATGATCTTCCCGGCCATCGAAGAAATGCGTACGCCTATTCAATATTTGGCGAATATGCTGACAGCTGGCGACACAGAGACGGTGAAGGAAGCCCTGCAGCGGATGGCGATGATGCGCTCTTACATGCGCGCCCAGTCTACCGGCCAGGAATTCGATCTTAGCCGACTGGACCGTGTCGGCATGACGGCGCAGCAGACGGAGGAGATGTACCGGCTGCTCGCGATTGCCAAATATGAAGACCGCTTCGTGATCCCGACCTCCCACAAGGAGCAGCACATGAACCCTTACCGTGCGCAGGGCGCCGCCGGCTACGGCAGCGACATGGGCGGACCCGGCTTTGGCTCCGGCTGTGACGGCTGCGGACCGGCCAGCCCTTCCGGCGACACCATGAAGACCGGCAAGGAGATGTATGAAGAGAATTTCTACGGGGGGATCTGGCGTGATTGATCTGAGCAAACTGCATCATTACAAGCAATCCTTCGGTTATTTCGCCCTGCAGCTCATGTACCCGGAGAAGCTGGATTTCCATCCGGCTTTTCTGGAAGAGGCATTTGACCCCGGCCACCCGGCATATTCCAATGTGCAGACCTACTGGAAGCTCATGCAGAGCTTCAGCCTGGAAGAGATTCAGGAGAACTATGCGGCTACGTTTGATTTTCAGAAGGACTGTGCGCTCTATATGACCTATTTCAAATTCGAGGATGCCAAGGAACGCGGGCAAATGCTCGCTAAGCTGAAGCTGCTGTACGAAATGTTCGGCCTCGAAATGCCGGAGAGTGAGCTGCCGGATTACTTGCCGCTGATGTGTGAGTTCATCTATGCGGCAGAGTGGCTGGATGTCCCTGGTGCGCCGGAGAACTTCCGGATGCTGATGGCGATTCTGGAGGATGGCTCGTATCATCTGGTGAAGGCGCTGGAGCAGCGGGAGAGTCCTTATTATCACCTGGTTAAAGGGTTGCGGGAAACCTTCAAAGCATGTGCGGAACAGGAGGCCCTAAGTCAATGAATATGATGGGTCAGTTTTTATGGGTTATTTTCCCTTATATGTGTATGGTCGTATTTATCGGCGGACATATTGCCCGCTACCGCAAGGATCAATTCAACTGGACAGCCAAATCCAGTGAATTCATTGAGAAAAAACAGCTGAAATTCGGCAGCATTCTGTTTCACCTCGGCATCATGCCGGTCATTCTGGGCCATATCGGCGGTCTAGCCGTTCCCAAGTCCTGGCTGGAAGCTGTCGGTGTCAGCGATCATATGTACCATATCGGTGCTGTATACATCGGGGGAATCTTCGGTGCGGCCACCCTGGCAGGGATGCTGATTCTGACCTCACGGCGCTTCACACTGAAGAATGTCCGCCGGCTCAGCAGCGCCTCTGATCTGATCGTCAACTCGCTCCTGCTGTTCATTGTGTTCATGGGGATGTACTCCACGATTGTCACGAATGCGGTACAGCCTGAGTTCGACTACCGGGATACCATCTCGGTGTGGTTCCGCGGCTTGTTCATGTTCCGCCCGGACCCTTCGCTGATGAGCGGAGTGCCGTTCTCCTTCAAGCTGCACATCCTGTCAGGGTTCGCGATCTTTGCCTTCTGGCCGTTCACCCGGCTGGTTCACGTATGGAGTGTTCCGTTGAATTATGTAGGCAGAAGTTATATCCTATACAGAAGAAATAAATCAAATTAACGGAAGAGAGCAGCGTGGACTTCTTTCCCTGTTCGATCCGAGGAGAGAAAGCGATGATGAATAAGGTGGATTACCAGACCCGGCTGGACCAGATCCGCGCGGCGCTGGGATATGACTTCATGTCGCTGGCGTTCGCCGAACCGGCGGAGTATGACTATGCGATCCGCTGGAAATACGCCTCAGGCAATATCAGTGACCGCTACAAACGGATTGTGCTGCAATCCGGCAGAGGGATTGCCGGCATCGTGTTCAAGACCGGCAAGCCGTTCCTGATCCCTTCGGTGAAGCTCATGGTGAAGCCCGACAGCCTGTTCAATTACCCCATCACCAAGATGGAGAATCTGAACAGCATCGGGGCGGTGCCGATGTGGAATGATGCCCGCGTGGCAGGTGTGCTTCTGGGCGGCTTCAGAGGGGACCGGCAGGTGACCGCTGAGATGCTGCGTGACCTGGAAGCGACGGCGCGGGGCGGCATTGGAGACTTGAACGGGAAGGAATTGTTGCTCAGTTGATGAACCCTGCTACGGATTTGCGCGGTGAGCTTATGACGAAGCTGTTCGAGAACAGCTCGGAGGCGATGTTCTTTTTTGACCGGCAAGGGAAAGCCCTGGCGATGAATCCGGCTGCCGAGACGATTGTCGACACGGATATTCTGAAGCAGCTGTATCAGGGGAATCCTGAAGCGCTCTGCGGGACCTGCCGGGGATATACCAGCGAGACGGAGCTGCGGACCTGCCTGAATTGTTATTTTCACACCCCGGACTCGGAGGAGTTCACCTCTTATCAGGTCTATCTGGAGACCAGGGACAAGGGGATTGTGCCTTATGCCGCGACCTTTCACACGATAGATGAAGAGAATGGAATCCGGATCTTTATGCTCAGGGATTTAACGAGACAGTTCAAGACGCAAGAGAAGTTCTACCAGAACAAGATGATGAAGCATATTATTGAAGCCCAGGAGAATGAACGCAAGCGGATCTCCCGTGAACTGCATGACAGCGTTGCGCAAGAGCTGATGAGTGCCGTGATTGATCTGCGTGTGCTGAAATATATGACAACCGATGACGGGCTGCTGAAAAAAGTGAAGCAAACCGAAGTGTCGATGACCCGTCTGCTGAGTGATATCCGCAACCTGTCGGTGGAGCTTAGGCCGGCTGCCCTGGATGATTTCGGTCTGGAGGCGGCTTTCCGCTCTCACTTCAAGCGGGTGGAGCAAACGTATGGCCTCGTGATTGAGTATGAATCCCGGCTGCCCGAGAAGCGGTACGGGAGTGAGATTGAGACGGTTATGTACCGGGTATGCCAGGAAGCGGTGCTGAATGCCTTGAAGTATGCCCAGGTAGACAGTGTCAAGGTCTCGCTCACCGAGAACGGCGGCATGCTGCAGCTTCTGGTTCAGGATGACGGTATCGGCTTCCAGCTGGGGGATGAGCCTACCGGAACCGGACTTGGCCTGTTCGGAATGCAGGAGCGGGCGGAGCTGGTGGGCGGAACCTTCAGTGTGGATTCAGAGACCGGCAAGGGGACCCGGATTATGCTGCAGGTTCCTGTATGATGGGCCCGAGGAAAGGAATGAGCTTCTGATGAAGATCGTCATTGCGGACGACCATGCAATCGTGCGCAGCGGATTCTCTATGATTCTTAATTTTCAGGATGATATTGAAGTGATCGGAGCAGCGGCGGACGGCAGAGAAGCCTACACCATGGTCGCCAAGCTCCGGCCGGATATCCTGATCATGGATTTAAGCATGCCTCCCGGAGAAAGCGGACTGACCGCGACCGGCAAGATTAAGGAGGATTATCCCGATACCCGAATTCTCATTCTGACGATGCATGACGATGATGAGTATCTCTTCCATGTCTTGAAGAACGGGGCCTCCGGGTATGTGCTCAAGAGTGCGCCGGATGAGGAGCTGTTGCTGGCGATCCGCACGATTTATGAAGGCGGTACTTATATTCATCCCAAGATGGCTACGTCGCTTGTCCGTGAGTTCATTAAGCAGGACAAGACCGGCGGGACCGAGGATCTGTTCGAGCTGCTGTCCAAGCGGGAGCTGGAGATTCTTCCGCTGATTGCCAAGGGCTACGGGAATAAGGAGATTGCCGAGAAGCTCTTTATTTCCGTTAAGACCGTGGAGGCCCACAAGGCCAAAATTATGGAGAAGCTTAACCTTAAAAGCCGGCCCGAGCTGGTCGAATACGCTTTGAGGAAAAAAATGCTGGATTTCTGACCGGCCACTGGAGGGTTAGCTGTATGCCGGAACGTACAAACCTTAAGTTTACGCTGCCCGCGATGCGCATCCTTGAGAATGAACACCGCTATTTATCTTTTCTGATGGAGGAATGGCATGCCATTGTCCTCTGGTTTGAGCAGGAGCAGATTACGCTGGAAGAGGCCAAGGCACAGCTTCAGAAGCTGCGTAAGGCAGTGCAGGAGTTCGACGTCCCGCTGAAGCGGCACACGGAGAAGGAAGAGACGTATTTCTTCCCGCTGCTGGGCCGGTATATCGGCTTCGACCAGGGACCGCTGGCAGGCATTCAGGAGGAGCACCGCGAGATTGACGGGTACATCGGGCATTTCCTGCATCACTCTGAGGGTGACATCAGCCAGATGACGCTCGCTGGAATCCGCTCAGCCGTGCGCGATGCGGGAGAAGCCTTCGAGGTGCTGACGGTCCATTTTGTCAAAGAAGAGACGGTCATCTTCCCGATGGGCGAGAACCAACTGAGTCCGAAGGACAAGGAACGTTTAAGTGAACAGTTAAATACGCTGATTACTTGACAAAAACAGGCCGCTCCATTCTAACTGGGGCGGCTTTTTGATACTTTTGTAATAGAAGAATTTATACTTTTTCAACAGAAGCTTCGGTCAGTGCTTACCCATCTGTGATTTCAACCTTAGGATGTGTTGTTCTGTGAGACCTGAAGCTTTAAGAATCACTGAGGTCTCTACTCCAAGCGCAAGAAGTTCAAGTACTATGGCCTCTGCTCTTTTTTGTTCACCCTTAGCAATTCCCTCCGCAATTCCCTCCGCAATTCCTTCCGCACGTCCTTCCGCACGTCCTTCTGCACGTCCTTCTGCACGTCCTTCCGCTTTAGCACCGTTCATCCGTGAAGCCTCATCACGCAAATACTTCATCCGGGCATCATACTCCATACGTGTAGCGGCGTCTTGGCTTAGAAATTCAAGTGTATCCATTGCTTTTTTTAACATGGGTTCATTCATGGTCAGCACCTCCCAGTTTGGTTGTTCAACACCCTTCAGGAATAATAACCAGTTGATTAAACCGCCTGTTAACGGTATGGTCTGCTCCTCGAGCTTTGTTAATTCCATCACATGAATCTCCAGGTCATTGTTCAGCGAAATCCCGGTATGATCTTCCCGAAGGCGAAACACATTATGATGGCGGTCATTCGGTAGGCAGGAGTAGTTCAATATATTAATCGTAACACACTTCTTCAATTGGCTGTAATCGTCGCCCTTTTGAATTTGGTGATAGTACATCTCACTCCAGTAAAAAAGTGTCCGCTTCTCCATATTGTAAGGATTGAACAATTGCATTTCGATGTTGATTCGCTTGCCCTCTGCCGTTTTCGCCTTGATGTCCAGTATGGACTGCTTTTCAGCCGGAGCATCTTTATCTGTGTAAGGATTCATTAATATGATCTCAGTTAACGGTGGTTCACCGGACTCCATAAAGGTACTGTTAAGAAAGGCTAAAAGCACATCTTTGTTGTTTTCGCTGCCGAATATTTTCTTGAAGATAAAGTCGTTCCTTGCATCGAGCAATTCCACTATTATCACTCCAATCTATTAGGCTTATTATATCATGGCAGAATTACGCGTTGAAGACAAAATCAGCCTTTTTGTTTAGTTTTAGGGTCCCCGCAAAGTAACTGAGTCATCACCTACGCTAAAGCCCCACTTTGTGGGGTTATTTTAGGGTTTACCCTGTCAGGGAAAGGGGACTCCCCTATATCTGAGCCGGGGAACGGCGGATACAATGAGTACAGGAAATATCGATAACAGGAAATCATCACAAGAAAAAACGGCGAAAAGGTGAAACGAATGATTAAAAAAATGCAATTGCCGCTGCAAACCTTAAACTTGATTACCGGATTCATGGTGTGGGTGATTATCTCCTCCTTGATGCCCTTTATCTCGGAGGATATCAGCATTCCTCCCGGGCGGCTGGCGATGGTCACGGCGATTCCGGTCGTGCTTGGCTCGATTCTGAGAATTCCGCTGGGCTACTATGCGAATATTCTGGGGGCGCGGATTATTTTTATGTCCAGCTTCGTGCTGCTGCTGTTCCCGGTCTACTTCATCAGTGTGGCTTCAACCGTAACCCATCTGATTATCGGCGGCCTGTTCCTGGGTGTCGGCGGCGCGGTCTTCTCTGTAGGGGTAACCTCTTTGCCGAAGTACTATCCGAAGGAGAAGCACGGTCTGGTTAACGGTATCTATGGAATCGGGAATCTGGGCACAGCGGTTACAACCTTCTCGGCGCCTATCCTGGCAGCACAGTTCGGTTGGGCCAACGCAGTCAAAATGTATCTGATTCTGCTGCTCGTCTTCATCGTTCTTAACTTCTTCTTCGGGGACCGTCAGGAGCCTAAGCTCCGCACTCCGATTATTGAACAAATCAAGGGCGTGTCCAGGAACGAGAAGCTGTGGCTGTTCTCACTGTTCTATTTCATTACCTTTGGCTCATTTGTAGCCTTTACCATTTATCTGCCGAATTTTCTGGTATCCAGTTTTGGTCTGGAAAAAGTCGACGCCGGGATGCGAACCGCCGGCTTCATCGCAGTAGCGACCTTCTTCCGTCCGATCGGCGGCTGGCTTGCTGACAAGTTCCAGCCTTTGTTCTTTCTTATCTTCACCTTCAGTGTATACACGGTGGCTGCCATTATTCTGGCCTTCATGCCTGACATGGGCCTGTATACAGCAGGCTGCCTGGCGATTGCGGTAAGTGCCGGAATCGGCAACGGTGTTATTTTCAAGCTGGTGCCGTTGTACTTCAATAAGCAGGCGGGGATTGCCAACGGGATCGTATCAATGATGGGCGGTCTGGGCGGATTCTTCCCTCCGATTATGCTATCTGTGATTCATGCGGCAACCGGACAATATTCCATCGGCTTCATGCTGCTGTCCCAGGTGGCGCTGGCCAGTCTGGTGCTCGTGGTATGGCTGTACTTTCAGGACCGCCTTGCCCTCACCTCTGAGGTGTTCAATTCGACCGGCCAGGGGATTCTGGTTACGGATGTGTCCGGCCACATCAAGACAGTCAATCCGGCGTTCACGAAGCTTACCGGCTATACCGAAGAAGAGGTGCTTGGCAAACAGCCAAGCCTGCTGAAATCCGGCCGCCAGCCGAAGGACTTTTACCGTGTGATGTGGGGTGAGGTCAAGGCAAAGGGCATGTGGCAGGGAGAGATCTGGAACAAGCGCAAGAATGGAGAAGAGTACCTGCAGTGGCTGAATATCAGCGCTGTGAAGGATGAGACTGGTGAAGATGTCCGGTATGTAGGCACCTTCAGCGATATTACGCAGAAATAAACGGATGTACGGATATTCAGTCCGGCACCCGGTAAGGAGCAGATGAAGGTGGAGAAGACCAGAACTCCGGTTACTGTAGCGGAAGCTGTGCAGCGGGTAACCGGGAGAGTATGCCGCACAGGTACGGAGACTGTTCCGCTTCATGCAAGCTATGGACGTATTCTGGCCGGGCCGCTTACTGCAACCCATGATGTACCGCATTTCACCCGTTCCCCGTATGACGGCTATGCCATCGCTTCCCGGGATTCGGCCGGTGCTTCCGGCAGCAACCGGGTCAGCTTCACCGTGGTGGATCACATCGGCGCAGGGGAAGTGTCGCAGGCTGTAATCGGCACTGGCGAAGCGGTACGGCTGATGACAGGAGCGGCGCTGCCTGCCGGGGCAGATGCGGTAGTTATGTTTGAACAAGCCGTCTCAGAGGGACAGACGTTTACGATCCGCAAGGTGTTTGCACCACAGGAGAATCTGTCCCTGCAAGGGGAGGATATGCTAGCGGGTGAGACAGTCATTCCGGCCGGCAGCTTCATTCATCCCGGGGTTGTGGCGCTGCTGGCTACCTTCGGCTACGGGGAGGTTAAGACAGGGAAGCGGCCGGTGGTGGGGATTCTGTCTACAGGCACCGAGCTGCTGGCAGTGGCAGACCCGCTCGTACTTGGCAAAATCCGTAACAGCAACGGGCCGATGATTGCCGCCCAGCTCGCCCGGATGGGTATCCCGTACCGGATCTATGATACGGCAGCGGACCGGCTGGAGGAATGCCTGCAGACCGTCCGTCAGGCACTCGCTGAGACCGACTGTCTGATCACAACGGGCGGAGTGTCCGTGGGCGATTATGACTATTTGCCGGAGATCTACAAGCGCCTTGGAGCCGATATATTGTTCAACAAGGTAGCGATGCGTCCCGGCAGTGTGACTACAGTGGCTGTGGCCGGAGACCAATTCTTGTTCGGACTGTCAGGCAATCCGTCGGCTTGCTTCACCGGCTTCGAGCTGTTCGTAAGACCTGCCCTGCTTAAGATGATGGGGACGGACCATCTGTATCTGCCGCGTACCACAGCCGTGCTGGCGGAGGATTTCGCCAAGGCGAACCCGTTCACCCGGTTCGTCCGGGCGGTATATGACGGCACTACGGTACGGCCTGCCGGCTTCAATAAATCGAATGCTGTTTCGTCCATCGCACGCGGCAATTCCCTGATAGTACTGCCTGGCGGAACAAGAGGCTTCGCCGCAGGGGATAAGGTGGATGTCCTGCTGCTCGGGGTGGAAGAGGGCATGAATGATTGGGTATTGTAAGGCCAAGAGTACGGGAAGGGAGATAGACGCACATGAATCATCATCCACTGCAAGATCAGCTGCGGCGGCCTATCCATGATTTGCGGATTTCGGTCACGGACCGGTGTAATTTCCGCTGCTCCTACTGCATGCCGAAGGAGATATTTGGTGACGACTACGCTTTTCTTCCATCCGGTGAGCTGCTTACCTTCGAAGAGATCGGCCGGCTGGCGAAGCTGTTCGTATCGCTTGGCGTAAGCAAAATCCGCCTGACCGGAGGCGAACCGCTGATGCGCCGCCATCTGCCGGAGCTGGTTACCAAGATCTCCGCCATTCCCGGTGTAGAGGATATGGGACTTACGACGAACGGAGTCCTGCTGGGCGGACAGGCAGCGCCGCTGTATGCTGCGGGCCTGCGCAGGCTGAATGTCAGCCTGGATGCGCTGGAGCCGGAGCTGTTCGGCAGAATGAACGGGCGCGGCTTCAGGCCGGGAATGATTCTGGACGCTATAGATCAAGCGGCGGGCGCCGGGTTCGAGGTCAAGGTGAATATGGTTGTTCAGCGGGGCGTGAACGAATCCGAGATTCTTCCGATGGCCGCCTACTTCAAGAAGCGGAAGATCATGCTGCGCTTCATCGAGTTCATGGATGTCGGCAATGATAACGGCTGGAGCTATGATAAGGTCGTCACCAAGCAAGAAATCCTGCAGCAGCTGCAAAGCGTCTATACGCTGGAAGCTCTTGAGCAGAATTACAGCGGAGAGGTCGCGCAGCGCTACGGCTATCTTGGGAGTACGGCCCAGGTCGGCTTCATCACTTCTGTGTCGGAATCGTTCTGTTCCGCCTGTTCGCGTGCCCGGCTGTCTTCTGACGGGAAGCTGTATACCTGCCTGTTTGCCTCCAAGGGCTTTGACCTTAGGGCCATGCTGCGCGGAGGGGCTGGCGATGAGGAGCTGCTGGCAGCAATTAAGCAGGTATGGGAGCAGCGAAGCGACCGTTATTCCGATGAGCGGACGGAAGAGAGCCGTAGAAGCAAGGCCAAGATTGGCATGTCCTATATTGGCGGATAAATTATCTAGATGACAGGAGACGAAGGGGAATCATGAACGGAGCAGAGCTGTTGATTGAGATGCTGATCGCCAAAAAGGTGGAGACCCTGTTCGGCTACCCCGGCGGTGCCGTATTGCCACTATATGATGCGCTGTACGGCAATAACCGGATTCAGCATGTGCTGGTCCGGCACGAGCAGGCTGCGGTTCATGCCGCAGACGGATACGCCAGAGCCACAGGGCGTCCGGGAGTAGCGCTGGTTACCAGCGGTCCCGGGGCCACCAATGCGGTAACCGGAATTGCAACAGCGTTCATGGATTCGGTGCCGCTGATCGTGCTTACCGGCCAGGTGGCCACCGATCTTATAGGATTGGACAGCTTCCAGGAAGTAGATATCTACGGAATGACGATGCCAGTGACCAAGCATAATTATATCGTCAGAGAGATTGCCGAGCTGTCCAGAATTGTGAATGAAGCATTCCATATAGCAACGAGCGGCAGGCCCGGTCCGGTTCTGATTGATCTGCCGAAGAATGTGATAAATGCGGAGTACACGATAGAGAACGGGGCGGCCGCAGATGGCGCTCTCCCTAGAATCAGGGGCTATCAGCCGGATCACCCCATTGACCCGGCGGTTCTGGAGCTTGCCGCCGAACGCCTGAGCGGAGCGAAGCGTCCGCTGATTCTGGCCGGCGGCGGCTGTATCCAGGGAGAGACGCCAGCGCTCTTAAGAGCATTCGCGGAGCGGCATCACCTTCCTGTGGCCAGTACGCTGATGGGGCTTGGCGCTTTTCCTTCGGGACATTACCTGCACCTGGGCATGGTTGGAATGCATGGATCGGTGGCGGCTAACCGCGCCCTGCAGAGCGCTGACGTAGTGCTGTGTCTCGGTGTGCGCTTCAGTGACCGGGTGACCGGCAAGCGGAAGGCCTTCTCCCCGGGATCCTACAAAATCCAGGTTGATCTGGACCCCTCCGAACTGAACAAGAACATCCCCGTTGACCTGGCAGTGACCGGTTCTTGCGGAGAACTGCTTAAAGGCATAGAGGAACAGGTACATCCAGTAGAGGATCCGGCCTGGGAGGAGCAGATCGCGCTCTGGCGCAAACGCAAGGCGAAGGTAAGCCGTGAGCCGAATCCGAAGCTAAGCCCGCAAGAGGTGATCCGCTGCCTGCAAAAGGCTACAGCAGGCGATGCCATCATCGCCACGGATGTCGGCCAACACCAGATATGGACAGCCACGCATTATGAATTCACAGAAGCCCGCTCCTTCTTAACCTCCGGCGGGCTGGGAACGATGGGGTACGGCCTGCCTGCTGCGATTGGGGCGGCCGTTGCTTTTCCTGAGCGCGATGTGGTGTGCATTACAGGGGACGGAAGCTTCCAGATGAATATGCAGGAGATTATGACCGCCGTGGATCACGGCCTGAATGTCAAGGTGGCAATCTTCAAGAACGGGTATTTGGGGATGGTACGGCAATGGCAGCAGCTGTTTCTGGGACGGCGTTATTCCTCGGTGCGGATCAGCTCGCCGGATTTCGTGGCCTTAGCCAAGTCCTTCGGCGCCCACGGGTTCCGGGCACGCACGCTGGCTGAAGCGGAGCAGATCATTGAACAGGCACTGCATACAGAAGGGCTGGTCGTGATGGAATTTGATATCACCGAGGAGGATAATGTCTATCCTATTGTGCCGCCGGGCTCAAGCAATCAGGATATGATCGTAGAATAGGCTGGCAGACCTGAAGGAAGCTCCTCTCGCGCGGATTGGCGAAGGAGCTTTCTGGTTTTTGTCCAAATAAGCATGGTGATTCCCCTAGAAATACAGCACCAGCACAGACACATATAACATGACGGAGAAGCCGATCTCAATGATTCCCGTACGTTTGGCGGTAATTCCTGTCCTCGGCAGAATGGCTGCCCGCAGCAGCAGAACCAGCAGCGGGACCAGCAGCGAAGGAAACAGGAACAGTCCGGCTGCCGCGAACAGCAGATGATAGGCCACGGACCCGTAATAGAAGCGGAGATTGTTCCGCTCACGGATGACGGTTTTGACATAGAAGGCAGTTCCGGTGAAGTATAGCACCGCCAGCACGAACAGCTCATTCACGGCTCTCCAGCTCTCCCCCTGCCCCACATAGAAGACCGGATAAATCACCAGGCAGAACGCCACAATAGCCGAGATGTCATTAAGCAAGGCGCGTTCATTCCGGGTCCTGGCATAATAGAGGTTGACGGCGAATAACGGCAGAAGCAGCAGCGCGAACCCCAGCAGCACCGGCTGGACAATCACCAGATAGAGGGCGAACGGAAGCAGCAGAAGCCCGTATAACCTGAGCGGCTGGGCATAACGTGCGAACTTCCGGGTCTTCACCCCCTGCAAGAGCGGGAAGCTGAACAGATAGATCAGCAGCCAGCAGACAAACAGCGGAATATGTATGAACTGCCCCTTGGAAGCGGCAACGCCCAGCAGAAAAGGGAGAACAAGCATCGCCCAGGCGCCGTGCTGGTTGGGGATGTATTTTTTCATGCAGCAATAGACCTCCTTCGCGGATATATCATGACATGTAAGCTGCCGGACTCTTTAACTATACTTGTATCCGGCCGGGGAGGCTGGTGATTTGAAGCACAGTGGCGCTGTCAGGCAATTGGCGGGGAATGGGCAGCGGCCGGAATAGTGTATAATCGAAATAGATCTTCAAGCAGAGGAGCAGACAACGTGATTATGGAATCTCAGCATGCGGCGGTACAGCTCCCAGTTCCTGTACTGCAAATCATCGGATACAAGAACAGCGGCAAAACAACCCTCGTCTGCCGGTTAATCGAGGCCTTGTCTGCACAAGGAATACGGGTTGGCTCTGCCAAGCATGATGCCCATTCCTTCCAGCTGGATGATCCGGGAACGGATAGCAGCAAGCATCTCCTGCACGGTGCAGTAGAGACGGTATTGACCTCGCCGGAGGCGACAAGGGTCATGCGCAGATCTGCGGCATCACTACGTGAAATTGCGGAGTCGATGCGCGGCAGAGTAGACGTGGTGATTGCTGAGGGGTTCAAATCTGCAGAGTATCCCAAGATCGCCTTGATTCGCCGCACTGAGGACCAGATAACGCTGCAAAAGGAAGCAACGGACATACGACTGTGGTTAAGCTGGGAAGAGGCTGGGGAACTACAGAGTGCAGCGTCTGGTTCTGGCATCAGCAAGGATAGTCCGCCGGTATTGCCTTTACGGGATCAGGCGCTTGCGGATCAGGCGGTTATCGCACTGGCGCTGTCACTGCTTCAGTCCTAAAATCTGCCACAGGAGGTGTCTTTGGTGCTGACAGGAATTATACTGGCGGGCGGACAGAACTCCCGGATGCAGGGCCGCAATAAAGCCCTCCTGAGTTATCAGGGGGAACCGTTCATTGTCCGGCAGGTGAGGGAGATGCTGAAACTGTGCTCCAGCGTGATTGTGGTCACGAACGATCCTACGCCGTATCTGGAACGTCTTCCATCGGATATTCTATATATACCGGATGTTTATGCCGGGCATGGGCCGCTGAGCGGGTTTCATGCCGCTTTTGCCAATGCTGAGACGGACTATGCCTGGGTGGTAAGCTGTGACAGCCCCGATATCTCTGCTCCGGCCGCCGCATGGATGCTTACCCGGCTTGAAGCAGGCGGTTATGATGCGGTTCTGCCCGTGATTGACGGCAAGCATCAGATGCTGCATGGCGTATACCGGCCGCACCGGCTCTTGCCGGACATTACAGCAAGACTTGCGAGCCGTGAGTACCGGCTGGGCGGTTTGTTAGAATCACTGCACTGGTTAGGGGTGGATCGGGATGAGCTGGCCGGCGCGGGGCTAGAGGCAGATTTCGCGGCAGATATAGATACACCTGAGCAATATGAGCAGCTGTTGCATCTATCGAAGGGAAGTGAGGAAATGGGCGATTCGTTATTTGAAATTACAGAGTCCGTGATTATACCCGCTGAGGTATCCGATAAAGTTCTGCGCAGGGAAGCCGGGGCGATTACCCTATTCATTGGTACGGTGCGTGAGTTCACACAGGGGAAGAAAACCTTGTATCTTGAATATGAAGCATATCCGTCCATGGCTGTAACGCAGCTGAAGCGCATCGGGCAGGAAGTGCTGGAGCGCTGGCCGGATACTAAGGTTGCGGTCACCCACCGGATCGGCAGGCTTGAGATCACCGATATTGCCGTGGTCATCGCAGTCTCCTCGCCCCACCGTAAGGCTGCCTATGAGGCGAATGAATACGTGATTGAGCGGATCAAGCAGATTGTCCCCATCTGGAAAAAAGAAACCGGCGAGGACGGCAAAGCGTGGATTGGCGACCAGCTGAATCAGAATGCCTACCCTGAGGGCCGGCCGCTGCTGCCGGATATTCCGGCGGAAGATGAGAGGTAGCGATAAGGAGGAACGTTCAATGAATGCAGAACAGGTGATGCAGGAGCTTGAAGCGCTTGGCAAGGAACGGACCAAGAAGATGTATACCTCAAACGGTGCACGGGAACCGCTCTTTGGCGTGGCTACCGGTGCCATGAAGCCGATTTTCAAACAAACCGGGATCAATCAGGCGCTGGCTGAGGAGCTGTATGCTACAGGTAATTATGATGCAATGTATTTTGCCGGGATCATTGCTGATCCAAACGGGATGACAGAGGCGGATTACAACCGCTGGATGGACGGGGCTTATTTCTATATGCTGTCTGATTTCGTTGTGGCTGTAACCTTGGCTGAAGCGGATATTGCCCAGCAGGTGGCCGACGAATGGATCAGGAGCGGAGAAGACCTCCGAATGTCGGCAGGCTGGAGCTGTTACTGCTGGCTGCTGGGAAGCCGCCCGGATCAGGAGTTCCCGGAGAGTAAGCTGGCAGATATGCTGGAGCAGGCCGAGCAGAGCATTCATCAGTCCCCGGAGCGCACCCGGTATTCGATGAACAATTTTATGTATACAGTGGCCGTATCCTATTCGCCGCTTCATGAGCTGGCTCGTGAGACGGCGGAGCGGGTGGGTCCGGTTGAGGTGGACAAGGACAAGCCGAAGAGTAAGCTCATCAGCGCATACGATAATATTATGAAGGCTGTCGACAAAGGACGGATCGGGTTCAAGCGCAAGCATGTACGCTGCTGATCTCGCGGATTTCACCGGCATCCGGTAATGTTTCGCTGCTTCTGGTTAATAAATGCTATGCATTTGGATAACCTATTCCCTATCCTGGAAGAAAAGAGGCGGTAAAGATGTCAACTACACACCATAGTCACGAGGAAGCCGTTGAGACGGTCCGCAAGCTGATCAAGGGTATCGATATGGCCATGCTCACCACCATCTCGGAGGAAGGGCTGGTCTCCCGGCCCATGAAGACCCAGGAGGTCGAATTCGATGGAGACTTGTGTTTCCTGACCAAGAAGGATACCAGCAAGTTCGGGGAGATTCTGTATGATCCGCGAGTGAATGTCGTGTATGCTGATAAATCCTATGTATCGATCCGCGGCACAGCCGAAATTGTAAACGATGTGAACAAGAAGAAAGAGCTCTGGAGTGCAGGGTACGATACATTTCTGAAGACAAGCTATGATGACCCGAATGTCATTCTGATCAAGGTCCATGCCGAAGCCGCCGAATACTGGAAGAGCGGCAATCTCGCCGAGAAGGCAGTATACATGTTCAAGCGGATGACCGGGCAGGACACGGACGGGCTGAATCTGAATCAGACGGTCGAGCTGGAATAGAGCAGACAGACGGTTTTAGGAAGCTACAGGTTCATAGGTTCTGCAACGGAGAGATCAACAGAATTCATCTGGGGGTCTCTTTTTTTGTTGTGGCACCGGTAAAAGATAATTGTCACATTACATACGGCTCATGTGTTATATCTATATGCTTTGCAGAAAGGAGATTATCGTGGACCCAATCGAAGAGAAGATTAGAAGGATTCAGGACGGGGAAGGAGGCTTGTACTCTGATGTGATCAGGCTGTACCAGCAACGGATTTACCTCTATTGTTACCGCTTGCTGAATAACAAGGAAGAGGCAGAAGACGCAGTGCAGGATATCCTGATCAAGGCCTACCAGAATATCGGGCAGTACAAGCCTCAGGCAGATTTCACCTCATGGCTCTACAAGATTGCTTATCATCATTGCCTGAATCAGCTGCGCCGGCAGAAATCCCGGCAGCAGCTGCGGAAGCTGCTCGGGCAGGAGGTTACGGAGAAGAGCGCCGAGCAAATGGCCCATGACCGCCTGTTCAGCGAGCCGGTCTCGGCTGCTCTGGGGAAGCTGGATGTGGAGGACCGGAATTTATTGATCCTGCGGATTTATGAAGATAAATCATTTGCGGAGATCAGTGAAATTCTGGGTGTGAGTACGGCTACCGTACGCAAAAGATATGAACGGACTAGAGAAAAACTTAAAAAAGCGATTGAGAGAAAGGAGAAACAATTATGGGCAAGCGTGAATTAACTCCGGAGGAGCAGTTTCTGAAGGATGGAGACCGTTCAGCACTTTGGAACACCGTTGATGTTCATGATTCAGTAATGAAGGCGCTCGGGCTTGAGGGGGCATTGACTGCTGAAGAAGACGAGACCCTGCTTCAGACCCTTCCGCCAAGCGGAGAGGCACCTAAAGTAATGCGCAGAATGGAAACAAGAACCGGGCGGAGACAGAAGCGGATGCCGGTGAAGGGCTGGGCGGCGGCGGTCCTGGCACTGGTCTTGCTGGGCGGCGGCTATACCCAATTCTCCGGCAAACTCCAGCAAGGAGCTGAAGCCCAGAGTTCGGGTGAAGTCCGGCAAGGGGCCGGAGCCCCGTATAAGGTGCTGCCTTATCAGCCGATTCCGGCGACGGCTTCGGGCGGAACGCTGATTGAGAAGGCGAAAGAACCGTTGAAGCCTTATATACCAGAAGCAGAGCCGGGTGCAGACGATGAAGCCAACCGGAAGGAGAGTATATTCTACAACGAGAAATATTCAAAGGGGGCAGCACTCATGAAGGAGCTGCTGCTTCCTGGAGAGTATGCCACCTATCTAATTACACGTGAAGGCGAGGAGGGAGAGGGAAGTATGAATATGTATCGTCCGCCCCTCACGTTCAAGGACTATACCGCCTATAAGACCAGTGTAGAGGAGCACAACGCTCCGATCCTGGAGCAGCCGGCGTATATGCCGGAAGGTTATGCCCTGGACGAGGCCATCATCAACCCTTCTTTCTTAAAAGTGCCGGATGTGCAGGAGCTTAAAGACGAAAACAAGAGAGACCTGGGAGACAACTTCCAGTTGGCCTGGAGAGTCGAGAAGGCGGAGAACGTTGACTACCCGTATTCCTCTCTGGTATACAAGAAAGGGGAGGCTCAGGTGAGAATCAGCGTCTCGCGTGTGGATGACAACCAAAACCCGGCAGACCCGCTCTCGTGGAGTGAACATACTAAGATGGAGAATATCGAGATTAAAGGCAAACAGGCCATTTTCTCGGATGACTCGGACAACAAGGAACTTGACTTAGGGTTTAAGTACAGACTGGTTTGGTCTGACCCGGGCACAAAGGTTAACTATCGTGTGTCCGTCGGCCAGGAGAATACGGAGCTAACGAAGGATGAGCTTATCGGCATCGCCGCCAGCATGATGAAATAAGTAACGCAGAGTTGACACTCAGGGCTGCCCAGCTATCTTAGGATAGCGGAGCAGCCTTTGAACGTTTTTTGCCGATCTGCAGGATGGCATATTCGTAAGATTTTATAAGAATTCGTGCATCGCCCTCCTATGAACTTCCAACCCGTCTTGTTAATATAGCAATGTAGCAAGAGAATACAGATGTATACAGGAGGGTTAAAGATGTTGAAATGGAAGCGTTCTCTTTCGGTCCTGGCGATGACAGCGATATTAGGTACACTGGCTGCCTGCGGCGGCGGAGGGAATAAAGTAAACAATGCAGGAGGGGCTACAGAAGCACCCGCCAGCACCAATGCTGCTGCGACGGCTGCTGCAACGGATGCGCCAAGCACCAATGAGCCGGTCAAGCTGCGGATTATGTGGTGGGGCTCCCAGCCGCGTCACGAAGCCACTTTGGCGGCCCTGGAATTGTACACGAAGAATAATCCGAACGTAACCTTCGAGCCGGAGTATTCCGGTATGGACGGTTATCTGGACAAATTATCCACGCAGGCTGCGGCCAACAATGCACCCGATGTGGTTCAGCTTGACCCGGGCTGGATGCCGGACTGGATGGCCCGCCAGCAATTGGCCGACCTTGCTCCTGAGGTGGATGTAAGCAAATTCGATACGAAGCTGCTGGCAGGCGGCCAATTGGACGGTAAACAGTATGCAGTTCCACTCGGCTCGGTAGCCTTCGGTATGGTATATGATAAAGCGGCTATGGATAAGCTGGGCATTGCGAACCCGGCCAACGGCTGGACCTGGGATGAGTTCTTCGCCTTAGCGAAGGAATCCAAGTCCAAGCTGCCGAAGGGACAATATTTCACCCTCGACTATGCAGGTAACTATTTCATGTACTCGGCGTATCAGTATGCCAGAGGCAAAGGGCAGGTCATCACGGATGACGGTCACTTCAACGTGGATGAAGCCACCTATCTGGAATGGACCCGCAAGTTCGAAGAGCTCCGCAAGGAAGGGCTTGTTCCTCCAGCGGATGTGAATGCCTCCGATAAAGAAAATGATCCGCAAATGGACCTGCTCGCAGCAGGAAAAGTGTTGTTCCGTTACAGCTTCTCCAACAATCTGGGAACCTGGGACAGTATTAAGCCAGGAGCCTACGCACTTGTAACCATGCCGCGTGCCGAAGAGGCAGGAGGCTGGCTGAAGCCGTCGATGTACATGGCGGTCTCCAAGAACTCCAAGCATGCTGAAGAAGCCAAGAAATTCATCAACTGGTTCGTGAATGATGCTGAGGCTGCCCAAATCACCAAGACCTTCCGTGGCCTCCCGGCTAACAAGGATAACGCTGCTCTGCTGGAAGCCAATATGAGCGATCTGGATAAGGTAGGCTTAGGCTTGCTCCGTGCTACGGAGCCGGATGGCCAGACCTGGTCGGCCGGAGCCGGCGGCTGGACGAACTTCGTGGATAAAGACTGGGTACTGGTCCGTGACCAGCTCAGCTTCGGTAAATCCACACCGGAAGAGGCGTTCAAGCAGCTGAAGGAAGCCTCGCTATCTTACGAGAAATAAGGTATGAACTGAAAGCCCGGGACAGCAATGTTCCGGGCTTTCTCTTTTCCACTTGGAACGCGCTTATACTCGTGTTTTCGAATTAATCGTTATATTTTGAAAGAATTCGAGCATTGCCCTCCTTTAGCCGAAGTGTGGCCCAATACTATACTTAAGCTATACAAATTGACCACAAGAGGTGACCACAGATGAACCGCTCCACAACCACTTTAGCCCAAGCCTCGCCAGCGCCGAAAAAAAGCTCCTATTTCAAAAGCCGGTGGAACGCTCCGCTTGCAGGCTATTTGTTTATTTCGCCCTGGCTGATCGGATTCCTGGTACTGACGGCGTATCCGTTGTTCTTATCACTGTACTATTCGTTTACTGACTACACTCTGATGCAGCCAATGAAATGGATCGGGTCCCGCAATTACGAACGGATTTTCACCGCAGACCCCAAATTTATTCAATCTGCCAAAGTCACGGTCATGTATGTACTGGCTTCCGTGCCCCTTAAGCTGATTGCGGCCCTGCTCGTAGCCATGGTGCTCAGCAAGGCAGTCAGAGGGATCAGTGCTTACCGTACAGCGATCTATTTCCCTTCTCTGATCGGAGGCAGTATCGGGGTATCGCTGCTCTGGCGTAACATCTTCGGGGTAGACGGGATTTTCAACAAGCTGATCGCTGTCTTCGGCATCGAAGGGAAAAGCTGGATCACCAACCCGGACACTGCGCTTAGCACACTGATTCTGCTGACGGTCTGGCAATTCGGCTCTACCATGGTAATCTTCCTGGCAGGGCTGAAGCAGATTCCCAATGACTTGTATGAAGCTTCCTCGGTAGACGGGGCGAACAAGTTCATTCAATTCTTCCGCATTACATTGCCTATGCTGTCGCCGATTCTCTACTTCAACCTGATTATGGCCGTGATTAACGCCTTCCAGATGTTCACCTCGGCTTTCGTGATTACGAATGGCGGTCCGATGAATGCTACATACGTGTACGCTATGTATTTGTATGAACGGGCCTTCAGCCGGTACGAGCTGGGCTACGCTTCTGCACTGGCCTGGATTATGCTGGTGGCCATCGTCGCTGCAACACTGCTGATCTCCTACACCTCGAAATATTGGGTATTCTATGAGACTGACACTGGAGGGAAAAAACGCAAATGACAACTTTGAATTGGAAGCCTGCACTCCGGCATGTGTTCATGATTCTCTTCAGCTTCCTCATGGTCTATCCGATTGTCTGGTGGATCGGAGCCTCGCTGAAGGACAGCACCGAGCTGAGTTCACCGGGAATCTTCCCGTCCGTCCCGCAATGGGAGAACTTCACCAAAGGCTGGAAATCGGTTCCCGGACATACGTTCACTGATTTCTATCTTAACACCTTCGGCCTTGAGATTATGGTGCTGATCGCAACCCTGTTATCCTGCACGCTGGTTGCTTTCGGATTTGCCAGACTGGATTTTCCTCTTAAGAAATTCTGGTTCTCGATTCTGATGCTGACACTGATGATGCCGGGCCAGGTGCTGATTATTCCCCAGTACGCCTTGTTCCATCAGCTGGGCTGGGTCAACACGTATTTGCCGTTTGTCGTTCCCCATCTGCTGGCGGGAGGGGCCGGCGGGAGCTTCTTCGTCTTCCTGCTGATCCAGTTTATCCGCGGCGTGCCCAAGGAGCTGGATGAATCGGCCAAAATCGACGGCTGCTCCTGGTTCGGGATTTTCTGGAGAGTGGTCATGCCACTGGCCTTCCCGGCGGTCGTTACGGTGACCATCTTCTGCTTCCTGTGGAACTGGGATGACTTCCTGGGACATCTCCTGTACATCAACACGGTAGACAAGTACACGGTGGGTCTGGCGCTGCGCATGATCAATGACTCCCAGTCTGCAGCCGAGTGGGGCCAGCTTCTGGCTATGTCGCTGGTCTCTATAGTTCCGGCAACGCTTGTATTCACCTTCCTGCAAAAGTATTTCGTAGACGGGATTGCGACAACAGGCATAAAGGGATAAGATGCAAGTGGAAACGACTTTGCCGTCCTTTTAAGGACGGTACCGTTTTAAATTCTTATATTTAAAAAAAACATCCGTCCGATAACGGTAAAGCGCCAGAGCCTTATTCGACGCTTTACCGTTTATTTCGTGTGAACCGGAGGGCGAAGGAAGGGGACCGCTTGACCAATCCTTTTAAAAAGTACAGGATCGACCGTCTGTTTTTTCACAGCTTTGCCATTATAATTATTCTGGTGATAGCGGTTACGGCTTGGACCAGCTACAGCAATTCCTCCAAAGCCCTTGTGCAGACTACCTCCCACTATCAGCAGCGGCTGCTGGATGAATTGAACAATGAGATTACCACCCGGCTGGATATGATTGAGCAGATCTCACTGTCCACCTCCCGGGACAACGAGCTGACGACCTTTCTTTTGAACAGGCAGGATGAATTCGAGCGGTACCGCAAGCGTATAAGCGTTGAGAGTGCACTCGGCAATCTGACCTATGCCATTCCGTTAATCCAGGGGATTGACCTCTACATGGATCAGCCGATGCCGAGCAGCGGACAGAGCTATATTCAATTTCGCAATATCCTCGATCTGGATAAGCAGTCCTGGTCCAAGAATCTGGTGAAAAGCGATTTCGCCTGGTCGGGGGAATATTCCATCCCCAGTGTGCAGGGAGACATTCCGGTACTAAGCTTCGCCCGTAAAATCATGAACGAGAACGACTATCTCGGTGTGCTGGTCGTTCATATCAAGGCCAAGGAGATCCGTGCGCTGCTGACCGGCAATACCTCCGGGTCGAACCGGATCATGGCGGACAGCGCCGGCAAGCAGATTCTGAGCATCGGAGAGACGCTGAAGCAGAGCGAGTGGTCTCAATGGATCGACCTCAAGAGCAACAAATCCGGCTATGTCCATATTCCCGGCGATAAGGATTCCGGCAATACGCTGCTGGTCTACTCCAGAATGGATAATTCCATCTGGACGCTGATTGAGTTCACCTCCTGGAAGCAGATTACGGCAAGCAGTCTGGAACTGGCGGAATGGATCGGACTAATCGGGATTGGAGCGATTCTGCTGGTCCTGCTCCTGACGCATTATCTGAGCAGGCAATTCTCCAAGCCGATTAAGCAGCTTGTAAGCGCTATGAAATTGTATTCAGTCGGTGGGCACAAGGAGGAGCTGCCCAGCGACTATGAGAATGAATTCGGTTATTTATTCTCCGGCTACCGCAAGCAGACCGAGCGGATTGAGGAGCTGTATCTATCGCTGGAGCGGCGGTATGAGCAGCAGCGCAAAGCGGAGATAGAGGCCTTGCAGGCCAATATCAATCCCCATTTTCTCTACAATATGCTGGACCAGCTCAATTGGATGGCCATTGAGGCCGGACAGGATGAGCTGAGCCGGATTCTGGAGCTGATGGGCCAGATGTTCAGGATCGGCTTATCCAACGGGGCAAGCTTCATCATGGTATCGGAGGAATTGCAGCACATCCAGTGTTATCTCGAAATCCAGCAGCTCCGCTGGGGCGACGGCCTGGAGTACGCCATCGATGTGGAACCGGGGCTTCAGGAGGCCTATCTTCCCAAGCTGACCCTGCAGCCGTTCGTGGAGAATTCAATTGTACACGGCTTCAATAAGCAGCGCAGCGGACATGTCTCAATATCCTTTACTAAGGTAGAAGAGACGCTGCAGATCAGAATTGATGATAACGGGGCAGGCCTGAAGCAGCCGGAAGTGCGCCCGCCAGGGCGGCATACCGGCGGCTATGGCATACGGAATGTGCGGGAGAGGATTGCCGGATATTTCGGAAATGACTATGGGGTTACGCTGAAGGAACGTGAAGAGGGAGGGACCCGGGTAGAGATTGTTCTGCCGCTGCTCACAGAGGCTCCGGCACAGATACTGACTGCTTCTCTCGCTGCGAAGGAAGGCTGATACGGCAGCTGCGGGCCAGAGAAGCTTAAGGAGGCAGACATGATGTGGAAGATCGCTATTATTGACGATGAGCGGCAGGTACTTCAGGGGATGAAGCGGGCGATTCCATGGGAGGAGTTGGGCGCAGAATGGGCCGGTGAGGCGCTTAACGGGGAAGACGGTCTGGCGATGATCCGTGCAACCTGCCCGGACATTGTAATCACGGATATCTATATGCCGGTGATGAGCGGCCTGGAGATGCTGGAGCAATTAAGGAACGAGGGCTTCAAGGGCAAAATTATTATTCTAAGCGGATATTCAGACTTCGAGCATGCCAGACAAGCCCTCCGGCTTCAGGTCAGTGACTACGTCTCCAAGCCGATCAGTCTGCCTACGCTTAGAACCATCCTTCACAAGGTGATTGAAGAACTGCTTGGAGAGCAGGAGAAGGTAATCAGACAAGGTGAGCTGGAGCTGAAAATGATGCTGTACGAGCCTTTTGTCGAGAAGGAATGGGTCCGGTCGGCAGCCGTCGGTACCCTGGAGCCTTCGTACCGGAACAATTCCCATCTTCCGCCTTCGTATCATTACTGGCTTGACGGCAGGCATGCAAGCATCGGGATTGAGCTGATCCGCGATGACCGGGCCAGCTCCTTCTCGGTTTCGGACTGGAACCTGTTCCGCTTCGCGGTCAGTAACATTGCCTGTGAGGTCACGCGCAAGCATTACGCCAATATGGAGTACACTGAGCTGAACAGCTACCGGGCTTTGCTGATTATTCATCCGGAGGGAGAATGCACACAGCAGCTGGAAGAGCTGGCCACCCGGCTGGTCGATAGCATCCACTCCTATCTCCGGTTGATGGTCCGCATCGGTATAGGTGGTCTGAAGGATACGTGGACGAAAATCCCCGAATCGACAGAGGAGGCGTTCCGTGCCATGGATCACGGGGCGCTGCGGATCAGCCCGGCGTATGAGGTATACTGCTACCGGGAGAGCCACAGCAGCGGGCAGGACCGGGGTGTCCTTTTCCCGGTGAAATTCTCCTACAAGCTGGCCGCTGCGATGAAGGCTTCACAAGAGGCTGAGGCACAGCAGCTTGTATACGGATATATTACCGAGCTGCAAGCGCAGCAAGGGGTGTCCGCCAGCTACGTGCAGATGCTCGGCAGCGAGCTATGGGGCATTATCACCTACTCCCTGTATGAGTCGGGCTTCGTGCTCGATGATCTGTTCACCAATGACCAGATTGCACAGGAGATCGGCAACCTGGCCGTACCCGACCAGCTGGCAAGCTGGTTATCCGCCAAAATTACAGCGATCTGTGCCAGCCGTCAATGGAAGGGCAGCAGTAAGCACCGGCAGGTCGTTGATTTCATGACGAACTACATTCATGAGCATTACGCCGAGGAGCTTACGCTGGCTGATCTGTCGGATAAGGTGTTCATCTCCCGGAATCATTTGTCGATCATCTTCAAGAACATCACCGGGGAGACCTTCAACAACTACCTGACCCGGGTGAGAATTGAGAAGGCCAGGGAACTATTAATGGAGCGCAATATGCTGGTCTATGAAGTGGCGGAGCGGGTAGGCTACAAGAACATTCCTTATTTCAGCACGCTATTCAAGAAGATCACCGGCATGAATCCTACCGAGCTGATCAAATGATGACACATATAATCCACCAGAGACAAGTATGATGGTAGAAGCCGCGATGACGGAGCAGGGACTTGCGGCTAAAGCTGCATCAACATCAATGTGCCATCAGGGAGGACAGCGTTATGCCCGTTAACTTCAGTATTATCGGCGGAGGGGGATTCCGCGCACAATATTATCTGCGAATTGCCCGTTCATTGCCGGACATGTTCCGGATTAGCGGTCTTGTGGTCAGGGACCGGGCTCAGGGACAGGCGATAGAAGCGGGGTGGGGCGTTCAGACGTACCGTTCCCTTGACGAGCTGCTGCGAAGTGAGGACCCGGATTTCGCAGTGGTCTCTGTCGGCGGCGGGGCGGCAATGAACTATTTGTACCGGCTTGCAGAGATTGGCCTTCCAGCGTTGACAGAGACACCGCCTGCCTCCACTCTGGAGGAGCTGGAGCAGCTGCATAAGGAGCTGACCGTGCACGGAGCCTGGATACAAGTCGCAGAGCAGTACCCGTACCATCCGGTTCAGGAGGCTAGGCTATCGCTGATCCGCTCTGGCAGGCTGGGCAGAATCACCGAGACAACGGTCTCCGTATCGCATCTGTATCATGGGGCAAGCCTGCTCCGCAGGATGCTTGGCATCGGGTTCGAGGAGGCGGTCATTCGGGGGATGCGGTTCGCCTCCAGTTGGGTAGGCGGACCTACCCGCAGCGGTCCTCCGGCTGAAGACAAGCTGATCCCGCTGCAACGGGATTTGGCCTGGCTGGATTTCGGAGACCGCTTAGGCATTTATGATTTCACCAAGGACCAGCACAGGTCCTGGACCCGCTCGAATCACCTTAGTGTGCGCGGAGAACGCGGGGAGATCTTCGACAACCGGGTGCTGCTCCAGCAGGAGAACCTGGTGCCTCTGCAAATGGAGCTGAAGCGCATTAACAGAGGGGAGCAGGAGAATGCTGAAGGCTATTACCTTCAGGGGATTATTTGCGGAGAGCAATGGCTGTACACTAATCCGTTCATCCCTGCCCGGCTGTACGATGACGAGCTCGCCATTGCGTCCTGTCTGGACAAGATGGCCCTCTATGCCGCTGGCGGCCCTAGCTTCTACGGACTGGAGGAAGCCTCGCAGGACGTATACCTCGGCAAGATGATTGAGAAGGCCATCGAGTCCGGCGAAGCCATAAGAACTGAGCGGATGTGCTGGGCGGAGGGGAAGTAGAGCTGCGGCGGGGAGCGTAGCTGCCGGCGGGAGTGTACCTGCCGGCGGGAGTGTACCTGCTGGCAGGAGTGTAGCTGCTGGCAGGAGTGTAGCTGCTGGCAGCAGCATGTTTGCCCAAACCGTGGGTCCGTGAATCCTCCATCGCTCCCGACATTTTTGCAGTGAGAGGTACACATGGAAGCGAAGTTGATCCACCGGTGAAGGATGTTATTGACGCTTGCAGTGTGGCGATACTATAATTTGTAAAACGGATGAAGCACATCCCGCGCCCTGGTTTATCGGGTGCGGGATTTTTTGTGCGTGGATATGAGTGGATATGCGTGGAAATGTTTGGATACGTCAGTAACTTAGGTTCTGACACCCCCGGGAGCGAGTAAGCAAGTGGGCTGATCAGCGCTGTTTGCGGGGAGAGAGAGTTGATTTTGCAAAGGAGGAAGAGAGAAATGGGATTTGTTGAAGAGCATCAGAGATGGCTGGAGTATCATAAGAAACGCAGGGCAGGGGAACGTCTGGACCGGCTGGACCGGGGGCACCGGCATGGGGAGCAAATGTTTGTAGAGCGGGTATGGTGGCCGATTTTCGGTAACCTGGATGAACTGCATCCCGAGTACGAGGTAGCAGACTGGCGGGGCAGGCCGTATTTTGTGGATTTTGTGTGGAAGCCGGGACAGGTTAAGTTCGCTATCGAGATCAAGGGATATGGGCCGCATGTTCAGAATACGGACCGCACCCGTTACCGTCAGGAGCTGAACCGGGAGATGTATCTGCAAATTGCCGGATACCGCGTCATCGCCATCCCCTACGATGATCTGGAATCCGCACCGGAGCAGACCATCTCCCTGCTGAAAGCTTTGCTAACCCCATGTTTGTTGAAAACCCGTTCTGAGGGGAGTGGCCAATTGTCGAGGATAGAGCGTGACATGCTGCACATGGCGAGCCGAAAGAATGGGATGATCCGGCCGGTGGATGTGGTGAAGGGGCTTGGGATTGATCCACGAACGGTGAAGAAAAACTTGAATAGTTTGTGTGACAAAGGCAAACTTACACCTGTTTTGATGCAAGGAAGTAATAGAATCTGTCGGTATGAGCTTGTTCCATCTATTATGGATAATGAGTTATGGTAGATAGTAACGTCTGATTGCGCCGAAAGTGGGCGTGGGGAGGAAATGAGAGGGATAAATCCCTCTGATTGCGCCGAAAGCAGATGTGGGGAGGAAATGAGAGGGATAAATCCCTCTGATTACGCCGAAAGTGGGCGTGGGGAGGAAATGAGAGGGATAAATCCCTCTGATTACGCCGAAAGTGGGCGTGGGGAGGAAATGAGAGGGATAAATCCCTCTGATTACGCCGAAAGTGGGTGTGGGGAGGAAATGAGAGGGATAAATCCCTCTGATTGCGCCGAAAGTGGGCGCGGGGAGGAAATGAGAGGGATAAATCCCTCTGATTGCGCCGAAAGTGGGCGCGGGGAGGAAATGAGAGGGATAAATCCCTCTGATTGCGCCGAAAGTGGGCGCGGGGAGGAAATGAGAGGGATAAATCCCTCTGATTGCGCCGAAAGTGGGCGCGGGGAGGAAATGAGAGGGATAAATCCCTCTGCTCCCCCGCAAGCGGCCACAAAAAGGCGCACGCCCAACCCCTCAAGCCCCTCCCCGCGGCAGCTTGATCGTGAACGCCGAGCCCTGGCCCGGCTCGCTGCGCACCTCGATGGTGCCTTTGCTCAGGCTGATGATGCGCGCGGCCAGCGGCAGGCCGAGGCCGTTGCCTCCAGCGGAGCGGGCGGGGTCGCCCTGGTAGAACTTCTCGAAGATGTGCTTGCGCACCTTCGGGGTCATGCCGATGCCGGTGTCCGCGATGACCACCGAGATCCAGGCTCCGTCCGGGCGGAGCGCGACCGAGATCGTTCCGCCCTCCGGCGTGAACTTGATCGCATTGCCCAGCACATTAAGCCACACCTGCATCATCAGCTCTTCGTTGCCGTAATACCGCTGTTCATCCAGCTCAATCTCCAGATTCAGCTGCTTGGCAGACCAGAGGGATTCCAGCAGCAGAAGTGCTTGGCGGAGCTGCTCGTCCAGCGGATATTCGGCCAGCTCTGAGAGCATCTCCTGGTTCTCCAGCTTGGATATCTTGAGGATGTTACCGGACAGATTGGACAGCTGCCGTGAGCTCTCGATAATCATTCCGGTGTATTCGTCGTGCTCCGCCTTGCTCAGATTCTCCTCCTGCAGCAGCATGGCGTACCCTTCAATCGCCGCAATAGGCGTCTTGAACTCGTGAGACACATTCACCACGAAGTCATTGCGCAGGGTCTCGATGCTGCGCAGCTCCTGAACCATAAGGTTGAAGTGATGCGCCACTTCACTGATCTCATCCACACGGTGCGACTCATTCAAGTAGATGTCGAAGTTGCCCCTGGCAATCTCTTTGGCGGCGCGGCTGAAGTCTGTGATCGGGGCCAGGATTTTTTTGCCGACCATAATACTGATCGTAGTCCCGATGACCACGCTGAACAGCATCACCATGAGCACGGGCGGGAACATATTACGGTGCCCAATGGTATTATTCCCTACCCGGAAATACAGGTACGCCAGCACAGACAGAATCAATACAAAGAACAGAATAATCACGAACACCATCGAGACGAAATACCACCATAGCCCTCGGTTTCTCCCCCGGATCATCCCCGTTTCACCACCTTATAGCCCAGCCCTCTGACCGTGACAATTTCAAAATCCGGGTTGTCCCGGAAGCGCTCCCGCAGCCGGTTAATGTGGACCACCACCGTATGCTCATCCGATTCGGAGTCCATCCCCCAGATTTCATCCATGAGCTGCTGCTTGGTGAAGATTTTATTCGGGTAAGAGACCATTTTATAGAGGAGATAGAATTCCTTCTGCGGCAGCACGATGCTCTCAGGCCCCTGAATCACGGTTAGTGTATCATAGTCCAGCACCGTTTCTGCCCATTCGATTTTGCGTTCACTGATGATTTTGGCCCTGCGCAGCAGCGCCCCGACACGCAGAATCATCTCATTCACATTGACCGGCTTGACCATATAATCATCGATGCCAACGAGAAAGCCCTGCTGCTTATCGGCAAAAGTCTCCCGCGCCGTCACCATCAGGACCGGAAGCTGGCTGTTGTTGTCCCGGATCATCCGTGTCAGCTCAAAGCCGTCCATCACGGGCATCATAATATCGCAGATCATCAGATCGATATATTCCTTATCCAGCATCTCCAGCGCATCCTCGCCATTCATGGCCGGAACCGCGCGGTAGCCGTGCCTGGTCAGTACAGTGCAGAAGAGCTGCCGCAGCTTGGCGTCGTCCTCGACTACAAGAATAGTAAACATAGATTCTCCTCCTGGAACGGTTCCATGTAATAGAACGTATAGCTTGTATAGATGTTTTGCGGATTCTTCCAGTATACCTCATGAAGATCAACTTAATCTCAACCGGGAGTTTAGGTTTAGTTTATATTGGACGATTATACTGGGGAACAGCAGGACACGAAGCACATAGCACATACAGAGAATAAGAGTACAGGAATGGAAAGGGAGACTGGACAATGCTGCAATTAAAAAACATCACCAAGAGCTATAAGACCGGCGAATTCACTCAAGTCGCACTGGATAAAGTAAATCTCAATTTCAGAGAAAGTGAGTTCGTTGCGATTCTGGGCCAGAGCGGCTCAGGCAAGACCACGCTGCTCAACATCGTCGGCGGACTGGATCAGTATGACAGCGGAGAGCTGATCATTAACGGCCAATCGACGGAGCGCTTCAAGGACAGCGAGTGGGATGCGTACCGGAATAACAGTGTCGGCTTTATTTTTCAGAGCTATAATCTGATCTCACACTTAAGCATCACGGACAACGTGGAGATGGGGATGACGCTCAGCGGGGTATCTTCAGCCGAGAAGCACCGTAAGGCGCTGGAGGTACTGGAGAAGGTTGGCCTTAAGGATCATGTGCACAAAAAGCCGAACCAGCTCTCCGGCGGACAGATGCAGCGTGTAGCCATCGCCCGGGCGCTCGCGAACAATCCCGATATTATCCTGGCCGATGAGCCTACCGGGGCCTTGGATTCGGAGACGAGTGAGCAGATCATGGAGCTGATCAAGTCGATTGCCGAGGATAAGCTCGTCATTATGGTTACCCATAACCCGGAGCTGGCAGAGAATTATGCAGACCGCATCATCCGCTTCTCAGACGGTCATGCGATCTCGGACAGCAATCCGCTGGCAGCGCAGAAGACCTCAAGTGCGTACAAGCTGAAGCAGACAAGCATGAGCTTTTTCACTGCCCTGAAATTATCCGGCAAAAATATTTCCACCAAGAAATGGCGCACGGGGTTAACCGCTTTTGCCTCCAGTATCGGAATTATCGGTATTGCTCTGATTCTGTCCCTGTCTAATGGCTTCGACAAACAGATCAGCTCCTATGAGACCGGGGCCTTATCCAACTTCCCGGTCTCCATCAACCAGACAGCGATCAACTTGCAGAATGCGGGCCCTCCCGGCAAAGAAGCCACGGAGCTTACCTCATACCCGACAGAGAAAAAGCTCTACCCGTATGACCCTACTGTCAACTCCGCTATGCATGTGAATGTGCTGACCAAGGAGTATATGCAGTATCTGGACGGGATTGATCCTAAGCTGCTGGACGGCGTGGCGTACACCCGCAGTGTGAAGATGAACATGCTGGTCAAGGATGGGGATAAGGCAGTGGCCCTGGATACCAGCAAAATCACCGTGGCTCCGTATCCCAGCAAACAGGATAGTGCTTCGGGAAGCTACCTGGAGCAGTACTATGACCTGCTGGAAGGAACCTTCCCTGCAGAGAAGACAGATCTGGTGCTTATCGTGGATCAATACAACCGTATGACCAAGGCGGAAGTGGATGCGCTCGGGCTGGACTATGAAGCCAAGAGCATCAATCTTAGCGATCTGGTCGGCAAGCCGGTGAAGCTGATCATGAACAACGATTATTATAAAAAGAACGGCGAACAGTTCGTGGTCAATGCTCCAGGCGGGAATATGAATGATCTTTACGACAGCCCTAAGGCGGTTACGCTTAAAATCGCTGGTGTGCTGCGCGCACAGGAAGGGTCGAGAATCTCAACGCTGTCGCCCGGTCTGGTCTACTCCGACGAGCTGGCGGCCTCCTTCATTGCTGATGCGAAGGAATCCGAGATTGTCCTGGCCCAAGAGAAGGCAGATATCAATGTGTTAACGGGACAGGGGCTGTCGGATGGCCTTACAGGCTCGGGTTCAACCGGCCCGATGGGCGGGTCTGCTATGATGAACGCGGGACAGGCTGCTGCTGCCGGTATGGCTTCTCCCACGAAGGAGAATGCGCTTGCCGCTCTGGGAGCTACCGATATCCCGACAGCAGTCTCACTGTATCCGATTGATTTCAGTGCGAAGGAATCCGTAAATGCTTATCTGGACAAATGGAATGAAGGCAAAGCGGCGGAGGATCAGGTGCAATATACTGACCTTGCAGCGATTGTGACGAATATTTCCGGCGGAATTATGGACGGGATTACGATGGTGCTGATTGCTTTTGCGGCGATTTCTCTGGTGGTATCCCTGATCATGATTGCGATCATTACTTATATTTCCGTGATGGAACGTACGAAGGAGATCGGCGTATTGCGTGCACTGGGTGCCCGTAAGAAGGATATCACGCGGGTGTTCAATGCCGAGACCTTTATTATCGGGGCTTGCTCGGGGATTCTGGGCATCGGCATCACTTATCTGCTGACCATCCCGGTCAATGCGGTCCTCTACAACCTGACGGAGCTGAAAAATGTGGCCCAGCTGAATCCGCTCCACGCGCTCATTCTGGGTATCATCAGCGTGCTGCTGACCATGCTCGGCGGTGCTATCCCGGCCAAGATGGCGGCGAAGAAGGACCCGGTGGCTGCTCTGCGCAGTGAATAACGGGCCATAGTCCAAATCAGCCGGACTGGAATAATTAATTGACTAAGAACCAAGGGAATCCGTTCCTTTGGTTCTTTCTGCATTTTATTATTGCAAGATATATTGCCATAGATCACAGACAAATAGGAAGATAGTGGGATAAAATAACAGGAAATAGAGATTTAATCATGTACCCAGGAGGGATCAAATGAAGACCAGAGGCAAGTTGCAGGTCATTGCGGGTTTTCTTATGCTGGCGTTAATTATTACCTTGCACGATATGATAGAGAATCAGAATGTGAGAATCGTATTATCGATCACTGTAGCGGTAGCCGCTGCTTATTTTCTGTCCAAAATCAGTCTTCCGCAGCAGGTATCCGGCAGAACGATGACGGTAGGGTTAGTGTCACTGCTGGGATTCACTTGCGTGTACCATGTTCTACTATCCCTAGCGCTGAAGCAGAGTATATTCGCCAACGAATTTTGGATTTTCTTATGCGTCATTTACCTGCTAATTTGGATGCGTGCCCGGCTAAGTCCCTCAAAATAACAGCCGCCGCTTGCATTGGAAGTAGCCGGAGCAGCAGTCTGGGATTAATCCGCAGAAGGCAGCTGGGCGCGCAGCGTTTTCTTTTTGTTAATCTCCTTGGACAGCTCTAACTGCTGCTGGGAGATTTTTTTGAGTTCAGCCTGCAGCTTGGTGATGCGGCTCATTTTACTGCTGAGGGAGCTTGGGGATGAGCTTAGCTTACAGTCTTTTTCCAGCTGGTTGATCTTGAGCTTGGTCTTGCGGGTCTTCTTCTGCAGCTCTGTAATACCGGTCTCCATCTCTGTGATTTCGTGATTGAGACGGTTAAGCATTGATTTCGTGAAGCTGATAGCCATTCGGACACCTCTTACTTTTCTTAAAATATAATAAGCAGTCAGGATATCATTGTACTATAAGCGCCAGGTATATGCGAGATGTGGAAGAAGACCCATGGAGTGCGCTCCGCGGGTCTTCTTCTATATGCAGCCTATGAAATCGCACAGCTGCAGGCGCTCTCCTTAGATTTCTTCGGCAATAATAGCTGGCTGCTTCGGGGCCGGTTCCTTAGCCTGGCCCACCTGTTTAATGAAGAAGGAGAGTAAGAGCCCGATAATTCCGATGCCCACAATAACCAGATAGGAATCGTTGATGCCCTGGATGGAAGCCTCCATCACCATATGCTGCTGAGTATCTCCGGCAGCTCCGCCGCTGGCCATAATATCCTGGAAGTGAGAGGCGGTACGGCTGGTCATCACGGTGACCAGCAGAGAAGTGCCTACTGCGCCGGCGACTTGCCTTACGGTATTGGAGATCGCTGTACCATGTGAATTCAGCCTGGAGGGCAGTTGATTCAGCCCGAGGGTCTGAATAGGCATCAGCAGCAGGGCCATGCCGATCCGGCGGCCGGTGGACATCAGCATCAGATAACCGTAGCTTGTCGAGTCTGTAAGATTCACGAAGCTGAGTGTAGTCAGAATCGTGACCGTCAGGCCGATAATGGCGAGCCATTTCGCTCCGAAGCGGTCGAACAGCTTACCGGTGACTGGCATCAGTGCGCCCATAATGACTGCGCCGGGCAACAGCAGCAGGCCGGATTCCATAGCAGTGAAGCCGCGGGCATTCTGCAGATAGAGCGGCAACAGCATCATATCCGCATACATCACAATCGTAACCGCCACACTGATAACGGTGGTCAAGGAGAACATATTATATTGGAAGGCCCGCAGATCCAGCAGCGGGCTCTCCGAAGTGAGCTGCTTCCATATGAATAATCCGAGCGACACGGCGCCGGCGGCCAGCGACAATAACACCTCTGCGCTGGACCAGCCAGCACTGGCTGCCCGGCTGAAGCCGTAGAGCAGGGTACCGAATCCAATGGTCGACAGGATCACGCTGGTGATGTCGATTTTGGGAAAAGAACGCTCAGCCACATTTTTCAGATAAATAAAACCGCATACGATGACTATAACCGTGAGCGGAAGCATGCCGTAAAACATCATCTCCCAAGAATAACGTTCCATAATATATCCGGCCAGAGTAGGGCCGATGGCTGGGGCAAAGATAATGGCCAGCCCGACCATCCCCATGGCGGCACCTCTTTTCTCACGCGGGAAGAGAGTCAAAATAACCTGGGTTAGCAGCGGCATAATAATGCCGGCACCGGCAGCCTGAATCATCCGTCCGGTAAGCAGCACCGGGAAGCTTCCGGCGAGTGCCGATACAAGGGTACCCGCAAAGAAAATAAACATCGAGGCCTGGAACAGCTCCCGTGTAGTGAAGCGCTACATCAGATAGGCTGTAATGGGAATCAGCACACCGTTGACCAGCATATAGCCGGTAGTGAGCCATTGGGCCGTGGCCGCTGTAATATTGAAGTCATGCATAAGCTCTGGTGTAGCAACGCTCATGATGGTCTGATTCAGCGTAGCCAGAAAGGCACCGAGAATCATTACAAAAAGAATAGGTCCCTTGGAAATGGACGGAACTCCTTGGCTTGCTGTCTTGTTACTCACTATTCTCCATCCTTTCAAACCGCCAACTCATGGACTAAATTTACAATATGTCGTATAGTTTACAATGTATAAAGTAGATTATAAATGAAAATTTCATGTAATCAAGCAACGATTTTCGGGAAAATGTAAATTAGTTTACACTTAGAAGATATGTGTAGTGTATGTGGTGGAAAAACGACACTTTAGACTGAAATTGTAGCCTGCTCTTGGACAGCAGCAGATCGGAGAGAACAGCAATGACTAATTCCGCCGAGCGGACAGATCCGCGTGTCCTTCGTACACGCCAATTCCTCAAAGAGGCTCTGATTGAGCTGATGGAAGAGATGAGCATTGAGAAAATCACCGTCAACCGCCTTGCACAGCGGGCCCAAATTAACCGTGTAACCTTCTATCTGCATTACCGGGATATCCCGGATATGCTGGAGAAAATGGCGGATGATATGGCAGAGGAGGTTCTGGAGGTGGTGAGAGAGGATACGGACTTTACGGAAGCTGCACAAGAAGAGAAGTGGCCCATGCTGGAGCACCTGCTTGTGCATATTGCTGAGAACGCCAAATTCTACAAAATCGTACTTACGTCACGGAAGAGCACGATATTTACTGACCGGCTTTTTAAACTGATGGCAGACATTATTTCTGCACGGGTGGAGAGCAGGGTTACCGCGCATGATGCTTCGGAAGTAACGGTACAGAAGGATATCGCTGTGTGGTACGGCTCGGCGGCCCTCATTGGTACCATCATCGCCTGGCTTCGGGAGGACATGCCGTATACACCGCAGTATCTGGCGAAGCAGATTACTTCACTGCGGGCGAATTAATTGCCCGAAGCATTCCTTTTTGATGGATTCATAGGTCCAAGAGCAGCCAATCCCTCCCGCATATAAATAGTAGTGACTACTATTTATTTTGAAGCTATTTTTGATGGAATGGGGTGGTACGAGATGAGGAGACAGGCAGGACCGGCACGGAAGCGGGTGCTTCGCGCCAAGCGGCAGGCTGTACCCGGAGTGAAGCGCAGAATCAAGGCACAGACGGTTGAATTTGCGGTATTTGGTGACAGTCATGTGGGATACGGTAACAGCTTGAGCATCTTTAAGAGTCTTTTGCCCAAGGCGGTGGGCAGCGGGAACAAACGGTTTATCATCTTCGGGGGAGATAATACCCAGGCGGGAGCGGATCACGGAAATAACGCGAACGTCTACTATAAGGACTTCAAGGATACAGTGACTGCCACCCTGGGAAGCATCCCTTACAAGGCCTCTATAGGGAATTGGGAAGCCAGTACCCGGTCCTTGTTCACGCAGTATTTAGGGGCGGTGGCCGGACAGATGAATTTTCCTGGAACGCAGGGCAAGGTGAGATATATGTGGCTGGATTGCGCTCTGGGCCAGTTCACGCCGGCAAGCCTTAATCTGCTGCGGAATCTGGATGACAGGTACTTCTATATCATCGATTTCCACTGGCCGCTCCGGGTGCAGGGCATTACGGTGGATTCCAGCCATGTGCTCAGCGCAGCCGAGACCTCCAAGTTCTTCACAGCTATTCCTGCAAAAGCAAGAGAGAAGGTGCTGGCGATCTTCACCCATCATGGTCACAAATTCTACCGGAAGCTGAGCAACATCTATCCCGGGTACACCAAAACCAAATTCTTCGTCACTGGCTGCTCCGGGGACTACAAATGCAAGCCCGGCGGGAACATGGGCTACTATAACGCTACATTAACCAGCAGCGGGTCAGGTTATAAAGTTGAGGCTTTTATCGCGCACTGAGGGGCTAAATGAATGAAACATAGCGGAAGGAGAGTGTCGTGGAGACATTCTCTTTACTTTTGGCCAGCGTCCTAGGCGGAGAACTTGACAGCCCTTTCACAGGTTAGTATGGTTGTCTGGTCAGCAGATAAAGGAGGCAGAACAGAATGTCAGGATTACTTGGGAATCACTTCATGACACAGATTGGGATTCTAGTTCATGATATCGAGAAGGTGAGTCAGGCGTATGCAGACTTTTTCGGACTGGACAAGCCTCAGATCAGCATCACGGACACAGCCGATATTGCCCGGACGGAGTATAACGGCAGAGGGACAGGGGCGCGGGCGAAGCTTGCATTTTTTGACATGGGGTCCTTGCAGCTAGAATTGATTGAACCGGATCATGAGCCGAGCACCTGGCGGGATTACCTGAATGAGCACGGGGAAGGGGTTCACCATATTGCGTTCGTGGTAGAAGGTATGAAGGAGAAGATTATGCTGCTTGAAGGCAAGGGATTTCCGCTTCAGCAGAAGGGTGAATATACAGGCGGACGGTATGCTTATATGGATACGTTCAAGGAATTGAAGGTAGTGCTGGAATTGCTGGAGAATGACAAATAGACTTCAGACGGGAGAAATTATAGAATGAATATTCTAATTACAGGGGCGGGACGCGGACTGGGTCTTGAACTGGCAGCTGCTGCGCTGGAACGTGGACATGCTGTTATTGCGGGAGTGAGGGATCTGACGCGCGGGCAGGCAGCATTAGCTGATCTGGCGGCAGTACACGGGGACAAGCTGACTCTTGTGACGCTTGATGTGACGGACGAGGCCGGAATAGCAGCGCTTGCTGCCAGCCTGAGCGAGCAGGCCCGGACACTCGGCGTCATCATCAATAATGCCGCAGTGCTGAATGCCACGGACACCGCACTTGAAGCACTGGATATAGAAGAGATGCAGCATGCCATGGAGATCAATCTGTATGGGCCGATGCGGGTGGTCAAGCACCTCCTGCCGCTGCTGACCGGGCCGGATGCTTCGATCATCAATATCTCATCAGAGGCAGGCAGTATCACCAATGCTTACCCGGGCAGCTATCCGTATACGATCTCCAAGACCGCACTCAATATGTTCACACAGAAGCTGCATGTCACGCTGAAGGACCGCGGCATCCATGTGCTCAGCGTCCATCCCGGCTGGATGCCTACCGATATGGGCGGAGCTAAGGCACCGCTTCACCCGCGCACCAGTGCCGAAGGTATTCTGGACCTGATCGGGCAGAGAGCCGAGCCGTCCGGACATTTCAGATTCGTGGATTACACGGGCAAGGATATGGAGATATAAATATACAGCATTAGGTTTAGAAGTGTAAGGATGAACCTTAGGGGTGTTAAAGTCTGAGCAGGAACATCGAGCTACTATTAGGCTGATACTGTACCCGTTACCGAATTCTGCTCTTACATTCAAGTAACTGATTGTACTTCCTGCAATAGAAAACGCATATCCGACCGCAAAATTAGATTCTATTGTACTTTATACAGTGGAATGTTGTGTTTTGGATGAAAAATAGCCTTTTTCAACATTCAATTGTACCGAATACAATAGATTCTATTTTGAAGCCTTTTTTACAGCATTCTATTGTACAAAATGCAGTTGCTATCATTCCAGCGCCTCATTAAGGTCCGATAATGATCATATTCACAATATTAAATCTAATGCTCTATTACTTTGCACAGCACCTCACATGTTAATTAAGAGGCGAGCGGAGTTGTATTGTCTCATCCGGAGAGCGGCGGGGCCAGAGCAGCAGTCCCAGTGAGCAGACTACCAGAACTACGCAGAGGAGGTAGGAATGGCGGTATCCTAACCACTGGGCTGCGGCTCCTCCCGCCAGGCTTCCGGCCAGTCTGCCGATAGTTGTAGCGTTAGTGTACAGCGTGGAGGCATAGCCGGGAAGGTCAGGCAGCAAATCCTGAATATAGCTGATGCCAATCGCAGAGATTACAGCCACAAAAAAAGCCAGCAGCACCTGTCCGGCGATGAGCTGCCACAGCTCACCTACTCCGATCACCAGCGCATAATAGATTCCTCCCATTACCATTCCCCAGCCAAGCAGCACCTTACTATTGTATTTGGCTGACAGCAGCCCCAGCAACAGCATGAACGGAATTTCCATTAATGCGCAGATACTGGCTACCGAAGCTACATTCTGTGTAGTGCCTCCCAGCGTATTGACAATGAACAGGGAGATATTCAGATTATTGGCCCAGTGTCCGGTATAGAGCAGGGTCAGGATAAGAAAAGGAACCAGTACCCTGACGCTGCGTTGCCGTCCGGCATGCGCTTGGACACGACGCTGTTGAGGCTGCTTAGCAGCTGAAGGCCGTACGAAGCTGAACACCAGCAGGGCATTTATCAGAAAGATCAGTGTCGTCGTTGAGAAAATCCCCTGAAATCCGAAGCGGCTGAGGAGCGCGGCTCCTACCAGCGGACCGCTGATGAAGCCAAGGGAGAACATCGAGCGCAGGGCCGAGTTCGCCAAGGCATGATCAGGAGAGCTGCTGGCGCTCACAGCTTCTCTGGCACTGGCGAATAATTGCGGCATCGCCGGTGCGCCTAATGCGGTAAATATAGTCATATAGGCCAGCAGCGGGTAGTAGTCATGGATGAATATGTATCCGGCAAAAGCAACCGCGTTGAACATCATACAGATCACCATCAGCCTGCGGCGGTTCAGTCCGGCGTCGGAGCGTTTGGCAATGAACATGCTTAAGGCTACCCCGCTAAGGAGGGTCACCGCTGTAAATATTCCGAAGGTTCCGGCACTGACGCCGAGTTCTTCTGTGAAGTAGACCGCCAGGAATGGAGCGCTGATCGAGATGGCCATTCCCTGGAACAGCATGCAGAGCAGGAATATAGGATAGGTTGGAATGAGGAGCAGAGCATAGGTTCTTTTGAGCATAGAGTGTGTGGACTTCCTTTCAGCATCGCTTGTAGTCTTATCTTTGGTTTAATTATAGTATAACGTCAATAGCATATGTTGTGTCTGATTAGCATCTATACCATACGAATCCCTAATAATGAACTGATTTTTGGGCCAATTGTTCAGGTGTTATTGTCAGGGAAGATCCTCTAAGATGGAGGAGCATAAGACAGCCGGGCTATGCGGAAGCAAGAGGACGCTGGGCTTGGCTGGAGATGAAACCGTTATCATGAAGGAAAAAGGAGAGATTACATATGGACGCTGCTGCATATCCTTTTAGACAAATTGAATTGCCATTAGATGAACGTGTTCAGGACCTGCTCTCCCGGCTGACGCTTGCGGAGAAAGTCAGTCTGATGCCGCAGTATCAGGCAGCCATTGAACGGCTCGGTGTAGGCGGTTACAAGCATGGGACGGAGGGTGCGCACGGGATTTCCTGGCTGGGCAAAGCCACCTCGTTCCCGCAGCCAAGCGGGCTCGCCTGTACCTGGAACCCGGCGCTGCTGCAAGAAATCGGTTCGGCAATCGGGGATGAGGCCAGAGCCTTTTACCGCAAGAATCCCACTATTAACGGCTTGACTCTGTGGGCACCGACAGTAGATATGGAACGGGACCCGCGCTGGGGGAGAACAGAGGAGGCGTACGGGGAAGACCCTGAGCTGACAGGCCGGCTGAGTACAGCGCTTGTCCGGGGAATTCAGGGGGATCATCCGGTGTATCTGAAAGCGGTAGCGACCCTGAAGCATTTCCTCGGCAACAATAATGAGATTGACCGGGGCGTGGCTTCGTCCAGCATTGACCCGCGCAATATGCGCGAATATTATCTGGAAGCCTTCAAGCCTGCCTTCAAGGAAGGCGGCGCACAATCCATGATGACCGCCTACAATTCCGTGAACGGCGTGCCGGTTATCCTGCATCCGGCGGTAATGGAGATTGTGAAGGGCGAATGGGGGATGGACGGCTTCATTGTCAGCGATGCCGGGGACCTGTTCGGCATTGTAAAGGACCATAAGTATTATGATTCCTTCGCCCAGTCCATGGCGGAATCCATTAAGAATGGCATTGACAGTGTGACCGAGGAGACGGAGGAGACCATTAAGGTCATTCACGAGGCGCTCCGTGAAGGGCTGCTGACCGAGGCGGATCTGGACCGCGCGCTGGCGAACACCTTCCGCATCCGCTTCCGGCTCGGTGAGTTCGATCCGGAGGAAGGAAATCCGTATACGAAGATAGACGACTCGGCGATTCTCAGCAAAGCGTATGGCGAGCTGTCGCTCGAAGCCGCGAAGGAATCCATCGTGCTGCTGAAGAATGATAACGCAGCCCTTCCGCTGAATGCAGCCGCGCTCTCCAAGGTGGCTGTGATCGGCCCGCTGGGGGACGAAGCGTTCAGAGACTGGTATTCCGGTACGCTGCCGTATGCGGTGACCCCTTTGCAGGGAATTACCAAGAAGCTGACAGGTAAGCAGGTCACCTTCGAGAGCGGGGATGACCGGATCATTCTGACCTCCGCTGCCAGCGGGCAAGCCGTGGGGTTTACGGGGGAAGACGGACGGCTCGCAGTGCTGCATGATCTGCCGGAACGCGGGGAGCTGTTCCGCCATACGGCATGGGGCTGGACTGCTCATACCCTTGAATCTGCCAGCCGGAAACAATATGTTACCCTGACAGATGCCGGCACACTGACTGCTTCCGCAGATGAAATCTATGGCTGGTATGTGAAGGAATCGTTGAACCTGGTTGAGGAAGGCGAAGGCGTTGTCAGCTTGCGTACCTGGAATGATCAGCCGGTTGCAATCAGTGCCGGAGACGGCACCCTCCGCGTCTCGGAAGAGGAGCCCTCTTCCGAAGCACGGATCTTCCATAAGCAACTGGTAGTGAATGGTGTAGAAGCAGCCGTTGAAGCGGCCCGGGCCGCTGAGGTTGCCGTCGTATTCGTCGGTAACCATCCGCTCTTGAACGGCAAGGAGGAGATTGACCGGCCGGATATTGTACTGCCAGCAGAGCAGGAGAATCTGGTCAAGGCCGTCTATGCCGCCAACCCCAATACCGTAGTGGTGATCGTCGGCAGCTACCCGATTTCCTCTGCCTGGATCGACGAGCATATTCCGGCCGTGCTGTACACCTCGCATGGCGGACAGGAGCTGGGCCATGCCGTCGCAGATGTCCTCTTCGGCGATTACAGCCCGTCCGGCAAGCTGAATATGACCTGGTACCGCAGCGTCAGCCAACTGCCTGAATTCATGGACTACGATATTATCAAAGGCAAAAGAACCTACATGTACTTCGACGGTGAGCCGCTCTACCCGTTCGGTCACGGTCTGAGCTACGCGCAGGTGAATTATAATAAGCTGTCGCTGTCAGCGGAGGAAGTACAGCAGGACGGTACAATCAGTCTGACCATAGAGCTTGAGAACAGCGGGAGCGTTGACGGTGACGAGGTAGTCCAGCTGTATGTCCAGTGCTTGTCCAACCGGATCAAGCGGCCGCTTAAGCAGCTGAAGAGGTTCGGCAAAATCCGGATGGCTGCCGGACACAAGCAGACGGTCACCTTCACCTTACCCGCCGCTGAGCTCTCCTTCTGGGACGTCAGCCGCGAACAGTACTGTGTGGAGGATGGAGAATACCGGCTAATGGCAGGCCGTTCCTCAGGAGATATCCGGCTGTCCGCCACCATCAGGGTGCATGGCGAGACCGTTCCGCCGCGTGATTTGTATGCGCCAGTTAAGGCTGAGAATTATGATGATTACGATAGCGTCTTCCTCGATGAATGTAAGGCTGGCGGCGCTGCGGTGCATCCGGTGAAGGAGGGGGCGTGGATCGCGTTCCATAATGTCCGGTTTGCGGAGGGGGCAGCAGGTGTCGAGATGCTGGTATCCTCCGCCTTGGGAGGCGTGGTTGAAGTCCGGACCGGCAGCCCGTCCGGCAAGCTGGCGGCTACACTTGCTGTTCCGTCCGGCGGCGTTCAGCAGTGGCACAGTCTGTCCGCTATAGCGGATATAGACGCCGGAATCACAGATGTGTATTTTGTCTTGCAGGGTGAGGTTCTGCTCAGCCGCGTTCGGTTTACAGTGTAGGTGTTCGTGCGTAGCGGGGCTCTTGTATAGATGTAAAAAAAGCTTCTGGATGGCCCTTAGGGCGGTCCTGAGGCTTTTTTTGTATAGAATGGCTGTGAATCAGTCCCTGAAAACACCATTACTTGTATACAGAATAATCAGGGAGTGACCTTCTATGCCAAGCAAGATTGCAGTGCATAAACCGGCAGAGCCGCAGAGCGTGAACCAGAGCAGACCGGCGCAAGTCCCGCTCGCAGACAAGGCGGCATTGAAGCCGCCGCTGCGAACACCGCTTGAGCTCAACCAGCTGGCCCACCGCCTTCGAACGGCCCCGGAGACTGTAAGCTCCAGAGAGTTCAATCTGCTCAGCGGTGTAATTGGCCTGCGGAGTGCGCTTATGCTGCTGGACCAAGGCAAGCGGACCAAGCCTGAGAAGGCTGAACAGACTCGTGCGAAAGATGACAAACCCGTTGTGCAAAAATCAGGCTCCCCAAAAACGGCTGAGATAAAGTCCCCGCCAATCTTAGAAAAACCGGAAGTGCCTCATGGCATCCATGCCTCCAGGAAAACCTCACAGCCGGAATTCATGCGGGTAGGGGAGCCGGAGGTCAAGCCTGCCGCAGTCAAAGTACAGGCAAAGAAGTCTGTAAAAGCGGAGGCGGTTATACATGCCCGGTCAGAAGGCGGATTGGGGCCTCCGGTGAAAGTGAGCTCCAGTGCGAAGCCGGAGCGCCAACCGGAAGCTAAGACGGAAGGGAATACCTCTTCGAGAATAGATGCAGCAGGTCGTAGGCCGGCAGACAAGCCAGCTGCGCCGGGGCAAAAGTCTGCAGACCATTCAGCTGCGCCAGGGCAGAAGTCTCCAGCAGCAGGTTCACGGACCTCTGCTTCGCCTCTGCAAGCCAGAAAGGCAACAGCCAAAGCCCCGGTGGTTCTTATTAAAGGCAGCAACCCGGGCAGCGTAATCCAGCAGCTAAGCAGCATTGCTCCGGCTGAAATCAGTCAGGCGTACAACCAGGCGGCAGGTGTCTCTGGTGAAGCGCTGGGGCAGCAAAGACAGCAGGCTGAGAAGGCACTTCCAGCTATTCCAACTCCAACCGGCATCGCGCCAGGCCAAGCTGCTGAAGCTTCAAAGCGCACAACGGCAGCTCCGCTGCCAGCCGCCACACTGCCTGCTCTTCAGAGCGGGAAGCAAGGCGGGGATACGTCAGCTGGAATGAACAGCTTTCCTCAAGTCAACGAGGAGACAGATCCGGATCAAATGATGGAGGAAGCAAGCAGGTATGCGGCGAATCCGCCGGAGATGAGCCTCACCGGTGAGGCCGATCCTTCCCAGGTAGAGAGCTTTCAGGCAGAGGCCAAGCAGCATGTGCAGACTGTACAGGCGTCCGAGCTGGAGCAGACCCGGCAGGATTTTGGAGAAAACCGGATTCAGCCTAAGCCGGATAAGAGCATTCTACGTTCGGCGCATACGATCCGCGCGGTGGCGCCGCCAGCTTTTCAGCTGAAATCCACGGGTTCAATTCCGCCCGATGTAGCTGGCTACCTCAACCCGCAGCTGGCGGATCAACTTCAGGTCTATATGGAGAATAGTCAAGCGAAGTACCAGAAAGGAAAGACGCCGTTTGATGCGGGAGTCACAGCTGCTGAGGGCGATACCAAGGCAGAGATAGAACGGCTGAAGGCTGAAACGTCGGGGAAGCAGCAAACTGAGCAGGCTGCGGCTAAAGCGGAGGTCTTAGGGTACCGGACGCAGTGGCAAGAAGAGATTAAGGCTACCAGCGGGGAATTTGACCGCGAAGCGGGGGCAGCTGCAGCAGAGAAGAATCGGGAAATCAAGGGCATCAAGGATGAAAAGGAAGGCGAGGTCAAGCGCAAGTTGTCTGATGCCGAAGCTGAATCCCGGAAGGAATACAAGAATACGAAGACCCAGGCAGAGGAGAAGCAGAAGGAAGGGGAGGCTGAAGGAGAACAAAAGAAAAAGGCCAAAAATCCCTGGGAGTGGCTCAAGCAAAAAGGCAAGCAGCTTGGCGAGGCTATCCAGAAGGGAATGAACTTCCTCTTCACCCAGCTGCGTAAGGCCGTCAAAGCTATTTTCGATAAAGCCAAGCAAGCGGTTGTAGGGCTGATTGAAGCTGGCCGGAAGCTGATAGTCAGTGCAATCAAAGGCTTCGGGAACGTGCTGAAGGGAATTGCGAATACGATTTTTGCCCGCTTCCCGGGCATTGCCAAGAAGATTAACGGCTGGATCGACCGTGCGGTGAACAAGGCAGTTCAAGCTGTGAATACGGCTGCTGCTCTCCTGAAAAAGGGGGTCAGCGCCGCACTGGATTTCATGGGGAAGACAGTGGATAAGCTGTTCGCTGGTGTCCAGTCACTGTATAACGGGATATTATCGGGAATCGGGAAATTCTTGAGCGGTGAATTCAAAATTAATTTCGGCAAGGCTTTGGAGGTTGCGCAGATTGCTGCGGAGGTTGCAGCTGCTTTTGCAACGGGCGGGGGAAGTGTACTGGTGCAAATCGCCACTTGGCTGACCTCGACCCTCCCTAAGCTGCTGCGTCAGGCGAACACGGTTATGACTGTGGTCAATACCCTGCGGAATTTCAAGGTGCAGAATCTGAAGCAGCTTCTGAATCCGGCGGGCTTGGGCGGCTTTCTGGTCAAGGGGCTGTTCGGTGAGCTGAAGCCACTACAGACGGGCCAGGCAGATGACAAGGAGAAGGACAAGGATGGGGGCAAGGCTCCGAAAGGCGGAAGCCAGGAAAAAGGACTGATGAAGGTACTGCAGCTTCTTCAGGGCGTGTTCATAATTCTTCAAAAGACAGTCGGCAAGGTGTCAGGCGCGATTAACAAGGCTCTGCCGGTGATCAACATCTCGGGCAAGTCGTGGTTCAACCCGTTCAGCATGGTGTATGCCGGTATGGTTCAGGGTCTGGAGGTATTGAAGAACCCTGCCCAGGCGCTGAGTGAGGGAGCAGGCAAGCTGAAGGAAGCGGCTGGAGGCCTGTTCAAGGGAATTCGTGAGAAGGTAACCGAAGCCGCCAGCGGCATTAAAGCAAAGGTTCAACTGCTCGGAAAACCTACTCAGCTTATGTCCGTCTTGGCTAACAAAAGCGTCGATATGGTACTTAATTTCATCATCACTAATCCGCCGTCAGCACTGATTAAGGCTGTATTCAAAGGGATTGAAGCTGTGGCGGGCCAATCACTGGTTGACCTGATCCGCCAGCATATTCCGTTCGCAGACAAGCTGATTAACAAAATTGCCGCGTCCAGCCCGGTCCAGAGCCTGCTTCAGCCGCTTCAGGGACCTGTGGACAAGGTAGGCGGATTGATCGACGAAGCCACAGAAGGAGCAACGGGACTGGTGGATGAAGCCCAGGCGCAGACCAATCAGGTCTTCGGCAACGGCACGAAGCTGCTGTCCAATCTGTCCGGGATCACCGGCGTTGCGGGCAAAGACAGTCCAGGCAAAAAAGAAGAGCCCAAAGCCGGTGGAAAAGCGGGTGCTGCAAAAAAAGAAACCAGCGGTGACTTCCTCGGCACTGTCAAGGGAGGCGTGCATACCCGCTTGTTAGCTTTCGGCAAGCAGCTTTTGAAATCAGGAGTGAATCTCGTAGTCGCAGGTGCCGGGAAGCTCAAGAACGCCATTGCCGGCCTGCTGGTTAACTTCAAAATCGGCAAAGAAAGCCACCAGCTCTGGGTTGAGAAGCGCGGCAGCGGGCATGTGGTGATGATGGCTAGTGAGAATAAACGAACCGTACCCAAAATTATAGAGGGATTTAAGATACGAATAGGGAATTTAGACAAGATTAAAGTTGGGAATAAAGATTTTAATATTCACGAGCGAATTAAGCAATTAAAAGAACGTAATACCAAGATAGAAGCCACACCACGGGACAAGTTAGCGAATTCAGATCTTGAAACTCTCGCGCCTGTGATCAGTGAGGTTGAACAGTATCTGGAGAAAAAAGAGGGTGGGGCTGAGGGGACGGATGAAGGTAACTTATCCAAATCAGATTTAGGAAAGAAAATAGGAGAAGGGGGGAACAAAGAAGTCTTTGAATACGGTGATGATAAAGTTGTCGCAATTTTAAAAGATAAGAAACCAATAACTTCAATTGATGACGAGTTAAAAATGCTTGATCTATTAGACGAACAAGGGTTACCAAGTGTACCTAGAAAAAAAATAATTGTTGATGGAAGGCCAGGAATTGTTATGGACAAATATGCTAAAGGTTCAAAAGATATTGTTGCATTAAGCGATAAAAAAGTACAGGTTGTTAATGGCATGGATACAAGACTTCTCAATGAGAATAGTATTAAGGACTTGGAAAATATTAAAAAAACAATGGTAGATAAAAAAATAAAAATTGATGATCTGCAATTTTTAATTAAAGAAGATGGGCACATTGTAATTGCAGATCCACTAAAGGTGCATTTAAAAACGAAACCTTCTAATAATAACCTGAAAATGATTAATTTACTTATTGAAGTAGCTAAAAATAAAAAATAATTGAGGTGTAGTTTATGAAACATGATTTTTTTGAATCATCTATTCCCTCTGCCAAAAGAAACTTGCTGGATCTTTTAATTGGAAAAAGAGTTGAAAATTTAATTCGATATAGCTGGTGGAGCAAAGAAGATTCAGCAACCGAATGTGAGATAGATAAAAAGGATGTATTTTCACTTACAACAGGACCTTTTTGTATCGAGTTTGAACCAAATATATTAATAGGATTTAATAGTGATGTTACAGTTAGCAGTATAATATTATGGGCTGAAACCATAGATGGTAAAGAAACTGAAGACTTAATGAAGAATGACAAAGAACTGTTTCCAATTGAAGCATGTGACCAAGAATATTCGGAGAATTACTTTAAAAATATTGTTGGTCAAAGTCTAATTAAATATGAAATAATTAAAATTGAAACAATGAATTCCTTGCAATGGGATCATCCTAGAGAAGTTGGACTTGTTTTATTCTTTTCCGACAATAGCCATATTGTTTTATCTCATCAATTAACAAATGAAGTATCTGATGATTTTACAGTAATCTGCTGGGATCAAGTTAATAAAGATATATACCCTTTATTATATAAAACGAGTGAATTTTGGGGTTGAAAACATTTAATCAATAACATATCTAACCCATCTAATACCCGGGCGTAAACACCACAGCAATCGAAAGAACGGTCCTTTCGCACAGTATCTACCCAAGTGCACTTCAGTCTTACCTCAAAACAAAGGCTATCCCAACCGCCGCTTTCACGGCTTTTTGGGACAGCCTTCTTTATTACACTTATCTTAATACGAACTCAAAGACGAAGCCCCGCCAGAAGGCCCTTGCGCCTTGCGGAACGCGGAAGGGGACATGCCGCTCTGCTTATTGAAGATGCGGTTGAACTGGGAGAAGCTGTTGAAGCCGCATTGTCCGGCGATGTCGGAAATCTTGTGCCGGGTATGGAGCAGGAGCTGCTGGGCTTTGCGGACGCGGGTCATCTGGATGTATTCGGTCAAGGTGAAGCCGGTGACGGTTCTGAACTGGTGCGATAAATAATAAGGGCTGATATAGAATTCCTTGGAGATGGAGTCCAGGGATAACTCGCTGCCGTAATGGCTGTGAATGTGGGCGGTAATCGAATAGATTTTTTGCATCATGGCATTGCCGATCTCTTCCAGCACGTACGCATTCTTGTCATACTGCTGGGACAGGCTGCACAGAAACTGCTGGAACAGACTGTGAATCAGCACAGGGTTCAGGGGTGAAGTGCTGCGGGAACAGTTGAAAATGGCATTGAGCGGCTCGAACACGGCACTGCGCGGTCCTCCGGTGAACCGGAAGATCGGAACCTCCTCGGAGAACGGCTGCAGCATTGCATTGTAAGCGGTCTCAAATCCGGGCATATTCCTGGGCAGGTTGAAGTTGATAATCAGCCGTTTGTGCGGCGGGCCCGCGGGATACTGGGTCATATGCAGCCGGTACGGGGCGAGCAGAACAATGTCATATTGCTGCAGGGCATGTACATTGCCTTCAATAATATGAGTAGCGCTGGAATCCAGCAGAATATGAATCTCATAAAAGTCATGATCGTGCTGAAACTCCATATTGATGTCGTGAGAGCGCTGATCGTAGTCAAAATAGTAAAAGAGCGGATCAGCCGGAGTATTGATACGTATACTATAACCTTGTTCGTATAACAGGTCGCTGTCGAGCATAGCCTCACTCCTCACCTTTGCCGTTTACTAAAGAAGCCTGAGCCGTTTCCACCTGTATATTATAGGCCGAAAAAAGCAAAATATGCAATGAATAGAGCGGAATACAGCAAGAGTAGGGTAGTTTTTGGAGTGGAAGGTTTGCTATAGTGACCATATGAAAGCGGATACAGGGAGTGATAGGGATGTTATTCACAGAAGAAAAGCTGATCAAACGCCAGGCTGAAGTGGAAAAGTATAGATATCTTAAGGTCCAGGAGCTTACAGAGTTCGCGTTCGCTGAGGATGAGGAAGGGGCTAACGGGGTATACCCGCAGTCGGTGTCCTTTGATGGCATCATCAGGCTTCAGGAGCATTGGCGTGGGCGGGACCGTTACATCTGGCTGCGCACGGAGGTTGTACTGCCGCCAAGTCAGGCAGGCTTCAAAATTGCCGGCAGATTTGATTTTGGCAAAACAGGGGATTTCAATAACTCCGGCTTCGAATCGCTGCTGTTCGTGAACGGCTCGCCTTATCAGGGCGTAGATAACAACCATAGAGAGGTAATCTTCGGTGATGAATGGGGCGGGCAGACGGTAGAGCTGGCCTTCCGGCTGTGGTCGGGACTTGAGGGCGGCGGAGTGCCCAGAATTCAGGAGCACCGGCTCAACGAAGCATTCATCGGCTATTTGGACGAGGGCATAGATGATCTGTTCTACATGTCAAAGGCGGCGCTCGACACCTTCCGTTACCTGGGCAGAGACCAGCCGGAGAAGCAGTGGCTGTTAAGAGCACTGAATGAGGCCTTCCGTCTGATCGACTGGTCAGAGCCGGGTTCGCCAGAGCATACGGCTTCACTCTATCAGGCAGGTGCAAGTCTGAATCAGGCGATAGAGGCAATGCCGCAGACTTTTGACGTAACGCTAACAGCTGTCGGCCATACCCATATTGATGTTGCCTGGCTATGGCGCTTGAAGCATACCCGTGAAAAGACAGCCCGATCCTTCTCCACCGTACTGCGGCTGATGGAGGAGTTCCCGGAGTACCAGTTCCTGCAGACGCAGCCTCAGTTGTACGCTTATCTGGAGCAGGATTATCCGGAGCTGTTCGGTCGGATCAAAGAGAAGGTGAAGGAAGGCCGCTGGGAAGCGGAAGGGGCGATGTGGCTGGAGTCGGATTGTAATATCCCGTCCGGCGAGTCGCTGGTCCGCCAGATTATGCTGGGCAAGCGCTATCTCCGTGAACAATTCGGCGTAGAGAGCAAGTACCTGTGGCTGCCGGATGTCTTCGGATACAGCTGGGCATTGCCGCAGATTCTGCGCAAATCGGGTATCGACACGTTCATGACGACCAAAATCAGCTGGAATCAGTTCAACCGGATGCCGCATGACACCTTCTGGTGGCGGGGGATGGACGGCTCAGAGGTGCTGACGCATTTCATCACGACCTCCGAGAAGGATGGAGCTGAATACACCTATAACGGACGGATGACGGCAGGGCTGCTGCGCGGGATCTGGAATTCCTATCAGGATAAGGAGATCAACGATCACCTGATGTTTGCATACGGCTGGGGTGACGGGGGCGGCGGGCCGACGCGGGAGATGCTGGAGCTCCGCCGGCGCTTTGACAAGCTTCCCGGCATTCCGAAGATTGAGATGGGCAGTGCCGGGGAGTATTTCACCGGACTGCATGAACGGATCGGGAAGACGGAGGCGTTCGTACACACCTGGAACGGCGAGCTGTATTTCGAATGCCACCGGGGCACGTACACCTCACAAGCCCGCAACAAGAAATATAACCGCCGGCTGGAGCTGCTGCTGCGCGATGCCGAGTGGCTGCATACGCTGATGGGTGTAAGACAGGGGAATCTTGAAACCGCTTATCCTGCGGCTGAACTGACCGGGATCTGGGAGATTCTGCTGCGCAACCAGTTCCATGACATCATTCCCGGCTCGTCGATCGCTGAGGTCTACGAGGACAGCGTTGCTGAATATGCAGAAGGCGAAGCGCGCTCACTTGCTCTCATTAACGGTGTGGCTGATGCTAATAGCGGCAATAAGCCGGAGCAGCAAGCATTCACTCTGCTGAACAGCACGAACTGGAACCGTCCTCGTTATGCGCTGCTTCCTATAGATGCCGCGGATTCCGTACAGGTTCATAATGCTGACGGGAACCGGCTGTGGCAGCAGCGGACGGCAGACGGGGAAGTGTTGGTCTATGTTCCGTCTGTGCCTGCACTGGGCACGGCGGTGCTGAAGGTAGTACGCGGACAAGCAGCCGAGGGCTCTCAGGAGGCGCAGATTCAGCCGCTTGCAGCCGTATCCGGCAACACGCTGAGCACACCGCTTGTGGAAGTGGTGTGGAATGAGCAGGGGCATTTCACTTCGATGGTCGACCGCAAGAGCGGCCGTGAGCTGCTGGCGCCAGGGCAGCGCGGGAATGTACTGCAGGTGTTCGAAGATAAGCCGCTGGATTTTGAAGCGTGGGATATCGATATTTTCTACCAGGAAAAGATGAACGAGATCACTCAGCTGACCGGATGTGAGCTGACCGAGAACGGCCCGCTGCGGGCGGTGCTGCGCATGACCTGGACCTATCACCGTACAACGGTAACCCAGGACATCATCTTCTACCGTGATACTGTAAGGATTGATTTCCGCACGGAGCTGGACTGGCATGGGCATAACCAACTGCTGAAGGTGGCCTTCCCGGTGGATATTCATGCGCTGGAGGCTACTTATGATATTCAGTTCGGTAACGTGAAGCGTCCTACTCACTGGAATACGAGCTGGGATTACGCCCGCTTCGAAACGGTGGGCCATCAGTGGGCGGATGTCAGCGAGAAGGGCTATGGGATAGCGCTGCTTAACGACTGCAAATACGGCTATGACATCAAGGACAGCGTGCTCCGGCTGACGCTGCTGAAGTCGGCGGTGCATCCCGATCCGCAGCAGGATCAGGGGCATCATGAATTTACGTATGCCCTGTATCCGCATACCGGTGATTTCGTTGAAGGCGGGGTGGTCCAGGAGGCGTGGGAGCTGAATCATCCGCTGCGCAGTGTGGCAGGTGAGCTGGAAGGGAACCCGTTGCTCTATGTCGACGGCGCACATGTGACAGTGGATGCTATCAAACGTTCGGAGGACGGCAGTGATGTGGTGCTGCGGCTGCATGAATATGCAGGCTCCCGGACGAAGGTCACTATAGACAGCGCTTACGAGATTGCCTCCTGGCAGGAATGCAACCTGATGGAGGAGCCGCTGGGAGACTGGCAGGAAGCAGAGGAGCTGAGCTTCCAAGTGAAGCCGTATGAGATTAGAACGTTCAGAATCAAGCTGCGCGGAACGCATGTAGATGAAGGGGGTTATGGACAGTGGAAGTAACAGAGAAGCAGACGGTGCCGGTAAGCTGTGTGAGCAAGGAAGAGGTTATGCAGAAGCTGGACCTGGTTACGAATAAGCTGCTGAAGCTGGGCCGGCCGGATAATGAAGCGGAATTGCAGAACCTGGGGGAGGATGCGGAGCGCCGGGGGTATTTTGCCAGGGACTTCGGGATGGAAGAGTGGGATTGGCCGCAGGGAGTGGGGCTGTATGGCCTGCAAAAGCTTGACCGGCATTTCGGGGATGGCCGTTATGCGGAATACACCAAGCCGTGGATGGCCCGGCAGATGGAGAAGGGACTGCCCAGCCGGAATATTAATACGACTGCGCCACTGCTCTCGCTGATGGAGCTGGAGGAGGCCGGAGAGCTGAGTCTCGAATGGATAGAATGGCTGATGCACGGCCTGCCCCGGACGCTGGAGCAAGGCTATCAGCATGTGACTACGGGGACTCAGAAGCATGAGATCTCGCTCCATGAGAATGAGATCTGGATTGATACGCTGTTCATGGCGATTCTGTTCACGGCCAAAATGGGTGTGAAGTACGACAACCCGGAGTGGCGCGAGACCTCGCTGCATCAGCTGCTGCTGCATATTAAATATCTGTATGACAAAAAAACCGGCTTCTTCTTCCACGGCTGGCATTTTGAAGAGCGCCACAACTTCAGCGAAGCCTTCTGGTGCCGCGGCAACGGCTGGTTCGCCCTCGGCCTGCCGGAATATCTGGAGCTGATGCGGCCCTATCTGGCAGACGGAGTCTTCAGCTATCTCCAGCAGACGCTACAGGCCCAGGCCGAAGCCTTGCTCGCATGTCAGAGCGGGGACGGACTATGGCATACCCTGCTGGATGACTCTGGGAGCTATACCGAAACCTCCGGTTCGGCTGCGATAGCCGCCGGTATTCTAAACAGTGTGCGCCGTGGGCTGCTCCCGGAGGCTTACAGCGAACCGGCTCTGCGGGCAATCCGCGCCATCCTGGACAGAATTGACAGCGAAGGCACAGTGCTTGGGGTGTCCGGCGGTACTCCCATCGGCGCAGCCAAGGAGGACTACAAAGGGATTATCATTGCCCCTATGGCCTACGGCCAGGCGATGGCTCTGGTCGCGCTGGGCGAAGCGCTGCATTACTGCTGAGTCCGGAGTCTGGGCAGGGGCGAAGCGGGCTGAGTGAAAAGAATTGAACTAGCGGCAGTCATGGACGGAGAATCGTCGCAGACTACCGCTTGTTTATTGTTGGGGGAACGCGCAGGGGATGGGGACCAAATGTAATTGAAAAACCGATCACACTAAGTATCCAACCCATGGTCCTCATCGATGCACCAGCCGAATTCGCCGGCAATGGCCATCACCAACCCGGTTATCGCACGCTCCAATGGCTCATCTATCTTAGTTGCCGGCAGAATGACCTCGACCAGATTCACCGCTTCAATCCCCTCCAGCGTATAGTAAGCGTAGCTGCCATTCGAATTTGCGGAGAGTCCCTTCAGCCCAACATGCGCGCCATAGAGCGCTTTGGAGAATCGCAGCGGCCCGGTCTGCTCAAACCCCAGGGTCTCTACGACAAACTGCTCCAGCACTTCTGTTTTTACGCTTTTGGAGTAATCCATAGAATGAATGCTGATATAGTCATACACTTCACTCACCTCACGTCTGCATGAACTCAATCTTGCTTCTGTACAGATTCAGAATCCGCACCTGATCCTCGCTAAGCTCCCCGAAGTTCCAATACATATGCATCAGGTTGTACTCAAACAGCTCTTTCAGTCTTATAAACAGCGGCAGTTTTCTAGACATCTCAGCAGAGAGGGGATGCTCTTCCTTATATCCGTCTGTGATTGCCTTGGTTATCGTACGCTTATAATCCATAAGGTTCTGTCCACCCGGGAATGAGTACTCCAGTGCAGAATAGATCGGCACAGCTAAATCATAGGCATAATAATGCCGCTCACAATCCTGAAAATCAATCATTGTCAGCGCAGAGTCACTGTCCACCAGGGTATTGTTCAGCCACAGGTCGCCGTGGATTAAGCCGTAGTTCGCCTCATCTTTGGGCAGCATGCGGATCTGCTTGAGCACATCCTTCGCAATATCCCGTATGGCCCGCTCTTCGGCAGGAATATGCTTTAGAAAATCATATTCATCGTTATCATACCAATGCGGAATCGGCCGGGCAGCTTCAGACTGCTGATATTCTTTGCTCACCTGATGCATTCTGCCTATTTGCTGTCCGAGGGTTCTGAGTATGGTTTTGTCCCATTTAGCCCGGGGCAGGTGGATTCCGGCTGCCGCCCGGAACAAGACCACGGACTTCTCCTCTTCACTCAGCAGCAGGGTGCTGACAAGCGAACCCAGTTCAGTAGGTACAACCTCAGGCACCCGTACGCCCCGGTTGAACAGAAAGGTAGTCCAGTTCACTTCAGCTAATTGTTCTTCATAGGTCTTATAGTTCGTAATTCGGGCGAAGAATGTCCCCTTCTCCGAGTGGCAACGGTACATTTCATTGGTGACGGTCTCCATATGGGAGAGTTGAACAGGATAGGTGTTATTGAGAAATTGCAATAGTTGTGCTTGCATAGGTTTGTTAACCTCCTTTTGACTTACAGATCTTGAGACAGGCGGATCATATCCACCACCTGCATCCCGTTCTCATAGATTTCTTCACTATAATGTCTGATGAAAAAGTCCTTGTCGATTCCGGTGATCCGGAAGCCGCATTTCTGATACAGGGCAAGCTGGCCGATACTGGAATTGCCTGTACCGATCTCCAGCGTTTTGAAGCTGAGCCGCCTGGCCTGCTGAATGGCGTGATTCACCATTTGCTTCCCGATCCCCTGGCCCTGGAATGCCTCATCCACTGCAATATTGACCAGCTCGGCGGTCTCCGGCCGGGTAGGCAGCAGGACATAGACACCGACCACACGGTGATCCGCCTCGGCAACGAAGCATTGCCCCCTCGCCACATAATCCTCAACCAGCTTCGATGCAGGGTCGGCCAATAAAAGCAATTCGGTAGGTGCCTGTTCATCCGTATGTAATGCTCTGATCTCCATTTCAGCTTCGCTCCTTGTTCATTAGTAGTTGCAGAGCTAGAGCCTCACGAATGTGATGTAATCCACAGGGGCAGGCTCTGCGCCTTCCATCCGGAGGGCCCGGTTGATCTGCCCCCGGTGATATTGCCCATGTAAAAGCACCTGCAGCAGGATGTCCCGGATAGAGGTCTGGAACGAATGTCCATTCTGGCTGCTGTAGCTGATCATCTGATCCAGAACAGATTCTTCCAGCTTGCCGATATAGCTGCGGTATTCCTTAGCGTTAGCTTCGAACATTCGCCGGATCTCCGGCAGGTCTTCCGCTTCCTTCCATAACCAATACTCTGCGTTGCTCTTGCCCTGCAATCGCGACAGCCAGACTTGCTCTGCAACCGCCACATGCCGCACCAGCTTGAGAAGCTCCGTGTCCTTCGTGTGACTCGCTTCAAGTGCGTCCAAGATCCGCCCGTCTGCCCAGTACAGATGGTCCATCATGCGCATGATAGTCTTCATTTGATTTCCTCCTTTTGAGTTTACTTCATTGCTTGCGAACCAAGACAGCGCCTGTAGTTCCATCGAGCTCTCTTCTCCACCTGGATTATAGCCGCTAAGTCTGATCTTCATACAGAATGCCCTCCCAGGTCAATGGATGTCTGGGCATCAATTCATGTTAGGCTTCTGCAGGATCACCCTCTGAATTGATGGAAATGACGGTTTCGCTGAGCTGTGATGCTGCATTCGGAGGCAGATCGCTCTTATCAAACACCGCCTTCATGAATGCGGTTGCAGCTTCTGCGGTAGCGGCATGAACGGGAACTGCATGCTGATCATTGTAATGAAGCGGAATGTCGGAAAAAGACATGTGCTGAGCCCCTTTTACCCGATAGAAATAGGCGTTGTTCAGAGAGTTGAAGGCATAGCGCTGCCCGTCGATATAATCGGATGCAATGGTCTCATTCATAGAGGCTGCCATCTCCCGGTATGCCGAAGCTTCTTGCCGCAGCAGCAGAACGGGAACAGAGGACTGTCCGTCTTCCCGGCGTATGAGGTGAAAACTGGGATCGAGCAGGACAGCAGCCTTGATCCGGCGATCCTGCTTGGCGGCCTCAAGGGAGGCGGCACCTCCGAGCGAATGTCCCATGACAGCAACCTTATCCAGATCGAACAGCCCGGCTAGCTCAGTATCGGAGCGGTTAAGCACCTTAAGGTGATCCATAACTGCGATTATATATTGAACCCGGTTGTGGAGCAGACGGGACCAGCTGGTGTAGTCACTGCTTGCCAGCTCCGCCATTTCCGGTGCCTGCCTGACATAGCTGCCGTCTGGAAATACGGTGAAGACGGACTCCTGCGGAGCGCTCAGCGTAACTACCACGTGATTTTTGGAGACTAGTTTGGATATCACTCCAAGATACATATCGCGTTCTACACCGAATCCAGGCGAGAAAAGAATGACGGGGTACCCCCCTGATTGTACGGCTAATGCCCCGCCTGTTGTTACACTGGCAATATTCAGGTTGTCCAGATCAACACCCATCTCTGTCAAAAGCTTAGCTGCCTCTGCCTGGCAAGGTGCGTACAGGTCTATACCCTTCAGCGGATCTCCCCCGATTGCCGGATGAAAAATACTAATAACGAGTCTGGGGCTTCCTTCCAGAACCCTTATGAATCTTCCAATCATTATAGCTCACCTTTCTTAATGGATATATATTCCTACTAGATAGACGCCTGCTTGTCTGTTTGGTTGCGGTGATGTTCTCTTAATAGACTCAGTACCGAATCGATCACAGCTTGCGGCTGATAGAGTTGAATGGAATGCCAGCTATCCGTGGCGATGATCTGCTGCGTCTTTCCGGTTAGCTGGAGGAGCTTCTTCTGTGATTGTTGCCAATCTTCATTTTGTCTTCCGGCGGATAATACGATGACTGGTAATTCCGAATCTAAAGGCTCTGACTCTATTAACTGGAGGGCACTTTCTATGGTGCAGAGAGATTCCAGATAAGCCGCTTTATACGCATTATTCCGATATCCCAGAGCAGTCACTTTTTGTTGGACAGGTGGAGGTAACCGTTTTGCACCAATATGTTGTTTTAATAGACGGGGCAACCCTATGGGGGACCAAAGATAACCCATTCGCAGTCGTCTCAGGTGCCGCAGCCGCTCTTCATATCTGATTTGATCAAAAGTGGATTCGATGAATCTTTGCTCATGTGTGGAGTCCACAAGAATAATCCCGGAGACCTCTTCAGGATACTTAGAAGCATACAGCCGCATGATCATTCCGCCATAGGAGTGCCCTACAAGGATGTATGGGGGTTCTAATTCAAGCTGCGTTAGTAATTCCCGCAAATCACGGACATAGCCTTCGCAAGTCGGCTCACTGATAGGTGTAGTGCTCCAACCGAACCCGGCCCGGTCATAGGAGAGGACCTTGGTATGTTTGGCTAATACGGGCTGAACCAGCGACCAATCCAGAGCACAACCGCCCATTCCTGATTCCAATAGAATCGTCGGAAGATTACTCGTGTTGCTGCCGGCAACAATCGCATGGAGACGGTGTGTTCCCACAGAGATTATTTCTCCTGGAGCCTTATATTTATACAGAAGGTATCTGGAAAGAGCCGCTTGAATCCATGTGAATGGAAGTCCGATCAGAGAGATAATTACACGAAGAAGGCTTTCGGTATAATTAATTTTGCTCATGAGACACCTCATTTCCTGTTCTAACTTGCATATTATAGGATTCATTTGATTGTTAAAGAGAAATCTCACAGTATCCATTTCCTATTTTATTTCGGCCTACGCTTATCTGATCTTTTGGAGAAAAGATTTGCTTGAAGCTTTCCCGGGCATGAAGTATACTATTCTCGGGAAGGTTAAGCGCTTACCCTCTGAGGAGGATAAGCGAACATGGTTAAACCGATTGTAGTTGGCATTATCGGTGCGGGGAGAATCGGCCGCCTCCACGCTGACAATCTGCGTGCGATGCCGTCGTTCAAGCTGAAGTCCATAGCTGAAGCTATGATGAGTGAGGAATTGCTGGCCTGGGCAGAGAGCAGGGGGCTTGGCTCTGTTTTTGCTGCGGGTGAAGATATACTGAATGATCCTGAGATTGAAGCGGTGTTCATCTGCACGCCGACCGATTCGCATGCGTCCTGGATTGAGCGGGCTGCGCTTGCGGGTAAACATATTTTCTGTGAGAAGCCCATCAGTCTCTCCTCGGAAGAAACCCAGCGGGCCTTGCAGGCGGCAGAGGACGCTGGTGTGCTGCTGCAAGTGGGCTTCAACCGCCGGATGGACCCCAGCTTCCGCAAGCTGAAGCGGCTGGTTCAATCTGGGGAACTGGGAAATCCGCATATTGTGAAGATCACCTCGCGTGACCCGCAGCCTCCCGGTGAGGCCTATGTACGGTCTTCGGGCGGAATGTTCATGGATATGACGATTCATGATTTCGATATGGCCCGTTATCTGGTAGGCAGTGAAGTGGCCGAGGTCTACACCCGGGGGGCGAATCTGATTGATCCGATGTTCGGCCGTTGCGGGGATGTGGACACCGCCGTCATTACACTGACATTCGTGAACGGGGCGATCTGTGTGATCGACAACAGCCGGAAGGCTGTATACGGCTATGATCAACGGGTCGAGGTCTTCGGGACGCTGGGTTCGGCAACGGCCGACAACTGCCGCCCGACAACAGTGGAGGTATCCACCGCGACTTCGGTTACCCGCGATCAGCCGGAGCATTTCTTCCTGGAGCGCTATAACCAGGCATTTATGGAGGAGATTGTTGCATTTGCCCGTTCGGTAAGGCTCCAGGAGCCTGTCATTTGCAGCGGCCGTGACGGCGAAGCCGCACAGCTCATTGCTGAAGCGGCCAGACAATCGTATCTGAGCGGACTTCCCGTCAAGCTGTCTGTGACTGCTGCGGAAGCAGGGTTTTCTGAACTGCAAGCCTTGTAAGCGGATACAGATATTGAAGACAGAGGAGGATGAACGAAGATGCCTGATTTACTCGTTAAGGCCGGAGCGCCGGATAAGGATGGCTGTATCGCTGCGGTCAGCCCGGAGAGCGCCGGATGGAAATATGTCGGGTTCGAGGTGTACCAATTGCAGGCCGGGGCTACCCTGGAACGTGATAGCGGTGGGAAAGAGATCTGCCTGGTGCTGCTGGCAGGCAAAGCAGATATAGTGGTGGATGGCGAGCGGTTCGCCGACATCGGCGGACGGATGTCGGTCTTTGAAGACAAGGCTCCTTATGCTGTATATGTTCCGGCGGGAGCGCATTATGAGGTTAGCGCATTGACAGAGCTGGAGCTTGGGGTCTGCCTTGCTCCGGGAAGCGGTAAATATCCGGCACGGCTGATTACCCCATCAGATGCGGCAATCGAGGACCGCGGCTATGGCAGCATGACCCGCAAAGTCGTTAATATCCTGCCGGAGCACAGCGTAGCCGAGAGCCTGCTGGTGGTCGAGGTGCGCACGGGCGGCGGCAATTGGTCCAGCTATCCGCCGCACAAGCATGACCAGGATAACCTGCCGGCGGAATCCTACCTAGAGGAGACGTACTATCACAGGGTCAATCCCGCCAAGGGCTTCGTGGTGCAGCGGGTCTACAATGATGACCGAAGTCTCGACGAGACTATTGCTGTCCCGGATAGGAGCATCGTGCTGGTGCCGGAGGGGTATCACCCTGTCTCTGCACCGCCGGGATATGACTCCTATTATCTTAACGTAATGGCCGGACCCGTCCGTACGTGGGTGTTCCACAATGATCCCGACCATGAGTGGCTGTTCAAGCCGAGTGCAGGCGGGCCTGCCAAGGAAGAGTGAACGGGTGACGTAGGCAGTTTCATAGAGTAATCTTAAGGCTTCCGCTGGGCGGAGGCCTTTTCTGCCATTACAACCCCAATGAAACGTTGCGACGTTGTCGATATAGTGATTCGGAGTTGGCTTTTGTGCGAAATGCTGTATGTTTTGCAACAATGAGGAATAGATAGCTGGAAGTTTGGCAGAGATGTTGCAGGGAATGCAACAATATCTCCAGAAGGTTGCCAGAAGGAGGCTGAATCCTGCTAAAAGTACAACAAATCTGCGTTTGGAGACTATGCGGAGAGAGGATGTTGCATTATGTGCAGGATTTGCGGAAAGTAACAGGACTTGCGCGAACTGGCGGAGCTGACCTGTGTTAACCGGTAAACCAATCTGTGGCGGCACACCTGTTGAAATAGACAGCGCTGGAGGACTTCCTTATAATCTAGTTATTAGAAGGCATGAACGCAAAGGCGGGCTTAAACCATGAAACCTACAATCTATGATGTGGCACGGGAAGCAGGCGTCTCTATCGCTACGGTGTCGAAGGTATTGAATAAGAGCGGCCGGATCAGCGACAAGACGCGGGAAAAAGTAGCACGGGTCATGGAGGAGCTGAACTACCAGCCCAGTCTGGTAGCTTCTGCTCTGACCAGCCGCCGGACGGGGACCATCGGGCTGATGATTCCCGATATTGCCAATCCTTTTTTTGCGGAGACAGCCCGCGGCATCGAAGATGTTGCCCAGGAGCAGGGCAGCGACTTAATCGTATGCAGTACTGACCGCAGCGACGAGAAGGCGGCCCGGTACATCTCGCTGCTGCTGCGTAAACGGGTGGATGGCCTGATCATTGCCTCTCATACGGGGAATCCTGAGCTGATTCGCGGAATGGTGGCTGATCATGTGCCGCTCGTGCTGTTCTCAGCCGATATCCGTATGCTGGAGGGCAACAGTGTCACCGTCGATGATTACAAAGGCGGCTATCAGGCCACGGAATATTTGCTGTCCCTCGGTCACCGCAGACTGGGAGTGATCTCTGACAATCTGCCGGGGAGCAGGCTGCGGGTGGAGGGGTTCCTGGATGCGTTGAAGGCGGCAGGGATTTCTTTTGACAATCCGGCGAATCTGATCCACACCTCGGCTACACTGGAGAACGGACGCACGGCAGCGGCAGAAATGCTGAACCAGGCACAAGAGATACGCCCGACCGCCATTTTTGCCTGCAATGACCTGCTGGCGATCGGGGTGCTCAAGGAGGCGCGCAGTGCCGGCCTGTCGATTCCCCGCGACCTGTCCGTAGTGGGCTTCGACAATACGATGCTGGCCGAAATCTGCCATCCCTCGCTGACCAGTATCGCCCAGCCTCTGCGCGAGATGACCGAGCAGGCGATGCTTCTGCTGAATGAAGCGATCAGCAACCCCGCCAGCCCCAAGCGCAAAATCATGCTGATGCCCGAGCTGGTCATCCGCCATTCGACCGGTCCGGTTCCGCACTAACCACACACTATCTACTCAAGACCTGTTCCGGCTGCGGCTGGGAGCAGGTCCTTTTTGTGTGCTGTAGTAGTGTGGAAGAGCGCAGGTGTGTGGGGGACGTGGACCGGATGTATGCGGAAAACGGAATACAATGGGCTAGTGAGCCTATGAGTGGGCGGAGGTATGCGGAAAACCGAATACATTGGGCCGGACGAATGCGCGTGGGCAAGATGTATGCGGAAAACGGAATACAATGTGCCGGACGAGTGCACGTGGGTGAGGATATATGCGAAAAACCGAATACAATGTGCCAGCCGACTCTCCCCGTTAGGCATCAGCGAGTGCTAGGCGGAGAACAAGTGGATTTACTACAACTACTGAGGAACGATTGCCCGCCAGTGGGACAGCAGTTGGAAAAATGGCACTTAAATAATCCCGATATCCACATCGGCGGCAAAATCAATCAGAGTAGGTGCTGTTTTTCCACTTGCTTGCTCCTAATCGCCAAAAATGGAGAAATTAAGCTGCATTTTTCCACCTATTTTTCCGTGGGGGCTCTTCCTCTTCAACTTCTTCCACCTGATTTTTGATACCGCTTTCAAATTGAGGATTGCCAAAAGCGCGCTTCTAAACTATACTAAAGTAGAAAACTAGGTTAAGCGCTTACCCTCCCCCCAAGAGATGAAATGAAACATTCTGTTCTTACGATTATGCGATTTATAACTTCATTATGCGATGTACAGCTCCACTGTACGATTCACAGCTTCACTGTCCAATTGACGACGATTTACAGCCATTCGTATTGCCGAATGAACTATCTTTTCCCTAGCTTGATTAAGGAGGCATCACTATGAAGGGTTTACAGTTCGACCCTGACCGGCGGCTGGATGTAGTTGCTGTTGGCCGGTTGTGTATAGATTTGAACGCCAATGAGACCGGGCGGCCGATGGAAGAGACGATGACCTTCACCAAATATGTCGGCGGCTCTCCGGCCAATATTATCATCGGTGCAGCGCGGCTCGGTATGCGTACCGGCTTCATCGGCAAGCTGGCCGACGACCAGATGGGCAGGTTCATCCGCAGCTATCTGCAAAAGGATGGCATCGACGACAGCCAGGTCTGCGTGGACCGGACGGGTGCGGTGACGGGGCTGGCTTTTACAGAAATTAAGAGCCCGCAGGAATGCAGCATTCTGATGTACCGCGACCATGTGGCCGATCTGCTGCTGAACACGGAGGAGATCTCAGAAGAGTACATCGCCAGCTCCAAGGCGCTGCTCATCTCCGGCACGGCGCTGGCGCAGAGTCCTTCCCGCGAAGCGGTGTTCCTGGCGCTGGAATTCGCCCGCAAGCATAACGTGACCGTGTTCTTTGATCTCGATTACCGCCCTTATACCTGGACATCAGCCGCTGAAACGGCGGTCTACTATAACCTTGCTGCCGAGAAAAGCCACTGCATCATCGGCACGCGCGAAGAATTCGACATGATGGAGAATCTGTACAATCTGGCAGGCGCGGATGATCAGGCGACGGCAGCCCGCTGGTTCTCGCATCAGGCAGAGCTGGTGGTCATCAAGCACGGCGGCAGCGGCTCGATCGGCTATACAGCGGATGGGCAGAGCCACCGGAGCGGGATTTTCCCGGCTAAGGTCCTCAAGACGTTCGGTGCAGGCGATTCCTATGCGTCAGCCTTCATCCACGCTCTGATGAGCGGGCACAGTGTCAGCGAAGCGATGCGGCGCGGCAGTGCTTCGGCCTCCATTGTCATCTCCCGCCACAGCTGCTCCGATGCGATGCCAACCCTGGAGGAGCTGGAGGAATTCCTGCGGACCAACGAGGAGGTTACAGCAGGAGCGCAATAAGCAAGGGTAGTCAGCAGACTTTATATAGAACCGAAGGAGTGGACATAAATGACAGAGCAAACGGCACAAGTACTCAAAAATTATATCGGCGGGCAATGGGTAACAGCCGATACGGAGCAGACGGAGCCGGTAGTGAATCCGGCCACAGGTGAGCTGCTGGGCAGAACGCCTCTATCCGGCAGAGCCGATGTGGACCGGGCGGTGGCGGCGGCTAAGGCAGCTTTTGCAGGCTGGTCCGCAACACCGGTGCCGCGCAGAGCACGGATTCTGTTCAAATATCAGCAGCTGCTGGTCGAGAATTGGGAGAAGCTGGCGAAGATCATCACCATGGAGAACGGCAAAAGCTTCAAAGAAGCCTACGGCGAGGTCCAGCGCGGCATTGAATGCGTAGAATTCGCGGCGGGTGCTCCGACACTGATGATGGGCCGGCAGCTGCCGGATATTGCTACTGGTATCGAGTCGGGGATGTACCGTTACCCAATCGGGGTGGTCGGCGGGATTACCCCGTTCAATTTCCCGATGATGGTGCCTTGCTGGATGTTCCCGCTGGCGATTGCCTGCGGCAATACCTTTGTGCTGAAGCCCTCGGAGCGGACACCGCTGCTGGCAGCCCGCCTTGCGGAACTGCTGGAGGAAGCCGGACTGCCGGAGGGTGTGCTGAATGTGGTGAACGGCGCGCATGAGGTGGTGAACGGGCTGCTGGAGCACCCGGATGTGAAGGCGATTTCTTTTGTCGGATCACAGCCGGTGGCGGAATATGTATACAAAAAAGGAACGGACCATCTCAAGCGCGTGCAAGCGCTGGCCGGAGCGAAGAACCACTCGATCGTGCTGGCGGACGCGAACCTGGAAGCCTCAGCCTCCCAGATAGTGAATGCGGCCTTCGGCTCTGCCGGGGAACGCTGCATGGCCTGCTCGGTAGTAACGGTACAGGAGGAAGTCGCTGATGAGCTGATCTCGATCCTGCTGCGGGAGTGCAATAGCATGACCATCGGGAATGGACTGGAGGAGGATACGTTCCTGGGGCCGGTGATCCGTCAAGGCCATAAAGAGCGAACTGTTAGCTACATTGAACAGGGAATCGCCGAAGGCGCGAAGCTGCTCAGGGATGGCCGTGAGGATGCGGCGGTGCAGGGAGAAGGTTATTTCATCGGACCTACGCTGTTCGACGGAGTGACGGAGGAGATGAAGATCTGGCAGGAGGAGATTTTTGCGCCGGTGCTGTCAGTGATCCGGGTGAAGGGTGTGGCTGAGGCGGTGGAGATTGCGAATCGCTCGCGGTTTGCGAACGGGGCTTGCATCTTTACGAATAATGGCGGTAAAGTCCGTTACTTCCGCGAACATATCGAGTCCGGCATGCTGGGAGTCAATGTTGGAGTGCCTGCGCCGATGGCCTTCTTCCCGTTCTCGGGCTGGAAGGATTCGTTCTACGGCGATCTTCATGCGAACGGAAGCGACGGAGTAGAATTCTATACGCGCAAAAAAGTCGTCACTGCCCGCTGGCAGTAGACAAGGCGAAGGGAGGACATGAAGTGGAACGTATCCGATTAACGACAGCGCAGGCGCTGGTTAAATTTCTGAATCAGCAATACGTGGATTACGGCGGCGGGCCGGAACGCTTCGTGCACGGGGTATTCACCGTGTTCGGGCATGGCAATGTACTTGGATTGGGGCAGGCCCTGCAGGAAGCGCCGGGTGAATTGACCGTCTATCAGGGACGCAATGAGCAAGGGATGGTTCACGCGGCAACGGCATTCGCCAAGCAGAGCCGCAGACGGAAGATTATGGCGTGCACCGCTTCAGTAGGTCCTGGAGCTGCTAATATGCTGACGGCTGCTGCAACAGCAACGGCGAATCAGATTCCTGTGCTGCTGCTGCCAGGAGATACCTTCGCTACCCGCCAGCCTGACCCAGTGCTCCAGCAGATGGAGCATACGCATAATCTGTCGATCACGGTTAATGACGCCTTCAAGGCAGTCAGCAAATACTGGGACCGGGTGACCCGGCCGGAGCAGCTGATGTCGGCAATGCTCAGCGCGATGCGGGTGCTGACCGATCCGGGAGATACCGGGGCGGTTACCATTGCGCTGCCGCAGGATGTGCAAGGCGAAGCCTGGGAGTATCCGGCGGATTTCTTCCGCAAGCGGATTCACCGGGTCATCGCCCGGCTGCCGCACCCGCAGGAGATCGCGGCTGCGGCTGAGCTGATTGCCGGGAAACAGCGGCCGCTGCTGGTCTGCGGCGGGGGTGTCCGGTATGGGGATGCCGGAGCGGCGCTGCGTGCTTTTGCCGGGAAATTCGCCATTCCGTTCGGAGAGACCCAGGCCGGTAAAAGTGCCGTAGCCAGCAGCTTCGAGTACAACCTCGGCGGCATCGGTGTCACCGGCAACGGCTGCGCGAATGCGCTGGCCCCGGAGGCCGATCTGGTGATCGGCGTCGGCACCCGTTTTACGGACTTCACCACCGCCTCGAAGAGTCTGTTCAGTCATCCCGAGGTGGAATTCCTGACGCTGAACGCTTCGCCCTATCATGCGGCCAAGCTGGACGCGCTGGCGGTGGTCTGCGATGCTGCCGAAGGCTTGAACGCCTTAGCCGCAGCGCTGGAGGAGCGGGGATACCGTTCTGCGTACACGGATGAGATCACCCAGGCGAAGAAGTCATGGGCTGCGGAGAGAGAACGTTTAGCTGGCGTGGAGTATCCGGGGAATGCCGGGAATAGCGTGCCAGCGGGCAGCGCGTCTGTGGAGAGTGTTGTTGACGATAACGCCGCTGCTGGTGTGCCGGGAGCGGAGCGCTCTACAACGTCGTTCACCCCCGAAGTAGCCGGACATCTCGATGAGAAGCTCCCGGAATATGCAGAGGTGCTGGACACTTCGCTGACCCAGACGCAGGTGCTGGGGATCATTAATGAAGCTATTCCGCAGGATGCGATTGTCATTGGAGCGGCGGGCAGTCTGCCGGGAGATATGCAGCGGATGTGGAACTCGGAGGTGCCGGATACCTATCATATGGAATACGGCTTCTCATGTATGGGCTATGAGATTGCCGGGGCACTGGGCATCAAGCTGGCTGAGCCGGGGCGTGAGGTCTATGCGCTGGTCGGGGACGGCAGCTACCAGATGCTGCATTCCGAGCTGGTAACCAGCTTACAGGAGAACCGGAAGATTAACGTCCTTCTGCTGGATAATGCAGGCTTCGGCTGCATTAATAACCTGCAGATGGAGCAGGGAATGGAGAGCATGGCTACAGAATTCCGCTACCGCGAACCGGACGGCCAGCTCAGCGGCGACCTGATGCGAATTGACTATGCGGCGAGTGCGGCTGGTTATGGAGTGCAGACCTTCCGCGCGTCAACAGTTGGGGAGCTTCGCACGGCCCTTGCTGCGGCCCGCCAGTCGGAGCGTTCCACGCTGATCGATATCAAAGTGCTGCCGAAGACGATGACCCACGGGTATGACGCCTGGTGGAATGTCGGGGTTGCGGAGGTGTCCGGTAAGGAAGCCGTACAGGAGGCTTATGACCGGAAACGCAGCGGACTTGAGAAAGCCCGGAGCTACTAAGCGGGCGCTGCATGTGCGTGAAGCAGGCAGACGGCGCACAGTGCATCAAGGATTCTGCCATACTTGGGAGTGTGGAAGGGGTAGAACATGAGCATGTTCAGAGACAATGCCGTCCGGCTGGCGATCGCTCCGATTGCCTGGACGAATGATGATATGCCTGAGCTGGGAGGCGGCAATACGTTCGAGCAATGCATCAGCGAGATGGCGCTTGCCGGATATGAGGGCAGCGAGGTGGGCAATAAGTATCCGCGCTCCCCGGAGGTGCTGCACCGGGCGCTTGCGTTGCGCAGCCTGAGTATCGCCAGTGCCTGGTTCAGCGCCTTTCTGACGGTGCGGCCGTATGAAGAGACGGCTGAAGCGTTCAGAGCGCACCGGGATTTCCTGCATGAGATGGGCGCCAAGGTCATAGTCGTATCCGAGCAGGGCCGGAGCATTCAGGGGCAGATGGATACGCCGCTGTTCGCTGATAAGCCGGTATTTACCGATAGCGAATGGACTACGCTCGCAGAGGGGCTGGGCGGACTTGGGCGGCTGGCGGCGGAGAAAGATATGTCGCTGGTCTATCACCATCACATGGGCACCGGGGTGCAGACCGCAGCAGAGATTGCCCGGCTGATGGAGCTTACAGATCCTAATGAAGTGTCGCTGCTATACGATACGGGGCATCTGGCCTTCTCCGGCGAGAATCCGCTGGAGGTGCTGCGTGAGCATCTGCCGCGGATTAAGCATGTGCATCTGAAGGACATCCGGCCGGAGATGGTCCAGCGGGTGAAGGCGGAGAACCTTAGCTTCCTGCAGGCGGTAAAAGCGGGAGCCTTCACCGTACCGGGTGATGGCTGTATCGCGTTCGGAGAGATTTTTGCCGAACTGGCTGCCTCGCCCTATACGGGATGGTTCGTTGTCGAAGCGGAGCAGGACCCCGCGCTGGCCGATCCGCTGGAATATGCGATCAAGGCGCGGCGGTATATCCGGGAACATAGCGGTTTGTAGGACATCCGGGTGGCAGCCTGTATGTCTGAAGGGCAGGAATATGCGGGGGTGCACAGCTGCGGCTGTGCGCGCTCCTTTTTTTCATGAAATCCATCGATCAGGTGGAAGCTACGGGTGGAGCTAGTTGGAATTACTCCACTTGCTGCCGGAAGAATGAATCCTGGTACAACAGCAGTTGGAAAAACAGCACTTAATTTAATCACATTTCATTCAAAGTGCCATTAGCGATACGATTAAATGCTGTTTTTCCACTTGCTTGGGTATTAACGTAAGCAATTGAATAAATAAGATACATTTATCCACCTGTTGTGCCGGAGTCGGTTGCAGGCGGGGCCGAGTGGGTTGAAGGCAGTGCCGGAGTCGGTTGCAGGGGTATGGCGGGGAAAAAGGCCCGGGGGGAGTTGACTTTATCTGGTTAGCTGGAGGAGAAGCGTATGTGCTATAATGGCAGGAATTCGAACGGCGGTCAGTTGAAGAAGCTGCCGGAGTTGAAATAGATCTTATGTCGGAGAGCCGCCGCAGAGCAGCCTTGGACGAAGCATATATGAAGCGGCCGGATACGGCCGGGTATCCTGATGGTTGTGGAGGAGGTTGTCGAATGTTCCGTTCCTGGTATCGCCGGTTGCTGCTGTCTTATTTCCCTATATTTTTGCTGACGGTGACGATTCTGATCTTTGCCTCTTTTGTGTTTATTAATGATATCTCCCGGACGGAAACGAAGAAGGCAGACCGCATCTCCGCCAGCTATCTCAGGGATAGTGTAGACCGGACGATCAAGGAAGCTGAGCTGTCGGTGCTCGATGCGGTAGAGCGGAGCGATGCTTACAAGCTATACTTCAATAATCAGGGAGTGACGGACACATCGACTATCTATGCTGTGGCCCTGAGTCTGCGCAATCTGATTAAGGAATCCTCGTATATCCAGTCGGTGTATTTGTATGACCGTGTGCGTGGAAGCGTTCTAACCGATACGGGGCTGAAGGAGCTGGAGGGATTCGCCGACGAGGACTGGATCAGGGCCATGACTTCGAATCCTACAGTTCCGGAAGGCTGGCAGCCGGTCAGGGATTACCATTCGGATCTGTCCCAGCGTACAGAAATTCGTGTGCTGACAACCAATAAAGCAATGCCGCTCCCCTTCGGCTCCGGGGGGATACTGGTCATTAATATCAAAATGAGTGCACTGGAGCAGCTCATCGACAGCATGGTTAACCAGCAGCTCTCGTTCATGACGATTCTGGACGCTAATGGCAACACCGTGTACCAGGCCCATTCCGATACGCAAGGTGCGGCTGACGGTAAGCTGCTGAACACACTTAAGCTGGAGAGAAACGGCTGGACGTTTGAGAGCGGAATCAAGGCGGGGAATCTGTTCAGCTGGGTCTCTGTGATCTCTTATCTCTGGGTAGCGATTGCGGTGGGAACTGTGGTCTGTGCAGTATTGTATCTGATCTATGTAACCCGGCGCAATTATAAGCCGATCCAGGTGATTATGAACCGGATTGAGGGCCATCAGATCCGCATGATGGATCAGTCTACCGACAGGCCGGACGAGATGATGCTGATTGACGGCGTGCTGGAGGATCTGATCAACCACATGACTGATTATGATACCAAAACCAGGGAGAACCTGCTGCTTCAGCGCAGCAAGCTGTTCACTGATCTGCTGCACAGCGAGCGGCTGGAGCAGGTGACCCAGCGGCTGGAGGAGCTGTCTCCGCTTACCGGTGCGAATGCTTCCTCGCGCTTCATCGTTGTGCTTGGGGAGATTAACCGCTATGAGCAAGTATTCGAGGACCGGTATACCCGGGGGGATCAGAATACGCTGAAATTTGCTCTGATGAATGTATTCCAGGAATTGGCGCGGAATGCGGAGCTGCAGGGATGGGCAGAATGGGTGGGTACCGAACGTGCAGCGATCCTGTTCCTGGCAACCGGCGGCGATCATGAGATGGAGTCCAAACTCCGGGTCTTCGCGGAGGATTGCCGCTCCTGGGTCGAGCAGAATCTGCGGATCTCGCTCAGCTTCGGCATCGGCTCAGCCGCCGCCGGGCCGGGGATGATCCGCGAGTCTTATGCGGCAGCCGAATATGTGATGCAGCACAAGCTGCTGATTCATGAGGATATCGTCTTGGCAGGCAGCGGTGAAGTGCGCCAGCCGCTGCTTGAGACGTATAAATATCTGCAGATGATTGCTGAATTCGTGAAGTATTTCCGCATGTCGAGCGGCCAGTGGCGGGAGCAGCTGGAACGGATCTTCGAGTCGTTCGAACAGGATTTCCTGAAGGACGAGGATATCCGTTCCCTGATCCAAGCTATGCTGCAGATGCTGAGCCGCGAAGTGGCGGTGATGTCTGAGCAGCTGCAGGATGAGCTGTCGGCGGAGAATGCAGAAGTTCGGCTGAAGCAGCTGGAGGAGGCCGAGGCGCTGCATGAAGTGAAGACCATTCTCTTCGAGTATGTCACCGATTTATTCCGTACCTATGTCTCTGCAAGCGAAACGAAGAGCTACCGGGCCATGGTCAATGAGATGAAGGATTATATCGAAGAGAACTTCACTAATCCCGATCTTTCGCTGAAGCATCTGAGTGACCGGTTCCAGGTCTCCGGCAAATACGCCAGCTATCTGTTCAAGACTGAATTCAAAATGAAGTTCGTGGATTTCCTCACCGAGCTGCGGATGAAGGAAGCCGAGCAGCTGCTGACCGATACGGATTGTTCCCTGCAGGATATCGCGCTTCAAGTAGGATATGCGAATGCCATTTCATTCGGCAGAGTCTTCAAGCGCATTGCCGGTATCACGCCGGGCGATTACCGTTCCTCCAGACGCCGCGAAGCAGCCTCCAGAATGGAGCCGCAGGACTAGAGCAAGCTGTAATAATGAAGGAATTCCATTAGCCGGTGCAGTAGGGGAATCATCTGCCGCATTCGTGTAAGGTCCAGGCCGCATTTCTCTTACGCCAACCTTTGAACAAGGGGGCGAATAGCGATGCGGCCTGTATTTTTGCCCATATGAAAGCGGTTTATTGTACGAAAATGGTTGGTCTGATAAACCGGATGTCCGAATTCAGGCGCTTTGCCGCATCCGAAACAGGTTTATTGTCAGACCTTCGAAAGTTATGGAATACTGTGGTCATCCCGGAACAACAAGCAGCCTTGAACGCTGAGGGTAATACAGGCTTGAACGGGACAATGCTAAGAGTACGGGCACAGTGAAGCTCGGGGGTATCATGAAGTCACCATTATAGCCTGCTAAGGCGAGGGAGATGGAACAATGACAGTGAACGTAAACCAAACAGTTCTGAAGAAGGCAATCGGCATCGGCTTGACCGCAGTAATGGGAGCTACTCTGCTTGCAGGCTGTTCCTCAGACGGTAAATCGAATTCGGCAGCCGGAGGTACAGACGCACCCGGGAAGAGCGCAGAACGCGTAACCTTGAAGGTAGAGATCTTCGACCGCGGTAAAACGCCGAAGCAATACACCATTACCAATAACTTCATGTCTCAGATGATTCAGAAAAATTTCGGTGATCCGAATAATATCAATGTAGAATTTGTTCCGGTGCAGCGTTCAGAGGAAGTGACCAAGCTGAACGTACTGATGGCCAGCAATACGGATGTGCCGGATATTGTCTTCACTTATGATTCCAGTGTCTTCTACCGTTACGCCCAGCAAGGCGGGCTGACCGATGTGGGTTCCCTGCTTGAGGAGCACGGCCAGACGCTGAAGAAATTCATTGGTGACGAGACGATGGCCTTCGGCCAGCTCGACGGTAAGCAATTCGCGATTCCGGGTAAACGGGCGATTACAGGACGCTACACTTCATACATCCGCCAGGACTGGCTGGATAAGCTGGGGCTGCCGGTACCGAAGAACACCGATGAGCTGTACACAACTTTGAAAGCGTTTAAAGACAAGGACCCGGGCGGTCTTGGCAGCAAAACGATTCCGATGGGCATGTCCCTCGGCTCCGCTCAGCTGGAGACGCTGATCTACTCCTTCATCAAGCCGATCAGCGGCGACCTAACTTACAGCCAGCGCTACGAGCTGCCGCTGCATGAGGGCTTCAAGGATGCGGCACAGTTCCTCAACAAGCTCTACAATGAAGGTCTGGTCAGCAAGGACTTCAGTCTGGATGAAGACAAAGCCCAGGTGTCCAAGGACATTCAGAACGGCAACGTAGGCTTCTTCTCCGAGGATGTGGACAGTCTGTTCTATGCCGACGGTACGCTGGAAAATCTCTATAAGAATGTACCGGGCAGCAAGCTGCAGCCGGTAGATGTCCTCACCAATGCCAAGGTGGACAATAAGTATATCAAATCCCGCTATGCCTCGAACGGTATGTACATCATGATTCCTAAGAGCAGCAAGCGTGCAGTGGAAGCTGTGAAATACCTTGACTGGATGGCAACCGGCAACAATCTGATTGACATCTACAACGGCGTTGAAGGCGAGAACTACGATATGGTGGATGGTATTCCGGTAGTTAAGGCTGATGTTTCTCAGGAATTCCAAGACCGTCTGTTCACTTCCGGGGACACCGCGATTATCTCTAACGGTAAGAATCTCGGCGATCAGGCCACCAATGAGAAAGCCTGGATTATGGGCTTCCCTGCGAACAACCAGGAGGCGCTGAAGCAATCTATTGATATTGCCAACACAGATACTGTGGGTCCTATCGTCTTCGGCAAGCCGATTGAATCAGAATCGAAATACGGCACTACGCTCAGCGACAAGCTCAACGTGATTATCGTGAAGACCGCGATGGCGAAGCCGGATCAATTCGATACGATTTTTGAACAGGAAATGAAGGATTACATGTCTCTGGGCGGAGACAAGCTGAAAGCGGAGTTGGAGCAGGCGCTTACAGAGATTCCAGCCAAATAAACTAAAAAAAGTGAAAACCGGGGGAGCTGGCATGCTGCTCTGCCCGGTTTTTTCTCCATAGGAGGAGAGGACCTTGAGCAAAGCGTCTTACATCAAAAGGTACTGGCAACTATACGCGCTGCTTTCACTGCCCATTATGTATTTCCTGATTTTCCGCTACGGCCCGATGTACGGGGTGCAGATTGCCTTTAAGGATTTCAACCTGTTCCAAGGCATCAACGGCAGTGAGTGGATCGGCTTCGATGCATTCCGCGAAGTGTTTGGCATGAAGGAGTTTTACAGCAGTCTGCGCAATACGTTTATGCTGAATTTTCTCGATTTGGTAGTGTCTTTCCCGGCCCCGATTATTCTGGCTATTATGCTGTATGAAGTGAAGTCGGTATGGTTCAAAAAAATATCACAGACCCTTCTCTACATTCCCCATTTCATTTCCTGGGTGATTATCGGGGGGATCGTCTATCAATTGTTCGGCAACCAATCCGGTATGGTGAACGGCCTGCTGGAGAGTATGGGGCTGAACCCTATTCCATTTTTGACCGAAAAAAATCCATGGCTGATTACTTACCTGTTCACTGGTGTCTGGCAAAGTGCCGGCTGGGGAACCATCCTGTATCTGGCGGCGCTTACCGGTGTCAACCGCGAGCTGTTCGAGGCTGCTGAAGTGGATGGTGCTACCCGGATGAAGAAGATCATCTACATTACACTGCCCAGTATCAAACCAACGATCATTACTCTGCTCATTCTCAACCTGGGGAAAATGGTCAGCATCGGCTTCGATCGTCCCTACATCATCGGGAATACGGCAGTGCGCGAATACTCCGATGTGCTTAGTACCTTCGTCTACCGGATTGGTCTGGAGTCGGGCCAGTATACACTGGCGACTGTAGTCGGATTGTTCCAGGCGGTGGTTGGACTGGTATTCATCCTTGGTTCCAATTATATATCGAAAAAAGTGACCGGCGACGGCATTCTATGATTATACAGAAAGGAGGCGGAGTACGATGAGTGAACGTACCTCTAACCGGATATTCGATATCGTTAACGTTACCTTTATTGCACTGTTCGTGCTGTTCTGCCTGGCTCCGTTTGTACACGTTATTGCGGTATCCCTCAGCTCCACGCGGGCTATTACTTCCGGGGAAGTTACGATTTTCCCGATTGAGCTGAACTGGAAGGCGTATGTGCAGGTCTTCACCGACAATGCGATGATCCGCTCGCTGATCTTCACCATTATCCTGACGGTTGCGACTACGGTATTATGTATGCTATTCACCGTTGCAGCCGCTTACCCGCTGACCAAAAGCAAGCTGAAGGGACGCACGATGTTCATGTACCTGATCATCATCACCATGTTCTTCAGCGGCGGTATTATTCCTGAGTACCTGCTGATCCGTGATCTGCATATGATCGACTCTGTCTGGTCGCTGATTCTGCCCGGTCTGGTCAGCCCGTTCAACCTGATTATCCTGATCTCCTTCTTCCGCAGCATTCCACCGAGCTTGGAAGAGTCAGCAGAGATTGACGGCAGCTCGCATTTTCGCACCCTGCTCAAGATCATCCTGCCGTTATCTATGCCGGTTATGGCTACACTCGCGCTCTTCTATGCGGTGGGACGCTGGAACGGATTCCAGGATTCCCTGATGTATATCAATAATCCCGATTTGTATCCGCTTCAGCTGAAGCTCTTCCAGATGGTTCAGAACAATATGATCACTGAGCTGACGAACCTGGAGGGGGCGGCCCGTACCAAGCTGCCGCCGGAGAGCCTCAAGGCCGCTACTGTCGTCTTTGCCACGGTACCGATTCTGGTCGTCTATCCTTGGCTGCAGAAATATTTCGTCAGTGGTGTTATGCTAGGAGCTGTGAAGGGCTAACTAACAACACTGCGATACTGTGAGAGGAGAGACAGAGAAGATGGATAAGGGAGAGTTTTCATTCTCAACCTGCTGGAACATGAGACGTCATACTACAGGTGATGGACTGCTTAATGAGATCCGGGAGCTGGGATTCCGCAGGGTAGAACTGAATTATAATGTGACGGAGGAAATGCTGGTTACCATTGAGCCGATGATTGAACGCGGGGAGATCGGTATATCGAGCGTTCATAATACGTTCCCCCATGTCGCGGACCCTGACTATGGAACGGATTCGGTCCTGCTGGGCTTCGAGGATAAGGAGAAACGGAAGCGGGCGATAGACCTGCTGGTCCGCTCTGCAGAGTACGCTCAGCGTTACGGCGGCGAAGCTGTGGTAGTGCATCCGGGAGAGGTGCCGTTCCCGTATGATATCTCTGGGGAGCTGGAGCAGATCTACGAGGGACAGGGCAGGGATTCGGCGGCTTACCGCAGCAAGTGGGCGGAGCTGATGGAGCGGCGTGAAGCGTACAGTGCCGGCTATGTACAGACCATTATCGAGAGTCTGGATGAGGTGTGTAACCGCGCGGTTTCCAAGGGGCTGGATATCCGCTTCGGCATCGAGACACGCTCCAAGCCGCAGCAGATTCCGACGCTGGCGGAAGCGAAGACGATTATCAACGCATTAAAAGGAGCACCCGTCGGCATCTGGTATGACACAGGCCACGCTATTCTGATGGACCGTCTGGGTCTGTATGACAGTATAGGGGAAATGGAAGGGCTGATGGATGATATCGTCGGTGTCCATATTCATGAGACGATCGGCCTTGCCGACCACTGGTGCCCTTATGTGAACAGCGGAGATCCGGATTTCTACGATGCCTATCTGCCGATGATTGAGCGGGCGCAGGTCAAGGTGTATGAGCTGAAGGCTGCCTGCCGGCCGGAAGAGATTCATGAGAGTCACCGTCTGCTTACAGCCAAGCTGGCACGCAGGGGATAGGCCGATTGGCGGGAGCTTCGAGAGTTCCGAGATATCCGCAAGGAGGAAGCGCAATGTATAAGCAACTGGTGGATAGTAATGACAAAGCAGTAGAACAGGGAATTCCCCGGCAGGTGCTGGATGAGAGCGACCTGTATTATGGAGGAACCCTTGATCCCCATACAGGGATTGCCTGGGTGAATCACACGACCGGCACCCCGACGGACATGTGTTATTGGGGTGCGGCGCTGGTGAACCCGGATTCCCGGTATTACCGGGATGAGGAGCTGCTGGAGCGGCTGAAGCTGGCCACGGAGTTCGTGCTGCGCTTCCAGCATCAGGACGGCTCTATCTCCCCGGGCTGGACGAATTATCATTCGCCGCCGGATACGGCCTTCGTTGTGGTCGGCTACGCGCAGTTATATCAACTGCTGGCGAAGCACGAGTGGCCGCCGCTTCAGCCGGTGCTGGACAACATGCTCCTGTTCCTTAATCAGTCCCTCCCCGTTATGCTTACGGGCGGAGTCCATACTCCGAATCACCGCTGGGTGATGTGCGCGGCGCTAGGATTTCTCTATGAGCTGTTCGGCGAAGAAGAGGCCCGGCAGCGGGCGGATGAATGGCTGGCGGAAGGAATGGATATTACACCGGACGGGGAATGGACCGAGCGGAGCAACGGCATCTACAGTGCCGTAAGTGATATTATGCTGATTCATGCCGCCCGGCTGCTGGATAAGCCGGAGCTGCTGGACCCGGTGCGCCGGAATCTGCATATGATGGTCTACCTTGTGCATCCGTCCGGCGAAGTCGTGACCGATTATTCCGGGCGGCAGGATCTGGGGGTGCTCCATGATCTGTCTCCTTATTATCTGCCCTATGCGATTCTTGCCCGTTCGGATAAGGATGCCGTGCTGGCGGGTATGGCGGAGTGGGCCGGACGCTCCTTATCCAATCCGGGCGTCTGCTCGGTGAACGCTCTGGTACGGATGCTGCTGGAGCCGGAGCTGCAGCGGCCGCCGGAGGTTACAGCAGAGCTGCCCGTGCAGTATGAACAAATCCTTAACGGTGATTTCCTGAGGGATGGCTATCTGCAAAGAATGGAGTCGGCGGGTCACCAGGGGAAGATCTACCACAGCCGGCTGCATACCGACTTCGGGGCGCCTGTGGCACGGCTTAGAGACGGGACGACCAGCGTGACGCTGATCACGGAGACGCCATCGTTCTTCGCGTTGCGCCACGGCGCTGTAAGGCTGCTGGCCGTTCAGCTGAATACCAGCTTCAATCCCGGATTCGTGCCGATGCAGGAGATGACCCGGCTGCCGGAGGGCTATTCACTGAAGGGCGTGCAGAAGAAGGGCTACTACGGTCCGGTTGAGGGGGCACTGCTCCCGCCGGAAGCGGGAACGGCGGTCAGCCCGTGGTATCTTTTGCCGCATCAGAGCCGTCCGCTGACCCATGAACAGACGTTGTCTGTAGAGACAGAGGTACACCGTACAGAGACGGGCTGGACGATCCGGCTGCACTGCGCGGAGCCTGCCCAGGTCCTGGCTCAGTTGTCCTTCAAATTCGGCTGGGAAGGCAACTTCACTTCAGGTGAGCTGCAGACGCTGGACGAGGACAACTTCCTATGGAGCGGCGGTCTGCTCCGGTACACCTATGGCGGAGACTGGATCGACCTGACGGGCGGCGAAATGGCACATCTCGGCAGAACAGCCCCGGAACCCGGTTCGCTCAAGAACTACAAAACCGTGCAGGTTAACCTCGTGACCCCGTTCGATAAGACCTTCACGCTTACTCTCTCTCCTGCACAGTAGAGAAGGCGGAGGTCGGAGCGTGTGGGCGATGGCATGTTCGCTTGGGCAGACACCAACATCTTCGGAGGCTGGTGTCTTTGCTGTGTGGAGGGTTAGCGGAAATGGGCACAAGCAGCGCAGTACCCCCGGGTTCGAGAGGAAACAAGTGGAAAAGTGTAGCTTAATTTAGCTATTTATGGTGGGTGTAGGGAAGTAAGTGGAAAAACGTAATTTAATTATGTTAGTTTCGGCATCTTTGGGTGGTATGTGTTAGTTTAAGTGTAATTTTTCCAACTGTTGTTGTAGAGGGGGATATTCTTATATGAGCAAGTGGAGAAAATCCAACTGTAGTAGCGAGCATATCGTAGCGAGTACATAATCTAAACGTAGCAAGCGTTCACCGTAATGATACTCAGCAGAGGAGCCTCCCAGTCTGCTGCTTCCTGGCAGTCCGGGAGGCTCCTCGATTTGTAAATGTTAGTCGCCACCGCCGCCGCCAGAATCTCCACCGCCGGAATCGCCGCCTCCATGGCTGCTGTGACCTCCGCTGTCCCAGCCCCCGTGGCTGCCGTCATGATGACCGCTATCCCAGTGACTGCCTCCATGGTTATGAGAATGATCTTGTGAATGATTCCCGTGGTGATGACCCTGATAATGGCTGGCCCCGCTATGCCCATCCGTGTTCCGCTGTTCATCGTGGCGGCTGTCACCAGCGTAGCTGCCGGCATCGGCTCCGGTACCTGTGATGAAATAATGATCTCCCGAGTGAGAGCGGGTTCTATTGCCGTAATTTTTGTACCGCGCATTACGATTACTGCGATTAATAAACATCACCGCAACGAAGATAACTGCTCCTGCGAATAGTAAGCTTCCCATCATGCAGAACCTCTCCTTTAACCAAATGTTGGATTGCCCTCATAAAAGAATCATACCATACTCCTGGAACCTACCTGGAATGCTGCTTGAATTGTCTCGGGGTGAGGCCGGTATACTTCTTGAATACTTTGGTAAAATAGCTCTGGTCGTTAAAATGCAGACGGGTGGCGATATCCGATAGCGTGATCCCGGGCAGCTGGATCAGCCGCTTGGCTTCTTCGACCCGCTGCTGCTGGATGTAGTCGCTGATGGCGGTGCCGGTTTCTTTTTTGAACAGCTGGGACAGGTAGCTGGCGCTCATTCCGGCGTATTCAGCCAGCCTGCCGAGCGGAAGCTCCTCATACAGGTGATTGTATATATAATTCCGGCACCGGTCGGAGATGCGGGAATGTCTTGCGCTGCGGCTGCCCTCTACCTGATCAGCGAAGTCGCATAGAGCGGCCAGCATGGCGCTGTCCACCGCCGGAATATCGCGAAGCTCCTCAATGTGCTGGATATGGAAGTCACTCAGGGTATAGGCAGCCTCCCAGAACAACCCGCCTTCAATCGCCGCTCGGGTGGCCAGCGTGATGGAGGAGACAGCCAGATTTTTTTTGCTGCGCAGCTGGCTTTTGCGGGACAGCCTTCCGTAGCTCTCTTCGGCAAAAGAAGCATGGGTCCGCAGCAGCCCCGCCTTGTCCCCGTTCGTAATATGGCGGAACATTTCGCGTTCCTGCATCGGGTCATGGTGCAGCCATGTATGCTCCCGGCGGTAGGATAAGTCCAGATCCGGGCTGTCGTCAGCCGGATGCAGCGGTTCTGCCAGCGTACCCGCCGCCAGCAGCAGCTCTGTCACGGACAACGCCTGCCCGGTGGCAAGCGTGTAGAGCAGGAGCGCGGCATGATACCAGCGCGTCAGGCTGATCACAGGCAAGCTGCCGTAGTACTCTAGCCAGCTTGCCTGCTGCCCGGGCGGAATGTTGTGATCGCGCAGCAGGCTGGCTGCGTTATCACCGGTAACAGGTGCGTTCAGCGCCGGACCGATGACGATAGCACCGCCATTGCCCTGAAGCTGGAGAATAATGAAACTCTCCAGGAAGCCGGTTGTGTGCAGATACGGTAAAGCGTCTGCAGCAGCAGTTCTGCCCGTCACTGCGCTAAGCATCCCGCCTTCAGTTGCTGTTCCGCTACTAACCGTGCTATACATCTCGTCCGTCTTCACGTTGAGCGTCCTGCCCGCCGCCGCCACTCCGTATCCCCGGACAAGCTCCATAACCTCGACCGGCAGGCCGCCCGTCCCCTGAACGGAGGGCCGGTCCACTAAAGCCGATGCCATAGTAAGACGGAGCGCAGCCGCTTCATCAATCCACATGACCGGCACCCGGTAAGCTTCGTAGATCAGCTTACAGATGTACTCTGGATCTTCGTCATTCCCGCTTAGCTTCGCCATGGGCCACCTCCTTTATTTGTATACTTAGAATACCAAAGATCGAAAGAAAGTACCATAAATGGCCGGTACAGTCGTATAGAATGGAGTCAAGAAACCGTATTCATAGGAGGCAATACAATGGTAAAGGACATAACCGCGATTCGGAAGCTCATTTCACAAATGACACTGGAAGAGAAGGCCGGACTCTGCTCCGGGCTGGATTTCTGGAACACCAAAAGTATCGAGCGGCTGGGCATTCCATCAGTGATGGTAACAGACGGACCCCACGGGCTCCGCAAGCAGCAGGGCGACGCAGATCATCTGGGATTGAATAACAGTGTGCCGGCAACCTGTTTTCCTTCAGCGGCCGGACTGGCCTCCTCTTGGGACCGCGACCTGATTTTCCGGGTAGGCGAGGCGCTGGGAACGGAATGCCAGGTGGAGAATGTCGCCGTTCTGCTCGGACCGGGCAATAATATCAAGCGATCTCCGCTGAATGGCCGGAATTTTGAATATTTCTCAGAGGACCCGTTCCTGGCCTCAGAGATGGCTGCGAATCATGTGAAGGGGGTGCAGAGCCAGGGGGTCGGTACTTCCCTGAAGCATTATGCCGCCAATAATCAGGAGCACCGCCGCATGTCTGTAGATGCTGTTATTGACGAGCGGACGCTGCGTGAGATTTACCTTGCCAGCTTCGAAGGCACTGTGAAGCAGAGCCAGCCGTGGAGTGTCATGTGCTCGTATAATCAGGTGAACGGGGAGTATGCTTCCGAGAGCTATGAGCTGCTGACCAAGGTGCTGCGGGAGGACTGGGGCTTCGAAGGCTTCGTCGTGTCGGACTGGGGAGCGGTCAATGAGCGGGTGAAGGCGCTGGCGGCAGGGCTGGAGCTGGAAATGCCGTCAAGCGCTGGAATCGGAGACGCTAAGATCGTAGCGGCTGTGAATAGCGGCGAATTGGCTATGGAGACGCTGGATCTCGCGGTAGAGCGGATGCTGGCCTTTATCTTCAAAAGTGTAGAAAACCGCAATCCGCAAGCGGTCTTCGATGCAGATAAGCATCATCAGCTTGCACGCGAAGTGGCCCGGGAGAGCATGGTGCTGCTGAGGAACGAAGGCGGAATTCTGCCCCTGGCGAAGAGCGGACAGATTGCCGTGATCGGCGAATTCGCCAAGCAGCCGCGCTATCAGGGCGGGGGCAGCTCGCATGTGAATCCATCCCGGATGGATGATGCCTTCGTTGAATTACAGGCCGTTGCGGGGGATGCAGCCAGCTTCCTGTACGCACAGGGCTATGAGCTGGAGAGCGATGACATCAATGCTGATCTGCTGCGCGAAGCCTGCGATACAGCAGCCAAGGCGGATGCAGCTGTGCTGTTCCTCGGCCTGCCGGACCGCTACGAATCGGAGGGCTATGACCGTAGCCATCTGCTGCTGCCTGCGAGCCATAAGGCGTTGATTGAAGCGGTGGCTGAGGTGCAGAGCGAGATTATTGTAGTGCTGAGCAACGGCGCGCCGGTTGAGATGCCTTGGCTGCATAGGGCGAAGGCGGTGCTTGAAGGCTACCTTGGCGGTCAGGCTTTTGGCGGTGCGGTTGCGGATCTGCTCTTCGGCGAAGTGAGCCCAAGCGGCAAGCTGGCGGAGACCTTCCCTATGAAGCTGAGCGACAATCCGTCATTCCTGAACTTCCCCGGTGAAGGCGATACGGTGGAGTACAAGGAAGGCTTGTTTGTAGGCTATCGTTATTATGATAAAAAAGAAATAGAGCCGCTGTTCCCCTTCGGCTTCGGCCTTAGCTACACGCAGTTTGAATATAGCGGTCTGCTTCTGGATCAGACCCGGATTCAGGACACAGATACCGTTCAGGTGTCGGTCACGGTCAAGAACACCGGCAGCATAGCGGGCAAGGAAGTTGTGCAGCTCTATGTCAGCGATGTGGAGAGCAGTGTGATCCGTCCGCTGCAGGAGCTGAAGGGCTTCGCCAAGATTGAGCTGCAGCCCGGGGAAGAAGGCGTCGTAACCTTCACTTTGGATAAGCGTTCCTTTGCCTACTACAATGTGAAGCTGGCTGACTGGCATGTAGAGAGCGGGATGTTCAAGATTTCTGTTGGAGCTTCGTCACGCGATATCCGCCTGAGCACGGAGCTTGCGGTAGAATCCACCGTGAAGCTGCACGGCCGCTTCCACCGCAACACCACAGTCGGCGATCTGCTCGCCAATCCGCTGACGGAGGAGAAGGCGAAGAGCTTCAGCAGTGTGTTCGGGCTGGAGGATGTGCTTGGCGACAATCCGGAGATGCTGCTGGCCATGATGAAATATATGCCGCTGCGCGCCATGATCGGCTTCGGCCAGGGCAAGTATACCGAGGCGGATCTGGAGGCGGATCTGCAGGAGCTGAACAGGCTGGCTGGACAGGCGTAAGAGCATATTCCGCGGGAAGACATATCGTTTGTCCTCCCTATACAAAGATTAAGAGGCAGCGGGATATTCAGTCCGCTGCCTTAAGCTTAGGAAAACGGCATGCCAGATTAATATTCTCCAATGCCACCGCATTCCGCACACCGGCAGGCAGCTTAACCCTGGTGATTGCCAACCCCTATAAGGAGTCCCGGACACTGCATCTGGAATACGGTGCTGCGCTGCACTCCTTTGTGCTTGAGGCGGATTCAGAAGAAGGGCTAATCATGAGCCGTGACCTCCGGAGGCTGGAGAGTTGCTTTTGGCAGCGTGATTTGCTAACATAGGATGTAAGTTAATAATTTAGTTAATAGTTCTCTAGGGTTCCGCAGCAGGTACACACCGCTGGTCTGGTCCGAGGGAGAACACACGGATGAAGCGAATCCGTGTATACACGGAGGGACAAAAGCCCGGGAGGTATCGTCAGGTAATGACGATAGCCTTCCGGGCTTATTTTATGAAACAGGAGGACGGAGAAATGAAGAAGAACACTAAGAGCTGGATCATGATTGCAGGCGCTGCCTGCTTTGAAGTGATATGGGTCATCGGGCTGAAGCATGCCTCCGCTCCATGGGAATGGGCGGTAACGGTAGCGGCTATCCTGATCAGCTTCTACGCCCTCATCTGGGCTAGCGGCAGGCTGCCGGTAGGCACGGTCTATGCTGTATTCGTCGGACTTGGAACAGCGGGCACCGTTCTGGCGGGTGGAGTTCTGTTCGGTGAACCGCTGCGGCCGCTGAAGCTGCTGCTGATTGGCCTGCTGCTGGCGGGCGTTGTCGGCTTGAAGCTGGTTACCCCGGCTCAGGCTGAACCTGAACAGGCAAAGGGGCTGAACTGAGATGGCATGGGTGATGCTGATTGCTGCCGGAATATGTGAAATGTTCGGGGTCGCCATGATTGGCAAGCTGTACAAGAACCGCAACTGGCAGTCCTTCTGCCTTTTGATACTGGGCTTCGGGGCAAGCTTCCTGTTGTTGTCTCTGGCGATGGAGAGTCTGCCCATGGGGATTGCTTACGCGATCTGGACAGGAATTGGAGCGTCAGGAGCGGCGATCATGGGGATGATATTCTACGGTGAAGCACGGGATGTGAAGCGGATTGCCTGTATTGTAGTGATTCTGGGAGCTGTAGCGGGCCTGAAGCTAATTGGCTGAGGCTGCTGAAACTTTACAAGCTCCACACTTACCCGGATGTTTCGCAGACGCTATTATGGTAAGTATATAAGTAAGAACATTATTCTTATAAGGAGACTTATCACATATGAGCAAACCTGTATCTGAGAGTATCCGCCTGAATGACGGAGCTGTGCTGCCCAGACTGGGGCAGGGAACCTGGCAGATTGGCGACCAGCCAGCGAAGCGGGCGGAAGAGATTGCTGCGCTTCGCCAAGGCGTGGAGCTGGGCATGAATCTGATTGATACGGCTGAGATGTACGGGGACGGCCGCTCCGAAGAACTGGTTGGTGAGGCGCTGCAGGGCATCCGTGACCGCGTATTTCTGGTCTCCAAGGTGTACCCGCATAATGCGGGCGGGGCCAAGCTGATAAGCAGCTGCGAAGCCAGCCTGAAGCGGCTCGGCACAGACCAGCTGGACCTGTACCTGCTGCACTGGCGCGGCAATATTCCTTTGGAGGAGACGGTGGAGGGGATGGAGGCACTGGTGGCTTCCGGCAAAATCGCCCGCTGGGGCGTATCCAATCTGGATACGGCAGATATGCAGGAGCTGCTGCATATCTCCGGCGGCAATCACTGCGCAGTGAATCAAGTGCTCTATCATCTGGGCTCAAGAGGGATTGAGCATGAGCTGCTGCCTTGGCTGAGAGGACATAAGATTCCTGTCATGGCCTATTCTCCGCTGGCACAGGCGGGAACGCTGAGAAAAGGGCTGACCGAGAATGAAGCCGTGCAACGGATTGCCCGGAATCATGAGGTCACTCCGCTGCAGGTTCTGCTGGCCTGGACCATCCGTGACGGGGATGTCATCGCTATCCCCAAGGCCGCCACCCGAGAGCATGTGAAGGAGAATGCGGCCGCCGCTAGGCTTGTGCTTACAGACGACGAGCTGTGGCAGCTCGATGACGCTTTTCCCCAGCCGTCGTGGAAGGTTCCGCTGGACATGATTTAATCATAGCTTAACTGCTGCTGCATGGCATAGCATAGCCGTCTCCGCATGGGGGGCGGCTTTTTTTTGTTAACCGAATACAATGGGCGACCTGATATTATACGTGAATTTGTGCATCCTATGGAGAAGCTTGTAGGCCGATTGGAGCAGCGCGGATACCGGACTTAAGCCCCTTGGCAGGAGCTCTTAAATGTTGTCAACAATGTTCATGCCGAAACCGTGTTTTCAATTTGGTGACAAAGAAAGCGCTTTGATTTACGATGTGTTCAAAGGGAAAACACCTTTCAGAGTGCGGTGCGGAAGGTTCCCGTTCATTACAATAAGGGGGCATCTTAAATGGCCACAACGGCAACGAAACAAACCTCATCCGGCGGTGCAAGGGTGAAGGTTCAACAATTCGGACGTATGCTCAGCGGTATGGTAATGCCGAATATCGGCGCTTTTATCGCTTGGGGATTGATTACAGCATTATTCATTCCAACGGGCTGGTATCCTAATGAAAGCCTTGCAGCTCTTGTAGGCCCAATCATTAACTACCTGCTTCCACTCTTGATCGGCTACACCGGCGGACAGATGGTTCACGGCAAGCGCGGTGCTGTCATCGGCGCACTGGTAACCATGGGGGTTATCGTCGGCTCAACCATTCCAATGTTCCTGGGTGCGATGATTGTCGGTCCGCTGGCTGCCTGGGTGCTGAAGCAGTTCGACAAAGCAGTGGACGGCAAAATCAGAGCCGGGTTCGAAATGCTGGTCAACAACTTCTCGCTGGGGATCATCGGCGGCGCGTTGACGCTGGGAGCCTTAAAAGGCGTTGGGCCGCTGGTTCAGGGCTTGACCAACATCCTCTCAAATGGTGTAGAGTTCCTGGTTAACCACAATCTGCTGCCGCTCATCAACATCATCATTGAGCCGGCCAAGGTACTGTTCCTGAACAATGCGATCAACCACGGGGTACTGGGACCAATTGCGCTTGAAGAGTCCCAGAGAATCGGCAAATCCATCCTGTTCATGCTTGAATCGAATCCGGGTCCTGGTCTGGGCATTCTGCTGGCCTACTGGCTGGCGGGCAAAGGCTCTGCCAAATCCTCCGCACCGGGCGCCATTATCATTCACTTCCTGGGCGGGATTCATGAGATCTACTTCCCTTACATCCTGATGAATCCGCGTCTGATTCTGGCAGTCATCGGCGGCGGAATGTCCGGTACATTCACCTTCCAGATGCTGGGCGCAGGTCTTGTAGCTTCTCCTTCTCCAGGCAGTATCTTTGCTTACTTCGCAATGACGCCTAAGGGCGGATATCTTCCAATGATTGCCGGGGTTGTCGTGGCTACCATTGTATCGTTCCTGATTGCAGCTGTGCTTCTGAGATCTTCCAAGAATAATGATCAAGAAGAGATGGATTTGGAAGCGGCAGAGGCCAGAATGAGAGACATGAAGTCTGCCGGTACGGCAGCACAGACTGCTGCAACTGCAACTGTAGCCTCCAATGTCCGCACCAAAGCCAATGTGAACAAAATCGTCTTCGCTTGTGATGCAGGGATGGGCTCCAGCGCAATGGGCGCCTCGGTCCTGAGAAAGAAGCTGCAAAATGCAGGGGTGAACATCACCGTTACGAACTCTGCGGTCAGTGAAATTCCGGCGGACGCGGACATCGTGGTCACGCAGAAGACGCTTACCGACCGGGCGATTGCCAGCAATCCGCAGGCAGAGCATATCTCGATTGATAACTTCCTGAAGAGCCCGAAGTATGATGAGCTTGTAGAACGTTTGAAGTAAACGGCATAAGTGTAAGTTGAAGTAGACGTATACAATGCTAAATAAGGAGACGCTGGCCGCCAAAGCCAGCGTTGTCTCCATATAGCGAGGGTTAGCGGAAATGACGAAAATTACCGCCAGACAGCGCCAGATCCTATGGCTTCTGCTTGAAGCAAGCGGAGAGATTACCGCTGTGAAAATTGCCGAGGCTACCGGGGTAAGCGTAAGGACCGTACACCGGGAGATGGAGGATATAGAGTCCGCGCTTGAGAACTTTGATCTTAATCTGATCAAAAAATCAGGCAAAGGCATCCAGTTGAGCGGCCCGGAGGCCGGTCTTGCGGAGCTGCGCCTGTTCCTGCGGGAAGAGAAGCCGGCGGATTATTCCGGCGAAGACCGCAAGGTATTCGAGCTCTGTGTTCTGCTGGAGGCGGAGGAGCCGGTGAAGCTGTTCACACTTGCGCACTCCCTTAAGGTTACAGTTGCTTCTATCAGCTACGATCTGGATGAACTGGAGCAGTGGGTCCGTAAGTTCGGGCTGGAGCTTGTCCGGAGAAGAGGCTATGGCGTTGAAATTACCGGCAGCGAGCTCGACAAGCGCCGGGCGATTGGCCGGTTAGCCGCAGAGCATCTGGATCTGTCTGATCTGGTCGGTCATGGTTCTCTGGCTGAGAGCAATCCGGCTTTTCGTGTGCTGTTGACTACAGTCGGTCAGTCCAACCTTATGGAAGTAGAGAATACGCTGTGGGATATGGAATGGAAATGGACGGCGGAGCTGCCCGAAATTGTCTATATGGAAATGCTCCTGGCCCTTGCCGTCACTACCCGGCGGATTGAGCTTAGCCGGAGCATCGACAGCGGGGCGGAAGCAGGCTATTCCAGGGTCTCCGACCACCGGAACATTGCCGGAGCCGAGCGATTTGTGCAGCAGCTCGCAGAGGTGCTTGAGCTGAAGATTCCCCGGGTAGAGATTCTATATATTGCCGGGCTGTTCGACCGGGTTCAGGATTCCTTCTCCTCTTCCGGCTATGCTTACGGCGATATTGAATTAATGGAGATTGTTTACAAGCTTACCGAGAGCGTGGTCAAGCGGACGGGGTTGCCCTTCCAGAGCGACCGTTCCCTGCGCGAGGGCCTGCTGGAGCATATTGATCCGGCATTGAAGCGGATTCGGGAGGGTACCCGTATCCGTAACCCGCTGCTCGGCCCGATCCGCAGGGATTACGAATATCTGTTCAACATCCTCCGCGCAGCCGTGGAGGATATGCAGCTGGAGCTTACGATCCCGGATGAAGAAATCGGATTTCTGGTCATGCATTTCGGGGCTTCCGCAGAGCGGCTGAACCAGCTAAGGCGCAACGTAAGAGCCATTCTGGTCTGTGCCAGCGGCCTAAGCTCCTCCCGGCTGCTGGCTACCCGGCTGACCAAGGAAATGCCGCAGATTGAGATTCTCGGCAACATCTCCTGGTATGAAGCGGCGCGCCTGCCTGATGAAGATTACGATCTGATTATATCTACCATCGATCTGCCGATTGACAAGGAGCGTTACATCAAGATCAGCCCACTGCTCACAGCGGAGGAGATTGAGAAGCTGCTGAATTACATTCAGAACACGACGCTGCGGGAACGGGGGAAAGGGCGGAACGGTGAACCGGATCAGGCGGTCCGGGAGGAAGCCTCGCTTGAACGTCTCAGGAGCTACAAGGGTATTCTGGATGAGATCGTCAGCCTGCTGGAGCGTTTCCGGTTCCATCCCATTGATAACCAGGGGATGGATCTGTCAGCGACGATCGTGGAGATGCTGGAGACGCTGAATGGAAACGGCGTGGTCGGGGATGCCGGGATTGTGCTGGAGCGTCTGCTGGAGCGGGAGCGGATGACCAGCCAGGTAATCCCGGATACGGCGCTGGCGCTGTTCCATACCAGAAGCAGCCATATTCACCTGTCATCGCTGACCCTGTACCGTCTCGATCAGCCCGTAATTCTGGAGGGGGATACAGAGGTCCGGGTCATTCTGCTTATGCTGGCTCCGCGCAGACTCTCTAAGGAGAGCCTGGAGGTGCTAAGCGAGATCAGCGCACTGCTGCTGAACTCTGAGCTGGTTCAATTGCTGGAAGAACGTTCAGAGTCAGAGATCCGGGGGTACTTGTCCTCGGAGCTGCTTCATTTTTTCCAAAATAAATGTTGAAAGAGGGAGAAACCCTATGAGTATACTGTCAGAAAATAAAGTGATTATGCACGGTGCCGCAAACGATAAATACGAAGCCATCAAGATGGCGGGCAAGCTGCTGGTCGATGCAGGGCATGTAACGGAGGAATATGTTCCCAAGATGCTGGAACGCGAGGAAGTGGTGTCCACGTATATGGGCGGCGGATTGGCTATTCCGCATGGTACTAAGGAAGCGCGGCCTTATATTAAGTCCACTGGTTTGTCTATCATCCGCTTCCCGGACGGGGTGGATTTCGGCGGGGATGAGCCGGCGTTTGTTGTCATCGGCATTGCTGCCGCAGGCGACGGGCATATGGAGGTTCTGACGAACGTGGCGATGATATTCACCGAGGATGATGCCATTGACCGCGTCATGAACGCTCCTACGGCTGCTGATGTTATTGCAATCTTTGAAGGAGGACTGGAGTAATGAAGGCGGTCCATTTCGGCGCGGGCAATATCGGCAGGGGCTTCATCGGGCTGCTGTTGTCGCAGGCGGGCTATGAAGTGACTTTTGTGGATGTGAATGAGGCCTTTGTCACCCAGCTCAAGGAACGCGGCGAGTATCCGGTCACGCTGGCCAGCGGCGGTCAGGAAACGGTCGTCGTGAAGAATGTAACGGCTCTTAGCAGTGTAACGCATGCGGATGAAGTAGCGGCCGCCATTGCTGAAGCGGATCTGGTGACAACTGCGGTTGGTGTGTCCATTCTGAAGCATATCGCGGGTGTACTGGCTGATGGCATCAGCAGAAGAGCAGCTGTCTCCTCCGCACCGCTGCATGTAATCGCCTGCGAGAATGCGATTGGCGGCAGTGCACAGCTCAAGGAGCTGGTGTACGCGAAGCTGGATGAAGAGACCCGTGCGAAGGCTGAATCTTCGGTTGCTTTTCCGAACGCGGCAGTGGACCGGATCGTTCCGCTCCAGCAGCATGAGGATATTCTGAAGGTGGTTGTTGAGCCGTTCTATGAATGGGTGGTGGACGCCTCGCAGATGATCCCGGGCTATACGCCGGTTGAAGGGGTGCATTATGTAGAGAATCTGGAGCCGTATATTGAACGCAAGCTCTTTACTGTGAACACGGGCCACTGCTCTGCGGCGTACCTTGGCTTCCTGCAGGGCTACGAGACCATTCAGCAGGCTATGGCGGATGAGGCGTTAACGGCGAAGGTACGTGAGGTGCTGGAGGAGACCGGCGCGTTGCTGGTCCAGAAGCATGGCTTCGATGCAGCGGAGCACAGCCGGTATATCGATAAAATCCTGGAACGCTTCCGCAATCCGGCGTTGACCGATGAGGTGTCCCGAGTAGGCCGCTCGCCGCTGCGCAAGCTGTCGCCGAATGACCGTCTGGTATCCCCTGCAACGCAGGCGTATGACAGAGGGCTGAGCTACACGGCGCTGACGCGTTCCATGGCCGGTGCGCTGCTGTTCAAGGCGGGGGATGACCCCGAAGCGCTAGAGCTGCAAGCTGCAATCGCGGAGCTTGGAGCAGAAGCAGCGTTGACGAAGTATACGGGGCTTGCTGCGGATCACCCTATTCATCAGTCTGCGATGGAGCAATATGCGATTTTGAGCTAAGAACATATAAATACAGCCGCAGGGAAAGCCTATAAGCTTATCCCTGCGGCTATTTGTGTTAGAAAGATACGACTTTATATGTTTTGTGGGGAGGTTGGTTAGCTGTTCTCCAGAATCGTCTGCAGTGTCGTGCGGTCCAGTCCCTGCACCAGCTTAATCAGCAGCTCTTTGGCTGCCGCATAATCATCACTGTGGATGATCGAGGTGGCCGTGTGGATGTAACGGGAGCAGATCCCGATTACCGCTGAAGGAATGCCGATGCCGCTGAGATGCACCTGACCCGCATCCGTTCCTCCCTGGGAGACGAAATACTGGTACTTGATCTTATGAGTGTCGGCTGTATCCTGCACATATTCAACCAGCCCCCGGTGGGTAATCATCGTCGGGTCAAAAATACGCAGCAGCGCACCCTGTCCCAGATGGCCGAAGGCCTGGCGGTCGCCGGTCATATCGGCAGCGGCGCTGGCGTCCAGCCCGAAGAAAATATCCGGGGCCAGCAGATTGGCAGCCGTCCGGGCACCGCGCAGCCCAACCTCTTCCTGAACGGTAGCCCCGCAGTAGAGCGTATTCGGCAAGGCTTGTCCGTGCAGTTCCTTCATTAATTCAATAGCCAGTCCGACACCGTAGCGGTTGTCCCAGGCCTTGGCCATAATCTTCTTCGGATTGGCCAGCGGCGTGAACGGGCAGACCGGAACGACCTGCTGTCCCGGAGCTACTCCGAAGCTCTGTGCTTCCTCGCGGCTGTCTGCACCGATATCAATGTACATCTTGCTGATCTCCCCGGCCTTGCCGCGTTCATCCGCGCTTAGCAGGTGGATGGGTGTACTGCCGACCACGCCGTTCAGCGTACCCTTCGGCGTAATGATCTGCAGCCGCTGTGAGGCCACGGCCGAAGCCAGCCATCCGCCCAGCGGTGTGAAGCGGATCATCCCGTTGTCTGTAATGCCGGTCACCATGAAGCCTACCTCATCGAAATGGCCGGCCACCATAATCTTGGGACCGTTAGCTTCACCGCGCATAACGCCGAACAGGCTGCCCAGCCGGTCCTGCACGAATTCATCCGTATAAGGCGTCATAGCCTCCTTGACATAAGCGCGCAGCTCGCGCTCGAAGCCGGAGGCTGAGGGAAATTCTGTTAAGGTTTTGAACAATTCAAGGGTGTCTGTATTCATACATATATCGCTCCTTTATGACATCTACATAAGCTGAACTTAAGAATAATGGCCGGCTGATTGACGAAACCTTTGTATATTCAAGGATTTCGTCAATCAGCAAGTCAGATTCTTAAGTTCACTCTTTTAGTATGAACATTCTTACGCCGCTTGTCCATGCCGGGAGGGCAAATGAACACAAGGGCTCCCTGTGCGAATACTATACGGTAAGGGCTCTGCAGGCAGGAGCCGGAGAAAGGAAGCGAGGAGAATGTGGCTCTCGGGGAGCGTAGCCCAGGCAGGCAGCCGGAGCGGATTCCGCAAAGTGCCGGTCCGCCGGCAAAGCTTGCCCAGGCGTTACCGCCGCCGGTACGGGCGGGAGAATGAGGCGGTACTGATCCTGGTGCTGTTTTTGCTGCTGATTGTTGTGCTGTTTTATTTTTCCTGAGCAGGAGGGACATAACGGGGCCGCCTGAAGTGAATAATAAGGAAAACTTAATTCCGCATAACACGAAGGGACGGGACTGCTGCTTACCCGCTGCCCGTTCCCTTTCGTATCCAACAGTTCAGGGGGTGTCTGCATTGCCGGCAAAAACAAAAAAGTCAGGCGTCAAGCTGAACCTTGACGGTCTGACCCCGAAGGCCTATCAGGAATTGGCCAAGCCTTACGTGCCTTCTCGTCCTGTATTCAAAAATTGTATGCGCGCCTTCCTCTCCGGGGGACTCATCTGTGTGCTGGGACAAGGCATCCAGGAAGCATTCATGGCGATATTCGATATGACCTCCAGAGAGGCGGCAAGCCCGACCGTAGCCATTCTGATTCTGCTCTCCGTCATACTGACCAGCTTCGGGGTATATGACAAGCTCGCCCAATGGTGCGGTGCAGGCACAGCAGTGCCGGTCACAGGATTCGCCAACAGCATGTGCTCTGCGGCACTGGAGCACCGGGCGGAAGGGCTGGTGCTGGGCGTGGGCGGGAACATGTTCAAACTGGCCGGGTCGGTTATTGTGTTCGGCGTCGTTGCTGCTTTTATCGTGGGTGTAGTGTATGCCGTTATGGGCTGGGGAGGTGCGCATTAAACGATGAAGCAGCTCGGCAAACAGACCTGGGAATTTACGAACCGTCCGGTGATCCTCGGAACCTCTGCTGTAGTGGGACCCGAAGAGGGGGAAGGGCCGCTGGCCTCAAGCTTTGACTTCGTCTATGATTCGCTGGAGATGGGCGAGAAGACATGGGAGAAGGCAGAACGCGCCCTGTTCGAAAAAGCCGCCAAGCTTGCCCTCATGAATGCGAATCTGGAGCAGGAGAAGCTGGAGTTCTTCGTCGGCGGGGATCTGATGAATCAGATCATCAGCAGCTCCTTCGCCGCGCGCAAGCTCGGCGTGCCTTACCTCGGGGTGTTCGGTGCCTGCTCCACCTCGATGGAGAGCCTTGCCATCGCCTCGATGATCGTGGATTCCGGCGGCGGCAAATACGCGCTGGCCGGTACATCCAGCCACAACTGTACGGTTGAGAAACAGTTCCGCTACCCGACAGAGTACGGCTCGCAGAAGCCGCCCACCGCCCAGTACACCGTAACAGGCTCCGGCTGCGCAGTGGTAGGGGTGAACGACGGGACGGTTCAAGGGCCGCATGTAGTGTATGCAACACTTGGTCGCATCATGGATCTGGGGCTGAAGGATCCGTTCAACATGGGAACCGCTATGGCCCCGGCAGCCGCCGATACGATTACGGCGCATTTCCGCGATACAGGGCTGACACCCGGGCATTATGATCTGATTGTTACGGGCGATCTGGCTTCCGTCGGCTTGCCGATTGCCAAGGATCTGTTGGCTAAGGAAGGCATCCCGATGGAGGAGACGGTGTTCAATGATTGCGGGCTGATGATGTATGACCTGGACAAGCAGAAATACGTCATTGCCGGGGGCAGCGGCGCGGGCTGCTCGGCTACAGTGACTTACGGGCATATTATGAAGCGTATGAAGAAGGGTGAACTGAAGCGTGTATTGATTGTAGCGACCGGAGCGCTTCTGTCGCCGCTGTCATATCAACAAGGGGAGAGTATTCCGTGCGTAGCCCATGCGGTAGCCCTGGAGAGCGGAGGTGAGGGAGCATGATTTATTTATGGGCTTTTCTGGTCGGGGGTGCGATATGCGTGATCGGCCAGCTGATGTTCGATGTGCTGAAGCTGACTCCGGCCCATACCATGAGTACGCTGGTGGTGCTTGGTGCGGCTGCCGACGCTTTTGGTATCTACGATCCGCTGGTGAAATTCGCCGGAGCCGGGGCCAGCGTGCCCATTACCAGCTTCGGGAATTCGCTGGTCCACGGCGCGCTGACTGAGCTGGAGCGCGATGGCTGGGTCGGTGTCGTCACCGGGATCTTCGATGTGACCAGCGCCGGGATTTCCTCGGCGATTGTCTTCTCTTTCCTGGCGGCGCTGGTCGTCCGCCCGAAGGGGTAACTGACGGTAAATGGAATGTATATAGATATGTTAATTCCGGGATCGCCTATGGCGGTCCCTTTTTAATTAAAGGAGGCTTACTCCGCCTGATGACGGGTTTCTTTTGGACAACTCTGGCATGCCGCTCTACAATTTCACTTGGCCTAACATGTACTTTCGGTACTCCTATCATGTAAAATGTATATATTACTGCTTATTCTGATATAGGAGGGTTTAACATACATGCCCGTACGTCAAGAATCTACGCAAATAATGAACGCTGTCCGCACTAATCTGGAATCCTGTATTCTTGGTAAAAGCTTTGAAATAGAACTGCTGCTGACTGCCCTGTTAGCAGGCGGACATGTCCTGATTGAGGATGTTCCGGGGACTGGCAAAACCCAGCTTATCCGCGCACTCTCCCGGTCGATGTCCGGCGAATACCGGCGTATCCAGTGTAACCCGGATATTCTGCCGAGTGATATTACCGGCGTATCTGTCTATCATCCGCGCGATGAGATGTTCCACTTCCGTCCGGGCCCGGTGATGACCAATATTCTGCTGGCCGATGAGATCAACCGGGCGACCACCAAGACCCAGTCCGCACTGCTTGAGGTCATGGAGGAACGCAATGTTACGGTCGATGGAGAGACCTATCCCCTTCCGCATCCGTTCATGCTCTGCGCGACCCAGAATCCGATAGATTTCGAGGGAACCTATACCCTCCCCGAAGCTCAGCTCGACCGCTTCATGCTGCGGATCAGCCTGGGCTACCCGGATGCCGACACCGAGAAGAACCTGCTGCGTACCCATCAGCAGGGCCAGCCGGTGGACAGGCTGGCTCCGGTAACCAGCATGGAGACGATCGCCGCCATTCAGGAGGAGATCCGCGATGTATTCATCAGCGAGCCGGTGCTGAACTACCTGCTGGATGTGGTCCGCCAGACGCGGGTGCACCCGCTGGTGCTGCTGGGCGCAAGCCCCCGGGCATCGTTATCGTTCATGATGGCCTGCAAGGCCTACGCTTTTCTCCAGGAACGGGACTATGTGCTGCCTGATGATGTGAAGACCCTGACCCCGTATACACTGGGACACCGTATCCTGCTGCGGCCGGAATCACGCCTGGACAACGTCAGCATGGACTCCCTGCTGCACAAGCTGCTTCAGAGCATTAACGTGCCTGTAACCATGAGGCAATAAGATGAGGGCCTTACTTACGCGGGCTGCCGCTGCGATTGAGCTGAGGAAGTTCACGGGCGTTCTGGCGATTTGGGTCATCACACTCTTCTACGTGCTGTTTCAGGGCGGCAAAACCTCGTTCATGCTGTTCATCATGGTCTCTGTACTCATTCTGTATCTGTTCATTGGCGGCCTTGAAGGGGTCCGGCGGGCCAGAGGCACACGCAGCTTTTATTCCGAACAGGATAAGCCGGACCTGCTCTATGCCGGGGGCTTTCTCAAGGTGAAGCTGGAAGTGACCATTCCGGGATTTCTGCCCTTGCCCTACGTGATCGTAAGGGAAATTCTGAAGCGCCATAACGGAGAGTCCTGGGTGTTCGAGGAGAGCCTGATTCCGAACATGGGCGGACGGGGCGAGCTGCTGTTCCAGACACCGCTGCTGGAGCGGGGCCGTTATACTTTTGAGAATACGGATATTCTCAGCGAGGACATCTTCGGTCTGATGGAGCACAAGGGAACCTTCAAGGCAGAAGGCCAGTTCCGGGTCATGCCCCGGGCCGTCGTAGTGCCGCGCTGGCAGCTGTACGAGCGCAAGGCGCGCCTGTCGGGGCCGCAGGTATCGCTGCTGCAGTCCAGGCGCGAGACCACGCAGATCAACGGTGTCCGTGATTATGTCTACGGCGACCGGCTGACACGCATTCACTGGAATGCAACGGCGAAGACCGGTGAGTGGAAGTCTAAGGAATTCGAGCATGAATCCGTTCCCAGAACCATTCTGGTGCTGGACGGCACCTCCAGCGGCTATTACAACTCCGCACAATTCGAGCTGGCGGTCTCGGTCACGGCTTCTCTTCTCGGCTTCGGCATCCGGGAGCGGATCGGCATCGGCCTGTGCTGTCTGGATAAGCATAATAAGGTGTTCAGTCCGGCGGAAGGCAATGCCGAGCGGCAAAAGATGATTCAGTATTTAATTGACATCAATGCGGAAGGCAAGGGGCCGCTGATTAACAGGCTGGAGAGTGTCCAGCGGCTGTTCCCCAAGGGGTCGTATTTCGTACTGATCAGTCCGCAGAGCGGCAGAGTGGTGCTGGATACGCTGCGCTGGGCGGAGAACCGGGGGATGACGCCTTCCCATATTCATGTTCTTCATCCTTCCGGGAAATACCGGGCCGGTGAGTGGCAGAATATCCTGCACTCGCATGGCGTTACCGGACATAGCATCAGCACACTTCAGGAGCTTCCTGCGGTACTTGGAGGTGATTCGGTCCGATGAAGAACTGGTTCCAGTCGATACGTTCCTCATGGCATCACGGGCTGACGCTGCTATGGCTGAGCATTATCGCTATGCAGTGGGTGTCCTATACGGTGCCCTTCTGGCTGCAGGAGACCACCGTTTCTGTGGCGTTAACCCTGCTGGCCGTTACAGCTATTGAAATTATTTTTCCGTTCAAAAGAGTGTACCGCATAGTGCTGGAAGGCGCGGCAGTGGTATTTATTGTATACAACGTGATTATCAGTTGCGGCATCTACATTCCTGATCCTCTGCTGCCGGCATTTCTTGACCGGCTGCCGGGGATAGCGGTATCGATGAATCCGTACATCTGGTTTGCGCTGGGGGCTTGGGCGCTGCTGCTTGTGTCCGCCTGGTGGGTGAACGGCAAGGCGAGAATTCTGATGTTCGTCGCAGCGAATATCACGGCCTTCGCCGCGCTGGATTCGTTCACGGTAGCGGTCATGTGGCAGGAGGTAGCCTGGACGGTCTTTGCCGGTATGGGCTGGCTGGTCACGCGGCATCTGAGGAATTTCCAGCTGCACTATCCGCGAGGCTGGACCTATATGCTGAGATACCCGATGAAGGTTGCCTTGAATATAGCGATTATATTCTCACTGGTCATCCTTGTCGGTGTGAACATGCCGGGTGTGCGTCCCACCTTGACTGATCCTTATACCGCCTGGCAAAAGTGGAACGGTAACTCTGTCTCGTCCAGACCCTCCTCCGGGGGCGGGGACGCCGGAAGCGGCGGGTCAGCGGCGAACGGGACGACATCGGGCTACAGCCTGAACGATGACAATCTGGGCGGGGGCTTCAACTTCGATTATTCGCCGGTCATGCAAGTGACCTCCGATCTGCGCACCTATATGCGCGGAGAAATCCGCAGCGTGTATTCGGGCAAAGGCTGGACAGATGATGATACCTCCGGCCGGGGACAGCATAACGAGGTACAGGTGGGTGAGCCGCTAGAGCGCGCAGCCGCCTCTAAGACAGAGACCCGTACACTCAAGCAGACCGTCAAGCTGCTCGGAGGGAACAGCTATCCGGTTCTGTTCGGCGGCTATTCGATCTCGGGGGTAGACTCGGTGGATGGTCAGGAACAAAGCAGCGGCTTATCCTGGCGGAGTAACGACAGTGAGCTGCTGTGGAATCCCGGAGGTAAAACGAGAGCGTACCCGCAGACCTATGTGATAACCTCGGAGGTGCCGGTGGTTCCCCTTAAGGAACTGAGCATGCAGACCTTTGAGCAGCTCTACAGCAACAAGAATATCGATCCGCAATATCTCCAGCTCCCGGATAACTATCCTGAGCGGGTGAGCGCGCTGGCCAAGGAGATTACGGCGAGAGCGCAGACGCCATACGAGAAGACGATTCTGCTGCAGCAATATCTGCAAGCTTCCTTCCCTTACACGAATCAGCCGGATACCTCACGGGCCAGAAGCAAGGACATGGTCGAGAGCTTCCTGTTTGAGATTAAGGAAGGATACTGCGATTACTATTCCACGGCGCTTGTTACTATGGCAAGATCACTGGATATACCGGCCCGATGGGTGAAGGGATATGCTCCAGGAGAGCAGGCCGAGATTCCGGATAGCGTAATGCTTCAGCAGGGTGCTGCCGGTTATGTGAATAATAACTATACGATTACTAATGCGGACGCCCACTCCTGGGCCGAGATTTATTTCGGCGATTACGGATGGGTGCCTGTAGAGGCAACGCCTGGCTTCGATGTCCCGGTGCTCACGCAGAGTGAGCAGGATATTCCTGACCAGCCTGAAGTGCAGGAAGAGGAGCCGGAAGAGTCTCAGCCGGCGGCATCGGGCCAGACGGACAAGTCTGCCGGATTCCATCCCGGCACCTGGGCTGTGACCGGAGCAGCCGCTGTACTCCTGCTCTGGACCCTATTCCTGATCTGGCAGCGCCGGCTCAGCCTGCGCTTCCTGATTACACGCATGCGTCTGGGTGCTCAGCCGACTCCGGCGCAAAAAGTTATCGCAGAAACGGAGCGCTGGGTAAGGTATATGCGCAGGAAGGGTATGCTGAAGAAAGAGCATGAGACCCTGCGCGAATCCGTGGCACGGTGGAGCGCGGAACGTCCGCAAGCAGCGGGCAGTCTGCCTGCACTGCTGAAGATGTTCGAGCGGGCGAATTACAGCCCTGAGGTTATTGAAGACAAAGACTGGCACAGCGTGTATACTGAAGCTTTGCGGCTGCGAAAAAGCATGAAGTCCGGCAAGTAATGCCCCATGGTAATGAAATGCTGCCGGACCCTGGAATTTGAGCAGTCCTATAGTGCCGGGTTACAAGTTTCCTGTATGAAAATGAGGTGAAGGAATTGTTCGAAAGATTAGTCCCCAAGCTCCGCGTAAACACGGTGTTTGATATCGCTCTGGAAGAGCTGTACCGCCAAGGCTATCGGGGAATTATTACGGATCTGGATAATACGCTGGTCGGCGCCAAGGCGCCGCTGGCTACTCCTGAGCTGCTGCTCTGGTTCGCCAAGGTGAAGGAACTGGGCTTCAAGCTTGTGATTGTATCCAACAACAATATGGACCGGGTGTCGCGTTTTGCCACCCCGCTGAATATTGAATTTGTACATCAGGCCAAGAAGCCCAGCAATTCCCCGTTCCTGCGGGCCATGAAGCTGATGGGGCTGGGACCGGAGCAGACGATTGTAGTTGGCGACCAAATGCTTACCGATGTATACGGCGGCAACCGGCTGGGTCTGTTCACGGTACTCGTGCTGCCCATCTCCGTCAAGGATGAAGGAATAGGAACAAGAATTAACCGCAGAGTGGAGCAGATTGCCTTGACCCGTCTGCGGAAGCAAGGATTGTGGCAAGAGGAGGATAAATCTTAATGAATGCAATGAACGATGAAAAGATCCGGCCTGAGAAATGCAGCGGCTGCGGCATTAAGCTCCAGAGTGTGGACAAGGAGCTTCCCGGCTATATCCCGGAGGTCGCCTTCGAGCGGGAGCCTGTCATTTGCCAGCGCTGCTTCCGGATTAAGAATTACAATGAAGCCTCTTCCGTATCGGTGAATCAGGATGAATTCCTGAAGCTGTTAAGCGGAGTAGGGGAGAAAAATGCACTGGTGATCCACATCGTGGATCTGTTCGATTTCGAGGGCAGTCTGATTTCCGGGCTGCAGCGGTTCGTCGGCAATAATCAGGTCATCCTGGCGGTGAACAAGATCGATCTGCTGCCGAAGGTAACCAACTGGAACCGGCTGCGCAACTGGATGCAGCAGCGCTGCAAGGAAGAGGGACTGCGCACGGCGGAGATTGTCCTGGTCAGCGCGAAGCGCAATCAGGGCTTCGACCGTCTGCTGGAGGCCGTTACCGAGCTGCGCGGCCAGCGTGATGTATATGTCGTCGGGGCTACCAATGTAGGCAAGTCCACCTTGATTAACCGGCTGATCTCCGATTACAGTGACCTGGAAGAGGAGCTGACGACCTCCCGTTATCCGGGCACCACCCTCGATATGGTGAAAATCCCGCTGGATGACGGCCATTCCATCATTGATACGCCTGGGATCGTATACCCTTGGCGCTACAGTGAACTTGTCGAGCGCAAGGATCTTGGTGCAGTGATGCCCGAGAATCCGCTCAAGCCTGCGGTCTATCAGCTGAATGAAGGCCAGTCGCTGTTCTTCGGCGGATTGGGACGCTTCGACTTCATTCAGGGGGAACGCCAGTCCTTCACCTGCTTCATCAGCGGCACCCTGAAGATTCACCGTACGAAGCTGGAGCGTGCAGATTCCCTGTACCAAGACCACCGGGGCGAGCTGCTGTCTCCGCCGGGAACTGCCGACATGGACAAGCTGCCGCAGTGGCAGCGGCATGAATTCCGTATCGCTAGGAATAGTGAGACCGACCTGTTCATCTCCGGCCTGGGCTGGATCAAGGTGAACGGTACAGCCGGAGCGGTAGTAGCTATTCATGTGCCGCGCGGCGTCAAGGTGCTAACCCGTCCGTCGCTGATCTAATTATACAGGAGGAAGGCGGCATGACTGAGACAGGCAGGAACACACAGAGTCACGGGGAGCTTCTGCTGGGTGTGATGGGCGACCCGATTGCCCAGTCCAAATCCCCGCTGATGCACGGGGCGGCGCTCCAGGCACTCGGTCTCTCCGGGGCTTACGTGCCGCTGCACATCACGCCGGACAAGCTGGGCGATGCGGTGCAGGCGATAAGGACGCTTGGCTTCCGGGGAGTGAATGTAACGATTCCCCACAAGGTTGCTGTGATGGAGTATCTGGACCGGCTGGATTCAAGTGCGGTGGATGTCGGTGCAGTCAATACCATCGTCAATGACAATGGGATACTGACCGGCTTCAATACGGATGGGATCGGATATGTCCGCTCGCTTAAGACAGAGGCTGCGCCGGATCTCACCGGTACCCGTATTCTGGTGATTGGAGCCGGCGGTGCGGCCAGAGGGATTGTCTCGGCGCTGTTGAAGGAGCAGGCGGCTTCGGTCCTGATTGTGAACCGTAATGAGGAACGGGCCCGTCAGCTGGCAGATAGCTTCAGCAGCCGGGGCAGCTTATGCGGAGCAGGGATGGATGCCGTTCCCGGCGTGCTTGGCAGCATGGATATTGTAATTAATACGACATCCGTAGGGATGTACCCGCATATGGAAGACATGCCGATCGATCCATCCGGGCTGCATGAAGGGATGATCGTCAGCGATCTGATCTATAATCCGCTGCATACCCGGCTGCTTACAGAGAGTCTGAAGCGCGGCTGCACCGTGCACGGCGGGCTGGGCATGTTCGTCTACCAGGGAGCTTATGCCCTGGAGTATTGGACGGGGCTTGTGGCGCCCGCCGCAATTATGCGGCAGACTATTGCGGATTGCCTCGGCCAGGTGCCGGGCAAATGATTTTCACTGAACAGGGTAATAATATATAATTAAGGAGTTTTCACATTTATGTTAACAGGCAAACAAAAACGTTATCTGCGCTCTTTGGCTCATCATCTGGATGCTGTATTTCAGGTCGGTAAAGGCGGCGTAAACGATCATCTGATCCGTCACATTGAAGAAGCTATTGAGAAACGCGAGCTGATGAAGATCAGTGTATTAAATAACAACGCTGATGATCCCAAGGAAATTGGTGCCGCGCTTGCCGAGCAGTCCGGTTCGGAGCTTGTTCAGGTGATCGGCAAGACTATCGTTCTGTACAAGGAATCACGCGACAACAAAACGATTGAGCTCCCTTAGATAGGAGGTTGACCTCTTGAGAGTAGGCATAATGGGAGGGACCTTCGATCCTCTGCATATCGGCCATATGATGGCTGCTGAGACGGCGCGCGAGAGCTACGCTCTGCAGGAGGTCTGGTTCATGCCTTCGCATATCCCGCCTCATAAGCATGAGGCCGGGGCCACCGGTGAACAGCGGCTGGCTATGGTGGAGGGAGCGGTGAAGAATCACCCTTCCTTTGGCATTCTTGACTGGGAAATCGTGCGGGGCGGAGTATCCTATACGCTGGAGACTGTAATCAGCCTGCAGGAGGAATATCCGCAGCATGAGTTCTTTTTCATCGTGGGTGCGGATATGGTTCAGTATCTGCCCAAGTGGCAGGGGATCGAAGAGCTGGTGAAGCGGTTGACCTTCATCGGTGTTGGTCGTCCGGGCACTCCGCTGGATCTGGGACTGCTGCCGGAGTTCATTGCGGATAGAGTGCTGCTGGCGGATATGCCGCTGGTCGATCTCTCCTCCACCATGCTCAGAGCCCGGGCCGCCGAGGGAAAGTCGATCCGCTATATGGTTCCGGATGCTGTATATGAATATGTTCAAAGGAGTGGATTGTATGGAGTACAGCCGTGAAGCGCTGATTGAGGCGGTATCCGGCCAGATGCCGGACAAACGCTGGAAGCATACACTCGGGGTGATGGAGTCTGCTGTGAAGCTGGCGCAGCGTTATGGCGCTGACCCGCAGCGGGCCGAGACCGCAGCCATCCTGCATGATGTGGCCAAGTATTGGCCGGTAGAACGGATGCGGGAGATCATTGAACAGAACGGATTATCCGCCGAGCTTTTGAAATATGACAAGCAGCTATGGCATGCTGAGGTGGGTGCTTATACCGCCAAACATGATTATGGTATTCAGGATTCGGAGGTGCTGGACGCGATCCGTTACCACACCTCGGGACGGGAGAACATGGGCCTGCTGGAGCGGATCGTCTGTCTGGCTGATTATATTGAGCCGGGTCGGGACTTCCCTGGTGTGGAGGAGATCCGCAGGCTGGCAAAGGTCAGTCTGGAGCAAGGGCTGATTGCCGGGCTGGATTCCACAATTCGCGTGCTGCTGGAGAAGCGCAGGGTCGTATTTCCGCTTACGGTGCTGGCGCGCAACGATTTAGTTAGAACATTGGAGGAAAAAAAATGAGTGTACAATCAAACAAGCTGTTTGAGCTGGCGTTACACGCCGTTCAGGATAAAAAAGCAATGAATGTGGTGGCTCTTGATTTGCGCAGTGTGTCGCCGATCAGCGATTATTTCATCATCTGCCACGGTAATTCCGATACCCAGGTTCAGGCGATTGCCACTGAGGTGCGCAAGGTAGTTCATGAAGCTGGCGGAATGATCAAAGGCATTGAGGGGATGGATGCGGCGCGCTGGGTACTGATGGACCTTGGCGACGTGATTGTCCATGTCTTCCACCGCGATGAACGTGAATATTACAATATTGAGCGTCTGTGGTCGGATGCCAAGGTCGTGGAGACGGTATGAGTCTGATTGCAGGAACTACGGTTACGCTTGAAGTGATGCGGGAGGTCTCCCCTTACGGATACTTCCTGAGCGCAGGCGACCAGGATATCATGCTTCATTACACCGAGCTTGTGGGCAGCAAGCCGAAGATCGGAGATAAGGTTGAGGTGTTCCTTTTCTTCGATACCGAGGACCGTCCTGCAGCTACGATGAAGAAGCCTTATCTGACGCTTGGCGAGATGGCGCTGCTGGAGGTGGCGGATATTCATCCGCGGCTGGGCTGCTTCCTGGAAATGGGGCTTGGACGGCAGCTGCTGCTGCCGCTCAGCGAGCTTCCTGAGCTGGTGGAGCTGCGTCCGCAGATTGGCGACAAGGTCTTCGCAATTATGGAGCATGACAAGCAGGGACGTCTCCGTGCCAAACTGGCCGGAGAGCAGGAGCTTGCGCCGCTGGCCTTGCCTGCACCGGAATCCTGGCAGGGGCAGAGTGTCACCGCCCGGGTGTACAAGCCTCTGCAGATGGGGACCTTCGTGCTTATAGACGCTGGTGTTCTTGGCTTCGGCATCATCGGGATGGTCCACTCCTCTGAACGCACCCGTTTGCTGCGTCTGGGCGAAGTGATTGAAGCTCGCGTGGCGCATATCCGTGAGGATGGCCGCGTCAACCTTAGCATGGGCCACCGCAAGGAAGTGGGGCGTGATGTGGATTCGGCGGCTCTGCTTGATTTCCTGGCTTCCCGTCCGGGCGGCGGAATGCCGTATTCGGATGCTACGCCTCCCGATATTATCAAGCAGCGCTTCGGCATCAGCAAATCAGCGTTCAAGCGTGCGCTTGGCAAGCTGATGAAGGAAGGGCTGGTTGTCCAGAAGGAGAACTGGACCTATCTGGCTGCCCGCGAAGAGGAGCAGGCCGGACCGGACAGCGATTCCGACAACCAATAGTATAGAGAAAGCGGTGTACGCAGTGTCTTCCTATGGCAAATTTGCTTATGTATACGATGCGCTTATGGCGGATATGCCTTATCCGGATTGGCTGGCCTTTGCCGAGACGGCATGGGGCAAATACGGCAAGCCGCGCACGGTAGCCGAACTCGGCTGCGGTACCGGCAGCCTGACGATTCCGCTGGCGGCGGCCGGTTATCACATGACGGGGATTGATCTCTCTTCGGACATGCTGTCCGTTGCCCGGCGGAAGCTGGAGCAGCAGCCGCAGGGACGGCGCTTTTTGCGGGAGGGCAGTGTCCAGTGGGTTCAGCAGAACATGAAGGAATGGGAGCTGCCGGAGCCGGTGGACGCCGTCATCTCCTTCTGTGACTGTCTGAATTATGTGCTGGAGGAGCAGGACATCCGGTCTGTGTTCTCCAGTACATATGACGGACTGAAGCCGGGCGGGACCTTCTTGTTCGATGTGCATCATCCGAACACGCTGATCCGTTATGAGGAAGAGCAGCCTTTTGTGCTGGATGAGCCGGACATCTCCTACATCTGGACCTGTGAGCTGGACGTCCCCCGCCGGGAGATTGAGCATCACCTGTCCATCTTCGCCTGCGAGGAGGGCCGCTCAGACACGTACCGCCGCTTCGAAGAGACCCATACCCAGCGTGCCTATGACCCGGAGTGGATGAAGCAGGAGCTGCTTGCGGCCGGATTCAGCGAGGTGTCGGTGTATGCGGACTTCGAGTGGGTGGCGGCGGATGATTCCGCGCAGCGGCTGTTCTATGTGGCTGTGAAATGAGGCTGCGAAATGAAGCTGCGAAAGAAACCTTGAAGCGTAATCGTCTCTGCGGAGAACATTTGGACTTCCGGCCGCTGTTGTCTGCAGATTTCTTGATTTAATACCGCTGCTCGCGGTAGAAATCCGCAGACAAAGGCGGACGCTCCCGCTCCTACAGTTCCAAATTTCCCCTCCGTTCCTTTTTGCTTCTTCTTGTTAAATTCTTTAGAGCTTCATATATGGTTGAGGTTGTATGGGAGGTCCTTACCTGAATTGGGTAAGGGCCTTCTTTGATCTTGATATGGACCAAATGTATGTGGAAAACAGCATACAATCGGCGTGACTGGTACATAGACCAACTGTGTGCGAAAAACCGAATGCTAGCTTCTGCCCCTCATTCCCGCCGACAGCCCACTTTCAGCGAATTCAGGGGCACTTCTGCCCCTCACTCCCGCCGTTAGCCTATTTTCAGCGAATTAAGGTGCAACGAGCTGGGCACGAGGTGTATAGCGGCTCCTTCCCGCACAACACAGCAAACCAGACCCTATCCGATGGATAGGGTCTGGTCATCTTCCAAGTAGGCTTACCGGTGTTCGAACAAATCGATGGTGCCGAGTACAATATGCGCCAGACCAAATCCAAGAATGCCGGTTGCCGCGATCTTATATCTGCTTCCCAGAAAAGCTGCACTCGAAGCAGTAACTACGGTCCCCAGTACGGCTGGTATTAACCCTTCACGCATTCGAAACACTCCCTCACGGTAGTTTGAAAGACATTCGTTAGTGTGGGTTAAGGCCGGGACAATTATACTTCGAGTTTATACCAGCGGCGGCAGGGAGCGGCTGTCTGTTATAAACGATCAATCTGCCACTCCCGCTGTAGTCGCCTGGCCGGAAGGGTCTTCGACCTCATGCACATTGTAGAGCACACGCGCCAGCAGATCCTGGCTGTAATTGCCGAAATGCTTGCCGTAGATGGTCAAGCCGCGCTTGTTGACCGGCTTGTCGGTGACGGCAATACGGAAGGTCAGCTCGCTCTTGTAATCCAGCTTAATGTCATCCAAGGTGATGTCAGAGATGCGGCAGCCGTCAATGAAGCTGCCCTCCTGATTAATGCGGATCAGCTTCAGCATGCCATACTGGTTGAGATGGGGAGGCCACCAGTCCGGGTTGAAGGTGCCGCGCATGTCGCCGAAGTCCCCGGGGCTGGTCCAGAAGCCGATCTCGATGCCGTTCACATAGAAGTACAGATCCGAGGGGTAATTGTCGTTGAACCCGGGAGCCTCGGAGCCAATCTCCATGGAGAACTGGATTTCCCGGAAGGTCTGGTTGGCTTTGAGATAGTTAGGGATGCGGTACTCCAGGAAGCCTTCGGCCATCCAGATGATCTCGGAATCGATCCGTTGGGGATCGGCGAAGTAACGCGGCTCATCGAAGTCCCCAATGATGCTGTCCTTGGTGGCCAGACCGCAGGTCGGAACGGCCTGATAATTACTGTAATGGCCCACCTGAATCTCGACCTCGTACAGATTATCCACATCCTTGCTCCGCAGATCCACCATCAGCTTATCCTTATTCAGGTAGCAGACCTTCTGAATTCCGTGCTTGCCTACGGCAGTATTAATCTCAATTAAGCCGCTCTCCTCCAGCTTCTTGATATGCATTGTAATCGCCCCGTTGCTGAGATTCAGCTTCTTGGCAATTTCATTGAGATTCAGGGCCTGATTGGTCGCCAGCAGCTCCAGAATCTGGATGCGGATTTCCGAGCTGAGCGCCTTGAAGATATCAATCCCGCTCATCAGATCTTTAATATAAATCATATTTAGGGTACCTTCTTCCACTAAGGTCATGAGAATCGAAACTATTTTATAAAATTATAAACTAACCCGCCCTAAAAGGAAAGTATTCTGCCTTTATTTGTAGATAACGATTAAATTTAAGCTAAAAGTAAAAATTAAAGCCTATTTATTTTATATAAATGTGAACACTCAATGCGCTGTTAAGTCAATATTGAATGATTTTTTTCAGTAAAAGGACAATAAGCAACGTTTAGTTTGAGTTTATTTAAAAAGATTTATACTTTTATATTTACACTCCGCTTTATATATGCTATTTTATACCTGTAAGCGAATACATTCAATTGTTTCTCAATTATTTAATTAAAGTATGAAGCATATGCATCACACGGTAGCTTGAACTACCAGAGCCGGTGAGGTTCCTAGTTCTTCTATATAGATTGTATCAATCGAGTTGCTCAGCAAATCCTAGGAGGGGTTACAGTGTTAAAGAAAAAGGGCTGGTTCACACTGCTGTCGTTGGTTCTGATGGTATCGGTTGTACTTACAGGCTGCGGCGGGAAGAACAATGCATCATCCGGGGGCAATAGCGGAAGCGAAGCTACGGCGAATGCCGGCAGCAAGGATTCCAAGGAAACCAAGAATCTTACCTTCATGTTCCGTGGGGGAACCGATGAGCAGAAGGCTTATGAAGGTGTTGTGAAAAAATATGAAGCCGATCATCCGAACGTCAAGGTTAAGATCGTTGTGACTGCGGCAGATCAATATGCGACTAAGCTGAAAGCCTCTATTACCGGGAACAGCGTGCCGGACGTATTCTATTTTGAATCCGGTGACCTGAAGGCTTATGTGAACAGCGGCGTGCTGCTGGACCTGACCAGCTATGTGGAGAAGAACCCTAACATTGATTTGAATAACATCTGGAAATATGGCGTGGATCTGTACCGTTACGACGGCAGCATGGCCGGGCAAGGGAATCTCTACGGGATGCCTAAGGACGTAGGCCCTTTTGCACTCGGCTATAACAAGACCATGTTCGAAGCTGCGGGTATCCCGCTGCCGGACAAAGACAAACCTTACACCTGGGATGAATTCATCAAAGTCGCTCAGCAGCTGACGATTGACAAGGACGGAGACGGCAAGCTGGATCAATTCGGTGCGGGCTTCAACGTGCAATGGGCCTTGCCTTCCTTCGTCTGGAGCAACGGGGCGGACTGGCTGGATGCTACCAAGACCAAGGTTACCATTGATGATCCCAAGTTTATCGAAGCCCTGCAATTCTTCGCCGACATGCAGCTGAAATACGGCATTACTCCATCTACGGAGCAGGCTCAGACACTCGATACCTACCAGCGCTGGATGAAAGGTGAAATGGCCTTTTTCCCGGTAGGTCCGTGGGATATGAGCACTTACGAGAAGCTGCCCTTCGATTATGACCTGATTCCTTATCCTGCCGGCTCCACAGGCAAATCCGCAACATGGACCGGCTCACTCGGTATCGGTGCTTCCGCCAAAACCAAGCATCCCGATGAAGCCGTGGATCTGATCAACTATCTGACGGCCTCCAAGGAGGGAATGGAAGCGCTGGTGAAGGCTAAGGTGCAAATCCCGAACCTGATGGATATGGCTAAGGAATGGGCCGCTGATACTACGACCAAACCGGCGAACAAGGAAGAATTCCTCCAGGTTGTGAATGAATACGGACGGGTGCTGCCTGGCCACTACACGTACAATGCTGAATGGTATAACCTGTTCTACACGGACATCCAGCCGGTGCTTGACGGTAAGGTTACCCCGGAGGAATATGTGAAGGCGGAACAGCCGAAGATGCAAAAGCTGCTGGATAAAGCGGTCGAGCAAGAGGCGAAATCCAAGAAATAAGGGGTATAAACCGTTCTTATCTAGCATACAAAGTGATGCTCGGTCTCCTGTAACAGCGGGCCGGCATCACTTTATTCTGAGATAAACTTGTATATATTTTGGGAACCCCGCAAAGTATCTGGGGGAAAGTTATGGACTATCCGAATTTGAGGTGATTCTAATGAACGCTAAGTCCAATTTGTACCGCAAGGAGAAAATCTACGGATTTCTGTTTATCCTGCCTCCGCTGCTGGGACTGCTGATATTTACGCTCTACCCGATGATTTATTCAATCTATGGCTCATTCACGGATTGGGATGGGCTCGGCCAGATGAACTTCATCGGCCTAGGCAACTTCAAGGATCTGTGGTCGGATGAGCTGTTCCATAAGGCCTTATTCAATACCTTGTTCATGATGCTTGGCATTCCGATCGGCATTACGCTGGCGCTGCTGCTGGCACTTGGGCTGAACCGGGGGGTGCCCGGGACTACAGCATTCCGGGTCATCTATTATGTTCCGGTTATTTCTTCTCTGGCCGCAGTATCGATCATGTGGAACTGGGCCTATAACGGTGATTATGGTCTCGTCAACCAGTTCCTCGATCTCTTCGGAATCAGCGGGCCGAACTGGATGGCGAATAAATATACGGTCAAGCCGGCGCTGATCATTATGGCAGTATGGAAGGGCCTCGGTTATACGATGCTGCTCTATCTGGCGGCGCTGCAGAGTGTCTCCAGATCTTATTATGAAGCGGCGGAGCTGGACGGGGCGAATGGCTTCAAGTCCTTCTGGCATATCACCTGGCCGATGGTGCGCCCGGTAACGTTTTTCATCATCGTGACCAATATTATTGGAGGATCGCAAATTTTTACCGAGATGAACATTATGACCCCTACAGGCGGGCCTGAATATGCTTCAGCCTCCGTGGTGTTCTACATTTGGCAAAAAGCCTTCGGCAACTTCCAGATGGGCTATGCCTCTGCTATGGCAGTATTCCTCGGCGTGTTCATATTTGTTGTGACTCTTATCCAATTCCGAATGAACGAGAAGCAATCGTTCGATGTCGATTAACCGAAGAGGGAGGAGACCATAAATATGACGAGCAGAAGAAGAGTTACCCATAGCATTATTTTTGTTCTACTTTTAATCGGCGCGGTGTTCATGATCGGCCCGCTGCTCTGGATGCTGTCCACCTCGTTCAAGGATAAGCAGGATGTGTTCGCTCTGCCTCCGGTGTGGATTCCGCGGCCGTTCCATTTCGATAAATACAGTGAGATCTGGGAGGCGGGCCCGCTGCTGAGCGGGATCAAGAACAGCTTGATTATCGCCGTCACGGTAACGATCGTTGGTACGTTCACCTCCAGTCTTGCGGCGTTTTCCTTTGCTAAATTGCGGTTTCCGGGTAAAAATAAAATATTCCTGCTGATGCTCTCATCCCTGATGATTCCGTATCCGGCAGTCATGATTCCGCAGTTCTTCATGTTCTCGAAGCTGGGCTGGATTGACACACTGCTGCCGCTGATTGTGCCGGGCTTATTCGGTAATATCGTGATGATCTTCTTCCTGCGGCAGTATCTCAGCAGTGTGCCGAATGCGATTATCGAAGCGGCCAAAATCGACGGAAGCTCGTACTTCCGTCTGTACAGCTCCATCACTTTTCCGCTGATCAAGCCGGCAGTGGCGGCACAGCTGATCCTGTGGTTCATGGGCATCTGGAACGACTACCTGTCTCCGATCATCTATCTGAATTCACCGGAGAAGCAGACACTTCAGCTGGTCATCGCCAACTTCAATGCGACCTATGCAATCCAAACGGACTATCCGCTGATTATGGCGGCTTCGATTATTGCCCTGCTGCCGATGCTGATTATTTTCCTTGTTTTCCAAAAGCAAATTATTGAATCTGTTGCCATTTCCGGAGTGAAGGGCTGACACAGACAAGACCACCAAAGGAGAAACCATAATGAATACAAATAGAGAGTACACTAATCCGCTTGTCGAACAGCGTGCAGATCCCTGGGTATACAAGCATACCGACGGCTATTACTATTTCACTGCTTCTGTGCCGGAATATGACCGGATTGAAGTACGCAGAGCGTTAACGATTGAGGGGCTTCGGGAAGCACAGCCGGTAGTGGCCTGGCGCAAATATGAGAGCGGCCCGCTCAGCGCTAATATCTGGGCACCCGAAATTCATTACATGGACGGCAAATGGTATATTTACTTCGCGGCGGCCCGGACCACGGAGACGAAGGAAGGGCTGTTCGACCACAGGATGTATGCCTTGGAGAATACTTCAGCGAATCCGCTGGAAGGGGAGTGGACCGAGAAGGGGCAGGTGAGAACCGCCTGGGAATCCTTCGCGCTGGACGCTACAACGTTCGAGCATAGGGGCGTGCATTACTATGTATGGGCGCAAAAGGACCCAGAGATTGACGGGAACTCCAATCTGTATATCTCAGCCATGGAGAACGGCTGGACGCTTAAGGGTCCGCAGACGATGATCTCTTCGCCTGAGTATCCTTGGGAGGTCATCGGCTTCAAGGTAAACGAAGGGGCTGCCGTGCTGAAGCGGGGCGGCCGGATCTTCATGAGCTTCTCGGCCAGCGCCACCGATCACAACTATTGCATGGGGCTGCTTACCGCAGATGAGGACAGCGATCTGCTGGACGCTGCATCCTGGACCAAGCATCCCGAGCCGGTGTTCCAGACCAGTGAAGAGAACGGGCAATACGGCCCGGGCCATAACAGCTTCACCGTGGATGAGCACGGCGGGGATGTGCTGATTTACCATGCCCGTAACTATAAGGAGATCACCGGCGACCCGCTCTACGATCCGAACCGCCATACCCGCGCCCAGCGCCTGCACTGGAACGCGGACGGTACGCCGGATTTCGGCGTGCCGGTGAGGGATGGCGTGAAGTAGGGCGGATTTCAGCCGGGAAGAGAGTGGGATAACACGAAGAACTGCGGACATCTGTTGAAAGCCGCTCCGCAGGCGGGCTACCGGCTGCATAGAGTGAAAGGCAAAGAGTCCCGCAACCCTTGGAAGGGGAGCGGGACTTTTGGTGCTGAGCAGCGGAATCAGGATAAGGAGACGGAGGTGCGCTGTAACAGTACTCTGCTGTTTGTACAGGATTTCCGAGCTGGCGGCTTCCATTTAGCCGCATTGTTGCACTAATTGCAGGATTTATCTAAATTTGTTACTGGCTATGGCGCATTGATGCAACTTTTGCAGGAATTCGGACGATAAGGTGCTAGTTGGGCTGACATTGTTGCATTTCGTGCAGGATTTCCGGTTAGGCCGCTTCCACTGAGCAGCATTGTTGTAGTTTGTGCAGGATTTCCGAGCTGGCAGCTAGCGGCTACTGCAAGTACGCTCCTATTTGTCCCCTAGAGGAACCTGAATAGTGTGTCTATAAAACTTAATATAGTGAAAACCATCCATCTGCAGGAATTCCGGTCTCTCTGGTGTCTGGAAGGAATAAGTGCGTTCCCGCAGGATGTTGCCATTCTTCAGGTCCCAGGGCCGCGAGTCGGAGATGGAGGATACAGGCACAGTCGTTCCACCGGCCTGAACCGCTAAGCTATCCTTATCCAGACTGGTGAATTGTCTCCCGGCGATCACGATATCATAGCCGCCGGCAGTCCTGGTGACACTTCGAATCCAGAGCTTCTCCTGACCGACCGTAACGGAGTGGTCTGAGGGCGAGGCCAGCGGGATCGGCTGCCCGGCCTTCTGGTATCCGCTGAAGTTATCCAATACAAGTTCAACACTCTGCAGCTTGTCTGTCGGCAATGCATCATATTCAATCTGAAACTCTGCGACACCCGTTTTCTCATTGATACCCGACCTCATGGACAGGAAATTCGTTTCAATTCCATTGACATATAGTTTGGTTGCAGCAGAGAATCGCGGATGTTCCCCGTTATCCATCTTATAATGTCCTTTTACAATGGTTGACGTGGGGGAAGCCGTAATCGTGTCATAGTATACGGTTCCTTGATCCACCGGAACGGCTTGATGAATATCGGCGACCAGGATACTTTTCATGGCAAGGTTCGGGTCATATTTGAAGGAGACGGGAAATTGAATTCTTTCTCCGGTGGTCAGCTTTGCAATGAGATTCACAGTCAACTTCCTGGAGAAAGGGCTGACCGGCTCAAATTTGTATACTCCTTCGAACCCTGTCTTGTCCGGGTTGAAATCTCCGCTGCCTCCGGTAGGAGCAGAGTCCGTAAACAAGCCTTTAATATTGCTGAAGGAGTAATTGGAGAAGTCCGTCTCCTTAAACACCTGGCCGGGCGGATACTGTATACTGTAATGCATCAGCAGGTTATTGTCGTCTGCGATCACATCTTTGACCGTGAAGATGGTCCCGTCCTTAAGGGTTTCACTTTGGTTGACCGTTTGTCCGTAGCCCTGCTTAACCACTTCAGCAAAGTTCAGTGTACTCAGATCACTTTGACTGAACAGCTTTCCGCCGTAATAAGCCAATACCGGATACTGATAGACCCCTACCGTCAGTACCATAGCTGCGGCAGCTGTGGCGGCCCAGGTCCGTGCCCGTCCAGCCCGTGATTTCCGTCTAACCGGAGCCTGCTCCAGCGCCTTCCGCAATCTGCCTTCAAGTTCTGACGGCGTCATGGTCTGCTGATGCTCCTGTAATCTCTCCTCGATCGTTCTCATAACGGTCACCTCCAATCATAGCTTTTAGCTTCTGTATTCCCTGCGAGATTCTGGACTTGATCGTGCCGACTGGCGCTTCCGTAATATCCGCTATGGTCTGATACGGCAGATCGTGGACATAACGCAGCTCAATCGCTTCCCGCTGCCGGGGATTCAGCTGCGCGAGCAGAACGGACAGATCCATTTCGGACTCGGTATAGCGGTACGGGTTATCTGCAGTCCATGCCTCAAGGGAAGGCTCCAGCACCTCGTTCTCCTCCAGGGGAACGAACCGGTTCTGGTTGCGGAGGACTGTTTTGCAGCGGTTGACCAGAATGGTTTTGCTCCAGCTGTAGAAGGCCTCGCGCTTCTTCAGTTGCGCAAGCTTCTCATAGAGAGTGACGATCATATCCTCCATTACATCCATCGCGTCATGCTCATTCCTCATGTAGCTATAGGCAAGACGATAATAAGCGTCCTGTTCGACTAGGATTAGTTCTAACAATGCTTCTTTGTTGCCGCGCTGTGCGGCTCTGACAAGACGGCTTATATTCATGTGCTCACCCCTTTCACAGATAAGAGTGCGTAGCAGCCCGGAAAGTTCATTATGCTCCCAAAAAAAATATCCACAGCCTATTCAGAGAAATCGTTAGTCTCTGGAAGGGCTGTGGAGGGAGCGAAGAAGAGGCTGGAGCTGACGGATGCGCTCATGCTCATTCGTAGAACAGCAGGCGCTTGGCATAAGCGTTGCGGAACCCGGTAGGAGTGAGGCCGACAATTTTTTTGAACGATTTCATGAAGTTATGACAATCCTTATAGCCTAGCTGCAATGAGACTTCACTGACGTTCTGGTTGGTGTCGGTCAGCAGGAATTTCGCCAACTCCATCTTCTGCTGCAGAATATATTGCTTCAGGGAGATCCCGGAAATGACAGTGAACAGATGGGAGAGATACTTCTCGTTATAGCCGAAATAGGCGGCGATCTGGGATACCTTAATATGCTCACTGCGGCTCCATTTGATGTAGTCTACAATATCGTGGTAGAGCTGCTCCTGCTTGGTTCTTTTGAACGGATCGGCATCGGTTGGAAGGGTCTGGCTGTACAACTCGCACAGAATAACGGTAGACATATAGTTACCCAGCACCGTCTGATTATAGCTCCGCACCGAATCCTGGAGCTGCTTCATCATGACGATGATTTTCTCCACATTCCGCAGAGTTCCGAATTGGGGCAGGTGAATTACATATCCTTCTTTATCGTCAGTTAACGGAGCAGGGCCCGCAGTCTGACTGCCGTTCGCAGCATGAAAATGCAGCCAATAAAAGCTACAGTCCGAAGACTTGTACCCGTATTGTCTGGTAAGCGGAGGCAGGAGCAGGAACTCGCCTTTGGACACGGCGAACTGCTGGTTGTCACCCGCCAGGTACAGCACGCCTTCGGTCATAACGATCAGCTCATAATCCTGCAAAATCCGGCTTAAGTGAATCCACTCCGCTGAGGGGGCCACGAATTTGCCGGTCATCTCCAGATGTACAGGCTTATCTACCAGCAGTGTGAACGCAGTCATATCATCATCCCCCGGGTACGGAAATAGTCTTATCCTATTACCATATCAAATAAGGGCTATCTTGAATACAGCAGAAGCTGCATCCGAGATAACCCCGGGCGGTACAGTATTGGTATACTGCTAGAAGCTATTCTTTCACAATCTGAAGCTTATATTCCTGCACCGTAACATGATCCTCCGCCTTAACCGTGAGATTCACCTCAGTACGGCTATGCGGCAGCTTGATTTCGCGCGGAAGTGAATCCTCGATCAGAATTCCGTCTGCATAGACCAGTGCATTGTGATGATGTGGTGTAATGTTCAGCTGTACCTGGCTTGCTGTTTGCGGAACGCTCAGGCTATACGTGGTTATGCCGCCGCTGAAGGAGGTGGACAGCGTTCCTTCACTGAAGGCAAGCTGGCGCAGTCCGGCATTGTGATCATAACCGGTCATCATGCGCAGCAGGTCGAAGATGCCGTTTTCCTTCTCCGGAACCGTGAACTTGACTTCCACCTCAGTCTTGCCGCCAACCGCTTCAGCAGGAATCAGATAACTCCGCTCGTAGAAGCTGCGGGCTTCATCCGTATGCAGCACCTCGCTCGCAATCAGCTCTCCGTCTACATAAATCGCTATTTTCTTACCATTATTTCCTGAGAAATAAGTGACTGAGAGATAGTTGTCCGAACGAGGCGCCACCTTCATCCGGTAGCTGAACCAGCCGCCATTCTCCGCTTTGCGGATGTTATATCCGTCCCATGTGGCTACGGAGGTGTTCTCTCCCTCAATGCCATGCTCCAGCTCATACTGGTCATTGCCGACTGGGAGGCTGTCCAGTGTAGCGTCCTGTACACGCTGCCGGATTTTCCCCTGTAAAATGTGCTTCTGCAGCTCAGCCGAATCGGCCTCGACCAGCCGCCAGTAGATGCCGTAACGCTCACTGTGCTGCTTATAATGCGGAGTGAAGACCAGCCGCTGATCCTCATCCGTTCCCCGCAGCGCAAAGGCCAGTTCATCCTGCTCCAGCCGGACTGCGCGGTCCGCAAGCTGCGCCAGCCACTCCTGCGGGCTCTCGTTCACCGTCGTGATGAAGTCCTTCACCAGCATGTTGCGGGTTGGGACACTTACAGCAACGCCTGTAGCGGATACAGACAGATCACTCTGGCCCAGAGCAGTGCTCAGCACCACCGGTCCATACTTGAATGCGACCACCTGGCGGGCATCCGGCAGGCTGAAGTGTGCGAGCTTCATCGGCAGCTTGAGCTGCAGCGTGTCGCCGTCTTCCCATACTCTGTCCGTCAAGAGGTAGCCTCCGCTGATCTCTAAGTTCACAGGCTGCCCGTTCAATAGAAGCCCGGGTTCTCCGGCCAGCCAATCCGGCAGACGGAGCTTCAGCGTGGTGGACTGAGCTTGAGGCTGCATTACTGAGATTTTGAACTCTACAGTATCGCTATAAGGCAAGTTGGCCGACTGGATCAGCATCAGGCCGTGCGCGGCAGAGTCCAGAGTAGAGCTGAAGTACTGGTTGACCACAATGCTGGCCGCATCCTGGAAATACAGGCTGTCATTCAGCTTGGTGAAGCTCTCCATGCCGGTGCCCGTACAGCACCAGAAATGCTCGAACGGCGAGCTGTACACCTTGAAATACCCGGTCGCCATGGGCTGGAAATACATCGTCATCCCGGTATGCGGGTGCTGTGACGACACAATGGCGTTCAGATAGGTGTTCTCGTAGAAGTCGGCGTAACGGGGATCTCCCGTGATTTTGAACAGCTCGCGGGTCAGCTTGAGCATATTGTAGGTGTTGCAGGTCTCCGCTGTGAAGTTGGAGCGTTCCCGGTCCAGCATATCCGGATCGCCGAAGTGCTCCCATTCGCTGTTCCCTCCGGTGATGTAGCTGTGATGATGGACAACCATCTCCCAGAACTGCACCGCCGCTTCCAGATAAAAGACTTCGCTCGCCCCGAGCGTCCGGTAACGGTTCAGCGCACCGAGGAATTTCGGAATCGTGGTATTGGTATGCTTGCCCTTGAGAATATCCTTGCCCTCATGGACTGGAGTGAAAAGCGTCAGCTCGTCGAAGCTATGCGCTGCGCTTAAATGGCCTGCCTTTCCGGTAATTCTGTACAGGTCGTACAGGCAGTCATTCATCCCCCCGTATTCCACCGATAACACACGCTGATGAACCTCTTCAGACCAGGAGGCTGTGCGGCGGTAGACCCAGTCACCGAGCTTATCCGCCAGATCATAGGCCGTCTTACTGCCGGTGGCAGAGTAGGCCGAGGTGAGTCCGGCGATGATTTTGTGCATCGTATACCAGGGAACCCAGGCCGGCTGCTTGTTCTCCACATTATCGAAAAGGCGTTCCCCGAACGCGGACAGGTAACCGCTCTCATGCTGGCACAGGGCCAGCTCCTCCAGAAGATAGTCCAGCCTGAGCGCCAGCCCGTTATCCCGCGTACAGGCATAGGCCTGGGACAGCGCGGACAGATAGTGGCCCAGCGTGTGTCCGCGGATCTCTGTGTTCTCCCAGCCGGGATATTTGTCGGCACGCTTCGGCAGTCCCCGGTTCTCGCGGAAGCCCGCCAGCAGGCGGTCCGGATCATAGCTGGTCAGATAATCAATCTCCTTGGCAAAGGCGTTTGCGATATACGGATCGGACACACGGACCTGGTCCATGCGGTATTCCTCATACAAGGGCTTACCCTGAATCGGGGCCGCCAGCGGCTGATGGGGTGTAATTGTCATTTTGCATCCTCATTCCTATGGATTCTGTAGGGTTACTGCTGGATCAATATCCTATATTTAAGCTTATAGATAAAGGGCTTGGGGGTAAATAGTGATAGGATTGAATATGTGTGAAAAGGTTAGATTTCACAGAATGAGTCTGCGGACGGAACAAAAGAACAACAAAAAAGCCACAACCGCTGCTGGGCAACAGGTTATGGCTTGAGGTTTTTATATGGAAGGGATTAAAATAGCAACTCTCTTATGGAGTGTACTGCTGCACGATCGATACAATCTGGCCATCCTTGATCGTGATGTGATAAGGGGAACCGCTAAGATCAAATACATCCGTCTTGGCGAATTCATGTATGAACTTCTCCAGTGTGAGCGACTCGTTCCAGTTCGTATCCAAGTCTTCAAGCTTGCCGGTGTGGTCATAAATCTGCATGGTAACCTTGGCATCCGGGGCTACTGTATAAGTAGTCAGCGTGTCGCTGTCATTCACGATATAGTAACCGTCCGGGGCACCGCCGATTTCGGCTGCGGATTCCGGCTCCCGCTGGGCGAAGATAGCATCCGCGGCTGCGCCTTCATACCATTCGATCTCATCCCCGGTAAGGGTCGTCTGACCGTTATGATTCTCTAAGGAATGTATATACACCGTCAGATGCTGGGTTGCCCCGTCACTCTTGGCATCAGCGGTTTTTATCGTTGTGCTTGCCGTAGTCACGAGGGAAAGGAACAACAGGACCAGAACAGGAAGCAGGTAGACGTTTTTGTTTTTTAACATTATGAATTTCCCCCTTGGCTTAATCTTACACGGCATGAGTCTACACTCCTTATTTACCCTGCCGGCATATTCTCAAACTTGTTTATACCCTAATAAACGTTGGTTCAGCAGAAATGTTGCAACTATTTATGTATTGCTTCTTTCCAGGGCATATTAGGGCTTATTAAGGTATACACAACATGAGGCGAAAGGATGACTGGCCGTGAAGGAGATTTGGCAAATATACCAGACCGATTGGCTCAGGCTGTTCAAAATCCCCGTTGCTCTGCTGCTTATCGCGGCGCTTGTTATTCTGCCTTCCATCTATGACTGGTTGAATGTGGCGGCGGTATGGGACCCCTACAGTAATACCTCCGGTATAAACATCGCGGTTGCCAGTCTGGATCAGGGCGCAGAAGTCAAGGGTACCCGCTTCAATATCGGGGCAGAGGTGCTGGACAGTCTGCGGAGCAATAAGAAGCTCGGCTGGCGGTTCACCAATGCGCAGCAGGCGGTGGAGGGGGTGCGGCGCGGCGATTACTATGCCAGCATCGTCATTCCTCCGGAGTTCTCGGAGCGGATGACCGGTATTCTGAAGGGGAAGCTGGAGAAGCCTGAGCTTGAGTATACCGTGAATGAGAAGATCAATGCGATTGCGCCAAAAATCACGGACAAAGGCGCATCCACCGTCACCGCGCAGATTACGGAGCATTTCACCAAAACGCTAAGCAGTACAGTGCTGACCTCCCTGTACGGAATCGATAAGGAGTTCCAGTCCGAGCTGCCGGCTATCCGCCGGGTGGAGTCCGGCCTCTTCAGGCTGGAGGCGGAGCTGCCGGAGCTGGAGAAGGCCAGCCGGCTGGTGCTGAAGCTCCAGCGGGACTGGCCGGAGATCTCCACCTCGGCCGCGCGGATTGCCGGACTGACCGCAAGGCTGCCGGAGGTGGAGCAGGCGGGAAAGACGGCAGAGGCGATTGACGGGCATTGGCAGCAGATTACGGACGCCGCCGAGCAGTTGAACCAGCTGCAGGACAAGCTGCCGAAGCTTGAACGCGCCGCTCTGCTCGTGTCGGAGCTGGATTCGAACTTCGGGAAGGTGGACCTTGTGCTGGGCCGGGCCATGGACCGGCTGGAGCAGGCCCGGTCCGTCATCGCGGCGGCGGCCCAGGCTCTTCCGGCGGCGGATCGCCTGGCCGCCGCAGGCAGCAGCTTCGGGCTTAAGCTGCAGCAGTTCCTGGACAGGAACGCCGCCGCCTTCGCGGCTGTCCCGGAGGTGCTGCAGCAGCATCTCTATCTGCTGCAGCAGGCCGGGGACACGGCGGTCCAGTGGGCCGCGCCCTCTGACGCCGCGCGGCTGCCGCTTGCTTCGGCCCGGCTGTCAGCCGCTGCCGAAGGGCTTGCCCATACAGGGCGGATGCTCGCCGCCGTGAATGTCCTGGCGCCCGGCACTGCGGGCGCCGGGGATCTCCACGCCATCGCGGCGGCGCGGGAGCTCTACCGCAGCGCCGCCGATCAGGCGGCGGCGCAGGCGGCACAGCCCGGGACTGCCGGGCTGCAGCAGGTCCGTGAGGCAGCGGCGCAGGCGGCAGCTGCCCTGGACGGGATCATCCCGCGCTACAACGCGGAGATGATGCCTGCGCTGGGGCAGGCGCTGGGCAGGCTGACCGCCGATACGGGGCAGGCCGCCGGGGCGCTGCAGCAGGTTCCGCAGCGGCTGGAGGCGCTGGATACCGTGCTGGATGAAGCGGGGGCTGTCATCCGGTATGGACAAGACGGTCTGACCGCGCTTGCGCAAGAGCTGCCGGCGGTCCGCGAGCAGGTGCACGGCGCAGCGGCCAATCTCACGCAGAAGATGGCGCAGCTCCATAATCTGTTCGCGAACGTGCTTCCGCGCGTTCAGGCGGAGCTTCCCCAAGTGGGCGGGCAGATTCACGAGGTGGCCGAATACTCCAGAAAGGAGCTGCCGGCAGCGGAGGTGAAATTCCGCAGGGCAGCGGATGTGATCACGACCGGATTGCCGCAGGCTGGTCAGGGCGTGAACCGTGCTGCAGCCTGGGTGCGCAGTGATCTGCCTGCACTGATCGCCTCTGTCCGGCACGGGGCAAAGGCGCTGCGCGGAATCAAGCAGGAGGTGGACCTGAAGGAGGTAGCAGAGCTGCTGAGCGGCAATATTCAGGGCCAAAGCGATTTTTTGGCCAATCCGGTTGTGCTGCGGCAGCAGAACTTATATCCAATTCCCAACTACGGGTCAGCGATGACCCCGTTCTATGTCGTATTGTCCCTGTGGGTGGGCGGCACTCTGATGATCTCGCTGCTGCGTACCAGCGTAGATTCCGGAGGGAGGAGCTACCGCAGCTATCAGGTCTATCTGGGGCGTCTGTTGACGTTCCTTACAATAGGTATACTGCAGGCGCTGGTAGCCGTGCTGGGCAATATTTTTCTGCTGGGCTGTTATGTGGCTGACCCGGTATGGTTTGTTCTGTCTGCTGTGCTTATCAGTCTCGTCTTCGTGACGATCATCTTCACGCTGGTCTCCGTATTCGGCAGCATCGGCAAGGGGGTGGCTATCGTATTCATGGTACTGCAATTCTCCAGCTCCGGCGGCACCTTCCCCATCAGCACCACCGGGCACGTATTCCAGGCGATTAACCCGTATATGCCCTTTACTTATGCCATCAGTCTGCTCCGGGAAGGGGTTGGCGGCCTGCTGCCTGAGGTTGCGGTCCGTGATGCGCTGCTGCTGGCGCTATTCGGCGCTATTGCGCTGCTCCTGGGCCTGACGCTTCGCAAGCCCTTGCAGGGCTTCATCCGCAGAACAGCTGCGAAGGTGGAGAAGTCGAAGCTGATTTCTTGAAGGAAATGGGGATATATAACAAAAATTCCGTCTTTGTCAACCACTTTTGAACCGTTCAAACCAGATTGACCTGCCTAATTAAGGGATTTATGATATAGGAATATCTGGATTTTTACTAGAATATCTGGTTCTTGAGGGGCGGTATTGGTTTGCAACAGCACACTACAATTCAAACAGAATTGGCTGCTTTTCTTAGAAAAGAAGGCCAGACAATCAATCAGTTCGCAGGAATCTCCGGTGTCAATTCGGGTACGCTCAGCAGCATTATCAATGGTAACCGTCCTATTGCCATGCAGCAGCTGGACCGGATTACCGCCGGAATGGGGCTTCCTGAAGGAGCATTTTATGAGTTATATATAGATGAATGTGTGGTGCATTCCGCACCCGACTGGCGGCGGCTGGGACCCTTCCTGCACCGCTGTGCAGAGCTGGACAAGCTGGAGTGTATCCGGCAGGTGGTTCAAATCATCATGGACACTATTACATATGCCCCGCTCCTGTTCGATACGGCGGAGGAATTCTACGGGCAAGGCAAGCTTCAGGCAGCGGCTCTGCTGTATGAAGGGGTAGCCGACAGTGAGAAATATCAGCATTCGGAGCGGCTGGCCCTGTGCCAGTACCGGCTGTTCACGATCCGGACCGGTCAGAGCCCGGAGGCGGACTTCCGCGCGGCGACCCGGTTTGAATATTTCGTAGAGCGTCTGGAGGAAATAGACCAGTTGGAAGCGCTTCGGCAGCTCGCGGATATTTATATTGCTCTACAGCACTGGGAGAAGGCCAGACTATTGGCAGAGGAGCTGCGCCATAAGACATCTATCCAGTATGAAATCAGATTTTACAAAACCAGAAAGAAGAAGGAGCTAAGGGAAGCGCCCCAACCTCTTTGCTTCTATATACTGTATGCTTACTGGCTGCAATCCAAGGTATGCGAGGAATCGGGTGAATATGAGCGGGCACTGGAATATGTCGGCCTCTACTCTGAAATGAGCTGGATTGTCGAAGAATCGGCAGAGGTTGAGCAGATCAGAGACCAGTTCAGCAGGCTTGGTACAGTCTATGCATGTCTTTACCGTATGATGTGCGGTGAACTTGAGGTTCTTCCTGAGGTTGTGAAATATATCGGCACCCCCGCGCTCGGACTGCTGGACGGGCTGCTTAAGACAGTTCAGACAGCTAACCGGTATGGCTGGGAGGTAGATGAGCTTATCAGCCGTTTCCAGCCGCGGCTTACGCCGGAGGGAGCGGCCTTCGGGCAAGCTGAGGGAACTCCGGGCAGAGAGACGCCGGATCAATATCCGGTACTGCTCTATGAGCTGGCGGTGTACTCTCTCAAGGCAGAGAAGACAGAGCAGGGGATACGATACATCTTCTGGAGCCTTGAGGCTTCCGCCGCACTTGGCAGCATAGACTGTGTGATCCGCTGCGTAAGATTATTCGAGCAATTCCGGACGTATGCTTCAGCAGAGGATCAGGAGCGGTATAAGCAACTAATTAATAGGGTGCAGGTTGCTCATGCTCAGCAGACAGTTAAGACACAGGACCGGTTGTAGAATGCCGTAGTTCGTATGCAAGAAGCCCCTTCCTGGATGGAGGGGGCTTCCTTTGCATGGCCGAATGTATGCGAAAAACCGATTATAATGTGCCAGATGATGCTGTGCGGACCCAATGTAATCGAAAAACCGATTACAATGCGCCGGAGGGTGCTGTGCGGTCCAAATGTAATCGAAAAACCGATTACAATGCGCCGGAGGGTGCTGTGTGGTCCAAATGTAATCGAAAAATCGATTACAATGCGCTGGAGGGTGCTGTGCGGTCCAAATGTAATCGAAAAACCGATTACATTGCGCCAGATGATGCTGTGCGGACCCAATGTAATCGAAAAACCGATTACAATGCGCTGGAGGGTGCTGTGCGGTCCCAATGTAATCGAAAAATCGATTACAATGCGCTGGAGGGTGCTGTGCGGTCCCAATGTAATCGAAAAACCGATTACAATGCGCTGGAGGGTGCTGTGCGGTCCAAATGTAATCGAAAAACCGATTACATTGCGCCAGATGATGCTGTGCGGACCCAATGTAATCGAAAAACCGATTACATTGCGCCAGATGATGCTGTGCGGACCCAATGTAATCGAAAAACCGATTACAATGCGCCAGATGATGCTGTGCGGACCCAATATAATCGAAAAACCGATTACATTGCGCCGGAGGGTGCTGTGCGGACCCAATGTAATCGAAAAACCGATTACAATGCGCCGGAGGGTGCTGTGCGGACACAATGTAATCGAAAAACCGATTACAATGCGCTGGCCGCAAAGCCGTTTACACTCCACCTCGCCCACACCCGTCTCTTCCACGCCCCGGTCCAACCACGCCCCGGTCCAACCACGCCCTGGTCCAACCACGCCCCGGTCCAACCACGCCCCGGTCCAACCACGCCCTGGTCCAACCACGCCCCGGTCCAACCACGCCCCGGTCCAACCACGCCCCGGTCCAACCACGCCCCGGTCCAACCACGCCCCGGTCCAACCACGCCCCGGTCCAACCACGCCCCGGTCCAACCACGCCCCGGTCCAACCACGCCCCGGTCCAACCACGCCCCGGTCCTACCGCGCCCCGGTCCAACCACGCCCCAGTCCTACCACGCCCCATCCCTACCCGCACCCCGTCCCTATCTAGCCGGTGCGAAGCCGGCGACCTCGCTAAGAATGTCATCGATTGCCTTCAGCGTATCCGGCTGAAGCACCGCGTCCACAGCCTGCGTATTCTCAAGCACCTGCTCCGGTCTGCTGGCACCGATCAGCGCCGAGCTTACGCCGGGCTGGCGCAGCACCCAGGCCAGGGCCAGTTGTGACAGCTTCAGGCCCTGCTCTGCGGCAAGCTTATCCAGCTTGCCGACCACCTCCAGCACATCATCCCGCAGGTAGCTGCGGATGACGCCGTTCACGGAATCATCCGCGCCGCGCGTACCGGCCGGCGGGAGCTGACCGGCCTTGTATTTGCCGGTCAGAATGCCCTGGGCCAGCGGGGAGAAGACCACCTGTCCCAGGCCTTCATGGGCGGATACTTCAAGTACCTCGTTCTCGATATACCGCTCGAACATGTTATAGATCGGCTGATTGGCGGCGAGCGGCCGCAGGTTCAGTCTGCGGCTGATGCCAGCCGCCTGCGAGATCTGGGCCGCGCTCCATTCGCTGACGGCGGAGTAGAGGATTTTGCCTTGGGCGGTAAGATCATCAAGGGCGCGGAGCGTCTCCTCCACAGTAGTGTCCTGATCGAAGCGGTGGCAGAAATACACATCGATATAATCCGTGCCAAGGCGCCGCAGGCTGGCTTCGCATTGCTCCATAATATGCTTACGCGAGAGCCCGCGGTCATTGACGCCGTCGCCCATCGGGAAATATACCTTGGTGCTGAGGACATAATCGGAACGCTTATAAGGGCGGAGTGCGGCCCCGATGGCCTTCTCGCCTTCGCCCCGGTTATAGGCATTGGCCGTATCGAAAAAATTGATACCGCATTCAAAAGCGCTCGCGACGCACGCATCCGCCGCCTGCTGTTCTGCCGCTGTTCCATACGTAAGCCAGCTGCCAAGTCCGATTTCGCTGACTTTCAGCCCGGTATTGCCCAGTCTTCTATATTTCATATTCTCTCAATTCCTCCTTCAAGGTAAGGGGTTTCCTTCCAGTGCTTTAATTCGTCAATTGGTGAAGGACCACAGCACACGCACCGGTGGCTACAGAACGCTCACCCAGTCTGCTCCGGGTGAAGCGGACGTTATACTGCTCCCGGTAATAGGTTCGCTCAAGGGCGGTCCGTGTGGCCGTTTGGTAGAAATCATCTGCTGCAAGGAACAGCGGCCCGCCGAGAATAACCTCCTCGGGATGCAAAATATTGATCAGGTTCGCCAGCCCGATGCCGCAGTACACCGCCATTTCGTTGAACAACCCCACCACAACAGGGTCGCGCTCCTTAAGCGCTTCGATCAAGTGGGCGAATTCCAGTTCTCCGGCATGCCCGGCCAAGCTGCGGAGCCTGCCGCTGCTGCCCTGCCTCCATGCCTCACGGGCTTGTTCTTCCAGGGTGTGGACCGAGACATAGCTCTCCCACGCCCCGGCATTGCCTCCCCGAATCTGCGGCGGCCGCCCCGAGCCCTCGATGATCATCTGTCCGACCGCTCCCTCGGTATCAATGATGCCGTAGAGCAGCCGTCCATCGTTCATAATGGCGGAGCGCAAGCCGATTCCGGCATGGAGATAGAGGAGATGCTGCTGCATCCGGTTGCTGCTGGCCCAGTATTCGCCAAGCAGAGCCGTATTGGCTCCATTATCCAGATAGACAGGCACCCCCAGGCGCTGCTCCAGCTGCTCCTTGATATGTACCTGCGACCAACCCTCTGCAGGGAAGCGGGCCGGATTCAGGATGACTCCGGCTGTACGGTCCAGCGGACCGACTGCGCCAATGCCAAGTCCGGCGACCCGGCTGAGCTGGACGGAGGCTGCGTCAAGCATCTGCAAGGCTTGTCTGTGAAGCGACTCCATCAGCAGCCCGGGGGTAAGCCCCGCGTCCATGCTCCAGGTATATTCGCCCAGCAGCCGCAGATGAAAGTCCGTAAGCACAAGCTTGGCATGCGTACGGGAGATCTCCAGTCCCAGCAGATAAGCGTAAGACGGATTCGTCTCATAGAGGGTAGGGCGGCGTCCTCCGGTGGATTCGCCGAAGCCGACTTCAACCAGAAGCTCCCGGGACAGCAGTTCGTCCAGTATACGCGTTAAGGTGCTTATCGTCAGTCCGCTTTCTTCCAGCAGGGTCTGCTTGGAGACGGTACCGTGTGTTCTTACGGTGAGGTAGATTTCCCTGGCTTTGGGATTGGCGATGATTTCGTGAATGAGCAGCACGGACGATTCTCTCCTTATGATGTACTAGACCTGTTTTTACAATGACATAAAAATCAGGGGGCCGCAACTATCACAAGGAGAGAATACAAGAGGAGCCTAACCGGGGGAGGCATAGTGCGGATTGCCGGAGCGCGCATGCGTGTAGAAGCGGGCGCTGCTCAGGGAGACTGGGCGTGGGCTAGAGCAGTGCCTTGAAGGAATGGCGGATCACATCGCCGCGGCTGATGATGCCGACCAGCACATGGTTCCGCTGGACGGGAACCTTTTTGATCTGCTTTTTGCCGAGGATGGTAGCGATGGCTTCAATGTCTTCTTCGGCGTGCACCGTGATGACCTTCTTCTTGGCGATAGCCATTACGTTCAGACCCAGCAGCTTCTGCGCCCGTTCCTCGAACAGATCATTATCCCCGACGAACACATTAATCTGGAAAAAAGAATCCACGATCAGATCCTCATGCCTGCCGATATAGCGCATGATATCCCCGTCGCTGAGGTAGGCGACAATCTCGTTGCGGTCATTGACAACTGGCATGCCGCTGATCCGGTGGGCAATACATTTCTCAATAAAAGTCCTTACGGTGTCTTCCTGCTTAACCTTATACACCTGACGGACCATGAATTCATGGGCTTTCATAACGGTTCCCCCTGAAATTAGCTTTTGCAGAAATAAGTTGTATCATGAAAGTATATACTTGTATTATACAAGCGAAAAGAGTAAAGTCAATGAATAAAAGAGAAGAGGGGCGCCCGGCATGGACAAACATTCAATTGAGACAATAGAGCTGGAAATGGCGGTTCTGTTCCGCCGTCTCACTTCCATTACCACGTTCAAAAAAATCGGCAATCTGGATCGTGCGGCCTATCTGCTGCTGCATCATATTGAAGCTCGCGAGGGAACTGCCGGAATCAAGGCAATCTCCGATGAGTTTCAGCTGGATATTTCTACGGTCAGCCGGCAGGCTGCCTCACTGGAGAGCAAGGGGTTCATCACCCGGGTACCGGACCCTGTGGACGGGCGGGCCTATTCGCTGCAGATTACGGAGACGGGCCAAGCAAGTCTGGAGGAGAACCGGCAGGTCCGGCAGGAAATGATCGAACAACTGCTAAAGGGCTGGTCGGAGGAGGAGGGACAGCTGTTCGGGGAGCTGCTGCTGAAGTTCAATGCAACTTTTCTGGAGGAGAGCTGATGGGGCCCGGAGTAATTCTATTGTATTTTGTACATCAGATGATGCAAAAAGGGCTATATTTGCTTTGCCCCGGTTCTACCGTATTAAATGCATTCGCCTCCTTCTTGATCCTGTGCGAGTCTCTGGAAGCTCCGGGGACTATCGCAGCATAAGGGCCGTCCACAGTGTGACTTCACACTGCAGACGGCCCTTTGCATACTATTCAGACAGGCGGAGCAGGCTTCAGGCAAAGCCTGCATTCCCGCTCATCCCCACCCACAGCGGGGATTGTTCCAGACAAGCGGCGAGCTGCAGTAGCAGATCCTCGCGTCCCTTGGAGGCCATAACCTGTACGCCGATCGGCATTCCTTCGGCAGTAAGGTGCACCGGCATGCTCATGGCAGGCTGGCCGGTCAGATTGGCGAGCTGGGTGAAGGGCGTGTAGGTCAGGCTCGGCTCGAACATCTCGTAGATCATCCGCCGCTGCGCTTCCTTCGGCAGCCCGCTGACCTGCATCAGCTTCTCTGTCTCCGCCGCGGTCTGGGTCAGCTCACCAATCTTCGGAGCGGAGTCCGCATTGGCCGGGGTAATATACAGATCGAAGCGGTCCATCAGCGCGGCCATCTGCGCAGCGGCTACATCCCATTCGTGCAGGCTGTGCACGAACTCAGCCGCCGAGACCTGCTTCCCGGCTTCGGCCAGCACCCAGGTGACAATATCCACTTCCTCTGCCTTAATTGCACGGCCCATGGCGCTCTCCAGTGAGAGGAACATGGCGGATACTTCTCCGGCGTTCATCGTATAATAGTTGTCCATCAGCCGGACCCCGTTGACCGGGCTCAGCTTCTCTTCCACCTCATAGCCCTCGGACTCCAGCCACTTGACCGTCTTCCGCACGGCCTCTACCGCCTCAGCGGATACCGGTGTTCCCACCGGCGAAGCGGTGGTGAAGGCGATCCGCAGCTTCCGCTGCGTGGGCTTCAGCAGATCGTCCAGGTAGACGCCCGGATACAGCGGCGTCTGAAAAGCCGCTTCCGGCTGCACCACCTGCAGCAGATCCAGCATCGCGGCGCTGTCCCGCACAGAGCGCGTCAGCGCAAAATCAATCGACGCGCCCTGCCACTGGCGGCCGATTCCCGGGCCGACCGGCGTGCGCCCGCGCGTCGGCTTCAGCCCGAACAGGCCGGTGAACGAGGCCGGTATGCGGATGGAGCCGCCGCCGTCACTGGCTCCGGCGGCCGGGACGATCCCGGCGGCAACCGCTGCCGCCGCACCGCCGCTGGAGCCGCCGGGTGAACAGGCGGGGTTCCAGGGATTGCGGGCCGGGCCGTGGAGAAGAGGCTCGGTGATGTTTTTCAGCCCGAATTCCGGCGTATTCGTATGGCCCAGCGGAATGAAGCCGCCGCGCCGGATACGGGCCACATAGTTAGAGTCCCGCTTCGCGACATTGTCCTTCATCAAGAGAGCGCCCGAGGTCAGCGGTTCGCCGCTAACCGCCTGGGAGATATCCTTCAGCAGGAAGGGAACGCCGGCGAACGGACGGGTGGTATCTCCGGAATCAAGGGTCATCTCCGCAGCCTCCTTCAGCGCGGCCTCCCGGCGGGTGCGTACCACCGCATTCAGCAGCGGATTCACCTTATCCATCCGCGCGTAGGCAGCTTCCACAAGCTCACGCGCAGTGACCTCCCGTGCCTTCACTAGGGCGGCAAGCCCCAGGGCATCATAACCGGAATAAGCAGACAACGACATAGGTATAACCTCTTTCTGGCAGGAACAGGCAGGCTACTTAGCATTCAGGCTATAGCTGCAGTCTCGCGCATAATATATTGCGTTATAAGGAGGGCAGAGACTTTTCAAATGCGATCTTCTGTCAGGTATTGTTTGACCGGGGGAGGGGTGTAGTCTGCCATCTGGCGCAGAATGCCCTCCGGAGTTGTATCGTTCAGCATGATGGAATGATGCTTCTCCTGCATGAATTGTTCCCGGGCCATGTTACTGAACAGGGCAATCAGCGGATCATAATAATGGTTCACATTCAGCAGCCCGCAGGGCTTCTGATGCAGGCCGAGCTGGGCCCAGGTGAAGATCTCGAAATACTCCTCCATTGTGCCCGGGCCGCCCGGCATAGCAATGAATCCGTCCGCCAGCTCCGACATCTTAAGCTTCCGTTCGTGCATAGAGTCCACCATAATCAGCTCTGTCAGACGGGTGTGTTCGATTTCCCTTTGCTTCAGAAAATGCGGCAGCACCCCAATTACACGGCCTCCCGCCTGCATCACGCTATCTGCAATAGCACCCATCAAGCCTACAGTAGCTCCGCCATAGATCAGCGTAATGTCGCTTGCGGCAAGCTCCTTGCCGAGTAGAATAGCGGATTCCTTGTATACGGGCGAAGCTCCTTCACTGGAGCCGCAGAAAACAGCTATACTCTTCATAAGCTGCTGACTCTCCTTTGCCAAAGTTTGTGTAGCTATATCCAAGATACCACACGAGCCCCGGCGGTTGAAACTGCCTGCTGAACGCTTGAGAGGATATTACTATACGTGGAAGGAAAGAGTAGAGAGTATGAGCTGCTGCAACAACTATAGAAGGAGACGATCTTTATGCCGCTCAAACCATATGGAGTGTTAAAAGGCACCATCATAAAAGGCATACCTGCCCTCCCTTCAGGTAACCGCACTGCGCATTATCAGGCAGGGGTCCAGGCTGCCGGCAGAAACTACACAGCGGCAATCAACGTTCTGTCCAGGCAGAAGCCTTCGGAGCTGTTATATCTGGTGGGAGATCAGTTCAGAGCGGAGCAGCTTACCCATCTGCAGAGCCTGGAAGACGGGGTCACGATCATTGACGAATCCAACCGCGAAGACCTTGCCTTGGATTACATCCGCGGGGGATTGTTTGATCCTGCCAGGATGATCGCCCTTCCCTACCACGCAGACGGTCCGGATAATGACCTGAATGAGAAGGTCGACACTTACCTTCGGCGGGCCATCACAGATCAGACAGCGACCATCTATATATACGGCGAAATGTTCCCGGGCGGCGTTCATGACATTCATATGAATCAAGGCAACGTTGAAAAATATAAAGCAGACGACGGGATCTGGCAGGATGGCGGAATAGTGATTCATTTTGGACGGGACAACAAATGGCAGGGGCTGTTCCTCGCCTTCCAGTCACAATCCTGGTGCACCGATCCCCGAGGCCATAGGGTGCGTCCGGCCAGTGAATGCAATCATCTCACGCCGGTGGCCGCCAGAGCGTTCAGATCCGGAGGATAGCCGGCAGATGCATTGACAACCATTTTAGAAGCGGCTATACTTTCTGTAATCTTATAGTTGGTATACGTTGAACGAGCCAGTAGCAGCCTTGTCCCTGTTCCCAGAGAGCCGGGGGTCGATGGAACCCGGTACATACAAGCGGACTGCGAATTACGCCTCGGGAGTATCTTGGGTAATGCCAAGCGGAGCTAAGCGAACGATAACTCGCCTGAGAGTGGTACGGACCTGTGCGCAATATGGGGTCTGTGCAATTTGGGTGGTAACACGGTTAATACTAATCGTCCCTGTGTCTGAATAGACAAGGGGCGATTTTTTGTTGTCTGTGCAGTTTGCTGGCTGGATGCGTGGCGGACCTTCAGCTTCTGAGGCTGATGCGGCTTTGCTGCTGCTTTTTTGACGGATACCAAGCGATATAGAATAATCACTTACACAAAAGGGGCTGTACATGTTGAACATTATCGACGAGCTATTGTGGCGCGATGCCATTAACCAGCAGACAGATGCGGACGGACTGCGTGAATTGACGGAGAGTAAGGCGGTATCGCTGTATTGCGGCGTGGACCCGACGGGCAACAGTATGCATATCGGCCATCTGATTCCATTCATGATGCTACGCCGCTTCCAGCTGGCCGGCCACCGTCCGGTGATTCTGATCGGGGGAGCTACGGGAACCATCGGCGATCCGAGCGGACGCCAGAGCGAGCGCTCTTTGCAGACGCTGGAGCAGGTGCAGGAGAACGTAGATGCGTTGACCGCCCAGATGAAGAAGCTGTTCATTACCGATGGCGACAATCAGGTGCGGATGGTGAATAACTACGACTGGACCAAGGATATGAATGTCATCGAATTCCTGCGTGATATCGGCAAAAACTTCAGCATCAACACGATGCTGGCCAAGGACGTAGTAGCGAGCCGCCTGGACAGCGGGATCTCGTTCACAGAGTTCTCATACCAGATTCTGCAGTCCATTGACTACCTGCATCTGTACCAGCATGAGGATGTGCAGCTTCAGGTCGGCGGCTCGGACCAATGGGGCAATATTACCAGCGGCCTGGATCTGATCCGTAAAAAAGAGGGCAACGAAGCCAAAGCCTTCGGTCTCACGATCCCGCTCATGCTGAAGGCCGACGGCACCAAGTTCGGCAAAACCGCCGGCGGCGCCATCTGGCTCGATCCGAAGCAGACCACGCCTTACGAGTTCTACCAGTTCTGGGCGAACACCGATGACCGCGATGTGGTCAAATACCTGAAGTACTTTACCTTCCTGAGCAAAGAGGAGATCGAAGCGCTGGAGGAGAAGGTAGCGACCGAACCGCATAAACGCGAAGCGCAAAAAGCGCTGGCTGAGGAAATGACCCGCTTCGTGCACAGCGAGGAGCTGCTGGAGCAGGCCAAGCGCATCAGCGCAGCGCTGTTCAGCGGCGATATCCGCTCGCTGACTGCGGATGAGATCGAGGAAGGCTTCAAGGAAATGCCGACCTTCACAGCAGGCAAAGAGACCAAGAACATTGTAGACTGGCTGGTGGAACTCGGCATTGAGCCGTCCAAGCGCCAGGCGCGCGAGGATATTACCAAAGGCGCGATCTCGATCAACGGCGAGCGCGTGAATGAGCTGGAGACGGAGATTACAGCCGAAGACGCCATCGGCGGCAAATTCATCATCGTCCGCAAAGGCAAGAAGAACTACAGCCTGGTGAAGCTCGTCTAAGCGCAGGCTGCCGGGTGATGGATTGCGGAAGGCGAGTAAGCGGGCCTGAAGTTGAGCCAGATCCGGAGCGGTGTTAGGCTGGAGCGAGGCTGAGGGTGAACTGGCACGTGGTTGATGGTGGCCAGAGTGAGCTTAGTTGAGCTAGAATGAGATAGAGATGAGTGTGATTTAGCTAGGTGAGCTAGAGTGAGCCGTATGGCATAGGGTGAGCAAGGTGGGCCAGAGTGAGCCGTATGGCATAGGGTGAGCAAGGTGGGCCAGAGTGAGACAGATGACATAGGGTGAGCTAAGTGAGCCAGAGTGAGGCAGATGACAAAGGGCGAGCTAGGTGAGTTAGAGTGTAATAGATGAGTGTGATTTGGCTAGGTGAGCTAGAGTAAGAATGGTGTGAAGTAACTGAGTGATTGGGCTATCCCGCTGTCAGCAGTGACGGGGATAGCCTTTTTTGGTGGCCGCGGGGTGCAGGTTGGTCTCGCAGCCTGTTCCTGACCGCAGTAGGCCGGAAGCGTGGCTGCGTGGGCTGCGTGGTGAAATCAGAGGGATAAATCCCTCATATATTGCTGGAAGTGGGCTAAATGAGAAAATCAAATGTATAAATCCCTCATATATTGCTGGAAGTGGGCTAAATGAGCAAATCAAATGTATAAATCCCTCATATATTGCTGGAAGTGGGCTAAATGAGCAAATCAAGTGTATAAATCCCTCAGATATCGCTGGAGTTAGGCTGAATGAGGAAATCAAGTGTATAAATCCCTCAGAGGGGCTGCAGAGTGGTAAGAGGGAGCCATCAGGTGCACAAGTGCACCCGAATTCGGCGCACGCACCTCATCCGCCCGACCCCCCCAGTCCAGCGCATCATCTGACGGGAGAGCCAGGCTTCAAAACAAATAGAAAATAATTCCTTTACCAGCGGCCACAGTCTGGCTGTAGAACCGCTGGATCTCGGTGAAGAACTGGAGCAGGTAGGCAAAGAACGCATCCGCATCATCGTCAGACACCGTATCCGGGTCCAGCGGGTAGACCTCCTCCTCGGCCATGGTCTGGAAATCATACTGCTGGCGCAGCTGCGCTTCATCCAGCCCGGAGATGGCGTCAAGCGCTTCGGCCACTTGTCCGGCACGCAGGCAGAATGCCCCGTATGCCCCGAACTCGATGCCCTGGTCTGAATGCAGCGGAACCACATATCCAAGCGGCGCAGGCCCGTCCGATATATCACCGCACAGCAGATAGTGAATAGCCTCCCAGGCACGGTCGATATCCAGCCCCGGGTATTTGTCTATGTTCAAGCTCTCAATCGGGGTGCTCCCTGCGGCAATCTGCTGCACCAGTTCATCTTCCATTGCAAAGTAATATCCGCGTATCGCCATTATATCAGCCGTCCTTCCATAACTTAGGATAGAGTAGTTGTGTTTAATCTTCAAGCAGCGCAAGCTTGTCTTCGAGTTCAGCAATCTTAAGGCGGATAGCTTCTGCCCGGGGCTCATCCTGCGCCTTCACAGCAACTTCCAATTCATCGGCGGCTATGCCGAACTGATACTCCAGATACGTGTAGTCGGATGCGGCGGCAGGGTGGGTGGAGCGTTGGGAATAGGTCATGTGCCGAAGCCTCTTTTCTCTGATCTGTGATATATTCATGATACAGGGTTTGCAGAAAGGGCTCAACCTTGTTCCATGGAAACCCGGCACAGGCTGAGACATTGTTCACAGACAATGAACCTGGTTCTGGTTTTACCATAGTAGTATTGAAAAATATAGTTTAATTTTTCAGTAACAGTATGCGGGAGGAAGTCCCGCAAAGGAAGGTTTGGTATACATAATGATTGCTGTAACTTTTGACACCTTGGACGAGGCCAGGCACTATCTGGAGAAGCTGGATGTGAACCGTGGCCTGGTGCTGTTCGCTGCGGCTGCGGCTGTCCGGGAATTATCCCGTCATGCGCCATCGCGGGCAGTATTGTGCTCAACCAAGGGGGAATATACTCCGCAGGGCTACCGCAGCGGTGTAATTACTGGTTTCGAATTTGAAGCCGGTATAGCAGAGATTGTGGGCATTCTGCACCCTCCCGTGCTTAGCGCAAGCACGCTGGAGATTGCTTACCGCAAGGTCCGGGGCAATCCGAATGCTTTTCTGATGCTGCTCTGTGACGGCACAGGCGGGATGGAAGAGATGCTGCTCTCCTCGCTGTATTTCATGGCCCCGCAATTTAAGGTGATTGGCGGCAGTGCGGCTGACGATGAGCGCGGCGAGACTTACCTCTATATAGGAACCCGGCGGGTACGGAACCTGGGGATTTATTTCAATATGCCTGCCCGCACCGCCCTGATCAAAGAGAATATATATGTCCCGTCCGGGAAGACGCTGCTGGTGACAGAAGCCGATGTGTTCGGCAGACGGGTCTATTCCTTCAACGGGCGGCCTGCAGCCGGGGAATATGCGCGTGTCCTGGGTGTGCCGGAGAAGGAGCTGGCAGAGCATTTTCTGAGCAGCCCGCTGGGCAAAAGATACGAGGATGATTGGATCATAGCCTCCCCGAAGGCGGTTCATCCGGATGGCTCTGTCACCTTTTACAGCCAGATTATGTCTAGTACTTATGTGGAGGTGCTTAGTTCAGCCGATCCGCTGGCAGTGCTGGAGGAGACGCTGGGCGGCAGTCCGTTCAAGCCTTCGTTTGTCCTCAATATTAACTGTACGCTGCGGGACCAACTGTTTACACGTGACGGTCTTTGGGGAGCTTTTGACGGGAAAATGCTTGGGTTCTGCGGTAACACTACAGGCTTCATCAGCTATGGAGAGCAATATTATACTAAGCATGCCAATCAGACGATGATTCTGCTGCTGGTTGAATAAGGGAGAGTTGAAATCGGATGGAGTGGTTAAGTAAACTGCGCACAGCTTGGGGGAGAACCCCCTCTGTTGCAGGCGTTCAAAGTCACAGTAATACAAGCGGGTTAGCGGAGAAAGCCATGGCAGAGCGTGTGATCGGGGCTAAGGGTACGGCCGCATCAACAGAAACGGTTAAAGCAGCGGGAAAAGTCGCATTAGATGAAGCTGGCGGTAACGGTAACGAAGGGCCGTCTGCTCACACTTCAGACTCGGTGTCTTATGGGGAACATGCTTATACCTTGGCGGAGCAGATCCGCCTTGAGACTGGAGCTATCCTCAAGGAAGAGGCCCAACTGGTGGAGGACTTCGAGGCTTTGCGGGCAGGCGGCGGGGAGATGATCGGCCAAATCGCCGGGACCCAGCAGCTCCTGGAGCATTTGAAAGCCAACAACGGACAGACTGAAGATCTGATTAATGAAATGTACGGCAGCTTATCCTACTCCTCCAATAAAATCGAGTTTGCCAAGGAAGCCAATATCCAGATCTCTGCGGAAATGCAGAAGGCCTCGGAGGTATTTACGGAGTTCGTTACTTTGAATGAGGATCTGCGGGAGCATTTCCACAGCATTGAGCAGCTGGCCAGGATTATCACGGATATTGCCGAGCAGACGAATCTGCTCTCGCTGAATGCGGCGATTGAGGCGGCGCGGGCCGGTGAGCATGGACGCGGCTTCGCCGTTGTCTCCACGGAGATCCGCAAGCTTGCTGACAGCACCCGCAGCCATGTGAAGGAGATCATGGGTTCACTATCAGGAATGACCCGCGTCATGGAGCAGATTCACAGCAAGTCCGGGGATGGAACGCTCGCGATGAACGAGACCACGGCGAAGATCGGTGAGTCCACGTTATACATGAATGAGATTGTAGAAGCAGAGGAGCAGGTCTTCGAGCATCTGGAGAAAATCCAGGAGTCCCAGGAGAGCAGCATGGAGGATGTGGAGCAGATCAACAGCGACCTGCTGCGTATTCTGGACAAATCGGGCCAGGACACAGGCCAGTTCCGTAAGCTGGTTCTTACCGTTCAGAAGAAGGCCGACCATTACCAGCAGCTGCTGAATCATCTGCATCAGATCGGGCTGCTCCAGCAGGCGGAAGAAGCAGAGGAGACTAACGTATAATCAGATGTGGTAAAAGGAAACACCCGGCGGCGGGAGAGGCTGCCGGGTGTTTTTGTGTTGTGCCCAGCGTGGACCCAGGTAAGCGCTCCTCCTCTTGCTGGTGAAACACCGCTAAGAGGGAGGGGTCCAGCCAGCCTAAGAGTCACGCGCCGTAGGACTAGGCAACTCGCGAATGATGCGGGAGGGAAAGAGTTGGATAAACTCCACCTGCTGAGCGAGAACCGCCCTCTGCCAAAACAGTAATTGGATAAACAGCACTTAAATGAAACCATTTCCCCGAAGCTGGCTAAAACAGCCATGATTAGTTGTTGTTTATCCACTTGCTTCCGGAAATCCCTTGGAAATCAGCATAGCAAGCTGCATTTTTCCACTTGTTGCGGTGAGGCGGGGCTCTCCGCCATCGGCAGGAGGATGTTCCACTACTGCAGGGCGATCAGCTTGTATTCATAAGCGCCAAGTGATAGCGGACCGGCAGGCACGGCAGTGCCGGTCAACACATCCTGCCCGCTGCGCGGCAAGGTGACGCTGCCGCCAAGACCGTCCATGTTGACGAGCGTCCACAGCACACCGGAAGCGCCGCATCTCGGGCAGAGAATGCTGCCCGGTGTGACATCACTGCGCCGGGTGACTCCGGCGCGGGCGGCATAATGCTCAATCAGCGCGCATAGCTGCTTGTCGCCTTCGCTGCCTGAGGGCAGCGAGCCGAGCATCACGATGGCTCCCCGGCCATAGGGCTGCTCGGTCAGGTAGGCCAGGCCCGGTGTCCGTCCCTCCGCAATGACGCCGATTACGGAGGCTCCGTCCGGCAGTGGCTCGAACACCGTGCTCCACAGCGACAGCGGTGCGGAGCAGCCGAAGGCCTCCCCGATGCTGCCCGTTCCCTCCATCGGGTAGACGAACTTAGAGCAGACGCCGGCCAGGCGCTCCAGCTCACCCAAAGCAGCATCCGTATGCAGCGTATGCTCGGCGGTGCGGCCTCCGCTGAGCGGGCCGCAGATCCAGATGCCGCCGCCCGCAGTGAAGTCAAGCGCCCGCGCCATGTATTCCGGCGACAGATAATGTATGAAGGGCGTGAACAGCAGCTTATAGCCGCTGAGATCGCCGCCTTCTGGCAGCAGGTCACGGTGAATCCCCAGATCGAGAATCCGTCGGTAGAAGTCTCCCAGCAGGGAACGGTAGTTCAGCTGCCGGTGCGGCTCCGTGGCCAGGAACGCCTTGGCCCGGTCCGAATAAGTAATCGCCACCTCGGCCTGCACCGGCCGGGTATTCAGCATGTGCGGCTCAATCTGCAGCCTGGCGGCAGAAGCCGCGCGCACATTGTCATACCCGAGCGCAGGCTGGCCCCACGCGCTGATGATCGAGCTGTGCGGCTGCTCGCTGCCTGTGCGCTGCTGCCGCCACAGCCAATAGCAGAAGGCGCCTGCTCCCAGCGCGTAGGCGGCCACAGCTTCGGCGGTAAGATAGCCGTCCGGGTGCGGCTCGCCGTAGCTTGTCAGCGAAGCGGCATAGGCCGGGCCGGTCTCCATCAGCCAGAAATCCCGCCCGGGCTTGAACCCGCGCCACAAATCACAGTTCAGCAGATAAGCGTGCCTGTTGGCCTGAGAGGCGTAGGTGTCGAATGAAGCGAAATCAAGCTCCCGGAACAGCTGCTCATTGTCCAGATGAAAAGGAACATTGCTGTTGTGCGTGATCGGAGCCGCCGAATAGCGGCGGATGATCGCCGCCTGTTCCCCAGCGAACTCCGCAACCTTCTCCATTTGGAACAAGCGGTACTGGGTGACGAGCGATGAATTATGCAGGAAAGGCGTAGCCACCGGCTGCGGTACCTGGTCAAACCGCTGGTACGTCTGGCTCCACACGCCGGTTCCCCATGCATCATTCAGCTCTCCGATACTGCCGTAGCGGTGCTCCAGCCACTCCTGCCACAGGGAGCGGCAGGACCCGCACATGCATTCCGCCACATGCGCCTTCAGCTCATTGTCGAGCTGCCAGGCGGCAAGGCCAGGGAGCTGCCCCAGCACCCTAGCCAGTTCTTCCGTAATTACCGCAGCCCGCTGCCGGAAATAAGGATTATTCGTGCAGACATGCTGTCTGGACCCGTGGCTCATCACCGCTCCGTCTGCCCGGATGTGCAGGCGCTCCGGGTGCCTGTGAGTCAGCCAGATTGGCGGGGTTGCGGTCGGCGTACACATGACTGTATCGATGCCGTGATCATGAAGCTGACGGATATGCTCAGCGAACGGCTGGACATCGATGGAACCCTCCACCGGCTCCAGCAGTGACCAGATGAATTCGCCCATCCGTACCAGATTAATGCCGGTCTCCTGCATGAGCCGAAGATCCTGCTGCCGCTCAGCCTCCCCCCACAGCTCCGGGTACCATGCGGCTCCGTAATATAGTTTTTGCTTCATTCTTTTAACCTCCTGGAAAAAGCCCCATACGGGCTCTGTATGATCTTATCTTTCTATTCCCCATCCCTAAGCTATATAGTTTGAACTTGAAAACATAAATTTTGGGAGGAGTGGCGGAGGGGAATTTTGGAGCTGTAGGAGCGGTAGCGTCCGCCTGAAAGCTTTCCGCAGGAAAGCTCGCTATCTACAGCATCAGCTGTCTGCGGATTTCTACCGCGAACAGCGGTCTAATCAAAGAAATCTGCAGAAGGGCAGCGGCCGGAAGCCCAAAACTTCTCTGGAGTCACGATTCTCCCAAAAATGAAATTATCATTTCAATCTATATAGTGTCCGCCCCCCACAATCAATAGTAAACTTTTGCCGGTTTTGGACTTTATTGCGGAAGCGGCGCAGAAAACGTACAAATCGCTGTCCAAAAAGTCCGATTGCCGGAAAAACACCCGCCAACCATAATAGAAAGCGCAGCCACGGCAATGCAGTGAAGTGCAGGGCATTGCGAAGGTTGCTTATCCATACGGAGGTGAATGTAAATGAAGCAAGGAGCGGCAATGGGGGCAGCAGAGCTCAGCGCGGGCACAAGCTTCCGCCGCAGCAGGCGCGAGCAGCGCTTCAGACGTCTGAAGCGGGACAAATGGCTCTACATACTGCTCAGCCCCGGACTCCTGTATTTCCTGGTGTTCAAATATGTGCCGATGTGGGGAGTGCTGCTCGCCTTTAAGGATTACCAGCCATTTCTGGGCTTCTGGCAGAGCAGCTGGGTGGGCCTTGAGCATTTCCGCACGTTTTTTCAGAACCCTGATTTCTTCATGCTGCTGCGCAATACGCTGGTGCTGTCGCTGTATAACCTGGTGTTCTTTTTCCCGGCACCGATTATCCTGGCCCTGCTGCTGAATGAGATCCGGCTGTCCTTCTACAAAAGGACGATTCAGACGCTGATCTACGTGCCCCACTTCATCTCTATGGTCATCGTCGCCAGTATCTCCTACGTGTTCCTTACGACACAGGGCGGTGCGGTCAATGAATTCCTCTTCACGGTTACCGGGCGCAAAATTGATTTCCTCGCCAATCCTGACTGGTTCCGCCCGATGATTATTCTGCAGACCATCTGGAAGGAATGCGGCTGGGGGACGATTATTTTCCTCGCTGCGCTGGCCGGTGTCGATGTGGAGCAATATGAAGCTGCCGTGGTGGACGGAGCCAGCCGCTGGCGCCAGACCTGGCATATTACGCTGCCTGCGATCCGCAGTACGATTGTCATTCTGCTAATTCTGCGGATGGGCACGATTCTGGATAACGGGTTCGAGCAGATCTATCTGATGATGAATGCGCTGAACCGCGAGGTGGCCGAGGTCTTCGATACCTATGTGTATGCGCTGGGGATTACCCAGGGGGCATTCAGCTACAGCACCGCCGTCGGCTTGTTCAAATCAGTCATCGGGGTCGTGCTGGTGCTCGGCACCAACTGGCTCGCCAAGAAGTCAGGCGAATCGGGATTATATTGAAAAGGAGGCCAAGAGTGTGGCTAAACGTTACCGCAGCGCCGGAGAGATTACCTTTGACGTCTTTAATTACCTGGTGCTGGGCATCATCGGGATCGCGGCCATTCTGCCGTTCCTGTTTGTCGTCGCCGGTTCCTTCGCCACCGAGGCGGAAATTACGAAGCGCGCTGTGTTTCTCGTTCCGACGACGATTTCGCTGGATGCTTACCGGTTTATTTTCTCCACAGATACCATTGTCCGCAGCATCGGGGTGTCGCTGTACGTGACGGTGATCGGGACAGCAGTCAATCTGTTCTTCACGGTTACCATGGCTTATCCGATGGCAAAGCGTTACCTGATGGGCCGCAATCTGATCCTCAATCTAGTCATCTTCACGATGCTGTTCGGGGGCGGGATGATTCCCACCTATCTGGTAATCCGCGAGCTGCATCTGCTCGATACGCTGAATGCCTTGATCTTTCCGGGGGCGATCAGCGCCTTCAACCTGATTATTGTGAAGAACTTTTTCCAGGAGCTTCCCGCCGAGATGGAGGAGGCTGCCCGTATCGACGGCTGCACGGAGCTCGGGCTGCTGTGGCGGATTGTACTGCCGCTGTCGAAGCCGGTGCTGGCGACGTTTACGCTCTTTTATGCGGTTGGACACTGGAATAACTTCTTCTCGGCGCTGCTCTACATCAATGATCCGTCCAAGTGGCCGCTGCAGGTGATGCTGCGCCAGATCGTCATGCTGTCCCAGTCGGCAGCGGGGGATCTCAGCTCCATGGACCCGAATTTCGTGCAGCCGCCCGAGCAGTCGATCAAAATGGCGGTCATCGTAGTCGGCACCCTGCCGATTATGTGCGTCTATCCGTTTCTGCAGAAGCATTTTGCCAAAGGGGTGATGCTGGGTTCAGTCAAAGGGTAAGCGGTTAGTCAACATATAAAGGGAGGCCAAGTGATGAAGAAGATGAAGCGGAGTGAAGGTTCACGGTCTGCGAGAAAAGGGTTGTTCATGCTGTTGGCTATGATTATGCTTCTAAGTGTATTGTCCGGCTGCGGCGGGAATGGGGAGAATGCAGGAGCAGGAGAGAAGGAGCCTGCCGCAGACAGCGGGAAGACGGACGGTACAGCCAAGGGGGAGAAGCCGCTTGAGCTGACGCTGATGCTGCCGATTTTCAAGACCAATTATCCGAAGGACGGCAGTCCGGTCGCCGCCAAGCTGGAGGAGCTGACAAACACCAAAATCCATTTCGAATGGGTGCCGAATGCGTCGTATGCCGACAAATTCAACATTACGCTGGCTTCCGGCAAGCTGCCTGATATTATGTATGTAGGTGACGTGAAAGCGTCCAGCTTCGTCAATGCGGCCAGATCCGGCGCGTTCTGGGAGGTGGGTCCGTATCTCAAGGATTATCCGAATCTCAGCGGGGCGAAGGAGGTCATTCTGAATAACTCGGCCATCGACGGCAAGAATTACGGGATCTACAGAGGGCGGGCGCTGGGACGTAACGGCGTGGTGTTCCGCAAGGACTGGATGGAGAAGCTGGGGCTTGACAATCCGAAGACTGTGGATGATTTCTATAATATGCTGCGAGCGTTCAAGGAGCAGGACCCGGACGGCAACGGCCAGGCGGATACGTACGGCATGGTGCTGGTCAAGTGGACCGGCCAGTGGGCCAGCGGCTTCGATACGATGAAGCTGTGGTTCGGTTCCCCGAACAAGTGGGGCGTGCAGGAGGGGAAGCTTGTGCCTGAGCATGAATACCCCGGGTATTTGGAAGCGCTTAAATTCATGAAAAAGCTCTACGACGAGCAGCTGATCAACGCCGACTTCGCGGTGATGGACAGCTCCAAATGGAATGATCCGGTCGTCAACAACAAGGCCGGTGTCATTGTCGATGTGGTCGATAACGCAGCCCGGCTGGATGACAAGATTCATGCTGCTCTCGAAAAAGAAGGCAAAGATGAGCCGGAACGCCATTATATGGATGTCATCGGCGGTGTGAGCGGAGCGGACGGTGCGCTGCATACTCTTCCGACCTCCGGCTTCTCCGGCATGCTGGCGATTCCGAAGTCTTCGGTCAAGACCGAGGAGGAGCTGAAGCAGGTGCTGGCCTTCCTGGACCGGCTGAATGACGAGGATCTGCAGACGATGCTGAACTATGGAATGGAAGGCGTGCATTACAAGCTGGTGGATGGATATATCGAACGCTCCAGCGATACGGTTCTGCTGGAATCGGAAGTGGAGGGCCTGAACCAGATGCTGCCGTTCATCCCGGAGGACAAGGCGAAGCAGGTGAAGCAGACGCCGCTGCGGCTGAAGCAGACCGAGGTACAGAAGACCAACGAAGCGACGATTGTGACCAATCCGGCCGAAGCGCTGATCTCGGCAGTCTACACGCAAAAAGGCTCGCAGCTGGATAACGTAATCAACGATGCGCGTATCAAATTCATTGTCGGCCAGATGGATGAGGCCGGTTTGAAGTCTGCTTTTGAGGTATGGCGGAAGACTGGCGGAGATGAGCTTGTGAAGGAAATGAATGAATTGTACGCCTCAGCGGGCAAGTAAAGTCCGGTCCTGCTCCAGTCTCCGGCCGGTCTGTCCCCGCTGCGGCTGCAAGGCTGCAACTCTAAACTAAGGATTCGGCTGGTGAATGCAATGGAGAATGAAGCGGCAGGAGCACGGAACAGGTATACCGGAGGCCGGGCGGGACGCAAGGGCCGTTATTACCGCAATAATCTCATTATTGTACTGATCGTCTCGTCCATTCCCGGGCTGATCATCGGGCTGCTGGTCTATTTTATGGCCGGGGGGAATCTGGAGAAGGAACTGCTGAGGATGCATAACCGGCAGATTGAGCAGAGGGCGGACAACATTAACGATCAATTGTCCAACCTGGAGCTGATGCTGGCCCACTGGGCGTTCGATCCGAAGTTCGACTATGGACTGAGCAACATGGATTTCACCCGGAATCATGAGCGGGCCTGGGATATTACCAAGACACTGGTCGTCATGCAGGGCTCGAATTCCATGGTGCGGCAGGTTGAGCTGTATCTGGCCGGTAGACAGCCGGTGCGCTTCGGCACAGAGTACGGGACGCTGGCTGCGGAGGAGGAAGTACTGTACGGGAAGCTGCTGAAGCAGGAGCGGAGCACGTACTGGACGGAATGGGCTTTTGATCCGGAGAATCAGGAGCAGAAGGAGCTGACGCTCGTGCACTACATCCCCGGCGGCAGTCTGCAGCCCTTCGGGGCGCTGCTGCTGCGGATGGATACAGAGAAGGTATCGGCGATGCTGCGGACCATGACCCCATATAACACGGGGGAGGTGTTCATGGAGCAGAAATCCGGCGGACTTTTCATTTCGGGGAGCGGGATGGAGAAGTCCACTCCGCTGGTTACGGCGCTGCGGGCTGCTATTACAGCCAGAGGCAACCATGATAGCGGGTCCTTTCTGTATGACTGGAACGGGGTTACGTATGCGGTGACCTATGGTGATTTCCCGCGGATTGCCAGTGAATGGCGGTATGTGTCGGCTTCGCCGATCTCCAGCGTCACCTCTCCGGTGGTCTGGCTGTCCCGGATGATTATTCTGGTAAGCCTGTGTGCCTTGCTGCTGGCGGCGGTTCTGTCCTGGATTGCTTCCCGCCGAATCTATTCGCCGGTCCGCCGCCTGCTCCAGACCCTGCTCCCTGAGCATGCGGCCGCAGGCGGCCGGGTGGATGAGCTGACGCTGATCGAGCGGCACTGGCAGAACCTGCACGGACAGCAGCATGCCCTCGAATACACGCTCTCAGAGCAGCTTCCGCATGTGCAGCAGAGCTTCCTTCACCAGCTGTTCCAGGGGTATCTGTATGCTTATTCCGAACAGGACTTGCAGAGCCGGATGAAGCAGTACAAATGGGAAGTGGAGGACTGTACGTTCGTGGTGCTGTATATCCAGCTGACCGGCATCTCCAGCCTGGAGGCCAAGTTCCGCAGCGGTGACGAGAGTCTGGTGTCGTTCGCGGCTGTTAATATCATCGGGGAGCTTGCTAAGGAGCATTTCGGCCGGGCAGAGACGGTCAATCTGCATGACCTTACCTCCGGGATGCTGCTGATGGAACCGGGGAGCGGCCCGGACCCGGCCCGCGTGGGGGCCTTCGGTGAAGAGCTGGCGGCTACCCTGAGCCGGATGCTTAAGCTTCAGGCTACAGTAGCCTACAGTGCAAGGATCGGGAGCATCTCCGCGATTCCGCGGTCCTTCGAGGCGGCGAAGCAGGCGGCAAGCCACAGCAGGTACGGGGGCGGGAACCAGATCATCAGCCTGGAGCAGCTGGAGCGCGAGGGGCAGGGCACACCTATGCCGCAGTATTCCTTCACGCTGGAGCGCGGGCTGATTCAGGCGCTGCGGACCGGCGAAGCGGAGGAGGCGGACCGGCTGCTGGAGGAATTCCTGGAGACGCTCTCCGCAGGCGGTGCGAAGGTAATTGACGTACAGCAGGGGATGCTGCATCTGCTCGGCGCGATCCTTCATGCGGTGCTGGAGGCCGGGATGGCCCAGAGCCAGCTGCTGCGCGGCAGGAATCTGTATGCCAGCCTCTCGCAGATCCATGAGCCGGGGCTGATTCTCTCCTGGTTCCGCACGCAGGTGATTGCTCCTTTCCTGAAGGAGCTGTGCGAACGCTCCGACGCCGGTATCAGGCGGACCATCGACCAGGCGATGCTGTACATTCAGCAGCATTATATGGACAATATCTCGCTGGACAGCTGTGCGGATTATACAGGCACCAGCCCTTTTCTCCTCAGCAAGTCGTTCAAGCGGGTCACCGGGCAGAATTTCATCGATTATCTGACAGAGCTGCGGCTAAACAAGGCGAAGGAACTGCTGCGTGACACCGATCTGAAGATGAATGATGTCGCCTTGCAGGTTGGCTATCAGCAGAGCTATTTCAACCGGATTTTCAAAAAACAGGAGGACATCACTCCGACACGTTACCGTGAACTGAGCCGGCAGGAGGGGGAGAAGGAGAATGGAACCCGCTAAGCGGGGAGCGGCTCCAGAATGACAGCGGCTCACTTCCCGTAATCCCGGCGTCCGCAGGCCTCCTGCTCCGGGAGCGGTTCATTCGTCCGGGTGATGTCCCATCAAGGAGATGACAGACAATGACTGCTATATCCTCGGCCCTGCCGGTCCAGCTACGGTGGTTAAACCCGCCTGCTGCGGCTGCGGGGGTGACCTGGGGGGTCCCTTGGCGCAAAGGAGATCTGAAGCGCGGTGAACTGGACGCGTTATGTCTTGGCAGCGGGGCTGACGATGGCCCCCGTCTGCCGCTGCAGAGCTGCCCGGCTGCGTATTGGCCGGACGGCAGCATCAAATGGTCTTTGCATTCTGCCGTATGCCCGGAAGGGAGTGCGGCAGGATATATGCTGGAACGCTCAGCTGGTCAGAGCGCTCTGCCCGCAGCTTTTCAAGTATCGGTGGAAGAGACGGAAGAAGCTTATATTGTTGATACCGGCAGCATTCGTTGCACCGTGGTCAAGCATGGCCCGGGTGTGATCTCCCGGATTATCCGCCGGGACACGGCGGAATCCGGGGGAGCGGACGGCAATCGCGGATATTCTGGAGCTTCAGAGGTGGGGTTAGGAGCAGGTGCAGGCGTGAGTATGAGCAAGGCGGAGGGTGAGTGTGCAGGCGCTGTGAGCGTAGGTGCTGAGGTGAGTGCAGGTGCGAATGCGAGTATGAGTGCAATTTCGGATGCAGGTATAGATTCAGCCGGTGCAGCTATAGGCGCGGCGAAGCAACCCTGTCCGGCAGAGCATGTGGTGTGCAGCGGAAGCGAACTGGTCTGTCTCCGCGAGCAGCGGGACATCCTCAGCGGGGAGCTGACGCTGCGGCAGGAACGGTTCACCGGAGTGACGCTGAAGGCCAGCCTGGAGGAGCGGGGACCGGTGCGTGCCGTGATCCGGCTGGACGGGCGGCATAGAAGCACAAGGGGAGTCCGGGAATGGCTTCCTTATACTTTGCGGCTCTATTTCTATGCCGGGCTTGCGTCGATCCGGCTGGTGCATACCTTCTATTATGACGGCAATCCGCAGCAGGATTTCATCAAGGGGCTGGGCCTGCTGTTCAAGGTGCCGCTCAGCGGTCCGCTGTACAACCGTCATGTCCGGCTGGCGGGCAGCGGCGGAAGCTTCAGCGAATCTCCCAAGACGCTCCAGACCCGCAGAACGCGGGGCAAATATGCCGAGATGTTCGCCGGACAGCTTGAGGGGCAGAGCCAGCACTTTGACCCGGTTGAGGATGCATACTTCACCAGCCTGCTCCAGGATTCGGCGGTATGGGATGACTTCTGCCTGGTGCAGGATTCGTCTGAGCACTATGCCGTGCATAAGCGGACCGGGCCGGACTGCACCTGGATTAAGGGCGCTGAAGGCCGGAGGGCCGGAGGGCTGGGCTATGTCGGCTGTGACGGCGGAGGGCTGGCTGCCGGCGTGAAGGATTTCTGGCAGAAGCACCCGTCCGGGCTGGAGATCACTGGCACCTCCGGCGCGGAAGCGGCGTTAACGGTCTGGTTCTGGACGCCGGAGGCACAGGCGATGGACCTGCGCCATTATGATACGAAGACGCATGTCGAGTCTTCCTATGAAGGCGCGGAGGAGCTGCGGGCAACCCCTTACGGCATCGCCAATACGAACGAGCTGACCTTGTGGTGTACCTCGCGGACACCAGATTATGCGCAGTTTCAGCAGATGCAGCAGCAGGCGGATGAACCGCCGCTGCTGGTCTGTAAGCCAGAGTATTATCACCGCACCCGGGCGTTTGGACTCTGGAGCCTGCCGGACTGGAGCACGCCGGCCAAGGCGTATCTGGAGGAGCGACTGGACGGGATCATCAGCTTTTACCAGAAGGAGATTGAACAGCGGAAGTGGTACGGCCTGTGGGATTACGGCGACTTCATGCACAGCTATGATCCGGTCCGTCATGTCTGGAATTATGATCTGGGCGGCTGCGCCTGGCAGAATGCCGAGCTGGTGCCGAATATGTGGCTGTGGGTGAGCTTCCTGCGGACCGGACGCGCGGATATTTACCGGATGGCTGAAGCGATGACCCGCCATACCAGCGAGGTGGATGTGTATCATTTCGGGGAATATGCGGGTCTTGGCTCCCGGCATAATGTTGTGCACTGGGGGTGCGGCTGCAAGGAGGCACGGATTGCCATGGCCGGACTGCACCGCTACTACTATTATCTGACCGGGGATGAGCGGACCGGCGACATCATGGACAGTGTGAAGGATGCGGATTATTCCACGGTGAATCTCGACCCGATGCGGGCATATTTTCCGAAGGATGAATTCAAGACGCATGTACGGGTGGGGCCGGACTGGGCCGCGTTCAGCTCCAATTGGATGACCCGGTGGGAGCGTTATCAGGATACCGCCTACCGCGACAAAATCCTCACCGGCATCGACTGCATCAAAGCAGCCAATCTGCGCCTGATCTCCGGTCCAACCTATGGATACGATCCCGCAACGGGAATTCTCAGTCCTATGGGCGATGACAACTGGGGACGGCATCTGGCCATCTGCATGGGCGGGCCGCAGGTATGGTTCGAGCTGGCGATGATGCTGGAGGACCCGGAGTGGGAGGACATGCTGGCGGAGTTCGGCGTCTTCTATAACTTGCCCGAGGAAGAGCAGCTGCTTAGATCTGGAGGTGCGATTACAGGCAAACAGCGCTTCGAGCATCCGGTGCTGAGTGTGGCTATTGCCGCCTACGGCGCGTGGGTCAAGGATGACCGGGCTACGGCGGAACGCTGCTGGAGCATTCTGCTTGAGAATCCGTTCGGGAAGCTCCGGCTGGAGGAGGAACTGAAGCGGGTTATGTATACGGAAGCGCTCGATGAGATTGACTGGATGAATACGAATGAGGCCTCGCAGTGGTCGCTGAATACGATCATTGCGCTGGAGCTGATTGCTGAAGCTCTGCCTGCACGGGAGGCAATGTCGGGTACGGCGAACGGGTGATGCAGCTAGTGTGGATTACCTCACCCTGATTAGGCTGCAAGGGGTGGGCTTAGATGTAATTTGTACAACTAAATCGCCGGATGTGCTGCCGAATCTCAGATTAGATGTAGTTCGTGCACTTAAAATGCCTCTAATTCTGGATTTTCGCCCATCCGGGCAAATTTAGTTGTACGGACTACAATTAGATGAGGAAGTCCACCCGTTTCGTTCTTTTTAGATGTACAGAATACACTTATCCCTGTTGCTTCGCTACGAACTCAGCTTCATTCTTTACCCCATTTATGGAATGAAATCTGTTTAATTCTGATGGTCTACTAGTAGCTTAGGTAATGTGAGAGATGGAGGAATTGCCAGGAATGGTGCGTGAACTGGTGATAAGGCTGGTTCATGAACAGGTGCAGAAGCTGAGATTAGCGCGGGGGCCGGTGCCGAAGTTGACAATAATGCCGGTGCCGGGAAAGGTGAGGTGGTTTAATGACGGTGCAGCAGGCTAATGCAGGCGTTCCTGAGGGCTGGCAGGAGATCTACCGCAATACGTTGGAGGGTCCCGCTCAGGCGGAGGGGTTCCACTTGGAAGGTGAGGGAGTCGTTACTTTTCCGCAGGGAAGGCTGCGGCTGGAGAGCACCCGGGGGGCTGAGGAGGGGCAGAAGGCGAATGTGGTCTTGTGGTGCCCCGAGGTGTTCCCGGCGGAGCTCGCCATCTCCTGGAGGTTCCGTCCGCTGCGTGAGCCGGGGCTGGCCATTCTGTTCTTCGCGGCTGCCGGTGCCGGGGGCAAGGATCTGTTCGACCCGTCCCTGCCGGTCCGCACGGGCGAATATGACCAGTACCATCATGGGGAGATGGATGCCTATCATATCTCGTATTTTCGCCGGATGTGGGAGGAGGAGCGGGCTTTTCATACCTGTAATCTGCGCAAAAGCTACGGCTTTCACCTTGTCGCCCAAGGCGCTGACCCGCTGCCGGATACCGCCGATATGACTGCGGACTACCGGATGCTGTTGGTGAAGCGGGGGGCTGCTGTCACTTTTGCTATCAATGCATTGCCGGTGCTGCACTGGTTGGATGATGGCTCGTCCTTCGGTCCGCTGCTCGGCGCAGGCAGACTTGGCTTCCGCCAAATGGCCCCGCTGATAGCGGAATATAGTGATCTGGTCGTCTATGCTCCCTGAAGCTGGGATAGGTGGCTGGGCGGATGAACAATTCGGTGATAAGGAGGTTTAACAGCAATGCCGGGAGTGTATTACTGCTATCCGCAAGGCCGTCATAAGGCGCTGACCATGAGCTATGATGACGGACGGCGGGCGGATGAACGGCTGGTCGGCCTGTTCAACCAGCATGGAATCAAGGGCAGCTTCCATCTGAATTCGGGGCTGCTTGGCGAAGGGGACCGGATCAGGGCGGATGAGGTTGCGGCGCTCTACCACGAACATGAGGTCAGCGTGCATACGCGGAGTCATCCGACGCTGGCGCGCTGCCCGCGTGAGCTGGTCGCGGAGGAGATTATGGAGGACCGCAGGGTGCTGGAAGGACTGGTCCGTCAGCCGGTGCGCGGGATGTCTTATCCGAACGGCTCCTATACGCAGGAGATCAAGACGCTGCTGCCGCATTTGGGCATTGAATATGCCCGCACAGTGCAGTCTAGCGGCGGGTTCGCCCTCCCGGAGGACTGGCTGGAGTGGCAGGCGACCTGTCATCATAACCGGGAGCTGCTGGCTCACGGGGAGGCTTTTGTGGGGCTGCATAAGCGGCAGTATCTGTACTTGATGTATGTATGGGGACACAGCTACGAGTTCGACATTGACCACAACTGGGATCTGATGGAGCGCTTCTGCACCATGGCGGGCGGACGCGGCGACATCTGGTATGCAACCAATCTGGAGCTGGTGCATTACATGAAGGCTTGCCGGGGGCTGCTGTTCTCGGCAGCAAGGGATTTGGTCTACAATCCGGGAGCGGCTGCTGTCTGGCTGGAGGTTGACGGTACGCTAGTCGAGGTGCCCGGAGGACAGACTGAGGATTTAGGCTGATACAGAGCAGGGATAGAGTGAAGGAGGATGTATTGTGAATCATATGGATCATAGTCAAAAGCTGCACCGGCTGGCCGGGCTGGATATCTCCGCCGCCGGTCCAAGATGCAAAATGCTGCTCGGCGATCTGGACGGGGACGGCCGGGCCGAACTGCTGCTGGTGCAGCCGGATAACCGCCAGGATGTCCGTTATATTCCGCATCAGGTGCAGTGCCTGACGGCTTACAATCTGGACGGCCGTCTGCTGTGGCAGACGGGAACGCCGGACCCGGGCGCAGGCAGCCAAGGCTCCGATTATCCGGCGCAGATTGCCGATATCGATGGTGACGGCGCTCTGGAGGTGCTGTGTGTGATGAAGGACCAGCTGTATATTCTGGAGGGGGCAACGGGCAAGGTCAAAGCGGTTCATCCGCTGCCGGCGAAGGAGGCCCATGACTGCATCATTATTGCCAACCTGTCAGGCGGGGACTATCCTTCCGACATCATTCTCAAAGACCGCTACCATCAGCTGTGGGCGCTGGACCGGAACTTCCGGCTGCTCTGGACCCATCAGGGCAATGTGGGGCATTATCCCTGGGTGTACGATCTGGACGGAGACGGGCGCGATGAAGTTATGGCCGGATATGATCTGCTGAGCGCGGAGGGCAAGCTGCTATGGAGCTGCAAGGATCTGGAGGATCACGCGGATTGCCTGTGGGTCGGCGATGTGAACGGGGACGGGGTGCCGGAGCTGGTCATCGGCGGCAGTGTGACGGTGATGTACGGCCGTGATGGACGCGAGCTGTGGCGGTACGAAGGCTCTGTCGAGTCGCAGCATCTGGCGCTCGGGCGGTTCCGCCCGGACCTGCCCGGCCTGCAGATTGCGGGCCTTGACCGCCTGGTCCGCGAGGACGACGGCAAGGGCCTGCGGGGCAGGGATGCCATGTTCCTGCTGGACGCATCCGGCTGCGAGCTGTGGAAGGAAGAGCGCACCACTGACGGATGGCTTACCATTGTCGAAGCCGTCAGCCGGTTCTGGCCGGAGGCACCGGACTATATTCTGGCGTACCGCCGGGGGGAAGCCGTGCTTCCTGCGCTCTATGACGGCTATATGAATATCGTTGCCGAGTTCTCCGAGCAGGGCTACGCCGTTCACGGGGATCTGCTGGGCAGCGGAACGGAGCAGGTCATTATTTATACGGATGAGCTGGCCGCCGTCTATGCCGGTGAAGCATTCCCGCTGCAAGCGGTCCACCCCGGGCAGCAGCTGCCCCAGCCCAAACGGCTGTACAGCTCCACCCTGTACCCCGGCGGTGAGGTGGCGCTGTGATGGGGACTGGGGACGAGAAGGCGGTGTTGAGTACCGAGGAAGGGCATGCCGTGAAGGGTGCTGCATTGAGAGCGGAGTCGGTGAATACTGATGCCGTGCAGGATAGTGCATTGAGAGCGGATTCTGTGAAGAGTACCGTGAAAAGTAGCCCGCCGGGCAGCAGAGGTGAGGTTGCGCAGGCTAGCGTTCCTGCCTATTTTCATCCGCGACACTCTATCGTCCGTACAGCCGGAGACGATACGGAAGCGATGCTTGCCGTTATAGCGAACCGCTATATAGGTGCGAATCCGCCGCAGCCTCCGGTCTACCGCGTGCACCTTACGAACAGCTTTCCGCGGCTGGCGGATTGCCGGTACCGGCTGAACCTGAAGGAGCGGCTGCCTGAACTGAAGGAAGGGGAATTTGTCTATGCCTGGGGGAAGCTGTGGAGCGATGCAGACAGCGAAATACCGCTCGCTCTCAGCTGCTTCGGTCCGGTGACGGTATATGTCAATGGCGTTGCCGTGTTCGCGTCCAATCTGAACGATGATGTGTTCCCGGACCGCAAGGCGTTCTTTCGTACCGGACTGAAGGCAGGCTGGAATCACTTCCTGCTGGAATGCACCGCCGTCGGCACCGGCTGCGGCGGGATTTTTGGCACCGGGAGCGTGAAGGGCGCGCCGCTGCATTTTCTGGCCCCGGCCGCGGAGCGCAGCGGCTGCGAGGGCTGGATCTACAGCGCGCCGCAGCAGAGCAGATGGACGCTGCAGCCGGAGGGCGGCGGCGCTCCAGCGGGAGAGGCTGCGGCGCGCCGCGCGGAGCCTTCGCAGCGCGTCCGCTGCGGCGAAGCTGCGGAGGCCGCCGAAGCTGCGCTGGCGGCCCGTTGTGTCTGGTATCCGGCGGCCGGATGGCCGGATGACGCGGCGCCGCGCGGGAACCTCGCGCGCGTGCTCGGCGCGGAGCCCGGCGCGAAGGCGCTGGCCTGGAGCAGGCTGGCGGTGAGCGCGCCGGGCGGAATGGACGTCCGGCTGTCCCTCCGCAGCCGGGATGTAGCGGCACTCAAGGTCTACGTGGATGGCAGGCTAGCCGCCATCCAGCCCGAAGAGAGTGCCGGCCTTGAGTGTATGCTGCCGCTAAGCTTCGGCAGCCATGACCTGCTGGTCGAGGCCGTGTGCGGCGGCCCCGGTTGGGGCTTCCGCCTGGAAGCGGCGGAAGCAGTTCCCCGTGTCCAGGCGGGGGACACGGAAGATAGCTCTTGTGCCGCTTTAAGCTCCATCGGCACATTGAAGCTGGTGAGTCCTTACCCGGTGGAAGGGCAGACCGGGCCATGGCTGTACCTGGGTCCGTTTCTGCAATCGGCGGCACCGCAGCCTATGGAGGCAGCTTCTATGAATGCTCCCTTCGGCGAAGGGGCGGAGGAATGCTTTTGGAGAGTGGACCGTCCTGGCGGCGCAGTCAGGCCCTATCTGGAGAGTGCGCTGTACGGCCGCTGGAATTATCCGCTCGGGGTAACCCTGTATGGTCTGCTGCGAACAGGTCAGGCTCTGGGCGATCCTCATTATTCCGCTTATGCCAGAGGACATATTGAGCAGTGTACCCGGCTTCATGCTTATTCGCTCTGGGACCGCAGCCGCTATGGTGCTCCGGGGATCAACCAGCAGCTGGCGCTCATGGACTCACTGGATGACTGCGGCTCCTTCGGTGCGACGATGCTCGCTGCCCATGCCGAACAGCCGCTGCACGGAGCGCCTGATACAGCGGCGTATATCGCCCGGTATATTACTGAGGAGCAGTCCCGCGATAAGGAAGGGGCGCTCTACCGTACACGGGGCACTACTGACTTCATGCAGGGAACAATGTGGTGCGATGATCTGTATATGAGCACTCCGTTCCTGAGCAGGTATTATCTGCTGACGGGTGATTCCGCTTATCTGGATGATGCAGTGTCGCAATTTCTCCATTACCGCAATCGGCTGTTCCAGCCGGAGCTTGGCATTATGCATCATGTGTATGACTACAAATTCAGCAAGCCGAACGGTGTAGCCTGGGGGAGAGGCAACGGATGGGTGCTGTTCTCGCTGACTGAGCTGCTGGAGGTACTGCCGGAGCAGCATCCGCAGCGGGAAGAACTGCTAGAGTATTACCGGCAGCTGTGCGAAGGGTATTTACGGCTGCAGGACGCCGCAGGATTATGGCATCAGGTGCTGACTGATCCCGATTCTTATGCGGAGGCATCCTGTTCTTCGATGTTTGTGTATGCTTTTGCGCGCGGCGTGCGTAGAGGCTGGCTGACTGAGCCGTATCCTTATACGGATGCAGCGTTACGCGGCTGGACGGCGCTGGCCGAATACTGCATCGATTATCAGGGGAATGTCTACGGCGTCTGCCGGGGCTCGGGCTATTCCTTCAACAAACTATATTACAAAGAACAGCTCACCTGGCAGCTCAACGATACTCACGGAATCGGTATAGTGCTGCTGGCCGGTATTGAAGCGCTTGAGCTCACACGGGAGCTGGAGGCACAGCAGTATAAATTATAATGTAGTGAAGGCGGCTTAGAAAAGTAATTTTGATTTTACTGGGAGCGAACGTACCGGGGAAGTAGGCCATGTGTAGGTTGGTAGCCAGAATGAAAGGGATAAATCCCTCTGAAAAAGCTGGAAATGGGCGATGGGCCGAAATCAAAGGGATAAATCCCATTGATTTAGCTGAAAGTGGGCGGTGAGCGAAAATGAGAGGGATAAATCCCATTGATGCGGATAAAAGTGGATGATGAGCTAAAATAAAAGGGATAAATCCCTCTTAGCCGTCAGAATGAGGAGCACAAGTGCACCTGAATTTTCCAAAAGCCGGCCTGAAGCGTAAATGAGGAGCACAAGTGCACCTAAATCCGCCACAATCACACAAAACCCCGCAGGAGGAAAATTTTTCCTGCGGGTTTTTTGCGCGTAGTGCCCTACGGGTATGTAGCACAGGCAGGCTGTGCGGTTAATCCTTATCGATGAGCTCAAGCTTTTCAAGGATCTTAAGGGTGGTAACGGCGGATAATTGCACAGCTAGTTGAATGCTGGCCTGGCTGTTTCCACTCTGCTCCAAGGCAGCTTGGTGCTCGGATAACACTTCTTCCGTTACCTGCTGGATCAGACTTTTAACAATCTCATTGTTCATAATAGGCTCCTCCTTCCGAATGTAAATCCTCTCATTCTATATTTCGGCCTGACCCAGGATTTTACTTAGGGAGCAGGGAATGTTATCCGGCAATCTGGAGGAAATCCATATATAACACAGACTTGGAGCGGAATCTGTAGTAAACTGGAAGGAATGTATTGTACGCCTGCAATTATTCTACAGAAAAGAATGTGATCAATGTATGCAGCTTCAAGCTCCTGAGCCGGCCAAGAAATGGCTGGAAAAATATCTGTCCGGGGACAGCATGGATTACCGGCAAATTATCGCCTTGTTTCTGCCTATTCTCATTGACCAGGCCTTCATTATCGGACTGAATCTGGTCAACACTGCGATGATCAGCTCGTCAGGGATGGCGGCGGTCAGCGCGGTGAATATGGTGGATTCCCTGAATATTTTTCTGATCAATGTATTTGTGGCGATTGCGACCGGGGGGACGGTGGTGGTTGCACAGTACAAAGGAAGCAGGAACGACCGCATGGTCTCCCAGGCTACAGCCGGCTCGGTAACCTCCGTCTCGCTGCTTGCTGTGGGTATCGGTCTGCTGCTGATGTCCTTCCATACGCCCATTCTGAATCTGCTGTTCGGGACGGCCTCTGCCGATGTGCTGGACAATGCCCGGGTCTATATGATCGGCAGCAGTATTTCGTATCTGGGGATTGCCGTGGTTCAGGCCGTATGCGGTGCACTGCGGGGCGTGGGCCGGACGCGGGCTTCGCTGATGCTGTCGCTGATTATGAATGTGCTGTACGTTATCCTCAACGTCGTCTTTATTAACCTGCTGGACATGGGTGTGCTGGGCATGACACTTGCGGTCAATATTGCGCGTTATGTGGGGATGGCCTGTGCCCTGATCTATCTGTTCAAGTTCGATTCGGTGCTGCGTGTGCAGTTTCGCGACCTGTTCCATGTTCCGCTTACGATGCTGCGCAAAATCATGTTCATCGGCGTACCGTTCGCCGCAGAGCAGATGTTCTTCAACGGCGGCAAGCTGCTGACGCAGATCTTCATTGTCAGTCTGGGCACGTATGCCATCGCCACGAATGCGATTGCCGGATCACTGGCGATGGTCTTTCAGATTCCGGCCAGTGCGCTGTCGCTGACGATTGTGACCGTGGTCGGCCAGTGTATCGGACGGGGGGATGTGGCGGATGCCCGTAAGTTCATTAAGTCCTTCCTGTGGATCGGTTCTGCCTCTTACGCCCTGGTGGCTTTGATCCTGATGCCGCTGTTCCACCCGCTGGTGTCTATTTTCTCCCCGCCTGCGGAGATTATCGACGATCTGTTCGTGGTGCTGCTGGTCAATGCAATTGCCCAGATTCCGCTCTGGGCCTTCAGCTTCATTCTGCCGTCCGCGCTGCGGGCAGCGGGTGATTCCCGCTTCACCTCAATTGCTTCAATGCTGACCATGTGGCTGTTCCGGGTGGTGTTCGGCTACATTCTCGGGATTGTACTGGGCTACGGGGTGCTGGGGGTATGGCTGGCGATGAACTGCGAGTGGGCGGTCCGCGGAGCAGTATTCCTGTGGCGCTTCCGGGGCAAGAAGTGGTATGCGCACAAGCTGATCTAGCATAGGATGAGACAACAACACCCAAAGAGCGGGTTATCGGTGAGATAACCTCATCTTTCTCGCTGGAACGGATACCGTCCTTTTGAAGGGCGGTATCCGTTTCTACTTTACAGGATAAAGAAATCCATTTAACAGACGAGTGGAATAGTTTTACTTTTATAGACTACTGTGATAGTATAGAATCAATTCAGACTACTGTAGTAGTATGAGGGGGAGGAGGCATGTGATTATTAAACTTTACGATTCTGAACTCAAGGTAATGGATGTGTTATGGAAAGAAGGAGTGCTAACCGCCAAGCAGCTTGCCGGTATCTTGAAAGAACAGGTAGGCTGGAACAAGAATACCACGTACACTGTGATCAAAAAATGTATTGAAAAAGGGGCCATTGAACGAATTGAACCTAATTTTCAGTGCAGGGCAGTCTTGGCTAGAGAACAGGTGCAGCAGCAGGAGACCGAGGAGCTTGTGAACAAAATATTTGACGGCTCGGTTGATTTGCTGTTTGCTGCTTTATTGAACAAGCGAAATTTATCGACTGAAGAAGTTCAAAGGCTAAAACGGCTTGTTAATGAGCTGGAATGAGGTAGGGGATATGGGGATCTATATCTATGATAAAAGCTTAACGGCAGCGGTTATGATCTTAGCAATTATCACAATACGGGCGCTTGCTTTGTACAAATTACCCAGGAGGACTTTTTCTATATTATGGGCAATTGTAATTATCCACCTGTTCGTGCCGTTCTCGGTGGCCTCGCCGTTCAACGTGTACGCAGGGGTTAACTGGCTGAAGCAGACGATGCTTGGTACAAAGGAAGTCATTGTGCCTGTATTGGCTAACAGCTTGGACAGGGACAACATTATGGTACTCAAGATGGCAACTGACACACCGCTTGCTTCTATTTCGATGTATATGATTCTATGGCTGGCAGGAATGTTTGTCTTTGCAGCGTATTTCTTTAGGACTTACCTGAAATGCCGCAGAGAATTTGCAATGTCCCTACCCGTGCCCAAGGAATGTTCTGCGCATTGGCTGAATCTATACCGTACCCGGCGGACAGTTGAAATCAGGCAAAGCGACAGAATCCGCTCTCCGCTGACCTATGGAGTATTGCGTCCTGTTATTCTGCTGCCCAAGGCAATGGACTGGACCGACGAAGCCCAAATGAGATACATCCTTGCACATGAATTCGTGCATATCCGGCGTTTTGATGCAGTGAGCAAGCTTGTACTGGTCCTCACCCTATCGGTCCACTGGTTCAACCCTCTGATTTGGGTAATGGTTGTGCTGGCTAATCGTGATATCGAACTGTCTTGTGACGAAGCGGTGATTAAGGGCTTAGGTGAACATACCAGATCCGCCTACGCGATGACGCTTATAGGGATGGAAGAGAACAGAGGCAGACTCACCTTTTTGTTCAACCACTTCAGTAAAAATGTGATGGAAGAAAGGATTGAATCAATCATGAGAATAAAAAAGACTACGGTAGCCGGGATCGGTTTGGCGCTGGCATTCATTATTGGTGTACCTGCTGTATTTGCCGCAGATGCTGCCGCAATTCCGAACCATGAAGCTGCGGGTGTAACGAATGAGAGTGCCATTACGTTATCTGCAACGGACGAGGATACGGGACTCATAAGCATCAGCGAGGATGGCGGTGTGACCTGGGTTCAGGAAAGTGAATATCAGAAGAATAATCCGGTGATCGTCTGGTGGACCGCTGAAGAGTATTCGAAATGGCTGGATCAGGAGAAAATAAATTTGCAGTCCATAGTTGGCGCCCCGGGCTGGTCTCAGGAGAGAGTCGACAGTGCGATCCTTAGGTATGAGCAGGAGCTGGAGCAGATCAAGGCGGGGGTGAAATATTCCCGAACGGTCGACGGAGATGATAACACCTCCTTTGTCTATACAGAAGGTCCAATCGGGATAAGCAGGATAAAAGATAGCAATGAGAACTAAACGTATCTTAATATAATCAATACGTTTGAATAACAGTGAAGGGCAGTGATTCTCAGCAACCGGAGAGTAGCTGCTCTTTTTTGATTCTAGTTGGTGGCTTACAAATGAAATCATCTATAAAAAGCACGGTACAACCTTTAATTTCAGATAAGACGCATTTGGGTTCGTATGCTACGATTTGGGTGGTGAAGGGGGAGGCTTCCATATTAACTGTAAGCGCTTAACTCATTGAAACCCAAATTCATACAGAGGAGTGCAATGCATGAAGAGAATAATCAAGCAAGTCTCTCTGGTGCTGCTGGCAGCCCTTCTGCTTCTTCCGGCAGGCGGGTATCTTCCGGCGGCGGAGGCAGCTGAGGCGCAGACCACGGTATATCACGAGACGTTCGCGAATGGGGCAGGTAAGACGAGCCAATCGGGGGGAGCCAGCCTGAGTGCGGTGAAGGAGGTTCCTTTTGCAGGGAATGCCGATGGTGCAGCGTTATACGTAAACAACCGGAAGGATAACTGGGATGGAGTTGATTTCAAATTCACCGATCTCGGTCTCCAGCATGGAAAAACGTACACCGTAACGGCTGTTGTCTACGTTGACGCAAAGGTGACGCTCCCAGAGGGAGCAGAGGCAGCGCTGCAGACAGTGAACAGCTACGGGAATTATGCAGCAACACCCTATGTGGCAGGGCAATCGGTCACACTGACGAAGACATTTACAGTGGACACGAGTGCCACGGACTCTACTAAGAGAGACCATTCCTTGCGCATCAACTCCAACGACAAGGGAGCCACAGTACCTTTCTACCTTGGCGATCTTCTGATCACGACAGATTCCGCTCCGGGCGGCGGGGAAGAGCCCGTGCGTGAACCGGCTTTGCCGTTCAGCAAGATTACTTTTGAAGATCAGGAATTGGGCGGGTTCACCGGCAGAGCCGGAACCGAGACGCTTACCGTAACGAATGAAGCGAATCATACCGAGGGCGGTTCATATTCCCTGAAGGTTGAGGGCAGAAGCAATACCTGGCACGGGCCTTCCCTGCGTGTGGAGAAGTACGTGGACAAGGGCAGCGAATATACCCTGTCTGCCTGGGTGAAGCTGATCGAACCGGCGAGTGCGCAGCTCCAGCTGTCCACGCAGGTGGGTAACGATACAGGAGCGAGCTATGTGGCGCTGTCTCCCAAGACGATTAGTACGGCTGACGGCTGGGTGAAATATGAGGGCAGCTACCGCTATAACAGCGTGGGCGGCGAACATCTGACCCTGTACATTGAGAGTTCCAATAATGCAACCGCTTCCTTTTATATCGATGATATTAATTTCGAGCATACCGGTACCGCTCCGGTGGATATTCAGAGAGATCTGACTCCGCTAAAAACAGCCTATCAAAATGACTTCCTGATCGGCAACGCGTTATCCGCCGAGGATCTGGAGGGTGTGCGGCTGGACCTGCTGAAAATGCATCACAATGCTGCTACCGCAGGCAATGCCATGAAGCCGGATGCGCTGCAGCCGACCAAGGGCAATTTCACTTTTACAGCGGCGGATGCGATGGTGAACAAGGTGCTTGCCGAAGGCATGAAGATGCACGGGCATGTCCTGGTCTGGCATCAGCAGTCTCCTGCATGGATGAATACGTCATCGGATGGAGCAGGCAAAAGCGTTCCCCTGGGGCGTGACGAAGCACTCGCTAACCTGAGAGCGCACATCAAGGGAGTTATGGAGCATTTCGGGGGCCGGGTCATCTCCTGGGATGTAGTCAACGAGGCAATGAATGATAACCCGTCCAATCCGAATAACTGGCAAGCGGCGCTGCGTAAGGCTCCGTGGTATGATGCTATCGGCCCGGACTATCTGGAGCAGGCGTTCCTGGCGGCCAGAGAAGTGCTGGACCAGCATCCGGAATGGGATATCAAGCTGTATTATAACGATTACAATGACGATAACCAGAACAAGGCCCAGGCCATCTACAGTATGGTTAAGGAACTGAATGAGAAGTACGCGCTGACCCATCCAGGCAAGCTGCTGATTGATGGTGTGGGAATGCAGGCGCACTACAATATCAATACCAATCCAGATAACGTCAAGCTGTCGCTGGAGAAGTTCATCTCCCTTGGCGTAGAGGTCAGCATTACCGAGCTGGATATTCAGGCCGGCAGCGGGAATAAGCAGACGGAGAAGGAACAGATTGCCCAAGGCTATCTGTATGCCAAATTAATGAATATTTACAAGGCCCATGCTGACCATATCGCGCGGGTAACCTTCTGGGGCATGGATGACCGCACAAGCTGGAGAGCGGAGTCAAGCCCGCTGCTGTTCGACAGGGACTTACAGGCGAAGCCAGCCTACTACGCGGTCATTGATCCGGCCAAATTCATGGCTGAGCATGAGCCGGATACAGCGGAAGCCAACGTGTCAGAGGCAGTCTACGGCACACCGGTTATTGACGGAACAGTGGATGGCATCTGGGCTTCTGCGCCTGAGATGGCTGTGAACCGTTATCAGATGGCCTGGCAGGGCGCAAGCGGAACCACGCGTACCCTGTGGGATGACCAGAATCTGTATGTGCTGGTCCAAGTGAATGACGCTCAATTGGACAAGAGCAATGTGAATGCATGGGAGCAGGACTCTGTGGAGATTTTCCTGGATGAGAATTTCGGCCGCACGACCTTCTATGAGAGCGATGACGGACAATACCGGGTCAATTATGACAATGAAGCCTCCTTCAGTCCGGTAGCTATTGGTGCAGGCTTTGAGTCGGCAACCAAGGTAACCGGAACTAACTATATGATTGAAATGAAGATTCCGTTCAAAAAAATCACGCCAGCCGGCGGTACCAAGATCGGCTTCGACACGCAGATCAACGATGCCAAGAGCGGCGTCCGGCAAAGTGTGGCCGCCTGGAATGACACCACCGGCAACGGCTATCAGGACACCTCCGTCTTCGGCGTGCTGACGCTTAAGGCCAAAGACGGCGCTGAACCGCCGACGAAGCCGACGCCAACCCCAACGCGGACACCGGAAGCCACGCCGGAACCAACAGCTACACCAGCACCAGTCTCTGGCGGCACCAGCTATAGCACCAGCACGCCTGCACCTAAGACTGCACAGTTAGACAGCAAGGAGGGTGTGGTGACGCTCAGACCTGTCGTGAAGACCGAAGGCACAGAGGCAAAGGCTGTAGTTACGGCTGAGCTATGGCAGCAAGCCCTGAAGCAGGCGGCCCCGGCAGCAGACGGACGGAAGCAGATCATCATCGATCTGGCGAACCTGGCCGGCGTGGCCTCCTATGAAGCCCAATTGCCGCTTCAAGGCCTGAAGACGGAGAAGTACCTGCTTGTTCTCCAGAACGGCCTTGCTACGCTGTCTATTCCAAGCGAGCAGCTCGCAGGGATTACAGCAACCACGGAATATGTTAGCCTCCGGGTCAAGCAATCCACAGCCGAAGGCCTGAGCGCCGCTGCTCTCCAGCAGACCGGCAGCCGTCCGGTGGTGGAGCTGAGCCTGCTCGCAGGCGGGCAGAAGGTAGCTTTGCCTGGCAGCAGCGAGATGACGGTCTCTATTCCTTACAAAGCGTCAGCGGAAGAGCAGAGTGAACCTGATTCCCTGCTGGTCCGTTCGCTCACCGGTAACGGTGCGCCCTCTGCGGTGGTGAACAGCCGTTACGATGCAGCGAAGGAAGCGCTGGTGTTCCGTACTGCGGAGTTCGGCACCTTTGCCTCAGCATACGCTCCGGTTGCGTTCACAGATCTCGGCAGCCTGTCATGGGCGAAGCAGGCAGCTGCTGCCATGACTGCGCGCGATATCCTTCCCGGCGGCAACAGCTTCATGCCTGCGGCTCCCATGAACAGAGCAGACTTCACAGCCTCGCTGGTGAAGGTGCTGGAGCTTAAGGCTGCTGCTGAAGCAGTTGCAGGCTTCAGCGATGTACAGAATAACGCGGCATACAGCAAGGAGCTTGCGGCCGCGAAGCAGCATGGTATCGTCACAGGCTATGCAGGCAATACCTTCAAGCCAGCGGGTGCAATCACCCGTCAGGAGATGATGGTGATTGCAGCGCGTGCCCTGAAGGCGGCCGGAATCACGGCTGAAGGCAGCGGATCAATGGCATCTTACACCGATGCCGGTCAAATCTCCGCCTATGCCAAGGACAGCGTATCTGCCCTGCTGAAATACGGCGTAGTGAACGGTAAGACGGGCAAGCTTGCCCCGGGGGACACCCTCTCCCGTGCGGAAGCTGCGGTGATTCTGTACCGGATCTGGAAGCTGTAGACCAAGTGAAGCACTGAAGCTATGGAAGAAAGTAAACGGCAACGGTGCTCCCATTACGGGTGCACCGTTGTTTGCGTTATGGACTAACAATTGTAGGGCCATTTAGCCCTTTTGGTTGATTGACGGATAAGGCGCGGATATGATAATTTGTGGATGAATTGTGAAGGAACCGTGAAGGAATGGAAGCCGGGGGGAGCAAATAGATGCTGCGGGTGATACTGGTCGATGACGAGCCGTCCATTCTGGAGGATCTCGAAATCATGCTTAGGAATTGCAATGAAGTTGAAGTTGTCGCCACTTACACAGATCCCGTCAAGGCGCTTGAGGATATGGAGCTGCACAGGGCAGGCGGTGCGTTTCTGGATATTGATCTGCCGGGAATGAACGGGATTGAGCTGGCCGAGCAATTGACCGCAAGGAATCCGGAGCTGCAGGTGGTTTTTGTAACTGCCTATAATCATTATGCTGCCCAGGCGTTCGAGGTGAATGCCATTGATTATCTCTTGAAGCCAATCCGTCCCGAGCGGCTGGAGCAGACGGTGAACAAGGTGCTGAAGCGGCTTGCGGCGAATCCTGCCCCCGCTCCTTCAAGCTGCCGGATTCGCTGCTTGGGCACCTTCGAGATATCGGTCGATAACCAGGTGCTGAAATGGAACCGCAACCGGGCGAGAGAGCTGTTTGCTTATTTTTTGCAGCATGAGGGGAAGTGGATCTCCAAATATAAGCTGTGCGATGATCTGTGGCCGGATTCTTCGCCCGAGCGGGCTCAGACGTATCTCCAGGTGTGTCTGCATGCGCTCCGCAAAAATCTGAAGGATGCCGGAAAATCACGGATTCTGCTCGCTTACAGCAACGGCAAATACGCCCTGACCGTCAATGATGTCGATTGGGATGTCAGAGCGTTTGATGAGGCATACCAGCGGTTCAGGGTGTCGAATTCCCTCGATGCGGCGAAGCAGGCCTTGAACTGCTACAGCGGTGAATATCTGGAGAGCGAGGATTGGCTCTGGTCTGCTCTGCGGCGGGAGGCTTACATCTGCCGGTATGATGAGTTAATGCTGGCTGTAGAGGATATTTCGTAATTATACCATTTTCACATGATCTGTCTGCCAATAGGCAGGCTTTTTTTGTTTTCAGGCACGAATGGTGTCGGAATTTGTAATTGGTTTGTAATTGGACCTGAATATAATGAACGCGGATATAGGCACGTCTAGAATACTTAAGATGAGGGGATGGATTTGGGATGAAAAGGAGAAGGTTCAACCGTTCTCTTGCGTTGCTGCTGTCCGTTGTGATGGCCTTCAGTCTGCAGATGGGAGGAGGCGGCACAGTATTTGCAGGCGAAGCGAGCAATGTCATTGAGAACACAACCACCGGTGTCCGGTACGCCGATGTGGGTACAGCGCTGAGTAATGCGGCAGACGGCCAGACCGTGGCTCTGATCTCAGATGTAACCCTTGGAGACGCAATCTCCTACAGCCGCTCAGGTGTTGGAGTAACACTGGACTTGAACGGTTACCGGATCGTCCGCGAGGTGTATGGCGGCGGAGAGACAGGCACAGACGGAGCGGTCTACGTCTCGGCCGGGGTATTGACAATCTGTGATACCTCAGCGGCTGCGGATGGATATATTGATTATATAAATAATGGAGGCTACAGCGGAAGCGGGCTTAACCTGGGAGCAGGCGGTACTGTAAAGCTGCTGTCCGGCGGCATTCTCGGGACCGGCCAGAGCGTATTTGCACATGATGCGGGCAGCCGCTTCGAGATGAGTGGCGGCGTGGTGTACGGCAGCGGAGACCATGTAGGCTCAGAAGCGATTGCAGCCGTATCCGGCGCTTATGTGACGATTTCAGGCGGTTTTGTCGGAACCAAAAATCCCGGTGCGGCGATGATTTGGAGCGGAGCAGCCCTTGACCCGGCGTACTGGAGCATCACTGGAGGGTATTTCACTTCGCAATACTACAGCGATGGCGGCCAGAAGGAGATTGCCAACTTCGTAACACAGGGTAAAGTGACCGAATTGGATGTAGCCCGGACCTATGCTGCTATCTCGGGAACTACGGAGTACAAGTATCACCTGACGATGCCGCGCACGGTTGTCTTTGACGGCAATGGCGGCGATAGCCCGGTGCCCACGCTGGTAACCGATTTGTCCGGCAAGCTGGAAGTATTGCCTGGAGATGCCGTCAAGAGCGGAGCTGAGTTCATCGGCTGGTTCACTATGGCATCCGGGGGAGAGCAAGTTACAGCGGACTATATTTTTAACCGGGATATGACCGTGTACGCGCAGTACCGGGGACCCGGCATTGATTACAAGACAGAGCAATTTAGCGGCCTGACACCAGGCGCAAGCTATAAGCTCACTGACACAACAAGTGTAACCGGGGCCACTTATGTAACGGCAGATGCATCCGGTAAGATTGCAATTGACGAAGCCTGGCTTAGCGGCACATGGTCACTGGAAGAGGACACCGAAGGCGGAACGCCAGCCTGGTCGATCAGTCTTCCGTCCCGTCCCGCTGCGCCAACTGGCGTTAACGCCGGTAGTGTATCGCAAGCAGGTGCAGCCGACGGCAAGCTCACGGGCTTGAACACGAATATGCAATACCGGATCAAGGGGACAGGCCCGTGGATCACAGCCACCGGACCTGCAGCCACCGGGCTTGAGGCCGGCACCTATGAGGTGCGGACGGCCGCTGCCTCCTCCTCCTTTGCTTCAGCGGCAACCGAGGTTACTGTAGGCGTTACAGTTCCCCCCGCACTGACAGCGGCGGGCGATAACGAGAACAATCTGGTGAAGCTGAACTGGACCTCCTCTCTGGCAGGCCAGGAATACTATATGGTATATCAGAGAGATACCGGCGGGGACGGGCTGGATGAATTCCAATCGATTCCGCTGAAGAATGATATCAAGGTGCTGAATGTGTACCCGGATATGCCCGGCTCTGACGGCTTACAGAACTGGATGAGCACTTGGGGCAATCCAAGCGGCTATACGATGCAGGTGGACAAGGTGTCCATGAGCGAATTCAACGGCAGTGATCCCGGGGCCAACTACGCCCACTATCTGGCGAAGGATGCCAACGGGGCATATGCTTATGATGTGCTGTATTTCGGCGCATGGGATGCCAATAACCGGCGCGACCTGTCGGGAGAATCGCATGAGGCGGTAGAGGCCTTCATCCGCTACGGCGGCGGTGTGCTGATGGGGCATGACACGGCCAGCTTCTACCATACGCATCTGATTGATCTGGCGGCCAAATATCTCAATTTGGATGTCAACTTCCAGGAGGGGTACTATAATCCCGACATTCCGACAACCGGAGGTACCCGGGTGGGTGTTGAGCGCCGCGGCTTCCCGATGAACTATCCTTATGCGCTCGGCGATGTCGGGACGGTTCTGACTGTTCCGCAATCCCATAGTTATTTCCAGTTTGCCAAAGGCGATGTATGGTTCAAGTACGTCTCCCCTGATTGGGGGAGTACCCGGGAGATCAATACCTATAACGGCAAGCCCGGCACGAACAACTTCTACCTGACCACCTGGAATAATGCGGCCCTGATTCAGACCGGGCACAGCAATGGCAGCGCGACAGAAGATGAGCAGAAAATTCTGGCCAACACGCTGTTCTACCTGGCGCAGACCTCGACCTCGAACAGCTTCGATGACCGGATGTCGCAGGATGTGGCAGCTCCCGATCCGGTTAGCGGCCAGGCCATCCTCACTTATGACAGTGCCTCCGGCCAACCTGTGCTGACATGGAATGAACCTAAGGATAACGGCAGCAGCTATGCCTACTATTTGAAGGCAACCTCCTATGTGGACGGCACCAGCCGCCAGTCTTCAGAGACCACAGCCACTGTAACGACAGGTGTGCAAGGGTACGCTGTTACGGTTGACACTGACCCGGAGGGGAACGTTCCCGGGAATACGGTGACTACTGCAACATACAGCTACGCGATCCCGGGTGCTCTTGAACGGGGAGTGACCTATTACGCGCACATCAAAACGATTGACCGTGCCGGCAATGTCTCGGGCGTCTATACCGTTCCATTCAATAACGATGCTTCAGGCTTGACGGCGGTATCCACCGATCCTTCCGGCAGGGCGAATGACGGGAAGACAAGATTGTCCGTCCAAGAGACGGTGCTGCCGGGCAACCGGCTGCTGTACCTGAATGTGCAGGACGGCATCTTGCAGGTGCCTGGTCTCGGAGAAGAATTGAGCGGCTATACTGTTCTTCCGGACAACGGCCTGATTGAAGCCGTGAATGGAGACAAGCTCGCGGTTGCGGAAGTGGATGCCAGCGGCAAGGTTGTGCGGTTCGGCTTGGCGGTAGCCAAGGTATTGCCTTCGCCTGCTGTACTTCCGGTGGTCTCCGTTGATCCGGCCGGAACCGAGAACAACGGTAAGACCCGGATGATTGCCGGAGCATGCAGCGGCAACAAGCTGGTGTATGTGAACTTCGCGAGAGGTGAGGTTACAGAGCCAAGCCAGGGTCAGGAACTGACGGGCTATACCGAGCTGCCGGCGGATGGAGTGATTCCGGCGGAGCGGGGCGATAGAATTGGAATTGCCGAGGTGGATGCAGACGGCAAGGTGATCCGCTACGGTGTTGCCGAAGCGGAGGTATCCTCCGAGACGGAAGCGAAGGGCCTGAGCGCTGCGGCCAGTGATCCGGCTGGCAGCGGAACTGACGGCAAGACCCGGGTAAGCGCCAGTGCAGCCAGCGGTAACAAGCTGGTGTATGTGAACTTCAAGCGGGAGCCGGTACGTGTCCCGGATACCGGAAGCAGCCTGGAGGGTCTGGGATACGCGGAGCTTGCGGCAGACGGTCTGGTAGATGCGCAGAACGGGGACAGCCTGGGGATCGCCGAGGTGGATGCGAGCGGCAAGGTTGTGCGGTTCGCAGCGTTGCAGGCGGTTGTGGAAGCGGAAGATGCAGCTAAGGGCCTGACTGCTGCGGCAACCGACCCGGCTGGAGCAGGAACCGACGGCAAGACGAAGCTCAGTGTCCAGACCCCGGCAGGGGCCGGCAATAAGCTGGTCTACCTGAATTTCGGCAGACATGCTGTGCAGAAGCCAGGCACAGGGGATATCCTGGAGGGTTATCTTGCCATCCCAGAAGACGGCCTTATTCCTGCCGTTGACGGGGATCATATCGGGGTTGCCGAAATCGATGCCAGCGGCAAGGTTGTCAAATATGGCACAGCCACCGCGCAAGTTGTTTCCGATTCGGCCGCCGGAGGGTTAAGCGTAGCCTCTTCAGATCCGGCTGGCGCAAGCAATGACGGCTTAACGCTCATCAGTGCGCAAGCCAAGGCAGGCAATGCTCTGCTGTATGTCAATTTCGGACAAGGCCTGCTGCTTACCCCTGAGACGGGCGAACTGCTGTCCGGTTATTCCAAGTTGCCTGAGAATGGTCTGATTGCGGCCAGAGAAGGGGACCGGATTGCTGTCGCTGAGGTGGATGCCTCAGGACGCGTGGTACGCTTCGGCTGGGTGAAAGCCATCGTGGCAGATGAACCTGTTGTTGTACCGCCTGTGGAGACTACACCATCCCCAACCCCTGAACCGGCAGCAACACCAGCATCAGGCGGGGGGACAGGACCGGCTGCAACGCCAACCCCGGCTGCTCCTGCTAAGCCTAGCACCCAAAGCGTGGAAGTGCTGGTTAACGGCAAAGTGGAGTACGCTGGCATTGCGACCATTACAAGAGTAAATCAGCAGGTGGTAACCACCATTGATGTAGATCCGGCCAAATTGCAGGCCAAGCTGGATGCAGCAGGCCGGGGAGCGGTAGTGACGATCCCCTGGACCGCCGCTTCGGACATTGTAGTTGGGCAATTAACAGGCCAAATGGTCCAGAACATGGAGGATCAGGAAGCGACTCTCATTCTGGATACTCCTGCCGGAGCCTACAAGATTCCGGCCAGCCAGATCCGCATGGCCCGGCTGGCGGGCCAACTGGGCAGCGATGTGAAGCTGGAGGATATTACGCTCCAGGTGCATATCGAGCTGTTCAGCGCCGAGGCTGCCAAGGCCGCAGAAGCCAAGGCTGCCAAGCAGGGCGCGACCCTGATTGCTGCGCCGGTTACTTTTACCGTCAATGCGGTATATGCAGGCAAGAGTATCGAGATTAAGGATTACAGTATCTACGTGGAACGAACAGTTGCACTGCCTCAGGGAGTGGACCCGAACAGGATCACTACCGGAGTGGTGCTTGAGCCCGATGGCACACTGCGTCACGTACCTACCAAGGTGACCAAAGTAAATGATATGTATTACGCGCAGATTAACAGTGTGACGAACAGCGATTATGGTGTGCTCTGGCATCCGCTTGAATTCGCGGACGTTGCCTCCCATTGGTCCAAGGATGCCGTTAACGATATGGGCTCGCGCCTAGTCATTAACGGTGTGGGCGAAGGCGCATTCCATCCGAATGCGGACATTACCCGTGCAGAGTTCGCGGCCATTCTGGTCCGCGGGCTGGGACTGCGTCTTGAACAAGGAACGTCAGCATTCCGCGATGTAGACAGTTCCGCGTGGTACGCTTCTGCAGTGAACACGGCGTACCGGATGGGGCTGATCTCCGGGTATGAGGACAACACCTTCCGGCCCCAGGGCAAGATTACCCGGCAGGAAGCCATGACCATGACTGCACGGGCAATGAGCATCACTGGCCTTAAGATCAAGGTAGACGGCGCAGATGCTGCGAAGGTACTCCAGCCTTACAAGGATGCCTCAGCAGTTGCCGGGTGGGCCAAGGAAGCTGCGGCTTACTCGGTTGCCTCCCAGGTGATGAAGGGAAGAACCGCCTCATCGCTGAACCCGCAAGCGTTCATTACCAGAGCAGAGGTTGCGGCGGTTATCCAGCGACTGCTGCAGCAGTCCGGTCTGATTTAGAGCAAGACAAGCTTATAGAGGGGGCCTTTCCGGTGAATTGCCGGAGGGCCCTCTTGTTCTTGATCAGGAAACTATGATTTTCGTCCGGTGTGGATAAGTTGCAGGGATGACTTCGCTGATTTCACCGACCACATTTGGTGCGGCGGAGGTGCGAGGTCCGGATAAGGTCGAAAAACCGACCACATTTGGCGCGGCGGAGTTGCGAGGGCCGGATAAGGTCGAAAAACCGACTACATTTGGCGCGGTGGAGTTGCGAGGTCCGGATAAGGTCGAAAAACCGATTACATTTGGCGCGGCGGAGTTGCGAGGTCCGGATAAGGTCGAAAAACCGACTACATTTGGTGCGGCGGAGGTGCGATGGCGAAATAAGGTCGAAAAACCGACCATACTTGGTGCGGCGGAGGTGCGAAAGCGCAAGCATCTTTTCCTGCCAGGAATAACAAAATACCGGAGCTTGGTGCGGCGTACCCTTTGTTTCAGATGCACACGGGCGAGGTAAGCGATAGGTAGAGTTTCGTATAATATTACCGACACTATGTACATATACAGAGGGAGCGGCCCGTGCCCGCTGATCGCGGAAGGGACCTGAAGGAGGAAGGATATGATGGATAACCGGCGGTATAACGATGGAGGCTATCAGCCGTTTGTGGTGGCAGCTTCACGGGTGAAAATCTTGTTGATGCTTGCGGGAGCGCTGCTTTTTGTGATAGTGGGGATTCAATTTCTGGTATGGTCCCAAGGGGTGACGCCGGATCTCGCCATCCTTCTGCTCACGCTGGGAATCGTCTGCACAGTGCTGTTTGGCCTGTCGGCACTGGTTCTGCTTATCATGCTGCTGCGCCGCACACCGCTGATTGTGGTGGATGCCCAGGGAATTGATGACCAGTCTTCCGCTATTCCCGCAGGCCGGCTGATGTGGGAGGAGATTTCCGATATCCGCCTGATCCGCTACTCCGGGCAAAAAAACATCTGTATCTACCTTACCGATCCCAAGGCCTATCTGGCCCGGCAACGCGGGTGGAGACGCTGGCTGATGGCCATCAACCAGCGTCTCGTCGGCACTCCCGTAAATATTGCGGGCCAGTCCATGGGGGTGTCCCTGGAGCAGGTGTATGAAGAGATGGAGCTTCGAAGACGGCTATGGGCCGGGCAATGGTAAACGTCCGGCTGGAGCGGCTAGGATGATAGCAGTAACCTGATCAAGCCCAGAGTCTCAAGGTGGAATTTCCTTGAAGACTCTGGGCTTTCTATTCATTCTGTGTCGTGGACGGCTTGTCCAACTGAGCGCCGTGAACGAAGAATTACCGCTTTAACACCAGGGGAAGGTACACCTCGTCCACAATGCCCGCGATCGTCTCCTCCGTCATGGGGGTGTTGTACAGCATCAGCTCATGGCGGGCCAGATCCGAGGGCAAGGTGAGCATCCGCGGCGTAATGGCTTCGGGAGCTACCTCGCCCCGGTCCGCGGCCCGCTGAAGCACAATGGTCATCGTCCGGTTCTGACGACCGTCGGGGAAGATCAGGGAGGCCAGCGGCACAGCGCCTAATTCAGTCACCAGCCCGTACAAGGCCTTCATCATGGCTTGTGTATTATTATGGTTCATTGCCCGCAGCACCCCGATTACATCATCGCGCAGGTTGCCGGTATCGGGCACCTCCTCCAGCGGGAGGGGTACGCGTTCCCGGAGCGCCGCCAGCACAAGCTCTGCGCGGTTAGCCCAGCGGCGGTACAGCACTGCCTTGCTCGTTCCCGACCGTTCTGCGACTCCATCCATTGTAAGGTTAGCATATCCCTGCTCCTGCAGTTCTTCACGGACGGCCTGCAGAATCGCCGTCTCCAGCTCCTTCCCTCTGCGTCTGCTTTTCAATTTATCCTGCTGCCCAGAAGTAGACATTCTGTCTCAGACTCCTTTGAATGATAATCATTGCGTTTTGTATGAGGATAGTATATCATAACAAAATAAGAAACTTTTTGTTTCTTATTTATGGTCTTAGGGAGGGAATTAACTTGAACAAACAAACGGCTGAGGTGCATGAAATGGTAGAGCAGGCGGGCTCAACCAAATTACTGTGGATTCTGATGCTTGGCATTATGGCCCCGCTGTTCGACACGACCATAACCAATGTGGCGATTGACACACTTGTCAAGGAATTTAAGGCGCCGGTATCAACCATCCAGTGGGTCATGACCGGTTATCTGCTGGCGCTTGCTATGGTGATTCCGTTGACCGGTTGGGCAGTGGAGCGGTTCGGAGGCCGGAGAACGTGGCTGTTCTCACTGGGAATGTTCTTCCTCGGCTCAGTGCTGTGCAGTATGGCCTGGAGCGTGGAGAGCCTGCTTTTTTTCCGGGTCATCCAGGGGATCGGCGGGGGCTTGCTGATGCCTGTTATGCAGACGCTGGCCGTACGGGCCTCAGGGGCGCAGAATATGGGGAAAAGGATGGCTACCGTAGCGCTTCCGGCGTTGCTTGGGCCGATTCTGGGGCCGGTGCTGGGGGGATTGATTATCAATCATCTGAGCTGGCGGTGGATTTTCTTCGTCAATATCCCGCTCTGTATCGCGGCCATTATTATGGCCTGGACGGGACTGCCCAAGGAAGAACGCAGCGCCCGGACGCTGCGGCTGGATCTGACGGGACTGGTGCTCTTATCTCCAGCCATTGTACTTATTATTTATGGCCTCGGTGAAGTCAGTACCCTCCACGGGTTCGCTCATGCTGCGGTTCTCATTCCGGTGCTGTCCGGGGGCCTGCTTCTGGCTCTATTTGTCACTCATGCCCTGCGAAAAGGAAATAAAGCCTTGGTGGATGTCAGGCTGTTCAGGGTGCGTTCCGTAACCGTATCCTCGGTGCTGCTGTTCCTGTCGGGTCTGACCAGTTACTCGGCGATGCTGCTCCTGCCGCTATATTTCCAGCAAGTCCGTGGTGAATCTGTGCTGATCTCCGGCTTGCTGCTGGTTCCGCAGGGAATCGGAATGCTGCTGACGAGACAACTGGCCGGCAAGCTGACGGATCAGATCGGTTCCCGGCCGGTCGTGCTGGCCGGAACACTTCTGACCTTACTTGGTACATGGCCGCTTACGCAGCTTGGTGCAGATACCAGCTATTATTTTTTGAGTGCGGTATTGGTGGTGCGGGGGGCCGGCCTGGGCGCTGTGTTCCTGCCGGTTATGGCTTCAGCCTATGTGGGACTGACCTCGGGGCAGATTCCCCACGCCAGCAGCACCACCCGTATTATGCAGCAGATCGGCGGTGCTTTTGGCGTGTCGGTGATCGCAGTCATTCTGCAGAATCAGCTTCATTCTGTGCTGTCTCATGACCCGGCTGCTATGGTTATAGCCTTCGATCATACGTTCATGTGGACGATCGCTTTCTCTGCGGTAGCATTGATCCCGGCGTCGTTCCTGCCCGGAAGAAGATCATAGACAAATTGCACACTGGCAGGTTTTGTGTCAGTCCCAAGAGCGGTGATGGTCAAATACAAAAAGCAGCAACCTCTAGTATGAGACGACAGGATTTGAATCTACAGCCTCTTGCTCCTGAAGTATGGGCGGGGGGCTTTTGGCTATATCATGAGGTTGTATCCGTTTATCTGAATTCAGGATATAATATTGAACAAAGGGGTGGTGAGTATGTATCTGGAATTAAAGGATAAGAGCGGCAAAGTGTATCGTTCCTTTATCAATGACAGCCAGAAATCTGTGATTGTAATTAATGACATGGAGTATGAAGTATCCGAAATAATCCAGTATCAGGACAACTCAGATGCTCTTTCAGCTGCGCAAATTGCTGAGCTTGATGCTGATCCCGAAATCGCACAAATGATCCAAGAGTCCAAACAGGATATTATTCATGGTTCAATTATCTCTTCAAAGCAAATGATCGAGATGATAAGAAATGGAGAACTTTGATGCAGGTAGTCTGGACTAAGAGTGCGGCGCAGAGCTTTTCCAAGATCGAGAGCACCCACTTCTCACCACAGGAAACAGCAGAATATAAATTAAAACTTTTCATGCGTATTGAGGAAAAGGTGACTCGGTCAGGAAAGCTGTTTCCATCAAGAACTTATAAAGATACTTACTATATTCGTATTGATCGTTATATTGTTTCCTACCAGCCATCTAAGGATGGCTCTACATATATAATTACTGCTTTTAAACATGGAAGGCAGAATTAGGCATCTTCAAATTGAGCAAGGTAGATTCTGTTAAAACTGAGATTTCAGGGATGAGAGGGAATGATATTTTGAAAATAAGGAGTATTTTAGAGGGAACTGGTGCGAAGTTGGGTGGAGCTATTATTAAAGATGCTTTAAAACTACTACCAGGTGGTCATTTTGTCGTATTTGGTGCTGAAATTATTGGAACTGCTATTGAAACTACACTCGAAGAAATGGCTAACAGAGAGTTATCTTTTAGAGAAGAGTTTCGTGTTGCGTTATCTGCTTCTACAGTAATCACAAAAATAGCACAAAGAATAGATAATGGTGAAACATTAAGGACAGATGAATATTTCTTTAAGAATCAGGGACTTTACAATTCAAGTGCTGAGGAAATTTTTGAGGGGATACTTCTGCAATGTAAGCGAGAACATGAAGAAAAGAAAATACCTTATGTTTCAAATGTTATGGTGAGTATTGCTTTTAGTAATGAAATAGGTGTTGCTGAGGCAAATCAATTACTTAATATTATTGAAAGGTTTACTTATAGGCAACTGGCCCTAATTGCTGTAATTAAAGATAATCAGTATTGTAAATTGAATTTGCGTAGCGAAGTTTTGAACTCTCCCGAATATAGGGAAATTGCATTATTGCAAGAATTAGTTGATCTTTCCAAACTAGGTGTTGTACAACAAATTTCCACTAATGTATTTCCGATTGAGTTCACTAAAGAATATATTATGGAGAGGTTGATATCAAGGGAGTTTGATTCTATATCTTCTTGGGAAGATATTTTACCACAAATACTTGTTTTGACATCATTAGGGGAAGTCATATACGATTTTATGGAATTAAGTGAATTGCCTGATGAGGATGTTGAAAATTCACGAATATCGCTTTCTTAGCTTTATTATGCGTAAAGATCATGGGTAGTGTGCTTTGCTCTTATACACGCCAAAAAATCGCGGCCCCAAAGCTGCGAATCTTAATTAAAAATGGTCGAGACGACAGGATTCGAACCTGCGGCCTCTTACTCCCGAAGCAAGCGCTCTACCAAGCTGAGCTACGTCTCGACGCTATGAATAACATAAATTATACGCCTGTGTGTAAGCGCTGTAAACATCCTTTTTCATTGCATTACCGGCCTCAGCTACAGCAAATTACGGTCTGTGATTGACAGATATCCACCCGCTGGCTATACTTGAAATGTTAAAAAGCAAATCGGACAAAGCGTTGATGAAAATAAGTACGCCGGAGAATGGCTTCACCAGAGAACAGGTTCCTTTGCGGATTGCCGCATCGGGTGTGAGAACCTGGGAGACAGGCCGGCTGAAAGCTAATTTCGGAGTGCGGGGACAATCCCGCCGGGGGCACCCGTTAACAGCCGCACAAGGCGATCGTCTGCAGGTGTCCGTGGTTCACGGATCAAGGCGATAACCAGGGTGGTACCGCGATAATCATCGTCCCTGAATATATATTCAGGGGCGTTTTTTGTTGTTAATTTAATGAAGAGACGGGAGCTGTACATGATGAAAGCAAGTGAAATCCGTTCCAAATGGCTGCAGTTTTTTGAGAGTAAGAACCATAAGATTGAGCCGAGCGCCTCGCTCGTGCCCCACAATGATCCTTCGCTGCTGTGGATTAACGCAGGTATGGCGCCGCTGAAGGCGTACTTCGACGGCCGGGAGATTCCTGAGAATCCCCGCCTGACGAACTCGCAGAAATGTATCCGCACCAATGATATTGAGAACGTGGGCAAGACGCGCCGCCACCATACATTCTTTGAGATGCTGGGTAACTTCTCCATCGGCGATTACTTCAAGGAAGAGGCCATCACCTGGGCCTGGGAATTTCTGACCGGCAAGGAGTGGATCGGCTTCGACGGCGACCGGATCTCCGTGACCGTGTATGCTGAGGACGAAGAAGCGTTCAAGCTGTGGAATGAGAAGGTCGGCCTGCCCGCAGAACGCATCATCAAGCTGGGCGACGAGAACTTCTGGGATATCGGCGAAGGCCCGTGCGGCCCGTGCTCGGAGATTTTCTATGACCGCGGTGAAGCGTACGGCAGTGATATGAGTGATCCGGAGATGTATCCGGGCGGTGAGAATGAGCGTTGGCTGGAGGTCTGGAACCTCGTATTCTCGCAGTTCAACCATAACAAGGACGGCAGCTATACGCCGCTTCCCAACAAGAATATTGATACCGGCGCAGGCCTGGAGCGCTTCGCTTCCATTCTCCAGGATGTGGATTCCAACTTCGATACCGATCTGTTCCAGCCGATTATCCAGAAGACTGCCGGGCTTGCCGGAGTAACCTACAAGGATAATGTTGAACAGGATATCGCGCTAAAAGTCATTGCCGACCATGTACGTACCGTTACCTTTGCAGTGGGTGACGGTGTGCTTCCTTCCAATGAAGGGCGCGGCTATATTATCCGCCGTCTGCTCCGCCGCGCCGTTCGCTACGGCAAGACGCTGGGACTGGACCGTCCGTTCCTGCATGAGCTGACTGAGACGGTTGGAGAGATTATGGGAGTGTATTATCCTTCCGTGGTCGAGAACCGTGAATATATCGCCCGGATCATCCGTCTGGAAGAGGAACGCTTCCATGAGACGTTGTCCGATGGTCTGGCGATTCTCGGGGAGATCAGCGCCAAAGCCAAAGCAGACGGCCTGAGTACCATTGCCGGTGCCGATGCATTCAAGCTCTATGACACGTATGGCTTCCCGTTTGACCTGACCGAGGACTTCGCGTCCGAGCAGGGGCTTGCCGTAGACCGTGCAGGCTTCGATGCCGCGATGCAGGAGCAGCGTGACCGGGCCAGAGCAGCCCGTCAGGACAGCGCCAGCATGAAGATTCAGGGCGGTGCACTTGCTGAGCTTACGGTTAAAAGTGAATTTGTTGGATATAATGACACGGTAACAGAGTCCAAGGTGCTGGCGATTGTGGTAGACGGCGCGCTTCAGGATACAGTAAGCGAAGGCGCCGAGTGCCAGGTGATCCTGGAGTCAACACCGTTCTATGCAGAGAGCGGCGGCCAAGTCAGCGACACCGGCGTTCTGACCGGCGGATCGGTGACTGCTAAGGTGAACGGCCTCTTCAAAGCACCGCACGGCCAGCATGTTCATCTGGTTACAGTTGAGGCAGGCGATCTGAAGGTCGGCGATACCGTCCGTGCCGAAGTGAACCGGGCGGAGCGCGAGGATATCGTGAAGAACCATACCGCCACCCACTTGCTGCACAAGGCACTGAAGGAGGTGCTGGGCAGCCATGTGAATCAGGCAGGCTCTTTAGTAGAAGGCTCGCGCCTGAGGTTTGACTTCTCGCATTTTGGAGCGATCACTCCAGAGGAGCTCAGCGATATCGAGCAGCGCGTGAACGCGCAGATCTGGCGCAGCCTTCCTGTAGTCATTGAGAATAAGCCGATAGATGAAGCCAAAGCCATGGGAGCGATGGCCCTCTTCGGAGAGAAATACGGCAATGTTGTCCGTGTCGTTCAAGTCGGCGACTACAGCCTGGAGCTGTGCGGCGGATGCCATGTGTCTAATACAGCGCAGATCGGAATCTTCAAGCTGCTCAGCGAGAGCGGCATCGGTTCCGGGGTGCGCCGGATTGAAGCTGTGACTGGCCGTTACGCCTATCAGTTCACGGAGAGTCAGCTGGACCTGCTGAAGCAATCGGCAGCCCTGCTCAAATCTTCGCTGACCGATGTGCCGAAGCGGATTGAAGCTCTGCATGCCCAGGTACGCGAGCTGGGCCGTGAGAATGAATCGCTCCAGTCTAAGCTGAGCGCAACCTTCGCAGCAGAGCTGACCAGCAGTGTCATCACAGTAGGCGGAGGAACGCAGCTTCTTGCGGTCTCCGTGCAAGCCGGCAATATTGATGCTTTGCGCTCGACCGCAGACGAACTAAAGTCCAAGCTTCCGCAGGCCATCCTGGTGCTCGGTGCTGCAATGGATGACAAGGTGAACTTCGTCGTGGCCGTGCCTCAGGAACTGGTCCAGAAGGGCTTCCATGCCGGCAAGCTGGTGAAGGAGATCGCTGCAGTCTGCGGCGGCGGCGGCGGCGGACGTCCGGATATGGCGCAGGCCGGAGGCAAGGACGCTTCCAAGCTGGGTGAAGCCCTGAAGAAGGCCGAGGAACTGGTAGCCGCACAGGCATAAGCAGTATGCGGTAATTCTTGTCTGTAAGAAACTGTGGATTTCTATCAAGGGTTGGAAAGCAGCGGTGCTGAGGGCATTTCCTCGGTGCCGCTGCTTTATTCACACAATGTATATTTTTTGGGGTTATTCATTATTGACCCAGGGCTTGCAATAGCTTAAAACCCAAAAAAACATCTATTTTTGTAGACAAAATGCCAAAAAAAGCGCTTTAACCATGGCAGGATTTCCTCGTTGGGGCATGAATATGTTATGATGAGGGCAGCAAGTGAGCTGTACAGCAGCAACTTTGCGAAGCCGCCTGAACCAGGGTGATTTTGCAGAAGGAAGGTGTCACCACATGGACTCCATGGACAAAACGGTCAAATTCAATGTGAAGGGCGACGAAAAGGAAGCCTCTCCCCAGGAAATACTGCTCGCCGTGTACGACGCGCTGGTGGAGAAAGAATATCATCCGATCAATCAGATCGTAGGGTATCTTCTCTCAGGAGATCCGGCTTACATTCCACGCCACAACAATGCGAGAAGTTTGGTCCGGAGGAAAGAGCGTGATGAGCTGATCGAAGAACTGGTCCGTTTCTATCTGGCCAATCATCGGGTGGACCAGCCCAAATGATGAAGAAGCTGGGACTGGATTACGGCGACCGCAGAATCGGTGTCGCCACAAGCGATATTTTCGGATGGACAGCACAGTCTCTGGAGACCATTGAGCGGCGCGGCAACGGCAATGAGTTCGACCGCATCCGTGAGCTGGTCAAGGAGCACGAAATCGGCGAGATTGTTGTCGGGCTGCCGAAGAACATGAACGGCTCCGTAGGACCCCGTGGTGAAATTTGCATCGAATTCGCAGATAAGCTGCGGGAGCAACTCGATTTACCCGTACACCTTTGGGATGAGCGTCTGACGACGGTATCTGCTGAGCGGGTGCTGATAGACGGGGACGTCAGCCGGAAGAAACGCAAGGGGCTGGTGGACAAAATGGCCGCAGCGCTGATTTTGCAAAATTTTTTGGATGCTAACAGTAAAAGGTGAGGGGTGTGCGGATATGACAAACGAACAGATCGGCCAAGAAGAGGAACCGGAAATTATCTATATTCCTGATGAGGAAGGTAATGAAGAGGAATTCGAGGTCATCATGAAGTTTGAAGTGGACGGATCGGATGCCAAGTATATGATGGTGGTTCCGCTCGATTCCGAGGATGAGGAGACAGATGAGGTCTACGCGTTCCGTTATGAGGAAGACGGCGACGATCTGCAGCTCTTCATGATTGAGAATGACGAGGAGTGGGCCATTGTAGAGGAGACCTTCAATACTTTGGTTGACGAGCTGGATGGAGGAGCAGAGAATGACTGAGTTTTCCGCTGATGGGGCGGTATGGACTTCTAAGCTCAAGGAAGTATATGGAGAAACAGTAGAACTGGAGGATGAGCAGGGCAAGTCTTCCGTTTACGATATTATTGCAGAATTTGCTGTGGGTGACCGTGCTTATGCCGTTCTGGCCGGATCGGGAAGAGCTGCGGAGCAGGAAATTCTGCGCATCGTAGTTTCTCCGGACGGACTTCCGGAACTGGAGAGCATTATGGACGATGAAGAGTGGGAGGATATTTCCGAGCTGTACGATGAGCTCACCTTCCCTGCGGATAGCGAGTAGTCGTCTGCAGCAACTTCATGTATGGCAGATACGGAAGAGGGCGGAATTTTTCCGCGCTCTTTTTGCTTATGAGGGACGGAATAATCTTTCCGTTTGCCTGAAAAAAGCTTATGCTATAAAAATAGGTTGAATTTTGGACAATACAATTTTATACTTTATAGTCGGAAAGTGAGGCGTAACATTTGAAAGCCGTGATCCGCACCGTGCTTATCTTCATTCTGGTCCTGGCAGCAGCTGCAGGAGGGGGAGCATGGTACATCTGGAATGGAATGCAGCCGGTCAAGCCCGCAGGGCCGGCCGTAACGGTTACAATAGAGAAGGGTATGGGGAGCTCGCAAATTGCCGACCTGCTTGAGCAAGAGGGCATTATTAAGCATAGCCTGTTCTTCAAAGGATATCTGAAATGGGTCCAGGAAGGCTCCAGCTTCAAGGCCGGCACGTATCAGGTAAGCCCCGGCGACTCCTACGATACGCTGATCAGCCGGTTGAATGCCGGAGATGTTGTGAAGGAAGCTACCGTTACGTTTACAATTCCTGAAGGGTATACTGCGGTCCAGGTGGCAGAAAAGCTGGCCGCTGCATGGAATCAGAAGCCGGAGGTCTTTCTTGCGCTGATTGATTCCGGTAAGGGAATAGAAGCTGTAAGCAAGCTGGAGATTCCGGACAATCCGCTGCTGCGCCACCGGCTGGAGGGGTATCTTTTCCCGGAGACCTATGAACTGGCTAAAGACAGCACTCCGCAGGAAGTCATCGGGGCGATGCTGGAGCAGCTGGTGAAGAAGCTGGATACGATTCCTGAGTGGAAGGCGAAGCTGGCGAACCGCGGGCTCTCGCTGCATGAGCTGCTGACCGTAGCTTCACTGGTGGAGCGTGAGGTGGTAGTAGACAAAGAACGTCCGCTGGTGGCTGGTATTATCTATAACCGGCTGGACAAGGGACAGAAGCTGGAGATCGATGCTACCGTCCAGTACTTGCTGGACAAGCAGAAAGAGCGGCTGTATGAGAAGGATCTGAAGGTAGACAGTCCTTATAATACGTATAAGCAGGCAGGCTTGCCGCCTGGACCGATCAGCAGTCCCGGGCTGGCGTCGATTGAAGCAGCTATGACGCCGGAAGTCTCGGATTATTTCTTCTATGTCACTAAGAAGGACGGCTCACAGGGACATTTATTTGCCAGAACCTACAAGGAACATTTAGCCAATATTCAAAAAAGCAAACAAAATCCTTAAGAACCCGCTACAATAGTAAGGATGAGCAACGCACAGGAGGTAACACAATGAATAACACACCGGAGCTGCTGGCGACAGCGGCTTCTCTGGAAGAAGCGGCAGCGCTGCTGGATGCAGGAGCGAGTGCTCTGCTGGTCGGCGATGACCGCTTTGGCATGCGTCTTGCCGGACATTTTACACTTGAAGACACGGCCGCAGTGGTTAAGCTGGCACATGCCCGGGGCGGTAAGGTATATGTAAGCATCAATGGACTGATTCCTAATACTATGCTGGAGGAGCTTCCGGCTTATGTGAAGGCCATCGGCGGGCTGGGTGTGGATGGGGTAGAGTTCGGTGATCCTGCCGTACTGGCAGCTGTCAAAGCTGAAGCGCCAGAAATGAAGCTGCACTGGAATGCGGAAATGACCTCAACCAATTATGCTACAGCCAATTACTGGGGCCGCAAGGGAGCTTCGCGGGTCGTTCTGGCACGTGAGCTGAATATGGATGAGATGACCGAGATGGTCCCTAACCTTGAGGTGGAAGCCCAGGTCCAGGTACACGGGATGACGAATATCTATCATTCCAAGCGTAAGCTGGTAGCAAGCTATATGTCCCATCAGGGCCGTCCGAGCGATAGCGGAAGCCTGGGGAAGGAGCGCGGGCTGTTCCTGATTGAAGCGGAGCGTCCGAATGAGAAGTTCCCGATCTATGAAGACGAGAACGGCACGCATATTATGAGCTCGGATGATATTTGCATTCTGGAGGATCTCCATTTCTTGTTAAAAGCCGGCGTACACAGCCTGAAGGTAGAGGGATTGCTGAAGCCGGTAGCTTATAATGTGGCTGTCGTTAAGGCTTACCGTCATGCTATGGACGTCTACGCCGCTGATCCCGCCGAATATGCATTCGAAGAGTCTTGGCTGGAGGAGGTCCGGGCTTTGCAGGACCCTGAGCGTGAGCTTTCGTTCGGCTTCTTCTATAAAGAGCAGGTATATTAATATAAAAGGTTTTGTCTCAGCTCTTGTAAGGTTTATCCCATCATCATAGGGTTCAGCGGCGGAGGGGAATTTGGAACTGCAGGAGCGGTAGCGTCCGCCTTTGTCTCCGGATGTTATCAGCTAAGCGGAATAATTCCAAACATCTGGAGACAACAGCGGCCGAAAGTCCAAATTCACCGCAGCAGCGTGTACTACCCGATGTCAGTTTTAAACTCTTGCAGAAGATGAGACACAGAAAGGAGAACAGGAATGGGAACCATAACCAAGCCCCAGTTCAAGGGCAAGCGTTACCGTCTGGACAGACCGGAGCTCCTGGCTCCGGCAGGAAACTTAGAGAAATTGAAATTCGCCGTGCATTATGGCGCGGATGCCGTCTATATCGGAGGCCAGAAATACGGTCTGCGCTCAGGCGCAGATAACTTCACCTTCGAGGAAATGCGCGAGGGTGTGGAATTTGCCAAGAAATATGGTGCCAAAGTATTCGTAGCCACCAATATCTATGCTCACAATGAAGATATCGCGGGGATTGAAGAATACCTGCGTAATTTATATGAGGCCGGAATTGCAGCGATTATCGTAGCCGATCCGGTGATTGTCGATACTGCCCTGCGCCTGGTGCCAGGTCTTGAGGTGCATTTAAGCACCCAGCAGTCCACGCTCAACTGGCAGGCAGTGTCTTATTGGAAGGAGGAGGGTCTGCCGCGCGTAGTATTGGGCCGGGAGACTAGCCTGGAGGAGATCGCCGAGATCAAGCAGCATGTGGATATTGAGATCGAGAGCTTCATCCATGGTGCTATGTGCTCTTCGTACTCCGGACGTTGTGTGTTATCCAACCACTTCACCGACCGTGACTCCAACCGCGGAGGCTGCTGCCAATCCTGCCGCTGGAAGTATGATCTGTTCGAAGATGCCCGTCCCGAAGGGAACTGGGTATCTGAAGAGGAACAAGCCGAGGCACCGCAGGCCTTGCAGCCCGGAATTACCCAGCTGCCGCTGCATCAGCCCGAGGATAATCCGTTCACTATGGGCTCGAAGGATCTCTGTATGCTGGAGAGTATTCCCGACCTGATCGAAGCCGGAATTGACAGCTTCAAGATTGAGGGCCGGATGAAATCGATTCACTATGTGGCCACCGTAGTGAATGCCTACCGCAAAGCCATAGATGCTTACATGGCCGACCCGGAAGGGTATGTGCTGAAGCCAGAATGGCTGGAGGAGCTGCAGAAGGCGGCTAACCGTCCGCTGAATACCGGCTTCTTCTACGACACACCGGACCATGAGGACCACATCTATGAACCCGAAGAGAAGGCAGCCCCGTATGATTTCGCGGGACTGGTGCTGGAGTATGATGCAGAGAGCGGGATGGCGCTCGTTCAGCAGCGCAACAACTTCAAGCCGGGACAGGAAGTGGAGTTCTTCGGCCCGGATGACACCTTCTTCAAACAGACCGTCGGAGAGCTGTGGGATGAGGCCGGCAATCCGCTGGATGTGGCCCGTCACCCGCTTCAGCGTGTGCGGATGAAGGTAGATCATCCTGTTGCTTATTTCGATATGATGCGCAAGCGGAAATAGTGGCTTTACAATCTAGGGATGCCCGTTTACACAAGGGCATTTCTTTTTTTTGCGTGCTAAAAAAGGAGATGTTTTGGGGCCCCCGCAAAGTACCTGAGTAAGCACCTACGCTGAAGCTCCATTTTGTGGGGTTATTTTGTGCCAAATGGCTTATGCAATTCGACAAAAAAATATGAGTATTGAAGCAATTTGCAAATAATGCTAAGAAAAATGAGACTTTGTGCCGATATAAAGGGCAGGTAACGCTTACATATATCTTCCAATCTAGGCGATAGGCAGGTGATGGTTATGGGAGCTCCCAATCCGGACAACAAGACAGATAAACCGAAGGAGAGTAGGATAAAAGTGGCGAAAAACAGTAAAAAGCCAAAGAGCACACAAAAGGCTAAGGCCCAGAAGACAGAAGCTTCACAGACAACTAGCAACACGGCAGAGAAGAGAAATTACAGGACAGTATTGAACGGCTCGCTACGCCAGGTGAAGAGGGTGAACCCGACCAAATCCGTTGGGGTGAAGCTGTTCCTGATCTTCTTATCCTCTATCGTGGTAGTGGTCCTGTTCTTAGGACTTCTGTCTTACAACAAAGCGAAGAATACAATTAAAGAGAATGTGTCCGAAGCCAACCGGCAGACGATTATTCAGACCTCAGAGAAGCTGGATATTACCTTGAAGCAGTATGAGAGTCTCGCGCTTCAGTTATATTTTGATACACAGATGCAGGCGAATCTGACAGAGCTGTCTTCGGCGAAGAGCAGTTATGATAAGTTCGTGGCTACCGATGCGATCAGCAAGAAGCTGTCCAGCCAGACTACGACAGATGCTAATATCGTCGCCATATCGCTCATTCCGGAGGACCCTGAGATGGGGATCGTTTCCAGCGGAAGCACCGGTCTCGCGGGTGATGATGTGAGAGCTCAGGAATGGTACAAGACCGTGGTCAAGAATTCAAGCTCTTATGAGCCTTATTATACGTCAGAAGCCAAATCCGCCCAGAACTACTGGTTCCCTACCGCCGTTGAAGGCAGCGGCGGCAAGAACCTGGCCATGGTTAGAACACTTAAGAATCTGGGCTCCAATGCCTCTTATGTAGTCATGCTGGAGCTTAAGAGCACCCTCCTGGAAGAAGCCTTCAAGAGTGTGCAGCTTGGGGATGGCTCGCGGATTCAACTGGTTGCCCCGGATGGAATCGTAGTGGCATCCTCGCAGCCCGAACAGGACGGCAAAGCCACCGTACTGAATTTCATCAAGGACAGCAAGGTGAACAATGACAGCACGGAAGCGAAGGATGAGAACGGCAAGAATATCCTTGCTGTATACAACCCGATGCAGAAGGCAGACTGGAAGCTTGCCGGTGTAGTTCCTACCGGACAACTGGTTCAAGCTGCTACGCCGATTCTGTTTACCACGTTCCTTGCTGCGGGAGCGGCAGCCGTGCTTGCTATGATTGTCGGCTTCTGGATGGTTCAGTTGATCGCCAAGCCGCTGGCACGCTTGAAGGACCTGATGCTGGAGGGAGCCGAAGGCAACCTGAGTGTCCGTACCCAGTATGTCTCTAAGGATGAGATCGGCCAGCTGTCGGCCTCCTTCAATATGATGATGGGCAAGATTACTGAGCTGGTGGCCCAGACTACAGATACAGCCCGCGAAGTCCTTGAGACTGCGGGTGAGCTGGGGGATGCCTCGCGCAAGACGGCGATCTCCGCCAAGGAAATCGCTGCGGCCACGGAAGAGATTGCCGGCGGTGCCGGAAGTCTGGCCCAGGAAGCCGAGCGCGGCAATGAGCTGACAGACTTGATCGCAACGCAGATGCAGAGTGTCATTGCAGCTAACTCTGAGATGGATCAGGCAGCGCGTGCAGTTGGGGAAGCCAGCGGACAGGGTGCTGTACAGCTGGAATCGCTGCTGGATCAGACCGGACGTACAGGTGAAATGACCTCTGCTCTGGTGGATAGAGTCAATAATCTCAAGGAAACGGTATATTCCGTAATCAAGGTGCTGGATGTGATGAAGAATATTACCCAGCAGACGAACATTTTGTCTCTGAATGCAACGATTGAAGCAGCGAGAGCAGGCGAAGCTGGCCGTGGCTTCATGGTAGTCGCAGGGGAGGTCCGGGAGCTTGCCGACCAATCCAAGCAATCCATTGCTCTGGTCGCCGGAATTACAGATAAGATCGTAGCTGAGATGGATGAGACGGTTGCTGTCCTGTCTGAGGTGGCTCCGCTGTTCAAGGAGCAGATGGTATCCGTGAAGAGTACCAGTGAAATCTTCGTGTCCGTTAAGGGTCAAATGGAGGACTTTATTACAAGTCTGGAGTCTGTAACAGGAGCCATCGACAGTCTGAACCATTCACAGGGTGTGCTTTCCGATGCTATGGGGAATGTAAGTGCGGTGGCGCAGCAATCCTCGGCAACCTCAGAAGAGGTTGCCTCCCTCAGCAGTGAGCAGCAGAATGTCAGTGACCATCTCGTAGCCTTGTCGAACAAGCTGCAAGGGGCTTCTACCCAACTGGAAAGCAAGCTGTCGCTGTTTACGATCAAATAATATTTAGAGCTGTTCTGATTTCAGGGCGTCACGCAAGCCGCATTCGGCTGCGTGATGCCCTTTTTAGTTGATGTATAGGAATGCTGCGCCGAGGGATATGCCCCATGTTTCACAGCCAGTACCATTTTTTAAGGAATCCTGCACGAATTGCAACAATGCTGCCCCGTAGAAGCGGTCTATGCTAAAATCCTGCACGAATTGCAACAAATCCTACGCTAACTTGCTCAAAACGTCGGAATTTGTGCAAATAATGCAACAATTGGAGCTTAGCCAGTACTATTATTTAAGGAATCCTGCAAATAATGCAACAATACTGCTCCTTACAAGTTATCATAACGATCCAGTTCAATCTTAATAACTGAATGAGTATCCACAAGGAAGCTGATTATATCCTCACCCTGGTCAGGTGTCCAAGATAAAACGTGTGCTGTTTTCATAGCCGGAAATGTTTCTCTAATAATGTTTAAGAACCTACGCCTGGATATATCATTGAACAAATGAAATTTCGAGGTTTTTAATTCTTCTCTATATGCTTTTTCAGTTAAAGTTCCCTTAAGTTTCATACCCTTCCTACTTTCCAGAGAAGCCGAACCATTAGCGAATACGGCTATTTTTATATTACCTTTTTAATTCAAGGAAGCCACCAAACTATCCTTCCTTGTACATCCTCAAGCGAATGCGTATAATAGTTTTGTTAGGGTTTTGTTATTGTTGTTTGCTGAATTAGTTATGTATCCTGAACCAGGGAGAAGGCAGAGTGAGAGCAGCACGGAGTTACAACTGGTGGTCTTATATCGTGGATATGTCGATGGAGCGCAAGCTTTTCCTGGTCTTTCTGGTCATTATTACGCTCCCGCTGTCTTTCATCAGTGTGATCAGCTTCAAGAGCTATTCGGAATCCATCCAGGCGAACACGATCGCCTATTCCGAAAAGCTGATTGATCAAATGATGGATTCCATCGATGTTTACATAGAAGATATGAAACGGATGTCCTCAATGCCTGCCTACGTCAATGAAATTAAGCAGAACCTCATCCGCTCGAACCGCTATTATGAGCAAAAGCAGATGATGGAAGGCAAGCAGGACACGGCTCAGGTGGCTCCCGGCGATTTGGATCTCCTGCTGTCTATTCAGCGGGGCATCGAAGAGAATATTTCATTTATTAACAATATTAAGCGGGGGACCAATTCGGTCTATATTTTTGATGCCTACGGGAATGGCTATTATTCTGCCAAGGATGGGGGCGTCCGGCTGGATCTGCAGCAGAGCTACAGGTTCTGGAGCGGGCAGGTAAAGGGCTCCGGCGGGGAAGCGATCCTTCTGGGAACACAGGCATATACAAGCAATTTGCAGAGTACCCGATATGCCTTTACGGTGGTGCGTCCCATTCTGGACGGGCTGTGGAAGCCAGCCGGCCTGATCGCGGTGGAGGCTAATTTCAGTAATCTGGAGAATCAGGTGGCGGAGCTGGACAAGGTGACCCGGGGGAAATCTATCCTCGTGGATCAGTCAGGCAAAGTCATCTATGACAGTGAGCAGAAGCTGCTGACTGCGGATATTTCCCGCTCCTCCTTATTCCGGGCTGCGGCAGGGAGCTCAGGGAGCTTTTATGACACCGTATCCGGCAAGGACCGGCTTAATATCTATTCAAGCTCAACCAAGACGAACTGGAAGGTGATTATTTCCATACCGGTGGATGAATTGACCCGTGGAGTGAAGCTGACCCGTAATGCGACTATAGGCGCTACTCTAATCATCATTGTACTGGCCCTGATCATCTCGCTCATTCTGTCATTTGCCCTGACCAAGCCGCTGACCCAAATGATTCAGCTGATGAAAAAAGTGCAGGGCGGCGATCTCGATGTGACCTTCCGCATTAAACGCCGTGATGAGATTGGTCTTCTGGGGCATCAATTCAACCGTATGCTGGCCCGCATTCGTCAACTGATCCAGGATATTTACCAGATTGAGGAACAGAAGAAGGAGGCGGAGCTGCAGGCGCTTCAGAGCCAGATCAATCCGCATTTTATCTACAATACGCTTGAAACGATCCGGATGACCGCAGAGATTAATGATGATGTGGAGGCCGCTGACATGATCTCCATCCTGGGGAAGCTGCTCCGCTACAGCACCAGTGACCTGACCGGCTGGGCAACGATGAAGCAGGAGCTGCTATATGTACGCAACTATGTGGAGCTGCTGGGCAGCCGGTATCCCGGCAGATTTGAGCTGATGATTGATGTTCCCGAGGCGCTTGACAACTACTCCATGATTAAGCTGGTTTTTCAGCCGATTATTGAGAATGCTGCGTATCACGGGCTGGACGATACCAAGTCCCGGATGCATCTGAGCATCAAATGTGAGTATACAGAACAGAGGCTGCTGTTCCATATCCGTGATGACGGCTGCGGAATGGATCAGGTTACGCTGGATAAGCTGAGGGAAAGACTCCGGCACGGGGCCCCTCCGAAGAGGAGCATCAATGGAGGAATTGGCATGGCAAATGTGCACCAGCGCCTTCAGCTTCATTACGGCCCGGCCTATGGGATTGAGGTGTTCAGCAAGCCTGGCGGGGGTACGGATGTAATCTTGTCATTGCCGCTGCCGGGAAATACTCCCGTAATTGAAGGGGAGACCCCTTGAGGAGGAATGGGCTTGAAACGGATGATTGTACGCTTTCCGGTGTATGCTGGGCTGCTACTGATGCTGCTAGTGCTGGCAAGCGGCTGTAACACCTGGAGCAGTGGAGGGCCTGCCCCGGTCCCGGCAGCCTCGGCCGTAGATGAAGCGCCTTCTGAGCTGTCCGGTACGATCGTGATGCTGACGAACCGGATTGACCTGATTGAGAATGGAACATTTAAGGGCTATGCCGAGGAATTCAGGAAGCGGTATCCTGAAGCCCATGTGGAATTTGAGGGGCTGTCCAGCTATGCCACGGATATTCTGGTCCGCTTGTCCACCAAGGATACTGGGGATGTCCTGTTGCTTCCGGTCAATCTGCCTGCAAAGGAGCTGGAGCTTTTCTTCGAGCCGCTTAGTGAGGAATTGGCGGCGCAGGAGCGGTTCACAACCTTTGCCACCTTTGGCGGCAAGCGTTACGGGCTGTCTACAGGCAACACCACGAGTGGAATTGTATACAACAAGAAGGCTTTTGAGCGGGCGGGAATTGAACAGGTGCCGCAGACGCTTGATGAATTCTATGCAGCCTGTGCCAAGCTGAAGCAGGCGGGCATCATCCCGCTGTATATGAATTACGGGGCTGTCTGGCCGCTGCGGGAGTGGGGCAATAATCTGGTTAATTATATGACGGGGAACCCCGATTATTTGAATGATATGGTTCATGAGGATAGTCCCTGGCAGATCGGTAACGAATGGGGACGGGCTCTGGGGATTGCCAGAATGATGATGGCCAAGGGTTATGTCGAGGAGCAGTTATTCTCCAACAGCTGGGAGATTTCCAAATCCAGCCTGGCCAAGGGAGAAGCAGGCATGTATTTGCAGGGGAACTGGACCATCCGGCAGATTATTGATGCAGGCGCTTCGCCGGAGGATATAGGCTTCTTTCCCTTTCCATATGACAACGGTACGGCCCATTATGCCGCACTCAATCCCGACTGGTTCATGGGGGTTAGCAGATTCAGCCGCCATAAAGAGCTTGCGATGGCTTGGCTTCAGTATTTCATCACAGAAACTTCGTATGCGAAAGATTGGGGGTTTCTTCCGGCGAAGGGTTCGGACGAACCCGCTTTACAGCAATATAGTGAGTTCCTCTCCCATCATCCGAAGCTGATTGAGGCTACGGTGCAGACGGATGCGTTCATTGATCTGGCGAACCGGACGAAGCTGAGCTTCTGGTCGGGCGATTATATTCAGGATGTGCTCGCCGCACCGGATCTGCAGAAGTCCTTTGACCAGTTGAATGCAAAATGGAAGGAAGCACGTGTGAGTCAGCAGACTGCTCCGTAACCACCGGACTCTGCACACTAAGCAAGATCAAATTCTGGAGGTATTGTTGTGGCCAAAAAAGTAACGATGCAAAAAATAGCCGATCATCTTGGGGTTTCCAAGTTCGTCGTATCCAAATCGCTCTCCGGCAAGGAGGGGGTTAATGAGACCACCCGGGAACGGGTGATTCAAGCTGCTTCTCAGCTGGGATATTTCACCCAAAAAAACGCCTATGTACAAAGTCCGAAGCGCCGTTCGCTGACAGGAGAGCAAGACCGTAATAAGCAATCCGTGCTGGTGCTGATGCCCAATATCCGTTCTCAGACTCAAGATTCACTATATTGGGGCAAAATCGTCGATGGCATTGCGCTGGCTCTGGATCAGGAGGGGCTGGGCATGGTGATTATTTCAGAGCACCGGGCTGATAATTTTGCTAATGTGCTTAATCCGGACGGTTTGCTTGGTCTGATCGGAGTAGGGCAAATCTCCACCTCACTGCTGCTCGAAGTGCACCGGACCCTGCTTCCGCTGGTCATGATCGATCATGAGGATGCTTTAATTCCATGTGATACTGTATTTGCGAATAACATCGATTCCATGACCCGGCTCGTCAATCATCTGATAGGCACCGGACACACTCTATTTCACTTTATCGGCAATATCCGTTACTCCCGCAGCTTCCGTGACCGCTGGATCGGGTTCCGCAGCGCCTTGGAGGAGAATCATCTGAAGGTCCCGGCCATAGGTGATGAACTGCTGCTGGAGGGAATGGATGACCAAATGCTCCGCGATGAATTCAGACGCTGGGTAGCCACCCGTAAAGAGTCGGATACCCTGCCTACGGCCATTGTGTGTGCGAACGACTTTACAGCCCTTGATGTCAGTGAATTGCTGCGGGAAGCCGGGCTTAGTATTCCCGCTGATCTTTCGGTCACAGGCTTTGACAATATCGAGGATTCCCTGCGTGGAGTTACGCCGCTTACAACCGTTCATGTGCCTAAGGAAGCTATGGGCCGTGCTGCTGTCGAGAAGCTGCTGAACCGTATCCAGAATCCCGCTGCACCACTGGAGAAAATTCTGATCTCCGCAGATATCGTCCACCGGGACTCTGTAGGGAAGCCGCGGGGTTGAAGCAACAAAATAAACCCTTAAAGCTTTAGCTTCGATGATGACCCCAAACATATAAATTCTTTCAAAAAGAAACGGTACCGTCCTCTAAAAGGACAGTACCGTTTCCGCTTCTTTTGCATTATTTCACCCGTAAATTCCGGTCGATCAAAGCGATGCGCTGCTGTACGCAAGCATAGGAACGAAGCGGATCTTCAGGAGTATTCATGACATAATCGAGCAGTTGGTCTACAGTGGTGGCAGCTACATGGATACGGGTATCGGAGGAGGCATAATAGATAAAGACCTCGCCGTTGTCACGGGCAATGACGCCGTTGCAGAAGACAACATTGGATACATCGCCGACGCGCTCTTCGCCGTCTGGAGCAATGAAATGTCCGCCTGGAGCATGAGTCACACGGTTAGGCTCGGCAAGGTCAGACAAGAAGGCATACAGCACATAGCGCAGGCCGGCAGCCGTACCCCGGACGCCATGGGCGATGTGCAGCCAGCCGAGCGGTGTTTTGATCGGAGCCGGGCCTTGGCCGTTCTTCACTTCTTTGATGGTATGGTAGTAGCGCTGGTCTATAATCGTCTCACGGGTGATAACGGCGTTCTCAATCTGTTCCGATAAGCCCCACCCGATGCCGCCGCCCGAACCGGCGTCGATGAACCCGTCCTGCGGGCGCGTATAGAAGGCATACTTGCCGTCAACGAATTCTGGATGCAGGACCACGTTACGCTGTTGGGCGGAGCCGGTCTTAAGATCGGCGAGACGCTCCCAGGTCTTGAGATCCTTGGTACGGGCAATGCCGCACTGCGCAACAGCGCTGGACAAATCGCCAGGGGGAGCGTCCGGGTCCTTGCGTTCGGTGCAGAACAGGCCGTAGATCCAGCCATCCTCATGCTGTACCAGGCGCATGTCATAGACGTTGATATCCGGGTCTGCGGTCTCAGGCAGCACTACGGGGTGATCCCAGAAGCGGAAGCCGTCCACACCGCTGCTGCTCTCGGCTACAGCGAAGAAGGATTTGCGGTCATGGCCTTCCACCCGGGCAACGATGTAGAATTTGCCGTTCAGTTCAATGGCTCCGGGATTGAATACGCCGTTCACTCCGATTCTCTCTGCGAAATACGGGTTGCTCTCCTCATTGAAGTCGTAACGCCAGATCAGGGGAGCGTGCTCCGCAGTGAGCAGGGGATACTTGTAGCGGTCATAAATACCGTTGCCGTAAGGCAGCTTCTCATTGGTGCGTCCAATCAGGGCTTCATAACGTTCAGTCAATGCCTGCTTGCGTTGTTCAAAAATGGTACTCATTGTATAGTCTCCTTTATATCTGATGGTTCGCCAAGCCGTCTAATCATCTCGAAGCAGGCCCGGCTGTTGTGATAAGGGCATTTCCAGGCGCTGACCTTCGGTGCATGGGCCAGAGGCTGCAGGGATTCATCCACTCCCCAGTGCCATTCGCCCAGCTGGTGATCAATAATAAAGTTCTCTGTGAAGCTCCATGAGCTCTCAGCGGCTTTCAGGAAACGCAAATCTCCGGTTAACTGATATGCATTGTAGAATCCGACCATGGCTTCAGCCTGCGGCCACCAGTCTCTGGATTCGCGGGCTTTGTCAATGAAGCCGCTAAGATCTGCCTCATTCCAGATTCCTCCATCCGGCGCTACCCCCTCAGTCAGTGCAGCTTCGGCCATCGACAGGGATACCTTGCGCACGCGTTCAAGCAGGGCCTCGTCCCCAAGTACTTCCGCAGCTTCATAGAGCAGCCAGCTTCCCTCAATGTCATGGCCGAAGGAGATATGCTCTGACTTCACCTGCCACTCTTCATCCATGAACAAATGGAAGTGCTTGCCGTCCGAATCCAGGATATGCTCCAGCATGGTTTCGATCAGCTCAGCGAGCTTGCTTCGGAGTGTCTCTGACTTCCATACCCGGTACAAGCCGGTGTACCCTTCCAGTACATGCAGATGTGTATTCATGGATTTTTTCTCATTCATATCCTTCGCGCTGAGACTTAGAGCATCGGTCATCTCCCACTCCCGCGATAAGGCTTCAATATACCCTTTGTGAAGAGGGTCATAACCGTACTTCTCAATCAAATCGAACAATTGGGTGGCTTGGCGCAGGACATCGTCCCGGCCGGTGGCATGATGGTACTCGGCCAAGGCATAGATGACAAAGGCGAGTCCATAGATTTGTTTCTTGGGCTGGGAAGCAGCTCCGTGTTCATCTACCATCCAGAAGAAGCCGCCGAACTGGGAATCTGTAAAATTCTGAATAAGGTAATCATAGGCACGGTCGGCCATAGCCAGATAATCTGCGGTTCCGTAGACGCTGTAAGCACTTGCAAATGTCCACAGAATCCGTGCATTCAGTACAAGGCCTTTGTCCGCACCGGGTAACACGTGCAGCTGATTGTCCATTTCACCGATAAAGCCGCCATGAGTATCATCCAGGGTATGCTTCATCCAGAAGCCCAGAATATTGTCCTTCAGCTCTGCTTCCAGCCGGGTGCGCCATACTTCAGTTGCATTCTTCATATTTGTACTGTTCACTCCTTAATAGTGCTCGTTGGTATTGGAGTTATTTTTATATTTGTTATTATTATATTAGTATATAATGATAACGATATATAACCATGTTATAACTCTTTTCGGCCGGGAATTCAAGCGGGAACTGGATGAAGTCAATTGAAGACTATAAAAGTGGATAGAGGCACATTTTCTAATGGTTATGCAGAGTCTATAATTGTATTGATAGCGCTATCATCAGAGATGAAACGACGGGGGCGATAGGGTGGTAATCCGGATCATGATTGCGGATGATGAGGAAGTGATCCGCCGCGGGCTGGAGAAGATCGCTTCCAGAATGGATGTGGAGGTCCGGGTAATCGGCTCGTACGGCAACGGGCTTGAGGCCTGGAACCATCTGCAGGAGCTAAGCCTGGAGGAGATTGATCTTCTTATTACAGATATCAAGATGCCGAGAATGGATGGATTCCAGCTGATTGAAGCGGCGAGAGGACATCTTAAGCAGCTGCCTATAGCAGTGCTGAGCGGCTTCAGTGAATTCGACTACGCCCGTAAGGCCATGCGCTTCGGTGTACTTGATTATCTGCTGAAGCCCATTGATAAGGTCCAATTATATGATCTGCTTAGAAGTGTAGAAGCGGCCCGGCAGATGCCTGCGGCTGCTCCCTCCGATGAAGTGCCGCATCAGCCTTCCGAAGGCGGGGAGCATTATGTTGTAGAGCAGATGAGGAGCATTCTTGAACAGGATTACGGTCTTAATTTCGAGCTTGAGCGGCTGGCTGAGGCCGTGGGAATGAATGCAAGTTATATCAGCAGGCTGTTCAAGCAAAAGACAGGGCAGACCCTTACCGACTACTTGATCAGCATCCGCATTGCGGAGGCCAAAAAGATGCTTCTCCATCACCCGGACCTGAAGAATTATGAGATTGCTGACAAAGTCGGCTACAGCGATCCGGTGTACTTCAATAAGCTGTTCAAGAAAATGTGCGGTATGACTCCCAAAGAATATAAAAGCCGGTACAGATCATAAGCTTGCGCTGCACTTTACAGGAAAAGAGCCCATTGGCACTACCATTTCACTTCTTCAGGGAGTGACAGGGTAGTGCTTTTTATTAATTAAGGAAATAAGATTTTTGTCCGATGTGGACCGGACGCGCAGCGTCGGCCGAATGTAATCGAAAAACCGATCACAATTGGACTGGATGTGCTGCGTCGGCGGGATGTAATCGAAAAAACCATCACATTTGGCGATGGTGCAGACATTTTGTTTTTGCTGCCACTATATTTTAAATAACAAAAATAACAAATATAAGACCAGAAAAAGCAATTGAAACCATCGTTTAAAGGAATGGTAAGGTCTATAATTGCAATGAAAGCGATAACAAAAAGGAATTCAAGATGAATGCAGGATAATTTAAATTCTGCGTAGTAGGGAAATGGATTTCTCTGTTATTGTTTTGTTATTATACCGTTCTAAATGAAGAGAGGGGTCAGAAATATGATGAAAAAAACCAAAGCAGTTACCGGGTTGGCAGCGCTGACACTGATGGCCGGTCTATTCTCAGGCTGTTCATCTAACAACAATAATGCCACTAATGCGGCTGCAACCAATGCAGGCGGGAACACAGGCACCGCTGTGGAGGCAACAGCCGCTCCACAGGGAGATGCCGCCAAGGATATCAAAGGTGATATTACGGTTATTACACAGCGGACGGATATTGTGGATACGGTGTTCAAAGACTACGCTGCCAAGTTTAACGAGAAATACCCGAATGTCAAAGTGAATTTTGAAGCCTTGTCGAACTACGAGGATCAGATCAAAATCCGCATGAGCACCAGTGATTACGGAGATGTTCTGCTCCTGCCTACCAGCGTAGCGATCAAAGACCTGCCGGATTTCTTCGAGCCGCTGGGTAAAAAGTCTGACCTGGAGCAGCAATATACTGGCCTGGAAGAGCGGACGGTGGACGGCATTTCTTACGGCATTCCGATTACGGTTAATTTCTCCGGCGTGATCTACAACAAACAGGTCTTCAAGGATGCCGGAGTGACCGAGGTTCCAAGAACCTTCGACCAGTTCTCCGCTGCACTGAAGAGCATCAAGGAGAAGACGGATGCTGTTCCTCTCTACACGAACTATGCTGCGGGCTGGACGCTGACCCAGTGGGAAGCAGATCTGGCGACTGTTGCCGGCGACCGTGAATATGTCAACATCGGACAGGTAGCCTCCGACGATAACTTTGTTCCAGGGAAGCCGCACTATGAGCTCTACAAAGTGATGTACGATGCAGCCAAAGACGGTCTGATTGAAGAGGACCCGACTACAACTGACTGGGAATCCTCCAAGGCAGATCTGGCGAACGGCAAAATCGGTACGATGATGCTTGGCTCCTGGGCTATCGGTCAGATCAAAGGACTGGCAGCGAACCCTGATGATGTAGGCTTCATGCCATTCCCGACCAATGCCGACAAGATTCTGGTTCCGCTGTCTGACGACTATAATCTGGGGGTTAGCATACACAGCAAGAACAAAGAGGCCGCCAGAGCGTGGGTGGACTGGTTCATCAATGAATCCGGTTATCCGACTACAGAAGGCGGAGGCATGAGCCCGGTAAAGGGAGCAGAGCTGCCTGAAATCCTCAAGCAGTTCGCAGGTACAGACATCACCTTCGACACGCTTGCTCCAGCCAAAGCCGGTGAAGAAGGCTGGGTGGATGCCATTGATAAAGAGGCTGAAATCGGCCTGTGGCAGCCGGACTTCAAGAAAGTAATCATTGAAGCAGCAATTGGCAACCGCAAGCAATCCTATGATGACATTATGAAAGAACTGAATGATAAATGGAAAGCAGCCAGAGCCAAAATTGTGACTGGCAAGTAGCATGTGAGCCTGATTGCAGAAGTGAAATAAGAGGGAAGAGAACGGGGAGATGCCGTAAGGCATAATCCCCTTCACTTTTGCATGGATAGAAGCGCATTGAAGAGCAGTAAGTTCTCAGGAGGTGTGGAGAGTGCCCAAATTGTCTAACATGAGCTATAAAAATCAACGGATTCTGATCATCTTTTTATTCTCGCTAGTACCCGTAGTGCTGCTGCTGACGTTCTCCTATTTACCTGTGTTCAAAATGTTTCAGTACAGCTTCACCAGCTGGAACGGGCTAAGCAAAAATATGGAGTATATCGGCTTCGACAACTACAAGACGATCTTCACGAAACCGGAGTACTTCGCCGTGTTCAAGGTCAGCTTGTATTACTTTTTCGCCACCTTTGTCCAGATGGGGCTGGCGCTTTATTTTGCCACGATTCTGAGCTTCAATGTCCGGATGAAGAACTGGTTCAAGGGGATTCTGTTCTTCCCGACCTTGCTGAACGGTGTGGCAATCGGGTTCATCTTCCTGTTCTTCTTCAAGCCGGAAGGCACCCTTAATACCATTCTTGATCTGCTGGGACTTGGGGCGCTACAACAAAAATGGCTGCTGAATCCGCAGCTCATTAATATCTCGCTCGCTTTTGCCTCGGTATGGCGTTACATGGGGATGAACTTCATTATCTTCCTTGGCGCAATCTCCTCGATCGGCAGCGATATCTATGAAGCCTCGGAAATAGACGGTGCGAACCGCTGGCACCAGTTCCGGCATATCATCATTCCAAGCATCAAACGCATCCTGCAGCTCAATCTGATCCTCGCGGTCAGCGGGGCGATCGGTGTGTTTGAAATTCCCTACGTCATGACCGGCGGCTCTAACGGCAGCGGTACTTTTGTCATCCAGACCGTTGATGTGGCCTTCAAATACAGCAAGCTGGGGCTGGCTTCGGCAATGGCTGTGGTCCTGCTTGGTATAGTGGTACTGGTCACCATCCTTCAGCGCATTCTGATCAAGGAGGAGAAATAGAGCGATGCATACCTTCAAATACCACCTGGCCGCTGTGTTCAAATATATCTCCCTGGTGCTGGGCGCGCTTATGGCATTGCTACCGATTGTGGTAGTCTTCTTCGCTTCCCTGAAAACTAATGCCGAGTATGCCTCAACCGGTCCGCTCACCCTGCCGGAGAACTGGCTGAATTTCGCCAACTATTCTAAGGCCTTCGTAGACGGTAATATGCTGCTCGGCTTCATGAACACGATCATTATCGTCCTTATCTCTATTGCAGGCGCTACGCTTACCGGCTCGATGATGGCGTATATTCTGGCCCGCTTCAAATTCAGAGGCAGCAAGGCGCTGATGGGAGCTTTTCTGCTGGCTACGCTGATTCCCGGAGTAACGACGCAAGTGGCAACTTTTCAGATCATCAATGCCCTGGACTTGTTCAACACCCGCTGGGCACCGATTCTGATGTATCTGGGGACCGATATTATCGCTGTCTATATCTTCATGCAGTTCCTGGACTCGATCTCTGAATCGCTTGATGAATCGGCAATGCTGGATGGGGCCTCATACTGGACGATCTACTGGAGAATTATTCTTCCGCTGCTGAGTCCGGCCATTGTGACGGTGATCATCGTGAAGGGCGTCAATATCTACAATGACTTCTACACCCCGTTCCTGTATATGCCCAAAAGCAGCCTGCAGGTCGTGTCCACCGCACTGTTCAAATTCAAAGGACCTTATGGCTCCCAGTGGGAGGTCATCTGTGCCGCGATTATGATCGCTATCATTCCGACGCTGATCGCGTTTGTAGCACTGCAGAAATACATCTATAACGGCTTCGCCCAAGGGTCGGTCAAATAAAACGGCAAGCCGGGGAGCAACACACTACCGCAGCGGCTGCTGCAACTATTATTGGGAGGGATTCTATCTATGAGAGAAGTTAAACTGACTGGCAGCCAGAGTCTGCCGAATATGCCTTGGCAGGGCAGACCTGCCGGGAATGACAATCCGGTCTGGAGACATAGCGATAACCCGGTAATCAAGCGCAATCCGGCCAAAGGGGTCGCCCGTATCTTCAACAGCGCGGTGATCGCTTACGAGGGCAGCTTCCTGGGCGTCTTCCGCGTGGAAGATCACACGACCCGCCCCCATCTGCGGATGGGCCGCAGCGCAGACGGGCTGGATTGGGTCATTGATGAGCAGCCGATCCAGTTCAAGGACGAGGCAGGCCATCCGTATATGCCACGTTATGCGTATGATCCCCGTCTGGTGAAGGTGGAGGATACCTATTACATCATCTGGTGCACGGATTTCTACGGGGCGGCAATCGGCGTTGCCAAGACCCAGGATTTCAAGAGCTTCATCAGTCTGGAGAATCCATTCCTGCCGTTCAACCGCAACGGCGTGCTGTTCCCGAAGAAAATCGGCGGCAATTTCGTTATGCTCTCCCGTCCGAGCGACAGCGGGCATACGCCGTTCGGCGATGTTTTCCTCAGTGAGAGCCCTGACTTCGTGTACTGGGGCAAGCACCGCCATGTCATGACCAAGGGCGGACAAGGCTGGTGGCAGAGCACCAAGATCGGCGGCGGGCCTGCGCCCATTGAGACCTCGGAAGGCTGGCTGATGTTCTACCATGGGGTAACAGGGACCTGCAACGGCCTTGTCTACAGCATGGGCGCTGTGATTCTGGATGCGGATGAGCCTTCCAGAGTGAAATACCGCTCCCGCAACTTCGTGCTGACACCGGAAGAATGGTATGAAGAAAGAGGCTTTGTCAACAACGTGCTATTCCCTTGTGCTGCGCTGTGCGACGCGGATACCGGCCGGATTGCCGTCTATTACGGCGCTGCTGACACCTATGTCGGTGTTGCATACACTACAGTCCAGGACATCGTTAACTACGTCATCGAGACGCATGAAGAGATTGGCGATGATGCGGGTCCCGGCAGAATCTAGAGCTTGCAGAGGAGGTGACTGAGAGTGAACCAAAGATCTCTACCGCAGTTGCTGGATTATCAGGGCAGCAGCCCGAAGCCCGGTGACTTTGATGCTTATTGGGAGCGTGCGCTTCAGGAGCTGGATGACCAGTCACTGGCTTATGAACTTGTACCCGCTGAATTTACCAGTGAGCTGGCAGAATGCTTTCATTTGTATTTTACCGGAGTGGGCGGTGCCAGTGTGCACTGCAAATATGTAAGACCGAAGAAGACGGGAGCAGGCCCAGGCGCCGGAGTTGTAATATTCCACGGCTATTCCTGCGACAGCGGGGACTGGATGGAGAAGGTGGCTTACGCTGCACACGGAATCAGCGTGCTGGCCATGGATTGCCGGGGGCAGGGCGGCTTGTCCGAGGATAATCTGACCGTCCGGGGAACGACTGTCCGCGGCCATATCATCCGGGGCATCGATGATTCCAATCCCGACAAGCTTTATTACCGCAACGTGTTCCTGGATACGGTCCAGACGGCGCGGATTCTGATGACTATGCCGGAGGTGGACCGGGAGCGGGTGGGCGCGTTCGGCTGTTCCCAAGGCGGTGCGCTTACGGTTGCCTGCGCTGCCCTGGAGCCAAGGATCAGGCTTGCCATTCCGGTCTATCCGTTCCTCTCAGATTACAAAGGAGCCTGGGCGCTGAATATTACAACCTCTGCTTATGAGGAGATTAACTATTATTTCCGCTTCTTTGATCCGCATCATCTGCGGGAGGAAGAGATTTTTAACCGGCTAGGTTATATTGACATCCAGCATTTAGCTGGACGTATACAGGGCAGGGTATTATGGGTAACCGGTCTTATCGATACGATCTGTCCGCCATCGACACAATTCGCCGCATACAACAAAATCACAGCCGTAAAAGATCTGTTGGTATATCATGAGTATGGTCATGAATATCTTCCCTATCTTTCTGATCGGACGCTTCAGATGTTCATGACCTTGTAACGGGCTCCTTCCGTGCAAGAATACATAGAATCTGGCGGTGATTTTTTGAGCAAGTCAACAGTTCGCAGTACATCTATTCTTACTCGGCTGCATCCCTTCAAGTCGCTGGGGATGCGGCTCTTTCTGGTGTTTTTCATCGCGACCATGGGAATTGTACTGTCTCTGGGTTATATTTCTTACGCTGTGGCCAGACATACGATTGAAAATAATGCATTGTCCGCTAATCAGCAGACCGTGGAGCAGACGGCAGAGAAGCTGGATGTGATCCTGCTGCGCTATGAAGATAATCTGGGCCAGCTGTTCTACAATGATGATATTCAGCAGGCGGTTGCAATGGAAGGTGCATCTTCCGCAGATTCTGCGAAGCGTATAGAGCTGTCCAAGACGATTAACGTGGAGCTCAATCAATGGCTTACGGCTGTACCCGGGGTGCAGGCAGTGTATCTGGTTCCGCTGAATGAAGTGTTGCCCGCAGCCGGAGCTGGTGAAGTGGATAAAGATTTCCTGGCGGCGATCCGTGATGCAGCATGGTACAAGCAGTTGCAGGAGAAGCCGCAGAGCCAGTGGATTACCGAAGCGTTGAAGCAGGGAGAGGCCGCAGGAGTAGTGCGTTTCGCTAAGTCTGTGGAGCCGGAAGCGGGTCACTCCGGTTATCTGGCAGTCTGCGATATTAAGACTACAGAGCTTGACAGCCAGCTGCGGATGGTTGATCTGGGCCCGGGCTCCTATATCCAGCTGCTGACGTCCACCGATGAGCTGATCGCCTCTTCCCAGCAAGAGGAGACGGACACCTATCTGCGCCTGGGCGGCACTCTGTTCAAGGGCTTAAGTGATACCTCCGGCTCTCTGCCCACGAAGGATGAGAAGGGTAAATCCATTCTTGCAGTCTACGGCACGCTGCATACCTCCGGCTGGAGAATGCTCGGTGTGGTGCCTTCCGGTAATCTGACCAAGGATGCGGGACGCATTCTTAACACGACCTACATCGCAGTGGCCGCCGCTGCCGCTGTTGCCGTGCTTGTAGGACTCTGGATGGTACGGATGGTCTCACGTCCGTTGTCACGGCTGCGGGATCTGATGGTCAAGGGGGCAGACGGGGATCTGCGCGTACGCACCGATGTGCTTACCCGTGATGAGATAGGCCAGCTGTCCGGCTCCTTCAACCTGATGATGGAGCAGATTACAGAGCTGGTCGTCCACACCAATGAGACCGCGCTTGAAGTTACGGAAGCAGCGGAAGCGCTTGGCAATGCTTCGCGGGACACGGCGGTGGCAGCGAAGGATATTGCTGCAGCCACGGAAGAGATTGCCGGCGGTGCAGGCAGTCTCTCACTGGAGGCGGACCGGGGGAATGAGATGACGGCTCAAATCTCGGAGAAGATGGAAGCCGTCATTGCAGTGGCCCATGAGATTGGCGGAACTGCCCACAGTGTGGAGCAAGCCAGTGCAGAAGGGGTAGTCAAGCTGCAGGAGCTGCTGGGCAGAACCCAAGAGACTGGCGACAGGACAGGCAAGCTGGTTCTTAAGGTGAATGAGCTTAAGGATACCGCCTCATCGGTCATACAGGTGCTGGAGGTGATGCAGAGCATCACCCAGCAGACCAATATCCTGTCGCTGAATGCTACTATTGAAGCAGCGCGGGCAGGCGAAGCGGGCAAGGGCTTCACGGTTGTCGCCGGTGAAATCCGCCAGCTGGCGGAGCAGTCCAAGCGTTCCATTGCCGTTGTGGGCGAGATTACGGACCGGATCATGCGGGATATGCATGAGACGGTAGACGCCTTGTCCGAGGTGGCGCCGCTGTTCGGAGAGCAGATGGACTATGTTCAGAACACCAGTGAGATCTTCATTAGTGTACAGGGGCAGATGCATCAGCTGATCACCAGGCTGGATTCGGTCTCCTCTTCGATTGACGGCCTGAACCACTCGCAGCAGGTCTTGTCAGAGACTATAGGCAATGTCAGCTCATTCGCGGAAGAATCCTCGGCCGCTTCTGAAGAGGTAGCTTCCCTGACCGGAGAACAGGAGAATGTAAGCGAATATCTGGTTACCCTCTCCGGTAAGCTGGAGAATGCTTCCTCCAGACTCCGGGAACGATTATCGAAGTTCAACGTGTGAGCCTAACTTAGTTATACCGCCTTTCTATAATGGAGGGCGGTTTTTTTGTATGCGAAAAACCGATCACATTGGGCGGGTCGGGAGTGTGCGGGCTGAATGTAATCGGAAAACCGACTACATTGCGCCGGATGGTGGCGTACGGGCCCAATGTAATCGGAAAACCGACTACATTGCGCCGGATGGTGGCGTATGGGCCGAATGTAATCGAAAAACCGATCACATTGGGCTGGGTGGTGGCGTGCGGGCCAGATGTAATCGAAAAACCGATTACATTGGGCAGTTGCGGGGCGTGTGATATCCACGTTCCGCTGGTTAACGCTGACGCCCGCCAGGATGAAAGCAGACGAAGGAACGCGAAGCGCTGCCAGTACGTGGCATGAGGCATCAGCATCGTTCACCCGTTAAGGTTATTTTGCTGCCTGAGGTGGGTATAATATTAGCCAAGGTTTTTCAGCCCACTTGATGGAGGAATAGCAATTGCACAAGCTGATTCATAAACGTATATTCTGGGGATGCCTGATCCTGTGTATGCTGCTGGCAGGCTTGATAATCAGGCTCGCCTGGGTACAATTGCTGCTCAAGGATAGTGTAGTAAGCGGCACCCGTTACACGGTAGCTCAGATGGCCGAGCTGCAAAGTGAGCGGGAGACCGTGCTGGATAGCGGAAGAGGGCGGCTGTATGCGAAGAACGGGGAGGCGCTGGCCGGAGAGACGGTCTGGACCGCTGCGCTGTTCCCGCCGGAGGAGGAGCTTCACCGGCATCATGGTGCCGGTGAATATAACGATGACCAGCAGCTTCACCGGCTGGCGGAGATTCTTGGCGTCAGCTACAGTCAGCTGCAAGAAAGACGGCTGGGGCTGAAGGAGCCGCTGCTCTGGCCTTCCGGCCAAGGCACCGGTCCGCTGGCTCTGACGCTACCGCAGGCTAGAGAGGTAGAGGCGCTTGCCATCGAAGGCGTCAGGGCGCTGCCTTTTGCCCGCAGATATAACGGGTCTGCCTCCGGCCGCCAGTGGCTCGGTTATCTGTCTGAAGCTTCGGGTGCAGCTATCGCCCAATCCCCCACAGGGCTGAGAATTCCAAGAACCGGCACAGACGGGCTGGAGAAGACGCTGGAGCCGCTCTTGCAGGGTGTGGGGCATACGGAAGCCGTCGCCCAGGTTGATGCACGCGGCAACCGGGTTCCGGGCAGCCCGATCACCATCAAAGCGCCGGGCAACCCCTATTACCCGCTGTCTCTATATACCACCATTAATTTGAAGCTTCAGGAGAGCCTTGAGCAGTTGGCGGCGGAAGCGGGGGTGAAGGAAGGGGCGATTGTGGTTATGGACAGCCGGAGCGGTGATATTGCAGCGATGGTCTCTTTGCCGTTCTACAATCCGGAGCAGGTCTCACCGCAAGGGGGAGAATGGAATAACCGTGCACTGCAAGCGGCAGCTCCAGGCTCTATCTTCAAAATTGTTACAGCTGCTGCCGCACTTGAAGCCGGGCTGACCGCACCGGAGGAGCCCTTCTTTTGTGCAGGAGCGTATGGGAAATACGGATTGTCCTGTCCGCACGGCAAAGAACACGGCGCCCTTTCGCTGAAGCAAGGGTTCGCCGTGTCCTGTAATACTGTATTTGCTACGCTGGCCGAGCGGCTGAGCGGTGTGAAGCTCCAGGCTACCGCGCTTGCCCTGGGACTGGGCCGCAGTATCGGGTGGCAGGCGGAGAATACGCTCGGCCTGCCACTTCTCCGGCCGCTGGCCGGGGAGCAGCCGGGAACCATCTTCAGCACGCTCCTGCCGGATGACGGCGGGGCGAGAGTCCAGACGGCAATCGGCCAGCGCGATGTGCGGATCACTCCGCTGCAGGCGGCGAATCTGGTCGTCACGCTGCTGCATGGCGGCGAGGTGAGAGCGCCGCGTATTCTGGAGCGGGTTGCTTTTGCCAATGGGCAGACGCTTAAGGAGCTTCCGGGACATCTGGCGCCAGCGCCGGAGGGCCGGATCTCTCCGGCTACTGCCCGGGTGCTGCTGGGCATGCTGCGCAGCGTAGTCACAGAGGGCACAGGCCGTATGTTGAATTCTTCTGCTTGGCCGCTCGCCGGCAAATCAGGCACGGCCCAGACGCTGGTTCACGGCACGCCGCGCAATAACCAATGGTTCATCGGCTATGGTCCGGTGGACCAGCCGAAATATGCGGTGTCTGTAGCAATAGAGAATGTGGCTCCAGACAGTCCGCAGGCCGCCACCCGCCTGTTCGGTCAGGTGTTCGAGCTGTTGTCGGGTCTGGAAGGCGGATCAACCGGAGCCTGAGGATTTGGACCGGCAGGCTGCGTATCAGGCTCTGCATTCCCGGCCGGACCATTTCCGCTGTTTACGGGAGCACCTGCCGTAGATGTCCCCGAGGCCGCGAAGGGCGAGACGACGAATTCCTCCTGCGGCAGATAGATCCACTGCTGGAGATATCCCTGCTGGAGCAGCTCCTTAAGCAAAATCAGCAGAATCGGCGAGAGAATGAGGCCTGCAATCCCAAACAGGGAAGAGGACAGAATCACGAAGGAGAGCATCAGGAAGGCAGAGGAGACACCGATTGAATTCCCTGTGATTTTGGGCTCCAGCAGCTGTCTTACCACCATTACCACTGCCAGCAAAACGATGAGTCCGATAGCAAGCGACGTATTGCCGACAATGAACAGATAGATGATCCAAGGGATCAGCACCGCAGGTACGCCGAGCAGCGGCAGCAGATCGACCAGTGCGCAGACCAGTGCTATGGTCAGGACATTGCCCGTGCGGAGAATCAGCAGACCGGCAAGAATGATGACGAAGGTGATGCTGATCAGGATCATCTGTGCTTTGATATAAGAACCGATCGCCTTGAACACATTCCCCTGCAGGAAGGCGTAGGCCGTCTTGAACGTCTTCGGCAGCTTCTCGTGGGCAATCCGGCGCCAGTCCTTAATCTCCATACTGAGGAAAAAGGCGAGAATGATCGCAATCCCGAAGTTAGCCATAAAGGAGGAGAAAGAGCCAAGCACCCCGACCATATACTTGAAGAAGGCGACCATCCACTTCGAGAGAATATTGGTGGCATCTGTGAAATAGCCATTTAGCTTATCCGTCACATCGGATGGAAGCGAATCGATTTTGTGCTGAAGATAGGTCGTAGTCTCTGTGAAATGCTGCTGGACCACGTATGTATATTTGGGCAGATTATTCTGGAGGTGAATCGCCTGGGTCGTAATCAGTAGCCCGGCACCGAACAAGACGCCCAGCAGGATGACCAGGAAGAGCACCACTGAGATCGCGGAGGCGAAGGGCTTGGCCATTCCTTTGCGGTTCAGGAAGCGGGCCAGCGGCTCAATCAGCAGAAAGACAAAAAAGGACAGGAACACCGGCGCAGCCAGCTGGTACAATTTGCTGAAGCCGAGCATCACTAAATATACGGTTAGAACAACCAGCCCAATGTCGAAAAAGGTGCGCCAATATTTTTTGTACAGCGGCAGCATAGATTTAAACGACCCCTTTGTGAAGATAATTTTATAACCGGCACTTCAACTCATTGTACACGATTTTAATAAAAAACGTCTATTTCTTTGGCAGCTGTGTTAAACTAGGAGGTGATGTTTTTTAAAGCTGTCGCTTCTACTTACTCTACTTGGCCGTATGAAATCTATCTTCTATACAGACGTAAGGCGAGCCAAAGTCAACTCTGGAAAAGCGGTGATTGTACATGCAGACTTTGCTGCTCTGGCTATTTTACATCTCGACCTTTTATGCCTTTATACCCGGTATGATCAGCCGTTTATTTGGTTATCGTGTGTTCCGCAGAGGGATTGGGCGTACGGATTACGGCCTGACCTTCGATGACGGGCCTGACCCGCATTATACACCGCTGCTGCTGGATCTGCTTAAACGCTACAATGCGAAGGCGACATTTTTTGTCGTTGGCTCACACGCGGAGCAGCATCCCGAGATCATCAAGCGTATGCACGATGAAGGGCATTTGATCGGTATTCATAATTATGTGCACAAGACGAACTGGCTGATGCGTCCCGCTACGGTGAGGAAGCAGATTGACAAGACGGACGAGATCATCTTCTCCATTACCGGCGAGCGCAGCACTTATTACCGTCCTCCCTGGGGAATCGTGAACCTGTTCGACTTCTCCAAGCGCCGTCAGGTGCAGATTGTACTGTGGTCGGCGATGTTCGGCGACTGGAAGGAGAAGCTTGGAGCGGAAAAGCTGACCGAGAAGCTCATTGCGAAGCTCGGTCCGGGTGAGGTGCTGCTGCTGCATGACTGCGGGACGACGATCGGCGCCGATCCGAATGCGCCGGAGCATATGCTGATTGCGCTGGAACGGATGCTCGCCGAAGCTGAGCGGCGCGGACTGCGCAGCGTCCGGATTGACGAGATGATCAAGGCGGTGCAGCGCTCCCCGATCACGCATTTATCCTTCGGCAAACGGCTGCTTGTCGGATTGTGGCTGGCGTGGGAGAAGCTGTTCCAGCTAATGTTCCAGCTTAAGACGATCACTCCGGCAGATCCGTTCCTGCATTACCGCCTGCGCAAGTATCAGGGCAATACGGTGCTGATGGACAACGGCGAGACCTTGAGCAAAGGCGACAAGGTCATTGAACTCCACATCGACAACAGGCAGCTGTTCGAGCTGGGGGTTCATTCCCGTTCTCCGGCTCAGCTGGCGATCCGCATGATCCGCCGGATGGAGAAGGATCTGCCGCTGCTCGCCGTGCATATTGCCGGTGATCTCGAGCTGGCCGAAGCGAAGGCGCTCTACGGCGTGAGTATGATCAACCGCGGGCCGGAGAAATTCGGTTTCATGGTGGTGGACCTGCCCAGCGGTCTGTTCGCCCGCTCGACCAAATTCTATCTAAGTGTTCTGCTTAGGGTCATCCATCCCTCAGGCGGGGCAAGGCTCAAGGTACGCAGTGAGGTACTGGTGCCCAAGATGATGCTGATGCCGGTATCGCAGCTGCTCAACCAGATGAACCAGCGGCGTCCGCAGAAGCCGGTGGAGCGGGTACACGAAGAGGAACTGACGCTTGAAGCTGAGCTGCCCGGAGCAACGGTGGTTCATTGAAGACGAAGCAGTGTTCACAGCACTTATATTATTGATCCTCCGCTGGCCTATCAGGCCGGCGTTTTTTTGTTCCTGCACAATATGCAACAAAAAAGAGCAGCCCCGGCCGCATATGCGGTTGGAACTGCTCTTATCCTCATTACATTTGCTCAGGCTCAGGCTGTCGCTGACGATTAGATCTTCAGCACGCCGCCCTTGCTTGCATTGGTAACCAGCTTGGAGTAACGGGCCAGATAACCCGTCTTCACCTTCGGCTCGAATTCTTTCCAGCCCTGACGGCGGACCGCCAGCACTTCCTCGTCAACCAGCAGCTCGATCTTGCGGTTATTGAGGTCCAGCTCGATGATATCGCCATTCTCTACAAAAGCGATCGGGCCGCCCTCTGCCGCTTCCGGCGAGATGTGGCCGATGCTGATCCCGCGGGACGCACCGGAGAAGCGTCCGTCCGTGATCAGGCCGACCTTGGCACCCAGACCCATGCCGACGATCTGCGAAGTCGGAGCCAGCATTTCCGGCATGCCCGGTCCGCCCTTCGGACCTTCATAACGGATAACGACTACATGGCCTTCTTTGACCTTGCCGTTAGCGATACCTTCCAGTGCTTCCTCCTGGGAGTCGAAGCAGATGGCAGGTCCTTTGTGATAGCCGCCAACGGAAGCATCCACGGCACCCACCTTGATGATGGAGCCTTCAGGCGCCAGGTTGCCGTAGAGTACGGCCAGTCCGCCAACTTGGGAATAGGGGTTATCGATGGTATGAATAACGGAAGTATCCTGGATCTCATGCCCGGTTACATTCTCGGCCAGTGTCTTGCCGGTAACCGTCATGCAATCACCGAAGATGGCGCCCGGCTTCTTCAGCAATTCGTTCAGCACGGCGCTGACGCCGCCCGCCCGGTCCACATCTTCGATGAAGATATCGGAGGCCGGAGCCAGCTTGGCCAGGTAAGGAACCCGGTTAGCTACTTCGTTGATGCGTTCCAGCGGATAGTCGATTTCGGCTTCTTGAGCCAGTGCCAGCGTATGCAGTACAGTATTGGTCGATCCGCCCATCGCCATATCCAGCGCGAAGGCATTGTCCAGCGATTCCTGGGTTACGATATCACGCGGCTTCAGGTCCAGCTTGATCAGCTCCATAAGCTGGGTTGCCGACTTGCGGACGAAGTCTCTGCGTTCTTCGGCTACGGCCAGGATCGTACCGTTGCCTGGAAGCGCAAGGCCCATAGCTTCGGCCAGACAGTTCATGGAGTTCGCGGTAAACATACCGGAGCATGATCCGCAGGTAGGACAGCCGTATTGTTCGAGTTCGAGCAGCTCAGCATCGTTGATCTTGCCGACCTGATGCGCACCGACGCCTTCGAATACAGAGGTCAGTGAGAGCTTCTTGCCTTTGCTGTCAACGCCGGCCTTCATCGGCCCGCCGCTGACGAAGATTGTCGGAATGTTGACGCGCAGCGCGCCCATCATCATGCCCGGGGTAATTTTATCACAGTTGGGAATGCACACCATACCGTCGAACCAGTGCGCGGATACTACCGTTTCCAGAGAGTCGGCAATGATCTCGCGGCTTGGCAGCGAATAACGCATACCGATATGACCCATGGCAATACCGTCATCTACGCCGATTGTATTGAATTCAAACGGAACCCCGCCGGCTTCACGGATGGCTTCCTTCACGATCTTGCCGAATTCCTGCAGATGTACATGACCCGGAACAATATCGATATAGGAATTGCAGACCGCGATGAACGGTTTGCCGAAATCCTCTTCTTTAACGCCTGCTGCCCGCAAAAGGCTGCGGTGAGGAGCGCGGTCGAAGCCTTTTTTGATCATATCTGATCGCATTTTCTTGTTTGCCATGATGACTTTTTCCCCCTAACAGTATTGGTGAAGCGAATATAGTGCCGCATTAACGCATTGCAATCCCGAAATATACGTACCCTGCGGTGATTGGTTACGAACGTTAATAGTGAGTCTATCACAAAAAGCCTGTTTTTTCTACCGGACAATGTGAAGTTTGTCGGCGGGTCACGCATGTAAAGTCTGGGCTAATATACAGAAAGAAGCCTATTCCGTAAAGGATAGACTTCAGCAAATTGATATAACGTGGCAGCTTCATTCTAAAGAGAGCGCCGGATGGCGGCACGCTGCAGGGAGATCATCCAGTCTACGGACGGCTCCACGAGCGGGTTCAGCAGACGTCTGACCGCAGGCTGGCCGAGCAGCACCGTACATCCCATTGCACCGGCGAGCAGAAGAGCTGCTCCGGCAGGATTGCCGATATGGGCATACAGGCCGGAAATCACCGCCGTGCGGACCACAAAGCCATGCAGCAGAAAAACATAGAGGGTCCGGCGTCCCAGACCGGTCATGCGGCTTAACCCGTAAGGCACGAGGCCCAGAAATGACAGGGAGGCGATGAATTGCAGGCCATAGACCGCCAGCCGGAACAGACCCGCATACCATTCATGAGCACCAAGCTGCATATAAGTCATACTGCCGTATAGCCAGCCCATGGGGAGATCACCTCCGAGCAGGCCGATAGCAAGGAGCAGCAGGAGCGAAGCGGCGGCGGCAATGCTTTTGACATAGCGCTGATACAGCTTCACGAAAGCTCCGAAGGAGAAATGGTACCCGATCACAAAAAAGGGCAAATAGACAAAGGTGCGGCTGAGGCTAAACCAGATCCCGTCCAGTTGCAGATAACCTACGGCCACTCCTGCCGTAACAGCGAAGGCCAGTTGGGCGCTGCGGGTCCAGCGGCTCATGCCCAGCATCAGCAGGCGCCAGCAGATGTGGCTGGCCAGGAACCAGAGCAGCAGATAAGGAGCGAAGAACGAATGCTGTATATTATTGACGTGAAACAGGGAGGCGTCAAGTAGGGAGTAGAGGCTCTGAAAAATCACATATTGCAAAGCAATCTGCAGCAGCACCTTGCGTCCAGGCGCTCCAAGTAAGCTTGAACGGGCAAAGTATCCGGTCACCAGCACAAACAGCGGCATATGAAAACTGAAGATCCACTGGTAAAGCGTGTGAAGTCCGCTCATTTCTTGAATCAGGGGTTCAATCGCATTGGCCACAAAGACAGTTACAATAAGCATGAAGCGCAGATTAAGAAAAAAGGTCTCTCCGCGCGCGTCAAGCGGGCTTTCCCGGGTCATGATGTAACCTCCAATGAAATTAGGGTTTGCGTAGGGGGCGATACTTTAATTTTAAAATACATGATTTCCTGACAATAAATTGTGAAATACATCACAATAGTAAGCGCTATCATTGGAAATGGCTGGGGCCAGATGTGGCGAAGTCTTGAAGGTTGTTTGAATTCACCGATTCCCTTATAATTTTCAGTATGCAGTAACCGGGAGTGAACACTAATGAAAAAGAATATAATCAGACGCCGTGTGCTTATAGGAGTGGTGTTGGTTCTACTGACGGCTGGGGTGTTTATATGGAGGTATCTGACCCCGTATAAGCCGGAGGCACAGGCTGAAACTGCTCTGATCTCTGCCGGAGGAGTCACTGTTGAACAGAATGACAATTGGATCTCGTTCGACCCCTCAGTGGTGCTCGGCACCGCCGTAATCTTCTATCCGGGCGCACTGGTCAAGGCGGAAGCATATGCGCCGCTGGCCCGTAAAGTCGCTGCTGCCGGTCACCCGTTCTACATTGCCAGAATGCCGCTTAATCTGGCTGTAATCAAAGGCGATGCCGCCGAAGAGATTATTCGCGTGCATCCGAAGCAGTCCTTCGTCCTGGGCGGACATTCACTCGGCGGCGTAATGGCTTCACGCTTTGCTGCCGGTCATGCCGGCCAGCTGGAAGGCGTTTTTTTTCTGGCCTCGTATCCCGATGAGAAAGGCAGTCTGAAGGACACCACGTTGTCCGTCTTGTCTGTGCTTGGCACGCAGGATGAAGTCGTAGACCAGAAGAGCTATAACAAAGGGCGTTCCTATCTGCCGGGCAATACCGTATATGTGTCGGTTGACGGTGGCAACCATGCCCAATTCGGCAGCTATGGCGTGCAAAAGGGTGACGGAACCGCTACGATTACCGAAGAAGAACAGCAGTCACGGACCGTCCGGGCGATGCTGGATTGGCTGGGGAATCTGCGCCAGAGCAAATGAACAACAAATACCTGAATGAATATATCGTATGCAGAGGAGCGCTGGAATGCCTGTATTGCACATCAATGAACTCTCCGTTCCCGTAAGCGGCATCCTCTTCGATAAGGACGGAACGCTGCTTGATCTTCTGGCCACCTGGGGCAGCTGGGCCGAACTGGTGCTTGAGGGGCTGGGCAGCCAGCTGACTCTGATTGGCAGCAGACCTGTAACGGGAGCCGATCTGGCCCCGGTGCTGGGGACGACGCATGATGCTTCCGGACGAATTACCGGTTATGATCCCGCAGGTCCGCTGTCCATGGCAACGGCTGAGGAATCCACCGGGATTCTAGCCTGGCAGCTCTATACGGCGGGTGTCCCCTGGAATGAAGCGGTGACGAGCGTGAATGCCATCTCCAAGGAGGCCATGAATGAGCTTCGCCGCCGCCGTACGGTTGTGCCCATGCCGGGATTATTGCCATTTCTGGAGCAGTGTGCCGCCGCTTCCCTGAAGCTTGGCGTTGTAACCTCAGACAATCTGTCCGCTACCCGTGAGCATCTGGAATGGCTTGGCATCTCAGAATACTTCGGGGCAGTGGTTACCCGCGACCGGGTAAAATACGGCAAGCCTGCACCGGAGATGGCCGAGAAGGCCTGCCGGGAGCTCGGGCTGCTGCCCGAAGAGGCGGTTATTATCGGTGACAGCAATGCGGATATGCAGCTGGGCCGGGGGGCGGGACTGCGGCTTGCGGTTGGAATCTCACCGGACAGAAGGGCAGACCATCTGCTGGATGCGGATATTGTGGTATCCGGTTATCCCGCGCTACGCTTAACGATCTGAATGCATGACGAATAGGTACAGAGAGGACAGGTGTAGATCATGGAACAATTACAGCTACTGGCTTCCTGGATTCAAAAAAGCAAAAATATCGTCTTTTTCGGCGGTGCCGGAACATCGACGGAGAGCGGTATCCCGGACTTCCGTTCGGCAGCAGGTCTGTACCAGACCCAGCACAACTCTCCTTACCCGCCTGAGGTGATGCTTAGCCGCAGCTTTTTTATGTCCTCGCCGGACATTTTTTTTGATTTCTACCGCAGCAAGATGATTCATCCCGAAGCGAAGCCGAACGGGGCCCACCGGCTGCTTGCGGAGCTGGAGGAGAGCGGCAGGCTGAAGGCGGTCATTACACAAAATATAGACGGCCTTCATCAGATTGCCGGCAGCCGCAGGGTTCTGGAGCTGCACGGCTCTATCCACCGTAATTACTGCATGGGCTGCCAGCGCTATTACGGCCTGGAGGAATGGCTGGAGCAGGAAGGCTCTGTGCCGCGCTGTGAGGACTGCGGGGGCATCATCAAGCCGGATGTGGTGCTCTATGAGGAAGCGCTCGATCAAGAAGTGCTGATTGAAGCCGTGGATGCCATTGCAGCGGCGGATCTGCTGCTCATCGGCGGTACCTCGCTTACCGTTCAGCCTGCTGCAAGCCTGGTCACTTACTTCAGGGGGCAGCATACTGTATTGCTTAACGGTGAGCCTACACCATATGACGATCAGGCAGATCTGATTATTACAGAGCGGATCGGAGAGGTGCTGGGCAGAGTGCAGAGACTGCTGGGCTAACGCCCAGTCTTTTTTTGCAGAACAAGATTACTTACGAAGCCGTGTGTTTAAAGAAGAATATTCACACAAGAGTTATGAGAGGCAGGGATATAACATGGTATATGTGGCTAGTGATGAACGGTATGAAGGCATGCGTTACAACCGCACCGGCAGGTCCGGCCTCAAGCTTCCGGCCATCTCACTGGGCTTGTGGCATAATTTCGGCGGCATCGATGCCTATGAGAACGGCCGTGCAATGATTACCCGCGCTTTTGATCTCGGCGTGACCCATTTCGACCTGGCGAATAACTACGGGCCTCCGGCCGGATCGGCGGAAGAGCTGTTCGGCAAGGTGCTTGCCCGGGATCTCGCGCCGTACCGTGACGAGCTGGTAATCTCGACCAAGGCGGGATATACGATGTGGCCCGGCCCATACGGCGACTGGGGTTCACGTAAATATATCCTGTCAAGTCTGGACCAGAGCCTGAAGCGGCTGGGGCTGGACTATGTGGATATCTTCTATTCCCACCGCCCGGACCCGGACACACCTATGGAAGAAACGATGGGAGCGCTGGATCATGCGGTACGTTCAGGTAAGGCACTGTATATCGGCTTGTCCAACTACTCGGCGGAGCAGACCCGGCAGGCGATTGCCATTCTGAAGGAGCTGGGCACCCCGCTGCTGATTCACCAGCCGAGGTATTCCATGCTGGACCGCTGGATTGAAGGCGGGCTTCAGGAGGTGCTGGAGGAGCATGGGGTGGGCAGTATTGCCTTCACTCCGCTGGCACAGGGTCTGCTGACGAATAAATATCTGAACGGCATCCCTGAAGACTCGCGGGCAGCCGGGCCTTCAGCTGCGCTGAATGAGAGCCGGATTACGCCGGAGGTGCTGCGCAGAATCCATGCGCTGAACCAGATGGCGGTAGCGCGCGGCCAGAGTCTGGCCCAGTTTGCCCTGCTCTGGACGCTGCGCGGCGGCCGGGTCACCTCGGCGCTGATCGGCGCCAGCCGGGTCAGCCAGATCGAGGAGAATATCGCCGCGCTGTCCCATAGCGACTTCACGCAGGAAGAGCTGGACCGGATCGAAACGATCCTTAAGACAGAGGAGTGAAGCGTAAGACGTTCAGCCATAACTAACAACGCAAGCAGCCCGCTTCCTGTTCTGGAGACGGGCTGTTGGTTTAGTAGAGCATCAGCTTTATATTAGTGAAAATCGCTTTGGTCAATCGCTTACGGTGGGTTTGCAGTGCCCCGATTACCGTGCCTGCTCGTCGGCGATAGGTTTAAATGTATTTTGTACAACTAAAACGTCTGTTTTACTTCTTCTTCTCACCCTAGTTGTATTTCGTACAATTAAAATCCCTGCTTTCCCTGGTTTCCGCCCTTTGGGGCAGATTTAGTTGTACAGACTACAATTAGAAGAAGAAGGACTTCCGTTTCACTATTTCTAGTTGCACAGAATACACTTATCTCTGTTTTTTCGCTACGAACGCAGCTTCATCCCTTACCGATATTGGGCTGATCCTTGATCCAGCACCCGTTACCGATTTCTGCTCTTACATTCAAGTAGTGGATTGTATTTCCTGCAATAGAAAACGCGTAGATGACCATAAAATGAGATTCTATTGTATTTCATACAGTAGAATGTTGTGTTTTGGGTGATAAAATGGCTTTTGTCAACATTCCATTGTACGGAATACAATAGATACTATTTCGAAGCCTTTTTTTCAGCATTCCATTGTACAAAATGCAGTTACTATCGTTCCAGCTTCTCGTTAAGGTCCGGTAATGGTCATATTCACCATATTAAATCTGATGTGCTGTACTAGTCAGTAGGGCTATTTCTCCCCAGGATTCGCTGTAGCCTGGCGGTAAGCGGTGGGAGATTGGCGGTAGAAGCGCTTAAACTGCCGGGAGAAATACAGGGCATCGGTCAGTCCGACTGATGCTGCTACCTGCTCCACGGACAGCTCGGGGCGTTCACGCAGCAGCTGGCGCGACTTCTCCACCCGCAGCTTGAGCAGGTAGGTGACCGGAGAGAGCCCCGTCTCCTGCTTGAAGATGCGGGAGAGATAAGCGCGGTTATACCCCAGACTGCCGCACATCTGTTCAATCGAGACCGGATGGGCATACTGAGAAGCCATGTAGTGAATCATCTGCTTCACCGTCCGCTTGATCTGTGATTCCGCACCCGGCAGCCGGGTGGAGGAGACCAGCAGCTCCGCTGCCTCCCCTGCGATGAGGTATAGATATCCCAGAGAGGTCAGGGCGGCGCTCTCCTTATTGGCATAGAAGGCGGACATCATCCCGGCAAGCGCTCCGGGAATTACGCTGCCGCCAGCGGTAGACAGCACCGGGGCGAGCGGCGTGAAGCCCGCCTGCTGCGCAAGCTGTCCGGCATCCCCGCCGGTGAAGGCAGCCCAGCGGTAGCGCCAGGGCTCCTGCTGATCCGAGATGTAGCTGACCAGCTGGCCCGGGTGGATCAGGAAGCAGTCTCCGGCTCCCAGCTCATACGTGTGCTGCTCTGTCCGGAAGACCCCGGAGCCTGATTCAATATAATGGAGCAGATAGTAATCGTAGATCTTGGGGCCCGCCTGATGCAGCGGGAGGGTCTGGCTCTCTCCCGCAAAGAGTACATGCAGCAGCTGCTCATCGTAATATACAGGATTTGATCCTACTGAATAGGTATGTTGCACGGCAAGCCGCCTTTCTGGAGCAGAACGCTTCCATAGCTAAGTGTATAGGGAGCGCCCGTTCACTTTTCTTCTTACCGAGTATAGTCTCTTCAGAGACGAAAGTCACATTTGTCCATATATTGCACACATGATTGCATTATCAGGGCAAGTCTGATTTTATTATAATGTAAGCATGAAGGACGCAAGCTATAATCCACAGTCCCAGCACAAGCAGCGAAAGGATGGAGTGTCAATAATGAGCATACAGGAACTGAACAGCACATTTATCAAAAAGTACGGGGAGAGCGGGGAAGCCGCGCGGGTATTCTACGCACCGGGCCGCGTGAATCTGATTGGAGAGCATCTGGATTACAACGGAGGTTATGTTTTCCCGGCAGCCCTGGACTTCGGAACCACCCTGATCGTGCGCCCGCGTACAGACGGCAAGGTTCAATTCGCATCCACGAATTTCCCTTATGAAGCTTCCATCGACTTCAGCGACATCGGCGCAGCCAAGACCGGCGAATGGGTGGACTATCCGGTCGGCGTAATGGTGGAGCTGGCTAAGAAGGGTCACCCGGTATCCGGGGGCTACGATCTTTTGTTCCATGGTGAGATTCCTAACGGCTCGGGCTTGTCCTCTTCCGCTTCGATCGAGGTAGTGACCGGCTTCGCCTTCCTGACGCTGCTTGGCGGTGACACCGATACGGTGGAGATCGCCCTGCTGTCCCAGCGCGCGGAGAACCAGTATGTCGGCGTGAACTCCGGGATCATGGACCAGTTCGCTGTGGCCAACGGCAAGCGCGACCAGGCCATCCTGCTCATGTGCGATACGCTGGAATACAGCCTCGTACCTTTCGTGACGGGCAGCTATAAGCTGGTCATCGGCAACACGAACAAGAAGCGCGGTCTGGTGGACTCGAAGTATAATGAGCGCCGCAGCCAATGTGAGGAGGCGCTCGCTATTCTGAAGCAGGAGGTTCCCTCCCTGTCCTATCTGGCTGAGGTGAAGCCTGAGCAGTTCGAGCTTCTGCAGGACAAAATTACGGATGAAACTGTAAAGCGCCGGGCCCGCCATGTAGTGGAGGAGAATCAGCGTGTGCTTGACTCGGTGGAGGTGCTGAAGAACAATGATCTGAAGCAGTTCGGCCTGTACATGAATGACTCCCATGTCTCCCTCCGCGACCTCTATGAAGTCAGCTGCGAGGAGCTGGACGTGATGGTGGAAGAAGCGCAGCGCATTCCGGGCACACTGGGCTCACGGATGACCGGCGCAGGATTCGGGGGATGTACAGTATCGCTGGTACATGAGGATGATGTGCAGCGGTTCATCACGGAAGTTGGAGAAGCCTACAAGAACAGAACCGGCCTGACCGGCGAATTCTATGTATGCGGTATCGGCAACGGCGTGGAAGAATTGAAAGGAGTGAAATAAGATGGCGATTCTGGTAACGGGCGGCGCAGGATACATCGGTTCACACACAGTAGCAGAGCTGCTGGACCGCGGGGAAGAGGTTGTGGTGATTGACAATCTGCTGACAGGGCACCGCGAGGCGCTGCTGGGCGGCAAGCTGTATGAGGGCGACCTGCGCGACAAGGCGCTGCTGGCGAAGCTGTTCTCCGAGAATGAGATCGAAGCGGTAATTCACTTCGCAGCCAGCTCCCTGGTGGGCGAGAGCATGAAGGACCCGGTTAAATACTACGACAACAATGTTTATGGAACGCAGTGTCTTCTCGAAGCCATGCAGCAGGCCGGTGTGGATAAAATCGTCTTCTCCTCCACAGCCGCCACCTACGGCGAACCGGAAAAGGTGCCTATCGAAGAGACCGACCGCACGGAGCCTGCGAATGTCTACGGCGAGACCAAGCTGACCATGGAACGCATGATGGCCTGGTTCGACAAAGTGCTCGGCATCAAATACGTAGCGCTACGCTACTTCAATGCAGCAGGCGCACACGCCAGCGGCAAAATCGGTGAAGACCACCGTCCGGAGAGCCACCTGATTCCGCTGGTGCTCCAGGCTGCACTGAAGCAGCGCGAGAATATCGCAGTGTTCGGGGAAGACTACCCGACAGAGGACGGAACCTGCGTACGCGACTACATCCATGTCAGCGATCTGGCGGATGCGCATGTCCGTGCAGTCACTTATCTGCGCAGCGGCAGTGCGAGCAACATCTTCAACCTTGGCAACGGCCTGGGCTTCTCTGTGAAGCAGGTGATTGAGACCGCGAAGAAGGTGACTGGCCTGGACATTCCAGTTGTGGTTCAGGAGCGCCGCGCGGGAGATCCGGCAGTGCTCGTCGCTTCTTCTGACAAAGCCCGGAAGGTTCTGGGCTGGGACCCGCAGCATGCTGACCTTGAAGACATCATTCAGAGCGCCTGGAGCTGGCACTCCGCTAATCCGCAAGGGTATGGGGAGTAAGCAGCGGAGCTGATTATTGCCGAAGCTGAAATACACAGAATGCCAGAGCGCCGCATAAGGCACCATAGAAGGAGAAATGAAATGCAGAACGATAATAGTATGGCTGCTGCCGCTGAAAAGGCGCTGTATGCCATTGAACAGCTGGTTCTGTTTGCCGGACACACGGGACTGATCCAGCCCGCAGATGTGGATTACAGCCGCAATGAACTCCTGGACCAGTTCGGCTTCAGTGAGCCGTATCCCGGTGAGTTCACTGAAGCTCCGCTGGACAGCCCGCAGAGTCCGCTGGACCAGCTGATTGATTACGGGTTCAGTCTCGGGCTGATCCCGGAGAATACGGATACGTACCGCGACCTGCTGGATGCGAAGATTATGGGCCTGCTCATGGCCCGTCCGTCCGAGGTGAATGCGGAGTTCGCCGCGCTCCGGGCGGAGCAGGGCATTCAGGCGGCAACGGACCGCTTTTATAAGCTGAGCATTGATTCCAACTATATCCGTATGGACCGGGTAGCGAAGAATGTGTATTGGCTCCAGGAGTCACCGTACGGGGATATTGAGATGACGATCAACCTCTCCAAGCCGGAGAAAAGTCCGAAGGAAATCGCCATGGCCCGGCTGCTTCCGCCTCCGGTCTATCCGAAGTGCCAGCTCTGCCGCGAGAATGTCGGCTATGCCGGCCGGGTCAATCACCCGCCGCGTCAGAACCTGCGCGTGATCCCGCTCTCGATGAACAGCGAGAAGTGGTTCTTCCAGTACTCGCCTTATGTCTACTATAACGAGCACTGCATCGTGTTCCACCACGATCATGTGCCGATGAAGCTGACGAAGGATACGCTGAAGCGTCTGCTTAGCTTCACGGAAGCCTTCCCGCATTATTTCATCGGCTCGAATGCCGACCTGCCGATTGTCGGCGGCTCCATTCTGACGCATGACCACTTCCAAGGCGGACGGCATACGTTCCCTATCCAGAAGGCACCCAAAGAGGATACCTTCACACATGCCTCATATCCCGGTGTCAGCTTAAGCACCGTGAAGTGGCCGATGTCCGTGCTGCGGATGCATGCAGAAGATCCGGCGGTGCTGCTGGAGGCAGGCAACCATATCTACGAGTCTTGGAAGACGTATAGCGATCCGGCTGCCGACGTGCTGGCGTTCAGTGAAGAGGAGGGCGAGAGTGTTCCGCATAACACTGTTACCCCTATCGTGCGCCGCGCAGAGGACGGCGGCTATGAGATGGATCTGGTGCTGCGCAACAACCGGACCAGCGAGGAATATCCCGAAGGGATTTTCCACCCGCACCGGGAGATGCACCATATCAAGAAGGAGAACATCGGCCTGATTGAGGTGATGGGCCTGGCGATTCTGCCGGGACGGCTCAAGGAAGAGCTTGACGCCATCGCCGGCATACTGGCGGGCGACACGGCGCTTCTCGGAGATGTCCAGAGCCAGGGCCAGGAGCATCCGCTGGCGCTGCACACTGCCTGGATTACCGAACTGGTAAGCCGCTTCGGCACCTCCCTCAGCCGCGAAGCAGCGGTGAAGACCATCCAGAATGAGGTGGGTACGAAGTTCACTCACATTCTGGAGCATGCCGGAGTCTACAAACGCACGCCGGAAGGGCAGGCGGCCTTCCGCCGGTTCCTGAACAGCAGCGGCTTTAACTGAGACCGAACTTAAGTAATGTTTGCAAAATGTACTGTCCCTGCCGGATCCGGCGGGGGCATTTTTCATTGGGAAATGATGATATGCGCCTCGATTTGAATGCGCCAGGCAGGAGGACTATAATAGACAGGTGCTTCACATTCACATACTCATGGAGGTTTACCCATATGCGCAAGTTTGAATTTTATAACCCTACCAAGCTTATTTTCGGACAGGGGACATTGCAGGCACTCCGTACCGAGGTGCCGAAATACGGTAAGAACGTACTGCTGATGTACGGCGGCGGAAGTATTAAACGCAGCGGCCTGTACGATAACGTCATTGCCGAGCTGGCTGCGGTTGGTGCCGTAGTAACCGAGCTTGCGGGAGTGGAGCCGAATCCGCGTCTCTCAACGGTACATAAGGGTGTAGCGTTGTGCCGTGAGCATCACATTGACCTGATTCTTGCCGTCGGCGGCGGCAGCGTGCTGGATTGTGCCAAGGCTGTGGCGGTCGGAGCGAAATATGAAGGGGATATGTGGGACTTCGTAGAACGCAAGGCAGCTCCTCAAGGAGCGCTTCCGCTGGGAACCGTGCTGACGATGGCAGCTACCGGCTCGGAAATGAACAACGGCTCGGTGATCACCAACGAAGTGACCCAGGAGAAAATGGGCTGGGGCAGCATCCATGCCTATCCGGCCTTCTCGATCCTTGACCCGGAGAACACCTTCACCCTGCCGCGCGACCAGACGGTGTACGGTATGGTGGACATCATGTCCCATACGCTGGAGCATTATTTCCATACAGACAGCAATACGCCTTTGCAGGACGGCTTCCTGGAGAGTCTGCTTCGCACCGTGATTGAGACGGCTCCTAAGCTGATTGAGGATCTGAACAATTACGAGCTGCGCGAGACCATTATGTACTGCGGGACGATGGCGCTGAACGGAATGGTCAGCATGGGCTTTGCCGGTGACTGGGCTACGCACAACATTGAGCATGCCGTATCCGCTGTGTACGATATTCCCCACGGCGGTGGCCTGGCGATTCTCTTCCCGCAGTGGATGAGATATAACCTCAGCACGAATCCTGCCCGCTTCCGCCAGCTGGCAGTGAACGTGTTCGGTATCGACCCTTCAGGCAAGACCGATGAGCAGACCGGCCTCGAAGGCATTGAAGCGCTCCGCAGCTTCTGGGATTCCATTGGTGCTCCGAAGACGCTCGGTGATTACGATATCGACGACAGCGAAATTGGCAGTATGGCCGACAAGGCGGTCCGCTTCGGCCCGTTCGGCAACTTCCGCAAGCTGGAGCGTCAGGATGTTGTTGAAATTTATAAGATGGCTTTGTAAGTTAGCCTTCGATAGTACAGCCGCCTTCCATTTATGGGGGCGGCTTCTTTTATCTGTTAATTTTTCCGCTCCCGGCATACATTAATGAGAGCAATCTCCAACTTTGTGAAACCAAGGGCAGGTTTGTTGCGTTTAACCTAGTATGACAGTCCGGAAGTAATGACGGGAGGAGACTAACATGCAAACGCTGTATTTGGGCTGTTTGGTGCTGGGCATTCTTTTTGCTGTAGTCAGTGTAGTGGTAGGCGACCTGATTGGGAGTGCACTGGACGGGATTTTTGACATCGTATCCTTTGATTTCCTGAATCCTACCCTGTTGGCAGGAGGAATCACTGTATTTGGCGGAGCAGGCATGCTGCTTAATCGCTACAGCGGACTGGAAGATGGTGTGATTCTTGCCTTGTCCCTGCTGGTTGCGGCATTCATGGGCGTTGTTATGCATTTGGTTGTCGTGAAGCCCATGAGGAACAGCGAGATGTCGAACGGCTTCTCCATGAGTGAACTGCCGGGGAGAATCGGTGAGGTTACCGTCCCGGTCCCCGGCGTAGGCTACGGTGAGATTATGGTGAAGTTCGGTGCAGGCAACAGCCTGCATACGGCGGCCAGCTTCGAGCAGCGTGCACTGCCGGCTGGAATCAAGGTTGTTGTAGTTGAGGTACGTGAAGGTGTAGCGCTTGTGTCTGAATTCGAAGAGAGAAAAGGAGTGGACTTATGATGCTAGAAAATATTCCAGAATCCCTATTTATACCTGCGATAGTAATCGCTGTACTGCTTGTCCTCGGACTCGCCTTCTGGGCCCGTTACAAGACGGTTGGCCCGGATGAAGGCATGATCGTCACCGGTTCCTTCTTAGGCAACAATCATATATCGGATGACGGCTCCGGCCGCAAAATCAAAATCGTCCGCGGCGGCGGTGCGTTCATTCTCCCCGTCTTCCAGAAGGCGGAGTTCATGTCCCTGCTCTCCCATAAGCTCGATGTGACCACCCCGGAGGTCTATACGGAGCAAGGCGTGCCGGTCATTGCCGACGGGGTCGCCATCATCAAGGTAGGCAGCTCTACGGAAGATGTGGCAACGGCCGCCGAGCAGTTCATGGGCAAGCCGATTGAATCCCTGAAGAGTGAAGCGCAGGAAGTGCTGGAAGGACATCTGCGGGCGATCCTCGGTACGATGACCGTAGAAGAGGTCTACCGTAACCGCGACCGTTTCGCCCAGGAGGTTCAGGGCGTGGCTGCCCGTGACCTTAAGAAGATGGGACTCCAGATTGTCTCGTTCACCATCAAGGATGTACGCGATAAGCACGGATACCTGGAAGCGCTGGGTAAACCGCGGATTGCCGCAGTGAAGCGGGATGCGGAGATTGCCGAAGCGGAAGCTGTCCGCGATGCGCGGATTCAGAAGGCCAACGCCGAAGAACAGGGGCAGAAGGCAGAGCTGCTGCGTGATACCAACATTGCCGAAGCTTCGAAGGAGAACCAGCTCAAGGTCGCCGCGTTCAAGCGTGACCAGGATACTGCCAAGGCGGAAGCCGACCAGGCGTACCACATTCAGGAGGCGCGTGCCAAGCAGACTGTGGTGGAAGAGCAGATGAAGGTTGAGCTGGTCCGCAAGGAACGCGAAATCGATATCCAGGCTAAGGAAATTCAGGTACGAGAGAAGCAGTATGACGCCGAAGTGAAGAAGAAAGCGGAAGCAGACCGTTATGCAGTGGAGCAGGCGGCGGAAGCCGACAAGGCCAAGCGCATGCGTGAAGCAGACGCCCTGCAGTATAGCATCGAGAAGCAGGCACAGGCAACTTCCGAGCAGAAAAGGTTGGAAGGTCAGGCGGTTGCCGATGCTGAGCTGGCTAAGGGTAAAGCGGAAGCAGAGGTTATCCGCCTGCGGGGTCTTGCCGAAGCGGAAGCCAAACAGAAGCTGGCAGAAGCCTTCGAGAAATTCGGCGAAGCTGCCGTACTCGATATTATTGTCAAAATGCTGCCGGATCTGGCAGGACGGATCGCCGAGCCGCTGGCATCTATCGATAAGCTTACCGTTGTAGATACCGGTAACGGCGAAGGCGCCGCCCGGGTCAGCAATTATGTTACCCAACTGATGGCGACAGCCCCTGAGATGCTGAAGAGCGTCTCCGGCATTGACGTCGAGTCCCTGATCAAAGGATTGACTTCGGGCAAGTCGGGACAGAAGGATGCTGTCAGACACACAGCAGCACCCCTCTCCACTGTGGTAACCAGACCGGCCCCGTCTGCGCCGGTTACTCCCGCGCAACCGGCGGAACCTTCAGAACACCCTGAAGGATAAGAGCAAGTCACCAAGGTATGGCAGGCAGCAGTAACCGCCGGCCATACCTTTTTTATAATGAGCTGCGCAGCAGAGATTCCTTATCTTTGGCGCTGAAACGGAGGCACAGGCATGGAGCTTATACTGGATAATATACGCAAGAGCTTTGACGGCAGGGAGGTGCTGAAGGGGATCGACTTTACCTTTGAGCAGGGCAAAATATACGGCTTGCTAGGCCGCAACGGCGCGGGAAAGACCTCGTTGTTCAACTGCCTGAGCGGGGAGATCCAAATGGATAGCGGAGGGGCTTTTCTGCGCAGAAATGAGGTGAGTCTTCCGCTGCTTGAGGAGGAGATCGGCTACGTATTCTCCTTGCCGATTCTGCCTGACTTCCTGACCGGTTATGAGTTTGTGAAGTTCTACATGGACATCAATAAGGGGAAGATACAAGCGGAGCGGACCATCGAGGAGTATTTCGATATCATCCGTTTCGAGGAGGCGGACAGGCACCGTCTGATCAAGGGCTACTCCCACGGGATGAAGAACAAAATTCAGATGCTGTGCTTTATCATTTCCCGCCCCCCGCTGATCCTGCTCGATGAGCCTTTAACCTCGTTCGACGTGGTAGTGGCGCTGGAGATTAAGAAGCTGCTGCGGGAGATGAAGCGGGATCATATCATTATTTTCTCCACGCATATTCTGCAGCTGGCGGCCGATCTCTGCGATGAGCTGGTGATTCTGAATAACGGCACGCTGCGCGAGATTCCGGCGGAGACCCTGCACAGTCCGGAATTTGAAGAGCAGATTATTGCGCTGTTGAAGGATGAGGATCATGATTAGGACGCTGAAGGCGATTCTGGAAGTGCGTGGGATGTCGGGCGCCAACCGGCTGATGTTCTATATCCGTAAGCTCCCGGTGCTGGGCAAGCTGATCCCGGCCACGGTCTATTCGGAGACCACGCTGAAGCGGACCCTATCTGTTATCGTGCATATTTTGAAGGTCCTTATGGCCTTTGTGACGAAGTTCGCTTATCTGGGCATAATGATCTTTCTTCCGGTGAAGCTGATAGGACAAGATATATCCTTAACCCTGCCAGTGCAATACCAGCTCTATTTGCAGATGCTGTTGTGTATTAGCTTCTTCACCGCCGGGGTTTCCAGCGCGGTTATTCTGGAGCCGAAGCGGGATAAATACATATTCGTGAAGCTGATGAGGCTGCCGGCTGAGCGATATATGCGGACCACACTTACGCTGCGCGGGATCAGCTTTCTGGTTACTTATATTCCGGCGATGCTGGTCTTCGGGAGTCTTCTCGGTGCTCCGCTGTGGCATGGGGCGGTTCTTACACTGCTGCTGACGTTCTGGCGTACGGCTTGCGAGGCGCTGCATCTGCGGGTGTTTGACCGCTACGGCATTGTGATTGTCAAAAAAACAAGCTGGATCTGGACTGCCATCGGCGCTGGCTATCTGCTGGCCTATCTTCCGCTGCTCCCGGGGTTTGCGGTAGTAGAGAGCCGAATGCTGTTCAATCTGCCTGTGGTACTAAGCGTATTGGTGCTGGGGACCTTAAGCGCGGTCTATATCGCCCGTTATAAGGACTATACGAATGCCGTCGATGCCGTCACCAAAATCGATGATCCGCTGCTCGACATGGGCCGGATGATGAAAGAAGCAAGGGTGAAGGATGTGGCTACCCAAGATCAACACTACTCGGCAGAACAACTGAATCATGGCCAGTTCGAGGGGAAAAGCGGGTACGCCTACCTGAATGCAATCTTTTTCTCGCGTCACCGGCGGCTGATCACCAGTCCGATAGTGCGCAGGCTGGTGATCATTGGCTCGCTCTTTGTAGCAGCGTTGCTGACGATGCTGTTGTCCCAGAACGCTTTTACCAAGCTGACTCATTATCTGATCACCGCATTGCCGACCTTCCTGATCATCATGAACTATACCTCCATTGGCGAACGCCTCTGCAAGGCGATGTTCTACAACTGTGATCTCAGCCTGCTGCGCTACGGATTCTACCGTGAACAATCGGCGATTCTAAGCAACTTCCGCATCCGGCTGCTGCGTATCAGTATGCTTAATCTGATCCCGGCTGCCGCGATCTGCCTGGCGGTGAACCTGCTGCTGCTGCTGTCAACGGAGAGCTGGGGCGCGGGGGATGCTGTACTCTTTTGCGTGACGATTGTGGCGCTGTCCCTGTTCTTCTCGGTGCATCATCTGTTCATGTACTATATCTTTCAGCCCTATAGCACAGAGCTCAATGTGAAAAATCCGTTCTTCACGATTGTGAATAGTGTGGTGCTCGGGGTAGGATTCATCGCGATGCAGTTCAAGAGTGAGCCTGGTATGTTTGCCGTGATCGTAGCGCTCTCCGCTGTGGTGTATATGCTGGCTGCGCTGATTATGGTATACAGGTTCTCAGGCCGGACGTTTCGGGTCAAATGAAGAGAGACTGCGGGCGGCTTGCGGCACACTTCTAATTTGAGATTCTTGATGTTATGATAGGAGCTTAAGGCAACGAATCACACACGAGTGAACCATGTATCGTGCTGCTGGAATAGATCAGGATTCAGAAGTAAAAGAGGTGTCGCAAGTGAGCAGCATTACCGTGGGCAAGGTGCTTAATAATAACGTGATCATTGCCGAGCATCCCCAGTATGCCGAGGTTGTGGTGATCGGCAAGGGGATCGGCTTCAACCGCAAAACGCGGGACCGGATCAACCTGTCCTCCGTAGAGAAAATGTTTATCCTGCGAAGCCAGGAGGAGCAGGAGCAATACAAGCAGCTGGTACCGCAGGTAGACGAGAAGCTGATTGAGGTGGTCCAGGAGATTGTGCTGCATATTATGCAGAGCAGCCGCCAGACGCTGAATGAGCATATCCATATTGCTCTTACCGACCATATTTCCTTCGCGATCCGCAGAAGCGAGCAGCATATGGCTATTCATAATCCGTTTCTGTACGAGACCCGGGAGATTTATCCGGACGAATACAGTCTGGCGGAATATGCGGTGGAGCGGATCAATGAGGCGATGAAGGTGACGCTGCCGCCGGATGAGATCGGCTTCGTGGCTCTGCATATTGTCAGTGCGCTTAGCAACCGCCATATCTCCGAGGTGAAGCAGCATTCCCAGCTGATCGGGGATATGGTGGGGCTGGTGGAGGATAACCTGGAATACCGCATTCCGCGGGATTCGCTGGATTATTCAAGGCTGGTGACCCATTTGCGGTTCGTTCTGGAACGTCTGCGCCGGGGAGAGACTGTGCGCGAGACCTCGTCCCTGGATGGACTCATGAAGCGGGAGTACCCCGAGATGTACATGCTTGCCTGGAAGCTCACGAAGGTGATTGAGCAGCGGGTGCGCATTCCGGTATATCCGGCCGAGGTCAGCTATCTGACGATTCATCTGCAGCGTATCGCCCAGAAGAAGGAAGATGAGGCTGAGCTGGAGCCGCCGGAGATCCTTTAGCGATTTTAGGGGTTGCAACTTCAAATCAATGATGCTACAATGATCCCTGTTATGAAACAGAAGCAGAATACAAACGTGTAACTGATACGATCAGGCATGAGTGATTTACAGTATTATGGTTGTCCAGCCCCATCTCGGGGTACTCTAACGTTAGCGTTAGCCGGGCAATCTGCGTACTGTATTGCTCATGCCTTTTTTGGCTTCTGTTGACAGAAACTAAGGATTAGGAAGTGACCCGAATGTTTAAAAAATTATTTGGCGTTCTGCAGAGAGTCGGTAAGGCGCTTATGCTGCCGGTTGCCATTCTGCCTGCGGCGGGCCTGCTGCTTGGAATCGGGAATATGCTGGTTAACCCGGACTTCCTGCAATATGTCCCTGCATTGGAGAACCATACTGTTCAGGCGATAGCCACCGTACTTATGAACTCCGGGCAAATCGTATTTGATAACCTCTCTCTGCTCTTTGCAGTCGGCGTAGCCATCGGGCTGGCCGGAGGAGAAGGTGTAGCCGGGCTTGCAGCGATTATCGGCTTCCTGGTAATGAACGTAACCATGGGTACGGTAGTAGGTGTTAATGCTTATGTGCTGACCTGGAAGGATTTCTCGTATTCCAGCGTGCTGGGGATACCTACCTTGCAGACTGGGGTGTTCGGTGGTATCCTGGTCGGGATACTGGCTGCGTCGATGTACAAAAGGTTCTTCCGTATAGAATTGCCGTCGTACTTAGGCTTCTTCGCGGGTAAACGGTTCGTACCGATTATGACGGCAGTGACCTCTCTGATCCTTGGTCTTGCGCTCACGATTGTGTGGCCGCCGATCCAGCACGGTCTGAACTATGTGTCACAGAGTATGATTAATACCAACCTGACGCTGTCGGCCTTTATCTTCGGGGTCATCGAGCGTTCTCTGATTCCGTTCGGCCTGCACCATATCTTCTATTCACCGTTCTGGTATGAATTCGGAAGCTATATTGACAAGGCAGGCGATCTGGTCCGCGGTGACCAGCGGATCTTCATGCAGCAGCTTCGTGACGGCGTAGAGTTCACAGCGGGTACATTTACAACCGGTAAATATCCGTTCATGATGTTCGGCCTTCCGGCAGCGGCTCTTGCAATCTACCATGAGTCGAAGCCTGAGAACAGACGGATTGTCGGAAGCTTGATGATCTCAGCTGCGCTGACCTCGTTCCTGACGGGGATCACCGAGCCGCTGGAATTCTCCTTCCTGTTCGTGGCTCCGCTGCTGTTCGCCGTCCATGCTGTATTCGCAGGACTCTCCTTCATGACCATGCATCTCTTGAATGTCAAAATCGGTATGACCTTCTCCGGCGGGTTCATCGACTATGTGCTGTTCGGCGTCATTCCGAACCGTACCGCCTGGTGGCTGGTTATCCCGGTAGGTCTGGTATTGGCCGTAATTTATTACTTCGGGTTCCGCTTCGTCATCCGTAAGTTCAACCTGAAGACGCCTGGCCGTGAGGATGCCTCCGAGGATGAGGATGAAGCAAGCCTGGAGAGTGTGTCCAAGACTGGCGACGATCTTCCGCGCAATATTCTGTCCGCCCTGGGCGGCAAAGAGAACATCACCCATCTGGATGCTTGCATCACGCGTCTGCGGGTTGAAGTGAAGGACAAAGCAGGCGTAGACAAGAACCGTCTGAAGAAGCTTGGTGCTTCTGGTGTTCTTGAAGTGGGTAACAACGTACAAGCGATCTTCGGCACACGTTCGGACACGATCAAGTCACAGATTCAGGATGTCATGAACGGAAGAACACCGGCTGCAGCCCCTGCGGCTCCGAAGCCGGAGCTTGAACAACAGGCCGGCGAGCAGGGTGATGCTATTATCCCTGAGGATATCGTATCCCCGGTAAACGGCGAGCTGATGGATATTACAGAGGTTCCCGATGCGGTCTTCTCCCAGAAAATGACCGGTGACGGCTTCGCCTTCCTCTCAGAGGACGGTAAGATTGCTTCGCCGGTATACGGCAAGGTATTCAACGTGTTCCCAAGTAAGCATGCCATTGGCATCATGTCAGACGGCGGCAAGGAAGTCCTTGTGCATATCGGGGTCAACACCGTTAAGCTTAAGGGCCAGGGCTTCACGGTTCTGGTGGAGGAAGGCGATCTGGTAGCTGCCGGACAGCCGATTATGGAAGTGGATCTGGAGTATGTGAAGGCGAATGCACCTTCTGTCATCTCTCCAGTTATTTTCTCCAACCTGCCGGAAGGCTCCTCCGTGACCTTGAAAAAGCCGGGCAGAGTTGTCATCGGCGACAAGGATATCATCACCATTCAGTAAAATGTGCAATGGCGAAGCGCTTCCATTATAATGAAGGGGAGCGCAAGCCTTCACTATAATTCACCATCCCAAATTAACAGAAAGCGAGTTGGATTATATTATGCAAACAACTTTCAGAATTATTGACGAAGACGGAATTCACGCACGCCCGGCAACAGCGCTGGTAAATACAGCTACAAAATTCAAAGGCACTGAAGCTTTTGCAGAAGCTAAAGGCAAAAAAGTTACCCTTAAATCCATCCTGGGCGTTCTGTCCCTGGGCCTTGAAGCAGGAGATACCCTGACCCTTATTACTGAAGGCAGTGAAGAAGCAGAAGCACTGAACGCGCTGCAGGAGGTTATGGTTAAAGAAGGGCTGGGAGAAGTTCATGAATAAGATTTCAGGAATCGCGGCTTCCGCAGGTATTGCAGTAGCCCGTGCCTTTATCCTGGAACACCCGGACTATACCATTACCAAAACAGCGGTCACAGATGTGGACGCTGAGCTTGCGAAGCTGCAGGATGCCCTGGACAAATCCAGAGGCGAACTTCAGACCATCAAAGAGCGTACCTTGGCTGAGCTTGGCGAGAAGAAGGCGGAGATTTTCGAATCCCATCTGCTGATCCTTGATGACCCTGAGCTCATTACCCCTGTAATGGACAAAATCCGTGAGGAATCGGTAAATGCGGACTACGCGCTGAATGAAGTAGCTAATCAATTCGTGGAAATGTTCCAGAACATGAAGAGCGCATACCTGCAGGAACGTGCAGCGGATATGCGTGACGTAACCAAACGTGTGCTGAACCACCTGCTTGGCATTCACTATGTGAGCCCGGCTGAGATTAGTGAAGAGGTTATCGTTATTGCCCTGGATCTGACCCCATCGGATACAGCACAGCTGAACCGCAACTTCGTCAAAGGCTTCACCACCAACATTGGCGGACGGACTTCCCATTCGGCCATTATGGCCCGTTCTCTGGAGATTCCGGCGGTTGTGGGAACGAAGAATGTGATGTCGCTGGTTAAAGCAGGCGATCTGGTCATCGTGGATGGTCTGAGCGGCGATGTGCTGATCAACCCTTCGGAAGCTGAGGTTGCCGAGTATAGAGCGAAGCAGGAAGCTTACGATCTTCAGATTGCTGAATGGAAAAAGCTCCGCGACGAGCCGACGGTATCTGCCGACGGCAAGCATGTAGAGCTGGCAGCCAACATCGGGACTCCGAATGATGTGACTGGCGTTATTGAGAACGGCGGCGAAGGTGTAGGTCTGTACCGCACTGAGTTCCTCTATATGGGCCGCGATAAGCTGCCTTCCGAAGAGATCCAGTATAATGCTTACAAGACCGTGCTTGAGAATATGCAAGGCAAGCCGGTTGTAGTGCGTACGCTGGATATCGGCGGAGATAAGGAGCTGCCTTATCTGGAGCTGCCGAAGGAAATGAACCCGTTCCTCGGCTACCGTGCGATCCGCCTCTGTCTCGACCGTCAGGATATCTTCCGCACCCAGCTGCGTGCCTTGCTCAGAGCAAGTGCCCACGGCGACCTGCGTATTATGTTCCCGATGATCGCTACACTTGGTGAATTCCGTGCAGCCCGTGATTTGTTGCTGGAAGAGAAGGCCAAGCTGCGTGAAGAAGGCAAAGAAGTATCGGACAGCATCCAGCTGGGCATCATGGTAGAGATTCCTTCAACGGCAGTTCTGGCGGATCAGTTCGCCAAGGAAGTGGATTTCTTCAGTATCGGAACCAACGACCTTATCCAATATACAATGGCTGCGGACCGTATGAATGAACAGGTATCCTACCTGTATCAGCCATACAACCCGGCGATTCTGCGGCTGGTCAAAATCGTCATCGATGCTGCACACGCCGAAGGCAAATGGACCGGGATGTGCGGAGAAATGGCGGGGGATGCCACGGCTATTCCTCTCCTGCTCGGTCTTGGGCTCGATGAATTCAGCATGAGTGCCACCTCCATTCTGCCGGCACGCAGCCAGATCTCGAAGCTGTCTGCGGCCGACATGAAGGAAATGGCTGCCCAGGCCCTGCAGCTCGGCACAGCCGAGGAAGTAGCAGCACTGGTGCAATCGCGCGTGAATTAATTCTTTACTCAAGCATTGGTTATAACTCCAACTACTTTCCGGCCCCCTTTACAGGGGGCCTTTTTTTCGTGATGTGATTTGAATTTCAGCAAATCTGGAACCGCCCGCCCGGGCGTTATTTTATATAATGAGTCCATTACTTTCGGAGGGTGGAACCATTTTGCAGAGATTCGGTGCTTCACAGATTTATTTGTTCCATGTGTTTATGTTGTCGCTTGCGGCCAGTACGATATTTACAACCTACAGTATTTATTATGTAGTTGACCTTAAGCTGAATCCGCTTCAGCTGGTGCTGATTGGAACGGTGCTGGAGATAACGGTGCTTGTGTTCGAGGGGATTACCGGAGTGGTCGCTGATACCTATAGCCGCAAGCTGTCCGTCATCATTGCTGTGTTCGTTGTGGGGAGTGCTTTTGTCCTGGAAGGGAGCATTGTCTGGATCATGCACCCGGCTTCTCTGTTGCCTGCCTTCGGCTGGCTGCTGATCTCCCAGATGCTGTACGGGATCGGCTGGACCTTCCTGAGCGGAGCGGATACCGCATGGATCGTGGACGAGCTTGGTGAAGAGCAGACGGGAAGAATCTTCATGCGCTCCAAAATATTCGGCTTAAGCGCTTCCCTGCTGGGCATTGCGGTCAGCGTAGGATTATCCCATGTTGCGTCTAATCTTCCTTTTCTGGCGGGTGGAGTCATCTATTTCGTCCTGGGGTTCATCTTGATCCGGTACATGAAGGAGACGGGGTTCGTACGCCGGAAGCGTGAGCCGCACTCCTCCGCTATCCGTGAGATGGGCAAGACCTGGGTCAGCGGCGCCTCTATCCTGAGGCATCATCCGCTGCTCCTGCTGCTGACGGTTGTAACTTTATTTAGCGGTGCTGCGTCTGAAGGATATGACCGTCTGTGGCCAGTCTTTCTTATGAACGAGGTCGGGTTCCCGGAGACTGGTATCTCAATGGCGGCTTGCTTTGGGCTGATCAGTGCGGCGACTACTCTGCTGGGTGTGCTGGCTGTGTACATAGCCGGGAAAGTCATTGATTTGCAAAAGGAACGTCAAGTAGCGGCCGCGTTGTTCCTTCTGACATCCGTCCGTGCCGGCTGCATTATCATGGTGGCACTTGCGCCTAATTTCTACTGGGCTATCGGGGCAGTACTGCTCCTGGGGGTGGTCGGTTCGGTCAGCGACCCGATCTATACCACCTGGCTGAACACGAAGCTGCCATCCCGGAACCGGGCTACGCTCTTGTCGATGATCAGCCAGTCCGATGCCCTGGGCCAGAGCGCAGGCGGTCCGGTTGTAGGGTATATCGGCAGCCGGATCTCTATCAGAGCTTCGCTGCTGTCGGCGGGCTTCCTGCTGGTACCTGTCATTGCGTTATACGGCAGGGTGCTGCGGAAGCGGTCCTGATGTTTTGGATTATTTTACAATTGTCAAGGAGCCGCTGGACAAGTATACTTTCGGTTAACTAGCACCTATAATTTAAATAGCTTAAATCCCCGGCTATCCATGCCGATATAGGATATATCCGGTGACACAATTCACCCTTAACCCAGACCTGTGAACATACTGTTACATATTATATAAAGAACCCTATGTAGCAATTCCGGCGTCATCCGCTTGCAGAGCTGTGCAAGTACAAAGTATTAGTTAAGGAGAATGTGGACATAGCTTGATAGTAATAGAATGATAGTTATCCGGAAGTATTACGGATGAGCGTAGGGATGGTGAATAACAATGAGCAGCAAATATATACAAGCAGAACAAGAAATCGATACCTATCAAGGCAATGACCTCGGGTTGACCTACACAGCGGAATATTGTGTATTCAAAGTCTGGGCGCCAACAGCCTTCACAGTGTCGCTCGTATTATATGCAACAGGCGGAAACGGGCTGACTCCGCAGACCGCTGATTTCAAGGACAGCGGCAAAATTCTCAGTATGGAGCGCGCTGAGGGCGGGGTGTGGACGATCCAGGTTCCCGGTAACCTCAAGGGAAAATATTATATGTACCGCGCCGTATTTGCCGACGGGTCGATTAATGAAGCGGCCGATCCTTATGCAGTAGCTGTGTCGGCCAATGGAACGCGGACAGCCATCGTGGATTTATCCGAGACAAACCCGGACAGCTGGGAGAACGATGCTTCTCCGGTGCTGCCGCATCCGGCAGATGCTGTAATTTATGAGCTGCATGTCCGTGATTTCTCATCAGACCCTGGCTCCTGTCTGACGTATAAGGGGAAATTCAAGGCCTTCACCGAGACCGGCCTGCGGGATGAGGCAGGTCATCTGCTGGGCATTGATCATCTGGCTGAGCTGGGCATCACGCATGTTCATCTGCTGCCGGTGTTCGACTACCAGACGGTAGATGAGCTGGGCAAGCCAGGGGAAGAGCCTGCGTCCTCCATCTTCACAGACTATAACTGGGGCTACGATCCCCAGCACTATAATGTGCCGGAAGGCTCCTATAGCACAGACCCGGCTAACCCCCTTAGCCGTATCCGGGAATTCAAGGAGCTAGTCCAGGCACTGCACAGCCGCGGTATCTCGGTGATTATGGATGTAGTCTACAATCATACCTATGGCTTCCAGAAGGGACCCTTCCAGCCGCTGGTGCCGGACTACTACTACCGTCATGATCAGAGCGGCCGGCTCTCTAACGGCTCAGGCGTCGGCAATGAGCTGGCTACAGAACGGCCGATGGTCCGCAAGTATATCAAGGATTCCCTGTCCTACTGGGCTAAGGAGTACCATATTGACGGGTTCCGTTTCGATCTGATGGGGCTGATGGACAGTGTGACCATGCGCGAGATTACCGAGGAGCTGCGGCTGGAGATTAATCCGGCGCTGCTGATCTATGGTGAGCCGTGGACAGGCGGCGACTCGCCGCTTGCCGCCAAGACGCTGAAGGGCGTGCAGCGCGGCAAAGGCTACGCTGTCTTCAACGACAACTTCCGCGCGGCCATCAAGGGAGACAGTGACGGCTGGGGCAAAGGCTTCGTGACCGGGGAATACGGCAAAGAAGGCGCGATCGCGTCCGGGGTGAGCGGGGCGATTCATGAATTCACCGATGCGCCCACAGAGACCGTGAACTATGTAACCGCACATGATAATCTCAACCTGTGGGACAAAATTCTGGCTACCCGGGGACTGCGCGGGGAAGCCGGACTGCCGGAGCTTGAAGGCGGCAAGCTGCGGGGCGGCGGGGATCTCAAGGCCGCAGTAGAGCAGGCGAATCCGTATGTGGGAGTAGATCCCGAGAATGTGCTGGATAATGAGACGGTACGCCGTTCGTTGCTGGCTAACGGAATCATTCTGACCTCGCAGGGAATTCCGTTCCTCCATGCCGGGGATGAGCTGCTCCGCAGCAAATACGGAGATCATAACAGCTACCGCAGCCCGGACTGCATCAATGCGATCCGCTGGGAGAACAAGAGCAAATTCATTGCAGTCTTTCAATATTACAAAGGTCTGATTGAGCTGCGCCGGACACATCCGGCCTTCCGCCTGCACGGGCGTCAGGAGATTGAACGCAGTCTGGAGTTCCTGCGCTGTGACAGCGGAGTCGTTGCTTACAGACTGAAGGATCACGCCGGCGGAGATACATGGAATAATATCGTGGTGATCTATAATGCCAATATGGAACCGGTCACCCAGTGCCTCCCGGAGACCTCCGGCTGCTGGAACATCGTAGTTGATCATACCCATGCCGGACCGGAGGCCTTCCGGCAGACGGATAACGGCAGTATAGAGGTCGCAGGACTGTCGATGATGGTACTCTATGATAAATACGGGGAGCCTGAGCCGAGATCGAAGATTGTAGAAGTTCATTATGACCGCCCGGACGGCGATTACCGGGGCTGGAATCTCTGGGTGTGGGGTACAGGCATTCAGGATGGGCAACGGGACTTCCAGCACATGGAGGAGGGGCATGCCGTAGCACGGATTGAAGTGCTGCCGGGGACCTCAAGGGTGGGCTACATCCTCCGGCTGAATGACTGGGAGGAGAAGGACGGCACCGCTGACCGCTTCATCGACTGCTCGGGCAGCGGGGAGCAGGTCATCAAGGTGACCGTCCGGGAGCGTAGTCCAGAGCATAGGACAGAGCTGGCTGATCCGCTGCACCAGACCAGCTGAAGTAGTATAAGAGCTGATTAGCTCCATCCCCTGGGGGAGGGGGCTAATCAGCTCTTTTTGGCTGTTTAAGAAATTATGATTTTCTTCTATTTATAGAGAAATCCTGCAAGAAATGCAACAAATTCTCTATACAAGCGGCTGGTGAGAGAAGGCATCAGCATCCTTCACCCGTAGGGGATGATTTTGTACATTAAAGTAGCCCTGCTATAGGGATTTAACATCTGCTGGTGCTAGTTCCGTTGATCACTGTACTTCTTATCCACATGCTCACTGTACAGGTTAGCCTCATTGCCGCCATGGTTCTTGGAGCGGTACATCGCAAGATCGGCGGCACGGAGCAGCTCATTGATGCTGCTGCCGTGCTGCGGGTACAGAGCCACGCCAATGCTGGCAGAGGTGTGGAAGCTGGAGCCCTGGTTGACGGACCAGGATTTGTTGAACAGCTGGAGCAGACGGTTCAGCAGCTCGTCCAGCATTTGCGGGCTGCTGAACCGGTGCAGCACCACGGCGAATTCATCCCCGCCGATCCGGAAGGCCTGGCCGGAGCCCTTCACAGTCTGCTGCAGCTCCCGGGAGAGCAGCTGCAGGAATTCATCTCCGGCCAGATGGCCGAGCGTATCATTCAACTGCTTGAACCGGTCGCAGTCCAGCAGCGCCACAGCGATTTCCTGCCGGCGGTCCTCGGGCTGGTTGATCAGGTTCTCCATGTACATTTTGAAATGGGCACGGTTGGGAATCGCCGTCAGATGATCATAGAAGGCCAGCTTGTGCAGCCGCTCCTCATATTGCTTGCGCTGGGTAATCTCACGCGAGACCAGCATGAACTGTGCCGGGAAATTACGGCTGCCCGCAATCGGGGTAACCTTGGTCTCCAGCCATACCCAATGACCTTCGGCCGAACGCATGCGCAGCTCGGATATTCTCGGTGAAGACTGCACCACGCTCTTGAGCTTGGCCCAGGAGATCTCGGCTTCACGGATATAGTTGGAGAGCGGTGCTCCTTTGCTTGGCACATAGCCCAGTGCAGCTGCATGGGAAGGCGAGGCATACAGGATCAGACCGTTCGGATCTGTCAGCACAATGAAGTCGGACATCGTCTCACCAATCAGCTGGTAGAGCGATTGCTCGTCCTGCATTTCGTTCTGCAGGGAGATCAGCCTGCGGCTGAGATAGATGATAACCAGAACAAGCAGGAACAGGAATACGGAGTAGACGGCGAACAGGGAGCTTTTGAGATTATTGAACTCTGTCATTACCTGGCTTGCATAGGTATCAATCTTGTCCTCTGCCTGATTCAGACCTTCACGTACTTCATTCAGCTCCGTATGTATGGCGAGGGAAGAATAGGAAGCAGGATTCCAGCTGCTCTGAACCCGCTGCGAGATCAGCTCACGGCCGTTATCTCTCCATGCGGTAAGCGTAGTTCCGAAGTGATCCAGCTCATTCCTCAGCTCGTCCAGCAGCAGCTCGCTCTGCTTCATTCCATTGAACGGGCTCTTCACCGCATCCAGATTGTAGCGGGCGGTATTGACACGCTGCAGCGCCTGGGCATTATTGTCCTCGAATTCCTGCGACAGTGTACTGCGCTGCGCACTGGTCAGCGTCCCGCCGACTGTGGTCTGAAGCGCTAGGGCTGCCTGATACAAATCGCGGTCGGCATTCAGAATGAGCTCGGAATTCTGGTAGACATCACTGTATAAGGAATCGGATAATTTGTTCATCGTATGATTCAGAATCAGCAGGGAGGCCACACTGATCCCAACCAGAAGAACGGTGATGGACGTGAATAATATAATCAGTCTGCGTGTACTTGTGTTTTCCGAAAAAACGGCCACTGTCATCCTCTCCCCGCACAGAACTTTTGCAAATCTCATGGGTGTAGCTTTGGTGCATGCGAAACTTATCCTTATGCGGAATATGGCTTCATGCAGGCATGTAAGAGAGTATACGTTAGCGAGTCCTAGAGAGCAGGGGAAGAAAGAGGCAATAGACAGAATAACTTCCGGTTAGATCGCGGTTTCTTTTCACCAGTATATAGGACATCCCTTAAGCAGAGCAATCGCTGAAAAAATAATAAGCCCCGTCAGCCTCCACTGCGGATGCACAGGCCGTAAAGCAGACCCTGGAGCCGGAGTGGAAACAGTGGAGACATATCCGTTACAGCCGATACCAAGAACTAGTATGTATACTTAACTACTATGTAAAGATATTCTGACCTTTGAGTCCTATTACCCACTTTTACTGCAAACGATACCCCTGTGGTATCAATTGTGCATTAAAAATATAACAGAAAAATCCGCCAGCCCAGGGATCTGAGACTGGCGGATGGAACAGCAGATTATAAACTGCAGGGTATAGGAGGATGCTACTCGTTGCGCAATGCATAGATAGGGCGCATTCTTGCAGCCTTGCTTGCAGGAATCATTCCGAAGACGACACCGATAATCAAGGAGAAGGAAAAGGAGATCAGCACCATATTCCAGGAGTGTGCCACATTCAAGGCGGTATAATGACCGACAGCCCAGCTGGCACCAAGTCCCAGTGCGACTCCGATCAGCCCCCCGGTTCCGCTTAAGACTACGGATTCGATCATGAACTGCATCATAATGTTCTTTTTTTTGGCACCGATGGCCTTGCGGATGCCGATCTCTCTGGTTCGCTCATTGACCGAGACGATCATAATGTTCATAATCCCTATCCCGCCTACAAATAACGAAATACCGGCGATACCGCCAAGGGCCATGGACAGAGTGGAGCTGGTCTCATTCACCGTTTCCAGCATCTGCCGCGAATCAAAGACAGAGTAAGCATTCTCGGCTGCACTGAATTTGGCAGTAAGGCTGGCCTCCAGCTTGGCTTTGACCTCATCCACATTGTCATTGGAAGTGGTGGTGAGCGTAATGGAGCGGACTCCCTTGCTCTGCAGGAACCGTTCGGCTGTAGAGATGGGGATCAGCAGCTTCTCGTCGCTTGAACCGATGCTGGTGGAGCCTTTACTCTCCAGCAGCCCGACGATTTTGAAGCTGCTTCCGTTGATCTGTACCTTTTGGCCTACAGGATTATCTGTACCGAATAGATCCTCCGCTGTATCTGATCCGATTAACGCAACCTTCTGCCGGTATTCTGTATCCATCTCAAGCAGGAATCTTCCGGATTGCACATGGAAATCCTGGACCTCTTCGTACGCAGGTGTAATGCCTTCTACGGATACGGAAACGTTCTCGGTACTGTGCTTGGCGGTTACGTTCCCGGAGATGATCGGGGATACATTATCCACCCCCTCAATCTCACCCAGCGCCAAGGCCTCCTCGTAGGTTAGCGAAGTGGTGGCACCGCGGCCCATAATGTTGACGGTCAGCTGGTTGGTTCCCAGGGAGCTTAGGGATTCTGTAATCTGTGAGGTAGTGCCCTGACCCACAGCGACAAGTGCAATGACGGAGGAGACCCCGATAATGATGCCCAGCATGGTAAGAAAGGCTCTTATTTTGCTGCTGAGGATACTCTTGAAGGCCATTTTCATACTCTGGTACAGCATCATGAGTGCATCACCTTCCGATCCTCTACAAGATCCCCGTCCTGAATCCGGATCACCCGTTTGGCCTGCTCGGCAATCTCCAGGTCATGCGTGATCAGAATAATGGTATGCCCCTGCCCGTTAAGCTCCTTAATCATCTGCAGAACCTCCTTGCCTGTCTTGGAGTCCAGTGCTCCAGTCGGTTCGTCGGCAAGAAGAATAGGAGGGGTTCCGGCAAGCGCGCGGGCAATGGCCACACGCTGCTGCTGGCCTCCGGACAGCTCGGAGGGACGGTGATTCATTCTGCTCTCCAGGCCTACCCGGACCAGGGCATTGCAGGCAATTTCTCTGCGCTCCCTATGGGACATTCCACGGTAGATCAAGGGCAGCTCCACATTCTCTACCGCTGATAATTTCGGCAGCAGATTGAAGTTCTGAAAGATGAAGCCGATCTTCTCGTTGCGGATCTGGGCCAGCTTGTTGTCAGACAGCCTGCGGATCTCCTGGCCGTCCAGGAAATAATCGCCTTCATTGGCGACATCCAGGCAGCCCAGCATGTTCATCAGGGTGGACTTGCCAGACCCTGACGGGCCGATGATCGCCACGAATTCACCGTGATGAATGGTGAAGCTCAGGCTCTTCAGAACTGTCATCGATTCTCCGGCCATCGTGAAGCTGTGCTGCATATTCTCAACCCGGATCAGCGGTTCTGGTGAGGTCATCGTCCGCCACCGCCCCCGGAGAAACCGCCCCTGCTGCCCCCGCTCCCGCCGGGAAAGCCTCCGCTCCCTCCGGTCATTCCTCCGCCGCCGAAGCCGCCCATACCACCCATACCACCCATGCCGCCTTGCTGCGGGGAGGTGGTATTGCCTGAGGAAATCACGGTGGGGAGGATCACTTCATCCCCTTCGCTTAAGCCGCTGACGATTTCGATGCTGCTCTCATTGTGGATACCAGTCTCCACAGCCACCCGCTGCGTGCCGGTGGCATTGCCCGAAGCACTCCGGCTTCCGGCCTCCCTGCCGGAGAAACCGGCGCCAGCCGGAAATTCACCGCCGGGAAACGCTCCGCCCCCGGCTTCTCCGCCGCCCTGAGGGTATCCGCCGCCTTGACCGCTTCCGCGGGCAGCTCTGCCGCCGGTCTGGCCTGCTTCTCCTTCCGGCCGGCTTTCGCCTTGGCCGCCGGGAGCCTGTCCGTCTGCCGCGCCACTCTCAGCAGACTTGGAGCCAGCCGCCCCGTTACCAGAAGTTTTAGTGCCTGATTCATTTCCTTCGGTCACCGGTACACTGACGAAGGATTTCCCGTTTATCTTCGTTACAGCTTCGATGGGAACGGTCAGAATATCCTTCTTCTCTTCAATCGTAACCGCTACCTCCGCAGACATGCCGATAAGCACACCCTCCGGGTTATTTAATCCTACAGTGACGTTGAACAGGGAGACACCATTAGAAGAGGTTCCTTCTTTGGCGATATCTATAACTTTACCGGTAAAAGACTTATCCTCAATAGCATCCAGTGTAATGGTGGAGGCTTGATTGAGCTTGATTTTGGGGATATCCAGCTCGTCTACCTGAACGGTTACGCTTAGGTTCACGTAGTCGGTCATGGTGAACAGCTCTGTACCATTCTGGGCCTGTTCACCGGCCGTAATATTCACGGCAGTGATCGTTCCATCGATCGGAGCGGTCAGCGGATCAGGCGGAGCCATATCTTCATGGATGTCAGCGATGGATTCCTGCTGGTCTGCGATATCGCTTTTGGCCTTATCGATGGCCTTTTTTGCCGATTCCAGCTCTTCCTCTGTCGCATTATTCATAGCCAGCGTCTTGTAGCTCTCCTGTTTATTCTCAAGCTCTGTCTTGAGATTCTCCAGTGACTTCGTGGCTTCCTTCAGCTTATCATCCAGATCGGCTGCGGCAAATGTGATCAGCACATCGCCTTTTTTAACGACATCGCCTTTCTTAACCCTGACCGTATCGACCTTCCCGGCTTCTTTGGTGCGGATGCTCTCGCTGTTGATCGCCGATACTGCACCTGAACCCGAGACATCCACCAGGATATCTCCCTTACTGGCAACTGCCGTATTCAGCGGAGCGGCATTGATCTGCTGATTCTGATCGGGCCAGAGCCGATAGCCCGCAATCCCTGCAATAGCAACGAGGACTAGGGCTGAAGCGATAATGATGATCTTCTTTTTGTTCATTTTACGGCTCCTTCAGTGGAAGATGTAGCTGCTTTGGCGGTAACCTCAAGGGAATAGGCCTGGCTGGCGAGCTCCGTCCGCATTCCCTGGAATTCATCATAGAATTTAAGGGCGTAGGTGCCGGAGGTGAGATTTTTGAACAGGGCGCTGGTAAGTGTTGTGGAATAAGAGTTGTTTGTTCCCAGGGGCAAGTCGGTTCCGAGCGTCAGAGTTTTCTCATGAGACTGTCCATAAGGATCGATAACCTGAAGGATGAGCTTATGCTGGAAAGCGCCTGTCTGGAAGGTAGTATCCTGATTGAGATTATAATTGAACGCCACAGCAATGCTGCTTTCGCCTTTGGTGAGTTCGCCGGTAGAGCTGGTAACTGCCAGTGTATAAGGGAAGATAGGGACGGAAGTCAGATTGGTCAAAGGCGTAACCTCTGCCGGAGCCAGGGTCAGCGCTGCAGTATTCACATACCCCGTTGCAGCCGTTCCTGCGGCAGTCAGCTTGCCGTCCGCAATCGACTGGCTGATATACAGCTGAAGACCTGCCGTGTCCAGAGCGGCCGGAACTTTTGCCCAGAAGGTGACGAGTGTGTTGCCCTCAGGGCTGGTTGGAAGCTCGGACTGGCTTACGGTTGCTTCAAAATATTGCCCGTCAGCGGTCCTGAACTGTGCGTACAGACGGGCCAGATTGGCCTGCCGGACTTCGTCGCTGTTCATTTCCACTTCGCTGTACACCAGGTTCGAGCCGGTTCCTGTATACAGGAGGGTGGAACGTTCCTTCACGGTGGCTTGTTTGCCGGTGGCCGTAATCTTGAAGGCTTCCCCTGCAGCCAGCGGAGCTACACTCTTAACGGCACTGTCGCTTGTGCTGAGAGAGAGGAACTGCGACACTTCTGTACCCTTGGTCTCCTGGAGGATGAGCTTGACTTGTCTGAAATCCAGGGTGTATGGAATATGGCCTTGAACAGATATCTGTGTGCTGGCACCAGGGGCAAGGACTGAAGAGCTGTTGCCTGTATAAGTCTGTGAAGAGGAAGTGAGATCCATCTGATCCACCAGGAGTATTCCGGTAAAAGCAGGCAAAGTAATGGTCTTGGACGTTGCATTGCGTATCGTTAGTACAGCCTGCACCAGATCCTCGCTGCCCCAAGGCAGACGCAGCAGGGAGTCCAGAGAGACAGCGAACGTGCCGTAGGTATTGGTTACGCTGGTCTCGGCGGCGAGATGAATCTGGCTCTCCGGCGTATAAGGGATGCGGAAATAGGCCACAGGCAGTGTTACCTTATCCGCGCTGGCTGCAGGAGCAATCATGCGCAGCTCCAGCGAATTCTGAGCCAGCTCCAGCGGAACACTGGCGCTCAGCTCAATCAGCTTGTCTTCCAGCGGCTTCAGGGTCAGGCTGCTCAAGGCTGTGGACGTCACCGGGAAGCTATAGCCTTCCGCCGACTGGACGTTAAGCTCATAAGCAGGCAAAGTAACCGCTGTGCTGCCGGTATTCTTCACCCGGAGCTGATAGCTCCACACACCGTTCCCGTTATCCGCATGCACAGCTGCCTTCAGCAGCTGCATGTCCACGATATTGCTGTCGATGGAGACCTTTTTGGTATAGCCCGCCGCTACAGTGAAATCTGCGGTTACCGCAGCCGGGAGTGCGTAGGAAGAGACAGGCAGGTACAGCTTGAGTCCTTCATCCAGCTTGGCGATCTGCAGCGTCATCTTGCTGAGATTCATGTAGGAGGGGATCTCGGTCATATAATAGAGCGTCTTCTTCTCCTGAGGCTGCAGCTTGAATTCGGAGCTGCTGTCATCCAGTGTAAGTGTGAAGACAGAGCCGCCTGAGGATTTCAGGTACAAGGTATAGCCCGGATCTGTAAGCACTTTGGTACCCAGATTGGTTAGGCTAAGCCCGACCTTGGCATAGACTTTGCCGTTATATTTGTAGATTTGCACGGATTCGGCTTTGGTGGCGGCTGTAATGCCGCCAAGTTCCACCTTCCGGGTCTCCCCTGTAAGCGAGGACAGAGAATAATTGGCTGGGACCGTGAACGTGCCTATACGCTGTTCATAATTAGCGGCGCTGAAATTCCAGCCGTATATGTTGATTTTAAGTCCTTTCACGGAGGCGGCAGTTCCAATATTCGCATAGTATGTAAGGCTGGTGCTTTGCTTTGCGGGGATTTTCTTGACTGTACTGTCTGCGCTGACCGGTATTCCCTTGATGACGCTGCCGCCCGCAGTTACAATTTTGGAGAAATAGTCCGCCAGATTGACGCTGCTGCCGGCAGTATTGGTGTAGGTAAGCGTGTAGGTGAGAATATTACCGCCGGTTTGGCTCTGAATTCCTACATGGCTCAGCTTCACCTGAAGCGCGGTGCCGAGCTTGAGCGCACTTAGACCGGTGAGTGTGGAGACTTCCGTGACCGTACTTGCTGCTGAGGCAGCCGTTGAACCGGAAGAAGCAGCATAGGCCGTGGTTCCCGGGCTTCCTGCGGTTTGAATTGCGGCAAATGTGCTGAGCAGCAGCAGAACAAATGCTTTTTTTCGTGTAAGCATGTAATTTCCTCCTTGAATGATCTCATAAGGCAAAATATCAACATTGACTGAATGCCCGCTGAAAAAAGAGCCTTCAAACCGCGCTGAAGCTTAAAGGAAGCTTAAAAGAAGATAAAAAATAAGCGGAATTTGCGCGGCTTGTCAAACGGGCTGTTTTTGCATATAATAGATGGGCATATAATCCGCATACATGCAATGATGGAGAAGAGTACGCAGTGCCTGGCTTACAGGGAGGAAGCGCCGCAGATTGAGAGCGTTTCTAAGAGAGCAGAGCTGCCGAAGTTCACTCCGGAGCAGTTCCCTGAATGTGCCTCAAGGCTTCCTTGGAGAGCGCTAGTAGGGGGGACCGGCCGCAGACCGTTATTTCTGTATAAAGTGAGACAGGTCTTTGCCGCACCGAAAGAGGGAATATTGCTCTTAAGGGAAGCGTACGGCCGTCTAACAAGGGTGGTACCACGGTCTTTTCGTCCCTTTACCGGGAGGAAAGGCCTTTTTTTGTTGAACAATACGAGATTTGAGGGGGCAGTACAAGCCATGAAAGACAAATTGGAAGCACTGAAGGCCGAGGCACTGACGAAGCTGCAGGCGGTATCCGATCCGCAGATTCTGAATGACCTGCGCGTCAAATACCTTGGCAAAAAAGGCGAGCTGACAGAGGTTCTGCGCGGTATGGGCGGACTAAGCGCGGAGGAGCGTCCGGTGATCGGTCAGGTGGCCAATCTGGTGCGCAGCGCCATTGAAGAGGTGATCGGCGCCAAGCAGGAGCTGTTCCAGCAGCAGGAGACGCAGAACCGTCTCAATGCAGAGAAGGTCGATGTAACTCTGCCGGGCCGCGGCATGCCGCAGGGCGGGATTCATCCGCTTAGCCGGGTGATTCAGGAGATCGAGGATATTTTCATCGGCATGGGCTACAAGGTGGCGGAAGGACCGGAAGTGGAGACCGATTATTACAACTTCGAGGCGCTTAACCTTCCGAAGAACCATCCGGCCCGCGATATGCAGGATTCCTTCTATATTACGGAAGATATTCTGATGCGCACACAGACCTCGCCGGTTCAGATCCGTACCATGCAGGCGATGAACGGGGAGACTCCGGTTAAGGTCATCTGTCCCGGCAAGGTGTTCCGCCGTGACGACGACGATGCGACTCACTCCTTCCAGTTCCATCAGATTGAAGGTCTGGTGATCGGACGCAATATCCGCATGAGCGACCTGAAGGGTACCCTGCAGCAGTTCATGAAGGAGATGTTCGGTCCTAGCGCGGGCATCCGGCTGCGCCCAAGCTTCTTCCCGTTCACCGAGCCTAGCGTTGAGGTGGATGTAAGCTGCTTCAAATGCGGCGGCGAAGGCTGCCGGCTCTGCAAGCAGAGCGGCTGGCTGGAGATTCTCGGCGCGGGTATGGTACACCCGAATGTGCTGCGGATGGGCGGCTACGACCCTGAGGTCTACAGCGGCTTCGCGTTCGGCATGGGCGCTGAACGGATTGCGATGCTGAAGTACGGCATCGATGACATCCGTTATTTCTACACGAATGATATGGGCTTTGTGAAGCAGTTCAAGGGTATTTAGGGATTTGGCGGGTGTGCGCTGGGGCGTGTTGGACGGATATTGTTAAGCCGGAGGGATGACGGCAGTGCTACTTAAATGACTGCGATTGAAGGACCGGAGGGGAATTTTGGAACTGGAGGAGCGATAGCGACCGCCTTTGTCTGCGGATTTCAACCGTATTAACGGGATGAATTCAAGAAATCTGCAGACAACAGCGGCCGGAAGTCCAAAACTTCTCTGGAGGAACACTGCAATGCAGAATTTTTTTGCGCGAAGTTGACGTGGGCTTGTTTATATCCGCTTCCGCACCCCGGAACAACCGGCATGGAGATCAATACATCTGAAACAAAAAGGAAGTGTGCGATTATGAAAGTATCAACCGCCTGGCTGGCCGATTATATATCGCTGGAAGGGGTGACCGCAGTTAGCTTGGCGGACAAAATCACTACCGCCGGCATCGAGATTGACGGAGTAGAACGCCGCAACAAAGGGATTTCCGGGATTGTGACCGGCTACGTGAAATCCAAAGAAAAGCACCCCGACGCCGATAAGCTGAATATCTGCATCGTCGATGCCGGGCAGGGCGAGGATCTGCAGATCGTCTGCGGAGCGAAGAACGTCGCAGCGGGCCAGAAGGTTCCGGTCGCGCTGGTGGGCGCCAAGCTGCCGGGCCTGGAGATCAAAAAAGCCAAGCTGCGCGGCGTGCTGTCGCAGGGGATGATCTGCTCGGCCAAAGAGCTGGGCCTGAACGACAAGCTGCTGCCCAAAGAGCTGCAGGAGGGCATTCTGGTGCTGCCGGAGCAGACCGAGGTGGGCCAGGATATTCTCAACGTGCTCGGACTGAATGACGAAATCCTTGATTTCGATCTGACACCGAACCGTTCTGACTGTCTGAGCATGATTGGTGCCGCTTATGAGGTAAGCGCGGTGCTGGGCCGTGAGCTGAAGCTGGCTGATCCGGCGGCAGAGCTCGTGGAAACGGGCGGCAAGGCTGCGGACTCCATTACGGTTACGATTGAGGATGAGGCGTTCTGCAGCCATTATGCCGTGCGTTATATTGCCGGAGTGAAAACCGCGCCGTCCCCGCTGTGGATTCAGAACCGCCTGATGGCGGCCGGGGTACGTCCGATTAACAATATCGTGGACATCACCAACTACGTGATGCTGGAATACGGACAGCCGCTGCATGCATTTGACGGCGGGCAGGTCCAGGGCGGAACCATCGGTGTACGGTTTGCCCGTGAAGGGGAACGACTGGTAACCCTTGACGGCCAAGAGCGCAAGCTTGAGCCGCAGATGCTGGTCATTGCCGACGGTTCAGGCGCAATTGGCCTGGCTGGAGTGATGGGCGGACTGTCTACAGAGGTTACGGCAGACACCGTTAATATCGTACTGGAATCAGCCAAATTCGATGGCGGAACGGTACGCAAGACCTCGCGTCAGCTCGGTCTGCGCTCAGAAGCGTCCCAACGGTTCGAGAAGGAAGTCGACCCGAATGCGGTAATCCCTGCGCTTAACCGCGCGGCTGCACTGATTGCCCGGTATGCCGGAGGAACGGTGCATGAAGGGATTGTCCAGGCCGGAAGTGTCGCTGGTCAGGAGAAAGTGCTGCAATTATCGCTGGAGAAGCTGAACCGCTATCTCGGGACAGATCTGTCATTGCTGGAAGTAAAAACCCTGTTCGGACATCTGCATTTCAAGTGCGGTGATGCGGCTCAGGGAATCGTCGAGGTCGAGGTGCCGACACGGCGCGGAGACATTACGCAGGATGTGGATCTGATTGAAGAGATCGCCCGCTTATACGGCTATGACAACATTCCGACCACCCTGATCGAAGGCACAACAACACCGGGTGCGCTTACCAGACAGCAGTCTCTGCGCCGCGAGCTGCGCCGCCTGCTCTCACTGGGCGGATATCAGGAGGTTATGGGCTATTCCTTCATCCAGCCGGAGCAGAGCAAGCTCTTCCCTATGCTGGCGGAAGGCAAGCAGTCAGTGAAGCTGGCGATGCCGATGAGCGAGGAGCGCAGCGTGCTGCGTACCAGCCTGCTGCCGCAGCTGCTGGACATTGCCCTCTACAACACGAACCGCCGCCAAGGCGATCTGGCGTTGTTCGAAATAGGCAATGTGTTCTTCACGGAAGAAGAAGTCCTTACCCGCCAGCCGAGCGAGCTGCCGGTGCTGGGGCTGCTGCTGAGCGGTACGCGTGCAGCCAAGCAGTGGAACGTGGCTGCTGAGCCAGTGGATTTCTTCGACCTCAAGGGGGTGCTGGAGACTGTATTTGCGCATCTGGGCCTTACGGATCGCGTAGTCTACGAAGGGGACGCGCCTGAAGGCTATCATCCGGGACGCTCTGCTTCCATCTATCTGCTTCAGGCAGAGGGCCGGGTGAAGATCGGTTCGATGGGGCAGCTTCATCCCGAGCTGCAGCGCCGGATGGATCTGGAGGATACCTACGTATCCGAAGTCCTGCTCCAGCCGCTCTATGATGCGGCGCGCGCCCAATTGCAGTATAGCGAGCTTCACCGCTTCCCGGGCATGGAACGGGATATTGCGGTGGTAGTGAATGAGGCAGTACCGGCAGGCGACCTGATCGCGGCGATCCGTGAGCACGGAGGTACTCTGCTGCAAAATGTGCAGGTATTTGATATCTACACAGGAGGCAAGATGGAGGCGGGTAAGAAGAGCGTTGCCCTGTCGCTCTTGTACCGCCACACCGAGCATACGCTGACTGACGAAGAGGTTGTGGAAGTGCATGATAAAGTGGTCTCTGCGCTTGAACAAACTTTTGGTGCAGAATTAAGAAAATAGCAGGAATTGTGCAAAGCCGCAGCGAATCCATTTAGAAACAGAGATTCGCTGCGGCTTTTCTGTACCCATCTGAAGTGCGGAGGAACATGCAAATAAATGCAATGGACGCGTGCTTTTGCCAAAGGTCAGGAAATCACGCTACAATAGGAGTAAGAGCAAAGAAACCAACTTAGAATCCGCACACATACAAAGGAGGGCACAACTGTGGCTATGGACCGGACCCGTGTCGCCGTGGAGATATACGGAACTTCCTACAAGCTTGTCGGAAGCAGCACAGAATATATGAAACAGGTCGCCCGTCATGTCGATGAGCATATGCGTGCAATATCGAAATCACATTCCAGACTGGATACGCCGCGGATTGCGGTGCTTACAGCTGTACATATGGCAGAGCAGGCAATCCAGGTTCAGGATTTCAAGAATGAGCTGAATATGCTGACCGGTGAACGCACTGAGCTTCGCGTGGAGGTGTCACGCCTTCAGGAAGCGCAGCGTGAACAGCAGGAAGAATATGAGAAGCTGGAAGCCGCTGCGAAGGAAGAGGCTGCGCGGCTGGTTGCCGCCGCCGAAGAAGAACGCTCCAGGCATCTGGAGCAGCAGGAGCAGGAGAGGCAGCTGCATGCCCAGTTGCTGGAGGAAGAGAAGCAGGCTGCGGCCGCTGCCCGCGAGCAGCTGGTGCAGGAGCTGAAGGCGCGCGAGGATGAGCTGAAGGCGCTGCGTGAGGGTCATGAAGAGGAGCAGGCTGCAAGCCGCGAGGCAGCGCGTCAGGAGCTGCAAGCCGCAGAAGCCATCCGGCTGCAGCAGCTGGAAGAGCTGAAGTCTGCCCATCTGCAGGAACTGGAGCAGCTGCGCGAGACGCTGACCCTCGAGAAGACAGAGACGTTGTCTGCCTTGGAGCAGGAGCTGCACGAGACGCGGGAGACGATGGGCAGCGAGATCGTGGAGATCCGCTCCGCGCTTAGCAAGGAGCTGGCTGATACCAAGGCTGCGCTCACAAGTGAGCTTACCGGGGAACGGGAAGCGCTTGAGAAGGAGCTGGCCAAGAACAAGGAGCTGCGGCAGTCCCAGGGGACGCAGGAGCACCGGCACAAGCAGCAGCTTCAGGAGCTGGAGAAGCAGCTTGGTGAGCTGCGCGGCGGAACCGGGCAGCTCCAGTCCCGGCTGCGGGCGGCGGAGGCCGGGCTGAAGGGCGAACGCGATGCACGGCTGACGCTGCTGGCGCAGTACGAAGCTGTGCTGAAGCGGGAGGAGCAGCTTGGCGAGGAGCTTAAGCTTGCCGCTGAGCAAGGAGAGCAGCAGAGCGCGGCGCTGGAGGAAGTGCGCAAGCAGGCTGCGGCTTCGCAGAGCAAGGCGGAAGCGCTCCGCAGTGAGCTGCGGGACGCAGAGGACAAGCTAAGCGTTGCATTGAAAGAGCTGCACACGGCGAACGAGCTTGGCACCCTGCTGAACGAAGAGGTGGAAGGGCTGCGCCAGCAGGTTGTAACTGCGCAGAGCGAGGCGGAAACGCTCCGCAGCGAGCTGCGGGACACAGAAGGCAAGCTAAGCGCTGCGTTGGAGGAACTGCACACGGCGAGCGAGCTCGGCACCCTGTTGAACGAAGAGCTGGATGAGCTGCATAAGCAAGTTGCGGCATCGCAGAGCGAGGCAGTGGAGATTCGCAGCGAATTGCGGGACGCAGAGGGCAAACTAAGCGAAGCGCAGGAGGAGCTGCACACCGCTAAGGAGCTGGGCAATCAGCTGAACGATGAGCTGGAAGGGCTGCGCCAGCGTTATGAGCTGACACAGGAAGAAGCGGCAGCACTGCGCACATCGCTGCAGGAGACGGCAGATCAGCTCAGCCGGACGCAGGTGGAATTCGACCGTACGGCAGAGGAAGCGGCGTCCTGGCAGGAGCGTGCGAACAAGCACATGGAGGATATCAGCGAGCTGGAGATGAACCTTCTGGAAGAAGGGGAGAAGTCGGCAGCATTGCAGCGCGAAGTGGAGACTCTTCGCGGACAGGCAGACGGCATGGTTCAGCAGCTTGATCAGGAAGCGCGGCTGCGTGCCGAAGCGGAACAGGAGCTTGCCGCTCAGCAGAGGGCGGCTGAAGCAGCCCTTAAGGAACTGGCTGCGCTTCGCGGCCGTTACGAGGAGCTGATCGCCCAGTACGATGAGATTCTGCAGGACGGGGAGCAGCTGAAGGAACGCTGCGAGCTGCTGGAAGCCGAAGGCGAGGAAGCTGCGCGGCGTCTGGAAGAGCTGTATGAGGCAGGCCGTGAAGCTGCGGCTACGGCGGCGGAGCAGCAGGAAGCCCTCCGCGAGACCCGGGAGTATGAAGCTACCTGGAAGCAGAGATATGAGGAGCTTCAGCAGCGCGAGCAGCAGTGGAACGAGCAGGAAGCACAGCTGCGGGAGGAGATAGAGATCTGGCAGCAGGAAGCCGGGGAAGCCGAGGCCCAGGCGGAATCAGTCAGCCGCTCGCGCACCGAGGCGGCGCAGCGGCTGGATGAGATCGGCGAGAGCTATGAGCTGGTCCAAGGCCAGCTGCGGCTGGTTCAGGCGCAGTTCGAGCTGCAGCAGGGGGAGCTGGAGAAGCTATCTCAGGAGCATCGTAGCCTGCAGGCGGAATATGCCAAGCTACAGAGTGAATATAATGAATGGATTCAACTGATCGAACAGGACAGTTGAATGGCGGATGCATCACAGGAAGAGCTGTTATAAGCAGGAATGCTTAGAACGGCTTTTTCTGCTGTGCAGGGACGGGAGACGGCTTCCTCCTTAAGGGGACTGCACGGGAGGGCTGCTGCTCTAAAGTTGGCTGAAGTGAAGTAATGGATAGAAGTAATTTCAAATGGAAGGAAAGTTGGCGATGGGAAGGGTTGAGTGGAGAAGATAGCTAGGCTACCATCTTGCACTAAATACAACATTCGTACCTCTGAAGCAGCAAATTGAGGGAAATCCTGCCTAGAATGCAACATCTCAATGCCAATGACCCGCTCCACCAGTAACATTCCTGCATAATGTGCAACATTTGGCGTTCTCAAGCTGCAATCCGTTAGAAATCCTGCAAAAGGTGCAACTTCGGCGTTCTCAGGTCACATTGAAGAGCACAAGTGCTTTTGACATAATAAGTATTGCAACCGGTTACAACCCGGGGTAGGATGTTGGGTGAGGTGAACGGGATGGATAAGAAATGGGTCAGCGGCGCTGGGGTTGTTGTGCTGTTTATACTGCTGTCATATTTGTTTATAGGCTTCGCACATCATTCTGCCCGGATGGGAAATATCGTTAAGGAATTAAGCGGCCAGCCGGTTCAGGACAAGCCCGGATATCATATTGTGCTGATCGAGCAGGAACGGTACCACCCGTACTGGGAGATGGTCGAGAAGGGGGCGGCGGAGGCTGCAGCAAAGTACGGGATAGAGATCGAATTCACGGGACCGGTGCGCAATAACATGGAGGAGCAGATCAGTCTGCTGGAAAAAGCGATTGCCGCCCAGGCGGATGCGATCATCGTGCAGGGGCTCAACGACGAGAAGTTCACGCCGGTGATTGATAAGGCCGTGAACCGTGGGATTCCTGTGATCACGATTGACACGGATGCTCCGGCCAGCCGGAGACTGGCCTATGTGGGGACTGACAATGTAGCTGCCGGAGAGGCACTGGGGCGCATGGTTGTGAAGACGACCGGCGGAAAAGGCAAAATAGGCGTCATCATCGGCAGCGAGCTGGCCAAGAACCAGCTTCAGCGTCTGGACGGGCTGAAGAACATCGTAAAGGACTACAGCGGCATGGAGATTGTCGATGTGCGCAGCTCCAATATCTCGCATATGGAAGCCATCCAGCAGGCGGCGGATATGCTGCGGTATCATCCGGAGATCGATGTGATGGTCGGCACCAGTTCAACGGATGCGCTCGGGGTTCTGCAGGCATCGAGGAGCCTGAAGCGCGGGCCGCTGACCATCATCGGCTTCGATAACCAGGCGGAGACGCTGGATGCCATCAGCCGGGGAGCGATCACAGCGACTGTCGCACAACAACCCTACCTGATGGGGAATATGGCGGTAAGGCTGCTCCATGAGCATTTTAATGGTGCTGAGTTACAGCCCCGGTACTATACCGGTGTGAAGGTGCTGGATAAGACCAATGTGCAGGAGGGAGAGAGCCTATGAGTATCCGCCTGAAGCTGCTGATCTGCATTCCGCTGCTGGTGCTGCTGATGAGCTCGGTCTCCTTCGTATTGTTTCAGAGCGGGAAGAATGTGCAGGAGAGCTACCACCTGATGATGAACCGGATCATGCTGTATAAGGAGGTATCCTATGAGGTCGGCGAGAATATGCGCTCCTTGAACCGCTTCATTATGCAGGTGGATACAGAGAGCTTCCCGGAGGTGGAGAAGCATCTCAGTGCAGTACTGGAGCTGCGCAGCAGGCTCGACGGAATGGCAACCATCGGGGGCAGCGGCCTTCCGCTGATGAATTACAGCCACCTTATTGATACGTTTGTGGAGCAGGCGGGCCAGATGATCACGGAGATTGACGGCCAGGATGCCAATTCGCTGGCAGGGGCCTATATCGAGGCGGAGCAGACCCAGCGGTTCATCCGCGAGGAGGCCCAGGAGCTGGTCGATCTGGAGCTGGACCAATATAAGCCGATCTACGCGGAGATTATGTCCACGACAGCGAAGCTGAACCGGATGGGCAGCCTGCTGGTGATTGCTGCGGCGCTGCTTAGCATCTGTATGGCGGTCTGGCTGTCCAGCAGCATTACCGGACCGATCCGCCGCCTGGTGGCAACGGCCAAGCAAATCTCGAAGGGACGGATGGATACCAAGGCGCCGGAGAGCGTGAACAACGATGAGATCAGCATCCTGTGCCGTGCTTTTAACGGGATGATCGATAATATCCAGGAGCTGATGAAGGAGAGCATCAAGAGTGCAGAGAAGGACCGGCTGGTCAAGGAGCTGGAGCTGAAAATGCTGCAGAGTCAGATCAATCCGCATTTCCTGTTCAATACACTGAATTCTATCGCCAAGCTTGCGTATCTGGAAGGGGCGGCGAGAACCAGCGATCTGACCGTGTCTGTCTCGCGTCTGCTCCGCTATAATCTGCAAAAGCTGGACCAGGCCGTTCCGCTGCGCGAGGAGGTCGAGCATGTGAACGAGTATATCAACATTCAGCGGGCCCGCTTCCGGGACCGGATTGCTTTTGAGATGGAGATTGATGAGGCGGCGATGGACGGGATGGTGCCGTGTCTGACGCTGCAACCGATCTTCGAGAATGCCTTCGTTCACGGTCTGGAGCAGATGGAGGAGGGGGCTATACTTACGCTATCGATCCGCTACCGCAGCGGGCAGGTGGAGATTGTGATCAGCGATAACGGAGCGGGCATGAGCCGCGAGACGGTAGCCCGGCTGATGGGCTCGACTCAGCAGGAGGCGCCGCATTCCAGCGGCAAGGGCCAGTCTACCGGGCTTGGGACACATAATGTTTTTAAAAGACTGCATTTATTCTTCGACGGCCAGCAGCTCATCGAGATCAACAGCAGTGAAGGGCAGGGAACGGCTGTGCTGTTCCGGCTGCCCTTCCGGACCTCGGCCTAGAGGCATTCACCTGAAGTGAAGGGGGAAAAGATAACGATGTACAAGCTGCTGATCGCAGATGATGAAGCGCTGGAGCGGGAGGGGCTGGAGCTGATGATCCGGCATCTGATCCCGGACACGTTAGAATTCCTGCATGCCGGGAACGGACGGAAGGCGATTCAGCTGGCGGAGGAGCACCGGCCGGATATGATTTTTATGGATATTAAGATGCCTGGTATCCAGGGGCTGGAGGCGGTGCGGCAGATCCGGGAGAAGCTTCCGGCGGCGCAGATTGTGATGATTACGGCCCATGACTACTTCGCGTATGCCAAGGAGGGGCTGCTGCTGGGCGTGCGCGACTATCTGCTGAAGCCGGCCCGGCGGGAAGAGGTGGCGGAGGTGCTGAGGAAGCTGATGGCGGTCATTGAGGAGGAGCGGAGGCGCAGGAATGAACAGCTGGAGCTGCAGGAGAAGCTGGCCCACCTGCTGCCGCTGGCCGAGAATGAGCTGACCCTGATACTGATGCTGGAGCATGTGCAGGATCTGGAGCCGGAGCAGCTGGCCGGGCTGCTGGAGCTGCACTTCAGCAAGGGCTACGCGATGGTCCTGTCCTTCCCCCGGCACGGGGAGACCGGCTGGGAGTCGTTCCGGCAGTCCAAGAGGGAGATCTATGAGGCGCTCAAGCACTTTGCCAAAACAGGACTAGGCTGCCTCGCCGGACCGCTGGCCGGGCATCAGCTGGCGCTGTTCATTCCCTTGCCGCCGGGGAGGACCGGATATTCCCAGCGGGTCAGCTCGCTGGACTGGGGGGAGCGGCTCCGCACCTATGCCGGGGAGCGCTTCGGCCTGCCGCTTGGCATCGGTATCGGCTCGATCCGCGAAGGCTGGGACGGGCTTAGCCGCTCTTACCGCGAAGCCGTCCGGGTATGTGCGGATCACCTGCATTCATCCGGTGTGCATCATTACGATGATATGATTCAGAGCTCAGGGCAGACGGCGGTCTCACTGGATGAAGAGAAGAAGCTGCTTACCGCCTTGCTCCAGCGCAGCAAGCAGGAGGCTGCCCAGCGCTTCAGCCTGCTGTATGACTCCTTCGAGCAGGGAGGGGAGCAGCCGCTGTCCGCTGTGCGGGGGGAGGTAACCGGCCTGCTGCTGTTCCTGGCCAGAGGCGTGCACTCCACGGCCGGCGCGGAGCTGCTGGCTTCGCTGAACGCAGCGGAAGATCCGCGCGCTCTGCGGTTAAGCGCGGAGTCCTGGCTGGAGCGGCTGATCGATGGCCTCGAAGAGGAGCAGGAGCATCACCGGTCCCATGTGCATCAGCGGGCGCTTCTCTATATCAGCCAGAAGTATAAAGAGGATATCTCCATGGAGCAGACGGCTGAATACGTGAACCTGAGCCCGCATTACTTCAGCAAATTGTTCCGGCAGCATGAGGGGGAGACCTTCATCGACTACATCACTCGGCTGCGGATCAATGAAGCGAAACGACTGATCGCTGAGGATCAGCTGAACTTGAAGGAAATCTGCTATGAAGTAGGCTATAAAGACCCGAATTATTTCAGCAGGGTCTTCAAAAAGGCTGCGGGGATGACGCCAAGCGAATTCCGCCAGCAGCAGTAGAAATCCGGTCCTTGCTGAGTGAGCAAGGACTTTTTTGTGCTGTTGCCCCCGATTATCCTATGAAAGCCGGGGCGGAGAATTACATTACAGCAGGCAAGACCAAGAATGCGGGTGGAAGGCAAATAAGTGCAGGGAATCGCTGCTCCCGGGGCTATTTTTCCATGCTACACTTTTTTTGTAAGCGTAATCAAATATAGGGCTGACGAAAAGGGGCGTAGCAATCGTGAGAAAATACGGAAGAGCCATTTCCCTCGGGCTGGCGGCAATGGTGCTGGCTGCATCGATGGCGGGCTGCGGTGTGGTCTCAAGCGGTGACAATGAGAAGAAGGAGTCTGCAGGAGCGGCCAAGGACGGGGACAAAATTGTCATCGGCATGTCCATGGATACCTTGAAGGAGGAGCGCTGGCAGAAGGACCGGGATATTTTCACAGCAAAGGTACAGGAGCTTGGCGGTGAAGTGAAGGTACTGGCCGCGAACGGGGATGATGCTACCCAGCTAAGTCAGGCGGAGCAGCTGATCTCCCAGGGTGTGGATGTGCTCGTGGTCATTGCCCATAATGCGGAGGCTACGGCTCCCATCGTGGATAAGGCCCATAAGGAAGGCATCAAGGTCATTGCCTATGACCGGCTGATTAACAATTCCGAGGTGGATTATTACATCTCCTTCGATAATGTGCGTGTCGGTGAATTCCAGGCTCAGGCGGTCATCGACAAGGCTCCCAAGGGCAATATCGTCTACATCGGCGGCGCGGATACCGATAACAATGCCCACATGTTCAAGGAAGGCGCGATGAATATTCTGAAGCCGCTGGCAGAAAAGGGTGATATCAAAATCGTCTACGACCAGTTCTCCAAGGACTGGAAGCCCGAGGAAGCTCTGAAGAACATGGAGAATGCGCTGACCGCGAACAATAACGATGTACAGGGCGTGGTAGCGGCGAACGACGGGACAGCGGGCGGCTCGATCCAGGCGCTTACGGCGCAGGGCATGGCGGGCAAAATTCCGGTATCCGGCCAGGATGCGGACCTCGCCGCTGTACAGCGCATCGCCGAAGGCACGCAGCTGATGACGGTCTACAAGCCGATCAACGCGATTGCCACGAAGGCGGCGGAAATGGCGGTGGCGGCTGCCAAGGGCGAGGCTATTTCGACAGATAAGACTGTTAACAACGGTAAAATTGATGTTCCATCCGTGCTGCTTGATCCGATTGCCGTCAATAAGGATAACCTGGATGTGCTGATCAAGGACGGATTCCACAAGCTGGAGGATGTGTACAAGAACGTTCCTAAGGACCAGTGGCCGAAACAATAAGGGCAGCCTGTACGGCAAGCAGATGCGGCGCCAGTGGCGAACCCGCATCTGCTTGCTGCTTGAGGGCGGGAAGGAGGAACGGCAGGCATGGATGTACTTGAAATGGTAGAGATCAGCAAGAGCTTCCCCGGCGTGAAGGCGCTGGACCATGTGAACTTCAAGGTGAAGCAAGGGGAGATTCACGCTTTATGCGGGGAGAACGGCGCAGGCAAATCCACGCTGATGAAGGTGCTGAGCGGACTGTATCCTGCGGGGACCTATGAAGGCGAGATCCGTATCGGCGGGGAGAAGAAGGCATTCCACCAAATTACTGATGCCGAGCAGGCCGGGATTGCGATTATTCATCAGGAGCTGGCGCTCGTGAAGGAGATGACGGTCGGCGAGAATATTTTCCTTGGGGCAGAGCCGGTGAAGCGCGGGGCGATTCAGTGGAATGAGCTGTATCATCAGGCTTCGCAGTGGCTGAAGAAGGTCGGGCTGAACCTGTCGCCGGATACGAAGATCGGCAATCTGGGCATCGGCCAGCAGCAGCTCGTGGAGATCGCCAAGGCGCTCTCCAAGCATACCCGGATTCTCATTCTGGATGAACCGACAGCGGCGCTGACGGAGAGCGAGGTGTCCATCCTGATGGGCATCCTGAATCAGCTGCGGCGCGAAGGAGTGACCTGTGTCTATATCTCCCACAAAATGCCCGAGGTGTTCGCGCTGGCCGATTCCATCACTGTGCTGCGGGACGGGAAGACGGTGGCAACCCTGAACCGCCAGGAGACGAACGACGATCAGGTGGTGTCGCTGATGGTCGGCCGTGAGCTGACGGAGCGCTATCCGCGCGTCCCGCATTCACCCGGGGACAAGGTGCTAGAGGTCGCAGACTACAATGTCTGGCACCCGGAGAAGCGTCAGCAGAAGGTGCTCCGGGATATTGGCTTCACGCTCCGTCAAGGAGAGATTCTGGGCATTGCCGGGCTGATGGGGGCCGGACGGACAGAGCTGGTCAGCAGCCTGTTCGGCGCGTATGGCGGAAGAAGGGAAGGCACAGTGCTGATCGAAGGCAAGGCGGTCAAGATCCGTTCGGTTGCCGGAGCGATCAAGGCCGGGATTGCTCTGGTCACCGAAGACCGCAAGCGCCAGGGGCTGGTGATGGGGATGGACGTCAAGCGCAATACGACGCTGGCCACACTCGGCAAGGTCTCAAGGCTCGGAGTGATCAATGAGAATGAGGAGATCAAATGGTCCGAGCAATACGTGAAGGATCTGAAGACGAAGACAGCTTCGCTGGAGACACTCGTCGGTACTCTCTCCGGGGGCAATCAGCAAAAGGTGGTTATCGGCAAATGGCTGATGACGGGTCCCAAGATTCTGATTATGGACGAACCCACCCGGGGCATCGATGTCGGGGCAAAGTACGAAATTTATAACCTGATGAACAAGCTGGTAGAACAGGGAGTAGCCATTATTATGATCTCCTCCGAGCTTCCCGAGGTACTGGGGATGAGTGACCGGATTCTGGTGATGTGCGAAGGACAACTGGTACGGGAATATGACTGGCGCGAAGCAACGCAGGAGAAGATTATGCTGGCCGCCACAGGAGGCAAATAGAGATGCAGCTGCAAAAAGAGCTTAAGGAACCTGAAGCGGTTCCGGCCGCCGGAGGATCGCGCTTGCGTACCCTGTTCGGCAAAATGGATATGCGTGCCTATACGATGATTGGCGCATTAATTCTGATCTGGGTGTTGTTCGGTGTGCTGAATCCGACCTTCCTGACCTCGCGGAACCTGTCCAATCTGTTCACGCAGATGTCGGTGACTTCTATTCTGGCCATCGGCATGGTGCTGGTTATCGTGGCGGGCCATATCGATCTGTCCGTCGGCTCCATCGTCGGCTTGACCGGCGGGATGGCGGCGATTCTCAGCAATTGGCTGGAGCTGCCCGCAATTGTGGTCATTCTCGGTACCGTGACCGCCGGTGCGGTGCTGGGTCTGCTTCAGGGCTGGTTGGTCGCCTATAAAATGATCCCCGCCTTCATCGTCACCCTGGGCGGGATGATGGTGTTCCGGGGGGTGCTGATGGGCGTGACAGAATCGATGACCATTCCGGTGTCCGATCCGGTGCTGGCGCTGCTCGGCAATGCCTATTTTGCCTCAGGCTTCGGCATTATTCTGGGCGTACTCGCGGTGGTCCTGCTGCTCTGGAGCGCATTCACGAAGCGCCGCTCGCGCAAAAAATACGGGTTCGCCGTGGCCCCGCTGGGCATGGACATCTTCAAGGTAGCAGGGCTGTCGCTACTAGTGGTTGTCTTCGTAGCCTTGATGAACAATTACAAAGGAATTCCGTTCCCGATCATCTTCGTCATTGTGCTGGCGGCCATCTTCTACTTCCTGTCCACCAAGACGACCTTCGGCCGCCATATCTACGCCATAGGTGGCAATATCGAGGCTGCGCGGCTCTCGGGCATCAACATCAAACGAAAGACGATGCTGGTCTTCATCCTCAGCGGCCTGCTCGGCTCCATCGCCGCCATCGTGCTGACCTCCCGCCTGGCCTCGGCGACCATTACCGCAGGCAATATGGCCGAGATGGACGCCATTGCCGCCTGTGTGATCGGCGGTACCTCGCTGATGGGCGGAGCCGGAACGGTCATTGGCGCGCTCATCGGGGCGCTGGTTATGACCTCGCTCGATAACGGCATGTCGCTGATGGGACTGGAATCGTTCTGGCAGTATGTAGTCAAAGGCTCAATCCTGGTCATCGCCGTCTGGCTGGACATTTCAGGCCGCAGCAAGGGTGTGAAGTAAGAGTAATTAACAGGAATAAACCGGCCGGGACATCGTCCTTGCCGGTTTATTTGTTGTAGTAGAAAACTATAGTATGTGACTGCGAAAAACCGAACACAATGTGCCAGTGCGGAGGTGAGTGGGCCGGATGTATGCGAAAAACCGAACACAATGTTCACGTTCGAGGGTGAGTGGGCCGGATGTATGCGAAAAACCGAACACAATGTTCACGTTCGAGGGTGAGTAGGCCAGATGTATGCGGAAAACCGAATATAATATACCAGTGCACCTGAATTCCTCGGATGAGCGCCAAATGAGTCAATGAGGAGCACAAGTGCACCTGAATTCCTCAGATGAGGGCCAAACAAGCCCAACGAGGAGCACAAGTGCACCTGAATTCCTCGGATGAGGGCCAAACGAGCCAATGAGGTGTACTAGTGCACCTGAATTCCTTGGATGAGGGCCAAACGAGCCAATGAGCTGCACTAGTGCTGCACAATTGCCCCTGAGTCACTGGAAAGTTGACCAACTGAGCAAATGAAGGAAATGAAAGGGATAAATCCCTCTGATTCCGCCGAAAGTGGACGGACGGATCAAATGAAAGGGATAAATCCCTCTGATTCCGCCGAAAGTGGACGGACGGATCAAATGAAAGGGATAAATCCCTCTGATTCCGCCGAATGCGGGCGGACGGATCAAATGAAAGGGATAAATCCCTCTGATTCCGCCGAATGCGGGCGGACGGATCAAATGAAAGGGATAAATCCCTCTGATTCCGCCGAATGCGGGCGGACGGATCAAATGAAAGGGATAAATCCCTCTGATTCCGCCGAATGCGGGCGGACGGATCAAATGAAAGGGATAAATCCCTCTGATTCCGCCGAATGCGGGCGGACGGATCAAATGAAAGGGATAAATCCCTCTGATTCCGCCGGACGCCGCTTACTCCACAATAATCTTGGCAGTCATTCCACTATGGCCGGAGCCACACATGATGGCACAGGTCATCTCGTAGGTTCCGGCTTCCTCGGGAAGGACCACCTCAGAGGAATTCTTGGCGTCCAGGCGCAGCTTCATCTCCGGGATCAGTATGCCGTGATTGCCGCTCTCATTTTCGAAAATGATTTTGACAGGGACGCCCTTTTTCAAATGGTATTCCGGCTGGTCAAAGCTATAGTTGGTCGCCGTGATGACGAGTTCTTCCTCCGCCGTCAGATTGCTCCCGGCAGCAGCATTGTTAGCGCTGTCAGAATTGCTCGTGTTACCTCCGCAGGCCGTTAGCAGAAGCGCAAATATAATAGAACACAGAATAGCCGACTTCCTGATCATATCCATCCTCCTCATCTACTTGGGCACTTGACCTTAGCATAGCCTAAATTGGTCAAGTTGTCTTGATCAATCTATGGATAAGACTTCAACCGCCGCCGTCACCGCCGCTGCAAACTTTGTCGAATTTTGCAAAAATATGATGCAAAAGAGTTTAAAATTAATTATAATTAAGCTTAATATAATTAAAGCTTCATATTATTCGGCTAGAAGCAGGGGAGTCAGATCATTATAGATTACGCGTTGCAAAGTGTAGAGAGATGGCACCGGAGAATACTATATGGCTACTGGATCATCGTACTCTGTCTGCTGCTCCCCCAGTTCCTGTATATGCTGTACTCCCGTTCTGATAAGATGCAGACGATATTCAGTCCCGGCAACGGGCATCTATTCATAGTCTGCAATGTGATGATTATCCTGACTATGGCTTCTGCCGAGGTCTGGCTGCGCCGCTCGCTCCGTTATCATAAGCAGTCGGTTGTGGTCTGCAGCTTCATGGTTTCCTATCTGATGTATTTTGTGCTGGAGCCTTATGTAGACGGTGCGCAGATGACGCTGATGATGCCGATTATGCTGGCCCTCATCTATTTCGACCAGCGGCTGCTGTATTCGCTTGGGGCATTCAGTATTGCATTCTACGCAGGGGTCTATTTTGGGCTTGAGCGGCCGCTGCTTGGCAAACCGCTGCTGGAGTTTGTGCTGGTGGAGTGTGTGTATGTTGTCTTTGCCCTGACGGCGCAGGCCGTGATCCTCCGTGGCCGCGAGACGCGCGATTATCTGGAGCAGCTGACCAAGTCGGAGCAGGAGCTGATGGTGGAGCGGGCGATCTCGGACAAGCTGCTGAAGATAGATGCGCTTACCGGCCTGTACAACCACAAGACGTTCCATGAATACCTGGATTCGCTGCTGGAGCAGTGTGAGAGCAACGGACTGAGGCTGCAGCTGGCGTTAATGGACATCGATAATTTCAAGCAGGTCAATGACAGATATGGACACTGGGTGGGCGATCTTGTGCTCAAAGAGGTGGCGGCCAAGATGGGCAGCCTGATCGGGTTGAATGACTTCGCGGCAAGGTATGGCGGGGAAGAATTCGCAGTGATTTTTACGGATAAAAGCTTGCAGGAAGCCTATGCTGCCGTCGAGCAAATGCGTATCAGCATTGCTGCCATGTGCCATCCGTATGCCGGGAACAAACCCATTACGGTCAGCATCGGACTGTGTCACTACCAGCTTGGAGACGGCAAGGAGCTGCTGTTCCGCAAGACAGACGATTCGCTGTATACGGCCAAGCGCAGCGGGAAAAATGCAGTAGTGACCTCTGTGGTCTCTTCCGTTAAAGAGCATAAACTTACAGAAAACCCCCAAATTCCGATATAGACCGGGACTGGGGGTTTCACTTTCTGCACGTGCCTTGGGCCGTTATTTGCCTGCTTCAAACGGAGTGGAGACCGGCAGGAAGAGGTCGATGATCCCGATGACCAGTGCGGCAAGCAGGGCACCAAGCACCGAGACACTGACTCCGCTGACGACGAACTGGGCAATCCAGATGACCAGGGCGCTGACCAGGAAGCCGACGATACCGCGTCCGAAGGGCGTTGTTTTTTTGCCGAAAATACCTTCAACGACCCAGCCGAGCAGAGCGATCACCAGAGCAAGCATGAATGCGCTCCAGAATCCCCCGACCGTGAACTGCGGAACAATCCAGCCGACCACCATCAGCACGATTGCTGCGACTATGAACCGTACTACATGACCTAAGAATCTCAATGAACTAACCTCCTTTGGCGTTCGCTTAAGGATATGTGCGTTGTTATTGTGGCCCGAAGCCGGTTTTCTATGCCCAGAAATCATACCCAAATAGCGAAAATGGGCTAAATTAGGTATAATGGTTCCATCTATGAAGGGAGCTGTGACAGTAATTGGACGACAAAATTTTGCATACGCTTGAATATCGCAAGATTTTAAATAAATTGATGCAGTATACGCAGACGCCGATGGGACGGCTGACCGCCGAGCTCCTGAAGCCTTCCGGTGATTTCGAAGGGGTGAAGAAGCTCCTGCAGGCTACGGATGAGGCGGTAAATGTTGACCGGTTGAAGGGAATTCCTTCATTCGGCGGCGTGACCGATATCCGGCCTGCGCTGAAGCGTGCATCAATTGGCGGAATGCTGGGTACGGCAGAGCTGCTTGCGGTAGGTAACACGATTGGCGGGGCCCGCAGGGTGAAGCGGTTCATTCATGCCATGCATGACGATGAGAGCGTTCCTACCCTCTTTGCACAGAGTGATCTGCTGTCGGAGCAGAAGCCTGTTGAAGATGCCATCCGCATGTGTATTGACGAGAACGCCGATGTAATGGATTCGGCGAGCACGGAGCTTGCCGCCCTCCGCCGCGAGCTGCGCGGGGGAGAGACACGTATCCGTGAGAAGCTGGATTCGATGATCCGCTCGTCTTCGGTCTCGAAGATGCTCCAGGATCAGCTTGTGACGATCCGTGGTGACCGGTTCGTCATTCCGGTCAAGGCTGAGTACCGGGCCCACTTCGGCGGTATTGTGCACGACCAGTCGGGCTCAGGGGCAACACTGTTCATTGAGCCGGAATCCATTGTGGCGATGAATAACAAGCTGCGGGAGACGCGGCTGCGCGAAGAACGCGAGATCGAGATCATCCTGCACCGGCTCACTGCGCTGGTCGGTGATATTGCCGAGGAGATGGCGTATGATATCGACATTCTCGGCGGGCTGGACTTCATCTTCGCCAAAGCGCGTCTGGCACGCGACCTGAAGGCTACCCAGCCGCGGATGAATGACCGCGGATACCTGCGCCTGCGCAAGGGCCGCCATCCGCTCATTCCGGCGGAGCAGGTTGTGCCGCTGGATGTGGAGCTGGGTAATGATTACCGCTCCATCATCGTGACCGGACCGAATACGGGCGGGAAGACCGTGACCCTGAAGACGATTGGCCTGCTCAGCCTGATGGCGATGTCGGGTCTCTTCATACCGGCCGAGGAAGGCAGCCAGCTGTGTGTCTTCGATGCGATCTACGCCGATATTGGCGATGAGCAGAGCATTGAGCAGAGCCTCAGTACCTTCTCCAGCCATATGACGAATATTATATCCATTCTCAAGCGGATGACACCGAAGAGCCTGATACTGCTCGATGAGGTCGGTGCAGGAACAGATCCGGCCGAAGGCTCCGCACTGGCGATAGCAATTCTGGAGAATATTCACCGGACGGAATCCCGGATGGTTGCCACTACACATTATAGTGAACTCAAGGCATACGCTTATGAACGGGCAGGCGTTATTAATGCCAGCATGGAATTCGATGTGCAGAGCCTGAGTCCTACTTACCGGCTGCTGGTCGGTGTTCCTGGACGAAGCAATGCGTTCGCCATTGCTGAACGCCTCGGGATGCCAAGTGCGATCCTTGAGCATGCGCGCGGTGAAGTGAAGGAAGAAGATATGCGTGTTGAGCATATGATTGCCTCCCTTGAGGAGAACCGGCTTACCGCAGAGAACGAACGCATACGGGCGGAAGAGATCCGCCGCGAAGCGGAGGAATTCCGCAAGCGGCAGCAGCAGGAGCTGGAGAAGCTGGAGGGCTCACGCGACAAGCGTCTCGAGAAGGCAGAGAAGGATGCCAGCGAACTTCTGGCCAAGGCACGGAAGGAAGCCGAGGAGATTATCGTTGGCCTCCGCCGCCTGGCGCTGGAGGAAGGCGCATCCGTCAAGGAGCATAAGCTGATTGAAGCCCGCCGCCGGCTGGATGAAGCTGAGCCTGCACCGCGCAAGAAGGCTGTGCCGCGCAGCACGGTCAAGGCGCCGCGCAAGATTCAGCCGGGGGATGAAGTTAAGGTAGCGAATGTGAATCAGAAGGGCCTTGTGGTTGAGCTGAGCGGTACCAAGGAGGCTGTTGTTCAGTTCGGCATCATGAAGATGAAGGTCAATCTGAGTGATCTGGAATTCCTGGCCTCCGCACCGGATGCTCCTCCGCCGGCTCTGCGCAGGGCGACAACGGTCAAGCGTACACGCGATGAGAATATCCGTAATGAGCTTGATTTGCGCGGTGCGAACCTGGAGGAAGCCATCATGGAGACCGACCGCTTCATCGACGAAGCTTTTCTCGGCAATCTGGGGCAGATCTCCATTATCCACGGCAAGGGGACGGGAGTCCTGCGGACAGGAATTCAGGAATATCTCCGCAAGCATAAGCATGTCAAAAGCTATCGGCTCGGGAACTATAATGAAGGCGGCGCGGGTGTGACGGTAGCTGAACTGGAGTAGCGCCCATAGTCCGGCAGGGAAGAGGGAAAAGTGTGCAGGATAATATTGATCTTTTGCTGGAACATCCGCTGGGGGCGCTGCTAGGCTACTTCACTGTCGCCATATTGGGGCTGGTCGTCTTTCTGTCCTTCTTTGAAATGGTGACGAAATACAACTGCTGGGAAGAAATTCGCAAGGGGAATGTAGCCGTAGCTATGGCAACCGGAGGCAAAATCTTCGGAATCTGCAACATCTTACGCTTCAGCATTGAAGCAGGGGCATCGATCTATGAGACGATGAAATGGTCTCTTGTAGGCTTTTTGCTGCTGCTTCTGGCTTACTTCCTGTTCGAGTTTTTTACTCCGGTCTTTTCAATTGATGAAGAGATTGCTGCGGATAACCGGGCCGTAGGACTGACAGCCATGCTGCTCTCCATATCCTTGTCCTATGTTATCGGCGCGGCCATATTCTGAATTAGGGGGCAGGGAGATGAAGCTGCTGATTCGGATTCTGTTTTTTTCAGCCCTGGCTTTTGTAGCGGCCGGCATTATATATTTAACGGTGAATTGAACCGAATGTGAGTAAGCGAAGGAGATTATACAGATGGAGACAACAGTTTGCCCATGGTGCCACACCGAGATTGTATGGGATGAGGAGTTTGGACCCGAGGATACCTGTCCTCATTGCAATAACGAGCTTAGCGGTTACCGCACAGTAACGATAGGTGCAGAGGATCTTGAGGATGACGAGCCGGTTGCGGAAGAAGCTTCCGGGGAGGAAGAGATTAGCGATGATAATTTGTGGGATGACGACGACAAGGATAGCGTGGTGCCTGTATGGGGTACGCTGGGCCAGTTCGGCGATGACTATGATCTGAAGCGTTATGAGGACAAGGTCTCCGCAATTCTGGCTGCCCAGCTGGAAGCGCCGGAATGTCCGCAATGCCATGAGCTGATGCTTCACTTCGGTACGCAGCAGGTGGACGGGTTCACCCCGGCAACGCCGGAAGCGCTTAGCGGCGCAGCCGTGCTGAAGCCTCCTTTCGCGCTGAATCTGTACGTCTGCCCTTCCTGCTTCCATGTACAGCATAGTCTGGCACAGGAAGACCGCATCCAGCTTGTCCGCAATCTCAGCACCGCAGGCGAATAAAGATCGGATTCATGCTTTCCCTGCCATCTGGACATGTTATGGATAGATGAAGTGTCCAAGGATGAGCAGGGAGGCTAAGCATGAGAGATTCAGAACGGGGACAGGCGGCGCTGCTGCTAGCTGTAGGCGGGCTATACCTTCTGGCTACAGTGCTTGCAGGGACGTTCCTCAACGTATATCTGTGGAAAAGCCGGCAGAACTTCGCCATGATCGGCTGGTTCACCGTGGCCCAGCAGCTTGCCGTAGGTCTCAGCTTTTGGCTGGGCGGCAAGTGGGTGAAAGAGCATAACAAAATGAATGCCCTGCGGCTGGGAATTGCCGTATCGGGCTTTTTTTATTTGCTGGTGCTGTGGCTGCAAGGAGAAGCAGTGCATTTCATTTGGCCGCTGGGCGGGGTCCTCGGGCTATCCATCGGGCTGTATTGGCTGGCGTTCAATATTGTGTTCTTCGAGATTACGGACGCTGCAAACCGCGATTTCTATAACGGGTGGATGGGTCTGCTGGGTTCCCTGACGGGAATAGCCGGCCCCTGGGTGTCCGGCTGGATGATCTCCCGCTGGCAAGGCGGACAAGGCTACCGCATGGTATTCATACTGTCGCTCTCTATCTATGGGGTGGCTGCTGTGCTCAGCTTCGGGCTGCGCAAACGGCCGCGCGGCGAAGCCTATCTCTGGCTGGAGTCCTGGCGCGAGCTTGCGTGCAGGCGCAGTCCTTGGCGGCCAGTTGCGGCGGCGCTAGTGTTCCAGGGCATCCGGGAAGGCGTATTCTCCTTCCTGATCGGTCTGCTCGTCTACATTGCAGCACAGGAGGAGAGCAAGCTGGGGCAGTTCGCCCTGCTGACCTCGGCCGTCTCTCTGATCAGTTATTATGCGGCCGGCAGATGGTTTAAGCCCCGTGCCCGCCTCGGCGGTATGCTGGCAGGCAGTCTGCTGCTCATCGCCTTCCTTCTTCCGCTGCTGTGGAAGGTGAACTTTACCACCCTCCTAATCATGGGAATCGGGACCTCACTCTGCCTGCCGCTCTACATGCTGCCGATGCTGTCCACCAGCTTCGACCTTATGGGAGTGTCCGAGGAGAGCGCCGGCAAACGCGTGGAATGGGTAGTGCTGAGGGAGCTTAGCCTGATGAGCGGCCGCCTCCTCGGCCTGCTGATCTTCATCGCCGTACTGTCACTGGACCAGTCCCCGCAGACCCTAACTCTGCTCATGCTGCTGTTGGGTGCCGCGCCGCTGGGAAGTTGGGTGGTGGTGCGGAGGGTGCTGGGTTAAAACGTTCACAGAAATAACAATATTATATGATTCAAATATAGGGTATTATTGCCAAGGTAAGTACAGATTGGATTTGAAGTGAATTCAAAATGATTTCGCATGAATTTAACCATTAGAACTAAAAAGGCAAACCTGTACGAAAGTCAGGGACGCAAAGCCACGGGCCTTACCACAGGGCGGGAGATACCCACCCTGTGAATGGCAGCCGGGCCGCTCTTTCCGGTGGTTTTTTTGCGCCCTTTTTTTGATTGAAGTGTTAAATGAGCGGAGGTCTTTTATGACAAATAGGAAAAGCTTTATATGTAAGGTACTGTGTTTTATCATTCTGGCTCAATTTCTTGCACCTTTTGTAGAATTCTCAGGGATGAAGATTTCCGCACAGGACAGTATTCTCAGGATCCGGTTTCAGCCCGAAGATGCTCCTGTACAGGACGGAGAGCTTGCAGATTCCGGAGCCGTTTTTAGCGTCAAAAACCAATACTCCTACGGCTGGAATATGGATCATACCGATGCAACAGTCGTAAGAGATACATACGATGACTCCGGCATAAGCAGCCTGACACGAATCCATCCGGATGGAAAGTGGGAAATTGCACTAGACAATGGGACTTATGAAGTCTCAGTAACCGTAGGTGACTCTGTATATAGCAGCAACAACTCGCTTTCAGTTGAGAATATCAAAGTGATGGAGGGACTCACTCTTGAAGCAGGGCAGCATAGAACGGTTAAGAAGAAGGTTGCTGTCGAAGATGGAAGACTGACGTTAAGTCAAATCCATGCTGCCGGAATTGAGACGGCTCTCAATAGCATAGAACTTTCATTGGTTAATACATACACTCCCGCCTTGATCCCGCCTCAAATCCGCCAGCCTTTTGAACCAAATAAGGTTGCTGGTGACAAAGTTCTTCTATCGGGAAGCATGACCAACATACACAACGCTCCGCCTTTTATCAGGGTGAACGGCCTGCTGGCAGAAATCTCCCGCCATATCCGCGAACAAATAGAATCTATTGAACAACAAATACAGCAGTTTAGCCAACATGCAGTGGCAATAGGAAATTCGGATATTGAAGCTATACAAAGCTCTATCCGCTCCAGCGGCAAGAAGCCTGCAATTATTGCAGTCGGACAATTGAATTTAGAATCAAGCGTGACGTTCGGAAGCGCAGAACAGCCTGTCATTGTAATCGTCGACGGTATGAATACGAACCGGAATCTGAATGTAACGGTGTACGGGTCGTTAATTCTCCGTGGAGGATTAAATGCCAATACAGCGTTGGATGTTAATGTTATCAACCCTGCACCAGATGAGAATCTAGGTAACCTATGGGTACAGGGGACGGTGCATTTAAATAATAATTCCAATGTACATGTAGATAATGAATTGTTTGCAGGTTCTCTGGTTTATAACAATGGTTCGCTCGATCTATCCGCGAAACGGATAGTAGTACAAGGCAATATGAATATCAATACTTTGGTAACTATGAATGTAGACGAAGAAATGTCTATTGGAGAAGTGGTGTCCAATAATTCAAAAGCAGAACTGAATGTAACCAAGGGTGATCTGTTCGTCCGGGACAATGTCAGTGTGAATAATCATCTGAATATCACCACGGGCGGATTATTTGCAGTAGGCGGTAATGTCATCTCGAACCAAAGACCTATAATACATACGGGAAATGAGCATGCTGGACGTACATTGTTGAAGTATGTTCTATCGGGCCTTAAGGCCGAGTATTACAGCGGCAATGATTTTACGGGCAAGAAGGCCGTGAAGGTGGATGAATCTATTTCTTTGGCTGGCCAACCTGTTCTGGGTGTGCCGGGAATAGCAGACCAGCATTTCTCAGTAAGATGGACAGGGCAAATTCAACCTAACTATACAGATCAATATACCTTTTCCGCCAGAACGTCAGGTGGAGTCAGACTCTGGGTGAATGATCAGCTTCTGGTGGATGCCTGGACAACGAAGCAGCATGTGGAGCAAGGCACCATACAGCTTGAAGCCGGTAAAAAATATGACCTGAAGATGGAATACGCTAATGATATGGGCAACCCTCAGGCCAGCTTATTGTGGGAGAGCGAGCAACAGACTCGTGAAGTGGTTCCCTCTGTATCTTTAAGACCTTTTTCTATACCTGCAGTAAATGCGAGTGCAACAGACACATCGATTACCCTCAGCTGGCCTTCTTTGTTTAATGCGGACGGCTATGAGATCGAATTTGATAAGGAAGTTACCGTCCTTGGCAGTGAACCTGGGTTTACCAAGGGGGGGCTTAGTCCGGGAACTGAGCATTTCTACCGTATCCGGGCAATCAGCGGAGACATCAAAGGGGAGTGGTCGATAGCTTCATCTTATTGGACCTTACCAGCTGCACCGCTGAATATTCAAATGAAGGCAACAAGCCATACCATTACTCTCGAATGGGAGCCGGTGATTGGAGCCACAAGTTATGAAATAGAGGTTAATAACAGCACGAAGAATATAGGAGCCGTGCTAACTTACCAGGAGACTGATCTGAATCCGAACATGCCCAAAGTATTCCGTATCCGGGCGGTGAACAGCAGCGGAGCAGGAGCATGGAGCGAAGTAGTTACGAAGACCACTCTGGTTGGAGTGCCTTCCAAGCTGCAGGGGACGGCAGATGAGCAGTCTGTTCATCTGCACTGGGATGCTGTATCAGGAGCCGCCTCCTATGATTTGGAGGTAGACGGAGTTGTTAGTAATAACATCATGGATAATTCGTATATACATGACAACCTGCAATCTAACAGCAAGCACAGCTATCGTGTACGAGCTAAGAACAATGATGGAATCAGTGAATGGAGCAATACCATCACCGTGCATACTCTGCCTGGAGTTCCGCAGAATCTTACAGCACAAGTGGAAGGAAGCTCTGTACATGTGGCTTGGGACCCGGTTACCGGAGCAACGGGGTATGACATCGAGGTAGATGGAGACGTTCTTGATAATGAATTGAAGTTAGAATTCACACATTCACAGCTAGCATTGAATTCAGAGCATACCTACAGAGTGCGGGCGAGGAATGAAGAGAGAGTCGGAAGCTGGACCCAAACGATGGTTTACTCCACTCATGCAGGTGTTCCTGCTAATATTCAGACTTCGGCGAAAAGCAACGAAATTACAATAACTTGGGACATAGTTGCAGGTGCGTTAAGTTACGATATTGAATTGGATGGGGCAACGATACGTAATATTTCGGATAACCTCTACATCCACAAGAAGCTGGAACCCTTCTCCACCCATAAATATAGGGTAAGAGCTGTAAATGCGGCGGGAGCTGCCGAGTGGAGCAAATACGTATCTGCAACCACTACCTTCGGCAAACCCTCTAATCTGAAGGCCTTAGCCAAGAATACAAGTATTGAACTTACGTGGGATAAGGTAGAGAGTGCGACTGGCTATGATCTCCTGGTAGATGGCGAAGTTCTGAATAATGAAGAATCGTTATCCTATAAGCATACTGGATTAGAACCCTATTCCTGGCATAATTATCGGGTCAGAGCGAAGCAGGGAAGCTTCCTTGGAGAATGGAGCGAACCGCTGACGATTTCAACCGTGCTCGGGATTCCGGGAAACGTAAAGACAGAGACCAAGAGCAATCAAATCCGATTATCCTGGGATTCTGTTAAGGGAGCCACCGGTTATGAAATTGAAGCTGACGGTACAATGATTGACAATGGCAGCAAGATTGCTTTCACACATACCGGTTTGTTGCCTAACACCAAGCACAATTACCGGATACGTGCCAAGAACACTCAGGTCGTCAGTGATTGGAGTGAATGGACTACGATTATCACTGGGGTCACAGCACCGGAGGTACCTAAGAACCTTAGAGGCGATGTTACTGTGAATTCAGTCCAGCTTGTCTGGGATTCAGTGAATGGTGCATCCGGCTATGATTTGGAAGTAGATGGGCAAATAATTTCGAATTTCAATCTGCTGGAATATACACACAGTGGCCTTGAACCCAATACAATGCACGCTTATCGTGTCCGGGCTAAGAATGCAGGAGCCACCAGCGACTGGTCAGAGCTTTTGAAGAAAACAACCACTCCTGCAGTAACGATCAAGCCGGAAAAGGACTCTCCGCTTAATTTTGTAATGATCATCCCTTATAAAAGTGACAAATCCGAGCGCAGAGTTACAGTCACCTATAATGCCAAGGATCTTGAGGTCATGGATCTGCGTGCAGAGACTCCGGAAATGGAGCTTGGGACTGGCAATATTGCAGGGACACCAATCCATGTAATCCAGTTTGAACCGGGAAAAATAGTCTTCAACGTACAAATGAGCAATAAGGCGGCGATGAACACTATTATCTTCACTGCCCTGACTAATCAATTTACTAAAGTAACCTATACCATAGAGTAGATTTAATAGCGGTAGGAGAGGAACTATGAAGGATATGCTGAAAAGATGGATATCTATTTTATGTGTTTTTGTAATGGTTACGTTGATTCTATTCCCAGGGGGATCACAGGTTAAAGCAGCAGGAGAGTCTAATATTATCAGCTTTGCCGATCTTCACTTTGATGGTTTCACAAAAACGGCTGAATGGGTTCCTGCCATGGGTGATATTGCCGAAATTACATTGGACATGCCGGGAATTACGGTCAAAAACATACGCTTTGATTTATCTTCAAGAAAAATGAGTTACGATATTGCTTTGGATAAGGCGGCCATTATGACCTCAGGTTCCAGAACCTATTGGTTTCGTGAGAATCAACGTACTAGATATCTGGACATAGCTGTTTATATGAGTAACTCGAGCAGCAGTTCAAGAGCAGGGTCCTATACGCATAAACGCGTAGAAAACTTGACTACGGGTGAGTCAAATAACAAATTCATAACTAATCAAGATGATTTAGTTGCCTATCCTAGCTATCCTTGGGAGGAGCCGCTGACTGGTGAAATTCCATCAGAGGTGAGTGTTTTGGTAAGTGCAGGAGATAATCATCACATAGTGAATGACCCCCCTAATGGCTGGAGAAACTCACTATCTGAATATCTCCCAGCGCAGAATTTAACCTCCAATGCAGCCCCTACAATTACCATACCCACACCCAACGGTCAGCAAATTGGCCCAAGCTCCCTGTTCATTCCTGTAATAGGGGTATCAGATTCGAACGGTGATGCGCTGGAGCTGAAATATTATATAGATTCAGAGGCAGCTGCAAGGGAAAGTAAGACGATAACCAATACAGCTACAACCCAAAATGTATCTTTTAGTCCATTGAACATAGCAGCTTTATCTGAAGGCAGCCATACCATCCGCTTTACAGCCAATGACGGAAAAGTCACCACCCAGAATTCGGTAACCATCTTTATAGATAAATCCCCTCCGGTAATTGGAAATATCAATATTATTTCTTCCGACTCACAGGTTCAGATATCGGGAACAGCCACAGATTCCATATCAGGATTGGATAACGTTCCATATCATTACACAGTCGGAAGCCAGTCGAGCGGCTGGACTACACAGCCAAGCTTTACTGCAACAGGATTAATGCCAAATACTGCATTTTATACCAGGATTGAAGCCAGAGATAAAGTAGGGAATAGTGCGGTCCATGAGCAGAATATTTATACGAAAGCACAAGCTCCGGCCATATCTGTTCAGCAAAATGGTGAAACATCCTTAATCATGCAGCTTCATGATCAGAATGCAGCTTCAACCCAATATTTGATTCAATTGGGTACTGCATATGTTACTCCTGCCGGCACTCTCAGTTCTTCGCCTGTATGGTTTACCCCGTCTAATAAGACAGTAGTAATTAACGGTTTAACAGCGAATACCTCTTACTCCGTCCAGGTAAAAGCAAGAAATAACGAAGGGATAGAGACAGGGTTCGGAGGGCCGGCAAGCGGAACAACACTAGCCGCTGCACCGGGCGGAATTACTGCAGAAGCTTCACAGCAATGGATTAAGCTTGCATGGCCTTCATCAGCAGGTGCCTTAGGTTATGAGGTAGAGGCAGGTGGAGCGATTATCAATAATGGAACTTCTACTTCCTATACGCATAATGGATTATTACCCAATACTCAACACACCTATAGAGTTAGGATTATCAATCCGGGAGGTACGAGTAGCTGGAGTCAGGCTTTTACTCAAATGACACTGCCTGAACCGCCGGTTTCTCCTGTCAATTTATTGACAGTCCCATCGCAGAAGTTCGTTTCATTAACCTGGGATTTGGTTCCTCATGCTACGCGGTATGAAGTGGAAGCCGATGGAGTTGTGACGGATAACGGCACCCTTAACTCCTTCACACACAAAGATCTGGAAGCTTCAACGGATCATACCTATCGTGTAAGAGCCGGTAATACAGGAGGGGTGAGTGAATGGAGCGCGCCCGCCATACAACAGACCTGGCCTAATCCGCCAGAGACCCCCACGAAGATATCTGCAGTGCAGGATATTCATACGGTAACTGTGAAGTGGGAGGAGATGGAACGGGCCAGCGGCTACGAGATTGAAGTGGACGGGCTAATTATTGACAACAAGCAATTGACCAGCTATACACATGAAGGATTAGGTGCACTTAGCGGTCATACCTATAGAATTCGCGCAGTTAATATAGGAGGCAAAAGTAAGTGGAGCTCTCCTCTGGATGTAACCACTCATCCGGAAATACCGGATGTACCCGCGAACATCATGACAACAGCGGATGAAGGACAGATTACAGCATCCTGGCACAATGTTCCTCATACAGATACTTACGACATTGAAGTGGATGGCGGGACTATAACCACTGTGAAGGAGAACCTGTTCGTGCATGACCAGCTCGCTGCAGATTCCAAACATACCTATAGAATCAGAGCCGCTAATATTAGCGGAACAAGTGAATGGTCCAAACCGATAGCCATGACTACCATGCCTGTTGGAATGAATACAGATTCCTTAACTAATGTGGTAGCGGTAGTGACGAATAAGTCTATTACCCTGTCCTGGGATACGGTTGCCGCGAATGCAAGATATGAAATAGAAGTAGACGGCAAATTATTGGATAACGCTGCGGATACGATTTACAATCATACCGGACTGCAAGCAGAAGAATACCATCTCTATAAAATTAGAGTGAAGCAAGGAAATGAACGTGGAGACTGGGTGGCAGTATTAGCACTCTCTACACTTCCCAACCTGCCTGACTCCCCTTCCAAAATAGATGGATTTGCCCAAAACAACTCGATTGAATTGCGCTGGGAGAAGATGGACGGGGCGAATGGCTACCAGCTTGAAGTAGATGGAAAGACGATTGATGTCGGTAACAATATAACCTATCAGCATAACGAGCTTACTTCGGGAACCACTCATACGTACCGTGTAAGAGCAAAAAATACATCAGGAGTGACGGCCTGGAGCCCTTCTCTACAGAAGAGTACTACCAGTCCGGATTACGTGCTTAAAGTCAAGAAGGATAAGGAAGCAAGTCTGACTCTGCTGGCTCAGAATGTACAGGATTTCAGTGAACTGGAATTTGTGGTGACCTATAATCCGGATGAGCTTGAATTAATCGACTTATATGATTTCACTCCAGCCAGAGATCTTTCTGGCGGAAGGATTGCCGGTTCTAATTTAACTGCTTCATATACCCCTGGGAAAATTACTTATTCTGTCGATCAGAATATTGTCCCCGGAACCTCTTGGTCTGGAGAGATTGCTACGCTCACCTTCAAGTCGAAAATAACGGGCGATAGCAGCGTAAAAGTTACGGTAGATTGAATGATATTGAAGGAGAATGTTCATGATCCGCAAGCGAAAATACAGATATATATCCATAGCAATCATAGTGGCGTTGCTGGCTGAAGCAGCCATTGTGACCTTTCCAAGACTTAACCGGGATTCAGCCGTACAAGAGTCCTCCCGGCAACAAGATGAACAGACAGCGGCTGAGCTCTCTAACCTGAGCGGAGTTGCGGCAGTAAAGATTATGGAAATGAAAAAATCAGGTTCGTCATGGAATGAAATTACGGAGACTCTGAAGCAGCAGCTTCCGGCGAACAATGCGGAAGACAAGCAGGGGCGTTCAAATCTGCTTCATGAGGCTGGTCTGGGTGAGGAATTACTTAAGGAACTTCATCAGAAGGGCTTCCAGGATGACGAGATCATGGAAGCTAAAATGCTCACGGAGAGAACGATGCAGCAGTTAAAAGAAGTTGTCAGCAGTGCAGCATCGATTGTGGAAAAGCCGGAAGCATCTTTAGAACGATCCGGCTCGGCTGAAGAGGATTTAGAGTCTGCGTACGTAACAATTAACGAGCAATTTAATGAGGGTGAGGCGGTTACTCTCCTGCTTACCTTGCAACAGGAGTTCGGTTCCATGGAGACCGTAATGAATGAATACTTACTGTCGCTTCAGATTGGGCTGAATCTCAAGGACTACATTACTGATCCCAAAACGTATCAGGAAACTAAAGAACAACAAACCATCACACTCAAAGAGAGCGAGATGGTAACATTGGACGCTCTGGAGAAGCGGATGCTGGAGCAATTACAGCAGGGGAAGGCAGCACCCGATCTTGAAGCTGCAGAGAGGAACTCTGACCCCAATAATATTGTAACCGAAGATAAGGAGTCACTGATTCCGGATATTAACCCGCCTACGGTGCAGGACGTGAGGCCGGAAAATCCGGGTGAAGTGCTCAGACAAGAAATTCAGGCAATGAATCCTAATTACAAATAGAGGAGCTAAGAGGAATGAACAAACGCAAGGTACTTCGGATTTCCGCTTTTATAATCATTCTGGTATTGGTGTTCCAGGCAGGGGTATTGGCCTATGCCAAAGTGGCTGTTACTCCTAAAGCGGAGACCGGGGACAATCATGGAATGAACGCTGGACCTGTGCAGTCTGAAGTGGTTCAAAGTTCATATGATCAGTTCCTGAAAGAATTCAGTGTTCAAGAGACATACCGTAAGCAGATTGAAGAGTTGGTTGCTGATGGTTATAGCCGTGCTGCGGTATTAACCGCTTATGATTTCTTATACCACAATTTCGGTAATGTGAATGATTGGAACGCAATGCTTGCGGCCAGAAGCGCAGGCAAGTCCTGGGAGACGCTTTTCACAGAATATCGTGAGACTCATAAAGAGTTTATTCCCAGATCCTTCGAATCAGAAGAACTAGAGCTGCTAATGCAGGTGCAAGGAGCAACCTCTGACGATATTATGATCGCGGACAGGCTATCTTTCGTAACCGGCAAGCTGTTTGGAGATTTATTGAATGAGAAGCTGAAAAGTGGTAAATGGAGTAGCGTTTTTGAACGGGAAAAGGTATTGTACAGCGGAAATCCATTTCCAAGGGTTCAGATAACAGCGGAAGAAGTTCGTGAATATACTGGGGATGATAAGCTTTCCGAGCAGCAGGTTACACATGCTTTTGTACTGGCACAGAAGCTTGGAGAGTCTGCCAAAGTTGTAGTTACTAGAGTTGCGCAAGGTTTTTCAGATGAAATGATCATGGCCCAGACCTATACGGAAAAGTACGGGCAATAACTAACAGGCAGACGGGGGTAGCTTTGTGAAGAAAGCATGTATCCGAATATCATTGGCTTCTTTTATCTTGATGATGTTTTTCTTACCGGCAGCAAGTGCCGAGACCTTACAGGATCAATTGAACAATCTGGTTGGTCCCAAACAAAAGTACAATACTATGCTCTCACCGGCATATTTAAGAACCAATGAAACGATTGACGAAATTAGCCCTCAGAGTGGTTCACTAACCATCACTCAGACAGATTATGTCCTGCCTGGCAAGAACGGATTAGATCTTGAATTCAAACGAATCTATAAGAATGAAACAGCGAATGTGCAAGAGATGGAAGTGAATTATGTAGACGGAGCCTGGGTAGACAGGGCCTTCTCTTATGCCAAAACCTCCTCCTTCTATGAAGACAGATATAACCTCGGCATGGGTATGCGCTTCTCCTTCCCGAGTATTGAAGTGAAGGTGAATTCGGACGGCTCCAGCCATAGGTTTTTGCATACGGACAGCGGGGATGTATACCGTCTTAAGCCTGCGAATCTGGACGGAGCCTATGTATTTTTGCCAGAGGGCCAGACTGTGAAAGATGTAGTAGTCCGTGAGACTGCCGCTTATCAGAATGGACAAGCAGACGGAACCTCCAAGTATGTAATGACAGGCAAGGATGGGAAGAATACCTATTTTGCCGAAGACGGCCGGATCTTGGGAATCGTGGACCGGTATGGCAACACTATTAATTTTCAGTATGAGTCATTGAATTACTATATGGATGGTCATTCCATAAACAAAAAGCTGATCTCCAAAATTACGGATTCGGTGGGCCGCGATACAACGATTGAATACAAAGAGGACATCAATTACACAGTAGGCCCGATCAGCATTGATTCTCCTGTAAATGCGAACAACTATTATAACGCATCGCAAAGCCCCAATAATACGGATTCCGGAGATCTAAAGGGTAAGTTCCAAGTGATTGTCCATCTTCCGGGCGATAAAAGTATTGTGTACGACAAGTCAGCGGCGCTCGTTAATGATTCCAAGCATGTTATACGGACCCGGCTGCAAAGAGTATATGACACGGATGCGAAACCGAAATTCATGTTCTGGTATGAGCAGCCTGATCTGGGCTTCACCTACTTCAATAAAGATAAATATTCTGCGTATTCACGTTACGAGAATCTTGTACTGGTAGATGAAGTGAAGAGCAACAAGGCGAAGAGCTATGTATATAACACCTACACCAAACGGCTGAACGAAGGCAGTATGCAGTACAGAAAGATTTTTGAGAGTAAGGATCTGATCAAGAAAGGCTTCGATCCTGCCAAACCCAACTTTCTGGATAAACTCTTAACCGATACCTATAACAAGCAGACCTACACCTATACCAATGAAGCTGACGGGTACGGCACGGCAGACTATAAGCAGGATGATAAGGCCTACCTAAAAGATACATACCGTTATTACACAACCATCACAGATGTTAACGGCAGCACGGTCAAATATACATACAACGGTAATCAGGAAATGATTCTCACTGAGAAGCTGGGCAAAAATCACAAGGAGATCGTTACCAGTGAGCATGATGAACTGAAGCTGGTCAAGAAACAGGAGACGCTTATCTATCAAGTGACTGGCGGGCAGGCTACAGGTGAGCCGGTTCATAGCATTGAGAACTACCGTTATGATGAGTACGGCAATATGACCAGTCATACCGGACCCATTGCTGAACGTGACAGCAAGGGTTATCCGGTGAACAATGAACACACCGAACTATTTACCTATGATATTAATAAATATCATATTCTGACCCAGAAGACCTGGAAGCTGGATCAGAATACATCTGCTCAGACCAACTATGAGCTTGACAGTAAAGGCAATGTAATTAAAGAGAGCAAAGCAACGAATGATCCGGCGAATCCCTGGCTAGTCACAGAGTACGCCTATGATTCCTATGGCAATCTGATCCGTAAAACGGCACATGACCGTTCCCAGGATTTCACCACTCACTATGAATATGGTATCGACGCCAATGGTACAAATACCAAAGGGGCTTACCTGACCAAGCAATATCAGCAGGCGGATGGCAAGACTTCTGCCAAAACCTATGCCTATGATATGCAGACCGGCAATATCCTTAGTGAAATCGATGCGAATGGCAACAAGACATCGTATCAATACGATGCAGTGGGCCGTGTACTCAAGAACATCAGACCAGATAATAAGGCACTCCAGTACGATTATCAGGAGAGTCCGTATGCTAACTTCAAGATTCAGTATACGGATGCGGGGAATTACAAGTATCTGAATGAGTATGATATTCAGGGGAATTTGTTGAGCCATAGCATCAATAGCCAAGGTACATGGAAGAGGTTATCCTCCCTGCAATATGATGCTTTTGGCAATCTGACTAAAGAAATTGATAGTAATGGACATAGCACACGCTATGCCTACGACAGTAATCAGCAGATTGTAGAGAAATCCTTCTATGACAATGATAAGGCGCTTAAGGCAGCAGTGAAAATTGATTATCAGATCAACTCTTCTCCCCAGTTTCCTATGCGTATGACGATTACGAATGAAGAAGGTTATGGTAAAAGGTACTACTATGACCTGGAGAGCCAATTGATTAAGCAAGAGGTTACGCCGGATCGTCAGACGTATTACGCCTCAACCTTCACTTATGACTATGTCGGCAACCTCATAACAGACACTGACGAAGGCAAGCATACTACCCGTTACACTTACGACGCCTTGGGAAGAAAGATTAGCGCCACTGATGCGCTGGGTAACACGACAGAATATGGCTATAACGCGATGGAACAACCTGTCTCCGAGAAGGCTCCCGGCGGGAAAACCACAGAGTGGATCTACGATGGATTGGGTAGAAACACCATTCAAAAAATCTATCAGGCGGGAAGTTCGGATTATTTCTATACAAATAGCCAATATGATGCGGTGAATAACAGGATTAAACTTACGCAAGGGCTGTATTCAGCAGGAGCTAACAAGGATTCTTCAGTAACCTCCTTTTCATATGATTCGCTCAACCAAGTGACAGATCAATATGTCAGCCTGGACGCTGCTACCCGTTCTCACACATCTAACGAATATGATGCAAACGGGAACAAAACTAAAACTGTAGAATACGCAGATTCAACTGGGACAAAACAGATTGTACAGAATTATCAATATGATTTTGCCGGAAACATAACGTCAGAGACAGGATCATCCAAAGAAAAAGGGGAGGACGGATCACTTGTAGAAAGAGGGGCCTATGAGACATTAAATGAATATGACCTCGAAGGAAACCTTCTGAAGATGAGGCGATTCAATGGTACGGGTTATGATACTGAGGAGAATACGTACAACTATAGAAATCTTAAGGTATCTACCTCCAAGCCTTTTAATGACAAGGGGCCTAGAATCAGCCGTTATCAATACGACAAGTCCGGCAATCTGATTGCTGAGACGTCAGTAATTGATGGAACAGAGCGGACAACCTCTTATACTTACGATGGATTAGGTTTTGCAATAGGGACAACTGATCCTTTGGGGAATTCAAGCCGTTATCAGTATGATACGATGGGCAATTTGTTAAAAACTGTGGATTCAAGATATTCTGCTCTTGCTATGGAACAGGCTCCTGGCATTGAGAATATGTATGATGCAGAGAACCGGTTAATAAAGACTATTGCCTTTGACGGAACCAATCGTGAGGTCATTGCTTACAAGGAATATGATGGTAGGGACAACCTTGTTAAGGATGTCGATGGAGAAGGGTATAATGCTACTCATCCAGAGCAGTCTATAGGTCTGTTATATCAATATAATGTTATTGATAAGCCTGTTGAGATTATCTCAGCCCAGGCTGCGTATGATAACAAACAACAGGGCATCCGAAAAATCAGCAAACAGCTTATCTATGATGGTTCTGGTAATGTAGTGAGCGAGACTGACGGGCTTGTTCATACTACTTCATATCTCTATGATCTTGGAGGCCGTTTGAAGCAAACAACCTATGCTGACGGCTCACGTACGACAGTTGACTATGATCTTACAGGTAAATGGGTCACTATAAACACAGATAAGTCAGGCCAACAGACCAAAAGCTACAATACTATTTTTGGCTCTCCTTATCTAATAGAATATCCAGACGGCACTTCTGAGTCCTTCCGTTATTCATCGCAAGGCGAATTGCTGGAAAGCACAGACCAGAATGGGAAGTCTATTTACTACGGTTACGATTTAGCGGGTAATCAAATATCCAAAAAAGAATATATTCGTGCGGATCAAACCAATACGTATTACCGGTTTACCCTAATGAAGTATGATGAAGCTGCTAAATTACTCTCGACAGAAACCTTTCAACTCATTGTCTCTAATAAAAATGGAGCCGTAACTCAGACCAGCATGGGGGATCTTACTCAGCAGATCTATGATAAGGGCGGAAGAGTTATTCAGATTACAGGACCGTTTGGCAGAGAGAGTAAACAGGATTACGACCGTGCCGGGAATGTGATTACGACTTATCAAAAGAGTAGCGATAATAACTATGATATTACACGGAACAGCTATGACTCCAGATCACGGCTTACCAAAAGTGCTTTACTGGTTAAGACTGCAGATATCAGTGCAGGTTTTTTACCGGGGGCTGTTTTTGACAATGAATATGTGGATCGTCTGGAGGCAGCAACAACCTATACCTATTCTAAGAATGATCAATTGTTAAGCCAGAGCGATGCCAAGGGGAACACAACTTCATTCGAATATAATTATGATAAGCAGCTGCTGAAGAAGACGGATGCTATGAAAGGTTCAACACTATATCAATATGATGCTGCGGGCAATGTACTAACCGAGACCAATTCCATTGGAATGCAAACCCGCTATGAATATGATGCACTTGATCGTGTGCTGCGTAAAAGTCTGCCCGCTGCAGACGGCGGATTGGCTGTAACACGATACATCTATGACTTAAGTGGTAATCTGATTCGGGAAATCTCACCTAATCAATACAAGAAAGAGCTGGATAGTACCAATCAGGTCTTGAGTATGAAGGGGATGTCGTATACGTACGACAAGATGAACCGCAGACTATCCACAGTATCTCCTGAAGGGACGGTCGTGGAATACCTCGAATATGATGCTAAGGGACAGATGTCCAAAAAAGTGGATGGTCTCAGGTACTCAGGCAATATTGGCTCTTCCAAAGGTACAACCTATTTATATGATGGGCTTGGCCGGCTGATTAAAGAAACCAATGTTCTGGGCGACAGTAAACGGTATGAATATGATGTGCTTGATCATTTGCTGGCTCGAACGGATGAACGGGGCAACACGACTTCATATGAAGTCAATCCTGACGGAACACCTGCTAAAATTATTTATGCAGATGGCGGGTTTTTCGAGTATACCTTTGATAAGCAGGGCAGAAAGACTTCCGAGACCAATCCGCTTGGAGCAGTAACTACTACCAGCTACACTTCATTTGGCAAAGAAAAAGTTGTAAAAGACCCCTATGGGTATACAGTTGAAAACAAATATGATCTTAACGGGAATCTGGTGTCGGTAAAAGATCAAGCAGACAGCATAACCCTGTTCAACTATGATGCCGGAAACAGGCTCATCGAAAAGAAATCACCTCTTGCACTCGATGAGAGCAGAAACGTGATTTACGCTGTAGAGAGCTTCCATTATGATGCAGCAGGAAATATGACTAAGAAGATTGTATCGGGATCCAAAGAAGATTCTGCTAACCGGGAAACTACTTATATCTATTTCGATAACAATCTGCTTAAAGGCGTCATTGACAACAGCGGTGCCAGCTCATCCATGGAGTATGACAAGAATGGTAATCTCATCAAATCAGAAAAGTTGAGAGATTCCGATCTCAAGGATGTGGAGCAGTATGAGTATGATTCCCAGAACCGCATGGTGAAACGGATCGGGTGGCTGGATAAGGCCAGTGTTGAAGGTTATTCAACTCTGCCTAATCTAGCTAATCTAATGGATTCAACCTATCCGGATAGAATCATGCAGATTACAACTTACAGCTATGATGTGCTAGGCAACAAAATTCAAGAAGCAGATCCTAGAGCGAACGGATTTTTGTCCACTGATTCAGCTAACCGCAAGGCATACACTGTAAATTATACCTATGATGCTATGAACCGTGTGGAAAAGGTGATTCGTGCTCAAGGTTCAACAGAGCTCGTAAGACAGTTCGCCTATGATACAGCAGGGAATAGAGTTTCGGATAAGAATGAGAGGGGATTCGTAACACAGTATGCGTATGATCCTGTTAACCGGGTTACTGTAGTTACTGACCCGGAAGGCAACAAATTTACAACAGCTTATGATCTGGCAGGGAATAAAATCGCGGATACCAATGCCAAGGGCTACAGTATGTCATACACCTATGACAAATTAAATAGAGTATCTCTTACCATTGACCCATATGGTACAGTAGTCGGCAAGAAGATTTATGATGCGAAGGGCAATATGGTCAAGAGCATTGATGCTAAAGGCTATGCGGCAGGAGAGACCGATGGCTCCCGGTATGGAATTATTTATCATTATGATTTAGGCAATCGTGTGACTGCTGTTATTGATCCGGTATTAGCAAGTAAAAATGGCACAAGTAACTTCACTACTGTTTATCAGTACAATATTTACGGTAACCTTATTCAAAAAACGGATGCTCTTGGCAACTCTATTCGTTATGAATATGATAATGCTGGACGTTTAACTCAGGTTACTGATGCGCTGGATGTGGAGATCAGCTATAGCTATGACCGTATGGGCAACAAGCAGTCCATGAAAGACGGAAGAGGTAAAGTTACCCAGTACCGCTATGGATCTTTTGGGGTACTGCAATCCGTCACGGATGCTGGCAATGCAACCATCAGTTACACCTATGATCTGGCACTGAACAAGCAGCGTATGATCGACCGTCAGGGAAATAGTACACTATATTTATATAGTAATCAGAATCTGTTAACTGAGATGAGAGTAGCAGAGACTGGGGATAAAATTAACTATAGCTATGACGAAGCTGGAAATCGGACGGGCATGAATGATGAGAGCGGAACGTATAGCTACACTTATAATTCCCAGAATCAGCTGCTCCAGATTAGTAAAGACAGTAAGGTTCAGATCAAATACACTTACGATGTAATTGGAAATGTAGAATCGGTGACAGACACCTTGGGCTACACCACAACTTACCAGTATGACAAGTCCAGCCGGATGGCCTTTGTAGACTATGATGGTAAAGAGACTGCCTATTCCTATGATAAGAATGGCAACCGTACGATGGTACAGTATGAAGATGGTCTCAAGGAGGTCTATACATACGATCTGAACAATCGTCTGCTAACCTTAACAAACAAACGGAACAATGGTTCTGAGATCTCCAGTTACCGTTATACCTATGATGATGCTGGCCGGCAGATTACCAAGACAGATAGTTTTGGATCAACGGCATACAGCTACGATGATGCTGGCCGTATTAAGCAGGTAGAAGCACCGGGAAAGACGACTGTCTATGCCTATGACAGGGCAGGAAACCGGCAGTCTATGCTGGAGACCTATACCTCGCTGCAGCCTAGCAGCTATATCTTCCCGGATACCAAGCAAGCACTTCAGTATAAATTGAAGAAGAGTGACTACCTGTATTCTTCAAGTAATCAGTTGATGAAGCTTGAAGAGCGGATGAGCGATACATCAGGGAAGGAGTTGCTGCTCAAAACTGTAGATTATCTTTTTGATAAGAACGGGAATGAGCTTAGCCAACGGACAGCCTATACCCAGCCCCATACAACAGCAATGCACCAGTCTACCGGGGGAGACACTTACGAGGCACAGACTAAAGAAATTAATAGTCTTATCGAAAAAGTAACTCAAGTCTATGACGGGTTCAACCGTTTAACGAAAGCTGTCAAGGTGAAGGCGGGAGATCGCACAACTGTAGATTATGTTTATAATGGAGACGGCTTACGGGTAAAGAAAACGGTAAGCAGTGCTAAAGCAGGGAATATAGCAAAGGAAACGAATTATGTATATGACCGTCAGCATGTGATTCTGGAGATGGACGGAAGCAGTAAACTCAATGTCCGTTACATCCGGGGCATTAACTACATTGCCAGAATGAATCAGGCTAAGGCATATACCTACTATTTGTTCAATGGACACGGAGATGTTGTGCAAACTGTATCATCTGCAGGAGAAGTACAGAACCAATATGACTACGACGTCTTTGGTAATCCTGTGCTAAGCATCGAGTCCTATTCGGAATCCATCCGTTATGCAGGAGAGTATTATGATGGGGAGACAGGGCTGTACTACCTTCGGGCACGTTATTACGATCCGTACATCGGGCGTTTCCTGTCAGAAGACAGCTACTGGGGGGAAGACAATAACCCGCTCAGTCTCAATCTCTACACTTATGCCAATAATGATCCGATTCAGTATATCGATCCGACTGGCCACAAAGCAACGGCAAGCTCCATTCAAAGCCAGATCAACCGAAACGACGCTGCTGCGGACCGCCAAGAGCATCTGTTTCTGGCTAAGCAGAAGGCGTCCACACCGCCTCCAAAACAAGAGCCGCCAGCACCAACGAAGCCTGCACAGAATTTGAAGAAGTCTGCTTCGTCAGCGCCAGCAAATAATAATAAAGCAACTCCACCAGCCACGGTAACAAAGCCGCCGGCAACATCAAACAGTGGCTCAACTAGTAGCTCACGTCCATCAGCAGCAGGAAGTGCAGCCGCCGCTGCAATATCAAAGTTGCAGCAGCAAAATACAGTTTTGGCAGCAGATCTAAAAAAAGCAAAGAAAGAAGAACAAGTTGTCCAGGCAGCTAAAACATCTGTTAAGAAAGATCCTGTACCTGTTAAGTCTGCTGCAAAGAGCTCGGGCAGCGGCTCTGTATTTAATTCGATTAAAAATGGAGCGAAGAACTTAGTTGTTAATACGTTTAACCTAATGATAGGCGACGATGCTAAGCTTGCTTTCGGGAAGGACAAAACGTTCCTGCAAAGAAGTGCAGGTTCTGCCAACTTGCTCCTTAACGTTGCTACGTTTGGTGAAGCCGCATTTGTTAAGTCTAGCGTTAAAGGTGCTATCCAAGTAACCGAAAAAATAACAGCAAAAATTGCAGGGAAAGCTGCCACAGCAGCTGTAGTAAAGGATGCAGTTGAAATAGCCGGAAGTAAAGCGATCCAAAAAACAGCACAGCAAACTAGTGCAGCAGTAGGGAATCAGACTGTTCAGGAGATGTTGTCGAATAGCCCGAGTGGGCTGTATAGTAAACTGAGACAACAAGGTATTCCGACCACTCTGACGAATGATGAGGTTAAGGCGGCTAACTCGGTTAATCTTAGGATGCAGGCTGAGGGGACGGGTAGTTCTTCATCGAGAAATCCAATTTTTGCTGATAATAATTTCTTGATTGCCGCAGCTGAAAAAAGTGATACAAAAGCCTTGGATATTATCCGTGACGGGAAGACTTATATTACACCTAATCAACAAAATGAATTCCTTAATGTTAGTACTACCGCCCAAAGGAATTCACGTAAAGCATTTTTACAACAAGAAGGTGTTGAAGTCTTTGGAGGGTCACAAGCAAAAGCGATTTCAGAAACCCATGAGTTTCAGCAAGTCTTTAGTCTAGTTAAATCATCTCATGGACGTGGTGATGCTGCCCTAGGGGCATTTGCAAAGACGACAGGTTATGAGGCATTTACTTATGAAAGAAGGTTATTCAACCTTTATAAAGAAACTCTATCTAAGTTAGAAGTGCCAATACGTAATCCTTTAAGAGAATAGGGGAGTGAACATGTATAACTTACTATTAATTAAAGAAAAATGCCCTAGATGTGGAGAAATCGTTAATACAGAAGCCGAATTTAAAATGGGCATGATGAATCTTGATACCTACAAATTGGGGGATACATTAACATGGGCGACAGGGCAGAGTAAGCCTCCGCATCAGAAAAGACCACTGGATGGAAGTTCAAAAGGTGAAGGATATGTCTGTTGTACTAATTGTGATAAAGATTTTTGGGTAGTCATACGTGTTGAACATGATATTATTGTCGATGTAAAAGTGGATAATACTAAGACAGGTTATATAAAATAATTTTCAAAAGTTTCTACCTTGATTGGCTCCGTGCCTTTCAAGGTTTCTTTTTTTGTGAGGCTACCCAGTGAGTCGGCAGAAGTTGAAGTCGCCTGGTAATGGCATGGCAAATTCAGCTCTCAAGTTTTTTAAGATACAATTCAACAACTGAGAGAATACAGGGAAATGTGGAGACAGTATGAAGGTGGCCTTAAAGAAGCGTACACGTATGATCTGAACAATCGCTTGCTAACCTTAATTATCTTTTTGATAAGAATGGGAATGAGCTTAGCCAACGGACAGCCTATACCCAGCCGCATACAACAGGAATGCACCAGTCTACCGGGGGAGATACTTACGATGCACAGACTAAAGAAATTAATAGTCTTATCGAAAAAGTAACTCAAGCCTATGACGGGTTCAACCGTTTAACGAAAGCTGTCAAGGTGAAGGCGGGAGACCGGACAACTGTAGATTATGTTTATAATGGAGACGGCTTACGGGTAAAGAAAACGGTAAGCAGTGCTAAAGCAGGGAATATAGCAAAGGAAACGAATTATGTATATGACCGTCAGCATGTGATTCTGGAGATGGACGGAAGCAGTAAACTCAATGTCCGTTACATCCGGGGCATTAACTACATTGCCAGAATGAATCAGGCTAAGGCATATACCTACTATTTGTTCAATGGACACGGAGATGTTGTGCAAACTGTATCATCTGCAGGAGAAGTACAGAACCAATATGACTACGATGTCTTTGGTAATCCTACTTTAAGCATCGAGTCCTATTCGGAATCTATCCGTTATGCAGGAGAGTATTATGATGGGGAGACAGGGCTGTACTACCTTCGGGCACGTTATTACGATTTGTACATCGGACGTTTCCTGTCAGAAGACAGCTACTGGGGTGAAGACAATAACCCGCTCAGTCTCAATCGCTACACTTATGCCAATAATGATCCGATTCAGTATATCGATCCGACTGGCCACAAAGCAACGGCAAGCTCCATTCAAAGCCAGATCAACCGAAACGACGCTGCTGCGGACCGCCAAGAGCATCTGTTTCTGGCTAAGCAGAAGGCGTCCACACCGCCTCCAAAACAAGAGCCGCCAGCACCAACGAAGCCTGCACAGAATTCGAAGAAGTCTGCTTCGTCAGCGCCAGCAAATAATAATAAAGCAACTCCACCAGCCACGGTAACAAAGCCGCCGGCAACATCAAACAGTGGCTCAACTAGTAGCTCACGTCCGTCAGCAGCAGGAAGTGCAGCGGTGGCTGCAATATCAAAGTTGCAGCAAAAAAATACAGTTTTGGCAGTGGATCTGAAAAAAGCAAAGAAAGAAGAACAAGTTGTCCAGGCAACTAAAGCAGCCGTGAAGAAAGATCCTGTACCTGTTAAGTCTGCTGCAAAGAGCTCGGGCAGCGGCTCTGTGTTTAATTCGATTAAAAATGGAACGAAGAACCTAATAGTTAATACCGCAAACCTAATAATTCTCGATGATGCTAAGATGGCTTTCGGTAAGGACAAATCTTTCCTGCAAAGAAGTGCAGGTTCTGCTAACTTGCTCTTCAATGTTGCTACTTTTGGTGAAGCCGCAGTAATAAAATCTGGCGTTAAAAGTACTATCCGATTAGCCGATAAAATAACGGAAAAAATAACAGCAAAATTTTTTGCTTCAGCTACGATAAAGGATGCAGCTGAAATAGCTGGAACCAAGGCAATCCAGAAAGCAGCGCAGCAAACTAGTGCAGCAGTAGGGAATCAGACTGTTCAGGAGATGTTGTCGAACAGCCCGAGTGGGCTGTATAGTAAACTGAGAAAACAAGGTATTCCGACCACTCTGACGGATGATGAGGTTAAAGCGGCTAATTCGGTTAATCTTAGGATGCAGGCTGAGGGAGCTGGTAAAGCAGGTCGCTACTCAGGGGATTTGGTGGTTGTAAATAAACCTGATGCAGCGGCAGATGCATTAGCTGAAAGAATTGGTGGTCAATCCCGAGTTAAGTTCTCCAACGATCCCGCTAGTAGAGAGTTTGATGCTATTAATGACCAATATGTTGCTCAATCTAAACCTGCACTCCATACCGTAAATAAAAGTGTTCGGGACCAAATGAAAGCGACATTCGAGGCTGCTCAGGAAACTGGTAGAAGGGTTTATTACCATTTTGAAGGGCAACCTGCTCAATCGGTAATTGATAAACTGAATGAGTACAGCAGTAGATATGGAATAAAAGTTTTAATTGATACAAAACCTTTGAAGTAGGTGAGAATAATGTATGAATTTCACGGTTGGGCAACAATCCATGAGACAACTACAGAAGCTGATGCAGGCAATTTAGAAATGATTGTAAAAAAAATACAAAAATTTATTTTAGAGTTAAATTGGAGTGCTGGGCTTCTGGAGGTTTACCCTTCTAATGGTAATTATTATCTTTCTGTGGGCGGCTTCTTGAATCGTAAAACTACAGAGGCAGAGGAAATAATTAAGCTATATCAATTCATCGCAGACCATTCATCAGGTTCTTACGGAGTACTATATACAAGGGACGATGAAGATATTGAAGGGTACGATAATAACTTTAGAATACTCGTTTTAGCCCGTGGTAATATTCAACTAAAAGAAGATTTATTTTTATCTCCTTTTGTTCCAGTAGTTGAAGATAACGAATAATGTTCCTCTTCATACCTTGATCGGCTTCGTGCCTTTCAAGGTTTTTTCATAGTGAAGTGTGGTTGAAGAACGAAATAATTATTAAATCGACAGCAGATTTAATCCATGTAATAGCTGTAAAAAGATGAATTCCTTTGATTCACCGTGATACCAAAATGGACTGCATCAACTAGTGGTTTCAGGAATATCAGCAGCAGGAAGTGCAGCCGCCGCTGCAATATCAAAGTTGCAGCAGAAAAATACAGTTTTGGCAGCAGATCTGAAAAAAGCAAAGAAAGAAGAACAAGTTGTCTAGGCAACTAAAGCAGCCGTGAAGAAAGATCCTGTACCTGTTAAGTCTGCTGCAAAGAGCTCGGGCAGCGGCTCTGTGTTTAATTCGATTAAAATGGAACGAAGAACCTAGTTGTAAATACCTATAACTTAATGATTGGTGACGACGCTAAACTGGCTTTCGGGAAGGATAAGTCGTTCCTGGAAAGAAGCGTAGGTTCTGCTAACTTGCTGCTTAGTGCCGCTACTTTTGGTGGGTCTGCAATTGTTAAATCTAGCGTTAAAGGTACTATCCAGTTAACGGAAAAAGTAACAGAAAAAATAGCAGCAAAGATATCAGGAAAAGCGGTCACATCAGCTGTGGTAAAGGATGCAGCAGAAATAGCTGGAAGTAAAGCGATCCAGAAAGCAGCACAGCAAACTAGTGCAGCAGTAGGGAATCAGACTGTTCAGGAGATGTTGTCGAACAGCTCGAGTGGGCTGTATAGTAAACTGAGAAAACAAGGTATTCCGACCACTCTGACGAATGATGAGGTTAAGGCGGCTAATTCAGCTGGCCTGAAGATGCAGGCTGAGGGGACGGGGGGAACTGGGACTGTCTGGGATAATATCAAAAGAACACAACCTAATAACCCAGGTACAAGCATTCCTAAATCATTTGAAGTAACAGTGAATGAGGAAAAGTATTGGGTGAATCCAAATGCTACTAAACATATGGTAGAGTATTCAACCAGAACTCTATCACATGGTCAAAAGTTAAATGAACAACAATTATTAAGCAGTTTTCAATCAGCTGTAAAAGAAGCTACGGAAAAGGGGTATAAGTTTAATGAACCGAAAGTAGTTAGCAATTGGGAATTAATATTTAGTCCATCTAGGGAAGCTGGGCAATTACCAGTCATTAAACATGCCCTTTATATTCCTTAAACAGGGAGGAAGACGATGCTAAAATTACAAAGGATATCACAAGATGAGATAAAATCTTATTTGGAGACAGACTTTTATGTACCTATAACCGTTGAGTTTCCTTTAAATGATATTCCATCAAAGGAGTTTTTTTATTACAGGATATTTAATAACAAATCATCTTTCATTGAAGTCAAAGTAAACAGTGAGTCAAAGAAAATATTTAGTATTACAATAGTATCTATCAACGACATTGCATATTCTTCAAAAGAACTAACAAATTTTAGTAATATACCTAAATGTATAGGGAATCCAATAGTTGATATTGATGTATGGAACGGTAAAAAGATCATAGATTCAAAAGATGATTTTACAGTCATGTATAGTGATAATAAACTATTCTTTCTGCTAGAACGCGTCGAAAAAATTACACAAATACTAATTTTACCAAATATTGAGTTGTTACTAAATAAGAGCGATGAAATTGTGGGATATATATTCTATGATATTCCGGTTGATAAAAGGAGGGACTTAGAAGAAGGGATTGTTGCTTCAACAAATACAGCCATTTTCACTACATTGAGCAGGTCAGAGTGACTATCCAATGCCGAATGAATTTATCATTCAATCAACAACACCTTTAACCTATTTAATACTCGTATAAAGATTTCTCCATATCGGTTGTACGCACATCAAATGCTTTAGTTTTATTACTTAAATAACGCTATTCCATTGCATTTAACAGGTTGATTATGGTCAGATACTTCCGTAATCGATCTGTTTTATGATATCTTCGTTTCCTTGCGGTTTTTCCGAATTTACTCGCAACTTTACAATATGCCGCTCAGATAGGAAGGCTATCTAAACCATTGCATCTACTTTAATCAATGAGGAGAACGCTGTTAAATATTTTAAAAGTAAATGTATGGTGAATAATATTTAACTAGTTGAGTTATATGCCCAAAATGATGTGTAGTTGTGGAAACATTCTGAATCTACAAGAAATCCAAAATTAAATACAATATAACTTTATTTCGGACGTGGATTACGACAATTATCACGGAAGCATTGATGCAGAAGATTTATATCAAGAAATGAACATGTTTTTTAAATGTTCTGATTGTGGAGGGATATGGGTATTTTGGGGCGGTTTTGGTGAAAACCAAGTGAGTATATCCCAGTGGTAGATTGAAGTAAGATACAATCTTCAAAGAAACCTTGATTAGCTACATGCTAATCAAGGTTCTTTTTCAATATAGAACCATCTCTAATATCATCCAAACAGAATTGGAAACACGAAGAAATCACCCACAGCCACTTCCCTTACATAAGCAAAGAAATCAGCCCTGCCTTCCGTTAGCGAAAATCCTTTTCTACTGCTTGTTGCAACAGCTTAAATTCGTTTCTATAAAACTCAATCAAGCCGTCCTGCTTCATCCATGCCAGCTCTCCGGATAGGGCACTGCGGTCTACAACCAGTTATTCGGCCATCGCTTCCCGGTCAAAAGGGATCGTAAAAGTTTCCGTTCCAGCTTCACGTCTAACTCTTGTTAAATAAGTTAAAACCTTATCTCGAATAGTCTAAATAATCAGACAATCGTTCCGGTCATGCAGTTCTAACGCCCGTTTGGCGACACTATCGAAAAAATTGTTCGTGTGTCTTACCGAACTTTGTGCAAGGGCTCAATATGTTTTGAATAGGAATAAACAGCACCTCAAGCGGTTCTATGGCCTGTACTTTCACAGGGAATTTATGTTATTCATGAGAGGCTTCACGTTGCGTGTGCAACATCATTTTGCTTTTTACTATACTATATTAATGAATCAACTTTTTTCGCTTGGGACATTTCAAGAAATAAACTCATCAGGCATGAAAGTCCGTAGAATAGCATTTCACCACCCCTATAGCCAGAGAGAACTTGAACCATTTGTATCCTGAAATTATTAGGAGAGTGACAAGTATGAATAAGGATAAACTTTTTCAAATATTAGTAGACCCATCGGCATCAGATGCGGAAAAAGATGATGCAGTGATTGAATTAGGAGAAAACTTTCAAGATGATGAGACTGTGGAGTTTTTAATCAATGTGTCAAACGAAAGTGACTGTAATGAAATGATTGCAGGAAGTTGCGGCGAGTCAATCGGTCAAATTTGGCTTACGATACAAAGGATAAATTATGACATGTTGTCTCAGTTAAAAGGTATTGCCTTAAAAGAGGTGCTATCCTTAATTAAAGCACAGCGCCCGGAGTGGTACAGAATATATTTGGAATTGTTTCCTCAATAAATTATAGCTAAAGCACTTTGGGGGGCCACAGCCATTTCATGGTTTATGGGACACCCTCTATTTTTTATAAATAGAAAGTCATTCCCAATATCATCCAATCAAAGTTAAAAACGCTGAAATCCCCCATAACGACTAGCCCACATAAGCGAAGACATCAGCCCTGCTTTCCGTTAGCGAAATTCCTTTTCTATTGCTTTTCACAACAGCCTAAATTCATTCCTATAAAACTCAATCAACCCGTCCCGCTTCATCCATGCCAGCTCTCGGGATAGGGCGCTGCGGTCTACGTCCAGATATTCGGCCATGGCTTCCCGGTCAAAGGGAATCGTAAAGGTCTCAGTTCCCGTTTCGCGCATTACTCTTGTTAAATAAGTCAGGACCTTATCCCGGATCGTCGGCATAATCAGACAATCGTTCCGGTCATGCAGTTCTAACGCACGTTCTGCAATACTATCGAAAAGATTACCAAGTATTTGTTCGTGTGCCCTACCTAACTTTGTGCAAGGGCTCAATATGTTTTGGATAGGAATAAGCAGCACTTCAAGCGGTTCTATTGCCTTTACTGACATTGGGCATCTTCGTCCACGGCTGGCTGCTGTGAGAACAGCGGTATATCCGCCCGGGTAATGGAGGGATACAATAATTTGTTTTCCTGTGGGGCTTAATTTCGTACTTTGAGCAGTACCTTGCAATATGATGCCGATGTCATCAACGAAATCGCCCTCCCGGACTACCATCTCATCTTTTGTATATTCTTTCTGTGTGGCTGACAGACAATTAAGCATTTGGGGAATATCATCTGGAGCAATCCCTGAAAATAAACGTGATTGACATAGGGAATCTAAGTTATTCATGATAAGCTTCGCGTTGCATGTGCAACATCCTTTTTCTTTTTACTATACTATATTAATCATACATACACACGAAGTTAGCCACCTTGCCTAACGTCAGAACGGAGGAAGACCCATGCAAGCGAAAGAAGATTCAATCAAAGCGAGAAACCGGTTGTTAGCCACCAAGGTCATTAAAAATCTGCAAAGCAGAAAATTTGAAGCTTATTATTGTGACAACGCCATTGAAGCTGCAGAAAAGGCACTATCCTTAATTCCGGAACAGTCTTCGGTATCTTGGGGCGGGTCCGTCACGCTTGAGGAAATCGGGCTGCTTGATCGGGTACGTCAAGTCAGTTATACAGTCACTGACCGTGATACAGCGCAGACGATGGAGGAACGTTATGACCTCATGCGCCAATCTCTTTTGTGCGACACTTATTTAACCAGCTTCAACGCCGTTAGTGAAGATGGGATACTGGTCAATATCGACAGTGTGGGCAACCGGGCGGCAGCGATTACTTTTGGACCGAGAAGTGTGGTTGCTGTCGTTGGGATGAATAAGGTGTGCAAGACCGCTGCAGACGCAGTGATCAGAGCCAGAACCTATGCCGCCCCCATTAACGCAAGCCGTTGTTCGAGTTCGTCCAGCCCCTTCTTGCATTCACCGCAAAAAACGCCCTGCCTGATCAATGGTGCTTGCGCAGATTGTAAATCAGAGGATTGTATCTGTTCTTACATCGTCGAAACCAGAATGTGTAAGACAGCGGGGAGAATTAAGGTTATCCTTGTGGGCGAATCATTGGGATTTTGAATAATTATATTAAAGAGACAATTTCATAATTCAAAACCCTTGCTATACCTGGTTTTTTTGAGCATAGAAAAAGGAGTACCTCCCCAAATTCTCGAAGTTATAGGTGACGAAACCAACACCCGAGAAGAAAAGAGGTAATCCCTATCTATTCTATTCGACAAGAAGAACTGTTTTCCTTTGAGGAATTGCTCCAGATGGCTCCGGAAGATAAATATAGCCAAATCTTTGAACACTTACATTTAGCTCCAGTTCTGTTCGCACTGCGGAAAAAGAGCCACCGTGGACGGCCTGAAAAACTAAACGTACCTGCCATGATCTACTCGCTGCTGATTGCCAAAATGGAGAACATCGAGTTTGTCTCTGCCTTGGTCCGGCGATTGAATCATAGCCACGAATTTCGAGTCCAGTGCCGGTTTACGGGCTCGGACAATATTCCCAGTCAGGCCTCCTATTCTCGTTTGATTCATGCCCTAGCGCAAACGGGAATGCTGGAACAACTTCAGGATCGCCTAGTCACCTCTGCCCTAGAAGAAGGTTTTGTGAGCGGCACCCATCTGGCTGTGGATTCCTCGATGGTTGAGGCATGGGATTGCCAATTTAGCGAATCAGCCTCCAAGCGTCGTGCGGCTCGCCGGGAGCAAAAGAAAGGCGAAGCTCCGGGGGCCGAACAACTTCAGCTCGAACATCAAGAGCCTGAGCCGAAGGCGGTGAACGCGCCGCTGAAGAAACCCAGGTACAGCAAGCCAGGTCGTCCATCCCAGGCCGAAAAGGAACGTCGGCGCGAGGAAATGGAAGCCTATGAACAAAGTCTCGGACCGTTCCAGAAAACCATTGAAGCGATGTTGCCGTACACGTACGATGAACTGCTGACCGAGTTGCCCCGGCATGCTGCGCGTTGTGACAAGAAAAATACGAAGGGCCGAATGACCAGCTATTACGGGTTCAAGGCGAATCTGCTGGTCGACACGGACAGCCAGTATATCCTCAGTGGGCTCTTTAGTTCGGCCAATCCGAATGACCAGCGTATGGCGGTCGTCCTTCTCAAAGGCCTGCTCCTAAAGTTTCCGATGCTAAAGGTCAAGCATATCTTGGGCGACAAAGGCTACGACTGCGCGGCAATCTACCAGTTGATTCATACGCTCGGCGCCTATCCTGCGATTTCCCTGATTCACCATAAAGACCCGCCTGCAGGAATGAATCTGGATTACACGCCGGTGTGCGCTCAAGGACATACGTACCGTTACGACAGTTTTGATGCCAAGTATGAGACCCTGAAGTACACCCGGCCTAGCGAATGCAAAGGCTGTGAGCTTTCCGGTTCCGATTGCCAAAAAGTGTTTAAAATTCGCATGCAAACGGATTTGCGGTTGCACACTTATCCCGCCAGAGGTAGCGAAAGTTTTACCACCCTGTACAACAAGCGGACGGCCGTGGAGCGTGTGTTTGCCTATCTCAAAGAGTATTTCGGGATGAAACGCACACGTCACCGGGGTGTCCGGGCAAGTGTCGATTTCCAGCTCAGTACGCTCGCGTACAATTTGAGTAAGTTTGCATTAGACAAATTGAACCAGCAGTTGAGAGACTCCCAGCAAGTGGCCTGATTTTTTAAAAAAATATGACCTTAGATTTTGGACCAATCTTGCTTTTCAGTAAACTGAATTATGAAATTGACTCTTAAATGCAAATGAATACCCTTCAAATGTCATAATTTCAATAGACGGTTGTTAGTTGGGGGCGTTTGGCTAAGCGTAGCGGACACAGGGGCTCCTATCCGGGCAGAAAGTCGTCACTTGGGCGATTAGCGGACCGCAAGGACCTTATCCCCTGCAATTCAGCCCCAAAACATCCCGCAGAAAGACGATAAGGTCCACTGAGTCCGTTACACTGCAAAAGGTGGCATTCTCGTGGGGATAAGATCTCTTCGGTCCGTTAGATTTTTTGGATGATAGGGTTTCATTACACGAACCCCTGAGTTTCACAAGCTTATCCACCCTTTTAAATCTGACACTGGACTAGGGTCATTTTTCTAACGCACCGTTCGAATGATTTCTCGAATTGGTGTTTTTTTGTTTTCTTTTTTCACGGATAACGTTTGGGGTAAGCCTTATCACTTCGTTCCGCCTTCTATTTTCGAATGTTTAGGCTTACAATATTAACCGACAGATAAAAAGAGCAGGAGGAGCTTGATGGCAAGATTCCAATGTAAGTGTGATGGGACGATATTATTAATTTCCGAAGCAACCATCTAAATGAGAACTGCCAAGCAGACAAAATAATCATGGCCCATTACAACAAGCAAACAGTCCGCGTGTATCAAGCATATAATCATAAAATTGCAGATGAGGTGCTAGAGCTTGGGCAATTCGGGCCATCTTTTAAAATAGATAGAATGACCTGGATCAAGCCTTCTTTCTTGTGGATGATGTACCGGTCAGGGTGGGGGACCAAAACAGACCAGGAGCGGATGTTGGCGATTGATATCACGAGAGAGGGCTTCAATCATATTTTGTCATAGGTAGTCCTGTCCTCATATGACCCTGACTTGTATGCTTCCCAAGAGGAGTGGCAGACGAAGTTACAAGCTTCCCAAGTGAGATGCCAATGGGACCCGGATAGAGATATCCATGGGAACAAATTGCCGCGAAGAGCCATTCAGTTAGGTCTCAGGGGCGATATGGTGCATAAATACATCCACGAATGGATAGTAGAAATCAATGATATTACTGAGTTTGTAATCGATACCAGAGAGGCGATACAATCCGGGAAGTTCAGCGCGGATCTGCTGCCGAAGGAGACTCCGTACTATGTGGAGGATGCTATTCAAAGAACTTTAAGGATACGTATGTAAAATTCTTATAGTTTTCATTTTAGGGGCTAGAAAAGTGAAAGTTATTAATGTTTGGGCAAGTTTAGAAATTTAAGTTAAGGGGAAGTGGCGGAGGGGAATTTTGGAACTGGAGGAGCGGTAGCGACCGCCTAAAAGCTTTCCGCAGGAAAGCTCACTTCGTAAGCAACAGCAGTCACCGGATTTCTACCTCTAAGAGCGTATAAAATCAAGAAATCTGGGGACAACAGCGGCCAGAAGTCCAAAACTTCTCTGGAGTCACGGCCAATCCCTAAACCTAAAATCATTAGTTCAATCAATATACTGTAATTGCACAAAAGACAAGGAGAACCCATGAACATTAGAGTGTTGATCGTAGAGGATGACCCGATGGTGGCGAAGTTTAACCGGCATTATCTGGAGCAGGTTGCGGGCTTTGAGTATGCGGGCTGGGCGGCGACAGGAGATGAGGCGATGACTATGCTGGAGAAGGAGCAGGTAGATCTGGTGCTGCTGGATATATATATGCCGCGGGTCAGCGGACTGCAGCTGCTCTCTGCTCTGCGGGAGCAGGGGAGCAAGGTGGATATCATTGTGATCTCCGCCGCCAGTGACAATGCCAGCATCCGCAAGGCGCTGCAGAACGGGGCTGTGGATTATTTGATCAAGCCGTTCGAGTTTGCCCGGTTTCAGGCGGCCTTGTCGGCGTATCGTGAAGATTATAAGCTGATGCACAAGGAGCATCTCAGCCAGGAGCAGCTGGATAAGCTGCTGCGGCATTCGCTCGGGACGGAAGAGGAGAAGAGCGCTGCCCTGCCGCTGCCCAAGGGACTTGCCGAAGGCACACTGGAGAGCATCTGGAGCACGATTAACCGGCTGGAGAGCCCTGTGTTCTCCACGGAGGATATCAGCAGCCATGCGCCCATCTCGCGGATCTCGGTCCGCAAATATCTGGCTTTTCTGACGGAGGCAGGTATTCTGGAAATGGAGCTAAGCTACGGGGCGGTAGGCAGGCCGGTGTATATGTATAAGGTGAAACCTGAAGGGCATGAACTTATCCGTAAATATCTATAAGCTTTCTCTATAAAATAAAACGGAGTCACGGTGTCCCGAGGCTGCCTCAGGCGTTCCATGACTCCATATAGCCGTCACATTAGCTGTGAAGGTTATTAAGCTATGCCTTACATAAGCGTGCGCAGAATCAATCGAAGGCCTGCTGCAGAGCCAGCGGACTGAACTCGTTAATTATTTTATAGGCTACCAGGTGCGGGTTGTTCATGTCATTGTCATAGATAATCATGTGATGCTTGCCCTTCAAAATAATGTCGAACCGCTGCTTCCGGTCGGCCTGGACGATGGTAAGGTAATAGCTGTACTTGTTGTCTGTGCTCACATTGCGGGCGGATTTCATCAGGCGGACACCGGAGAAATCATCGTAGATCCGCTTAATCGCTTCCGGCTCGGTGATCACAATATCCTTCTGTTCACCGGGAACAGAAGACAGGCGGGTAATTTCCAGTGCAGCGATATCTTCCAGACGGATGGTTCGGGCAACTACTCTTTTAAATGAAGTATAGCGGCTTGCAGTGTAGCTCATCAGGGAGACACCGGCTACAGCCAGAACAGCACCGGCCAGCCAATATTTTTCGCTTTTTTCCATAGTTTCTGCTCCTCCTAGTGATACGGTTGTATAAGCTCCAATTATAAATCTATAACCACATTCAAGCAAATTCACTACCTTTATTTACTTTATCATTTCTTTAATTACTAAATATTCTAGTCGGGGCTCCTTCAGGTTATGATGATTGTGAAAATATGCACAATGACAATTGGAGGAGAACAGAATGAACAGAAAGAGATGGGGAAGTCTGCTGGGCAAAGGGTTGCTGCTGGCAAGTCTGGTGGTATTGCCTGCCTGTAACAGCACCAAAGGGGAGTCTACGGACATCGTAATTATCGGCGGCGGCGGAGCGGGGATGACTGCAGCGCTTGAAGCACATAGCCAGGGAGCCAAGGTCATTCTGATTGAGAAAATGCCAATGCTTGGCGGCAACACCGTCCGTGCGGAAGGCGGGCTGAATGCGGCAGGAACACCTTATCAGGCAGCGGCTGGTATCACAGACAGTCCGGAGCTGCATTTCGAGGATACTATGAAGGGCGGCAAGAATCTCAATAACCCGGATCTGGTCAGAACGCTTACGAACGGTGCGGCGGCTTCCGTGGAGTGGCTGAAGGAGAATGGAGCCGAGCTGTCTGAAGTGGGACGCGCAGGCGGGGCAAGCGTGAACCGGATTCACCGTCCGAAGGGCGGCGAGGCGGCCGGGAACTTCATCGTCGTTGCGCTGAAGAAGAAGCTGCAGGATGAGAAGATTGATGTAAGAATGCAAACGACAGCCAAAGAGATCGTCAAGAATGATGAAGGTGTAGTTACCGGAGTGAAGGTGACCGACAAGGAAGGCAAGGAGTACACGATCAATGCCAAATCCGTGATTCTGGCCGCCGGAGGCTTCGGAGCCAATATGGAGATGATCAAGGGCTACCAGCCGAAGCTGGAAGGGTTCTCCACCACTAACCATCCGGGCGCAACCGGCGATGGTACAACGATGGCAGAGAAGATCGGCGCCAAGCTGGTAGACATGAAGGAGATTCAGATTCATCCGACCACTATCCCGGGTCAAGGCGTGCTGATCACCGAAGGCGTGCGCGGAGACGGGGCAATTCTGGTCAACACCGACGGCAAACGGTTCACGAATGAGCTGCTGACCCGCGATGTCGTGTCCCAGAATATTCTGGCCCAGCCGGGCAAGGTGGCTTATCTGATCTTCAATGATGAGCTGCGTGCGAACCTGAAAGCGACCGAAGTCTACTTTGGAATGGATCTGGTCAAAGAAGCGGCGACTCCTGAAGAATTGGCGGCCCAGATTGGGGTAGACGGCAAAGCACTGGCGGATACACTGAATACGTATAATGGCTTTGTTGCTTCCGGCAAGGATACAGAGTTTGAACGGCCGGATCTGGAGCTTTCTTTTGAACAAGGCAAGTACTATGCAATTCAGATAACACCAGGAATTCACCATACAATGGGCGGCGTAGCGATTAATCCGCAGGCTCAGGTGCTGGATACCAAGGATCAGGTCATTGCCGGACTGTATGCAGCAGGCGAAGTTACAGGCGGGGTTCATGGTGCGAACCGTCTGGGCGGTAATGCATTGGCAGACATCATCACCTTCGGGCGGATTGCTGCAGATGAAGCTGTGAAGGCACTGAAGAAATAGGAACTTTCAGAAGGAGGAATTACTCATGCAGAAGTGGACAAAAACCTTGCTGTTCTCTGCCCTTGCGGCTGCTACAGTACTTACGGCGGGATGCTCTTCATCTTCCGGCAAGTATGTGGACGGGACATATGATGGAACAGGCAAAGGAGTCAAGAGTGATATTAAAGTGGCGGTAGAAATCAAGGATGAGAAGATCGACGCCATTACCGTAGAAGAGCACAAGGAGACGCAGGCGATGATCGATGCGGCTGTGGAGAATACAATTCCTGAAATTATTGAAAAGCAAACCACAGAAGGCGTAGACGCCCTCTCCGGGGCTTCCGGCTCCAGCGGCGGGATTATTGAAGCGGTGACCCAGGCGCTGGAACAGGCCAAGAAGCAGTAGCTATCATCCAATCAGCAAGCCCAGCCCTCCTGTCTCCGGCAGAACGGCTGGGCTTGCTTCATTCGTCTATCCCCTACGAAGCGATCCTGAGGAGTAGCTTTACAAACTCAGGCTCAACTAATATAGTTCGAAGGGAATAGGATACGAAGGGAGGTCATCACGCAAGTGGCCAGGAAAAAAAGCTACAGTCTGCGCACAATGATCGCCGTCATGGTTTCTGCCGTTGTGCTGCTGGTATTGCTGATTTTATATTTTATTTTCCGCAATCAGATTATTCCGCAGACCCGGCAGGCGCTGGAGGATAAGGCGATTACGATTGCCCGTACCATCGCCTTGATTCCGCTGGTCTCTGAGGGACTCAGTGAGGGCAACAGCAAGGAGATTCAGGACTACACCTCAAGAATCGCCCGCCGCAATGATATTATGTTCGTGGTCGTGACAGATATGAAGGGAATCCGCTATTCCCATCCGGATGCTTCGCTGGTCGGTCTGCCCTTTGCGGGAGGCGGTCAGGAGATATCGCTGCGCGGAGGGGAGAGCATCTCCGAAGGGGCCGGTCCGCTGGGCAGATCCCTGCGCGGCTTCGTGCCGGTCTATAACAACCGGGGGCATCAGGTGGGTGTGGTCATTGCCGGTCTGTCCCTGGAGCGGGTCGAGCGGCTGGTCCTGCTGAATGAGTGGACGATCATTGCGATTCTGGTCTCGGGAGCCTTGCTTGGAGCGGGAGGAGCATTCATTCTGGCGGCCCAGATCAAGCGGATGGTGTTCGGGATGGAGCCGGAGGATATCTCCAAGCTGCTCCAGGAACGCAGTGCGATGCTGGAATCCACGCGGGAGGGAATTATTGCCGTAGACCAGCAGGCGCGGATTACCATCCTTAATATGGAGGCGCAGCGGCTTTTGCGGGCAGCGGGGATTGGCGGGAGCGCCATGAACCGGCAGATTGCCGAGTTTTGGCCGGAGCTGGGGCTGGAGCGGGTATTGGCTGAGGGAGAGGGGATACAGGACCAGGAGCTGGAGCTGGGAGACAGCTCTCTATTGGTGAACAGCCTGCCAGTCCGGGTGAACGGGAACATCGTTGGCGCAATTGCCACCTTCCGGGATGAGACCGAGCTGGCTGTGCTGGCGGAGAAGCTGTCGGGAGTCTCGGTCTATGCAGAAGCGCTGCGCTCCGGCGCCCATGAGTTCATGAACAAGCTGCATGTCATTATGGGCATGACGCATATGGGCCTGTATGATGAGCTGCAGCAATATATTCTGGGGACGGTAAGCAATTACCAGAAGGAGATTGGGGCGATCACGAGACAGATCAAGGACCCGGTGCTGGCCGGATTTCTGCTGGGGAAGCTGAGCCGGGCGCGCGAAGCAGGGATGGAGCTGGTGCTGACTGGAGACAGTTTTTTGCCGGAGCCGGCCGATCCGCAGGTGATTCATGAGCTGATTACGATTGCCGGCAATCTGCTGGATAATGCATTGGAGGCACTGGAGGAGCTCTGCGGGCAACCCGTGAAGCGGGTGGAGCTTGCTTTTCAATATGAAGAGGGGCGGCTGCTATGCGAGGTAAGCGACAACGGTCCGGGAATTCCGGCAGGCCTGGGGGAGAAAATCTTCGCTCAGGGCTACTCCTCCAAGGGGGAACAGCGGGGAATCGGCCTATATCTGGTGAAGAAAAGTGTAGACAAACTTGGCGGTCATCTTGAGCTTGCCGCCGGCTGCGGGCCGGGAGCGCATTTTATCGTGGATGTGCCTTATGAGGTGAAGGAGGAGGAGGGGGTGTGAACATTTAAGGTCCGCATGCCCGCTTACTTTAGTTACAAAACTCTTTAATAACTTACGGAAGGTTCCATAAACTGCTTCTTTGGCGCTATGATAATTGTGAAAATATGCACAAGGGGGCACAACTCACATGAATAAGAGATTAACAGCGGCGCTGATCCTCATTCTCTCCGTGATGCTGGTCATTGCAGGCTGCGGAAACAACAATGCAGGCGGCAGCAAGAATGAGAGCAAGGAAGCGGGCAGCGCGGCCACAGAGCCGGCAGCAACCGCTGTACCTACAGAGAAGGCAGAGGCCGTGTCGGGAGCATCCGAAGCGAGCTATACTCCGTACGATCAGTTAAAAGATAAATATGATATCGTCATCGTCGGCGCAGGCGGTGCAGGAATGTCTGCTGCCCTGGAAGCCAAAGCGGCCGGCATGAACCCGGTTATCTTAGAGAAAATGCCGGTAGCCGGCGGCAATACAACCAAATCCTCCTCAGGGATGAATGCCTCGCAGACCAAGTTCCAGAAGGAGCAGGGCATCGAAGACAGCAACGAACTGTTCTATGAAGAGACCCTTAAGGGCGGACATGATACGAACAATAAGGAGCTGCTGCACTTCTTCGTGGATCAATCCGCAGGTGCCATTGACTGGCTCGATTCCATCGGAATCCGCCTGAACAATATTACAATTACCGGCGGTATGAAGGAGAAGCGTACCCATCGTCCGGAGGACGGCTCGGCCGTGGGACAATATCTTGTAGCCGGACTTGTCCGCAATGTTCAGGAGCAGGGCATTCCGCTGTTCGTCAATGCGGATGTGAAGGAGCTTACGGTACAGGACGGGAAGGTGAACGGCGTGAAGGTGCTGTTCAACCAGGCCGATGACAAAACGATCAGCGCAGCAGCGGTTATCGTAACCACCGGCGGCTTCGGGGCCAACAAAGAGCTGATTGCCAAGGTTCGCCCGGATCTGCAAGGGCTGGTAACGACCAATCAGATTGGCAGCACCGGCGACGGCATTACCATGATTGAGAAGGTTGGCGGAACTACCGTAGACCTGGACCAGATTCAGGTTCACCCGACTGTACAGCAGGAGAAATCCTACCTGATCGGTGAAGCGGTCCGGGGCGAAGGAGCCATTCTTGTATCTGCTGAGGGCAAGCGCTTCGGCAATGAGATGGATACCCGTGACAAGGTGACGGCTTCCATTAATACACTTCCTGAGAAATCCGCTTATCTCGTGTTCGACGCCGGAGTGAAATCCCGTGTCAAGGCGGTAGATCAATACATCAAGATGGGTGTGGTCAAGACCGCAGATACCATCGAAGCACTGGCGGATCAGATGAAGGTTCCGGCCGCTGCACTTAAGACCACCGTGGATACATGGAACAGTGCGGTGAAGAGTAAGTCGGATGCCGAGTTCGGCAGAGCTACCGGTATGGATAATGATCTGTCCGGTGCTCCATATTATGCGATTCAGATCGGCCCTGGAATTCACTATACGATGGGCGGAGTGGTGATCAACACCAACACTGAGGTCTTGAACAAAGACGGCAAAGCGATTACCGGCCTGTTCGCGGCAGGAGAAGTGGTCGGTGGGCTGCACGGCGAGAACCGCATCGGCGGTAACTCGGTAGCCGAGATTATTATCTTCGGACGTCAGGCAGGGATCAAGTCGGCTGAATTTGTAAAAGCGCAATAAGCTATTATTCCATATTGTTCTTATGTAAAAGGGGATGCTCCGCAGCCATCAGGCTATGCGGGCATCCCTTTCTGTGTTGCAGCTCTCTCTGATTCAGCTGCCTTCCTGAACAAGTTGTCCTTAAGACTGTATCGCCGGGGAGGGCGCAGGCTTCGGCGACCGGGTCAGCGAGAACAGCTCCAGCTCCGGGCGGCTCTTGCCGGCCAGGGTATCTGCAAGCAGCCCGGCGGCAATCATGCTGTAGACCGTGCCGTTACCGCCATAGCCTTCAATGAAGTAGCAGTGCGGGAACTCCGGGTGCGGTCCCATATAAGGCAGTCCGTCATGGGTGGAGCCGAAGACCGCTCCCCATGAATATTCAGCCTTGATTCCCTGCAGTTCCGGGAACAGGGCTGTAACCTCCTCGACCAGACGTTCACACTGGGAGAGGACTCTTACCTCACGCCGCTCCACGCTGGTAAGCTGCTCATCCTTGCCGCCGGCGATGATGCGTCCGTCCGGAGTGGTCCGGAAGTACAGATAAGGCCGTGCCGTTTCCCAGAGCAGGCTCTGCTCATGCCATTTTGGAAGATGAGGCAGAGGCTCGGTCATAATAGCATAGGTGTTGATCAGCTCTGCTCCCCGGTCCTTCTTCATCTCCTGGGTCTCGTATCCCATGGCGAAGACCACATTCTTCGCGAAGATCCGGCCGTTCGCGGTATGACAGATTACGCCGTCTTCATTGTACTCATAATGAAGGGCTTCGGTATGCTCATAGACCCTTACCCCGCCGGAGTGCGCCTTATGAATCAGGCTGTGTACCGTCCGCAGCGGATTCGTCTCTGCATCTCCCCTTGAATACAGTGCACCTGGCTTGGAGAAGGCGTAATGGGCGCGGATCGTCTCTTCCTCCCAGAATTCCGAATCGAAGCCGTGCTTCACCAGATTCTCATTCTCCAGCTTCAGCATAGCAACATCTTCCGGCGTACTGGCATACAGCAGACTGCTGCGCTCAATAATCTGCGGATCGATGTCCAGCTTGCCGGGCAACTCCAGAATCGCGCGCATGGCCTGCTGGCAAAGTCTGTAGAACAGCACGCCGTTCTCTTCCCCGAAGGTATTCATGCAGGCAGTCAGTGATTTGTCATTGGCGATTTGCAGCAGTCCCGTATTGGCATGGGAGCTCCCGGTGCCGACTGTTCTTTTATCGATAAGAACAGTATCTGCTCCACTGAGGGACATGCGGTAGGACATCATCGCTCCGCCCATCCCGCCGCCTATAATCAGGCAGTCACAGGTAATGTCTTCCGCAAGTACCGGATATACCGGAGGTTCAGGCAATGTGTATTCCCAGGGCAGTTGCCCGCTGACGAGTTTCATAGATCTGTTCGCTCCTTTATGTCATTCAGAGTGGTATTATTTGCGCTATTGCAGAGTCTCATGCGTCAAGACCCTAAGGATTATTCATTAATTGTGAGCTTGCTGAATGTACCTTCCGGCACATAAACAGCCTCCCCCGGAAGCATACTAAGGAACGCTTGAACAACCAGAAGGAGGGACTACCGAACATGCAATCTAACCAGATGCAGGCACTTAGCGGAAAAGAATTGGAATACATTGCCGATTCCATTTCCAATGAGGATTTGCTGATTAAGCAGCTAGCGGCTACAGCCGGAACCACTCAGAATTCAACCGTACAGGGGATCTGCATCCAGCAGATTCAGAGTCATACCCATCACATGGATATGCTGGTCCAGCTGCTCCATCAGCATCAGCAGTACGCACCATCGCAGCCGCAATAACAGCCAGAACCCACAAACTTTAAAGGAGGTTTTACTGTGTACGCACAGAATGGAACGCCGTTTATGGCGGATGAAGATTTACTCTACACGATTTTGGCCGATTTGAAGCGGACAGTCCGCGAGTACACCACAGCAGCTACAGAATCGAATTGTCCGGCCGTTAGACGGGTATTCAATGATTTGACTATGGATACCCTCAGAATTCAGGGAGAACTGTACATGCAGATGTCGCAAATGAACATGTACACCCCTCCGGGCAAAGCGTTGCGCCAGGATCTGGACAAGCAGATTCAGAGTGCCCAGCAGACCCAGCAGAAGCTGCAGCAGTTCGTGCGTGAGAAGACAGGCGGGGCAGGAGCCTATAACCAGCATTCGAATGTTTCACAGCATCAGCCGAATGTACAGCAGCATCATAACGGTTCCTATTATATGTAACCCTGGCGACGGCCCTGTGAAGCATTAGAGCGCTTACCCGGCCATGCAGGAGAAAATACAAAAGGAATGCAGCCAGATAGCCCCGCCCCGGCGGGGTTATTTTGTTTGCAGAACGGTACTTTTCATGTCATATTAATACTAAACTCTTTTTTGCAGGAGGCTCTGAGAATGAATGAATTGAAAAGGAAAGTGCTGGAACTGCTCAAGGAGGACGCGCGTAGCTCCACGGCATTAATGGCGACCCTGCTTGGTGCGGAGGAAGAAGATGTCAAGACCGTGATCGCCGAAATGGAGCAGGACCATGTCATTGTGAAATACGCGACGGTTGTCAATTGGGACAAAGTCGATGATGAACGGGTGACGGCACTGATCGAGGTACAGATTACACCGGAACGGGGCCGCGGCTTCGAGGGGATTGCCGAACGGATCTATCTGTATCCGCAGGTTAAATCCGTCTATCTGATGTCCGGTGCTTACGATCTGCTGGTGGAAGTGGAAGGCCGCAATCTGCGCGAAGTCGCTAACTTTGTGTCTGAGAAGCTGTCGCCGATTGATGCAGTGCTCTCTACGAAGACTAATTTTACGCTCAAAAAATACAAACAGGACGGTATCATCTTTGAAGAGCATGAGGAAGACAACCGTCTGATGATATCTCCGTGAAGGATGTAATGTCATGATCATTAATAACGCACAGCACACAGGAGATAAAGGCAAGTCGATGAACTCTTATTTGGCCCCGCTGGTCCAGCAGATTCAGCCTTCGGGCATCCGCAAGTTTTTTGATCTGGCGGCAGGCAGCAAGGATATTATCTCGCTGGGTGTCGGCGAGCCGGATTTCAAGACACCCTGGCATGTCAGAGAGGCCTGCGTCTATTCACTCGAACGCGGCTTCACCGGCTACACCTCCAATGCCGGAATGCCTGAGCTGCGCGAGGGGATTGCCGAGTACCTGGAGACCCGCTTCGCCGTGAAGTATGATCCGGCGAATCAGATTATCGCCACGGTTGGCGGCAGCGAGGCCATCGATTTGGCTCTGCGTGCCCTGATCTCTCCGGGAGACGAGATTCTGATTCCCGAGCCATGCTACATCTCTTATTCTCCGATTACGGCTATCGGAGGCGGGATTCCCGTAGGCATTGAGACCTTCGGGAAGAACAACTTCAAGCTGACTGCCGAAGATCTGGAGGCCAAGATCACTCCGCGCTCGAAGATTCTGATTCTTTGCTATCCAAGCAATCCGACAGGCGCGATCATGAGCCGTGAAGATTGGGAGCCGATTGCCAAGGTGGTCGAGAAGCATGATCTTATCGTCATCTCCGATGAGATTTATGCCGAGCTTACGTATGGAAGCAATCATGTCAGCTTCGCTTCACTGCCGGGAATGCTGGACCGGACGATCCTGGTCAGCGGGTTCTCCAAGGCCTTCGCCATGACCGGCTGGCGGATGGGCTATGCCTGCGGCCACCCGGATCTGATCTCTGCCATGCTGAAGATTCACCAGTATACCGTCATGTGCGCGCCTTCGATGGGCCAGGTGGCTGCGCTGGAGGCACTTACCAACGGAATGGAAGAGAAGGACCGCATGACAGACTCGTATAACCAGCGCCGCCGGCTGATTGTCAAGGGGCTGCGGGAGGCGGGACTGGAGTGTCATGAGCCGCAGGGTGCCTTCTATGCATTTCCGAGCATCCAGGCCACCGGTCTGACCTCCGACCAGTTCGCCCAGCGTCTGCTGCTTGAATATAAGGTCGCTGCTGTTCCGGGAAGTGTCTTCGGTCTGGGCGGGGAAGGCTATCTGCGCTGCTCCTATGCCACCTCGGTGTCCCAGCTGAATGAAGCGGTTGAGCGAATTGGGGCATTTGTCTCACAGCTGTCCCGGGAAGGGGCCTGACCAGGCCCGACAAAGAAGTAAATCGAACTATAGCCGATCACCTTCTGATATGGTATTATTTTACTCTAAGGACAAGAAACACCTGTAATACACTTACATGGACCTCTTATTCCGGAATAAAGGCGCTTCATATCTGGTCGCATAGAACTGTGCAGTTCTAATCCGGTTGACGCGCAATACTACATCAGGAAGGGTGATTGTGCTGAGCGCAGATTATTACTTATCCTCCTATGGCGGGAAGTGTGGTTCCGGAAGCGGGCTGCCTCGCGCCTCAGGAGATGCGAATGCACGCAGGCTCTCGCTGGAAGATGAAATTCAGATGCTCCGCAGCAGAATGGAACAGCTCTTTATGCAGGAGAAGTCCTTTACCTCGGATAATGTAATAGCAATCAGCAGCTTGCTGGATCTCAAGATTAATGAGTATATGAGAAGCCGTCACCGCAAGAGCAATTAATACAGCAGAATTATACGAAGCGGATGCCTTCCTTTGGGGAGATGTCCGTTTTTTTGTTAATCAGGAAATTATGAATTTCTTTTGTTATGGATAAGTTGTCTATGAAAACCGGACCCAAGGTGCCAAATGTATGTGGAAACCGAACAATTGGTGCTGCTGCGATGAGAGATGGGCCCCATACTCCTAAGCCCGTAACACTGTATAGAAATCCTGCAAAATGTGCAACAATACCGCCTTATAGAAGCGCCCGATGCTGAAATTCTGCATGAAATGCAACAAAGCCAGCGCTAAACAGCACTAAACACCGGAATTCCTGCAAATGATGCAACAATACACCGCAGCTCTTAACACTTTTAGAGAAATACTGCAAAATGTGCAACAATGAGTCTAGCTAATTCTAAAATGATCCTGTGCTTCATGAAGTAAGATTAATAAAAATTCGCCAAGGCGGAAAGGCAGGGGTTTTCTTTGATCAAGGTATTCAAAAGCGAGGCCGGCAAAGAACAGGTTCTAAGGTCCTATAACCAGCTTCTTGACGCGTGGGGGACGGAATTTCAGGAGCTTGATGTGGAGACCCCTTATGGGACAACCCATTGTATAACAGCGGGAGAGCCGGAGTTACCGCCTTTGCTTCTGTTCCATGGGGTAGGCGATAATTCGGCCGTGATGTGGCTGCTGAATATGAAGGAGCTGTCCCGTCATTTCCGCTGCATTGCGGTAGATACGCTGGGAGGACCGGGGAAGAGTGTTCCAGGTGAGCTGTTCCATAAACGGACCTTTGACCAGGTGGATTGGATCAACAAGGTCGCAGACGGGCTGAAGCTTGACCAGTTCTATGTGGCAGGTGTGTCGAATGGAGCGTATATGGCCTTCAATTACACGGTGAACGGGCCGGGAAGATTGCTCAGGGCTGTCTGTATGGAGGGAGGAATGGTTACGGCTCCAATTAAAAGCATGATACATACGCTGATGATGATGTTCCCGGAGATTCTTATCCCTACACGCAGCAATCTGCTCAGGGCGGCCCGCAAGCTCAGCTCGCCGGCCTCAGGCCTGTTCGACAAGCACCCTGAAGTCGGGGAGCATCTGGTGTTGTTAATGCAGAATCATAACCAGCAGGCGATGTTCGCCCATAAGCTTCAGCCTTACGAACAAGAGAAAGCGGTTACGTTCCGGGATCAGATATACTTCCTGCTGGGAGATTATAAGCTGAAGCAGAAGCGGGAGCTTACTAGTACACTGGACGCTGGCGGGTTCCGCTATACGGTCATCCCGGACGCCGGTCACGGCGTGAATCACGAGCAGCCGGAGCGGGTGAACCGGGAGCTGATGGCTTTTTTGAAGGGGAGTGAGGGGAGAATGATTATATAAAATAACCCCCTGTGTCCAAAGGGACTTATCAGGGGGTTATACATGCATGTTAGTTTACCTTGAACGCGGCCACGGCCTGCTGCAGCCCATCGGCCATCTTCGCCAGCTCGGTAGAGGCTGCGGCTACCTCTTCCATAGAGGCGAGCTGCTCCTCGGAGGCTGCGGCAGCGCTCTGGGAACGCTCTGCGGCCTGCCTGGCCACTTCTGCCATCTCTGCCACCGAAGAGGTCAGCTCCTCGGTTCCGGCCAGTAGCTGCTCGGAGGAGGCAGACATCTCATGAACCTGGGTGTTAATCTCACCGATACCGCCGAGAATATCCGTGAACAGACGCCCGGCCTCGCCAACCATCCGTGAGCCTTCCTGTACAGCACCGGCATTCGCCAGCACCGCGTCTGATGCTGCCCGGTTGCCTTGCTGGATCTCAAGAATCAGGGTGCTGATAGACCCTGCGGCTTCGGCTGTCTGCTCGGACAGCTTCTTGACCTCACCGGCCACCACGGAGAAGCCCCGTCCGTATTCGCCCGCTCTGGCAGCCTCAATCGCCGCGTTTAAGGCCAGCATACCGGTCTGATCGCTGATGCCTTTGATCAGACCGATAATGTTGCCGATCTGCTGGGACTGTGCGCTAAGAGAGGTAATCATGCTTGAAGCATCTGCGGCGGTCCGCTCCATCTCTTCCATCCGGTCCACGGCCTCCGTAATGATGGAATGTCCGTTCTGAGCCTGGCCTGCCGCCCGCCCGGCCGCTGCGGCGGTGTCCATCGAGGCCTCTGCGATCCGCTGCACACCGGCGGCCATCTCCTCCATCGCTCTTGCAGACTCGCGGGTGGACTGAAGCTGCTGATCCGCTCCGGCTGACAGATCCTGAATATTCTCTACAATAGCCTCTGTTGTGTGATTGGTCTGGTTGGCACTCGACATTAATTCCTCCGAGGTCGAGGCCACCTGAAGCGAGTGATCGGCAATGGTCCCCAGGAGTCTGCTCAGATTGGTAATCATCTGGTTCAAATGCCCGGCCATATTGCCGAATTCATCCTCGCTGTCTACCTCCAGCTTCCCGGTGAAGTCACCGGCAGCCATCTGCTGGGACATCTCATTGACCCGGGTCAGCTTACGGGTAATATAGCGGCTATACAGATATACGGCTGCTACCGTCAGGATAAGACCCGCACAGCTAACCAGCAGAATAGACCTTAGCAGCCCTTTAAGCGGCGCATACAGTTCCTGTTCCGGCATGGCGAGACCCACGGTCCAGCCGGTATCCGGCAGCTTTTCATAATACATCTGGATGGTCCCGCCGGAATCGGCATAGGTTACCATCCCCTGATTCTGCTGAAGCATTTCTGCTCCCGCTGCGGACAGACTTGCGTTTTTTTCATCTGTTATTTTCAGCTGCATGTTCTTCCCAGCATCCGGCCCTGCAATGTAATTCCCCTGCTTGTCCAGCAGGAAGGCCCAGCCTGTATTCCCGACCTTGGTCTGCTCGATCCTGCTCTGCAGCGTCTTCAGATCGATATCGCCGGCCATCACTCCCAGCAAGGTATTCGCGGTATCCCGGAAAGGAACAGCAAACGTAGCCATCGTTGTCCCTGTAATGGTGTCGTAGAATGGATCTGTAAACGCTGCATGGTCTCTGCCGATGGTGTACCAGTTCTGCCCGTGATAATTATATTCGGGGTCATTGTACTGCTCGGTTGTCACAATTTTGCCGCCGTCCCGGTGGGCATAGGTGGAGAAGTACTTCAGCTTGCTGTCATACCGTCCGGGTTCAAAATAAATACCCACACCATATGTATCAGGATTAGCCTTCAGCGCACTTGACAGCATCGTACGGTATTGATCCAGTGTGAATTCCGCAGCATGACTTTCCAGCGTACGCGCCAGAACCTCGGGAACCTTGCTGTGCACACTTAAGTTCGCATTAATCTCGTTAGAAATATCCGATATTTGCACATTCATTTTTTGTTTAACCTCGCGCTGGATAATGCTTTTGGAATACATGTACGACAACAGAGCGACCAGCACCAGCGTGATCAGAAAGATGGGCAGGATGAATGCAAATGTTCTCATACGTATGCTTTTGAACCGGAGCCTGGAAATCCCCTTGTGAGCAATATTAGCCATGTTAATCCTCCCCCATTAGATAAGAAGCTATTTTTACTTATATTCAATATCATCGGCTGAAGAGCTGATTTTGTTGTTACTTTTTGTCGAAAAAAATATAAAAATGTCGTAATTTCTAAGTCTCCAGGTTAAGACTAAAGGCGGAGACGGCGGCAGACCCTGGCCTGATGCCCGCTTTCAGCTGTAGGCATATAATGAATATTCACGAACATCACAGCGTACGGGCTGGAACTGTACGATGTCAGGAAAGAGGGAATATACATGCTGCAAGCACAGCTGCTAAGGGACCCGAATACATATGAAGAGCTTAAGCTGGAGGGCACGGGGGCGGTCAATCCGGCGAATGGACGGCAATATCCGTGGAAGCACGGGTATTTGGCTTTTATGGAGGAAGCGGATGCCGCAGGCAGTAACCGGAAGTACCTGGAGCTGTACAACCGGATTGCCCGCTTCTACCGGCTGTCGAACAAGCTGTATTTCGCGCTGAAGTTCGGCGGAGAACGCCGCTATAGAGAGCAGTTCCTGTCATCGCTTGAGCTGCGCGGCGGTCAGCGTGTACTGGAGACCTCGGTGGGCAGCGGCGATAATTTCCCGTACCTTACCATGAAGAAGACCGGGAAAGTGAAGGCCGAGCTGTACGGGCTGGATATTTCCAGCGGAATGCTGAGGCAGGCGGTGCGTAATCTGCGGAGGTGGAGGATTGAGGCCTATTTGTTCCAGGGGACCGCAGAGAGGCTGCCTTTTCAGGACAACAGCTTTGACAGTGTGTACCATGTAGGCGGAATTAATGTTTTCAGTGATCCGCATGCTGCGGTACTGGAGATGATCCGGGTGGCGAAGCCGGGTACCCGGCTGATGATTGCCGATGAGACGCATAAGCTGGTGAAGGGGACGTACGGGAAGGTGCCGGTGGTTAAGGGATATTTTACAGAGGGAGCGGACCTGCCGGAGATGCTTGGGCTGATTCCGCCGGAGATGCTGGAGGTAACGTACAAGGAAGTGTGCAAGGGCCTGATGTATTGCATTACTTTTCGTAAGCCATGAGTCGGGTGGAGCAAGTGACAATTAAGGCTTCCTCCTAAGGGAGTTATTTACATGGCGCAAACTGTGATCTTTGTTTGCCACCCTACCTAAGAACGATTACACTATGAATATGTGATTTTGCAACTTAGGAGGGAAGTATCATGGCGATCTATACGCGTACGGGGGATAAGGGCGAGACCTCGGTGATCGGCGGCCGGGTAGGCAAGGACGATGTCCGCGTCGAGGCTTATGGCACTATTGACGAGCTGAACTGCTTCGTTGGCCAGGCACGGAGCCTGATGGAAGACGAGCGGTTTCTAGATATCCGCGAGCAGCTGCTGGAGATTCAGCATGAGCTGTTTGACTGTGGATCGGATCTGGCATTCGTGAAGCTGAGTGAGAACCGCTATAAGGTGAAAAGCGAGATGGCCACCCGCCTGGAAGGCTGGATCGATGCGCTTCAGGCCGAGAATCCGGAGCTGGAGCGCTTCATTCTGCCCGGCGGAAGCCAGCTGTCCTCGGTGCTGCATGTCTGCCGGACGGTCTGCCGCCGGGCCGAGCGCCGGGCAGTGACGCTGGGCCGCAGTGCGGAGATTAACCCTGAGGCGGTAATCTATCTGAACCGGCTGTCTGACTATTTCTTCGCTCTGGCCCGTGCTGCCAACACCCGGCTGGAGATTGCTGAAGTAGAATATCTGCGCAGCAAAAAGGTGTTCCGGAACAAATGACCAGCTATTATCCGCCCATCTCCTATATAGTGCCGCCGCTTGAAGACGGCTGGCTGCTCAAAACCATCCTGCAAAAGCGGATGGATGTCTCCCGCAAGCTGCTCTCCCGGCTCAAAATGACAGACCTCGGAATTACCCTGAACGGAGAGCGGGTCTATATCAGCGTCAAGGTGAGCAGTGGCGATCAGGTCCAGATCCGGATGGAGGAGGAAACGTCCGAGGATATTTTGCCGCAGCCGATTCCCTTCGAGATTCTGTATGAGGACGGGCATCTGCTTGTGGTAAGCAAGGCCGCAGGAATGATTGTCCATCCGACCCACGGCCATTATACCGAGACCCTGGCGAACGGAGTGGTTCATTACTGGGCAGAGAAAGGCGAGCGGGTCCGCTTCCGCCCTGTACACCGGCTGGATCAGGAGACCTCCGGGGTACTGGTGATTGCCAAGAACCCTTACAGCCACCAGCACATCTCCGAGCAGATGATTGCCGGCACGGTGGACAAGCGGTATACCGCGTTCGTGCACGGGGTTCCGCCTCTGCCAAGCGGCGATATCGACGGTCCGATCGACCGCGACCCGCTGGAGCCGCACCGGCGGATTGTGACGCCGGACGGTTATCCCTCCTTGACCCGGTATGAGGTCAAGGAGGTCTATGGCAGCGCCGCTTCACGCGTCGAGCTGAAGCTGGAGAGCGGGCGCACCCACCAGATCCGGGTGCATATGGGGTCTATCGGCTGCCCGCTGATCGGTGACGGGATGTACCGTCACCCGCTGTTTGGGCAGGCGGCTGGCGGCCGGTCGGAGTCGGCAGCGCCAGGCGAGGAGCGGCGTGCGGGAGAGCAGGTGGTGACCGCAATCGGCGAGAAGCAGCAGGCGCGAGAGCAGGCGCTGTCGCCGGGCGAAGCCGCCCGGCTCGCGCAGATCGCGGAGCTGGACGCGGCCATTCCGCGCCAGGCGCTGCATGCGGTGCGGCTGGCCTTCCGGCATCCGGTGACGCATGCCGAGCTGGTCTTCGAAGCTCCGCTGCCGCCGGATATGGCGCTGCTGCAGGAGAAGCTCCGGCAGTCGGCACGGTAAGGAAGTGCCGGACCTATCCGGGACTCAGCTTCCCGTTGCTACAGCATGCAGCTTGCCTGGCTGCAATCGGAGGAAGATGCTAAGCAGCATACTGCTTTTACCTGCTCCGACCGCTCACAGAGTAACCTTTCTGCCGCCACTGGAGTACGCCAGCAGGCAAATAAGTGCCAGGCTGCACTTATTTCCAGCTATATGAAGGCTCTGCGGCAAGCAAGTGGAAAAAGTACAACTAAACTTTCCCACACTCCGCAAAGTAACGATTTTTCCGAATTTAAATGCCGGAAATCCAACTATTTCCTCCCGCGATGCGGATTTGGAAGGAAGAGTTGTACAATTTCCACCTATTGATGCCGGGCGTGATGCCGATCGTAAGGCCGGCCGGGCAAAAGCCGCCGCTATGCAGACGACCCCAACAAAATAAGCAGCAGTGACGATCTGTAAGACTAGCATCACTTCTGCACTTTATAATAGAAGGAGAAGCCGATGAGTAACTTGAAGGTGTATCAATATCCGAAATGCAGCACCTGCCGCAGCGCAGTGAAATGGCTGAAGGAAGCGGGGCACGAGCTGGAGCTGCAGCATATCGCAGAGCAGCCGCCAACCGTGGAGGAGCTGCGTGTGCTGGTGAAGCACAGCGGCCTGCCGCTGAAGAAGTTTTTTAATACGAGTGGTGAGGTCTACCGGGAGCTTGGCCTGAAGGATACCCTTGCAGATTTAAGCGAAGACGAGCAGCTTGCGCTGCTGTCCGCACATGGGATGCTGATTAAGCGTCCGGTAGTCACTGACGGCAAGAAGGTTACCGTAGGCTACAAGGAAGACCAGTACGCCGAAGCTTGGAGCAACGCCTAAATGAAGGAATACAAGGAGAGGTTACACATGAGCACAGCAACAGAAATCAAGGGCCGGGTCATGATTGTCGATGGAATGGCTCTGCTGTTCCGCGCTTTTTATGCTACCTCTTATGGTGGATATATCCGCAAGACCCGCGCCGGGCTGCCGACGAATGCGGTGTATGGATTTTTGCAGTATTTTTTCGACGCGGTGAGTACGTTTGAGCCTTCGCATGTGGTCTGCTGCTGGGATATGGGCAAGGGCACGTTCCGCTCGGAGAAGTACGAAGGCTACAAATCGAACCGGATTGACGCTCCGCTGGAGCTGATCCCGCAGTTCGACCTCGTGAAGGAGGTTGTGGCGGAGCTGGGCGTGCCAAATATCGGGCTGGCCGGGTATGAGGCAGATGACTGCATCGGTACACTGGCTTCGTGCTACAGCGGGGAGTCGGAGGTCTATATTCTGACCGGGGATCATGACATGCTCCAACTGGTGAATGACAGCGTCAAGGTCGTGATTATGAAAAAAGGCCGTTCCAACTATAAAGTGTATGATCCGGCTGAGCTTTTGGCAGAACGTGGCCTCACTCCTGCGCAGGTGATTGACCTGAAGGGCTTCATGGGCGACACCAGCGATAATTATCCCGGGGTGAAGGGCATAGGCGAGAAGACGGCCACCAAGCTGCTGACGGAATACGGCACGGTGGAAGGGGTCATCGAGAACCTGCATCTGCTGCCCAAGGGCGTACGCGCCAAGATTGAAGCGGATCTCGACATGCTGCATCTCTCACGGGAACTGGCAGAGATCCGCTGTGATGTGCCGGTGGTATGCGAGCTGGCCGAATGTCTCTGGGAGCTGCAGCGGGATAACGCCGCACGCAAGTTCAATGAGCTGGAGTTCGGCAGCCTGATGCATCTGATCGGCGGAATCGCCGAGGAGCGGGATGACCGGGGAATCGTGCAGATTGAGCTGGGGGATCTGGGCTGAGGCCGGAATAGACAGCAAAACAAACAAGACAGTAGATGCTCACCTATCGTGAGTGTGTACTGTCTTGTTTGCGTGTGAAGAGATAGACCGCATTGTCCTCAGAGGGCGGCACAAGCAGGCGGGATAATTCCTCATTCAGCTCCATGCTGAAATGCTTAGCCTTATCATACGCATCGAAATCACCGGTGATCGCCGGGTCTCTTGTGCCGATTACAATATACAACTCTACAGAATCTGTATTAAAAACATGCTTCTCATAAGGGTTGCCGGGCACCGGCCAGGAACAAAGTACCACCTTTGGAGCGTATTTGCTCAGGGCAGCTTTGGCATCGGCTTTTTCCACAAAATCGGGGTAGGTGATATAATGCGCCCAGCTATAATCATCGGTTGCCCGGCAGGCTGTGCCGTTATCGTTAAGGAATCTCGTCAAGGTACCGTCACCTGCTCCAATCTCCAGGCACGCCTTATCTCCGATTAGAGCGGACAAGCGCTTGATTAACGAACGGGAATAGAAGCAGTAGATCCCTTGTTTATTGACCAGCGGCATCAGCACTTTGGGGCGGATAATCAGCTTCCAGCATACCCGGAACAGAGGGAGCGATACGGGCTTGCGGACAAGCTTGTCCTTGAACAGGAGCTTCTGCAGAATATAACCGTCCCAGAGATTGAACCGGACAGGCCCGGAGGCTGATTCGGCGGATACCGCGAGTTGCAGCTGTTCGATCAGATAAATGGCGAAGCGGGCTTTAATTATATTAGGAAGAAAAGCGTTAATGGTCGTTTGATTAAAGCCGCTTTTGACAATTTTGCTCTTCGCTATTTTGGCGCTGCTTGTATAGCTGGCGAGCAAATGTTGGATCAGATTGGCGCGTTGACGGCCCGATAGGGCATTGATCTCAAGCAGCACCTCTTCTTTGTACTCCGGATATTCTGACAAAAGCGTGCGGGTATCGGTCTCATTCCTCAGAATTTGCTCAGCGGCCGTCCTGCTGAAGGTTAGCGCTCTCAGGTCCCGGCTCAAATGACAATACCCTCGCAGTGATCCACCTCATGCTGGATAACCTGCGCCGTAAATCCGGTAAAGCTATCCCGGTGCTTTTTAAAATTATAATCGAGGTATTCTACCTCAATGTAGTCGTATCGTTTCGCCGGGCGTACGCCTTCAAGCGACAGGCAGCCTTCCTCCGTGTCATAAGGACGGGCACGCTTAACGATCACCGGATTGATCATCGAAATGGTCAATTGCTGCTCCACGCGGATGGCAATGATACGTTTGTTGACGCCAATCATGTCCGCAGCCATGCCGACGCACCGGTCGGAGTTGGCGTTCAGGGTCTCCACAAGATCCATTAACACGGGCAGATCCTTCTCCGTGGCCGGAGCAGATTTCTGGCTAAGCAGCGATATATCTTTACTGATAGGTCTAATCATCATACTCTCCAATTGTGCTGTATTTGTGTGTCCATAATATCATTTTTGACGGGGAAGTGGAATGCGGGAATGCTAGAGGGGGTGCTTAAGATAAAGATTGACGAACCGGAGGAAGCTTGATTATAATGTTAATATAAGTGTTAAATGATTAACAAATATATTAACTTAAAGAGGAGCGTTAACTTCCCATGGCAGAACGCATTGTACTGAACACCGACATCCGCAAAGGTAAGATTGACCGCAACATCTACGGACATTTCGCTGAGCATCTTGGACGCTGTATCTATGAAGGCATCTGGGTGGGCGAAGATTCCCCTATTCCGAACACCAAGGGTATCCGCAACGACGTAGTGGAAGCGCTTAAGGAAATGAAAATTCCGGTATTGCGCTGGCCGGGCGGCTGCTTCGCCGATGAATACCACTGGAAGGACGGCATCGGCCCGAGCGAAGAGCGCAAACGGATGATCAACACACACTGGGGCGGCGCGGTAGAGAACAACCATTTCGGTACGCATGAATTCATGCTGCTCTGCGAGATGCTGGGCTGCGAGCCTTACATCAACGGTAACGTAGGCAGCGGAACGGTTCAAGAGATGTCCGAGTGGGTGGAATATCTGACCTTCAACGGAGTCTCGCCAATGGCTGAGCTGCGTCAGAAGAACGGCCAGGAAGATGCCTGGAGCGTCAAGTATTTCGGCGTGGGCAACGAGAACTGGGGCTGCGGCGGTAACATGCGTCCTGAATTCTATGCTGACCTGTACCGCCAATATCAGACGTATGTACGTAACTATGGAGACAACAAGATCCACCGGATCGCCTGCGGGGCGAATGCGGATGACTATAACTGGACAGAAGTACTGATGCGTGAAGCTACCCGCTTCATGGATTCGATTACCCTGCATTACTACACCCTGCCTACTTCGGACTGGAATCATAAGGGCGCGGCTACAGGCTTTGAGACTAACGAATACTTTACGACTTTGAAGAAGGCCCTGTTCATGGATGAGCTGGTTACCCGCCATATTGCTATCATGGACAAGTACGATCCTGAGAAAAGAGTCGGCCTGATCGTTGACGAATGGGGCACCTGGTATGATGTTGAGCCGGGTACGAACCCGGGCTTCCTCTACCAGCAGAACACGATCCGCGATGCGCTGGTGGCCGGCTTGACGCTGAATATTTTCCACAAGCACAGTGACCGTGTACGGATGGCGAACATTGCCCAGACCGTGAACGTGCTGCAGGCAGTTATTCTGACCGAAGGCGAGAAAATGCTCCTGACCCCAACCTACCATGTATTCAACATGTACAAGGTGCATCAGGATGCAGAATTGCTGGAGCTGACTGTGGACAGCCCGGTATACAGCTACGAGGGAGTGGACATTCCTGAAGTATCGGCTTCTGCTTCTGTAACCGCAGAAGGCGTAATCCATGTCAGCCTGTGTAACCTGAATCATGCGGCATCGGCAACCCTGCCGCTGGAGCTGCGCGGATTGGCTGGGCAAGCATCCGTAAGCGGAACGACGCTGGCCGGAGCTTCCATCGATGCCCACAATAGCTTTGAGCAGCCGGAAGCTGTAACACCGCAGGCATTCAGCGCCTTCAAGCTTGAAGGGGATACGCTGACTGTAGAACTGCCGCCAATGTCGGTAACCGTTCTGGAAATTACGCCGAAGGCGTAAGGAACGCAGGATGACGACCACTTCAACCTGCAAGGGATGCCGGGAGGAGTACAAGGTCACGGAAGCGCAGATTGCCCGCATTCTGGCGTCCTCCATGTTCAATCCCGGCAATTCGGCTTCCGACGAGGTCTATGCCGAGCGGCTGGCGATCTGCGGGACCTGCCCGAAGCTGCAGGATGGCGTGACCTGTACCGCCTGCGGCTGCATCATTCCGGTCGTGGCCCGGCTGAAGGCCCGCAGCTGTCCGCTGCCGGGCGGCGGAAAGTGGCAGCCGGTCGCGGAATGACGGCTCACGCCTGACGCTTAACGGCAAGGGGACCGGCTAAATAGATAGGCTAGAAGCCGCTCTTGCCATATGAGGCGGATCGATCAACGAAAGCTCCTCGAACCTGCACAATGTGCGGTTGGAGGGGCTTTTTTGCGTTGTGGAGGTGAGGGGAAAGGGGGGGAGAAGGAAATGTGAGAGGGATAAATCCCTCTAATGCGGCGGGAAATGGACTGGGTGAGGAAATGAGAGGGATAAATCCCTCTAATGCGGCGGGAAGTGGACTGGGTGAGGAAATGAGAGGGATAAATCCCATAGGTGGGGGGAGAAGTTAGCTGGTTGGCTAATGGGTGGTACACTAATGCACCTGAATCAGCCGAAAGTGGGCGATGAGCGGAAATGAGGAGTATTGGCTCCAAAAGTAGCTGAAACAAAAACCAACCTAATTAGTCTAACTAATCAATCTCCCCTACCTACCTACCTACCTACCTACCTACCTACCTACCTACCTACCTACCTACCTACCTACCTACCTACCTACCTACCTACCTACCTACCTACCTACCTAACACCCTAAGCAAGCCTTTATATAGAACCCGGCAAATCTGCCACACCATCCGTATAAAACAGCTCAAACACCAGGTCCTCATTGTAATTACCGAAGCCTTTTCCGAACAGGGTGAGACCGCCGATGTGCTCGGCATCCTCCTCGACAGAGAGCCGGAAGGTCCATTGTTTGTTGCGGATGCCTACCTGATCGAGGGTGACCTCCGACAGCTTTTGCCCGTCCATGTAGGTACCCGTCTGCGTAATCCGCAGCTGCTTGAGCAGGCCGTATTGATTGGTGAGTGCGGGCCACCATGCCGGAGTGTATTTTCCCGGATTATCTCCGTAATCACCGGGGCTGGTCCAGAAGCCGAGCGATTGTCCGTTCAGCGTGAAGGTAATATCCGACGGCCAGTTGTTGTTGATCGACGGGGCTTCCGAGGCAATCTCCATCGTGATGGCAAGCTCCTCCGGCTGCTGGCTGGACAGCAGGAAATTCGGGATTTTATACTCAACGAACCCCTTGCCGAACCAGAGAATCCCGGCATTCACCCGCTCCTGGTCCCAGAAATAACGGGGATCGTCAAAGTGCCCGATGACCCTCTCCGTCGTAGACAGTCCGCAGGTAGGCTCAATCTGGAAGTCGGAATAATGCCCCACCGGGATATCCTTGCGGTATCCCCTGCGCGGAGTCCGGGCCTGCCTTGGAAAAATAATCTCTGCCCCGTCGGCAGCCAGTGTACAGATCTTCTGCAGTCCGCTTTTGCCTGGAGCCATGTGGCTGCGGATCAGCCCGGCAGCTTCGAGCTTGCGCACATGCATGGTCATAATTGCACTGCTGAGCTTGAGGGCTGCAGCCAGCTCCTTCACGTTCATGGGCTTATCGGACAGCAGCCGCAGCATATGCAGGCGCACGGTACTGGACAAGGCCTCGTACACGGGCAGGGATTGTTCGGTTAGATCGAGTTTCATCGGATGCCTCCACGTTCAGATTGTATAGTTAATAATTATATTACTCAAATAAAATTTCTACAAGCCAAGTTTGTCCGCAGTACAGCTTTTCCAATTTATATCACAGACACGCTGAGCCGGGTCCGTTATGATGTGAGATGAATTAGCGGTGAAACAAGGTGCTCTTGCCGGATGCGGCAAGGGATAACAGGGAATCGGGTGCAAATCCCGAGCGGTCCCGCCACTGTATGGAAGAGCTGCACTTCATGAGGTCACTCGGGAAGCCCCGGGGAAGACGAAGCCTGCGGCGTTTGCATTCCAAGCCAGGAGACCTACCTTGTCTACGCACACCACGACTCTACGCGGATAGGAGCGGTGTACGGATAGGTTAATGAGAAGAGGCGTTCTGCCCTGATGGACCGGAGGAATCTTGAGTGTAGAGAGGATCACCGGTTTATAGCTGCTGGATACAAGGATTCGTCCCATAGTGATGGTACGATGAGAAGCGCCTTGTATCGTTTGGCAGCGGCTGCGCGTTCTATCGAACTTGCCTGCGTACATACACTCCCACCCTTTAGGGTGGGTTTTTTAGTTTTATTATTTTTAACGGAAATCAACAAACATGGAGGGTGACAAATGAAAAAACACAGAGGGTGGAGCTTTGCGGCTCTGGTTGCCGGATTTACGGTGTATTTTATGCTGAATGAACCGGGTACGGCCCGCGCGATGCACATTATGGAAGGGTTCCTGCCGGTTGGCTGGGCGGTGTTCTGGTGGGCGGCGTTTATCCCGTTCTTTGTGCTGGGAATCTTCAAGCTGAGAGCCATGACCCGGGAGAATCCGGAGCTGAAGCTGCTGCTGGGTCTGGCCGGTGCGTTTACCTTCGTTCTGTCTGCGCTCAAAATGCCTTCCGTGACCGGAAGCAGCTCCCACCCTACCGGAACCGGACTTGGTGCGGTAATGCTGGGACCGATGCCCATGAGCGTGATCGGCTCGATTGTGCTGCTGTTTCAGGCGCTGCTGCTGGCGCACGGCGGGATCACTACGCTTGGAGCCAATGCGTTCTCGATGGCGGTGGCGGGTCCTTTTGCCGGATATGCAGTGTATAAGCTGATGATGAAAATGCCGGACCGCGAAAAGCTGGCCCTATTCTGTGCGGCTGCGGCGGCTGATCTGAGTACGTATGTAGTGACTTCCGTTCAACTGGCGGTGGCTTTTCCGGCGGCGGATGGCGGTGTAATGGCTTCTTTTCTTAAATTCGGGGGAATCTTTGCCGTGACGCAAATCCCGCTGGCCATCAGTGAAGGGCTGTTGACGGTACTGCTGTGGAACTGGCTGAAATCGTATAGCCCGAATGAATTGTCGCTGCTGAAACGCAAGGTGAACGGAGGAAGAGCCTAATGAGCAATAAATGGAAAAATGGATTGATGCTGCTGGTCGTTATTCTGCTTGTCATTCTGCCGCTGCTGCTGGTTAACGGGGAATTCGGCGGAGCCGATGATGCGGCTGAAGGTGCGATTACTGAGATTAATCCTGACTATGAGCCGTGGTTCAAGCCGCTGACTGAGCTCCCGGGGGAGACGGAGAGTATGCTGTTTGCATTGCAGGCAGCGATTGGTGCCGGTGTGATCGGCTATACCCTGGGGCTGCTCAAGGGCAAGCAGGCGGGACGAAGCAGCATAGCAGCAAGTGATCCGGCGGATTGATGTTCTCTCTTACAATAATGCTCTGCGCCAGTTATCCCCGATGTGGAAAAGCTCGTTCGCAGCCCTGATGTTCCTGCTCTCTTACACCGTACATCCGGTACTGCAGGCTGCAATCACCCTATGGATGATGTCCTGGTGTGTATTACAGGCCCGTATTCCCTTCCGTGCTTATGGCATGCTGTTCGGCACAGCGCTGCTGTTCTACGCGCTTAGCGTACCGGCGCTGCTCGTGGAATTCGGGCATCCGGCAGCGGGAGAGGCAGGAATATTCCCGCTTCCTGGACTGAACCTGCCGGTATATGTTACAGTGGCCGGGCTTCAGCGGGCCGGAGAGCTGCTGGCCAGAATCTCTGCCTGCATGAGCTGTTTCTTTTTCCTGATGTTCACTACTCCGTTCAGTGAGCTGCTGCAGGTGCTGCGCAGGCTGCGGATGCCGCAGATTGTTCTGGAGCTGATGCTGATTATGTACCGCTTCTTATTCCTGCTGAGTGATGCAGCGCATGGCCTGCTGCTGGCCCGCAGGCTGCGCGGAGGCCGGCGGGGCTACATGGCCAGACTTCGGGAGACTGCGGCTATGGCAGGAGCGCTGTTCGGCAACACGATGCACCGTTATTACGGATTGTCGCAGGGGCTGCTGGCCCGCGGATTCACAGACGAGATTATTCTCCCGCCTTATACGGCGCGTCCTGTGCCGCGGCGGTATACAATCCAGGCTTATACCGGTATTGCTGTGCTGCTGCTGACTGAAGCGTACTTTATCACTAACACATGAAAGGAGCCGGCCATGGATCAGGAATATAGCTTGGCTTGTGACGGAGTGGTGTTCCATTACCCGGATACGAAGGAGCCTGCGCTGCATGAACTTACGTTCTCCATCCCCGCAGGCAGCAAGACGGCGGTACTCGGTCATAACGGTTCGGGCAAATCGACGCTGTTCCTGCATGCCGTCGGCATCCTGCGCCCGCAGCAGGGTACGGTTCTGCAAGGAGGGAAGGCATTATCCTACTCCAAAAAAGAGCTGGCCGCTCTGCGGCGGAGAGTGGGCCTGGTTTTCCAGGACCCTGAGCAGCAGCTGATCCTCAGCACACCGCTGGAGGATGTATCGTTCGGGCTGCGCGGCAGCGGCATGGCTGAACCGGCTATTGCCGCGCGCTGCCGGGAGGTAATGGAGCTGCTGAATCTGACCGGTCTGGGCGATAAACCGATTCACCAGCTAAGCCTGGGCCAAAAAAAACGCACGGCACTCGCCGGTGTGCTGGCTATGGAGCCGGAGCTGATTCTGCTGGATGAGCCGACCTCGTATCTGGACCCGTTATCGGAAACGCAGATGCTGAAGGGTCTTGAAGCTATACATGATAAAGGAACAACCGTAGTTATGGCTACGCATGATATGGACCTGGCCTACCGCTGGGCGGACTGGATTATTGTGCTGGAGCATGGAAGATGCCGGGCGGCGGGGACGCCGGAGGAGATTTTTGCGGGACGGGAGGAGCTATTGTCCATTGGTCTGGGATTGCCGCTGCTGGCTGATTTATGGTTCAGCCTGCCAGCCGGCCTGACCGCAGGGCAGAGTGCTCCCCGCACCGCCGGCGAATTCAAAGTGAAGCTGCATAAGCTGCTTGCGCTGGAAATATAAAAATCTATATGTTTCACATGATGAACGGGGGAAGAGGAATGAACAAACAAGGGAAACTGCTGATTATCGGCTTCGGCCCCGGAGCGCTGGAGCATATTACCGGCCGCGCACTGGCTGCGCTGGATGAGAGCGAGGCGGTCATCGGCTATACCACTTATGTAGATCTGATCCGGCCGCTGCTGCGGCATCAGGAGATTGTCGGCACGGGGATGACCGAGGAGGTCAGCCGGGCCCAGGAGGCCGTCCGCAGAGCAGAAGCGGGTCAGACCATTGCGGTAATCTCCAGCGGCGATGCCGGTGTCTACGGAATGGCCGGTCTGGTCTACGAGGTGCTGATCGAACGCGGCTGGAGCCGCTCAGAGGGGGTGCAGGTGGAGGTGATCCCGGGAATCTCGGCGATCCAGTCCTGTTCCTCACTGCTTGGGGCGCCGATTATGCATGACTCCTGCACGATCAGTCTGAGCGATCATCTTACGCCCTGGGAGAGCATTGCTGCGCGTGTGGAAGCGGCGGGGGCGGCGGATTTCGTCATTGCGTTCTATAATCCGCGCAGCGGCAGACGGACGCGCCAGATTGAAGAAGCGCGCACCATTCTGCTGCGTTACCGTGATCCGGCTACACCGGTAGGCATTGTCAAAAGCGCCTACCGTGACCGCCAGCAGACAGTCGTAACCACACTGCAGGATATGCTGGAGCATGAGATCGGCATGCTCTCAACCGTGGTGGTCGGCAACTCTGCTACCGTTGTCTATGAGGACCTGATGATTACGCCGCGGGGATATGAGCGCAAATACAGTCTCGGGGCACAGACGCAGACGCTGAAGCCGCACGAGCGGCTGCGTACAGCCGCAGAGCCGTGGTCGCTGGCTGCGGCGGAGTCCGGGCAGGCAGAGGGGGCCGCTTGCGCCGGAGCGGCAAAAACTGTCGATGCAGGGAGAGAAGCTGCTGTTGCGGGAAGCGAGGCAGAGCCTGGACAGCGGGAAGCAGCAGATTCTGTCCGGATAGAACGGGCGGTAGCCTGTAGTGAAGCAGGATCAGGGCGGGCGGAAGAGGCGGCTGAGCAGAGCCTGGCTGCTGCTCCGCAGATGGAGCGTCTGCGGAGCTTGTCCGATCTGACAGCATCCACCGATTCATCCTTCGAGCTGGAGATTGCTCCCGCAGCCGGCAGCCGCAGCTTCAGCGGCGATCAGATGAAGCTGTTGGCTGAGCTGGCAGGCAGCGAGGGGCAACTGGTCTATACGAAGGACGGGTATTTCCTGCTGCGCGGCAGCCGGAGCGAAGGAACAGAGGCAGGAGCAAGGCTGCTGGAGGCCGGACTGAATGTAAGCACGCCTGGAGATTACGTGAAGGTGAAAACCTGCGGATTCTGTGAACTGCGCAGAAGCGGAGCGTTAAGTGCTGCTGTTCATCTCCACACCCTGCTGCATGGGGTGGCTGTGCCCAGAGAGCTGCATATCAGCGTAGCCGGCTGCGGGATGGCTTGCAGCTCCGCTGTGCTGGATGACATCGGGCTGGTAATGTCGCGCGGCAGCTATGAGCTGTATCTCGGCGGCAAGAAGTCCGGGCGGGGCGCCCATGCAGGGATTTTGGTGCGTGAAGGGATGGACGAAGAGCAAGCGGTAGCCGCTGTAGCTGCGGCAGTTGAGGAATATAGGATTAATGGCCGGGAGCAGGAGCGGTATCATGCGTTCCGGGAACGGATGGACAGTGTATCAGGAAGCGCAGCCCATACATCCGACAACAATAACAGCATAGAAGGAGTGCAGACGATGAGAACGGTATTGCTGGTGGGACACGGGAGCCGGGTTCAAGCGGGAAATGAGGAGCTGCTGGAATTCACCCGCCTGCTCGCGGCCCGTAAGCCGGAGCTGAAGGTCGAGACCTGCTTCATCGAGCTGGCGTCGCCTTCCATCGCTGGCGGCATTGCCAGATGTATTGAGGGCGGTGCAGCAGAGATATACGTTGTGCCGATTATTTTGTTCGCGGCGGGACATTCCAAGCTCGATATTCCCATGGCCATTGACGAGGCCAAGCAGAGATATCCCGGGGTGAAGTTTATCTACGGACGCCCGCTGGGGGTGCAGGACCGTGCCGTCGATATTCTGCTGGAGCGGATTCAGGAAGCAGAACGCCTTCCGGTGGCGCAGGAGAAGGCGGCTGGCGGAATGGACCTGGAGCTGCGCGGGAACGCTGCATCTACGATAGAGGATAAGGACACCATCGTGCTGCTGATGGGACGCGGGGGCAGTGACCCGGATGCTAACAGCGATCTGTACAAGATAAGCCGGCTGCTCTGGGAGAAAACAGGCTACCGCAGCGTGGAAAGCTGCTTCATTGCCATCGCCAAGCCGTCGCTGCCGGACGGGCTTGAGCGCTGCCTGGCGCTGGGTGCGCGCAGAATTATCGTTCTCCCGTACCTGCTGTTCACCGGAGTGCTCATGCAGCAGTTTGCCGAGAGGGTCGCGCAATTCGCAGCTGAGCATCCCGAACTTGAAGTGCAGATCGGCGGCACACTGGGCGCACATCCGCTGCTGGCGGATATGCTGACAGAGCGGATTGAAGAGACGCTGGAAGGCCGTGCCTTCAGCAACTGCGATAACTGTAAATACCGCGATGCAGCTTCTTTGCATCACCACCATCACCATCATGGTGAAGAGGGGCATGGGGGGCATGGGGAGCATGGACACGGGCATCACGGGCATGGGCATCACAGTCATGAGGGGCATGGACACGGGCACCACGGGCATGGGGAACAGGGGCACATGCATGAGAACTGCCATGGTCACCATGAGCATGGTCACTATGAGTGTGCGCATCACGGACGCGAGGAACATGGGCACACGCATGAGCACTGCCATGGGGACCATGAGCATGCACATCATGAGCATCAGCATCACTGCCAAGGGCAGCATGTTCACCACGAGTGCGCGCATCACGGGCATGAGGAACATACGCATGGGAGGCATGGGCAGCATGGGCAGCATGATGTAACGGAGGCGGCGAATCCGGCAGACGGCTTGGCGCTTCGGCAGCCGCGATGATCTTCATGCTATGCGGCACCAGCGACGCCCGCGAGCTGGCACAGAGTCTTACGCGCCAAGGCCTGCCGCTGCAGGCCAGCGTTGTGACGCCCAGTGGGGCTGAACGCCTGGAAGAAGCAGGCATCCCCACTCGTGTCGGCAGACTGGAACGTGCGGCGATGATCTCTTTGCTGCAAGCGGGCGGGTACCGTGCCGTGGTGGACGGCAGCCATCCTTTTGCGCTGGAGGCTCATGCCAATGCGATGGAAGCTGCTGCTGCGCTGGGATTGCCTTACTTCCGCTATGAGCGGCAGAGTCTTATCTATAACAGCCATCCCCGGCTGTTGCTTGTGCATTCCTATGAGGAGGCTGCGCGCAAGGCTAAGGAGCTGAAGGGCTCTGTGATGCTGACTACCGGAGGCAAAACGCTAGAGATTTTTGCGGAGAAGCTGCTGGGAGATCCGGACATCCGTCTGACCGTAAGGCTGCTGCCTTGTCTGGAGAATCTGGAGAAGTGCCAAGCCCTTGGGATTGAGCAGCGGAACATTATTGCGCTTCAGGGCCCTTTTAGCAGAGAACTGAATGAGGCCTTATACAGGCAGTATGGCACCCGGGTGATGATTACCAAGGAGAGCGGAGCCGAAGGCTCGGTGGATGAGAAACTGCATGCTGCGCTGGACATGGGGTTATATGTGATTCTGATTATGCGGCCCGGGCTGTCGTTCGGGGATGGCGCAACGGTGTTTGATTCTTTTGACGAGATTACAGCTGCTGTGAAGAATGCGCTGCTGATGACGAGGGAAGAGGGATGAATGTGGATTTCGGGACAGAGTTCAAGCCGGTGACCGTACAGCCGCAGGAGATAGAGGGTTTAAGCTTTCAGATGATTACGGAGGAGCTGGGTGAGCATTCGTTCAGTAGCCTGGAGTACCCGATTGTGCAGCGGATTATTCATGCTTCGGCTGATTTTGAGCTGGGACGCAGTCTTGTGTTCCATCCCGGGGCGATTGAGGCGGGGATTCACGCTATTCTGCAGGGCAAGCCGATTATAGCGGATGTGCGGATGGTGGAGGCAGGCATTGCCAAGGAACGGATTCAGCGGTACGGCGGCGAGGTCCGGGTACATATTTCAGATCCTGATGTGGTGGATGAGGCGAAGGCGCTGGGAACCACAAGGGCAATCATCGCAACGCGCAAGGCCTGCGCCCAGGCACCGGGAGGAATCTATGTCATCGGCAACGCGCCGACTGCCCTGCTGGAGCTCATCCGTCTGGTAAAAGCAGGCGAAGCCCAGCCCGGCCTTGTTATCGGCATGCCCGTTGGCTTCGTCTCGGCGGCGGAATCCAAGGATGAGCTGCGCAAGCTGGATATTCCCTACATCACCAATATCGGCCGCAAAGGCGGCAGTACGATCGTGGTCGCCGCAGTGAATGCCCTAAGTCTTCTGGCCGTCCGCCGGGCGGCGGGTGAGCTGGGTTAGCGGATTAGAGAATCACGTAGCTGAAGTGCAGGACTGGTGAGTTGTCTTACTCAGATAAGGTGTAAGCGGTAAGTAAGGGTATGCTTAATCGCACTCTGTACAACTAAAAGCTCTGATTTAGGATCAGATATTTCTTTAGTTGTAAAACGTGCAATTAAACTATTTTATAATCAGTGTTCTGCCTTATTTGGGCAGATATAGTTGTACAGATTGCAGTTAGATGAGGAAAACCTCCCTTTTTACGGATTTTAGATGTACGGAATACAACTATCTCAAATTATTAATTCTTTAGTTCTAATTGTATTCTGTGCAACAGAATTCGTGATTTTATAGTTGAAATCCGGTTCTGTTGTAGTTCATACACTTGATTTCTGGATAAAGTCTCCACAACCTCTCCCTTACCAAATTCTAATGTACAAAATGCAGCAGACTCACGGTTTTGGCGGATATGGGGTTCAACTGATGTACAAAGTGCAATGGAGCCAGAAAGACTAGAAAAATTTGTATATAAATCTCCTGATTTGCTTAGAAGCAGCAGTATAATCAGGTTATATAGAGAGTAAGACAGGTTACCTGCCCAGGGCGAACGCTCAGAGGATAGGCTTCAGTTATGTGCAGATTGTTCAGTTTGGGAGGATGTATTCTTAGACCATCAGCAAAGAGGGATTGCCATGACCAAGGAAATACCCGGTCAAGCCGTCAGGCAGAACCGGCGCCAAGAAAGCAGAGCAGGGGCGGGGAAAGCAGAGCAGGTAGAGGACGCAGCCGATACTGAATACGATCAGGCTGCTGAGCGGTTGGAGCCAGTAGGCGGCCCCGAATCCACTGAGGCAGCTGAGCGGCTGGAGCAAGCAAGCAGACCTGAGATCGGGCAGATGGCTGTGCAGATACAGCAGGCTACCGAACCCGGATTGCCCGGATTCGCACAGGCAACTGAAGTGTTCGCACATGCGCCGGGCCCCGGATTGCCCATTCCCAAATCGGCAGAGGCAACGCCAACTCCCCCGCTGCGCAGAGGCTACACGACAGGGGCTTGTGCCGCAGCGGCAGCCGCAGGTGCGGCAACCCTGCTCCTTACAGGGGAGCGACTGCCTGCGGTAGAGATCGATCTGCCAGCCGGATTCCGGCATACCTTTGAGCTGACCGGCTGGCAGCGTACAGGATCACACTCGGCAAGCTGTGCCACGGTCAAGGATGCCGGAGACGACCCGGATGCGACACATCTGGCGCGGATCGAAGCGGCGGTGAGCTGGCGGGATCAGCCGGGCGTGGAGATTGACGGGGGCCACGGTGTCGGCCGGGTAACAAAGCCGGGCCTGCCAGTTGGCGTGGGAGAGGCGGCAATTAATCCTGTGCCCCGGAGGATGATTCAGGAGGCGGTAACCGCCGTGCTGGACGAGCATGGTACAGCGCGGGGGGTGAGGGTAGTCATCAGCGTGCCGGAAGGCGAGAGCATTGCGCTTAAGACGCTGAATCCCCGGCTGGGTATTCTGGGCGGCATTTCGATCCTGGGCACGCGTGGGGTGGTGACGCCGTTCTCCACCGAAGCCTATAAAGCGAGCGTGGTTCAGGCCATCTCGGTGGCGGCTGCGGCGGGGAACCAGCAGGTTGTTCTCACCACGGGCGGCAGCAGCGAGAAATACGCCATGGCGATGTTCGCGGAGCTTGCGGAGGAAGCTTTTATTCAGATGGGGGAATATGTAGGCTTCTCGCTGGAGCATGCGAAGGCTTACGGGATTCGGAAGGTTACCTTCGTCGGAATGGCCGGCAAATTCTCTAAGGTGGCTCAGGGGGCCATGCTGATTCACTCCAAGAACGCGCCCGTTGATTTCGGATTCCTGGCCTCCGTTGCAGGCCGTGCGGGAGCGTCCCCGGAGCAGGTTCAGGAGATTGCTGGTGCCAACACAGCCTCACAGGTCGTGAATCTGATGACTGAGGCGGGGAATCACATTTTTTTCGAGCAGCTGTGCAGGCATGCCTGTGAACAGAGTCTGGCGTATATGAACGGAGGCATGATTGTAGAAATGGTGCTTATTACAATGAAGGGCCGGGTGCTGGGAAGGGCGGAGATTCATGGATAACCTGATTTATGTAATCGGGATCGGTGAGGATGGCGCCGGCGGCCTGACACCGGATAGCTTAAGCATAGTGAACAACAGCGAGGTGCTGCTGGGCGGTGAGCGGCAATTGAATTTCTTCGGCCGGTATAGAGGGGAGAAAATCGCGCTGCAAGGCGGGCTGAAGCCTTTTACAGACAAGCTGGAGGAGGTGTGGCGTGAGCGGCGGACGGTGGTGCTGGCCTCGGGGGACCCGTTCTTTTTTGGGATTGCCGGGTATCTCGTCCGCAGGTTCGGGCCGGAGCATGTGGAGGTAATCCCCCATTACAGCAGCGTGCAGCTTGCGTTTGCGAGGCTGGGAGACAGCTGGCAGGATGCGGAGCTGATCAGTCTGCACGGGCGTCCCATTCAGGGACTGGCCCAGCGGATCGACGGCAAGCACAAAATCGCCCTGCTGACAGACGGGAACAACACCCCTGCGGTCATTGCTGCTTATTTGCAGGAGTTTGGGATGACGGAATATGAGGCGTTTATCTGTGAGCGGCTTGGCGGGGCGGAGGAAGTCTGCCGGTTCTGGACGCTGGAGGAGATGGTGAAGAGGGAGTTCGCACCGCTTAATGTCGTGATTCTGCGCCATAAGCAGGAGGTTTCTGCTCCTGTACGGCGCGGATTCGCTTACCCGGACGAGGCGTTCCGGCAGCGTAAGCCGGAGAAAGGCCTGATTACGAAGCGCGAGGTCCGCGCTCTGGTGCTGTCAGAGCTGAACCTGTCCGAGGATGCAGTCGTGTGGGATATCGGCTCCGGCTCGGGTGCGGTGGCTGCGGAATGTGCGCGGATTGCCAGACTCGGGAGGGTCTACGCACTGGAGAAAAGTGCCGAGAACCTGCCGAACATGGCAGCGAACCGTCTCAAGTTTCGGGCGGATTTCCAGATCATACAGGAGAAGGCACCGCTTGGCTTAGCGGCTCTGCCTGACCCGGATGCCGTCTTCATCGGCGGCAGCGGCGGGGAATTAGCGGACATTATTGCGCACAGCGCCGCCAGACTGCGGCCGGAGGGGCGGATTGTGGTTGGGGCGATTACGGTGGAGACGCTGCATGGCAGCATGGAGGCGCTTAAGGCCGCCGGACTGGCCTGTGAGGTCACGATGCTTCAGGCATCGCGCGGCAAGCCGATTCTCGGCATGACCCGGTTCGAAGGAATGAATCCCGTCTATGTGGTCAGCGGCCGGAGGCTTCATTAATCATCAGACAATAACGAAGGAGGAACCCGCAATGAAGACCGATGTAACTGAGCCGCGTGGGCAGGCTGCGGACGGACAGGAAATATCCTTAGGAGAAGCGGCCGGGACGCTGTGGACCGAAGCAGCGATGCAGGCGGCCAGTGCGTTATTTGACCCGCTGGATAGTGAAGAGCTGGAGCTGGAGGAAAGACTGACTCCCCGGGCGATTGGGACGTTATACGGCGTAGGCGTCGGCCCCGGCGACCCGGAGCTGATCACGCTTAAGGCTTGCCGTCTGCTGCGGGAATGTCCGGTGATTGCTTATCCGGCTACCAAGAAGGGCGGCAAATCCTACGCCTGCGAAATCATCGAGCTGCATGTAGACCCGCAGGACAAAATCATGCTCGGACTGGTCTTTCCGATGACCAAGGACCCGGAGCTGCTGGCTGGCGGCTGGACCCGCACGGTAGAGCTGTGCTGGGCAGAGCTGAGACAGGGGCGGGATGTGGCTTTTGTGACCGAAGGCGATCCTAATCTCTTCAGCACGTTCATCCATCTGTCCCGGCTGATGCAGGAGCTGCATCCCGGTGTGCCGGTCGTCTCGGTTCCGGGAATTTCCTCCGTGCTGGGCGCGGCGGCGGCGCTGGAGCAGCCCCTGGCAGACGGCAATCAGCGGGTGGGGATCATCCCGGCAACGGACGACAGGGAGGCGCTTCGGGAAGCGCTGCTGCATCATGATACGGTGGTGTTCCTTAAGGTGGCCAAGGTGCTGGATCTGGTGCTGGAGGTGGTGGATGAGCTGGGCTTGTCCGGCCGCGCCTCGGTAGTAACTAAGGTCACCTCCCCCTATGAGACCGTCTGGCGTGATGCACGGGACCTGCGGGGCAAGGAAGTCGAGTACCTGAGTCTGATGGTGGTGAGCAAATGACGAAGCTTGTGCCAAAGGTATACATTGTAGGTGCCGGACCTGGCGACCCTGAGCTTATTACGGTAAAAGGCAGCCGGATTCTGCGCTCGGCAGATCTGGTGCTGTATGCAGATTCGCTGGTCAGCGAGGAGCTGATCCGCAGCGCTAAGCCCGGTGCTCAGGTGCTTCAGAGCTCGGGCATGGATCTGGAGCAGCAGGTGGAGCTGATGACGCTTGCCGTGCAGTCCGGTAAAAGCGTAGCCCGCGTCCACACCGGCGACCCCGCCATGTACGGTGCGATTCTGGAGCAAATGTCGCTGCTGAAGCTCTGCGGCGTCGCTTGCGAGATTGTGCCGGGCGTCAGCTCGGTTTTTGCCTCTGCGGCGGCGGTTGGCGCAGAGCTGACCGTGCCGGATCTGACGCAGACGGTCATTCTGACCCGTGCGGAAGGGCGCACGCCCGTACCGGAACGCGAGCAGCTGCGCAAGCTGGCGGAGCATCACTGCACGGTGGCGCTGTTTCTAAGTGCGTCACTGGCCGGTCATGTGAGCCGTGAATTCCTGGCCGCAGGCTGGAGCCCGGAGACCCCGGTGGCGGTCGTGAAGCGGGCCACCTGGCCGGATCAGCAGATTTTGCGGACAACGGTTGAGAAGCTGGAAGGAGACCTGCGTGATGCAGGCATCACTATGCATGCCATGATCCTGGCCGGCTGGGCGCTGGACCCCGGGCTGACGGACCGAGATCAGCACCGCTCCAAGCTGTACGACAAGAATTTTACCCATGGCTGCCGGGAAGGGATTGGCTCCGGTGAGTAAGCAGTATGCGGCTGTTGCGATTACACGCAGCGGGATAGAGCTGGCTGTGAAGCTTGGTGCGCAGCTTGGCGGGACTGAGGTCTTTGTCTATGGTAAGTATAGCGGCGGGCTGGAGACGCGGAGCGGAGAGATCACTGTTTTTGACGGACCGGTCAGAGAGTTGCTTCCTGAGCTCTTCGGGAGCTATGAGGCGGTCATTCTGTTCTTCTCGCTGGGGGCGGCTATCCGGCTGAGCGCTCCGCTGCTGCGGGATAAAAGAACCGATCCTGCTGTCATCGTCATCGATGAGCGCGGGGAGCATGTCATCAGCATGCTCTCCGGCCATCTCGGCGGAGCGAACAGGCTGACACTGGAGATTGCGGGGCTGCTGGGCAGCCATCCGGTGATCACCACAGCTTCGGATGTGCAGGGCACCTTCGCTGTCGATCTGCTGGGCCGGGAGTATGGCTGGCACGCGGACAGCTTCACCTCCATGAAGGGGGCTAGTGCTGCACTCGTTAACGGGGAGCCGGTGGCTTTTGTACAGGAGAGCGGGGAACGTGACTGGCTGCCGCCGGGTGCTGAGGTGCCGGAGCATGTCTCTATGTTCGTAAGCAGGGCGGAGCTTCGGCATAGCGGACGCAGCTTCAGCGCAGCGATTGTGGTAAGCGACCGGCTTGAGGAGGAACCGGGGGAGGGCGTACCGGCAAGTCCTGCTCTGGCCGAATACACTGTAGTGTATCGCCCGCGCAGTCTGGTGCTTGGACTCGGCTGCAACCGCGGGACGTCTGCGGAAGAGCTGGAAGCCGTGATCCTGCACATGCTGAATGAGCTTCATCTGTCGCTCCATAGTGTGCGGAATGTGGCGACAGCCGGAATCAAGGGGGATGAAGCCGGGCTGCTGGCCTTGTGCGCCAAATACAGCTGGGAGCTGGTTCTGTACACCCCGGAGCAGCTAAATACAGTTAAGCTGGACCATCCTTCTGAGGTGGTATTCAGGGCAACGGGGGCTTACGGTGTCTGTGAACCTGCTGCGCTGCTGTCTTCAGGTGCGCATTCGCTCCTGCTGCCTAAGCACAAGAGCGGCAATGTGACCATCGCTATAGCCCGGGTTGTCTATCCCGGAGAGAAGGAGGGGAGCGGCGGTGAATGAGCCGATGATTACAGCCGGATATGAACAAGAGCCTGTCCCCAGGGAGACGCAGGCGCGTCCACGCCTTGTCATCGCAGGCACAGGCAGCGGCTCGGGCAAAACCACAGTCACGCTGGGGCTGATGCGCGCTTTTGCCCGGCGGGGCCTCAAGGTCCAGGGCTTCAAATGCGGCCCTGACTACATCGATCCCGCGTATCACACTGCGGTCACAGGCCGTCCCTCACGCAATTTGGACTCCTGGATGACTTCAAGCGATTATCTGCAGGAGTACTTCCTGCAGGCTTCGGCAGAGGCCGACTTGTCCGTCATTGAGGGCGTCATGGGCCTGTATGACGGCAAGGAGGATACGGCACTGACCGGATCAACGGCGGAGATCGCCATCCTGACCGCCAGCCCTGTGCTGCTGGTGGTCGATGTCCGCAGCATGGGCCGCAGTGCTGCGGCGATTGTGCTGGGCTTCCGTCAGCTGGAGCCGCAGGTGCGGATTGCCGCCGTTCTGGTGAACCGCTGCGGCAGCGAGGCTCACTACCGGTTAGTTAAGGCTGCTATTGAAGCGGCCTGCGGGATTCCCGTGATCGGCTGGCTCTCCCGCGACAGCGGGCTGGACATCCCGGAGCGGCATCTGGGCTTGCTGCCCGCTGTGGAGCGCGGGGAGCTTGCGCCCTTGTTCGAGCGTGCCGCCGACATGCTGGAGCAAGGCACGGATCTGGAGCGGCTGCTGGAGCTTGCTGCGGCCGCTCCGGCTCTGAGGGCGCTGCCTGCGGCGGCGGAGCCAGAAGCTTTGCCTGCCT